>NZ_CP013611.1:0-2400000 GCF_001482385.1 Pseudoalteromonas rubra
TATTCACGTATAGCCCAGCGCAGTTGCTTTCCTGTCATAACATAATCGCTTCGCCGCCTAACCTCTTTACCAAGCCTAACAGTCGACAGCACAGCACGCTCTCTGATTGTATTTGCCTGGAACTTTCGTTGCCAATTTGAGTGCTGAGCATACAGGCCGATCCACCAGAGAATAATGGTCGCCAGCAAAGAGAGTAATAACAGTATATCGAGCCGGTTGGGGCATCGACTTTTACTATGTCTCAGGCCCATACCGTATTGGGGGCTTTTCAGGTCTCGAAAGCTTTCTTCGATTTGCATGCGCTTGGCGTAAAGTGAGACAACACGTTTGGGTTTGAACAAGTCAGCGGGTAGGTTAGTGGCCAATAGCCAGGGTTCCTTACTGCCAGTTCGATAACTTTTTTGGGCGGTATGATGCCTGCCAGCTTTTGAAGAGCGCCTGTCAGTACGACCTTTTTGTTTGGCTTTATATAAATGCAGGTGGCAGTTGATAGGACTTTTTCGGCCAAGTTTTACCTCTCCAATATAACGTCCACGGGGAGTGGCTGATGGATAAAGCGCCTGATTTACATGCCAATTTTCGCTGTTCTTATGCTGATAAGTGACTTTGCCACGCACCCGTCCCAGCCAGAACCAACCTTTTTTATCGACCTGTCGAAACCAGGTATTTCGATAGCCGGCATCGGTCACGATGAGTGGAATACATTTATCAGGCAGGACGCAGGCAAGTTCATCAAGGAACAATTGATGGGACTTAGGTGAGTTGTATTGAGCAAACGTGAAGGTGCGCTCATACACGATCATTGAGCGCCCTTGAATGCTGACGGAAGCACGCAAAGTCATCAGCCGCAGTTGTTCTCGCACATCGGCCCAGTCGACCAGCAAGATAGGCATGGGATTAGCGCCACATATCAGGCGCGCATGGAAGCGGTAAATAGCGAGTCGGTCGTTATGCATAGCGGTGTTGCCAAGCAGTCGGTCCATACGTTTAATGTTGTGTTTTGCAGCGACAGGGCCCTTCATATTTCGACCCAGCTCTGTAAGTGAGAGTTGGTTGCAATCGAGCAAAGTCTCAGTTGCCAGCATTAATGAATCAAGGCGCCGAGCATGAATTTGGGGGCAGTTTTTTCGGAGCATATCGTGTAGGATGGTGATATCACGCATGGTGTTGTTATCTGGTTAGTTTTTGGCGAAATAAATTAGATCAAACAATGCCGTGCGTGTCCATCACATTGATTTGAAATATAATTATCTGGGGATTCCTCAGAATGCGGCGTTAGGCATCTTGATGAATTGGATTCATCTTCAACTATAAGGAAATAAAAGATGAAAAATAAACTTATGTTCGCTGCTCTATTTTTTAATGCTGCCTCCGCACATGCAATTAATTCTGATCTAAGAGGAGTAATTTTAAGTTTTGATGATATTCGATGTGGTGAATCGAAACAGGAACAAAAAGCAAACTTCAAAAAGTATACTCCTGCTCTCCTAAAACCACGTAAATCATATGGTGTAACCGTAATACCTCATGAGTATTCGATAGATTCTAGATTTAGTGTTTTAAATCCTCTAGACACAAAAGCTATAGCTTTCGATTGGTATCGAACCGAAATACCATCTGGGTATAAGTTCGAATTGCTATCCTATTCAAGATACATCATTCTTGGGCCAGAGAATGATAAAAATTTAGCATTACAAAACTATATGAAAATTGAAGCTGATCTAAGGGAAAAACTAGGTGTAGAATTAGATAGTCCACCTAAAATTCAAAAACATGGTAACACTGAACCTCAAAAATGGTGGCTCTATGAGCAAAAGCCGTTCAAAGATGAGCTTTTTGTTAATTTGGGTTCGTTTAAACACAAAGGACAATGGTTAGCATCTGTTGAAGCAATATGTAGTTTAAAATGGAGCGAAGCATATACATCAGAAAAACTTATAGAAAGTGTAAAGCAGCGTGGAAACTTGTTTAACTAAGAATGCCTAACAAGGCGTTTAAAAGTCGGATACGTAACATTTGGCTCGGTTTCGCTTCGCTTCACATTATAGCCAACTATTACTTAGCCGTTTAACGCGGCGCTGGGGGATCCCCTCATAATTGAAGAAATACGCAGACACCCAGCGTTATACGTTCCTTTTATGGGTCTTTAGTGGGTGACTGCGAGTGCTATGTAGAGTAAAGAAGTGATAAACCGAGAGAGTTGGCACTCATAGTTGAGGAATTTCAGCTCGAACCGTAGTTATTTGGTATTTTGGGGCACAGATAAGTGCTGCAAGAGTGCGACGGTTATAACTTGAAGTCAGGACAATGGCAATATTAACCTAATAAGCGTTCACAATTAGCCAGATTGGGTCGTCGCTTTTTTTGCAGGTGTTCACAAAATTCAGTCACGGCTTGCTGTCTGCCGACTGCACCGAGGAATACTTTGGTAAATCGCGTGGTGAGCTTTAGCCAGTTTTCAGGCTCTATTTGCAATCTGGCGAGGATAGCTTGGGTATCACAGATGTGGCCTCGCTTGTCTGCGCGAATGCATCGACCAGTGAGCTCAACCAGTTCAATGTAGTATTTAAGTTCAAAGGGCAGTCCTTTAGGCATGTTTTGTCTTGGGTTTCCAGCAAAGCGCATAAGGTTATTTGGTTGTTTGCTATGCTGTGCGTGTTCAATGCGTTTTTTGATACTGGTGAACTCAGAAGTTTCCGGTGTGTTGGCCATTTTGGCCCGAATAGGGTTGAGGTCAACATAGGCCATGCAGGCGGCAAGGGCAGCTTCATCGAGCAACGCTTGGGACTTAAACCTGCCTTCCCAGAACCGGCCTGTACAGCCATCTTCTTTATTGGCTCGGCGGGCAATGTCTTCGTTGAGTACGCGCATAAACCAGCTGATGCTTGCAAGTCTTTCGCGGTATTTGTCGATAATATCGTCGAGCATAATGCGTTCTGACGGGGTGAGTTCGTCACCTTCCACGAATTTGTGTGTCAGCCAATTTCCCTTAAACAACTTGTGCCATCGGATAGCGATTGCTTTGTCAGATAGTCGATTGGCTTTTGTGTCATCAACATACATAACAATGTGAGTATGGTTGCTCATCACAGCGTAAGCGCAAATATCAATGCAGAAAATACTTGCCAGCAGAAGTAGTTTTTCTTCAACCCAGTCTCGGCGATGTTCATAAGATTGGCCAGTTAATGGGTCCTCACCGCATAAAAAGGCACGCCTTACGCAGCGAGAGATGCAATGGTAGTATTTTGTGTCAACTAAGCTGACCTGGCTTTTCCGTGCCGCTGGCATTGGGTTCGTCCTTATCCTTGGAGCAGATTAACAGCATAGGCGATGGGGGGGTGACAGACAAGTTTTTGGTTGGGTGTCTGCTATTCGGCTATCTGCTATTCGGCTATTCGGCTATTCGCTATTGTTGGGTGTCTGCTATTCGAGTTGGGTGTCTTTATCCTTGGAGCAGATTAACAGCATAGGCGATGGGGGGTATGATAGACAAGTTTTTGGTTGGGTGTCTGCTATTCGCTATTTGGTTGGGTGTCTGCTATTCGCTATTCGCTATTCGATGTTTATGAACTCAGTGATTCATAGCGATTGACTGAGTACGCGCAGAGCGTGCTTTTTAGTTTCGTTTTTCTCATTGCGATTTTCATCCTGCGTTGCGTATTGCAATAACGCAAATGTGAAAAATAAAACCTCTTTAAAATCAGTATAATAAAATTGGTCTCATGCTTGCAACCTCTCTGACAGCAGATCAAAGCGTTGGAGAGTCACATGAAAAAGATATTGTTCGGAGCCTGCGTGTTTTCCGCAGGACTATCAGCCGCCCCGTTCGACACATGCCCGTCAAAAGCCTTTTTGGTGCAGGGCAACACTGCCACTATATATGGCGTTAACCTGGTTTCGGGTTCGTACACCACGCTCGCTGAAAATGTTGGTACCAACAACAAGCTCAACGGCATAGGGTTTAGTGTCCACGACCGTTACATATACGGCTGGGACTACAGCAACAAAAACATTGGTCGGGTAGGAAAAGATTACGTCCTTGAGCCCATCATGGCGTCAGGGTTTCCCGATACTAACTTTTACGTGGGCGATGTCGCCATTCACGAGAACGCATTTTATGTTTACAAGAAAGGTAGCAGCTTAGGCCTTTATCGAGTATCGCTCGACGAAAACAGCGGCGACTATTTGCAGGCAGAGCGCATTATTGATGGCAGTGCGCTCAACCTGAATATTTTTGATATGGCGTTTACACCGAATGAAAATACCAGCCTGGCTTACAGTGTAGACAGCAATGGTAATCTGCACCGCATCGACGTTGCAAACGGTTCCAGTACAAATCTTGGCAACGTGGGTCAGTCAGGGACATTTGGTGCCGTCTATTTTGATGTGGAGAGCAATTTTTACATCAGCAGAAATCAGGACGGTCATGTGTATAAGATAGATATTAATGACCCCGGTAATACCCAGCTATTCGCATATGGTCCTGTTTCTAATACTAACGATGGTGCACGCTGTGCGACTGCACCAATCATCGATGATACAGAAGACCCAACCATAGACTACGGCGACGCACCAGATAGCTATGGCACCTCGCTGAGCGCCAATGGCGCGCGTCATAATGTGGGTGACTTATTTTTTGGCCAGAGTGTCAGTGCAGAATACGTACCTAAAACTACAGACGACGACAACGGCATTAGCTTTTTAACTAACCTTGAAACAGGCTATGAAACGCTGGTTTCGTTCACGCTCTCGAAATCCGGGTATGTGAATGCCTGGATTGACTGGAACGCTGATGGGCAGTTTCAGGAATCAGAGCGTGTGATCAGTGAGTACCTGGGTGTTGCAGGTGAAAATCTTGTGCTGATCCCCGTGCCTGTCGATGCGGTTGCAGGCAGCACCTGGGCCAGATTCAGGGTCTCGAACACCAGTGATATTGCACCACAGGGCGGGATTGATAACGGTGAAGTGGAAGATTTGAATGTTTCTGTTGTTGCCAGCAGCCTGATCCAGAACTCGACCTCGTGGAAAACCGCCGCGTTTGAAGATTTATGGCCGCAAAAAGGTGACTATGACTTTAACGACGTGGTGGTGAGATATCGTGTGACGACCAGCCAGATTGGTAACCAGGTTGTGCAGTACAACATTGAAGGTGCATTGATCGCGGTCGGGGCTGGTTATCACAATGCTTTTGCTATTCGTTTAAAAGACATTGCCCGTAACGATGTTGATGAAGCCCAGGTTGAACTGACCATTGACGGGTCACTACAGGACGGCAGTCCACTGGAAGCCAACAGAAGCGAAGCCATCGTCGTCATCTTTGCCGATACCAGAGAGATGGTACCGGTGCAGCCTGGCTGCAAATTTTTCAGAACAGAAACAGGCTGTAGTGACATCCAAAGAGCGCCTTATTCGTTTGAAATCAGCATTCCGCTTGCGACCAGCTACAACGCGAATGTGGCGACAAACAGCAAAGTTGACCCGTTTATCTTCGCCGTAGACGGCCATTACCATGGGCCTTTTGTAGACCAGAACAATGGTCGTGGTTGGGAAGTCCATCTTAAAAATCATGAGCCAACCGAAGCGTTTGACAGCAGCTATCTGGACCAGGGCGATGACACTTCATCAACCAATGGCTACTTCCAAACGTCAACGGGTTTGTCCTGGGCACTTATCATTAACTCCCAGTGGGACCACCCAATGGAGCGCGTTGATATGTCACTTGCGTATCCACAATTTGTGGAGTTTGCTGAGTCAGCAGGCGCACAGAACGCAACCTGGTTTGAGAATCCAGTACCTGAATATCAATATACCATCAGCAATGCAGCGCATAACTAGGAGAGTATCATGAACAAATTAATCGTAACTTTAATGACACTTTTACTTGCAGCATGTGGCGGCGGATCTGGTGGCTCTGATGGCAGTAGTAATACAGCCCAGGCCAGTGTAACCAATACAACGCAAACGCAATCGGGTAATCAGGCTCAGCAAGATAACGCGGCTGAGCAGCAAGCGACTAGCACTGAAGAGCAGGTATCTGAGGAGCAACCAGCTGAAGATGCCCCGGCTGGGGAAGGGATGGAAGCCGTGGTTGTAGATGGCGGGTTTGATTTCCAGACGGATGTGCCGGTCACTGTTTCAGTCGCACCCGATGTGGTCAATGGTCGCGCTTATATCAATGTGTGTCAGCAAGATTCCGTCCTCACCAACGAAGATACCTGTTTTTTGAGAGCGCCAGTTGATAGCACCGGATTAACGGTTCAGATTGAACTGCCGCACTCGGAGCAAAAGTTAAAAGCCGAAATTTGGTATTACAGTACTGACGTCGAGCCGCTTGTGTACAGCTGGGAATTTGATGGCACCCAGCAGCAGCAAGCGTGGCTAATCAACTAGCCAGTATGAATGAGCAAGATTCGTGGTGACTCACGATAGTCCAACGTAAAGCATATCTCAGCAATGAGGTATGCTTTTTTCTTTGTGTTAAACGTGCGAGGTCACGACTTGAGGGAGTTATGCTGAGAGCCGCAACCTTCTGGTGTTTCTGGCCTGCTATGCTTGATAGGCTGGGTATGGCTGTGCAGTCGTGTTGTGCGAGCTTTATCGCGGCGTCAGAATTGGATTAGGTTCATGGTATGTGAAAGGCCAAAGTAAAGCAGACGAACATGTCATATGTAGATTGTTTTGTCGCAGCAGTACCGAGTGACAATAATGAAAAATACATTGAGCACGCAGAAGTATCCGTATAGTTGCCCGGCTAGGCAAACAGATCATGCAAAGCACTTACACTGTGAAACCCCGGCATTAATGAAGCAAACTGACTGTTTCGCAGTGCAACCTTGAGCTTTGTGGTATTGTCTGAGCTTAATTTTGTGATTGGCTACAGGGAAACTGAAACGTATGAAAAATCAATATTATGGCTCGTGCTTGTGCGGACAAGTTACCTTCTCTGTCTCCGGTTTTAGCACCCGAGTGGCCAATTGCCACTGTACTATGTGTCGTAAATTTCACGGCGCAGCTTTTGGTACTTTAGTGTCCGTGACTGATTTAAACTGGTTATCGGGAAAAGCATGTTTAAAAGAGTTCACAGCGCCCAATGGCACCACGCGTACTTTTTGTCATACCTGTGGCGCCAGTCTTGGTTTTCGAAGTAAAGGCGTGCCACCAGAAGACATAGAAATCGCCATATCCACGTTCGACACAGATATTCCAGTGAAAGTGGATGCACAGATATTTACCAGCAGCAAAGCGAACTGGTGTTCGCTACAGGCAGATATTCCAACCTTTAAAAACGCCCGAACGTGATCCAGTGTGCAAAATCGGCCATGTGAATTCAGCTGGCCGCATTCAGAAGCATTGCTGTGGTCTCTTCAAAGTGCGCCAGTTTATCGACCTTCAGCCCGTTGCTGGTGAGATATAAATAATCGTTGAACAGGCGCACTAAACTCCAACATATCACGCGTTTTTGTAACGCGATTTGTTCCGCCGGACACTGAGTGTAGAGCGCAATTGCACGGGCTTGCAGGGCAGGGTTAACGATGGGGTCCTGGCCATGCCAGTTGATCAGGGCCAAATCAAAAGCCGGGTCGCCAAAATGTGCACGCTCCCAGTCAATCGGAACAAGTTGCTGCCCGGGTGTTGCAATCAGGTTGCCGGGGTGGAAGTCGCCATGATTGAGTGTATAAGTGCTAAGGGTATCAAAGAGGCTCTGACGGTCCTGCAGTATAGTGCAAAGCTTGCCATAGATATTTGTCATTTTGGCGCGTTGAGAGGTGCAGCTGCGGAAATATCGCCAGATGACCCGAAGTTGGTTGGCCGGGTTCAGAGTAGAGCTGGTGGGGTGGCTTACCTTACCATGGTGTGTTGCTGTGAGCTGATGGATAGCTTTGAGCAAGAAGATTGCCTGCTCAATATTGAGTTGTGTCCAGCTCGTTGTGGTCGTCCCTTCGATATAAGGGCGAAGCAGTAGCTGGCTGGCGTTATCTAAACGTATTAGCTCGGTTGGCAGCGCGAAGCGCGTGTTAGCGAGTAGCGAATAGGTGTCTGCTTCGATGACAAGTCCACTTTGATGTCGGCCAAGGGAGCGTTTACATACCCATTGGCTGCCGTCGGCGCAGATCAGCAAGGTATTGTCGTGGGTCAGGCCACCTTGGAGTGGCCTTTGACTTATGATGCACTGTTTTAATGTGCCTAGTGAGTCCAATTGCATAGTCGACGCGGACGATTATCGTGAATCCGGGTGGGTCCACTGATAGGGTTGCATTGGTGGGTCCAGTTCGGTTTTGGCCAGTGCGTTGGTAAAGTTGGAAATGAGCTTAGCGGCCAGGCCGGTTAACACTTCCAGTGCCTGTTGTTTGCTGTATCCGGCACTCAGAAAGGCTGCCAGCGCGTCATCGCCAATATGGCCCTGTTCTGCCAGCAGTGCTTTTACAAAATCCCGCAGTGCCTGGAGTTTACTGTCTGGCAAGGGGGTCCCTTCGCGCAGTGCGCTGATCAGAGCATCGGGCATGCCGGCAGATTTCATCATCCAGGTATGACCGGGAACACAATAGTGACAGTTATTTTCGTAGTTGGCGGTCATAAATACCACCTGCTGTTCAATGGCCGACAAGCTGGTGTCCTGCATAAAAGCGCTAAAGGTATCGTTATAAGCTTTATAGGTCACGGCCGACTCTGCCAGCACTTTATGCAGGTTGGGCAGCATGCCAAAACTGGCCAGTGATTGCGCCATGAGCGGTTTAGAGTCTTGTGGTGCAGTGTCAGGCTCATAATAGGTAAACATGTGTGTGCTCCTGTTAAAAGGCGGTTAGTTATGCATACCGCGAATGGGGTAGTTGTTGTCCGGGTCACGGATCCAGCCAAGACCATTTACCAAAGAAGTTAGATCCGGGCGAACAAAGGGGTTGTTAGAAATATCTGTCACCTGAATGTTTCCGGCTTCGTTGATGACAAAGAGTCCGGGTTCGGCAAAGGGGTGGTCGGTTTCCTGTGCTGATCGGGGATCAGAAATAAACAAGCCCAGGGTTTTCATGTCAGCAAGGCGCAGACCATACCCCAGCGCAAACGATACGTTAAGCTGCTCGCTGTGGCTTTGCAGTTGTGCCAGGCTGTCTCCGGATACCGCAACTATGTCGACTTTGATGTCAGCCAGTTGATCCTTAAATTGTTCCAGTTTATTTAGGTAACGGGTGCATAACGGGCAGTGGCGACCCCGATAAATCAACACCAGCTGCCACCTGCCAGCATTGTTGGCCTGTGCCAGGTGACGTGTACTCCCATCGGACAGATTAACCTGGATGTCCGGAAATGGGCTGCCGGGGTGCAGTTTTTGAGAGTACTGGTTAGTTTGACTCATGGTGCGTCCTTAAAAGTAGGTGTTTAAATGGGTGTCGAGGCGCGCAAGGTCGCCCTCTATGTCTGCATTTTTCATCACATCGAAGCAGCTAAACGTAGGTATAGACTGCATACCAAAGAACTTAAAGTTCATATGTGCCGGGAGCAGCAAGTCGTCTACGCTTTTACCCTCAAAAAACTCATTCACGTCATTAAACGATTCCGCTGGGGCATTAAAGGTGACGGAGAGCATGTAACGCGTATCGCCAAGCGTGCCACCTCGCCCATAATTAGCTTTAGGCTGGTCGGCTGAGCGTCCGTCGCCATTGCACAGGGCACCCCCCATACCTGCGGTATACACCTCGTCCATATACTTTTTAAATGACCAGGGCAGACCCATCCAGTTAATTGGGGATTGCAGGATCACGACATCAGCCCAGCGGTGCAGATCCAGTTGGTGCTCAATGTCGAGTGGCTCAGCCATTGTTACCACCCGGGTCTCGAACCCCCTGGTAGTCAGGTGAGAGACCATACTGTTAACCAGCGTGGCATTGAGTTTCCCTTCAGAAAAGGGGTAATACTGATGTGCGTTAATGATCAGGGCTTTGTTCATGTTGATTCTCCGGTAGGCTTAATTGCTATCGTGGTTTATAATAGTAACCTGTAACCTTTATTCAATTAGTTTACTTTTGGTAACCACCCTGATTTTGGAGTGCTGACTGTGGAAAGTGTCGTTAAAACAGATAGTAAGGGAAGAAAAAAAGTTTTAAATGCGTGTCTCGAACCCTGTGCCATCGAAAAGGGCATGCGCCTTATTGGCGGTAAATGGACGGGATCTATCATTTATCATCTTAAAGATGAGCCGGTGAGGTTTAACGATCTGGCCAGAATGCTCGGCGGCGCCAGCAAAAAGATGATCGACCAGCGCCTCAAAGAGCTGGAATCCCAGGGCATGGTATTACGTACGGTCGTTAATGAACGGCCAGTGGCTGTCACGTATGAGCTGACCGAGTTTGGTCGTTCAGCACTGCATATTCTGGAGCAGCTGCGAGTCTGGTCCGAGTCTCATCAACTCGACTAAGAGAAAAGCATGAGCTGGCGATGAGCAAGTCAACAGTGAGTGCATAAAAAAGCGACATGCCCGGATCCAGATCAATTTTTGTTTATTCAATGTAAATAGATATAGCTTAATTGTTTATTTCGGGTTAATCTTCTCTCGTTCACAGGAAATGAGCTGATTGTGCCTGAAATAGGGCATAGACGAGCGAAAGGAACCGGGAAAACGGTTGTACACTTTTTAGTAGTTAACTTTTAATTATCATTTCAAGTTACCCTCAACGTCACTGGCTCTTACCTGTCCTGTATATCAAGCGTACATGCTGCGCTCGATGATGTATCACTACATGAGAGAGACACGTTATGAAACCACTTAAGCGCACCCGAGACATTACGCCTCTGCCTTCGCGCAATTTTAAAATTACCGTCGATGATCAATCTGTTGAGGCCTGTGAAGGGGAAACCGTGTTGTCGGTTTTACTTGCCGCCAACTATGCCAAAGTGATGGAAAACGACCGCAATGTTGCATCAGGTGCCTACTGTGGCATGGGGGTATGCCATTGTTGCCAGGTTAAGATCAATGCCAAACACAAGCAACGTGCCTGCCAGACTTTAGTTAAGCCACACATGTCGGTTGAAACCCTGACCAACCGTTTCAAAGAAGAGGGGATCAAGCATGACTAGCCAGACGCACGACAAAGTGGTGATCGTCGGCGGCGGTCCTGCGGGGACTGCTGCGGCAGCTGAATTAGCACGTCATGGATTAAAGTCAGTGATCATTGACGAAGCGCCTAAGCTGGGTGGGGTGATATATCGCGGTCCGCTGCGCAAGACTGACTCGTTGCCGCACCTGGATGATAACCTGAAGCGCGCCATGACGGCATTGCAAACCCGCTATCAGGCGCACCGTGAATCCATTGAAGTCAAAACGCAGACTCGGGTGCTTGGTCCGGAAGGCAGTAATCAACTTTTACTCAGTGATGACTCGGGATTGAGTCGTCAGCCCTATGCTCATCTGATCCTGGCAACCGGTTGTCACGAGCGCAGTATCCCCTTTCCTGGCTGGCAGTTACCCGGCGTTATGTTACTGGGCGGAGTGCAATTACAGCTGAAAAGCTCTCTGGTCAGGCCGGGGCAGCGTATGGCGCTAGTGGGTACCGGGCCTTTGTTGCCTCTGGTCGCCTGCCAGTTGCATAAAGCGGGTGTTGATGTGATGGGTGTATATGAAGCCAGCCCATTTGCCAAGCTGGCGAAAGAGGCCGTTGCTTTGCTGAATAAGCCCAAATTAACGTTGTCGGGCATGAGCATGATGAGTTACCTCAAAAAACACAAAATCCCGTTCAAATATGGCTGGGGGATTGTTAGTGCACAGGGCGAGGACCAGCTTAGCAGTATTCATGTTGCGCCATACGATAGCCAGTGGCGACCTCAACGTGACCTGGCTGAACAGGTGGCAGTCGATGCCATTGGGGTGGGGTACGGATTTGTAGCACGGACCCAGCTTGCTATGTTGCTGGGCCTGGAACACACCTACAGTAAAGTCAGTGGTTATGTGCCTGCACTGGATGAATGGCATCAGAGCCAGAATCACAGCGCCTTTGTAGTGGGCGACAGTAACGGCTTGCTGGGGGCTGATGCGGCCATTTGTGAAGGTCAGCTGGCGGCATTACGTCTGGCCTGGCAGTGCGGAAAAATCACAGAGTCTGAGTTGTTGTCACGGACCTCGAAGGTTAACAACAAGCTGGCACGGATTAAAAAATTCCGTTTTGGCTTTGACCGGTTCTCGGATCGTCAACCCGGTTTATTGTCTCTGGCGCAGCCACAGACTGTGGTTTGTCGGTGTGAACAAGTGCGCAAAGAGCAGCTGGATGAGGCCATTGCGCAAGGCGTTAAAGACATCACCAGCCTGAAGATGCGAACCCGCATTGGTATGGGAGACTGCCAGGGGAAAACCTGTAGTTCCTACGCGCTGGACTACCTGCATCAGGCAGGTCTGACAGAGAACATTGGCGTGATCAAGCCACGTTTTCCTCTTGATCCTATCCCCTTTACCTTAATGGAATGAACACTATGAAAAAATATGATGTTGTCATCGCTGGTGGCGGTGCAGTGGGTGCGGCGTGCGCATACTTTTTGAGTCGCGATACAGATTTAAAAATCGCATTAATTGATTTAAAAAAACTAGGTAATGCGTCGCGCGCGTCTGCCGGGGGATTGTGGGCCATTGGTGAGTCGGTTGGTCTTGGATGCGGGGTTATTTTCTTTAAAACTCTGTCTAAATTGCACAGTGAGGCACAAGGTAAGGAAGTGCCAGTCATGCGTCCGCACCAGTTGCCGGATTGCTTTTTTGAGTTTGCATTAACGTCTAACAACATGTATCCGGCATTGCACCAGGAGATGCTGGAGAAGCACGGTGTTGATTTTAAATTTGAGCGCACTGGGCTGAAATTTATTATGTACAACGAAGAAGACAGGTTGTACGCCGAACAGATCACTCAGGGGATCCCCCACCTGGCCGATCAGGTACGTTGGCTGGACGCTGAGCAACTCAAAAAAGAAGAGCCTTATGTGACCGACGATGCCATAGGTGCCATTGATTTTATTTGTGATCACCAGGTAAACCCGTATCGACTGGTCGACGCGTATGTGGAAGGCGCACGTCAAAATGGGGTGTCTTTGTATCTGAATACTGAAGTCACCTCGGTGATCCGCAACGGCAATGTTGTGGAAGGGGTGAAAACGAGCGATGAGGTCTTTTTCTGCGATACCCTGATCAATGCCTCCGGTGCCTGGGCCAACGAGTTATATCAGCAAGCCACCGGGCGTACTATGCCGGTGTATCCGGTGAAAGGACAAATCGTGCTGTCGGAGCGCATGCCAAAGATCATGAACGGCTGTATCAGTACCAGTGACTGTTACATTGCACAAAAGGACAACGGTGAAATCCTGATTGGCTCATCGACAGAAGAAAAGGGCTTTGATACCACCAATAGCCTGGACAAAATCCAGGAGCTGTCGCAGGGGGCAATGAAGTGTTTACCGATATTAAAAGAGTCGAGCATCAAGCGTTGCTGGGCTGGGTTACGTCCGGGCACACCCGATGAGTTGCCAATCCTTGGACCGGTCGAAGGGGTAGAAGGTTACCTTAATGCTTGTGGTCATTTCCGTACCGGCATTTTGACATCGGCTATCACGGGTCAGCTGATGACTGAACTGATTATGGGTAAAACACCGTCATTGGATCTGACGCCGTTTAGTGTTGAGCGCTTTGAAGAGGCGGAGCAAAAGGCTGGTTAAAACCGATTAACAGGGAAGAGGCATTGGGTGCAAGGATGTACCTGAACTTACTCAATTTATTGCGATTTAATTAATAAAAATAAAAGTAATAATCGGTATAAAAACTTCATTGATTACTCCTTAACACCTGGCTGCATTCGTGGTACAGTCCCCGCGCATAGTTGTTATAATATATCATAATGAAGGATTGATAATGAAACCCTTACACTCTGCGTGTCGTTTAAGTGTACTCTCTTTGTCTCTCGCTGCGGCGTTTTCTGTGTCTGCTGACAGTACTATTGAAAAAATTGAAGTAACCGGCGAGCGCCAGGCTTACCGTGGTGATTTTACGCATTTGCAATCACCGGAATCTCTGTTCGAATTTGACTCTGAATTAATTGAACAAACTGGTGTGACAGGATTAACTCAGGTATTGGATATGTCGGCGTCGGTGAGTCGCCAAAATAGCCTGGGTGGCCTGTGGGATAGCTTTGCGATCCGCGGTTTCTTCGGTGATGAGAATGTGCCCAGTGGTTATCTGGTTAATGGATTTAATGCGGGGCGTGGATTCTCTGGCCCTCGTGATATTTCGGGTATTGAGCGGGTTGAAGTACTTAAGGGTCCAAAAGCGGCCTTGTTTGGCCGTGGTGAACCAGGTGGCTCAATTAACCTGGTAACCAAAAAGCCGACTTTCCAGTCTTCGAGCGAATTTGAACTGACTGCGGGCAGCCGCGCCCACCGTCGCCTGGAAGGTGACGTGAATGCAGTGTTGTCTGAGTCAGTCGCCGGTCGCTTTATTGGCTTTTATCAGGAAGAAGACAGCTTCCGTGACACCATAGAAACGCAAAAGCATGGCGTGATGGCATCGTTTGTATTTGACCAAAGCGCTGACTCGACGTGGCATTATGACTTTGAGTATGCCGAGCAGGAAATCCCGTTTGACCGCGGTATTATCGCGCCAAACGGCAACTTTGACTTTATGCCTATCGAGCGCTTCCTGGGCGAGCCGGGTGATGGCCCGACAACGACTATGGTACATGGCCATCAGCTTAACTGGCTGTACGACCTGAACAGTGACTGGCAGCTTAGCTCTGCGCTGGCATACAGGCAAACTGAGCTGGACAGCCTGTCAAGCGACGCAGATATTGCGCCGTCCAGACAGAAGCTTTACTTAGATTTTCAGACCCTGACGCGTCAACACAGACAGCGCGCTTATGATACCGATCAGTATGTGGCACGGTTTGAATTGGCAGGAGATGTCACGACAGGCTCAATCAAACACCATATCATCGTAGGTGTTGACTATGACCGTTTTGAGTTTGACAGAGATTATCGGGTTGCCCGCGCACCGGCACTAAGCACCAACCCAACCGATGCACAGCTTTATGCTATCAATATTCATCAGCCAGTGTATGGTCAGCATACACCACCAACGCCAACCCCGGTGATTGTGCGCCAGCAAAATCAATGGGCAACCGGTTTTTATATCCAGGATCAAATAGCGCTGACGGATGCGTTTCAGGTGCGTATTGGCGGTCGTTTTGACTGGCTGAAACAAACCACAGATGACAAGATCAGAATGCAGAGCGCAGATCAGTCTGAGCAACATTTTAGCCCGCAGCTGGGTCTGGTATATCAGTTCAGTGATAACTGGTCACTGTACTCAACTTATGGCGAAGGTTACCGCCTGAACTTTGGTACCGACTACAAAGGGGATGGCTTTGATCCAAACCAGAGTGAGTCAATTGAGTTCGGCAGTAAGTGGTCTCTGCTCGACAATAACCTCGACATCACGCTGGCCTATTTTGATAGTGAGCAGACCAACATCATTGTTGCTGATATCAATAACCCCGGCTTTAGTGCTGCCATTGGTCAGGCGACAAGCCAGGGCATTGAGCTGGACGTGGTCGGTCAGCTACCGGCTGATGCGCAGATCCAGTTCTCATTTACCCATTTGGATGCGCAGGTTGATAAAGATTCCATTGATACCGGTCTGGGTGTTGCCATTAAAAAGGGCGACGACCTGCTGAATATCCCAGAGAACGCAGCCAGCATTCAGCTGAGCCAGCAATATTCGGTATTTGGTAATGCCTTGTCAGCGGGTGTAGGGGCTCAGTATGTGGATGAGCGACTGGGCCAGCGTGGTACTGACTTCTACCTGCCTTCCTACGTTACTGTGAACCTGTTTGCAGAGTATGCGATCAGCGACCGCTGGTCTGTAAAGGCGCAGGTACATAACGCCTTTGATCGCAAGCACTTCACCAACTCATATTCTCAGATGTGGGTGCAGCCGGGTGAGCCGCGTAAGGTACTAGTGTCGACCTCATATCAGTTCTAATTTTGCCCACAGACCTTTTGAGTCGTTTAATGTGCCCTGGTGCTCCCTGCCTGGGCACATTTTTTTATTTAAAATTCTGCTTTTTTAAAGCCTGAATAGAAAAAAGCCCGGCACTGATTGCCGGGCTTTTCGATGCTAGGCCAACAGACGCCTGATTGGTCTCAGCAGGGAGCCAGACATCTCTTTAATATCTTCGAGCATCACATACATACAAGGCACCATAATCAGTGTAACCGCGGTTGCAAACAACACTGAGAAGCTCAGTGATATGGCCGTTGGGATAACAAACTGTGCCTGCAGGCTCGACTCAAACATAATCGGCACCAGTCCTAAAAAGGTGGTCAGTGAGGTGAGCAAGATGGCCCGGAAGCGGCCAATTCCAGCGCGGATAACCGAAGTTTTAATATCCAGTCCGGCTGCTCTGTGGCGGTTGATCACATCCGTCATGACCAGGGAGTCATTGATCACCACCCCAGCTGCCGCAACAATACCAAAAACCGACATCATACTGAGGCTGTAACCAAGCAGATAATGTCCCCATAGTGCACCGACCACGGAAAAGGGGATCACAGACATCACCAGGACAGGTTGCAGGTAGCTTTGCAGCGGCAGTGCAAGCAAACAATAGACGACCAGTAATCCAACCAGGCCAAATACCAGTACCTGACTTTGTTCCTGTCGCTGTGCTTGCAGTGTGACGCCAGGCTGAGTGGTTAACCCAGAGTGGGCCTGAGTCAGTTCGCTCAGCAGCTGTGACTCAATGTGTTCGGTTACGTGAGCAATGCTTGTGTATTGTTCGTCCACATTGGCACTGATGGTGGCAACCTGATAGCCCTGCTCACGGCGGATGCTCGAAAAGCCGGGTACTTCAACGGTACGCGCCACATCGCCAAAGAACACCTGCTCGCCATTTGGCAAAGTGATCAGCGTGTGGTCCAGGGCACTCAATTGCTGACGGTCGGCCTGTGCACCTCGCACCTTGAACACGACTTCCTGGCCTTCACGCATGACGCGTTGCACTTCAAGCCCATAGAATCGCGCCCCCACTTGTCGGGTAACGTCTTTTGCGCTCAGGTTTAGCTGATGCGCCAGTGGCTTTAGTTGGATCTGATACTCAGTCTGCGCACTATCAAGCGAGGAGTAGACGCTGTGAACGCCGCTGATCCTATTCAGTTTGTCGATCATTGCCCGGCTGGCCTGGTAAAGGGTTTCAGCATCACTAGCAAACAAGCGGTACTCAAGATCCGTTTTCTCGGCAATGTCGATCACATCGGATTCTATGGTCAGCTTTTTTACACCGGGTATATCTGGTAGTTGTTCCCGCCAACGCCTGGCCAGTTCAAAGGTATCAAATGGGCGCTCTGCTTCTGGTACCAAAGGAACGACTACTTCGGCCTCCGTCAGGTGATCGATGCGGGTATACATCACATCCATCATTGGCTTACCGGTCTGGGTTCGGATATCTTGCTCAACACGGTTGATCAGGGCTTCAATTTGCTCAACGGCGGCTAGAGTGTGTGCTTCGGACACACTGTGATCCATCTGAATATTAATTGATGGATAATCATGAGGCACTTTTGGAACGGGCGTAAAGCGCAATAAGCCGCTGATGATGAGACAAATTGCCAGAACCAGCAAACACACAAATCCAACGATGACCGCATAGCGATAGTGAATACAGTGCTTAAGCAACGGGGCATAATGGTTGTTCAGCAGTTGTTGAAGCTTGCTACTAAATCGGTTACGCCAGTGATCAGCTGGCTTGGGCGGTAAACTGGTTGCAGCCAGGTGTGCAGGCAGGATGAGCTTAGATTCAATTAAGCTGAAAAACAGACACAAAATACACACACCAGCGATGGCTATGAACTGGCCTGAGTTAGGGCCGCTGCTGAACATAAAGGGCATAAAGACGGCGATGGTGGTCAGTACCCCGAAGGTGGCTGGCATAGCCACTTTTTGTGCTCCTCTTATCACCTGCTGTGGAGAGTGGCCGTTTGACTCAACTTCCTCGCAGACGCTTTCACCTATCACTATGGCGTCGTCTACAACAATACCTAGCACCATGATAAAAGCGAATAAGGACACCAGATTCATGGTGATCCCGATTAGCGGCATCAGCCAGAAAGCGCCCAGCATGGAAACAGGCAGACCCAGCATCACCCAAATAGCAAGCCGGGTACGTAGAAATACGGCCAGCACAATAAACACCAGAATGGCACCCTGAGCGAGGTTTTCCAGCATCATATTGAGTCTACCCTGCAAGTAAAAGGTCACATCAACAAACTCGTAGATGTTGATATGTTCAGGCAGTGTCTGGCGTTTGTAGTCAATATAGGCTTTAACCTGAGCAACCACATCGGTGAGCGACTGTTCTTTGGCCGCCAGTACCATGATGTAAACGGCCTGCTCGCCATTAAAGCGCCCGGCATCCAGGGTTTCACGGAATCCATCTTTGATGGTTGCGATATCGCGCAGCTGTACGGTTTCGCCTAAAGGGCCGGTGATAATGGGCGTGTTGGCCAGGGCTGAGCCCTGATAGCCTCGTTGTGCCAGTCTGAGGTAGATGTTACCGCGCGCGGTTTTTATTTCACCAGCTGACACATTGTCGGCCTGTGTCTGAATTGCACGCACAACATCTGAAAGGTTGAGGTTGTATTCCCGCAACCGAAGTGGTGACAGCTCAATCGCAACTTCATAATCGGGAATGGCCGAGAGGTCGACATGTGCAATCCCGTCAAGTTGCAGTAATTCTTCTTTTAGTTCATTACCAAGCTTTCTCAGTTCGAGAGGGTTATCCGGGCCGGATAACACCACGCTCAGCGCGCGTTGGCGTTGCGCGCGTTCAACGATTTGCAGTGGCTCCATGTCTGGTGGAAAGGTGGCAATGGAATCCAGCTTCATTTTGATTTCATCAAGACGATGGGCTAAAACCTGATCGCGTTCCAGCTCTATTTCAACTCGCCCACGCGACGGGGTTGCCTGGCTGGCGAGACGTTTAATGCCAACTTGAGGCTTGAGCGCCTGTTCAATCTTAAGCAGTATATTTTCTTCTATTTCTTTGACCGATGCGCCCAGCTCGGTGGCAGTGACAACAATTTTATTGTTGTCGGAGACAGGGAAGGTTTGTCGCTGGATCCCCTGATAGCTCAGCAAGCCCATACAAACGATAAACAGCATCAGCAGGTTAGCGGCGACCGGGTGATGGACAAAATAGCCGATCAGTCTACTTGGGGGGCTCATTGTATGTCCCCTTTAACAGCCAGCTGGGTATGTGGGGCAGGGGCGCGCACTTGCATACCCGTTTGGGGATAATCAGGTAGTTGAGTGACCAGTTGATAATCTGATTGGGGCGGGGCACTGATCAGCACACTACTGTGCTCTCTGCGTAGCACCTTAGCGGAATATTGCACTAACTTTTGTTCTGGGCTCAGTAACCAGAGTGTGTCGTTTTTAACCCATTCCTGAGGTACTTTTAGAATGTTTTTAAGTGTGATGCCGGCTATTTCAGCCTGCAAAAATTGACCAAAGTGTATAGCAGGTAATGCGCTGTGAAGCGCATAAGGGTCGTCTATTCTGATCACATAATAGGCCATTCGGGTGGTATCGCTGAGCAGGCCGGTATGGCGTGAGAGTATGCCGGTGCGTTGATTGTTTCCAGCTGCTATCCTGACATCTGCTGCTGGCAGGGGCGGTAAAAATGGCTGGTCAAACTGAGCGACGGGTACATGAAGTTCACCATAACTTAGGTTGACGAGCTGGCCGAGTGGCTGACCTGCCTGAATAACCTGACCAAGGCCAGTATCGCGTTTTGCAACCAAAGCATCGTAAGGGGCGTAGTAGTGGGTGCGTGCCAGGTTCTTTTTAGCCTGTGCCAATTCTGCTTCCGCTGCTTTTAGATGTGCTCGGGCGCTAGCAACCTGAGGCTTTCTGAGTGCAAGATCGGTGACGTGTGCACTTGTAGCCCATTCTTTCTTTGCCACATCAGCCAATGCGATTTGCTCAGACAGGCGAGCCTGCGCGAGTGCAAGCTCTGCCTGCTTGTTGAGTAACTGAGTTTGATAATCGAAGGGGTCAAGTCTGGCCAGCACGTCCCCTTTTTTTATAATCCCGCCTTCAATGAACCCGGCGTTTAGCCAGGCAATTTTGCCAGAGAGTTCAAAGGCAACGTCTGTTTGCTCGGCTGGTTTTAAGACCCCTGACAAGTTCAACGTGGTCTGGTGATCTACGGGTACAAGGGCTGTACTCGATACCTGTGGCAGCACGGTTTGCTGAACCTGATCCTCTTTGGGGGTTTTAGCGAGCGTAACTAAAGCAACACAGGCTGAACTGCCCATAAGCAGGACCAGGAGCAGGACAACTGAACGATGCTTAACTAGATGATAAAAAGACTTATTTTTATTTGTGTCCATGAAGATTTCCCTGCTTGCCACTTAACTTCCATCGTAAATTATTTGTTTCGTAAGAATTGTAAGTGACTCACTTAATTAAAAATTATTGAATAAAGTGGTTTACACATAAATAACTGGTGAGTTATGTTATAACATAAAATCGGAACAGTACAGTAGTGACTTACTTATGACTATCGCGAATCACGTAGGGATCCACGCCTCGCAAATTGTGGACGTTTATGAGCAAATTCATAACATGGAGACGCTAACCATCAATGCCCAAACCATGGCGGTCTTCGACCGGTTTCTGGGTTTGCTATCCAATGAGCACGGCAGTGAGTTTGCCGAGCAGGTTCTGGCACAGGCCAAAATCAAGGCCATTAAACCTCAGATCCAACACTTGTTTAGCCTGGCTTCCAGTATGTACGAGCGACACTGGGCAGAGCGTCTTGTTAACAGCGATACGCCAGAGCAGGTACTGCGTGAAGAGTATCCGTATTTCAAACATTATCAGCGCGCTACGGGTCTGGAAATTAACGCCATTAATTCGCTCGCGGCTGAGCCGGTAAAGCGGGTCTTGATGGTCGGTTCCGGTGCATTACCACTGACTTCCATGGCGCTGTATAACGCCGGGTTACAGGTTGACAACCTGGATATTCAACAGGATGACCTGTTGCTTGGCAAGCAGGTTTGTGGCGCGTTGTCAGCTGATAATCAGATGGGCTTTATCCACAATGATATCTGTGATCAGGCCGATCTGGCCCAGTACGATGTGATCTGGCTTGCCGCTCTGGTCGGAGATGCGCAGCTCAAAGATAAAATTATTGCGCACTTATATGAGCAAATGCGCCCAGGCGCGCAACTGGTAGTTCGCACTGCCTTTAATCTGCGCACCTTGTTATATCCAAGTGTGGATGAGACCGGGCTGGCACCATTTCAGCTGAAACTGAAGATCCAGACCTATGCCGATAACTTTCATTCAATATTGATTGCTCACAAGCCGGTTTAGTTGTTATGTCGATTATTACATCTTACCTGAGGCTCAGCGCGGAATATCGCTGGATGCTCATCGCAGCCTTTGTGTTTAACCTCGGTTTTTACATGTTGATCCCGTTTTTAGCGGGTTACCTCAAACAAGACTTGCTGCTGAGCGCCACCCTGGTTGGACTGGTTTTGGGTGTGCGCTCTTTTTGCCAGCAAGGGCTGTTTTTGGTTGGTGGCTTGCTGGCCGACTTGTTTGGCGTGAAGAAGCTGATAGTGATCGGGTGTTTACTTCGGGCACTTGGGTTTTGCCTGTTTCTGTTCTCTCAGATCACAGAGGTGCTGTTTTTAGCGGCTTTTCTGACCGGCTTTGCTGGTGCCTTGTTTACTCCAGCTGCCCAATCTTACTTTTCTAAACAAACTGAGCTGAGTCGTGCGCAAATGTTTGCGCTGGTGGGCGTGGCCAGAAATGGCGGTGAGCTATTGGGTCCGGTGTGTGGTTTGTTGCTTCTAAGTGTCAGCTTTGACGTGTTATGCGTGGTCTCAGCGTTACCTTTTGCGCTGTTTGCATTACTGTTTATCGTGTTGTTGCCTGGTAAACAGGCTAAAACGAGCAACGCGTCAGCAAAGGAAACCTCGAAGGAAGGCGGCGTATCAGGCATGATTGCAGGTGTGCTGGGTAATCGCACATTCATCCTCTTTTCGCTGATCATGTCCGGCTATTTTATGCTGATTAATCAGATCTCATTTGCTATTCCGCTACATATCGTCAATCAGTCAGGTGCACCGGGAGATGTCGCCTGGGTGCTGACTTTGTGTGCGCTTATCTCTATTTGTTTTCAATTTCCGGTCACGCGGTTGTGCGAGCGTTATCTTTCTCCTGATCAGTGGATCAGCATCGGCATAGCGCTGATGGGGCTGTCTTTTGCCACCTTGATCCCGGTCTGGCCTTATCAGGGCGGTACATTGTATTACCTGCCAATGAGCCTGCTTGCCGTCCTGTTTACGCTTGGTACTATGGTGAGTTTTCCTTTTATCATGAGCCAGATTTCTGTGCTGGCAAAGGATAAGTCGGTGGCTACACACTACGGTTTTTTTTATTTGTTTGCCGGAGTCGGGTTGATAGCTGGCAGCGCAGTGGTTGGAGTGGCATTCGATTATGCCAGCTTAAGTGGCGATCTGGCCTGGTATTGTTTGGTCGTGATCGGCTTAGGTACTGCCATATGCAACACACTGTTTATGTCAACACGCGATGTCCATGCCCAAATGCAAACAACCAGTCCAACCACATCAAAGTAAGGATTAACCATGATTCAACTTACTCAAGCGCAGCAACGAGCCTATATGTCAGACTATCTCGAAAATGGCTGGCGTGAGGAGCGTATGTCTTTTAGTTCTGTCTCTTTAGAGCCCGGTTATATTGACGGTCGCATTAATGTTGAGCATTTTCAAATGCCCGGAGATGGCCGTTTTCATTTCAGTGCGCAAAGTGCCATGATCTGGATCTCTCAGCTTGGCATTATTTACGGCTGTTGGGACAACCAGTTGACCGAAAAAGTGGGGGAAGTCTACCTCAGAGATCTGGACATTAAGTTCAAGCGCACTATCAATACAACCGAAGAAGTTCGCTTTGAAGGCTTCTTCCCTAAGCACTGTAAAAAGCGCTTGTCGGATAATCTTGTGTATTACAAAAATGGTCAGATCCACGTTGAAGGCGGCGCTTTTACAGGGACTGCGAGCTTTCTGGTGCCCATAGGTTAATACCTTAGAGAAATAAAAACTGTTCCTATTTAGTTATTTGGTGTTATGTTATAACCAAACATGACGTTGATTACGTCTTACCAAACCGCCCATGCTGAATGTTGTGGACTTTATCGGAACAACATGGCGTGCGCGGTTTTTATTGTATCAGGGAGTACTATTTGTGTTAGAAGCCATACAGTTAACCAAATCATTTGCAGATAAACAGGTGATCAGCGAGCTGAGCTTTAAAGTTGAGCAGGGCGAGATAATGTGTCTGCTGGGTGCCAATGGCGCGGGGAAAAGCACCACGCTGAATATCTTTCTAAATTTTTTACAGCCCGATAGTGGTCAGGCGTTGATCGATTCAGTGGATGTGCACCAGGGCCCCAGTTGTAAAGATAAGCTGGTGTATTTGCCCGAGCAGGTTAATTTGTATCAGGAATTCAATGCCATTGATAACCTGAAATATCTGGCGAGCCTGTCGGGACTATCCGTGAGTGAGTCACAGATCCATGCGGCGCTCGATGAAACCGGTCTGGAACAAAATGCCCGTAAACAATCTTTAAAGAACTACTCAAAAGGCATGCGACAAAAGGTCGGTATTGCCTTTGCGATTATGCGCCAGGCCAAAGTGTTGCTGCTGGATGAGCCAACATCCGGACTGGATCCCAGTGCGACGCTGGAATTTATCCGCATTATCGAGCGACTGGCAAAAAAGGGCGCTGCTATCTTGATGGTAACGCACGATTTTTACTGCGCGCATACTCTGGCCGACAAAATCGGCATCATGGATAAAGGCAAACTACTGACCCTGCTGGATAACAACAAGCTGCCGCTGAGTAGCCTGGAAACTACCTATCACGAACTTATTTCAGGGAAAACGGCGATACGTGCAGCCAGCTAATGCTGCGACGTCGATGTTTAAACAGGAATTGTCTTATCTATGAATAATAAAATAATGCAGATCTGTCGCCATGAATTGGCCAGTAAACGCAAAAGCCCCAGCCTGTGGCTGCTCTTCTTTATGATCCAGTTATTACTGGCGGTTGCCTTGTTTACTGGCTGGCAGCAGTACCAACACAGTGTACATACCCAGACCAAAGCGCAGGAAATTGTTGAGCAACAGTGGAATGCACAACCAGACAGGCACCCTCATAGGGTGGCACACTTTGGTCACTTTGCGTTCCGTCCTCCCAGTGCGCTCAGCTTTTTTGACCTGGGTGTGAATGCTTGGGTGGGCGACAGTATCTTCTTGGAGGCGCATAAACAAAATAGCGCTAATTTTGCCAACGATCAGGATGGCGGCACCTTATTACGGTTTTCTGAGCTCAGTAGTGCCAATATTTTGCTGATCATCTGGCCACTGCTGATTATTGCGTTGGGGTTTGCCAGCGTCAGTGGAGAGCAAAAAAGTGGCACGCTCAGACAGCTTATGTCTATGGGTGTGTCGTTTCGTGAGTTAATCACTGGCAAAAGCCTTAGCTATCTGCTTGTATCTGTTATGTTTATCTTGCCTGTGTTTGTTCTGGCACTGGGCCTTGCAGCAGGTACCGGCGCACAGTTTTCGGCAGAAGCACCGCTCAGGCTGTTGCTGTTATTTGGGACTTACCTGCTATATTGTCTGTTCTGGATCGCAGTAACACTCTTAATTTCAAGCCTGGTGAAAGCCCCGAAACAAGCGCTTGTATTGCTGACTTCAATCTGGTTTATTCTAACCATTCTGATGCCACGTATGCTGGCGGAATTTGCCCATCATCAGTATCCACATCAAAAACGCAATGACTTTGAGCTGGCTATCAAGCTGGATAACCGTAAAGTCGGAGACAGTCATAACCCGGACGATCCCTACTTCAGTAAATTTCGCGAAGAAACCCTGAAAAAATATGGCGTATCTTCAGTCGAGGAATTGCCGGTTAACTATAAAGGGCTGGTGATGCAGGAAGGTGAAAAGCTCAATGCCGAGATTTACAAAAAGCATTATCAGCAGCAAGTCGCACAATTTGACGCGCAGCGTCAGTTTGTCAGTCAGTTTTACTGGATCAATCCCTATTTGTTTGTACGCGATTTTTCAATGGCATTAACCCGGACAGATACCCGACACTTTTTGGACTTTGAGCAGCAGGCTGAAGCGCACCGATACGCTCGGATCCAAAAATTGAATCAGTTACACACTCATGAGATCCACCATCACGATGACAGAGCACAACGGGTTGATAAATCCTATTGGCAGGAGTTTGATGCGTTTCATTATACTTTGCCGAAGCTGAGCTGGTCATTGAGCGCGTTTTCTCTGGCCTGGGCTTTGCCGCTGCTGGCGGTTATTGCCCTGTTTATTTTCCTGAACTCAAACGGGATGCAGAGGAGGATCTATGCTGCTGTTTAAACTCGAATGCAAGCGTTTGTTTGCCGGCACCATTAACAAGCTGGTTTTGGTGCTATTTATCGTCTCGGGGGTGTTCGCCATCTACCAGGGAGCGCTTGGTTACAAGTCGGTACGCATCGACCAGTATAAATCTATGGTGGTGTTTCAAAAAGAGCGGGAACATGTCAATAGCCGTGAAACGCTGCCCGCAGCGGGATCTTTGGCGTACTATGCCAGTGCCCCGACTGAGTGGAAGTTGAGCCCCTGGGCCGCTTTGTTTGCGGGCGAGACCCCGTCGTCTATGGTTGCCACGAAAATTCGCGCAACGGCATTGCAAAGCCAGATTTTCAATCGTGAGATTGTCAATCCGGCTCAGCAACGGGCAGGTGGCCTGGATCTGGGTTTTGTACTGGTTTATTTTTTGCCTCTGGTAATAGGCATACTGACAGTGACTTTGATCTCTGACGAGCAACATGCGGGTCGCTGGCGATTGCTTAACGCGCTGCCTAACAGCGCATTTGGGCTACTTGCCAAGCAGATTGCACTGCGGTTTATGGTTATCTGGTTGTTGGTGGCTACCTTGCTGCTCAGCGCTGCCCTGATATTGTCTTTGCCATTTGATGGCCTGTTCTGGATAGTGCTGGGGGCGACCAGCTTGTATATGGTGTTCTGGTTTGCACTGGCAACCTTGGTCATGAGTTTTGGTAAAAACAGTGTGGTGAATAGTCTGGCTTATCTGAGTAGCTGGGTGGTACTGGCGCTGCTGATCCCCGGCGCTGTGCACTTGTATTTGTCTGGTCAGTATCAAAGTGATGCGCCGCTTGAGATCACACTGCAACAGCGCATGACACTCAATGATGGCTGGGATAAGGACAAGCAAGCTACGCTGGATGAGTTTCTGACGCATGAAACACCGTGGCAGAATACGGCGCCTCTGGGTGAGGCATTCGACTGGAAATGGTATTATGCGCAGCAGCATATGAGCGATCTGGCGGTGCAGACTCTTGTTGAAGAGCATATACAGAACAATCAGGCTCGCCAGGCCCATTTACAAACACTGAGTGTGTTGTCTCCGGCTTTATTCTTTCAGCTTTCGTTGAATGAATTGGCCCATACCAGTAGCGGTTATCAGTTGAAATACCAGCAACAGGTCGCTGATTATCACCGTGCCATGCGTCATTTCTTCTACGATTTTATGTTTTTTGATAAGCCAGTGACACGTCAGGATGTGGAAGATTTTCCACTGTTTAAAGCGCAGGCGATGGAAGCGGCCAGTGGGCTGTGGAAATTGCTGATCAGTGCTTTATTCGTACTGGCCATCTCTGCGCTGTCGGTAGTCAGGATACGACAGCTAAAACCGCTTTAGCTTCCCTCACATCATACGGGCGGTATTCGCCCGTATGTTCTAATCAGATGACATGAATAATTGGTGAAAAAGGGTGTTGTCGAATTAGGTGACGCGCAGTAGGATGATTGTTTCCAACATTTATCCAATTCGCTAAGGGACGTGCATGTTATCACTCAGATTATTTGAACCCGCAGATGAACAAAACCTGGTTTGCTATTTAAACAATCCTGTTACGGTGCGATATCTGTCGCCTAAAGTGCCGTTTCCTTACACTGCGGCTGATGCACAGTGGTGGATCAATACGGGGAGCAGAGAAGGGATAACGCGAGCCATTATTCTGGATGGTGTGCTGATCGGGTGTATCGGCGCGCGGCCAGGCACGTTCGAGTATTGCCGCAGCGCAGAAGTCGGCTACTGGTTAGCTGAAGAATACTGGGGGCGGGGCATTACTGGCCGGGCACTTGACTTGTTGATGGCCGAAGTTGAATCCACGACAGAGATGGTTCGGCTTGAAGCGGTTGTTTTTGAGCAAAATATCCGTTCAGCACGGGTTTTGGAAAAAGCGGGGTTTGAATTTGAGGGTGTGCGCCGCAAAGCAATTTATAAAGATGGCGAGCTGTTTGATGCGCGTTTGTTTGGCAAGGTATTTGAACAGAATTAGCAACCAGCTTGTGAGTATAAAGCGCGGCTTTTCAGCCTGCGATTTGTCCGTCACTTTGCTGAGCTGACCTAACTCACTTGAAGTAGTGTACTTCACAGTATTTAAATAAATAGTAGGGTTATCGCTTCACTACGAGTTTCCCATCTAGAACGGACTGCAGGTCCCGCAGTCCGTCAGTGCATTGCTTTTTATTGCCGAAGGTCAAACTGGAAGGCTTTAGGGCTGAGCTGCTTTACCCTTGGAATAAAATACCGAATATCGTAAATGTCGTCGTAATGATGCCAGTGCAGGCCTTCATCATCTGTGTCGGAAGCTTCACTGTGCCAGGGCTCAAGAGGTTCGCTCAGAAAGCTCACATGTAAATGGTTTTTGTGATTGGCTTTGACCTGAGTCACCCCGGTCAGGTTATCGGCAAAGATGATTTGAGTTGCGCCAAGTTGCACCAGTGCATCAACCAGGCTTTGTGTAGCCTGACGATCATATGCCGCATCACCAACACTAATGGGGCCAGCTTGTGTGCCAATCGGGCGAATGTCGACAGTGCCGCCAAACTTATGAGTAAAGTGGGGAGGATTTATGCCGCCCCAGCGCATGGTCGCACCGGTAATGGTTAAGTGGTCTGGCATGCCCGCGGGTTTATCGGGTTTGGCGTGCCAGGTGCGGCCGAGGCTTTGCAATGCCGACAATAAGTCCGGGTGTAAATGACGGCCGACTAGCCCTGCGGTAGTGAGCCCCTGAGAAGGCGTGTCCGGGATAGCAACCAGGCCAGTTACCGCACATTTAACGGTTAGAGTGAGTTGCTGCGTGCCTGCCCGGGCGACAAACTGATCTGAGCCCGGTACGCTGTCGTTACCACAGCTATGAAAATTGTCTATCGAGACGCTGATTTGTCCGCGCGCATCTGTCACCGGGCTTGATATCTCAAACGGTGCTTTCAGACGAAACAGGCCTTGCTCAATGCGGGTAAGTACTTTAGTCCGCACGCTGCTGCTAAATCGCGCAGCCATGCCAGAGGGTTCGCGCCACTGCGGTGCGGTCAGTGTGAGCGGTGCTGCGCTGATTTCGACTGGCTCGCCCACAATAGGCTGACCCTGAGCATTCGTTAATGTCAGCGTCCACAAGGCGGTATTGCCATTTTTAGGGAAGAGGGTAACCTCAGTGGCATTTTCAACCCATTGCTGGCCAAAGTAGCCTTTGCCGTCTGGCGTCATGATCAGGCCGTCATAGTAAAACTGACTGGTAAAGGTGAGGGGGTTGAATGTGTGTGCAAAAGTGGGGCTGCACAAACCCAGTGCTACGCTTAATAGCGCAATCCGTGCTTTCATGATGACTCTCCTTGAGTGGTTCTCTCAAGGCTAGCAGCTCAGGGGGATGTGACAAATTTATGAAGATGCATATTTTTCATGCATTGGCATTGGGACGAGGGAATAGAAACGAAAAAAGCGAGCCTTAGCTCGCTTTTTTTACAAAATGCGTAGTAATTAAAGAACTACGATTTTGTCAGCCTGAGGACCTTTTTGACCCTGAGACACTGTGAATTCTACGCTCTGGCCTTCAACCAAAGTTTTGAAGCCGTCGCCTTGGATAGCGCTGAAGTGAGCGAATACGTCAGGGCCATTTTCCTGAGAAATGAAACCAAAACCTTTAGACTCGTTGAACCACTTAACTGTACCAGTAACTGTGTTAGACATAGTATTAACCTGTAATATAAATAAAAATTAACCTTCGATAGGTGTGAATGCATCAAAAGTAGTGGTGAAACTTAAATACTGCAGGTTGCGTTACGAAGTGTAATACAACGAATTGTAGGATGTAAATATCGACTTTCTTTCTAGCGGCCTTTACTTTACAGAGACTAACCGGGCCTGTCTAGTACTATTTGTACAAATTTTAAATTTATCGCCTAGTGTACTGTGAACAAAGTTGCTCACAGTACACCAGAAAAACCGGCATAACATCAGGTCGTTGATTATATTTCGTCAATAACCTGAAACGCACGATACTCATCAAAGGCAAATTGATCAGTCATACCGCTGATGTAGTCAATGATTAATCTGACTCTGAGGTAAAACTCCTGTTCCTGAGGGTCAGGCATAATAGCGTTCATCGTGTCACTGTTGAGTGCGCTCCGATAGGCCTGCTTGTGCTTCTCGGGTAACTTTTTGAAGAGTCTGGCGGAGTATATCGGGATCCTGGAAACATAAGTCGTTGCCGGTATCTCGATGTCCATGAGTGTGGCAAATTGATTTTTACCCAGCTGCAGCAGTGGTTCATAAACGCTCAGCAGGCCACTGATAACCCGATAGCCCTGTAATTCTCGCCCTTCGACCTCTGGGTGGGCAAAGGCCAGTTCTCTGGCGACCTCTTTAAAGGTTTTGATAAGCAGGTGGCAGTCACTGCCATCTTCAATCAGGGCCTGGTTAAACTGGCCACGCATCACGGCATCAAAATTATCGATAAATTGCCGGGCAGCATGCTGTGGCAGTTTTTGGTTAATCTGAACCCGCAAGAAAATAAAGAACTGGCTGTGGTTGCCTGCAATTTTTTCTGTTCTTTCGGTGGCTTTTTTAATGATGTCGGCCATCAGTGTCTGTTCTGAAGCGGGCAAACTTCCACTGAGTGCCCGATAGGTGTCCTTTAGGGCGGTCTTGAGTTGCTGGTAACTCAGTATGTTTTTTTCAACTGCGTCTTCCAGATCGGCCATGCCATAAGAGATGTCGTCTGCGGCTTCCATGATGTACGAAAAAGGAGAGCGGCAACCCGGCGCAATATCCAGTGCATGTCTGAGTTTGCCAATGTACTCCTGCTCACTGAGATAAAAGCCGACTTTCTTTTTAAGATAATTGAGCGTGTCACTCTCTTCAGGAGGGGTTTCAGCACCGCAACGGGTATATTTCATGATCCCTGAGGCCTGCGAATAAGTCAGGTTCAGATTTAACAATGTGTGCACCAGGCGGATCCCTTGCGCATTGCCTTCAAAATGCGTCAGATCCCTGAGTACGTCGGGGCTCATCGCCTTACCACTGAGTTTTTTGTAAATACCGGCAATATGCTGCCCCAGCCAGTCACTCAGCGCTGCCTCGCCAAAGTGCCCAAAGGGTGGGTTACCTATGTCGTGCATCAGGCAGGCCATCTCGACAATGGACTCCAGCATAAGTTCATACTCGCCGACAATGGATTGCTCGTCGAGCTGTTCACAGATCAGCTGACAGATATAGCGCCCGGCCTGCTGTACTTCTAAAGAATGCGTCAGTCTGGAGCGTACCGCAGCGTTCCGCTCTAGAGGAAAAACCTGGGTTTTTTGCTGCAACCGGCGGATTGCAGCCGACGTAATAATGCGGTTTCGGTCACTTTCAAATTGTTTGCTTAGCTTGCTTGAAAATTCGTAGGGGCGATCCGCGCGGATCTTACAGTTGAAGGTCGTCACCATGTTTCCTTATGATTTAATTCATACCCTTATGTTGTCTGTTTTTTATCCACAAAGCAATGCATTAGGTTACGCTCTGTAATTTATCGCCGGGGTCTGGAAGCGCAAATGGAGCCATACAGGCTATGGGATTTGTGGGTTTCTTTGTCTGCCAATTTCATATCAACCGTAATAGGCTGATATGAGCCGCCCCAGTGCCCAGGTTTGTTGATGCCCAGCTAGGTGGCCCCTCGTTCACAAACAAGCATGGTGCAGTTTCGCTGAATGTCGGCGCCCGTTAACTGGCATTTTCGAATTCGGCCATAGCGTCACTTTCTATGGTGGGGTCGGTTGGGTAGATAGATACGTTTAAGCGACTGAAAAAAATTTTTTTGTCTTTGAGCAAGTGCATCCGGTCGATACGGTATCAAACAGCCAGATCTGGCCTTAGACGTAAACATAATGCGGTTGGCGGTAATATCGGTATTTTTGAGGGGGATGGCGGAGATCTCAGGACAGGCCTTGCGATGCAGTCGTTACATAACGGACACGACTGGATGCATCAGGTTTAGCGATTGTCCGTCTATCTGGCAGCGCCTAAATCGGCAATTAAAGACATTGCATCTCGTCATGAAGTGGTTCAGCAGTTGATCGATAACGAATGGCTGTGCGTATTTCAGTGGCAACCGTCAGGCGAGATAAGTGGTTTTTACCATCAGCGCTGGTGGCCTGTGTTTGCACCCGAAGACAGGTAAAGTGAAGAACAGAAATTAGTACTGTGTCTTTGACTTCTGGTATGCATGATACCAGAACAAAGCTGTGGGGCACGAAGCGGCAACCTCCGGGTTGCCGCTTTTTTTATTGTCAATCGCCTTGGTATATTTGCCTGAATCTGCCACAGTTAAGAGTATCTGTGTTAATGTCAGCATGGGCAGAGGGAATGAATGCGAGTGTCATCAGCACATAATTTGGGAGTGAGCATGTCGGGAGATATCGTTAAAATTCAGGCCGGGCACTGGTCAGAGACACAGCTAAAACTCAAAGCACTTAGCGATAAAATGGCTGAGCTGGAGCCTTTGGTGCTTGAAGCCGCTGAGCAACTTAGCTCAGACAACCACGCCCTTGATATAGAAAAACGTCGGGCACTGGCACAGCAATTAAAAGCGGTGCTGTCTAGTGATACACCAGCCAGTGATGTGTAAGCTGCGACATAAGTGCAGGGATTAAGCATCTTATTTAAGCTCAGATAAGGCTGACAGGGTTTCTCCTGTCAGCCTTAAATCCACCATTTAACCGTCCTCAGTTGTCTGACCTGGCGCTGGCTCGAAAGGCAGCCATACTCATTCAAACTACAGGGCCCCTGGTTCAATCGAAACATTTTGTCACTTCAGTTATCATTTATTTAACAGATGTATAGTCAAAAAATATCGTATTGTGTGTGCGCTGGGTTGTGCCTATTAAAGGCACTTGCGATCTCCTCTATGAACGACGTCATTATGTCAGAATAAAGGTGATTTCAGGTGGGTATAGGTCACTATCTCAGTGTTCCCAACATGGGATTATATTAATAATCTAAGGATAAGGTTTAAAATGAAAAAATTAATTAAAGCGGGACTTGTAGTTGCTTCGACATTCATTGGTGCTCAGGCGATGGCTGCGTCTATGGATTGCGAAATTGGTGAAGCGCAGTACAACCGTGATTATGGCGGTTACACCTGTTATACGGTTGAGTTTGGTTCGGAAACTGCCAGCACAACCTATAAAATTATATCGGACAAAGCAGTGAGTAACGTCGTTTGGGATGGCGCTGCTGCCAGCTGTGGTGTGTCTAGCAGCACTTCATGTACGGTACAAACTTCTGCTAACACAGTACATGCAGCAACGGCAATTATTCTGTTCCAGGATGGTTCGTGGGAGAAAGCGTGGGCGACTAGCTTGTTTAATAATATCTAAAGCCGCGCTGATTTTATTTCAGGGCTGCACAGTCAGCCCTGTATTGTATTTTTGAATCATCCCTGCGTTCAAAAGCAGATTAAACCTCCGTTTTATTACATAAGATGTAAATCTTCTCATTATTAGCATTGCAGCCTGGGTAAACTCCCTAAATTATAAGTACTGAAGGAAGCTGGCAGGTGCATTTAATTTATCGCAGTGGCTTATTATCTATAGCATGCTGATATCTATCTGCTCTGGCGTTCGCAACCTTGTAGTTGCAGATGTATTAGATGCCTCCGTTGGCTGGACTAAACCCTCGTATGAGGTAAGCAGAACCACACCGGTTCAGAACTGGAATTGGTGAAAGCTATTTTTGCTTTATTGGGTCATGAACTCAGATTTGTGTGTTCCTTTTGGCCGTTAAGACTCCTTGCTGAAAACACACCTAGTAGATGCAGCATTGACCATGAACATCAGGCCTGTGCGGTATTATCTGAGCCTTGTCTTACCTACCACTATACTGCCATCAGTTTAAAGTGCCGGAAGTCGATAATATCCAGTATCAGTGCTCTAGAAAATTACGCTGTGATATCGGCTGTATGATAAAGCCACACAGGGTCTTATCTTGGAATCCTACCATTTAGAATGTCTTTTTTTGTCGTTAAAATGCATTAAGCGACGTATTAGGGTGGGTTATGATGTGTGCCAAGGAGTAAAGCATGACAAGAAAACAAGTATATTTTATCGCTGATGGATTTCAGGCACTGGATTTATTTGGACCTTTAGATGCGTTTATGGAGACCAATTCCTATGTGTCCAATGCGTATGAATGTAAGCTATTGAGTTTAGAGACTGGTCCTGTAACAACGGTTTATGGCCAGCAAGTTCAGGCTGATTTTGGTCTGGAAGACGAGTTTGCAGTTGACGACTTGATCATTTGTGGGGGCAATGGCATGCGCACGTTGTTACTCAGTGCCTGGCAGGTTGAGAGACTGTCTGAACTGGCGGGCAGAGCTCAGCGCGTGTTCAGTATATGCACCGGCGCATTCGTTCTTGCCCGGCTTTTTCCACAAAAGGCCTTAACGCTAACCACGCACTGGCGGCATTGTGATAGCCTGGCCCGGCAGCATGGCCACTGCACCATTTCACCAGATCCACTTTACATACAGGATAAACACATCTGGTCGTCAGCTGGTGTGTTGTCCGGGGTTGATTTAGCACTTGCCATTGTTCGTGAGGATCATGGTAACAGTGTTGCTGCGCAAGTTGCCAAAGATCTGGTGGTGTATTTGCAACGCTCAGGGAATCAGCGTCAGTACTCAGATGCTCTGGCATTGCAATCGGGTGATAGCTTAAAGCTCTCTCCGCTTATGGAGTGGTTGACTACGCAGCTTAACCAATCCGTTTCTGTCGCAAGGATGGCTGAGTTTTGCCATCTCAGCGAGCGACAGCTGACCCGTTTGTTTAAGCAGCACCTGAACTGCACTCCGAGCCATTATTTTAAAGTGCTTAAGCTCAACCATGCCCGTGATCTGTTATCAGAAGAAAACATCAGTCTGCGACATGTGGCCGGTAAGCTGGGGTTTAATAACTATGACAGTTTCAGACGCGCATTTATCAGACAGTTTGGCGTATCTCCGTCGCAATACACTAAGGGGATTAACCGATGAATGACTGGGTTAAAGCACTCTTGCTGGGTTGCTGCGTGACGCATGTTGCTGCGACTCCGCTTAATGAAGCAGAGCAACAGGCCTGGATCACTGACATTGATTTTTATGCACATCAGGTAAAAGTCCGGCATATTCATCCATTTCACACGCTCACGGAGGGAGACTTTAAGCGCAGGATCGAAACGCTTAAAACGGATCTGCCCGAATTGAACGAAGCCCAGATTGAAACCCGGTTAATGGCAATAAGCCGGGCGATAGGGGACGGCCATAGTAATTATTTGATGATGTCGGGACCGCATCAACACTTTCCGTTTCGCTTTAAGTTTTTTGGCGATACTTTGAAAGTGGTAGACGCCACTTCTGAGTATCGTGGGTTAATCGGTACCCAGCTTCATTCAATCAATGGTCTGAGTGTTGCTGAGCTTTACACACAACTTGCACCTGTGCTCCCAGGAGTGGACAACCAATTCAGCGAGCAAAGCAGCTTTGAATACTACCTGTCTTTACATAAGCTGCTGCTGGGCCTTGGCATCGTTAAACAGGGTTTACCGGCCTCTTTTCACTTTATCGCTGGCACGAACGAAAAAACCTTACAGATTTCTCCGGTCAGTATGCAGGAGTTTGGCAAGCTGAGTTCTGCTTATTCACGTGTGGAACCTAAGTTAACTGCGCAAGATATCGGGATGCCAGGGATCACATTGAGTCTATTAGAGAATCAAAAAGCGGCGTATTTTGACTTTGCGTCTTACCCAACTCCTGAGCAGGTAATGTTGCGTTGTGATGCACTGCAATCAACACTTGAGTCGGCTGGCTCACGTTATCTGATCATTGATTTCAGGGGCAACAGTGGCGGGAATTTTTACTCGGGCCTGGCACTGTCTGCCTGTTTGCTGCCTTTGGACCAGATTGACTGGATGCGAGGCGTTTATGTGCTGACGGATAGTGTGACATTTTCTGCCGCAATGTCGAATACGGCCCAGTTCAGGCAAATTTTGAACGCTCAGGTAGTTGGTACACCAACCGGAGGCGACCCAAATCATTTTGCGGAAAATAGTCAGTTTTTAATGCCTAATTCTGGCCGTCGTTTCACCTTATCTAAGCGTTACTATCCGTTTATTGCAGAACAAAGTGATTCTGTGTATCCCGATATCCATATTGAACCGAGCTGGGATGATTATCGGCGCGGCAGGGATACGGTACTCACTGAGCTGCTGGTGCGATTGAATGGCATGCTGATTGCGGGTAACACCGTGCCAGCGTTAGCTGAATAAAGTAAAGCTCTGTCGCGTACTTAGGTGCGGCAGAGCACATTTGCTCAACGCGTTACTAGGTTATGAGCATATGAAGCGGCTGTAGCATAAAGAAGTGGCACAGGCATACAGTACTGTCGGACTCCAGGTGCCACCGGCGACTTGCGGTGTATCTGCCTGGTGTATTTGCCTGGCGTTTGTCGAGAGATGTTTAATTGATGTCTTTTTTAGCGTCAGTTTCATGTTCATTCCTTTAGTTGTTACGTTCACCAGATTGAACGCGCAGTTAATGTACAGTGTTACCGATCTGAACACATTTCCTTTTTATTAATTATTAATTAACCTTTTATTGCGATTTTTTGCTCTAGTGGCTTGATTTTATGTAAGATAAATAAATGTTTCAAAATTCCACGCTGTTAATTTTATTTTTTATTTTTGTGAAAGTTTTTTGCGGCGGTCAGGTCTTTTTGTAAGAATTCAAAAGGAGATACAACATGACCACATTATGCAAACCTGCGACTTTTTATCCTGAACACCTTGTCAATGCAGATGACATCATGACCGTAATTGAGATTTGCCACCCGGATAGTCCGTATAAACAACGGGCTTTTGAGATGATCCAAAATACAGAGGTAAAAAATCGACATTTGATTTTACCTCTGACAGAGGTTGTGAAACTTCAGGATTTTGGTGCGCGGGCTGCACGCTATAAAGAGGCCGCCATTGAAATGGCAGAAACAGTTGCTACTGAGGCGATGGAAAATGCTCAGGTTGCCCCTGAGGACATAGATATGGTGATCGCCACCTCATGTACCGGCTTTATGATGCCCTCTTTAACAGCCCACCTGATCAACCGGTTGGGTTTACGTAATGAAACCAAACAAATCCCGGTTGCACAATTGGGGTGTGTGGCTGGTGCGTCGGCAATCGGGCGGGCGTTTGAATATTGTCAGAGCCGAAAAAACAGCAATGTGCTGATCGTCTGTGTTGAAACATCCTCATTGTGCTTTCATAAAGAAGCCAACCGGTTGCAGGACTTTATCAGTGACGCTTTATTTGCCGATGGCGCAGCTGCGGTGGTAATGCGGGGCGATAGCCTGGTATCTGGCCTTAAGCTTATTAACAACCAGAGTGTGGCGATTAAAGATACCATTCCCTATATTGAATATGACATTACGCATCAGGGCTTTAAGTTTTCGTTAGATAAAGAGGTGATGCATTCGATCCCACACGTTGCGCCATATTTGCAATCGTTTTGTCAGCGCAGCTTATCGCGCAATGCAAACCAGGTAGACAGCACGATTTTTCACACTGGTGGTAAGCGTATTCTTGATGAGCTGGTAAGGTGTTTGTCGCTTGAGCCTGATATGGTATCACGCTCTCGCGATTGTCTTGCTGAAACGGGTAACACCTCGAGTGTTGCAGTGATTGATGTACTTAAGCGTACCTTTGATTCAGCCAGGTGTGGTGATGCCAGCCTGCTTGCAGCGTTTGGCCCAGGTTTCACCTCGGAGATGAGCATTGGTGTATGGCATTAAAATGCGTTTAGGGTTTAACGTAAGATAAAAAGAACTGACTTGCAGCTGATCGAATTGACGGATCAGCGCGAGTCAACTTTCGCCATTTATTGCTGACCTGTTGCTAACCCGAACGATGATTTTGATGTTGACCCGTGACGATTTTGGCATGCACAATCTCAGGCAGGACTGTGATTTTATTGTATAATTTAGCGATTATCCTTTAATGTTCAGGATCATGTACAAAAAAGCCTTTCTTGCGCTGAGCGTATTCTTTATTTCTGTGTTAATCGTGGCAACACTGGATACTTTTTGGTTTCACAGTTCAACCACACAACGACCATCCCGGATGTCCTCAGTATTGCCCCCCGAGGTTCAGTTACAGCAATTGCAATCAGCACACCCGCTGCTCGACATTTATGAACTGGCCTCAGATTCCCCGCAAGCGGCGTTAGCACAACTGACGCGCTGGCAACAAGGCGCTCATGAGCTGGTGCCCATTGAACAAGTGTATGTGATGTGGGTCCACAGGCGTGCAACCCGTGATGATCCCGAGCGGGCCAGGCTAAACGAGCAATTGACAGACCTTGCGAGCCAACATCAGCTCTACTGGCTGGAAGCCTGGGTTGCCCAGGCGCAGGCAAAAACGGCCTTGCGTATCGGTGATCTTGCAACCGCGCGTTCTGCTATTTTAAGGGCTGTGGCGGTTGCTCAGCAACACCAGGTCGGGTTCCTTTTAAAGGAGGTCTATAATACCGCTGGTGTGGTGTTTAACTCGACCAATGAACTGGTTAAATCGCAGCAGTACTTTCTTAAAGGAATTAAACAGCTTGAAGCGTTACCCGAACACCGACTGCGTGCGCTGTTGCACAATAACCTCGGTCTGTTGTACGTGCATCTGGAGCAGTGGGACAACGCGTTAAAATACCTGAGCCAGGCTGAAAAACACTACAGCCAGTATGCAGATGCTACGCCAGAGTACATGTCGTTAATTTTATTTAACCAATCTTTTGCCCATAACCGTGCAGATCAGGCCGTCCAGTCCAGAGAAAAATTCGAGCAGGCACTCAGTTATCTGGATGAGGATGTGAGCGATTTTTATCGGGTTGTCGCGCTTAAAAATGAGGCCAGACTACTTAATCTGGAAAAAGACTTGGGTGGTGCGACGCAAAAAGCCAGTCAGTGCGTTGCGATGACCAGTGCTGAAAAATTCCCAATGCAGCATGGGATCTGTTTACTGGAGCTGGGCTTTGCTTACTACGCGAGCAGCCGTTTAGATGAAGCACATGCGGCAACGCACTCGGCGATGGCGGTTTTTGGTAAGCTCAACCATGCTCGCTGGCTAATAAAAAGTCGGCTTTTCCTTGCTGAGGTGCTTGAGCGACAGGGTGAAGCGCAAGCGGCATTAGCATTACTTAAAAATGCCCGGATAGAAGAAAAAACCATGACTATGAATGAGTTGATTGCCCTGGATACGGCGCTGGAGGTGCAGCAAATAGCCCAGGAACGAGACTTGTTGAGTGCGCAAAGTCGTTTATCTAAGCTTGAGCTTTTACTGGATAAGCAGCGTTTCAGATTACTGGTTCTGTGGCTGCTCCTGGCGCTTGCGGGGTCAGGGTGGCTGGCGCTGCGTGCCAGAGCAGTGAGTAAAGAAAACCGTCGCCTGTATGACCTAAGCTTTGTAGATCCACTCACTAAAGCGGCCAATCGTCGTTTGTATCAGCAGGAGGTGGCATGGCCAAACAAGCTGAGGCCTGAGGTTCAATACCGGCTGGTGGTGATTGACCTGGACCACTTTAAACAGATCAATGACACCTATGGTCATGATAAGGGAGACTGGGTACTCAGTGAAGCCGCGGGCCGGTTACAAAAGTTTGTAGCCGATGATGAGTTGTTTGTACGCTGGGGTGGTGAGGAGTTTCTGATGGTAGCTAAACAGCGCGATGCTTTTCGGGACTTTGCTCAAAACATGGTTGATGCGCTGAGAGAAGAGCTCTTTGAATTGGGTGACACTTCGCTGCGAGTGACCGCCTCTTTTGGTGTAAGCGAGGCAATGAGCGTGCTGCAATTGGGGGCTTCTGATGGGGCATTTAAATGCGCCGATCAGTGTTTGTATCAGGCTAAGAACAATGGCCGGGATCAAGTTGTGATGCCTGAAGAGATCCGTTAGTTGTTACAAAGTGTGGGGTCACATTAGAGAGCACTTACTTGAGACGCCGGGAGCGTAATATAAGTGGTGGCTGGAGAAGTTGGTATATTCCGGTAAGGCGCGTTGAGGATTAAAGTACCACAATGAACAATTAAGAACGGGCGCCATGAGGTTCCCGTTCACTATTCAGGGCAGCCAAGTAGAGCTCGATTGAATAGAGCAGGCAGTATCTACCGGATGAACCACCCCAGATTTGGTCATCATGGCCGCGTGCGATCACTTTTGATTTTGCGTGATAAGCAGACAACAAAACCGATAAATTAGCGTCAAAACCGGGGTCCGGCTTTTTCATCCAGTATCCATCTGCACAAGATTCTTCAGGTGCTGCAAGCTTAAATACGATATCGCCCTGACCGTACTTTGAGTAAGTAATTAATGTTGTAACCGTTGTTTTACCTGAACCTTTAACACTGGCAAACGTTAAGGTATTGAAAGTGGCCAGTAGAGTGAATAATAGGGTAGTTTAAGTTTTCATTGTTTCAGTTCTCTGTATAAAATTGCGGCAAATAATGCACCGTAGTTTCAGGTCAATAAAGCAGCAAATCACTTTTTTGGGTAAATAACATCTGTTACTCCGTCTATGAAGGCACCATTTGCAGCTAGTGCGACTGGATAGTCGGAGTGATAATGGCCGGGGTGAATCGGCCAGCAAGTCATTTTTATTTACTTATACAGTTCCAACTCGCCTAAGCTGAGGTAGTTGCCCAGGTCATTGGATACGTCGAGACGGTAATATTGGTAATGTGCCTTTGATCCCAGACAGTACTCAGACATGGCGGGAAAGTCGGGTTTGTCGCCAGAGCCAATTGGGGTCCACACTTGTTTGTCGTTACTACCATACAGTTTCCAGCTGGTGGTTACCCAGGTTGTGGTGTGATTGTAACCTTGTGCAAGTGCGATTTTAGACACGGCTTCTGCCTGAGGCAAAGTGACATAGATTGACTCTTGCTTCTCTTTAGAGCACCAAACATGGCTGTAGCTATAAACAACCACGCCATCATTAAGGTGGTTAATACTACCGTGGCTGGTCGTCGCTACTTCAAAGCCTCTGATATCGACTTTTTCGTCCGCCAGCTGGCAAGCGCGGTTAGGTACCGTGCCGTCACCTATGGTTAGTTCAAAGTCACCGCTTTGCTCCGTCGCATCAACCCAGTGCCCATACCAGCCATTGAAATCCAGAGACGGAGAACCGTAATAAGTGGCTTTCACACCGGCCTGATTGATCACATCAAAGGTGATGTACTTAGTGCTGTCGGCCGCATTTAACTGAGGCTGGGTGCCGTGAACCTGGTTGCCAGAGATAATACCGCCGTGGCTGTCTGTTGCAATGTTTCACACCGGTGGTAAGCGTATTCTTGATGAGCTGGTCAGGTGTTTGTCGCTTGAGCCTGATATGGTGTCACGCTCTCGCGATTGTCTGGCCGAAACGGGCAACACCTCCAGCGTAGCGGTCATTGACGTATTAAAACGTACCTTTGACTCTGCCAGGTGCGGTGATGCCAGCTTGCTTGCGGCGTTTGGTCCCGGTTTCACCTCAGAAATGAGCATTGGCGTATGGCATTGAGCTGAAGGCATCAATCATCATGGTCTGTTCTGAATCAGTTCGGTTAATGTGACTGGTGTACCAACACCAGCAGGGTGGTTGTTCTTGTTTTTCCTGCCAAACTCCCTAGTAAGGGCCTTATGCTGTTGGGTTATTTACCTGCTTTTGACTTGTGACAGCATTTACATGAGAGAGGTGTATTCAGTATGCCTTCTCTCCAATAAACAGCCAATGTCTCTTGCTCACAGTTTTCGCCCACTTCCACCTTGTAATTAGAATGTAATAGGTTTCTTTTTCCGGAGGTATTATTTTTTGTTTCAGATTAGCGCACTTTATATTTGTTGTTTTTGTAATGAATGGAGTGCCGATACGTAGAGTAGACCAAAGGAGTCATAGTCATGAGCAGAGATGTCACACTCACTGTTGAAAATAATACGGGCGTAACACTTATCTATGTCAATGATAGTACAGAGCATGGAAAGTTTGTAAAAAAGCCGCCAAAGAAAATAGAAGCAACAGGATCCTGGGAATGTAGCAGTGTAAGCGGTGGATTATACGGACCTAAGGGGGAGGTGGTCTATCAACTTGAAAACCAGGATACCTTCATCAAATTCACCTTTAATCATCCGATCTCGGACTCAAAAAGTGTTTATGAGGTGAAGCCAGACCCTAAAGACGCAGTGGACTCTGAAGTGGAAAAGTCAGGAGGCCACACTCAGAAAGTTATCTACAAATTATATTCAAAAATGTAAGTGGCCTTAACCTTATAGCTTGAGTGTCATATCAGTGTTGACCGATTAAACAGGAGTAAAATTATGGAACCTTCCATCCAGAGCTCATCGCTTGATGAGAGTATGGAACCTCCGATCAAAAACCCCTTGCTTGGTGTGAGTATGGGGTCGAAGGTGTTTGCATCTTCAGTCAATCAGTTCAAAAATAGTGTGCTAGACAAAAATGTTAGCCAAATGGTTGCGCAGGAAGCATCTTGGAAATCGATGTCGGGTGAAAGTAGTTATGTCTATAAAGACCATTTGAATGAAGGCGCATTTGGGATATCTGGTGCCTACGGTATATCGGGTATTAGTCAGTTTAAGGCCTCCCTCGCGGCCTATGCGGGTCACGCCGTCGCACAATCTAGTAAAGCGATTACAGTGAACTACAATGCCATGTCCGTAGCCGGAATTGAATACATTGATTTTGAAAATCTAACGGTGGGCAGCTTTTTAGAAAGTTTAAATAGTAGTGCACGTACAACCTGCATGATTGCGCTTGATGCCTACAATAAAGTGATAGAAACAGCCGCACAGCTTAAAGTGGATATTCTGACGGGACTGAATAACCCTGAGGAGTACCCCGAATTGACCGCGAGTATTGATAAGTGGATTAAAGCCTGCAATGTATTTAACGGTGCATTTGGAGATGGATTAGTCGTTGGCGTCACCTGGGGAGCCTGCGGTGCAGTCCAGATGACGATGAATTCAGAAACTGAGGATGGTTCATGGCAGTATGGTGGTGAAGCCAACTTTTCTTATTCAGGCATTGCTACCCCGGTCAATGTGAATGTTAAAACAACCTACGCAGGCAGTAATTCCAGTAGTGATGCTAAGGTTAACGTGACGTGCAACAAATTTTGTAGTGGCGCTAAGTTAGAAGATGATATCAATGCGTGGTTCAATGAGCTTGCAGGTAAGAGCTACAAGGAGCTGGCAGATGTTGATGTCATGGCTAAGGCACCGGCTCTGACGATTAAGGATACGCCAAAAATTCCTCCGTTTGAAAAACCTCCAGTGAGTGATAGTGTGGCGAGCCGGGTGGACAAGATAAAGGACTTAGACGGGCTTAAGGCATTTGCGGTGGCTTCTGCATACGACGCAGCTAAAAGTAAAGACAAAACGTTAACACTCGATAAATTTATAAATGAGGCAGAAGAAAAATCAAATATAACGGGTTTATCTGAAGCCCTTGAGCAAATTAGAGACAATGACGTAGACACACTGAAGCAGGAACAACAGCCAGAAGTCGATTTTAAAAAAGCAGAAGCGCAGAATTTACAGGCAGCGTCTGCATTAGATTCTCAGGAAGCTGCTGCTATGTCATCCGGCGCACCGGCGACACCTGAAGGCTATGTTCCACTGGGAGTGTGGATTTCTAGCTGGTCGGATATTTTCCCCTGGCTAGCACGCGGGTTTGAAAATAATATTGAAAACATGGATACCGTCGCTTCATTAAGAGCTCGGGTGATGCTTCAGGATTTTCAGACGCTGCACAATATATACGCTATTGCGCATAATTCAGGGATCACAAGCCTGACCGGTGGTGATGAGGTGAGAACCGCAGACATCGCCAAAGCATTTAGCAACGGTGCGGCGAAGCTGCAAGGACTTGATGCCGATGTTAATGCCATATACAAGGAGTTGGGAGTAGAAGCGCGCACTATCTACCAGGTATGGAATGAAAAAGGCTTTTTGAGAGATTGTGAACTGGGCCTTGGGCTGATTAAAGGCAGTAAATCGGTAAGTACCAAAAAGCGACCTGGTGGTACAAGTGAGCGTCAGGTATACGAATTGAAAGCTTGTTCGTTTAATTTTGCGGACAAAGATTATACGAAATTCAGCCAGTTCTACGGTTTGCTGCCTTTGATTACATTGGAAGGAGATGTATGGATATTTGGTCCAGAGCAGGGGGGGCTAAGCGCAATCTATGATACTGAAGCCGTCTTTTCAAAACCCGGTAAGGCCAAGTATCTCAGGTTCGGTTTTGATACTGAGCGTAAAGTACTGACGAGTCTGGAAGGGAAGGTGACTTGCTATCCAATTCCATTTACGGCAGCTATAGGTGACTTGGAGTGGAAAGGCATGTCAGTCAGCACTAATGTAGCATCCTGCAAAAGTTTACAGGAGAATCTGAAACAGTTACAGACTCGCCTAAGTGGTTTGAATGCCTGGACTTTCAGTAGCCAAAACTGGTCATCGGACTGGACGGCAGAGACCCCCTTCAAGCAGCAGTCTATCCCAAAACAGTATATTGGGCTTATCGAAGAGATCACAACGGTTATTTAAATTCGAGTGCCTGTGACTACCATTAAACGTTTATAGTAGCCGGGTGTATCCGGCTATTATAAACATATCGAATTATTTATGCAGTTCCAGCTCACCTAAACTGAGGTAGTTGCCCAGGTCATTGGAGACATCGAGACGATAGTATTGGTAATGTGCTTTTGACTCCAGACAGTACTCAGACATTGCCGGGAAGTCGGGTTTGTCGCCTGAGCCAATTGGGGTCCACACCTGTTTGTCGTTACTGCCATACAGTTTCCAGCTAGTGGTCACCCAGGTTGTGGTGTGATTGTAACCTTGTGCAAGTGCGATTTTAGACACGGCTTCTGCCTGAGGCAAAGTGACATAGATTGACTCTTGCTTCTCTTTAGAGAACCAAACATGGCTGTAGCTATAAACAACCACGCCATCATTAAGGTGGTTAATACTACCGTGGCTGGTCGTCGCTACTTCAAAGCCTCTGATATCGACTTTTTCGTCCGCCAGCTGGCAAGCGCGGTTAGGTACCGTGCCGTCACCTATGGTTAGTTCAAAGTCACCGCTTTGCTCCGTCGCATCAACCCAGTGACCATACCAGCCATTGAAATCCAGAGACGGAGAACCATAATATGTGGCTTTCACACCGGCCTGATTGATCACATCAAAGGTGATGTACTTGGTGCTGTCGGCAGCGTTTAATTGAGGCTGGGTCCCATGAATCTGGTTACCAGAGATAATACTGCCGTGGCTGTCCGTTGCAATGAAATGCGCGCCACGAAAGTCGGGTGTGAATGTGGTTAATTTATCTTGCGTCAGTATATTGTCTCTGACACTGTCCTGTTTAAGGATCAGTTCATCACTTTGCGCTACAGCAGAGCAGGCAACCAGCGCCAGTGTACTCAAACAAAATTGGGCTTTCTTATTGGTCAACATATCTATTCCTTAAAATTATCCTTGTTTCCAATTTTGTATTCTACTGAACTGTTTATTACAAAGATATGTTTGGGGACCTCTATATCTCTGAGGTACGCACTCAGATCTCGTACGCACATCGCACTCATATCCATAAATCGGTACACTTTGGTACATCTTTTCTGTGCCTGTACATTTATCATTGCGCTTTATACGCATTACTAATTAAATGGAATAAGTATGAATTCGATATATGCCAGAGCGTGTTTACGCGTTTCACTGGCTTCGTTACTTGTTTTGAGCTCTCATTCAGGGCTTGCCGCACAAAAAAGCACGCAAAGCGGGGACGATGAAGCGCTTGAAGGCGGGTATGTTAAGCTGGGACTTGGCTACCGGGCCTCAACGCCAAACCGGGCGCGGGATCATCAAGGAAGCGGGGCTTCAGCATTTATCAATGCTCGTTATCAGTTAGCAAACGGTTTGTTTGCTGAGCTGACTAACTACAGAATGCTCAATGATGGTACGCGTGTTGGGTATAATTTTTATAACCCCGACAGATGGAATTTTGATGTGATCACCCTCAAGGCGCATCAAAGCCTTGATTTTCCAGGCTGGCAGAATAATAAGCCGACCGTACATTATCGTAAATCAACGCAAATGCTGGGCGTGCGGGCTACAGGCTCTTTTAACAAAACCACAGTCCAGTTTAGCTGGGCACCCTATTCGTTTAACCGGGAGTATGACGATGGCATGTTTGCTTCTTTGTGGGTCGATCAGTCGTTTCAGTATAAAAACTGGCAGATGTACGCCAATACGGGGTTAGTTTATCGTTCTGAGGAAATCATCAATTACTATTTTGGTGTGCCTGAGGAGATAGCGTCTTACATGTTTCCTGCCTATTCCACTTCCTCCGGGACAGAGGTTAGTGCAGAAATTGGGGCGCTGTATCCTATTTCACAACACTGGATGTTTGAAACCTATTTTAAATACAGCCATATGCCGCGCAGTATCAATAACAGTCCCTGGGTCGCTATGTTCAACAAAGTTGAAAACCGTGATGGGCATGTATCTGAGCTGGGGATTTTAGTGAGCTTTGTGTTCTGACCAGGTTGAAAGTATCTACTGTTATAGCGTTATGAAAAGAATAAAAAAGAACCGAGCTGGTTTGCTCATCATACCGGCTTTTACATGTCAGGGGTTGTTACTGTGTGGCCATCTTCAGGCAAAGCCTGATGACACTGAGCTGAGCAGAAATCGACTGGAGTTATCGCCGACCCAGTGTGTGTCGGTTACGCAAGGGGATAAATGCCACGTTGATGTGAAAGTGCAATGGCAGACACTAGCAGGAGGTACGTATTGCCTCAAATCCTCTCATTCTCAGGAGGCGTTAAAGTGCTGGACAGGGGCACAAAGTGGCTATATTGAACAAACTATTGTGACTACAGAGCCTGTTGTATTTGCGCTTTACAGAGGAGATGGCGTGGAGCTTGCCAAACGTGAACTCAAGCTGATGTGGGTGTACAAACGTTCGGGCCGTTCACCTGCGTCATGGCGGATGTTTTAAGCCTATGTTTGTAAACAGCGTATCTTGGTACGTTTTGATACACATTGGTAGCCCTTGGTACACCTTAGCATGCTGATTTCTTTTAGGATGGTTTCACTTAAGCAAACCACCTAAAGGATATGCAATGCAACTTACAACAAAGATAAAACACAGTGTGCTGATGGCATCGATGTGTCTTGGTCTGGGCGCTTATGGCAGTTCAGATAAGCATACAACTGCAAATCAACCAGAGCCGGTAAAAAAAGCCGAAGTAGTGCAGCCTGAGAGCAAAACCCTGGATTACCAGGCGCTGATAGATCAGCTGGTGTCGGACGAAGTGCCAGGAATACTGTTGTATGTAAGAACCCCCGAACACGAATTCACAGGAGCAGCTGGTGTTGCAGACCTTGAGCAGCATACCCCGATGGATGTTAACAGCAGCTTTCATATTGCCAGCTCTGGCAAAATTTTTACCGCGCTGCTGGCCACCATGCTGCATGAAGACGGCATGCTGGATCTGGACAACACGCTCGATACCTGGTTACCAGCCACTTTGCTGGATCAAATTCAATATAGCGACCAGATCACACTACGGCAACTGCTTAATCACAGCAGTGGTATTTACAACTACTCAGACAAAAATACCTATGTAGAAGATAAACTCGCTAATCCGGCATTACCAGTCACTAACGAAAGCCTGACACAGTATGCACTGAATCATCCCGGTTATTTTAAACCCGGTACCGGCGTTCATTATTCCAACACCAATTACACACTTGCAGGCATGATACTGGATAAAGTGCTGGGATATCATAACGCCATTGAGATACGAAACCGCATTATTACGCCTTTATCACTGGATGCGACATTTGCCATCGGTTACGAACAGGACAGAGGGGAGATCACACCGGGCTACGACTACATAGACGGTGAGTTCATGAATGTCGGCCCGCTGTTTAGCACCATTTGGTCTAACGCAACGCCCATAGCGTCTTCCGTATCTGATCTGGCACTGCTCACCCGCAGCCTGTTTAAAAACGAGAGCTTTGCCAGTGATACCTTACAGGAGTTGCTACGTGGCAGTGACAGTCTTGTTCGTGAAGATGAAAACACCCAATACGCACTGGGTATGATGAAACACACTTATCCAAATGCCACCGTATACGAACACAGTGGCGGTAACCATGGTTATTCCACTCAGAATGCTTACATCGAAAGTCACGATACCAGCATTGTGCTGTTTCTGAGTTGCGGGTTTAACAGTGAGGAATGCGTCAATGCAGAATACGGACTATTTGAGTTACTGCTTACGGAACTGACAAAAGCCCCGACTGTTGAGTAGCAGGTTGGGGAGGGGCAGCGGGTGTTGCCCTCTTATCTGTTACGCCCAAATATTATTGGACTTATGGGAGGCGGACCAGGTCACATTACATCCGCTAAAATCTGACTTTAAGCAATTCAAAGTCTGGCAGGCGGCATAGTTCAGGGATGGTACTTTGCTTCAGTACTGATGGTGCTGATATAGTGTGGCAGATTGATTTTTACTGGGGTAGCACATTGATTATAAGAAAAGAGATTGATTATTCGACATACTCACTGAGCGACCTGGGGGAAGCCTGGCTCAGCGTAGATGATTATGCCTACCCCGAAAGAGCCATAGAGATCTACACGCGACTAAAAAGTATGGAAAAAGAGGAAGAGGGTGACGACGCGCAACACTCAAACGAATTTGTGAATCTAATATCTCGTTTCTTCCAGCCACATACCTTTGCGGATACCACCTTCAGCGATGAACTGCTCGAACAAAGCAATGCCGAAATGAAAGAAATACGAGTGCAGGCTATGATTGAATCGCGCGGAAAAGTGGGTAGTTAAAAACGTGCTTGAGGATGGACAATCCCATAAAAAAGCCCCCGCATATGCGGAGGCTTATTATTGGTGGAGCTGGGGGGATTTGAACCCCCGTCCAGAAAGCGTCGACCTTCGGTCCTACATGTTTAGTATCGTCTTTTGGTTAACCTTTAAGTCTCGGACGAACACGATAAGTAAAGGCGAGGCCGCTTAAATTTAGCCCTTCAACCCCGGCCAGGGTTTCCGTAGCGATCTTGTGTAGGGTGACACTCATAATCCAGATCCACAAGCATATCTTGGCAGAGTGCTAGCGGGCTATTATGCCGCTAGAGCGTAGTTATCGTCGTTTGCGATTACTTTAAATGCGGCTTTTTTACGAGGCCAACCGCCCCTCGACATGCACCTCAGGCTTCATGAATCCTGTCGAATCCTAATCAGCCCCTGAAATCTCTTTCAGTCAGTGATTGTGATTATACCCAACAAAACCCCTAAAGCTCAAGCGAAGTTTGCCGATAAGTACAGTGATAAGAACTACTTGGCGGTTTTATACTCAAATCTCATTTACAATCGTTTATATTTTGTGTAGCTGAGAGGCTGGTTGGGCTTAACAATTAGGGAAGGTTATGCTCAAATAAGGCAAGGCAATGGTTGTTTTTATATATCGTTGTTTAGTCTGATTGGCAGATTTGTACTTGTTTTAGCTAATACTGAAATTTGGCTGCATCTTAGATAATGGGAAATATAGCACTTTGGTTGTAATTTTTCCACGTGGTTCTTGTTGTTTGTCAAAATTCGCTTGCATGATTGGGTACCAGTGTAAAATGATGGGACTAGATATCAATGCCGTTAGAAGCGTGAGCGCTTTTTTGGCGGCGGTATCGCAGGCTGTTTTCTGTATAAGCTCTTCACAGATTGTCAGCATGGATGCAATACACAATAAGAGGTTACACAGCGGCCGAGTCCTATGTATAGACCTGGTAGTGCATAATAAATTTAATAACATCGTGCATATTTTTTGGGAAGTAAGTGATGTCTTTGTTTCATTTTGATGAGGAGTCAGGGTACGTTTCAATCAACAAACACCCTGCAAATACCGGATTTCCGGCCAGTTCCGCGCAGCTTGTTGAAGCGCTGGAAAGCTCTCCTTATGCCGACTTTGATATCATACATGCCAATATCGGGCAGTTGTTTTCGCCGTCGGATGACAGGGAGAAGGATTCTTTAATTGTTGCGCAGGCGGTTGATGCTGAATTGTCTATTCGGGTTGACGAAAATAATATGATGGCGGAAGCAAGACTGACAACGGCACGCGGCGGTAAAATGGTCACCATGGATCAAGCCCATGAAGCACTTAAATCAGCAGGCGTTAAGCGTGGCATCAGTAAGCAGGCTTTAGATAACTTTTTAGGCCAGCAGTTTGAGCAGTCTCCGGGTAGTGTCTATAGCGGCATCGTTGCCCATGGTCAGCGTGCTAAAGATGGCACTGACGCCCGATTTGTCCGTTTGTGCATGACAGCGCAAGACAGAGTGCTGAGTCCGCAACAAAAAGATGGCGGCAAAGTTGATATGCGTGACCTGGGCGCCATTATTACGGTGAGTCCGGGCAGTCCTCTTATGAAGCGCGTCCCGCCAACACCCGGTGAAGAAGGCTACTCTGTATTTGGTGATGTACTTGAACCCAAGCAGGGTAAGGATTTTGCGCTGGAAGTACCTGAAGGCACGAAAATCTCACCGGATGATCCTAATCTACTCATTGCTGATGCCAAAGGTGTACCTGTTGCTTTGCCACGTGGGATCCGCGTTGATGATGTATTGTGTTACGATCAGGTTGATGTCACCACAGGTCATATTGAATTTGACGGTAGTGTGATAGTCAGCGGTGATGTCAAAGATGGTATGAAAATCAAAGCGTCCGGTGATATCACAGTGATTGGATTTGTCGAGTCAGCCCAACTTGAAAGCAATGGTGCCGTGACGGTAATGCTAGGCGTGATAGGTCGTAAGCGAGATGAAGGCGAAGATTTCAGCTGTTGTATCAAAGCAAAGCGTACAGTCTCTATCGGATATGCCCAATATTGCCATATAGAATCTGAACAAGATCTGCTGATTGAGCGCCAGGTTTTACATTGTGATCTCAGATCCAAGCGCATGATCCGGGTAGGAAAAGGTGATACGCCAAGAGGAAAGTTGATCGGTGGTACAGTCTATGACGCCATGCGCATCGAAGCGGGCGAAGTGGGGGCTCCGTCGGGGACACGAACGCGGATTGCGCTGGCCCAGGATTGGCATATGCTAAAGCAAAAACAACAAGAATTTAAAGACCTCGAAAAACGCCTCACAGATAAAACCCTCGCCCTGAAACGGGCACAGATAAAAGCCCAAAAGGCGCCCGCTTCTAATAAACGCGATGCTTATCTCAGCAAGCTGGCTCAGAATGAACAACAGCTCAGTAAACATTACGCACGTAATCAAAGAAATATGAAGCTGGTGCAGCATAAGCTGGCGCGATTATTAAAGCTTAGTCGGATTAAGATTAATGAATTGATGCATCCGGGAATTGAGTTGACTATTGCCAGAGACAGCAAATCTTTTTCACGGATCTATCCGCCTCATTCGGTATTGCTAGACGAGGGTAAGATCACCCAGGAATTCGCCACTCAGTGATCTCGTCGCGATACCTCAGTGCTTGGTATCGCGTATCTCAGGTTGGTTTGCTACTCTGACGCTTCGTCGCTCTCATCTTCAACGTCTGGCAAAGGCCAGCCACCCAGTGCCTGCCACTTATTCACGATATGGCAGAACAGTTCAGCAGTGCGCTCGGTATCATACAGGGCTGAATGTGCCTGACTGTTGTCAAACTCAATCCCCGCAGTGCGACAGGCTTTAGCCAGTACGGTCTGACCCAGTGCCAGCCCAGCCAGCGAGGTAGTATCAAAACTCACAAACGGGTGGAATGGAGTGCGCTTGATTTTACACCGTTCAATGGCTGCGTTTAAGAATCCGTGGTCAAATGCGGCGTTGTGCGCGACTACCACAGAGCGTTGGCATCCTGCTGCTTTTTGGGCTTTACGTACCGCTTTACAGATCTCTTTGATGGCTTCTTCTTCATCAACCGCGCCACGCAGCGCACTGAAGGGATCAATGCCATTGAACTCAATCGCCGACTGCTCGATATTGGCACCTTCAAAAGGTGCGACATGAAAATGCACCGTGTGGTCGAGGCTGAGCAGGCCCTGTTCATCCATTTTGAGCATGCTGACGGCAATTTCCAGCAGTGCGTCGGTGTCTTTATTAAAGCCTGCGGTTTCAACGTCAATGACGACCGGAAAGAAGCCGCGGAAGCGCTTTGCGAATAGGGTTTGCTCTTGTTCTGCCATAATCTGCTTGGTTTACTAAATTGAGCGGCCTATTATACTGATCAGAGATAAAGATGCGAATTTACTGGCGTGTTTCCTGAACGTATCGCACGCTATATGCAAAGAGAGCCCTACCGTCAGAACTTTGCCGTCAAAGTCCGTTTTTAAAGGCATGATTATTGCTTAATCTATCGGTGAGGCGTCGACTGACGATTGCGATGGTCAATCAACCCGCGCGCCCAGTTCGGTATTTTTGTTTAAAGCGGAGTAAGAGCGTGAAGTTTAAAGCGAACCTGATTATTGCTACCACATTGAGTATCCTGTCACTTCAGGCGCAGGGTGCAATGCGGCAATACTCTGCCACAGCAGACAACTCCCAATGGTTTGTCGACAGGACAACACGGTTGTCTTGTGCTCTGTCACACGAAGTCCCGTATTACGGCGAAGCGATATTTATGGCTACGGCGAGTAAGAATAAAGATCTCACCTTTAATCTGGATATGGTAGTCAGGCCTGATAGTTACGACTTTGCCGGCCTTGAATCTGTGCCGCCAGCGTGGCGGGCTGGGTTACCAGCCAGAGTGATGGGCCAGATGAAGCTGTTGAAGAAATTTGATGGTGAACTCACCAATGCCATCAGCTGGGAGGTGCTGACAGAGCTAGAAAAGGGTTATTATCCCACTTTTTATTATCAAGACTGGCAAAACCAGCATGATCAGATCTCCGTGGCACTCTCATCTGTGAACTTCAAAAATGCCTATTGGGAATTTTTGCAGTGTCGCGATAATTTGCTGCCCTACAGCTTTGAAGACATCGCATTTACTGTTATGAATTACAAGTTCAACAGCAGTGAGCTGACCAAGTCATCACGAAAACGTTTGGATATGATCGGGGAGTATCTGAATAACGACCCGCAAATTGAATCCATTTATATTTCGGCGTATACCGATAGCTATGGCGGCCGCTCGGTTAATATGGCTATGTCGAAAAAGCGGGCCGAAGCGATAAAAACCTACATGGCGTCTAAAGGAATACCCGAAGATAAAATTGTCACCGATGGATTTGGGGAAAAGCGTCACGTTGCACCAAACGACACACCGATTGGTCGCGATAAAAACCGTCGGGTAATTATCCAGATCTCGAAACCGTAACAGCCAGGCGCGCTTATCGGGCGCGCCGCTGCAAAGTGGCAGTTTCGGATTAGATCTTATTCCTGATTAAGTCCCGGACCACAAAGCGGGCAGGGTGCAGTGCCTGATTGATCCGCTCGCTAAATGGGCGGGGCTCGTCACACAGCGCCGAAACCAGGTGCTCTGTCACTAAAGGGGCGCTGCATAGTCCCCTGGCACCAAATCCGGTCACCACATGTAATCCCTCATGAGGCTCCGTTAACGGCTCAAAGTCATCGTGCTTGCCCCGGCGCAGGTTTGCAAACGCACTGCACAGGCTGTCAGGATCCGGCACCTGACCTGCCATCGGGAAGTGGTCGTTGAAACAGCAACGCACAGCCGCTTTAGCACCAGTGATCTCCCCCAGGCTTTGATCAAACTCAGTATCTGCATAAAAGCCCTGTAACTGAGCACGGTTGGTTAGGTTATCCTGCTCGGTGACTTCCCGGCCTTTGCTGTATTTTTCAAAGGTAGCGCCCATGCAATGCTCTCCCTCCATGCTGGGCGTAAAGTACCCTTTATGGCATAACACGGTCGTGAGTTTAGACGAGGCTTCGCCTGCCTGGATATGCGAAACCTGGCCGCGTACACCGTGCAGCCCTAATTGCTGAGTCTGAGTGAACATATCGCTGTGTTCACCGCCACACACAAACACATCAGAAAACGGGCCCTGCCAGTGACTGTTGACCTGTAAATACCAGCCGTCCTCGCGTTTTTCGAGTTCACTGACGTCTGCATTAAAATGTTGCTGACTACGGCATCTAGCCTGTGCTGCATCATAAACAGCCTGGGTGAGTTGAGGTGGGCTTACCCAGCCGGCCTGTTCAATAAAGAGCCCCTCGAATGGCGTATCAATATTGGCCAGCGTTTGCGCTTCTGTCGCAGAGACGGGGCGTATCAGCGACTTGGGAAATATTTCACTAGCAGCAATTTTATGATGCTGTGTGCGCTTACTTTCAGTGACGCTTTGCAACAGCACGCCACACCAGTCATGGTCATAGTTAAAGCCTAATGCTTCAATATGTTTATAAAAGCGGCGTGCGTATAAGAAGCTCAAGCCATACAATTCGCTGGTTGTGCTGTACTGGGCTTGCAGGTTGGGGTACACGGCACCTTGACGATTATGCGATGCGCCACCGGCCAGCGTGTCATCTTTACAGAATAAGGTTGTATTGATACCACGTTTGGCCAGGTGGTAGCTCAAACAGGCTGAGCCTATGCCGCCGCCTATAATGGCAACCTTACCGAGTGCACGAGGAGCGTGACGGTAGTATTGTGGGTTAGTCGCATGCGCGTTGGCTGTCCCAAACTGGCCGATTACCATTTCTCTTTTTCGGCCATAACCTTTTACTTTTTGGCAGGTAAAACCTGCTTGCTGCAAGCCTCTGCGGACAAAACCAGCTGCGGTGAAGGTGGCAAACGTGGCGTTGTCTCGGCTCAGTGCCGCCATTGCATCGAACAGAGATTGTTGCCACATGTCCGGGTTTTTGCTCGGTGCAAAGCCGTCCAGGTACCAGGCATCAACCAGGCCCTGTGGCCCATAAGACAGTTTCGGCAAGGAGGTGTGCACATCGCCAAACCACAGATCCAGGATCACCTGTCCATCATCAAATTCAAGGCGATGGCAACCCTCAACAGCGTCCGGATATTGGGCGCAGAGTTGTCCGGCTTGTTCAGACAGATCTGGCCATGCTTTTAAGGCTTGTCTTAAATCTTCAATCTTTATCGGGTATTTTTCGAATGAAATAAAATAAAGACGCTGGACGTTACGCTGTGTTTTTAGTCGTTGAAATTGAGACCAGGTATTAAGAAAATTCAGGCCGGTGCCAAATCCGGTTTCTGCAACCACAAAGTGGTTGCGATCATGGTTCAGCAAGCGGGTATTGAGCTTATTTTGCGAATAAAAAACATAGTCGGACTCAGCCTGGCCATCATCATTTGAAAAGTAGACATCGTCAAAGCTGTCTGCGACGGGTGTTCCTGCGTCGTTAAAGTGTATCTGGGCGTTGCGTATCATAGTGTGTGTAAAAGTTCGCTACTAAATTGATGCCTATTTTACGGATTTTATTTGCGTTCGTCCGTTGCATTTTAACAAATATCAGTTCAGAGTACGTGTGTACGCTGGAAAGCTGACCACTTGGTGCCTGGTTTCAGCGTAGAATACGCGTAAATTTAAAAAGTCCTAAGGGAATTACCCATGAGAAGAGCCGTTATTACGGGTATCGGTGTAGTGTCAAGCATCGGTAACAACAAGCAAGAAGTACTAGAGTCTTTGAAAGCGGGTAAAAGTGGTATCGCTTTTAACCAAGAGTTCGCAGACCTAAATCTGCGCAGCCAGGTATCTGGCAAGCTGGATATTGATGTGAAGTCTCTGGTTGACCGTAAAGCACATCGCTTTATGGGCGACGCAGCTGCATTTTCTTATATTTCAATGGCGCAAGCGATTGAAGATTCAGGTCTGGCACCTGAGCAAGTTTCAAATGAGCGTACTGGTCTGATCGTTGGCTCAGGTGGTGGTTCATCTAAATATCAGGTTGAAGCCGCAGACATTCTGCGCGAGAAAGGCGTAAAGCGTGTTGGTCCATACATGGTACCGCGCACGATGGCGAGTACAGCTTCTGCCTGTCTGGCAACACCGTTCAAAATTAAAGGTGTGAACTATTCAATCAGTTCTGCCTGTGCGACGTCTGCACACTGTATCGGTAACGCGGTTGAGCAAATCCAGCTGGGCAAGCAGGACGTGATCTTTGCAGGTGGCGGTGAAGAGCTACACTGGACTCTGGCAATGGAGTTCGATGCTATGGGTGCCTTGTCAACCAAGTACAATGACGCGGCAGAAACCGCTTCGCGTACTTACGATGCAAACCGTGATGGTTTTGTTATCTCAGGTGGTGGCGGTATCGTCGTTGTTGAAGAGCTTGAGCACGCGCTGGCTCGTGGTGCACATATCTATGCAGAGATCGTTGGATATGGTGCAACATCTGATGGTTATGACATGGTTGCGCCTTCTGGTGAAGGTGCAGTGAGATGTATGAAGCAGGCGATGCAAGATCTTGATGGCCCAATCGATTACCTGAACACGCATGGTACGTCTACACCGGTTGGTGACGTGAAAGAACTGGGCGCTATTCAGGAGTTATTCGGTGATAACTCTCCTGCGATTAGTGCAACTAAAGCAATGACAGGTCACGCTTTGGGTGCTGCAGGCGTTCACGAAGCTATCTACTCATTACTGATGCTGGAAAACAATTTCATCGCACCGTCTATCAACATTGACGAGCTGGATGAGCAGGCAAAAGGCCTGGATATTGTTACTGAAATGCGTGAGCAGGAACTAAATACTGTGATGTCGAACAGTTTTGGTTTTGGCGGTACTAACGCGACTTTGGTTATGCAAAAGTATAAAGCTTAATGGCAAAGGCCATTAAGCGCTAAAAAAACCGCCGAAAGGCGGTTTTTTTATGTGTCTTGGTATTAAGCTTTATGTTTCATCAGGCGCTCTTTATCACGAGACCAGTCTCTGTCTTTGATGTCGGCCCGCTTATCATGCATCTTCTTACCTTTGGCAAGGTGAAATTCAAGTTTAACCCAACACTTCTTCCAGTACATGGCTGTGGCAACCAATGAGAAGCCATCACGCTCAGTTGCACCGATCAAGCGGTCTATTTCGCGTTTTTTAAGCAACAACTTACGGTAACGCATTGGATCGCATATAACATGTGTGGATGCGCTATTAAGCGGCTGGATCTGACTGGCAAGCAGGTAGGCTTCGCCGTCTTTCAGGTGAATATAAGTATCTGTGATATTGACCTTACCAGAGCGAATGCTTTTAACTTCCCACCCCTGAAGCTCAATACCCGCTTCGAACTTGTCGTGTAAAAAATACTCATGACGCGCCTTTTTATTTAGCGCTATGGTATTGCTATTTGATTTGTTTGGTTTTTTCTTTGCCATAATGGCTTAGTCTACCTTGTATATCGGCGCGGATCAAAAATTGTCGCTATTTTCGCGCAGTCGCCTGTCACAAACAAGATAAATCTTGAAAACCTTGGTAAAATCGCCTTGTTAGAGTTTGGAGAGCGTATGCCACAAGTAGAAAAAAGTGCGTTAGTGATGTATAGCACACAAGAGATGTTTAACTTGGTCAATGATGTTGACGCCTATCCCGCTTTTTTGCCGCATTGTTCCGGGGCGCGGGTGATAGATACTTCGGATCAGGGTATGACTGCAAGCCTTGAAATCTCTAAGGCTGGTTTGACAAAATGGTTTACGACTAAGAATCAGTATGAAGGAAACCGGGTTAGAATGCAGCTTGTTGATGGTCCGTTTAAATCATTACACGGATATTGGGAGTTTATCGAATTGGATGAGCAAGCGTGTAAAGTCTGTTTGAAGCTGGAGTTCGAATTTGCCAATAAGCTGGTTGAGCTGGCATTTGGCCGTATCTTTAATGAAGTGGCGAAGAACATGGTCTCTGCCTTTACACAGCGAGCTAAAATTGTATACGGAGTACGTTCATGATCCAGGTTGAAGTGGTATTTGCGCTGCCTGATAAGGCCACCACGCTCAGTGTCGACGTTGCAGAGGGAACCTCGGTGGAGCAAGTGGTTTTACAAAGTGGTATTTTGGAACGGTGTCCTGAAATTGATCCGACGAACCTGAGCCTAGGTGTGTGGAACAGAACTGTTAAGCTGAATCACGTAGTACGTGCCGGAGACCGGATTGAGGTATATCGCCCACTTATCGCCGATCCTAAAGAAGCGCGTCGCCGCCGGGCTGAAAAAGCCAAAGAAGAAGGGCGTGCCAATAAAATCACCGGTGGACGCCCATTATCCAATTAGCATTTGCAGTTCAGGCCACTGTGTTTGAGGTGCATGGCCTGATTGCGTTACTTTTCTTTGTCCTTGGGGCTGTCCTGCTCGTAAGCCGCTTTCTCATCTGCTAAATCTTGCTTTAGCTTGCGGATTTTTAACCCCAGCTCCTGACCTCGGTGTCTGGCGTAATAGGTACAGCCAATAAACATACAGGTGGCAAAAAAGAGCTCAAGTAATATCAGCAGCATTTCTTGCGGAGACACCCAAAGCAGCGTCAGTCCATGTGTGAAGTAGATCAACACAATGAAGTTGGCCCAGGCATAGGTATAAGGCTTGTCCTGAATAATGCCTTTAAGTGGCAACAACAGGGGTAAAATATACACCGCAAACACGAAACCTGTGCTGTAGCCCTCACGGGGTGCCAACACAAATAACCATAAAGGCATAAGAATTAACAAGCCCACGTAACCGATAAGGGCTGAGGCCTGGAAGCGTTTTGTGACGGTTTTTTTAGGGATCTGACTCATGATAATTTATTGCTAATGGTAAACAGACGTTTTGCAAGTGCACGGCAGATTTTTATCTCTGTCTCGCTTAACTCACAGCTGTTGTCCATGCCTGCCACATGGGTTGCGCCATAAGGTGTACCACCACTGGTGGTAGAGAGTAACTCGGGCACATCATAAGGTACACCCATCAGCAGCATACCGTGGTGTAACAGCGGCAAAGACAGGTTAAGCAGGGTCGCTTCGTTGCCACCATGCATACTACTGGACGAAGAGAACACACATGCCGGTTTGTCGATCAGCTGGCCTTTGAGCCAAATATCACTGGTTGTTTCCCAGAATGTTTTAGCTTGTGACGCCATCATGCCAAAGCGTGTGGGCGTACCAAATGCCAGCGCATCGCAGTCAATGAGATCTTGCTTTGATACCACAATGTCATGGGCTTCTTTCGCAACGAAGGTACGAAGTCTGACTTGTGCGCCGTGAAACTCCAGTGTGTCTGCAATTTCATGTGCCATTGCTGCAACTGAGCCATGGCTTGAATGATATAAAACTAAGATCTCAGGCATAGGATCACAGGATATCCAGTACTGACTCAGGCGGTCGGCCAATGGCGGCTTTATCACCTTTAACCACGATAGGTCTTTCAATGAGTTTTGGGTTTTCCAGCATAGCCTGACGCAGCTCCGCTTCGTCGCTGTCTTTGCTCAGGCTTAGCTCTTTGTACAGTGTTTCTTTGCTGCGTACCAGCTGGTGTGCAGAGGTAAAACCCAATTTTTGCAGCAGACCACTTAGCGTGTCTGCGTCGATGGGGGTTTTCAGATATTCGACGACATCAGGTTGAATATCACGAGATTCCAGCAGAGCCAGCGTTTCACGAGATTTTGAACAACGAGGGTTGTGATAAATCGTAACAGACATACAAGATCCTTTACGGTAATAGTACTTATCTAATTTGGCGCAAATTGTATCGTATCCTGTAAGCCCTGCCTATGTTTTTCCGGCTAAGTAGCGGCGTATATCCGAGCGGCGCGGTAGGAGGTTTAGGAGGGTAGACAGAAAGCCGCACCATGAACGCCTGAGCAATACGACAGTGCCCATGGTACAGCTGGTAAATTAAAGTTTGGCGAGTTCTTTTTGCATATCACGATATTGCGTCAGTAGTGCTTTTAAACGTAGACGCCGGATGGTTTCTTCCTTTTCTACGTGGTTAAGCGCTTTTTGAATTTCATCCGCAGCACGCATAAAGGCCCCGTAATGGCTGAGCAAACTGGCCTGACTTTCATGGTAATCGGCTTTGGCATCCATCTTTTTATAGGTATCAGTGAGTAGCTGCCTTGCCAAAACATGATCTGGTTTTTCGAGCAAAAAGACTTTCAGTAGCTGCTCAGCCAGCTCATATTGCTCACTTTTGATTGCAACATTGGCATAGTTTAGAGTGATCACCTGGTTATTCGGTCTCAGTTGATGTTTTTCACCCAGTAACTTAGTGATCCCTGCGTAATCTTTCTTCGCCAGCAACAGATCGGTGTATACGTCCAGATAAAACAAGTTATTGGGGTCAGCACGCAGTAATTTGTCCATTACCGTTTGGGCTTTATCCAGCATTTCCTGATCCAGGAAAGTAATAGCCAGACCGTATTCCAGGGCGCTTTTGTCCAGTTCAGATGAACGTTTTAGAGCCTGCTCAAAGTACGCCTGTGCTGACTCACTATCGAGCTGATATCTGGCAATCACCCGGCTCTTGGCCAATTGAAATTGAGGGCTTCTGGGAACATAGCGTTGCTCGTATTGTTGAGCGCGCAAACGGACGTCCGAGACGCGTGAGTCGGGCAGTGGGTGAGACATTAAAAACACTGGTGCTTTATTTTTAAAGCGTACCTGAGCTGCCAGTTTACTCAAAAACTCGCTGGAAGCATGTGGATCGAATCCTGCGTTGTATAAGGTCTGCATACCGAAACGGTCGGCTTCTTGCTCTGCTTTACGGCTATGAGTAAGCTGACTCAGTGCTGATTGTGTTGAGCTGGCCGACAGGATGGCCATACCCGCATCCGGGGCTATCACAGTTGCCAGAATACCGGTGATCATACCTGCAATGGTCAGGGCACTATTGTCCTTAGCTTGTTGGATCCTGCGTGCCAGGTGGCGTTGGGTTACGTGGGCTATTTCGTGGCCCAGTACTGAAGCGAACTGACTTTCGCTATCGGCCTGGGCCATCAGGCCCGTGTGTACGCCAACGTGACCGCCATAAAAGGCAAACGCGTTAATGTCTTTGTTATCAATCCAAAAGAAGGAAAAAGGAAAGCGTACATCGTTAGCATTGGCAACTAGCTTATTGCCGAGCGTTGATAAATATTCATCGAGCACCGGATCCTGCACCAGCTTGGAGCCTGAGCGGATCTGCATCATCATAATTTCGCCGATGGCTTGTTCTTTGTCTATGGGCAACACTTGGACTGCGGATGTGCCCAGGTCGGGCAGTTTAAGTGTTGACTGAGCCTGGCTCGGGATTGACATACTCAAAGCCAGGGTACATAGAGATGCCTGAAACAGCTTTTTTAACTGCATTCTAGTCCTTATTCGTTTCGTCACCCAGCATGATCTTGGCGATGTCTATTTCATCGCTGCACGCTCGGGCGTCTTTTTCGCACAACATATAAAAATCTTTAATTGAGACCCCATCAACCTTGATAACGTTCAATTCTCTTTGCAGCATATTTAATGTTTTATAGACCACTTTGTGTGCGTGCAAAATCAAGGCTTTGTCTGCGGTGTCACCTCTGTCGAAATAAAATGCGATAAACTTGTGGAGCTGGTTAAACCGCAGCAGCACTTTCATGGTATGTGGGTCCCAGACGTTAAACTCAAGATATTTATTGTCTTTCAGATAACGGTCTACTTTAACCCCTTTGGCGATAGGATAAGCCCATAACTCAAAGCCACGGTCAGTAAACACTTGATGAAGCGCTATGGCCGGTGTTTTCTCGCAGTGGATGATACCGTTGTTGTCTTCATATCCGCCAAGTAGAGATAAATTCCAGTTGCGCTTGTCTAGCAGGCGCTTAACGGCATGATCAAATCCATGTTGAAAAATACCTTCGCCTTCACTAACTGAAGAGGCCACAAGGTGATAAAATGGTGGCAACTCACCCCAGTTAATTTGTTTTTTAAACCAGTTTATTTCTTTTAAGGTTGGGTTGTCAGGCAAACGCGCCTTGTTGTTTGCACCAGGCATGTGAAAATCCGAAAAATCACTATCTCTTTTATAAGGATAACGCATTGGCCGGGTTCAGGCTATACGGTTTACGCACAGAGTAAACCCAAACTGTGCTTCTGCACAGGCGAAGAGTTGTAACAGGTTGAAAGTATAATTAAATAAGGCTCAAAACAGAGTGATTGAATGTGATTTACGGCCGTTTCAGTGTCCGCAGCTTTTTGTCCAGTTTAAGTGGCAACTTAAACAGGCGAAAATCAAAGCAAAAGCCGTGCGCTTTTTTTATGCAAAAGAACAAGACTTGCGAGATGTAATGCGCTATTTAAACAATCAAAATATGGCATTTCAACATAATCAGCAGTCAGAACCTTTTTTTATACAAGTGGAGTGTATAGATGATTGAACTCATTAAATCCTGGTATCGGGCCAAGTTCTCAGATCCTAATTCTGTGACCTTACTGCTAATGCTGCTGGCGATGGCTGCACTGCTATACTTTTTTGGGACTTTCATCATTCCCGTTTTGGTGGCCATAGTTATTGCCTATTTACTGGACTGGCCTGTAACGCATCTGCAACGGGTGGGACCCAGCCGGCAGATGGCGACTAATATTGTAATGCTGGTCTTTGTGGGTGTCATGTTGGCACTGATGTTTGGCATTTTACCGGTGCTGTGGGCGCAAACCAGTAACCTGGTACAAGAAGCTCCGACTATGATTGAAGAGGGCAAATATTATCTGCTTCATTTACCGGACAACTACCCAAATTTAATATCGACTGAGCAGGTCCAAAACCTCGTAGGTGCGGTGGAAACTAAGTTATTTGTATTTGGTCAACAGGTGGTCTCTGCTTCCCTGACTTCCATAAAAGATGTTGTGGCATGGCTTATCTATTTAGTGCTGGTACCTTTGTTGGTGTTTTTCATGTTGAAAGATAAAACCCAGCTCACAGCGGGTTTGTTGCAGTTGGTGCCAAAAGAAAGACGTCTGATCAATCAGGTGTGGGAAGAAATGGACCACCAGATCATGAACTACATCCGGGGTAAAGTTATTGAGATTGTGATTGTCGGGTTATCCAGTTTTGTTGCCTTCACAGTGTTAGAACTGCGTTATGCCGCCTTGCTTGGCACCCTGGTGGGTCTCTCGGTGTTGATCCCCTTCATTGGTGCCGCAGTGGTGACTTTGCCTGTGGCGGCCGTGGCGTTATTTCAGTTTGGCGTTGCGCCAGAGTTCTGGACTGTGCTGGTGGTCTATGGCGTGATCCAGGCGTTGGATGGCAACGTGTTGGTGCCGTTGCTGTTTTCTGAAGCGGTTGACCTGAACCCGGTGTACATTATCGTCGCAGTCTTGTTTTTTGGTGGTTTGTGGGGGTTTTGGGGGGTCTTTTTTGCCATTCCGCTGGCCTCTTTAGTCAAAGCCTTGCTCAATGCCTGGTCAACACAGCAACAGGAATACCTCGCATCTGAGGCTAAATAATCTATAACAGGTGGCGCGCCTGCGTCACCTCGTCTTTTAATGTCTCCCCAAATGTTATCTTGTACCATTTTGGAATAACGATCTTCATTTATACAGCAAATGATTATTATGCTTGTTCGGCCTTTTGTGTAGAATGGAATAAGATATTCTATATTGTTATAAAGGAGCGCCGTGTGATCCAGTCTGAACAAGACCAACTAATCTACCTCGATGCCAATGCAACTACGCCGGTATTACCCGAGATTGCCAAAGTCGTGGTGCATACCATGCAAGTGTGTTTCGGTAACCCTTCGAGTGCCCATATAACGGGCGTGCAGGCCAAGCACTTGATGGAAGAGGCCCGAAATAAAGGTCGAGAGGTGATTGGAGCGACCAGCGGAGAGCTGCTTTTTACCTCTGGTGCAACAGAAGGGATCCAAACGGCCATCGTCTCAGCTTTGAGTGATTATGTACAACGCGCCGATAAGGCTTACGAAAAACCAGTTCTGATGTACGGCGCAACGGAACATAAGGCAGTGCCGAATACCTTAAAGCACTGGAATCGGTTATTGGGACTGGATGCACAGATCCTGGAAATACCCGTAGACTCGAAAGGGATACTGGATCTGGACTTTATTGCAGAGCATGTCGAACAGGCTGTGATGGTCTGCACTATGGCGGCAAATAATGAAACGGGTATTAAGCAAGATTTACTCAGGCTTGAGCAAGTGATCCGTGAAGGCAACGTCAAAACAGCCTGGATGGTCGACTGTGTTCAGGCTTTGGGTAAGTTGCCGTTGCAACTGTCACAGACCACGATAGATTATGCGCCGTTTTCTGGTCACAAACTCTACGCACCAAAAGGCATCGGCTTTTTGTATATTCGCAGTGGCAGTCCATACACGCCTTTTATTGCAGGCGGAGGTCAGGAATCGGGGATGCGTTCCGGTACGGAGAATATTCCGGGGATTGCCGCGCTCAGTACGCTCTTTGATATGCTGCTGGATAAAGAAAACTCGCCTTTTAATCCGGTAGAGCAGCTTGAAAAACACCGTAGCATGTTAGCTGAAGCCATTGAAACGACTTTTAAGCAGGTCACTTTTCATCATGATTTTGCGCTGTCTGTACCAACAACGCTTAACTTCTCGGTGGATCACCTGACTAACAAAGAGGTTATTGATTTGCTGGATGCTGCGGGGATCCGTGTCAGCGGAGGATCTGCCTGTAGTTCAGGCTCAAGCCGCAGTTTTGTATTGGATGCAATGAATGTCCCGGACTGGCAAAGTGAAAATGCCATTCGGCTGTCGTTTGGCCCGGCCGATAGTGAAGCACAGATCCGCCAGGCATGTGAGGCATTAAAGCGTCTTCAGCCGATCCTGGAGAACAATTGTCTGGTGGTCTCAGACAGTACGGCACCGGAGCAGGAAGCCTGCGCAGTGGGTTTAACTCAGCTACGCCATCAGGGAGCCTGTTGCTGGCTATATGTCACACCTGATAAACAGGCTGTTATTGTGGACCCCGTACCTGAGTTAGTTCCTCGTTTACAACGATTGCTGGATAAGCAGGGCCTGGCTTGTAGGGCATTGTTGAAAACGCATCTGAGTGAGCAAGCAAGCGATGCTGTGAATTTGTTGTCTCATAACCTGATTGAAGACAAGGTGTTGGATGACTTTGGCTGGCCTGTTGAAGGCACGATCGGTTTGTTGCAAGACTCCCTGATACAGCTGCCGGGTGCTGAAAGAGAACCGGAAAATCGCTGCTATCTATTGATGCAGGGCGACGATGTATCTGTCTGTTTTGCGGGAAAGCTGTTACTGCCTCAGGGGCTTGGTGACAGCCAGGGAGAGACAGCATGTGCCGCTTCGATGGCTGAAACGCTGTTGCGGCTCAATGAAATACTGGATGACAATAGTTTGATCTGTAGTGCACTGGATTATCAACAATGCTTTGCGATTAACTGGCATGCACAAGTACAGGCTAGCCCGTTACTGGGCCGCCTGCTTAATGGTGCCTGTTCAACCGATGAGTTTGTTGAGCAAAAAGTCAGCATAGACAGTGACTCCAGCACATTCAGAGAGCGCTTCCTAGGGGCGCTGATGGACTCGGCTGTGCCTGCGGTGAAAGCACTGAACAGAACTGCCGCAGAAGAGTGGTTGCAATGTCATGAGGGCATGATCATTGATTGCCGGGAACCGTATGAGTCCGATGTCTCACGCCGAGGGATCACTGAGTTGTTCGGTAACCTGGCGGTTGGCCGGGTGCTGAATATTCCACTAAGCAGAATGACGGACGTATTGCGAAATGGGGCGCTTGACTCATCGCAGCATTACCTGTTGGTGTGTCGTACCGGTAATCGTTCGATGCAGGCTGGTAATACACTGGCTATGCTTGGGTTTGATCGGGTCGCGAACCTGGCAGGTGGACTGGCGTTAAATTAGCACGCTGAAGCCCCGGTCATGCCGGGGCTAAGTCTTTATTGTGGCGCCGGGCCTGTACTTTCTCGTACTACCATATTAGGCGTAAAAGTCGTGGTGATGTCTTTGTCCTGATTTCGACTGCCACGGGTTTTAGAGAAAAGCAGCCTTGCAGCATGCTCGGAAATCACATCATTGGCCTGATGTGCCGTGGTAAGTTTTGGCCAGGTCTGACGCGAGAACGGGGAGTCCTCGAACCCGGAAATAGAAAGCTGCGCCGGGATCTCAATGTTCATTAGACGAGCCGCAAATAACGCACCAGCTGCCACTTCATCGTTACCGCCTAAGATCGCGGTGATCTTTTTCGGGTTACCATCTTTAAGTAGTGCCTTAGCACCCTTAACACCAGATTCGAACGAATAAGTGCCCTTGTGTATGAAGTCTTCATTAAAGGCAATCTGATGATCTGACAGCGCTTGCTTATAGCCTGCCAAGCGTTCTGTGGTCGATTTGTGTTCTTCATCACCGCAGACAAACGCAATGTGTTTATGTCCCAGCGAAAGCAGGTGCTCTGTAATTTCGTAAGCGGCCGCAAAATCGTCTACATAGATACAGTTTTTCGATTTTTCTTCTTCGTCTTCATTGTGACCCGATAAGAGTCGTACATAGCTGACGCCGAGCTCATCCAGCATATCAATGATGGGCTGTTGTTCTGATAGCGGGGGTGTCAGAACGAGGCCCGCAAGTCGAGAGCGCTTAATCATAGTTGCGATTTCAGCTTGCATATCTTTTTGCTGTGCATTGCAAGGGTGGATCACCAGCTCATAGCCTTCTTCTTTACAGCGCGAAAGTACCCCGTTTTGCATATCTATGATGTAGTAGGCATTTGGGTTGTCATAAACCAATCCTATGGCAAACGATGACGTGCCTGCCAGGTTACGTGCGGCAGTATTGGGTTGATAATTGAGCTCTTTTACGGCTTGCATTACCTGGTCATAGGTTTTTTTGCGTACCGATGGTTCCTTGTTAATCACGCGCGATACGGTTTTCATCGACACGCCTGCATGTTTTGCTACATCGTTGATGGTTACTTTCATCTTGTTTTTCTTCTGTGAGAGAAGGTGGTACTATATTGTGTACAAGTGCTTAACCATGCACTTTATAGCGCGATCATTGCGCATTCCTGATGACTAGCACTCAGGTTTTCACTCGGTATAGTCCGTGCCTTGATTTCATAAAATGATCATTTGTTGTTTCTAGTCTATCCAATTTGCTCTTAAATTAGCAGCAAAAATTCTACCAAATAAATTAATGATACCGGTGTCAAAAAGTCAAAATTGGGGTATTATGCGCAATGTAAAATTGAGAATTAGCTATTTGACAGCGTTGTCATTTTAACTTATGTTTAACGCAATACACCGTTTAACACTTGTGATAAATACAATTTTTATTGTTTTAAAAACGCATCGTCACTAGGGGAATTAATATGAGTTGCCGTACACAACTATCGAGTTGGCAGGCTTTAACAACAGCATCAGAACAACTGAAGACACAACATTTAAAATCTTTGTTTGAGCAAGATGCAACGAGATTTGACCTGTTTTCTCGTCAGATCCCGGGCTTGTTGTTTGACTTTTCTAAGCAACTCATCGACAAAGACACATTCGGACAGTTGATTAATCTGGCTGAACAATGTGATTTGGCTCAGTGGCGCGACAAGTTGTTTGCTGGTGAAAAGATAAATATCACCGAAGACCGAGCGGTGTTGCATGTTGCTTTGCGTAACCGTGGTAATACGCCGATTTATGTTGATGGCGAAAACGTCATGGACCAGGTCAATGCAGAGCTTGAAAAGCTTAAAGTATTCAGTCATAAAGTGCGCAGTGGCGACTGGCTGGGCTATACGGGCAAAGCAGTTAAAGATGTTGTCGCCATTGGTGTAGGGGGGTCTAACCTTGGCCCACAGATGGTGACTGAGGCACTGAGCTCTTATGCAGACGACACCCTCAATGTACATTATGTTTCTAATGTTGATGGTGTTCAGCTAGCGCATGTATTAGACAAGGTATCTCCAGAAACTACCCTGTTTGTGATTTCGTCAAAAACCTTTACTACCTCAGAAACCATGACAAACGCACGCTCGTCTGTCGCCTGGTTCCTCGAGTCTGCTCAAAACGAAGCCGAAATCGCTAAACACTTTGTTGCTGTAAGTACTAATCTTGAGAAAACGCGTGCCTTTGGTATCGCAGACGAAAATGTATTTACCATGTGGGACTGGGTAGGCGGACGCTTCTCTTTGTGGAGCGCAATTGGCTTACCTATTGCCCTGTATTTGGGTTATGACAAGTTCGAAGCCATTTTAGAAGGTGCTTACGAGATTGATGAGCACTTTAAAAATGCTTCATTTGAGCAGAATATTCCGTTGATCATGGCGCTGCTGAGTGTTTGGAACACCAGTTTCCTGGGTTATCAGTCGCAAGCCATTTTGCCTTACGATCAGGCACTGCATATGCTTCCGGCTTACCTGCAACAGGGTGAAATGGAAAGTAACGGTAAGCATGTTACCTTTGCGGGTCAAACGGTTCCGTATACCACTGTACCGCTTATTTGGGGCATGACGGGCATTAACGGCCAGCACGCATTTTATCAGTGTTTGCACCAGGGGAATGTCATTGTTCCTGCCGATTTTATTGCGTCTGTTAAACCGCAGCGCGATGTGGCCAAACATCACGACATTTTGTTGTCTAACTTTTTCGCCCAAACAGAAGCCCTGATGGCTGGGGTAAATGAGCAACAGGTGCGCAGTGATTTAGCTGCGAAAGGCAAGTCAGAAGCAGAAATTGAGCGTTTGCTGCCACATAAAATTCATGAAGGTAACAGACCAACGACGTCAATGATTTTGGACGAAGTTGATGCCAAAGCGGTTGGCCGTCTTATCGCCTTGTATGAGCATAAAATCTTTTGTCAGGGTATTATCCTTGAGGTTTGTTCATTTGATCAGTGGGGTGTTGAGCTGGGCAAAGGGCTGGCAAGCGCCATTGAATCAGAACTTACGCAGGATAACGTTGAACACGCACACGATAGCTCTACAGCCGGGTTAATCGCGTATTACAAACAAAACAGATAATTGCCGATAAGCAAAGTGCTTGTCGGGTGCCTGGTTGCATCCTGGCACCGATGAAAAGAATACCTTTGAACGGGTAGCGCTGGAGTGCTTAGGGCCTGTATTTTTGTGAGAGGAATTACAGTGCCCCTAAGGCTCATTTTTTCAAATTTATTTGCCTTGTCATAACCTGTAAGTGACAGGTGAGTAAACTGGCTATAACAGAGCCAACAAGCAGTGGCGGAACAGACTCTTACTGGGGATGTATGGCGTAGTCGTAACGACTAAGTACATACACAGATCAGACGGGCGAGCCATCACCATCCCTTACCGCACTGCGGCACAGCACCATGGTATCATTGTGTGGTGCAAACGAATTCAATTCCAGCAAGAAAGTAGAGTTTGCTAGTCTGAATGCAGATTGGAAAACGGTTTTAACTAACGAGCGTGTGATGCACTCAGGTGCGACGCGCCTAACCTTGTGAGACATAATTATGCTTAATCCTTTTGATATCGTAATTTTTGGTGGGGGCGGCGACTTAGCGTTACGAAAGTTGTTACCTGCAATGTATCGTGCGTATCAAGAAGGTAATTTACCTGAAGGCTCACGCGTACTCCCTACCGTCCGGGCACAAGAACAAAGAGAACAATACATTGCCACGGCAGAGCAGGCACTTAAGTCGCACCTTAGCGAAGGTGAGTTTAACGCAAAAGACTGGCAGGCTTTTGCCCAATTTTTGCTACCTGTCGTGGTGAATGTGACTGAGGCTGATGACAACTGGGACGTACTAAAAGACATTCTGGATGCTGATGGCGAAGAAAAATCACGCGTCTTTTACTTATCTTTACCGCCTGCTGTGTACGGTACTTGTTGTGAGTTACTATCGCAAAAGAACCTGATCACGGAAAATTCCCGTGTGGTAGTTGAAAAACCGATTGGCTATTGTGGTAAATCGGCTGAGGAAATTAACGGGAAAATTGCACAATTCTTCGAAGAAAATCAAATTTTCCGTATTGACCACTACTTAGGCAAAGAAACCGTGCAGAACCTGATGGCACTGCGTTTTGCGAACGCTTTGTTTGAAAATCTGTGGGATGCCAAATCAATCGACAACATCCAAATTAGTATCTCTGAAACGGTGGGCCTTGAGAGTCGTGCTGGCTTTTACGACAAGGCCGGTGCACTGCGCGATATGGTTCAGAATCACTTGTTGCAGTTACTATGCCTGGTAGCGATGGAATCCCCGTCAAAACTCAATGCCAATAGTATTCGTGCTGAAAAGCTGAAAGTGCTTGAAGCGTTACGCCCATTGGTTGGTGAGGACGTGGATGACAATGTTGTTCGTGGCCAATACGTGCCGGGCGACCTGAACGGTAAACTGGTACCCGGTTACCTGGAAGAGCTCGGTGAAGGGTCAAGTAAGACAGAAACGTTTGTAGCCATTAAAGCGCATATCGATAACTGGCGCTGGGCTGGTGTGCCATTTTACCTGAGAACGGGTAAACGTATGAAAAAGCGCTGTGCAGAAATCGTGGTTGAATATAAGCCTGTTTCTCATAACGTATACGACCCGAGCGTTGGTCCAATTCAGCCAAACCGCCTTGAAATCCGATTACAACCAGAAGAAAGTATTCAGCTGACGCTGATGTCTAAACGTCTTGATAACCTTGAAATGCAGTTGCAACCAGTGACGCTGAACATTGAGCTGAGTCAACAGTACAGCAAAGGTTTCCACTCGGATGCGTACAAGCGCTTGATGCTGGATGCAGCGGCGAATAACCCGGCATTGTTCATCCATCGTGATGAAGTAAGACAAGCCTGGAAGTGGATCGACCCGATCGTTGCACGCTGGCAGGAAAAAGGCACACCTTCGCTTTACCGCGCGGGGTCATGGGGGCCGGAAGCTGCTGATGAGCTGCTGGAAGAAAATAATCACGCCTGGTTTAACGTAGGAGAAAAATCATAATGGCACAACTGACCGAAGCGTTTTTTGATAGCAAAGAAGCGATGACCGCAAAGCTGGCTGAGTTGTTGAGTAGCACTGTAAGCCAGGCGATTGAAGTGGATGGTCGTGCCTCTATGCTGGTATCTGGTGGCTCGTCACCAGCACCTGCCTACAAGCACCTGTCTAATTTATCTCTGTCCTGGGATAACGTGACTGTGGCCATGGTTGATGAGCGTTGGGTTGACGCAGACCATGAAAAGTCTAATGAAGCGTTCATTAATTCGACCTTATTGCAAAACGAAGCGAGTAAAGCCGCATTTGTGACGATGAAAAATGCTGAGGCAACAGCTATTGCAGGCCAGGCACAGTGCGAGCGTGCCTATGCTGAACTAAAAGCGCCATTTGACATTACCATTCTGGGCATGGGTCCTGATGGGCACACTGCATCTTTGTTCCCGCATGCCGAGGGACTGGAGCAGGCATTGCAAACCTCTGAGCTGGTGTGCGCTATCAATGCTAAGCAAAGTGAAGTGACGGGCAGCATTACAGAGCGTATGAGCCTGACCTTGTCTGGTATTGTCAATACTAAGCACGCTGTCTTGCTGATCAGTGGAGATGCAAAGCGCGCTGTTTACGAAGAAGCCAAGCAGCCAGGCTCCGAACTCGATATCCCGCTGCGTGCTGTGTTAAATCACCCAGAGCTGAAGCTCAGTGTGTTCTGGTGCCCTTAAAAAGCACTCAGTAATACATGTATAAAAAGCACGCTCTGGAGCGTGCTTTTTTAATGTCTGGATATCCATGAAGGCTAAATTACCTGAAAGCGGTTGCTCAGAAGAGGTGTTATGGATATGAAAAGAGAGGCGGTGTCGCCTCTCTGTAGGTCAATTTAGGATTGTTTTTTGTTACAGGGAATTGATAAACACCAGAGCGATAGCCAGCGGGCAGACAAACTTGATGTACCAGGGCCAAATGCGCCAAAACAGCGATGAAGCAACTTCTGGGTGGCCAGTCTTGATTTCTTTGAGTAGCTTCTGACGATGCCAGATCCAGCCTACAAAGATACAGCACAACATGCCAAGTAAGGGCTGACCAAACTGCGTGGTGAGTTTCACAACCAGACCAAATAGGGTCGAGAAGTTGAGAATAATCGTCACGCTCACTGTTGCGATGATCCCACCAATGATCCAGGTCGCCTGCGTTCTGGCCAGAGCGAATTTTTCAACCGCGTAGGATACCGGTGCTTCGAGCATGGAAATGGAGCTGGTTAGTGCAGCGATGCTCATCAGTGCAAAGAAGGCAAACCCGACAAACACACCTACGCTACCCATGCCTTCAAATAAGGCTGGCAAAACCTGGAAAACCAAAGTGTCTTCTGATAACAACTGCCCGGTTGGTGAGAAGATCTCGACGCCCTGAGCTTGTGCTACGTACATCGCTGGAATGATCAGCAGGCCGGCAACAAAGGCAATGAACACATCGATTAAGGTGACATATGCACCCAGTGACACGAGGTTTTCTTGCTTGCTGATATATGAGCCATAAATGATCATCACACTGGTACCCAGTGACAAAGAGAAGAAAGCCTGACCGAGTGCGCTAACCAATAGAGCTGGATCCAGCAAAGAGGAGAAATCAGGAACCAGATAGGCTTTTAAGCCAGTTGTAGCACCATCCTGAGTCAGTACATAGGCAATTAATGAGAACAGAATGAGCAGCAGCGCTGGCATTAGGCGCTTGGACCACTTTTCTATGCCATTTTCGACGCCTTTACTGATAATGGAGATAGTCAGGGCGACAAAGGCAAGCGTGAAACTGAGATCTCTCAGCAGAGATTGCTCTGAAAGCCACTGTGCCGCGCCTGTTGCACCGACTGTGTTAGCTACGGGCTCAAAGGTGGCACTTAACATCCAACCTGCCACAATGGCGTAGAAACTCAAAATCAGTCCGGCACAAATTATGCCGCCAAAACCGACGAAAAACGCAAACTTTTTTTGCACCGGGTTATTACCCAGCTTTTGCAGTGAAGACACGGCATTAGCCTGACCGTGGCGACCGATAACCAGCTCAGCCATCAGTGCGGGATAAGCCAGACAGAACGCCAGGATCAAATACATTAATACAAAAGCGGCACCACCATTACTGGCGGTTTGAGTGGGGAAACCCCAAATGTTCCCCAGGCCTACAGCAGATCCCGCTGCAGCCATAATGAATCCGAAGCGAGAGCTGAACTCTCCGCGCACACTGCTCATATTCTTATACTTCTCTTTTTTAAAGACGGCGGCAACAATCTACTGTAATTAAAAGGAAATAAAAAGGCCTAAATTGCATTGATCTAACACAAGTTTTTGCTTAAATCCTGAGCGTAATCCGAAAAATCCAGTAGTGTATCCACCCGTAGTTAGTATCTAGCTGATTTATAGCACAAATCTAACGCTTGTCAGTCAGTCTTGACAGTATTTCTCGGAGCTTTACAGGAAAATGTTAATGTGAACTTTGCGCCACCGAGCAGATCAGATCTGCTAACACTCGCCTGTCCATGATGCCAGTCGACTACTTTTGCAACAATAGCCAGCCCTAAGCCGTAGCTTTTTCCCGCCCGGTTACGATGTCCTTGCTCCTGGAAAAAGGGGTTAAATACCTTGGCCCAGTTTTCTTCTTCGATGCCCGGGCCGTCATCTTCGACCCGGATTTCAATTTGATGATCCAGCTGCTGAGCACTGACAATGATTTGCTTGTTAGCGAAGTCGCAAGCATTGCTCAACAAGTTGGAGATGGCCCTGGCCAACCAGTGGGGATCGGCAGCCAATTGTAAGCTTGCGGGAACTGAAACGCTGGCATTAATTTGCTTTTTGGCCAGTTTGGGGGCCATTTGTTCAACCACATTACCAATATAGGTGTCCAGCTGGGTGGGGGTAAATTTGAGTAGGTGCGACTTTTGTTCTAAGGTGGCAAAAGACAAATAACTGGCCAGCATATCTTCCATCTGATCAAGATCTTTTTCCATCCGGTGCATCAGGGCGTGCACCTGCTCAATATCGTCTTCTTCAAAGGCAGCATCAAAACCGAATCGCAAACAGGCAACCGGGGTACGAATGTCGTGAGACAAACTGGACGCCATCAGCTTGTTTTCGGCAAGTAGCTTTTCTATCTGATTAGCCATGCGGTTAAAGGTCAGCTCTAGATCTTTGATATAGGTAAAGTGATTCACCTCAATACGGGCGCTTAAGTCACCGCTGGCAAACTGTTTTGCTGCACTGACCAGTACCGCAAGTCGTCTGGCTAAGGGCGCGAGGATGACCCACATAAAAGTGCAAATTCCGGCATAAAAAGCCAGAGTTAAAAAGACATCTGAGTCATATTGTTCGGGTGGCTTTTCGAGCCTCAGCTCCAGGTAGTCGGGAGCCAATGAGGGCGCAGACTTAAGCAAGTAGTAGCCAATGTCATCTTCTAACAGCAGGCCTTCGGGCTGCATCATCTGGTTTTTTAATTCGACTGGTAACGCTAAGGAGTCTCCGGAGCTATAGGTGATGGGGAGGTCAAAATCTTTACTCACTTGTTCCATATAGGCGGCTCGCAGTGTCTCTGGGATGGAGGCACTTTGGTTGGTCACACCATAAAGCAGTTTGGCCTGCCAGGCGAAGGTATCTTCTGCGGGTTCAGCTTGCTGGCTCAGGGTATCAAGCAGCCAGCCCAGTACCACAATTGAGATCAGAGCGCTCGCTAACAAATACAGGTAGAGCTTTCTCATCCTTTACTCCAAAGATAAATCCCACTACATAAGGTAGGCAAGGGACAGGGCTGGGGTCCGCACTGGAAAAGGCGGACCTATAAATAGCTTAGAGTTGGCTTACCAGGCTGAAGGCACCAGCAGATAGCCTTTCCCCCAGATTGTTTTAATTTTTTCAGGGTTTTGAGGGTCATCGCCAAACTTTTTACGCAGTGCGGAAATAAGTACATCAACACTGCGATCCAGGCCGTCATATTCACGTCCTTTGGTGGCTTTAAACACTGCATCCCGGGAAACCACTTCTCCGGCGTTACTGGCCAGAAAATGGAGTAACAGATATTCAGCGCTGGAGACATTCACTTCCTGATCCGCGACGATTACCTTACGTGCCTGAGTATCTATACGGAGATTGCCCACATTGAGCATAACAGCATTGGTATCTGTGCTGGTGTCATTTTCCTGGGCAACACGCATATTGGCTTTGATCCGCGCCAGTAAAGCACGAGGGCGTACCGGCTTGATCACATAGTCACTGGCACCAACCTCCAGTCCAATCACCTCGTCCATCTCTTCATCTTTGGCTGTCAGCATGATGATGGGCTTGTTGTAAAACTGGCGCAACTCGCGACACACGCTGATACCATCCTGACCCGGTAACATGATGTCCAGTAAAACCAAATCCGGTTCGTGTTGTTTGACCATACCGACAACCTGGTCGCCGCGATAACAACACTCAGTGGTATAGCCTTGATTATTCAGGTAGTCAGCAACCCACTGTGCGAGTGATTCGTCATCTTCAACCAACAAAATTGTGCCGTATTGCTCCATTTGACTTCTCCTTTATTGCGCTTGCCTTGAATGCAGCTAGACAAGGCGTTCTCTATTTTGTTTGAATTATGTTCTTGCCTGCAATTATAAGTATGAATCACGTAAAAAGTGTAATTAAGTGTGTGTTCTTGTGTAAGAACCTCAGTTAAAGCAATACATTAAGCTTTTCTATCAGACCGCGACTCAAATGATGCATCATGTCACTGGTTAGTGCACTTACTTCTGTTTTATTACATGCGCCAGCCGTTTTTACCAAAGGCGAAATCTGTGATTCCACCTGATAGGGTGGGATGTTGATAGCCTGATTGTATCTCGCACGCCGGGCTTCTTCTTGATTTTGTTCGACAATGAAGGAAATCACCGCGTGTTCGTTTGCGACCTTCTCGGTTTCTGTGAAGGTATACTGCAGCGGGATACCCTGATATCCCGCACTGTTAATCGATGATTTAGCAAACCAAATGACATCAGAAGATAACTTGTGAGTAAGCCGCATGCTTAAAGACGCGATGATATTACTACACTGTTTACTTGGGTTCGTTTGGGCGAGTTGTGCAATGTAAGGGTGGGGATCTTCAGGCTTATTGAGTACATAAACCTTATCCTTGCCAAACGATAGATCCATTTGCTGCACCACCAGATGGTAGTCACTGCTTTTTTGTGCAACGACTGTCAAGCCTTTGTCTTTTAGAAGTTGGATAATCTGCTTGCGCAATGTATCTGTAACGCTCACTTTACTGGTGTCTATATAAACTGTATTACCGCTCTTAACTGGGTGAGCGGGCAGCTGCACAGATTTAATCCGGGCAGATTCGAGTTCGGTGCTATATGACAGCTGGTAAACGGATTTAGTTAATAGCGGCTTCTTTGGCACGTCCAGTTTGGGGGCCATTGGGGGTGTTGCAATACACCCTGTGAGCCCGACCAAGGCAATAATTGAAAGCAAACAGCGCATGACTTATACCTCTAAACTTAGTTTTATAGATCAGCACTTAGCTGCATTAAAACACGACAAACTAATTGGCACTATCCTCCGGGCCACATTGACTAATTTCTATGACCAACAAGGATTGTCCGCGTGAGCAGTGCCAAACTTCATGATATTATGCGCAGTGTGTTAATGAATCGGATCATTATGAAGTCACTGCATCACCTTATTATTATTGCTTTCGCACTGACGACTTGGGTCGTTCAGGCTAACCCAGACAGCGAACAGCTGCGCTGGGAGCAATTTGTGAACGCATATTCTAAGCAACTCAAACAAAAACTAAAAGAAAAATCGATACCGGGTGCTGCTTTGAGCATTGTTCATCAGCAGCATGGTGATCATATTGCAGGCATAGGGCAAACCAAAGTTAAAAAAGGGCGTAACGTCACGGCTAACACGCGTTTTCGGCTAGCGTCGGTGTCTAAGACTTTTGCCGGTTCCCTGACTGCTAAGTTGGCAGCTCAAGGGGTACTCAATCTAGAAGATACCGTTGCGGAGCATCTTCCTATTTTTAGTGAGAGTGCCTACGGAAAGGCTAAGTTATATCACTTGCTGAGCCACTCCAGCGGTCTGGTACCCAACGCCTATGATAATCTGATAGAGTCACGTATGGCGTATGACAAAATTTATCCACGCCTGGTTGATGTTAAACATATTTGTCGGCCGGGTATTTGTTATGGCTATCAGAATGTCATGTTTAGCCTGATCGGCAATGTGATTGCACAAACAACGCAGCTTAGCTACGAATCCTGGCTTGAGCACTTTTTCTTTGCTCCTTTGGGTATGAAAGATGCGGGCTTAGGTCATGCGCACATGACCAGAGATGATAATTTTGCCGCGCCTCATGTGCGGGGGACTAAACGTTGGCACACCGCCAGGCTGAAGCCTCACTACTATAAAGTGGCGCCAGCGGCCGGTGTGAATGCCAGTGCCGCAGATATGGGACAATGGTTAAAGGCACAACTGGGTATATACCCTTCGGTTTTATCGCTGGATGCGCTTACCATTCAGTCACGACCTTATACGCACACAAAGCGTGAGCTACGCAGGCGAGTGTGGCGTAATTATGTTGAGCAAGCACATTATGGGCTGGGCTGGCGTATCTACAGTTTTTCAGGTGAGTTAATGTATTACCACAGTGGCTGGGTACAAGGATATAGAACGGATGTGGCAGTGTTGCCAGAATTGGGGATTGGCTTTAGCTTGCTGTTAAACGCTGAAAGTGGGGTCATCAACGGCCTGAGTACAGAGTTCATTCGTCAGGCCATTGAATTTAGCAGAACTGCCAGGGAGCAAGCTGATGCTCAGGCAGCCAGCTAGATGCTACTGGCGAGGTAGCTGGATTTTTTTATCTTCGCTTTGGCGATACAAAACGACGATATGTCCGATAGTTTGAACCTTATGGGCACCGGTTTCACGGATAATGGCTTCAAAGATAAGCTGTTTGGTCTCACGATCATTGGTCGGTACTTTGACCTTGATGAGCTCGTGGATGTCTAAACATTGCTCAATCTCTAACAGAACTCCCTCTGTCAGCCCGTTACCACCGAGCAAAACAACGGGTTTGAGGTCATGTGCTAACCCTTTTAGGTACTGCTTCTGTTTATTTGATAATGTCATATTGGTACAATTTACTAATTAAGGCTTGAATTACCGCTATTCTAACGCCATCTAAAGAATATTACTAATGAGTTGCAGTTAATATGGCAAATAAAAAGCACTCAGCGAGCTCCAAACGCTGGTTAAAAGAACATGTTGAAGATCCTTATGTTCATGAGGCACAAAAGCGAGGCTATCGCTCACGTGCTGTGTTTAAGTTGGAAGAAATCCAACAGAAAGACAAATTGTTTAGAGCAGGCATGCATGTTGTCGACCTGGGCGCAGCGCCAGGAAGCTGGTCTCAATATCTGGCGGAACAGGTCGGTGAGAAGGGCGAAGTAATCGCGTGTGACATATTACCAATGGACTCTCTGCCAGGCGTAGCCTTTTTGCAAGGTGACTTTCGCGAAGAGGCTGTGCTCAATGCCTTAATGGAACGAATTGGTGGCAAAAATATTGATGTGGTATGTTCAGACATGGCACCCAATATGAGTGGCAACAACGTGATAGATCAGGCTGGTAGTATGTATTTGGTCGAATTGGCATTTGATATGTGTCATCAGGTACTCAAACCGAATGGGGCTTTTGCTGTGAAGGTGTTTCAGGGTGAAGGCTTTGATCAGTTTGTGCAGGACGTGCGTAATGCCTTTAAAGTGGTTAAGATCCGCAAACCAAAAGCGTCCCGGCCGCGATCTCGAGAAGTATATATAGTGGCGACGGGCTACAAACTGTAGTACAGTTGAAACGCTTTTAAGACGAATTTGAATTATTTTAGATACAAGAGGTTAACCCCTTGAGCGATATGGCGAAGAACTTAATACTCTGGTTGGTGATAGCAGTCGTGCTTATGACCGTATTTCAGAGCTTCAATGGTGGCGAACAAGCAGATCGCCAGACTAGTTATACTCAGTTTGTGAACGAAGTGCGTAGCGGTGTAGTCCGCGATGTCAACATCGACCGCACAGCTGGCACGATCACAGGGATCAAAAATAATGGTGAACGTTTCCAAACCATTATGCCGTTGTATGATGACGACCTGATCAATGATTTACTTAAAAATGATGTAAACGTCAAAGGGGTTGCGCCGGAAGAGCAGTCTTTCCTGGCTAACATCTTTATTTCCTGGTTCCCTATGCTGTTGTTAATTGGCGTGTGGATCTTCTTCATGCGTCAGATGCAAGGTGGCGGCGGTAAAGGCGCCATGTCATTTGGTAAGAGCAAAGCACGTCTGATGGGTGAAGATCAGGTTAAAACCACATTTGCCGACGTTGCAGGGTGCGATGAAGCAAAGGAAGACGTTACCGAGTTGGTAGACTTCCTGCGTGATCCATCTAAGTTCCAGAAGCTTGGCGGTAACATTCCTAAGGGAGTGTTGATGGTAGGTCCTCCTGGTACTGGTAAAACTTTGCTTGCTAAAGCGGTAGCAGGCGAAGCCAAAGTGCCATTTTTTACCATTTCAGGTTCTGATTTCGTAGAAATGTTTGTTGGTGTTGGTGCGTCACGCGTACGTGACATGTTCGACCAGGCAAAGAAAGCGGCACCGTGTATCATCTTTATCGATGAGATCGATGCTGTAGGTCGTAAACGTGGTGCGGGTATGGGTGGCGGTCACGATGAGCGTGAGCAAACTCTTAACCAAATGTTGGTTGAAATGGACGGCTTTGAAGGCAATGAAGGTATTATTGTTATTGCTGCGACGAACCGCCCAGATGTACTTGACCCGGCATTGCTTCGCCCAGGCCGTTTTGACCGCCAGGTAGTAGTAGGTTTACCAGACGTACGTGGTCGTGAGCAAATTCTGAATGTACACATGCGCAAAGTGCCGCTTGATGAAAACGTTGAAGCGTCTTTAATTGCCCGCGGTACGCCAGGTTTCTCAGGTGCTGACTTGGCTAACCTGGTTAATGAAGCCGCACTGTTTGCTGCGCGTGGCAACAAACGTAAAGTGAGCATGGCTGAGTTTGACGCAGCCAAAGACAAAATCATGATGGGCGCTGAGCGTAAATCTATGGTGATGTCTGAGAAAGAAAAAGAAATGACAGCATACCATGAGGCTGGTCACGCGATTGTAGGTCGATTGGTTCCAGAGCATGATCCTGTCTACAAAGTGTCTATCATTCCGCGAGGTCGTGCATTGGGTGTCACTATGTATTTGCCGGAGCAAGACAGAGTAAGTCACTCAAAAGAGCATTTAGAGTCTATGTTATCGAGCCTGTATGGTGGCCGAATTGCAGAAGCCATTATATATGGTGATGACAAAGTAACAACGGGTGCCAGCAACGACATTGAGCGAGCTACCGATATTGCACGCAAGATGGTAACGCAATGGGGTTTGAGTCCAAAGTTGGGTCCTCAGATGTACATGGAAGAGCAAGGCGAAATGTTTATGGGTGGCGGGTCGTCACGCATGGCTGGTGTGTCTGATGAGACTGCTAAGCTTATTGATGCTGAAATTAAGGATTTTGTTACCCGTAACTACGGCAGAGCGGAGCAAATTCTGAAAGACAATATGGATATTCTTCACGCGATGAAGGATGCATTGATGAAGTACGAAACAATTGATGCTGGTCAGATTGACGACTTAATGGAAAGAAAAGAGGTGCGTCCACCCAGAGATGCCCATGACCGTAAGCCAACTGATAGTGGCAATACTGGTGCTTCTGCTGGTACTAGTAATGACGTTGAAAAGAACGAAAGTGCCCCAGCATCGGGTTCTGAGCTTGATGACAAGTTATAATCTAAGTTAGAATTCAACAATTGATAAACCCCGGCATTAGCCGGGGTTTTTTATATTTTAAGGATGACCTTTTTACCAGTTCGTCTGACGAGCGGCTTGTACTGGCTGAGATTCTGCTTATCTTACGTTCAGCTGACGAATCCATGAAACATAGGGAAGTGACAGTCCGTCTAAACAATTACTGTGGCTAGAGCAAAGTGTTTGTGTATACAGGTGATACTGAAAACTGGTGTCTCCCTGGCTTCTAATAGAGCCGAAACTCGACGAATTGGATTAAGTAAGCAGCCATTCATAAGGTGTCAGCTAAGCTCTTCCCAGCGAGCACTTACTATCTTAATGTGGCAGTTTTTTATAAAATATGCTTATATAAAAGCAATTCAACAGGCGTATTATGCTTAAGCTTAAACTTCCTCGTGGTCGTACACTTGACCTTTCTACACCCCAAATAATGGGAATTGTTAATGTAACTCCTGATTCATTCTCAGACGGCGGCAAGTATTGTCAGGCTGACAGCGCTGTCAAGCACGGTTTAATACTGCTTGAGCAAGGTGCGAGTGTGCTCGATATTGGCGGTGAGTCGACACGCCCTGGTGCGCCTGACGTCGCATTAGAACAAGAACTTGAACGTGTTATTCCTGTTATCGAAGGCATTCGAGCTCAGTCAGACTGCATTATTTCAGTCGACACCAGTAAAGCTGAGGTGATGTCCGCTGCGATTGAAGCTGGTGCGGATATGATCAACGATGTGCGTGCGTTGCAAGAGCCTGGCGCTCTTGACGTGGCTGCACGTTACGACGATGTTGCGGTGTGTTTGATGCACATGCAGGGGCAGCCGAGAACCATGCAGCTCAACCCCAGCTATGAGGAACTTTTTAAGGATATTAGCGCTTTTTTTCAGTCACGTATGACTTGCTGTGTAGAGGCAGGCATAACGCCTGATCGCCTCATTCTAGATCCAGGCTTTGGTTTTGGCAAAACACTGGAACATAACTTTTCATTGTTAGGACACTTATCTTACTTTGCCGAACTGCAACGTCCTATTCTTGCCGGGTTATCCCGCAAATCTATGTTTGGCAAATTACTTAATCGGGATACAGATGAGCGCTTGGCTGCAAGCCTGAGTGGGGCATTATTATGTGCCCAACAGGGGGCGCAGATTATACGTGTTCATGATGTTAAAGAAACCAATGATGTGCTGCGGGTTTGGCACGCAGCAACCCATGGAGTAAATAAATGACGACAAGAAAATATTTTGGTACCGACGGTGTACGTGGAATGGTTGGGGAGTTTCCAATCACACCTGAGTTTGCACTTAAACTGGGCTGGGCAGCAGGTAAAGTGCTGTCTAAATCTGGCACCAAGAAAGTAATCATAGGTAAAGATACGCGTATTTCAGGCTATCTACTGGAAACGTCTCTAGAGGCGGGGCTTATTGCCGCTGGCATTAATGTGGTATTGCTTGGGCCAATGCCAACACCTGCCGTTGCCTACTTGACGCAAACATTCCGCGCTGAAGCGGGCATTGTGATCAGTGCCTCGCATAACCCATATCATGATAATGGAATTAAATTTTTCGGTGGTGATGGTAAAAAGCTGCCGGATCAAGTTGAGCTAGAAATCGAAGCCATGCTTGACGAACCCATGACCTGTGTGGCTTCAGATAAGCTGGGTAAGGCACGACGTCTGGAAAACGCAGACGGTCGTTATATTGAGTTCTGTAAGGGACAATTCCCAAATGAACTCTCACTCGAGGGCCTTAAAATCGTTTTGGATTGCGCTAATGGTGCAACGTACCACATTGCGCCGGCAGTCATGCGTGAGTTAGGTGCAGAAGTGATCTGCACGGCATGTGAGCCAAATGGGGTTAATATCAATGAAAAGTGCGGTGCAACGCACGTTGATGCTCTAAAACGCCATGTACTTGAGCACCAGGCCGATGTGGGGATCGCCTATGATGGTGATGGCGATCGCGTCATGATGGTGGACCACAACGGTCGTGTGTTTGATGGGGATGACATTGTATATATCATCGCGGCACAAGCTCAGCGCAGTGGACAGCTAAAAGGTGGTGTCGTCGGCACTGTGATGTCTAACATGGGTTTGGAAAATGCGCTGAAAGAGAAAGACATTCCGTTTGAGCGCAGTAAAGTGGGCGACCGTTATGTGTTGAGTAAACTTCAGGAGCATGGCTGGACAATTGGCGGTGAAAGTTCGGGCCACGTCTTGAACCTTGAACTTATCCCGACTGGCGATGGTATTGTGTCAAGTTTGCAGGTACTTGCTGCTATGGTTGCTCAAAACCAGACGCTCAAAGATTTAGGCGCTGGATTTGTCAAATATCCGATGAAAATGATTAATGTGCGTTATGCCAAAGGCACAGATCCCGTATCAGCGGATGAGGTTCAACAAGCGGTGAGGGACGTTGAGTCCGAGTTGGGTGAAAAAGGCCGGGTCCTGTTAAGAAAGTCAGGTACCGAGCCCGTTGTTCGCGTTATGGTTGAAGCCGAACAGGAAAAGCAAGTTATTGACTTTGCCACCAAAATTGCTCAAGTCGTTGAATCTGTGAGCAACTAAACCAAAATCCACAATTTTTTCTTGTAACTTAGGGTGAGTGACGTTAGTATCTCACCCGCTTTCTGATGCGGAGTAATACATGGGACAGAGAAAGCCAATCGTCGCAGGCAACTGGAAAATGAACGGCTCTTTAGAGCTGATAAAAGAAATTGCAGCGGTGAGTGCTCAAATTGAAGAGCAGCAGTGTGAGGTATTAGTTTTTCCTCCTGCGGTGTTACTGTCTGAGGCAATATCAGCTGGTTTAAAATGTGGCACACAGACTGTGTCAGAATTTGACGCTGGTGCCTACACAGGTGAAGTACAAGCCTCTTTAGTGAAATCCCTTGGTGCACATTACACCTTAGTAGGACACTCTGAAAGACGTAGTATTTACGGTGAGTCCAACGAGGATGTCGCAAATAAATTTGCTCAAGCGCAGCAAAGTGGATTGACGCCTATTCTGTGTATTGGTGAAACCCAAGAGCAAAGAACAGATGGCAAGACAGAAGAAGTTGTTAAACAACAGCTTGAATCTGTCATTGAAAAATTAGGCGTAGCATCACTGGCAAATTCTGTGATAGCATACGAGCCTGTTTGGGCCATAGGTACCGGTTTAACAGCCACACCAGAACAAGCCCAGGCAACGCATAAGTATATTCGCGACTTGTTACGTAGTTATGATGGACAGGTTGCAGATGCACTACGCATACTATATGGCGGTAGTGTTAATGAAAGTAATAGTGAATTATTGTTCGCACAAGCAGATATTGACGGTGGCCTGATAGGCGGAGCGAGTCTCAAACCTGAAAGCTTTAGCGCTATCTGTGAAAGTGCAAAGGGATAAGTAAATGTACGAGATTCTTTTGGTTATATATTTGGTCGTCTCGCTGGCTTTGATCGGCATGATCTTAATTCAGCAAGGCAAAGGCGCCGACATGGGGTCATCCTTTGGTGCAGGCGCTTCTGCAACCGTGTTTGGTTCATCAGGTGCTGGCAACTTTATGACCAAAACGACGACAATTCTTGCGACGGTATTTTTCGTCCTGAGCATTGTATTAGGTAGCTTGACAGCCAGCCAAATTAAGCAGGCTGATCAGTGGGAAAATCTGGAGGCACCTGCTTCTACAGTAGTACCAGCTAGTCAAGATGTACCAGCGTCAGAAGAGTCTCAAAACAACTCAGACGTCCCAAACTAAAAACCTCTTAGCGAACGTGGTGGAATTGGTAGACACGCCATCTTGAGGGGGTGGTGAGCATAGCTCGTGGGGGTTCAAGTCCCCCCGTTCGCACCAATCTCAGAGCCGGCAATGCACTGGCTCTCTCATATAACATGAGTTAAGTCGTACTTTAAACGACAATGCATTACACCGAATTGCGAATGTGGTGGAATTGGTAGACACGCCATCTTGAGGGGGTGGTGAGCATAGCTCGTGGGGGTTCAAGTCCCCCCATTCGCACCAATCGGTTATCTAGAGTCCTTTCTTACTCCTAAAAATTCCCGAATTTAAACTACTTATGTGCGTTACCCCGCTTACATAGGTTACAATAAAAGAAATTAGTTTGTGTTTCTTTTTATGCATTTTCCTGCTCATTTTATTTCCAAAGTATTCCATGGCGTTAGAGCAATCAACGTATGCCCGCAAGGGATAAGAGTACTAAAGGCGGACGGTGAAAAGCTGATCGCCTGGACACAGCAACATCAGCCTCCCGTCATTTCGCTGGATTGGTTGGGTGCACGCCTTGTGTGTCATGAGCAGGACAGAGTGATGACTATTCGGGTCAAATATCACCCCGCTCCTCAAATGAAAACTCAGCTCGAAACCTTCTGGTTAAACACTCATAAAGCGCGCCTGATCTCCTCAGTAACGGCTTTGGAGCAGCTATTGCAACACAGGTATCTGTCTGTGCGTTATTGGGCTACAACTCGTTCTGTCATAACCGAGCTGGCAAAGTACTGGAGTGGCTGGCAAAGTGAGCCTGACATGGATGAGGAACTTGTCCAGGCTCAATATACGGTGACTGAAATGCATGGCTGGCATGAGGAAGACCTGGCTCAATTCAGAGAAGCCTTTATTCAGGCCCAGTTACGTCGTTATGAGGGGTTTTTTGATACGGTGTGTGAGCACCCGTTGACTCAGGCACAACGTCGAGCGTGTGTGGTACAGGATGAGCGTCAGCTATTGCTTGCAGGGGCGGGAACCGGAAAAACCAGTGTTATGGTGGCCAAAGCAGCTTATCTGCTTCATTCACAACAAGCTCAGGCTGAGCAAATACTGATGCTTGCATACGGAAAGGAAGCGGCTGTTGAGATGCAGCAACGGTTGGCCCAAAGTAAGGTCACGGTGGAGTGCGCAACATTTCATAGCCTTGGGCTGGAAATCATTGCTCAGGTCGAAGGTAATAAACCGACTTTGTCTGCATTGTGTCAGAGTGACGCTGCCAGGGAGCAGTTTATTGCTGAGACCCTGGCGTCTTTATGTCAGGAGGCTCAGTATCAGCGTGACTTAATGGCGTTGCTGAAAAGCCAGTTTTCTGCAACTGACAGCAGCCAAAAGCTTGATCTAAAATCCCGTGCCGCAACCAAACTGATCCGTCAATTTTCAGAGGCGCTGAGCTTCTACAAACAGGCCTTATTTTTGGGTAAGACACAATCACTGAGTCACGAATTTGCGCTCTGGACGAGTTGTTTCCGGGCTGTGCTTACCGACTATCAGTTTTATTTACAAAAAGAGCAATGTATCGACTTTGATGACATGATCACGCGAGCCATCGAGTATGTGCGTAGTGGCAAGTTTCACAGTCCCTGGCATTACATTCTGGTTGATGAATTTCAGGATATTTCTCCGCTTCGGGCTGAGTTGCTCAAAGCGCTGTTGGCACGCAACAGTAAGAGCGATTTGTTTGCCGTCGGAGACGACTGGCAGGCGATATATCGTTTTAGTGGCGGGGATATTTCCATGACGACTCACTTTTCGGAGCACTTTGGTGAGGCAACGATCCAGCAGCTTGATATGACATTTCGTTATCCGCAACAACTGCTGGATATTGCCAGCGAATTTGTGTGTCAGAATCCGGCTCAATTGATTAAGCGGGTTAACTCGAGCCAAGTGGCCAGTTGCCCTGTGCTGATTGCGCGCCCTGAGGAAGAAGATGCGCTAAGTAAGGCAATCGATGGGTTTATGAGCTTGACGGCAGAGCCTTGCTCAGTCTTATTATTGGCACGCAACCACAAATTTTTACCATCCGCAGAAGTTTTGGCCAAACTTTCTCAACGATTTCCTCGTGCGCGTATAACGGCGCTGACTTTTCACGGTGCTAAAGGAAAAGAAGCTGATTTTAGCATTTTATTGGGTTTACATAGTAACGGCGTGCCCGCCAGGCAGCAAAGTGCGGCCATCATAGAGGCATTGTTACCATCGCGGGAGTCGTATCCAGATGCAGAGGAGCGCCGATTGTTCTATGTTGCACTTACCCGTGCCCGACGACAAGTCTGTTTGCTGGTGCCTGATGATCCCAGCCCGTTTATTGACGAAACACTGGCATTAGTGAACTGACCCCTTAACTGGTAATTCTCTTATCCTGACGACAAATAAATTTTGTTGTACTTTAGGGTCATTGCTTTTCATAATCCGCGCTTTGAATTTCAAGCGAGCAAAGAGCACCTCAATGCGTGGATGGATTATATACAAAGACTCGGCAAACCTTTTAAAGCCAGAAACATACGAAATTAAACGCCTACTGGAAGTTGCCCAGGAGGAAAACATAGATCTGCAGGTGTTTTCTCCTGATCAGTTCGACTTGCTGGTATCCCGTGAAGACGACCAGAGTGTTTTGATCGATGGCGAACCGGTATCGCTGCCCGATTTTGTGTTACCACGTATGGGCGCCGGAACAACCTATTTTGCGTTGGCGATTATTCGTCACCTCGAACGGCTTGGTGTACACTGTTTTAACAGCTCAGAAGCGACTGAAACGGTGAAGGATAAGCTGTTTGCACAGCAGATCCTGGCACAGCAAAACTTGCCGACGCCAAAAACCATGCTGGTGAAGTTTCCGGTTAATATTGATCTGGTTGAAAAGCAGATTGGATTCCCCGTAGTAGTAAAAACGCTGTCCGGTTCTCAGGGCAGTGGGGTCTTTTTATCAAAAACACGCAGTGAGTTTGACGACTTGATGCAATTGATTGAAGCGACTAGTCCGAAAGCAAACATTATTCTGCAAAAGTTTATTAAGTCGAGTCATGGTAGAGACTTACGTGTATTGACGATTGGTGGACGTGTGGTTGCCTGTATGGAACGAAACTCGGGCGGTGCGAATTTTAAAGCCAATGTGAGTGCGGGCGCAAAGGGCCTGTCACATCCGATCACCCCCGAAATTGAATGGCTGGCAACGCAAACGGCGAATATTCTTAATCTGGATATGGCAGGGATTGACCTGTTATTTGATGAAGAGCATTTTAAGATCTGTGAAGCCAATTCGAGCCCGGGTTTTGAAGGCTTAGAAGCTGCGGTTGATGTTGATGTGGCCCGGGAGATCCTGCACTTTATCCGGATCCGTTTGGGGATTTTCGACAAGAAAAAGCCTAAAGCTTCTGAAGCCAAAAAGCCGGTTGCTAAGCTACAGTCTACGCCAACCAGCGCTTAACTTTCGGAACGGTTTAGAGCCCAAGTGATACCAGCTGCCATTGCTGGCTGGTATCATAGTTTATTGATTTCTTTAGCAACCTGGTAGCCATCATCGGTGATGATCTGCTCAAGTGTTGCTACACGTGCTTTGAGTTGCTGAATCTCATCTTGCATGGCCTGTTTTTCTGCTTGGTTCATTCCGTCGAGCTTTTTCATTTCCAGCCGCTTAGTAAAGATATCTCGGATAACACCGAAACTGACTGCCACTAAAACAATTAGAAAAACCATGGTTGTACCGGACATACTTGTGATTCCTTTTTTCACTTTGATAGTCCTAGCGTAGCAAATTATCGAACAGAGGTCTTGAGCGGTTCTGTTTCAAGATGTGATTTAGTCAGTGGGCGTAGTATTTCCCACTGAGCAAAAGAGAGGCCCTATTCGTAAGACAGGGGGTCACTGGCCTGGTTTAATGTAAAAGCTTCCAGACGCTCCTGACAGGCACCACACTTACCACAGGCCTTCTCTCGACCATTGTAGCAGGTCCAGGTTTTACTGTAGTCGAGCCCCATTTTCAGGCCGTCTGTGAGGATCTCAATTTTGCTGCTGTTCAGGTAAGGGCAAACAATTTCTATTTCTTCATAGTTTGCGATGCGGCAGACGTCGTCCATTTTCTTTACAAACTCAGGGCGACAATCCGGATATATTGCATGATCGCCTGAATGGGCACCGTAAAAGACTTTACTGGCCTTGAGCGAAACCGCATAGCCAACCGCCAGAGACAGCAAGATCATGTTGCGGTTTGGTACCACAGTGCTCTTCATGCTTTCTTCTTCGTAATGGCCTTCTGGTACTTCAATGTCATCAGTCAGTGATGAACCACCGATCAGCTGGTTAATTGCGGAAATGTCCACGATTTTATGAGCCACACCGAGTTCGTCGCAGGCTTGACGGGCAACTTCGAGCTCTTTTACATGGCGCTGGCCATAATTAAAAGACAGCGCATAGACCTCATAGCCTGATTTAAGTGCCTTGTTCAGGACTGTATATGAATCCATGCCACCGGAATAAATAACAACGACTTTTTCGCTCATAGGTTTGCCTCGTTTGTGTGCTCGAATACTCACTGACATTGCTCGCGATTTTAATAGAGGTTTATGTCAGGGCGCGATATACTACACGGCCGCTGAAAAAATGACAATCCGACGGGTCAGATAATGCCTGTTTTTCAGCGTTATGGCTTTTGCCAGGGTAAAATGTAAACGTTATTTAGTCGTCATGTGTCCGGTTTGAATCCGGGGTGTAAAGTGAGTTCGGAGCTGTTTTGTACAAGATAAATGAAGTGTTTGAAACCATCCAGGGTGAAGCCAGCCACACTGGTGTGCCTTCCATTTTTGTGCGCTTACAGGGGTGCCCTGTAGGCTGCGCTTGGTGTGATACCAAGCAGACCTGGGAGGTTGACCCCGTATATCTTGTAAGCTTGGACCAAACGGTAGAGAAAAAAGCGGATTCAGATTTTTGGGCCAATGCCACTCCTGAGCAACTACTGGCCTTGTTTGAAGCGCGTGGCTATACCGCAAAGCATGTGGTGATCACCGGGGGCGAGCCTTGTATGTATGATCTCAACCCGTTATGCGACAAGCTTCATGCTGAGGGGTATCAAACTCAGGTAGAAACTAGCGGTACTTTTGAAATTCTGGTGCCAGCGCAAACCTGGGTCACGGTATCTCCTAAAATCAATATGCGCGGCGGTTACAAAGTCCTGACAAGTGCGATGCAAAGAGCGGATGAGATTAAGCACCCGGTCGCAATGGAGAAGCATGTAGAAGAGCTGGAAGCCTTGTTCGAAGAGACCGGGGTTCAGCCTAAGCTGGTATATCTGCAACCTATCAGTCAAAAAGCGAAAGCGACTAAGCTGGCCATTGATACCTGCAAGCAGAAAAACTGGCGCTTGTCTGTGCAGGTCCATAAATACATTGGCATCAGTTAATCGGGCGTGGTCTTAGCCAGCGGTTTGACTTTTAACCAGATCTCCAACGCAATCATGCGTTTTGAAGGGTCTTTGTCATGGTTGTTGTCAACCGGTCGATCGTAATGCTCAATGAGTGGGGCGTCGTCCGGCTCAAACCCGCTGTTCGGTAACCAGGCTGCGTAGAGGGCCAGCTGAAAAGGCAGCAGGTTACTCACTAAGTCATGGTAGCGAAAAACCGCATACTGACCCGCAGCTAACGTACTTAGTCTGAAAGGGCTTTTGACTTTGTCTTTTAATCCCGCGGGGATCACCAGTGCACCGTCATATCTGGCTTTATCCAGCGGGGTAAAGAGGGGGTTGTCATGACCAAATCCGAGTTTAGTGATGCTGTGTGAGTCCAGGCCATGCACCTGGGCCCACTGATTTAGTTGCTCCCAGCATTGCCAGATCCCGTCAAGGTGATAGCCTTGCGGTGCTCTGAGTGCACACAAGTCCATCTCATTAATCTTCATAATCCGGCTGGCCTTGGGTGTTATGTCAGGTTGCTTGGCAGACACCTTTTCGGCTTGCAGTCGCATCAGTAATTCAATGTTCATCTTTTGTACTTCAAGGCGCTCTGCCAATTGCTTTTTCAGCCGCTCTGTTTTTCTGACGCTGATTGGCGTAATGCAATAGTGTTCTTTAAAAGAGCGCGTGAAGTTAGCGCTACTTGAATAGCCGCAGTCCAGCGCAATGTCAGTTACGCTTTTTTCGGGGTGAAAGAACAGTAAAGAAGCAGCGCGTTCCAGCCTTACCCGATTACTGTATTGGGTCAGGGATTCCCCCATCAGGGCAGAAAAAATGCGCTGTAAGTGGCACTTAGAAAAGTGGCTGAGCAACGCGGCTTTTTCAAGACTTATAGGCTGATCTGGGTGGCTGTGAATATAAGCAACCACAGGTTTCAGACGCTGATAATATAAGTCCCGATGTTTTTCCTGCTGATCAGTTTTTTGCACTGATAATCTCCAATTTGTTTGAGGTTGTTTTTTGGTAGTGAAACCAACACAGGCTACAGGTCGTCAGCGCGGTGATGACGTCGGCGCTGACTATCGCAATAAAGACCCCGTTCAGGTCAAACCACAATGGCAGTACAAAAAGCAACGGCGTAAACACAAATATGATCCTGAATGCACTATAAAAACTAGCCCGGAGAGGGTCGCCAATAGACTGATAGAAGCCGCTGGCAACCAGCATTAAGGCGACGAGTGGCAGTCCCCACAGTGCGGAGTGTATCATTTCCTGACCCTGATATATCAGTAATGGCTGGCTGGTAAACCAGGCCATGATATTTGGGGCAAACAAAACAAGCTGGATTGTTACGAGTGTGGCATACAGCATCATTGAGATGAGCGCGATTTCAATTGACTTACGCACTCGTTCGGTGTTTTGTGCTGCAAGGTTGTAGGCACATAAGGTTTGAAAGGTGACTAGCATAGCAACCATGGGCAGAGTCGCAAAGGTGAGCACCCGACTTAGCATACCGTAAGTGATCACCCAGGTTTCTCCGGCGGTTTGCATGAGCTGAAAATTCATGATGGCCGTTTGCCAGCCCAGGCAGAGATGCGTGATCAGTACAGGTGTCCCTGTCAACACAATAGGTAACCAGGCCTTATGATCAACTGCAAAATCAATGGGGGTAAATCTGCCTGGTTCTAGTAGCAGGTATAAAGCCAATAGCAAGGCGATAGCCTGCGATATCACCGTGGCGACAGCCGCGCCGGTAACACCCCACTCAAATACAGCAATAAACGCGTAATCCAGCACAATATTGAGCCCGGAGGCCGTTAACATTATCAGCATGAGCTTATGCGGTTGGCCTTCTGCACGAAAAATGTCTCCCAGTACAGGCAATATTATCGCAACAAAACTGCATAGCATAATGGGGTGAAGGTAGGCGTAAGCGTCGGCTTTGAATACCGGGTCGACGCTGAGCCAATTTAGTATCTCAAGAGGGTATAGCCAGCCTAATATCAGGAGAGTTACGCTCAGTAGCATGGCCATTTGTAAGGTGTGACCAATTATGAGCCCGGCTTTGGCTCTTTGTTTGGCGCCTAGCAGCCGGGTAACCATGGTTGCCATGCCGGCAGAGAGCATCGCGGCCAGCGCGGCGATCCCCATTTGCACAGGGAACACCATGGCAACCGCGCCCAGTGCCTGTTCGCCAACAAAATGGCTGATGAACAGGCCATCAATCAGGTTGTACAGGCCGATGACCAGCATACCGATACATATTGGAAAAAAATGTTTCAAAAACAAGATGGCGACCGGCTCGGTCGCGAGGTGCTCTGAACCACTGGACGAGCGATTTGGATCAACAGACATCCATCATTACCAGATATTGAATTAATGTCTGGCTAGTCTATTGCGCTCATTCTATGAAAAATATTCAAATCTTGCGCACTTGAGCAAAGTAAGTATCAGTTAATAACACTCTGAACTGCCCATTTCGATGATGCGATCGGTCTCACCACTGTTTTTAAACAGATAAAGGCCTTTATTGAGGTCATTCAGGACGCCACGCCAGTTGGGCTTGGCTTTACTGAGTGCAAAATACAGATTATTGTACCTCAAAGCAGGCTCCACATTTTCCAGCCCCCTTAATAAGGTAACCTTTTCAGATTTAGCCAAATCTGAATAACTTACGGTAAAGCGCAGCACTTTGGGATCGCCAATAATCAGGTCAACACGTTTGCCTATCAGCAGCTTAACCAGTTGTAAATCATCGACGGCTTCGACAATGATGAATTCATTGTTGTCCATCATGGCGTCAAACTCGGGGGTGTTCTGATAGCCCCGCACCACACCTATGGTAGCGCCTTTGAGTGCATTGAGGTTGCCCTCAAAGTTGTCTGACTCTCCGCGGCGTTTTAGCAGGGTAATTTCACCGCCCGGGTATGCATTAGACAGTGCCAGTAATTCACGGCGTGCTTTACCGGGGTAGTTATCAGAGGGGGAGGCATCTTCGATAAAGTACTCAGGAAAGAGAACGTCTGCCCGGCCGGACTCAACGGCTTTGACAGCACGGGCCCAGGGCAGGAATTCGACATAAACAGGGTAGCCTTGATCCGCCAGCAAGGAGATTGTAAATTGAAACACCCAACCTTTATTGCACAACTGGTCGCCAATATAGGGAGGCCAATCCAGTGTTACCAGATGCAATAACGGCTTATCACCGCTTTTATTGTACAGGTACCCATTTTTATATTGCTCACCCTGAACCATCAGGTACGTGCCTTGTTTAAAGTAGCCGACATTCAGGCTCGCAAAGGCAGTCACAGAGACGCTGCACAATAACAGCAACAATAGCCGGGTGAGTATTTTCATAACCTGTTTCCTGGTGCGCACAATTGAGATAAAAGCGTTTAGAAATAAAACGATGAGTCTGCTTTTAGGCTACATCGATTATTTATTAAGTCTAGACATTATCACGCTAAAGGGAAGGGAAGAAGACAATAAGGCCAGCATTTAGCTGGCCTTATTATAGACAATTAGTCTAACGAGCGTGAGGGATTCGGATTACTGAACCAACTCCTGATCGGTGAACTCATCAGCAAACAATGGGCTCGACAAGTAACGCTCTGTTGCACTTGGTAGAATAACGACGATGTTCTTGTCTGCATTTTCAGGCTTCTCTGCCAGACGCTTAGCAGCAACCACAGCAGCACCAGAAGAAATACCGACTAAGATACCTTCGTCTTTCATTAGCTGGTGTGCCATTGCAATTGCATCTTCGTTTGATACTTGCTCTGTGCCATCAAGCAGCTCAAGATCCAGGTTGCCAGGAATGAAACCTGCGCCGATGCCCTGAATTTTGTGCGGGCCAGGCTTCAACTCTTCACCAGCCAGAGCTTGAGAAATAACGGCTGAATCAACCGGCTCTACCGCAATTGATTTAACGTCTAGGCCTTTTTCTTTCTTCAGAAAGCGAGTTACACCAGAAATTGTGCCACCTGTACCAACACCGGCTACGAAGTAATCGATTGCACCGTCCATCGCTTCGAAAATTTCAGGACCTGTGGTCTCTTCATGGATTTTCGGGTTAGCCGGGTTCTCGAACTGTTGTAGCAGTACGTATTTTTCGGGGTCGCCAGCCAGGATTTCATTGGCTTTCTCGATGGCGCCTTTCATACCTTTGGCACCTTCAGTTAGCACCAGGTTTGCACCTAGTGCTTTTAGTAGTTTACGGCGCTCAAGACTCATGGTGTTTGGCATGGTCAGGGTTAGCTTGTAACCACGGGATGCTGCAACGAAAGCCAGTGCAATACCTGTGTTGCCAGAAGTAGGCTCAATCAGCTCTTTGCCTTCGCTTAGCAAACCGGCTTTCTCGGCTTCCCAAATCATAGAGGCACCGATGCGGCACTTTACGCTGAAACTCGGGTTACGAGATTCAATTTTGGCAAAGACATTGCCACCAGTTACGCGGTTAAGTTTAACAATCGGGGTGTTGCCAATTGCCAGGCTGTTATCTGCAAAAACGTTCGACATAATTTTCCCTTCAATGAGCTAAGGATATTTAATATTAGTCACACTTTACTGGGGATGGAGCAAAACAAAAGGAAAGAATGGCTATAAGATATATTAAAAAGGCTTATGCCCTGATGGAATAAAAAAATAAATATGTATAATAAAAGGTCAGTAAAGGCCCGGGCAGAATAGATGTGTCTGATCAGGCCTTTCCGTGTCAGGCTTACAGCAACCAGGCGTAACTAAACTTGGCAAAAAACGTCTTGTTGTCTTTGCTGATTTTACTCAAATCGTCATCCTGATATCCATTGTCAGAATATCCGGCAAAAAACACGGTCTGTGGATTCAGCTTATAAGCGTAAAGCAATTGGGTGCTCAGGCGTTTATAGTGACTGTCTACATCATCAATGTAGTTGGCCTGATTACGGCGAATATCCGTTTTAATGAAGGCCAGCCTCAGATAACTGTTAATGTTAAACTGATAGGTGAAGCGCACGTCGCTCAGGTTCGCTGTAAACACTTCCATACCTTCAGCGGTGAGCTTTTGATACGTATGACGAAGTCGGATCTCAAAGTGCTGACCAAGGTAGAAGTCCAGCAAAGGGCGTATGTAACGCTCGTCCGCCATGCGATTATTGGCTAAATCAACGCGGTTACCTCTGCGTAAGGTGAGCCCACTGAATACGCCTGGTGCGGGTTTACTCTCCAGGTAAATCCATTGCGTGTTTTCGGTAAATAAATCCGTGTTGCCATCAATAGCCAGACTGGTTTCGTCATGGCGTAACCCGGTACGCTTACGATGGTCGAAACCAAAATCAATGATACTTTGCAATGGTCCGCTGATAGCAATATTACTCTGGACTTCTTTTTCCAATAATTCACCGTTTTCATTGTGGCTGATATCCCAGTCAGTATACCAGCGTGTGCGGTTCCACCAGGTGTTTTCGTCACCATACCAACGGTATTCAAACCCAGTAACAAACTTATTGAAGTCTACTTGCGACAAGAACCCCATGTCGGCACGCAGGGCGGCATCATAGTTGCGATAGCTGGCAAAGGCTTTCCAATGCTTGCGGTTATGACGATAGTCCAGCATATAACCCAGGCCTTGATTATCATCTTCAAGCTGAGTGCGCAGTACGCTTTCGTCTATTTCACAGTCTTCCAGTGTTTCGTCATCACAAAGCTCTTTGACCATAGCCGGATCATAGTCTGTTTTTGACGTTAAGATCTGTGCTTTGAACGTATCGTTCGCAGTGGGCTCGTATTTACCGTCCAGGCTGAACAGCTGATTCTTGTAATCATTACTTTGCCGGGTTGTGGTTAATGCGCCTACAGAGAGTGTCTCGTCGGCATCATAGCGGTAGCGCAGTGCAGCATTTTCACTTTTTTGTTCTAATGAAACGACATTGGACCCCAGGTTCCCAGGCACCATCACATTGGTAAATTCATCGTTAGTGACAAAAGCGGCATAGGTGTGGCCTTGCTTGCTACCGGTCAGTTTGGCACCGTAATCCGGCGCAGCAATGTTACGGGTGTGCAATAAATTGATGTGTGTGGAAAAGTAGTCTGCATTGTCGAGGAAGAAGGCCCGTTTTTCCGGGAAGAACAAGCTAAAGCTGTTATTTACACTGAGTTGACCATTGTCGGCTTCTACTTGAGAAAAGTCCGGGTTGAGCGTCGCATTTAGTGTTGTGTCTGGGGTGATTGCCCATTTGACATCCAGCCCGGGTTCATAGTTGGTGTCGTTTTCCCAATCCGGGATTGTGCTGCCATCAATGTCTCTGGTTTGCTGGCGGCTGACGACCGTCGAGGGGATCACGGCAAGGTTGCTGCTTTGCTGCGCGCCAGAAAATCCGGTGTATGCTGGCATCTGGCAAACCCAGCATTGATTTTCATGGGCGATTTGCATGCTGGAAATGCGCAGCCTTTCGCTACGTGGGTAAAAGCGCAGAAACTCCATGGCCATGGTTTTGGTGTCCTGGCTGTTATCAAAATTGAGTACACGTAAGGGGATCTCTACTTCAACCACATACCCAGATTCATTGATTTGTCCGGCAGAGTCCCAGATGCCATTCCAGGAATCGTCCTCGCTGCCACTGAGTACATTCTCTATCGAATCTTGTTGAACACCCAATGGGTTGATGAAAAATTGATAAGCACTGCGACCTGTGTTGAAGGAGTCTATTTTTATGCCGACCAGGTCATCGTTCCAGTTGCGGTCCCGGTCGCGGAAAAACGCTCTGATCTGGCTGGGGTCTGGATCTTTGGCATCAAATGCCAGAAATAACGACTGACCATTTTCGAACACCCGTACACTGGTGTGCACCGGGCTTGGCGTATTTTCATAAGGCCAGGTGACATTATCGATGGTAATTACTTTGGCCTGTTGCCATATAGTCTCGTCTAGTTTCCCGTCAATAGATACGCTGGCATTGAGATAAGGAATAGCAGGCTCTGCTGCACAGGTGGAGGCACTGAACCATAAAGAGGGAACAGCGAAGCACAGTGAACTTAAAACTTTATTTAACATTATTAAAGGGGTCGATAGCACAACTTTGATGGCACATTAAATAACAGAGATACGGTGTAAACAATTGTTTATCGTTTAATAGCGAACTAGCGGGGTTAAGTGGTATTTTATTTCTATTTTGTGAACAGTCAGTCAACTCGTATCGCACAACTATGTACCTGCATTGTCATTCCATGGTAAAAAGGCGCATCTGTTTTTTTACTCGGGCGTGTTGTATGTCTCTTATTTTGAAACTTGTCGCTGGTATTTTCGCCGGTGTTCTGGCGGGCTTTTATCTGCCTATGCTGATGGTCGAACTGCTTTACACTGTAAAAGTGATTATTGGTCAGCTTATCTCCTTTACTATTCCGCTTATTATTTTGTTCTATATCGCATCAGGCATTGCCGGTTTGCCTAAGGCATCAGGGCATTTACTTGGGAAAACGGTTGGTTTTGCCTACGGCTCAACTGTGATTGCAGGTACTTTGGCGGTGGTGCTGGTCAGTATGGTTATGCCTATGTTTGATGGCAGTGTGGCCTATCAGGCCGCAGAAGCAACGAAAGTAGAGAGCCTTATCAAGCTTGAAGTCCCCCCTCTGATGGGCGTGATGACCGCACTGGCTACTGCTTTTGTGTTTGGTATTGGGATCAGCCAGCTTCACCTGACACAGCTGAAGCAGGTTGTGGATCAGGGGCGCGATGTCATTGATGCTTTACTTGCTAAAGTGATTATCCCGGCTTTGCCATTTTATATCGCCGGCGTGTTCGCTGAGATGGCGGTTGCGGGCACGGTAGCGGATACCCTGAGTACGTTTGGCGTGGTGTTGCTGGCTGCAGTTGCCATGCATTGGTTGTGGTTGGCATTTTTATATATCACCTCAGGCGTGTTGTTAAAACGCAACCCGGTGGAGTTGATTAGAAATATGCTGCCGGCTTATTTTACCGCAATCGGTACTATGTCCAGCGCCGCGACGATCCCGGTTTCCCTGCGAGCCAGTAAATCCAATAAGGTGAAAGAGGAAGTCGCTAACTTCACTGTACCTTTATGTGCAACTATCCATCTGTCTGGATCTACAATTACCATTGTTACCTGTACTATGGCTGTGATGTTGCTTTCACCAACGATGGCTTTACCCTCGCTGGCTGAGATGCTGCCTTTCATCTTTATGCTGGGTATCGTTATGATTGCCGCACCAGGTGCGCCGGGCGGGGCGGTTATGTCTGCTCTGGGATTACTCAGTACCATGCTGGGCTTCGATGAAAGTGCGGTTGCGCTGATGATCGCTTTGTATCTGGCACAGGATAGTTTTGGTACCGCTTGTAACGTAACGGGTGATGGTGTGATTGCATTGTGGGTAGACCGTTTTTCGGAGCGGGATCTAAAATTACACGGCAATTCTTAGTCTTACTGTCATACTAAAGGCTGTTTTTACCCTAATTGGAAACTGGAATTGATTATGCTTTGCAATTTTCTGTGTTACTCTTGCAGAGCATAATCGCACACCATCTGTGTGCAATAATGGATGTATAATGCATTCATTATCAGACGATTATATAAATGACATTTGGCAGTTATTGCCATTACCAAGGCTAGTGTGAGGGTGACCCGTTGATTAACGTACTTTTAGTTGATGATCATGAACTTGTCAGAACCGGTATAAAGCGCATTCTGGATGACGTGCGCGGGTTTAAAGTGGTCGGAGAGGCTAAAACGGGTGAAGAGGCGGTCAGTTACTGTCGCCAAAGTGAACCTGATATCGTGTTAATGGATATGAATATGCCAGGTATCGGCGGTCTGGAAGCAACAAAGAAAATTTGTCGCTACTGCCCGGACGTTAAAGTGATTGTACTGACCGTGCATTGTGAAGATCCGTTTCCCAGCAAGGTCATGCAGATTGGTGCACATGGTTATTTAACCAAAAGTGCAGGCCCGGATGAGATGATCAATGCGATCCGAGCTGTCAATGCAGGCCAGCGTTATATCGCGCCCGAAATTGCTCAGCAAATCGCGCTGGCGCAATTCAGTGGCAAGGTAGATGAAAATCCGTTCCAGTCTCTGTCTGATCGCGAACTTCAAATAATGCTGATGATCACCAAAGGTGAAAAAGCGCAGGACATTGCGGACAGGCTTAACCTAAGCTCTAAAACAGTGAATAGCTATCGCTATCGTATGTTCGAAAAGCTGAATGTCAGTGGCGATGTTGAGCTAACACACCTGGCCATTCGCCATAAAATGATTGATATAGACAGCTCTCACTAAGTGAGTCAGTTGTTCTAAGTAAGAGACAAGTCTCAACCATGGCAGTGTTTGATAGTCAGGCGTTTCTCAGAACGCTGACCACGGAACCTGGTGTGTATCGTATGTATGACGAAGACCACCAGGTTATTTATGTCGGTAAAGCTAAAAACCTCAAAAAGCGCGTCAGCAGCTACTTTCGCAGCAATATTCCAGATGCCAAGACCCGGGTCCTTGTGAGTAATATTCGTCATATCGAAGTGACCTTGACGAATACAGAGACCGAAGCGTTATTACTGGAAAATAACCTGATCAAAAAATATCAGCCCAGGTACAATATTCTCCTGCGTGATGACAAATCATATCCTTATATTTTACTGACCGATCATCGTCACCCCAGGCTAGCCTTTCATCGTGGTTCCAGAAAGAAAAAAGGCGAGTACTTTGGCCCATTTCCCAGCAGTGCCGCAGTATCCGAAAGCTTGCGTCTGATGCAGAAGATTTTTCCCGTCAGACAATGTGAAGATGCTTACTACCGGGCGCGCAGTCGTCCTTGTTTACAACATCAACTAAAGCGGTGTTCCGCACCTTGCGTAGCAAAAGTCAGCGATGATGACTACGCTGAGCAGGTTGATATGGTGCGCCAGTTTCTTAGCGGTAAGTCACACCAGGTGATTGCCACTTTGGTCGGTAAAATGGAGCAGGCGAGCATGGCACTCAACTTTGAAGCGGCGGCTAAGTATCGGGATCAAATTGCATTGCTACGGCAAATGCAGGAGCAGCAGTCCGTGGCCGGTAATTTTGCCGAAATGGATGTGATAGGTTTTGCAGAACTAAATGGCTTGTGTGCGGTTCATATGCTCATGATCCGGGAGCACAAAGTGTTGGGGTCCAAAACGTTTTTCCCTAAAATACCAAAAGACTCAGGCCGTGAGGAAATTCTGACCAGTTTTGTCGGCCAGTATTACGTGTCTACGGGTAGTCATGGTCGGATTGCCAAAGATATAGTGCTGCCCTTTGAGATTGCTGAGTTAGACGATTTGGCAGCAGCGCTCACCCAGGTTGCCGAACGTAAAGTACAATTACGGGTAAACGTTCGAGCAGAGCGGGCACAATATCTGGAGCTGGCCAATAAGAATGCGCTCAATAGCATTATGGTCAAGCAAAATGCACAGGATTCTATCGACAAACGGTATGCCAGATTAAAAGCTGCGCTTGGCCTGTCTGATATCAATCGTATGGAATGTTTTGATATCAGTCATACCATGGGCGAAAACACCGTGGCATCCTGTGTGGTATTTGACGGTCAGGGGCCTAATAATCGTGAATATCGTCGCTATAATGTGACCGGAATTACGCCGGGAGACGACTATGCGGCCATGGCGTTTGCACTGAATAAGCGCTACGGCAAAGTCACTGATCCCGATAAAGTGCCTGATATTATTTTCATTGATGGTGGTAAAGGCCAGTTATCCAGAGCAGAATCTTTCTTTGAATCCTGGACGCTGGATAAGTTACCTATGCTGATTGGTGTGGCGAAGGGCACTAGCCGTAAGCCTGGTTTGGAAACTTTGCTCATTGATGGTGGGCGTAAAACCATTAATCTGGAAAGCGACTCACCAGCATTGCATCTGATCCAGCATATCCGCGACGAATCTCATCGTTTTGCCATTGCGGGGCACAGAAGCAAGCGCCAGAAACAACGTACTCAATCGGTTCTGGAAGAAATAGAAGGCGTTGGCCTGAAGCGACGCCAGGCACTACTCAAATACCTTGGAGGAATGCAAGGCGTAAAAGCCGCCAATATACAACAACTAAAACAAGTGCCCGGGATCAGCCCTCAGCTGGCTGAAAAGATATTTAACCATTTGCATGACAAAGCTTAAGCGTTCATGCGAACATAGTAAAAAAGAGTCTCTCTTAGTAGTTATGTGGAACATTCCAAACACGCTCACAACATTTAGGTTGTTACTTATTCCTGTTTTCGCAGTGGTCTTTTACTTGCCTTATTCATGGGCGTTTTTTGCTGCCGCTTTTATCTTCTGGCTGGCATCAGTGACTGACATTCTCGATGGCTATCTGGCACGCAAGCTGGAACAATCAACGCCATTTGGCGCTTTTCTGGATCCTGTGGCTGACAAAGTGATGGTCAGTGTGGCACTGGTCGTATTAGCAACGCATTATCAGAACATGTTTATGACGGTAGCCACCATTGTCATTATTAGTCGTGAAATTGTAATCTCTGCTTTGAGAGAATGGATGGCAGAGCAGGGCAAGCGCGGTCATGTGGCTGTATCTTCTTTAGGTAAGTTTAAAACGGCAGCACAAATGTTGGCCATTATTGGTCTTATCTGGCAGTTTGCTCCCTGGATGGTGACATTGAGTTATGCATTGTTAGCCATTGCAACTTTGCTAACTGTGGTGTCTATGGTGCAATATTTCTACGCTGCCCGTACGGAATTGATTAAATCTTAGTTTAGGTTGGCTGAATACAAAGCGTTTTAGATAAAAAATAAGCAAACGATTAAAAAGCTTCATTTTTTATGTTGACGCCTCCCGGAACTTCTGTAGAATGCGTCCGTGTTGAGAGGCAATAGCCTAACAAAAAGAGAAGTTCAAAACGCTTTAATTTATTGAAAGTATTGAACTTGTATGGAACGCGAGTATAGCTCAGCTGGTAGAGCGCAACCTTGCCAAGGTTGAGGTCACGAGTTCGAACCTCGTTACTCGCTCCAAATTCTCTTTTCTGACTTAGTCAGTTAGTGTGGCGGAATGGCAGAGTGGCCATGCAGCGGATTGCAAATCCGTCTACCTCGGTTCGACTCCGGGTTCCGCCTCCATTTTCTCAACAAACTCCACATGCGAAAGCAGCCCGATGCCCGGGTGGTGGAATTGGTAGACACAAGGGATTTAAAATCCCTCGCTGGTAACAGCGTGCCGGTTCAAGTCCGGCCCCGGGCACCATTGTTTAGAGTGCTTTAACTCAAATAGTTAAATAGGAAAATGCACACTGCATAATCCATTATTACTAATAAGTTAAAAGCTACAGGAACGCGAGTATAGCTCAGCTGGTAGAGCGCAACCTTGCCAAGGTTGAGGTCACGAGTTCGAACCTCGTTACTCGCTCCAATTTAAACAATGAATGCTCTAGCAAACCCGATGCCCGGGTGGTGGAATTGGTAGACACAAGGGATTTAAAATCCCTCGCTGGTAACAGCGTGCCGGTTCAAGTCCGGCCCCGGGCACCATTGTTACTCACAGCTTAGTCGCTTGATATGACAGTAAGATTAAGTTAAAGTGGCGATGATAAAATGCTAAGTATTAGTTCAAATCTAATCAAAAAAGCAACATGGAACGCGAGTATAGCTCAGCTGGATGAATGAAAAAGACGCAACCTTGTATCTTACATTTACCGACTAAGTTAAAAAGCAACATGGAACGCGAGTATAGCTCAGCTGGTAGAGCGCAACCTTGCCAAGGTTGAGGTCACGAGTTCGAACCTCGTTACTCGCTCCAATCTTTCTGATACATTAAGTATCAATACAATGCGGCGGAATGGCAGAGTGGCCATGCAGCGGATTGCAAATCCGTCTACCTCGGTTCGACTCCGGGTTCCGCCTCCATTTCCTTATTAAATCTTCTTAGTTTATTTTTCCAATAACCAGACATAAATCACCGGCACATCATTTTTGTACTGAATTTTCAGGTCAATCAACTCACCGCTGACATGTTCGTTGATGGTAAACTCGCTGCTTTCGAGCAGGTAGTGCCCTTTGTGTTGTGTTACTGCAACTTGCGTCTCTATCGTGATCCCTTTGTTCTTTGCAAGCTCGATCAGCGCATCCTGAATGGCGAGCCTGATGGCTGTGCTGAGCAGGTTATCTGAGGTCATAGTGCCATCTTCACCAAAGGCCCCCAATACAAGCTTGCCCTGTTGCGTCATGTCATTAATATCTGGCAGCACTGGCGCATTGAGCACAGCCTGGTCTACGGGCTTATACTGGCCTATCAGCGTTGAACCATATTGACAGCTTTGATGTAAAGCCAGGCGTGTGGGCGTGCCCCGGGCATCGACTTCACCGTTGCGATTGTAGTTCACCTCATGGTGTACGTTTCCTTGATAGCTGATAGCCCGCTGTTTTAGATATTCTTTGGCATTGACCTGGGCCTGCATCAGAAAGCTCGCGACGGTCGTTGCGTTGCGTTCGCTAATCTGGAGCTGCTCATGCGGCGACGCGGTATAGTAACTGACACCCAGGACCTGGCTGTGCGTATCATTGTCGCATAGCCAGGCAAGCTGACACTGCACAAAATCACATTGGCGAACAGCACAGGTAGCACTGGTTTTCAGTGGCTCGAAGCTGACGTAACTGTATTGTGTATCTTCGGTGTTAAAGGGCGTAGAATAATAGACTGTGTGGCCTGAGGATAAAGCTTGCATGGGTTGATCATGTGTGACGTTTTGCACATCACGGCGTTGCAATTGAATATTGTAGTAGGCTGCGAGTTTCTTCAGTGCCCGGGTGCGACTGGCCAGCTCCGAACCATTGGGGGTAGCACTGAGTGGGGCTGCGGTGCCGACAAAGCCAAGTTGATTGGCTTGTTTTGGAGACTGAACCCAGCAGGGCAATGTGCTTTCTTTCGGGGCTTGGGGGAGCTGAGAGCGCATTTTACAGCCACTGAGTACCAGGGTTCCAAGCAGCAGGCTACAAAGCAGAGGTGAGTGAACAGTCATTCCTTGTCCTATATTGGGTTAGTGGGGGTTTTCCCTTAAAGGTAAATCGAATTCTACCATCAGGCCACCCTTTTCTCGGTTGCGTAACCTTAATTGACCCTGATGAGCCGTGATGATGTCATGACACAGGCTTAAACCCAGCCCGGTTCCTTGTGCTTTGGTTGAGTAAAAAGGTTGCAGTGCCTGATGTAAATTACCTGACAGGATCCCAGAGCCTCGATCGACAACGGCAAACCTCAGGCGTGTTTGGGATTGCACCACTCTTACAGCGATCTCAGCCTTGTCACTCCCTGATTCATGGGCATTTTTGAGCAAATTCAGTAAAACCTGTTCAACTTGCGCAACGTCGAAGTAGCCGGTGTCCACAGGAACCGTTCCCAGCAAAGTAAAAGGGTACAGAGCCTGCAGACGTTCGAGTAGCGGTGTAATCGCATGGGCTGCGCAGCTGGGCGCTGGCAAGCGCGCATATTCAGCATAACGCTGGATAAACTCGCTGAGGTTATGAGCGCGTTGTGACACGGTATCCAGCATGTCTGGCAGCAGCTCAAGGTGCTTTTGCTGGCTCAACATGGTTTGTGCCGAGCCCGTCAGCGACTGGATCGGGGCCAGCGAGTTATTCAATTCATGGCTTATCAGACGAATGGCATTTTTCCATAACATGATCTCTTCGCGGTTTTGTTCTGCAGAGACGTTTTTGCAAATGACCAGACTATGTGGCTGGTAATTCAGCGTGACAGGTTCAACTCCAAGGTAATAGGTATGTTTTTGTTCCTGTTGCTCAAAACTCAACATGCCTGTATAACCGCTATTGAGCGCCTGAGCCAGCGCTGTCGGTAAGTTATCACAAGCGATTTCCAGTGAGCTGCCTGTGAGCGCGCCTGGTTGTTTGTGCAACAACTGGCGAGCAGCGGCATTGTGATAAACAATGTGACGCTGTTTATCAAGTAACAAGGTTGCCATAGGGGAGGCCTGAACTATGCTGTCCAGTACCAGTTCTTTTTGATTCAGCTTTTGTTTTTGTTGCTTGAGGTTTGTGGTGAGCTGGTTATATAAGTCGATCAGCCTAGCCAAATCAGGATCCGGAGTCGGTGAAATGCGCAGTGACAGATCGCCATCCTTGATACTTTTGATCCCATCTTCCAGCGTGGCCAGTATGCGCTGTCGACGTCTGGTATAATGGCCCAGCAGCAAAAACAACATCATCAATGACACCAATAGGATCACTGAGCAGGCAAAGAGCACCGGAACCTGATGGTGCAGCGCAATGGCCAGTGCAAGCAGTGCACACGTAAGCACACAACCACTGCTGAGCAATATTCTGCCTGAAAAAGACCAATGTGAGGACGTGCTCATCGCTTGATCCCGAACTTGTCCATGCGGCGGTACATGGCCTGACGACTCAATCCCAGGCTTTTTGCCGCATGGGTGACGTTACCCTGATGTTTGTCCAGTGCCTGGGTAATATCTTCGATACTAAATTCGTGATTGACCATGGTTGAGGCTGAGGTGCTCAGTCCCAGATCTGCGGCCTCAATCTGTTGTCCACTGGCAAGCAGCTCAGCCCGACCTATGACATTTTGCAGCTCGCGAACGTTGCCCGGCCAGCTGTAGCGCTTGAGCAAACGTTGGGCACCTTCACTAAGTACTTTATCTGTGGCTAAAAAGTGTTGGGCAAGTGGAATTATGTCGTCAGGGCGCTCTGCCAGTGGTGGCAAGCGAAGCTCAATCATATTGAGCCGATAGTATAAATCTTGCCTGAATGTGCCTCGCGCTATGGCTTCATTGAGGTTGGCATTGGTTGCGCTGATCACTCTGACTTTAACTCGCTGGGTTTTACTGCTGCCAACGGCTTCGAACTCGCCGGTTTGTAGCACCCTCAATAGTTTTTGCTGGCCTGTCAGTGGCAGATTGCCAATTTCATCGAGGAACAGGGTGCCCCCATCGGCGGCAGCAAACCGGCCTTCACGACTTTTCGTGGCCCCGGTGTACGCGCCACTGACGACACCAAACAGCTCAGCTTCAATCAGATCAGCAGGCAGTGCACCAGCATTGACGCGAATAAAGGGCTTATCCCGGTAGGCGCTATTGGCAACCAGGAGTTCTGCAATTTTCTCTTTACCTGCACCGTTGGGCCCGGTGATTAACACTTGCGCGTCGGAGTAAGCTACCTGTGTTGCCGTTTCAAGCAGTGACAGCATAGCCTGATCGGCAAAGATCAGACCGCTGAGATCATAGTGTGCGCTCAGCTTATCTCGTTTGAGCTTGAACTGTTTGTTGCTGCGCGTCTGGGATTGTTGTAGCTGATACATCTCCAGCAGGTTATTGACCGAACTGAGCAATTTATCATCCTGCCAGGGCTTGGCAATATAATCTGCGGCACCGTGCTTAATTAACTCTACGGCCATTTCCAGCTGAGCCCAGGCGGTCAGCAGGATAATGGGCAGGTCCGGGTTGAGTGCTCGGATCTGGTGGTACAGGGCCTTACCCTCTTCGCCGGAGGTGGTGTCACTGGTAAAGTTCATATCCTGGATCACTAAGTCGTAATCCTGGGATTGCAGCATTGCCAGCCCTTGTTCAGGCGAGCTGGCACCTTCGCAGTCGATGTCATTTATTAAAAAAAGAATCTTAAGCGCTTTTATGACATCTGTATTGTCATCAATGACGAGAATTTTATGTTGCATCGTGTTTTTATCGTTATTGTTGTAAATATGAAAGGGCTTCTCAGCCCTTATTTTAATTGGTTTTAGTAACCCTGGCCGGGGCTATATTAGCTGCTTTACGAACAGGAATATAGACCGCAACGGCGCTGAGTAGCCAAACTGAGAGCGCAACCACCAGGGCGAGCCAGGGTTCAACCAGGCCTTGTGCGCGTAAATGGGTGACAAAATAATTGTTTAACCACAGGGCCGCGAAACTACCCAACAGAATTCCCGCCAGTGCCAGCAGGGCGTTTTCCATCAGCAGTGCCTTGAGCACAGTATGCTGACTGGCACCCAGTGCACGCAGGATCCCAATGTCTTTTTTACGGATAGAGACCGAAAAGGAAACCAATCCAATAATGCCAAATCCGGTCACGGTAATGGCGATAACACTGATCCCTATCATAATGAATGCAAATGTACTACGGCCATCCCACAGGCGTTTTTTCGCTCTGGCGGCAAACTCAACCCGCTCTACGATCCGTCCGTGTTGCAGATACAATTGATCTTCAACCTCCTGAAGAATGGCTTCGCTGGTGCCTTTTTTGACTCTCAGTAAGTAATTTACATCTGCGCTACCAAAGTGCGCCTGAGGCACGATGGTAGAGTGGTACCAGTGTTGTTCATAAACCGCATTTTCTCCCAGCATCTTATTAGCATACACGCCGATCACTTGGTAGGGGCGACGGGCACGTTGTAAGTAGATGGTCTGACCCAGTGCACTTTGCTCGCCAAATAGCGTCTTGGCGAGGGCTTCGCTGATCAACACGACACTCGCGTAGCGATTTTGTGAGGTTCCAGCATAAACAAACTCATTGGGGTAGAAGTCGCGTCCTTGTGTAATGTTTAATCCCAGCGTAGCTACCCCCTGTGAGGTTACGTCAAATTGGGCGTTTTCAAAGCCTGCATCATCTTCCTGGATGGTTTTATATACCAGGTTACTGCCTGCGACAGTCGCCAGTACCAGTTCATTGCTGGCGTAGGTCGCTTGAGTCACGTCAGGCAACGCGCTGAGGTTAGTTAAATCCCGTTGTATCAGGGCCGATTTATCCACCTGATTGTCGAATACCTTAGTGTAAACGTTGAGTATCTCCACTTCGTCCAGGTGGGAGGGGATCAACCAGTTTTTGAGCGTCCCATAGCTGATAAAACTGGCGTTGCCGACTATGGTCACCGCAATGGCAATTTGGATCAGGATCATCAAGGAAATATTGCGGTGTTTAAAGATGATTTTGAGTATATGTTTGAGTGACATAGTTTTATCCTCTTAACTGTGCTGCGGGCGCGGTGCGGCTGGCTTTCACTATGGGGTAAAGCCCGGTGGTAAATATCGCCACAAAAATACCCACGGCAGCTTGCAGCGCAAAGGGTATGTCCATGCTGTACATACGGCGTACCTGCTCGGCGTCGGCCAGATAATCGGCCTGATATAAGGCTAAATGGAACATCGCAATTAAGCCAAACTGTGCCATCAGCAACCCCAAAACAATGGCGGCACTGCTGAGCATACTGAGTTCCAGCAATTGGATTTTAAGGATATAGCGTTTGTTTGCGCCCAGGGCCCTGTACAGAGACACTAGTTTTGCCCGGCTCTGGTTTTTTGCCAGTAGAATGCCAATGGTGTTGATCAAACAGATAGCGAATAGCAGGTAGGCGAACTTAAGATAAATTTGCTCCCAGTACAGATCGTCACTCATTTTGTCATTGAGGCTGGCCAGTTGCGTTAGGTAATAGGGGTCGGCGTGACTGAATCGACCCAGGGAGGCCTGTTGTTGTGCATAATTACGTGCCCATAAGGTCAGCTCTGCATGACTATTCTCGAGTTGTATGGGGTCTAGCATTGCCCAGCCATGCAGATACCCACATTCGGCGTTTTTAAGCCCCAGTACATCTTCGCGACGATACCGTGTTCGTGCGCCTTCTTCTTGAGTCCGGCATGGCATATAGCCAGTGCGAGGCAGGTTGTTGGCATGCGCGTAACCTAGAGGTACAACCGCCATATCATTGACCCGGCCCCGAAAACGCATATTCTGAAAGCGACGCAGGTAGGCTGAAATGTCCATGACGCCAACCACCTCTAGCTGACGGTTGTTGATCACCACCTGTTTGCCGACCGAGTTTTCTCCGCCAAATAATAGATCGTTGGCTTTTTTGTCTAACACTATCACAGCGTCATCTTGCATCCCTTCGCGCCAGGGGGCGCCATAAATAAATGGCACCTGGAGCAATTCAAAGTAATTCGCATCAGCGGCAGAAGCTTCCGTGGTAACTGGTCTGACACTTTTATCTGGCAGATCAAGCACAAACGAAGTAGTGTAATTAAGAGATAAACGGATCATTGGGTTTGCTTGAAAGGCCTCGGAAACGGCTTCTGCGTCCCGATAGGTCAGCGGCGGCGAGCGAAACGCCGAGCGCCTGTCAAACTCCGGGTCCATAAAGTTAAGGCTGACGTGATATACCCGATCGGCTCTTTGGTCGATAGGGGAGTGGCCGCTGCGTGTGACTATGGTACCCATAGTTAACAGCAGGGTGATCCCGATAGCCAGATTGAGTACCATCAGCAAGGTCAGTTTGCGTTTTTGTTTCAGGCCGCGCCAGGCCAGTTGCATCAAATCCTTCATCGCAGTCACCTAAGAGATCAGTTCGACCAGTTCATTCTTATTTATATCGCGCAATTGACCGTCGAGAATTTGGATATTGCGATGTGCCCGCTGTGCCAGCTCATGATCATGGGTAACCATCAGCAACGTGGTGCCCTGACGGTTTATCTCCTCCAGCAGATCCATGACTTGTCTGGCCATCATAGTGTCCAGATTACCGGTTGGCTCGTCGGCGAGTAAAAATCGCGGTTTACCGGCAAGCGCCCGGGCAATCGCAACTCGCTGCTGCTGACCACCACTGAGTTGGGCAGGAAAGTGGCTGGCACGGCCACCCAGACCCACCAACTCCAGACTTTCCTCGATGCGTTGTTTGCGGGCTTTGGCTGACAGACCCCGGAAAATCAGAGGAACCTCGATGTTGTCATAGAGGTTGAGGTCGCCAATCAGGTTAAACCCCTGGAAAATAAAGCCAATTTTTTCATTACGAAGCTTAGAAAGTTGCTTGTCACCCAGGGTACTGACATCTTCGCCATCCAGTTCATATGTTCCTTGCTCGAAGCTTTCGAGTAACCCGGTGATATTCAGAAAGGTGGTTTTACCTGAGCCAGAGGGGCCCGTGACGGCAATAAATTCACCTTCTTCAACGTTGAAGTTAACGTCTGACAGGGCGTGTGTTTCGACCAGCTCGGTACGGTAGATTTTACTGATGTTTTTCATACGTAACATGGGATGTTCCTTTTATTATTATTCGCTGAGGATCACGTGCTGTGATTGCCCGAAAGCAGCCAGACTTGAGATGATGATTGTATCACCAGGTTGCAGCCCCTGGGTAATTTCCACTTCTCTGACACTTTTGACACCCAGTGAAATAGGGGTTCTGAACGCGGAGTTTTGTTCAATTTTGTAGGCCGTGCGGGATGCACCGGTTTCCACAAAGGCACCGCGTTCTACTTTTAGTACGTTTTGCTTTTGGGCAATGATGATCTGTGCATTCACTCTTTGGTTCTGACGTAAATTGCCAGGTTGCTCGCTAAAGCGGATACGGCCGCGCACCTGGCCTTGCTCAACTTCAGGAGAAATGGCGACTAAGGTTGCGCTGTATTGTTCGTTGTTGATTTGTACGTTGGCATGCAAACCTATTCCCAGCTCATCCGCCAGGTTTTCCGGAATGTAGGCCTCTACTTCCAGCTCATTGAGGTTAACCAGCGACATTAACGGTGTATCTCGTTGCACATGTTGCTTTTGCTGTACATTCAGCGTGCCGACAATACCGGATAAAGGCGAGTGCAGTGTCAGCGCCTCAACCTGACGACGCAGTTCTTCGGTAAGGTGACGCTGACGGGTCAGGTTCAGCTCGCTACTTTTTAGTTCAAAACTCAGGCGCTCCTGCGCCAGTTGCAGACTCGCGATGGCGTGGCGCTCGTTAAGTTCAGCACGCTTCAGGGCCACCTGGGTCTGTTCCAGCTCTTCTTTTGAAATGATCTGTTTTTTAATACTGGTGTTGGCACGGGCCATTTCACTTTGCGCGGCTTCCAACTCGACTTTGGCCAGTTCCATTTGCTGTGTATTGTCCAGTTGCTGTTGTTTTATCGCTATTTTCTGACGGCTTACTTCTATCTCCAGACGTGCCAGCGTCGCCTCCTCCTGAAGGAGTTGGTTACGAAGCTCCGGGCTGTCAATGGCCAGCAGGGCCTGACCTGCTTCAATTTCGTCGCCCGCTTTGACAAACAAAGTGACTGTACCGGCTGCAATGGCATACAGGGAAGGACTGTCTGCGGCCATAGTGCGGCCTTCAACGCGTAGATCCTGGACCATGTCGCCTCGCACAACGGTGGCAGTACGCAGTGTTTGTAAGGACACCACCTGATCGGCACTGAGTAGCTGGTCAAAACTGCTGTATGAAGCGGTGGCGGCACCGATTAGTCCGACGGCGGCGGCTGCACCTAACCACCAGCGCGGTAATCTGCGCGTTTGTGGGATTGCTTTATCTTGTTGTTTGGTATCTCGGATCATGCCAGGTACGGCTCCTTGTTTACTCGATTACAAGTACTTATTACAAAATCGATGCCAGGTTTTAAGTTGTTGAAATTATGTGTTTATTTGTTGTTTGTGTTGAGCGCTGTAACAACAGCGGACGGACAGCGGACAGTACGCGGACAGTGGGCGAGTGTCCGGACAGTATGTCACAGATGGGGAAATTGGTATGTCAGAATACACTGGCTTTGCCGATTTGTTCCTGTACCATGATGACTATACTAAGTTGCTGTTAAGTAAGTGGTAATGGAGGTGCGATGATCCAGTTAGATGAGATAACGTTCAGGCGTCGCGATGGCGCTGGATATCGGAATGTGCTGGACGGCCTGAGCTGGTCGGTATCGGGGGCTGAGCAGGTCGCGCTCACTGGCGACAGTGGCTCTGGCAAAACGACCTTACTTAACATACTGGCCGGGTTGCTTAGTCCAGACTCTGGCACCGTTCGTATCAACGGGCAGGCAATACATACTTTTAATGCTAAACAGTTGGCCTTGTATCGTCGTACGATTGGCATGATCTTTCAGCATTACCAGTTACTTAGCCCGCTTAACGTGGCCGATAACATGGCCTTTCAGGCCCGTCTCAACGGCCGCGCCGTAAGTCACAAAGAAATTACCATAATGGCAGAACGTCTGGGACTGGGTGACAAGCTCGATGTCTATCCTGCGCAGTTAAGCGGAGGGGAGCAGCAACGTGTCGGGATCGCACGGGCCTTACTTAATCGGCCCAGCGTATTGCTTGCTGACGAGCCTACAGGGAATCTGGACAGCATGCGCAGTCAGGAAGTACTGGAACTGCTGATGAGCTTATGTCAGGAGCAAAAGGTAAATTTGATCATGGTTACCCACAGCCGGGTCCTGGCTGCGCAGTTACCCCGTCAGGTGGCGTTACGTGACGGACGTTTACATGAGTGAACTGAGACTAATCCTGCTAATTTATGCTCAGTATTATCGGCGCCACAAGGGACTGCTGGTGTTGTTTCTGATAGGTCTGAGCCTCGGCAGCGCCTTGCTCAGTGCCACACTGGGTTTAAACCAGGAAGCCTCAAAGCGCTATCAAACCAGTACAGCGTTGTTAGCGCAGCCTGTAAGCCACTTTATTCGCCCGCCATTGGGGAAAACAGGTTTACCTTTTTCAATCTGGCAACGGCTTTCAGCGGCTGGGTTTGAGCAGGTTCACCCCGTACTGGAGGGGCGCCTCAGAAGTGACGATGATAAGCAGGTCGCCATTCGGGGTATCAATTTACTACAGTGGCAAACGGCAGGTGCTGCAAGGCCGTTATCAGGGGACGCAGGTCAGCCTCACAGCGACGCTTACTTGTTCGATACGCTGTTTATTTCACCTGAACTGACGGCCAGATTACAACTTGGAGCGTCTGCATTGCGTTTTGACGGAGAAAACTATCCGGTCAGCCTATTGGAGGGGGCTGGTCACTATGCACTGATGGACATCAGTCTGGCAGATCGATTATTGAAGGCGCAGGGGCAGATCAGCTATTTTGAAGTGACGGGTCTGAATGCGCTTCAGCGACAGCAGCTGGTGGACATGCTTGGCAGTGCCGCACGACTGGAGTCTGCCAAGGTACAAACCTTCGATGCCCTGTCGGGGGCCTTTTTCTTTAACCTACAGGCACTGGCCTTACTGGGCTATGTGGTGGGTGCATTTTTAAGCCTCAATGCCATCAAACTTGCTTATCAAAGCCGCTTGTCCTTGCAACAGCAAATGGCCACGCTTGGTTGCCAGCGGAGTCAGTTACTTAAGGCGCTGTGTCTGGAAGTTGCGATATTGAGTGTGCTGGCAGCGACATTGGGTAATCTGCTTGGGGTGCTGATGGCCAATGCCATGATGGGTGACATCAGCACGGTATTGAGCAGTTTTTATCAGCTGGATCGGGCTCTGACAGTGCGCTTTGATGCCGTACTTGTGCTTATCGGCAGTGTGCTGAACTTGGTGATACTGGCTGGCTTTGTGGCGTTGCAAACGCGCCTGATGCAGCAATTGGCTAAGTGGCTGACGCTGGCGCTACTATCTTTGGCCTGTGTCGGAGGGTTGTTATTATTGCATCTGGCACAGACCAAATGGCAAGCCTTGCTACTGTGTGTTTGTGTTTTACTGGTGTTTTTCGCATTGACACCGCCACTGGTGCGTCTGGTGTTTCAGGTGCGCTGGCCGACCAGGGCTCCGTTGCTCGGCTGGCTCAGGGCCGATAGTCTGACCCAATTGCCAGCGCTGCTGAGTTCGGTGTTAGCCATTTTGATGGCAGTGGGCGCAGCTATTGGCATGCAGGTGATGGTGGGGAGTTTCAGCAGTGCACTGGATGCCCACTTACAAACCCGCCTGAATGCCGATCTGTATGTCAGGCCGGATAATCCGACCGCACAGATGCGTCAGGCTTTGGCAGATATGCAAGCAGTTAAGCAGGTGGGGATTTACTGGTCGGCACAAAGTGAAGTGCAAATGGCCAATGAGACGGTGCCTGTGACATTGATGAGTTTCGGCGAAGACTATCGTTATCATCAGCATCTGACCTTGCTGAACAGGCAGCCTCTGGAGGCTGTTCACCTTAATCGGAGCAATGATAGTATCACCTGTCTTGTCAATGAGCCGGGTATGCGTCGCTATGGTCTTATCGTTGGCAGTAAGCTTGATGTGCAGCAGGGGCAACACGCTTTTCACTGTCAGATCACGGGTGTATTTTATGATTACGGTGAGCCTGGCGTGAGCCTGGTAGTCAGTAACTCAGTCATCACACAGCAGGCATTTTTGTATGAAGCGGTCGGCTTTATGTTGACATTTCATGAAGGGGTTGACTCAGAACAACTGGCAGATGTCATTAGCCAGCGCTGGTCACTGGCCGGACATCAGTTGATCCACAATCAGGTGTTTAAGCGCTTTGCAAAGCAACTATTTAGTCAAACTTTTCTGGTAACCCATGCATTGAATATCTGCATTATGTTGATTGCGCTATTTGGCGTTTGGGTGAGCTTTTTAACGCTCGGACGACAGCAGTTGCAGCCAATGGCCGTATTACAAACGTTAGGGGTGACTCAGGGCCAATTATTGGTGCTGAAACTATCTCAGGCCGGGCTTATTCTCGGTCTGACCTTGTTACTGGCAGTGCCGCTGGGGATCCTGTTGGGCTGGGTATTGCTAACCTATGTGATGCCCATCGCTTTTGGCTGGAGCATGGCAATGGTACTTAGCTGGCGCGATATCTGGGGGTTCTGTGCTGTGGTGCTGTTGTTGGCTTTGGTGGTCAGTGCTATTCCTTTATTAAAACTGATCAGGCGCAATGTGGCTGATAATGTCGCACAGTTATAAGGAGCTCATTATGCACAGCATCAGATTGCATAGTCTTTTAATCCTGTTCATGGTAACAGGGTGTCAGCCTGCTGCGCCTGAAACTGACAATAACAATGCGGCGATGGCGGTGCTCGGTCAGACGCTGGGCACCCCAGTGGATGCCACCCATACACTGACATTTCCACGCGACCACGGTGCGCATCCAGAACAGGGGGTGGAGTGGTGGTATGTGACGGGCAATCTAACAGCGCGCGATGGCAGCCAATTTGGTATGCAGTGGACTTTGTTTCGTATTATTGACCCGGGTTTTTCAACTTTTCAGTCCTCTCCCTGGTGGGATGGACAGCTTTATTTTGCGCATTTTGCTTTGCAGGATGGCCAGACACATCAGGCGTTTGAGCGTTACGGCAGAGCCGGGCAGGTTGACGTACAGGCAAGTCCTTTTATCGCCCGGTTAGGTGATTGGCAGTTGGCCAGCCAAGAGACGTCGTTTTTACCTTTACGATTGCAAAGTCGGGAGGCCGATTTTGGTCTGGATATTACGCTGGCAAACAGCCCTCTGGTATTGCATGGCAAACAGGGGTACAGTCAGAAAACCCAGCAAGGCCATGCCTCCTTCTACTACAGTTACCCCTTTTTACAAGTAGCAGGCACGCTGACCTATGCAGGCAGATCATATGATGTCTCAGGTCAGGCCTGGTTAGACAGAGAATGGTCATCAGGTCTGATTGATAGTCAGCACAGTGGCTGGGACTGGTTTAGTTTACAAGGGGAGGATCCGGGGCAAGGTGCACTGATGGCATTTTGTACCCGAGATGAAACGCAAGCCTATGCCTATTGCAGTGCCTCAGAGATATCGCCATCTGGCAAGGTTACGGCCTACCCGTATGAAGAGGTTACTTTAACGGTGCTTAACAGGGCGCAAACCCGCAATGTAACGCATCCGATAAGCTGGCAATTACAGATACCTGGTAAAGAGGCGGTGATCATTGATGTCCTGCAGGCAGATTCTTTCAACACTTTAAGCGTCCCTTACTGGGAGGGGAGAATACGCAGTCGGGGTGGGTTTGTCGCAACGGGTTATGGTGAATTGTTTGGCTATTGAACGATACGTCCTCACCGTGGCCTGGGCGCATACAAGTTGAGTAGGTTGGCAATCTTGTACTCAGGGCTGTGATGATAAAGACATACATGTTCAGCATTTCATTCACACAGCCCTGCCACGCCAGTGCATATAATCTGTAATTGATTATGTGTTCTGGCGGGGGTCAGAGGTTATTCCCGGTCGTACAAGGGCATGGCAACGCCAGTGACGTTAGGGAACTCCAGGACAGCAATAGGGGTAAAGTCACTTTCAGCGAGGAAAAAAGTCGTCAGGCTGGCACGAGAGTGAATTGTGAACTCACCCACAAATGGCATCATCCAGCCACTGTCGCTCGATAACACGCCGCTTAATTGAGGCACTTTGCTGAAATCGGGTAGCAGATAGTCAGGCAGTACATTGTCGCCCACAGAATGGAGTGGCAGGTTGACCCCAATCTGACGCGTGTAGGAGACATCCAGCATCGCCTGTTCGGTGTGTCGGTTGGCCAGAGTTAACTCATGCTGGCCTGGCGTAATATTAATCGACACATCCGCAGCTTGCTTGGGGTACCCCCAGATCTCACGACCCGCCTTAATAGCAATGGGATTGTCGAGCATCAAGTGTTGATTGTACAGCGCATAGTTATGTGGTTTTCCAGCCGCTTGTTGCTCTGCGTTTGCTGTTGCCAACGCAGCGAGCACTTTACCAGTGAAATCCAGTTGTGCACTGGCAAGGGTCATATCTCCTGGGCAGGGTAAATCCGGATCAGTGCTGCCGCGGCGTTTAACATAAAAGCTTGATATCGTCTCGTTATACGCACCCGCAGGGCTGGTGGTGATTTTTTGTGTATACAGTGCACCTATGCCTTTTGAGGCGCTTCCTTCACAATGCAGCCTGACAGGCTCCCATTGCCAGTTCCATAAAAAGAACTTTGCAACATTGGCATCAATTAAGCCGACGACAGCACTGGTAGCTTCGCCTTTAACGTGAAAAGGCATGCTAACAGGGGTGCCATCAGACAGATAAGTGGTACTGGTCACCGGGTAGGTTTCACTGAGATCAGCGCCATAGCTGGTGTTGCTCATTGCCAGCATGGCACTGAGCAGAAGGGGTTTTATGTTCATTTATGATCCTTGTTTAGTTAGGGTTTTCCTTGCATGGAAATAGCCAATGCGGATTAGTTTAATTGTTAGGGCGCAAAAGCGGGACTAGGCTAACACGCTTTGGTGAAAAGTAAATGGAAGAGGGAAGCCAGAGGGTGGCACTGTGCAAAAAGTATAAGAGTGTAAATCAGCTATTCTCTCTTTTTTCGCAATATTGTACACTGCGCGACCATTTAAATGGGCTGGCCGAGCATAACGATCTGTTGTGTAGTTAGTTGCGTAATCAGGCTCGCTCCTGAGTCAATATAAAGAAGGTAGTTATGATCCCTTTCGTGGTGTTGATCACCGTGCTGGTGTGTTTTGTCGGCTATGGCCTTTGGCCGCTAGCCACTTCTGTGTTGGGGTACCTGATATCTGAGCAGGCGTCGGAAGCCATGATTCTGATGTTGTTCTGGTTAACTATGGTGTTTATCCAGTTTGTGGCGATGTGGTACATCGCAAAGAAAAAGCCTATCGGACGTAAGTTCTTTTTTTATACCGTGTGGATTTGTGTCTTTGTGCAGGGCGCCGACTTGCTGCTTGCAGCCGAGGACGAGATGCCCCTATGGGCGCTGGCGGATGTGTTTATCTATCCTGCGTTAGCGATGTGGGTGTTGTACGCCAGTGACGCAAAACAGTATTTTGAACAGTAAAACCTAATACACAGAGTAATAGTATGAGTAAATGTGGTAAATGTGGTAAATGTGACAGCGATATTTCTTTTATGTCGGTATTGAATACCCCGAATCCATTCAAGTTAAAATGTGGTAGCTGCAAAGCACCGATTGCGTTGAGTCTGGTGAGTGCGGGGCCTGTTGCGGGTATCCTGCTGGCAGTGATCAGTGCCATTTTGTGGCACTTCTACGGGTCAGAAGGTTACTGGGTCAAGGTCGTTTTACCGACCGTCCTGGCAGCAGAAGGCCTTTACTTTGCGGCCATACGTTTAGGGTTGGTGAAAGTCAAACCAGAAAAAGTAGAGTAAACAACGGGAGCCAGTGGCTCCCGTTTCATTTTTACCTTAGCTTAATTCAATCTTATAAGTCGGAACAGCATGAAGATGTTTGCTCAGGCGTCCGAGTATCAGCCACCAGGCAAACAAGGCCGCTAGCATCAGGACTATCCACATCATTGCCGACGCCCCGGCCGTGTCAAGTTGCCCGATTTGATAGACCAGTGTCGCCAGAATATAGGCAATGGAGGTTGTCCAGCCAATGACAACCCACATCCACACACTGCCCGATTCACGCTTAATGGCTCCCAATACCGCCACGCACGGGGTATAAAGTAAGATCAGTATCAGATAGGCAAACGCACCGAGCTGGCCATCGAATTGAGCAGCCATAGCACTGAGTAACTCGTTCCCTGCGTCGCCGCCCTCTTCAACGGCACTCAGACCCAGTGGATCGCCCAGGTTGTTGAGTAAGTCAACAGAATTGTTCCATAAGGTCATGACCGCTTCATTTGTAGCATCTTTGAGAGACCACTCACCGGTGCGTTCCTGCGCGCCCACATATAAGGCATCCATGGTGCCCACAATAGCCTCTTTGGCGAACAGGCCAGTGACTATCCCAACCGTTGCTGGCCAGTTATCTTCTGCGATACCCAGCGGTGCGAACACAGGTGTCACAACCTGCGCGGCTCTAGACAGTAAAGACGCCTCGCTGTTTTCATGACCAAAGCTGCCATCTGTGCCGATGGAATTGATCATGCTCAGCAGAGTAACCACAAATACGATGGTTTTCCCGGCACGGGTAATAAAGCTACGCAAACGCTGCCAGGTGGTCATAACCAGGTTACGCCAGACGGGCAGATGATAGGCTGGCATTTCAACAAAAGAGGGGACTTTTTCTTGTTTAAACACGCGTTTTCTGAACAGGTAACCTGTACCCACAGCCACCAGAATGCCAAACACATACAAGGCAAATACGATGTTGGCACCGTTCATCGGGAAAAATGCCGCAGCAAATAAGGCGTACACGGTTAATCGTGCGCCACAAGACATAAAGGGCGCCATGATCACTGTGAGCAGGCGATCCGACTCGCGGCTCATGGTGCGGGCACTCATGACCGCTGGGACGTTACAGCCGAAGCCTACGATCAGAGGGACGAACGCGTTGCCGGGCAATCCGATGGAGGACATCAGACGGTCGATCACAAAGGCGGCACGTGACAGATAACCACTGTCTTCAAGAATCGACAAACAAAAATACAAGACGGCGATAACAGGGATAAAGGTCGCAACCAGCTGTAAGCCTGCGCCAAAGCCGTCCCCTAACAGGACGCCCAACCACTGAGGGGCACCAATGTTGGCCAGCAGCAGCTTAGTCCCGTCAATAAAAATAGCGCCTACAAGAATGTCGAAAAAATCAATAAAGACGGCGCCGAAGTTGACCGCTATCGTGAACATCAGGTACATCATAAAAAGGAAAATCGGCACCCCAAGCCAGCGGTTTAGCACCAGTTTATCAAGCGAGGTGGTGAAGTCAGAGCGTGTTTGCGACATGATACTGACGCCATTGCTGAGCGTTTTGACGTTTTGGAAGCGCCTAACAGTGTCTTCAATGCTGGGATCAGGTTTAGGTGCTTGTTGATTGCGCTTTTGCGGGGGCTTGCCTGTGCAGTGTTCACTCAGTGCATCTGTCAGATGAATGAGCCCCTGACCGGTCGAGCCGACCATGGCGATGACAGGTACACCAAGACGCTGTGCTAACAGGTCCAGATCCAGCTCCTTGCCTTGCTGATGTGCCACATCGGTCATGTTTGCAACCACGATAAGGGGAGTACTCGTTTCCTGCATTTGTGTCGTCAGAACCAGATTACGTTCGAGGTTAGCGCTGTCGATCACGTTGATGATCAGGTCGGCATCCTGAGCAAGAATATAGTCAATGGCAATTTGTTCGTCCTGACCCGGGTCAATTTGGGTCATGCTGTACAGGCCTGGTAAATCAATCAACTCAACTTGCTGATTGTGTAAACTTAGCTCGCCACTTTTGCGCTCTACAGTGACGCCGGGCCAGTTGCCGACTTTTTGTCTGGCACCCGTAAGGCGGTTAAACAGGGTGGTTTTACCACAGTTGGGGTTGCCAACGAGGGCGATTCTCACGTTATCTTACTCCTTGAAATTAGCGGCTTAGCTGGATAAAACGCGCATCAGCTTTACGGATACTGATATAGGTATTGCCAACTTGGGTCTGAATGGGGCAGCCCAGCGGCGCGACATTTAAGACGGTGATCACCTCTCCGGGGATCAGGCCCAGTGCCATTATGCGGCTGATCAGGGCTGCATCTGGATGATTAATGCCTGCGATAATCGCTGAATCGTTTGGTTGTAAATCTGCAAGTGTCATAGGGCGTAATACAAACCTAGATAGGAATTATTTATTATTAGCTTGGCATGGTACCGCAACTTAAATGTCATAAACAAGCGAGTGCGGCAAAAGATATGCGTAATTTATTAGGTTGATAAATCTATATATTTTATATGGTTACGTGTATTAAGTGAATGTCACCAGAGTGTTGAAGGGCACTTCATACTCTTTGCACATTGTTTGCCATCTGTTTGCACATTGTCTCGCTTTGCTGATGATCACTGGCCTAACAGAAACGGAGACAGGCATTGGGATTAAAGAGCACAATAAAACAACCCGGCACACTGAATATACTGACTGCGATTATCACTGCCACGCTGCTTGGTGCATGCAGCTCTGGAGGTTCAGAGACGACCACGGGCACCAGTCAGAGTACTCAATCAAGCGTGGTTGATGAGACAAACACCAGCCAGTCAAATGCACATGCTGATACGGCTTCGGATAATTCGGACTCAGACACAGACAACGCCGACGGCGACACGGACTCGACGGCAGGTGAGGGTGATGCAGCGCCTGATCCTGGGGATGAAGATGAGGATGACGATGAGGGGATTCGGATACAGAACCTGACGATGATGAGGGCGACAGTGAGGAAACACCGGATAATCCGGACCAAACCGATACGCTAACGATGGTCTCAACCTGACAATTGACATCGCCAACTATGTGCTGAATTCGCCCGCGGTGGTGGAAAATGCACAACAGCTGCTGACAGGTCATGCCCATTTGTTCATCAATGGTGAGAAAAAAATGCGTGTATATGGTCAATACGTCCACTTGCCTGCCAGCTGGTTTAAGGCCGGTGTCAACCAGGTTGCGGTTTCTTTAAACAGCCATCAACATGAGAACTGGACCTGGCAAGGCAATACCGTGATGGGGTCGGTGTTTGTCGACCTGGCTGAGCCTCAGCTGGTATTGCATCAATTTTCTTCGCAGCCGTTGCTCAGCCACCATCACCATTGATACCCAACGTTGGCCACACAACTGTGGTCAGCGTTTAAAAGGTTTCTTTGAGTAAGTTAAGCATGTCCTCAACCGACAGCTTGCTGGCCTGTTCGTTGCCAGCCAGCAATTGGTCAGCCAGATCTCGCTTGTGTTGGTGCAGTGCGACGATTTTTTCTTCTATGGTGTTCTTGGCTATAAGGCGATAAATGGTCACCGGACGCTGCTGGCCCATTCGATGGGCCCGATCTGATGCCTGTGCTTCAACCGCCGGATTCCACCAGGGATCCATATGGATCACATAGTCTGCTGCGGTGAGATTCAAACCTGACCCACCGGCTTTGAGGCTGATCAAAAACACTTCGCCATTACCATGCTGAAAGGCATTGACGCGTTCCTGACGTTGTGCAGCCGGAGTACTGCCATCCAGGTACTGATATGGCACGTTACTTTGCTCTAGGAGATTTTTAATAATCTGTAGGTGACCCACGAATTGGCTAAAAATCAGTGCTTTATGATTGTTTTGCCGTAATTCATTAAGCAGCTCACTGAGCGCTTCCAGCTTGCTGCTTGGCAAAGTGCTTTCAGCCATGACCAATTGTGGGTGGCAGCAGGCCTGGCGTAACTTGGTGAGTTCTGCCAGCATTTTGATGCGTTGCTCTGCCGCCGAGCTGGTGCTGGAAGATTCCATGATCTGGTCAATGGCATGCTGTCGCAGCGCTTCATAAAAAGTCATTTCGTCCTCACTAAGCGAAACGGTGAGGTTAATTTCCGTTTTCTCTGGCAGTTCTGTGAGAACCTGGCTTTTCAGGCGACGCAGAATAAAGGGTTTCACCAATTGTTTGAGGCTTTGACGTGCTTTATGTGCCGCCAACTTGTCTTGCTCGGCATTTTCCATTGGCTGAGCAAAGCGCGTATTAAAGCGCTTCAGGTTGCCCAGTAAGCCCGGGTTGACGAAACGGAACAGCGACCACAGTTCGGTCAGATTGTTTTCTATTGGCGTACCTGTTGTGATCATTTTAAACTCGCCTTTCAGTGCACAAGCGGCCACGGTGCGTTTAGCCAGCGGGTTTTTAAGCGCTTGCGCTTCATCGGCGATAATGGTGTGCCAGTGTTTTGCTTTAAGCAGCTCAGCCTGGCGTTGCAGCAGGCCATAACTGATCACCACACAATCAAACGGGCCAGCCTGAGTTAGTAGCTGCTCGCGCTCTTGCGCACTACTGTGATCGCTGAACAAGGTCATGTTTAATGCCGGTGCAAATTTGCTCGCTTCCTGTTGCCAGTTAAAACACACAGAGGTCGGTGCGATGATAAGCGCAGGCCCTTCACTGGCACGTGCTAAGATCACAGCCAGCGCCTGTAGTGTTTTACCCAATCCCATGTCATCAGCCAGGCAAGCGCCGCCGCCCCAGTGGGCTAGTCGCATTGCCCAGTCAAACCCCGCCAACTGATAATCGCGCAATTGCGCCTGTAAGGTCGCAGGCACAGTGAGTGTCAGCGCATTGGCCTGGTACATTTTTTTGCTTTGCTCTTCCCAGGCGGGCAGGGTTTTCATACGCATGCCTGTTGTCGCTTCTGCGACCTGACCACTGGCAAGCGGATGAAACTGGCCCTGATCAGTTACGGTATCAAGCTGAGCGAGTTGATTGCGTAAGTCTTGGGACAGTGCCAGGATTTGTTCACCGTCGAGGCTGACAAAGCGGCCATGGCTGGTGGCCATCAGGCTCAGCAACTTTTTCAACTCTACGACTTGTGTATCATCGATCTGAAGTTCACCCGTGACGTCAAACCACTGATTTTGCTTACTCATCGCCAGGGCCAGATGTTGGGGTTCAAGGGTTTTGCTGAGGCGGAACTTCTTTCCGCGTTGCCAGCGCAGCCTTAAGGTGAAGCCCGGTATATCGGATGCAACACACCTTTCAATTTGCTCAAGCGCCTCGAGCGCCATTTCCAGGTCGTCCAGTTGCAAACGATTATCAGACATCGCCAGAAATGCCGGACAGTGTTCATCCAGTAACTCCAGCCAGCGTTGTTCCTGTGCTAAATCACGTTGGGTGGCCACCCGTTTATGCTCAATTTCTGTCGTCAGGTTGGTGCTGCCAATGCCCGGGTGCAACATGGGACCTTTATCGCCAAAGGGCATACTCACACAGTGAAACTCCAGGCCACCCTGATAGGGCGTGATGTTAATCACCAGTTCGTTGGCAGGTTTGACTGTGGTCAATCCGGTTTCAACGCCGTCCAGGTCGGATTGTATGTTCAGTAATGGCGCGATGGCAGTGATACTCTCAAGCAGTTTGGGCTTGGCGGCTCTGGGCACAATAAGACCACTTTCCCCGATGATCTCTGCAACCTGCAGATGCTGACGAGCGAACAGGGTAAACCCATAGCGATAGTCCTGAAGCGGGAAAAAGGCGTATTCATTCTGCCTTGCACGCTCTTCGAGTTGCAAGCGATAGTCTATGCCTTGTGGCAGGTTGGGTATCGACATCATCAGCTCATCGCCGTTGTCACGGATCTGAAGCTCGGCCGGGTATTCTGTCAGTTCTATTTCGCGACTGAAATCTTCGCCCAGATAGAGATTATGGGCACCAGATGCGGCACTCAGGGCGTTTGCTCCTTCCAGTTCAAAGGTGCGTCCACCATAATAGCCATGGTTTTCATACACCCGAATAGCTGCAATAATTTCTTTATCTTTATCGCTTAGGTAATCAAAGCTCTCGCGCTCATCGACCAGACGCTTCAGGGCCACATTACGGCCTTTACTCCAACCTTGCTTCCCCAGTTTTTGCTCTCTGGGCTTGAGTGAGAGTTCAAACCGAGATTGCTCAAGTTGCCAGACAAGCCGGTGGGTTTGCGACGATTTATCTGCGCTGGATGGTGGCGTGGACGCCAGGCTTTGCAGTTTTTCCAGTGCCAGCTCCCAGTCACTTTTTTGTTCTACCAGTTTGGCAAAATTAACGACCAGACGTTGTGGCAGTGGAGGCACAGGCGCCTGATGGAGCACCAGCAGATCGGCCCCCATACAGGCAAACAAAGGTTGCTGTATTGCACTGAAGGTATTGCAGGCCTCACTGAGACGCGTAAGTTGTTGGGCCTGTAACTTCCCCCCGGTCCAGTGCGTAGCCAGAGCAGTCAGTATTTGTAGCAGTGCATAGTCATAAGGCTTCGCTTCACCAAATGCTTCATACTCTTGATATTGATTAACGAATGTTTGACCACTACTAAGGCATTCTGCAAGATATTCAACCAGGCTCAAAAGGACATAATTTAACCCAGGCGCTTTTTTGTCAGCGGACTCTGCCTGCACCAGTTGACGCACCGATTTAAACAGCTGAGGCTGTCCCTTACTGGCCTGCACCAGCGTCGTCAATTTATGAAACAAGCCGGGCAGGCCAGCCAGATATTGCTGCTTACGCCGGGCAAGTTTGTTTTTAGCGACCATTGCCTGTTCAAATAATGCGTAAGCGCTTTGTTGTTCGCCGGAGCACATTGCAACCATGGCACGTAACTGAAGTGCATAGCAGCTGCTATCATTGCCCAACATGGCGACACTCTGATCCAGTTGCGCCCGATAAAGATATTGTTCGGCCAGCAAACAATGGAGCGTTTGATTATCTGTCTGACGTTCGCAAAGCTGTTTAATAAGCTGAAATGCTGCAAAATTGTTCTGACAGTCACTTTTTAAGCTGTGGATTAACGTCGAGCATGCCTGATACAGCAATTGCGATGGCAGTTCAGAAAGATGTTCAATGTCTGCCGGAAAGAACAGAGTATTGACCAGTACCTGATTGGTGTGGTGGTCAAGGTGTTGTGGATTTTTATGAAATGACAGTAAAGCGGTGGCTTTATCGTATTGACCCAAGATAAGCAAATCACGGATAAAGCGTTGCTCATCAGAGAAATCGCGCTCCCACTCATATAAATTGACCACAGGCACGACTTGTTCGGCGCAATTAAGTGTGCTGATAAAGCGATCCTGGCGAAGTGCATTGTGGCACAGTGAAATCTCGATCAGTGGCTGAACCCGGAGGCCTTTTTGGTTACTGATTAATAGCCCGGCTTCGACCAGTGCAGTTCTCTGTTCGGCCAGCATACCCTGACTGAGTGCGGGAATGTCGTGGATCTGGGCTTCAACCAGCAATTTCAGTAAGCGTTTTAACCTACTTATCGCAACCGGCTTACCAATCAGCGCCAGTACTTCCAGCATGATTTGTTGTTCAATGGGCAACTGTGCGTAGCGTGTCAGGAGTTCGGTGATGTGTGTCTGGCTGAAAGGAGTAAAGTGCATGCTGATAGACCGTTTCGGGCCTTGCTCCGCGAGTTATTATTCATTGCGGAGCAAAGTAGCAGAAGCGAGGTGTGTGCTCAAGTTAAACTATTCTGTTGGCAGGGTGTAATACAGTTGTGGGCCGGTATTACCCGGCTCAGACGGGCAGCATACAAAGCCGGCTTTTTCCAGCACTCTAATAGAAGCCGGGTTGTCTGCTGCAACGCCCGCATTAAGTGTTACATTGGGCTGAACTGTGCGCAGATGCACCACTAAACCCTGTAGCAGCTCACTGGCATAACCTCGTCCCTAGTGCGCTTCGCCTATCAGGTAGCCAAGCTGAACTATATTTTCGGTGACATACAGCATAACCAGGCCCAGAATATGTGTCTGTTTGTCTTGTACCAGTAGCAGCTCACAGTGCGTCAGTTTGTCCGTCATCCAGTCGGTTAGTTGGGCAGCATTGTGCGGACATTGTTGCCAGTCATCGGGCAAAAAATGTAGTGTGCCTGGTGTCAGCAAGTTGAGTAGCTGATGTGAGTGTGCTGCACTGAGTGTCGGTGTTGCAGGTATTATTGCTAATCTTGCCGTACTGAACTTATGCTTTGTCATGGGTGTGCTCCGGTGATGACTTTGCCTGTGTTTCAGACAAGCCAGTTTTAAATGACATGGTTAATTCGTGACCCTTGATGGCCGGTAATGCAAGCGCCTTTAGTGCCAGACTGCTAACCATGATCAACAGGGCCGTGACCAGGGCATCGAGACTCATACTGAGCACCGTGCCGGTCGCGCCAAATGTTGCTGTCAGAGACGACAGTTCAGGTAAAGTATAGATACCAGTAAGCTGCTGCAGTAGCAGGGCTATCCAGAACCCAAAGCAATATGGACAGCGCCATGCCGTGTATAGATAGCCCAAGGGGGCAGGTAAACGTGCCACTAAAGTCTTAAACCAGGTGCCCCAGTCGGGTAATTTTTCCCATAAAAGCACGTGGATCGACAGCCCCATTAAAACGAGTGAAAAAGTCATAGGTCTCTCCTATAAATCGGTGTATTGTTTTGTCGATGTCTATTATTCTCAATAAAGCCGTGCCACGTTATTGTCTGTTTTTTGAATTAATCGGCTTATTTTAAGATTGTGAGTGAAATAAAATGACCAATCATGTTGCCGCCTGTGGCCAGATGAAAGTAGCGACACTGGAACAGGAGCCTCACGGCACGCACAGCGAAAGTGTGTTGAGCTTTATTCGCTCAGGCTCGCTGGATATGTTACATGGCGAGACGTTTACAGCCACACAGGGCATGTTTGTACTGGTACCCGGCGGCATGCCTCATACTTTGTTGTCCGGGTCTGATTTGCATGTGCACTGGATGAGTTTTTGCCCGGACTGTCTGGGGCTCACGCCCGAATCCAGCTTGTTGCAGCCCTTTCAGCAGGTGCGTTTAGGTGCTTTACCCGCACTGGCGCTATCTGGGGAGCGCGTCGATTTTGTGCAGACTTTGTATCAGGAGTTTGAAGCCGCATTGCAGCATGCTTTGCCGCTTGACGTGATGAAGAGTTTTGTTTTTTTGCTGTTGCATGAGGTGTCCCTGGCACAACAGCCGGTAAGCTGGCGCGCAGGTATGCACCCTAAAGTCGTCGCAGCGCTTTCCTATATTGAAAGTCAGGGCTTAAAGCCGGTTTCTTTGCAGGATGTGGCGAGAACGGTATTTGTTAGCGCCCCTTATCTGGCGACCTTGTTCAAACGCGAAACAGGCTACTCCGTAGGGCAGTGGCTCACCAAAAAACGCCTGGGTGAGGCCTGTAATCGTTTGCTGCACACACATACACCGATTGCAGCGTTAGTTGAAGAGCTAGGTTGGTCAGATACAACGCACTTTATCCGCCAGTTTAAAGCGGCTTATGGCGTCACGCCTGCACTGTGGCGCAGACAGCACACTCAGGTGGCACAAACTCGTTAATAATCTGTGCTACCGGAGTTGCTAAATTCAGTGATGTTTGGGGCGTTAAATCGTTGATCTGAAGTTTCTAATCCCTTTCTCAGAGCAAGGGGACATGATAAGTTAGTCGTATAATGTTAACGGGTATTTATTTGCGTGCCTGCTATAATTGCAATCAAGGCCGAAAAAACCGGTCTATGTCGAGCCGAAGAATCACTGTAATAGGTAATATACTTTGTTTAAGGAAATTGAAGACCTGAGCGAGAGTCTGGTACTGATTGTTGAAGACTCAATGCTGACACAAAAAGTCATCTCTTGCTTTTTAGAGGGGATTTGTTCGGTCCATATGGTGACATCCGGAGAAAAAGCCATAGAGTTTTGCCGTGCTACACCGCCGGATCTGATCCTGATGGATTGGGTACTGGAGGGGATGTCTGGGGTAGAGGCTTGTAAACAGTTGCAGGAAATGGAAGGTCTGTCTGATATCCCTATCATTTTTGTGACCTCCAACATCAGTGAGCAACAGCAGGACTTGTGCTGGGATGCGGGCGCGGTTGATTTTATTCCTAAGCCTATCGTGGCAAAGACCCTGATGAACAGAGTTAAAACCCACCTTAAATACAAACAGCAAGCGGATACACTCAAGCGCTACTCATACTACGACGGGCTAACAAAAGTGTTTAACCGGCGCTTTTTTGATATGGAAGGAGCACGTCAGTTTAAGCAGAGCATTCGCCAACAGCATACCTGCTCTGTGGTGATGCTGGATATCGATCACTTCAAGAAATTCAATGACCGCTATGGCCATCTTAGTGGGGATGACGCCCTCAAAGCCGTTGCCAGTGCAATAGATGGGCAGATACGTAGACCAATGGATGGGGTATATCGCTATGGCGGCGAGGAGTTTGCTATTTTATTGCCAGACACAGAACCTGACGGGGCGAAGCAGCTGGCTAACGAGTTTGTTGATGCAGTAAAAGCATTGGCCATTGTGCATGAAGACTCGGAATTTGGTGTCGTTACGATTAGTGCGGGTGTTGCAAGTAATGATAGCGGAGAGCATTACCAGGATTTAGCTGAGCTGATTACGGCGGCAGACCAGGCTTTATACAACGCAAAGCATCAGGGTCGTAATCAGGCGTGTGTGGCAGAAAAAAAGGGCGCTTAGGCCCTTTTTTAATCATTCCACCCGAAGGTTGTTTAACCTGCCATGTTAAACAGCAGTGCCGAGACGGCTAAAATGCCGACCAGTAGAATAAAGTAGGTGCCAACATGATGGCGGTACTTCTGTAGTGCCGGTACTTTGAAAATGGCGATGGTTGGCATGATAAACAGGATCATGGCAATGATCGGTCCGGAAATGGCACCCATCATATCCAGAATACTCGGGTTCATCACAGCGCACACCCAGATGGCGATAAACATCAGGCCCACACCCAGTTTATCAATCAAGCCTGCCGACAGAGACGATTGCTTGCTGAGCAGACCATTGAAGCTCTCGCGAGCGCCCAGAAAGTGTCCAAGGAATGAAGATGTAATGGCAATGAAGGCGACCAGCGGACCCAGCATGGCAATAAATGGGTTGTCGTACACATTAGCAAGGTAAGACAGAACAGAAACGTTGGCCTCTTTGGCTTCGAGCATTTGCTCTGGGCTCAGGGACAGTACACACGAAAAGACAAATAACAGCACAAAAACGATCAGCATCAGTGAGGTATTACGCAAGATTGCTTCTGCTTTGTGTGTCGCACGGTTTGCATAATGGCGGCGTTGCGCATTGGCAAAACTGGAGATAGCGGCTGCATGGCTAAATGAAAAGACAATAATTGGCACGGATAGCCAGAGTGTTTCGCTCAGGCCTGCCATATCCGGTGTTGCCACAACCGGTGCTTGCCAGTGTGGGATCAGATAGAGTGACAGCATCAGCAAGATCCCAACTAACGGATAGACCAGCAGTGCAAAGGCCCGCAGCAGTAATTTTTCTCCGCCCATCATAATCGCAATCATGCCTGCAACCAGGAGTCCGGAAAGGAGTACCCGAGGTGGAGATGCCTGGTCCAACTGGTTAACCATGAAGCTGTCCACTGTATTGGTGAGGCCCACACCATAAATTAACAGAATAGGGAAGATAGAAAAGAAATACAGTAAGGAAATCAAGCGGCCAGCGGTGGCGCCAAAATGCTCCTCAACGACATCGGTAAAGTCACTGTCACTGTGTTTAGAAGACAACACAAAACGTGCCAGTCCTCGATGAGCCAGGTAGGTCATTGGAAAGGCCAGTACAGCCATGATCACCAAGGGCCAGAACCCGCCGATACCGATATTAATAGGCAGAAACAAAATACCGGCGCCCACTGCGGTACCAAACAGGCTAAGTACCCAATTGGTATCGTGTTGTGTCCAGCGTCCCCGACTGCTTTGGGTACTCTCTTTGGCGAATGCCTCTGTCGAGAGCCCTTCTGGGGTATTACTCATACTTGTTGTCCTATGATTAGAATTATATGCGCGCGGATAATATAAAAAATGCGGCACATATGCATGCTTTCGTCGGTAATCAATATAAAAGTGAATGAATATTCGACAGTGTTGTGTGTAATTTAATCATTTAACCATATGCGCTGTAGAAATCTCATCATGGCATTTGACTTCGTGACTATAAAAGGTACGATTAAGCTCAGAAAATAAGCTAGTATCATATCGAAGAACATAGTATTTTAGTCTCTATATCATGCCCGGTCTTAATATATCGACATGCGTCGTGTCGTGAAGCTGACAGGGTAAGCAAGGTAATATCACGTTATGGAAATAATTAATCTTGACCCGCATCACCCGGAAGTGTCGCAGTTACTGAGAGACATTGACGAGCTGATGAATACACTCTACCCACCGAGCAGTAATCAGCTGATCCCGGCAGATGAGCTGGCTGCGTCGGACGTCTATTTTGTCGGTGCCCGCACAGAGTCTGCGTTGATGGGGTGTGGTGCCCTTGTGCCAAAAACGGATGAGGCAGACTGCCTGACACCTTATGCTGAGCTAAAGCGGGTTTATGTGCAACCACCGTATCGGGGTCTGGGCGTGTCGCGGCACATTATGCAAACTTTGATTGACCATGCACGCGAGGTTGGCTTCAGCGTATTGCGGCTTGAAACCGGGATCCGGCAAACTGAAGCAATTGGGCTATATACGTCATTGGGGTTTGTACAGCGTGAAGCATTTGGCAGCTACGAGCCCGACCCTTTGAGTGTTTATATGGAATTAGCGCTGTCATAAAGAGGCCATATCTTTGCGGGCGACGCTTGGCATTTTTGCTATAATCCCGCCATCTATTTTTTGAGTTGTACAAAAAACATGTCTTTTGAATCTCTTGCCTTAGCACCTGCCTTGTTAGAAGGGTTACAGGTACTTGACTTTACTGAGCCAACAGCCATTCAGGCGCAAAGCATTCCCGTGATCCTGGCGGGGCACGATTTGCTGGCGTGCGCGCAGACCGGCACAGGTAAAACAGCCGCATTTATGCTTCCTATTATGACCCAATTACTCAGTCAGCCGGGCTCAGGTGTTCGCGCTCTGATCCTCGCGCCGACCCGAGAGTTGGCTCAGCAAGTGGCGCAGCACGCCAATACCTATGCCGCTCATTGTGAGCTGAAAACGGTGTGTTTGCATGGTGGAGCAAATATTGGGCCTCAGGAAAAAGCGCTACGTGAAGGGGCTGACATAGTGGTCGCCACGCCTGGCCGTTTGCTCGATCATTTAATCAAAGGCACATTGGAATTGTCAGCAGTTGAGTATTTGGTGTTCGATGAGGCCGATCGTATGCTGGATATGGGCTTTATGGGTGAAATACGTCGTATTATGCGCAAAATGCCACCTACACGGCAAACCTTGTTGTTTTCTGCTACCGTTGATGAAGCCGTTTTTAATCAGGTAAAAGACTGGCTGAAGGATCCAAAACGGATTGGCATTGAGGCTCAGAATCAGGCTGCCGCAAAGGTTGAACAGATCTTTTATGCCGTAGATGAAGAGCGTAAACGGGAACTGATTGCTCATCTGATCGGCAAACAAAACTGGCATCAGGTGTTGATTTTCACCCGCACAAAGAAGCAAGCTGATGACTATGCCAAGGAGCTAAATAAAGACGGCCTTAAAACTCAGGCTATCCATGGTGACAAATCTCAGGGGGCGCGAAACAAGGCGCTGGCGCAATTTAAGGATGGTGAAATTCGTGTCTTAGTTGCTACTGATGTCGCAGCACGTGGCATTGATATTCAACAATTGAATTATGTAATTAATGCTGAGTTGCCTTATGTAGCAGAAGATTATGTGCACCGTATTGGCCGAACCGGCCGGGCTGGTGAAGCCGGGACTGCTATTTCTTTGGTGAGTATTGATGAGCAATGGTTACTGGAAGAGATTGAAGTGTTGTTGGATGAGCGTCTTACGCCGCAATGGTTGAGCGGCTATGAGCCAGATCTCACCCGCGAGCCTAAAAATGACCGTCAAAATTCGGCCAAATCTCGTCGTCAGCGCGATAAAAAGCGCGTGCTGGGTCAGCGTGGTAAGCGCAGACGTTAACGCACTTAGTGGCTTCTAACAACCTATTGATAGGTCAGGTGATGACGAAAGTACAATGGCAGATTCATCAGGGGAGTATTGAACAGGTACTTTCTGTAGAGCAGCAGATCCCGGAATTTTCTCAGCCCAAGACGCAAGCAGATATCTTTGTGAGATTATCAGGGCGCACTTACCTGGCGCTGATAGCCAGTTGTGAAGGTCAGCCTGTTGCATATAAGCTGGGTTATGAGCAGGCCCCACAGCTGTTTTATAGCTGGATTGGGGCCGTCATGCCGGCCTACCGGGGCAGAGGGCTGGCGCGAGCGTTATTGCTGGAGCAGGAGCGTTGGTGCCGTGAGCAGGGATTCAGGCATATTGAAGTAAAAACGATGAACCGCTTTAAAACCATGTTGCAGATGCTTGTCAGTCACGACTACCATATCGCGGAACTGACACAGCCAGCAGCGCCGTCGCAGACTTTACTGGATATGCAGATCCGGTTTCGCAAGGCGCTTTAACGTAAACGTGTGTCAAAGTAATGATTGACGCCCAGGGCTAAAAAGATAATCGCGCTGCCAAGTCCCAGACTGACTAAATCGGCGGTGCGATTCCAGATCAGGATATTCACCAGGATCCCGGCAGGGATCAGCACATTGTTCATGACTGCCAGTGCTCCTACTGAAACTAGGGTGACGCCTTTATTCCAGATAAAATAACCAAGGGCAGAGGCAATGAGACCTAAATAAATTAAGATCCCCCATTGTAGCTGCGTCGAAGGGAGCCGGTTCAAATCACCAAAAAGAGCAAAACTTAACGAGGACACGGCCAGCGCGCCGATAAAGAAAAAGCCAAAGCACTGATGGTGGACTAAGGCATGTTGCTCAGCCAGTCGTTTATATAAAACCTGCCCCAGTGCAAAACACAGATTGGCACCCTGAACTACCATAAAGCCAAGCCAGAAGTCCGGGTTAGGCGTTGTCAGACGAATGACGACAGCGCCCAGTGTTGCGATTAATGCGACCAGCAAATAGCGTGCATTAAAGCGCTTTGCGAACAGGTCATTAAGTAAAGTGATGTATACCGGTGTCATAACAGTAAACAACAGGACTTCCGGTACAGTTAAAAACACAAAGGCATGGTAATAGAAACCATACATAGCTCCAATCTGTATTGCACCTATTGTCATTAACCGGAACATCACAGGGCGGGCTGTTTGCTGCCAGCGAATGAATGGCAGGAAAACCAGGGTTGCCAGCGCAATACGACTCAGGGCGGCGAACCAAAGGTCAACCGAACCGGCGAGATAAACGCCTATCAGGCTGAATGAAAACGCCCACAGCAGGGTGACAAAAATCAGATGATGCATATCAGGTCAGTCAAAATGGTGTGCAAGGATAGTGGCGATGATACCTCAGAGTGGTTTGATTTAACTAACAAAATAACAGGTGTATTGAAGGCTCAGTCGTTGCTATTTGCCGAACTTTGCTGAGCGGATGAGCGAAAACAAACGACGGAAAGCTAAGCATCGAAAATGTCGAATGAAAGGTGCGTTATAATATGATTTTATTTTATAACGGCCGAGTTAAAATGGTCTTGTTTTCACATTTATCCCTTCATGATTACCCATGATGTGTGTTGAGGCCGCTTTATGCGGCCTTTTTTTTGCCTGAATTTTCTGCTGTATTGGGCCCAAAGCATGAGGTTTTGTTGCGGGTCGTCTTTTCTCTTCACTGCCTTTTTCAGCAGCACAATATAACTCCATAAAAACAATAAGGGCATCGATGACAAAGGTATTGCCAGTAAGGCCACTAGATTAGGGAGTAAGCAAATAGGAGTAAGGAAAGTGACTCATCGAAAATACCGAGCTAAAGAAACGTTTTAATATGGTTTTATTTTATAACGGCCGAGTTACAATGATCTTGTTTTCACATTTATCCCTTCATGATTACCCATGATGTGTGTTAAGGCCGCTTTAATGCGGCCTTTTTTTTGCCTGCGTTTTCTGTTCAGCTGCGCCTAACCTGCCTACCCTTAAGATGACGTTTTTCTGCGGGCGGCGATTCAATTGCCTGCTTCTAACTGTAAAAGGAAAAAGGTATGCGTACAATTCCATTGCTGATGTCGGTTGTTTTGTCTGTGTTACTGAGCGCTTGTGCGTCTATGGGGCCAGGTGATGCTGTCCAAAAGCGTTCCGAAATTCAGAAGATGAAACGAGATACTTTAACCAAGCTCTATAGTAAAAAACCGGATGTTCGCGCCCAGCTGAGCAATGCGCCCGGATATGCGGTGTTTTCTAATGCGAATCTGAATATTATTTTTGTTGCCGCAGGCACAGGCTATGGTGTCGTAGAAAATAACAACACAGGCCAGTCAACTTATATGAATATGGCTGAAGGCGGTGTCGGACTGGGTCTGGGTGCAAAGGATTATCGTATCGTGATGGTGTTTCATACTCAGGCGGCGATGAAACAATTTGTGGAGTCGGGCTGGACGTTTGGCGGAAATGCCGATGCCGCGGCAAGGGCTGCTGATAAAGGGGCCTCTATTGAAGGCGAAGTCTACTATGGGGATGTGACAGTGTATACATTTACCGAAAGTGGCCTCGCGTTGCAGGCGACAGTGAAAGGAACGAAATTCTGGCAAGATAAGGAATTAAACTAATTTCACTTGCCCCTGGCAACGACACTTAGCCGGCCTGTTGGGCCGGCTGAAAAATCTACTTACCATTTGTCACATCTTTGTGCCTGTTTTCATTCACTCCCTTCACGTTACACTCCTGATAAATGACAGCCAAAGGATGCGTTATGATTTTAGTGATTGGAGCAAGCGGGGCGACGGGCAGGCTGGTTGTTGAGCAGCTGATGTTGGCACGGGGGCAAGTCAGAGTCCTTGTCCGGCAAAGCAGTGCACAACTGGAAACGTTCAAAGCTAACCCGCAACTGGATGTCAGGGTAGGCAATATTGCCGAGTTGAGCACCCAGGAACTCGAAGCGTTAGTGTCGGGCGTGAAAACGGTTATTTGTTGTCTGGGACATCGGGCAACGTTTCAGGGTATTTATGGCCACCCCCGCCGTCTGGTGCGTGATGCAGTGCAAAGTGTGTGTGAGGCAATTGAGAATAAGAGTGACGGGAGCCCTGTTAAATTTATCTTGATGAACAGTACTGGGTGCACCAGCGAGTCTTTGCATGAGCGGCCACCTCTGGCACATCGTGCCGTGGTGGCGTTATTACGTTTATGCCTGCCACCTCATCCTGACAATGAGGCTGCTGCGAAGTTTTTACGTGCCTGCTCCCCCGCAAAGGAAGGGGTTGAGTGGGTCGTGGTTAGGCCAGATTCGTTGACAAATGATGCTCAGGTCACAGCTTATGACGCTCATCCATCTCCAATACGTGACGCCATTTTTGATGCGGGAAAAACAAGCCGGATCAATGTTGCTCACTTTATGTGTCAGTTAGCGCTTGACCCGGCACTGTGGCAGCAATGGCAGGGCTGCTCTCCTGTACTGTATAATCAGGACCAGGGTTAATATTCAACCGTGGTTTTGTAGTCATACCTGAAGCCGATAGAAATGGAGTCGAAGTCATCGCCATTGACGAACGACTTGTTAAGGTACTCAAGGTGAATTCTGAGTACTCTAATTGGGCTCCACTCTAATGTCAGGTTATAGCCATCAAAGCCGCCTGCGGCCGGGTCTGAATCCTGGTATCCGTCATCAAAATCAAAGTAGCCTGCTTTCAGTTTGTAGGCTTTGGCCAGTTGGTAAGCAAAGGATAAATCGAAGGTGTGCCCACTGCGGTCTGCACCTGCGGCATCTCTGTTGTAATCCTTATCCTGATAAGCGACGGCGGCATAGAAGCGAGGTGTAAATTGATAGGCCAGCGAGGTTGCCCAGAGACTGTTATCTCCAAGCTGGACATCATCGGCATAAATGTCGTTTTGCTGGTAGGTGACAGCAGCATGCAAATCGTTAGCATCATAACTTAGACCTACATTGACCAAATCATCTGAATTACTACCTGACTCGCCATTAAACTGTGCCACCGCAACAAAAGTAAAAGGCCCAGGTGTAAGCCGGTAACTAATCAGGTTGTCAACAAAGAAGAGGCTCTCAGGGTCATACGCGAACGGACTGTTGCCATGATTGAAGATATCAACATACTCGGCAATGAATAGATATTGTGCCGGCCGTTGCTTACCAATGCCAAAGCGGCCGACAGGTGTGTTCAGCGCGGTGTAGGCCCGTCGGGAGCGACCAAAGTTGCCTTCATTAGCAACGTCAATACTCCACTCTCCATGCAGCTCTGCGCTCCAGTCTTTGTCAAATTCGTGGGTAACTTTGAGTCCGGCATGGGACAGGGCGTCACGCACGTCCCAATTATCCTCACCATTGGTCTCCAGGCGACCGTATGTCGGGCGCATGGTCGCATATACGTCCAGTTTGCGCTTTTCTTCAGTCGGCGCTGATTTAGCTGAACTGGCAGAGGAAGCGGCTTTTGCATCTGCACCAGCTGCTTTGTTGGGTGTTGGTTTAGCATTTTGTGTTGTTTGAGTGGCGGGTGGGTTTTGCCTTTCAAATCGGGCCTTGAGTGCTTTGAGCTGAGCTTCGAGCGCTTCGATGTCAGCCATCGTGACAGCGCGTTCGGTGTTAGCATGAGCACAGGTGAGCGGCACACAAAGTGCAACCAGGATGGCTTTAGCCACAGAAGAGATCGCGTTATTCATAGCAAATTACCAAATTTGTTGCGTTAGTTGCGATAACTGGAATTATAGACAACACTTTGATAAAGGGTGGTTTTATTTGGCCTAAATAATATGAAGATTCGCAGCAAATTCTCTTTGGCATCGGCGTTACTCATTTTTATGATCATTTTGGTGATCAGTACGACAACCTATGGGCTGGTCAATGCCTCTATGCAAAAGAAAACCACTGCGTATGTTAGTGATTCCGCACAATTGCTGGCATTGGGTATTGATAATTGGTTGGCAGAAAAAGCTGCTTTAATTCGATTACTGCGCAGTCAGATTGAAGCTGACTTTAGCCCTGAACAGTTTCAAAAGGGGCTGGAATCCCCCTATTTTAAAGACGCTTTTTTATTGTCATTTGGTACCTTAAGCACAGAGAGAGTTTTGCGTTCAAACAACCCCAACAGGCAAAACCCGCCAGATGTGGATTTTAGGGAACGAGGCTGGTACCGCCTGGCCAGAGACAAAGGGAAAACAGTGTTTACCAGCCCTTATACCGACGCAGCAACCGGTGAATTGTTGCTTTCAGTGGTTGCGCCTATTAACTCAGGAGGGCAATTTCGCGGCTCTATAGGGGGAGATCTTAGCTTAGATACAATAGCTAAAAGTGTGAATGCGGTGAACTTTGATGGAACAGGCTATGCGTTTTTAGTTGACAGTAAAGGGATTATTGTCTCTCACCAAAACGCCAAACTGAATGGCAAGCCGCTCAGTAGTTTGTCGCCACAACTGAATAAATCAGCTGAAAAAACATTATTAGAAGTGACGGTAAAAGGGGAAGCTAAGCTGCTCTATTTTTACCCATTATCGCAGCAGTACGGGACCGATTGGTATTTGGCCGTGTTGCTGGATGAAGCGCTGGTTTTCAGTGATTTAAGAGCGCTTTCAATGAGCACATTGATGTTGGCAGTGGTGGCCATATTGCTCGGAGCCTTTTTGAGTCGGGCTTTGGCGATTCAGTTACTGAGACCGTTGAAAGACCTTAATGATGCCATTACCAACATTGCGTCGGGTAGTGGTGATCTTACTCAGCGAGTGCGAATAAAACACGAAGATGAATGCGGTAAGGTCGCGCAGGAATTCAATCAATTTCTGGGGTCATTACATAGCCTGGTGACAGATGTGAAGCAACGTGCTGATCTGGTGGTTGCAAGTTGTGACGAAGCGAGTACGCTGGCGAATCAGTCCAGCTCGCAGCTCACTGAGCAGGTACAACTGATTGAAGGGTTGGCTGCGGCAATGCATGAGATGAGCACGACTTCCAGCGAGATTGCAGGCAGTGCCCAGAATGCCGCGACATCGATTACCTCTGTCAATGAGAGGGCGGCTGAAGGGCAACAAGTGTTTCAGAAAACCCGTGGCGAAATAAGTGCGCTGGCCGATGAGATTAATATCTCGCACGAAATGAGTACACAGCTTGCGGAATACAGTCAGAGCATTGAAAATATTTTGTCTGTTATTAATGGTATTGCTGAGCAAACCAATCTCTTGGCGCTGAATGCCGCCATTGAAGCTGCCCGGGCAGGCGAGCAGGGTCGGGGCTTTGCGGTGGTTGCCGACGAAGTACGTTCTTTGGCAACCAAAACGCAAGAATCAACAACTGAAATTAAATCAATGATTGAACAGATCCAGGCATCGTCTATTCAGGTCCAAAGTGCGATGGGCAGCAGTCGTGATAAAACGTTGCTGTGTGTTGAGCAGACTGAGCAGGCTACAGGCATGTTGAATGAGATTTCAGAAGCGGTGAAAGACATTATGGACCGCAACATCCAGATAGCAACAGCGATTGAAGAGCAAAGCGTAGTGATTGAGGAAATCAACAAAAACACCTCCAATATCAATGATATTAGCGTCGAAGTGGGGAGCTTTTCCGTTCGCCAGTTTGAGTCAAGTAAAGTGCTGACACAACATGCTCATGAACAAGAAGGGTTATTATCGAAATTCACGCTTTAGCTACGCTGCGGCAAGTTGTACACTTGCCGCATAGCAAACCGAATTAATGAGCCAGTTTTGGATAATAAGAAAAATATATGGGTGGACGCAGATGCATGCCCTGTGGTGATCCGTGAAATCTTGTTTCGTGCCGCGGTCAGAACCCAAATCCCAGTGACATTCGTCGCCAATCAATATATTAAAACGCCGCCTTCTCCTTATATCAATAAGCTACAGGTGAGTAGTGGCTTTGATGTGGCTGACAATGAGATCGTGCGCCGCATGTGCGCCGGCGATCTGGTGATCACCAGTGACATTCCATTGGCTGCCGAAGCCATTGAAAAAGGCGGGCTGGCACTGAGCACACGGGGTGAGGAGTTTACAAGAGAAAACATTCGATCGCGGCTAAATATTCGCGATTTTATGGATACCATGCGCAGTAGTGGCATGGTCAGTGGTGGTCCCCCGCCCTTAGGGCAAGCTGAAAAACAACAGTTCGCCAACAGCTTAGACCGCTGGCTACAGCAAAATAAAGTCTAATCTCAGGCACCGCGCTATGGTGCCTCTCCTTTGCTTTAATACCATTTCACTTATTACCTGTTCAATTTGAAGGAGCAAATATGACGCTAACGGTGTTAAAAATTTCTCATTTAGAACCTAATACCTTAGACATAGGCTCACAAATTTTTGCCTTGTTATCGACGATATTTTCTCGCCTCAAAATGGAACACTTAATTAAGCAAATTGGTATAAAGTGACATCCCTTTGGATTATAAACAAGCTGATACTCGGCAACCTTGATTGCGCGTTGAAAATACCATCGGTTAAAAGCCACTAAGTAACCGGCGTTTGACAACGTATTACAAATGCCCAGGGAATACGCAGATGACAGTAACGCTGCTTAACGAATGCGTTTTGTCTGTAATACTGAATTGGAGAAACCATGATAAGAATAATGACACAAAACGACTTTCAACATTTCTGGCTAACTTTTAAAGAAGTCATTGAGCAACAAGAGACTTATGCATTTGACCCGGATATGTCACAACAGCAAGCTTATGCGCTGTGGTGTCAAAAAGTAGACAATGCGTATGCCATGGTCGAAGGGGATGAGATCCTGGGAAGTTACTACCTCAAGGCCAATGCCATGGGGCCTGGCAACCATATTTGCAATTGCGGCTATATGGTTGCCCCCCAGGCAAGAGGCAAAGGCGTTGCTCGTACATTGTGTGAACATTCGCAAAGTGAAGCAATAAAGCTGGGTTATCGTGCGATGCAGTTTAATTCTGTGGTTGCCAGTAATCAGGTGGCGGTACAGTTGTGGCAAAGGTTGGGTTATCAGATTATTGGTACTATTCCAAAGGCTTACCGTCATCCCAGTTTGGGTCTTGTTGACAGTCATATTATGTATAAATGGCTCCAGTAACAATAATAATGTTATTTCATATCAATATGATAGGCTGAGGTGGGGCATTGACATCTACGCCTTGCCAGCATATATTGCTGGCAACTTAATCGACAGTCAGAGGGTAAGTTGCGCTTAATTCAGGGTCTGCTCACATTAATAATGGTATTACTGATTGGTATACAATCGGTGACTGCTGTGATCGATCCCGGCAACTTTCATCAGCCCACCAAAGCACATTTGCAAACCAATCATGTCCATGAAGAACGATATCCGGCCTCACAAAGCGTGATCTTTGACGAGCAGGGTCATGTGATTTCTGACTGTCATCATTGTGGCCATTGCAGCGGTAGCCATACAATCTGGATGTCAGTTCGCTTGTCTCCGATTTCTGGATTGATAAAACCCGATATCCCTTTTTCACCTGCAGATACTCGGGTTCGCCGGCGTATTGAATCTCAGTTTAAACCTCCCATCGCTTAACTCTGTTTCCTCCAAACTTTTTTAGTTCTTGTTATTTTTCCGTTTGACGGATCGCTTCTGCATGCCTGTTTTTATGCAATTCAGGACAGTGCGATTGGTCATGTCGATTTTTGCCTGAAACAGACAGGCAGTGGAGTGTGGTACGTCACACACCACAAATGAAGAGGTTTACACCATCATGAACAAGCGTATTTTGAGTTATGCAGCAGGGCTTTTACTGATCTCACTGAAAGCCAGTGCCATCTCGAGCACAGAATCAGGTCATAATCATGAGCCTGATGTTTCTTTCCAGGATGAATCATCTCATCAGCAAAGCGTGTTGCTCAGTCAAGCTCAACAGTCACAAGTCAACCTTCAGCTGGTGACACTACAGGCTCAATATGAGCAAACTCCGGTCTATGCGCCGGGCGAGCTTAAAGCAAACCGTTACACCAGTTATATGGTGACGCCGCGGGTTGATTCCGTGGTAGAGCGCCGCCATGCGAGTTTAGGTCAGATTGTCAGGCCCGGGGATAAATTGGTCACATTATTTAGTCAGGATATGGCCCAGGCGCAGGCGGACTATATGATTGCTGCCAGTGAGTGGAAGCGGGTTGCACGATTGACCGATGCAAGCTTGAGCGAAAATCAGCAACTGGTCGCCAGAGCTGAGTATAAAGCGGCGCTGGGTACGTTACTGGCGATGGGCATGAGTCATTCTGCTGTTGACCGCTTAGAGACGGGGCAAACTCGTTCTTTGGGTACTTATACTCTGTCTGCCCAACGTGAAGGGATTGTGCTGGAGGACGGCTTTGTGCAGGGGCAGCGCTTTGGTTCAGGTGAAGCCATTATGAAACTCGGTGACGAATCGACATTGTGGGTTGAAGTCAGATTAGCCGCAACGCAGCAGCGTTTGATTAATACCGATACACCCGTTGAGATTGAGCATAATCAGCGCAGATACCCGGCAAAGGTGATCCAGCAGGGACATACATTGGACCCATTAACGCGCACGCGGGTGGTTCGGCTTGAGGTTGATAATCGTGACGATACATTACATGCCGGTATGTTTGTCAGTGCGTACTTTTTGTTTTCGACGGCTCAGCCCGTTATTACCGTACCTGAATCTGCGTTGGTGCGCGATGTGGATGGCGGGTGGCAAGTGTTTGTGGAACATGATCAGGGTGAATACGTTGCCACCCCTGTAAAACGGGTTGCACCGACAAAAGGCGGAGTGATTATTGAGCCTATGCCGCTATTCGAGGGGGCAAAGGCGATTCGTTCTGGCACCAAGGTGGTGGCTCAGGGGGCATTCTTTATTGCGTCAGAAATGGCAAAAAGTGGCTTTGATCCACATAACCACTGAGGGCGAACAGGATGTTAGAGAAAATCATAAATGGTGCAATCGCGCACCGTGTTGTGGTGCTGTTTGCAACACTGCTAGTCTTGATCGTGTCAATTTGGCAAGTACCGCGTTTGAATCTTGACGCTTTTCCGGACGTGACCAATATCCAGGTGACAGTGAATACTGAAGCCCCTGGACTCGCGGCACAAGAAGTAGAGCAGCTCATCACGTATCCCATTGAAGCACTTATGTACGCGCTGCCGGATGTTGAGCAAGTGCGTTCTATCTCCAAAACCGGGTTGTCCGGGGTGACAGTTGTCTTTAAAGAAGGGACTGATATCTATTTTGCAAGACAATTGGTGTTTGAACGACTGCAGACAGCCCGTTCACTGATCCCGGATTCAGTCGGGATGCCGGATATGGGTCCTAATACCTCTGGGCTGGGACAAGTCTATCAATATTTGCTGGTGGCAGACCCCGATTCGGGAGTCGACGAAATGACGCTACGGAGTATCAACGACTGGCTGGTCAAACTTCTGTTGATGCCGATAGAGGGGGTGACTGAAGTGTTGTCATTTGGCGGCCAGGTTAAACAATATCAGGTGGACTTGGACCCTACGCGTTTGCTGGCATACAAATTAACCCAGTCGCAGGTACAGCGTGCCTTATCGGACAATAACCGTAATGCAGGCGGCTGGTATCTTGACCGTGCTCAGGAGCAGCTCGTGATCCGAGGTGTGGGTTGGTTTAGCAGTGGCGCACCGGGCTTAGAGCAAATTCGTCAGGTACCCATTAAGACGATTGATGGCACCGTAGTGAGAGTGGCTGACGTCGCTCAGGTCAAACTTGGCGGTGAGATACGTCAGGGGGCGGTCACTCTGACCTTGCGAGATGCTTCTGGGCAGGCAACTTCCCGGGGAGAGGTTGTCAGTGGTATTGTACTGAAACGGATGGGTGCAAACACGAAAGCGACGATCGACGGGATAAAAAGCAAAGTCGCACAGATCAATCGGGCGTTGCCACCGGGGGTCGAATTTGTGCCCATTTATGATCAAAGTATGCTGATTGATAAGGCCATTACTACGGTGGCTGATGCCTTGCTGCTAGCGTTCGTATTTATTGCTGTGGTGCTTTTGCTGTTCCTGCTCAATCTGAGAGCTGCCGTACTGGTGATACTCTCTGTGCCCGTTGCCATTATTCTGGCTCTGGGTTTAATGTCTTTGATGGGGATGCCTGCAAATCTGATGTCTTTGGGCGGGCTGGCTGTGGCCATTGGCATGCTGGTCGATGGCTCAGTGGTGATGGTTGAGCGGATCTTACAACAACAGGCAGCCCGAGGGGCAACGAACACCAGCACAGAGTCTTTTTCTGAGCTTGTTAGTCTGGCCGCGAAAGATGTCGCACGACCTATCTTTTTTGCATCTGTCATCATCTTATTGGTCTTTTTGCCGCTGTTTTCTTTTGAAGGGGTTGAGGCCAAACTGTTCACGCCAATGGCCAGTAGTATTATGCTGGCTGTGGTTTGTGCTGTTGTGATTGCCTTGTTGGTAATACCAGTTTTGGCTTGTTATCTGTTGAATAGCCATAAGCCGACACAGCGTCACGCTGTTTTAGAAAAAGCAGAAGGGATTTACCGGCAATCTTTAGAACTTGCGCAGCGAAACAGCAAAGCGCTACTAGTGGGAGTTTCGGCTCTGTTTGCCATGGCTGTGTATACATTGACGCAAATTGGTAGTGAATTTGTCCCTGAACTTGAAGAAGGGACGCTCAACTTGCGCGTAACACTGGCACCGTCTGCCAGTCTCGAAACCAGCTTATCCATTGCACCTCTGCTGGAAGAAACAATACTGGGCTTTGAGGAAGTGACTTATGCACTGAGCCGCATAGGTCGCCCGGAGGTTGGCGGTGATCCTGAACCGGTGAATAACATTGAGATCTATATCGGGCTCCGGCCAGTTGAACAGTGGAAAAATGCCAGCACTCGGGTTGAATTACAAGCTAAGATTGCGTCGGCCTTATCTGTCCACCCCGGCTTATTGCTGAATTTCTCTCAGCCGATAGCAACTCGGGTGGATGAATTGTTGTCAGGCGTTAAAGCTCAGCTGGCAATTAAATTACTTGGACCTGAGTTGCCGGTACTGATGCAAAAGGGGGAAGAGCTTGAACGTCTGGTAAGAGCCTTACCCGGTACCACGGATGTCGCTTTAGAGCAGCAAAGTGGTGAAGCTCAGCTGGTGATAACGCCTAACCGGGACGCTTTATCCCGCGTCGGGCTTTCTGTAAACGATGTTATGGACCTTGTTAGCAGTGGTTTAGGGGGCAATGTAGCTGGGCAAATAGTCAGGGGTAACGAAAGATACGATATCTACGTCAGGCTGGCCGAGTCGTTCAGACGCAATCCAGGGGCAATCGAGTCGTTGATGCTGATGTCTCCAAGCGGCGCCTGGGTTAGCTTAAATGAGGTGGCAAAGGTTGAGTTTGCTTCTGGTCCGGTACAGATCCGTCGTGATGATGTACAGCGCCGGATCGTTGTACAAGCCAATGTAACTGGCAAAGACATGGGCAGCGTAGTAGCCGATATAAAAGCCAAAATTGACAGCACACTGTCGCTACCACCCGGTTATAGCATTGAATTTGGTGGGCAGTTTGAAAGTCAGCAACGTGCACAGCAGCGATTGGCAATTGTGATCCCTGGCGCTCTGATGCTGATGGCGGTATTGTTAATGCTGACCTTTAGATCGCTTTCGCAGGCGGCGCTTGTCCTGAGCTGCATTCCTTTGGGGGTCATTGGTGGCGTCTTTTCGCTTTATCTGTCCGGGCAGTACCTGTCTGTACCTGCGTCGGTTGGCTTTATCACCTTGTTTGGTGTTGCTGTACTGAACGCAGTGGTATTGGTAGAGAGTATTAATCAGCGGATTGCTGCGGGAGTGGAGATAACCACGGCAATCAAAGAGGGAGCGACTTCGCGATTGCGCCCTGTATTAATGACTGCACTTACCTCTGCATTGGGTCTGATCCCGATCTTGCTTTCGACTGGTGTGGGGTCTGAGATCCAAAAGCCGCTGGCCAGCGTGGTGATAGGTGGACTATTTACCTCAACCTTGCTGACTTTGTTTGTGTTGCCCATTTTATTTGAGCGATTCTGTGCACAACGCCTTGCAAGGCGTCAGACTTAGCAACGAAAATACCAACAAAGCCGGGGGGTAAACCCGGCTTTCTTACTGCATCATTCAGATTTTGTGGCTTTTTTATTGAGCAGATAAACTGCGCACAGTGCACAGGCACCACCGACAGCTACGCCCAAACTAAGTTGCTCTGCAAAGTACCAAGCAGAAAGCCCCATTGCCGTCACGGGGACCACAAAGACAAAAGAGCTGGAACGATTAGGCCCCAGCTTTTGGGTTGCCAGGAAGAACACGCTAGTAGCAATACTGACTACGACAATCGATAAAAAGAGTAAATGGTGCCAGTAATATGTAGGGTATTGTGATGCACTGCTAAACGGATCATGCTGGTAGGCAAATAAATAGCTTAGTAAAGAGGCCCAGACATACATCAGTGTGCTGAAAGTAATGAAATCAGCGTAACGGGTTCCGCGCTGACTGATTAAAGTAAGAAACGCCCAGGTAAGTGAAGCGAGTATAAAGTAGGCGTTGCCTGAAGCCAGTATCTGATCCAGGTTAAAATGCCATACTTCTATCATTAACAGCCCGCCGCCTAAACCGAGTGCGAGTCCAATCCTCTGACGTTTGTTGATCGCCTGACCCAATAAAACGGCACTCAGAATAAAGGTAAATACGGGATTAGAAGTGGTGACCAGCATCCCGCCTTTACCGGGCAGGCCATCCGCCAGACCCATAAAAAACAGCTGGTTGTAAGCTGCGAGCAAAATACCTGCGGGCAAGGACCAGAGCAGGGCGCGTACGCTGTAATTCAGTTGGAGTAGCTTCAATTTGTGCAATATCCACATGATTGGCGGCATGCTTATGGCTGCAAGGAACAGTCGATAGAACACGGTAACCTGAGCTGGGGCGATATCAGCGATGATTTTTCCTGAGATCCAACTCATTCCCCAAAAAAGCATGGCTGACACGAGCGCCAGGACGATTGGTGCATCATTGGGCTGATCGTTGCAAGTTGTTGTCGACATGGTCTTCCTTTTGTTTAAGGTCATACGGCAGGAGGCGGTAGCGTATCAAATTTAACTAATGGTCAGTATATGTATTGCGAACATTCCTCTATATTTCTGAGCTGCAAGATTTTATTTATACACTTTGTAGATTCAGAAAACCTTAAGTTGAGCATTTAACCTGAAAAGATAGGATGTACTATACGGCCGTTATATCTAACGGCAGCATATATCAGGTTGATTTTAATTTGGTGTGTTTTATTGCCAGCACACAGTTTTACAAACTTGAATTTGGATCGGCATGCTATAGAGCAAGTAGCTAAAAGTTACTTGATTGCGCAAATCGAAGTGAGTCCAAAATTGATGGTATAAATAGCCGATGATGAGTTGGTAAAAAGAACCAACTGGCAGGGCAAAACGGATGGGGAATTTGTCATGTCCATGGATAAGGCTGGGTTGGTTAAGCTTGCAGCAGAATACAACGTGTCAGGTGAGCGTTTCGCAAAGCAGCCAAAGATGGAAATGAATGTGCTGGATCTTGATGAATGAATAGCCACTGTAAAGCTGACGACAGATGAATGGGTTGATTATATGCATTTATATAAAAATGCGTCGGGGGAGTGGCAGATCCTGAATGTATTGTGGCAGTTCCACCAAGTTGCAAGGCACCGTAGTGGTGGGTAACGTGCAAGAAGTCAAACTGTAATGGCCCGTAATTGCTTTTATCTGACAGAAATCTATAGTTTGCACATAGATTATTCAGTCAGGGAACGCCGCCGTGATTACCAATGTTGCAGTTACATACGAAAACAAAACATCAAAGCCAATTTTTGCCTTTTTATGTCAAAAAGGAGAGATCAAAGCGCTCACTTTAACGCAGATCTTTCCTGGCTCGACCTACAAGTTGTCTGTCGAATTTGAGGATCTAAATGATCTGGAAGTTGGGTTCGGTGACTCTTGGTCTAACCCTAAACTGGTCATGCCATTGACCGCTGTTACCGGGTGCAGTGAATTTCAGGTGTGCCTCGACGACAATAATATGATGGAAATTGAGCAATCGGGTGTTTCAGTAAAAAAGCACAAACGCTACTTTTATGATGCGGTTTGCGTATAACTTCAAATAGAGAGTTTGTTTTGTCGTTATAGATCACTTCTTAGTGTAAATCCTTCAGCATTTCTCTAGGGATTAATCGTTTTACAGATTCAACCGGGTTAACAAAGGGGATTAATTAATGCAGGCGTTTGCTTAATTTGATTCTGTTTTGTGTTAATTTTAATCATGTTGGTTTTATTTTGTTCGGTTGGGTGGCTTTTTTCACTTTTTCTCAAAAAAATGGTTGTGCTGAGTTTCGATTTCCCTATAATGCGCATCCACCGATACGGAGCGAAACGCTGAAAAGCAACGAGCTAGCGAGTTGGGAGTCAAATAAAGCTAGGTTGTTTTGAAATATATATCAAGCACAATCAAGTGTTGACATAAAATGGGAAGTGATTAGAATGCGCAACCCTCAGCGCTAACAGCGCAGCGACATTAAGTCGCACCGTTCTTTAAAAATATGAAGCAATCATCTGTGTGGGCACTCGTACAGATTGAGTTCTAACAGCGAATTTCAGTTTACTGAATGACGCACAAAAATTTAGAGTCTCAATTGAGCTGAGTGACCAACGGAATAAACATAGTTTATTCAGCACAGTCAATTCGATATCTCATCTTTTATAGGTGAGAAATCAAAATCAGAATTCAATGAGCACGAAACTTAGGTTTCAAAAAACTTTTAATTGAAGAGTTTGATCATGGCTCAGATTGAACGCTGGCGGCAGGCCTAACACATGCAAGTCGAGCGGTAACATTTCTAGCTTGCTAGAAGATGACGAGCGGCGGACGGGTGAGTAATGCTTGGGAACATGCCTTTAGGTGGGGGGCAACCATTGGAAACGATGGCTAATACCGCATAATGTCTACGGACCAAAGGGGGCTTCGGCTCTCGCCTTTAGATTGGCCCAAGTGGGATTAGCTAGTTGGTAAGGTAACGGCTTACCAAGGCGACGATCCCTAGCTGGTTTGAGAGGATGATCAGCCACACTGGAACTGAGACACGGTCCAGACTCCTACGGGAGGCAGCAGTGGGGAATATTGCACAATGGGCGCAAGCCTGATGCAGCCATGCCGCGTGTGTGAAGAAGGCCTTCGGGTTGTAAAGCACTTTCAGTCAGGAGGAAAGGTTAGTAGTTAATACCTGCTAGCTGTGACGTTACTGACAGAAGAAGCACCGGCTAACTCCGTGCCAGCAGCCGCGGTAATACGGAGGGTGCGAGCGTTAATCGGAATTACTGGGCGTAAAGCGTACGCAGGCGGTTTGTTAAGCGAGATGTGAAAGCCCCGGGCTTAACCTGGGAACTGCATTTCGAACTGGCAAACTAGAGTGTGATAGAGGGTGGTAGAATTTCAGGTGTAGCGGTGAAATGCGTAGAGATCTGAAGGAATACCGATGGCGAAGGCAGCCACCTGGGTCAACACTGACGCTCATGTACGAAAGCGTGGGGAGCAAACAGGATTAGATACCCTGGTAGTCCACGCCGTAAACGATGTCTACTAGGAGCTGGGGTCTTCGGACAACTTTTCCAAAGCTAACGCATTAAGTAGACCGCCTGGGGAGTACGGCCGCAAGGTTAAAACTCAAATGAATTGACGGGGGCCCGCACAAGCGGTGGAGCATGTGGTTTAATTCGATGCAACGCGAAGAACCTTACCTACACTTGACATACAGAGAACTTACCAGAGATGGTTTGGTGCCTTCGGGAACTCTGATACAGGTGCTGCATGGCTGTCGTCAGCTCGTGTTGTGAGATGTTGGGTTAAGTCCCGCAACGAGCGCAACCCTTATCCTTAGTTGCCAGCGATTCGGTCGGGAACTCTAAGGAGACTGCCGGTGATAAACCGGAGGAAGGTGGGGACGACGTCAAGTCATCATGGCCCTTACGTGTAGGGCTACACACGTGCTACAATGGCATATACAGAGTGCTGCGAACTAGCGATAGTAAGCGAATCACTTAAAGTATGTCGTAGTCCGGATTGGAGTCTGCAACTCGACTCCATGAAGTCGGAATCGCTAGTAATCGCGGATCAGAATGCCGCGGTGAATACGTTCCCGGGCCTTGTACACACCGCCCGTCACACCATGGGAGTGGGTTGCTCCAGAAGTGGATAGCTTAACCTTCGGGAGGGCGTTCACCACGGAGTGATTCATGACTGGGGTGAAGTCGTAACAAGGTAGCCCTAGGGGAACCTGGGGCTGGATCACCTCCTTATCGACTTAGAACTAATTTGTTCGAAGTGTCCACACAGATGATTGTTGATTAGAATTAGAGAACACAAACATTGTTTGGGTCTGTAGCTCAGCTGGTTAGAGCGCACGCCTGATAAGCGTGAGGTCGGTAGTTCAAGTCTACTCAGACCCACCACTTCTTCCCGATGCTGCGTTATTAAGCTCGTCGTTTAGAAACTACTAAACGTCCTCACTTAATGCCTTGCCTCGAAAAGAAGCTCGGTTCAGAACAATGTTATTCCTAGTAATGTGGGGCTATAGCTCAGCTGGGAGAGCGCCTGCCTTGCACGCAGGAGGTCAGCAGTTCGATCCTGCTTAGCTCCACCACTTTACTACCTACTCCTCATAGATAAACACTCTTACCAACGACTTGGTACTCTGAGAGTTTTTAACTCTGAGAAGTAATTCTCTTGCTCTTTAAAAATTTGGAAAGCTGATATTAAATTCTCTGAATGACAATGAAAATTGTTGTTCTATAGAGTTTTCGAAAGAAAAATGCCGATAAATTCGAAAGAATTTATTAGCGTCTACTTTAGTATTACTTAACTTCTGGCGAAGTTAAAACTGTCTTTGACACTACAATTCAAAACTATTTTGGGTTGTATGGTTAAGTGACTAAGCGTACACGGTGGATGCCTTGGCAGTTGGAGGCGATGAAGGACGTACTAACTTGCGATAAGCCTAGTTGAGCCAGTAAGAGGCGCTTGAGACTAGGATTTCCGAATGGGGAAACCCGGCCCTTTGGGTCATCATGCAGTGAATACATAGCTGTATGAAGCGAACGCGGAGAACTGAAACATCTAAGTACCCGTAGGAAAAGAAATCAACCGAGATTCCGAAAGTAGCGGCGAGCGAAATCGGATTAGCCCTTAAGCTTTAATGTAGTTAGTGGAACATTCTGGAAAGTATGACGATACAGGGTGACAGTCCCGTACACGACAACTTATTTAAAGTGAAATCGAGTAGGTCGGAGCACGTGAAACTTTGACTGAATATGGGGGGACCATCCTCCAAGGCTAAATACTCCCAACTGACCGATAGTGAACCAGTACCGTGAGGGAAAGGCGAAAAGAACCCCTGTGAGGGGAGTGAAATAGAACCTGAAACCGTGTACGTACAAGCAGTAGGAGCCCCTCGAGGGTGACTGCGTACCTTTTGTATAATGGGTCAGCGACTTATATTCTGTAGCAAGGTTAACCATTTAGGGGAGCCGTAGCGAAAGCGAGTCTTAACTGGGCGCTTAAGTTGCAGGGTATAGACCCGAAACCCGGTGATCTAGCCATGGGCAGGTTGAAGGTCAGGTAACACTGACTGGAGGACCGAACCCACTAACGTTGAAAAGTTAGGGGATGACCTGTGGCTAGGAGTGAAAGGCTAATCAAACCGGGAGATAGCTGGTTCTCCCCGAAATCTATTTAGGTAGAGCCTCGGACGAATACTTACGGGGGTAGAGCACTGTTAAGGCTAGGGGGTCATCCCGACTTACCAACCCTTTGCAAACTCCGAATACCGTAAAGTACTATCCGGGAGACACACGGTGGGTGCTAACGTCCATCGTGGAGAGGGAAACAACCCAGACCGTCAGCTAAGGTCCCAAAGTGTATGTTAAGTGGGAAACGATGTGGGAAGGCTAAAACAGCTAGGAGGTTGGCTTAGAAGCAGCCATCCTTTAAAGAAAGCGTAATAGCTCACTAGTCGAGTCGGCCTGCGCGGAAGATGTAACGGGGCTAAACATACCACCGAAGCTACGGCTGCGAACTTAGTTCGCGGGGTAGGGGAGCGTTCTGTAAGTGGCTGAAGGTGTGCCGGGAGGCATGCTGGACATATCAGAAGTGCGAATGCTGACATGAGTAACGATAATGCGGGTGAAAAACCCGCACGCCGGAAGACCAAGGGTTCCTATCCCATGTTAATCAGGGTAGGGTGAGTCGACCCCTAAGGCGAGGCTGAAGAGCGTAGTCGATGGGAAACGGGTTAATATTCCCGTACTTGGTATAAATGCGATGGGGGGACGGAGCAGGCTAGGCAAGCATGGCGTTGGTTGTCCATGTGAAAGGCTGTAGGCTGGTGACTTAGGAAAATCCGGGTCGCTAAGGCTGAGAGTCGAGACGAGCCACTACGGTGGTGAAGTTGTTGATGCCCTACTTCCAGGAAAAGCCTCTAAGCTTCAGTTTATATCGAATCGTACCCTAAACCGACACAGGTGGTCAGGTAGAGAATACTAAGGCGCTTGAGAGAACTCGGGTGAAGGAACTAGGCAAAATTGTACCGTAACTTCGGGAGAAGGTACGCTCTTACTTGTGAAGACTTCGCGTCGTAAGCAGGCGAGAGCCGCAGTGACCAGGTGGCTGGGACTGTTTATTAAAAACACAGCACTGTGCAAAATCGTAAGATGACGTATACGGTGTGACACCTGCCCGGTGCCGGAAGGTTAATTGATGGGGTTAGCTTAGGCGAAGCTCTTGATCGAAGCCCCGGTAAACGGCGGCCGTAACTATAACGGTCCTAAGGTAGCGAAATTCCTTGTCGGGTAAGTTCCGACCTGCACGAATGGTGTAACCATGGCCACGCTGTCTCCACCCGAGACTCAGTGAAATTGAAATCGCAGTGAAGATGCTGTGTACCCGCGGCTAGACGGAAAGACCCCGTGAACCTTTACTACAGCTTGGCACTGAACATTGACCCTACATGTGTAGGATAGGTGGGAGGCTTTGAAGCGCAGTCGCTAGATTGCGTGGAGCCGTCCTTGAAATACCACCCTTGTAGTGTTGATGTTCTAACTTAGGTCCCTGATCGGGATTGAGGACAGTGCCTGGTGGGTAGTTTGACTGGGGCGGTCTCCTCCCAAAGAGTAACGGAGGAGCACGAAGGTTGGCTAAGTACGGTCGGACATCGTACGGTTAGTGTAATGGTAGAAGCCAGCTTAACTGCGAGACAGACACGTCGAGCAGGTACGAAAGTAGGTCATAGTGATCCGGTGGTTCTGAATGGAAGGGCCATCGCTCAACGGATAAAAGGTACTCCGGGGATAACAGGCTGATACCGCCCAAGAGTTCATATCGACGGCGGTGTTTGGCACCTCGATGTCGGCTCATCACATCCTGGGGCTGAAGTCGGTCCCAAGGGTATGGCTGTTCGCCATTTAAAGTGGTACGCGAGCTGGGTTTAGAACGTCGTGAGACAGTTCGGTCCCTATCTGCCGTGGGCGTTTGAGAATTGAGAGGGGCTGCTCCTAGTACGAGAGGACCGGAGTGGACGAACCGCTGGTGTTCGGGTTGTCATGCCAATGGCATTGCCCGGTAGCTACGTTCGGAATCGATAACCGCTGAAAGCATCTAAGCGGGAAGCGAGCCTCGAGATGAGTTCTCACTTTAACTATAAGTTAACTGAAGGGCCGTTGAAGACTACAACGTTGATAGGCGAGATGTGGAAGTGGTGTGAGCCATTGAGCTAACTCGTACTAATTACCCGTGAGGCTTAACCATACAACGCCAAAGTGGTTTTGTTTGTTAGAAGTTAAGAAATAAAGTAGACGATAAAAATTTAATACGCTTTTCCAGATTTTAGTGAGATGTTGATAAACATCTTGCACACAGAATTTCCTGGTGAACATAGCATTTTGGAACCACCTGACCCCATGCCGAACTCAGTAGTGAAACGAAATAGCGCCGATGATAGTGTGGGGTTTCCCATGTGAAAGTAGGACATCGCCAGGGCCTAATAAAAGAAAGCCCGATTCGAAAGAGTCGGGCTTTTTTGCGTTTGAAATTTTAAAAAGCGTCGATGAAGCTGTAGATAGAGTAGCGTTGTCTATTCATCCATGAAGTTGGTATCTAGCAACCTTTGGACACACTTTCTTGTGGAGGGCTCTTTTTTGCTATGTGCGATTTAAAAGCGTGCCGAGGAAGCTGTAGCTGCAGATAGAATAGCATCACATTGTCTATTCATTCATGAAGCTGGGTTGGATGTTGGAATAGGTCTGCGTTCTCTAAAAAGGCTCATTTCACCTTGCGCAAAGTAAATGTACTCGCGTTGCTCGCTGTCATTGTACTTTACACTTAATTCATCCATGAATCTCATCGACATTCGTACTTCCATGTACGTCAAACCCGTTGCAGCAATGCAGCGGGTTTTTTGCTATGTGCGATTTAAAAACGTGCCGATGAAGCTGTAGCCGTAGATAGAATAGCATCGCCTATTCATCCATGAAGGTGGGTTCCATCGCGCATCTCGATAATTGCTCCTGCATTATACTACTTCCCCACATCCCTGTGGGTCCATGCACTCACTTCCTCGAACTGCGAAGCGGTGCTTCGGTTTCTCGTCACCCTGACAATCATAACGAGGTTCATCATGCTAGAGAGTGTGAGCTTACTGGAAGGTACAATGCACAAAATACTCACCCTGATGCATTTTTTGTTTTAGTCCGCCAGTGAGTTGCTGTGCGACTAACTCCGGGCTGCCTGCAACAGAGTGGAGCGTACAGCCATGTGACTGTAAATAGTTTGGCATTTGGCTGCTGTCTATATCCCACACGATTGGCTCCCCCAGCTTTTCCAAATGGTGATACAGTAATTTAGGTATCGTGTTCTTGGGGCTTTCCTGGGGTTCCAGAGTGGAAAAAATAAACTGAGTGTCACTACCTGCTAAAATTCGGATCGAATCAAAAAGCAGATTGACGTCCTGTTCGCTTAAATACATTAAAACACCTTCGCAGATAAACAGCGTTAAGCGTTCTCGGTTGAATGCGCTAAATTCGGCGAGTACCGTGTTTAATTTTTGATGAGAAAAATCCACAGCCAAAAAATGGATATTCTGATCCTGAGCCGCTCCCTTTTCGAATGCCTTGACCTTGAGAGCTTGAGTGGAAGGGTGATCAATTTCAATAAAGTTAACCTCAGGGTGGACTTCTTGAAGACGCCAACATAGCGAGTCAAACCCTGCGCCTAATACTACAACTTGATTGACGCCATTTGAGATAGCATTCAGCGTTAGTTGCTCAATATGCCGCTTGCGCAGAACATAGTGCAGAGAAATACCCGGTAGTAACAGCCGCTCCTTTAATTTTGAAAGTTTGCAAAACCACCAACTATCGAGTTGTTTGAGCCTGTGGCGGCCATGCTGGCTGCCTTGCAGTATCTGGCGTGATACGGAAATCACGTTCTCGTCGACTAAGTTTCCGTGTGGAGAGTTTTTAGCGGCAAATAACAGGCCCTGAGCGACGGTAAAAGCGGTAGAACTAGCTTCATTGTCTTTCATTATCTGGCCTCACTATAAAAAACAATGCTGTTTTCTGTCAGGCCGATACAGCCTGCCTGAGCCTGGCGCTCCAAAAAGGCCTGGCTTTCATCACGCTTAATCCCTGATATTACAGAAAACGCATGTCCGCCCATTCTGACAACACGTTGATGCGGCTTTCGCAGCATAGGTTGTGCGGTTTTTGCCAGTTGCTCCAGAAAAAACGCTAATCTTTCCTCCCGCGAGGCATGTGCATAAATGAGGGCTCTGCGGCCTACGTCTCGAAGTTTTTGTTCCATCACTTGGAGGACCACTTTCATATAGCTCTGATCTTGATTGACCTGGTGCCAGAAGTCTTTTTTCTTTAGTACCAATAGATCGGTGTTAACGATGGCTGTAGCGTTGACTGTGCGTGCCTGTTCATCAAACAGACATGATTCACCGAATAACTCTCCGGCCGTTAGGGTCGCAAGGTCAAAGCCCTGCTGTTCGGTCGTTGTGTCCATGGTGATGCTGATGGCGCCACTGCTGATAAGGTAAGCTTCATTCGCATTTTCATCTTCAGTGTTAAAAATCGCTGTGCCGGCGCTGACCAGCAAATACTCATAGCATTGTGAGAACAACTCTGTCAGTTTTGAGTGTGCTCTTGGGCCACCAAATGCCCATTGCGTGATCTGCTGCATGGTGCAGTGCATAGGCACCATAGAAACGGAAATGTGTTCATGGCGGACTTGTGCGCCCAGGGCTTTCAGGCCCATGCGTTTGTATAGGGCCAGCGTTTCTATGTTCGCGGTCGTGATTATGTCAGTGACGCCTCTAACTTCGCCGATATCACAACTCAGTTTAAAAAGCGCTCGAAATAAATCGCGACGATTTCGCCATTTGGCATCAATCGCAAACATCCCCGAGTTTGCCAGCAAGGGGAGGGGCAAGTCCTGTGATTGGGCTTGTTTAATAAGCTGCATACGGTATTGGTTGAAATCGTACATCTGGTCCGCTGGCAGTCTTAGCGCACCATCGATAACCACACGTATTGTGCCAACCGGTGTTTCGCCATCATAGGCGATAATATTATAGCTATCAGGCATACCATCAAACATATCCATAATAATTTGTTGCGGATTTGCCTGCATATAGGCGTATTCTTCCACGTAAACCCGATACCGGAGTTGGTATACATGATTAAGCTCAACCGGCGTAGTAGCAACTTTGACTCTGATAGACATTGAACAAGACTTTATATTGTTTATTGTAAAGCTGTATTCTAACCTTTATTCATTAAAAAAATAAAACGAATAATGAAATAGTCGTGGGGAGGAGAGAGTTTAGTGACCTGACCACAATGACTGGCGGGTATATTACTTTTTCGGACACAATTGCGAAGTGCGTATATTCTTTACGCACTTTAAAATTTAGCACTACCTGACAAAGTGGAGTTGAAGATCTTGTTTGAAGAATAATCAGTATAACGCTTTCTGAGAGGTAATGGGTCACGCCACATAGAAAGCAAGCTAGCAGAGATATTCTGAATTAATTACATTGCTCTGATATACCAAATTTTCATCTAATATTAGCTCGGCTTCTTCTTTGGACGCTGCTAGCTCACCCCGGCTTAATGCGTGTAGTTTTAAAAGATCATAAACAGATATCTGGTGGAAGTTTAAAGATGCTTTGAGCAGCGTTTCAATATTGGCGCGATTGTTGTGGACATTATTACAAGACTCAAGCTGGTTAGAAGAACCGGCCAGATCAAGCCAGATGACCTCTCGTTCCTTAATATCGAATACCGCAACCATGCATGAATGACTTGCCGCACTAATGGAGATTCTTTGCTCTACTGTCGTTGCATCAAATATTTCACCGGCCTGGCCTTGCTGCTCTCGAAACATCCACCCTGCATTGGCTTGTTGTTCGGGTAATGGGCCACCTGAATAAACTCGAACATCCAGCGTGATATAGCGAATACTGGTGTCTGTGATAGAGTCGAGCTCGATATCAATAAATTCGCACGCGCCATGCGGCTCTGGCGCATGGGTTATGTCGCCACTGTGGACAGCCCTGTAGTTGTTACAAGACCCGTCGCTACGAAGTGCGTAATAGGCAATTTCTGAGTGAAAAGTCAGTGACTCGGTTAAAAAACATGCTGACAAGTCGATGTCGTCTCCGATCCAATGGACAAAAAATCGCAGCACATTTTTATCGCCCATCGGTAACCTGGTTCCGCGTTGAACAATCTTCAACCCTTCAGCAGCGGTTCGCATTTGCAGTGGTACCGGCGCTTTTGCTAATGCCGGAGCAAGCCAGACTTTACCGAGGTTGGGCAATCGCGAGAAGCGTGCCATAAGTGCGTTGGTTATCATCTCAACTAATCTTTGCAGTATCGACGAGGCAATCCGTGGTAAGTCACCGTTAAGCACTATTGCTTTGGCTATTTGGCCTTTTGGAATCGTGACCCGAGTCATTGTTACAGTGTTCTGTTCAGCGCCGCTTTTTACGCTCTCACAGGCGTTACGATGGTTAAAGTGCCCCAACATTTGTACCAGAACCCGAGTATCGACATCTGAAATTACCACTGAAAACCTGTCCAGTATGACTTTTGCTTCACCTTCGCAGAACAAACGAAGTAGGTGGTCGACCCGCCTGGCAAACTCTCCGGGTTTTTTAGCAAGCAGCTCTAAAAGAGGGGTCAGCGACCTATCTGCCAGTGCTTGTTCAATAATGCTATTGAACCCCTGAAGCTTGCCTTTTCTGAGTTTGGCTGCGATTTCTCTGCTAACAGGTGCCTCTTCGAATGTTCCAATGTGTAAACAATGAAACAATCGTTTCCATTTTCCCTTTTGTCGAATGATGTCATCTATGTTGATAACTGGCTCCAGCTTTTCGACAAGCCAACGGCGATTTGCTTTGCTTAACTTGAACTTCGTATTTGAAGCCAGTGATATGTCACCTTGAGACAAGTGCGCTGCAACGCGCAGGATATCTGTTGCAGTGGCAAGAGGAAGCTCTGAAATTGACGGCATATTGGCCAGTCTGCCTTCAGCGATTAGCTGGCAGCGCGTCTCCTTAAATGGAATGTCATCTGGTATATGTTTTTCCAGCATCTGTTCATCAAACTGGCTGACAAAGTGACGAATAATTTCCCGGTCAAACTCGGGAAGTGACGCATTGCTGGAAAGTATTTCACTGAATATACGAATATACTCGTTACTCGAAATCAGTCCAATGGGCTTTAGCTTGACAGCCTCTGACAGCGGCAATCTGAGTTCTTTTGTGTAATCTGGTTGCCAGACTCCCTGGCTAAAATAGTGCCCAGTGGCATTAAAGAAGAGTTCGACTTGGTGTGCATCATAAACTTGCTTTGGGAAATTGGGATATAGTGGCTCCCATACCTTATCTGCCCCCACTAATGTCTGAAGAGTCTGAAATATCGATGCGCTTTGTTGGGGATTATAGACAAGTGCATTGAGTGCCTCGTCCTCAAAAATAAATCCCAGTTCGATGGCTTCAAGTTGAAGTTGCATTTTGCTTTCTTCCCGGCTCGATACCAAAGCAGGCAGTACAATTGACAGCTTCTTGCGTATGGCTATTTCCTGGACAGGAAAGGGGAGATACGGGTTTGAATCTGGATTATCTTTTGAGGCATCTTCCCCGGTCAAGTGCGTTGTTTCCTAAATCATTGAACTAATTTAGCCTTATGTGATCAGATCTCGAAAGCAAACACAGAGGCTGAACTTTGAAAGAAAAGCGTATCACCAACTGGCGCGAATACAACAAAGCCCTTATCGCCAGAGGTAACATCCAACTTTGGTTTTCCGAGGACGCGATTGAACAGTGGAACAACACGCAACATCACGGCGGTAAAGGCCGGGCTAATCATTTCTCTGAACTGGCAATTGAGACCTGCCTGACTTTGCGGGCTGTATTTCGCTTGTCTCTTCGAGCTGCACAGGGTTTTGTTTCGTCACTAATATCAATGATGAAGCTTGATTTGGATACGCCAACTTATAGTTGTTTGTGCAAGCGTAGTGCAGAGCTGGCAGTTCGCTATAGGCCACACTCCAGTGCATCCGGAGGCATTGATATTGTGGTTGATAGCACTGGTTTGAAGGTGTACGGAAATGGTGAGTGGCATGCAAGAAAACATGGTGCAAACAAGCGCCGAACATGGCGAAAGCTACACCTGGCAGTTGATCCAGATACGCACCAAATCGTAGGCGCTGAGTTGTCCACAGTGTCTGTAGCTGATTCAGAAGTTTTGGGTGACCTACTCAGACCATTGCGCAGGAAGATCAGCTCAGTTAAAGCAGATGGTGCCTATGATACCAGAGGCTGTTATGCCGAAGTAGCAGCTAAAAAGGCCGAAGCAGTGATCCCACCAAGGAGTAACGCACAGTTGTGGGAGGATGGACATGCTCGCAACAGCGCGGTCATTTTAACAAAGCATATAGGCAGCAGTGAGTGGAAAAAATGTGTGAACTACCATCAACGTTCACTGGCGGAAACGGCAATGTACCGATACAAACAGCTAATGGGTGACAAGCTGGTCAGTCGTGGATTCAATCAGCAACACACTGAAGCGATGATCAAAGTGAAAGTACTCAATAGAATGACTAGGCTAGGTATGCCTGAATATCAGGGAAGCAGTTGAAATCTCGGTGTTACCTAAGTTATCTGGATTTGATCAACAAGGCCCCGGTCAAGTGCGTGTGCAGAATTTTTGCCCAGAAATCATCTTCCAATATTTGTGACATAATTGAATGGCCCCGAGTTTATCGGAGACCATTTAGTTTAATGACCCTATTACTTTACCATAGTAATCTGCTTAATATTGAGTAGGGATTATTAAACCAATTTACCCATTATTGGGTTGCGTAATCAGCAACATCAACATTTTTCCATTTGTTAATCCAACCTGTAGTAGCCAATTGAACCTAATCACAAAAATCGAATTTCACCCTAGACAAAAATCCGATATCATTGTACCTAATAATAAGTAAATGAAGGAGAGTTCATGAAGGAATTTAGACTTAGGGTGCCTGCTTTTGTTGCACTTACATTGGCCTCATTGGTCAGTGCGAGCGTTCAAGCTGGGGTAGCCCCCACTCCACCAAGCCGATACATCGGTTCTAACATTGGGGACATTCCAAGAACGGGAGAGCCTGATTCATGCCATACCGCTGGAAACCCAATAGACCGACGAACAGGTAACAAATTTCAAAGGGAGACTGATATACCAAGCAGTTCTGCCAGTGGGTTGCGTTTTGAACGGTTTTATAATAGTCGTGTGACTACACAAGGCAACCTTTGGAAGAGAGCGCTTAACGGCAAAGAGTATTTTACATATGCGCCTGAAGGTACTGTCCTGCCAACGCTGGATGGTGCTGTGGATGAGATAGAAAAGTCAGCATATGGATATGGAGGCGTATGGAGCCATTCTTATTCACAACACATCAAAGTTAAGAAATCTACCTGGAGTCTGACTGTACATGTAAAAACCGAAGATGGTGGTTCTATTTATGTCTCGCGGCACGACGGTGGGATGGACACATATCCTGAGAGACAAAGTATTAATTATGATCAAGATGGCTATCAAGCAAGCCGGTTAGAGTATTTTCACCAAGATGAAACCTGGAAGCTCACAAACAAGAAAAACAATACGGTAGAACACTTCAATAGTGAAGGGAAACTTACCCGTATAGACTTTAATGATGGCAATCAGCACTCGGTTGTGTATGACGGTAATTCGACAGAGGTTACAGATTCATTTGGAAACAAGCTCACATTGGTTAAAAATGACCTAGGTCAGCTTCAGTACGTGACCATGTCAGATGGAACGGCTGTTCAATATGAGTGGAATGGAAGTTTGTTAGCAAAAGCGTACTTTCCAAGCGACGCGCAGCGCCAATCTGATATGAGCATTGATACAAACGCCCCACATCGGACTTATCATTACTTAGCTTATGAACCGTCATTAGAGGAATTCAAGGTTGGCCCTCTTTCTGGTACTTATTGGGCGGAGTATACAGCATTAACCGGTATCACGGATGAACTTGGCCATCGTTATGCCACCTGGGGTTACAATTCGGATAAGAGCAAGACGTATTCGACTCTAGAGTTCGCTAGAGCGGTTTCCTATAAACAGGGCGAGCGTTTCAATCCAACACAAGTCAATGTTGAGTCTCCATCTAGCGGAGACGTATTGAATATCTCAGTTACGACGGGGGAAGATTTTAAAAGCCGGTATACCTATGATGGTAATGAGCAACGATTCATGAACTTAACGGATGTTCATCATGACAGAAATGCCATCGGCTGTGAACTGGAGGGGTTCACTGGTCCGGGAACCCAAAATGTTCTACTGGGTTATAAAAAAACCAGTACACCCGGTCGCATTGAAGGCAGTGGTTATGCGTACTCAAAGAGGGAATACTCTGGCGGTAAAGTCGTTACTCATGATTATAAAAAACACAATATCTACTATGCGGCAAATGGACCGTCTTACCCTTTTCGTCAAAGCACAACAGATTTGGAATACGTAAGAGAGAGCATTCCGACAGTTGCTAATGGCGGCTACGGAACATGTAGTGGTGACCATGAAGTATGTGCTTATAGATTAACCAGATTTCAATTTAGTACTGTTGATGGCAGTTTGGTCTCAACCTCAATGGCCGGACAAAAAGAATTCAATTATCTGAAAAATGGATTGCCACAAACGAGCTATCTCGAAGATGAGCTGAGCTACAGGTATGATCATGAACCTTATCAAGTCACTGTAAAAAAAAGGCAAACAGATTACACCTACACTGATACTGTTGCCGGACTGCCGCTGAAAAAGATCTTGACGATAGACGGACCTAGAACAGATGTGGAGGACGTTACCCAGTATTCCTATTATGAGACAGGTGAGGCGTATCCAGGCCTACTAAAGCGCATAGTCAATCCTGCTGGTCATACAATAGAAATTACGGCGTATGAAAACGATCGACCAACGGAAGTGACAAACCCTAATGGCTCTGTAACTAGTTACGGCTACCATTACCGTGGATGGCTTACTTCTGTAACTGAAGCAGGTGATACGACTCGTTACGATTATTATGATAATGGGTATCTGGAAAAAGTGACATTGCCAGACGGGTCTTACAGTAAATTCACATATAACAGTGCGAATATATTGACTCAAATTGAAAATAATTTGGGTGAAAAGACCGTATTCAGTAATTTTGATGCCTATGGTGTGCCCAGAAAAATTGAAGGCAAAGATGCATCGGGCTCAGTTCGTTCATTAGTTAGTTTGTTGACAGATCAGCTCGGCCGGGTCAAGGCTTTGACAGGTAATGATGGCCAGAATACCGAGTTTACCTATCATATGAACGGTAGCATTGACGCAATCAATGAACTAGCCAATATCGTGGCTAATAGCAATGGTCAAAGTGAAAATGTAGTAAATACAACTGGCAATAAGTATGATTCACTAGGCCGCTTACGCGAAATTGCACACCCTGACGGTGGAGTGATTTATCTTGATTACGATCAAAGAGACAATGTGACAATGATCACAGACCCAAATGAGGCTGTGACAGAATACACTTATGATGGCCTTGATAATATTATTCAAATCAAGAGCCCGGATTCTGGCACTACCGTATACTGGTATGATGCAGCTGGTAATACAACTAGAAAGCTTGATGCCAACGGGTTTACAACCGAGTACACCTATGATGTTTTAAATCGCCTGACGGGGAAACAGTTTATAGACTCTCCAGAGCAGAATATTACGCTTAATTACGATGAAACAGAGAATGGTAAGAACGGTATTGGCCAGCTGACGAGTGTTATTGATAGTAGTGGTACGCTGGACTATTTTTACGATGACAAGGGTCGTTTGATAAAGCAGGTACAGCAAACTGCCTTGCAAACCAGTGTGACAGAGTTTGAATATAATAAACGTGATCAGATCACTCACATCACTTACCCCAGTGGCCGCATTGTGATCTATGGTTATGATGCCATCGGACAGATAGAGTCAGTAACTACGCAAGCAGATGCCTATGCGACACCTGTGGAGCTGGCGGTGTCAATTGGCTACCTACCATTTGGACCTATGCAGTCAATGGAGCTGGGCAACACTTTAATTAGTAAGGTAACCTACGACAAAGACTTGAGAATTGAGGCATTGGAGCTTAAAAAAGGCAATGTCGATGTTCTGAACCAGACTTATACCTACGAGCTCAACAACGACATTGATTTAATCAGTGATCTGGTTGATTCTACGAAAACACAGGATCTTGCATACGATAAGATGCATCAGCTGAGTGAAGCTGTGGGGGGATATGGCGTATTCGAGGTCGATTACGATTTAGCAGGTAACCGTACCACAGTTACCAAAGACACCCAGGTACAAACTTATAGCTACTCAGGTAGTAATCAGATTCAGACAATCACGGGTCACAATGCGAATAGTTTTAGCTATGATGCGGCGGGCAATCTGATGAGTGATGTACGTCGAGGTCATATCTATACATTTGACAAGCAGAATCGACTCGTTGCTATTACTAAAGCTAATTCAGTGATTGCTGAATATGCTTATAATGGCCTGAATCAACGTGTTGCAAAGTTTGCGTCAACAAGGAACACGATATATCACTATGATAATAATGGCCTACTGATAGCTGAGTCCGATAATGAAGGGGTCGTCTATCGTGAGTATATCTATCTAAACGGTCAGCTATTGGCGATAACAGATCTGGGTGATGTAAGCTGGCAAGGATATGATTTGAATTCCGGTGCGGTTGTGGCTGCTTTGACTGCCTCACATGGTGGAATGACCCTTTCAGGTGCCAGTTCGGCCAATTCGTTCTATCATCATGAATTAAATGGAGATGGCTCCATTGGCGTTAATGTTGAAGACTTTAACGCCCCGCTAAAGGAAAGGGCTTCCGTGGGATTGATGATTAGAGGAAGTAACGCACAAGATGCTGCGTACGCGTCTGTGCGTTTGAATGCAAACTCAAAGTTTATACCTATTGCAGGTAAGATCTTTGTGCCACTCTTTGCTTCTTTGCCAGAGCTGGAGGTCAGCTACAGAGAATTTGCCGGAGGGCCCGTTGTCAATGAAACCGTGCGCTTGTATGGAAGGCACATCAAGCTGGAAAAGTACGGTGCTGCGGTTAATTTGTATAATTCAGCGGACGGCTTAAACTGGCATCGGGTAAAGTCCGTGTCTGTTAGCATGAGCACGAAGTCCCTTATAGGGGTCACTCAGAGTAATCTGCCCGAAGATGAGCGAGTTGCACTGAGTAGCATTAAGGTGACAGGACATGCTCCGAGCTCGGAAGCCTATGCAATCGGATATGTACACAATGATCATATTGGGATGCCCAGCGTGATTACAAATGATAGTGGAGAGACCATCTGGCGTGCAACGCATACTCCATTTGGTTACTCGGTCGTTGATGGAGATGTTGATGGGGATGCCAATACAACAATACTGAATGTACGGTTCCCAGGTCAGTATTATGATGCAGAATCGGGCTTGCATTACAACTGGCATCGTTATTATGACCCTGCACTTGGACGATATATTAGCAGCGACCCATTGGGATTAGCTGATGGCGTGAATATTTATGCGTATGGTAGGAATAACCCGGTAGCATCTGTGGACCCAACGGGCCTGTTCTTAACGACTCTGGATGCGGCTTGTTTACAGAACCCTGCCTTATGTGCAGATATTGTAGGTGATATCGCTAAAACGCCGGGAGGTATTGCTAAGAAAGCTAATATGTGTCAACCCGGTGGTGCTGAATCCTTTAATCAAGCACTTGATTATGGTGTGAAAGGGTTAAGGGCCTATCAAAAAACAATGTCAATTAAGGCGGCATTACAGGTTCCATGGAGGGTAGGGAATGATGCGTTTAGGGCTTATAAAAAGACAGGGTCAATGATATCGGCAATGAAGGCTCCATGGAGGTCAGGTCGTGGCAAGGTTAACGCTGTTGATAGTGGAGCTGATCTGGTTGATGGTTACAATTCGGCGGTTGATCTATTTACCGGAGGGTTTACAACCAACCCTACAACGATTAACCCTGCCAAATATTTCGTTTCACTTTATCAGAGAGTGGACTCACGCGTACCACGTCGATTTACCTGGTATTATTCTTCTCAGGAAAAAAGGCCTTAAAAGAAAGCGCTTATAGTTTAAACTTTCACGATCAGATATGTAGTGTTTCTAAACTACATATCTTTTTGGTCAGCCCGCTTATCATTACATCATAGAGTCAAAAAGCACGCGGAGACGAATATGCAGAGGAGATCTTTCCTTAAGTTATTGGCGCTATCTTCATATCCACTCAGTCTAAAGGAAAGTTATGCATTTCAAACGCATTTGCCTTCCTCGAAAACTAAAAGAATACTTGTTAATTTGATTGATACCTTGATCCCCGAAGATGGCCACCCTGGAGCTGTTCAGCTTAATATACCTGATAAATTTCAGGAATCATTAACCAGGGTTGAGCGTGTTAAGTTAACCGAGTTTTTGTCTTTGCTCGATACAAACTACCCGCAACTATTTAGTAAGGTCAGCACAACGCAAGTTTCACTTAGGAACCGTGTTGTAGAACAAATGTTTAGGATGAACCGCTTACGCTACGAGCATCGATTGTTAAGGTTTATTTTGGAGCGTTCGTATGACCTGTACTACACCCACCCTGATATCAATAAACTGTATCTCGGGCAGATCTCACCCCAACCAAATGGATATCGTTTATGACCGAGTGCAGTCCAGAATTTGATGTTGTCATCGTTGGGAGCGGAGCTGGCGGTGGCGCGAGTGCTTACGCTTTAGTGCAAAAGGGATTGAAAGTACTCTTGTTAGAGTCTGGTAGAGCCTTTAATCCACAAAGCGACTACAAACTGCATCAAGCAGACTGGGAAACTAGACAGTTTCCCCACGATACAGGCACTGAATTTGAGGTGTCATTTGCTAAGATGCAAAGACTAGAAAACCGTTATGCGATACTAAAATCATGGAACCATAACGGTGGCTACCTGAGTCAATCTCCATTTCGAGCAGGTTGGAAATACCATCATGTTGCCGGGCTGGGCGGTAGTACATTACAGTACACTGGAGAAGCACACCGTCTGAACCCTAAATCAATGAGGATGAAATCGTCATTTGGCGTTGCCTCAGACTGGCCGTTGAGCTATGAAGATTTGGAGCCTTTTTATGTCAGGGCAGAAAATGTGTTAGGTGTTTCCGGACCAGCTCGTCAAACCTATAGGCCTCGCTCTGCAGCCTACCCATTGCCACCTCACAGACAAAATCACAGCAGTCGATATCTGGGACAGAGCTTTGAGAAATTGAAGCTAAACTGGGAACCCAATTCGGTTGCTATCTTATCTAAGCCCTATGACGGCAGGCCATCTTGTAACTATTGTGGAAACTGTAATAGAGGGTGCCCCAGGCGAGACAAAGGCAGTGTTGATGTAACGTTTCTTGCCAAAGCCCGCACTTATGAGAATTTGACAGTCAGAACAAATTGTACAGTGATTCAACTGATACAAGGGTCTGATAGCCGTATCCACTCGTTGGTATACGCCGATGAAAATGACGTGATTGTTAAGGTCAAAGTCAGCACTATTGTATTGAGTGCTGGACCAATCCAGACTCCGAGGCTCCTGCTTAGTTCAGCCTCGGAGCATGCACCGAATGGTATTGCGAATAGTTCTGGTCAGGTTGGGAAGAACTTAATGGAGACCTTGTCATTCGTCTCAAGCGCTATTGCATCGGAAAACATAGAGAGCTTTAAAGGGCTCCCCTCTGACCATATCTGTTGGACTTATAATAATCCTGACGCGGTTGAAGGTGCGATAGGTGGGTGCCGTTTCAGTATCACTGCGGCTGAAGCAGATTTTAATGGGCCGCTAAGCTACGCCAAGCGGGTTGCTGCTGGCTGGGGTCTTTTTCATAAGCAGCAGATGAAAGAGTACTTTGGCAAAGTTCTCTCTATAGGTGGTGTGGCAGAGAAGCTGCCAAATGCAGGTTCCTATGTGAGCTTGGACCCAAAAAAACGTGACAAATATGGCACGCCTTTACCTTTGATACACAGCGAAATAAGTGAAAATGATGCTAAATTGCTTTTGTTTATGCGTAATAAGTGTCGAGAAATACTGAGCACAGCAGGTGTGACCAAGGTTTTTGAAGAATTTAGCAGTTATGATTTCTTTAATTCGACGCAAACGCTAGGAACTTGCCGAATGGGCAATAATAAGAATGAGTCAGTGGTAGATGAATATTGTCGCAGTCATGATGTTCATAACCTCTACATTGTTGATTCAAGTGTTTTTCCCAGTAGCGGAGGGGGAGAGGCTCCTTCTCTGACTATTCAGGCCCTGGCACTCAGAACAGCAGATCATATTGCGCAAAATAAGCTTGAGATGTGTGAAATATCTTGAGGATACGTTAGTAAATTCATGTTTTGGAGCTGTGTAATATTTATTGGTATTGAGACGCTTAGGTTATTGCACGAGATACCCAAAGCTTAGTTAGGCAAAGATGCAGAGATTTCTTTTACTTTTGGTTGAAAATTAACCGCTGGTGCGAGGCTCCCAACATAATGTGGTTTTTAGGGTTTTGCTTGTAGTTTTCCTTGTTTGATCAGACGGAGCTGACCCGACCTGTCCGTGACCAGCAATTCCTTGTCATTTAGCCAGACCATGCCCCAGGGGATCTGAATGCCTCTGGCTACCAGATCCAGCTGATAGTTGTCCGCGCTCTTTGTCAGCTCAATGGTCTGCGGCTCCACAGCCTGAACGCTTTGAGCAGAGATAAATAATAAGCTTAGCGCAATTTTGTTTAGTATTTTCTTCATGCTTGTTCAAATTAAGTCCACAGAAAGATACTCACAGGTTAGCGTGTTTTGGTAAAAAATGTCGGTAGGTGCGGTAAGTGACAGGTATCCTTTAGGGGGACGTATGGACGAATTTTTGCTCACTTAAGTCAATTGAGTAGAAATGCCGCCAGAATGGCTCATGACTCTATCATTCCTAACCTTTCTTTAACTTTGTCGGTGTTGGTTACAACTAAGTTGTCTTTAACTTATTGATAGTTATTGTGAACTATTTCATTTCGGTAACTTTGCTTGGGTTTGGATAAAAACAGCCTGACTGCATTTTCACTACAAGTTTTACAAACGCAAACGCTAATTCCGAAGTCTTTAACATGCCTTACATTGTTGCGAATTTCTTTAATTTGAACGTGTCAGCGTTGTCATATAGGCTTGCGCGAATTTTTTAGCTTTCCCCGGAATGTGTACCTATGTCATTTAGTTTTCGACATACAGCTTTGCTTTCGAGCGCCTTATTGATGGGCTCTTCACCTGTTTTCGCCAATACCACTGAACTGGATACACTCAAGCGTGAACCGGCCAGCCTGGAACAAAAAGTGGCTCAGCTAGAGGCACAATCTGATAGTGCCGATATACACACAGAAGAACCTGAAAAAGGTGTTCAGGTCGGCGGAGCAATCCGTTTTAACTATAGTATGAACTCTTATGATCAGGACAGTGAACGTCGCGGTGGTGACATAGATTTTGATTTGGTTCGTATCAATTTATCCGGAGAAGTTGCTGAGGTTGGGATCAATGCGGAAGTGCGCTTTCATGACTATATGCGCGTTGTTAAGTTTGCTTACCTGGACTATGACATCACGTCACAGTGGCAGGCTCAGTTGGGCTTAGCGCCGGTCCCGTTTGGCAATACACCGGTTGCGTCACACAGCTATTTTATGACGCCAAATTACTTTGTGGGTCTGGAAGAGGACTATGACTTAGGTTTGGTGTTTAGGCGCGCTATGCAGGACAACTGGCAGCTTGATTTGGCGTTTTTTAAAAATGATGACCATGGAGGGATTGACGGGTCGGCAGAAGATCGTCAGGACCGCTACTCTGTAGATCTAGTTGGCCTGCGCGGTGCAGGTGAAGGGGTCTATGATGCGCCCGGTCAAAAGCTAGCTGAGTACAATACGCTGGCAGGACGCTATGCATATCAGTTTGAGCATGCGCTCGGGCAAACCCAGGTTGGCGTGTCTGCGCTACATGGTGGTCTTGATAATGGAATTTCCCGCGCTGGTGACTATCAGGCCTGGGCAGTACATGCGTCCAACCGGTTTGAGCAATGGTATTTCCACATTCAACATACTGAGTATGATTATCAGGTTGATGCGTCAACGCAACTGGTTGTGGCGGCAAATGCCATGTACGACACTATATCGGCAAAAGCTTCCTCAACCACTTTGGGCGTGTCTTACGATTTATCGGTGGCATTGGGACCCATCGAAGATCTGACTCTGTATAATGATTTTGGTTTGATGCACGATAAGTCTGATGACAGTGCTAACACCTGGATGAATATTACCGGTGTATCTGTCGCTGCGGGTCCAATATTTGCCTATATCGATCTGGTACATGCTCAAAATCAGCCCTTTGTTGGTGGCACGCTTGTCGGTGACAGTGATGACTTTGAGCGTCGTTTTAACATCAACGTAGGCTATTACTTCTAATCCTGGGCATCACGCAACCTCTGAGCATTCAGCTCAGAGGTCGCGTCGAGCAGCGTGAATTACAGCTTGCAGTAATCCCCAGAGCAAGCCAGCTTTGAGCACTGCTGCGAGCAGTCTACCATCGACGTAATCACACATAATATGCCTGCAGAAATAGATGCAGCTTCCTGACCGCCAGCAACCTGAGGTGTAGCGTCCTTTGCCAATCCAGCGTGCTTATCCGATAAACGTTTTAATTGGGTTTTTTTAACCTTTAATTTCATGATTATTCCTTGTTGATATGGGTATTTAATAGTCTCGGACAGCGTCTTTTTTTTGGGTTGATTAGGTGCGCCGCCCACTGTATTTAATCGCATACAAATTAATTGGTCAAACATTTTTACTAAATAAAAATATATCTAATAAATACAGTTGGATAGTGTGTTTTTGAGTCAGTAATTCAAGGAAGGCTAGTCGACTTACGAAGTGATTGGGAAAACCATTTCCCATCGTGTATCGTTCTTATTGTGTCATAGAACAATGCAATTTGAAGTAAACCTGTGTTGAGTGCAGAAGCGTGTATCGATTGAAGTGGGTTGGTTTATCGCGGCGCCGTTTGGAGCACGGCGCCTGAGGTTGGTTAGTTGTCTAACCCAAATGGATCGTCGATTGACTGTGCAGGTTGTGTAAACCACTTTGGTCCGTTTGAGGTCATGTAAAAATGATCTTCCAATCGGATGCCAAATTCACCCGGAAGGACCAGCATAGGTTCGTTAGAAAAGCACATACCTGCCGCCAGCGGCTGAGGATTGTCTTTTACCAGATACGGCCATTCATGAATGTCCAGTCCAATACCGTGTCCGGTGCGGTGTGGACAGCCAGGTAACTGATAGTCAGGCCCCAGGCCTTGTTCGGCCAGATAGCTGCGGGCAGCGAAATCGACATCACCACACGGAGTGCCAATTTGCGCGGCCTCGAATGCGGCGAGCTGGGCATTTTTTTCGTGTTGCCACATGCTGCGTTGATGCGCTGTTGGTTCACCAAATACATAGGTCCGAGTAATATCACTCAGATAGCCATGGAGCTTGCAGCCGGTATCTATTAAAACGACATCACCTTGTTTCAGTGTTTGTGGATCTTTCACACCGTGAGGAAAAGAGGTCGCTGTGCCAAACAGCACAATACAGAAATAGTTACCTGTTGCACCTACTTTACGGTGCGCTTCGTCAATAAAGGCTTCTACTTCTGTTGTAGTGATCCCTTCATGGAGTATCGAGGCGGCCGCTTTATGCACGGCCAGCGTCATGTCCATAGCTCGCTGGATCAGAGCCAGTTCACCAGCAGATTTATGCATACGACAATGCGCCGTGACACATTTAGCATTGATCAGGTTAAGTGCAGGCCCTGCCTGGCGTATACCATCAGCGATAAAAAAGGCGGCACTTTCATCAATACCCAGCGTGGCATCGGGTAAGATGTTTAAGTTGTTCAGTACTTTGACAAGCAAACTGTAAGGCGACTGCTCCTCCTGCCAGGTATGCATGGGACCTTCAATGACCTGATAGTCTTTGATTGAGCCAACTTCGAAAAAGGGCACAATGAACTGGACGTCGCCTTGTGCCGGTAAAATTGCCCCGACCATACGCTCGCTTGGGTACCACTGCAAGCCAGTAAAGTACTTCAGGTTGGTGCCTGCATTAAGATAGACAGCGGCAATCTGATGCTCGCGCATATAGGCTTGCGCTGTTGCGATACGCTGCTGATATTCTTCTGGTTTAATTGCAACTACGTCCCGGGTCATGTCTGTCAGTGCAGCCAGTGCCGCTTCGCGATTTTGGTAACCTATGCCTTTCATAGTGATTCCTGTTTGTTATTCGTTATTGAAAACGCGCAATACTGTACGGGCCAATATCCAGCGTTGTGGGTTGGTTTGCAATGCATTGTGCGATGAGCTCACTGGTGATTGCGGCCTGAGTAAGGCCCAGGTGCTGATGCCCCAGTGCAAAAAAGATGTTTGGGTGATCCGGAGCCTGTCCAATAACAGGTAAAGAGTCAGGGAGTGAGGGCCTGGGACCCATCCAATGTTCGCCTTGTACTAACGTGTCGCTTCCTTCAAGCAAAGCCCGGGCATGCGTCAGTAACATATCCGCACGCTCATAGTTGGGTTGGGTGTCCAGCCCGGCAAATTCCACTGTGCCTGCGAGGCGCAGACCGCCTTGCATGGGGGTCATAATAAATTGTCTGTCTGCCGAGGCAACCGGGCGGCTGAGATTGCTGGAGATGGGTAGCATATTGTGATAGCCGCGTTCTGCTTCAATAGGAAGCTTGTAGCCCAACTGTGTACATAGTGTTTTACTCCATGCCCCGGTTGCCACTACGAGCCGTTCAAAGGTGTGGCAGCCATGTGATTGCGTTGTTACCTTTATCTTTGCACGCTGAAGATCATTTGTATCTGCATTAAGTGGCGCTATCTTATCAACTTTGGCTTTAACAAAGGTGCCACCAAGCGCGGTAAACTGTTGGAACAGAGTTTGGCTCAGCTGGTAAGGGTCTGGTGTGTGGCCGACTTGAGTAAAATAGAGGGCATACTGAATTCGCTTATCCAGGTCGGGTTCAAGGGCAAAAAGTTGAGTGCGGTCCAATAGCTCAACGGCAACGCCTTGTTGCTGATATTTCTGTTGTAGAGCGCGGATCTGCTCAATCTTATCATGCTCAAAGGTCAGCAAACTGCCACGCATGCTGATGTTGTTTTCGAAGTCTTCTTGCAGGAGCTGCTTAAATGCTGGCAGGGCGGCTTCATTCAGCGCGCGCAGTGCCCGGGTGTGGCGTTTAAACCGACCCGGTAACATATTAAGGCAAAAGCGGCTAAACCAGGGAAATGCTTTAAGCAGGTATTTATGGTCAATCCGTAGTGGACTGAGCTTATCCAGCAGCATCATGGGTAAGCGGGGCAGCAGGGCTTTGTCTGCTAGCGGAAATACTTGCTCTGTTGCGAAATGGCCGGCATTACCTCGCGAACATTGCTCGCCAATACCAGCCGGGTCGTAAAGTGTGACCCTGTGCCCCTGACGGGCAAGTTGCAAGGCATTACACAGGCCAACGACTCCGGCTCCCACAACTGCAATTTGAAGTGAATGTGTCATTTTTATTCTCGTTTGTCAGATTGCATTTTACCTACCAGAAGTCCCCGCGAAGCACGTGAAAAAATTAACCCCATAAATTTCATTGGTTTACTAATTTTAATGCCCCGATTTTTGACATTCTGATCATTTTCTTAAATTTGGATATTGATTATTGTATACAATATACCTATGATGGCAAGCACAAACTAAGTAGAGGACTTATCATGAAAGTAGATTGGCAGGGTGTTTATCCCGCAGTAACGACCCAGTTTAATGACGACGAAAGCATTAACTTTGAAACCACCAAAACCATGATCAACACCCTGATTGAAGAGGGCGTGCATGGCATCATCGTGCTGGGAACAGTCGGTGAAAACTGCTCACTACGTGCAGAAGAAAAACGTGATGTATTGCGTGCAGCAAAGGAAGTCGTTGCCGGACGAGTACCAGTTATTTCTGGTGTGGCTGAAACCACGACTGCACTGGCCGTTGAGTTTGTGCGTGACGCAGAGGAAATCGGGGTCGATGGTTATATGGTACTGCCCGGGATGGTCTACCGTTCAACAGAGCGCGAGGCCATTCATCACTATCAGCAGGTAGCTCGTAACACAAACCTGCCTGTCATGATTTATAACAATCCGGTGACCTATGGCGTAGATGTGTCTATCGAAGGCATGAAAGTGCTGTCAGAGGAAGCCAACATTGTTTCAGTGAAGGAAGCGACTGAAGATACACGCCGGATCAGTGAACTGTTTTCTGCTTTTGGTGACCGTTACGTGGTGTTCGGTGGCGTGGATGACATCGCGCTTGAAAGCTTAATGCTTGGTGCAACGGGCTGGATCTCAGGTCTGACAAATGTATTCCCACGCGAATCTGTCGCTATTTACAAGCTGGCTCAGCAAGGTCGTTACGAAGAAGCTCGCGAGTTGTGGCGCTGGTTCCTGCCTTTGTTACGTCTGGATACTATCCCGACTCTGGTTCAGTGCATCAAGTATGCTGAACAACTGGCGGGTCGCGGCAGCGAAGTAACACGTTCACCACGCTTGCCACTGACCGAGGAAGAGAAAGCTTATGTGCGCCGTTTGTATGATGAAGCGCTCACAAACCGGATTGATTTAAGTCAGTTTAATCTGGATTAAGTCTATGAATAAGGGAACATTCTTTTGCATTGACGGGCACACCTGTGGCAACCCGGTAAGACTGGTCACCAGTGGGCATCCGCAGCTTGAAGGCGCAACTATGAGCGACAAGCGTCAGCACTTTCTGGCTGAGTTTGACTGGGTGCGCCGTGCGCTGATGTTTGAGCCGCGTGGTCACGACATGATGTCCGGGTCATTCCTGTATCCACCTACTACAGAAGATGGTGATGTAGCTATTTTGTTCATTGAAACGTCTGGCTGCCTGCCCATGTGTGGGCACGGCACCATAGGCACAGTGACTTTTGCGCTACAGCAAGGCCTGGTGACACCAAAAGAGCCGGGACGGTTGCGGCTCGATACGCCTGCGGGTCGTGTTGATGCTTATTATTCAATGCGCGATGGCCGGGTGGAGTGGGTCAAGCTGTTTAATGTTCCCGCATTTTTGGCACATCGGAATGAGGTGATCTCAGTCCCCGATATTGGGGAACTGCTGGTCGATATTGCCTATGGGGGTAACTTTTACATTATTGTTGAACCCCAGGGGAATTTTAAAGGCACACAGGCGACGAGCGCAGCCGAGTTACTGGCAATGAGCCCTAAAGTACGTGATGCCGTAAATGCACAGATTGCTTGTGTACACCCTTTAGACCCGACTGTATGTGGCGCCTCTCACGTGCTCTGGACCGGCGACCCAAAACAACCCGATTCCAGCGCTGCCAATGCGGTATTTTATGGGGATAAAGCAATAGACCGCTCACCCTGTGGAACCGGTACCAGCGCGCGTATGGCGCAGCTGTTTGCGAAAGGCGAATTGCAAAGTGGTCAGGACTTTGTCCATGAAAGCTACATCGGCAGCCAATTTATTGGTCGAATCGAGGGCACGACAGAAATAGCGGGTCACAGTGCCATCTTACCCAGCATACAGGGTTGGGCCCGTATCACAGGCCATAACTGTATCACTGTGGATGACGACGATCCGTACGCATTTGGGTTTCAGGTGCTTTAACTAAGGTGAGGCGGCCAGGTTGCCTCATCATCTTATTTGTCTTAAGGAGACAGCCATGACTTTGACAGGACAGAGTTTTATTGCCGGGCAATGGCGCGGTAACACAGACAATGGGCAATTTTTTGCGTTTTGCCCGCAAACCAATGAGAGACATCATCAGCCATTTTTCAATGCAGATCCTGGCGACCTGAATGCCAGTATTTTGGCCGCACAACGTGCATTTAAGACGTACCGGCGCGTGTCTTATTCGCAGCGCGCGGTTTTTTTACGCAAAATTGGGGAACAAATCCTGGCGCTGGGTGATGGCCTGATTGAAACCACCATGCTGGAAACCGGCCTGCCAAGAGCGCGTCTGGAAGGTGAGCGAATGCGTACGGTAAATCAGTTGAATGCTTTCGCAGCTGTGCTGGAAGCGGATCTTGCGCCATTGGCACTGACGCGTCAGGATGCCGCTGATCCGGATCGTGCTCCAATGCCCAAGCCAGCAACCGAACTACGCTACCTGCCTGTTGGCGTGGTGGCCGTATTTGGTGCATCTAACTTCCCTTATGCTTTTTCAACCTTAGGTGGTGATACCGCAGCCGCACTGGCTGCAGGTTGCCCTGTTATTGTGAAAAGCCACACTGCACATCCAGGTACCAGTGAGTTGATGACACGGGCTATCGAGCAGGCGATCCGCGACTGTCAGATGCCAGATGGGGTGTTTTCGATGATCCAGGGCACGGATTATGCGTTGTCTCACCAGCTGGTAGGGGCTGCGGACGTGAAAGCGGTGGGTTTCACGGGCTCTTTGAATGTGGCAAAAGCTTTGCTTGAGACCATTCACCAGCGCGAAGAAGTGATCCCGTTGTACGGCGAACTGGGCAGTGTAAACCCGCAGATCATCTTGCCCGACTATGCTGACGAGCAGGGCAGTGTGCTTGCAAAGTCTCTGGCGCAATCACTGTTGATGGGCAACGGTCAGTTTTGCACCAGTCCGGGCCTTTGGTTGATACCCCACGGGCATACTGAGCTTGAGTCAAGCGCGATGAGCGCAATCAATGCAGCACCCTCAGATACTTTGCTTACACCGCGCATTCTTGACAGCTTTAACAAGGCCATGGTTGCGCTGAAGCACAATGCCCATGTTGAGTTACTGGCAAGTGGTGAGCAGAGCCAGGCGTTTCATGCCAATGCACATCTATTTGCTTGTGAGGCTGAGGATTTCATTCAGGATGCCAGTTTGCATGAAGAAGTCTTTGGCCCCAGTGCCCTGATTGTGCGTTATCGAGATGAAGCTCAATTGCTGCGCGTGGTGGAACAATTAGAAGGCCAGCTGACTGCCAGCGTTCACGCCACCAAAGCGGAAATGGCGGTTCAGGAAACATTGCTGGATGAGTTGAGCTACAAAGTGGGCCGCCTCATCTTCGGCCAGATGCCAACCGGTGTGGAAGTGTGTTGTTCGATGAATCATGGCGGACCCTATCCATCGTCGACAGATGTGCGTTCGACGTCGGTCGGGACACAGGCCATGACGCGATTCTTACGCCCGTTATGTGTACAGAGTTAGGCAACCTCAGAAGATAGAACTTCTGTAACCCCGTGGAGTGCGGTTGCACAGGCTTGTTCCTTAGCATGTGCAACCGCCTATTTGATCATGATATGATTTCATAGACAGTGAACCTTCTCTCTCACAGCGTGCAATTTATGGCAATGCACGTATAATGTATCCCAATGATAATAATTAACTAACCCTATGGCGATTGTACATAAAACTCGAACCCAACTGGTTGCGGAAGCGATCCGAGAAAAAATTCTGTGTGGCGAAATAAAAGCCGGTGAACCGCTGCGTCAGGCTGCGCTGGCTGATGAATTGAACGTTAGCCGTATCCCTGTCAGAGAAGCGTTACTGCAACTCGAAGCCGAAGGCCTGGTGAATTTTGAAGCTCACAAAGGGGCCACAGTCACCCGGTTGAGTGCCGAACAGATTGATGAGATCTTTGATTTACGCGCCATACTGGAAGCTGAGCTGTTGGGCCATTCGATTGATAATCTGACCAAACGCGACTTACTGGAAGCCGAAGCCATTTTGGCCGACCTTGAAGACGCGACCGATGCGGGTGATACCCAGCTTGCAACCGGTAAACTGAACGCCGAATTCCACAGTAAGTTGTACAGTCGTGCTGAGCGTCCTCAGACCCGAGAACTGGTCGACGTTTACAGTAAGAACTCAGAGCGTTACGTTCGTATGCATATATTGCTTGCCGGTGGCCTGAAAACGGCACCAGAAGAGCACCGCACTTTACTTAAGTTGTGTCACGAAAAAGACAAAGCCGGTGCCTGCGAATTTCTCAAAAAGCACATTATAGGCGCAAAAGACGACATTAAAGCTTTGCTCCTGCGCCTTGAGCAAGAAGCACAATAAGCCATATTTATTATAATGCGTTGTAACTAACGTGTTATTTCGCTACGCACACCGGACCCGTCTTTTTCATCCGGTGTGTAGTGTCTGAACTTGCTGTCAGTCTCCTGCCTGGCTCTCAATATACTTGGTCTCTGAACTTGCTTCGGCAATGACTGGCTACTTATGTCAATACACCGTGCTGTCGCAAATACTGCTGTGCAGCATCTGTATGTGGCGCAAAGCGTTTCCAACGCCCGATAGCACGACGGTTCAGCGGCTCGCGTACCTGTACTTTACTGGCCGTTGACACAGGCGCATCGTTAAGGTGGAAGTGCATACAGCTGTCCTGCCAGGATAGATCACAATAATCCAGCAGTTTTGCGATTTCCTGCTGCGGATCATCAACCAGAGATTCGTACTGCATCATATAAAACTGCTCACCGTGAAGCTGTTTCCAGTGCTGCATCAGATCATAAAAGCGGCTGTAAAAGCGTGCGGTATCCATCAGATCCAGTGAATAAGCGTAGTAGGGGTTGTTGATGGTAAACAACTGGCGGAAGTTACCAATGCAGGTATCCATCGGGTCACGCATCAGGCAGATGATTTTGGCATTGGGTAACGCCCGGCGGATCAGATCAACATAGAAAAAGTTAAATGGCAGCTTATCGACAAAGTGTGCATGACTGCCGGTAACCACCCGGGTTGCATTCAGATAGGTCAGCCCAAGTTGGTGTGGGTCGCACTGATAAGCCTGCTCGAGTGTGAGCGGGTCGAGTACGGTCTGGCTGGTGGTCTGAGCCAGGCGTTTTACGCTGATCCCAAAATCCTGTAGTTCCCCGGCCGACATCACATCGCTGTGACTGGATAAGATCCTTTCTACCAGCGTGGTGCCGGAGCGCGGCATCCCGAGCACAAAAATGGGCTCGCGGCTGCTGTGGCCAGCCTTTGGGTCGACTGTGCTGGTGGTACTGAGTGCCTGAATGCGCTCGAACAAGGCATCGTTACTTGGATGATCAAAGGGACGTGCACTGTGTAATGCTGCTTTACCCTGTTTGAGTGCATGGTACGCGGAATCAAACTCACCCAGATCCTGATATTCTTTTGCCAAAGCATGACCCAGATGAAGCTGAGACTCGGGTGTGTTTGCCCGCGTAAAGGCGCTTTGTAAGCGGGTCAGGTGGTTGTGCTCTGTGCTGGCTTTTTTTAGATCAGACAAAGCAAAGTGTGCTCTGTGATGATCTTTGTCTAATGCCAGCGCCTGTTCAAAGGCTTGCTCAGCATCATCAAATAGGCCAACGAATTTAGCACTGACCCCAAAGTTATAATAATATTGCGCGTTGCTCTGAGTGAGCTTGAGCGCCTGGCGGAAAAATGCCAGGGCGTCATCGTGCAGGCCAACATGGCTCAGTGCTACCCCAAACGTGTCTGCGTCAAGTGCACGAGTCAACGCAGCAGGACTTGCCTGCTCAGCGGTTTGTCTGGCCAGTGTTAGCTCACCCTGCAAGGCATAACACTTAGTCAGCTGAGCCCGGTATTCATCACTGCTATGCAGTCCCAGCGCCTTTTCGAGCAATTTGATTGCTTTTTTTAACTGCCCAACCTGAAGGTTGATCACACCGAGCAAAAAGTAGCCGTCGGCATAGTCTGGTGATGCATTGAGCAGTTTGACCAGGTATTGATGGGCGGTTTCTAGCTGGCCCTGATTGAGTGCGCTAATGGCGCTTCTGTGTAATTGCTGGATAGACGTCATTGTGGGGTGTCACTTCAAATTACATAAAGGCCCATCACAATGGATGGGCCTCAGCGGGAGAGTTCAATTTACTAAAGTTCGAACTGATAGTCGAACTTAATGCCGACCGTCAGTGGTTTGTTCAGGTAGTGACCATAGTTACGCTGGATCTCAGCGCCGTTGGCGGTTGTAATATCCCGCACATCGCGACGCACTGAGGTAAAGGCGTATTTGTTGAACAGGTTGTTGACATACAAAGTGGCGGACCACATATCGCCGGTCAGTTTGGCAGACAAGTTGCTGATCCCATAACCCGAGAGGGTTTCACCACTGTCGCGCAGACCCACCTTGGAAATGATATCGCTCTGGGCTGTCAGGCCATAATTGATATCCAGGGTTTTATCGCCCAGCACTTCAGTTTCGTAATTTATACCCAGGGAGAACTGATGCTCGGGAGAGCCGGGCAGTCTGTCACCATCTTTACCCCCATCAGTGCCATCTGCATTAAACAGGTAAGGGGCATCCGAGGTTAACTCAGCCTTAGTGTAGGCATAGGTTGCATATGTGCTGATAGAGTCACTGAGGATGGCACGTGTTGAGATCTCAACCCCTTTGGCGTTGGCTGTTCCGGCATTAGAGGTATACGGAAGCTGGCCAACCACAGTGGCACCGGCAATTTGCGCATCATCCCAGTCAACATTGAAAATGGCCGCGTTGAAATGCAGGCGGTTCTTTAACCAGGTGCTCTTCAGACCCAATTCATAGTTGGTGGTGGTGTCCGCGGTGTACAACATTTCGTCGGGCATACCACAACCGATCTGTTTGTCAGGCAGGGGATCCGGACACGGCGCCAGACCGTTAGAACCACCAATACGGAAACCTTCACTGGCCGTGATGTACGCCATGACTGAGTCAGTAAACTGATAATTGGCGTTGAACTTAAACAGGTTTCCATCGTCCTCCGCATTGTTTTGCTTAAAGTCCAGGGTAATGTCGCTTGGACCTGCGCCGCTGTAAAGCGTATTGGCCAGTGGGAAGTCAACGGCAGACTCGGCTTTTACTTCATACTCGTAAAATCGTGCTCCCAGGGTAATGGTTAGCTTGTCATTAACCTGATAACCCACTTCCCCGAATAGAGCCTGCTCTTTGATTTCACTACGGTCGACCGAAAAATACTCGAGGTTGTCCGGGCGGGTTTGCTCGCCACCAAAATTAGCTACGGCAAATTCACCAAAGCCCGGAGTGAACTCTTTACTGCTGGCATCACTTTCGAATTTGTTGTAGAACCCACCCACTATCCAGTTCCAGGCTGAGTCGCCCTGCGACACCAGGCGGATCTCCTGCGTGAAGGTGTCTTCTTCTTCCTCTTCACGGGTAAACGCCGAGAAGGACGGGAATTCTTCATAGCCATAATCGAGGCGGATCAGCAGATCGGTCTGGTCGCGCTGACCATCGGCTTCAAAGCTGGACCAGCCCGAGGCAGAAACCAGTTCTGCAAATCCCAGATCGGCTTTTAATTCCAGGCTCAGCAGATCATCTTCTTTGTCTCTGGGCTCTTCATAGCGATAGGCAGATTCATATTTGCCGATGCGATCATTGAGTCCGTTTGCCGGGTTGAGTGCCTGATAATGTACTATCGAACGGCCCTCACTTTCTTGTTTCTGGTAAAAGTAGTTCAGCGTGCCATCGAACCAGTCATTTGGCTTCCAGCGCACAGAAACGCGGCCTGTGGTGGTGGTTTCGCCATTGGCATCGGCCACGCGTTTTAGGTTGTTATCAACGTCACTTTGACTGCTCCAGTTTGGATCTGCCAAAGAAGCCCCGCCTTCGCGGACCACATAGTTGTAATCAATAAATCCGGGATCTTCATACTGGTTCAGGCTGGCACGCAGCGCCAGTTCATCTTCGATGATGGGGGTGTTGAAAATAAAGCCGCCTTCACCCCCAACCGAGTCACTCTCTGAGTTTTGAAATAAGTCGCCATACAGCTGCACTGTGGTGATGTCTAACTCTGGCGCTTTAAGCATATAGCGAATAGCGCCGCCTAAGGTACCCGCGCCGTACAGGGTACCTTGTGGGCCGATTAATACCTCTACGCGTTCTACGTCAGTCAGGCGCATATCCAGTGAAACGGGGATTTCATTCACGTAGGTTGCAACGGTGCCGCCATCCTGATCCGGGCCTGATGAGTTGGTGTTAAGGCCACGAACGATAATCGGTGAGCCAGAGCGACCACCCTGATCGGTCACTGTCAGACCTGGCACCCAACGTGCCACATCGGCCAGTTCACCAATGTTTTGATCTTTCATTATATCCGCATCGAGTGCGGTGATGTTTAAAGGGGCTTCCTGAACTGAGCCACTGCGGCGAGTGGCAGTGATCTGGATAACTTCCAGAGACTTTTCTTCGGCACCTGATTCATCGGCCTGCGCTGTTGCACTGAGCATAATTGAGCCTGGCAAAGCCGTCGCTATGGCCAGAGATATGAGTTTTGGTTTTAGCATTATTTTACATCCCGGATGTGTTCTGGTTGTTGTTTTTATGCAAACTAAGAAAGCATAAAGTGAATCTCGTAACAAGATTATCAAAAAAGGTACGAATATAATTATTTATTATATTTGCAAAAATATTCACTATCAACGGGTTTTTAGTCAGAATCGTGCATGAAATTGCAGTAAAAATTTTTTTTTGCGTGATTTTAGTTTCTTTGGGTTTTTTAGTTGGTTTTTGGGGTTCTATATGCAGTATTTTGAATTGAATATGCATTTTTAGTTATCATTGTACCGCCTTACAGCGTTAGAAAGGTGAAAGTTTATGCGTTAAATAGCCGGGGTTAGCCAATTCTAAAGGTGCTGAACTATCGGTTATGCTGCTGTTTTTCGGACTGATGGCGAATTTTGTTTGGATTGGGGGGATTGAATAAGTATGCGGTGTTGTCAGAGAGAGACGGTTTGGGGTTTATTTGTACAGTGAATAGGTGTGCAGAATTGTTCATTCCGTGACGGTTTTTTCAGCTGATGGCCGTGTGCCTTATTTGAGACACACGGTTCCGCTTAATTGCGGTTTTTGAGTGAGGGCGGATTACCTTTTGACATCGACAGCGTAGAGTTTGCAGTAGTGTGTGCCCGGAGAGCCATTCCACTTATTGGCACTGTCATCCAGCCCGACGATACTGACGACTCTTTTGCTATGAAATGCTCCCAGCAAGGCTGAAAGTGCGGCATCATGACCTTTTGATCCCGTTTCAATCCAGTAACCGTAACAGGTATTACCCCGGTTGCTTAGTTCAACAATGGTGTTTCCGCTGCCAAAATCAGGGTAGGTAACCATTCTGTCGATATAACCCGACGTGGTTTCACGCGCAGCAAGGCTCTGAGTTGATGCCAAAGCCAAAAGTGTAAGGATTAGTGCTTTTTTCATATTGTTAGTTCCTTTTATTGAGGTGTTTCTATTATATGGCTTATTCAAAAAGTAACACCCTGTTTTTTATGAAATATAAAAGAATGTTATGCGCTGAGTTTTACCTGTATATACCCTGTGAGGCGCATCAATGCGTGATTTTCCGGACACTGGTGGGTGTAAAAGTGTGTGCAGGGTGAATCTGACCGTTTTCGCTTTATGAATATTGCAGCCAATACTTTGCCATCGCCATATTTGGCGGCATACTGAGTCTGGTTGTTTCTACTTGTGAGCCCATTATGCGACTCTTATCTTTGTGTTTTTTCAGTGCCTGTTCTTTTGCTTCTGATAGTACCGACCTCTATCCCGGCGCACCTGCGGCGGCCAGCGATTATGCTTTTTTGATTGGCCACTGGCAGTGCCAATATGAGCAGCTTGACCTGCAAGGGAAAACGCTGTTCTCAGCTCCATGCCGCTGGCAAGCCGACTACGCCTTTGACAATAAAATGGTAGTGGACGACTTCAGCCTGCTGGATGCGCAGGGCAAGGTAACCTACGCCGGCAGAACACTCAGAACCTACTCATTGCAGGACAAGCGCTGGCATCAGGTATTTTTGCCCGTACAAATGAACGCAACGCTCAACCCGTTTACCGCACAGCGGGATAAGGACGGCGTGCACCTCAAGGTTGAACAGCGCCTGCCTGGCGGCGAGCTACAACCCGCACGCTTTCGCTTCAGCCAGATCAGCGACAAGGGCTTTGTCTGGGAAAGCAGCAAGCAACTTGATGGGAGCGACAACTGGTATGTTGATATGCGGATCAGGGCTGCGCGGACATGACCAAAAAAATTAATTAAACTATAGCAATGTATAAGCCTTTGGAATACGAGGCAGAGCTTGAAAATCGCCTTTTATCGCTAAAGTTTGATACTCATAAAATGGACTTCATTACTGCCAGCACAAGCCAAAACCAACACTAATTGAAATTGAATTTAGAACCTCAAAGTCAGGCACTTTTATACCTTATCAGCCTATACCTATTGACCCTAAAAAAATAAGAAAGTTATAGTGCGTGTTGACTCTCATATAGATCTTGAGACAAAAAACTGCAAATTGTTTCTTGAAAAAGAACTTGGTACTGAGGCTCCTGAAGTAACTAAAAGTATTGCTACGCTAAAAACATCTTTGTAACGAAGCCCAGTAAGTCTCTGGAGGCTTTTGTCTTTTTGAGCGCGGGGGTTGTCTGTCTCGTAGCATATTGAAATAAAGGAATAATAATGAAAAACACTCTACCTGAAATTGAAGGCACATATTTCATGATTGACGCTGATGGAAATAAAAGGAAAGTCTGAATAGAAAACATGGCCTCAACTGTAAGCCACCCTAGAAATCTCCATGTATTTGAAAGTAGAACTGATTTTTACGCTCTGTCTATTGAGAACGGTTATGATCAATATACATGGGAAAAGTTATAAGAAATGTTGGGATAAAGGAAAAATCAAAATGTTAGGGTTTAACTTTGCGGATCTTCCAAAACACATTTTAACATTGATCTCTGTCCTTCAGAAAGATAAGGAAATGGAGTATGCACTTAGGAATGATGAGTATCTTAGAAGGGTCGAGTGCGTTAGAGCTATTCAAAAGGCCATCTCAGAAACCAAGAAATATCAAGAGTTTTGTGCTCAAAACCCGGATCGCGAATTTGAATTCCAACTCTCTGAAATATGGAGTGAGGCGTGCGAAAAGTGCTTGAATGCGAAATTAGCCATTGGGCTTACCGTGAATGGCAAAGTTGAATTCTGGAGAGATAGGGATAAATTGCCGAGTGATTTTATTAAAGATAAGGGTCTTAGTTTAGAACACATGGAAGAGATGCTAAATGTACTATTACTCGATATTGAAAAAAGAATGAGCCAGCTAAATTCAAACGAGCGTTAGTGTAGCTGATAAAATTTTGAGACCACGTTGGAATATGAATAAATGGAACCATAATGAAGGAAAAACAGAGTATTCTTAGATCACTTTGCTCATTTGGAGATATGACAGAACTTTTCGCATTGCTTGATAAAAAAATTTCTGAAATAGAGAATGCAATTGCGCACACCAATGATCCAGATTCTGAAGGGTTGTTTGACCAAGCTGAATATTATATTGGGTTAGGGTTTGTTGCAGCTCAGAGGTTTATGGTTGAGGCCATCAGCTTTTCAAAGCTAGAAAAGGGAAGTGCATTTGTTATTGGGGCTCGGCATCACCCATCTGTGACAGATGTATCTGCAATTAATGCAGCTGCAAATTATTGGAAGCACGAAGTCGAATGGTGGCAAGAGTTAGATAAACTGAGCAAACGTAGCGAGCGCACTTTGGAGCAGATAAGTTTGGTCTCAGGCAGCGATCATTATCGCTTGTCTAATTTGCTCTATGCGCTTTCTGAAAGGCAAGGGGTAAGAGTTGCTTATTTACTACCAATCCTAAGAAAATGGTTCGATATCATTGAGACAAAATCTAGGGCGTTGGAATAGAACTTCGAATCACATGTAAAGCAAATACCCGATTGTCTGGAGACACTTCTTCTCGACAGTCGCTTTACAAGGCCAACATAAAACAAAACCCCGGATTACACATTGGTACCCTCCGCCACTTGGTGATAAAATTTAGCTCACAAGCAATGTGGTCACGGCTTATCTAAATTGTGACCAACACTGAGACCAGAAAGTAAGAAAGAGAATGTCTCAGTTTAATATTATGATATTTAAAGGCTTTTTATTCTATGTGTGAACTTTTGGGCATGTCTGCCAATGTACCCACGGATATTTGTTTTAGTTTTTCCGGGTTGCTGGAGCGTGGAGGGAATACCGGGCCGCATAAAGATGGCTGGGGGATCACTTTTTATGAGGGTAAAGGGTGTCGGACGTTTAAGGACCCAGAGCCAAGCTGTCAGTCGGAAATTGCCAAACTGGTAAAAGCCTATCCGATTAAAAGTGTGTCGGTGATCAGCCACATTCGCCAGGGCAACCGGGGCAGAACGTGTCTTGAGAATACCCATCCTTTTACCCGTGAGCTGTGGGGCAGGGAGATCACTTATGCACACAATGGTCAGCTGTCTAACTACAAAGACCTGACCACTGAGTTTTATAAGCCAGTGGGAAATACCGACAGTGAACTGGCATTTTGTTGGATTTTGGACAAGATCCGTGAAAAATACCCGAAAAGACCCAAAAACATGGCCTCTGTGTTCCGCTATGCAGCTAAGCTGGCAAAAACCCTGATGGACAAAGGGGTGTTTAACATGCTGCTGACGGATGGGGTGTTTGTGTTGGCGTATTGCTCTAATAATCTGCACTGGATCACGCGTCGTGCGCCGTTTGGAAAAGCGACGTTAATCGATGCGGATATGGTGGTGGACTTTCAAAAAGAAACGACCCCGAATGACGTGGTGACTGTGATTGCAACCCGGCCGCTGACGAATGATGAGCAGTGGAATAAGATGGAACCCGGTGAATCTGTGTTGTTTAAGCTGGGTGAGAAAATCTAGCGCTCATCCCGAAAAGCCAGTTCGCGAAATGAATGACATAAAAAAGCCCTGATGATCAGGGCTTTTTTATCTTATATTACTCAGCCGATTTTTCTGCATCAAAGCTCTTCAGCTGGATCATAAACTGCTCCACGCCATCTTTGCCTTTAAACATTTGCACTACAGAGTAGTGGTATGCCGGTGCCAGCCAGGCCATAGCCTGACGCTTATCGCTGTCGTACAGGCGCTTCACTTTAATGGTTTCGACATTGCCTATGGGCAGGGTGATGGTTTCGGTGCCAACCACTTCAAAGTCATAGCTACGCACATTGCCTTTTTTATCGACAATGGGGTAACTCATTTTGGTTTTACCGGCTTTGACATCGTTGCGCAGCGCTATCTGATAAGACAGAACATCATGACGCTGCTCATTCCAGTCGGCATTGATGGGGTATTTCTCATTGTCTTTAAACAGCTGTTTGTTGTCTCGGTCAAAGCGGATTTTGTAGTTTTTGTCTGGCCCGGTGCCTTCGCGCTTGAGTGTGTAAAGTAAAGGTTTGGGGTGCTTATCATGGTAAGTGAACAGTGAGTTTTCTGTGCGTTCGTCGGAGAAAATCATCCATTCGATGTTACTTTCGTAATTCAGGGAGTAAGTGTCGTTTGAGACTTTTGACAGCTCTCTGATGGCGTTGCCGTGCACTGAGCCTTTACGCAGTACATCATATTCTGCGCGGTAGGGAACCAGATCACTGGCCAATAAGGAAGAAGAGAAAACAGCGCTTAAACCAAATAGTAAAGCGCTGTATTTTTTATTCTTCTGGGTAGGGTGCGCCTTGAGCTGGAAGGGGTTGATTGTCAAAAACGGCATAGTCTGCTTCCATCGTTAGTCTGTGTTCGCTGAACCACTTGACCACCAAAGGATAGATTATATGTTCTTGTTCATGAACCCGCTGTGACAGCGTGTGCGCAGTATCATCAGCCAGGATTGGTACCTTGGCTTGTACGATGACCGGTCCACCATCTAGTTCTTCTGTCACAAAGTGAACACTGGCGCCATGAAACGTTTCTTTTGCATCAATCGCTCTTTGGTGGGTATTCAGCCCTTGGTACTTAGGCAACAAAGAAGGATGAATGTTCAACATTTTTCCTTTAAATTTTTGCACTAAGTCAGCAGTTAGAATACGCATAAATCCAGCTAATACAACTAAATCTGGATTATAAGAGTCAATTAATTGTGCTAAACGTTGGTCATAGGCTTCACGGCTGTCAAAGTCCTTATGACTTAATACTTGCGTGTCAATGTTCACTTGCTGGGCACGTTGCAGCCCGTAAGCATTTGCTTTATTACTGATGACGGCACAGATCTCGCCATTGATTTCGTTGCGCTGACAACTGTCCATAATGGCCTGTAAATTAGAACCACTACCTGAGATCAGCACAACAATCCGAATTGGAGATCGTTCGGGTGCCATTACTCGGCACCGCCCAGGATTTCAACTTGTTCTTCACCTGCGTTTGCAGCTTGAATTTCACCAATGTGCCAGGCATTTTCGCCCTGTGCTTTCAGGATTTCCAGGCTTTGTGCAAGTTTATCAGCAGGAACAACCAGGATCATGCCCACACCACAGTTGAAAGTACGGTACATTTCGTGGGTGCTGATGTTGCCGTTTTCCTGTAACCAGTTGAATACAGCAGGCCATTCCCAGCTGTCGCCTTTTACAACGGCTTTTGCTGATTCAGGTAATACGCGCGGGATGTTTTCCCAGAAACCACCACCTGTGATGTGAGACAGTGCATGCACATCGACTTCTTTAAGCAGTTCCAGAATAGGCTTAACGTAGATACGGGTTGGTTCAAGCAGGTGTTCGGCCAAAGGCTTACCTGCGAACTCTTCGCTGGTATCAGCACCAGAAACTTCCAGCACTTTACGGATCAGCGAGTAGCCGTTTGAGTGTGGGCCGCTTGAAGCCAGTGCGATCAGCTGATCACCTTCGGCGACTTTGGTGCCGTCAATGATCTTAGACTTTTCAACCACACCAGTACAGAAACCGGCCATGTCGTAGTCTTCGCCTTCGTACATGCCAGGCATTTCGGCCGTTTCACCACCGATCAGGGCGCAGCCAGCTTGCTCACAACCAGTGCCAATACCTGTCACTACATCAGCAGCAGTATCAACATCCAGTTTACCAGTCGCGTAATAGTCAAGGAAAAATAGGGGTTCAGCACCTTGAACTATTAAGTCGTTTACACACATGGCAACCAGATCGATGCCCACTGTATCATGTTTTTTCAAATCGATGGCCAGACGCAGCTTTGTGCCTACGCCATCTGTGCCAGCAACTAAGACAGGCTCTTTATATCCGGTTGGTAGTTCGCATAATGCGCCAAAGCCGCCAATACCGCCCATCACTTCAGGGCGACGCGTCTTTTTAACTACCCCTTTAATGCGCTCAACCAATGCATTGCCCGCATCGATATCAACGCCTGCGTCTTTATAGCTCAGAGACTGTTTTTGTTCGCTCACAGGTTTTCCTCAAAAATAACATAATGGATTTGCTTAGAAACGCGCGTATTTTACATCAAATGCACGAGTGCGGCTAGTCGATTTGGTTCGCATACACGCAGATATCGCGTGTCAGAAGTGGCTACAAATGCATCATCGGCGTTTGACTGTACCTGTTATCAATCGCGCAGGGTGGGGGATTCTTCACTATACTCTTTACATTTTAGTCTGTGTGCATGTGGTCTATGTGGAAAGCCTGAGCTTAAGTTTCATAATAGTTGGGTTCTTGCTGCTGGTGGTGGCACTGCTGCCGGCACTACAAATCTGCCAGATCACTCAAAATCGCGGCTGGCGCGTTTTGCTGGCATTGATTCTTTTCTTTGTATGTGGATATCTCGCCTTTGCTTATCATGTGTATCGCACAGCTGATGCTTCTCCCATGGTGTTCGGTTTGTCGGTGATCCTGATGCTGGGTGCGGTATTTGTGATTGTGGTCGTACGGTTAAGCCGCTCCAGTTTGTTACTGTTGCAGGAGATTGCACAAAGCGAGCGCCACCTTGCCCGGCATGATTCTTTAACTGAGCTGGAGAACCGCCAGCAGTGCACTAAGTTTGTGGAGCAGTGCATACAGCAAGGCAAAGCGTTTAGCCTCTTACTCCTGGACATCAATAACTTCAAGCAAGTGAATGATGCGCTGGGCCATTTTTTTGGTGACAAGCTGTTGGTTGCCTTTGCTAGCAAATTGCGTTCATTAGCCACACAGGGCAGCAAGGTATATCGAATGGGTGGCGACGAATTCGTTATTGTTACGGACGCGGCGAGCGAAACTAAGTTGTTTTCACTCAACAATGGACTGCTGAAGGCCTTTAATGATGGTCTGGTGATCGATGAGGTTCACGTGGATGTATTTTACAGTGCGGGTGCGCGTATCTTTGATGCCGAAGAAAAGTCCTCTGTCACAGAGTTGATGAAGCAAGCGGATATTGCTATGTATGCGGCTAAAAACAGTCGGCAAAGCCTGGTGATATTTGATCAGGCGCTGCACGACGGCGTGTCAGCAGAGTTCGAACTGTTTAATGCCTTAAAAGTGGCTTTAAGCGAGAGAAAACTCAAGGTGTTTTATCAGCCACTGGTGTGTGGACACAATAACGAAGTGCATGGGCTGGAAGCCTTATTGCGCTGGACTGACGGGCCAGGATCATACATTAGCCCGATGCGGTTTATCCCCATTGCTGAGAAAAACAATTATATTAAGCAGATCACCAGTTTCGTCATTGAGCAGGTATTTAAAGATCTGGATAACTTTTTGACCATAGAGCCGGGAGTCACGATACACATAAATCTGTCTTGCCAGGACTTTCATGGCCGTTACCTCATCAATCAGCTGGTTGAGCTGCAATCCAAATATCAAATCCAGCCAAGTTGTATTGTGTTCGAATTAACAGAGAGTATGGTGATGGTTGACGTTGAGCAGGCCAGGTATATGATAGGTGTGTTAATTGATATGGGGTTTGCGGTGAGCATAGATGATTTTGGCACCGGATTTTCGTCTTTTTCAATGCTCAGAGAGCTGCCTATTTCCCAGATCAAAATTGACCGTTCATTTGTGAGTGGTTGCCTGGATAGTGACAAAGATCAGGCTATAGTTGAAACAACCATTTACCTTGCGAATCGCCTGGGGTGCTCGGTGGTTGCTGAAGGGGTGGAGGACAGTAAAACAGCGGCCTATCTCAACTGTAAAGGATGTCACTACTTGCAAGGCTACTATATAAGTGAAGCACTGGAGAAAAATAGCGCAAAACAGTGGTTACACTCTCATCGTATGGTGAAAAAAGTACTTAAGCGTTAACCTTCCCGGTTACTCTTTGCAGCAAAGCCAAAAAAGGGTCCGCAGAGGTAAGCTGACTGGCTACTGAATCTGATATATTTTCATACATTTTCTCACACATTCAGACGCGTTTTAGCGTTACATTATCAATCTCGCACCATCCGACCCTCATTAATCTGGCGGGGCTGGACCAGGACGTCATTTTTTCAAGTATCGAGGAACGAACGTGAACAAATTAATTGCTGGACTTTTTCTGTTGCTGTTTTCATCACTGACTCTGGCATCAAAACCACCGTTAGAGTTAATCCATGAAGTAGGCGACTCCCTATTTTCTGACATTAAAGCCGTTAATCAGGATGGCAATGCCAGCCCTCTGGAAATGCGTCAGATCGTTAAGGCACATCTGATGTCACACATTGATATTCGCTTTGTGTCTTATAAGTTACTGGGTAAGCATATTAAAGGGTTGTCTAAACCACAGGCGCTGGCGTTTATTTCTGCTGTTGAGCATTATCTTGAAGTGAGCTACGCCAGTGCACTGATGCAATATAAAGGACAGCAAGTGACGTTCGAAGCCCTGCCTACAGACAGTAAAAGTAAATACGCCACGGTCAAAGCTGTGGTGAGACAGCCTTCAGGTCCGGACATCGACATCCACTTTAAATTTCGCAAAAGTAGCAAAGGTGAATGGCGGGTATACGACCTGGTCGCAGAAGGGATCTCCCTGTTAAGTGCTAAGCAAAAAGAAATTTCGGTGCGGATCTCTGAGGTGGGGTTAGCGCAGGTAACGGCGGAGCTTAATGCTAAAAGCTAATCAAAGTGGCCCGTAAAGGCCACTTTGTTAAGAAACAAATTAAAAGTTTCTTGGGGAGAGGAATTCTCCATTACTGATCTCTTCCCAGGTTTTTGCAGCCAGCGTATCCAGTGCGCCTAAGTCTTTCCCGCTGGCAGAGAGTTTATGTTCCACGGGCAGAATATCAATATTCTCAGAGCCAGATAGCTGCGCTACCCGGGCAAATGTATAAGCGTGCTTATATTTTTGTTGTTTGTAAAAAATACTGACCAGACTGGCGAATACTTCCGGGTCTGGGGTTTCGCCCGCTTTATTCAGTTCCAGCACGCGATAAAGAATGTCTATTGTCTTGTCGTCATCAATCTTGGCATAGAAGGTTGCCAGAAAGAGTTGTATCTCGCTGTTGCTCTTGACATGCTCCTGGTCCTGCATATTAAGCAGCTTGTTTAATGCCATGCGGTTGTTACGTCGGGACCAGTGATAGTAAAGTAACCCCGGATGCTCAGTATTAATAGTGTCCTGATAGATGCGCGTCATTTCTTTCAGGCTGGTGAGATGCCCTTCAACCCGTGATGTGGTTTTTTCTTTTAGTTTGATATGTTCAATTTGTGCTGCGAGCGAAACACACTCGTTATACTGTTCAAAATCTTTTAGCAGTGTGTATTTATTCTCGTCAGTTGGGGCTTTGTATTCGCGGTAACGTGAGAATATGACTGATGCGCGTTCTTCTTTGCAATGACTGTCTTTGTTAAGGTCTTCGCAAAACCCCGGTGTATCCGAGCAAATTTTGCTCAGTGTTATCGTGTCATCGCAGCCACTGAGCAGCGCTGTTGTAATACACAGGCTTGATATTAGCCACCACCTCATTGTTATCCGTACTCCAAGTCTTTGTTGTTGCTTACGTATAGTACCAATTTCGACAATTCTGGACACCCTTTATTTAGGTCAAGTGTAGCAAGGGATCACAAGCCCGGCAGATTAGCGCAGAATTTCTTGTGTTATGTGCGTTCTTAGCCTGAAAATCTGCGTTGAGATTAACTGTGCAGTTAATTTTACAGCAACAATTGTCAGTAAATGGTGGAGAATCCGAGCCAATTAAATTAAAATGTCACTGCCTTGGGGCCTGTTGACTCTCAAATTATGCAATACATCAGGCTCGGTTAGGCTATCCGTTCAAAAATTGTTTATTAGGCAGAAAAAATGACCTTATCTCACGAGCAAGAATATCAAAACAGCTGGCAAGAACGTCAAGACTACGCAGAAAGCATGCAACCGATCATCGGTCGTTTGTATCGTAATCTGGGTGTAGAAATTGCGGTTTATGGCCGTCCTCTTGTTAACACCAGCACTATCGATGTTATTAAAGCCCATAAAACAGTCGCACGTTTTGAAGACACTAAACTGCGTCTGCGCGAGAGCTTCCCATTCTTAGAAGCAATCAGCAAGATGGAACTGGCTCCAGGCCGTGTTGACTTAGGTAAACTAGCCTATGCATATATTTACAAGAACGCAGGCGAAGGCCGCTCAATCGAGGAATATCTCAATGCTGAGCTGTCTGCACTGCTAAATACAGGCAACCGTCCGGCCCCTCGCGACGTGGTACTGTATGGTTTTGGTCGTATTGGTCGTCTACTTGCTCGTCTATTGATTGAGCGCGGTGGCTCTCACGCTGACCTGCGTTTACGTGCAATTGTTGTGCGTGGTGGTCGCGATGGCGACCTTGAGAAGCGTGCTAGCTTGTTGCGTCGTGATTCAATTCATGGTCCTTTCAACGGTTCAATTACTGTTGATCACGAAAAAGGCGCTATCAAAGCAAACGGTAACTACATTCAGATCATCTATGCTAACTCTCCGGAAGAAGTGGATTACACCCAGTACGGCATTGAGAACGCGCTGGTTGTAGATAACACGGGCGTGTGGAAAGACGAAGATGGCTTAGGTAAACACCTACAATCTAAAGGTGCGTCTAAAGTACTTCTGACTGCCCCTGCGAAAGGCGACATCAAGAACGTTGTATACGGTGTTAACAATGCTGACATTCTGTCTGAAGACAAAATTGTTTCTGCAGCAAGCTGTACAACAAACGCCATTACACCAGTACTGAAAGCGTTGAATGACAAGTTCGGTATCAAGAACGGTCACGTTGAAACGGTTCACTCATACACCAATGATCAGAACCTGATCGACAACTACCACAAAGCTGAGCGTCGTGGTCGCAGTGCTGCACTGAACATGGTTATTACCTCTACCGGTGCTGCAAAAGCAGTTGCAAAAGCGTTGCCAGAGCTGGCGGGTAAACTAACGGGTAACGCAATCCGTGTTCCTACGCCAAATGTTTCTATGGCTATTCTGAACCTGAATCTGAAAGCAGAAACGACCGCAGAAGAGCTGAACGAGTTCCTGCGTGAGACTTCTCTGCATTCAGAATTGCGTGACCAAATTGATTACACAGCGTCAACTGAAATCGTATCAACTGACTTGGTTGGTAGCCGCTACGCTGGTGTGGTTGATTCACAAGCAACCATCGTTGACGGTGATCGTGTGGTACTTTACGTATGGTACGATAACGAGTTTGGCTATAGCTGTCAGGTTGTACGTGTAATGCGTGACATGGCTGAGGTAGAATTCCCAAGCCTGCCGCGTTAATTATCGGTTTATCTAAAAAAGCCAGCGATTGCTGGCTTTTTTTGTTTTTGTCTCGCACCAGGTGTGTTAGGCTTGCAGCTGATTTATTGCTACAAATCACTAACAAAAATCATCAAGGTTAAAATAAAGTTCCTTGACTTTGTACTGCGCTGTTGAGTGCTTTGTACATAACACCTGGCACAATGAGATGGTTTTTTTATTTAGGGTATATGATGAAGATCACCAGTAATTTTGACAGCGGAAATATCAAAGTGATTTCTGCTGAGGCTCCACTCGACATTCAGCTGGAAATTAACCATGATAACGAATCTGAATTCTTTCAATGGTTCCACTTTCGTCTCGAATCAACACCATTTGTAGAACATAAACTTCATATTAATAATCTGCAAAACTCAGCGTACCCAGAAGGGTGGGATGATTACCAGGCTGTTGCTTCCTATGACAGACAAACCTGGTTCCGGGTGCCGAGTACTTATCAGGATGGCCAGCTGGTTATCGACTTTGAACCTGAATGTCATCACACTTATTTTGCTTACTTTGCTCCGTATAGCTACGAACGCCATTTGGATCTGGTTTACTGGGCTCAAAGTCATGATGCGTGCCGGGTTGAAACTTTGGGTGAAACTCTGGACGGTCGTGACATTAGTTTATTGTGTGTCGGTGAGCCGGGCGATGAAAAGAAAAAAATCTGGATCACTGCGCGCCAGCACCCTGGTGAAACCATGGCGGAGTGGTTTGTAGAAGGTCTGTTACACAAACTACTGGACGACGAAGACCCGCATGCAGCAGCGCTGTTATCAAAAGCGGTGTTTTATATCGTACCGAACATGAACCCCGATGGCAGTGTGCGCGGTCATTTACGCACCAATGCGAAAGGCGTGAACCTGAACCGTGAATGGCAAACGCCTTCACTGGAAAACTCGCCTGAAGTGTATCATGTCCTGAATAAGATGCATGAAACAGGTCTGGATTTGTATCTTGATATCCATGGTGATGAAGCACTGCCATACAACTTCGTTGCAGGTAGTGAAGGGATCCCAAGCTATGATGCTCGTCTTGAGTCTTTGGAAGAACAGTTTAAGCAGGCCTTACTGACGATTACACCTGAGTTTCAGGATGAGTTTGGCTATCCTAAAGATGAGCCGGGTCAGGCTAATCTGACGGTTGCTTCTTGTGCGGTAGGTGAAGCCTTTAAAGCGCTTGCATACACCATTGAGATGCCATTTAAGGACAATGCCAATTTACCTGATCCGCATTATGGCTGGTCTGACCGCCGCTCATATCAATTTGGTCAGGATACCTTAGCCGCCATCGTGAACGTGGTGGACAATCTGAGATAAACATCATCGCAGGCAACCTCATTGGTTGCCTGTCGCATATAATAACAACGAGAAAGAGGAAGAGTCGTGGACGCGTTAGGAAGTTTTCTGGATAGTCTGGATGCCTTGTTGGGGGGCTCCTGGTGGTTCCCTTATGTATTACTTGGGGTGGGTCTGTTTTTTACACTGTACTTAAAATTCCCACAGATCCGATATTTCAAGCATGCGTGCAAAATTGTTACGGGTAAATACGACAAGAAAGGACAGGAGGGGGATACCACGCATTTTCAGGCATTGTCCACAGCCCTCTCAGGCACGGTAGGTACTGGCAATATAGGTGGTGTTGCACTGGCCATTTCAATTGGTGGTCCGGCTGCCTTATTCTGGATGTGGATGACGGCATTTTTCGGTATGACGACTAAGTTCGTTGAGGTAACTTTATCTCATAAATACCGTACTAAAGCAGAAGATGGCTCAATGGCAGGTGGTCCTATGTACTATATGGATCGCCGCCTCAATATGAAGTGGCTTGCTGTATTGTTTGCCATTGCAACGGTTATCAGCTCATTCGGCACGGGTAGTTTGCCGCAGATCAACAACATCGCGCAGGGTATGGAGGCAACTTTTAACATCCAGCCTATGGTCACCGGTGCGGTGCTGTCAATCCTACTTGCCCTGGTAATCCTGGGTGGTATTAAGCGTATTGCTGCAATTACATCTCGGGTTGTCCCTTTGATGGCTGCGGTGTACATCATCGGAGCGCTGGCGGTGATTCTTTATAATGCTGAAAACATCATCCCCTCTTTTTCTGCTGTGTTTGTTAATGCATTTAGTGGCTCGGCTGCGGTTGGTGGCTTCCTGGGGGCGTCTTTTGCCTATGCCTTTAACCGGGGCGTAAACCGTGGTTTATTCTCCAACGAAGCCGGTCAGGGTTCGGCACCGATTGCGCACGCCTCAGCCAAAGCAGATGAGCCGGTATCAGAGGGTATGGTGTCTATTCTGGAACCTTTCATTGATACCATAGTGATCTGTACGCTGACAGGCTTAGTGATCTTGTCATCCGGTGTGTGGACAGAAAAATTCGAAACCACTTTTGAGCGTTCGTCAATGACGATAGTTCAGGGTAACTATGTTGAGTCAAACGACAGTGACAGGGAAGAGTTGTACAAATACCTTAATGGTATTGATGGCCACAGTGTTGAGACCTACAACGGAAATATCCGGGTAGTCGAAGGGGTGGCAGTGAATAAAGACTTCACCGTGATTCATTCGCGCTCGATCGGTGAGGACATTCGTTTTGGTATCACTGATAAGCATCGCTACACAGGTACCGTCGAAGTAAGCAAAGGTATGCTTGTCGATACCAGTATCAGCATCAAAGGTAAATCTCTGGTGCACTCTGCTGAACTGACAACGAAAGCGTTCACCCGTGGTTTCTTTGGTGACAGCGGCCAGTATATTGTATCAATCGGCCTGTTACTGTTTGCGTTCTCTACAGCGATAGCCTGGTCATATTATGGTGACCGTGCCATGACGTATTTGTTTGGCTCACGTTCTGTGATGCCGTATCGGGTATTCTATGTTGCCGGCTTTTTCTGGGCATCATTTGCAGACACCACATTGATCTGGAAGCTCGCAGCTGTGGGGATAGTGGTCATGACACTGCCAAATTTATTCGGGATCATGTTACTGCGTAAAGAGATGAAAGAGTCTATTGACGAGTACTGGGATAAGTTTGATACAGAGCAGCGTAGCTCGGAAGGAAATGCTGAGGTACAAAAAGACAATTCTATGCATTTCCAAAAAGACAAACCTTAATAAACCAAGTAGAATAGGGCGCCATATGGCGCCTTATTTTTTGGTCTTACTCTTTAAGTAGCAGTCATACCTTTTTGCACTTATTTGTTGCTTGATTTGCCAGCTGGCCTTTTTCAATCAAGATTACATTAAGCACTTTGGTATCAATACTCTAAAGGTGGCCGGCGTGTAAATGCTAGTTTTTCGTTAGGAGTCACTCGAGTATGGCGATTGCCCAATGCCCCAGTTGTAACAAGCCCATATCTTCTATGCACAAAACCTGCCCACACTGTGAATTTAATCTTGCGAATATGGACGAGGAATCTTTGCACAGAGAAACGGTTCGCAGGCGAATTAAGAAACAGCAGACCATCATGAATTATTCATTTCTGGCACTGATCTTGTTTTTGGGCGGATTCTTATACTTATATTGGCAGCAGCCGGTAGAGGGAACATTAGAGATGCTGGCAGCTAAGAGTGCAATTGGTGTTGGCCTGGTTTGGTATCTGGTTAATCGGGTGATTTTAGTCGTACTGAAAAAGAAAAAGTGAACATGAATATAGACAGTTTAGTTAAAAATATTACACCGGAACTCTACGAGCGATTGCAGTATGGCGCTTCAACCGGACGCTGGCCGGATGGTACACCGCTGAGCGAGGCACAAAAAGAACAAACCGTTCAGCTGGTCATGTTATATCAGGCAAAAGTCGCGAAAAGCACCGAGCAGTTCACCATCAACGAAGAAGGTGAAATGGTGCAAAAATCAAAGCGTGAGTTGCAACAAGAATTTAAAGCAGAAAATGAAATAGCCAGGTTTAGTGAAAATGATCTTTAAAAACCTTTTTACCCCTAAATGGAAGCACCCGAAAACACAGGTGCGATTAGCCGCAATCGATAAGCTGGACATGAGCAAAGATGCCGAGGTATTGCAGACTTTGGCATTGGAAGATGACTCTAGCCAGATCAGAAAAAAAGTGCTGGATAAAATTAATGACTTGAGTTTGTGGTGGAAGGTATATAAGCAAGACCAGGAGTTGAAAGAACTGGCCGAGCAGCATATCTCGCAGGCAGTTTTATCTGGTTCACAGTCGCTGAGCCAGGCCATTCGGGATGAGTATATTGACCGATACGCACCGGCTAAAACACTGGAAAAAGTGGCTTTTAGTGATATTGCGAACGAGCAAAAAGCCAAATTATTAAAACGTCTTGCCAATGCCAAGCTGATTGAAAAGGCATTTAAACAAGGTAATGAGGCACTCCAGAACCAACTGTTGCCTTTGATCGCACAGTATCAGCTAGAAAAAACCGTGCTCAAAGCCGCCAATGGCGAGGCACGTACCGCGCTGGAGCAAACCCTGGAACAACAGCGACTGAGCCAGGTTATGCCTGCACAGATTGCTCAGGAAGCAAAATTGGTTTTGGCCAAGCTGAATGCCCTACGTGACAAACAAGATTACCAGGTGGTTGCAAGTCAGTCTGATGCATTGGTAGCGCAATGGCAGGCACTGGAAGTACAGTGGCTGAGTGAAGAAGCCCAACAGGTTAATCAGGAAAAGTTCATCACTATCTCTGAAAAACTGGGTAAGCACCGTGATGTGTTAAAGTTGGCCTTTGATCAAGCGCTGCAACAGGCTGAACAAGCTGCGAACAAAGCCAAAGCTATCGGTGAATTCGAGTCTGATTACCAGGCACTGGAGCAGGCCCTGTCAAGCGCTGTTGACGCTTTGAACCTGTCTGCACAGGAAGCTTTAGAGACCCAGTTATCGCAACTTCAGAGCCGCTTGGAGGCCTCACCTTATCAAACAGAGGCGTCACTTCAGACTTTATCTGGAAAGCTACGTGATAGTGCGACACAACTTAAGAACTTGCCTGAACTTGTCAGTGCGAAAGAGCAATTCGATGAAGCTCTGAAAGCGCTGGCTGAGATTGCTCCGAGTGAAGCGCTTGAGCAGTTGGATACTGTCATGGCACAGCAAAAACAAGCCTATCAGCATGCTCAGTCGCAGTTGCGGCAGTTACCAGGTGAGCTTAAAAAGCAGGCTTCCGAGCAACTTAAAGCTGTCAGTGGCCAATTTAATCAGGGTATGAAACCTTTGGTTGATGGCCAGGAAAAGCACCTCAAGGAAGCGCGTAAGAAGGCAAGAGATGTACAGCGGCTGTTGGATCAGGGCCGTTTTAATGTGGCATTCGGCGTATTTAATGGCTTTATTGAGAGCTATGAATTGCTCAGTGAAGGATATCAACAGCAGCTGGCAAAACAGCATACGACATTGAGTGAAGCGCTTAAGGAGCTTAAAGACTGGCAAAAATATGCATCTCAGCCGAAGCGCGCTGAGTTGTTGCAACAGCTTGATGACATGCTCACTGAGCAAGAGGTTGACCCCAAGACCCGTGCAGCGCAGGTAAAACTATTACGCGTACGCTGGAATGAACTGGGCCGTGTGGAAAGCGATGAAGAAAAAGCACAGGCAACTCAGTTTGATGAGAAAATCGAGCAGCTATTTGCCCCGTGTCGAGCATACTTTGCAGAGCAAGACGCACAGCGCAAAAAGATCATTGAGCAGCGCGAGGCGTTGGTTGGCCAAATGACTGAGCTGATGGAGCAGGCGCAAGCCGCTGAACCCGATTGGCGTCAGGTTGAAAGCATGTTTAACCGTATCAACAAGCAGTGGCGTGGTGCTGGTAGCCTGGATGCTTCTACATATCAGGCACTTAATACACGTTATCGCCAGGCCTATACTCAGGTTAATGAGCAATTAAAATCTCGCCACCAGGCCAATGCGCAGCTGAAGCAACAATTAGTGACAGAAGCACAGGCGCAGCTTGAGTTAGAAGATGTGATGCAAGCGTGTGATACATTGAAAAACTTACAAAAGCGCTGGCAGGAAATTGGCTTTGCTGGTACCAAGCAGGAGCACACATTGTGGCAGGAGTTCAGAAAGCATAATGATGCTGTGTTTGAAAAACGTCAGGTGCAACAAAATGCTGAACGTGAACAAGCACAGGCACAGGAAGCACAGCAGCGTCAGTTGCTGGCTGAATTGGACAGTCAAATGATCGATGCTAAAACACAATCAGAACTGTTGAGCGTTAAAGAGGCTGTTATTGAAACAGATGTGCTTAGTTCACTGAGAAAAACCAAACAACAGTTATTGGAGCAGGTAGAGGCCAAGTTAAATGAACTCTTCTCAGCCCAGAGCCGTGAAAAGTTTAATGACCTGGTAGAAGCTGTTCGTGCGGGACAGACGCCATCGGATAACTGGTTAAGGGGCAATGACTCAGGACTTGCTGCAGAGCAGTTATTGCTGCGTCTCGAAATCATGACCAATAATGAGTCCCCGGATTCTTGTGCAAAGGCACGAATGACAGAGCAGGTTGCTTTGTTAGAAGCCAAGCTGCAAGGTGGTGCTCAGTCGCTTGAGTATTATCTGACTTGTTATCTGTCACAGGTGGTCAGTGATAACGAGCAGGTTGAACAGGCGCGCTTAATCAAGGTGTTAACCGCCTAACCGAACCGATAAAAAGCGCCGCAAGGCGCTTTTTTTATACCTTCATCAATGAAACAATTGCTGAAGCGCCTCGTCCAGGTTAGGGTAACGAAAGCGGTAATTTGCTTTGAGTGCTCGCCGGGGTAACACACGCTGGCCGTAAATCAGCAATTCAGACATTTCACCAAACAACGCCTTGAGTACGAATTCTGGCATAGTAAACATGGCAGGGCGTCTTAAAGTGATAGCCAGACGCTCAGCAAACTCCTTGTTGGATACCGGGGCTGGTGCCGTCGCGTTGAATACACCGGCAAGTTCCTGATGTTTAATCAGAAATAAAATGAGTTGCACCATATCGTCAATATGGATCCAGGACATCACCTGCTCACCGCTGGCCATGGGTCCACCCATACCGAACTGAAAGGCTGGCAACATTTTCTTCAGTGCACCGCCGTGTCTGGATAACACCACACCGGTTCTGATTATACAGACCCGTGTGGCTTCATTCTGGGCTGAATTCGCCTTTGCTTCCCAGTCTTTACAGAGTTGATGACTAAACTCCGGGTAGGGGTCGTCAAAATCCTCGCCCACCTTAACTGTTGCAGGCTGTCTGCCGTAATAGCCAATGGCACTGCCTGAAATAAAGGTATGTGGTGGCGTGTCGCAATTGCGGATCCGTGCGCTGAGCGCTTCGGTCAGTAAAATGCGGCTGTCCATGATCCGGGCTTTTTGTTTTTCAGTCCAGCGTTTGTCAGCAATGGGTTCGCCTGCAAGATTGATAACCACATCCAGTTCATTAAAGTTGACCTGATCCAGATCGTCGACGAGCTCAATTTTACTGTCCAGCAAGCGCCGGGCTTTGGCAATATTGCGTGTCAATGCAATGATTTTGTGTTTGTTGAATAGGAATTTGCACAACTCTGACCCGATGAGCCCGGTGGCGCCTGTCATTAATACCTTCATGTATAATCCATTTAATAATTTAGTGTTTATACTCAGCGTATTGCATTGTCGATCAATTTTTTAGTTCTGCGTGCTTTGATGCAAATTTCCGTTACAATGAAGCCGCCGGGCAATAATTAATTTAATGCGCTAATGGCAGCTACCCGGTGCCATCCCCTCGTGTTGTAGTGGGGTTTTGCAAAGTTAATGTAAGGAAAAGTCGTGTCTTCATTGTCTGGGATCACTAAAAGCTTAGTCGTTATTGCGTCATTGTTCATTGTTTTGGCCGGAATTAAACTGGCGAACGACATCGTTGTCCCTTTTGTTTTAGCAGCCTTTATTGCCATTATATGTAACCCACTTCTGAAGTTTTTTGCGAACTATCGCATTCCAAAAGGACTGGCAATTGTCCTGATCATCATGATGGTCATGCTGATGGGGATGAGTCTGACAGGCCTGGTTGGCCAGTCGTTAAATGACTTTTCGAGCCAGTTACCTCAATACAGAGAAGCCCTGCGCAGCAAGTTTATCTGGTTTGTTGATATGGCAGCCCAATATAATATTTTAGTTGATAAACAACAGCTTATAGCGTTATTTGATCCAGGTAAGATGATTGATGTGGCAACCAACATGCTAGCCGGCTTTGGCGGTGTGATGGCCAACATCTTTCTGATCCTGCTAACAGTGGTCTTTATGCTTTTTGAAGCGCCGATGATCAGTACCAAGGTACACCTTGCACTGGATGACCCGGATATGAAAATGAAGCAGATTGACCGCTTTTTGGACTCGATAAACAGTTACCTGGCCATTAAGACGTTAGTGTCATTGGCAACGGGGGTGCTGGCGGCAGTGTTTCTTTGGGTGCTGGATGTTGATTATTTTGTGCTTTGGGGTGTGTTTGCCTTTTTGCTCAATTATATTCCCAATATAGGCTCGATTATTGCGGCGGTGCCACCGGTGTTACTGGCGCTGGTGACACACAGTCCTATGGTCAGCGCAATTGTGGCTGTGGGATACATTAGTATCAATACCATTATGGGAAATATTGTCGAGCCGCGTTTTATGGGCCGGGGGCTTGGCCTGAGCACTTTGGTGGTGTTCTTGTCTTTAATCTTCTGGGGCTGGTTGTTGGGCACTGTGGGTATGCTGCTGTCTGTGCCTTTGACTATGGTGGTTAAAATTGCCCTTGAAAACAGCGAAGATGGCCGTTGGTTGGCAACAATGTTAGGCGGTGAAGAACAGCACAATGCTAGATAATCATCGCTATCTGGCATTCAGTTGCAGGCTTACTGGATCGTAAAGTCGGCCTGCAATTCCTGCGTGTGTTGCTTGATAAACTCTATTTTACAGCGTTTGTATATCTTGGCTGCCATAGTGGCGTTAGGCATTTGCTTTAGGTAGCGCCAGCGACAGGCGTCTTCCATGTATCTTTCCTGATTGATAAAGCTGCGCTGGATAATAGGCAGTAGTTGAGAATTGCCGGTTTCTTTTTGCAGGTTTTCAGTATCCATCACCAATTTAGTTACCCAGGTTTTTCTTTCACGTTCCAGCAATTCAATATTTCCATCCAGGCACATCAAGTAGCGCTTGGCTTTTTCAGGGTGATCTGATTCGAGGTGCTCGCATTGCTGTAAAGTCAGCCTGGCTGCTTGTGCAGACAGGCTGAGCGTTAACAATGATATGAAACACAGTGTTTTATTGGGTCTGTTCATAACTAAATTCTATTGTAAACTGGGCACCGCCCAGCTGGCTGTAATTTATGTCTATGCTTCCGTGATAGGAAGAGACGAGGTCGGACACAATGGCCATGCCAACTCCGTGGCCATTTTCATAGGTATCCAGGCGCGCCCCACGTTGCAACAGGGTGCTTCTGTTCTGCTCAGGGATGCCTGGGCCATCGTCACTGATGATAAAACGCACGCCTTTGCTTTGATTATATTTCACGTCGATATCAACCTGCGACTGGCAGGCTTTACATGCATTGTCGATCAAATTACCCAAAATTTCCATCAGATCGGTTTTATCGCCCAGAAATGCCGCGTCTTCTGGGCACGCAGAACTAAAGTTGATCTGCTTATCGTGATAGACCTTGTTCATGGCATTGAGGATAGCACTGACTACAGGCTGCACCTGAGTTTGTTTTTTCCAGGTGTCAGATGCGCCCGATGCGGCACGTTTCAGCTGATGCTCAATCATGGCATTAATGCGATCAAGCTGCTCCTGAGCGTCGGCGTTTTCTGCCAGTGGACTGGATTTGAGCACCGCCAGAGGAGTTTTAAGTGCGTGAGCAAGATCGCTCAGTGAGGCTCGGTAGCGCTCTTTCTGCCTTCTTTGCGAGTCCAGTAGTAAATTTAGGTCGGCTTTGATGGTATTGAGTTCAACAGGGTAGAGGCCACTGATTTTGTCAATCTCGCCTGCTTCGACGGCTTTTATTTCTTTGTCCAGCCGTTGCAGGGGCCTGGCACTCCAGATAAACCCAAGCGCCATAAGTACAGCTATCATAATGCCCATTACCAACATCCAGTTGACCAGTGTATTACGAAACTGAGCCATTTGTGCGACCAGGGCTGAGTTTTTCTTCAGCAGTATAAAATTGGCCTGCTGCGAGTGACTGGCATTGCCCAGAATGACCGTCATGCCGAGTTGCCAGTAAAGCTCCTGATTGTACTCAACCCGCTCGAACTCTTTCGCGCCGGCTTTGCTTTGCGATATATCCGGCGTGACGGTCAGATCCATTGCCGACTCAGAGTGCCAGACCAGCGTGTTCTGTTGATAAATAAGCGCGTAGGTATCTGAGTTAAGTCGGTTCAATTCAGGCGCTAAAATGCTGTTGGGCATCTCCATGGTCACGAAATCGACCTCTGAGATAAGCGAGTAAAGATGGGCTTCAAGGGTTTTGTGTGTTGCTTCGACTAAGGTCGCGTGATAAGCACGGCTGATTGAGAAAAACAGTGCGGGCAGTGCAACAATAAGAACAAAGACAAGGATAAATCCTTGCCTTATTTTAAGGGAAATTTGAGCGCGATTTACCACTGGTTTTTAAACCTATAGCCTCGGCCTCTGAGCGTTTCAACGGGGTTAAGTGTGCCGTCTGGATCCAGTTTCTTTCTCAGTCTGAGTACAAACACTTCAATGACATTTGAGTCAAGATCAAAATCCTGATCGTAAATATGTTCGGTCAACTCGGATTTTGAAATTACCTTGAGTGGATTGACCATCAGGTATTCCAGTACTTTGTATTCGTAAGCGGTGAGTGTGAGCTCTCTGTCTTCTACCCACACCTGCTGAGAGCGCGTATGTATTTTTACCGGACCAATGCTGATCTCCGGGTTCGCTTGTCCTGCACTTCTTCGGATCAGGGCGTTACAGCGGGCAATCAACTCTTCTGTATGGAAGGGTTTGGTCAGATAGTCATCGGCACCAGCATCCAGCCCCTCGACTTTTTCCTGCCAGCGATCACGTGCAGTGAGGATCAAAATAGGTAATTTGATGCCTTTGGCGCGTGCCTGGCGAATGAGCTCTATGCCATCCAGTTTAGGTAAACCAAGGTCGACCACAGCCAAATCCAATGGGTACTCAGTTAAGTGAAAAAGACCATTTTCTCCGTCGTGGCACAGATCAACACTGTACTTCTCTTTTTCCAGCGCTGTACGCAGGTTTTCTGCCAGTTGTATATCATCTTCTATTACAAGAATTCGCATTGCTTAGTCCTTCTTCACTTCGCCCGTTACCTGATGAACCTTTAAATCTATGATCCGGCCATCATCGAGCAAAATTCTCACTACGTAATAGTCTCCTTGCTTGGAGATCTTGAGTGTTTTACCTGAGTACTGGTCGGTTGCAAGTTTAACAGCTTGCTTTTTGCTTATCGTATCTTGCTTTTCAGAAGCTTCAGTGGGCTGGGAACCCAGCAAACAGAAGGCTAACGTAACTGCAAGACATCTTGGCAACTGCATTTAAAAGCTCCACGGTTAGGGTTGCTTAACATCTTGTCGCACAGGCTATTGGAAAACGACTTAACCCATGCTGAACTTGTTAAGGCAGTACTTTCTTGTATGGCTTGACTATGCTGCTGGCATAAACACCCGCTGCGATATAGGGGTCTTCCGCAGCCCATGCTTCGGCCTGCGCCAGGGAATCGAATTCTGCGATAACTAAAGAACCGGTAAACCCAGCTTCGCCCGGATCTGGACTGTCGATAGCGGGCAGAGGGCCGGCGGCGAACAAGCGCTGTTGCTGATCAAGCTCATTCAGTCTGGCCAGGTGTGCCGGGCGTGCTGCTAAGCGCTTCTGCAAAGAGTTTTCAACATCAGTTGAGTAGATCATATAAAGCATAGGATGTAACAATTATTGTGTTATTTGCGCTTATCATAGACTGAACCGACCCTGTGTGTAAATGCCGGAACCACTGACGAATGAAGACAAATCGAGGAGTCATGTATGTCTAACATGTTATAAGTGCGTTGTATAAGCGTGTGAAGGTGTGAGGTTTACATCAATGCACACCGGATTAGACGTTTATACTTGAAATTCCGTGTGGATGGCTGGTAGAGTCCTTCGACTATTCTTACAAAATAATAATAAGGTTGTTCTTGTGAGCGCAAATCGTGAGCACTTTAGCTCGCGGCTGGGTTTTATCCTTGCCGCAGCAGGTTCCGCAGTCGGGATTGGTAACCTCGTTGGGTTTCCCGTATCTGCAACAAAAAATGGGGGCGGTGCGTTTCTGCTTACTTATGCCCTGTTTGTTATCTTTATTTGTCTGCCGGTGATGATGGCAGAAATGGCGATGGGGCGTAAGGCGCAAAAAGACCCTTATGGTTCCTATAAGTCGCTAACGCAGGGGGATAAAAAGTGGTCCCTGGCAGGGGCTATCGCCGTTTTAACCCCGTTTATGATTGCCGTGTTTTACATGGTCATCACAGTGTGGATCTTCGGCTATCTGGTGCAAACTGTGCTGGGGAACCTGGATATGCTGGCAAATCCGGGTCACTTCGATGCCTTTGTAAATGAATACACTATGTTTATCTACATGGTGTTTGTTGGCCTGTTCGTTAACCTTATTCTGGTTGGTGGCGTAAAAGAAGGCATTGAAAAAGCCGCTAAGTTTATGATGCCGGCGCTTTTTGTGTTACTACTTGGCCTGGTGGTCTATGTATTAACGCTGGACAATGCCATGGCAGGTGTGCGTTATTATCTGGTGCCAGATTTCTCTAAAATGAACGCCAGTGTGCTTAACGGTGCTTTATCACAATCGTTTTTCTCCCTGTCTCTGGGAATGGGTATCCTGATAACTTATGCCTCCTATATCTCCAGGAAAGATGACATTGTTGGCAGTTCTAAAATGGTGGCAATTACAGACTCTTTAGTCGCGTTTATCGCAGGTTTGATGGTGCTGCCAGCCATTTTCAGCTTCAACCCGGATACCGATCCGGCGAAGCTAAGTGATTCGTCAGTGTCCATGATTTTTGTCTATCTGCCAAAGTTGTTGCTGGCATTGCAATCTGACATCGGCTACTTTGGCGCTTCTGCGGTAGCGGCGTTGTTCTTCCTGCTGGTCTTTTTTGCTGCAATCACCTCACTGGTGTCGATCATCGAAGTACCAACTGCTGCGTTAATGGAAGAAAAGAACATCAGCCGTAAAAAGGCGTTGGGCCTGTTGGCATTGACAACGGGCGGACTGACTGTGCTGTGTACCATGTCTTTTGGTATGGTTGGTTGGCTGACTGATTTTGTTAACTATGGCGGTGCCAGTCAGAGCATGTTTGCGCTGATCTCGGATGTATTCTACGAAACCATTTTACCTTTTAACGGTTTACTGGTTTGCTTGTTTGTGATGTATCGCTGGAAAAAGCATAATTTGTCAGAAGAGCTGGCACAGGGGTCACCAAACTATAAAGGCAGCCTGATGGAAAAGTACGTGAACTTCTCATTATCTACTTTCATCCCAGTGATCCTGACCGTCATCTTCGTTAATACAGTAACGACGAAGTTTTTTGCATTTAGTTTGTTTGGCTTCTAGTCTTTCTTAGTATGCCACAGGGGCACCTCAGGAATGTGGTGCCCCGTAGCTAAAACGTCAGGCCTGAATCCAGATACTGACCCAGCCCCAGGGTAAAAACCCATAATCCCCAAAGACTATGTTCGAGTACACAGACGGCTAAAGAGCGACTGTGTGCGTAGGTATAGGCAAATAACAATCCGCCGGCAAAAGAAAGTGCAATGGCCACCCAGTTGTCATATACACAGTGAGCTAGCGCGAATACAGCAGCACTCAACACAACCCGAATTGTCTTCCTCGGTAAAATACGCTTGTAGCGATGAAAAAAGTAGCTGCGAAACACCAGCTCTTGCGGTACTACCGATAATATTGGATAGGCTATTAGCAGGATCAACCAGTCATTGGTGGATTTGAGCGGCATATCAAACCAGCTTTCCTGATTCACCAGGCCATAAAACATGGCGGAAAACAGGGCACCGATAAAGAAGGTTGAAAACAGCCGCCGCTTCACTGTAGAAAAGGTCCCCAGACTGGTCAGGCGAAATCGTTTGAAATGTGGATCGGTGAGTAACAAATATGTACACACAGCTGTGAGTATAATCAAAGCCGGAAACAACCAATTGGCGAGTTGATGGCGAAATGCATAGGCAATAACAGGTAGCAGGAAAAACACCAGGAATAGTTCGCACCAGCGATATTGGTTTGCGTTCAATGTGGCCTCTGGTATGTCTGTCAGCGTTAGCCTAACTATAGTCAAGGCATTTCAACTCGGGTATAGCAGAACAAGGAAAACTTTGTCTATACCAATTTGCTTAATGACGTGTTCTATTTTGATGCAGGAAAATGTTGTTGATAACCAGCTAAGAATTTTGCTATTTAGTTGTTTTAAATGAGAAGATTCTAATGCCGTTAAGGTGATATTTGCTCCTTCAAATTGAACAGGTATTGAGTAAAGTTGGTATTCATCCGCTCAGGATTGACTTTTATGACAGAACTCCTTAGCCTGCCGGGCTTTGTTGTATAAAGACGGATGCATGATGAATAAAAGTGAACTGGTTACAGCCATGGCGGCGCACAGTGAATTGACCAAGAAAGACACACAGGCTGCACTGGGTAGTCTTATAAAACTTATCACCAAACGTCTCTCTGAAGGAGATCAGGTTCAACTTAATGGTATGGGCACCTTTACGCTGAGCTATCATCCGGCCAAGCCGGGCAGAAACCCCAGAACAGGGGAAGAGATCATGATCGAAGGGCAGAATAAAGTGCTGTTTAAGCCAGCCAAAGCGCTCAAGGACGCTCTGGCTGACAAATAGTCTAGGTGTTAGCGCGCGGTAGCGGCTTTCATGTCGCGTACAAAAGCGTTCAGGGCCTGATACATCGCAGGCTTGTCATCCAGATGCTGCTCAATAATTTTGACCACAGCAGAACCTGAGATGGCACCTGCGGCACCTGAGTCAAGTGCTGCTTTGACCTGCTCCGGCGTGGAGATACCGAAGCCCAGCAAGGCTGGGGCGGCATGGTACTCGGTGAGCTTAGTGATGATCTCACCGGTTGGCATTTGCACCTGGCTTTCTGTACCGGTCACACCAGCGCGCGAGAGCAAATAAGTATAGCCTCTGCCGTAACTGGCACATTCGCGTAAGGTATCATCACTGGCATTAGGCGTTGCGATGAAGATCGGCTCAATGCCTGCCTCTACCGCTGCTCGGCGGAACATTTTTGACTCGTGCAGCGGCACATCTGCAACCAATACCGAATCGACGCCAGCCGCTTTGGCTTGCTGGTAAAATGCATCCAGACCACGAGCGAAAATCAGGTTTGAATATAGTAGCAACCCAATTGGGATATGAGGATATTGCTCGCGCACTGCACGGATCACGTCAAAGCAATCTTCTGTGTCAATGTTCTGTTCTAGAGCACGAATATTTGCGGCCTGGATAACCGGACCGTCTGCGATGGGATCGGAAAACGGGATCCCCAGCTCCAGTGCATCCGCACCACCTTCAATCAGGCTTTTGATGATTGCGAGGCTGGTTTCTTTGTCCGGGTCGCCAATGGTGACGAACGGGACAAACGCGCCTTGCTGCTTGTCGTTTAGCTGCTGGAACATCTCATTGTAACGGCTCATAGCTCACCTCGCGCTTCTAATACCTGGTGGACATGGGCTAAGTCTTTGTCACCACGACCACTTAAATTGATCACTATTACTGTGTCTTGTTCTTGTGCCTCAGCATATTTCAATGCGTAGGCTAACGCATGACTGGATTCCAGCGCCGGAATGATCCCTTCATGTTTTGCCAATGACTGGAAAGCGGCCAGCGCTTCATCATCGGTTACAGCGACATACTGGGCCCGGCCGGTCTCGTGCAGGTAGGCGTGTTGCGGTCCAACAGCTGGGTAATCCAGACCCGCAGAGACCGAGTATGACTCCTCTATCTGGCCGTCCTGATTTTGCATGATATAAGTATAAGCACCATGTAAAATGCCTTTAGTCCCCTTACACAATGCTGCGCCATGTTCTTCGGTATCCAGACCTTTACCTGCGGGCTCCACGCCAATTAGTTTGACGTCTTTTTCGTCAATAAAGTCTGCAAACATCCCAATCGCATTGGAGCCTCCACCCACACAGGCCATGACTACATCCGGCAGTTTACCTTCAGCTTCCAGTACCTGTTGTTTTGCTTCTTCACCGATCATTTTTTGGAACTCACGTACCAGAGTCGGGAAAGGATGAGGGCCCGCTGCGGTACCAAGCAGGTAGTGGGCGGTTTTGTAATTGGCTGACCAGTCGCGCATCGCTTCATTTACGGCGTCTTTAAGTGTGCCTGAGCCTGCTGTAACCGGGATAACTTCTGCACCCATCAGGCGCATACGGAACACGTTGGGTTGCTGACGTTCAACGTCTTTGGCACCCATGTAAACGCGGCATTTCAGACCCAGCAGGGCACAGGCCAGTGCTGTTGCAACACCATGTTGCCCGGCGCCGGTCTCTGCGATGACTTCTGATTTACCCATACGTTTAGTGAGCAGCGCCTGGCCAAGCACCTGGTTGGTTTTGTGTGCGCCACCGTGGAGCAGATCTTCTCGTTTCAGATACAGCTTTACTTTTGGGTTTTTAACCAGGTTTCTGGTGAGCGTCAGTGGCGTCGGGCGCCCTGCAAACTCATTGAGTAATTGATAAAATTCCTGCTGAAATGCCGGGTCTTGTTGTGCTTTATTAAATTCCTGCTCAAGCTGCTTGAGCGCAGGAACTAGTAATTCAGGGACAAACATGCCACCAAAATCACCGTAATATCCTGTATTCATTTTTTCCACCTCAGTATTTACGAATTGTGTTAAAAGCTGTATTGAGTTTGTCGGCACACTTTTTACCCGGGCTGATCTCGACACCAGAGTTCAGATCGAATCCTGCTGCGCCCAGGTATGAGGCCTGTGTCAGGTTGTCAGCGCTCAGTCCGCCTGCCAGCATAAAGCTGCCCGGAGTCTGGCTAAGCAACTGCCAGTCAAATGCTTGCCCTGTTCCACCAAGCTGACCCTTGACTTTGGTGTCGTATAAATGTTTGTCGACGCCCTGTAATGGAGCAGGCAGATGGTCGCTGATCCCTTGGGCTTTCCAGATCTGGCAGTTAACAGGTAACAGTTTGCGCAGCTCATCAATGTAGTCTTGCGTTTCATTGCCATGTAATTGCACTGCGCTGAGCTTGAGGATGCGTACGTTTTCAATCACTTGTGTAAGTGGTGCATCGACAAATACGCCCACATAGTTGAGGGGCGCGCTGTCTACGACGGCTTTTGCACAGTCAATGTCAACATAACGGGGTGATTTGGGATAAAAAATCAATCCTCCGTATACTGCACCGGCCTCATAAGCGGCAATGGCGTCCTGACTGCGAGTTAAGCCACAGACCTTGTTTTCACCCAAGATCAGTTTGCGACAAGCGGTCTCCAGGTCTTGTTCAGCCATTAAAGAGCTGCCGACCAGGAAGCCATCGCAAATGGGGGCAAGACGTTTAACGTCTGCATGGGTATAGATACCCGATTCCGAGATTACAGTTCTATCGTCCGGGATTAATTTGCGTAAACGTTCGCTGGTCGCCAGATCTGTACTTAAATCTCTGAGATTGCGGTTATTGATACCAATGAGCCTGGCGTTCAGCGCAAGTGCGCGATGGACTTCTTCTTCATTGCTGACTTCAGTCAGGACTGCCATGTTCAGGCTGTGTGCAAGCTCGGCCAAAGCTGTGTAACGCGCATCATCGAGTACTGATAGCATTAACAAAATGGCATCGCCACCACTTAAACGGGCCAGGTACACCTGGTATTCATCGATAAAGAAGTCTTTACAGATGAGGGGTTGCGAGACCTGGGTTCTGACATAGCTAAGATACTCAAAATTACCCTGAAAATACTTTTCGTCAGTGAGCACACTGATGCAGCTGGCGTAACGACCGTAAACTGCGGTAATTTCATCCAGGTCGAAGTGTTGGCGGATCAGACCTTTCGACGGTGAGGCTTTTTTACACTCCAGAATAAACTGAGTTCCCGGGCGGCTCAGCGCCGCGTAAAAATCCCGATCACTGGGCGTAATTTGATCAACAAAGCGCTCCAGCGGGCGATCTTGTTTTCTTTGCGCGACTTCGACTTCTTTGTCAGCAACAATTTTTTCTAACACATTAGCCATTGCTCACCTCTACAATTTCAGCAAGTTTCTGCGCGCAGCGTCCGGACGCCAGTATTTCTGAAACCTGGCTACTGGCTGATTTCAGGTCCGTTGCTTTGTCTGTCATGACCAGCAGCGCGGCGACGTTGGCGATGATGGCAGCGTTATGTGCTTCTTTGCCTTTGCCATCGAGAATGTCGCGGGTTGCCTGGGCATTAAATTCCGGAGTATCACCAAAAATGGCTTCAAGCGGATAGCGTTGCAGCCCAAAATCTTCAGGCGTTATTGTGTAGTCTGTCAGAACGCCCTGATTGAGCTCGGTTACCTGAGTTTCGCCATGCAGTGCAATTTCATCGCAACCTGAACCATGAACGACCATGGCACGCTGAGTACCGAGTTTTTGTAAAGTCTCAGCCATGGGACGACAAAGTTTAGGGTCATAGACGCCAAGTAATTGCACCTGGGGCCTAGCTGGATTCGCAAGTGGACCAAGGATATTGAACAAGGTGCGGGTTTTGAGTTTAGTGCGCACCGGCATCGCATGTTTGACGCCAGCATGATAGTGCGGCGCAAACAAAAAGGTAAAGTTAGTTTGTTGCAAGCAGCGTGCACCCTGTAGGGGGTCCATATTCAGGTTTATGCCAAGTGTTTTTAGCAGATCAGCAGAACCGGATTTGCTGGATACGCTGCGGTTGCCATGTTTCACCATCGGGATGCCACAAGCGGCCGCAACGATTGCTGCTGTAGTACTGACATTGATGGTGTTAGTGCCATCACCCCCTGTGCCACAACTGTCTGCGCAAAGCAGGCCGTGGGTGTCAAATGCAGTGGCGTGATCGCGCATCGCTTTTGCTGCTCCGGCGATTTCTTCGGCGGTTTCCCCTTTTATTTTCAGGGCGACCAAGGCGGCGGTTAGCTGTACTTCATCCAGCTGGCCCTGCATGACTGCACTGAACAACTCTGTAGCCTCGGCAAAGTCCAGTGATTTTTGTTCTAGTAATAAATTTAAACTGTCCATGTCTACTCCTCAGATGTGAGATAGGCGATGCTTTGCTGTAACAGTTGAGCGCCGCATGGGGTTAAAATTGATTCCGGGTGAAACTGATACCCGATCACCTTATCGTCCGGGTGATAAATCGCCATTGGGATTTCTTCATAGTTGGCAATGACTTCCAGGCATTCAGGTACCTGAGTTGCCATAAGAGAGTGATAGCGAGCTACAGGAAAAGACTTACCCAGTCCGTCAAAAACGGGATGAGGTTTGACACTAATATGGGAAGATTTACCGTGCACTGTCTCACCGGCATGGCCAATGGCGCCACCATAGCTTTGTGTCAGTGCCTGTTGGCCAAGGCAGATCCCAAGCATGGGATAGTGACCTTTGCACAGTTCAATCAGCTCAAGTAAACACCCTGCATCTTTAGGTGCACCTGGACCCGGAGACAAAACCAGGATCACCGGATCGGTTTCTTGCTGCATCTTGGCAAAAATGGTGCGGGCATCGAGGTGATTACGATACACCACGAGCTCGGCCCCAAGTAGCGACAGCTCATCGACCAGATTGTAAGAGAAGGAATCAAAGTTATCGAGAAAATATATCTTAGGGATCATGCCGGTGCTCCTGCATAGGTCGATTGAATGGCTTTGATCACGGCACTGGCTTTCGCCCGGGTCTCATCGGCCTCGGCTTGTGGGTCAGAGTCATGAACAACGCCGGCACCGGCCTGAACCAGGGCCTGGCCATTTTTGACAAATGCTGAGCGGATCACGATACAGGAGTCCATTGCGCCATCGCCGGTCAGATAGCCCACAGCACCGCCGTAGCTACCACGTCGTTGTTGTTCTGTGTGCCTGACCAGCTCAGCCGCTTTGACTTTAGGCGCGCCTACCAGGGTGCCCATATTCATGCTGGCCTGGTATGCATGCAGGGCATCCAGATCTGGTTTCAGCTGACCGACTACGCGTGAAACCAAATGCATTACCTGAGAGTACCTGTCAACTTTCAGCAGCTCTTTGGCGTGGCGGGTACCCGGTATGCTGATCCGTGCCACATCGTTGCGGGCCAGATCAACCAGCATCAGGTGCTCTGCGCGTTCTTTTTGATCGTCTCTGAGTTCCAGTTCGATGCGGCTGTCGAGATCCGGGTTGATACTTCCATCGGCGAACTTGCCTCGAGGCCGGGTTCCCGCAATCGGGTATACTTCGACCTGATTACTCTGCTCACAATATTTCAATGCCGATTCAGGAGAGGCACCAAATAAAACAAACTCCTCATCACGCATGTAGAACATGTAAGGACTTGGGTTTTGTTGTTTAAGCGCTTTATAGGCCGAGAGGGGATCGGCACAGGGTAAAGAGAAGGTGCGAGAGGGCACAACCTGAAAAATGTCGCCATCTACGATGTGCTGCTTCAGTTTTACCACCTGCTCTATATAAGCTTCGTCACTGATATCAACACTGACCTCACAATTACCTTTAAGCGGGCTTGGTGAGAATGACTCCAAAGCATCACACTGATGATTAAGGACTTCAAGCTGTCGGCCTATTTCAAAACAGTTAGCATGAACGTCGGGGCCGTTGAATACATTACCTATCAACTCAGTCGTCTGAGCCTGATGATCTATGATCAGCAGGGTCTCCGCCAGGTAAAATACGTAGTCTGGGCAGCTATTTGCACCGTCCTGAACGTCAGGGAGTTGCTCAAAATTAGCAACCATATCATACGCAAATACGCCGCCCAGAAACAGCGAGAATGGTGTGTCTGAGTTGCACTTGATACGGTTGATACAGGTTCTGAGCGCGCTAAACGCGTTATCGGCCTTCAGCTTGGCATACTCATCGAGATCGGTCGATGTATCCCGATAAGTAATGGTCAGCACAGAGTTATCGAGCGTTACGCCACAGTGTTCTACTTCCTGCGCCAGATATGGCAGAAGTTGCTCGCCGTTGTTGGACAGCGCTCGTACTATGACATTCTTGCCCTTGCATTCAAAGCGCAGTGCTGTATCGACCAGGATAATGCTTTTTACATTGTCTTTGGAGTCTATTTCTGCAGATTCCAGCAACAATGAATTGGGCTTATCCAGCGCTGCGAACAGAGACAAGGGGCTGGCGATATATTCGCGCCGTAACCGAATACTGGTTACTTCCCCGGGCTGTGTCGTTATATGACTAAAAATCACACCTCATTCCTCGTAATTTTTTTAAATTAATCTAAAAAAAACCCCCGAAAGCGATTTGCTTGCGGGGGTCTATGTATTAGGTACAAAGATGCCGTCCCGCTAACTCAGGCACCACCACCAAGATTTCACTAGTAAAATAGTTGTTATATTATTGATCACTGTACAATATCTTTTAGAAAATTTAGCTATAAAAAAACCCGCGTGTTTAGCGCGGGTTTCGAAAATCTTGCATGCACAACGACTCACCCGCTAATTACGAGTGCCACCACCAAATGTTGAAAGTTGTTTGCGTTTTCATTTGTTAAGTCGTCGTTATGTAAATTTAGTAACCACAGTAAACCGCACTATGGGACAAAGTGTCAAGGTCAAATTGGAAAAAAAGCGGCCAGCCCCCGAAAATGGTTATTTTGGCCTAGCTATTTGCTGCATTATCACTGTTTGGTTCGTCAGATAACCGCCCGTAGAAGTAAACAACATGGTATACTAAAATCTGCATTTTTTTAGAAGGTTATGAGAGTTTGATAAAATACGACTTACACAGTCACAGTACTTTTTCGGATGGTCGTTTGGCGGTCGGTGCCTTGCTTGAACGAGCAACCGAAAGAGGTGTGGACGTACTTGCCATTACAGATCACGACACCACCGCTGGTCTTGCTCCTGCTCGGGCGTACATCACAGATCAGCAGTTGCCGCTGTCGCTTATCTCGGGGGTTGAGATTTCAACCAAGTGGGAGAGCTTTGAAATACACATTGTGGGTCTGAATATAGATGAGTCGAACAATGCACTGAGCACCTTGCTTGCCAGTCAACAGCAAAAACGTCGTGAGCGCGCTAAAGAGATTGGCGCACGATTGGCGAAGAGGGGTTATGAGGGTATCTATGAGCAGGCACAAATACTGGCTGAGGACGCTGAAATAACCCGCGCACATTTTGCCAAAGCACTGGTAGACAGAGGGGTCGCTAAGAATATTCAGGGTGTGTTTAAAAAGTTTCTGGGGCGTAACAAAATCGGGTATGTGCCCAGCAGCTGGTGCAGCATGGGTGAGGCAATAGACGCGATCCATCAGGCTAGTGGTGTGAGCGTGCTGGCGCATCCGGGCCGTTATCAGATGTCGAATAAGTGGCTCAGAAAACTACTAAGTGAATATAGTGCAGCGGGCGGCAAGGCAATGGAGGTCGCACAGCCACAACAGGCACCTTCGGAGCGACAATTTCTGGGTCAGCTGAGTCGTGAGTTTGACTTACTGGCCAGCCAGGGATCTGACTTTCATTATCCAACGAACTGGTTGGATCTTGGAAAAAATCTATACTTACCAAAAGATTGCCAAGGTGTTTGGCAGTTCTGGGGCGCGACAGAGGAGTGACAGCGTGAGCCAATTTTTCCATATCCATCCTGATAATCCACAAGGTCGTCTGATCCGTCAGGCCGTTGACATCATTCAGCAAGGTGGCGTAATCGTATATCCAACCGATTCAGGATACGCCATTGGGTGTAGCTTGGGTAACAAACAGGCTAAGGAGCGTATTGAGCGTATTCGCGGTATTGAGAAACATCATAACTTTACGCTGATGTGCCGTGATTTATCTGAGCTTTCGACTTATGCGCGTGTAGACAACCAAATGTTCCGGATGATCAAAAACAATACGCCAGGCCCTTATACGTTTATTCTCAAAGGGACCAAAGAAGTCCCCAGGCGATTGCTTAATGAGAAGAAAAAAACCATCGGGATCCGGGTAACAGAACATCCGATTACGGCTGCTTTACTGACCGAATTAGGTGAGCCTCTGATGTCTTGCTCGTTAATTTTGCCGGATGAGCAATTTACCGAATCGGACCCGGACGACATTCGCCTGCGTCTGGAAAAGCACGTTGACCTAATCATTCACGGTGGGTATCTGGTAGAGCAGGCGACGACTGTGATTGATATGTCCGACGATGAAGTGGTGATCCTGCGCCGTGGTTGCGGCGACACGACCCAGTTCGAATAATCATGTCTGATCAGAACGCCCAGCAAAAATTACCACTGGCATTTTTACATGGTGAGGCCGTGTTAGAAAAACCGGAGGATCTGTACATTCCTCCGGATGCACTGGAAGTCATACTGGAGACCTTTGAGGGGCCGCTCGATCTGTTGTTGTATCTCATTAAACGCCACAAGCTGGATATCCTTGAGCTACCGATACTGAGTATCACACAGCAATACGTTCAGTATGTGGAGATGATGCAGGACATGCAGCTGGAGCTGGCCGGTGAATATTTGGTTATGGCGGCTTTACTGGCACAGATTAAATCGCGGTTATTGTTGCCGGTTCACGAAGAACTGGAGGATGAGGAAGATCCGCGTGCAGAGTTGGTCAGACGGCTTCAGGAGTATGAGCAATTTAAAAAAGCGGCTGAAAATCTTGACCAAATCCCCCGTGTCGATCGGGAGATTTTTGTTGCCCGCGCGCTGATGGAAGAATCAGAAGAACCACAAGCCCGACTACCAGACATCGAAATGGCTGAGCTGCTTTTGGCCCTGAGTGATGTGATGGCACGGGCAAAAACCTTTGAACATCATCAGATCAGTGCCGAAGTGTTATCTACTCGTGAGCGCATGGCCGCAATCCTTCAGTTTTTGTCTGAACATACCGAGCCGGTTGAGTTTACACGTTTATTTACTTTGTCAGAGGGGCGCAGTGGTGTAGTGGTCACATTTATCGCTATGCTTGAGTTATTGAAAGAGCAATTGATTAACTGCTTGCAGGTGACTCCCGCCGGTACGCCCGCCAGTGCAATTTATTTGTCATTAAAGCTACACGAGTGAGGCGGGCTCTGTCATAATACGCCGCTTTAGACTAGCCTTATCCTACTTGCATGAAACGTCGTATCAGTGATGAACAATTGGTTGAACTGGTTGAAGCAGCCATATTCGTTGCCGATAAGCCTTTGTCTCGCAAACAACTGAAAGAAACTGTTTTGCAGGATATTCATGTATCTGATGCCCGTCTCAGGCAGGCACTGGATACCTTAAGCGAGCATTATCAAACCCGCGGTGTCAAACTGGTTGAAGTCGGAACGGGCTATCGTTTTCAGGCCTGTGCCAGCCTAAGTCCGTGGCTCAGTAATCTGTGGCAGGAAAAAGCGCCAAAGTATTCTCGTGCAACGCTCGAAACATTGGCGCTGATCGCTTATCGACAACCTATAACCCGGGGTGAGATTGAGCAGGTGCGAGGTGTGACGGTCAGCTCGAATATCATCAAAAGCCTGTTAGAGCGGCAATGGATAAAGATAGTGGGTTATAAAGAGGTGCCGGGTAAACCCGCACTGTATGCAACAACGAAACAATTTTTAGACTACTTTTCGCTTAATGGATTGGATATGCTTCCTGAGCTGCCTTCCCAACAGGGCGAAAAGCTAGATCAGATGTTAGATGATCCTTCTGTGAGAGAACCATCAGAATGAGTGAGAAGTTACAAAAAGTTTTAGCACGCGCTGGCGTTGGCTCGCGACGTGAAATGGAAAAGTACATCGAAAGCAACCGTGTTAGTGTTGATGGCAAGGTGGCCCGACTGGGCGATCGTGTTGAGGAAAATGCGGTTATCCGGGTCGATGGGCATATCGTAAAAGTAGAACAGCAGGATGATAGGATCTGCCGTGTCTTGATGTACCACAAGCCAGAAGGTGAGTTGTGTACGCGCAAAGATCCGGAAGGGCGTCGTACTGTGTTTGACCGTCTCCCGCGTATTGAAGGCGATCGCTGGATTGCTATCGGCCGATTGGATGTTAATACGTCAGGTTTGTTATTGTTCACCAATGATGGCGAACTGGCCAATCGTTTGATGCATCCAAAATATGAAGTAGAACGAGAGTATTCGGTACGAGTATTTGGTGACGTGACTAATGAGCACCTGCGTAACCTGAAAAAAGGCGTAGAACTGGAAGATGGCCCGGCGAAATTCCTGAAGCTGGCGCCACGCGGTGGTGAAGGCCTGAACAAGTGGTTTAATGTCACTTTGACCGAAGGCCGTAATCGCGAAGTGCGTCGCTTATGGCAGTCTCAGGAACTTGAAGTCTCGCGCCTTATTCGTATTCGTTACGGTAAGTTAGAGTTGGGCAAACGCCTACCTCAGGGCGGCTGGGAAGAGCTGAAGCTGGAAGATGTGAATTATCTTCGTAAATCTGTCGGAATGCGCCCTGAAACGCAAACTAAGCTGTCGGTGATGCCTGAAAAGCGTAAAGACAAGCGTGCTAAGATAAACCGTATTCGCAAGGCGGTAAGCAAGCATAATCAGCGCCTCAAGCAAAGCAAACGTCGTTAACAGACATAAAAAAAGCCGCTTACGCGGCTTTTTTTATGTCTTTATTTTACCTGGGCGTCCAGCGACTGGCCATTTACTTCGGTCGAGTCATCGGACATCAGATAAAGATAAGTAGGCATCAATTCTTCAGGTGTCTTTAATTTATCTTTGTCTTCACCCGGGTAGGCTGTGGCGCGCATGCCAGTGCGCGTGGCCCCTGGGTTGATACAGTTTATGCGAATGTTGGTTTTGCCTACTTCTGCGGCCCAGGTTTGCATCATTCCTTCAGTAGCGAACTTAGAAATCGCATAGGCTCCCCAGAATTCACGACCCTGACGGCCGACTCCAGATGAAGTGAAGATAACAGAGGCACTGGGGGCTTTACGCATAACAGGGAACAGATATTTAGTGATCATTGCCTGTGCAGTAACGTTTACCTTCATGATGTTTTCGAAGGTGGACACACAAAAGTGTTCCAGCGGACCCAATGCACCTAATATAGAGGCATTGTTCAGTAGTCCATCAAGCTTGCCAAATTGTTGTTCGATAGTGGCGGCAAGATCACGGTAGTGTTGTTTTGTAGCACCTTTAAGGTCTAAAGGCACGATGGCAGGCTTTGGATAACCTGCGGCGACGATTTCGTCATAAACACACTCTAGTTTGCTGGTGGTTTTCCCCAGCAAAATAACTGTTGCACCATGTTTGGCATAGGTCAGTGCAGCAACCCGGCCAATGCCATCGCCTGCACCAGTGACCAAAATCACTTTGTTTTCTAAAGCATTCTCAGCTGCTTGATAAGTATGCATTTTGAACCTCTGAGCTAATTTTTCCGCATATTTTACCACATACCACAGCCAAGTTATCGAATTTATTGTAAATATGGCTGGCGAAACGCTACACTTTGCGTTAACTTAAACTGGTCTAATGTCTTATTAAAAGCAGATTTACCTTTAAGTACCTTTTTGCAAAGGTTTTAACTAAATATTCTCTGATTGGTCAATTTACCAGCTAATTTAAGCAGTTAGGTTGAATTCAGGGCTAAGAATAATAATAAGATTATGTCGGAGCCAAATAAATGAAAAAAATGCTACTCTCACTCGCGGTTTCTGCAGCCTTAGCAGGTTGTGGTGGCGGTGAAACCCTTGAAGATGTAAAACAAGAAAGCACAGCTGTAACACCCAGCGCCTCGATCAAATTCGACCCTTCAAACGGTGTGATCTCAGTGCCTAACGATCTGCTGTTTAACGGCACTAAAGATGGCACGCTGAATATTCCAGGTGAACTGAACGATGACGGCTCTGTTAAAGTCCAGCGTGCCAACTATGCCGATCCTTCACTGGCGTTAGGCGCACTGGATGGTTGGTCAACACAAATGCCATTTGCGATTGATTTAACGGTGCCAGCCGGTGTTGAAATTGATGCGGCGAGTGTTTCTACGCCCGGCGCTGTGAGAATTTTTGAAGTAGTCATGGGCGCCAGCCTGACTGACCAGGACTGTGCAACTGTGCCAGCCGGGATTGCCTGTAAAGGGGTCGCTGAGCTGACCTTTGGCCCTACGGGTGATTTCATCGCTCAGTTAGGTGCAGATGGGAAAAGCATTAATGTTATTCCTGTTAAGCCGCTAAAATCGGCAACGACTTACATCACAGTGTTAACAACAAGTCTGAAAGACACTTCGGGTAGTGTCGCGCCTTCTTCTTCTTACACATTGCTTAAGCAAGAAGCGCCTTTGGTCACACCTGCACAAAAAGGCTTGCAAGCGGTTGTGCGCAGCTATGAGAATGCGGTGGCATCTCTGGGCACTGTGACAAGTGAAGAAATCATTTATTCAGCTGCAATGACAACACACTCGACTTTTGAAGTCATGGGTGCCGTGAAACAGTTGCTGGCAGCGTCTTTGACAACTGAGCAAAGACCCGTTTTGAGCGTTGGCCAGCAGCCTGCTGATGGCTTGACGGTTGCCGATTTGCCGGGCCTCCCTTTATCTGACGAAATTCGTCCTTTGTTCCGCTCTGTAAGATACTTGCAAGGTAATATTGTTTTACCGCGTTACCTGGGTGAGCCGCAAACGAAAGACGACGCAGCGCTGGCAGATACCTACTGGCAGGCACAGTGTGATAACGCAGCAGCTGTTGCTGGCTATATTCAGGCAACAGGTGGCACGCCAGAGCTAAGAGAAGGTAACGATACGCTTTGTAATGCGTTATCTGAAGGCCGTTTGAGAGACTTAGGCCTGGATCAGCACAAGTTTGTCAGCAAATATAACCCAATTCCAAAAGCGCTGGGCGCGAATAATATTCCGGTCCAGATCACTATGCCTGCGGACGAAACAAACCGCCCAGAAACAGGCTGGCCGGTTATTATCATGCAGCATGGTATCACCAGTAAGAAAGAAGACATGCTGGGTCTGACGCTGGCATTGACTCAGGCTGGTTTTGCAACGGTTGCAATTGATCATCCATTGCATGGCGATCGCGGTATTGATGTAGACGGCGATGGTGAAGATGATTTCAATGCCTCAACCAAGAGTGTGTTGCACTACATGAACCTGCAATCACTGTTAGTGGCGCGTGATAACCTGCGCCAGTCAACAGCCGACCTGCTGGGTCTGCGTCTGGGTCTGAATTTCATCAATCAGGCGACGGCGGTTCCTTTGCTGTTCAATACACAGGATGTGAGCTTTATTGGTCACTCTTTGGGATCGGTTGTTGGGCCTAGCTTCATCGCGTTGGCTAATACACCGCTGGATGAGCAGGTTGATGCCTTGTTTAACGTGAAAGCGGGCGCCTTATCAAGCGGCGGTTCGGGCATTGCAAACTTCCTGGTGGAGTCTGCTTCGTTTGGTCCTGTAGTGAAAAGCGCTGTCTTGTCTGCGGCAACGGATTTGGCTGTATCAAAACAGTTTAATGCTTACCGGGCAGAAGGTGCTATCGCAGATTGCGGTCAGTTTGCGACTGATGCCGGCGCGTTTGCAAACTGTACATATTCAACCTTTACGGCACAGCTTGAGGCGAACGGTGATACCGTTTCTTTGGAGGCAATTGATGCAACCGTAACCCAATTTGCTTATGCAGCACAAAGCGTGCTGGGTAGTGCTGACCCGCTCAACTATGCTGGCGCGGTAAACGCGCTGGGTACACCTATTTACATGGGGGTCATTGTAGGTGGCGAGAATGGCAATAAAGAAGATCAGGTAATCCCACCTTCAACGCAAAGCAATCCGTTGTCTGGCAGCTTGCCAATGGCCGCTGTAATGGGGCTAACGCCTGTGAGCGAAACGCAAATGTCAACCGACGGCACAGCAGGTAGCTATGTTGTGCGTTTTAGCCAGGGGCATCATAGCTCGCTGTTGACCACCAGCTTTGACGAGCGTTCGGGTGGCACAGCAGAAGGTCATGCCGCAGCGACCATGGAAATCCAGCAGCAGTTGGCGACTTTCCTGGTTTCAAAAGGTCTGAAGTTACCAATCACCAATGATGCTGTTATTGCAAAATAATCGCATATGAGAGATTATGAAAAAGCCGCTGTTTTAGCGGCTTTTTTTTACTTAAATTTCAGGAGTAGAAAGTTGGTATTTTTATACGAATACGGATTATTTTTGGCTAAAGCGGTGACGCTGATCGCTGCGTTAGGTGCGATTATTGCGATGATAGTTGCAGCAAGTCATAAGCCGAGTTCACAGTCCGGTGAAATCGAGCTGACCAATCTGTCCAAACGACTGGACGAGGCTAAAGAGCAGTTTCTGGCACAAACCCTGGATAAGAAAGCGCTGAAATCCCATCTTAAGCAGCAGAAAAAAACGCAATCAGAACACTCAACCGAAACAAAAAAGCGTGTCTTTGTTGTTGAGTTTTGCGGCAGTATGGATGCTCATGAGGTCGAAAATCTCAGAGAGGAAGTGACGGCTATTTTGACCATTGCAGATGCAAAGCAGGATCAGGTCGTAGTTAACCTAGAGAGCGGTGGGGGAGTTGTACATGGTTATGGGCTGGCTGCTTCACAATTACAACGTTTCAAAGATGCGGGTCTGCCACTGACTGTGTGTGTGGATAAAATCGCAGCCAGTGGGGGTTATATGATGGCCTGTGTGGCAGATAAAATCATCGCTGCACCATTTGCCATTGTAGGCTCAATTGGCGTCATTGCCCAGATGCCTAACTTTAATAAGCTGCTAAAAAAGAACGACATTGATTACGAGCAAATAACCGCTGGTGAGTTTAAGCGAACGTTGACTCTGTTTGGTGAGAATACGGATAAAGGGCGAGAAAAGTTCCGTGAAGAAGTGGAGCATACCCATGGTTTGTTCAAGCGTTTTGTCAGCGATAACAGACCGAATATGGATATTGATAAAGTGGCGACTGGAGAGCATTGGCTGGCCACACACGCACATGAGTTTGATCTGGTAGACGAAATTCGCACCAGTGACGATCTGTTGTTAGACTTAAATCAGGCCCATCAGCTCTATCAGGTGCGATTTAAGCTGAAAAAATCGCTGGCTGAGAAACTGGGCGTAGGTGTCAGTCTTAGCCTTGAAAAAGGCGTGATGCGGTTGTTCTCTAAATGGCAAAAATCGAGTTATTAAGCACTTAGGGCAGTGTGGTTTGCACATTGCCTACTTATTTTGGTCTGTTTTTTCAGGCCTGAGTATATAATGTTGCAACGTGGCTATGCCTGGCGCTAGAGTGTGCCACTGTTCAGCTCTTATATTCAGCTCGACATAACCTGCTGTCACTATGTTATCAAACTGGTGTGTACTCAGATGATTTACCAGTATCGTCATGGCAGGGTTGTGGCCAATTATCGTCACATCATTGTACTGGTCCGGCAGCAGGTGCAGGCAGTCCATTAAGTCGACGGCATCAAAGGTATAGAGCGCCGGTATTTCCTCAATAGCCTGAGCCACCTGACATTGAGCGTGCAAGATATGCGCAGTATCCCGTGCCCGGCGAGCAGGGCTGGTGAATATATGAGTATCAGGCAGCAAGCCTAACCGGTTTGCCAGCGCCTGAGCCCTGCGCACTCCTTTGGGTTTGAGCGGCCGGTCAATGTCGTGCAGCAGAGGTTCCTGCCAGCTGGACTTGGCGTGTCGGATCAATCTAAGTGTTTTATTCATACATAACCCAACGAATAAGTATGTTCTCAGTGTAGACTAGGGTGTCGTGAACAGCTCATTTTCCAGGGTATTGCCATTAATTAACTGCTTGTAAGTCCAGCCCTGATTATGACAGAGCTCCAGTAATGCAATATCCAGCGCCGTATGGCTGGTATCATACTCGATAACAAATTCATCAGGCTGAGATTGTCTGACGTGTTTCACTCCGTTAAGGTGAGCTATCTGCTCCTGCATCTGATCGGTAACCTGCTGAAGTTGTAGTGTCAAAAAGGCGGTGCTGGACTTGTTTTGGGTATATCTTTGATGACTGGTTAGTTTACCTTGTTCAAGATACAACACAGTGTCACATAAGCGTTCCAGCTCACTCAGATCATGTGAACTGAGCATAAAGGTGATGTCTTTACTTAGACTGGCAATCAATGAACGGATGGCTTTTGCATTGATGGGATCTAACCCTGCTGTTGCCTCGTCGAGCAAGACAATTTTGGGCTCACCTATTAAAGCTTGTGCAATGCAGATCCGTTTTCTCATACCATGGGACAGCTCAGAGGCTTTGGCATTGAGCTGGTTACTTAGATCAACAAGTTCCAAAACGCGTTCTGTTTCACGTGTCGCGTCACGGCGACTTAACCCCTGTAACTGACCATAAAAGGTCAGTTGTTTGCCCACAGAAAAGCGGGGGTCCAGCTGTGCATCTTGTGGTAAGGCACTTAGGACACCGAACAGGACGTTGTCGCCTGGTGTATGTCCAAATACTTTGACGCTGCCTGCATCAGCTTGTAAAAAGCCACACAAGATACTGAATAACGTTGTTTTTCCTGCTCCATTGGGCCCTACCAATGCAACCGTATGGCCGTGGTCTAACGTAAAGCTGACCTTGTCCAGCGCACATTTGCTGGAAAATCGCTTGGTGACGTCGTTGACTTCGATGACAAATGGCGTTGGAGTACTCATAGATCTTTCCTTTTCATTAGCCAAAATGCAGCACTTAACAATACCGCAGTTTGCAGCAGGGGAAGTGCAATGGCGTGTAAACCGATACCGTGCCAGGGGGCAATGTCGCTGATATGCACACCGGGTAGCAAATAATACAGCCAGTGAACCGGTTCGAACAAAGAGCTCAGGTAACTAATCAGCATATTCCCGACGGTGAACAGTAAGCTGGCATAAATGATACTTAGCCTGGCTGAGCTGGCGAGCAGATTAAGTAAGCTCATCAGCGCGATGAAGGGAAGTGTGGTCAAAACCAGTAACGCAATAATAGAGGTAGTTTTACCCAGGCCTGCCATGGCCAGTGTGGCATCCCGGGTGAGCATGAGTACCCAAGCAGCAAAGGCTGAGGCCGTGATCAGGGTCAGTAAAATAAGCGCCTGGCCTGTAAATCGGCCGAGCAGGATCTCTCCACGGTTGGCACGTAATGTCAGGAATCTGAGCGTGCCCCGTTTTGCGTCCTCAACCGTTTGATCTGCGCTGACAAACAAGGTAAAAACTGGAAAACTAAATAACGCAATAATCCAGTAGACCGACAGTTCAGCCTCTGGCCAACGTGCAAGTGAATAGAGCCCCACTGAACCGGCTATTTGCACCGCGATATCAGAGAACTCTGGGCTGTTGAGAACAGAAACTGCGTGATAAATGGGGAAGCGTAAAATCATTAGCCACACCATAGTGAAGGCGGCCAGCGCCAGCCAGCCGCGTTTGGTCGCAAACAAGCGGGTCAGTTCAAACTGACTCAATAATATGATTCTTTTTAGTGGCATAGTGCACTCCTTTTGCGGATACCTTAACGCAAAAGCAAATAGATGGGAAAGGTGAGAATTGTTTCAGAGTGTGGCGAATAAAAAAGAGCCCGCAGGCTCTTTTTTAAATCGAAGGAATTACCAACCGCACTGGCGGTTTTTATTTTGCTCATCCAGATAAGTCTGAAGTGGTGCAAAGTAATCCAGGATAGCGGTTGCGTCCATTTGCTGACTGCCAGTGACGCTTTCCAGTGCTTCTTGCCATGGACGGCTGCTGCCCATTTCAAGCATGGCATTTAAGCGCTCGCCCGCTTCTTTCGAGTTGTAAACTGAACAACGATGAATGGCTTCTTTGTTACCAGCAATTTCACATAGTGCTTTGTGGAATTCAAATTGCAAAATGTGTGCAAGGAAGTAACGTGTGTAAGGTACATTGCCTGGTACGTGATATTTTGCACCTGGGTCAAAGTCGTTTTCGCTACGTGTAACAGGTGCCTGAAGACCTTGATACTTTTCACGTAATTCCCACCAGGCCTGATTGTATTCTGCCGGGCTGATTTCACCGGAGTACACTTTCCAGCGCCACTGGTCAACTAGCAGGCCAAATGGAATGAAAGCAATTTTGTCAAGCGCCATTTTCATCAACAGACCAATGTCTTTCGATTCATCTGGTACTTGCTCTAACAGACCGATTTCTTTGAGGTAACCAGGCGTGACTGACAGAGCAATGGTGTCACCGATAGCTTCATGGAAACCATCGTTGGCACTTTCCTGATAATACAACGGCAGTTTGTTGTAAGCACGTTGATAGAAGTTATGGCCTAACTCGTGGTGAATAACGGAGAATTCTTCACCAGTGCGCTGGATACACATCTTAATACGCAGATCGTCTTTGTTATCCAGGTTCCAGGCTGACGCATGACACTGTACGTCACGATCTTGCGGTTTGGTGAATAATGAACGAGTCCAGAAGGTCTCTGGCAGTGGTTCAAAGCCCATTGAAGTAAAGAACTTCTCAGCACCTTTTACCATCTTGATTTCATCGTAATTATGCTGCTCTAGCAGTTCAGTGACGTTATAACCCGGATCGGCATTTTCAGGTGCGACCAGATCATAGATGTTACCCCACTGTTGTGCCCACATGTTACCTAGCAGGTGTGCCGGGATTGGCTGATCTTGTGGTACTTTGTCTTCGCCGTACTTTTCGCCAAGCTTTGCGCGAACATGACAATGCAATGAGTCATAAAGCGGTTTTACCTGACCCCAGATACGATCAAGTTCTTTGGCGAAATCATCCGCGGGCATATCGTATTTGCTGCGCCACATTGCGCCTGTATCGCGATACCCCAGCTCCTGAGCACCTTCATTTGCCAAAGACACTAAGTCTTTATACAGAGGGCGCATTTGAGGAGAAACCTGACGCCAGCCTTGCCATACGTCCAATAGTTCATCGTAGTTTCGGCTGTTGGCCATTTTGGATGTCATTTCACCCAGACTCATGCAGTTGCCGTCTTTACAGTATTTACCTTTACCGTACATACCGTCCAGCTCTGCCGATAGCTTAGCCAGCTCAGCCGTTTTGGCCGCGTCTTTTGGCGCTGGTAATGTCAGGTTAAGTTTCAGCTTGTCGAGTTTACGACGATTGTCGTAACTTAGCTCAAGTTCGTCAAACTTAGCTGCTTCATTGGCCAATGCGACTAGTTTTTCAGTGTATTCCTGGCTTACGTCAGCGGCCAGTGATGCCGTGTCTTCTGTAATGAAGTTGGCATAGATCCAGGCTGAACGTGCACTGCGATAGCTCAGGTCCTGCAGGTCTTTTTCTGCTTTGGTTAAAAATGCTTCAGCGTCTTTTTCGGTCAGGGTTGACGTGCTTGTTGAGTTACATCCACTCAGAGAGAGTGCCCCGGCAACCACGAGGGCGCCCAGGCTGAGTTTGAATTGTAGTGCCATCATTGTTCCAATTATCGTTATTAGAGACGTGATAATACCAGTGTCGGTTGATTGCGACAAATCGCGTTGTATAAGCTGAGTAAAAATATTGTGATAAGTGGCATTTGTTCCATACTTAAAGCGCCATGAACCGGGAGGTGCCGAAACCATGTGGTTACTGATACTTGTCTTAATTGCTGTGTGTTTTATTTTCTACGTTAAGGAAGCCAGGCTCAAAGTCGTTTCTAGTCCGGCTTTAGCATATTTCAAACGTGCATTACCCCAATTATCGCAAACTGAGCGCGAAGCGATGGAGGCTGGCGATACCTGGTGGGACGCAAGTTTGTTCAGCGGGAAACCCAACTGGTCCCAGTGGCTGCAAGCGGGCAAGCCTGCGCTGAGTGACCATGAGCGAGACTTTATTGAACATGAATTGACTGAACTGATGGCGATGCTGGACGAAAGCCAGATCTGTGCTCAGGGCGACTTGCCACCAGAAGTGTGGCAATTTCTGAAAGAAAAGGGATTTTTCGCTTTTATTATTCCTGAAAAATTTGGCGGCAAAGCCTTTAGTGCGCAGGCTAACTCGGCCATTGTAACGCAAATTGCCACGCGTAGTTTGTCAGCGGCAGTGACTGTGATGGTACCAAATAGCCTGGGCCCGGCTGAACTATTACTGCATTTTGGCACTCCCGAGCAGCAACAAACCTGGTTGCCTAAATTGGCAGATGGTTCGGCGTTGCCTTGTTTTGCATTGACCTCCCTGGAAGCTGGTTCAGACGCAGGTGGTATTACCGATTTTGCAGTGGTGTGTAAGCAAGAGTTTGACGGGGAAATGACTTTGGGCCTGAAAGTTACCTGGCGTAAACGTTATATCACATTAGCACCCGTGGCATCCGTGCTGGGGCTGGCTTTCAAAGTGTATGATCCTGATCAGCTAATATCAGAAGTAACTGAATTAGGCATTACCTGTGCACTTATCCCTACCGATCACCCGGGTGTTGAGGTCGGAGCAAGACATGATCCTATGGGGCTGGCGTTTATGAACGGCACAACACAAGGGCTGGGGGTGTTTATCCCTATGCACTGGGTCATCGGGGAGATGGACGGGATAGGCAAGGGCTGGCGCATGCTGGTGTCCTGTCTGAGCGCCGGGCGGGGCATCTCATTACCAGCATTAAGTGCTGGAACTGCACAATTGAGTGCTAAGGCTTCGACTGCTTATTGTCGTGTCAGGCGACAATTTAAGCAATCATTGTGGCGATTTGAAGGGGTCCAGGTTGCGTTGGCTAGGGTCGCGGGGCTAAGTTACAGTATAGAAGCCACCCGACAGAATACCGCGATGGCCATAGACCTCAATAAAAGTCCTGCGGTGATCACGGCGATTGCCAAGTACCATCTGACCGAAATGGCCAGAGTTGCTATCAATGATGCAATGGATTTACATGGTGGCAAAGCAATTCAGCGCGGGCCACTTAACTATCTTGCACTGCACTATCAGGGGATGCCGATCAGCATTACTGTCGAGGGTGCGAATATCCTGACGCGAAACTTGATGATTTTTGGTCAGGGTGCAACCCGCTGTCACCCATATGTGCTCAAGGAAATGGCTGCCGCACAGGAGCAAGATGCGGATATGGCATTGCAGCAATTCGACAAGGTGCTAATGCAGCATTTGGCCCACAGTGGTAAAACCTTTCTTAAAGCGTCGTTTAATGGCCTGACTCGTGGTGTGTTTTCATTTGCACCCGTTGCCGGAGAGGTGGCACGCTACTACAAAACGCTCACCTGGTATAGCCAGATTTTGGCTGTCTTGAGTGACCTGGCAATGCTGGTGCTGGGAGGCAAGCTAAAGCTTCAGGAAATGCGCTCTGCCAGGCTTGGTGATATGTTGAGCCAGCTCTATTTGGCGTCGTGTGTGTTGAAGAAGTTTGAGGATGACGGTCGTCAGTGTAGTGATCTACCTTTACTACATTATGCGATGCAATTTCATCTGAGTGCATTTGAGCGGGCTTTTACCGGGTTTATCGATAATTTTGCACTTACCGGGCTGAAGACCATAGCAAAGCGTTGGTTTATGCCTTTCGGGAGCGCTGTGGGTGGTCCGTCGGATCGGCTGATTACGGCACTTTGCGAGAGCCTCTATTGTAATAAGCTCACGCTTGCAAGGGTAAGCAACCTTTGTGATACCTCAGGACACGCAGGGTTAGCCGCACTGGAACAGGCATTTCAGTTATTTCCCAAATGTGAGCAGTGTTTGCATAAGTTTGAACGTTGGCAAAAGGCCCATCAGGCTAAATTGCTGGTATTAAATACAGATGAGCAGCTTGCGATGGCCGTTGCTGAATGTGTCCTCGACGAGGAGGAGCGAGAGTTGCTCGTTGAATGGTTCCAGGCCAGCCGGAAGGCCCTGAGTGTTGATGAGAGTGTTTGATGTCATTCGATGTGTGATAGGGTGCATTGTTGCGCTTAATTGTTTGTGTGAGTTGGCTATTTGACTCACACAACTTACACGACGACTAATGAAAATTAGAGGGGGATGGGCATAAGCTTAGCGAGCAAATGGGTCGGCGTTAATTTTGTCAACATACCACTCGCCTTTGCGCCTTATAAGCTGGACGCTGCGCATATCATCTACTTGCTCTCCGTGTAACATACCGGTAAAAATTAAATTGATGCGGGCTTCGTTGCCGTATTGTTCCCGTAAACTTTGATTCGTCATATCCACTTCAATGGTCACTTGATCGTATTGCATGTTTACCAGATTCCTAGCGAATTGAGATGGTGTGCCATAAGAGCGCATGATCCTGCCCATCCGTGGCGTTGAGCGGCTTAGGGCCAGCTCCATGTCTTTTTTATTGTATAATGCGTCAAAGAACACCGTTGCTGCATATCCAGGAGTATTTTTGTCCCCACGCGCAGCGTCATCATCACCACATCCGGATAGCATCAATAGGATTACAGTTGAAAAAGTAAGTAGTAATTTCATCTTAGTAGCAATTCAGGTGAATATAACTTTAGTTTGTCTTCTAATCGAGGTTTTGTAAAGTGTCGGTCGATAAAATATAGGGTGAATAACGGGGAACTGCTCTGGGTTAGGGGAAAGTGATAAACAGTTGCAGCATGTTGCCGCAACTGTTTGAAAGTTAACTTACTCAATATCGCATTTTAGCGCTCCGCGGCCTGTTCGGTAGCAAATTTCTCCTATATACAGCAATAGATCTTGTGGTAATACGTCTTCGATTAGTTGAGTTTGCGTGTCACCGTCATAACACTTAATGTCTTTGTTGCTTACCAGACAGGTGAGAGAGCCGTTTGCCAGCACTTTATGTACGGTTGCATTCGCCGCAAGCAGATCAGTCAGTTCTGTGCCTCGATTACCCCAGCACTGCCAGCTGGCATCGCTGAGCTGTGCACATACATTGTTTGCGTCGACAGCGTTAAGTTTTGCTGCGAGTAATTGTGCTGGCACGTTTTTCACCGGGTTATCACCCTTGGCATTACAAACGACAGTGCCATAATTGCCAAGCAAGCAGGCATAGTCGCCTTTAGTTATCACCTGTTTGAGTTCGACAGGGGCGTCCAGAGCAAGTGTCTGACCTAGGGTTTCACGACAAGAATCAAATTCACCATCTTTTACTTTACAAGTGTAGTCATCACCTCGGAAAGTGTGGTTGCTTTCATATCTTAGTTCAACTTCACCATAATCGCTCTGGTCATGTTCATCTGTGGCGTGAAATTCAAGTGTTACCCTGCGTTCTAAGTCTCCGTTATACTTGATAGATGCGCTGGTATCAGACACTTGCTTAATGGTTACATTATCTTCCGTGCTCTTTGCCTGCCAGTGACTAGGTAAACCTTGCTTATCATTCAGGTGAAAAACTTGCCCAAAAACTTGTGCCTCGCTGCCCATAATATAAGTTTCTTCTACGCCAGCATAGGGAATGACGATGGCGTTATGAGCCGTACCAATAATCGTACTTTCACGCACAATATCGCCCGCTTTAGCAGTAACTTTTATTATAGTCAGGCCTTTACGGGTAATCGTTTTCTTATGCAGGTTCAGCGTTAAATTCTGACCCTCAAGAGACCACTCAAGATTATCGTAAGGGTCGTAGTCGCTGCTAGAGACCATGACTTCTTCAATATCAACATCGCCATTAAATACCAGATCTAACGTATCAGGGGTGTCCGGATAGATAGAAAATTCACCGGGGTCTTTGACTATCATCAGTGTTTTAGCCACTGTGCTGCTGACGTAGGTGAAATTAGCAAAGGTTGACTGTTCGGTCCCGTTTTTAAGTTTCACCTTGTACTCAATTTGCCGTGAAGTTTGCATGATGTCTTCGTCAGGAATGGTAATCACGAGTTTGTTGTTAGATTTTTCCATTAAGTCTTCGCTAAACTCTGGAATAATCCAAGAAGCACTTTCAACATCGTCGAAATTAGTTAAGTTGGAATTTACCGTGATTTTTTGTCCAGGCACTGCGACCGATCGGTCTACTGTGAGCTCTAGGCCCTGTAAGTCAGTGACGTTTTGTACCACAACGGTTGTCTCAGCCGTTTTTGTGATGTTGCCTTTCATTGTTACAGTGAGCTGGAGTGTAAAGGTTTGGCTTGTAATCACTTCCGGGGCTCTAAAAGTATAGCTAGCTTTCCCTTGAGTTTGCTGGGAAGGCTGAGGCGTGCCTTGCCATCGCCACTCATAGCTGATGATATCATCGGTACTGGCCGTTGTTGCCTGAATTGTCAGCGAATTTTTTTCATTTACAATGACCTGCTCAGGCAGACTGACACTGAGTGATGGCTCAGATTCTGGCGTCAGTGTGACTTTAATAGTTTTGGAGATGACTTCGTCACTGGTGGTAATTTCGAAGATAATATTAAATTCTTGAGTTTGTGTGACCTCTGGTAATTCAATGCTGAAAGTACTTTGTCCCGCGCGGGTGTCATGGTTCGACTGAGTATCTGTATTAGTCAATTCAAAACCGTCGCTTCGCCAGTTAATTTTTTCTATCCTGGAGGTCATGGCGAAGGTTGCGGTAATGGATGCCTTACCACCGCCTGCCAGCGTTAGGGCATCAGCCAGCTCAATATGTCCGGCAGTAGATTTGGGCATCAAAGTCACCTGCCAGGTTTTGTGTGTCTGGTTATTATGACTGTCTGTGACTGTGTAAGTTAAAGTGACTTGTGTTTGCTCGTCGACCTCCGGGAAAGTTACATGATGTAATCCGTTAGTTGTATCGACAAACTTAACACCAGCAAGGGAGCTTGCCCATACACCGGTTACTGAATCGTTTTCTGGATCTGTCACTGTGGTGGTCAGAGATAAGGTACCACCCGAGTTGACCAAGGTATTACCTTCCAGAATGACGCTGGGCGCCTGATTGACGGCTCGTTGTGTATTGTCTGTTGACGGCGATTTACTGTCGTTATTAGAAGAACCGCCACAGGCGGCTAGAACCCCAAAAGTGGAGAGCAGCAGGTAGTTTCGCATTATTCATTCCTTATGTTGCGTTTTCATTTCGACATGCAGAGTACAATAAAAAGGTGCAATTTTGGAAACGCTTATTTGTTCGATTGTGTATTTTAATTCATCAACAAATTTAAACGAATTGTGGTGAACAGAGGCTAAAATAAAAGCCCGACGCGGGATCGGGCTTAGTTGGTTGGGTAGAACTAAGATTATGAACTGTTAGCTTTGCTGCAATGTTTCATTACCAGCCTTTGGTTTTTTCATGCGCTTGATGATGCGTTTGAGATCTTCCAGCGCCACGTATTGACAAGGGATCAGGATCAGTGTGATCACGGTCGCGAACAATACACCAAATGCCAGCGAGACTGCCATAGGTATCACAATTTGTGCCTGCAGGCTGGTTTCCAGAAGAATAGGGACCAGACCAATAAAGGTAGTCAGAGAAGTCAATAAGATGGCTCTGAAGCGTTTGCAACCTGCCTCAACAACGGCTTCCTTGATGGTCATGCCTTGCTCTCGCGCCTTGTTGACAAAGTCGACCATGACCAGTGAGTCATTCACCACAACGCCTGCCACAGCAATAATGCCAAAGAAAGATAAGCTGCTCATAGTCATACCGAGCACCATGTGGCCAAAAACGGCACCTACAACACCAAAAGGGATGACAGACATAATCAGGATAGGTTGAGAGTATGAGCGCAGTGGGATCGCCAGCAGCGCAAATATAATCATCAAAGACAAGGCAAAGTCGCGAATTTGCTCAGCAACACTGTCCATTTCTTCCTGAATGCGGCCGGCAACACTGCTGCTCACACCAGGGTAGTTTTGTAACAGTGAAGGTAAGTATTCATCTCTGATCTCTTCCGCGATTTTGAATGGCTCAGCCTGATCTGTGTCAACCGATGCCCAGACATTGATAGTCCGTTTCGCATTTTCGCGACGGATGCGATTGACCCCCTCGACCAGGTTGATATCGGCAATTTCTCCCAATGGGACTTCTGCACCGCTGGGCGTGATGATCCGGACTGACTGAATGTCGCTGATGGTATTACGTTGCTCTTGTGGGTAGCGGATCATAACTTTGATCTCTTCACCACGGCGCAGGATCCGTTGTGCTTCAAGGCCGTAGTAACTAAAGTTGACCTGAGACGCTACGTCAGCGAGCGTGAGGCCCATGCTATAGGCCAGCGGCTTAAGTTCGAGCTGTACTTCTTCTGTGCTTGATTGCATGGAATCATTGACATCTCCCACACCGGCAATGGTACGCAGTTTCTCCTTAAGCTTGCCAGCGACTTCTTGTAGTGCTTTTTTGTCTTTGCCTTCGAGGCGGAAGCTAATATCACCATCATCCCGGCCACCATTCATAATGCTGTCCTGAATATTCAATGATTTTACACCTGGCAGAGGGGGCATGTTTTCTCGCCAAAGTGCACTCAGGGCAAAGGTGTCGATAGGGCGCTTATGAGGTTCAACTAAAATGGCCATGATTGATGCTGTGGTTCTGCCGCGCAGATTGACAGACAGGTCTTTAATCATGTTTTCACCATACTGCGCTTCAATCTGCTTCTCAACATCCAGAATAACCTGTTCCACTTTTTTGGCCGTTGCCAAAGTCGCAGACTCGGACGATGACAGGTTCATATCTATGGTGATACGAGGAAAGTCATGGGGGATTTTAGGGTTCGCTACAAACTTCACCAGGCCACCTGCGAACATACCGCCGCTGACAATGATGATTGACAGGAAAGCGACGATCACTGTGTAACGGTAATGGATACAGCGCTCGATAAAGGGGCGATAAAGATTCTCAATGAAATTCTTAAGTGCACCATCAATGATAGCTCTGGCGCGGTGCAATGGGTTTTTAGGGTTATCCGGGCGGTCTTTCATCGCTGCCAAATGCGCTGGCAGGATAAGCTTAGACTCAACCAAAGAAAACAGCAGACATAAGATAATCACGCCACCAATGGCTTTGGAGAATGCGGCGGCGGGCCCGGTTGCAAAGGTTTGTGGCAAAAATGCGGCGACCGTGGTTAATACCCCAAAGGTTGCGGGAATGGCGACACGCTTGACCCCTCGCACTACGTTATCCAGGCTATGGCCATGTTTTTCAATTTCAGCATGGGCTGATTCGCCAACGACAATCGCATCATCGACCACGATGCCCAGCACCAGAATGAAAGCAAATAAAGAGGCGAGGTTAATCGTAACATCCAGCATGCCCATTGGCATGAATAAGAACGCCCCTAAAAACGACACAGGTAACCCCATCATGACCCAAAAAGCCAGGCGAACGCGTAAAAACAGTGCCAGCATGAGCATAACCAGGATACCGCCCCACAACATGTTTTCTACCATCATGTTGAGGCGGCCCTCAAGGTAATAGGTGAGATCAATGAAGGGCTCAAGCTCGACTCCCTGAGGCAATTGTGTTGCTTTGTCAGCCAGGTAAGCTTTCATAACCTGAGCGACTTTGGTGATATCCTGATCTTTTGACGCTCTTACTTCAAATACCAGTGAGTTTCTGCCGTTGTAACGAGAGTACAATAGGCCTTCTTCAAAGCCATCTGTGACAGTCGCCACATCTCCTAGTTTGATTTGTGCGCCATCAGCAAGCGTTAACAGCGGCAGTTGCTCAAATTCATGTCCGCGATAGGCCTGATTTTCGACTCGCATTGATATGTAGCCGTTGTCTGAGCGGATCTGACCTGCCGACATATTGGCAGAGAAGTTTTTAACCGCCTCTGAAATGTCTCTGAATGTCAGACCATATTCACGTAGTCTATCTGGGCTAATCTCAATGCTGATCTCATAATTCAGGCCACCATTGAAGCCGACCAGGTTGACTCCGGGCAGGGCGAGCATCTCGTCGTGTATTTCATTTCCCAGTTGTTTCAGCTGGTGGAAGTTCATCTCGCCATTGAGAGATAAAAACATCACTTCTTGTTCAAACTTATCGCGACGAACTATTGGGCGCTCCATGCCGGCTGGAAAGGTTGATATAGAGTCGACCTGCATTTTTACTTCGTCCAGCACTTCCTGCGGGTCATACTTTTCTTCAACTTCAATCCAGGTTTGCGAGAAGCCTCGGTTAGAGTAGGTGATCAGGCGTTTGATCCCTTCAAGTCCTTCCATAGACTCTTCAACTTTAATAGTGATCCCTTCTTCAACTTCTTGTGGTGCAGCGCCTGGGTACACGGCCTGAACACTCAACCAGTTGTTCTCAAACTGGGGAAACATCTGCTTGCGTATGGTAAAAGCACTGAGCAAGCCGCCCACCAGGATAAAAATCATCAGCAGGTTTGCCGCAACTGGGTTGCGAGCAAACCAGGCTATTAGGCCTTTTTCACGTGTGCCTTGCATAGATTACTCCTCCTTCAAAGCCAGTTGTGTTTCTGCGGCAATCACTGGCGATGTATCAAGGCGCAATTGCATTCCTTCCGTTGGGTATTCCAGAGCAGAGGTAATGAGCTGTTGTCCGTCGCTCAGGCCTTCTGTGGCCACCGCATATCCGTCTACTTCGCGAATAATGGTGACGGGCTTAAAAGTGAGTTGTTGATTCTGGTCAAGTAACGCCACTTTGCCTTCGCGTATCAAGTGACGAGGGATCCGCACCGCATTACTGACCGATACACCTTCTATCTGTGCATTCAGGTATGTACCAAAGCGCAGTGGCTGGTTTGGGCTATCGTATGGCGCAGCGACCTGAGCAACCAGATAGGTCATGCGACTTTTGTTATCGACAACGCCTTCGCTGCGTACAATTGTGCCTTGCCAGGATACGGCTTGCCCCGCAACTTTTGCTGATAATTTCACTGTGGCGTCTATACCATTGTTTTGTAGGTATCTCAGTTCGTGGTCCGCAACGGGTAAGCGGATTTCTGCAACGGATATTGCGTTCAGAACACCCAAAGTACTGCCAGGGTTAACAACACTGCCAAGGCTCAATGTACGATTGGTAATAATGGCATCATAGGGCGCCTTGATGTAGGTGCGCTCGAGATTACGTTTTGCTCGTTTGACACTGGCCTGAGCTGCTTTGAAGCGTGCCAGCTTTTCTGCCAGCTGAGGCTTGCGCAGATACAGCTCTGAGGGAATAGTCGAGTGTGCATTGTCTTTGATTCGTTGCCATTCTGTTTTGGCTACATGCGCCTGGGCTTGTTCAATCTCCAGTGCAGAGTGCGCCTGAGCCAGGCTGGCTTCGGCTTCAATCAACGCCGCTTCATAGTCATTAGGATCAATGCGCGCCAAGGTTTCTCCCTGGTGAACGAATCCGCCTTTGACAAATTTGTCTGACAGTTCGATTAATTGACCACTTACCTGAGCGACCAGTTCAGTGCTGTACTTAGGGGTGACGAGCCCGTAAGAGTCGACCATCAGTTGCATTGGAGCCATATCAATTGGCTGCACTTCAACCAGCGGATGAATGACTTTTTCAGGTTTTTCTTCGGGCGGTTGCTTCATTGCAGATAATGCAAAAGCGGTGGCCAGGCCACCGAGTAGCACCGCAACGGGTAATAGGATCTGTTTTTTACTAGCCACGAGTTATTCCTTCCATCAATAACGGTTGAATCGATTTCTCTAACCTGGTTAAGGATACGCGAACAGATGTGTCTAGGTGTTTTAATCATTTCAAATAATGTAACAAGGCATTGCAATCATGTCTGATTGCTTACCTATTGGTTGTGTGCTTGATGTTTTCATCATTGGATTGGCGTATAATCGCTGGCTTTATTCGTTAAATTCAAATTATGAAGGGTCTGATGGAGTGTCGTTTGGGTTGTGGTGCATGTTGCATAGCACCAAGTATCAGTTCGCCAATTCCGGGTATGCCAGAGGGCAAACCCGCGGGAGAGCGGTGTGTACAACTGGATGATGATAATCTGTGTAAGTTGTTTGGCGATCCCCGTCGACCTAAAGTATGCGGAGACTTCGTGCCTTGTGAAGATGTATGCGGGACTGATAATGCGCATGCTATGTGGCTGATCACTGAGCTTGAGCAGTGCACTTAGAGCCATCATAAACAACAGAGAGTCAATTTGGGGAATAACCCAAACCGACCTTGAAATGTTTTAACATTGCTATTCAGCGCCCCCAACAACAAGTTGCCTCTTACAATCACTGAGATATGACCCCTCGAGAGTGGCTTAAGTGTGTGATGTTATCTTGGCTGGCAAGCCGTTTAATTTTTCTTCTTCTCGTAAGGTTAATACTTCAAATCCTGTTGGGGTTACCAAGAGCGTGTGTTCCGCTTGAGCTGATAAGGCGCGATCTCTTGTCACCACAGTCCAGCCATCTTTGAGCGTCTTAACCCTGTGGCTACCCTGATTTAGCATAGGTTCAATGGTGAAAGTCATGCCGGGTATGAGCTTTAGTCCGGTACCGGGGCGCCCAAAATGCAACACTTCAGGTGCTTCGTGCATTTCCGTGCCAATTCCATGCCCGCAATACTCCCTGACGACACTCAACCCTTTAAGTTGTGCAAATGTGCCAATCGCATGGCCGATATCGCCCAGTGTTGCCCCGGGCTTTACCTGAGTGATGCCACGCCATAGCGCTTTGACAGTATTGTCTACCAGCGCCTGAGCTGTGTCACTGGCATTTGGCATCACGTACATTTTACTGGAATCAGCAATGTAACCATGATGTTTAAGGGTGATATCGATATTCAGAATGTCTCTGTCATCAATGACGTGTTTGGCATTTGGCATGCCGTGACAGACGACTTCATTAACTGACGTGTTAATTGAGTAGGGGTATCCATACTGACCTTTACTTGCGGGAATAGCACCAAGCACATCTACAATATAATGCTCAACGAATTCATCCAGTTGTAGAGTTGTGACGCCCGGTTTTACTTGCTCGTCCAGGGCTTTAAATACTTGGGCTAACATGGCCCCAGACTCCCGCATAAGCGAGATAGCTGCATTATTTTTGATCGTGACCTGAGTCAATGGTGTCATTCCTTGTGTGATTAAGTTGTTGTCTGATTATTTGGGCAAAGGTCATATCTGGGTTCAGTTCCGCCAGTCGGCCCATTTTGATCCAAAACTCTGCCTGAGCATTGATAGAGCGCGACATAACATGACTGGCCTGTCGTAGCTCTTCGTGTACTTCGTCTGAAATTTTAACGATACCCATATATTCATACCATATATAAATTGTATATGTATCATATATTGATTTGACGTTAGACTGCAATGGTTTTTAGTTTTGTCTTTAAAATATTCACCGGGGAAACATGCTGTTTTACATACATTTAATCCCTTATATGGCAATAATAAGCGTGGTTGCATTGGTTTCTGGTTAATGTTGGGTTAATATTGCGCGATTTTTGAATCTCAGTACAAAAATTATCCTTAATTTATAAATTAACTGAATTGAGAGGAATGCGTGCAAGTAAAGCAATCTATTAAAAGGTCGGTTATTACGGCGCTACTCGGCTCGGCGCTGGTTACCGGGTGCGGCGGAAGCTCTTCATCTGAATCACCAGGCTCTGAGGGAGGCAGCCAGAATACAAATAATAATGCGCCGGTGCTTAGTGTAAGTGGTGAGCAGTCAATTCTGGAGCAACAGGCGTTCACGCTGAATGCTGCAGCAACAGATTCAGATGGCTCTGTGGTCAGTCTTGACTGGTTGTATGAGTCTGATCTGATCACAACAGTGAGCAAGCACCAAGATGGCAGTGCGACTTTTACCTCTGAAGATATAATGGCGGATCACCAGGTTGTTTTTACAGCTGTGGCGACCGATGATAAAGGCGCGACCACTAAACAAGCATATCCGGTAACGATAAAACGCCGGGTGGCCAGCGTTACGCTTAATGGCATAGTAACGGATGAGCCGATTGCCAATGCATCGGTCAGTATCGAAGTTGCAGGTCAGACTAAAGAAGTCGCCGCAGATGCTCAGGGAACCTATTCTGCGCAAGTTACCGTTGATGAAAGCGAAGCCGATGCGTTAGTGAGAATTGTTGCATTAGGGGGAGCAGATCAAACTGAGGTTAAGTTTGTCTCTCAGCTGAATTCAGTCAGCAAACTGTTGGTGCAGGCTGGTGAAGATAAGATACTGAGCAAAGATGAAAACTTTTCAGTTAATGTCACCAATGTCACTACCGCAGAATATGCGCTACTAACTCGTGGCGATAATACACTAAGCAGTGATGACGGATTGTCTGAAGCGTTGTTAAATGTAGATGCCGATGAAAAACTTCAACTGGCGGCGCTGATTAAGATTGTTGTTGATAATGATGAGTATACCTTGCCAGAGGGGGTTAACTCTACACTCGAACTGGTAGCGGATAAAGAGTCCGCAGCGCAGTTTGAGAAAGAGGTAGAAAGTAAAGATCCAACTTTGATAGATCAAACCCGCAAAGAGATCATCGAAGATGATGAACTGGTTTCTGGTAAAGCTGGGTCAATGGCCGGTGATTATATTATTCACTCGCCTGCCTACAGGGTGAATCCGGTATACCACCTTCAGCTAGACGAAGCTGGCACTGGGTCGGTTGCTGCTATGAATCAGGTGTCTGTTAAAGAGTGGACGCAGAATGAGGGGGTGGTGCAGGTGCTACTGACTGAGCCCCTTGTTTTAGAACGCTTCCAGCGTACTCGTTCCGACGAGTTCGGCGGCTGGGTCGTGGATGAGTCTGGCCAATACGTTCATGATGACGTTGAGCTGAAAACGACTCAGCTGACGTTGCACCTGCTGGCTGATAACGCTGTTTTTTATACTGTGGAACTAGACAGCCATGCTCAGGAGTTTGTCAATGGTGAGCTTAACCTGGGTGCGGAGTTAGACAACAGGCGCATTATCAACTTGCAGGGCAAAACCAAGACGCTGCAGGTAAACACAGAAGAGCTGACTGGCAAAACCTGGTATCTGGATTTGGACAATTTTAGTAATAAAGCTGTTTACCGTCCTAGTGTAGTCACGGAACTGGTGTTTAATCAGGATGGCAGCGTAACTCAGTTGTCAGAAGCCGATACCCAATATACCAGCTGGACTGTGCAGGATACGCTTTTAACCCTGAACTATAAACACGATGAAGTAGAGGCCTCAAAAGCGCTCTGGGTAACTAAGTCTTTATCTGCCGGATATCAGGTCGTGGTGCTGGATAACCAATCGGTCACTGATTTTAATGACGGTCAGGCAAATTCAGTCTGGGGTTGGCTGATCCCCGAACAAAATACACCGCAAGTCTCCTCAGACAGCATGGTAGGGCGCTGGACCGGGTTTATTGGATACAGCGATAATTTTCATGACATGGTTGTCCGTCCGGGTCTGGATGTATGGATCGGCCTGAACGACAACAGACATGACGGTCGTGTAGAAGATGGTATTTTTTACCGTGAACCATATAGGGTCAATGAAGGGCGTAAAGAGCCTGTTTGTGTTAACAGCGAAGGCCCATGTCAGGCACCTTATCAGTTTAAGTATGAGTTTATCGCTCAGGCAGGGAACAATTACTTTGTGAAGCGAAGTTTTATTAATAATCCGGGCAGTGCTTACGAAGATGATACTCAGCAATCTTTAATTCAGTATCAATATAGCCCTGAATATGATTACAGCGGGTTTTCTGAGTCTGCGATAAGTGGTTCAGTCACCTTTTACAGCGTATCTGACATGGGGCTGCCAACCGAGGTTTCAATTGAAGAGCGCGATGGCGCATTCATACTTAAAACGCTGCATGGCGAGTATGTTGTTAATTTTGTCGATGGCAAGTTGAGTTACGAGCTAAACGGCAAAACAATGTATGTTGAAATTGTTGAGAATCTGGAAATTGGTCTGACGGTATGCATCTATGATGCCGCACTGGGTTGTCAGGAAAACAATAAAGTGAACTGGTACTTTACGCCACAAGCCAGACCATCATATAGCTTCTACCTGACCGATCCAGAGCGTTTTAGTTCACGCCTGATTGGGTTTGAGTATATTCAGGGTGGCGATGTACAGTTGAGGTTGTCAAATGAAGACCTGGTAGCGGTTAACCTGAGCACCGTTGATGGTACTTTGGTAGCAACACCCAAAGACAGGGTTGTGAGCCATACTTATGTGACTGCGGACCAGGTTACAGTGGAGAGAGTGTATAACCGTGTTACCTTCGCCGAGCTGGGCGGTCGGGCAAATGTGGTGATTCATTACGATGAATACCATGACGAACAGCTGGTACGCGAGTACTTTTATGATTACACGCTGAAAAAAGTTCATACCAGTGACTCGGTGCCGATTGAGGAGTCTTCCGTTACCGGAGATTGGCTAATGAGCGAAGCTCGCGGTAAATCTGGCAAGTTTGATGCGGCGCGCTATCAGTTTGCGCCTGATGGTACGGGTGTCAAATCAATCTTGTCTGATTCAACCAACATGACGTTCAACTGGGCGCTGAATGAAGACGGTAACCTAATCATTGAAGGGGACGCTGGTTATCGCGAGCGCTTGACGCTGACTAAAACACTCAATGTTGGGTATCAGTACCTCTTGGAGACTAGTACAGATTTTACTGTGCGATTAGGAGAAACCGTGGGCTTCATGGTCAAACAGCAACAGGTTGAGATGAGTCAGGATGAATACATAGGTCGCTGGTTATACCGAGAGGGCCAGGATGTCGAAGGCTATTCACTGGGCATGGAAATTTATGAAGACATGACCGTCCGTTTTGGTACCTTCACAAGCTCCACACAGGGGCGTTATGTTGATGGGCAGTTTGTACGAACTGCATATCAGGATACTGAAACAGGCACATATTATCGGTACTGCCCACCGGAGCAAACCAACTGTGTTTTGCAAAGAGAAATGCGCTACACGCCATTAGCGCAAGATGGTGACGTTGTTTATCTCTTGCGAGACTATCTGACCAATAACGAAGGACAGATTCAGTATCACAGTGCAACTATCTTTGCTAAAGAAAAGCAGGCAGCTATGGCCATCAATGAGTTTACAGATTATCTCGCTGAATTCTGGCTAAGAGATGAAGCCAATCGGATCTGGCATTCAAGTGAGACGACTCTGCCTGGTGGTGAGCAGACATTTGAATTGCGGTTGGACTGGCAGGAGGCTATTCCATTTAAACTGCAAAATGGCAAGATAGCCATCACTATGCCTGACGGTATTGATTATCTGATTGAGATAGTACCGGGTAGTAACACAAAAGAGGGGATCACCTTTTGTCAGTATCCGACAGGAAGCGAGTGTACGGCAGATAAGCATATTAAAATGTTTTATGTTCATACCCACTAACGCACTTTAAAAGAGTAACAAAAAACGCCATTTAATGGCGTTTTTTGCTTTCTGGCTTACTGGTGTATGCATTGTTGTGTGGCTTTTGCCACTCGTACCAGACTAGAGCGATGACAGGGCAGTCATACAGCCCCATAAAAAACGCCCGACTCTGTGTGAGTCGGGCTCAGGGAAAGGCTCAAAATGGGAGCCATGCGCTAACTTAAAAACACCTTCTAATTACAAGGGAGAAGTAGAAAGTCATTTAAGTGTAGCTAAGGCTTCATAAAATTTACAAACATTTGAAATATTAATTATTACCTTAAAAACAATGTGTTAATAACATATAAGCGAATCGTCTTAAAACAATCAAAAACTTTTGTTCAGGTTATACCCAAGTTATTAACTGGCCGTTAAGCACTAAATCACGTGGCAGTTTGTTCTTGATTTTGGCCTTTTGCCACTTACCTAACCCAACTGGTGCGCCGCATAGGGTAAGTATCACCTCACCTTTTGCGGGTCCCGGGGAATTAAGACGGATATCTTGTCCCTGAAAGTATGCTTTCGCTTGCGCGGGATCTAACTCAAACACATTGTTTGTGGCAAGGTGACCCAGGCAGGTAGCAAACTCGTGCTCAAGTTTGACCCCATTTTTATGGGTTGTGGCGACTTTAATGCCAATTCGTGAGTATTTGATTTTTTCCTGCAGTGTTTCCATATGTTGAGGAAATAACCATAATTCTTTGTCCCGACTCATTAGTGTGCCAGGTAAAGACTTGATCCCAAACTGTTGCTTAATACTCGTTTCAAATGCTTGTCGGTCTTTTTTGGTGCCTGACGAAAAGGGAAATTGCCCTTTTTTTGTCTTTTGCTGTAGGTGCTCGACACTGCCTGTTTTTTTGAATTTGGCAATAAAAAAGCCTTCGCTATCGTAGATTTGTGGCCAGACATGTAAGTAGCCTTGTGCTGTAGCGGCTTTGTTAGCATCCGGAAACAGAGTATTAAGCGGCACTATTTCAACGTGCTCTGAGAAGGTTTCGAGCAGGTGCTCACAGATCTGCTGGTTTTCTACTGGCGTCAGGGTACAGGTTGAATACACTAAAGTGCCACCGGGTTTGAGGGCCATAAAGGCACTGTGGATCAGTGTTTTCTGCACCTCGGCAATGTCCAGGTTCGATGCCAGTGACCAGTTCTTGAGCGCATCCGGGTCTTTGCGCACAGTCCCTTCTCCGGAGCAGGGGGCATCCAGTAATATATGATCAAAACTTTCATACATGTAATCACCAAACACCTTACCGTCAAAGTGCGACAGTGCGCAGTTGGCTACGCCCATACGCTTCAGCGTTGCGGCCAGTGTCTTTAACCGCGAAGAGGAAAGTTCATTAGCAATCAGAATGCCCTGGTTGTCCATTAAAGCGGCTAGTTGTGACGTTTTTGATCCTGGCGCAGCGGCCATATCCAGAACATGCTCTCCCGGAACCAGGGAAGTGGCCAACGCCATGGGTGGCAGCATAGAGCTTGCTTCTTGAACATAGATACAGCCACTCAGGTGCAGGGCGGTATTACCGATAGGCAGGTTGGCTTCTTCTTCTGCTGAACGGGTTAACCAGTAGCCCTGCTCGCACCAGGGAATAGGCTCAATGTGCCAGTTTAGTTGCGCAGCCTGATGTTCAAATTCTTGCAGCGACATCTTTAATGTATTAACACGGACAGCTCGCCGCAGGCCGGTGCGACAGCTGGCAATAAAGTCATCCATCGTCAGGTGCGCCGGCAGGTAGCTGGCGACATCTGCAATAAAATCATCGGGAATATAAGTTTTGTTGTCCAAAGTCAGTATCTCTTGCACTTTTAGCGACTAGTTTACCACTAATTGACATCACACGGGGATAGACTGACCCCAAGAGGCTATATTCCTCGTAGCAAGGCAATGCTTTGCCTTTAACCTTGAACATATGGAAAAACATATATAATATATTTCGCATATTTGGCTTAGAGGGTGAAGGCTTGTCCTGAAACGCTTCTGAGTAACTCCGGTGTAATTAAAAAGGTAATTCACATGACAATCAAAGTAGGTATCAATGGATTTGGACGTATGGGCAGATTGACCATGCGGGCATTATGGCAATCAGCAGACATAGAAATTGTAAACATTAACGACCCGGGCGGTGATGCGCATACACTGGCGCACTTGATGAACTTTGACTCAGTGCATGGCAAGTGGCAATTCGAAGCGCAAGCCAGTGATGCTGGTACTATGGTGATTGCAGATAAACACATTACCGTGACGCAGCAAAAGCAGACCGAAAGTATTGACTGGTCTGGTTGTGATTTGGTCATTGAAGCCAGTGGTAAGATGAAAACCAAAGAGAAGCTGGCAGGTTACTTTGAGCAGGGCGTCAAACAGGTCGTGGTAACAGCACCGGTAAAAGAAGAGGGTGTACTGAATGTTGTGATGGGCGTAAACCAGCAACTGTTCGAGGCTGAGTCTCATCCCATCGTGACGGCTGCATCGTGCACTACTAACTGTCTTGCACCTGTTGTCAAAGTGTTGCAGGACAACATTGGTATTAAACATGGGTCAATGACCACAATTCACGACATCACTAATACTCAGACTATTATTGATGCGCCGCATAAAGATCTGCGCAGAGCACGCGCTTGTGGCACAAGTTTGATTCCTACTACGACTGGATCGGCAACCGCCATTACTCACATATTTCCGGAACTGAAAGGGAAGCTGAATGGTCACGCGGTACGTGTACCGTTGACGAATGCGTCAATCACCGACTGCGTATTCGAAGTAAATCGCGAAACAACCGTCGAAGAAATCAATAGCTGGATGGAGCAGGCTGCACAGGAAGAATTGGCGGGTATTCTGGGCTATGAAACTCGTCCTTTGGTATCCATCGACTATAAAACGGACCCACGCAGCGCCATCGTTGATGCTTTGTCTACTATGGTCGTGAATGGGACCCAGGTTAAGCTTTATGTTTGGTATGACAATGAATGGGGTTATGCAAATCGCACCGCTGATCTTGTGCGCTATGTGATTGCTCAACGTTGGGGATAAAAGCGTGTTGCAGCAGTTATCCGCGCCAATAAAGCAGTATCTGGTAATTACTGGAAATTACTGGTCGTTTACCCTGACCGACGGTGCACTGAGAATGCTGGTGGTGCTCTACTTCCATCAGCTGGGTTACAGTCCGCTCGCCATTGCTTCCTTATTTTTGCTTTATGAAGTATTTGGTGTAGTGACTAACCTGGTTGGTGGCTGGTTGGGTGCCAGGATGGGCCTGAACAAAACCATGAATGTCGGCTTGTTTTTGCAAATTGTCGCGTTGCTGATGCTGGCAGTGGACCCACAGTGGTTAAGTATTGCCTATGTTATGGTTGCACAGGCTTTATCAGGCATTGCCAAAGACCTCAATAAAATGAGTGCTAAAAGCGCCATTAAGTTGCTGGTGCCCAAAGAGCAGGATGGTGTCTTGTTTAAATGGGTTGCCATCCTGACTGGCTCGAAGAACGCACTCAAAGGGGTTGGTTTCTTTATGGGTGGTTTGCTTCTGACCCAGCTGGGGTTCCAGGGGGCACTGTGGTTTATGAGTGCGATGCTACTGATAACTTGGTTACTTAGTTTGGTACTGCTCAAGCAGGATCTGGGTAAGAAGAAGCATAAGCCGAAATTTTCTGAGATGTTTTCGACCAGCAAACAGGTCAACTGGCTATCGGGTGCCAGGTTGTTTTTATTTGCCTCCAGAGATGTTTGGTTTGTGGTGGCATTGCCGGTTTATCTGGCCAGTGTATTCGGCTGGGATCACTGGTGGGTTGGTGGATTTATGGCTTGCTGGGTCATAGCTTACGGGCTAGTTCAGGCTAATGCACCTAAATTGTTAGGCAAACGGCGCTCTAATACCCAGCAGGCATTTATCTGGGTGGCTACGCTATGCTTGCTGCCTGCGTTTATTGCATTGGCATTGTGGTATGAGTGGTATATTCAGATTTCCATTATTGCGGGCCTGTTGATATTTGGTGCGGTGTTCGCCGTTAATTCTTCTTTGCACAGTTTTTTGATAGTGCACTTTGCAGATGAAGACGGGGTATCGATGGATGTCGGATTTTACTATATGGCCAACGCTATGGGGCGTCTGGCCGGTACAATCTTATCAGGACTCGCGTACCAGTATGGTGGCCTGATTAGTTGTTTGTTGATTTCGAGTGTGTTGCTTGTGTTAGCGACAGTACTTACCTACGGATTGCAACGCCATACCAGATGAAGAACTCTCCAAAATAGCGTAAGCCAACTGACTCTAACCTGTTGGCTTACGCTGCAAGCAATGGAATGCTATTTATGGCAGCTTGAAGCTGGCCGTAATTTGTTTCAGCTTTCTTGACTGTTTGTCCAGGTCCAGACTTGCACTGGCAACCTGATCGGCCCCGGCTGCGTTATCCAGTGCTGCTTGTTTAATCGCATCAATATTGTAGCTAATCTCTTCAGTCGTCGAGGTCTGTTGCTGTGCTTCTTGTGCGATGCGTCTGGCACTTACTGAAATCTCCTGGATCTGTGTGACGCTTTTGTGCAGGCTTTGGGCACTCTCATTGGTGGCTGAGATAGAGGCCTGTGCGACTTCGGAAGATTGATGCATTTTATCAACAGCCTGTGTGGTTGCGCTTTGCAGCTCAAGGATCATAGTTTCAATATCGCCAGTAGATTGCTGAGTTTTGTGCGCCAGCTGGCGTACTTCGTCTGCAACGACAGCAAAGCCCCGGCCGTGTTCACCTGCGCGAGCGGCTTCGATGGCGGCGTTTAATGCAAGCAGGTTAGTTTGCTCGGTAATTGCCTGTATCACTTCGATGACCTTGCCTATGTTTTGGGCGCCAGATTCTACATTCTTAATTGCACGCTCAGAGTCATTGATCACTTGATCCAAAGTGCTCATTTTTGAAACGCATTGCGCCAAAGTTTGGCTGGCGGTGTCAGTACTTTCTTCTGCTCTGACACTGAGTACAGCAACCTGATTAGCGCTGCTGGCAACGCTTTCAATGGATTGAGCGGTTGCACTGATAGCGAGCGCGACTTGCTCTATGTTTGCATGTTGCTCTTGCAGGCTGGTATTTGCTTGTTCGCTGGCTGCACTGGTCTGGCTGGCTGTGACAGCAAGTTGAGAGGTCGTCTCACTGATAGTTCCAATCACGTCCGTAAGATAACTGGTCATTTGTCGCATCGCGCCATACACACCGGTAACATTGGTATCCTGGCTGAAATCCTGGCGCAAATCACCTGAGGCGATACGTTCACTGATATCGCGCATCATACTGGGTTCGCCGCCAAGTGGACGTAAAACAGAATTGGCTATTAACCAGGTGGCAATGCTAATTGCAATAATTGCAATTCCGCCAATTATTGCAATAAACCAATATAATTGGTAAATCGGTGCAAAAGCCTCAGCTTTATCAATTTCGCTCAACAATACCCAGTTCAGATTTTCAAACTGAAAGGGCATATAGGCAGACAAGACCGGGTTGCCGTTATAATCAATGATTAGTTTAGTTTCAGAGAACCCCTGCAAACCGCGTCTGACCGCGTAGGTATCGACTCCGTTATGGGCAACTGAACCTGCAAAGCTTGCCGTCACACTGTGTGCAACGGGATCCAGGTAAGAGTCTGAACGCATTCTTAAATCTGAGCCGACCAGGTAAGACTCACCCGTTTTACCCATACCATCGCGTTGTTGCATGATGTCGTTGATGGTATCAATAGCGATTTGCAAAGCAATAACAGAGTGTGTTCGTCCGTTAATTTGGATTGGGACGCCTATAAAGGCAGCTGGTTCATTGTTACTGGGGGCATACCGTTGGTAGTCAGTAATAGAAAACTGCATACGATTGAGTGCATTGCGAAACAACTGTGCCAGCCCGGAGTCGCGATAGGGCCCGGTTCTTAGGTTGGTCTTATAATCGCTCTCCTGTGCGACGGTGTAACCAATAAAGCCGTCAGTGTCTATGATGAACAAGTCATAAAACCCTTTCTGTTCAATAAAGTGTTTAAACAAAGCATGGTTTTTATGCGCTAATTGAGCTGTAGTTGCATGTACTTCAGTACTGGCGATTTGTTGCCATTGTGCGGCAATCAGACTTAAATCTGCCTTGCGTGCCTGAAAGTAATCGTCAATTTGGCGATGTTTAATATGTTTGATTGAGGTCAGCTGATTATAAGCCTGACGTTCCAACGCATCGGATGCGGTCATCAAGGATGTGATTGCCATAAATGCGGCGGGCAGTAAGCCAACCAGTAAGAATGAAATCAACAAACGTAGTTTGGTGGACATGGAGTACCTGACTTTAGGTTATTTTGCTAATTGCAATTAAAAGTGATTATCTTCACACATTGTAAACAAAAATCCCTTTAGTGGGAACTCTTATGGGCAGAAAGTTAAAAAAAAGAAACTAAATTCTTATTTTTGTATCGGTATTTTGCTGTTTACATCGTTCTATGGAATTGTCTGGCAGGGATCTGCGTTGTCGGTACCGGATGCCGGCGCATCCGGAACACTTTATACCAATTTCGCTTAATACCTGTTTAATTTTAAGGCGTAAATATAACGCTAATGGCGTAAAAAATTTCTCATTTAGAACCTTATACCTTAGACATAGGTTCACAAATTTTAGCCTTGTTATCGACCCTACTTTCTCGCCTTAAAATAGAACACTTAACTAAGCAAATTGGTATGATTTAGCTAAGCTCAATAGCCTGGATCTGAACGATTTGATCGTCCTCATCCTGTGCTGTGCTTTGTGGCGCGTCAGGGAATTGTGGTTTATCGAGTGCAATGTCCCCGCCATCAATGATGTCGTCTTTTTGTAAACCCTGAAAATCAAACAGAGCATGATCGGCAAGGTGGGAAGGAACAACATTTTGCATGGCAGTAAAAATACTTTCAACTCTGCCTGGGTGAGAGTTATTCCACTCGTTGAGCATCGCTTTGACATGCTTACGCTGCAGGTTTTCTTGTGAGCCACATAGATTACAGGGGATGATGGGGAAAGCCTGGCTTTGCGCATACTGCGCGATATCAGCTTCTTTACAGTAGGCCAGAGGACGTATCACCATATGCTGACCATCATCACTCATCAGCTTAGGAGGCATGCCTTTTAACTTGCCGCCGTAAAACATGTTGAGGAACATGGTTTCAATCATATCGTCTCTGTGATGACCCAGCGCTATTTTAGTCGCACCCATTTCTTTTGCCGTGCGGTACAAGATACCACGGCGCAGGCGTGAACACAGCGAGCAGGTGGTTTTACCCTCTGGGATCTTATCCTTTACGATTGAATAGGTGTCTTCCTCAACAATCTTATACTCAATGCCAAGGGTATCGAGATATTCGGGTAAGATATGTTCAGGGAACCCGGGTTGCTTCTGATCCAGGTTAATGGCGAATACATCGAACTTGATAGGGGCAACACGCTGAAGGTGCTGTAGTACGTCCAGTAAGGTGTAGCTATCTTTACCGCCAGACAGACAAACCATGACGCGGTCACCCTCTTCGATCATATTAAAATCGCCAACAGCCTGACCGGCCAGCCTTCGTAAGCGTTTTTGCAACTTGTTAAGGCTATATGCTTGCTTTGCTTCTTGTGAGTGAGACACTCGCCCCCCTATGTAAAAATGACGGCAAAAATAAATAAGGGCGCATTATACCGCCAGACCAGTAAACTGCAATATTAGCGGTGTGAATACATGCAGGCTCAGAGGGAGAGGGGATCGGCACTTGACTCTGTGCCGATCTGAGCGCGTGGTTTATTGTGCGAGTGGGCTTGTGTAACCATCCGGTTTCAGCGCCAGTACATCACAGTCCAGGCTGTCAATCACGTGTTCTGCGGTATTACCTACGAGTGCAGCGCTAAGACCCGTTCGTCCGACGGTACCGATCACAACCAGCTCTGTATTTTTCTCTTTCGCAATATGGGGGATTACATCTTCAGGAAGTCCTTCCTTTATCACACATTGTGAATCGCTCAACCCAAAGCGTTGTGCCAGAGCCCAGGTTTCCTCTTCGTGATGTTTCTTGACTGCCTCATTGTATTGAGATGGATTGAATTCAGGTATCTCTATGGCAATATTCACTGGTGTTGCCGGGTAGGTGTTGACCAGGCTTAAAGAGGCGTTGGCAAGTTGACACAGAAATTGTGCATCTTTAATTATACGATGGTTTAGCGCCTGGTGTTGCTCGTCATCACTCACCGCATTGACTGCTGCAAGTATCTCCCCTTTTTCTGGCCAGGCATGATCTTTGACTAACAATACCGGAGCCGGGCACTTTCTGATCAGGTGCCAGTCTGTCGGTGTAAAGATCACAGACTTAAGCGTGTCATGTTGATGGGTGGCTTTGATGACGAGGTCAAACTCGTGCTCGAGTACCGTTTTGATTATGGCTTCATAAGGTCGGTTATGCCACACGACTTTGGTCTCTATATCAATATTTTGATAGCCACTGGTGAGTTCTGAGAGCCAGGCCTCGCGGTCTTTAATTACAGCTTCTCTCATCGCCTCACGCTCTTCTCGTGATAACATCGTCGTCATCTCATAAGAGAAGTCATAAATTGATAAAAAAGCGGTGATTTTGGCACCTGTTTTTTGCGCCAGACTGATAGAACGATCCAGGCTGTTCTGTTGTTGTTTGGTCGGATCTATGACGGTGAGAATGCGTTTGATTTGTTCCATAATGGGCTCCTTAATCTTGCAAGGACGATTTCATCTCTGTATATAGTGTAATCGAAATCGCCCTGGGATAAAGAAAAAGTGAGCCGTTAATTGCCTCAGATCAAAGCGCAATTGCTGCGGCTTTAGCCAGTTCATCAATATCCAGAATCGTGATGAATTTACCTTCTACTTTAATGATCTCTGCCTTCTGGAAGCGACTTAACAGACGACTGATGGTCTCAACGGTCAATCCGAGATAATTGCCTATTTCTCCTCGCGTCATTGTGAAACGGAATTCTTTGCGAGAGAAGCCGCGCTCACCAAAACGATTAGACAGGTTGTAGATGAAAGTTGCCAGACGCTCTTCAGCGGTCTTTTTGTTGAGCAACAACAGCATTTCCTGATCATAGTTGATCTCACTGCTCATCAGGCGCATGATCTGTTGTCTGAGTTTTGGCAGCTTGCCTGCCAGCTCATCTAAAGTGTCAAAGGGGATTTCACAAACCATGGAGGTTTCCAGAGCTTGTGCAAAGCTCTGATGCTGCATCTTATTGATGGCATCAAAACCCACTAAGTCACCAGCCAGGTGAAACCCTGTGATTTGCTCGTCACCTTGTTCTGAAATAGTGTAGGATTTAAACGATCCGGAACGTACAGCAAAAATTGAGTTGAGTTCGCTACCGGATTCGAACAAAAAGTCCCCTTTGTGAAGGGGTTTTTTACGCTCGATGATTTCATCCAGCTTGTCCATTTCGCTACCATTTAGAGAAAAGGGCAGGCACAGTTGGCTGATACTGCAGTTATTGCAGCTGATAGTACATTGACTTTTTGAACGATTACTTAAATCCATAACAAATCCGTTATCTATGACGCACGTTAATGATATTCTATTAGATGTGGTCATATTTTAATACTTGAACTTTGCGATATCTGGTACCCAGATATACCATCTATTAGTTGAGTTTTAGGCATTAAACATCAAAGAACCAAACCGCGTATTGATCATTTTTGGTCAAAAAACTCCCATTTCTCGACCAAAATAAATGACTCTCATCTAATAGTATTACTGACTCTAGATTAATGTACTAGTTTATCCGTTGCAATGATTAGTAGATAAAAGCCATACCAAATAAAAATATTGCCTAACGCAATCCGTGTTGCTTGGTGATTTAAAAACGTACTGAGCATTTGAGCGGATTGACCCACCGCCAGCATGGCTGGAAAAGTACCGAGTGCAAAGGCTGCCATTATGAGGGCGCCACTTAAGCTGCTGCTCGCTTGCAAACTCCAGGTTAGGGCGGAATAGACTAACCCACAGGGGAGCCAGCCCCATAGTGCACCATATGCCAATGCTTTGGATTTTCTGTCGATAGGGAGCAAATACTTGTTAAGCTGAACAAGACGTTGCCAAAGCAACCATTTGCCAGCTTTTTCTAGCCAGTTAAGCGTGGCTGCCAGGCGCATGACATATACACCAACCAGCAGCATAAAGACGCCGCTAAGCACATTCAGCGTATTTGCAAATAATGTGCTTTGTTTGGCAAATGCGGCGCCTAGCCCGGCTACCAGTGCACCGGCCACCATATAGCTGCCTAGCCTGCCCAGGTTGTATAAGAGTGTGGTCACAAAAGCGGACTGTTTGGTCTGGGCGAGTTGCAGGCTTGATGCAATACCACCACACATGACTAAACAGTGACCGCTACCGACCAAACCCATGACAAAGGCACTAAATAGACTTATCTCGGTCATTGCTTTTGTTGTGTTGCTCTTTGTCGTCTTCGAACAGGATGCTGTGTCCTTGCTTATTTAGATCAGAAAACTGTTCGCTTTTGACGGCCCAAAAAAATACCCCAATTGCGATGATGACAAATAAAATCGCGATGGGAATAAGGATGTAAATAATACTCATAGCTTCAATAACCTTAGGGAGTTAGTGATCACCAGAATTGAGCTCGCAGACATACCAATGACAGCCACCCAAGGAGGCACTAATCCCATCGCAGCGAGCGGTAAGATTGAACCATTATAACAAAGTGACAAAGCGAGGTTCTGTTTTATCACTGTTTTGGTTTTTTTAGCAACCAGGTGTAGCGTTTGCAGTGACTTCAGGTCGCTGTTAAGCAGGACTACATCGGCGGTATTTTTTGAAATATCTGCACCTGTCTCCATTGCGATGGATAGGTGTGCGCTGTTAAAGACCGGGCTATCGTTTACACCATCGCCAACCATGCCAACGATATGTTGCTGTGCAGACCAGGATTCAACCTGTTGCTGCTTATCTTGCGGAGAGCAGGCATTTTTGTAGGTATCTAATCCCAGCTCCAAAGCCAGATCTTTGACCGCATTTGAGCTGTCGCCGCTCAGCAAATGGCAGCTCAGGCCCTGACCCTGGGCATAATGGATTATCTCGGGCGCGCTATGTCGAACTTTGTCTGCCAGATAGAAGTCAGCGACTGGTTGGTCATCGACAAACAGCGTTGCCTGAGCAAAAGAGCTGTGATTGCCAAACCAGGCTGATTTACCGATAGCAACAGGTTGTTGATTAAATAGGGCTTTTACACCGCTCCCCGTGACGACTTCAACATCACTTAGCTGCCTTGGAGACACTAGCTGTTCGGTAAATGCTTTCGCGATTGGATGCTCGGAATAACGCTCCAGAGCAACGGCCAGTTCCATTACATCGGACTCCTGCCAGCTTTTGTCAAGTATGCTGATGGATTCGATAGAGAAACGCCCTTCGGTGAGGGTACCTGTTTTGTCAAACGCCATTCTGGTCAGTTTAGGCACAGTTTCAAGTACATGGCTTTCTTTGATTAGGATCCCCTTACGGGTGAGCGTTGCGACGGAACATGTGAGTGCAGTCGGAATTGCCAAGCTGAGAGCACATGGGCAAGTTGCAACTAGCACGGAAATGGTAACCCAAAATGCATGGGGTGGGTCTATCTGGTACCAGGCAACCGCAGTGATAGAGGCGAAAATCAATAAACAGGCGACAAACCACTGCGCCACTTTATCTGTGACTTCGACGATTTTGGGGCGCTTTGTCAGAGCATTATGCTGTAGCTTTATGATTTGATTGAGTAGTGTATTTTGACCTACTTTGTTGATTTCAATAGTGATCACGCCATCATGGTTGATGGTGCCGGCATAGACCTGATGAGTTTGGTATTTTTTAACGGGTAAGTGTTCACCCGTCATCATAGATTCGTCTACGGTTGTAGAGCCTGAGATTAATACGCCATCGGCCGGGATGGTTTCACCGGGTTTGATCATAATCTGATCGCTCAGTTGCAAGCTTTTCGCAGCAACGATTTTTTGCTCGCCATCGGGCAATAATTTACGTGCGGTCAGTGGTAACAGTTTTTGCAAGTTAGCAGTAAATTCGCTGGCCTTCAGCCTGGCCCGAAATTCCAGGTATTTACCGAGTAAAAGCAAAAAGGTAAACATACAAATGGATTCAAAATAGACTTCGCCCACAGACATTACCGTGGCATAGCAGCTCGCAGCGTATGCACCAAAGATAGCCAGGGAGACGGGGAGATCCATATTGAGCTGTTTGGCTTTGAGCCCTTTAATGGCATTGGTCAGAAATGGCATGGCTGAGTAGAGGATCACCGGAGAGGCCAAAAATAAACTGATCCACCGGAAATACTGCTCGAAATTGTCTTCCATCCCGGAAAACATGCCAAAGTACATGGCAAACGCAAACATCATGACTTGCATGGTCATGAGGCCCGCAACACCTAGTCGGCGTAAATAGGCTTTGGCGACAGTTTGCTTTTGTGCGGCTTCGTCGTCGGCCTGAAAAGGGTAGGCCTTATAACCAATTTGATGTAGTGACTTAATAATATCACTCAATTTACACTGCTGCGGTTGCCACAAGATCATGGCTCTGTGTGTTGATGTGTTGACGTCAACCCGTGCAACGCCTTTCAGTCCAAGTAATTGTTTCTCAATGAGCCAAGCGCAGGCCGCGCAGCTAATACCTTCGACACTGAGTAATACTTCCTGCAGCTCGCCTTGCTGACTGACAAAGTCTTGCTGTATTTCGGCATTGTCATAACTCAATAGTTCTTTTAGCTGTTCCGGAACCAGTTCTTCGACTTTACCTGCACTGTCGGTTCGAAATTTATAATAGTCGCTCATGCCCTGAGCTAGAATGGTTTCGGCGACCGCCTGACAGCCAGTGCAGCAGACAGGCTGAGGCTGGCCTTCAAATTGTACGTGAGCAGAAAACCCCGGCGGTACGGGCTCCAGACAATGAAAACAACTGGTTGTCATAGTGTCTACTTATATTCTGGAGAAATGGCAACTTTCTGTGCAGTGGGCAACTGAAGCTTTTCTTTTAGCTTCCAGCTTTGGTCCATGGGCTCTAGAAAAACAGTGAATGCGCCATAATGTGGCTCATCCAGAATGGCAGTGAATTCACCTGCGGCATTGGCCAGCAGGGTGACTTCAAAGTCGTATTTCTTAACAGTGCGGTGATAAAAAGATGCTTTCAGTGCATTGACTTTACTGTGGTCACCTTTGGTGAAAGTAAAGCTGATTCTGTCTTCAGTGACATCAAGATCACCATGTAAATACAAGGCTTTAGCTTTATCGAACTTGCTGAGTTCAAGGTTAATGGCTTTGCCTTTTTTGTAGTAGTCGTCGACCACCATGTCTGGGCCATTACCGACGGCAAAAATCACTAAGAAAACGCAGGCAATAATGGTAACCAGCGGAAAAAACATTAAAAACCAAGGCCAAAAATTCTTATACCAGGGAGTAGGGTTCATAACGACTCAACAGCTTAATTTCAGTGGCAATATTCTATCTTATTTGGGATTAAATACCTAAAAAAAAGCCTCCGATTGGAGGCTTTTTTGATCTTAAATAAACTTATAATCTATTCGATTATTTCTCCTGAGAGAGGCTGTACACGTAGGCTGTAAGCAGGTGTACTTTGTCTTCACCCAGAATGTCTTTCCAAGCTGGCATTACACCGGCACGACCATGACGTAGTGTTTCTTCAACAGCACGTTGAGAACCACCGTACAACCAGATGTTGTCAGTCAGGTCAGGCGCACCAAATGGCAGATTGTGAGCAACTGAACCCTTACCGTCCATGCCGTGACAAGCTGCACACATTGCGAACTTCGCTTTACCAGCATCAGCATCTTTTTGGTTTACTTTACGGCCAGACAAGCCCAGTACGTATGCAGTCATTTCTTTAATGCCCTGGTCACCCAGTGCATCCTGCCAACCTGGCATCGCAGCAACACGACCTTGCAGTAGTGTTTCTTTGATCTTGTCAGGTGTACCGCCGTACAACCAGTCATTGTCTGCCAAGTTAGGGAAGCCCATTGCACCACGTGCATCTGAGCCATGACATTGCGCACAGTTTTGTGCGAACAAACGCTGACCAATTTCAAGTGCTTTTTGATCTTTTGCCAGTGTTTCGATGTCTTGCTCAGCAAATGCCTTGAAGATAGGACCAAAACGCTCGTCAGCAGCTTCAAACTCTTTATCAAGTTGAACCCAGTGACCGTTTGCTTTGGCATCTTCAATTGCTTTTTTAGACTCCTCGAGAGACGTTACGCCCTGGTTAGAGCTTGTCCAGTTCAAAAAGCCTGCAAAGTTACCCAAACCAGGGTAAGCAGCAAGATAATAAACAGACCAGATAAATGTTGCGAAGAACATGTAAGTCCACCACTTTGGCAGTGGGTTGTTTAGTTCTTCGATTCCGTCAAACTCGTGACCACAGCTTTCGCCTTCTTCAACACCTGCATAGTTTTTCAGGTTCCAAAGTAGCAAGCCAAAGATCAGAGCCAGACACGCCAAGGTCAATACGATGACCCAAATACTCCAAAAGCTAGTCATTTTTCAGACTCCTTTTCCTCGTTTGAGATTGTGCTGTTGTGCTTTTTTTCATCTTCAAAAATGGCATTGGCCGCGTCATCAAAACGACGTTTGCTACGCTTGCTGTATGCCCACACAACAATCACTATGAACAGTACTAAAATTATCAGAGTCAAAATGCCTCTGTATGTGCCGTAATCCATAACAAATTACTTCAAATGTGTGCCAAGTTGCTGAAGGTAAGCAATCAGGGCTTCCATTTCGGTTTTGCCCTTTACTGCGGCTTCAGCACCTTGAATGTCCTCGTCGGTGTATGGCACACCAAAGTTACGGAACACTTCAAGTTTCTTAGCGGTTAATTGACCGTCCAATACATTCTCATTGAGCCAAGGGTAGCCAGGCATATTTGACTCAGGTACCACAGAGCGAGGATCCATCAGGTGTGCAAAGTGCCAGTCATCGGAGTAACGCTGACCTACACGAGCCAGATCTGGACCTGTACGCTTAGAGCCCCACTGGAAAGGGTGATCCCAAACAGATTCACCAGCTACAGAATAGTGACCATAGCGCTCAACTTCGTCTCGGAAAGGACGGATCATCTGTGAGTGACAGTTGTAACAACCTTCACGTACATAGATATCACGACCTTCCATTTCCAGCGCTGTTAGAGGGCGCAGGCCATCAACAGGCTGAGTGGTGTCTTTTTGGAACATCAGTGGAGTGATCTCAACGAGGGCACCAAAGCTGATGGCAAAAACCGTCAGGATAGCCATCAGACCAACGTTCTTTTCGACGATTTCATGTTTGTTTGAAGAGTTATTATTGCTCATACTCGACACCCCTTAAGCCATTTGCGTGTTAGCTTCGGTGGTCAAAGAGCCACTCTTAGCTGCTACAGTACGGTACACGTTGTAAGCCATTACCAGCATACCAATCACGATGAACACACCGCCCAGGAATCGCATAATGTAGAAAGGCTTAGACGCTTCAAGAGACTGTACGAAGCTGTACATCAAAGTACCGTCAGAGTTAACTGCACGCCACATCAGACCTTGCATAACACCAGAGATCCACATTGCTACGATGTACAGAACAACACCAACTGTGTGTAGCCAGAAGTGGGTGTTAACCAGTTTAACGCTGTACATGTTAGCATGACCAAATAGTGCAGGGATCAGGTGGTAGATAGCACCAATAGAGATCATTGCAACCCAACCTAGTGCACCAGAGTGTACGTGGCCGACTGTCCAGTCAGTGTAGTGTGATAGAGCGTTTACTGACTTGATTGCCATCATTGGACCTTCGAAGGTAGACATACCGTAGAAAGACAGAGAAACAACCAGGAAACGCAGTACAGGGTCGGTGCGCAGTTTATGCCAGGCACCAGACAGGGTCATGATACCGTTGATCATACCACCCCAAGAAGGAACAAATAGGATCACAGACATTACCATGCCCAGAGATTGAGTCCAGTCCGGTAGTGCAGTGTAGTGTAAGTGGTGAGGACCTGCCCAAATATACAGAGAAACCAGTGCCCAGAAGTGAACTACTGATAAACGATAAGAGTAAACAGGGCGACCAGCTTGTTTAGGCACGAAGTAATACATCATACCCAGGAAACCAGCAGTCAGAAGGAAACCTACCGCATTGTGACCGTACCACCACTGAACCATAGCATCTACTGCACCCGCATAAATAGAATATGACTTGGTTAGAGACACTGGTACAGCCATGCTGTTTACGATGTGTAGTACTGCAACGGTAATAATGAAGCCCGCGTAGAACCAGTTCGCTACATAAATGTGTGACACTTTACGCTTGATCAGTGTGCCGAAGAAAACAACAGCATACGTAACCCAGACTACAGCGATTGCAATATCGATTGGCCACTCAAGTTCAGCATATTCTTTAGAAGATGTGATACCCAGTGGCAGCGTGATAGCTGCTGCAAGAATGATTGCTTGCCAGCCCCAGAAAGTGAAAGCGGCTAGCTTGTCGGAGAATAAGCGCGTCTGACACGTACGCTGTACAACATAGTAAGATGTTGCAAATAGTGCACTAGTACCAAATGCGAAGATTACTGCGTTCGTGTGTAACGGACGAAGTCGAGAGTAAGTTAACCATGGAATGTCGAAGTTTAACGCAGGCCACGCAAGTTGCGCCGCGATAAAGACACCTACACCCATGCCAACGATGCCCCAAATCACTGTCATTATAGCGAATTGGCGTACAACCTTATAATTGTACTCAGTTTGTGATGCTACTGTTTGGCTCATTTTCTGGATTCCGCTGCAATTAATGCGATTAGAAATGATTAACCTGTAATACAGGCCCTGTTTTTTTATTTCAACAAACCCGTTTGAGTTACATCCCGTGGAACAAAACTCTCACCAGCTTGAGAAACCCTTATTTTTGCAAGGAAATAATAATTTTTTTGCAAACGAAAAGATACTACAAACACCTAAAATAATGACATCAATCAAACTTTGTACGAGTCATTTGCTCAATGAGTACGCGAATTGCGCAATATCAAAACAAATTGCAAAACTTAACGCCAAAGGCTGGCCGAAAAGAGCAATTCCACATAAACTGAATGTCTTTTCAAGATGTCACACACTACGCATTATGCAGAAAATTTGCACACTACCTGGTGTTTTTTTAGTCACTTTCCTGACGGCCTGTTCAGACCCAAGTACCATTATACATGAAAGTTCAGAAAATAGTGAAAGTTCGCAAACTTCCTTGAATTGTATTGCCTCTTCTCCCTGTCAAAGCCACGAAATAACGCTCTGGAATTCAGCCGAAACACTTCGACCAGAAACCCCGTTTGGCTTGTTTCTGGACACACAAAACCCGGCACTTAAAGTTCGTGCTGCCTGGCTGGAGGGAAAGAGCATGTATATGGGAAAAATCCCCGTCTTTTTTACTTTAGAGCGAGACTCACACTGGTCTGCTGAGGTCATGGTCGGTGCATGTAGTGACTCGGTCATGGAGTGGCAGCTGACGATAGAATTGATCGGGCAGAAGGCGGTGAAAGTAAGTGACAAAACTGTCACATTTAGCCTGTACACTACGCTAAATTGATGTATCGCAGTTTAATACTCTTACTTAACGTTTTATGTTCGTTTACAAAACTTCTCGATTTTGCATGACTTTGTTAAGCGTTTTCACTATATTTAACCAAACCGCACATGGCGATAACAGAATACCCATTTGGCCAGAGTCTCGTTTGACAGAACACTCACACAGGCAAATAACTATATTAAGAACAAAACGCAAGCTATTTAAGGAGACATCTAGTGGCAAAGCGCATAAGTAAATTCACTCCATTGGCATCCACCATTGCTTTAAGTTTGGGGCTATCCGGCTGCAGTCTTTTTGATGATGATGACAATAATGTCCCGGTGACGACCCCCCAGGAAGTTGAAAGCACGGTAACAGCAAACTTTTCGGTTGCTATATCAGGCAAGGCTGTAAAAGGTACGCTCAGTGGTGCCCAAGTGAGTGTTAAGGCACTTGATGCTCAGGGAAATATGGTTGACCTTGCATATCGTACTCAGGCGGGCGAAGAATCGGCAACAGAGAAAGCGCTTAACACAGAAGATGCAAAGCAGAAAGCTGAAGCAAAGTTAGTTGCTTCTAACCCTGCCGACGTCAAAACAGACGCTCGTGGTTTCTTCCAATTGTTTGTTGATGAAAACTTCACTGGTCCGGTTTACATTACGGTTAAAACGACCAAAGATGGAGACGCGTTGGTAAAATGTGATGCGTTCGTTGGATGTGGTGAAGGCGTTGCCATTGATAATGGTGATGGGATCGTAAAAGACAACGGCAAAATTGACTTTGGCGAGTGGTACAAAGATGACATTGAATTGTCGGTTGTGAAAATCATTGCTCCCAACACAGCTGCGCGATCTGCGTCGGCTAAAAATCAACCTAGCTTTGCCGATGGCGACAATAACCAGTACACAGCTAACGCGACTATTTTTACTTCAACAGCGGTAAAGTTGCTGCTGGACGCAGCCGCAGAGCAGGGCATTGATGCAGCAAAAGTCGGTGAAGCCAGTACTCGAGTACTCAAAGCCTTGGTAGGTAACACTCAACTTGTTGCTTCTCTGACTGGAGACTTGTCTTTGGGCGGTGCAGTTGACTTCACCGATGTTGGTCAGGGCGAGTCTATTGACGAGGGTGTACTTGCCCTTATCCAGGTTGCTTCTACTCTTCAAGCGATTGCCGGTAAAGAGGGTAAAAGTACTGATGAAGTGCTCGATACCCTCTCAGAGGATGTTGGAAGTGGAGACTTAACGCAAAGTGATACTTTCAGCAAGGTGAAAGATGAAACCTCGAAAGCTGCTAAGATTTTGGTTGCTATGGTGAGTAATGATTTATCTGCGCTAGAACAAGCTTTGATTGATGCTGGGGTTCCTGCAGATGACGCAGCTTCAGTCGCTGAAAAAGTCAATGAAGCAAAGGACAAGGCTGTTGAAAATGGCGCAACCACAGATGATGACTTAACTAAAGATGTCGAGCAGGTTAAAGAACAGCTTGAGGATTTAGGTAACGAAGACGTTGTCATACCGGACGAAAATGACGAAAATGATGTTGCAAACGCAACGTTATTAACAGCCATCAATGCGAGCTCTTCACAGCTTGATTCAGCGGATACTGATCTGTCTCAGCTCAATACAACCTTAGCGGACGTTCAGGAACTGTCTGAAACGTTGGACACAAAAGAGCAAGCAACGGCTTACTTTGCAGCTGCCAGTCAGCTTAGCGCAAGCTTCGATGCTCAAAAAGACGTAATCGCTGCCATTTTTAGCGCTGAGTCCACAAATATCGACGCTCATATCGCAGCCGCTCAGGCACTTGTAGATATAGACACTAAATATCAAGCTACGCTGGATCTGGCGACAGAGTTGAAAGGTAAGTTAGAAAGTCTTGTTCAATTCAACGATAGTATTGCGACACAAGTGGCAGAGCAGATTAGTAATGCAACAAAGGCAGTGGAAGACTTTGACGTAAAACTTGAGGCTTCAGCACAAGCAGCAACGTCTGCACTTGAGTCTGCTACGACGGCAAAAGATGCGTTCACTGAGCTTGAGACAGCACTCAAAACGGAAATTTCAGCAGCGAATAATCTGGTTGAACAAATCGTTGATCTTGACTCTGCGATTGCGGCACTTGATGCTGTGACGTCAGCCCAGGGTTCATTAAGTAACGTTGCCGGCCTATCACAAGACTTTACAACCAAGGCAACAGTGGCTGTTACGACTGCTACAGACTATAAAGCGGAAGCAGACGCGCAGGGCGAACAGGTTGAACAGGCAACTGAAGCACTGCAAAACGCGCAACAAATTAAAGCAGAAGCTGACACCGCAGCATCTAGTGTTACCGCTTATACCAGCGAATTAAGCACTGCTGAGGAAACGGCGCAGGAGCGCAAGCTTGCCTATGAGCAACAACTTGAAGACGATAGGGAGCTAAACGAGGCGCTTGTCGGCCAGATAAGTGAACAGCTGCAGCTCTTAAGCGTGCCTCAGGGCGAGATAACGGGTTTTGAGACTGAGTTGGTGCAGGTAAAAGAAAAAGGCACGAATACCAATACAGTAGACCTTGCGACAGAGTATTATCTGGCTGCCTTAAGCCTTCAGACGGCAGTGTCTGTTGATAAGCAAAATGGCTGGAACACGACCTTGTCAGGTGTTTCTGATAAAGCTCAGGAAATTGTCAGTTCAGCGACCGCGTTGGCGAACAGAAATAGTGAGTATACGTCTACGAAAGACAATGCAGATGCGTTGTTAGCATCAACTGAGCAAACACAAGCTAAAGTGTCTGCTTTGGTATCTGGCATTGATGCTGAAGTCAGCAATGCAGAAGCGAAACTAACCCTAGAGCAACAAATTGCAGCGGCATTGAAGCTCGCTCAGGATACAATCACTGAAACGCAAACTGCCGAGACTGAGGTTGCTACCAAGCAAGCCGAGTTCGAAGCCGCTTATAATGAGGCTCAGGCTGCGTTTAACAATATAGAAAACTTGGGGACAGCCCAACAGGCACTGGATGCAGCGGTCGCAGCGGTCGCTGCAGGCGACGCATACAAGCAAGCTGTTGCGAATTATGTTGAGCTATCCAATGCTGCTGTTATTGCAGCGCAGAACTATAAAAACTTAGTGGATAGTCGTGAAGCTGCATCATCAGTGACGATTCAGACAGATAGCGAGGATCCCACTGAGCTACTGACATTGGCCACTGAACTACAAGTGAAAGCGGTTGCTGCAAATACTGAGTTTGAACAAGATTCACGTCCTGCGGAAGCTGCTGAACTACAGACGCTCTCTGAAGAAAAGAGAGATGGGTATGTCGCTGATAATGACAACACCGAAATTGGTAAGCAAGGCACAGACAAACTGGTAAACATCAGCTTTGTTACCAAAGAAGGGGCTGATGCGGTCTTTAATGCTGGCGAAATTATATACGATGTTGTGAAGGATGTCTGGGATTCAGGCTTAGATAGCGGCGTACACTCGGGTGTGGCGCCAAACTTCCCACAATGGAGCTACAGCTATGATACTGAGAGCTATAAACTGAATTTGGAAAATACTCAGGGCGAAGAGCAGATCGATGCAACAGGGCAGGTAAACTCAGGTGCTCAGAGTAAGATCTTGTTTACTTGGTCAGGCTTGCTGAAAGCAGACTCTGGTCAGAAAATTGAGATTCAAAGTGCCGATTTGGCTGAGTGTGAACGTTGGGCGCTTGACGTTATTGCAATGCCAAATGCCTCTTGTACCATTCTTTACGTTGATGGCAGTATTCAGAAAGTTGAAGATGCGCGTGATTTTGATATTTCTCGTGGCAAGACCTTTAACGTTGTAGAGTTTGTTGATGGTCAATATGGCTTTAGTGGACACTTCTCATCCGAGGCGACGGCAGTCGATGCTCAGGGTAATCCTCTACCGCTGTTCACTGACGGTGCCATTGAACTTGCAGACGTGACTTTGTCAGGTGATAGTGAAGGGACCGAGTTTACTGCGCATTTTGATCTGCGCAATGAAAGTGACAACAATGAACTAGGCTTGGCCAATATTATATTGGACAACTTTAACGGATATGTATTTAAGGTCAGTTTGATCGATGAGGCTGGTCCGTTACTGGGAGATGTGTCAATCAACAATGATACGACCCAACCAATCAAGGTTGGTGACGTAGAAGAGGTAACCAATGGCTTCCGCATCGACTATATCAACGGAGAGTCAATCGAATATACAGATATCGATTTTTTAGGCCAGTCAAATAATTAAAACAGGCCTGGATTAAGGGGGAAAGGTAAACCTTTCCCTTTTTTTTGTTAAAAGTGAAGTTTATGAAATTAAAAAAAACCTCTCCATTGCTTATTTTTCTTGGTGTTTCCTCAGTTAATCAGGCTTATGCAAGTTCCAGTGACATTGAGCTCATTCACCAGTTTCACAGCGAAATTTATACTGAGGCCCAGCCCGTTAAAGCATTTGTCGAAGATTTTGATAAACCTTTGACCCATGGCGACAGTGCTTTTACCTATAATGTGTTTGAACTGGGTATGAAATACAAAGGCATTGGGTTTGGCGCTCAGAGCCGATTCGATTATTTACTTGCTTTTGATCCCGATACGGCACGTTATACACACACAGAAAAAAATGATCTACCATTTGAACGTCGTAATTATCGCTATTATCTGAGAGGTAAGCAGGCGACAACCAACGGGGTTTTTCTAAGTTACGATTTTACGTTGCTGGATGAGCGCTTAGTCATTACACCAAAGTTTACGTATTTTCAAAGTACGCACTTTCAGGATGCGGTAGTCGACGGCACCATTTTTGCGGATGAAATTGAAGGGAAATTACAGACTGAGTACTACTTTTCCAAAGATATCCTATTTAAGTCATTTACACCGACAGAAAATCCGGAAGGGGAAGGCTATAGTTTTGATCTTGCGCTTAGCTGGCAGATCACACCTGATTTAGATATTTGGGCCGCAGCCAAAGACCTGATGTATGAGACTAAGTATGAGGGAGTTGGGTTTGTCAATGGATTTACTACCGATATTCCTTTTACAGAGAGAGAAGATGGGATAGATACAACACCGTCTGTCAGATTGCGTACCTCCGCCTATGACCAAGAAATCGAATACACCTTTGAGCAGAATGCCAGATACTATCTGGGCGTGAACTACCGTATTAACAATCAGTTTTCTACCACACTAAAAGCACGCAAGTTTATTGATGATACCTTCGTTCAGGCAACCGTATCCTATCATTTTGGAGAAAGCTGGGAGCTATTTGGTGGGTATGAAACACATAGCGAGGCTTTTGAGTTGGGAATTAAAACTCGCCATGCAGGCATATCGGTGAAAATGGACAACCCTGATATTGAAGATGCGCATTATGTAAATTTGAACTGGTTTCTTAACTTGGCATTTTAGGGGGTAAAAGGTGCAAAAAATCAATAAAATCTTACCTTTGTTGTTGGCTGGTACTTTAACCGCATGTGGTGGAAGTAGTGACCCGGCCCCGACTGTGAACGATGCTGAGCCTGGGCTTGGCCATGATGTTACTCAAGTTCCTTCAGCGTCTGCGGCTTTTTATGTGCCCAAATTTGCTGATACCTCAGGGACATTGACAGTCACTCAGGTCAGTTCAAGGGAAACACAGCAGTTTACCGTTAACGATCTAAATCAAATGACCATCGCCCTGGACGCAGGCAGGGTGTATCAATTTGAGTTTAGCCCAAGCTCCGAACAAGTATTCTGTCCCAGAAAGCTGGGATGTGGCCGAGCTCTGCGTGACGATCCAAATGACCTTAATGGCAACGATGAAATTGATTTCGGCGAACCTGTCTCTGCGAATGTGTCATATTCTCTGGCAGCGAAACTCATTGCCGGCCAAAATCAGCTGTATTTCTCTTCTTACGCAACATTGCTGAGCGAATCGCAGTCAGACAGTACAGTATTGTCTTTGACGAATACACCGGTTTATCACCTGAGTCACAGTCGTATCAATCAGTCATTGCAAGCAGAGTATGCTGCCAGAGCATTTACATATGCGGATATCATGAGGCAGCTAAATATAGAGGTGCGTCAGGATGACCAGATATCCCCCCTGGCTGATGCCTTTGAGCTCGCTTATAAGCACAGCGACAATACGCTTTGGCAAAGCTATATTGACGAAGTCAATCAGTACTTCATAGAAACACTGTTGGACGAGAAGGACAGCATACTGTTTGCCAATGTTGTCGAACAGGTGCTACTGAATGCCAATGAAGCATTGCAATTGCAAGATATGGTAACGCTGGCAGACTCTGAGACAGTGTTTAACAATGACTTGCTTGATCACTTCAGGGATTCTCTGGGCGTAGTCCGCCTTCAGGAGGAAAAATACAGTGATGAACTGGATATCAAACTGCGCGAGATAGAGAATCTTGCTACTGATGAAGCTGTACAAGAGTCGTTTTTGGCTCTTTCAGAGGCGATCTACAATGTTGTTGATGCTGTGTCTCCAGCCCGCAACTCTGAACCTGGTAATTATCAGGTTAATGATCTCGATATAGTATATACAATAGATCCGTCGTTCAACTGGCGAGTAACTGGGTTCAATAGAGGGTTTGAAGTCAGTATTGACGTCACTATGCCCGAGTGGCGTAAAAGCCCAACTTTGGGCGACCGCATCGCTGGGAGTGGTGTTGCATCTGTGCGTAAAGGTGACGTGTCTTTAGAAGCTGACTTGGACGATATCTTTTTATTGTTCGATGGCTCTATTGATGATGAAAACCTGAAAACGGCCACAGGCACTTCGCGTTTTGCAGGGAAGATCACCTTACAAACATCAGCCTCGACTACTAAAGCGGATATGAGATTACGTTTAAATCGGGTAATGTCTCCTCGCAATTCGGTTGAAAGTATCCTTGCCAATCTGCGTGTACGTGGTGACTTTGAAACTGCCAATCAGATAACACCTGTGACTTTGTATGCTGCTGAACGATCTCCCTTTGAGTTCGATACCAGCCTGGATTTAGCATTCGGGTTACATGTCGACTTTGATCTCAAAGGCGGTCCTGATTTTCAATTACAGCTGGCTGTTGATGATCCCAGCAATGTCACAAATTTGAACTCTGCTGAGATCAGCTACCTTCTCGGTGGCAGGGTTATGCAACTTGATGTGCGCCGCTCTGGAGACAACAATAACATTGTTGCGCAAGGAAAAGATGGATACTGGCTGGATATAAAACAAAAGGGTCGTAATTTCACAGGGGGTTATTATTACGGTGACCAGCAAATCGGTGACGTGAAAACGGTACGAGGGATCCCTGGTGTTTTATTCCCGGATGGGAGTTTTGAATCCCTGTTCTGATGGTGCCTGTTACTGTTAGAATAATGCTTTTATTTGAAAGGGCCTTCGGGCCCTTTTTGAGGTTTTAAGAGGGTAAGTTTGAATAAAAGCCATGTTATTGAACATTTAAGGTTTGCGTTGGAATGCAAGCTGCAGGAGGCACAAGAGGCCGCGGATAGTGCCCGTGCCGATGCTATCCATGAACAAAGCGCTGCGGAAACTCAGTATGATTCATTAAGTATTGAGTCTGGCTACCTTGCCGAAGGACAGAGCGAGCGGGTCGATCAGGCGCATAAAGCCATTCAGGCATTTGAGCAGACGTATACCTTAAGTCGTCCCGATGTTGTTCAGGTGGGGGCACTGGTTGAGTTGGTTGACGAGCAGGGTCAGCATCATTGGTTTTATGTCGGCCCCTGCGAAGGCGGATTAAAAGTGATTTTGGGCACCACAGAGGTGAGAGTGATCACGCTTGCGTCTCCTATCGGCCTGGCCCTCCGGGGGCGTGACCTGGGTGAAGAGATTGAATTTAATTTCAATGGCACAACGCAATGGCTGGAGCTACTTGAGTTACAGTGATTATGAAAAGAGCTTTTTTCTGACCACTTGCCGATACTGGCTGGGGGTCTGATTCATCGTACTTTTGAAGACCCTGGTAAGTTGCCCTTGAGAGCTAAACCCACAAGCCATTGCCATTTCCTGAATGCTCAGGTTAGTGGAGGCCAATAGCTCAGTAACCTGACGTACCCGAGCCGTTTGCAAATAATTCGCGGCAGTTTGTCCGGTTGCAGCTTTGAAACGGCGGTTGAACGTTCGGTAACTCATACCAAATTGCGCGGCAACGTCGGGGAATGTTATTTCATTCGCGCTGTTGTTGCGTAACCAAAATTGGATTGAGGCTATTTGCTCATCGCTATGTCGGTCCACTGCACCTTCAAGGTATCTTTGTTCTTCATAGGGTTTTCGCACTTCATGAGAAAAGTTTTGTTGCACATGATTAGCTGCTTCCTGACCATAAAACTGGCCTATAAAGTGGACAATTACATCTGCCAGCGCGTTTAAGCTTGCGACGGTATATAGTCGCTCTGATTGGGTGATGAAGTAATCCGGACGCAGGGCAACTAAGGGGTAATTACGCTTAAACTGTTCAGCATAATGCCAGTGAGTTGTTGCTGAATGTCCGTCAAGGATCCCTGACTCAGCCAAAAAGCAAACGCCAGTTCCAACGCCAATCAGTGTGGCTCCTGAGCGCCGTGCCTGGGCTAAGTTCGAAACCAAAGAGGTATTTTTTCTCAGCACCGGGCGAGGGTTGCGCCAGATACTGGGAATAATAATGTAGTCGAAATCACTCAATGCACTGAAGCTGGTGTGTGCTGAAAAGGGCACGCCCATTGATGAGTGAACAGCTTCTCCTGTCTCACTTAGCCAGGCAATTTCCAGCGGTACAAACTCATTGCCCAGATGGCGCCTTGCAAACGCTTCACCGGCGCGCAGCATTTCTATGGGTAATGTTATGCTGGTTATGAGCATTTGCTCATAAAGTGTGAAGGCAATACGGTGATTGTAAGTATCCATCTCATCCGACCTCTTTGTGGTGGCGTAATTTGCATGTTATATGGCGAAAAAAGTAAAGTATCATATTTTCCTTCGTTCTAAAATCGGTTCATTAGTTTTATTTGATAAGAGTTTGATATGACAGCATTACCAATTATCGTAGGTATGGGCGGTGTAAATGCCGCTGGCAGAACCTCGTTCCATCAGGGCTTTCGTCGCATTGTATTAGACAGCCTGGATGATGCTGCAAGGCAGGAAACTTTCCTGGGTTTAGCGACTTTGATGAACCTGGTGTCTTTACAGGGATCGGAGTTGGTAACAGCTGAAGGCGACATCGTTCAGCGTGACGAAATTGAAGCACGCTTTGGTCAGCAGATTGTTGATGGCACATTAATCCGCAAAATCGAAAAAAACCACTTTGATGTAGATGCAACGCATTGGCAGCAAAAGCTGACAATGCAGGCCAGCGATAGCCATGGTTTAACCTTTACGTGCCGCAAACGTGATTTACCAACGCCTGTACCGTCTAGCTGGCAGATTGAAATGCTGGATGAAAAAACGGCTCAGGTACTTATTCCAGAGCAACTAGCTGTAAAAGTGGATAGTTACAGAGACAATCCGATTAAAGCGGCTGGGCAACTGCCAACCGGATTTGACCCCTCGGCCATGTATAACAGCCGTTATCAACCACGAGGTTTGCAAGCCACCATTTTTGCCGCGACCGATGCTATCCGTTCCACTGGCCTGGACTGGCAGAAAGTGATGAACAGTGTTGAGCCGGATCAGATTGGCACTTATTCGGCTTCGATAGCAGGTCAGGTAAATGATGAAGGACTTGGTGGGCTTATTCGGAGTCGCATGAAAGGGGAGCGGGTGAGCACCAAGCAGCTGGCATTGGGTCTGAACTCTATGTCAACTGACTTCATTAATGCTTATGTGACGGGCAGTGTGGGTACTACATTCTCGACGACAGGTGCTTGTGCGACGTTTTTGTATAATCTTCGTGCAGCAGTTAATGACATTCAGGCAGGCAGAACCCGTATTGCCGTGGTTGCCAGTGTTGAGTGTGCGTTAACCCCGGAGATCATAGAAGGCTTTGGCAATATGGGCGCGCTGGCTAACGAAGAAGGCCTGCGTAAGCTTGATAACACCGACCAGGTCGATTACCGCCGTACCAGCCGCCCATTTGGAGAAAACTGTGGCTTTACTATTGGAGAAGGCGCACAGGTAACTATCCTGATGGATGATAAGTTAGCGCTTGAGCTAGGCGCCGATATCATGGGGTCCGTTGCAGATGTTTATGTTAATGCTGATGGGGTGAAGAAATCGATTACAGCGCCTGGTCCGGGTAACTATATTACTATGGCAAAGTCAGTGGCATTGGCTGAGCAGATCGCGGGTACTGAAGCGCTTCAACAGCGTAGTTTTATTCTGGCACATGGTTCCAGCACACCGCAAAACCGCGTGACTGAATCTTTGATTTACCATCGCATTGCAGAGACATTTGCTATCGAAGGCTGGAAAGTCACTGCGCCTAAAGCATTTGTCGGCCATACCATTGGCCCGGCATCTGGTGACCAGCTAGCAATGGCACTGGGTGTCTTCAGTCATCAAATCATGCCAGGTGTGACGACCATCGATGCGGTGGCAGAAGACGTTCATGATCAGCATCTGGATATCCGTACCCACCATTATAACTGTGGAGAAATGGATATTGCTTTTATTAACTCCAAAGGGTTTGGTGGTAATAATGCAACTGCAACGGTACTGTCGCCAGCCATCACTCTGAAAATGTTATCAAAGCGCTACAGTGATGCCGCGCTTTCAGAGCATGGCGCCAAACTCGCAGAGACGAAGCAGCAGCAAGTGAGTTACCAGAAGGCTGCTGATCTGGGTCAGTATGAGCTTATCTACCGATTTGGTGATGGTATGATTGATGAATCCGAATTGCAGCTGAGTAAAGAAGCCCTGGAGATCCCTGGCTTTGATAAAGCAGTCAAGCTGAACGTCAATAACCAGTATGGTGATTTGACGGATTAAAATACTATGTTAAGCAAACAAAAGGCGCGTTAGCGCCTTTTTTTGTGCTGGTTACTTCAGATATTGCGCATGGAAGTCGAGGTGCGAATCGATGAAGGTCGAAATAAAGAAGTAACTGTGGTCATATCCCGGTTGCATGGTTAGTGTAAACGGGTGATCTGCTGCCAGAGCCGCTTGCTCCAGAGCTTCTGGCTTCAGTTGCTCTGCGAGGAACTGATCGGCATCGCCCTGATCAACCAGGATAGGTGCTTTCTTATCCCCCTTATTTTGCCTGAGCAGGTGACAGGCGTCGTAAGCTTGCCATGCTGTGCTGTCTGCGCCCAGGTAGCCTGTGAATGCTTTTTTGCCCCAAGGACAATCCACTGGATTAGAGATTGGACTAAATGCCGAGATACTCTGATAGCGGGTTGGGTTTTTCAGTCCGATGATCAGTGCGCCGTGGCCACCCATGGAGTGTCCCGCTATGGCACGCTTATCAGAAACCGGAAGGTGCGCTTCGATAAGCGTTGGCAGCTCGTCACTGACATAGCTATACATCTGGTAGTACTTATCATAGGGGGCTTGTGTCGCATTGACGTAAAAGCCTGCGCCCAATCCAAAATCATAGCTATTTTCCGGATCATCCGGGATCTCTTCACCACGCGGTGATGTATCCGGTGCAACGATTGCTATCCCCAGTTCGCCGGCACGTTTAAACGCGCCAGCTTTTTGCATAAAATTCTCGTCGTTACAGGTCAGCCCTGACAGCCAGTAAAGCACAGGTACAGATTGGCCTTTAAGTGCTTGCTCAGGTAAAAAAGCGGCAAAGGTCATTTTACATTGAGTATGCTGGCTATCGTGCTGATAACGTCGGTGCCAGCCTCCGGCGACTTTGTTTTCGCTCAATAATTCCATAATGTGCTCTTTTATAAATGGATCACCGAACGAATACTCTTACCCTGATGCATTAGTTCAAATGCTTCGTTAATGTCATCCAGTGACATCGTGTGGGTAATAAAGTCATCCAGTTTAAATTCACCTGCCAGGTATCGCTCGACGATTTCTGGCAGCTCTGAACGGCCTTTAACACCGCCGAATGCCGTACCCCGCCATACCCGGCCGGTTACCAATTGGAAAGGACGGGTAGAGATTTCCTGACCTGCACCCGCAACCCCGACGATCACGGATTCGCCCCAGCCTTTGTGACAACATTCCAGTGCACTACGCATAACGTTCACGTTACCAATACACTCAAATGAGAAATCAACCCCTCCGTCAGTCATCTCGACGATAACTTCCTGAATAGGTTTGTCATAATCATTTGGATTGATAAGATCCGTTGCACCGAGTTTTTCTGCCAGCGCATATTTGTCTGTATTGATATCAACGCCGATGATCCGACTTGCACCAGCCATCACAGCACCAATCACGGCTGACAGGCCAATACCGCCCAGGCCAAAGATGGCGACGGTATCGCCAGGTTGAACTTTGGCTGTATTCATCACTGCACCCATCCCTGTTGTTACCCCACATCCTAACAGGCAGATCTCTTCCAGTGGCGCAGTTTTATTGACCTTAGCCAGAGAAATCTCTGGAAGAACAGTATATTCTGAGAAGGTTGACGTGCCCATATAGTGATAAATAGGCTCGCCATCTTTGTAAAAACGGGTGGTCCCGTCAGGCATGACCCCTTTGCCCTGAGTCGCACGGATTTTTTGACATAAATTTGTTTTACCGGAAGTACAGAACTTACATTCGCCACATTCCGGTGTATATAGTGGAATAACGTGATCACCTATTGCGACACTGGTTACACCTTCACCTACGGCTTCAACAATACCGCCGCCTTCGTGACCTAAAATCGCTGGAAAAACGCCTTCCGGATCTTCTCCTGATAGGGTGAACGCGTCTGTATGACAGACACCTGTGGCAACGATTTTAACCAATACTTCGCCTGCTTTAGGCATCATCACATCCACTTCTTCAATGCTCAGTGGTTGTCCTGGTCCCCAGGCAATCGCTGCCCTTGATTTAATAAACTCAGCCATCATTACTCCAGTTTTGTAGTGTGAAAACAAAAGTATAACTTGCTGTGAGAGTTTGATAATCTTAAAAATTAAGAAAGACTTTTACGTATTTGTAATAATGGATAGATGGTCAGGTTTAGATGAATTTGTCGCGGTTGCGACCAGTGGGTCCTTCACAGCGGCAGCACAGCAGTTAGACACCTCAGTAGCACAGGTCAGCCGTCGGGTTAAAACCCTGGAATCTGAACTCGGCTATCAGTTACTGACTCGAACAACCCGAAACTTGTCACTGACACCCGAAGGTCAGGTGTTTCTCGGTCATGCCAGGTTGCTCCAGCATGCCTATGATGACGCAACGACGGCACTGAGACAAAGAGACAGTGAGCCCACGGGTAAGATCAGGCTGACAGCTCCTGTGATGTACGGCGAGCAATACATTATGCCGTTGGTACATCAGTTTATGTGTCATTTTCCTTCGGTCACGGTCGATATGGAGCTCACCAATGCACAGTTAGATCTGGTGGAGCAGGGCGTCGACCTTGCAATTCGGATCGGTCAACTCAAAGACTCCTCACTACATGCAAAGCGCCTGTCGCAAAGGCGCACTTTGGTGTGTGTTTCACCACAATACTTAAGTCAGCAGGGCCCTATTACAGCAATCAGAGATCTGGAGAAACAGAACTGTCTGTTGGGTAACGCACATTACTGGCGCTTTATGGATCACGGCGTGGAGCGACACGTTAAGGTAACAGGTACATTGAGATGTAACAGTGGTTGGGCGTTACTGGATGCGGCGAAGCAGGGATTAGGCGTTGTTCAGCTACCACACTATTATGTGCAAGATGCCATTGAACGTGGTGAACTAGTAACAGTGCTGGATGCATTTGCACCAATGGAGGAGGGGATCTGGGCGGTGTATCCGCCCAGAAAGTATTTGTCTACGGCTATCCGTGCACTAATAGACTTTTTGGCCGACGCGCTCTAAGCATCGATAGTATCGCTCTGCATCGCTTCCAGCGCTCTGGTCAATGCCTGCTCGCGACTCTTGCAGAAGGCATGATCACCCAGTTTGCTACGAATATCGAACTTCTGAAGTTGCTCACTCGTGTCTTTATTTGGTGAGTAAATAAAGACCTGACAATTAGCATCCAGTGCATCACTAATGGCGTTTTCAATTGCGAGGCTGACGGTCACGTCCAGCATGGCCACATCACTTAAATCAAGTACCATGGTTTTATACTCACCGATATGGCGATGCTGGCGGGTGATTGCTTTAGATACACTAAAGATCATTGGGCCTGACAGATAAAAGAACAAGAGCTTGCCTTTGGCCTGCTCTAATAACGCACGCTCGTGTGTAGAAAGTGGTACGTCTTCATCAGCATCGCCGTCACTGATGGCTTTTACATGTTGTTCCTGAACCCGGCTGAGGCGTTCAATCACCATAATATTGGAGATAAAGACGCCAAGGCCAACTGCAACCATCAAATCGACGAACACTGTCAGCAACATAACACCATACATGATGGCCATCTGACTAATGCTGAGCTTATGTGCACGCTGAATGAAGCTCCAGTCCAGAATGTTAATCCCGACATATACTGCGATGCCGGCGAGCACAGCCATCGGGATCGGTTCAGTCAGACTGCCAGCCACAAATACAACGGCCATTAGGATCAGGGCGCGGAAAATCCCTGCTAACGGGGAGCGTGCACCTACCTGTATGTTGACAACTGTGCCCATGGTGGCACCGGCACCCGGTAGTGCGCCGAAGAAGCCTGCAATCATGTTTGCAATACCCTGACCACGTAGTTCTTTATCAGAATCGTGCTCTGTACGCGTCAGACTGTCACCGATAACGGCTGTCAGCAAGGTATCAATGCACCCTAAGGTACCCAGCACCAGGGCATCGATAACCATTTCGGTAAAGAGTTCCGGGGTAAAAGTTGGCCAGACAATTTCAGGCAAGCCACTGGGGATCTCACCAATTCGGCGAATGCTGTCAGTATCAAACAGCAAGATTGAAATTAAGGTAACAATGACTAGTGCAACCAGTTGAGCAGGCACATACTGGCGATACTTCTTAGGCATGTAAAACAGCACACCTAAGGTGAGGATCCCTAAAAAGAGCTCAGAGAAATGTAAATTGAGAAATAGCTCAGGAAAAGCGGATAACGTACCTGGCACACCGCCTGGGGGGGCTTGATGCCCGAGCAAGGGAGCCAGTTGCAGTATGATTAATATGACACCAATTCCGGACATAAACCCGGAGACCACGCTGTATGGCATCAGGGTTACATATTTACCAAGCTTGAGCGTGCCCAGTAATATCTGGAATGCACCCGCCATCATCACCACTGTGAAGGCCATTGCTGGCCCCGCTTCGGGGTATTTTGATATCATGGTGGTCAGAACTGCTGTCATAATGACCGTCATCGGGCCAGTTGGTTCTGAGATCAGAGAAGTAGAACCGCCAAATAAGGCAGCGAAGAGGCCAACGAGAATTGCGCCCCACATACCGGCTTCAGCTCCGGCTCCGGATGCCACGCCAAAGGCGAGGGCGAGTGGTAGGGAAATGATCGCAGTGGTCACACCACCGAACAAATCTCCCTTGAAATTCATATGTTTAAATCTTGATAACGAAAACATTGAAGGTCCATACCGCGAGATTTGCCGCATTCTACACTAAAACCCGGTGTAATTTAGAGCCGCTATTAAAAAAATTTTACACTTTTTTTTGGGGTCAAGGGTATGACCCGGCTTTCTTGATTGTGCTAGTATCGTGCACTGAACTTATACGCAGAAAAATAAACTATTATGTTTCAGCCTGTTAGCCTTTATATAGGGCTCAGATACAGCCGTGCCACCAAGGGCAATGGGTTTGTATCTTTTATTTCGTTTTTTTCCATTGCCGGGATAGCGCTTGGGTTAATGGCGCTCATTACAGTCAGCTCTGTGATGAATGGGTTTGAGCAGAGTCTGAAAAATGCCATGCTCGATTTAATTCCTCATGTGCAGCTACATAAATCATCAGATGAACAATCGCACGACGCCGGGGCGCTGTTGATTAAACTGAGTGCACTGCCAGGCGTTAAGCGGGTAACCCCTTATGTAACCAGCGATGTGATCCTGCAAACAAATAAAGATTTGGTTGGTGTGCGTCTACAGGGCGCCTTTTCTGGTTACCCATCAGCACTTGAGCCCCATATTGAAGCCGGTAGCCTGGCGCAGTTTCGTGAGCAGAAATATCAGCTGGCGCTGAGTCGTTATCTGGCCAATCAGCTGGATGTACGATTAGGACAAAAAGTTCGGGTTATCATGCCCGATATTAGCAGTTACACGCCCATGGGTCGGGTCCCTAAACAGCGTTTATTTACCGTTGCCCTGATTTACAACACCCATAGTGAGGCCGATGTGAATCTGGCGTTCGCCGATGGTAAAAGCTTGCAACGTTTACTTCAGCGCAAACCGACGGACTTTGATGTAAGCATTACGTTGAAAGATGCCTTTGCCGTGAACGAGTTCAAAACAGTTCATGCGCCGCTATTGTCGGGGCTGGAGTACTCAGACTGGCATGTCCAGCAAGGGGCATTATTTGCTGCTGTAGCCATGGAAAAACGCATTATGTCCTTATTGCTGGGACTGATTGTGATTGTGGCTGTATTCAATATCGTGTCGGCCCTGTCGATGATGGTCAGTGAAAAGCAAGGTGAAGTCGCTATTTTGCAAACTTTGGGACTGGCACCTGATGCCATAGCGCGGGTGTTTATGGTGCAGGGGTTGTACAACGGTGTTGTGGGTACGCTGATCGGCATTGTGTTTGGTTATCTGCTGGCTAGTCATATTAACGAAGTGCTGGCAGTCAGTGGGCTGTCTTTGCTGGGTGGTGCAGAGTTACCGGTTAGATTCGACTGGTTGAGTTTGAGTTTGATTGTTGCGACCAGTCTGGTTTTGAGTTTTCTTGCAACATTGTATCCGGCGTTTAAAGCCGCAAAAGTGCTTCCTGCTGAGGTGTTAAGGTATGAGTGATTTAGTAATTAAATGTCAGGGTCTGAGTAAGACGTATGATGAAGCGGGCCAGCAGGTTGAAGTGTTAAAAGGGGTTGATCTGGCGCTTGAACAGGGCGACATGTTAGCCATCGTCGGCAGCTCCGGCTCAGGAAAGAGTACCTTATTGCACATATTGGGTACTTTGGATACTGCCAGCAGTGGCTCAGTTAAAATTAAAGGTACTGATGTCGCTGAATTATCGCGCCGAAAACAAGCGGATTTTCGCAACCAAAACCTGGGATTTATATATCAGTTTCATCACCTGCTGATGGATTTTACCGCGTTGGAGAATGTGGCTATGCCTTTGCTGATTGCAGGTCAATCGCCTAAAGCTGCGCAGGCGCAGGCGCAGGAGATGTTGGGCAAAGTCGGCCTGGCCCATCGCGGTGGCCATCGACCGTCGGAGCTATCCGGCGGGGAGCGCCAACGGGTAGCCATTGCCAGAGCGCTGGTCACGCGCCCTGCATTGGTATTGGCAGATGAACCCACCGGTAATCTGGATAAGCAAAATGCTTTGAAAATTTATGCCTTGCTAAAAGAGTTAAACCGGGATTTAAAAACCAGCTTTGTGGTGGTAACACATGACCTCGAACTGGCGGCAAAGCTGGGCCGTGCCGTTGCTCTGGACGACGGTGTGCTGATTGAGCATGCCTTACATAGTGAAGCCTAAGCCAATGTTGAGTGTGTTTATCAGTAACCGATTACGCGCTTCCAAGCATCAGGCTGGTATGATCGGGTTTTTGAGTAAATCGTCAACGCTCGGTGTCATGCTGGGGGTGGCGGTACTTATTGTCGCACTTTCAGTGATCAATGGGTTTGAACAGCAGCTGAAAACCCGATTGCTGTCTGTGGTGCCTCATGTCGCTTACCAGGCGCCGTACGACCCAATTTCGAATTGGCCTGATAAAGTACGATTGCTGGAAGCTCAGCAAGGTATCGTGGCTGCAGCCCCTGAGATATCTGTCACTGCCATGGTACAGTTTCGTGGTGAGCTAAAAGCTGCGGAAGTGAAGGGGATAGATTTTCTCTCTCATCATAAAGTGTCAGATGTGGGTCAGTTTATTACTGACATTTTACTGAGCGAAATGACCGACAATGACATCATCTTAGGTCGACATATTGCAACAGAGTTGGGCTTAAAGCGCGGGGATAAAGTCACGCTGTTAGTGGCAAATTCACAAGCCGCCTCTCCTTTGGCTGCTCCAAAGCGACTTAACTTTGTGTTAGCCGATGTGATCAATATGGGAGGACCCATTGATCGGTCGCTAGCTTTGGTCTCTGTGAAGAGGTTGCAGCAGGCAATGGGGCTTTCGGATGATGAAGTGACGGGGCTTCGCGCAAAAGTTGAAGATGTATTCTCCGCTCATCAGGTCGCAATGGCTGCAGGCCGGGCCTTACCTGATCTGGTTTACGTTAACAGCTGGTTTCGCACCCAAGGGAGTCTCTATCAGGATATTCAGATGGTCAGGACCATAGTGTACCTGGTGGTGTTTTTGATCATCGCTGTTGCCAGTTTTAATATTGTGTCGTCTATGGTGATGGAAGTGAAAGAAAAGCAAGCGGATATTGCGATTTTAAAAACCATGGGTACCAGAGATAGCACTATCTTCGCGACTTTTGCTATCCAGGGTGTCAGCTATGCACTAATAGGGGCCCTGGTTGGTCTGTTTGTGGGCATTCTGCTGGCGCTGAATATCTCAGACCTATTCCGTGCCTGGATTGAGCTTGATGGGGATAACCCGTTGCAGGGCGTTTATTTTATTGAGTTTTTGCCCAGTCAGTTAGATTGGATAGACGTGGTTTCTGTGTTGTCTATTACGCTTATTATTTCGGTATTATCTTGCCTTTACCCGGCCTGGCAGGCTGTAAAAATAGACCCAGCTAGAGTCCTGGGAGGCTAGTGCAGGTAACGCATATCGAGTGTATGCGTTACTCTTCAAAGTGCAGGTAGCTGGATTTATCGGCTACAACATATTCGACGAAGTCAGCGATATTCAGCGGCTTGCTATAATAATATCCCTGTATATATTCAACCCCTTTGGCTTTGGCATAGATCATCTGGTCTAATTGTTCTATACCTTCTGCGACCAGTGGTTTATCGAGATTTTTTGCCAGCGATACAATGGAATTGAAAAGCGATTGCATTTTTCCGTCACTGACGACATTGGTGACAAAGGCACGATCAATTTTAATTTCATCGAAATGCAGTTTACACAAATAGCTCAGGCTGGAGTAGCCGGTTCCAAAATCATCAATTGATATCATCAGCCCTTCGCTTTGTAGTTTTTGCAGTATCTCATTAATATAATTAAAGTTATCAATCAGTGCTGATTCAGTGAGTTCCAGCTTAATTTTGACGGGGTTCAGCGACAGCCTCTCCAGCGCTTGCAGTAAACGGGTAGTAAAGTTAACGTCGAGAATTTCAACAACGCTGATGTTAATGGCAAAACGAAACTGGCGGGCCTCAATATGCTCCTGCGCGAGTAAACTTTTTAACTTATTAATCTGGCTCAGCGTAAACAATGTTAGCTTGTTGATCTCGCCCGTACTTTCAATGATTGGAATAAATTCGGTAGGCGGTATAGGCTGTCCATCAAGCTCCCAGCGCATAAGGCACTCAGCCCCAATCAGGCGTTCGGTTTTGGTGTCATGAATTGGCTGGAATACCACTTCAAAGCTGTCTGCGAGGTTATCCTGATAAAGGGCGCTGCGCAGGCCGGTTTCAATTTTGTTTTGTCGTTCAATTTGCCGGGCCAGCGTTTCTTTGAATTCGACCAGACGGTTGTGGTCTGATAGCGCATCAAAGGTTGCCATTTCGGCTTTGTTCAGACTTAACTCATGGTCGTCACTGGGTTGCTCTTTATAGTAGCCCAATGATACATTGCTGTAGAAACTGTTGCCGTTAAAATTAAAGGGTTCGTTCAGTTGCCTGTATAAGCTTTCGATATTCAGTGGAACCGTATTCGGAATGAACACGCAGTAACAGTCGGAAGAGTGTTTAGAGAAGATACCTTTGTCAAATTCCCCTTGAAACCGTGCTAGTATCTCCATAAACACCAGGTTGGCAACACCAATATTCCAGACTTCGGAAATACGTTGAAAATTGCAGATCCGGACACAGCAAATGGTACCCTGATGTGGTTGCTCTTTAATTTTGTTAATGAAGGCATCCCGATACAACAGCCCTGTGTGGGGATCACGGATTGCGAGCTGTTTATTCAGGCGTCTGACGGAGATAAGCTCTTCAATGGGTTCGAGCCTGAGGTAATACTGGTCATCCTGCCTGAAGTTGTAGAGCCTGACCCAGGTAACGCTACTGTTATCTATACTGACGCCCAGTTCAATTTGGTCAAAGATAGGATCGAACAAGATTTCACTGAGATTGAGTTCTATAAAGACTTCATCAATAAAAACCAGTTTTTGCGATAGTATGTCTCCGGGCTTCAGGCCTAGCATGCGCTCGGCAGCATCAGAGATGGAGATGATCTGCCCTTGCCTGTCATAGCTAAGATAAGCAATGTGCAGTAGTTGACTTAGTTGGTTTTTCATACAGATCACTCAAGCGCTTTTTGGATCTGGTAAGGGAGGTTGCTCAGCGCATAGATTTTATCGACGGCCCCCCTCGCGATGGCTTCTTTTGGCATACCAAATACCACACAACTGGACTCACTTTCTGCAAAAGTCATAGCTCCTTTTTGCTTCATCTCCAGTAAACCACTTGCGCCGTCATTGCCCATGCCGGTGAGAATAATACCAAGGGCATGATTGCCTACCGACTGGGCTACGGAGCGAAACAACACATCTACCGAAGGTTTGTGGCGACTGACAAGTGGTCCATCACGTATCTCTAAATAGTAGTCCGTGCCTTGACGTTTTACCAACATATGCTGACCACCTGGTGCGACATAAACATGGCCGCGGCGGATGCGGGTGGCCGTTTGTCCTTCTTCTACGCTATGACCTGTGATGTCATTGAGGCGTTGGGCAAACGCAGCCGTAAATTTACTTGGCATATGCTGTACGATGACAATCGGCGGTGAATGGGCTGGGAGCTGTTGTAAAAGTCGGGCGATTGCCTCTGTACCGCCTGTCGAAGCGCCAATGGCAATCACTTTTCCGGCACTGTCAGGTGGCTGTGTTGTTTTGTGGGCAGGTAGCACTTCTTCTGTCGTATGTAGCTCACGAAAGGTGTCTTCTTCCAGGTATTTGAGTTGACGGACTTTGGCCTTATTAGCGCCTTTGATAGCGTCAATGATTTGCGACACCGAGTCACTGTGTAGAAAGTCTCCCAGCCCATGAGTGGGTTTGGCAATCACATCCACAGCACCACAAGCAAGCGCCTCCATGGCTGTGGTGGTTTTTTCCTGCGCAAGTGCCGAACAGATGATCACCGGTGTAGGGCGTTCTTGCATAATCTTCTTCAGGAAGGTGATGCCATTCATTTTTGGCATTTCCACGTCCAACAAAATGACATCCGGCCAATTCAAGTTCATTTTTCGCTCGGCGATGATGGGGTCGGGGGCGGTGCCACTGACCATTAAGGTACGTTCATGGGCTATGATCTCACTCATGACTTGGCGCATCAGGGCGGAATCATCGATGATGAAGACGCTGGTCATAAGGTCACCTTCTTGTATATGCAGGGACTCAGGGTTTGCAGACAAGCAGGTTTGTCTCGCATGGCTTCCGAATGTCCCAAAAAGAGTAAACCGCCATGGTTTAAACGTTTGATGATGTTATTCAGGATGGCTTGTTGTTTGGATTTGTCAAAGTAGATAAGTACATTACGCAGAAAAATCACATCAAACGAAAAATCAACCGTGGTCAGGTGTAACAGGTTGTCTTCCTGAAAGCTGCATTGTTTTTTAAGCGTGGAGATCAGCGTGAAGTTGTCAGCGTTTTTGCCCGTTCCCTTCATCCAATAACGGATCCGGTAGCGTTTGGGAATTTTGCCTACAGTTGAAATGGCATAACGTGCATCTCTGGCCATAAGCACCGACATTTCAGAAATATCTGTGCCGATAACATGCCATGGTCGGTTATAGAATAAGTCGTCCAGTATCATGGCCTGTGAGTACGCATCTTCTCCGCTTGAGCAAGCGGCACTCCAGGCCCGAATGGGAGCGTGTCGAGGGCGGTTGTGCTGATAATAGTGATAAAGAAACTCAAACTGGGCTTGCTCCCTGAAAAAATAGGTTTCATGCGTGGTGAGTTTATCAATAAAAACTTGCAGCTCATCATGTCCCTCGGGTGTCATCAACAAGCGATAATACTTGCTAAAAGAGGGACAGCGCTTAGCACGCAGGCGACTGGCAAGGCGGCTTGCCACAATATCAGCTTTGTTTTTGCCCAGGCTGATCCCGGTATGCTGCTCAAACAGGCGGTTGAGTTGCTGAAACTCCAGAGTTGAAATTGCCATTACTGCCTATCGCTGACAAAACCGGGTGAAAAATTCAGCCTGAGAGGATTTCAGTTGTGCATTTATCTCACTGATATTGAGCACACTGTTCATGTCTAGCAAAATGGTGAGCTGGTTATTAATTTTCGCCATTTTCCAGACAAAGTGACGGGGGATATTGGCACCGAAAGAGGGGGAGTCCTCCAGCTGAGTGCAATTGATATACTGAATAGACATCACGCTACTGACCAGCATACCGAGGCTCATGACTTCGTCCAGACTGGGATCATAAAAGTCATATAGCACGATACAACTGTATTTGTTGTAAGGCTGAGGATTTTTCAGCATCAGGCGGTGTTGCATATCCAGAACCGGGATAACACTACCTCGGACGTTGATAACCCCCCGGATCACCTGATCACACATAGGGACCATCGTCGTGTCGGTCAGCTCAATGACTTCTTTCACCGATTCTATTGGAATGCCAAAGGTATCATATCCGATGGACACGAGCAGTGAATGGAGCTCTCCGTTGGTTTTATTGCTATCTGTCAGAGTGGACGCTGAATACATATCACCTTTCCTCGTATGATTGCGCGGGGTCGGAGTCGAGTGTCAGTTCTAGTGCCAGTTGCTTATTGTGTTGCTGTATGTCGTCAAACAACTGCACATCATCCAGCGTCAGTATTTTGGTAATGTCCAGTATGGTCATCAGACTGTCTGTTAATTTAGCCAGACCATAAACAAAGCGGCTATGAAACTGACCGGCGATACTGGGCACCTGGTCAATCTCATTCGCTGGTATATCCAGTACTTTAGTTACCATATCGACTTTCAGGCCGACAGTAATATTTTGTGCTTTATAGTTGCACTCAGCGACAATAATGCAGGTACGATTGGTGTTTGGCTGTGCGGGTTTGTTCAGTCGAACGGATAAGTCAAAAACAGGAATGACCAGGCCCCTGAGGTTGATAGCACCGATAATGAAATCAGGAGCCATAGGGATCTTATCCACTTCGACATATTCCATGATCTCTCTGACGATGGAAATACTGATTGAGTAAGATGCGCCATTGAGCTCAAAAGCCAGATACTTGTCAAGATCGTAGGCCGTTGTGGCTGGGTTATGGACTAGTTCACTTATCGCACATTACTCATCAAACGGGGCGTAACCATCTTCGCGGCTATGGCTACTGTCGTGAATGACATGAGACTGACGTCCTTTGTTGCCGCGACCATTGTTGCTTAATTTAAAGTATCCTACGGTCGAGCGAATGTCTCCGGTTTGATCCTGAACCATTTTGGCCGTTGATGCGAGTTCCTCAGAGGCGGACGCATTTTGTTGGGCAATTTCATCAAGCTGAGCAACGGTACGATTAATCTCAGCCACACTGGTACTTTGCTCTGTCGATGCCGCGGTGATCTCCTGCACTAAATCAGCGGTTTTGCCAATGTTGGGCACCATTCTGTCGAGCATGGCTCCAGCATGTTGCGCGATCTTAACGCTGTTGTCGGCAAGTGTACTGATGTCTTGTGCGGCAACCTGAGACCGTTCTGCGAGTTTACGCACTTCATCCGCCACCACAGCAAAGCCTTTACCATGTTCACCGGCTCTGGCCGCTTCAATGGCGGCATTCAAAGCCAGGAGATTGGTTTTATATGCGATGTCTTCGATGATGCCGATTTTTTCCGCTATCTGAGTCATGGCCTGAACGGTGTCTTTTACAGCCTGGCCACCATCGTTTGCCTCACTGCTGGATTGCTTGGCAATGTCATTGGTCATTTTGGAGTTTTCGGTATTCATTGAAATGGACGAACTCATTTGTTCCAGCGACGCGGAAGTTTCTTCCACACTGGCTGCCAGTTGATTGGAGGTTGAGCTGAGCATGCGGGAAGTGGTGCTCACTTCATTGGTACTGTGGGCAATGGACTCAACAGATTCCTGAATATCCAGCAAAATATTTTGCAGCCGCTCGATAAATCCGTTGAAGCTCTGTGCGGTTTTACCGATTTCATCATTACCAAAATCTGGTATACGTCGGGTCAGGTCGCCTTCCCCCGAACGCAAATCTTCAGCTGCTTCTGCCAGCGCATTGATAGGCAGCACTATGCCCCGGATCAAGAAAGCGGCGGTGGCGATAGCGAGGACAATCGCGACGATAAGTAAGCCCCAGACAAGCTTAATACTGTCTCGAGCGGCAGACATAAGATCGTTGAGCGAAGTGGTGCTCTCAGCTATCGCTTCATTGGAGATTTTTTCCAGTATTTCTTCTATTTTGCTGAAAATATCGTGCTCCAGTCGGTCAACATCTTTGGAGGCCTGAATTTTTTGTTTGGGGTCATACATGGCGAAAATTTCTTTACCCCCGTTGTAGAGACCTAGGTACATGCGCTCAATGTCACCAATGGCTTTAATTTCCAGAGGTTTTCTTTCCAGAGGCTTGAACTCCGAAAGAAAATTGGAAAAGGTACGGGCGTCTTTTTCAAAGGCAGCGGTTGCACCGACTCGACCACGCATATATGCGTTAAGTGACCCCATCATGTCGCCTTGTTCGTCAATCAGCTCTAGATAGTAGCGTACGCCGGGTAAATCATCGTTGACCACTTCGGCGAAGTCGCCACTGCTGCCGGCATCAGCCACTTCGGCCTCTTTTTGCGAGTCGAGTAAACTTTCGAGCGGTTCCGCGAACTCTCGATTGATGTACTCATATTTTTCGACCGCTTTTTCCTCCTGAAGGGGGTCAAATCGGTCAAAAATAAGCTCTTGATTCTCGCTGGCATAACGACGCACTAAATCTTCCAGCTGCCGTATGTAGCTGGTGTCAACAGAATTGAGCCGCTTAAGATCTTCGAGGTAGTTAGTGAACTCACTGTAGTTTGACAAAAAGTCCGCTTTTTCGTCCGCCTCGCCGGCAATGTATTCCAGCACGTTGCTGTTCATGTCACCCAGTTCGTCGAGCATATTCAGCGCATAAATGGCCTCAGGTATGTCGTACTGTCCGACATTGGTGGCAAATCCTTCAATCCGGCCGTTTTTCATTTGTACTGACACGGCAATCACCAGCAACAGCAGCCCCAGGTAAACATGGCCAGAATGATCTTGTTTTTAATGGTCAGATTCTTAAACATCTCTACGCTCCGTTTTATCTAACTAATGTTTGAGCTCTAATTGCTCGTACATCGTAATTGCGGTGCGGATCAGGGCAGATACATCTAGAATAATGGCTACTTTGCCACTGCCGAGTATGGTTGCTCCGCTGATACATTTGAGGCCTTCGAACAGCCTCCCCAGGGGTTTTACAACGGTCTGAAACTCTCCTTGCAATGAGTCGACGACCAGACCGGCTCTGAGCGTGCCAAACTGGACGATAACCAGTGATTCCTTCGTATGTTCAATTTGCTGCTCTATCCCAAACAGGGCGCGCAGGCGAATAAAAGGCAGGACCTCAGTTCTGAGGTTAATGTAGTTCTTATCCTGAATGTCGGACTCAGAGACGACCTCATGCAATTCCAGGCATTCAACCACCGTGTCGAGGGGGATCACATAATCCTCGTCACCAACGGTAAACATAAACCCGTCAATAATGGATAGAGTCAGTGGCAGGCGAATAATAATTTTGGAGCCCAGCCCTTTTCTGCTGTCGACTTCCACGCTGCCCCGCAAGCTTTCAACATTGCGTTTGACCACGTCCATGCCCACGCCACGGCCCGAGATACTGGTTACGGCGGCGGCCGTGGAAAAGCCAGGTTCAAAGATGAGCAGATTGATTTCTTTGTCCTGCAAAGAGTGTTCTGCGCTTATCAGGCCATTTTCGATAGCGCGAGCCAGGATCTTACTCTGATCTAACCCCTTACCATCATCCTGGATCTCTATCACAATTGAGCCAGAGTCATGATAGGCCTTGAGCGTGAGTTGACCACAGGCAGGCTTGCCTGCGGCGACACGTTCATCAGGTATTTCAATACCATGGTCTATGGCGTTGCGGATGATATGCATAAGCGGATCGCTGACTTTCTCAACAAAAGTTTTGTCCAGCTCAGTATCCGCGCCAATAATATTGAGCTCCACCTCTTTACCCAGTTCGTCAGCCACATCCCGGACAACGCGTTTGAATTTATTAAAGGTTTCGCCAATTTGCACCATTCTGAGTTTAAGTGAGCTGTCACGAATGTTTTCGACTAATCGCTCTAGTAGTGCCATGGCTTCTATCAGGGTTTCGTTGCCGGTTTCGTGGGCCAGCAGATTCGTTCTGGCTCCGGTAATGACCATTTCTCCGACTTGATCGATCAACCTGTCGAGCTTCATTGCCTCGACCCGCAAGGTTTTGCCGCTGTGCAGTTTGTTTTTCTTCTTATCTTTAATGGGGGCTGTTATCGGGCCATCATCTGGCGCTGGTACGGATGGCTCATTCGGTAAAAGTGACTGAGTGAGCTGTGACAGGGTTGACTGGAACTGAGATGGTTCCGGAAAGTACCGTGCGCATGCCTGGATTGCATCGTAACTGCACTGTTCTGGCGGCAAAATCTCTATAACCGCATCGTTTTTAATAAACTCGAAGACCTCTTCTATCGCCTCTTTGTTTTGACTTGTACGGAACAGCATCAGAAACGCCAGGTAGCTGGACTCAGGGTCATAGGGGGTTTGGGCATTCAGAGGAACAACATTCGTGGCTACTTCAAGCTCGGTCACTTCATTATTAAGAAAATGAATAAAAGGGAAGGGATCCAGGCCATTACGTAATACATTTTCGTTAGGAACAAAGCAGACAAACCAGAAACCATTTTGCGGTAGTTTAGGGCTTTCAGAGGTGACAATGTTATCCTGTGGTGAAGCGGCATCGTCGATAAACTCACTGAATTGACCGCTCAGAGCTGCAAGTTGGGTCAGTTGCTGTGCACGGGGTTCACTGTCAGACGCGGCGAGCAGGATAAGTTCTTCGCACAGGTCTCCCGTCTCTAGGTAAAGAGAGAGCAGGGCTTTACTCATTTCCCGGTTTCCGTTTCGAACATCGTCAAGCACGGTTTCTGCAATGTGAGTCAGGCTCACGACGTAGTCAAAACCAAATAGGCCTGCACTGCCTTTAATGGTGTGGATGGCGCGGAAGATGGCGTTGATGGTTTCTTCCTGATCGGCGCCAGCGTCACTGGCTTCCATATCCAGCAAACAGTTTTCCATGTCGGCCAGCAACTCTTTGGACTCACTGACAAAAGTGGTAATGGCCGCGCTTAAATCAACAGACATAGCTAAGGTTCGCTTTCATTTGGAACGTCCAGGGACACATTCAACAGGGTTAGCCTGGCTGTTAGCAGATCTGACAGGGTGAGGGCTTTAATCTGTACCCCAGTCGTCCGACAGTGATTCACCAGCCATACAGTCAACTGGATCCCTGCGCTATCGAGCTCTTCGACCTGACTTAAGTCGAGCTCTACTGACTGTTTGCTCTCTAAAAAAGCATTGAGCTCAGTGTGCACGTCTTGTACTTCGTAGATGGTCAATTCTGCCGGGAATTTAAAGCACTCTGACATCACGGTCACATCATCAATAATTTGGATACGGCTTGAAGCATTTGTGCTGGCTTAAATGGCTTTACCATCCAGGCCTTTGCGCCTGCTTTTTTGCCTTCTTCCATCATGCTCTGTTGATTTTCAGTAGTCAGCATAATGACGGGTGTAAACTTGTATTGTGGCAGCTGTTTGACATTTTTAACGAACTCAATGCCATTCATATTGGGCATATTGACGTCACTGATGATTAGGTGAACTTTGCTACCGGTGAGTTTACTGAGTGCATCTTTGCCATCGCAGGCTTCAATAACCTGATAGCCAGCCCCTGTTAGCGCAATATTTACGACCTGTCTTAAAGAATCAGAATCATCTACAACTAAAATGGTTTTACTCATAATGTACCCTCAGGCTGCATGTCAGAAAAAAGTAAGGTCGTCCACAGTGTCATCGTCCTTACTATTGTTGCCGCTATGATTGGATGACAGAATATGTCGTTGCTCCCGGGTCGCAGCAGTACGAGAGAGCGTGTCACTGATCCGTTGATGATTAAATCGGGCGGTCTTGCTTTGGCGGCGCTCTTCAATGAATTTATCCAACTCTTGTGTCATGATCTCCAGCGCAATCGTTACGCTGTCTTGGATCTGATCGACCCGGTCCTGAAACTGCAGGTCAACCAAAATCTCTGAGATTTTTTGTCGATTGTCTTCGTTAGAGGTCTGAAGTATGTGTGCCTGTTGCTCGACGTTTTGAGATAATGTGAGCCAGGTATCAATTACTTCGTTGATTTGGAGTTGATACTTTTCCGTCAATGCCTGGCGTTCGGTTAATTCACTTTCCATCATCGTCATAGAGCTTTGCATTGCTTGTGCAATAGACTCGACCATTTTGTTGATTTTGACCCCTGTCTCTCCACTTGAATTAGCCAGTGCACGCACTTCATCCGCAACAACAGCAAAGCCGCGGCCATTGTCACCGGCACGCGCGGCTTCAATTGATGCATTCAGAGCCAGTAAATTGGTTTGCTCTGCAATTTTCGCGACATCGATGGACATTGCCTGCAATTCTTTGCTTTGTTCGACCATGGTTTTAAACGTCTCGGTACGTTGCTGTTGGCTGGTATTGGATTGTTCAAGATAAGCCAGGATCTGATTTAGCTGATCACGACTGTGTTGAGAAGTTTGTTGTAAGGTATTGGCACTGCTGTTATCCAGGCTACCTAAGGTTGCAGTGATATTGTTCACTAACTGGGAAAACTCACCAGACATATTGTCAACCGCCTGCTTGGTCTGTTGTCGGGCACTGTTTATTTGTTCCCGCAACTGCGGGGTGATGGTGTGGCCCAATTGCTGCAGACAGGTGAGATCAGATTGCTGTCCGAGTGCTTGTTCTGGTTGAGGGTCCGTTGCCTCTGGTACGTCTGCCCTGGCAGCGCGAATGCTAACATACAGAGCGAGTCCAGACAGAGTGGTGATAATCAGCGCAAAGGCCAGGTTTGATCCATACCAGGCGATCACAAATATGATTGACTGAATAGCAATGGAAAGTGGGATCATAGTTACGACCACTTTGACCTGTTAGAAGATCCTTTAATCCTAGTCGAGACTATTTATTGTGCAAATCCAAATAATCACCTTGAATACTCTTGCGCTTAATACACCCGCTTGTGTAGTGTGATGCTTGCATCCGGTCGATTTAATTCATACAGTAGAGGAAATTTCCTCAAGCAGTAACAAGAATGACGAAAGACAACACACAAATGAGTAAAGAAGAACAACAAAAAATGCTTGCCCAGTGGCAACACACTTCCCTTCAGACTGCGCAGAAGTATCTTGCAGAAAAAGGCATAGTCGGTATCAATATTCAAACCGGTGAGTCCCGTATTTTGCCTCCTATCTGTGGTGTTTGGAAAATTAAAGACAATAAAGGCAAAGGGTACTGGGTTGTCTCTGGTAAAGTCCCAACAGATGCGATGCCTGTGAGCGGGGCAGCGGATGCTCGCGCCGCACTCAAACACTTTTCTTATCAATGGCAAATCAAAGCCGATAAAATCCTCGGCGCAGAGCACCCTGATCCGACACAGGCCGAATATGCTAATTTCCTTATTCACCATGCTCATGGCGTCTATGATTTGGCTAACAGAGAGCAGTTATGGGCTAATGCAGCATCGTAAACGGCTCTGAGTTCATTTCTTTTACCGGGCATTTCATTCGCTGTCTTGGAATGCCTGCTTCCATAAATACACCGCCTTGTTTGGAAAAGCCGGATTTCAAAAAGGTGGGCACCTCGTCCAAAATGCACTGTACGAAGACGTTCTCATAGCCTTTTTGTTCTGCCAGTATACTAAGAAAGCTGATCAAAGACTGATAGGCTTCACGGTTTCTGTGTGCCCGAATGATTGCAATTCGACTGATCAGACCATCACAACATAACCTGCCGGTTCCAATTGGGCACTGATTTTCGTCCCGCACGAGAACATGTTCCGCAGTTTTATCGTGTTGATCAAATTCTACTTCCCTTGGCAGGTGAAGCTCGCAAACGAAGACTCGCTCGCGGATTTGGCGCAGTTGTCCCTGAGTTTTTTGCCAACTCACTCTATCGACGTGGTAATTCATGATTGCCTCGCATCAAACATCATAATCACGCCTGATTAGGGGATCAGCCTGTGCTATTTATTATTGTGGCACCGACTTGGTCGATGCCTTATTGTGTGACTAACCCTCAGATTCAGGTAATTACACCCAGTCCTCAATGTAAAAGGACCCATCGTTAATAAGCGTAGTTAATGTTTGTTTAAATTCCAAACATGCAAACTCACTTAATAATGAAGATACGGGCGTACAACTCTGATCTGTCAGCTTTTTAACGGCTGGTAAGACCTCAAGTGGAAGGGTGAAATTTTGCCCATTCACGCTCATTATCACCGTGTGTGTCGTTAACTGATACAGTGCTCTGACGCCTCCTGACCGTACTAGGGTGTCTTGGGGCGAAATATCATCTTGTAAGGTGTCAGCAGTCAGTGGCGGATCGAGTGGTGCCAGATCCATTTCATGCTTAGGCTCACTGAGTGTCTGTCCCAGCCATTGGTCGAAGATGTCGCTGTCATGCAGTATCGATTCCAGCATGGTGCGGATCTTCCCTTTGTCCTGACGACTGACCTCGCCCAGAGAGTCACGCAGCGAGAGATCAGGGTCGCTGTAACGAGTTGTGCCTAACTCTGCATCTATCAGGTGATCAGCCAGGCTTGAGAGTAGATCTTTTTGATCTGGAGCCCTGAAACCAACAGAATAGTTCATTGCATTTTCAACAGCATAGCCTTCATGAGGGCAGCCGGGTGGAATGTACAAGATATCACCCGGTTCCAGTTCTGCATCAATGCAGGCTGCAAATTGCTCTACCTGTAAGAGGCTTTTGTTCTGCGCAAATTGTTTCAGGCTGGCGTCAGGCATACCGACGCGCCAACGTCTTTTCCCCTGGCCCTGAATGATAAACACGTCGTATTGGTCAAGGTGTGGACCAACACCACCCCCCGGCGTAGAAAAACTGATCATCAGATCGTCAATACGCCAGTTTGGAATAAAGCGAAAGGGTTCCAGTAAGCTGGCAGCCTGAGGGTGCCAGTGATCAACGGCCTGTACCAGCAAAGTACTGTGCTGCTCTGTCAGCAACGAAAAGTCTTCAAACGGACCATGGTGTGCATCCCAGTGATTGTCGTGGTTGGTGACGATCCGAGACTCAATATTGTCTTCCATTGCCAGGCCTGCCAGTTCTTCTGGTGACAGTGGATCGATGAAATTCTGAAAGCCTTGTTTGATAAGTAGAGGTTTTTTTTGCCAGTACTGGGCGAGAAACGCGGCCTCAGTCAGGGCATTGATAGATAGCTGATACATAAAGTGACTCCAATAAAAAAGCGAAAGTCCGGCACTATGCCACGACTTTCGCTTCTCAGGCTTATTTCTGAGTGATACCAATTTGCATAATTAAGCCGCCCATGCTGAGGCAAGAAGACCTCGCTTGTCACCGGTCAAAAGTGTCCGAATCTATCTCTGAAGTATAGGTTCTTAACGAACATTTTTAACACTGTGAGCGGCAGATTATATCTTTCAAACTGGTTATTAATGCTTAGTACTAGTTTAGTTCATCAATGAAAGCTTCTGCGCGGCCAATATAGTTGGCAGGCGTCATTAGCTTCATGTCAGCTTTTACTTGCTCTGGCAGATCCAGGCCATCGATAAACTCAGCCATAATTACCTGATTAACGCGTTTACCGCGTGTCAGCTCTTTTAGCTTTTCGTACGGCTTTTCGATACCGTATTTACGCATCACAGTCTGGATTGGCTCAGCCAGTAGCTCCCAGTTGTCATCCAGCTCTGCTAACAGGCGATCTGCATTCACTTCCAACTTGCTGATCCCTTTAAGTGTGGCCTGGTAGGCGATCAGAGTGTAACCCATGCCAACACCCAGGTTACGTAGTACCGTCGAATCGGTCAGGTCACGCTGCCAGCGAGAAACTGGTAGTTTTTGCGCTAGGTGAGTGAAGATTGCATTGGCAATACCCAGGTTGCCTTCAGAGTTTTCGAAGTCGATTGGGTTCACTTTATGTGGCATGGTTGAAGAACCAATTTCGCCCGCAATGGTTTTTTGCTTAAAGTGGTTGAGTGCAATGTAACCCCATACGTCACGATCAAAGTCGAGCAAAATAGTGTTGAAACGTGCAACCGCATCGAACAGCTCTGCAATATAGTCGTGCGGCTCAATTTGCGTGGTGAAAGCATTCCAGGTCAGGCCCAGGCTGGTTACAAATTGCTCTGCATGATTGTGCCAGTCGTAATCTGGGTAAGCGCTCAGGTGAGCGTTGTAGTTACCGACTGCACCATTGATTTTGCCCAGCATCTGAACGTTGGCAATTTGCTCGCGCTGACGTTGCAGACGTACGTATACGTTTGCAAATTCTTTGCCCATAGTTGAAGGAGAAGCAGGCTGACCGTGGGTGCGGGTCATCATTGCCACTGACTTATATTCAATCGCCTTTTCTTTGATAGCAGCCAATAGCTTGTCGCAGTATGGCAGCAGTACTTGATCACGCGCTTCACTCAGCATCAGACCATGAGAAAGGTTGTTGATATCTTCAGATGTACAGGCAAAGTGAATAAACTCATTTACTGCCTGAAGCTCAGCGTTGTCTGCGACTTTCTCTTTCAAAAGATACTCGACGGCTTTAACGTCATGGTTAGTTGTGCGCTCAATCTCTTTAACTCGCGCGGCATCCGCTTCACTGAAGTTATCAACAATGCTGTCTAACAGGGCATTCGCCTGCTCACTGAAGGCTGGAACTTCGTTGATTGCAGCTGCGTTGGCCAGGGCTTGTAGCCAACGTACTTCAACCGTCACACGATACTTGATCAGGCCGAATTCACTGAAAATACTTCTCAGCTCACTGGTTTTGCTACCATAGCGGCCATCTACTGGAGAGATAGCGGTTAACGCTGAAAGCTCCATAACTTCTCCTAACTAATTGGTTTTGAACGATATTTAAATATAACTTTGTGCAGCAGTAATGATTTTTTTCTTCGCAAAGAAAAATTGACGACGCTTACCACCAAGCTGACGCCATAACACTGCGCTGCGGATCCCGGCCAGTAACAGGGCCCGGATCTGATGTTGTACATGAGATTGTTTGAGCAACTCGGGTTTACCAAAAATTTGGATTTTTGGGCCCACCGGACTTACAACCTGGCTATAGATATCAGCCAAAGCGGCAACGATTTGCTCGTCACCGATATCGAAGTGCTGAAGTTGCCTGTCGAGTTGTTCAATACGCTTGCCCAGTTCAGCTAGAGCTTTGCTATTGGCTGACAGCGCGCGTTCTAATTGCATCAGACTACCGACGTATTTGACCATTTCCACGTCCTTCTCACCTTGCGCACTCAGCTGATCTGCGAGTGCACGACAGCCTTGCTTGACGGCACCGGGGTCTTCGTAGACATCCTGAGGGTTTTGCGGCGAAGTAATAGTGATACTTTTTAATATACTGTCTGTTTCGTGGCTATTAAAGGTGCCATATCGGGCGCATTTCTGGACAAGCTTGGCAATTTGACACATAGCTGCCAGTGGGATCACGACTTCACGCTGCATTATTTGATCACCGACTCAATGATACCACCACCCAGACACACATCATCGAGGTAAAAGACTGCAGATTGACCAGGTGTCACTGCTTTTTGTGGTTCATCAAACAACACGCGTGCCATGCCATCCTGACCGACCAGTAATGTACATGGAATGTCTTCCTGGCGATAACGGGTCTTAACTGTACAACGTGTTGTGCCCTGTGGACCCACGCGATCAACCCAATGTAGCTGGTTGGCGTTGAGGCCATTACTGAACAGGCGAGGGTGGTTTTTGCCTTGCCCGACGATCAATACATTGCGTTCAACGTCTTTATCGACCACATACCAGGGTTCGCCGGAGCCTTCTTTCATTCCGCCGATCAATAACCCTTTGCGCTGACCCAAAGTGTGATACATCAGGCCTTCATGTTCACCAACATGGTTGCCTTCGCTGTCTTCAATATTGCCAGGCTGAGCTGGCAAAAACTTTTGCAGGAAGTCTTTAAACTTGCGCTCACCAATAAAGCAAATACCGGTGCTGTCTTTCTTATTGTGAGTAATTAAATCCTGCTCTTCCGCGATGCGGCGTACTTCGGGTTTCTCGATATTGCCGACCGGGAAAAGTGTTTGTGCCACGTGCTCATGGCTGAGTGTGTAAAGGAAGTAGCTTTGATCTTTATTGTTATCAAGCCCACGCAGCATGGCAAACTTGCCATCTCGTTCCTCACGACGTACGTAGTGACCTGTCGCGATATAGTCAGCACCCAGTGCTTCGGCGGCAAATTCTAAGAAAGCCTTAAATTTGATTTCTTTGTTGCACATGATATCCGGGTTTGGTGTGCGACCGGCTTTGTATTCGGCAAGGAAATACTCGAATACATTGTCCCAGTATTCTGCAGCAAAGTTAACGGTATGCAACTCAATGCCTAATTTATCGCATACTGCCTGAGCGTCTTTTAAATCTTCAGCGGCGGCACAGTATTCGTCATTGTCGTCTTCTTCCCAGTTCTTCATGAACAGGCCTTCAACCTGATAGCCTTGCTGTTTAAGCAGGTAGGCCGAAACGGAGGAATCTACGCCGCCGGACATGCCGACGATGACTTTAATTTGACTGTTATCGCTCATAAACTCGCTGTGTATTTTGATTACAAAAAAGTGAGCTGCATTATAGCATGTAAATCAAGGTGCCCGGAAGTCGCGGGCCGATTAATCCCAAGTTTTTCATCGTCGGGCTAAGTGGTTTTCATCACGCGATACTGGCCGTTTTCAATCCCATCAAGCGTGTAGGGGCCGATCCGGTAGCGGATCAGTCGCAGGGTCGGGTAGCCAACATGTGCTGTCATGCGTCTCACCTGACGGTTACGACCTTCTGATATGGTGATTTCCAGCCAGCTGGTGGGAATGTTCTTACGTTCGCGGATAGGGGGAGTGCGTGGCCATACATCGGGAGCTTTGATCACGCGCACTTTGGCTGGTCGTGTCGGCCCGTCTTTGAGCATGACCCCCTCGCGCAGTGCATGCAGCGCGGTGTCATCGGGTTCACCTTCTACCTGAACCCAATAGGTTTTGTCGGTTTTTTTGCCCGGCTCGGTCAGCTTATGTTGTAAGCGGCCGCAATTGGTGAGTAACAGCAGGCCTTCGCTGTCTCGGTCGAGTCGTCCTGCGGCATAAACATCTTTTATATCAACAAAGCTGGCGAGTGTTTGGCGATTTTGATCGTCGGTAAACTGGCACAGGACATCAAAGGGTTTATTAAACAGAATGATTTTAACCTGATCTGGCGAGAGCTTAGGTTTATTCGTTCGTTTTGTGCCGGGACGTTTATGAGTAGGGCGCTTGGCAGTGTGTGTTCGGTTTTTTGTGCGCTGTGCAGGCATAGTCACTAGTATAGCTGAGTTGCGATGGCGCGAGTGTAGCAAAGAATGGCGGCAAAGAAAAAAGGTGGCTGTCAGGCCACCTTTTTACAGCAATGAATGTATTAAGCCATGTTAGCTAATACGTCATTCAGTGTTTTGCTTGGACGCATGGCTTCAGAAGCCAGTGCATCGTTAGGCTGGAAGTAACCGCCGATATTCATCGCCTGGCCCTGAACGTCGTTCAGTTCACCGACGATTGCCGCTTCGTTATCTGTCAGGCCTTTTGCAACGTTTGCAAATTTAGTTTGTAGCTCAGCATCTTGTGTTTGCTCTGCAAGGGCTTGTGCCCAGTACATAGCAAGGTAGAAGTGGCTACCACGGTTGTCGAGTTCTTTCACTTTACGTGAAGGTGACTTGTTCTCATCGAGGAATTTACCCGTTGCTGCGTCCAGCGTGTCTGCCAGTACTTGTGCTTTGCTGTTACCAGATACCTGGCTCAGGTGCTCAAGAGAGGCTGCTAGCGCCAGGAATTCACCCAGTGAGTCCCAACGTAGGTGGTTTTCTTTTTCGAACTGTTGCACGTGTTTAGGCGCAGAACCGCCAGCACCTGTTTCAAACAAGCCGCCGCCATTCATCAGTGGTACGATAGACAGCATTTTTGCACTGGTGCCCAGCTCAAGAATTGGGAACAAATCTGTCAGGTAATCACGTAGAACGTTACCAGTCACTGAAATTGTGTCCTGACCCTCTTTCATGCGAGCAAGTGAGAATTCGGTTGCTTCAACTGGTGCCAGGATATGAATTTCCAGACCTGAAGTGTCGTGCTCTGGCAGGTAGGCGTTTACCTTTTTGATGAGCTCAGCATCGTGTGCACGATTTTCGTTCAGCCAGAATACCGCAGGCGTGTTGGTTGCACGTGCGCGGTTAACTGCCAGCTTAACCCAGTCTTTGATAGGTGCATCTTTCACTTGACACATACGCCAGATATCGCCTTGCTCAACATCGTGTTGTAGCAATACGTTACCTGCTTGGTCAACAACGCGGATTTGACCGGCTGATGGTGCTTCGAATGTTTTGTCATGTGAACCGTATTCTTCGGCTTTTTGTGCCATCAGACCAACGTTAGGGATAGTACCCATAGTACGTGGGTCGAACGCACCGTGCTCTTTACAGAACTCGATAGTTGCCTGATACACGCCAGAGTAACAACGATCAGGAATGACGAAGCTGGTATCTTGCTGTTTACCTTCCGCATTCCACATCTGACCACTGGTACGGATCGCAGCTGGCATAGATGCATCGATGATCACATCGCTTGGTACGTGCAGGTTAGTGATGCCACGGTCAGAGTCAACCATTGCAATACTAGGGCGCAGGTCATAAACGGCAGCTAAATCAGCTTCAATTTCTGCACGTTTCGCTTCGTCCAGGTTAGCCAGTTTGTTGTAAACGTCACCAATACCGTTGTTTACATCTACACCCAACTCTTCGAATGTTTTGCCATGCTTAGCAAATACTTCTTTATAGAATACTTTAACAGCGTGACCAAAAATGATTGGATCAGAAACCTTCATCATGGTGGCTTTCATGTGCAATGAGAAAAGTACGCCTTTTTCTTTTGCCGCTTCTACTTCTGCTTCCAGGAAGCTGCGTAGTGCACTTACGCTCATACGAGACGCGTCAATGATTTCGCCAGCCAATAATGGTGTGCTTTGTTTCAGGACTGCAACCGTGCCATCTGTAGCAACGTGTTCAATGCGAACGTCAGTTGCTTGTGCAACAGTAGTTGATTGCTCTGAACCGAAGAAATCGCCTTCGCTCATGCTGGCAACATAAGATTGTGAGTCTTTAGACCATGCACCCATTGAATGTGGGTTTTTACGTGCGTACGCTTTAACAGAAGCTGGTGCGCGACGATCTGAGTTACCTTCACGCAGTACCGGGTTTACCGCACTGCCTTTGATCTTATCGTAAGTCGCTTTGATTTGGGCTTCTTTGTCGTCTTTAGGCTCTTCAGGGTAGTCAGGAAGGGCATAGCCTTTTTCCTGCAGCTCTTTAATTGTCGCTTTTAGCTGAGGGATAGACGCACTGATATTAGGGAGTTTGATGATATTGGCTTCTGGCGTTTTGGCCAGTTCACCTAGCTCAGCAAGGGCATCACCAATGCGTTGCTCTTCGCTCAGAAATTCTGGGAAGTTCGCAATGACACGGCCTGCCAGTGAAATATCACGAGTTTCAACTTCAACACCAGCCGCTTTGGTGTAAGCCTGGATTACTGGCAATAAAGAGTAAGTTGCCAGAGCCGGCGCTTCATCTGTTTTAGTGTAAATAATTTTTGATGTCATCATCATTCCTAGATAGTTTAGGGCTAAACAGCCGTTCAACAAAGCAAAAGCTTGCTATTCAAGGACGTATCCGCATACACGATCTTTATTCAGCCATCAGCTTGGTGACCTGATTAGGGATCATCAAGCTGATGGCTGAGCTCGGCATATAGCAAGTTTGTTAGGTATTGTTACTCGTGGGCACAATAAAAATATCTAACACACCTGACGCGCCCTGAGGCTTAACAAATTGGGTGGCTTGTTTGACATCGGCGGGGATTGTATCAACCAAATGACGAAGTCGCTAATGCAATTTAATAAACATATAAAATTTTATGAACTAAGGTGGAAGAAATGAGACTAATTAACGAAGAGGATTAAGCGAGAAACAAACGTAACCCGCTTTGAGTGTGCCAAAATCTTGCAATGCTAAACAACTTCCTCCGCTATCGGCGCGATGTTGGTAGCGTGCAGCCCTTTGGGACCTTCTTGCAGATCGAATGTTACATCCTGACCGGCTTTAAGCGTTTTGTATCCATCCATTACAATCGTGGAGTAATGGGCAAAGATATCTTCTTCGCTGCCGTCTTCTACGATGAAACCAAACCCTTTGGCATTATTGAACCATTTGACTTTTCCGCAAGCCATACTTCTACATCCTTCTATAAGTTGACTAAATTAAGTTAATCTAACCTTTGAAATTTGCTAAGCTGCCCATATGATTATTATGTCCAGCTAGGTAAAGACTGTAGTTTATTTGGCCAGACAGTCAAGTTTTTAAAGCGATTTTTTAACAATTTATTTATTTTTCAATTCAAGTTGCTTGAGTTGATAAGACAAGACTATATTTTATTATGAGTGGGACAAACGAATCTGGTGTGGTTGACGCGGTCCGCGAGGAACAGAAACAAAAGTTGCAACCGCCGCGCAAGTACAAAGTGATTTTAAACAATGACGATTACACACCAATGGATTTTGTCATTGAAGTTTTAATGACATTTTTCCGTATGGATAGCGAAAGAGCAACTGAAGTGATGTTGAAAGTACATCACGAGGGAAAAGCGGTATGTGGACTGTATCCTGCCGACATTGCCCATACAAAGGCTGAGCAGGTAAATCGATATGCTCGGGATCACGAGCACCCGCTGCTCTGTAGTTGTGAGCAGGAATGACCTTATATATTCTCGTTGGGGGTTGCCAATGCTAAATAAAGACTTAGAAATTACTCTGAATACCGCGTTTCGTGAGGCAAGAAATCGCCGTCACGAATTTATGACGGTAGAACATTTACTGCTCGCATTGATTGATAACCCGTCTGCCAGTGAAGCACTGAATGCTTGTGGCGTTGATACAGAGGGGCTAAAAAAGGAGTTATCTGAATTTATTGATGAGACTACGCCGGTCATTCCAGATTTGGAAGAAGACCGTGAGACACAGCCGACACTTGGCTTTCAGCGCGTATTACAGCGCGCCGTTTTTCATGTTCAGTCTTCTGGTCGTAATGAAGTGACGGGTGTCAATGTGTTAGTGGCGATTTTCTCTGAGCAGGAAAGTCAGGCTGTGTATTTGCTGAAAAAAGCAGATGTCAGTCGTTTGGATATTGTTAATTATATCAGCCATGGTATTTCAAAATCGGACGATGAAGTTGAGCCGGAAGATAATGAAGAAATCCATGAAGAGAGCCACGAAGCAGCATCTGAAGAAAAAACCAAATTGGAGAACTTCACAGCCAATTTGAATGTGCTGGCCAAAGCGGGTCAAATTGATCCTCTGGTTGGGCGCGATCAGGAAGTAGAAAGAACCATTCAGGTCCTGTGCCGCAGAAAGAAAAACAATCCGTTGTTGGTTGGTGAGGCTGGTGTAGGTAAAACGGCTATCGCTGAGGGCTTGGCGTATCGGATTGTTAATGAGCTGGTACCAGAAGTGATTGCCGATGCAGTGGTGTATTCACTGGATATGGGCGCGTTACTTGCCGGAACTAAATATCGGGGTGACTTTGAAAAACGCTTCAAAGCACTGCTGAAGGAGTTACAGGCAAAACCCAATGCCATTTTATTTATCGATGAAATTCACACTATTATTGGTGCCGGAGCGGCGTCAGGTGGCGTGATGGACGCGTCAAACTTGATTAAGCCTCTGCTATCAAGCGGCCAGCTGCGTTGCCTTGGGTCAACCACGTATTCCGAATTTAAGAATATTTTCGAAAAAGACCGTGCGCTGGTTCGGCGTTTCCAGAAAATCGATGTGGTGGAGCCGAGCGTAGCGGATACCGCCAAAATTCTGAGCGGTCTGAAAGAGCGTTATGAAGAACACCATGGTATCAGGTATACCCAAAAAGCGTTGAAGGCAGCTGCGGAGCTGAGCGCAAAATACATTAATGAGCGTCACTTGCCAGATAAAGCCATTGACGTAATTGATGAAGCGGGTGCAAACCAGCGCCTGTTGCCTGCCTCTCGACGTAAAAAAACCATTGGTGTCGCTGATATTGAGCAAATAGTCTCTAAGATTGCGCGCATTCCTCAGCAAAATGTGTCATCAAGCGACAAAGAAGTGCTTAAAAACTTGGATCGTAACCTGAAGATGCTTGTCTTTGGTCAGGACGAATCCATTGATGCTCTGACGTCTGCTATTCGTTTATCACGCTCAGGGTTGGGCAGTGAGGATAAGCCGATTGGTTCATTCTTATTTGCAGGCCCAACTGGGGTTGGTAAAACGGAAGTGACTAAGCAACTGGCGAAGTGTATGGGCATTGAGTTTGTACGCTTTGATATGTCTGAGTACTCTGAGCGTCATGCAGTAAGCAGATTGATTGGTGCGCCTCCTGGATATGTTGGCTTCGAACAGGGCGGCTTGCTGACCGATTCGGTGATTAAGCATCCGCACTCTGTGGTGTTACTGGATGAAATTGAAAAAGCGCATCCGGATATCTATAACATCTTATTGCAGGTCATGGACCACGGTACACTGACCGATAATAATGGTCGTAAAGCCGATTTCCGCAACGTGATTGTGGTGATGACAACCAATGCAGGTGTGCAGGAAACCGTGCGCCAGTCTATTGGTTTCCAGCAACAGGATCATTCACACGATGCGATGGTTGAGATTAATAAGGTGTTTACACCTGAGTTCAGAAACCGTCTGGATAATATTATTTGGTTTAATCACCTTGAAAAAGACGTCATCTTGCAGGTTGTCGATAAGTTCATTGTTGAACTACAGGCGCAGCTTGATAAGAAATCTGTCTGTCTTGACCTGACAAATGAGGCGAGAGATTGGCTGTCAGACATTGGTTATGACAAGTCGATGGGCGCGCGTCCAATGGCCAGGGTGATACAGGACAACCTTAAGAAGCCACTTGCCAATGAGATTCTGTTTGGTGAGCTGGTTGATGGTGGAACTGTCACTATATCCGTTAAAGATAAGAAGCTGTCGTTTAAGTTTGAGTCTAATGTGGTTGAACCCGCTTGACCTTGACTTAAGACGACAAAAAGCCCGGCAATTGCCGGGTTTTTTGTTTTAATCGTCTCTTTGTATCCGCTTAGTGTGGTAAGCGTTACTGAGCTGGGCGAATTAACGCGCGCGGAAGACGATACGTCCTTTGCTCAGATCATAAGGTGTCATTTCAACAGTCACCTTGTCACCGGTCAAAATACGGATGTAGTTTTTGCGCATTTTGCCAGAGATATGTGCCACAACTACGTGACCATTTTCCAATTCAACACGGAACATAGTATTTGGTAAAGTGTCAAGGACCGTGCCTTGCATTTCAATAACGTCTTCTTTCGCCATGGGGAGCGTATCACCTCTTTGATAAGTTTAACGGTGCAGATTTTGCCGAAAAGCGCGCGATAAGTAAAGGCAGGAGCGCTTATTTTTGTAATCTAAATGTTGACCCAGACATCGCTTTTGAACTGTTGCGCAGGTAAATATTGTTGCTTATAGCGCATTTTGGGACAGGCATCTATCTGGTATCCAAGATAGAGGTAGGTTTTATCATGCTGTCGGGCAAAGTCTAATTGGGCCATGATCATGATAGTCCCCAGGCTTAATTGGGCATAATCGGGGTCAAAAAAAGTATAGATAGCTGATAAAGCGGTGGGCATTGTATCCGTGACTGCAACGGCTATGAGCTTGTCTTTGTGCCATAGTTCGATGAAAGTGATGGGCAACCAGCGACAAAACAGAAAGCTTTCGTATTGAAGTCGGTTGGGCGGATACATAGAGCCATCGCTGTGACGCATTGTGATGTACTTTTCGTATAACTGATAATAGTCAGCTTGTTCCTGAGTACTATATTCAAAGCGAAACTCTGAGTTTATTTTATTCCATTTGCGTTTTTGTGAGCGTGAGGGAACATACGCATCAGCCAGTACACGCACTGACTGGCAGGCGTGGCAGGCTGGGCAGTGTGGACGGTATATATGATCGCCACTGCGACGAAAGCCAAATGAGAGCAAGGCCTCAAAGCGAGCAGGTGTATAGCAGTTGCTATCCAGGATAACCAACAACTGCTCTTTTCTGTCTGCGAGGTAACTGCAATCAAACTGTTGACTCAGTCCAATTTTTGAAGGGAAATGTTCAGTCATATATCGCCCTCAATGGTTGCGGATGCCACATCGAATCAGGCACTTGATAATGGCTTGCTGCTTTAAGTTTAGCTAAAAATTCTCTTCGTGAGATGACTTTTGCACCTAAAGACACCAAATAAGGGTTCTCTAGTTGGCAGTCTATGAAGTGGGCGCCATGACGCTTGAGCCAGTTTACTAATGCCCACATAGCCAGTTTGGAGGCATCTGGTACGTGGTAAAACATTGACTCTCCGCAAAAAACACCATTTAACATCACACCGTATAAACCGCCAATCAGGGTGTTCTCGTGCCACACTTCAACGCTGTGTACGAACCCTTCATCATGGGCTTTCAGATAAGCATTGAGCATGGCACTGTTGATCCAGGTGCCTTCTTTGTCCAGCCGCTGCTCCCTGCATGCCTTAATAACTTGCTCAAATGCTGTGTTCACCGTTACCTGTGGCGCTAGTTTTCGCATAGATTTTTTGAGGGAGCGACTGACGTGAAATTCATCTAGGTCGAGGATACCCCGTTCACTGGGCGTCCACCACATAATCGGCTCTCGTTCATTGAACCAGGGGAAAATACCTTGTTGATAGGCGCGGCGCAGCCTTGTGGTACTCAGACATCCACCTACGGCCAGCAGCCCATCTGGATCTTTGAGTGCAAAATGGCAGGGGGGAAAAATAAAATCGGTGGCAGACAGATGAAACAATTGCTGAGTCATATTCGGGGATCTGAATTACAAACTAAAAACTTCAGGGATGAAGTCAGTCTAACCTATTTTTGCTCAGGCGTGGGGATTTTATATTGGAAGACGTGTGTTAAGTCACACGTCTTCCAGCAGGCGTTACTTAAGGTTGTCTAAGTAACGCTCTGCATCTAGGGCTGCCATACAGCCTGTGCCCGCAGAGGTAATTGCCTGGCGGTAAATGTGGTCAGAGACGTCACCAGCAGCAAAAACGCCTTCAACGCTGGTTTGAGTGGCATTGCCGTTCAAACCTGATTGTACAACCAGGTAACCGTCTTTCATTTCCAGCTGACCTGCAAACATGTCTGTATTTGGTTTATGGCCGATAGCAATAAACACACCAGCAAGGTCTAGCTGCTCAGTGGCATCAGAATCGGTATCTTTAATACGGATACCCGTCACACCCATGTCATCACCCAGGACTTCATCGAGCGTTTTGTTCAGGTGAAGTACAACATTACCATTGTTTGCCTTTTCCATCAGACGATCTGACAGGATTTTTTCACTGCGGAAAGTGTCACGTCTGTGGATCACGTGTACTTCTTCAGCAATGTTTGACAGATACAGCGCTTCTTCAACAGCTGTATTACCACCACCGACAACCGCAACTTTTTGTCCGCGATAGAAGAATCCATCACAGGTTGCACATGCTGAAACACCGCGACCCTGGAAGTTGGTTTCTGATTCCAGACCCAGATACTTAGCAGAAGCCCCCGTCGCAATGATCAACGCATCACAGGTATAAGTACCCTGATCACCCGTTAAAGTGAAAGGACGCTTAGTGACATCAACTTTGTTGATGTGATCAAAAATGATCTCAGTCTCGAAGCGCTCAGCGTGCTCCTTCATGCGATCCATCAGTGCAGGACCTGTCAATCCATGCGCATCACCTGGCCAGTTTTCAACTTCAGTAGTGGTAGTCAGCTGACCGCCTTGTTGCATTCCTGTGATCAGCACTGGGTTAAGGTTAGCACGGGCTGCATAGACAGCGGCAGTATAGCCTGCAGGCCCTGATCCAAGGATCAATAGTTTGCAATGTTTTGCATCACTCATGTAAACAATTCCTAAAAATAAATTTTATCTTCTCTAGTTAGTGCTGCCGATTCTATGAATTTCAAGCCAGAAGTAAAATAAATTGCAAAAATCGATTTTTTATAAAATGACAAGCTGTCAAATATACTGTACTTGCTGAGAATTTGCGCCACAAGCGTGTAAATGAACGGTATTTCATGACCTGAGTGTTTTTTTTTGCTATGTTCTAGGGAATTTTTCTCTGTCTATTTGACGTTAGTCTGTTTTTAAAGGTAGTTATGGCATTTTGGCAGGATAAACCTGGGTTTTCACTGGAAGCGGAAAGTTGCACAATACTCACTGACGCAAAACAGTATCATACACAGCTTTTGTCACTCATTCGCGGCGCACAGCAACGCATTTACTTAACCGCATTGTATTTGCAAGACGATGAGGCGGGGCGTGAAATACTGTCTGCCTTACATGAGGTGGCAACAGCGCGGCCAAACCTAGAGATCCACGTGCTGGTCGATTTTCATCGTGCTCAGCGTGGTCTGATAGGTGAAGTAAAATCAGAAGGCAATGCGAAGCTGTATTGTGATATGCAAGCACAGTTTGGCTCACAGGTTAAAGTTTACGGTGTGCCGGTCAAGGCAAAAGAGCTATTTGGGGTACTTCACCTTAAAGGGTTCGTGATCGATGACACTGTGCTCTACAGTGGCGCCAGCATAAACAACGTGTACTTGCAGCATGGTGATAAATACCGTCTTGATCGCTACTTTGTGATTGAGAACCCTGCACTGGCGGCAAGTTTTTGTCACTTTCTGGATACTTATTTGTTGTCCAGTGAAGCGGTTCCGAGATTGGATTTACGCCCACTTAAACCTTTCTCCGAGCTAAAGGTGGCGCAAAAGCAGCTGATGAAGCAGCTTAAAAAAGCACAGTATGATATGAGCACGGCAACGGCGGAAAATGGCTTAAATGTGCGCGCTTTTTTGGGGTTTGGCCGCCGCACAAACAAGTTAAATCGCCTTATCAAAGCTTTGTTCGACACCACCGAGCGTGAGCTGTTGCTATACACGCCTTATTTCAATTTTCCGGCTCCATTGCTGCGCTCATTGCGAAGATTGCTTAAAGAAGGCAAAACAGTCACCATAGTGATTGGTGACAAAACCGCAAACGACTTTTATATCTCGCCTGATCAGCCGTTTAGCCGTATTGGTGCCTTGCCTTATTTGTATGAAACCATTTTGTACAAGTTCCTTAAATCGCAAAGGCGCTATCTCAATGCCGGCCAGTTGAATGTTTATTTGTGGCGTGATGGCAATAATTCATTTCATCTGAAGGGAATTAATCGGGATAATCAGGTTCATCTGATGACCGGGCATAACCTTAACCCGCGTGCCTGGGGCCTAGATATCGAAAATGGTATTCTGATAGAAGATCCCGAGCAGCAACTTGAGCAGGCCATTAATCAGGAGCGAGATGCAATTCTTGCTAACTGCACCAAACTGACTGGTCCGCAGGATCTTGAAACAGTGGATGATTATCCATTACCGGTTAAGAAGATACTTGGCCAGGCGAAGCGTGTCAAAGTTGACTTTATTATCAAAAAGTTCATTTAGATTAAAAAGGGCCATCAGGCCCTTTTTTGTACGCCATCATTACGAGCTAGTATTTTCATAAGCATGGCTATGAACATTGGCGGCCCGGCCTGAAGGATCCGCATTTTGCTCAAATGATGCATCCCAGGCGAGCGCTTCAGGCGTGGAGCAAGCGACTGATTTGCCGTGAGGCACACATTTGGCTGCCGCATCTCCAGGGAAGTGTGATTCAAAAATACAACGGTAGTAGTAGGCCTCTTTGCTATCTGGTGTATTGATAGGGAAGCGGTACTGGGCGCTGGCCAGCTCCTGATCACTGACCTTCTCGTCAACATACTCTTTTAGCGAGTCAATCCAGGAATAGCCAACACCATCGGAGAACTGCTCCTTTTGACGCCAAAGCACATCGTCTGGCAGATAGCCATCGAATGCTTCACGAATAATGTGCTTTTCGATGCGTCCATCTTTGCACATTTTGTAATCCGGGTTAGTGCGCATGGCAATATCGACAAACTCTTTGTCGAGGAATGGTACCCTGGCTTCTACGCCCCAGGCAGCCATTGACTTGTTTGCTCGCAGGCAGTCAAACATATGCAGCTTAGAGACTTTACGGTTGAGCTCTTCATGAAACTCCTGACTGTTGGGAGCCTTATGGAAATACAAATATCCCCCAAACAACTCATCGGCTCCTTCTCCTGAAAGCACCATTTTTATCCCCATGGCTTTGATGTAACGCGCCATCAGATACATCGGGGTCGACGCCCGAATTGTCGTAACATCGTAGGTTTCAAGGTGATAAACCACCTCTTTCAGTGCATCGATACCTTGCTGCACAGTAAAGTGAATTGGGTGGTGAACTGTGCCTATCTGGTCGGCGACCTTCTGAGCAGCTGCGAGGTCGGGTGATCCTTCTAGGCCGATGGAAAAGGAGTGCAGTTTGGGCCACCAGGCTTCAGTCGCATCATCGTCTTCAATGCGCCGCGCCGCAAATTTTTGTGTGATTGCTGAAATAACCGACGAATCCAGACCACCCGAAAGTAACACGCCATAAGGTACATCACACATGAGCTGGCGTTTTACGGCAGCTTCCAGCGCGTCTTTAACGGTAACTGGATCTGCGCCATTGTCTTTAACCGCATCAAATTGCTGCCAGTCTCGCTGATAATAGGGTCTCAGTGTGCCTTCTTTGGAGTACAGGTAATGCCCCGGCGGAAATTCTTCAATCTGGTTGCAGATTGGGGTGAGTGCTTTCATTTCACTGGCGACATAAAAATTACCATGCTGATCACGGCCTGTGTATAGAGGAATAATACCAATGTGATCGCGACCAATCAGATAGGCATTCTCTTGTTCATCATACAGGCAAAAGGCAAAAATCCCGTTCAGATCATCCAGAAATTCAGGTCCTTTTTGTTTGTATAGCGCCAGCAATATTTCACAGTCTGATTGGGTTTGAAAGGTGAAAGGGACACTTAGCTGCTGCGCCAGCTCTTTGTGGTTATATATTTCCCCATTTACGGCAAGAATATGCGTCCGTTCCGGGTTATACAAAGGTTGTGCGCCACTGGATACGCCAACGATAGCGAGTCGCTCGTGCACCAGGATTGCTTTCTCACTGGCATAGACACCGGACCAGTCAGGCCCGCGGTGGCGTAAACGCTTAGACATTTCTATTGCCTGCTCACGCAGAACTGTTGGGTCGGACTTAATTTCCAACACACCAAAAATTGAACACATAATGGACCTCATTCCTGTTAACTATTATTGTCGAGCACCTGTATTTTCGGCGTCTCGTGCCCATAGTACTATCAGAAATGGGATATCAAGTCACATAAAAAACTGTGATTTTGTCGAGTAAATATTGCCCTACCTTGGTGCGCAAATGAACCAAGATAGGGCGGTGTGACTAGTGTGTGGTGCCTGCAGCAATCTGCAGATCCGTATCATGGGTCAAAGCAGAGGAAATCATCACTTTGAGTGCATCGACAACCTGAGGAGCACTCATACTGGGTGCACCGATTTGGTGCGTGGCTTGTTCGGGTAAGTAAGGAATATGAATGAAGCCGCCACGGCAATTGAGCTGATGCTCATTGATATAGTGAAGCAATCCGTACATAACATGGTTACACACATAAGTGCCGGCGGTATTTGAAATACTGGCCGGGATCTGTGCCTGTCTGAGATCATTGAGCATGTGTTTAACCGGGAGTGCAGCAAAGTAAGCCGCGGGGCCTCCTGCTAATACCGGCGTATCTATCGGCTGAGCACCGGCATTGTCTGGAATACGTGCGTCGTTAATATTGATGGCCACACGTTCAATGGAAATGTCCGCACGGCCACCTGCCTGACCCACGCAAAGAACCAGCGCAGGGGCATATTTGTCTATGGCTCTGTTCAGTTGTGTTAAGGCATGGTCAAACTCGCAAGGGAGCTCTTTGGTACGAATTGTATGCCCTGCAATATGACAGCCGTCGAGCTGATGTACAGCTTGCCAGGAGGGGTTAATCGATTCTCCGCCGAAGGGTTCGAAGCCCGTCAATAATACGGTTTTATGCGTGCCTTTAGTCATTGAAGATGACTCCATACATGAGCAAGATGTTAATGATTAACAGCGACAAAGCTGTCGGAATTTGAACTTTGATAACCTGATATTTGTCTTTCAGATCTAATAGCGCTGCCGGAACTATATTAAAATTGGCGGCCATAGGCGTCATCAGAGTTCCGCAATAACCTGAATACATACCGATGGCAACTAACGGGGCCGGACTTGCGCCATGACCCTGAATTAGAAATGGCACGGCAATGCCGGCTGTCATAACAGGGAAAGCAGCAAATGCATTACCCATGACCATAGTAAACAGGGCCATACCAACACAATAAATAACCACCAGCATGAAGCGGTTGTCGGGAGAAACAAATAATGTGACCAGATCCTGAATGGCAGTGCCGGTATTGGCGACGATGAACACCCCTCCCAGCATCGCGAGCATTTGCGGCAGAATTGCGGCCCAGCCTATGGAGTCGACCAGGCGTCGTGATTCCCCCAGAGCCTGAAACGGGCTGCCACCGGTAAACTTCCAGCTGACTAACAGTGCGACTGTACAGGCCAGCGTCAGTGCTGCAAGGGTCACATGACTCTGGTCGAATACAAATAACCCTGCTACCTGAATATCTTTGAGCAGGATAGTACACACCACAGTTACTATGGGGATAAGCACTGCGGGAATAAACAGCTTATTACCGATCCGTCGGGCACTGGCAGTTTGCACTTCGTCACTGGGTACATCGTAGCTGCCCATGGAGACCTTGCCCATTCCGGCCAGTATTGCGATGGCGATGACAAAGCTTCCTACCCAGCGATGGGTCAGGTTTTCTCCCAAATAGGCGGCAGATAAATCACCAAACAGAAACACACTACCAAATAATCCCCAGAACAAGGCGGTAGTTAGTCGTTTTGGGTGGTGTTTATCTTGCAGTGTTTTGACCACCAAAAATAACACCACGAAGCCGATTAGCAGATATATATTATCAATCGACAGGATAGCAGGCTGCGCACTGGCAGAGGAGGCTATTGTGCTCATGCCAATTCCTCCCGGGCAACTGAATTGCTTGTATTGGAGCCGTTTTGCTCGGCATGCAGGGCTATTTGCGTTCGTATCTTGGCTTCTAGTCTGGCCAGTCGAAACAGGTGGACAATCAATGCCGCAATGGCTGTCGGAATAGCCCATAAACCAATATGAAGAGGTTCAATTCCCGTAATGCCATTTTCTCTTAAAAAGGCATCCATCAGTAATACGGCACCAAAGGCGATGAAAATATCTTCACCAAAGAAGACGGCAATATTATCACACGCTGCGGCATGCGCACTGATCATATCCCGGACAGGTTTTGGCAAATCGCCATGCATGTTACTTGCTGCACCAAGCGCCATAGGCGCTAATAAAGGACGCACTGTTTGAGGCTGACCTGCAAGGTTGATGAGCCCAAGTGCGGCACTACATTCACGCACAACAAAATAGACGCTGAGGATCCGCGCTGTGGTGGCACCTTTGATACTGGCTATCCAACTTTTGGCATGCTGCTGTAAGCCATAGCGTTCTAAGATAGCAATCACAGGCAAGAGTAATAAAAAGCTTGCTAACTGGCGGGAGTTAAGAAATTTTTCTCCAAAGGTTTCCAGCAAAGTCAGGTAATCTAAATCGACTGCCCAGCCGGTGACGAGCCCGGCACAGGTCACGACCAGCAGGGGGTTAAAACGAAAGGCAAATCCGAGGATCACCACCAGTATCCCTGTAAGGGGCAAAAAATTAAGTTCGCTCACGAAATACTCCTGTCGCGATGTGTCAGCGCAAAGCGCAGTTGGTTGAGATGATATTGTTGTTGTTGTGTCTCTTGGTATGCCCGAGCCGGGGTGACCAGCGTGAAATTAATCATATCTCCGGCACTGAGTTGAGCAAAGTGTCTCAGATCCGCCGCAATCACTTGGGCTACCATTGGGTAACCGCCCGTGGTTTGACAATCATTCAGCAGCACAATAGGGGCGCCGTTTGGTGGCAGCTGAACGGTGCCAGGTAAAACCGCCTGACTATTGATAGAAACTTGATGAGTGACTGGCTCAGAGGCCGAAAGTCGCATACCCATTCTATTGCTATCTGGCGATACCTGCCATTGCTGAGTGCACAATAGCTGCTGTGTTGTGAGGGATAACCGTTCGCAGTGTGGGCCTGGCAATATGCGTATTTGTTTATGGTAGGGAGGCTGAAGCGCGCCAGCACTACTTTTTGCTACACAGCTTTCATAGTGTAGCTGATCGCCGGCGGCCAATGCTGAACCATCAAAGCCTCCAAATCCCGCCTGGACATCGGTCGAGTGCGAGCCCAACACGGTATTCAGGGTGAACCCTCCTTCAACACTCAGATAGGCACGCAGTGCATCTGAGCTCGAGGCGAAGCTCAGGATCTGACCTGGCTTGCTAAAATAGCGCCAGCCGGGCGTCAGTGGTGTATCGTCAAGACGCGCATTCAGGTCACCCCCAGTCAGCGCAAAATTGGTAGCTGTCGTAAATTTTAGCTGGGCGAGTCCGACTGTGATCTCAAGTACCGCAGTATTTGGCGCATTATCCAGTAACAGGTTGGCAATGTGCAGTGCCATGGGATCCATCACACCACTTTGAGAGACCCCAAGATGACGATGCCCATGTCGTCCGAGATCCTGGATACACATTTGCACGCCGGGCTTAATGACTTCTAGCATAGGCCCTCCTTCTGTGGCACAAATTTGACGTTATCACCTGGCTGAAACAAGCTGGGGGACTGCACATTGGCATCGAATAAGCGGGTCGTGCTGTGACCCAGAAGCCGCCAGCCGCCTGGAGAGGCGCTGGGGTAAATCGCACTTAAATCTTCAGCGATGGCAACAGAGCCGGCTGGCACATGTGTTCTGGGTGAGTTGAGACGGGCAACCTGCAGTTGCTCAGGTACACTACCCAGATAGGCAAAACCAGGTAAAAAACCCAGAAATTTGACCTGATAAGTTGGTGAACTATGCAGCTCAACGATGTCTTTTGGTGATAAGTTCAGCTGTTCAGCCAGCGGTGCCAGATCTGGGCCAGCTTCCCCTCCATATATAACCGGGATTGTGTGTGTAGTGGGTTGAAAGTCTTCTGCACTGAGTGATTGCCACAGAGTGAGTAATGCTTCTTGCCACTTGGCGCACTGTGTGTGGTCTTGCAAAACCAGGGTAAGAGAAGTCTTGCCAACTACAATATCTGTGTAACGGGCTTGTTTTTGCAGGTGACGATGTAGGGCAAACAAGCGATTCTGTTGTTCGTTGTCGAGTCGGGCGCAGTTAAGGTCGAGTACAACAGCTTGCTCGCCGAGCAGGTAAGTCTGTTCTTGTGTCATGGTTTCTTATTTTCATTTTATTGTCTTCACATGTGGCGGCCCGTCAGTGTCGGTTCACTCAGAGGGACACCCGGGCAAAGCATAGCAAGCTTATTGTTGGCTGTCTTGCCAAACCTGTCCAGCGTTGTCAGTCTGAGAGCTAACCACAGCTAAAAAAAAGCCATGCAAGGGTTGCATGGCTCTCTTCAGTTGGGATTGAGTTAGTTGCTTAACAACCATTCACTCAACAGGCGTACACCAAACCCGGTGCCACCCGGAGATACTTCACCTTTACCTGTGGTAGTCAGTGCGTTTCCGGCAATATCAATATGTAACCAGCGCGTGTCACCGGCAAAGTGCTGCAGGAATGAGGCCGCGGTGGTTGCACCAGGGCCGCCAGAACCAATATTAGCAATATCTGCAATATCGGATTTCAGCATGTCTTGGTAGCCCAGAGGAAGTCGCCATAGCGGCTCATTGACGGCTTTACCTGCAACCGTAAATTCCGTGACTAGCTGATCATCGTCTGAGAACACGGCTGCGTAGCGGTTACCGACAGCACGGATTTTCGAGCCTGTCAGCGTTGCAAGATCAACCATTACCTCTGGTTTGTAGTAGGTGCGGGCATACCACATAGCGTCACTCAATACCAAGCGGCCTTCCGCATCGGTGTTGAGGATTTCGACACTCAGACCTTCTGCTGTACGCAGCACGTCACCGGGTGCAATAGAATTCTCAGAAACCATGTTCGCGGCCATGCCCATCACGGCAACCACGTTCACATCTGCTTTCGCCAGTGCCATAGCCTTTACGGTACCCAGTACCGCAGCGGCGCCAGCCATATCTGATTTCATGCGGGCGATAGATTTGCCTGTTTTGATGCTATAACCGCCAGAGTCAAACGTGATCCCTTTACCAACCAGTGCAATTGGGGTGTCGTTATTTCCTTTATAATGGGCTACCACCAGGCGTGCACCTTCTTTACTGCCTCTGCCAACACCTTCCAATGCGTTCATTCCCAGAGACTTAAGCTGCTCGGGTTCGAGGATTTTGACTTCAACACCATATTGCTCAAGTTGTTTTGCGGCATTTGCAAAATCAACTGGCGTCATTTCAGTCGGAACTTCTGAGGTCAGGTCACGCGCCAGAAACACACCCTGCTCGATATAGCTTAAAGTGGTGTACTCGGCCTGGGTTTGACGTTGGTCATCGACACTCAGGCTGTAGGTCATGCTGTGCGTGTTAGGTTCTTTTTTGTATAACTCGAAAGTGTGGTCGCGCAGATTTGCACCATGTGCATATTGTGCAGCAAGCGCATGGTTACTTAGCTGACCATTAACGCCTTTGAATGCCACACTGACGGTGCCGGCTTCTTTTTTCTCCAGTTTGGCATGCAGGTTACCACCAAGCTTGGCCATTTTGGCACTGTCCAGCTCATCGCGCTCACCAAGACCGACGACAAGAATGCGCTTGTGCCTGGAGTCCACTGGCGCTAATACTTCTACAACCTTGCCGTATTCACCTGTAAATTTGTCTGCTTCAAGTGCTTTGGAAAGCTGTTTACGGGTATCTCTGTCAAGAAATTTAAATGCATTGCTTTGCTCGCTGTCCTGAAACACAACCAGCGCATCGGTTCTTTCGTTCAGTTTATTGGTGAACTGGATGTCTGCGGCCAAAGCCGATGCTGAGCCGAAAAGTGCGACGCTGAGTGCGCAAAGACGAGTAGATAATGACATTGATTAAACCCTCAATAACTAATTTGGACTTTGTTTTACCCTAAACGACCAGATTAATTAATTAAATGTCGTTGAATGACACAGAATCATAGTTAAAGTGCGGGCTGGCAGGTTTTTTCCCTGATAATGAAAGAGCAGTCACGGTTTCGCGGTCTCAGTAGATAACAGATATTTATTTAAAGGATACCGGAGTGAATAAACGACTAATTCTGGGATTTACGCTGATGAGTGCCGCAAGTCTGGTGAATGCTGGTGAAGTCTCTGTCAACAGCACAATGCCTGAACAAGCCAGCTCACATATTAAAACTTTGGTTCTGGGGTCAGGGTGTTTTTGGGGGGCAGAAAAACGCTACGAGGCTTTGCCTGGTGTGGTAGATGCTGAATCCGGCTACGCTGATGGCCGTGGGTTTACAGCAAGTTACAAGGCAATTACGGCACCTAGCAGGCGTTTTGATCCTAACAATTACGCTGAAGTAGTGCGGGTGACTTATAATGCCAGTCGGCTCTCGACCGCGTCATTGCTTAAAGCTTATTTTGAAAGCCATGACCCGACTCAGAAAAACCGTCAGGGCAACGACATTGGTACACAATACCGCTCGATAATACTGTATACCGATAAAGCGCAAAAAGAACAGGCTATTTCGTTAACTGAGCAGTATCAGGTATTGTTGACGAAAGCTGGATATGGCCAAATCCAGACCGAACTTAAACCGCTCGCAGCATTCGTTCGAGCAGAAGAATATCATCAGAATTACCTGGTTAAAAACCCCAATGGGTATTGCCCGGATCACAGTACTGGTGTCACTTTTATCGATATAGCAGAGCAGCAAGTTGACAATGACGCTTTGTTAGCGGGCAAGCACGTGGTTGTGATTGATGCGCCTTACTGCCCATATTGTGACAAGTTTAAGCAGCAAGTCGTGAACGACTATCAGGGTAGCATTCCTTTACATTATCGCCGTGCCAGCCAGTTGCAGGGGCTGAGTATTATGTCAGCGACCTGGGCGACACCGACCATTTTATTCCTTGAAAATGGTAAAGAAGTTGCTGGGTTTCAGGGCTATATGAACCGTAAGGAATTCTATCAGGCGCTGGGCGCATTTAAATTGGGTGACAGCGACGCCTTTAAAACCGCGTTTGAACAGGGCACAGACAGACCATTTTGTAAACAATATGACTTGTTCAAGAAAACAGGGGATGGGGTCTTTGTCGACAAGCTCAGCGGGCAAGCCTTATTTGATACGAAAGATAGGTTTAATTCGGGCACTGGCTGGTTGTCATTTAAGCACCCGGTCGCAGACAGTGTTACTTATCATGAGGATAATAGTCATGGTATGCAACGCGTTGAGATCCGTTCCAGTTCATCCGGAATTCATCTGGGTCATGTGTTTGCTAAGGAAGGGCCCGGCGGAAGTGACCGCTACTGCATCAATGCGACCGTATTAGAGTTTAAATCAAGACAGGATTATCAGGCAAATCACTTTTCATCTGACTGAGTAACTTGGTCTGAGCTAAAGGACTAGCACCCAATCGCCTGAGACAGCGGGCAATTGTTGATTGACTCTTCCCAGCAAAAGCGGTTTTCGGTAGGTGCACAGTTATTGAAATAGCTTTTGGGACGACCTCCAGCCACTTGTGGCGTCGCTTGCATTGCCAGTGCTTTGTCTGTACTGAGTCTTTTGATGCTTTTTTTGTTTAAATTGAGTTTCATTTTGATATTCCTTTTAAAAAAATGCGTGATGTTCATTTGTTGAACAATATCCACGTTAGTATAGTTGTAATAATGTTGTAAAATTGTTTTTCATGTGTATTTGTAAATAATTATATCACAAAAAAGACATGTAATGAGGAGGTACGGCAGAACGAATTTATAACTATACTGAAGAGACTTATATTTTGACTTCGCTCTTACTATGCATCGTTTGTTCTGTGTTTTGATTCTGGCATGGTCATTGTCGCTGAGGGCCGTGCAGCCAGTGCAGATCCTCTACAATGACTGGACCAGCCAACAGGTTCTTTCTCATATTGTGGCAGATATTTTTACGGAGCTGGGTTACCAGACTGAGTTTATCGAAGCCAAAACGGATGGCCAATGGTTCTTACTCAAAGCCGGTATGGCAGACGTACAGGTTGAAGTGTGGGAAGGCACCATGGCGGATAAATATGCGCAGTTGATGCAGAGCCAGATCATAGTCGACCTGGGGGATTATGCGCTTAAAACCCGAGAGGATTGGTGGTATCCACTGTATGTTAAGCAACATTGTCCCGGGCTTCCTCATTGGGAAGCCCTGATCCAGTGTGCGGAGGTATTTGCCCGTCCTGGTTCCCAGGGTAAAGGTGTGTATATTGCAGGTCCGTGGGAAAAGCCTGACAGAGCCAGGATCCGGGCACTGAAGCTGCCATTTGTTGTGGAACAAGTAGACAGCGGTGAGGCCTTGTGGAAAAAACTGGCCATCGCGCACAAAATCAAACAGCCCATCCTCATGTTTAACTGGACGCCTAACTGGGTGGGTGCCGTGTATCCAGGTGAGTTTGTTGAGTTTCCGGACTTTGACGAGCGCTGTGAAACTGAGCCCAGTTGGGGCGTGAATCCCAAGTTTTTGTTTGACTGCGGCAACCCCAAATCTGGCTGGCTAAAAAAAGTGGCCAGCACGCTATTTGTTGAACAACATCCCTGCCTGGCGGAGGGGTTGCGTCAGTTCAATATGACCGGTGCAACGCTTGAACAGCTTGCTGCTATGGTAAATCTGGAGAATTTCACCCCAAGCCTGGTTGCCAAGCACTGGCTTGAAAATAATCAGGTACGTTGGCGTAAATGGTTTGTCAGCTGCTTACGCGCTTAAAATATCTACAGAAATACCACATAACGGTATGTTTTATATAGCTGTAATAGAAAAATGTGAATTTACGCGGATCTCCGGACAATCAGCTTAGGTGGTAACAGGGTATCTGTGACTGTTTCTCCTTTAATTAAAGAGAGCAGGTTATTGACCAGCATCTGACCGGCCAGCGTTGTATTCTGTTGCACCGTAGTCAGGGCGGGTGAAATAAAGTTGGCGGCAGCAATGTTATCGAAGCCAATAACCGCTACATCATCAGGCACTTCTTTGCCAGCTTCTTTGAGTGCTTTGAGCGCGCCAATTGCAATGAGGTCGCTGGCTGCGAATAACGCGTCAAATTGAATATTATTAGCCAATAAAGACCGGGTTGCATGATAACCCGACTCCTCAGTTGAAATCGCATTGGCGATTTGGCGCTCTGATAATACACAGTCATTGGCTATCAGCGTATCTCTAAACCCCTTGAAGCGTGCGAAAAATTCAGGGCTGTGCTCTGATGCGTCACCGACAAAAGCATACTGAGCGCGATTTTGCTGTAACAGATGTTCCGCTGCCAATTTACCACCACCATAGTTATCACAGCTGACCGTCAAATCCTCACGCCCATCGACTGTCGCTCCCCAGCAAACAAATTTGGTATCCTGAGTGAGCAATTGCTGAAGGCGAGACTGGTAGTCCATGTAGTCACCATATCCAAGCAGAATGATACCGTCGGCACGGTGGCTATCCTCATAGTCTGCTCGCCAATCTTGACTCGTGGACTGGAAGGACACCAGCAGATCATAGCCTTGCTTTGCACAGGCTCGGGTGATGCTGCCCAGCATATTAAGAAAAAACGGGTTGATTTGTGATTCATCACCGGTTGGGTCTTCAAACAGTAACAGAGCCAGTGTGCTGCTTTGCTGAGTGCGCAGGTTACTGGCGTTTTTGTCGACTTTATAGTTGAGCTCCTTTGCGACTTCCCAGACGCGGCGACGTGTCTCTTCATTGACCAACGGGCTGTTTCTCAGCGCACGGGACACTGTAGACTGGGAGACGCCCGCAAAATGGGCGATATCAAAAGAGGTGGCTTTGCCTTTAGGTTTCATAGTGCATTGGTTCTGAGTGATAACCTGATTATTGTCAGCAAATGAATAAAATTTGCAAGCTTAATATCTCTGTTTCCTCTTTAGTAACATATTTAACTGATTGTACTGTCACTATACTGTATACGACAAATAGAATTGGCGTGAAAACACGCAGTTGGCATACGCAGCACCGATCTGACCAAAATTTTTATTGCCTCCATCTGACACCGGTGTCATAATGTCACTGTTTTATCATTTTGTTGTCAAAACGTATTTAGCTGTCCTTTCGGGGACAGCCTTTTTTCAGCTGAACGTGCAAAGTTATCTAGCTGAATCTTGGCATCATCACCCAAGCCAGTTACCTTGGAAGTTGTGCACTAAGTGCACCCAGATAAAAGAGAAAAACAACATGAGCCAGACAACACCTCATAGCTCGAATGACACAGGACAGGCCTTTGAGCCAATTGTCGTCGCGGATATTGGCGGTACCAATGCCCGCTTTGCCGTCGTAACCCACTACGAATCGAGCAACAATCAGTTTATTATTAGTCATCAGTCTACGTATCCCAGCGCCGAATTTCCCTCTTTTGAAACTGCCATTAGCCGTTACCTCAATGAACTCCCAATAGCCAAACCAACACGCGCGTGTTTAGCCGTTGCGGGCCCCGTTAAGGCTCAACAGGTTTATCTGACGAATCTCGGTTGGCAGTTTAACAGTCAGGATATTAAACAGCAGTTCGGTTTTAATGAATTGGCTGTGATCAATGACTTTGCAGCCTTTGCTTACGCAGCGCCGTATCTAGACCCAAAACAAAATATAGAAATTAAATCGGGTCAGGCACAGGCCGGCGCCAACATCGCAGTGATGGGACCTGGCACTGGCTTTGGTGCCGCATGTCTGACCAGAGACATTAATGGTAGTGCTGTTATGAGCTGTGAAGCTGGCCACATTAGCCTCGCTGCAGTGACCGAACTGGACCAGCAACTGTTGGTGGCTCTGAAGCAGGAGATTGCACATGTCTCTGTTGAAGAGGTGTTTTCGGGGCGTGGATTGGCACATTTATATCAAGCCATGGCTAAAGTAAAAGGCCGTACCGCAGAAAGGTTGACTGCTGCACAGATCAGTGAGCGCGCATCCGAGTGTGAGATCTGCGATGCCACGTTGAATCATTTTTGTGACTGGATTGGCAGCGTAGCTGGCGATCTGTCGTTAACGTTTGGTGCGCTTGGAGGCGTATTTATTGGTGGTGGGATATTGCCGCGAATGGCAGAGCGACTCAAATCAAGCCAGTTTGTTGAGCGTTTTGTGACTAAAGGGCCTATGAGTCAGTACGCAGGCCAGATCCCAGTCACCTTAGTTGTGCAGGAAAATATTCCTTTGATTGGTGCCGCAGCGTGTCTACATGAGCGTGCGAGCATCAGATAGTCAGGATAAGTGTAATGAAGAAAGTGACCATTAACAGTGTCGCACAGTATGCGGGAGTCTCGAAAAAGACGGTTTCTCGAGTGCTGAATAATGAACCTAACGTCAGCCCGGCGACCCGTGAGAAAGTACTCAAGGTGTTCAAAGAGCTGGACTATCGGCCAAACCCGATAGCTCGGGGGTTGGCGCGTAACAAGAGCTTCATTATCGGCTGTCTGTATGATAACCCGAGTAAAAGTTACATCACTCGGGTGCAAAGCGGTGCGTTAGAAGCGTGTCATAAACACAATTACAACTTGCTGATCCACCCATGTGAGCTCAGGGGGGAGGCGTTAATTGACAACATAGATCAATTGCTGACGACGTCTCGCCTCGACGGGCTGGTGTTGACGCCGCCATTTTCTGATTCAAGGGAATTGATAGAGTTTCTTAAGCAGAAACAAGTCAATTACGCATTGGTGGCTTCTGCAATTCAGGATGATGACTCCATTTCTGTATGTAGCAACGACGAGCAGGGGGCATATGAACTCACCGAGCACTTGATTACGCTTGGGCATACCGACATTGCATTTATCAAGGGACACCCGGATCATAGTGCCACCGAAAACCGATTTAACGGTTATAAACGGGCGCTCGAACAGCACAAAATTCCTTTACAAGAACGGCTTGTGGCTGAGGGTAACTTCAGTTACCACTCGGGTGCAGATAGTGCTAAGGCGATACTGGATCTGACGCCACGTCCCTCCGCTGTGTTTGCCTCGAACGACTACATGGCGGCAGCTGTCCTTAAGCTGGCAACCCAGCGGGCGTTGCGAGTGCCGGAGGATTTGTCTATTGCCGGGTTCGATAATGCACCTATTGCCAGGCATATCTGGCCGGGCCTGACGACCATTGCACAGCCAGTCGAAGAGATGACCCTGCAGGCGGTTGAGCAACTGATACTGCAGATTTCTGAGCCTCAGGAAGAGGTTTATCATCGTGTGCTGGAAGCGCGTCTAATCACTCGCGAGTCAACAGCCCAAAACCACTAAATCCCATTTTTATACTTGCCCAAAGCCCGGCCATTACTGGTCGGGCTTTTTTGTTTGTTATTTGTTCATTTGTGAAATTTAGACTAAATTTAACGGAAAGGTTGACACCGGTGTCAGAAACGTGAGTAAATATAGTGACACCGGTGTCAGGTTGGGGTGAGAGACAACCTGATAGCGTACCTTTGAACGGGTAAATCAAAGCTGCTCAGTACAGGTAGAGCTGTACTGAGCCTTTTCCTCTAACAATAGAGAGTTGAATTATGTTGCATCCTCGAATTCATGAAGTCACTCAACGCGTTATCACTCGCAGTCAGCGATCTCGTCATGCCTATCTTGAGCGTATCGAACAAGCAAAAAAACAAACTCGAGTCAGAGCCGGACTAGGCTGTGGTAACCTGGCACACGTGATGGCGGCCTGTTCGAGCAGTGACAAAACCAGATTAAAAGCTGATGAGCAGCCAAACCTGGCCATCATCAATTCGTACAACGACATGTTGTCTGCCCACGTGCCTTACAAAGAATATCCGGATCAAATCAAAGCGATTGCCGAAAAATACGATGCGACCGCACAGGTTGCCGGTGGTGTACCGGCAATGTGTGACGGTGTAACGCAGGGTCGCGATGGCATGGAGCTGTCTTTATTTTCACGTGATGTGATAGCAATGTCGACAGCGGTTGCACTCTCACACGACGTGTTTGACGGTGTGTTCTGTCTGGGGGTGTGCGACAAGATTGTTCCGGGACTGTTGATTGGCGCACTATCTTTTGGCCACCTTCCCATTTACTTCTTACCTGCGGGACCGATGCAGTCGGGTATTCCAAACAAAGAAAAGGCGCGTGTTAGACAAAAATTTGCACAGGGCCTGGTGAGCCGCGAAGAGCTATTGGAAGCGGAAAGTGCGTCTTACCATAGCGCAGGTACCTGTACTTTCTACGGTACCGCTAACTCAAACCAAATGCTCATGGAAATTATGGGTCTGCATTTACCGGGCAGCTCATTTATCAACCCTTACACTGAACTGCGCGAAGGCCTGACAGCCAGCGCAGTAGAAACCATGTTGAAGCAACTCCAGGGTGATGACAAAGCGAATAGCCTGGCGGAAGTGGTCAGTGAGAAAACTGTGATTAACGGATTGGTTGGTCTGTTAGCGACGGGGGGGTCAACTAACCACGCTATTCACCTGGTTGCGATGGCAAAAGCGGCTGGCGTCGAAATCACGTGGAAAGACATGGCTGATTTATCGGAAGTTGTGCCGTTGCTGACGCGTATTTACCCAAATGGCTCAGCCGATGTGAATCACTTCCAGGCTGCTGGTGGTATGGGATTCCTGATGCGTGAGTTGCGTGATGCGGGTTACCTGCACAATGACGTAAAAACCATTGTCGGCGAAGGCCTGGATGCATACACCAAAGAACCTGTATTGGATGTCGATCCTTCACTCATCATGACGGACAGCAAGGGTCCTGCAAAAGTGAAGTGGATTGATTGCCCGGTAGATTCTCTGGACGAAGATGTACTCAGACCCGTTTCTAACCCATTCAACAATCAAGGTGGCTTACAGCTACTGAGTGGAAACCTGGGTAAATCAGTGATTAAAGTGTCGGCCGTTGCAGAGCAGCACCAGGTGGTGTCGGCACCTGCCAAAGTATTTAGTTCACAAGCCGCACTGCAAGAAGCTTATACGCGAGGCGAACTTAATCAGGACTTTATTGCGGTTATCAAAGAGCAAGGTCCTAAGGCAAAAGGGATGCCGGAATTACACAAATTGACACCGGTCATGGCGAGTTTGCAGGATGAAGGCTTTAAGGTTGCCATCGTGACAGACGGTCGTATGTCAGGCGCCTCAGGCAAAGTCCCTGCGGCTATTCACCTGGCTCCGGAAGCCGTTGAAGGTGGCCCGATTGCGAAAGTACGGGAAGGCGATTTGATCACATTAGACGCACCAAAAGGTGAGCTGCTACTGCATGTCAGCGACGAAGAGCTTGCCCAGCGCGAGATTGAACTAACGGAAGTTGGTACAACCTTTGGTACAGGCCGTGAGTTATTTAGCGGCTTTAGAAATATTGTCAGCAGCGCCGATTTAGGTGCGAGTGCATTCGGCATAGAAGAATAATAGCAACTGGGAATGAGGACATTATGAGCATTAAAGAGATTTTATCAGCGGCACCGGTAGTACCCGTTATTGTTATTGATGATTTAGAAGATGCAGTGCCATTAGCGCAGGCATTATATCGCGGTGGTCTTCGCGCATTAGAGGTGACATTGCGTACGCCAGTTGCTGCACAAGCAGTAAAGGCGATGAAAGAAGCGGTACCAGAGGCCTATGTAGGCACAGGTACTGTGGTCGACAAAGCCTCGTTTGACGCTTCTGTTGAGGCTGGCGCCGACTTTATGGTGAGCCCGGGTGTCAGCTTAGAATTACTGGCGCTGGCAAAAGAGTCTGATATCCCGTTTCTGCCTGGTGCGGCGACGCCTAGCGAAGCGATGGAACTGGCAGCGCAGGGCTTTAAGTTTCTTAAGTTTTTCCCGGCAGAAGCTGCAGGTGGCACGGCAATGCTGAAATCAATCGGTGGTCCTTTACCTCAGGTGACGTTTTGCCCAACTGGTGGGATCAGCTTAGCAACAGCACCCAACTATCTGGCACTGAGCAATGTAATCTGTGTTGGAGGGACCTGGATGCTCGATAAAACACTTATCGCAAACAAAGACTGGCAAGCCATCGAAGCGCTTGCTCGACAAGCAAGTGAAGTAAACTAATTTAGGGGAATAGGGTTATGATTAATATTGCAATTAATGGCTATGGCCGTATCGGTCGAAATGTACTGAGAGCACTTTACGAATCAGGTCAAAATGACCAGATCAAGATTGTCGCGATCAATGATCTGGCACCTGCACAGACTAACGCGCACCTGACTCAGTTTGACTCTGTACACGGACGCTTTAACTTCCCTGTTGAATTGAAAGACAACACGCTGACTGTTGGTGAAGATAAGATCACGCTGACCCAAGAGCGAGACCCTGAGCAATTACCGTGGCGTGATCTGGATGTCGACATCGTGCTTGAGTGTACGGGTTTGTTTACTTCACGTGAAACTGCGGGCAAACACATTACTGCGGGTGCAAAGAAAGTCATTGTGTCTGCACCTGGAACGGATATGGATGCCACTGTTGTGCACGGTGTGAACAGTGATGTGCTAAATGCAGACAGCACTATTATTTCAAATGCGTCTTGTACGACTAACTGTCTGGCACCAGTTGCGAAAGCACTGAACGATTCCATTGGTATTGAGCAGGGCAGTATGACCACCATTCATGCATATACCAATGACCAAAACCTGTGTGATGTCTATCACAAAGACTTATACCGTGCACGTAGTGCCACACAGTCTATGATCCCGACCAAAACTGGTGCGGCTAAAGCGGTTGGTCTGGTGCTGCCTGAGCTGGCGGGTAAACTGGATGGCATGGCAGTACGCGTGCCTACCGTCAATGTCTCTGTGGTTGACCTGACCTTTATCGCTAAACGTGAAACATCTGCTGCGGAGGTCAATGAGATCCTTCAGGGGGCTGCAGAAGGTGCAATGGCAGGTATCCTCGAATATAACACTTTGCCGCTGGTATCTGTGGACTTCAATCATAACCCGGCTTCATCAGTCTTTGATGCGACGCAGACTAAAGTGGATGGAAAATTGGTTAAAGTTATGGCTTGGTATGACAACGAGTGGGGTTTCTCAAATCGTATGCTTGACCAGGCAAAAGCATTGGCTGCGTTCCTGTAAGTAACACGCTTAGCGGCAATTTAAATTCTTGCGTCATTTTAGCCCCACACCATGTGGGGCTTTTTTGTACGCGCTTTTTTATACAAAGCGGCGTGTTTACCTTTTTTAACGCCAAAGTTGGCCTATTAGGCGCGTGGTGTTTGCACCTTAGGGCTGATTTTTATTACACTGCGCACAATTTTAATTAACGACAAAGAAATAACATGAAAGAAGGGTTTAAAGTACCTCATACGCTCATCCTGCTGTTGTCTATGATGCTGGTGGCATATATTGCGACTTGGCTAGTTCCGCAAGGTTTCTTCGATACAGTCACGCTCGATAATGGCCGTCAGGCTGTAGTGCCCGGCACTTATGCACTTGCTGAAGCACAAACTCATTTAACGCCCATGGATTTCCTGGTCGCTATTCCGCGCGCATTTGCAGCTGCACAAGACGTTATTTTCTTTGTTTTTATTGTCGGAGGTGTTCTGTCAATTGCACGTGCAACGGGTACCATTGATGCCTTAATTGGCCGCCTGCTTGAGCGGTTTGGTCATAAGCCAAATATTTTGATTTTTATGGTGGTGTTTTGCTTTGCACTCGCATCCGGCGCCATTGGTACTGCGGGCGAATATATTCCCTTTGTCCTGATTCTGGTGGGACTGTGTAAAGCAATGCGGCTTGATGCGATGACTGCTGTGGGCATGGTCGTGGCAGGGTATGGGATTGGTTATGGTGTGTCAGCCTTTAACCCTTTTACCGTGATGGTAGCGCAAAAGGTTGCTGATATTCCGGTTTACTCAGGTATTGAGCTACGTCTGGCGATTTTCTTGCCGTTCGTTTTAATTGGTTTCCATCACGTATGGAGCTATGCCAAAAAAGTACAGGCAAACCCTGAATTATCCCTGACGAAAGGCCTGCCTTGTCCGCTTGCTGGTTCAGCAGAAGCGAATTACCCGATGCTTAATAAGCGCCACCAAATGATCTTGTTTGGCCTCGTTGCTGCCATTATCACGGCTGTCTGGGGTATTTCTCAAAAGGGCTGGTATCTGTATGAGCTGGGTGCGGTGTTTATCTCCTGGGGTATTTTCACAACGTTAGTCGGCCAGATTGGTGCTGACCGCGCTGCAAATGAGTTTATTGAAGGCGTGAAAGATCTGGCAAGTACTGCCATCCTGATTGGTGTTGCAAGGGGCATTGCGTTAATTATGGAAGATGGACAGATCTTGCATACCTTGGTTTACGCTATGTCGTCGCCGCTGTCACATTTAGGCGCTGAGCTGGCTGCGGTCGGCATGTTCATTATGCAAACACTGTTGAACCTGTTTATTCCTTCGGGCAGTGGTCAGGCATATGTAACTATGCCGCTTATGGCACCGGTTGGTGACATCATTGGTGTGTATCGTCAGGTTGCAGTGCTTGCATACCAGTTTGGTGATGGTTTCTCTAACATGATTATTCCAACCAACGCTGTGCTGATGGGTATCATCGGAATGGCCGGTGTACCTTATCATTTATGGTTCCGATTCTGTCTGCCGCTATTCGGCAAGCTGATGCTGGCAGCGTCAGTGGTATTGGTGCTTGCGGTTACATTTGGTTATGGTGAAGATGTACAGCCAAAAGTGAGTGCAACGACACAGGTGCAATCGTAATATCTATCTGCTCGCAGAGTATCCGCTCTGCGAGCAATCTCTTCGCTCACAGCCCGGCCCCCTCTAAACCCTCTTTATCCTAATTAATGATATATGTTGTCGCTAATTCTAGCTTTCAGTTTGTTACCTACCCAGCTTGTTGTTTTTATGACGTAGCTCACAAACTAGGTTTTGGGTGTTTTTGTTACCTTTTATGTTATTTTGTAAATATGTTTTTGTATTTTTGTTCTTGGCAGTGGAAAAGTTGAAGTGCTAGTAATAGAGGTGAACCCAAAAAAGGAACTGTACAATGAAAATAAAGAAACAGCCTCTTGCTTGTATTATCGCGACACTACTCAGTGTAAGTGCTTCTGCAACAACTGATCGTGACTATCAACACCGCTGGCTTGATCCAAATGGGGATCCTATGCTTGCATTGCAGTGGAACTTACTAAATTCCGGTTCACTGGCAAATACCCAGTCTGGAATTGACCTGAACTTGTGGCAGACGCATATCTGGGGTCACAAAGGACAGGATATTCTGGTAGCAGTCGTGGATTCGGGTGTTGACATGGAACATGCAGACTTAGATGCCAATACAATAGATGATCCCTTAATTAATCCACAACCTAATGCTGGTAGCGATCATGGCACTATGGTGGCGGGGATAATTGCTGCGGTACAAAACAACATCGGGGTGCGTGGAGTTGCGCCAATGGCAAAGGTTACGGCATTTACCAATTATGGCGGAACCTTCGAAAGTCATGAGCAGTGGAAGATAAGTCATGGTTACGATGGTGACCTTTTGGATAACTCAACCACAGATCGGATCCGTATCTTCAATAAAAGTTATGGTATGAGTCCGTCGGTGAGTTTGCCTTATACTTTTTCAAAAACCATTCAGGATAGCCAGGGTAAAGATATCCTGATGTTTAGCCAGCCTGAGCAGGAAAAGATCTATGAAGCGGTTTCTCTGTCCACTGAACAGGATCCCCGCACCGCAGTCTACGTGCAGGCAGCCGGAAATTCATATCGGGATTCTCGCATTCACTATTTTACAGACACAGGATTAGACTTTTTCGGTTACAGTTTTCCCGTTGGCGGTAATTATGGCTTGCCCTGGACAAACGGTAACTCACTTTATACTCCTGCGAACTTCTGGAATCTGACGGTCAGTGCGCTGAGTGCAGATGGTGTATTGTCTGAGTACTCGACGGTAGGGAGTAATGTGTTTCTGACTGCCCCTGGTGGATTGGACAGGGGCACCCCGGGTCATGCAACTACGCGTATTTCATGCGCCTGGTATCTGGAAAACATTGATGCAAACTTCAATTGTAATGGAGACGATGATTTTACTGTGCGTATGAATGGTACATCGTCAGCGGCACCGAATACGTCGGGTGCTATTGCGTTGCTGCTTTCTGCTGCGCAGCAACAGAACCATGATCTGACACCGCGCGACATCCGTCATCTCCTGGCACGTACAGCAACAAAAGTGGATCCGACACGCGCCGACATCGACGTGAATGGCATTACAGCATTTGAAGGGTGGAGCACCAATACAGCAGGGCACACATTCTCACCTTACTATGGCTTTGGTTTGATTGATGTAGATAAAGCGACAGAGCTGGTGCGCCGCTATGCAATCGAACAACTCCCTTCTGAGTTGGTTAAGACGCCCTGGTATGGGCTGAATGAAGCAGTGAATCCAACTATTGAAGATGATGCCAGCCAGACGACAACGGCAAGCATTAAAGTAACAGATGACTTGTTTATAGAAGGTGTTCAGATCCGGCTAGATGCACGACACGCACGTATTTCAGATTTGAAAGTAGAGCTGGAGTCACCGAATGGTACCCGCAGTATCCTGATGTCACCCTTTAATAACCTGGTAGGGCAGCATCTGGGCTTACCAGAGCAGTCACCCGGTAGCCAGGATGGCTATACAGATCATTTGATGCTCAGTTACAAGTTTTGGGATGAGAAAGCCAATGCAGGCGATGGCCAGTGGAAGCTACATATCACAGATATGAGTAACGAAACCCGGGCTTTTGGGATCTTTGACTTCGTCAATGGGAGTCAAGTCCATCAGGTAGAGAACAACCCTGAGGCTGGTGTATTACAAGGCTGGTCTATTCGTATTCTGGGTCATAAAACGAAAGTAACGAAGAAAAAAGCGCTGTAAATTCAGAACAGTGGTTGCAGAGCAACCAGTAAACCAAAACGCCGTGTCTCATAGAGGTGCAGCGTTTTGGTTTGTGTCGTTTTAAATCGGCTAGTCTAATTTAAGCTCAAAACTAGCTGTCTTCTTTGCTGGTTGATTTCCTCACCTTCGTTTACTTTGATAAGCCATTCTGTTTTCTTTGACTGGCGTATCGCCACCGTCGGACCTCCACCGTATGCAGTAAGGGACAGGCCCATCGTGATGTCTAATACCAATTTCACGGAGCAAAGATGACGCTCACTGTGTTAAAAATTTCTCATTTTGAATCTTTACCTAAGGTATAAATTCGCAAAGTTTTGGCTAGTTATCGAACATATTCTCTCGCCTTAAAATAGAACACTTAATTAAGGAAATTGGTGTAAAAAGCGCTTTTTATTGGGGAGGCATCTCATTTTGAAGCATACTGATAGCTGCTTTAAAAGCCGGAATGTTGGTGATTTTTGAGTTATGTAAACAGCAGTGATTATTGAGTGATTGTAAATAAAGGGGGGAGGCAGGCTACCAGCCAGTAACTGGCAGCCTGTAAGAGGTTATTTTGGTTAGAATGTTGCGCGGTAGCGAACACCAAACTCGCTGGCATCATTGCTCTTGATCACCAGGATATAGTCACCGGTATTCAGGCGTGCATCATCGTAACGTTCATCAAAGATGTTACGACCGTACAAAGAAATATCCCAGTTGGTGTTAGCTGGTGCGTAAGAGATATCAAAGTTTACTGTAGTACGGTCATCGATTTGAGTCATACGGCGCGGATCTGAACTTGGCTCACCATACATGCTGTCGCGGTATGAAATATCAAAACGTGTGTTGACGGTTGCATTGTTACTCAGTTCAAATTCGTAAGATGGGCTTATAGAAGCGGTCCACTCAGGTGTGAGTGGGGCAACCGGCTTAATGCCGTTTTGCTCTTCTACATCCACATCCATGAAGCCGAAGCTTGAATGCAGGGTAAAGCGGTCTGTGACATAGTAGGTGCTTTCAAATTCGATACCGCGTGATGTCTGTTCAACAATCAGGTTGTTTGTGTCGAATCCAGAGTCCGTGACTACGTTCACCTGATATGGCAGGTCTTCATATTCGGTGTTGAAAAACGCCACACTCATGCTGAAGTCGTCAGTCAACTGACCTTTAAAGCCGGTTTCATAGTTGATAGCGCTGATGTTCTCACTCGCCATGAAAGCATTATTTGCACGTACAGCAGCAGCGGCATTCGGGTTGTCAAAACCGCCTTCGCCGAAGAACTGACCGATCAGGAAATACGGACGAGCTGGGTACTGACCAGACTGATAACCAGTTTGAACCGTACCGTACCAGTTCAGACCATTTTCAAAGGTATAGTTGGCAGCGGCTTCCCATGAAATCTCATCCCAGTCTTTGCTTGATGAAATGGTGCCAACAGGGTCAAATACGTTAGTTGATGCTTCTTTTTCATCTTCTGTGTAACGTACACCACCGGTCAGACGCAGATCATCTGTCAGGTCATATCCCAGGTTGAAAAATACCGCGCGGCTGGTTGTTTCCTGATCCAACTCAAGTTTAGTTGGGCCACCGTCAAAGCTTGCTTCGTCTGAACTCTGGCGGTTGCTGCCTTCTTCATTAAACCAGTACAGACCCGTTACAAAATCCGCGCGACCCAGGTAGCCAGTTAGTTGCAGTTCAACAGACGTCTGATCAGCTTCACCACGTTCTGGATAGTGATCGAGCGCAATAGCTGTACCATCATCATCCAGGCCCGCTTTGTACTCTGAAGAGCGTTTGCTGAAGATAAACTTAGTGCCAAAATCGGCATTGATATCGTATTCGGCAGTTAATGAGATACCGTTTGCTTTGTTCGAAACGGTTGCTGTCTCAATGCTGCTGGTTGCATTGTCATACGGGTCGGCGGCGACCATAGAGTTACGCAGGCCTGCTTTATATAAACGGCCTTCCGGCATTTCATCGATTAAAACAGTAAACGGACGTGTACCACCTTCACCGTCATTTGCGTCAGCAGTCAGGACCAAACGTAGATCATCAGTGGGTGTGTATTTTACAGACATACGACCGTGGAATTCCTGATTCTCACCTACATCGTATTCAGCATTTGGTAGGTTAGTAAATTCACCCAGCCCACCGCGGCGGTTAAAGCCCATATTAAAGTTGAACGCCAGTTCATCAGTCACGGCCTGGTTAGTGAACATGCTTGCTTTGATGCGGCCACGTGTACCTGTTTCCGCGCTAACCTTAGTGATTGCTTGCTGGTCTGGCTGCTTAGTGATGATGTTAATAGCACCACCAATTGAGTTACGGCCATATAAAGTACCCTGAGGACCACGCAGTACTTCAATACGCTCGATATTAGCCAGGTTCCAGTTTTGACCTACCTGGCGACCCAAATAAACACCGTCTACATAGACACTGACACCTGGATCTGTGGTGATGAGGTGGTCTTGCAAGCCGATGCCACGAATAAATGGGTTTGCAGATGAGTTATGACCTGCAGAAAAACCTGTGATATTCAAATTTGGAACAAATTTGCCCACATCAGTGATGTCAGAGATACCTTGCGCATCCAGATCATCTCCTGAGAATGCACTCATAGCGATCGGTACTTCATAGATAACCTGTGAACGTTTGGTCGCGGTTACTGTGATGGCTTCGATTTTTGATTTCTCAGCTTGTGCTTCTTCTGCTAAAACGGGGGCAGAAGATAAGCCGGCCATTGCCAGTGCCATGGCGGTTGCGATCGGAGTAAGATTGCGTGCTGTGGTGCTCATGTATGTTCCTCAAGTTAGAAACGGTTAATTTTAAATCTCGTGTGTGGTGGTTTCTGCGAGGGAAGTCGCCAACCGGGTTGAATGGCTATCACTGAGCTGGATTTTGACATTTATAAAATTGACGCGCACAAAAAAGCAATCACCATATGGGGACTGCATGACTTTTATTAACAAGAATTTTAAAAATGAAAGGCCAGCAAAAGCTGCTATTCGGTTGGGCGTGCATTCTACAATGGAATGAAATAATTTTGCAATAAAACTTGGTTAAATTTTTTTATTTTGCTCGGTTTTTGAATAGTGTTGTCTGTGTATTCGGTAAATTTACATGAATGTGCCTTTTTTGTAAAAACTCACTAAAGCTAAGTTTATTGTGTTGTAATTTGCAATTATATTCTCTGCCCATTTTGATTTGCTCCTGTAACCTGTGCTAGCGTTGTAGTTTGGACCCAAAATAGGGTGTCTCAGGCGCAGGAAGGAAGTATGGATTTTAAAAGTATCATGTGTGCACTATTAGTGGTGACAGTGTGGGGGGTTAACTTTTCAGTGATTAAACTGGGGCTGGAAGAGTTGCCGCCTATCTTATTTTCCGGCTTGCGCTTTTTGATTGTGGCAATTCCTGCCGTGTTTTTCATTCCCTTTCCCAGGACCTCTGTGTGGCATGTACTCGGGGTGGGTTTATTTCTCGGTGTTATTAAGTTTGGCTTGCTGTTTGTCGCAATGGAAAATGATGCCTCAGCAGGCATTGCCTCGCTATTACTTCAGGCACAGGTGGTGTTTACGATAGTACTGAGTGCACTGGTGCTCAAAGAGCAAGCCAGCCGGTTTCAGATTGTTGGCGCCGTCATTGCGTGCAGTGGATTTGCCATGTTCTTTATGAGTCAGACTGGTAGTGTGACTTTGCTGGGGGTAGCATTAATACTGTGTGCAGCCTTAAGCTGGGCGGTGTCGAATCTGATTATGAAGCAATTACAGCAAGTTAACTTATTACATTTCATGGTCTGGGTCAGTGTGGTGGTCCCTTTACCGCTGTTTGCCTTGTCCTATTATCTTGAAAACGATATGCCGATAAGCCTTGTTCTAAGCAGTAGTGGGCAGACCTGGCTGGCTTTACTTTATGTTGGGCCTGTTTCAACTCTGCTGGCATTTGCACTGTGGGGCTGGCTGCTTGGCAGGCATCACGCTGCAGCAGTTACCCCGTTTGCGTTACTCATTCCTTTGGTTGGCATCGTGAGTGCAAACGTGATCCTGAACGAGCAGGTCGACACATTTGAGTTGATTGGTGGTGCTGTGATCCTCTGTGGTCTGACATTTTCCGTTTTAGGTGAGCGGTTATTTCAATTCTTTTCAAACACAGCGTCAGTAAAACGAAAAGTCAGCTGACAAATTTGCCAGAGCGGGTGCAGTTAAATTGGCCAGTTGTCTTTGCTAATCCGAATATTGCGACCTGGTGGGCGAAATTTGTTCGTCCTATAGCAATCAGCGCTAGACAATTGGTCTAAGTCCCTTGAGTATCCCAGCTCAATGTGAAAAAATTCGACACAATTAAAATCCAGTTAACTCACATACGAGGAACACACTATGCGCATTATTTTGCTAGGCGCGCCGGGTGCAGGTAAAGGCACTCAAGCTCAATTTCTAATGGAAAAGTACGGTATTCCACAAATTTCAACAGGCGATATGCTACGCGCTGCGATCAGCGAAGGTACGCCGCTGGGCCTGGAAGCCAAAAAAGTGATGGATGCAGGTCAGCTTGTATCTGATGACATCATCATTGGCCTGGTAAAAGAGCGCGTTGCAAAAGAAGATTGTGCGAATGGTTTCCTGCTAGATGGCTTCCCACGTACTATCCCTCAGGCAGATGCAATGAAAGAAAATGGCATTGCTGTTGATCACGTTATCGAGTTCGACGTTGCTGACGAAATCATTGTAGAGCGTATGAGCGGTCGCCGTGTGCACTCGGCCTCTGGCCGTGTTTATCACGTTGTGTACAATCCACCAAAAGTGGAAGGCAAAGACGATCAGACCGGTGAAGATCTGATCATTCGTGCTGATGACACAGAAGAGACAGTGCGTAAGCGTCTTGGCATTTATCACGACCAGACCAAGCCACTGGTAAGCTACTATCAGTCTGAAGCGGATGCAGGCAATACTCAGTACCACAAACTGGATGGTACTCAGGCTGTTGAAGCGGTAAGCCAGCAACTTGCTGAGCTGTTAGGCTAAGTTAGCCGTTAGAGTAAATTAAAAAAGCCAGCTGAGATGCTGGCTTTTTTGTACCCAATGAACAGGCTAATGATCTAGGCTTTTGCGACAATAATTGCCCTGAGCGGAGCCGGGTAACCTTCAATGGTCTTACTGGGGTCGCTTGGATCCAGAAAGTCTGCAAGCGATTCGGTTTGCATCCACTCGGTACGTCTTTGTTCATCCAGCGAGGTCACGTCTTTGTCAACCACCTGTATGTCTTTAAAGCCAACGCGTTGCAGCCACAATGCAAGCGCATCACAGCTTGGAATGAACCATACGTTACGCATTTTTGCGTAGCGATCTGTGGGTACCAGGACGGTGTTAACATCACCTTCGATGACCAGAGTTTCAAGTACCAGTTCACCACCTGGGCGCAACTGAGCTTTCAGCTGAGCCAGGAAGTCAATGGGGGAGCGGCGATGATACAGAACACCCATTGAGAAGACCGTGTCAAAGGCTTTCAATTCGGGGAGCTGCTCTACACCTAGCGGCAGCAGATGGACATTGGGGTCCGGGTTGAAGTGTTTGATAGCCTGAAACTGACTCAAAAACAGATCTGAAGGATCAATGCCCACGACAAATTCAGCCCCCGCGCCGCGCATTCGCCACAGGTGATAACCAGAGCCACAGCCGATATCTAACACATTACGGCCATGTAAATCGCTAATATGAGGCAATAAGCGATCCCATTTCCAGTCGCTGCGCCATTCGGTGTTTATGTCGATACCATGAACATGAAAAGGGCCTTTGCGCCATGGCATCATACGTTTGAACAGATGTGTCAGCTGCTTTTGATGCCCGTCAGAAATGGGGGGTTGGCGAGTAAAAGAGACTTTGCTCTGAATATCAACCTGATCAGCGGGTAAATTAGGCAGGTTTTTTAATACTTTTTCCCATTGTGGCCAGTCGCCATGCTGCGCTTCTTTTTGCCAATGAGACAGCTGAGCCGGCAATGTTTCCAGCCAGTGACTGAGTGGGCTTTTTGCAATGGCGGCGTAAAAATCGGTAAACCAGGAATTCATAGTCTTTCTCTTATTTAATCGCAATCATGGAGCAGAAGTTAAAGCACTGATACCACACCTGGGTGTGAGCAAACCCAATCTGCTCGAGGCGATTTCTGTGGGCGCTGAGGCTGTCAGTACGCATTATGTTTTCAATCGCGGTACGCTTTTGGCTGATCTCCAGTTCTGAATAGCCATTGTGTCGCTTGAAGTCATGGTGAAGATCAATCAGCAGATTGTCTTTGATATCATTTTCGCCTTTGATCTTCTCTGAGAGCAACAAGACACCGCCAGGCTTAAGTCCCTGGTATATCTTTTCCAGTACTATGGCTCTTTGGTCCTGAGGAATGAACTGTAAAGTAAAGTTCATTGCAACGACGCTGGCGTTGTCGATCGCTAATTCGTTGATGTCGCCCAGTTGCACATCTACCGGGACATCGGACTTAAAGCCCTTAAGATGCATCTGACAGCGCTCAACCATAGGCAAAGAGTTGTCTACAGCGATAATGCGGCAATTCTCTTTGTCGATATTACGGCGCATACTTAGGGTTACTGCGCCTAGTGAGCAGCCCAAATCATATAGATTTGAGTTACTCTGAGCATACTGTCCTGCCAGTTTGCCCATGGTACTGACTATGGTGGCATAACCCGGCACTGAGCGCTGGATCATGTCCGGAAATACTTCTACAACGTTTGCGTCGAAGGTGAAGTCTCTGACTTCTTGCTCTGTGGCATATATACTGTCTTTGCCCGTCACACTGCTAGTCCAATTTGTCTTAGAAAAAAATAATCATGCTATTTTAGCATTTTATACTAGATAGTCAGTGATAAATTGAGTAGCTTGGCTAGTATTAACAATAAGAAGTAAGTTAGAGAACCAACATGGCGAAAAATAAAGTGATCAGCACAGAAGATATCCTATCCACACTTTGTCACTCGGTGACTGAGGTTTTGTCCTCGGCAAGTGGCAATCAGATTGCCTATTCGGCAATGGTACAGAAGATCACCCGCACCTGTATGCGTCCAGATATTGGTTGTTTTGTCCTGTTTGATGGCGGTTTTACCGGTCTGGTTGTGACCAACTTTACTGCTCAGGCTGCAATGGAAGTTTATCAGGACTACATGCGGTCAATGGGGATGCCGGAAAGCGAAATTGCACAAAGTCATTTGTCAGACGACGTATCTAACGTGATGGGAGAACTGATGAACCAAATCGTTGGTGACTTCACCAGCAAAGTCCGTGAGCAGCTTCATACCTCTATCACACAGAACCAGCCTAAAATGATGGCGATCAATAAGCAGGTTCAGATATCGGTTGATACGACCATGGACAGACCACAGGCACGCCGCGTGACCTTCACCACCCAGGGCCAGAATATATTCTATCTGGAGCTGGCAATGGACAAGACGGAGTTTATCAAGCTACACGATTACGATATCACAGAAGCGGTGGACCCAGATGATATCATCGCCAGTCAGAGATCGAAAAAGGCAGAACCTGCGAAAAAAGCCGAGTCGCCAGCAGAAGATGTGGCAGACGACGACTTTATGGCCGATCTTGGGTTATAACGAATAAAAGTTCGCCCTATTTGGGCAACAGAACTGCCTAATTGACCGCAGCGCTGCCATTACTAGTGTGCTGCGGCACATAAGGCTCAAGCAGGGAGTGAGCTTTTTCAAACTCATACTGAGTAATGAGCTGATTAAGCTCATCTAATACGTCCTTAGGCAACGGTTCATCAATGTGCAATGATGAGACTAACTCAGTGGCACATGAGTCGTATTCTCTCAGCGCCTTAGCGAGTGCGAACAAGGGGGCTTCAGTCGGTTCTGTGTGACTATCTGAGGCACTGTTCGCAGCTGCTTTTTGAGTGTGTGCTATGCCAGAATCAATATGATGTGTAACCTGGGCATGGCAGTCTCTGATGTAATCCAGCAAACTGTCTATCTGTGTTCCATCTACACGAGTGTCCTTAAGCTGAGATTCTAATTCAGCGCATTGACCTGTCAGATAGGTCATTGACAAGTTTGCACTTGCGCCTTTCAGTGCGTGGAGTATATGTTCAGCAAGCTCAGTGTTGCCAATGGTGATGGCCTGTTTGAGGTTGATAAGTTCTTCTATCTGCTGTTTAACAAACTTCTCAAGCAGTGAGAAATACACCTCCCGGTTTCCAGCTGCCCGGTTAATACCGGCTTCAATATCTATTCCTTCAAATGTATATGCTTCCGTTTCAGAGTCTTGCTCCAGAGAGTTCTGACGCTGTTCCGGGACTTGTAAAGAATTAACACCACCTGCCTCTTGTTTCTGGGTATGGGCCAGGATGGTCGCAACCATGTTCTCAACATCGATTGGTTTTGCAATGTGACCCACCATCCCCGCATCCAGACAAGTCTGAATATCATCTTGCATGGCGTTGGCTGTCATGGCCAAAATGGGAGGCTGGGCTGTGTTGGTAAGCTGACCGATTGCACGTGTGGCCTGGAGTCCATCCATAATCGGCATTTGCATGTCCATCAGCACAATATCAAATGTGGTACTCTTTACCGCATTAAGTGCCTCCTGACCATTGTTGGCAACCGCCACCGTTGCACCATGAAAAGATAGGATTTCAACCGCAATTTCCTGATTGACAGGCTGATCTTCGGCCACCAATATGGTTAATCCGGATAGCCTGTTATCCTGGGCAGGACAACTCGTATTGAGCTGTTGTGGTTGAGGCGCCAGGCAGGCTTGTAAGCAATCGAATACGCTTGATGGGTTAATAGGCTTCAATAGAATATTTGAGATAATGTGTTTTTGCTCTTCTTTCAGGCCCAGTTCTCGTCCATAGGCGGTGACCAGGGCATATTGACTTGCAGGAGACTGGGCATGTAGCTCCATAATGGTATCAATGCCGTCTTTTTGCGGCATGTGCCAGTCAATAAACGCAATATCAAAGTGCGGCTGTTGATTCCGTACGTACTCGATACAGGCGTCACCGGAAGAGAATAGCTTAGAAGCGATGCCAAACTTTTTCAGCATTGCGGCCAATACTTCACGTGCCAGGGCATTGTCATCTACTATCAGTGCCATTTTATCTTTGAAGTGTTCAGAAGGCTGACTCACAAGACGGGTAGGGGTTGCGAAGGGTAGCGGCAAGGTAAAGTAGAATGTAGACCCTTTACCCAGTTCACTCTCGACAAAAATTTCGCCACCCATTAGCTTTACCAGATGTTGTGAAATCGTCAGCCCCAGGCCCGTGCCGCCGTATTTACGGGTAATGGAAGTATCGGCCTGCGCAAACGATTGGAATAATCGGGTTTGTTGCTCCAGGCTTAATCCTATTCCGGTATCGATGACACTGAAAAGCAGCCGGGCACTTTGTTCATCCTCACTCTGATAGCTGATATTGATGGTGACATGGCCTTGCTCCGTGAATTTCACAGCATTGCCGGCCAGGTTGATCAGCACCTGACTGATACGCAGAGGATCGCCGATATAGTCATTGCTTACATCCGGGTGAACATCAAATATCAACTCAAGTTGCTTTTCATCTGCCTTTAATCCGACGATGGTTGCTACATTATCTAGGACCTTATCAAGTTGAAAATGGGTTGATTCAATTTCGACTTTACCCGCTTCGATCTTCGAGAAATCCAGGATGTCATTCAGGAGTTTAAGCAGCTGCTTAGCGGCATTGTCGATTTTTTCAACATAACTACGCTGTTTGATATCAAGCTGTGTATTCAGCGCCAGATGCGCCATACCTATAATGGCATTCATGGGGGAGCGAATTTCGTGGCTCATATTGGCAAGAAACTCACTTTTTACTTTGGCATTTTTGTCAGCAAGCTCCTTGGCTGCCAACATGTTGCGTTCCAGCTCATTGCGTTCAGTCATGTCTAAAAAGGTGCCTACCACACCGCCAACTTCTTTATACCCATCAAAGAAGGGGGCTTCATGAACGATGAGTTCTCGAGATTCCTGCTGACCATTTTTTAGCGTAAGCTCAAACTGATGTTGCGCCTGTTGCTCTATTGTGAAGCGCGACTTTTGCTCCAGATAACCTGTGGTGTAGACATCAAACACGTCCTGTATGCGCATACCGGTCACTTCGGCTTCAAACAGATCCAGAAAATCCAGAAATGCCCGGTTAACACCTAAAAAGGTGCCATGAATATCCCGATAATAAGTGGGATTCGGAATGGCATTCAGAATGTGCAGCATCATTTCAAGATGCTGTGACAGGGCTGTTTCAGCGGCGAGCTGCTGCTGCGCATTCTCACAAAGCTGTATCTGGATAGCGAGGTCCTCGCACAGCTGTTGAATGCTGCTTTGTTGCTCATAGTCGAAGTGCTCAACACTGGCAATATACAATGCACCCCTGAGCTGATTGTTGACTAGTAGGGGATACAGTGCCGCGCTTTTTATTGAAATTACTACGGCGCCCGCTTTTACTTCAAAGGCAGTATTGCCTGCATCCAGACTTTGGCGTGTTAATGTCCGGCATAATTGCGTGTATTGGATACCTAGGTTATCAAAACAGGGTGGGCAGCCAATGGTTTGTATTGGTATCAGTGTATTTTCATCCGTATTGCAAATTGCCACACTGGGGGCTGCATAATGGGTGGCGAAAAATTCCAGAGCAAAGCGCCGCAGTTCATCCGGATCACGGCTATGTCTGATCCCCTGGTTAAACATTTCTCGCAATTTAGCGATTTCTATTCGATTGTGAAGTTTGTCATGCATCTGACCAACAACATTTGCCAGTCCACTGAGCTCAGCTCCAAGTTGTTCAGGGAGTTGTAACTGTGCGTTGCCTGTTTGGTTGGCATTGTGTAAAGTCTGACAAAGCCTTTGCAGCGGCTCGAATAATCCGAAGTTGCTCCACCACGCTACCAATATCGTGGCTGCGCTAATCAGTACAACGCCCCATACAATGAGTGTTTTGAGTTGCACAAAAATATGCTCTTTGTCAGTACGCAATTGCTGGCTCTGTTGCATGAATAGCCCATTTAATTGCGCTAGTTCGGCCATTATATGCTGTAGCTCTGCGTGATAATTCGCCAGGTTAAACGCTGCAACGACAAAACCTGGCTGGTTGAGTTCAGCCTGGGTCTGAACAAAAAGTTGCCTAAGATCACTATGCAAGGTTGCAAGCTGAGCTGCTGAGGATTCAACAGGCAGAGTCGAGATGGCCTGGAACAGGCTGACTGGCTGTTGAACTGTCTGCTTGAAAGCAGCAGAGCCCAGTTTACCAGTGATTATCGGTAGTTCAGCCGTACTGAATTTGGCCAGTTTTTCGAGTTGATCCGACTGCGAACTATTCAGGTATTGAGAAAGTTGCATGTTGTGGTTTTGCGCATGTGCTGTGAGGCTGGATGAAACAGTACTAAGGGTAGTAAGATTGTCTAGCTTTTCATTAATGGGTGCTATTTTGGCAAAATTAAGAAGGAGTAATAACGCTGCAATAAACAACAACGACAGTATCACCGAATAAACGATATTTACTCTGAATCTTACACCCATATATGTGCCACACCGTTGAGTTTACTAACATAGTAACCATAGTCGCGTGCGGGCATTTCTCAAGCTATGCTTACTGAAAGTGTGCAAAGCAATGAGGAAGATAAAGGAATGGCCGACATTTTGGTGGTTGATGATGTTGCTGAAAACCTGCATATGCTGCAATTGATCCTACGTCAGCAAGGACATACGGTGCTGGCGGCGATAAATGCTGAGATAGCCTTAAACATTATTAAGCGTAAACCACCTGAACTGGTGATCACGGACATAAAAATGCCAGGTACTTCGGGCATTGAATTGTGTAAGATACTGAAGACGGAAAAACACACCAGTCATATCCCGGTCATTTTTGTCAGCGTCCACAGTGACACCGACTGGATAGTCGAAGCACTGCATGCAGGCGGCAACGACTATATAACCAAGCCTTTTATTCCAGCCGAAATTCTCGCCAGAGTTGATACCCAAATAAAACTGCTGGATGCACAAAAAAGTGCTGTTAAACAGCAGCTTTCTCAGGTTATGAACGAAATGGTCATAGGCGTTGCCCATGAAATTAATACGCCACTGGGCACGGCCATTACCGCGGTGAGCCATTGCTCTGATACGGTGCATAAGCTCATGCTAGATTTGCAAGCAAACAGGGCCAATCTCGAAGTATTTGCAGATAAGCTGGCACAATGTGACACCAGCCTGGCGTTAAGCCAGAAAAACCTGACCCGGGTGGCAAAATTTGTTTCTATGGTGAAACAGATTGCCCGGGTTGAGTGCCCGGTGTCACCCACTCGAGTGAGTCTGGCCGACCTTGCTAATAAAGTGTATAGCGCCTGGTCGGACAAACCCGTCAATGTGCATGTTGCCGTCAATCAGGATCATGTGGCTATGTTTGATGGTGGGTTAGTGGCATCGGTATTAGACACTTTGATCGCCAATTCTCTGTCTCATGGTCGCCAGGAGGGGGCGCTTCAGGTGAATATCGTGATCTCGATAGAGGATGGGCAACTGGGTATCAGCTGTTCAGATAATGGTTTAGGGCTGGATGGAATTTCGGAAGAAGACATGCTCAAACCATTCGTAACGACAAAAAGAGGCAACACTGGCCATGTGGGACTGAGTGCCTCGGTGGCGGCGAACTTGATCGTTAATGCTTTGGATGGCACGTACAGTGTGCGCAATCACCAGAATGGTCTGGAGTGGCAAATATCATTACCTGTGGATGCAGTTTGATCTGAGTCAATCAGGGAGATTATTGATGGAGTGGGCGGACATAAGTCCTTATCTGCGGCGGTGTATTTCTCTAAGCTCGCGAGCAAGATTTTATCTTAATTCAAAAAGTTAATTTTCAATGTTCGAGTTGCAGTTAATTTTTTGAATTTAAGTCACGTTAATATATCGGTGGAACCATTATGCAACAGCTACCTACAGTTGACTATCAAGCGCCTGACGCGGCGAAACAATTTGTTGAATCTCTGCGCTCTACAGGCTTTGGTGTACTAAAGAACCACCCAATTCCTCAGGAACTGGTTGAGTCTATCTATAAAAACTGGCAAGAATTCTTTAACTCAGAAGAAAAGCATGCGTTTTTATTCAATAAAGAAACACAAGACGGTTACTTTCCGCCTGATGTATCTGAAGTTGCAAAGGGCTTCACAATTAAAGATATTAAAGAGTACTTCCACGTTTATCCAAAAGGCCGTGTACCGGCACAGTTGGATGCAGAAATTCGAGAGTACTACCGTCTGGCAAATGAATTTGCGGCGCAGCTACTAAGCTGGGTTCAGGCCGAAGCGCCTGAGGACGTGCGTGCTAAGTTCTCGATTGATCTAAAAGACATGATCAAAGAGTCTGAGCAAACGCTACTGCGTGTTTTACACTATCCGCCGATGACAGGTGACGAAGAACCAGGCGCTATCCGTGCAGCAGCGCATGGCGATATCAACTTGCTGACGGTATTGCCTGCAGCTAATGAACCTGGTCTGCAAGTACAAAGACAAGATGGCAGCTGGCTAGACGTGCCGTGCGATTTTGGCAACCTGATCATTAACATTGGTGATATGTTGCAAGAAGCGTCTGGCGGTTACTTCCCGTCTACTATTCACCGTGTGATCAACCCAACGGGTAAAGCCAGTGATAAGTCGCGCATCTCGTTGCCACTTTTCCTGCATCCGCGTCCGGATGTAGTACTGTCTGAGCGCTATACAGCAGATAGCTATCTGCAAGAGCGCCTTCAGGAGCTGGGTGTAAAATAATCCTAATCAGCTTATCCGAAAGGGTGTATCACCGACAGGTATGAGCTGAGTCTGGCTGGTATATCAAATGGCGCGAAAGCGCCGTTTTACGTTTCGAAATATACCCATGTACCAACCTTGCATTGACCGGTCCTCAAAAAGAGAGAGTTGGCTTGTCGCCGACAGTGTTAGAATTTTTCATTGTACTTGTGGTGATTTCACAGTCTTGGGATTGACGGCTCCATTCATTAGACGGGTATTAAATCAAGCTGGTGCCTTGTTCCTGAAAATTACGGATTTTGTCGCAAAAAAAGGACAATATTCAGTTCCTTGCAAAAATTTTTCTGACAATTAAGCAAAAGTATGCAATATTAAAATTTTTCACAGTGCGAAAAAATAATAAAAAACTTAATGACAACGCTGTCATTTGTTGTGTAACATCAAATCAACATGACTGAATACCGGTTGCCTTTGAATGAGGAGGCACCAATCACAACTTTTAGGGGTCGCTACATGATGGCTAAACAGGTTGAACATGACCAGTTATATATAGGTATCGATGGTGGAGGGACGAAATGTCGCGCTACCATATACTCTGCAATACATGGCGTACTAGGCACTGGTCTTGGCGGTCCTGCGAACCCGCTGCACGGATTTGAAAGAACCTTAGAGTCAATCATGGTTTCTACTCAACTGGCATTACAGGACGCAGGACTTAGAGTAGAGCAGGTACATGAACTCTATGCAGGTTTAGGCCTTGCAGGCGTCAATTTACCGAGCTTATATGACAAAATTATGCGCTGGGATCACCCGTTTAAACAGATGTTTCTGACCACCGATTTGCATACTGCCTGTATTGGTGCACATGAAGGTGAAGATGGTGCTGTAATTATAACCGGAACTGGCTCTTGTGGCTTTGTGCTGGTGGATGGTAAAAGTGCCAATTATGGTGGACATGGCTTTGCTCAGGGAGACATTGGCAGTGGTTCCTGGATGGGACTGGAAGCAGTTAAGGCTGTACTGTTGGACTTAGACGGGTTAGGACCAAACACAGCGTTGTCACAGGTTTTCTTACAGCATTTTAATACCAATACTGCAATGGGCATTGCTGAGCAAATGGCAGGGCAGCCATCCAGCAGTTACGCCAAACTGGCGCGCTATGTATTGGATGCTGCGAAAGGTGGAGACACGCTTGCACTGGAGATTGTTAAAACGGGTGCTGATTATGTCAGTCGCCTTGCCCGCAAACTCCTGGAGAATAATCCGCCCAGATTATCAATGATTGGTGGTTTATCTGAGCCGCTTAGCCAGTGGCTAGACCCGGAAGTGGCAAATCAAGTAGAGCTGCCAAAGCAGCCGCCAGAAATGGGGGCTATTTATTTCGCCATGCAAAGCATTCAACGTCAATCGGAGCGCTTGGTATAAAATATGAACAGATTTTTGGCCAGCCGTTTGTTTGACGGCACACAATTTAAAAATGATGTTGAGTTTGTTGTCGACAATGGCAAACTTCGATTTGAATCGCATCCGTCGGGAAGTGACGTGACGCGACTTGAAGGCATTACCGCACCGGGATTTATCGACGTTCAGGTTAATGGCGGCGGCGGTGGCTTCTTAAATGCTGACCCGACGTTATCGTGTCTGACGACCATTGTTACAGCACATGCGCAGTTTGGTTCAACTGCTTTAATGCCAACGTTGATCACTGACCAGGTTGCTGTGATGGAGCAAGCTGCAGATGCGATTGCTGAGGCCATTGCCCGTAAAGAACCAGGTGTTGCCGGCGTGCACTTTGAAGGTCCACATCTGTCGCACCCAAAGAAGGGCACACACAGCGAGCAGTTTATTCGTCCTATCTCTGAGCGTGAATTTGCCATTTACGCTCGTACAGACTTAGGGATCAAAATGGTCACTCTGGCTCCGGAAACCGTGCCCCTGAGTGACATCAAGCGCCTGGTTGAACTGGGCGTGAAAGTGTCGATTGGTCATTCTAATGCTGATTTTGAAACCACCATGGCAGCACTGGAAGCCGGGGCTGATGGCTTTACTCATTTGTTTAATGCCATGTCGGCATATACTTCACGTGAACCTGGTGTCGTAGGTGCGGCATTGTGGGAAGACAATGCCTGGTGTGGCCTGATCGTGGATGGTCATCATGTGCATCCAGCATCGGCAAAGCTGGCGATCCGTAGCAAACAGCGCGGTAAGATCATGCTGGTAACGGATGCCATGCCACCAGTGGGCACGGATGATCAGGAGTTCGACTTTTTTGATGGTCGCAAGGTGATCCGCACGGGTGACAGGTTGAATTCGACCACAGGCGAATTAGCAGGCAGTGTCTTGGACATGGCCAGTGCGGTGCGCAACAGTGTTAATACGCTTGACGTTACCTTGTCAGAAGCGCTGCGTATGGCTTCTTTGTATCCGGCACAGTATTTGGGTTTGGCAACTAAAGGACGTCTTATTGATGACGCCGATGCCGACTTTGTAGTGCTCGATGATGATCTTCATGTGTTGCAGACTTTTATTAACGGGCAACGCGTATAATTTTCCCTGGGTAAAAAACCCCGCTGCAGTTTAGCGGGGATTTTTTGTATGTGTAGGTAGTAACTATGTCAAATAATAAGAAAAGACTGGCATCACTCGATGCTCTGCGCGGTATGGATATGTTCTGGATCCTCGGTGGTCAGTCCATATTTGCCGCATTGTTTGTATTAACCGGCTGGCAGGGGTGGAAAATATTTGAAGCCCAAACGCTCCACAGTGCCTGGCATGGTTTTACCTTTTACGACCTGATATTTCCCTTGTTTATCTTTTTGTCAGGCGTAGCAATGGGTCTCAGACCCAAGCGCATTGACCACCTGCCAATGGCAGAGCGCAAACCCATTTACATAAAAGCGATTAAGCGACTTGGCTTATTGTGTCTGTTTGGGGTGTTATATAATCATGGCTGGGGAACAGGTATACCTGCCGATCTCGGTGAAATCCGCTACGCCAGTGTGCTTGGACGGATTGCTATAGCCTGGTTTTTCTGTGCCATGCTGGTGTGGCATTGTAGTCTGAAGACCACAGCTTTGACCGGCGTGGGCATTTTGCTGGCCTACTGGCTGCTACTTTGCTTTATTCCTGTACCAGGTGGCAGTGCTGGTGAACTCACACCAGCAGGCAGCTGGAATGCCTGGGTCGATCAGGCATTGCTACCCGGGATTACTTATCAAAACCGTCCGGTTGATCCTGAGGGGATTTTGTCCAGCTTTCCTGCCATTGTTAATGCAATAGCGGGCGTGTTTGCAGGCCAGCTGATAGCTCAGTCGGATAAACTCGGACAGTGGCAGGTAGCAGGGCGTTTGTTTGCCGCAGGTATCGTCAGCCTGGCGCTAGGCTGGCTGTGGGATTTACAATTTCCTGTTAACAAAGAGCTATGGACGAGCTCTTTTGTGCTGGTCACAGTGGGCTGGAGCGCAATTTTTCTTGCGGTCTTCTTTACGCTGGTGGATATACTCAATGGCCAAAAACTCGCTTATCCATTCGTGATCATCGGTGCCAACTCTATCATTATTTATCTGGCATCTAGCCTGGTCGACTGGGCCTTTATTAGCCGCAGTGTGTTTGGCGGTATCATCACTGCTGTGCCAACGCACTGGCAGGCATTGATCAGTGTATGTGCTTTGCTGGCGGTTCAGCTTCTGGTATTACACTGGATGTATAAGCGTAAGATCATTGTTAGTGTGTAATAACGCAAAACATACTAACTCCGATATTTAGTTAGCAAACTCAAAATGGCCCGTTGCTAGGGCCATTTTTATTTGGCTATAAAAAAAGTACATTTTTTTATCACTTTTACTTTACAAGCGCGCTTTTTTCTCTAATAATGACAGCGTTGTCATAATGGTAATAACCTAAACAGTGTATCCCAGTTAGGTTTTGATCTGACCTTGTTTTGATTGCACGCAAAGCAAGGTTCAGATCCCATTTTTCCTGTTTGTTCACAACCTTGAGCCTTACATTATGCAAATAGTAATTCTAAAAAACGCAGCAGAAGTTGCGGCATATGGTGCCGATATTTTCACTCAACAGTTAGCACGTAACGCAGGCTCTGTTTTGGGACTTGCCACAGGGTCAACTCCCGTTGCTTTGTATCAGGAACTTATCCGCCGTAACGAAGCGGGCTCGGTGAGCTTTAGCAAAGCAAAGACCTTTAATCTGGATGAGTATCTTGGATTGGATGGTGAGCACCCGCAAAGCTACCGCTATTTTATGAATGAACAGCTGTTCAATCACGTAGACATTAACAAAGATAATACGCATGTTCCGCCGGGTGATGCTAAAAACCCAATTGAAGCGTGTAAAGAATATGAAGCACAGATCAACGCAGCGGGCGGTATTGACGTTCAGCTATTGGGGATCGGTCGAAATGGTCACATCGGTTTCAATGAGCCTTCTTCGGGCCTGACGTCACGTACTCGGGTGAAAACCCTGACTAAGGCAACCATCGACGATAACGCTCGTTTCTTTGCGGCCGACGAATACCAGCCTCATCTATCGATCACTATGGGGATCGGGACTATCCTGGACGCTCGCAAAGTTGTGTTGCTTGCGACTGGCGAAAATAAAGCGGATGCTGTACATGCCATGATAGAAGGGCCGTTAACTGCAGCGTGTCCTGCATCGGCACTGCAAATGCACCGTCACGCCGTTATCGTGCTAGATGAAGGCGCAGCCAGCAAACTAAAAGACATCGAATTCTACAAGCACATTGAAGCTGAAAACCAAAAGCTTCAGGAATATCTTGCCTCTCTGTAGTGTGATTTCACACTGTAGTTCAAGCCCGTAAGGGCTTTTTTTTTGCCGCAAAGCTATTGGCATTCGGCCCAGCTATGTTAGCGTGTCGTCAAAGAACAAGAAAAGGATGAACGTCGTGCTGCACTACACGCAAATGAACCTGGATCGGGCCTCGGCTGAACGTAAAGATCCCAACTGGTTGTTGGGCCAATATGGTGAGAAAAGTCGCTGGTTATTGGTGTGGAATAATAAAAACCTGATTGCGAGTGACAGGCGTGAATTGGCGCTGTTATCTCAGTCGCAGATTGCCACACTCGACCGTGCAGAAGCGGTTTTTTTAGGTATTGACGATACCCATAGTTATTTTTCGCTCGATGTGAGTGAGGTTGAGCAAGAGTTGCTTCAGGGCTGCATTGATGTCAGCTTTGAAGAACATGCCGATAATCAGGCCTTTCATTTCGAAGACATGCGGACCATAGGTCCAAAGCTGGATGTTGAGCTTGCCTCGGTGGGCGTGTTGGCGCGAGGGTTATGTTACTGGCATAAAACGCACCGCTTTTGTGGTCGTTGTGGTAGCCTAAATCGCTCTGTTGAAGCCGGACATGCACGCTTGTGTAACGATACTGAATGCCGTCATATGACGTTTCCGCGTACCGATCCTGCCGTTATCATGCTGGTCACGCATATCTTTCCCGATGGGGTTGAGCGTTGTTTACTTGGTCGTCAGGCGCAGTGGCCTGAAGGCGTGTATTCGACCTTGGCTGGATTTGTTGACCCGGGCGAAACGCTTGAGCGAGCCGTGATCCGTGAAGTGAAAGAGGAAGCTGGGGTTGATGTTGATGAGGTACGTTACCTGGCTTCGCAGCCCTGGCCATTTCCGTCGTCAATTATGCTAGGCTTTATTGCAACAGCAAAAAGCACCGAAATCTTTGTTGAACAGGATGAACTGGAGCAGGCACACTGGTTTTCCCGGGAAGATCTCGATGGTTTTGCCGAATGGGGAGACGATGCGCCGGGATACAAACTTACCCGAAAAGACTCTATCTCCCGATATCTGATTGAATACTGGCGTCAGCAATGATGCACCTAGTCCAAAATTGAGCACTTTATGAAGAAGAATACCAAACTGGTGGCTGTAGGCCGCAAATCACAGTACACCAAAGGCGTTGTTAACCCGGTTGTACAAAGGGCGTCAACCGTCGTTTTTGACTCCGTTGCTGATATGCAGGAAGCCATTTCCGAGCGCGGCAAACGAACCTTGTTCTACGGGCGTCGTGGCACAAATACCCATTTTGCATTGCAAGACGCCATTATGGAGCTGGAAAATGGCGCGGGTTGTGCGCTGTATCCGTCAGGCGCTGCTGCAATTTCACAAGCTTTGTTGTCATTTTTGAAAACCGGTGACCACCTGTTAATGGTGGACACTGCGTATGAACCAACGCGCGATTTTTGTGACAAGATCCTTTCAGGGCTTGGCATCACAACAACGTATTATGATCCATTGATTGGCGCAGATATCGAGTCTCTGATCCAGGACAACACCAAAGTCTTGTTCCTGGAATCTCCGGGCTCTATCACGATGGAAGTGCAAGATGTGCCCAGTCTGGTTAAAGTGGCCAAGGCAAAGGGCCTCATTACTATGCTGGATAACACCTATGGTAATGGCTGGCATTATCGTCCGCTTGAGCATGGGGTCGATATCAGTATTCAGGCTGCTACCAAGTATATTGTTGGTCATTCTGATGTCATGATGGGCGTGGCTGTTGCCAACGAAACCCTGTGGCCAACACTGCGCGAAAATTCGTATCTGCTGGGGCAGTGTACCTCGGCAGACGATGCTTATCTGGCATTACGCGGCTTGCGAACTATGCCAGTGCGTTTACAGCAGCATGAGAAGTCCGCATTACAGGTTGCGAACTGGCTGGCGGGCCACCCGCTGGTTGATCATGTGCGTCACCCGGCCTTAAAAAGTTGTCCCGGGCATGAGTTTTTTAAACGCGACTTTAGCGGCAGCAATGGTTTGTTCTCTGTTGTCATGAAGCAGGGACATCGTAAAGCCATTAACCGTTTCCTGGACAGTCTGCATCATTTTAAGATGGGCTTTTCCTGGGGGGGCTTTGAGAGCCTGGTTACGGCTAACGCCAGCATGGCGCCACTGCGCAGTACCACCGGCTGGCAGCATGGCCCGGTGATCCGCCTACATATCGGTCTGGAAGATGTGGAAGACCTGATTGCCGATCTGGAGCAAGCGCTTAAGGTTTATCAGGAAAGCTTGTAACGGAAGAGGGCGGTGATAAATCACCGCCTTTTTACAGGCTAGCTTAGAGGCTCTGAGCGTAGTGGTATAGCGCTTTGAGTACTGCCAAATTCTTCTCATTTCCTTCATGTTCGTACACCAGGTTTTCCAGCGTGATCATAAAGTCCTGAGCATTAATAGACGGATTATCCTCGCCGTGCATCAGTTTGTTCTGACAGTATTTTCGCCACTGGTCTAATTCGCTTTCAGAGAGACTCTCCGGCCAGTTTCTGGCGCGATAACGAAACAGCAGGGTGTGGAATTTAGGATCTTCGAATTCCAACGCCAGCGACCCTAATTCATGAGGCGGTGCACTGCGTACAATGGCCAGCTTGGCTTTGTCAGCTTTGCTGATAAAGCCGTTGTAAAGCTGATAGTCGGGGTTGGTGGTGTCGCTAAAGTCGCCCTGATCGTTAAACACTTCAGCCACCTTGTTGCGCAGCTCAGGGTTTGATTTCAGCACTTTTAGATTTTCCAGGCACTGTTCGCGGTCAATGCCCAGGCGTGCTGCGTTTTCCGGCAACAGCGTTTTAGCTGGAGCCAATATCGGACATTTGTTCAGGTGAACCAGTTTCAGACCAACCGGCAGCTCATTTTCGCCTAAGTCACTGTGCTTGGTATATAAGCGCGCCCGCAACTCTTCTACCGACAGGTCCAGCAGGACCTGCGGATCGTTGGTCAGATTAAAACACACTACGGCATTTTTATTGACCGGATGAAAGCTCATGGGTGCAATCCAGCTGGTACAACCCTGAGTGGCCGGAATGCGTGAAGACGTATGCACCAGCGGTTGCATATTAAACACATCAATCAGATCAGTCAGTGCTTTTTTACCACGCAGTGAGAAGAAAAACTGATACAGTTTGGGCTGTTTTTCTTTGATCAACTTTGCCAGCGCGATGGTTGCGGTGACATCACTCAGTGCATCATGCGCATCCGCGTGTTCAATGCCATTGGCTTTGGTGAGATCTTCCAGGCGAAAGCTTGGCGTGCCATCTTCTTTTTCTGGCCACACAATGCCTTCAGGGCGCAGTGCATAACAGGCACGTACTAAATCAATGATGTCCCAGCGGCTGTTGCCATTTTGCCACTCGCGCTCATAAGGGTCATAAAAGTTACGATACAGGCTGTAACGGGTTACTTCATCATCGAACCGGATGCTGTTATAACCAGCGACACAGGTATTGGGCTTACTGAATTCAGCGTGAATTTTCGCCATAAACTCACTTTCTGGTAAACCATGCTTCAGCGCATGTTGCGGCGTGATCCCGGTTACCAGACACGCCTCCGGCTGAGGCAAATAATCCGCCGCCGGACGACAATATTCAATCAGTGGCTCACCAATGATATTTAAGTCCAGGTCAGTGCGGATACCGGCAAACTGACTCGGCCGGTCTTTTTGCGGGCTGGCACCCCAGGTTTCATAATCGTGCCAGTAAATTGTCGGGAAATTATCAGTCAATTCTTGTGTCGCCATTAGGCTATAAATCCTATCTTAATCAACCTGTTATTCTTATTAAGCTCAGCAGGCTGCTATTCAGAGTTTGCTGTTTTTAAACCCAAGTGCGTGTATCACTGTGTATACCACACTCAATCGGTGTGTATACAAATACGCATTCCGCCAGGGCCCAATACAAACCAAAAAACTGGAAATCTAAGTCGTTGCGTTATTGTCTCATAGTGATGGGATGGGAGTAAACGGAAGAGGCCGGATGCGGTTGAATGCAAAGATGTCAAATGCATCATGCCCGCTGTAGCGCCCCATAAACTGCATCATCTTTGTTTAACGCTTGGAAAACGGTAGAAAAGGCAGAACCCGTGAGTGGGGTAGTTACAAGCGCAATAATCTATCTAAGCAGCAGGTTTTGAACGTTAACGTTGGAGTGTCTAAACTTAAAGAAGCCATTGCAAAGCATATGACAGGGCTGTTGAGGTCATGTGTTCTTATTGCTTACTTTGAATCAGTGACCGTTTCAGTTCCTTGTGAACCGGTGGCTCTGGAGGCTTGATGACGCGTAACCATTCTGATCAACAGCATACCCATGTTAAGCAGCTGCTTAATAAAATGGATCCCGAAGTAGCGGCAAGTTTTAGCTATAAACAACGTAAAGCGCTGCAAAAGGTCATTAATACCCGGGACTGGCGGGGTCATGCCATTGATTTCAGACCGACACTGGCATTACCGTTTTTACCCTGGAGTTTTTATATCGTTTTCCTGGGTGGCGTTAACCGACGCAGCCTGACTAACACTGAACGCTTTACTGCGGCCATTGTGTTCCTGGTTAGTTTGTTGATTGTTGGGCTGATTCTAATCGGTCTTGTTTTTGTTGCGCTTTATCTACTTAAATCCTGGCTGGGTATTGATATTTTGGCAGGCGAATCTTTGGGATTGTGGGACTACTTTAAGACGCTTTTTGAATAAGGTGTTTAATTATATGCCGAACGACGATTTCGTTGGGTTCGTGGCGTTTAAATGGTGTTCATAGTCAAAAAGTCTAACGCTGTCATTTTTGTTTGTGTGAAAAAAGTTCAATATCACAAATAACCTAAAAAACAGTTACCTAAAATAATACACAGATAAAGCGGGTAAAATTGCTTGATGTTTGTTGCTAATTTGAACACATTGTTTAACTGATGAGCATAGTCAGATAATTGTGACTTAATCATCAGTCGATTAAACAATTAAAGCATTACAACAGGAAACAACATGAAACTTAAAAAGGTTAAATTAAAAACGCTCAGTCCCGGCAAAAACATTAATGCACAGCAAACTAATCAAATTGCAGGTGGTGCCAGTGCTTACAGTAAAGACTATGGTGCGTGTCACACTGCTCCCGTGTTTTGTCCGACAGCTTATATCTGTTGATAAGGCAGCTTAGCCCGGATCAGTCCGGGCTTTATGGCTTCAAAGTAAACCTATATTCACCCCTTGTGTTAGCCCATTATTCGCAAACAAGTTGGACTGTCACTACATTGTACAGCGTCCTATATCGACCTCACCTTTATGTAAGTCTAACTTTATTTTGAGCATCATGGCCTTCTAAACGATGTCAGTCATTACTGTGTTTTACATCTATTTAGAGTCAAGAATTGTCCTGTATTCACAGATGAACGAGATGGTGTGTGAAGAAACTTAACGTGCACCGATTGCGTTAGGTTGCTGTACCTATGGACACGATATACACTCAACAGTGGAATGTTACAGGTTGTATTTCAAACGATAATATATGGAGAGTGTTATGTTGATGCAAGACGACAATGAAAAACCAGAAGGTCCGGAGCCGGACTTTGATGGGCAAGGGCCTGAATTTGAACTCAAGGTAGACGGCCAGGTAATGTTGCTGGGCGCGGCACCAGAAGGCGAAGTAGAACAAAAGTTTGAAGATATGGCACGGGGCCTGGCCCTTGCCGGGATCTCTGCAATTCCCTATGTTGGTAGCGCGCTTTCTGCAATCATAGGTGTATTGACTGAACGCAAATTGGATATCTGGGCTGAAATAAAAGAGCGTGTTTATGATGCCATTCACAGGAGTATCCTTGAAGCAAATTTGAATGACATTAAAGGTCATTACAACGGGGTTACGGAAGTTTTTAGGCAGGCCAATGATTTTCGTGGTGGGCAACGCTTTAACAAGTTAAATAATCTGACGGATACGTTTGTTGAGAAGTTCGAGAGTATCCAGTCAAGCCTTAAAAAAGGGGACTCAGACGAAGTTGATGGAGAAGCGATTTTTTATGCGCTACCCTATATCGTGCCATTTTGCGCGTTGGAGCTGGCAAACAGAAATATGGTGATCCGTGCAAGCTGGTGGCATGACTTGTTAAATCGAAATGTTCATAAAAAACATCATGAAGATCGTAAGAATGAGTTTGTGGCCTTTATTACCCTGTCTGCCTGGCAGTCGTTACAGTGGCGTCTTGGGCAAATTGAATTAAAGGACATGACCCAAAATCCAAATAATGCATCGGCCTTTTACCGGTACGTGGATAATTTCACTGGTAAGGAGATAAAAGGGACAGGCCCGTTTAACCCTATTAGTAACCCGGATGCGCCTATTTTTAAAGAAGTGGCGGCTTACCATGAAGAAGTAAAAGCAGAAACGGTCAATTTTATTATTGAGCATTCAGTCGGATTTGTGAAGGATTGGGGAGTACCTCAAAAAGCAGAAGAGTGGGATCCTTCACCACCTTCACCGTTTTGGTCATGGATAAAGTGGCTACTGGGTTGGAAATAAAACGGTGATCATATTGACCGCCCCTTTACAATAAGTTTGTGAGGGGGTTGTCAGATTTATATCGACAGGCAAGGGATCAGGTCTTGGCTTTAAACTCTAAAATAACGCGTCGTTGACCTCGCTACTGCAAAGATATTGGCGTATTTTCGTATGCCTCTGTCTGGTGATATTGTGCAAAACAAAAGACAAGGCACGAAATTATGGTGAAACTAGTACAGGATTACCCGTGTTAAGTCAGGAAGGTTTGAATCAAAACAGAGCTTTTTTAAAGGGCGCTTATAGCCCTGCGCACATAAAGAGACAACATCTGGCAGGGCAAGTTTTACTACCTATGCGGTTATCAATTCGTCAAATGCTTCTTGTGCTTGTTGGCTCTGTAAAATTCGGCCATGCCCCAGACCCTGCGTTTCTATGAGTTTGACCTTAGGCATTTTAGTGGCTGCTTGTTTAGATACGGCAAACTGCGCGAATTTGTCATGCTTATCATGGACGATAATGCAGGGGGCCGTTTTGTTTTTCAACTTCTCAAATGGATCGACTGATGCCATTGGATAGTTGTATTCATTTTCAACTTTACTGACGACGGAGCGAAACAAGCGCATTGAATAGCCTGAACGTTCAATACTGCCAAATAAGTTACTGACATAATCTAACAAAGGTGCAATCAACAGCAGTGGTTTGTTGATAAGCGTGGGGTGTTTACATTCAATTGCGGCTGCGCAGCCCATACTGTGTGCTATAACACCTTTTACCTGATCTGTGCTCTCCAGCACAGCTTCCAGCCCAGACACAAAAGCGGGCAGGTGGCCCACTGAACCTTCACTGCTGCCATGAGCCGGATGATCAAAGGCCAAAGCGGTATAACCTTGCTGTGCGATGTATTGCATCAATGGAAAGAACTGATTGGCACTGCCAGACCAGCCATGAGTGAATACCCAAACGGGTCCGCTTCCCATCCGGTATGTTTTAAGTAACCCTTCTCTTGATGGGATACTTTCTTCAATCATATCACTTGGTACCGTATTTTTTGGCTTAGCCCGCACCGGTGTGAGTAGTAATTTAATCGCGGTTTTTTCTGCATGTCTGGGAGCGACTCTATGATGTGCGCGAGTCATCACATTGAGCATATGTTTTTTGAGATTAAACCTGCTGTCTGATTTAAAGTAAATTTTGTCACTCATATTTATTCCTCTGCGAAGCAATACCATCATCCGTTGAATTGAAAACGAGCGGTCATGCTATTAATGTGTTCAAAAAAGCTGAAAATGATCAGCCTGTGCGTTATTTTTTTTTGCTCAAGTTGCGCTGGAGTCAGCCATTCTCACACCAGTTACGGTTTAAACGCGGCACCGAGTCTGAGTCGTTTTGTACTCTTATCCTGCCCATTCATGGAGTGATACAATTGCGCACTCAGGTACAGACTATGGCATTCAAAAGCGTCTTTTCCTGAATATAAATTAGAACTAAACTCCATGTTTTATATGCCTATTTCTATCTGAAAGGGCTGGCAAAATCACACCTCGTATAAATGCTTCATTGGCAAATTCAGCAACTGCTGCTACTAAAATGCGACGTGCAAAATGTTATCTTAAGTGTATTTATAGCACGACCGTTCTTTTAATGGTAGTGATAACTTTGCTAGACGGTTGTGAAAGGGAAGTAGAAATCACGGTGAACACCGATTCTGACTGCGTCAATTTGCTAAATCTTTGTCTGGGTTTACTTTGGTTATTGTGCTGTGGATTACCGTTACGCAGGTGTATCTTAAGATTGGTACTCGTTAGGTTTAGTTAAGGGTAGCCTTCATATAGGCTTACCCGACATAAATTAATGCGATTTATCGTTCAGTGCAATACTCAATAGAGATAGTAATAGTGATCGTAACGGGGGTTATGCCTCCCCCAACGTGCGGTGTCGCATCATTAGGCAGAGATTTTTGTTGATTGACCAATGTTTTGAGTTTTGTTTTTTTGACTTTAAGTGATTTCATTTAATTTCCTTTAACCTTTTATTTAAAATAAGTCAAATTCATTAATGTCAGTAAAAGAGCAAATTGTCAAACATAACGCGAGTTAAGTGCAAGAAGCAGCACAGAGTATTAACCACATGAGAGATCAAAGAAAGAGTTAAAATTGATTTTACGAATAAGATAAGCGTGAAGGGGGAGAAGAATGGTCGGCATAGCAGGATTTGAACCTGCGACCCCTGACACCCCATGACAGTGCGCTACCAAGCTGCGCTATATGCCGACTTGGTTGCCACTATAATGATTTTTATCAGAAAGGCAACACCCCACCAACTCGTTTGGATGTTTATTAGCCACGCTGTTTCTTTCATCACCTTTAAAGCGTTCAGTAACAATTTGTTGGCTGCTGAAAAGGCGCCAGTTGATGTTATTAAGAAATTAATGCGTGAGTGAGGCAGAATGGCAACAATGTAGGGCAAAAGCATGCTTGCACTATTTCATGAACGCGACTATAACTTTGAAGCAAATGTTATGAATTTGTATTCAATATGAAGATATTGAGCAAACCTCCAGTTGATTGCGTTCTATCAATGTTTTAAAATATGGAATATTGTATGCTCATGTTTGTTCTTAGGTTCAAGCGAATTTTTCTACTCAATGTTTAAGTTAAATAATAAAAATAAATTAAACAATCGATGCACAGGTGTTGTACATGACGCCTGTAATGTCGTTCGTACTTACTGTTTTTGTTAAACGGAAAAAGTGCTTTGTATAGGTATGATTAGCAATGAATAAGATGGAAAAAATTTTTGTAAGTGTCGTCAACAATCAAGACCCGTTACATAGTGAATCTTTTGAGTACCAATCCGTTTTTCTTAGTAAGGTCAGACCAGATCCAACTAACGGTCGCTTTTTGCCTTCCGTGTTTATTTCAGACGAAGACGCCAGGTTGTTCATAGAAAAGCGCTTATCTAAGCGGCAGCTGGTTGATAAGTACGAAGCTGAAGAACGTGTGATTATTGGTAAAAGTTGCATCATAAACTGCATGAAATATGGCTCTCAGGAATGGAGCAAAGCGCAAAAGAGCGTAGATACCATTATTGAGTTAGGTGATAACATTGCCGTATGCGAAATGATCCAGGTACCAACGATTTATCCGCTCGACAGCGGGGATTTTCAAATTCTGACCGGCCATAGACGATTTTTTGCGCTTGTGTATGCAAAAGGGTATGATTCATACGAACAGTTCAAGGTTTATGACAGAAAGCCGTTATTTACTAAGGTTAAGCAGTTTCAGGAGAACGCAAGTCGTGAAGATCTGCCTCAGTATGGAAAGTTACAGGCATTTCAAAATGCGCTAAGTGAGATTGAAGCGCTTAACAAGGCCCGTAAAGGCGCCGGGCAAAGAGCACTTACTATAAAAGAAGTGGCAGCAAACCTGGGGATCTCCATGGGAGCCTATGACAATTATAATGTGCTTACCCGTTACCCAAGTGTGGTCAAAGCTTATGAAGAAGGTAACTCTTTATCTTTTCGAAAAGCGAAAAAAATAGTGATTACTATTGAATCTGAATTTAAGCTTGCTGAGGGCAGAAAAGCGCTGAATGCTATAGACAAGCAGACTGTTTCTGAAACAATCTATGCGCGGATGACAGGTAAAAATCAGGTGCGTAAACCCGCCACTGATATGTATAAGCTTGAGCCAATTCGCTCAGCTAAGGCGCTGAAGATGCTATTAACCAGTGATGTTACACAAATCGACTGTGGTGTTAACTGGCAAACAGTGGATTGGGAAGATCATGCGAGCATTTCTTCTGCGTTGGTTCAGTTGAGTCAATATTTAAATCAAGATCAGTCGCAGGGCTGATCTGAGACTCTTTAGAGACACTCCATATTGACGCTGGCTATTAGTCGTTCAGTATTTTGACGTACACAATTCAGCTTGAAATATTCTTTATTTTATAAAATCAATAAGACAAATGTCTAACTTGATTAACACTAGATCCCTACCTATTACTGTATTACGCTGTTTCTGTTCGAAAAACATACAGCTTGTACGATGTCGTTAATTCGTTTGTTTTTCTGACTTTTTGTATCTTTACTGAGTACGTTTGTCTGGGTGCATTTGGCGTGACGTCATAACTTAAATAGATGCAAAGCCGGAGCTCACTGTATGTTCTGAACACAAAATATAACCTGTTAAGCTCGCTTGTTGATACGCGCTAATCCTGCATGTTGTTATTTGAGCAAGTTGAGAGGAATGTACAGGTTATGTTAATTCTAATTGCGTAGTTTATACATGAGAAGTAGTGAATTTGCAGTATAACGCCAGATCTCACGGGTGAGATCTGCCGTTATACTGCGTTCAGGAGGGAGAACTGGGCGTGTAGGCAAACGTATACCCTAAGTTTGCGACGCGCAGAGTATGTAATAACGATAGCTTTTTTCACGAAGGGGTTGAGGGAATGAAGAAAGAGTATTTAGCAAGAATGTTTGATATAGCGGGTGCGGAGAAAGTCGATATATTAACTTTAGAACACGCATTCAATTTTGTTCACGGGGGCGAGTTCGATGTGGTCCTGATGCGAGTTGAAGCTCAGGAAAGTGTTGATTTTTGGTGGGAGAGGCAAAGTGAACTCGGTTTGAACAGGCCTGAGTACTATACTGGTAGCAGGAACAAAGAGGCAACATCCAGCAAGTCACAGCGAGCCCTGGGTAGTGAGTGTAACGCAAGACCAAAGCGATATTTTAATTCAGCGAAAGGTGTCAATTCTGGGCTCAGGCAAACACCTTACTATACTTTCTTTGAACGAGAGTTAAATGTCAGAATACTGGAGCGTGATCAGGACCTGGAAATGCGTATCGCATCTCAGTGTGAGTACCCGCCGTCGACCGGGAAACATTTTAGCTTTACACCGCATGCAAATTCTATTTCTTATGCACATGCTGGTAATTGTTGGCCAGTAAAGGAAAACTGTTTGCAAACGGCCGCATTTCTTACTGTTGAAAATACAACAAATACAGCCGGGTTTAGGATCTGGGATTATCTGCCTGAAAGCCGTGGAGAACTGGATGAATTTATTGCGATGCATGAAAAGGATGAAGGCAGAGCTCTGGCGTTTCTTCAGCAGTTCAAAAGCCTGGAAATTAACCCTCAAGAAGGGGATTTATGTATTTTCAACTGTCGTAAAATGCACGGTATACCAAGCGCTAATACATTGAGAAAGACTATTGGTTCATTCTTCATTAAAGAAGACGGCTGGCGCATATTTAACTGAGCTGGCTTTGAAAAAAGCTAAGTCAGAAGAGAGCCCTGAAAATGGGCTTCGCAGCGTTTTCGATGTAAGTAACGAGCAAGGCGAGGTTGTTAAAAAACTCAAAATAAACCCTGGTATTTAGTCTTTATATGGTGGATTAATCTGACCAAAATAGCAGGCAGGCTTTGGCCTTCAAAACTGCCTAGCTTTTAAAGCTTCGCATGGAGAAAAAAGATGATTAAACCAAGCTGTAGGTTTCGGATGCAAAAATAGGCAATACACCAGCGCTAACAGGGCACCATGACCTTGAAGAGGTTAACCGTTTTTGGTAAAAAATATCGGTGTCATAGAGTATAGCTAGCCTATCCGGTTTCAGGCGGAAGTATATTCAATATTAGTAGAGTATGTTTTGTTTGTGTCCTAAGACACTTAACTGGCATGAGCTGCGCTATATGTAAGTTAACATGGCAGACTGTGCCATCACCAGAGCGTAATTTCCCTTATACTACCTCTAGGCTCAATGTTGTTCGCCTTCTGTTAAAGGTGTTTTGGTTGGCGTGTGATACTAACACCTAATCGGTTTCATCCATTTATACTTTTGTTACATGAAAAAGTAACAACTATCTATTTATTGATCTAGCGCAAAAAGCGCTCATTTCAAGTGGTATACAGTATTGGCGTGAAATAAATGCAACATTATAGGTATGAGACGGTAGAGATAGCCAAAGCTATATGCAAAAGAAAAGAATAAGCCAAACGCTGCACTGGTAAAATGCTAAATTATGACCTTGTTGGCCATCGAAACGGCACTGGTCTGAAGCACTATAAAGATCCACTAAACTACACACTTAATAGTCAAAGACTACGCGACTGGCTTTACCCACTAGTAGTATTGAGTTAAGCATTTTCCATGGTAGGGTACTCCTCCTTCAGTTTCTTGAGAAATTGATTTTGCACTTCTTCAAGTTTTATATGTATGCCTTCCCTGGTGTTGGATGCGCCTTGTAAGTATCCACTTTTGAAGGCTAGCTTAACCAGTTCATCGTTTGTCCGCATAGTCTATGCCTCTGTCAATTTGCTAGGGATCACAGGATAACGACACTGTAAATTACATAGAATACCTACCGTATGAAATACACATTGTGAAAGCAGGTATTACAAATAAGCCATAAAAAAGTAACATGGTATCCAGATACTTTAAAGTGATTTATGTTCAAAATATTTCTCTTTTTTGTTTCGTTGATGAATCATCTATTGGTGAGATACTAAGGGCTAGGGCTAAAGTATAATGGTTTTATAGATGAAGTTTGGTTAGGGGGAAGATTTGGACTAAGCGCAGAGCGAATTAACCTCTGTGGATACCAGTATATAGCCAGATGAGATTGGGGTTTATGTGCAAAGCTAGGTCAGAAAGGCAATTTGGCGTTTAGATTTTATGAATGTGCTAAGCCACCTATTGTCGATGGCTTAGCATCAAGAAGGCGATTATTGCGCCGCGGGAATGGCTGATAAAGTGCGATTTGTCTTTACGATGCCCAGCAGGCCAAAAAACGACACTGGTACAAATAACCATGCCTGAGACAGAATCTCGAAAGGCAAATTAAACACCTGTGCCATAGCTATACCCAGCACAGCAATGCAGAGAGTAAAGACCAAGGTTCCTGCCGCAAACAGTCTGTTATGCGCGTTCAATGCACACGCCAGATAGGCAATGCTCATGAATACAAGCTGTAGGGTGGTAATATGCCAACAGTAATACATGCCGTACTTGACAGTATCGGATATGGCACTGGATGCGAGCAGGGGGTCGGCAATATCTATTCCGCCCCATACACCATGCAAAAAGACAATTATTGTGCTGAGAATGGCCGCGATAAGATGGAAGGGGTTAATGTTTTTAGTCATTTGTTGAGTTTCCTTTGATAGAGGTTATAGTTTGTTTGTGTCGTTTTCAGGTGTCGGGTTTGATGGCAATTGGTTAACCTGTTTAACTGATGATGAACGCAGTCGTGCAGGAGCCAGAACCGATAAAATAATGAGTACGATCCCCACTGCTGCAACAGGGGAGGTGGGTTCAAAGAACAGCACATATCCAGTGATTGAAGCAAATACCAATCCGGTGTACTCAGCCGGGGCCAGCAAACTTGCGTCACACATTTGGTAAGCTTTAATAATCAGATATGTCATAACCACATATAGCACACCTAAAGCGCCGCCATTGAAAACCAAATGTGCTGAAACGGGCGTACCTTCCCACAGACACAGGGGGATCATCAGAATAATGGTGTATAAATTTGACCAGAATAAAGTTTCGAGAGGGTGTTCTTTGTGTGCAACGTACTTCATACAGGCATTATTAAGTGCCAATGCCAGGGCGGTGAGCAGTGCGACGAAACCATATATGTTAATTTGTGATGGATTGGTGATAATTAAGATCCCAATAAACCCGGCGAGCGCAGACATCAGCTTTTGAAAGGTATATTGCTCTTTGATCACAAAGTGGCTCATTATTACCAGAAAGATCGGGGACAGATAAACGATAGCGGTTACCGTCAACAGCGGCAAATTGACGATTGCAATCATGAAGGTGATGTTCCCGATAGCAATCAATACGCCTCTGAGCAGGTGTATACGTTTGTGTGCTGGTGGCTTCAATGCGCCAAACATTTTATATAAAAAAGGAATGACCAGCAGGCTTGAGGCCAGTTGACGATATAAGATGAGTTGGAAAAACGCGACTTCCGTTCCCATATACTTGATGATCACTGTGCCTAAAGTACTTAAAATTTGCACTGTTAACACTAAAGACAGCGCAAATAAGATGTGTGTATTCATCTTTATCACTTATTTTTTGTCACATTCACTATGTTGTGTCCAGTAGCCCGGAGACGCCGGTTTCGGCCCGGCGGATTAGGGTCACACTATCAGGTCAGTGTTGCGACGACCTCTACATAACAGGTTGAATTAAGCGTATGTGATTGACTCGCTTCAGCAATGAGTTGCGCGGGAATGGCATCTCGTTGGTCCTGAGTTATCCAGCCAAGTTCAACGGCCTGAGCAGGAAACTCAGCTTGTTGCCACAAAGAAACCATTGACTGGTACATTCCTTCTTTTTGAGCAAGGGTTGTAGCCTGTGACATACTGATATTAAACTCTTTGACAGAAAAGCCATTTTGCTCAAGCAGGTGTGCGAGGGACCGTCCTAAATCCGGGTTGGCGTCATTGTGGAAAAAAGAGCGCCTAAATAAGCCCATCACTTCGGCCAAAGCACTATCTGATGGGTAGAAAATATTGGAACCAAAGTCCACTTCTCTGAAACTAATGTAGCCTCCTGGTTTTAATACCCGGCGGATCTCTGCCAATGCTGCTTCAACTTCTTTGAAGTGCATCAAAATAGTGTGCCCGTATACTGCATCAAAACTGTCATTTTCGTAGGGTAGTTCAAAAATGCTGGCTTGCTCGAATGAACAGTTAACTACTTTGTGCTGCAATGCTGCTTCCGACGCAATGTCTAATTGAGAGCCTTCTTTGTCAATACCAATAATGTGGCAATCAGGTAATGCCTGAGCCAGTCCAATCGTAATTGAGCCGGGACCACAGCCTACGTCCAGAATGTGCATATTTGGTTTTGCATAGTTTAAAAATAATTTTGCATTATCCTGTGCGGTACGGGTTTTCATGATGTTCACCGCCGCATCATTGTAACCGAATGGATAGATTTTACCCACGTCTATTCTCCTTAAAGTACAGTGTACAAAAAGCGCTATCACTAAGCATTCAAGGCTGCCTGGGCCCAAGCAAGGAGGCTGCTTAGCAGCACACTTGTTATACATGTTAAAATAAATGGAATGAGCATTTACCCTATCGTAAAAAATAATTTGTGTACATGCTTTACATTATGAATTATTTGATGTCATAGTAATCACAGTTTAAGGGACAGTCGAAATCGCTCCCTTCTACCACCAATATCATATTTCATAATCAGGATGCCCGGCATCCTCGCGGCATCATTTTGCATGGATTTATGATTGTGCTCGTTTATGGTGGTACATAAAACGTAACAATACACCTTGTGCTGTTTATCAAAGCGCTTTCATGTTGCATGATGATTACTTCGTCAGCAAGTGTACACATTTGAAACTGATGAGATTAAAAGGATCCTAAATTGTCTGACTCACATAGTAAGGCCGCTGCTTCAGTGTTGCCATCCATTAACAGCGACGCTGTAAGCGAGCAGGACATTGACCTGATCATGTCTACAATGAAAGAACTGGTCATGGCTGAACACGCTGCGCTCAGCGAACCGCAGGACTACCTGTCTATCAGCCACCAGGTCGCTGAGTTATGTGATTCAGAAGACTCAATTTGTTCACAGGGTGTAGGGGTTGAGCGCGCTTTGGCGGCATTTGCTAGCTTGCTCTCTCAACAGGGAATACCAACGAATCACAAGGATTATCTTGCATACGTTGGTAGCGCGCCGACGCCAGCAGCTGCATTGATGGATGGCTTACTCTCATCAACTGGTATGATTGGTTCAGCGTGGTTAGGTGGCGCCGGGTTAATATGGGCAGAAAACCAAGCTTTGGATTGGCTCTGCCAGCTTATTGGCTTTGAAGAAAAAGCCGGTGGTAGCTTTGTATCTGGCGGTACGGCTGGTAATTTATCCGCGCTAATTGCGGCGCGAAGTGCTGCAAGGTCCAAGCGTTCCGGCTCAAAATTACAGGGTAACAATGAAGTCTTAGTGATCTGTGATACGGCTCATGCCTCAATCGTCAACTGTGCTTATGTGCTCAATATAGAAGTGATCCAAGTGGCTGCTGATGCCGAGGGTAAATTCAACGCGGCAGCGGCACAGCGTACCATTGAAGATCTCGTCCAGCAAGGTAGGGGTGATGATATAGTTGCGCTGGTCGCTTCTGCTGGCGCAACAAACACAGGTCAAATTGACGATTTGATTGGCCTGGGTGGATTGGCCAATGACCTGAATATTTGGTTCCATGTAGATGCAGCATATGGTGGGGCATTTTTGTGTATTCCTGAGTTAAAAAAGAAGTTTTCCGGGATAGAGCTAGCAGATTCAGTCATCATTGATCCACATAAGGGCTTGTTTGTGCCTTATGATTGCTGTGCATTACTGTATCGTGACCCTACACATGTGCCAGCAGCTTTTGAGCAAAGTGCTGCTTATTTGGATCAGATCAATGCAACTGCTGAATGGAACCCAATGCACTATGCGCTGCACTTATCACGCCGGGCCAGAGGTGTCCCTTTGTGGTTTTCTCTGAGTGTGTATGGTACAGAGGCGTATGCAAATACGTTGAACAAGCTACTTGATTTGACGCATCAAATTCGTGAACAAGTCCAGGCCACAAAAACACTGGAACTGATAGAACATACGGATCTGACCGTTGTACTAATCAGCTGCAACGATTGGCAACAGAATGATTATGAACATTGGAGTAACGCTTTGTTGTCTAAAGGCTTAGGTTTTGTGGTACCGACCCAGTATCAGGGGAAATCCGTGTTACGTTTGTGTGTGATGAATCAGCGCTTATCAATGGAAAAAATATCGTCCTTGCTGGCCGATATGGTGGCTTACAAAGCAGGAAAACAAGAGAACAAGCACACTTCAGACCTAAGTCGAATAGAGTGCTAGTGCGACAAGTGTTAATCTTTTAGTATGGTTTCAGGTTTAAAATACGTGCGTTTTTGCAGATCTCACGCGTGAGATTTGCCTTGAGTGTATCCTCATTCTATCGATAAAAATGTACAGGCAATTGAGCGTTTATCTGAGGCGCACCTATTAGAAAAGATTTCATCGTTCTCTACATTGAAATGAAAACGGGTTCATTGCGTGAACCAGACATATAAAAATTTAAATTCAGCTGTACGTATCACATTTTAGGCTTCTCTGTGAGGTGAACGTACGTTTAAATTATGACTAAAGATGAATAGTGAGGTTGGTTTGAAAACTTATGGCTTTACGATCAAGCTTCGTAATGAAGCTGCGAAAGAGCGCTACTTCCAGTATCACAAGTCCGTGTGGCCAGAAGTACACGATGCGCTTGATGATATAGGTGTTCGCTCGGTACAAATTTTCTTTATGGATGAGCTGACGTTATTCATGCATATGGAAACAGAAAATGACTTTGTGCCATATGACAGTTTTGCCGCGGCGATGGGGTTGCACCCCAGAGTTCAGGGTTGGGACGATATCATGCACATGGAATTGTTAGAGAGATGGCCAGAAAACGACAGCAAAACCGAATGGGCCGTAATGAACAAGATTTATCACTACGACACAAGAGACGTAGAAATAGAAGGAGTTGACCGATGAAATCTTATGGATTCAGCATTAATTTCAAAGACGATGCCAGTCGTGAACACTACGAAGCGCTTCATCGAGATGTTTGGCCTGAGGTGAAGGATGCCTTTGAGAAAATGGGCATTAAATCGATGCAGCTTTTTCATATGCCGCCTTTAAAATTGTTTATGTATATCGAAGCCGATGAGCGATTGGTTATTGAGCGCGACTTTAAACAGTATGTGAATATCGGCCCTAAAGTTAAAGAGTGGGATGAGTTGTGTGGAGGTTTATTAAAGCGCCTGGAGAATAACCAGGGGGTCACAGATTGGCTACCCATGGAAAAAATCTATGCGTATGACAGGCGTGATCATCGCGTCGAATTTTAACTTTATGCTACTTAGATACATAGTCAATGCATAAGTGAGTAAGTCTGGTGCATATATCCTTTTACTGCACCTAAAGTGTAACGTGTTAACTTTAAATTTACCTTTTGGCATTGACTAGGTATTAGGTATTAATTCGAGTGGGTAAAGCTGACAGATGTGTTTATGAAGCCGCATTGAGTCACTCAGGGTGAACTTAGAGCATGTGTTACTTTGCCTGAATTTCAATCAAATACAGCCGTTAGGATGTAGAATATTATGCAAATACTGGACGTGGTTGGCGTAGGTTTTGGCCCTTCAAACCTGGCCTTAGCGATTGCTATTGAAGAGTATAACCAAAGTGCCAATACACCTTTGTCGATGAGTTTTATTGAACGCTCAGCAGAGTTCATTTGGCACAAGGATATGTTGATTAAAGACGCCACGATACAGGTGTCATTTATAAAGGACTTAGTAACGCTGCGTAACCCTGCCAGTGAGTATAGTTTCTTAAGTTATCTGAAAGCACAGGGTAGATTGCTGAAGTTCTCAAATCTGAAAACGTTTAACCCAACTCGTATGGAGTTTTGTAAGTATTTTAGATGGGCCGCCGACAAACTACCTGGTGTTGTGCAGTATTCAAAACGTGTGATAGATGTGCAGCCTGTTGGCACTGAGTCAGTGAATCTATGGCAGGTATTTTATCAACATGTGGAAAGCGGTGAGATAGAGTCAGTGTTTTGTCGAAATCTGGTTATTGCGACAGGTGGAACTCCTAAATTTCCGGAGAATATCCAACCTTTTCCAGGTAAAATTTGGCACAGTTCCGGGTTTTTATCGAATATTGCGCAGTTTGAACACACAGGTACTCCATCATTTTGCGTTGCTGGTGGAGGCCAGAGTGGAGCGGAGATCGTCGAGTACCTGCATGCCAACTTCCCGCAGGCAACCGTGCATTCCGTCTTTGGTGGGTTTGGCTACAAACCGGCCGATGAAAGCAGCTTTGTGAATGAGATTTTTGATCCAGACGCAGTGGATGTGTTTTATAACGTCGCAGCTAAACGCCGGGATGCACTGCTTGCGGAGTTGAGCCAGACTAACTATAACGTCGTAGATATTGAGTTAATTGATAAGCTTTATCATATTCATTATCAGGAAGAGGTCGAGGGCGTGCCACGTTTACATTTTCGTCGTATGACTCGTGTCGAAGACGCCAAAGTCACATCGAATAAAGTCAGGGTGACACTAAGAGATATCCACAATGACAAGGCCGTAACAGAGCACTTTGATGCGTTGATTATGGCAACAGGGTATGAGAGAGCGTCTCCCCACCCTTTGCTTGATTCATTGTATGGCTTGATTGAGTTTGAGCAAAACAAGCCGATTATCTCTCGGTACTTTTGTGTCAAAACGCAAGCGCATGTTAATGCCAGGATTATATTGCAAGGGTTCAGTGAAAATGCACATGGGCTTACTGATACCTTACTATCGACTCTGTCTGTTCGCAGCGAAGAGATCTTGCAAAATATTCTTGATGTTCCCGTCAATAATGAAAGTGTAACTAAGCCCGCGGCGACGCAGGATAGCGCGGTTAAGGAGCGTAATTATGAATTCATTTGATGTCGTCGTGATCGGTGGTGGTGTGGTTGGAGCGGCAGCTTTCCATCGCCTGGCTCAGCAAGGTTTGAAGGTTGCTTTGCTTGAAAAAGACAGACTATGTCAGGGAGCAACTAGTTACTCTGGTGGGATCGTACGCTGTTTTCATTCGGATCCGGTGCTAAGTGATATGGCGGTACAGGGTTATCACTATTATCGCCAGTTTGCAGAGTATACCGACAGTCACTGTTCGCTCACAGAAACCGGTTTTATTTATCTGGATAAACCAGAAAGAAATCAGGCGCTCAGGAGTGAAGTTGACCGGTTGTCTTCAGTTGTAGAAATGCACTGGTTAACTGATCAGGATGCGAAAAATCAATTTCCTTTTTTGAACATCTCATCCGGACAAGGTGTTGTTTATGAGCCTGGTGCCGGCTATATGGACACCTATGAAACAACAATCGCCTGGGCAAAAGCGGGTGAGAGAGCTGGGGGCGTTGTGATTGAGGGGTGTCAGGTTGAAAGGCTGTTAATGGCAAAAGACCAGTTTCAGGGCTTACAAACCAATATGGGACCTATCTATGCAGCCAAGGTTGTGGTGTGTGCGGGACCATTGTCCACTACTTTATTAGAACAAGCCGGCTTACAGACCTCAGTGTATGCTCAGGAAATTCAGGTAAACCGATTTAAAAGTGACGTTTTCCCGAAACAACACCCGGCTTACATTGATGACGAATATAACCTGAATGGGCGTCCAGACAGAGAGGGCGCGGTCCTGGTCGGGTACCCGACATTTAACCGCCAACTGGACTTGCCTAAATCGCCTATTGCTGCAAACCACACTCAACTGATTTGCGAGCAGGCGGATAAGCGATTTAGCTGGGCTGAGGCCATGCAGAGTTTGGGAGGCTATCGGTGTTTAGATTCCTATACCCAGAACGGGCATGGAGAAATCAAGTTTGTGAACGAAAACGAGAACATTGTTGTCGCAGCCGGATTCAGTGGTGGCGGATTTAAGCTTGCCCCGGCGATTGCGCAACGTGTAGACGAATTAATAAATCATAAGTAACAAGGACTAAAGTGATGAACAAAGTAATTGAAGGTGTATTGCCAGTCTGTTTAACTCCTTTCGATGCAGCATACGATATTGACGAAGAGGATTATCGCAAGCAAATTGATCACGTATACAACGCCGGCGCTAATGGGTTTGTGATTGGCCAGGTGTCTGAATTGCTCCGACTCAACACCTTTGAGCGTCATAGTTTAATTGAACTGGCTGTTGCGCAAAACGAAAATCGGGGAATTGTTATTGCCAGTACCGGTGCTGAGAGTACCAGGAACGCCATTGACTATTCTTTGCATGCCCAAGACGCCGGAGTAGACTGCCTGCTACTTATGCACCCCACTACGACTGCGCTGAGTGAAGAGCAAATGTATAACTATTATCAGGAGGTGATCACTCGCGTGTCGATCCCAGTGATGATCCACCATGCTAAAAGTTATGCGAAGATCCCATTATCGCAGGAAAATCAGGCCCGACTGGTAAACGAGTTTGGCCAGGATAAGGTATTGTTCAAGCCTGAATCGTCGCCTACGCCGCCCAAACTCAGCATCTTGCGAGATATGTCAGAGGGTAAGGCGAAGATCTTTGAAGGTGATGGCGGCATGATGCTGCAAGACTGTTATCGACGAGGACTCGCGGGGACTATCCCGGCTGCTGACACCGTCGAAATTTTGGTTTGTCTGTGGAGTTTGCTCAAAGCAGATCGAGTTGATGATGCTCGAAATATTGCGCATGCACTGTCCTACCTGATGTGCCTGATGATGAATAGTGTCGATTGCTATCAGACGATCGGTAAACATACCTTGAAACGCCTGGGTGTATTTAAAAGTGATCGTGTACGCCCGCCGCTGGATTATATTCCGGATCAGGAAACGCTGAGTGAAGTTGACAGAACTTTTGACTACATTTACTCCTTGATGGAGCAGGTAAAATGGCAAAAATAACCTTGCTAGATTGTACCCTCCGGGATGGGGGGTATCACAATAATTGGGACTTTTCTGACAAATTTGTTGAGCAATATTTGGCGGTGATGTCTGGTTGTGGTGTCGATATCGTAGAGTTAGGTTATCGCGATGCAAATCCCGATAACCGTCGTGGGCGGTTCGCTAACTGTTCGGACGAATTCTTAGCAGGCTTACCTTTGCCGGCAGGTTTGACTTATGCCGTGATGTTAGATGCCAAGCAGGTCGTGTCGAGTACGCAAGCGCTCGATGAGTTCATGTGTCGCTGTATAAAGCCTGCAAGTGAGTCAGTGGTTGACTTAATGCGAGTGGCGATTAATTACAAAGAGGTCAGTAAAGTCAGTCCGTTGATCAGACGCCTGGCTGCGCAGGGCTACCGTGTAGCGCTCAATTTAATGCAAGTGACCAATGGCGTTTTAGCTGAACTATCACACAGCCTTCTGGAACTAGAAGAACTAGAGCTGGTCGAGTCAGTTTACTTTGCAGACTCGTTTGGTTGCATGACTCCGCTGGATATTCCAAAAGTGGTCGCCAGTATCAGAAAAGGATGGCAAGGAGAAATCGGTTTTCATGGTCATGACAACAAGGGACTGGCTCTGCTTAACGCGCTTGAAGCCACAAATACAGGTATAACCTGGATAGATTCGACGGTAAATGGCATGGGGCGCGGCGCTGGTAATGTAACGACTGAGTCGTTGCTCAATGCTTTATATTATGAGCGATATAAAGCGCATCATGGGCATATGAACCAACTGATTGCATGTCACATAGAGCCACTTATGGAAAAGTACAAATGGGGCACTAACCTGTTTTATTACATTGCGGCGGAGAAAAAAATTCATCCTATGTATATACAGGTGCTGATCGCGAATAAGCACCTGGACAGGATGGCTTTATTGGCTGTGCTCGACGAGTTAGCGCAGCACGATGCAAGCCGATTCCGGGCTGATGTTTTGGATATGTGTCTGGAAGCGAGTGTAGCTGAGCCTGCCTAAGAGCAGGTGCGATATAAGGGTGAATGTGTGAACAGAGTAGAGGATTTTGATGTTGTCGTGTTTGATATGGACGGTGTCCTGATAGACTCGAATCGTAGCAAAGTGCAAGCAATGCAACGCACAATTGACGAGTTGCATACCGAGCTGAGCGCGGAGTTTATTGGCTACTTTGAATCCAATTTTGGCAAATCAAGACAGCAACACTTTGGTGTGTATCGGGACATGCTATCCGCTCTGCTTGCGGGTAATTTGTTTGCAAAGCTGGACCTTGGGTTTTCCACCTACAGCGAAGAGGCGTATTTGTCTGCACAGGTGATCCCCGGGGTCAGGCAATTGCTCGCAATGCTTGAAAGTAAGGGGGTCACACTTTATGTGGCGACTGGCTCACCTCAGGAAAAAGCATGTACTGTACTTCAAGACAAAGGCCTGAGTCGATTCTTTAAGGCGATATATGGTGGACCCGTAGACAAAGTATCAAACCTTAGAAAAATACAGGGTGCCGAAAGTACCAAAAGGATCCTGTTCATAGGTGACTCAATTCAGGATATAAAAAGCAGTGAAGCATGTGACCTTAACTTTGCGCTGTTCGCCCCTTATTCATTACACAGCAAGGCGTCTCTCATGGCATTAAAAACAGAACGTTGGGTAGCTGAATTGGACAGCTTTGACAGTTTGTTACCTGACGAAACGCATGTTTAAGTGGGTAGGTTATGATGAAAAAGGTAAAAACGGATATTGCTTTAGTCGGCCCACTTAGTGGTCCTCGTTCAGATTATGGTCGCATGTTGGCTCAAGTCGCAGACAAACTTAAGCACAGCGAAGGTATTGAGTGCGAGTTATTTGACGATGAAGCTCAACCTGACGCTATTGCGGCTTGCACCAGTCAAATTATTGGCTGCGGTGCACGTGTTGTCGTGGGTCACCTCAATAGTTTTTGTGCAATGCTGGCTGCGCCTGTCTACCTTGAAAAAGGGATACCTCTGCTTTTACCGGCAGCAACCAAAGCTGAACTGACGCACTTTAAAAACGTATTTCGTATTTGTCCTGATGAAGGAAAAATGTTGGATATGATGGTGGCTGTGTTGGAAAAAACGCCACGCCTTGCGGTCTTTTGCGATGGTAGTCGCTACGGTGCACATCTTTTGCATTTACTGCGATTGCGGTTAGGGCGGTCGTTTTCTTGTGTTGATAAAAGCAGACTGGTTGTAGATACCCAGATAGACACTGTTCTGGCACTGGGCGTGCACCGTAACCTGGCTGAATTAATCTTACACTTGGATTTGAATAACAGAAGTACCAATGTGATTTGCTGTGATGATGCGGCAGTCGATGAATTTGAACACATGGTGGCGCAGACTCGTCAACGGGTTAGTGTGATCTATCCGGTTGGAGGGTTTGAGGAAAGTGTTGAGCGCGCCTTGAGACTTGCCGACCAGTGTATGATTGAAGCGCCACGTGAACCGATGTCGTACTTGCAGCGCCATCAGGGGTTTTGTGATCGGGAATACACGATGAGTGAATTTACACTCCGGCACCTCGACTTGCCCAACGCAGTGGTAAATGAATTTTATTAATATATTACTACCATGTGGCTTGTTTGCAGCTGTTTGGTTGGATGTTGGTGTCTTTTATGTTACAAACCAAATGGTTCTCATTTAATGTAGAACTTAAAGGAAAAGCTAATGTGCTTTGCATTGCGTGAAGGTGCAAAGACAGTTTAATTTCATTTTGCTAGGAAAGATCAAATGAGTTTTGAAAATAAAAAGGTTGTGATTACGGGCGCAAGTCCGGACTTTGGGCAAACTCTGTCTATATTGTTTGCTCAAATGGGCGCAGAGTTATTTTTATCAGCCAGAACGCTAGAGAAGGTTGATGCGACGGCTAAGTTAGTCAAGGAAGTGGTTCCTGATGCCAAGATATCCACATTTCAGGTGGATGTATCTAAGCCCGCTGATATTGAAAAGTTTGCCCATGGTGTTCAGGAAGTGTCAGGTGAAGTGGATATCCTGATTAATAACGCGTCTTACTGGCTCGATGGCCATCTGGCACAGGCTGATGATACAGGCATTGTCGAGACTATCAATTCAACGGCGACAGGTAGCATCTTAATGACTAAACACTTCCTGCCTTTATTGAAAAACTCGAAAACTCCGGACATTGTGTTTGTCAACAGTACAGCTAGCCTGGAAAACAACACACATTCGACAGTCAATGAAGCCTTCAGTGCGGCCAAATCTGCCCAGTCTACCTTTGCGGATAGGTTACGTCATCGCATGAAAGGACAAGGCGTGCGCGTTATTTCTGTTTATCCACCAAATTTCGATAATCCTTCGCCGTTAGATGACGAGCAGTGGAATGAGCGTAGATCGCACACAGAATTGAAGTACCTGACCGCACGCAACGTATTTGAGTGTATTAAATTTGCCCTATCTCAGGATCGGGTGTGCTCAATTGATAAGATTATATTAAGCAACAACAACGCGTCTGCGACGGAAGTGATTGACGAAGCGTAATCACTTTGACCAGGCAAGGCATACTTAGTGCTTTGCCTGATCATTTAACTAATCAGTCGACAAGGACTGCGTTTCAAATGAGCCAGATAATGACGGCGAGTCGTTGTAAATGGCTCATTACTACTGACTAAAGAAAAATATCCCTTTAGGTACAGGTCATTCAGAAATGGACAGAGTGATGTATGCGGCGCGCGTACAGGTAATGCTGTGTTCGACTAAAAGCATGTCTGGTGCTTTTTTGGTGCCAGAATACAAACTTGGAATATGGGAAATGACTTCACAATTCAAAGACAAGCGAGTACTCATTACGGGAGCCAGTCCGGATTTTGGTAGAATTCTTGCGATCCGTTTTGCTCAGCAGGGCGCTGAGGTATTTTTGGTTGCCAGAACGATGGAAAAGGCTCAGCTAACAGCTGCTATGGTTCACAATTTTGTTCCTGAAGCCAGGCTACATTGCTATGGCGCAGATATGTGCTTTGCCGACCAAATCACGTTACTCAAATCTCAACTGGAGAAAGACACCGACCATATAGATATTTTAATCAATAATGCAGGGTATTGGTTGCAAGGGTCGTTTTTGTCTGCCAAAGATGAAGATATCGTACAGGCAATAAGCTCGACACTCACAGGCTCCTCGTTAATGACGAAAAGCCTGTTGCCATTGCTGGCGCGTTCTCACTGCCCGGACATTGTGAATATCTCCTCTGTGAGTGCGCTACCTACAACTTCAGAGCCGGCACATGAAGCCTATTCAGCGGCGAAAAAAGCAATGGCCACCTTTGCTTCACGGATCCGTGACCGGATGGCTGGAAGTGGATTGAGAGTGATGACCATCTATCCGCCTAAATTTATTAATCATAGGCCCACCGAACAGGGGGAATGGCAAGAGCACGCACAGGCAACTGAACAGCGCTATGTGACAGATAAAGATGTGTATCAGGCCATTAATTTTGCACTGTTACAGGATCGGGTTTGTTGTTTGAGCGATATCTATATGAGTAATAACGCGTAAATACGAGAGTGGGGGCGTTAAAATGCAGGTCAAGGAATTAAGTAAATCAGAGTTAGAGAAGTTCTACAATGTATATTATCTAGGGCTTGATGAAGGCCTTGGAAAACCACTGGACACAGCACAGGGGATGGTGGGAATAGTCTCTGCGGGGACAAGTTCAACACCACATGCGCATCACGAAACCGAGTTTTTCATAATATTAACCGGCCAGGGGGTGTTTGATCATGGCAACGGTCAATGTGAAGCGATTGAAGCAGGGACTTTAATACTGTCAGAGTCTTTCCGTCGCCACAGTATCATCAACACCGGTAGTGAAGACCTGTTTTTTGTGAGCATTTGGTGGCGAGAAGCAGAGCTTGAACGCCAGGCTTTAGCTGGTCAGGCGATACCTGTGTTACCACGTAAAGCGATGTTAATCGCGACCCCACCTACGCCCAACGGCAACTTACATTTAGGTCATTTGTCTGGTCCCTATTTAGCGGCGGATGTGATGAAACGGTACTTGGTGTCTAAGGGAGTAGAGGTTAACTATGCAACTGGTTTAGACCGCAACCAGAGTTATGTTCCACTTAAGGCACAGCAACACGGACAAACCGCGGAACAAACTCTGACGCATTTTAGCGAAAGTATTAAGCAAACTTATCAGCTGGCGGGGATTGATTTAGATTTGATTATCTCGCCTGATGAAGCAGCTGACTATGATGCATATATTCAGGCTTTCTTCACTCAGTTGCACAGTAAAGGTGTGCTAATTGAGAAGGAAGAAGATGCTTATTTCTGTGATCAAACAGGGGAGTACTTGTTTGAGGCGTATATTAAAGGAACTTGCCCTCACTGTGGTGCCGGATCTGATGGGAGCGCCTGTGAACAGTGTGGACTGCCTAATCAATGTGTGGATCTGATAGCACCGCAATCCAAGTTTGGGAGTGAGAAGCTCTTGAAAAAGCGCATCAAGCGACTCTATCTGCCTGTACATAAGTACATGGCTCAATTGAAGGCATTTTGGCAAAATACAGGTATGAAAGCGCATCTGATGCAGTTATGTCATGCATTGGAAGCCCATGATGATCTGGAAATCGCAGTCACACACCCGACCCACTGGGGGATCAAATCGACCATAAGTGGCTATGAAGATCAGGTTTATTATGTGTGGGCAGAAATGGCCGCGGCATTTATTTATATGTCTGAGCAACCCCAGTTCGCAGAGCAGTGGTCTTTGCAAGAAGGTACCAATTGGGCCGACTCGAGTGATGCAAAGCTGATACACTTCTTTGGGTTCGACAATGGCAACTTTTTCACCGCGCTCTTCCCCTGCTTATGGTGGGGCTATAATGAGAAAATTAAATTTCCCGACCGCTTCATTACTAACGAGTTCCTGTGTTTGGAAGGCGAAAAGTTTTCAACCAGCCGTGGCCATGCCATCTGGGGTAACGAGTTCTTTAAAAAGAATAATCCAGATATCGGGCGCTTCTATCTGGCATTGAACAGTCCTGAATCTTTCCGGTCTAACTTTAGTCTGGCTGATTTTCAGCAAAAGTCTCAGTATCTTTGGGCTGGCAAGTTTAGTCGGGTAATCGGCGACTTCAATACGCACCTGTCCATGCATGCACCTGGTTCAGAGACCTTGCCCGAGGCAGGGGCCTGGAATGAACAGCATGTGGCCTTTTATGATGACTTGCGCCATTTTGCCGAAAAAATGGAGAAGAGTTACCATCCTGAGCGATTCTCGCTTCACAGTGCGGCTAATACACTGGTGTACTTTATAGAAGCTTTGTGGCATTTCTCTCAAAGTGAACAATACCTTTTCAACACATTGGGTTTTAAGAACCAGGCGCGCACTAGTCTTCAGCTCAGAGCAACCGCTTTGGTGTACTTGGGCTATTACGTGTCGCCGCTGATGCCGAAACTGGGAGAGGACTTGCTTGCTGCATTTCAGGTTAGCGAGGTTAACTGGGAGCATGTTAACTCTATGGAATTGGCGATTAAACACTACAAGAAGTTGGACGAAGGCTATTTTTCAGCGTATCGCTCTTTTGAGCGTAAAAGTAGCAATGAAGCGCTTGCTATATAGTGTGTAAAGCGAGAAATTAGATTACAAATCATTAAGGAGAAGAGCGTGAGTGCGTTTTATGATTTAACTGTACGAGATCTCACGGGTGAGATCTTGCCTCTTTCGAGTTATGCCGGGAAGGTAGTCATGATAGTAAATGTGGCCAGTGAATGCGACTATACACCTCAGTATAAGCAGCTACAGAAAACTTACGATACTTTTAAAGATCAAGGGTTTGAGGTTTTAGGTGTACCGTGTAATCAGTTTTGGGCGCAAGAGCCCGGCGATGCCGCACAAATCAAATCCTTTTGCGAAAAAAACTATGCCATTACATTTAAGCTTACCGAAAAAGTGGATGTAAATGGAGAGAACCAGTGCCCGTTATATCATTTTCTAACCAATGAACGGTCACCTAAGCCAGGTCAGATAGATTGGAATTTTGAGAAGTTTATCATTGATAAAACGGGTCAAATCGTTGAGCGATTTGCGCCAGAGCTCGACCCGTCAGATAAAGCCATTCAGGATAAGATACAGGCCTATTTAGCCTAGCATTTAAAAGTACATAAAAAGATATAAGGAGAAGAATATGAAGGTACGTCCAGTTATCAATTTCTGGTTTGATGAAATCGAAGAAGATAAGTGGTGGGAAAAGGATGAGCAGTTTGATGCGTTGCTTCGGGAAAAGTTTCTTGAACTACATTATGCGGCTGTCAGAGGTGAGTTGTTTGAAGATCGGGATAACCCGTTTGGCAGACTTCAGGAAATCATTCTGCTGGATCAGTTTTCAAGAAACATGTTCAGGGGAACACCTCAGGCGTTCAAGAACGATACTCAGGCCCTGGTCCTCTCTCAGGAAGCCGTGCGCGCAAACGCCCAGGTCGATATGGCACCTGATCAGAAAGCATTTTTGTACATGCCATTTATGCACAGTGAGTCATTGGTGATCCATGACACTGCGATGAAGCTATTCGCCGAACCTGGCCTGGAAGGCTACTACGACTATGAAGTAAAGCACAGAGAGATAATAGAAAAGTTTGGTCGTTATCCTCATCGCAACAAAGCACTGGGCAGGGACTCTACAGAAGCAGAGTTAGAGTTTATCAATAGCACCAGCGACTTTTGATTTTAAAAACGATCTAAAGGGGATTAATAATGTTTAGTCATATATCTGTAGGGACGAATGATCTGGATAAAGCGATGGCGTTTTATGATGCCGTCTTTTCTGAAATTGGTGTCTCCAGAGCAAAACAGGGGGATGGTTGGGCTGCTTATGGCGATTATGGTGAGCTCGGTATTGGCGTGTTCTGGCTATTTAAACCATTTAATGGCAATCCTGCGACTGCCGGCAATGGTACCAACATAGCCTTTATGGCGCCCACCAGAAAGTCCGTTGATGCTTTTTATGCTGCGGCGCTGGAGAATGGCGGAGAATGTGCAGGAAAACCGGGTATTCGCGAAGAGGATCACCCGAATTTCTATGCAGCCTTTATACGCGACGTTGACAACAATAAGATTGTCGTTGTTTGCCATGATCCAGAATAGAGTCATTCGACTCTGGACATTTACAGTAAATAATAACATGTTGTGAACGACAGGCTTGCCTGGTGATATATGAGCGATGGCACTTATATTGCCAGGTACAGTCCAGGTTGGTGATAGATTGATATGAAATGGCTATCTTGTATGCCATGGATATGTCGTTAGTCTATTTTAACTGTACTAGCACAAAACTTAAAAGTAATAGGACGATAGGATGATCACAACACGAAGGGCAACTACGAAAGATATTGATGCAGTCAGTGAGCTGTTTAATGAATACCGAATGTTTTATCAGCAAGGAACCGATCTTGCCCTTGCTCATGAGTTTATTTGCGAACGGCTCGAGAATCAGGAGTCAGTTATTTTTATCGCACTTAATGGATCTGAAGAGGTGCTGGGCTTTACGCAGCTGTATCCGAACTTCTCCTCTATCTCAGCGAAGCGAACCTGGACACTCAATGATCTGTATGTCCTGCCGAGTGCAAGGCGACAGGGGGTGGCTAAATCTTTGTTAAATGCAGCGAAAGATCATGCTCTGGAGACACGTGCGAAAGGGTTGGCGTTAGAAACCGCAGAAGACAACTTACAAGCGCAGTCCCTGTATGAGTCGTTTGGATACACTAGAAGCACCGGCTTTTTTAGCTATTTTCTCAGTACTGACTGATTCTGCGCGTTGTAAATATCTGAGCGATCTGGCGGGGTATTACCTGTGCACCCCGCGATAGCGTGCAATCACGCTTCACTCTATACCGAATTCGGTATTACCAGTAAGGCTTTTTCATGAAGACGACACCGCATTGGTTGCTCGTTTGTTCGCTGTGCATCAAATAAGCCTGCCGCAGGGCTTCCGGGATCCAATTTTTGGCCTGATTTGATGCTAAACCTGTTTATGAGTGGTTGTTCTGATTTCGGTAGACAATGAGATGGTTGCGCAGAATTTCACCTGATTGACTTTTTATCTGAGAAAAAGTCAGGAAAGTTCCACGAAGAACTTGCTTTGAAAAGTGCAGTAATGTGACTGCGGAATTTTTGAGAAGTATTAGCTAACTTTATGATTTAAATGTTTTTCACCTTTATTTTTGTTGTCTAAATGTTAAAGGTGATCTTGGTTGTATTGCGATATTTGAAATATATCGGTCAAAGTAGCTTGTTGAAAAGTAACTTTACATTAAAATAATTTACGTAAAGACTTGACGCATTAAGATACTTTATGGCAACTTAAATGCCAATCCAGAGCAACACACATCTGGTTAAGTTTTGGAATAAAAAAGCGCTTGCAGGTGATAGAGCAAGTAACGGAAAAACACATAGTCACTAGGGTTGAGGGAAACATGAAAGAATTTAAGGCAAGAATTTACGATTTCGACGGCACTGCGAAAACGGACTCTTTATCACTTGAGCATGCGTTTAATCTTGTACATGGTGGTGAATACGATGTCATTTTGTTACAGGTAGAGTCGCAAGAAGGTGTCGAGTTATGGTGGGGAAAGCATGACGACCTGGCAATGAATGGCCACCGTTACCACACCGGTATCATGACGAGCGGAATGACATTGGGCAAGTTACAACGGGCTACTAATGAGGAATATCAGGCGACGTCGGAGCTATATTTTAACTCTGCAAATGTGGTTAACGCAGCGCTTAAGCAAACGCCTTACTTTGAATTTTTTGAACAGGGTCTGAGCGCAAAAACACTGGAAGTGGAACCAGGACGTGAAATGCTGATTGCATCGCAACGTGAATATCCGCCTTCAACTGAAAAGAATTTTAGCTTTGCGCCACATGCGGACTCTATCTCTTATGCACGGGCAAATGATAGCTGGCCAATAAAAACCAGTTACCCACAAACGGCTGCCTTTATAACGGTACAAAATGCCGCAAACGAAGCTGGTTTTGTCATGTGGGATTATTTGCCAAGTAGCCGCAGTGAGTTGGATGAGTTTATTGCGCTGTATGGCAAGGATGAAGCACAGGGGATGGAATTCCTGGCGCAGTTTGAAAGTATGGAAATCAATCCGGAAGTTGGAGAGCTGTGTATTTTTAATTGTCGCAAAATGCATGGTATCCAGACTTGTGACACGTTACGTAAAACCATCGGCTCGTTCTTTATAAAGAAAGACGGCTGGCGCATATTCGACTGAGTAAATTATGAAAACATTAATGAATACATTCATAAATGGGGCCATGCCAATACTCAGCATGCACACCGAGCGGGTCGAAAACAGGCCTGATGTGGTTCTGGTTTTGCCCTTTGGCACTGAGCTGGAGGCGGCCAACAGTTTCATCGCGAGCCTGGAGCAGACATGCAATCTGTATACGTGGCAAAGCCGTCATATTTTGGACGACAACGATGAACTGCAAGTTCAGGCACTGACAATGGCATCACATGCTGCGGATTTAGAGCAACTCATTGATGAATACGCGTTGCACGAACCTGTGATTGTGGGTTACTGCTCCGGCGCTGCCGTGGCACTTCACTTTGCAGCGCAAAGTGACAATTATCAGGCACTGTTCTTGGTTTTTGGTGAATACGCTTTGGCTGAAAGGAGCAAAGAGTACAAGGTACCAGCACATTACTTTGAAGTTGATACTTTGCTGAGAATGGCTGCCAAAAGCCGAGCGTTTAGCACTATGTTAAGCGACAAAATGTCGGATGCTGGTTTTGCCAGTCAGGTTGCCGATGAAGCGAGGTTTTTCAATCAACCTTACTTCAATGAATTGTATTTGCATCGTTATGCTTTGAATTATCTGGATTTTGTGAGTCACGATTATCTGGAAGATGCGAAGCAGCTTGAGAAACACGTTTATGTGTATTGCTCCGATGAAGATAAGCACGTCGGGACTGATACATCAGTGGTGATAAGCAATGCGCTGAGAAACAGCACGCTGGTCAGAGGGAAGTTTGGTGACCACTACGCGTTTTGTCGCCCTGAAACAGGCATTTTACAGAAATTAAAAAAGGATATTTCTCATGAAATCAGCAGCAGAGAATGTTTATACGCAGTTTGAGTTAAGCGTCGCAAAACATCCAGACCGCATTGCGCTGGACAGCGACAAACAGCAGCTTAGTTATCGCACTTTATATCACTCGGTAGAGCAGCTCGCAGCGGTATTATCGGAGCAGGGAGTTACGCAACAGGATGTTGTACTGGTAAAACTAGAACGCTCCATTGAGTTTATCACGGTTGTGTTGGCATTGCTGCGAGTCGGCGCGACATATTTGCCGGTGTCGAACAAGCTGAATGAGTCGGATCTCAGTTTTATGCTGCAAGAAACCCAGGCGCGTTTTGTGATTTGTACAGATGTTACATCACTTCCTGGAATGGGCATTGAAGTGCTTGATATTGTAGATATGCTGGCTCAGCAACCTACGCAACCTGCGCCCAGAGTTATCCGCAATCGTGAAGCCTGTGCCTACATTATGTATACATCGGGTTCAACAGGCAGGCCCAAAGGGGTGAGAGTACCTGACCGAGCCATACTGCGTCTGGTCGTAGACAGTGATTACATTCAAGTCACCCCAGAAGATGCAATTTATATGACGGCTGATATTTCATTCGATGCCGCAACCTTTGAAATATGGGGCGCTTTATTGAACGGCGCAAGACTCATTATTGATGGTGCTGAATTTAGTCCGACCAGATTTATGCGCAATGTTGCAGCTAAGGAGGCGACTATTGCTTGGCTTACATCAGGGTTATTTCACATGTTGGGGGCAAACCGTCCTGAGGTATTCCAGCCATTACGGGCCATCCTGGCCGGTGGAGATGTACTCAGCAGCGCGGTGATCCGCTCAGTGTTGGCTACTTGTCCGGGTCTGACTGTGATTAATGGCTATGGCCCAACAGAGAATACAACGTTTACATGTTGTTATGTCATGGATGACGTGACATTACCCCAAGATAACGTGCCTATCGGCTACCCAATTCGCGGCACTCACATTGCGATTCTGGATGACGACCTGGAGCATGTGACTGATGGCGAGGCTGGTATCTTGTATACCTACGGCGATGGAGTTGCACTGGGATACGTTGGTGACAGGGATAAAGACAACGCATTTTTCTATAACGAAAAAATATCCTCCGGGCTGATTTATCGCACCGGCGATAAAGTGAAGCGAGTAAACGGGAAAATTCATTTTCTGGGTAGAGAAGATAACTTGGTAAAAGTACGTGGTTACCGGGTATCTATGGAGTTTGTTACAGAAAAACTGTATCAACTTGACTATATAGAAAATGCGTTTGTGCACTTAATTAAAGATCATGCCGGTAATAATGCTTTGAGTGCAAAGGTAACGACTAAAAAGCCTGTGTCATCGAAATTAATAAAACAAGATCTGGCAACTATGATTTCACCCTATATGGTGCCGGATATCATTGAAGTAAAAGAGAAATTTAGTTTAAACAAGAATGGCAAAATTGCCAAAAATCAACTTATCGAGGTGTAATATGCAAAATAGTAATGTAGTTAAAGATATCGTGTTGGAAAAAGCACAGGCCACATTCAGTGGTATCGAAATTGATGAAAAAACTGACTTTTTCTCAGTTGGGATCAGCTCTCTGGCAGTGGTTAACTTTCAGATGGAAGTTGAGCAAGCGTTGAACTGCACGGTCGAAACATCCGAGTTAATGGCTAATTCGACTTTAGGTGACTGGGTAAACCTTTACCAGTCTGCAGCGCAAACAAACTGATTTAATTAACATCAACTAAAACCAAACTTATTTAAATAAACCAATTTAATCAAATTTTTATTAAGGAAAATACAATGAGCTTTTATCTAACTGAAGAAGAAATCCAACAAATGCGTACAAACGGTTATATCGGTCCTTTTGACCTATATGAACGTGACGAAATTCTTGAAAAGTACAAGAATATCCGTGCCAAAATGTTTGACCGTAAAAATGCCGCCTATGACCTGGAACACACCAGCGTAGTATCTGGTTATGACCGTCACCTGGATATTGACGCGCTCAGCGAGCACGTTATGAATCCGATTATAGTTAATAAGGTAAACTCAATCCTGGGCCCGGACTTAATCTGCTGGCGTTCAGAGATGTTCCCTAAATATCCAGGCGATGAAGGCACAGACTGGCACCAGGCGGATACCTTTTCTCACGCATCTGGCGCACCTCAAATCAGATGGCCAGGTGAAAGCGACTTTGGTGGTGCAATCACAGTATGGACTGCACTGACAGATGTGTCTGAAGAAGTGGGTTGTTTGTGCTTTATTCCGGGTACACATGAAGAAATGTACTACGACGAATCAAAAGACATGGAATATACACCTGATGAAGTGAACGCACTTGAAAAAGACGGTGTAAAACGCGGCTTCTTTGGCTACGACTATCGCAACCTGCAAAAGGACCCAAGCTGGAAGCCGGATGAGTCTCAGGCGGTACCAATCAAAATGAAAGCAGGTCAGTTCGTGATTTTCTGGTCGACCTTGATGCACTCATCATTACCAAATATCACAAAAGACCAAACTCGACTGGGCTTTGCTGCACGCTATGTACCTGCTGCGGTAGATATTTACCCTGACACTGATTCAGTCACAGAGTACGGCAGTGAACTGTCACTTGAAAAGTATGGTGTAGTTTCGGTATCCGGTGAACGAAATGATAGCCATAACCGAGTCCTGGATGAGAGCCTGAATGGGTTTAGCTTTAAGCGCTAAATCATTGTATCGCGTCGTGAAGCTTCTTACTTCGTAGCATTGCCCTGATGTGTTCACAGGCAAGTGAGAAGCTTAATTCGCTCGAAAAGGAGAGTTGAAATGCAAACACAAGAGAAGGTTTTAAGCATAATTGCTTCCCTGGTAAAGGATGTACCGGCACTTGCTCTGGACACGCAGATCGCTGATTTAAATATCAGTTCCATGCAGGCAGTGATGATGGTGAGTGAGATTGAATCTACATTCAACATTGCTTTACCAATGCAAGAGTTCTATGTGCGTGAATGTATACAGGATCTGGTTCAGTTTGTTGAGGAGGCTGCGTGATGTGGTTGAAACACATTAGCTCTGAGGGCACTTCGTCTGCCAGGGTGATTTGTTTTGGGCACGCTGGTGCCAGCCACGTTGATTTTGTTAAATGGCGAGATCTGCTGCCTTCAAACGTAGAGGTCATTGCCATTGCATTACCAGGACGGTGTGAGCGGGTAAAGGAAACACCAGTAAACGACATTCAGGTATTGGTACGTGAGATTGCCGCGGCACTTACAGAGTTGCCACCGATGCCAACCAGTTTTTATGGTCATAGCTTTGGTGCTGTGCTCGCTTATGAAACTGCGGCATTTTGCACTAAACATGGACTTTTACCTGAACTGCAACGGGTGATTTTGTCAGCCAGCGCTTTGGAAAAACGCCGTATTCTGCAAGGCGTCAATATTACGGATATGGATGCCGTATTGTCGGTGTTTATCGAGCGTCAGTACATCAGTGAGCAGTACGCACAAAATAAAAAGCTTATGTCTTTGGTACTTCCGTACTTGCTGGCAGATATTTGCTGCAAAGAAGAGTGGCAAATTGATAACACCATCAAGCTGGCAGTGCCGATCCATACGGTGGCATGGGACGAGGATGCCCTGGTTGACCCACCGCAAGTGCACAGTTGGGTTGTACGCAGTGAAGTGCCCCAGTTGTGTCGTCAGGTGACGTTACCAGGCGCACACCTGGCATATTTAAATTCACCAGCTGAGTTTATCGAAACGATTAATGAGTTCATTGCTGAATAGCTAAGGAACCAAGCGGATAAGGAGCGCGTCGTGCAAGATTTATGGAAAAGTGTCCGGGTCAGGGTATTTCAGGAGTCGGATATAGACCAGCATATTGCGTACTGGCACAACCCCGAGAACACCTTTCTTGAAGATTTGGGGGTTGACCGCCAGCGGTTAATACCTGCGCACAAAATGCGTGAACAACTGCAATATGTACTCAACAAGATGCCGCAGGCATGTAGCTTGTTGACAATTGAGTACCAGGGACAGGCCATCGGCGTACATGAATTAACGGATGTAGTTGAACAGGAAAGTGGGGTAATGCATGCCAGTATCTGGACTTCGGAATTTCGTGGTCTGGGCATCGGTAAAGTGTCTTACGTAAAGGCCATGCAGTGGTACTTCGAGCATTTGCCATTGCAGCGGATCCTCTTTAAAACGCCGAAAAATAACCGGGCAGCGAACAAACTAAAGCAAACGCTCAAGATTAAGCAGGTTGGTGAATGTACTTATGAACTACCCATATTCGGCCGACCGATTGAAGCCCATTTATATGAGATGACGCGCAGCGCGTTTGAACACCAGGCTGCACTTGCTGCGCCCAGGGAATGAGGAGAAATCCATGGACAAACAGGTAGATCAGGCGCTGACGCAGTTTAGTGCATTTCGGGACGCAAAGACGCTGGGCAATCTTTCAGTAGAACAAATTGATGATTGGGGATTTACCCTGGCGCCAAAAGGAGGTGAATCTAAAGACGGCGGTTTTCACAGCGATCTGACCCTGATCGCACTGAACCACGGCAATGAAGTGGGCGGACTGGCAGTGCTAAATGCCTTATGCCATGAGATTGACAATGGTCAGTTAACCCCGGATTTACGGATCACATTTTTATTGGGCAACGTTGCCGCGGCTAAAGCAGGTAAACGTTATCTGGAACAGGATATTAATCGCACTTTTAACACTCAGGCGCAAGACAGCCTTGAATCACAAAGAGCAAAACAGCTGGAGCCCATTGTCAAGAACTCCCGGTTTATCCTGGATTTTCACCAGACAATAGAGCCGACCAATACGCCGTTTTTTGTGTATCAATATAATCGACTCGCTGCATTGTTTGCGCATGCAGTAGACAACGCGCTACCGGTGATCACCCACAAACAGTCAACGGCAAGTAAGCTCGGGGGTATGCGGTGTGATGAATTTGGCACCCATTGCGGGTGTGTATCGATTGCGCTGGAACTAAGCCAGAAAGGATTCGACCAACAAGGCATTGAGCTAGGGACATTGGCTGCTAAGCGCGCTTTGGCCGCTGTTGAAAATTGGACAGAAGTTAAATCTCAGGCCCCGAAGCAAGTAAATCCAATGTGGACCTGGTCGCATATTGAGACGTATCCGCAAGAATATGTCCAGTTGCATACGGGGCTGCAGAACTTTACTGAAGTTGAAGCCGGGCAATTACTGGGTCACACGCAATTGGGTATTGCGGTACAGGCTGCTCAGTCGGGCGCTTTACTGTTTCCCAAACACATTAAAGTGGGTGAGCCAAAACCTGGCGAATTGTATCGCATCTTAAAACAAGTCAATTACTTTGCTACGTCAGGTCCGGGCAGGGCGGTGGCGTAATAAACAGAATTTTAATTACTCATAAATTTATTAAGGAAAAGTCATGAAACATAATTACGTAAGCTCAATAAAAAAATGGACCGTCGCACTGGCAACAGGTTTGCTGCTCACCAGTGGGGCCGCGATGGCAAAGAAAGGGGTGACAACGCCAGACGGGTTTGAATCTGTACTCGTTCTGATGGGAACAGGCACCATTGATAAGCATAACCCCGAGCCTCATCCGGGGGTTATTAACTGTGATGGCCTGATCTGTGATGGTGAGTTTTTCCAAAAGGAGATCATGGGCCGTACAGATGCTGAAATTGCAGAAGTCGCGCAGCAGGCAAAAACGTTTTACCTCGAACGGTTTGGACTGGCTGCCGATGATCTGGTCGCAAATAATCGCGCCACATTCAGAAGCTTTACTTTGAATCCGGATTTTGAGTATCGATTGCAAATTGCTACCGGCATGAAAGCAAAAGGAGAAGGCTGGATCATCCGCGATGGTGGTTTTAACCTTACGATCACTGACCCTCAAGGGGTGCCGATGGCTGGTGAGATGGCGGGTCGTTTAGCCAAGCCTGATGATCAGTTCCTGTTCGGCAGTTACAATATTCTGGTAACGAACAAAAAGGGAAAACCTAAAAAAGAACTGATTATTGACTATCGCTCGCGCGTTCCTGCGGTTTCAGATGCGGACGGCTTCAGGTTGCAAAGTTTCCTGTCGAGCGAAGAGTTTGGTGAAGGCTTAGTGCTGGGCACCATCTTAACCAGAGACGGCGCCGATGAAACAATCAAAGTGAATGGCCGTACTGTGATTTCTTTCCCGGCCGAAACACAACTAGATTCATTCCCGGCTTTCCCGGCCTTTGACGATAAGCCTAAAAACAAATAACACAACCCAGAAGGGGCTTAGCCCCTTCACCTTTTAATGGTGATGAGTATGGATAACAAAATAAACATAAGCGAGGCGTTAACATCGGTAACGGAACATTGGTCACAACGCGTGCTTGGTGAGGCCAATGGCCAGTTATATAAGGTTGCCAAAGGACTGGGCGCAACAAACTGGCACAAACATGACGACCAGGACGAATTGTTCATCCTGTATCAGGGCCAGTTAAACATTGAACTCAGAGACAAAACCATCGAGCTAAAACCACAAGACATGTTTATCGTACCAAAAGGTGCAGAGCATAGAGCCGTCGCGCCAGTTGAAGCAGAGTTTGTGATTGTGGGCATGAACATTACATCGACCAAAGAAGGCGGAAAACCGAATTAATAGAAGTGTGTTTGATGAGCAATAAGGGAGATTAAAGCACAGATTGCTGGTGGTGTGAGAAAGAATGGTCGGCATAGCAGGATTTGAACCTGCGACCCCTGACACCCCATGACAGTGCGCTACCAAGCTGCGCTATATGCCGACTTGAGGCTCACTATAATGATTTTTTGATGAAAGGCAATAAGCAATTGTTTAAATTGAATGTTATTTGTACTTAATTGGTTTGGCTGTGGATTTGTTGCGCAATTTATTTGCAGAGGATAGAAAAAGAGGGGAGGTAGCATTGGCTGCTACCTCAGTAATGGATTACTTGTGCCAGATACCCTTAGGCAGAGTTTTTAACACTTCAGGTTTTTGCGAAGGGTCAAAAACAGGGTTTTTGCCTTGTTTAAGCTGGGCACGATAGTCCTTAGCTAACCAGATAACAATGCCAGATAACATGAACAATGCGACTACGTTGACGATGGCCATCAGGCCCATCGAGATGTCGGCAAGTGTCCAGATCAAGCCAAGTTCACCGACCGCACCAAACATCACCATGGCCAGTACACAGGCTCTGAAGATAAACAGGCCTTTAGGGTGGTTGTGCTCAAGGAACAGTAAGTTGGTTTCTGCATAACTATAGTTAGCGACAATGGAGGTGAAGGCAAAGAACAGGATAGCGATAGCAACAAAAATCGCGCCCCAGTCACCAACATGCTCAACCAGTGCTGCCTGTGTTAACTGAATACCCGTTACACCAGATTCGGGTACTAGCTGGTTTGATAACAGAATAAGTGCCGCTGTGGCACTACAGATAATAATGGTATCAACAAATACGCCAAGCATCTGAACGTAGCCCTGTGAAGCTGGGTGGTTTGGATTAGGCGTTGCGCTTGCTGCAGCGTTTGCAGCACTACCCATACCGGCTTCGTTAGAGAACAGGCCGCGTTTAATTCCCTGGATCATGGCCTGCATCACAGCATAACCTACGGCACCGCCCGCTGCTTGTTCAAAACCAAGCGCACTGTTGATGATCAGCATAAAGACGTCAGGTAATTGGCTGGCGTTCATGACACATACAACGATGGCCAGTAATAAATAGGCGATAGCCATAAAGGGCACGGCCAGCTCGGCAAATCTTGCTATGGTCTTAAGGCCACCAAAGATAATAAAGGCCGAACCACAAACTAGTAAAAGACCCATTACGTATTTAGGTACGTCAAAGGCAACTTCAAATGCTGCGGCAATGGAATTCGCCTGTACGGCATTAAACACTAAGCCAAACGCCAGGATAAGGCATAAAGAGAAGAGTACACCCATCCAACGCTTGTTCAGGCCATACTCCATATAATAAGCAGGACCACCACGGAAGTTGCCTTCATCGTCTTTGGTCTTGTATAGCTGAGCCAGTGCACTTTCTGCAAAGCTTGTTGCCATGCCGATAAGCGCGATGAGCCACATCCAAAAAATGGCACCTGGTCCACCCAAATAGAGTGCAACCGCAACACCAGCCATATTACCGGTTCCTACTCGGGCGGCAAGGGAAGTACAAAAAGCCTGAAAAGAAGAGATACCATCTTTGGCGCCGCTTCGGCTGTTTGCCATCACTTTAATCATGTATGGGAATTGGGTGAACTGAATGAAACCCAGTCGGAGGGTAAAGAAAACACCTGCTGCAATTAATAGGTATATAAGTATATGACCCCACAGCAAGCCGCTTATTGTATTAAAAAAGTCAGCCATTGGATTACGACCCTTATTATAGATATAGCAGAACGGGTAAATAAGGTGGCGTAATTTACCACAGGACCGCGTTCAACTCTAAATATTATTGTCTTATCCACAGGTTTTTGTGGGTAACTTGTGTGGTGTTTGTGCGGTTTTTGGGGGTAAAAAATTAATTCAAAAAAGTGCCAAAAAGCGCTTGCGCTGGGTCTCGATTTCCCTATAATGCGCTTCCACCGACACGGGGCACAAGGCTGAAAAGCAACGAGCCAACGAGTTGGGAGTCAAATAAAACTTGATTCTGAAACTTTTCAAAATTAAGTGTTGACATAAAATGGGAAGTGATTAGAATGCACAACCCTCAGCGCTAACGGCGCAGCGGCATTAAGTCGCACTGTTCTTTAAAAATATGAAGCAATCATCTGTGTGGGCACTCCTACAGATTGAGTTCTAACAGCGAATTTCAGTTTACTGAATGACGCACAAAATTTAGAGTCTCAATTGAGCTGAGTGACCAACGGAATAAACATAGTTTATTCAGCACAGTCAATTCGATATCTCATCTTTTATAGGTGAGAAATCAAAATCAGAATTCAATGAGCACGAAACTTCGGTTTCAAAAAACTTTTAATTGAAGAGTTTGATCATGGCTCAGATTGAACGCTGGCGGCAGGCCTAACACATGCAAGTCGAGCGGTAACATTTCTAGCTTGCTAGAAGATGACGAGCGGCGGACGGGTGAGTAATGCTTGGGAACATGCCTTTAGGTGGGGGGCAACCATTGGAAACGATGGCTAATACCGCATAATGTCTACGGACCAAAGGGGGCTTCGGCTCTCGCCTTTAGATTGGCCCAAGTGGGATTAGCTAGTTGGTAAGGTAACGGCTTACCAAGGCGACGATCCCTAGCTGGTTTGAGAGGATGATCAGCCACACTGGAACTGAGACACGGTCCAGACTCCTACGGGAGGCAGCAGTGGGGAATATTGCACAATGGGCGCAAGCCTGATGCAGCCATGCCGCGTGTGTGAAGAAGGCCTTCGGGTTGTAAAGCACTTTCAGTCAGGAGGAAAGGTTAGTAGTTAATACCTGCTAGCTGTGACGTTACTGACAGAAGAAGCACCGGCTAACTCCGTGCCAGCAGCCGCGGTAATACGGAGGGTGCGAGCGTTAATCGGAATTACTGGGCGTAAAGCGTACGCAGGCGGTTTGTTAAGCGAGATGTGAAAGCCCCGGGCTTAACCTGGGAACTGCATTTCGAACTGGCAAACTAGAGTGTGATAGAGGGTGGTAGAATTTCAGGTGTAGCGGTGAAATGCGTAGAGATCTGAAGGAATACCGATGGCGAAGGCAGCCACCTGGGTCAACACTGACGCTCATGTACGAAAGCGTGGGGAGCAAACAGGATTAGATACCCTGGTAGTCCACGCCGTAAACGATGTCTACTAGGAGCTGGGGTCTTCGGACAACTTTTCCAAAGCTAACGCATTAAGTAGACCGCCTGGGGAGTACGGCCGCAAGGTTAAAACTCAAATGAATTGACGGGGGCCCGCACAAGCGGTGGAGCATGTGGTTTAATTCGATGCAACGCGAAGAACCTTACCTACACTTGACATACAGAGAACTTACCAGAGATGGTTTGGTGCCTTCGGGAACTCTGATACAGGTGCTGCATGGCTGTCGTCAGCTCGTGTTGTGAGATGTTGGGTTAAGTCCCGCAACGAGCGCAACCCTTATCCTTAGTTGCCAGCGATTCGGTCGGGAACTCTAAGGAGACTGCCGGTGATAAACCGGAGGAAGGTGGGGACGACGTCAAGTCATCATGGCCCTTACGTGTAGGGCTACACACGTGCTACAATGGCATATACAGAGTGCTGCGAACTAGCGATAGTAAGCGAATCACTTAAAGTATGTCGTAGTCCGGATTGGAGTCTGCAACTCGACTCCATGAAGTCGGAATCGCTAGTAATCGCGGATCAGAATGCCGCGGTGAATACGTTCCCGGGCCTTGTACACACCGCCCGTCACACCATGGGAGTGGGTTGCTCCAGAAGTGGATAGCTTAACCTTCGGGAGGGCGTTCACCACGGAGTGATTCATGACTGGGGTGAAGTCGTAACAAGGTAGCCCTAGGGGAACCTGGGGCTGGATCACCTCCTTATCGACTTAGAACTAATTTGTTCGAAGTGTCCACACAGATGATTGTTGATTAGAATTAGAGAACACAAACATTGTTTGGGTCTGTAGCTCAGCTGGTTAGAGCGCACGCCTGATAAGCGTGAGGTCGGTAGTTCAAGTCTACTCAGACCCACCACTTCTTCCCGATGCTGCGTTATTAAGCTCGTCGTTTAGAAACTACTAAACGTCCTCACTTAATGCCTTGCCTCGAAAAGAAGCTCGGTTCAGAACAATGTTATTCCTAGTAATGTGGGGCTATAGCTCAGCTGGGAGAGCGCCTGCCTTGCACGCAGGAGGTCAGCAGTTCGATCCTGCTTAGCTCCACCACTTTACTACCTACTCCTCATAGATAAACACTCTTACCAACGACTTGGTACTCTGAGAGTTTTTAACTCTGAGAAGTAATTCTCTTGCTCTTTAAAAATTTGGAAAGCTGATATTAAATTCTCGGAATGATAATGAAAATTGTTGTTCTATAGAGTTTTCGAAAGAAAAATGCCGATAAATTCGAAAGGATTTATTAGCGTCTACTTTAGTATTACTTAACTTCTGGCGAAGTTAAAACTGTCTTTAGCACTACAGCTTAAAATAGATTTTTCAATGAATTTGTTTTTCAGGCAAGGCGCTTAAATATTTTATCGCAGCGCGCAACCTTACAGGTTGTAACCAAGTAAAATATTTAAGGAACGCAGCATGAGAGAAAAAGGCGCAGAAAAACCATTTTGGGTTGTATGGTTAAGTGACTAAGCGTACACGGTGGATGCCTTGGCAGTTGGAGGCGATGAAGGACGTACTAACTTGCGATAAGCCTAGTTGAGCCAGTAAGAGGCGCTTGAGACTAGGATTTCCGAATGGGGAAACCCGGCCCTTTGGGTCATCATGCAGTGAATACATAGCTGTATGAAGCGAACGCGGAGAACTGAAACATCTAAGTACCCGTAGGAAAAGAAATCAACCGAGATTCCGAAAGTAGCGGCGAGCGAAATCGGATTAGCCCTTAAGCTTTAATGTAGTTAGTGGAACATTCTGGAAAGTATGACGATACAGGGTGACAGTCCCGTACACGACAACTTATTTAAAGTGAAATCGAGTAGGTCGGAGCACGTGAAACTTTGACTGAATATGGGGGGACCATCCTCCAAGGCTAAATACTCCCAACTGACCGATAGTGAACCAGTACCGTGAGGGAAAGGCGAAAAGAACCCCTGTGAGGGGAGTGAAATAGAACCTGAAACCGTGTACGTACAAGCAGTAGGAGCCCTTCGAGGGTGACTGCGTACCTTTTGTATAATGGGTCAGCGACTTATATTCTGTAGCAAGGTTAACCATTTAGGGGAGCCGTAGCGAAAGCGAGTCTTAACTGGGCGCTTAAGTTGCAGGGTATAGACCCGAAACCCGGTGATCTAGCCATGGGCAGGTTGAAGGTCAGGTAACACTGACTGGAGGACCGAACCCACTAACGTTGAAAAGTTAGGGGATGACCTGTGGCTGGGAGTGAAAGGCTAATCAAACCGGGAGATAGCTGGTTCTCCCCGAAATCTATTTAGGTAGAGCCTCGGACGAATACTTACGGGGGTAGAGCACTGTTAAGGCTAGGGGGTCATCCCGACTTACCAACCCTTTGCAAACTCCGAATACCGTAAAGTACTATCCGGGAGACACACGGTGGGTGCTAACGTCCATCGTGGAGAGGGAAACAACTCAGACCGTCAGCTAAGGTCCCAAAGTGTATGTTAAGTGGGAAACGATGTGGGAAGGCTAAAACAGCTAGGAGGTTGGCTTAGAAGCAGCCATCCTTTAAAGAAAGCGTAATAGCTCACTAGTCGAGTCGGCCTGCGCGGAAGATGTAACGGGGCTAAACATACCACCGAAGCTACGGCTGCGAACTTAGTTCGCGGGGTAGGGGAGCGTTCTGTAAGTGGCTGAAGGTGTGCCGGGAGGCATGCTGGACATATCAGAAGTGCGAATGCTGACATGAGTAACGATAATGCGGGTGAAAAACCCGCACGCCGGAAGACCAAGGGTTCCTATCCCATGTTAATCAGGGTAGGGTGAGTCGACCCCTAAGGCGAGGCTGAAGAGCGTAGTCGATGGGAAACGGGTTAATATTCCCGTACTTGGTATAAATGCGATGGGGGGACGGAGCAGGCTAGGCAAGCATGGCGTTGGTTGTCCATGTGAAAGGCTGTAGGCTGGTGACTTAGGAAAATCCGGGTTGCTAAGGCTGAGAGTCGAGACGAGCCACTACGGTGGTGAAGTTGTTGATGCCCTACTTCCAGGAAAAGCCTCTAAGCTTCAGTTTATATCGAATCGTACCCTAAACCGACACAGGTGGTCAGGTAGAGAATACTAAGGCGCTTGAGAGAACTCGGGTGAAGGAACTAGGCAAAATTGTACCGTAACTTCGGGAGAAGGTACGCTCTTACTTGTGAAGACTTCGCGTCGTAAGCAGGCGAGAGCCGCAGTGACCAGGTGGCTGGGACTGTTTATTAAAAACACAGCACTGTGCAAAATCGTAAGATGACGTATACGGTGTGACACCTGCCCGGTGCCGGAAGGTTAATTGATGGGGTTAGCTTAGGCGAAGCTCTTGATCGAAGCCCCGGTAAACGGCGGCCGTAACTATAACGGTCCTAAGGTAGCGAAATTCCTTGTCGGGTAAGTTCCGACCTGCACGAATGGTGTAACCATGGCCACGCTGTCTCCACCCGAGACTCAGTGAAATTGAAATCGCAGTGAAGATGCTGTGTACCCGCGGCTAGACGGAAAGACCCCGTGAACCTTTACTACAGCTTGGCACTGAACATTGACCCTACATGTGTAGGATAGGTGGGAGGCTTTGAAACGCAGTCGCTAGATTGCGTGGAGCCGTCCTTGAAATACCACCCTTGTAGTGTTGATGTTCTAACTTAGGTCCCTAATCGGGATTGAGGACAGTGCCTGGTGGGTAGTTTGACTGGGGCGGTCTCCTCCCAAAGAGTAACGGAGGAGCACGAAGGTTGGCTAAGTACGGTCGGACATCGTACGGTTAGTGTAATGGTAGAAGCCAGCTTAACTGCGAGACAGACACGTCGAGCAGGTACGAAAGTAGGTCATAGTGATCCGGTGGTTCTGAATGGAAGGGCCATCGCTCAACGGATAAAAGGTACTCCGGGGATAACAGGCTGATACCGCCCAAGAGTTCATATCGACGGCGGTGTTTGGCACCTCGATGTCGGCTCATCACATCCTGGGGCTGAAGTCGGTCCCAAGGGTATGGCTGTTCGCCATTTAAAGTGGTACGCGAGCTGGGTTTAGAACGTCGTGAGACAGTTCGGTCCCTATCTGCCGTGGGCGTTTGAGAATTGAGAGGGGCTGCTCCTAGTACGAGAGGACCGGAGTGGACGAACCGCTGGTGTTCGGGTTGTCATGCCAATGGCATTGCCCGGTAGCTACGTTCGGAATCGATAACCGCTGAAAGCATCTAAGCGGGAAGCGAGCCTCGAGATGAGTTCTCACTTTAACTATAAGTTAACTGAAGGGCCGTTGAAGACTACAACGTTGATAGGCGAGATGTGGAAGTGGTGTGAGCCATTGAGCTAACTCGTACTAATTACCCGTGAGGCTTAACCATACAACGCCAAAGTGGTTTTGTTTGTTAGAAGTTAAGAATTAAAGTAGACGATAAGAATTTAATACGCTTTTCCAGATTTTAGTGAGGTGTTGATAAACATCTTGCACAACAGTTTATGCTTGGTAACCATAGCATTTTGGAACCACCTGACCCCATGCCGAACTCAGTAGTGAAACGAAATAGCGCCGATGATAGTGTGGGGTTTCCCATGTGAAAGTAGGACATTGCCAAGCTCCTAATAAAAGAAAGCCCGATTCGAAAGAGTCGGGCTTTTTTGCGTTTGAAATTTTAAAAAGCGTCGATGAAGCTGTAGATAGAGTAGCGTTGTCTATTCATCCATGAAGTTGGTATCTAGCAACCTTTGGACACACTTCCTTGTGGAGGGCTCCCGGCGCGTAACGCGTGTTATCGGCGTCCATACCTCGCGTTCATTGCGCTGCGAAGCGGTGCTTCGGTCACAATTCACCCATGTGAAAGCAGGACATTGCCAAGCTCCTAATAAAAGGTCGATGAAAGACATTCATCCATGAATCTCATCGACATTCGTACGTCCATGTACGTCAAACCCGTTGCAGCAATGCAGCGGGTTTTTTGCTATGTGCGATTTAAAAAGTTGTAGAAAAAGCGGTGTTGTTTATTCATCCATAAAGTTGGTATCTAGCAACCTTTGGTCTTATGCCGCGCGCAAACTTAGCGCCAATAGCGCGAAAGTTGCGAAAAGTGGGTTTTTAATATACTTAAACAGCTTTTCGTATAGTTAAACAGAAATTACCCCTTATTCGGGGTTTCGAAATCAAACATCGCTCGCAGACCACTCTCAGATAAATCATATTTCACCCACGTTATTACCCAGTCACCTTTAACGACTGTCCAGACTCTTGTAACGTTATTTACTATCCATCGTACAAGGCATTGCTAAGCTGTTCATGGACGGGCCTCGCTGCTATCAGTGTACGAGCTGGCTTTTCAGCACTGCCGAGCCTTGTTACTCAACGAGCAGCATAAAGTAGCTGGTTTAAGATCTGGCCTATTAGACTAAGGTCGCAGAATATGTTGCCTGTATGATTTTTGTTCGCTCTGTTACTCTGGGAGGGCAGGTCATCAACTCTTTAAACGTCGGTGCGGCCTGCGTTTGCCGACAAATACAACATGGAAAAGGTAATGAAATATAAAAATTTATTAATGGCGCTGCCATTGCTTGGGGCAATGGAAGTCGCGCTTGCGGTGGACTGTAGCAACTTAACTGACTGGCAGGCTCAAAGTGTCTATACCAAAGGGGACTCAGTCATTTATCAGTCTGTGAGTTATACCGCAAAGTGGTGGACTCAGAATCAAAACCCCGCAAATAACTCTACTACTTATGCTGTATGGAATAAGGATGGTAATTGCGATGCGATTGATCCGGTACCGTTAGTTACGGTTACCTCACCAAGCAATAACGCGAGCATTATTATAGGGACGCCTATCGATTTGTCTGCATCAGTTTCTCATCCGCATAATGTTGCGATTGAACGGGCTGAATTCTTTATCGATGGTACGCTGATTGCGACAGATAATACCGCGCCGTATTCTGTGCCCTGGCAAGCACAAGGCCTAGGCAGTCATCAGTTACAGGTATTTGCAGTCGATGTCGAAGGCGGCAGAGGGGAGTCCAGCGCAGTCAACTTTACTGTCGCTGCGGATGATTTCCCTCCGGGTGATCCTAATTTTAAAATTGTCGGCTACTTCCCAAGCTGGCAGGGGGCTGTCAGTGATATCCAGTTTGATAAACTGACGCATATCAATTACTCATTCTTGTTACCTAACGCAGATGGCACACTTCAGCCGCTTGAAAATTTGAGTAAAATGACAGCGCTGGTAAATTCTGCGCATGCAAACAATGTTAAAGTTGGTATAGCTATAGGTGGCTGGAATGGTGGCGATGACAGCGCATTCGAAACATTTGCGGCATCAGCACAAGGTCGTGCGACCTTTGTACGCGAAGTAATGGCCTTCGTAGAGTTACACAACCTGGATGGCGTAGATATGGATTGGGAATATCCAGACCCTGGTACATCAGCAAATAACTACGCTTTGTTGATGAAGGAACTAAGTGTAGAGTTGCGTGCTCGTGGTAAGTTCCTGACCGCTGCAGTTGTTGCGTTAGGCTATACGGGCGGTGGTGTTCTGGAGTCTGTATTCCAGGATATCGATTTTCTGAACCTGATGGCTTACGATGCGAACAATGGCAATCATGCGTCTATGCAATATGCCAAAGATTCCATTGCATACTGGCAGAGTCGTGGCCTGAGCAAAGAAAAGACAGTATTAGGAGTGCCTTTTTACGCGCGCCCAACCTGGAAGGCATATCGGACTTTGGTCCAGGAAAACCCTGCTAATGCCTGTCGGGATACGGATGGCAGCAGTTACTATAATGGTATTCCAACTATCCGCGCCAAAACAGAATACGCAAAACTCAATGCTGGCGGCATCATGAACTGGGAACTGTCTCATGACAGTAAGGGCCCGGCTTCATTACTCACCGCAAAGTGGGAAGTTGCAAAGGGTTTGGCACCTAGCTACACCTGCCAGTAATACGTAAATAAACACGGAGTTCAGCAACTAACTTAGTTGCTGAGCTCACCTTGGATTAATAAAACTGTTTTAAAGTTTCCATATCTGGCAGTAAGGGTAGGCTTATCAGTTTGCTTTGCCAAAGCTGAATGACCTCGGATATGTCTTCGTAATGAGGGAGCAGTAAATAGCTTCCCAGCAGCACTACACCTAACTGAAGCAGGGAAGCCAGCGGCGCACTGGTCGCGACGGGCTTGAGCGCACTACCAAAGGAGGCCTTCAGTTCATTGTTATTGATGTCTACTGCGTAGCACTCATCGAGGATCAAGTGGGTCAGCATGCCTAATACCACCATCACTGCGCATAACAACGCAAAAGGCAGCCCTTCACCCAAATACAAAGGGATATTAACTGTGATGATGGCAAACATCAGCACAGACAACAGCGAGTGGCTTGCGCCGCGGTGAATGGTATAGCTTTCAAATATGGGCTTCAGTCCATACATGATAAGTAGATAGACGCCCAATCCGGACAACCAGATGCTGAGCAGAGAATGAAACTCGATGGCCAATGGCAGAGCAATGGCTGCACACAGCGCAAATATTGAAAACAGACTATTTAACGAGCGTGATTTGTCGGCATCGAGATCAGGCAGAAGACCTGCCAACGTACCTAATATAAATAGCAGCAGTATATTGCTCATATCGGAAAGGTTCGTTGCCAGTATAACGGATGATGCGGCGGCACTGACTACCACAGCTGCTTTGAAGTGAGTTGCAAAATTGGCCACTAAGTAAATTTCCGAATGTCTGAAGACTACACCAGCCATAAAAATGAATCTGTGGCTGCTCTATCCAGTCTGATCATAATGGCATTATTATTGTTTTACTAGCCATAAAACAGAGGCTTATTTACCACGATAGGCACACAGTGTGAGCTAGTCGATAAATAAGGTGATGTTACCCAGGGCAGGAAGAGTGTGCGCATGTCATAGTTATGGTCAGGTATTTGCCCGTGCCTGCAATACTTAGTGCTGAGTTGTTACAACAGCAAATTGTCTGCAAAGCTGGTCGTTAGGATCCACAAATACTGTTAGAAGAGTGTATAGAGCTTTAAAGAATGATAGTAATTTAGTATATGTTTTTTAAAGGCGCTCTGTTATAAAAGTATTAAATTCTATTGTGGACACTGCAATTATGAATACTCACCTTTATTTTGCGGCGTTTTGCCTGACAACCCTGGTCGCCTGCGGTGGTGGCTCGTCAGACAGCAAACCAACCTCAGGTAATACGTCATCAAACACAACAACAGATACTCCAACACCTCAGCAATCAGCTGGAGACACTGAACAACCCTCGCAGGAACAGGGTGATAACTCGGAAGGTGAGGGGAACAACGATGCTTCTGAAGGAACTGATGAAACGCCCGAGCAACCAAACACACCGCCTGAAGTCGTTGTCGCTGTCGCTCAGCCCGAGGTGATCAAAGGTGCGCCATTGACCTTGTCTGCCAATGTGGCAGACCCTGAAGATTCTTCATTTAGCTATCTGTGGAAGCAGTTAAGTGGCCCGGAAGTGGAACTGGGTGATGTCACGGGCTCAACGCTGGTAATTACTTTGCCAGAAACTTACCAGGCTACTGGTGATACTTATCAGTTCTCAGTCACGGTAATGGATCCGCAGGGCGCAGAGACAACTTCCGAGATAGATGTCTATGCCAGTAATGCGATGTCAGATGTTCAGGCCGCAGTGCTTTTACATCAGGGAACTATGGGGCCAACACTCGAAGAAGTGAATGCTGCTACTGGTATGAGTGAAGAGCAATGGCTGGATGCGCAAATGGCATTGCCAGCAACTCTTCATTCTCCGTTATTGGAGAACTACCCTGACAGAGATACGCCATATCAGATAAATCGTATTGATGCCTGGTGGAAAGCCACACTGAGTGCAGATGATCAACTGAGGCAGCGCGTGGCTTTTGCTTTGAGCGAGATTTTTGTTGTCTCAGACGCAAACAACGCATTAAAAGGCGAACCGGAAGGTATGCTGGCCTATTATGATCTGTTACTTGAACATGCGTTTGGCAACTTTCGGGCATTACTGGAAGCTGTGACTTTGTCACCTGTAATGGGGACCTATCTCAGCCATCTTGGTAATGAAAAGGCCGATCCAGCGCGCAATATTCGACCCGACGAAAATTACGCACGAGAAGTCATGCAGTTGTTTACCATTGGGCTGGATATGCTTGATCAGGACGGCAGTATCATGCGTGATGATAGCGGTCAAAGTATCGCAACCTATTCTCAGCAAGAGATCACCGGGTTTGCACGTGTTTTCACGGGCTGGACGTTTGCATTCTCGGCTCGCTGGAATCGTCCAAGCCGCAATTTTAGTCTGCCTATGCAAGCATTTCCCGAGTATCACTCAGAGTTAGAAAAAACACTACTGAATGGAGAAGTGATCCCGGCCGGTGTCGGGCCAGAAGACTCTATGCAGCTCGCTTTAGATAACTTATTTAACCATAGTAATGTTGGTCCCTTTATCAGCAAGCAGCTTATTCAGCGTTTGATCACCTCAAACCCCACTGCTCAATATGTAGAACGCGTTGCTATGGTATTTAATGACAATGGGAGCGGTGTACGGGGAGATCTCAGTGCTGTGGTCCGTGCCATTTACCTGGATGATGAGGCGCGGCGGTATGGATCTGTTCTGGCACATCAGGGAAAAATTAAAGAGCCAATACTGAAAGGGGTTCAGATGTGGCGTACATTGGATGCGCACAGCGAAGAAGGTAACTACTTCACCTGGAACCTGGATGACAGATTTGGTCAGGGCCCGATGCTATCACCTTCCGTATTTAACTTCTTCAGGCCAGATCATCAGCCAGCAGAGCTGAGTGAGCAAGGCTTGTTTGCACCTGAATTACAGATAGCGAATGATGCTGCGATGATTGGCACGTTAAACCAGCACTATAGCGACTTGGTCTGGCGCATGGCTGAGCGTCACGATACGCTCAATCCATCGGCAATTTATTTGTATGGCCACAGCGATATCTCATTGCTCGAAGCCAGCGGGCTCAATGCGTTACTCGACAGATATAATGTGCTGTATTTTGCAGGCAATATGTCACAAGCAAGCCGAGAAGCGTTCATAGAGCTCGACGCGTACTTTGTGAATAAAAGTGCGGCAGACAGAGTCGGGCAGCTTTTGTTTATGGTGTCACTATCACCCGAATTTAACGTGCAGTATTAGGAGGCCGGCAAGATGAACAAGAGCAGAAGAGACTTTCTATCACTGTGCCTGAAGGGAGGCATGTCGGCTGCAGCATTGACCAGTTTGCAGCTTCAGGCGCTGTCGGGCAGCATAGAGCAACGTAACTTTTCAGACTATAAAGCTCTGGTATGCGTGTACCTGTATGGTGGTAACGACTCCATGAATATGCTGGTTCCGCTGACGGGAGACCACCGTAGTTGGTACGAAGCAAGCCGCCAAAACCTCGCTGTGCAGGATGCGCTGTCACTGACAACTACCAGCGAGTTTGAAGGTGGCGTTGGCTTGCATCCTGCGATGTCTGCATTACAGTCTTATTTTGACCAGCAGACTTTGGCCTTTGTGGGCGGCGTGGGGACCTTGATCACACCGACGTCCTTAGTTCAGTATCAGGCCAGGAGCGTACCATTACCGCAGCATTTGTTTTCGCATAATGATCAACAGGCAACCTGGATGCACGGCCAGGAAAAGCAAACGCTGAATACCGGCTGGGGAGCCAGGTTACTAGAGCGGTTAGATCAGGGGACGGTATTTGGCAGTAATATTACCGTAGATGGGGCAAATCCATGGCAAACAGGCATGAATACCAGTGCGTTTGCGTTGAGCAAAAGCGGCATCAGTAAAATTAACGCACTGAGCGGTTATGAGCCGCGCGTAGAGCATGTAAGGCGCGTGATGCAAACCTTGTTTAACCAGACGTCTCATCCGTTGGCATCGGCGTATGGCAGCCGGTTAAATGGTTCTATCGAACATACTTTATATATGAATGCTTTGCTGGAAGAGGCACCGGTACTGGCGACTGAATTTGGCGAATCGAGCCTGTCGGCGCAATTGGCGGCGGTAGCGAAAACCATCAGTATCCAGTCCCAGCTGGGTGCTAAACGACAAATCTTCTTTGTCTCTATGGGCGGTTTCGATACGCATGATGAGCAGGAGTCTGCCCATCCGGCGCTACTGGGCGCACTTGCACAAAGCTTAGTAGAATTCCAAAGTGCGATGGCTGAGCTTGAGCTGACCGAGCAGGTCAGTACATTTACCATGTCTGATTTTGGTCGTACATTAACCTCTAACGGTGATGGCACCGACCATGGCTGGGCAGGTAATCAGTTGATACTTGGTGGCGCAGTAAATGGCGGAGATGTGCATGGCGCTGTGATGCCACAGCAGCTTGATGGGTCAAATGACGTTGGAGGCGGACGTCTGATCCCGGCGTTCAGCAATGAACAGTATTTCGCACCGCTGGCACGTTGGTTTGGTCTCGCGGATAGCGAAATGACAGAGCTGTTTCCGAATCTTAGCAATTTTGATGCACAGGCCCTTTCCTTGTTCAAAGTATAGTTGTGTAGTTTTGCTTCTGCACCAGTCATGTTAGATTACTTCGTGAAATATCACGAGGTAATCTATGTCTTCTGTAATCGCACAATTCTTGAACGATCCCCGTCTGCTGCTTAATGCAGTTGGCGAGGGAATATACGGCTTTGATCTATCAGGTAATGCCGTGTTTATTAACCCGGCCGCAGAAAGAATGACAGGCTGGTCTGCAGACGATTTATTGGGCAAGAAAATACATCAATACCATCACCATAGTTATGCAGATGGCACGCCTTATCCAGCGGATCACTGCCAGATTTATCGAACCATGTTTGACGGCAAAACCCGGCATGTCACAGATGAGGTGTTTTGGCGTAAAGATGGCAGCTGTTTCGCTGTGGAGTACACGTCGACACCCGTGTATAAGGATGGCCAGGTTATTGGTGCTGTCGCGATATTTCGCGATATATCAAAACAAGTAGAGGCTGAACAGGCACTGAGAGACGCGCTCGAGCAAGTTCAGACGCTGTCTGAGCAACTCAAAGAGGAAAACAGCTATCTGCTGGCAGAGATCAATGAAGACTGGCAGGATTCAGGGTTGGTAGGCCAGAGTCATATTTTTCAGACTATGCTTGAGCAAATAAAGCTGGTTAGCCAGACCGATAGCACTGTACTGGTCTTGGGTGAGAATGGCACCGGAAAAGAACTGGTTGCGCGGAATCTGCATCGTCTGAGTTTAAGAAGTAGCCAACCGTTTGTACGTGTTAACTGTGCCGCTTTTTCACCCAGTTTGTTGGAATCTGAACTGTTTGGCCATGAAAAAGGGGCGTTTACAGGGGCGAATGAAAGACGCAAGGGGCGTTTTGAACTGGCACATCAGGGCACGTTATTCCTCGATGAAATTGGCGAGTTGCCACTCGAAGCACAGAGCAAGCTACTGAGGGTGTTGCAGGAACAGGAGTTTGAGCGTGTTGGTGGGAGCAAAACCATTTCAGTAGATATTCGGGTGATTGCCGCGACCAACCGAGATCTGTGGCACATGGTAGAAAAGGGGGAGTTCAGGATGGACTTATACTACCGCCTCAATGTCTTTCCTATTAAAGTACCGGCACTCAGAGAGCGGCTTGAAGACATCCCTTTGTTATGCGCCAATATGCTATCGCGGCTTAATGCTCGTTTGGGTAAGCAATTGCGTGGTATCGCTAAATCTTCACTGGTAAAACTTCAGGCTTACGACTGGCCTGGTAATATTCGTGAACTGCAAAATATCCTCGAACGTGAAGCCATATTAGCTACAGGCAGAACACTGAGGCTGACCCAGGCACTGGCTGCAAATATGGGGGAAGCTGCCGTATCTCAGGATTTATCTCTTGAACATGCCCAGCGGGAACACATACTTTCAGTCTTGGAGCTTTGTCAGTGGCGGGTGGCAGGCGAGCAGGGCGCAGCAGCTTTACTGGGTATGCCAGAAAGCACTCTGCGATCAAAAATGAAGAAGCTAAATATTCAAAGGGAACGCGATATATGACGGTGGTTCGTGATATATCGCGATCTGATGTTTGTCGTTAATTTTAAAGTCCATATAAAACAATGGTTTAAAAACTTTCAGTTTGGTCTGAAACTTGCAAATTGAATTAGTGTGTTTCACTGACAATAAGCAAGTATTATGAAGTTCGATATTAAAGAAGAAGATATGATCATTAAGCCCTATAAGCAGGATGGGCCGATTTATATCCGCGAACAAAAGGGGCCTTTCCAGCAGATCCGTCGCTATCTGGGTTGGTTCCTGATGTTGGTTTTCATTGCCATTCCCTGGATCCCATACAAAGGCCAGCAGGCTGTATTACTGGATGTGGCTTCTCAGCAGTTTCGTATTTTTGGCGTCACTTTACTACCGCATGATTTCATGATCCTGGCCTGGGTATTTATGGCTGGCGCATTTGGCTTGTTTTTTGTGACTAACTGGCTGGGCCGAGTGTGGTGTGGTTACACTTGCCCGCAAACGATTTGGATGCTGATGTTCACCTGGGTTGAACATCGGATCGAAGGGACTCGAAACCAAAGAATTAAACTGGATAAAAGCAACTGGGATAGCAAAAAAGTATCTAAGAAACTGGCAAAACATGCAGTGTGGTTGCTTATTTCCGTCTTTACAGCCACTTCTTTTATGGCCTATTTTGTGCCTGCCAAAGCGCTCTATACCGATATGTTTACACTGCAATGGTCAGGTCTTGTGAGCTTTTGGGTGTTTTTATTTGCATTCTGTACCTACGGGAATGCTGGTTTCTTGCGCGAGAAAATGTGTAACGTAGCTTGTCCATATTCGCGCTTTCAATCAGTCATGTTCGATAAAGATACCTTAGTTGTATCATACGATAGTGCGCGGGGCGAAAACCGTGGTCCCAGAAAACGCAAAGCAGATCACAAAGCCATGGGATTAGGCGATTGTGTTGACTGTAATCTATGCGTTGAAGTGTGTCCGGCGGGCATTGATATCAGAAATGGTCTGCAATACGAGTGTATTAACTGTGGACTGTGTATTGATGCCTGTGATGAGACCATGAATAAGTTTGGTTACGAAACAGGGCTTATTAAGTACACCAGTGAAAATACGCTATCTGGCAAAAAGACTAACCCGTTCAGGCTGAAGCTGGTGGGATATGCAGCACTGTTCGCTATGATTGTGGTCACCATGGTGGTCTGGGCAATGAATCGTACGCCTATAGAAGCTTCTGTGATCCGAGACAGAAACGCGTTGTACCGCGTGAATTATGAGGGACTGGTGGAAAACCCTTATACCCTGAGTATCATCAATAAAACCCAGCAAACCTTGCATTATCAGGTTGGGATCAGTGGGATAGAACATGCCAGTTTATCAGCGCCTAATTCGATCAGGATTGAGGCGGGGCAAATGCTTCTGGTACCAGTGACTGTTACAGCGGATGGTTATGATTTAAGTCGCACAGCAACACCATTGAAGTTTGTGGTGACGGCCCAGGAGGATGCGAGCATAGCTATAGAAAAAGAAAGCTACTTCTATAAAAACCGCTAATAGCGGGTTAGTTTTGGTCTTCTCCGATGTGCACCTTATTATTGAGTCGAGCTGTTTCATTAATGAGGTGCCTATTTAGTTTGTCTTTTAAATGGGTTGGTAGCCATTTTAACATAATGCGGTTGTACGCCTCTGTTTTGACCAGGTTAACTAATGCCTGATCGAACAGGGCCACAGCCTTTTTGCCTAAGGCATTATTGGTACAACCGATATAGCCCTTGGCAATAAGCGGAACGCCTTTTAAGGAAATTTGTGTCAGGCTATCTGCCCCAAGGCGTTTACTCAGGTAGTAGTGTTCACTCGGATAGCCCAGGACTAAGTCCACTCGCTTTTTAATCAGCATGTTTGTCAGGCTTTGCAGGGTATCCCACCCAGGCCGAATAACAATCTGATCGCGTGGTAACTGCTCGATAAGTTTATCGAGCTTTTCTCCATATGAACGGCTTTGTGAGATTCCCAAAGTGAGGTTATGCTTGAGCATAAGTTCAGCTAAAGATACTGGCTGCAGGATGTTCAATCCGAGTTTAAGCATGGTCTCTTTTCTCAGTGCCAGCCCGGGCGAAAGACCCACTGTTGAATGGTGCTTCGTATAGGTGATGTATTTTTTTCTGCTAGCTGTTTTATAAAGCGAAATCATGCAGTAACCGTTAGGGCTGTTGCTTAGCTCATGAATGGCGCGACTGGCTGGAAAGCTATGGTGATAGTAATCCAGTGTACTTAACTGAGTATGCAACAACGAAATTATTTGTTCATCTCGCCCTTCGCCTTCGTCCCGATCTGCATAGATGTAGTAAGGCGGAAAGTCTAAGGTGATCCAGGATATTGCATGATTCTCGATACGAGCGTAACAAACAGAAGTAATACACGTTAACAACAGCAAAAAGAACTTCACGCATTTCTCCGATTATGTCACCTGAATAAAGAGTTTAGCAGAGGTCCTAAAAAAGCGGAGTATAAGGCGGCTCGGGCCGGATATTTCATAGGAATGGCTGAGAGGGATATTTATGTTTTAATTATTTTTACAAATGGTGATGGTTTGCTACATTTTAGAGGGTTCCACCTCAGTTTGCACCGCTTGATGGACATGGATAGACAAACTTAGTTACGCTGCAATTGGTGCACATTTCAGTTAAAATGGGGGGTTAGCGTAACGATTCATAACTAAATTGGAAATAAGAGAAGACAATCATGGTTACGCTTATCGTCAGTGATATATTCGGTCATAGTGACTATCTCGAGGACTTTGCACAAAACCTGGGCGGTGATTGCAAAGTGAGTTCTCCCTACGGTGATCGGCAGACAAAAAGACACCTGCCAGAAAACCAGGTTTATCAGAGTTTTATCAATGAAGTTGGGCACGATGCGTATATGCGAAAAGTATTGGACGACATCCTGGCCTACCAACCGGATCTGATCATTGCTTTTAGTGCCGGGGCTGTTGCTGCCTGGCGGGCTTTGTCTGCAATCGCATTAAAGAGCTCTGTAAAGCTGATAGCATTTTATCCCGGACAGATACGGAACTATTTGCATCTCAACCCAGGCTGTCGGGTTGATGTCTTTTTTCCCTATCAGGAAAACCATTTTGACATAGTTCCAGTAATGGAAATACTGCAGCAACAGCCCAATGTTGAGTGCTTCCGTACCCGTTATGAACATGGTTTCATGAACAGACTGTCTACACACTACGACAGCGATGCTTACGGGCATTATCTGGCGAGATGCCAGGGAGAAGCGGCACAGCTGGCAAAGATTAAATTTAACTATCGACGTATTAAAGATGAACTAGACTTAGTGTCATCTTAATCATTGTGAGCACTTAACACCCGGTTATCGGTCATGGAAGTACAGCTTTAAGTTGTGATGTGGTGGTTGCTGATAGCGCACGGGAGCAGTGGTAGCAAGTTTATTTGTTATCGCTGTGTTTCTGTCGCCTCACATTACTACCGCAATAGAAGGAGTTTTCTATGTCTGAAAAACTGACTATCCCTTATCGCCATTTTTTGGGTAACCCCATTGCCAAACCACCTTGCAGAATGCTCAATGCAATGATGTACGGATTTTTTTTAAAAGGGAAAATTGAGAAAATACAAGCGTTTTTCGATGCTACGTTGAACTCCGTACCTAATGAGGTTAATACCTACAAGGCCATATCTTCGCATTGTCTGCTGACATTTACTGATATCGAAAATATCGCATCTAAAGTTCCGCCATTTAGCAATTATGGCTACATGCAGGAAACAGATATTATTATCTGGGTGCCAGTGGCTGAAGTGTGCAAAAACTCCAATCGTATGACTCATCTCTATTGGTATCCCGCATTTATCACAGTGAATAACATCAATGCGCTGATCAATGGCCGTGAGACCTGGGGGTACAACAAGTACTTGTGTCGCTACGAAATGCCCAGTGACCGACGGCATGCTGATCATTTTTCGCTGAGCCTTGAGACCTTTCAGCCCTACGACCCGAATAAAAAAATGGCCTGGTACGAGTTATTATCTATCGATCGGGTAGCGGATGATGACACCTGGTTCGAGGAGGCGGTAGAGATAAGCAAGGAAGTTGCCGAATTGCTTCATGAAACTGCCAGCGAAATTGATATTAGTAGCGAGTTTATTAAACAACTACTAACCGGGTTTACTAATCCAATGTTAGATCAGATCTTTTTCAAGCAGTTTCCGGATGGCTACGCCACCAACAGTGTGTACAGTGCTGTTGTTCACTCTCCTTCAGAAGTGAAAAAGCTCCATAAATTAGGTTTTTTGAAGGACGAATATAAAGTCACCATTAATCAGGTTGATGCTTTTCCCCTGGAAGATATGTTTGGGATCGCCGTGGGCGAGCAGTTTGCAAAGCTACCTTATTATCTGTGTATGGACTTCGATCAAGACGGGGCACATGAAATTGTCAGAGCCGAGCTGGGGTAGGGTGCCATTATGAGTAAAGAAAAAATCGCAATTTTAGGCGGTGGCGTATCGGCTATGACTGCTGCTGTTTATCTGACAGAAAAAGAAAACTGGCAGGAAGACTATGAGATTACGGTCTACCAGTTAGGCTGGCGCCTTGGGGGGAAAGGGGCAAGTGGTCGCAACCCCGATGCACATGAGCGTATTGAGGAGCATGGCCTTCACGTTTGGTTTGGAGCATATGTTAACTCGTTTAGGGCGATTGAAACCGTCTACAATAACCTGGAACGACCAAGTTCTGTGCCTATTGCAACATGGCAGCAGGCGTTAAAACCACACAGCTTTGTGGTGTTGCAGGAGTTCATTGATAATGAATGGGAAACTTGGCCAGTAGATTTTCCATTGGTGCCTGGCAACCCGGCGGATGGCACATTGGATCTGCATTTTTGGCAGCTGATCCAGATGACCATTGCCTGGTTACACAAATGGATAGATGGATTAGAAGATGAAGTGGAAGCAGCGCACCGTGAGATCCGACTGCAAACGCGTAAACGTCGAGACCGAGGTTTGTTGCAGCACCTTGCCAGCGAAATCACGTCGGCATTTGACAGTCTGGAAGATAAAGTGTCTGATTTTTTTGATAGTGCACACGATGAGGCCAAAGAGATCTGGTCGACCCCCAGATTATTGATCGCACAACTGCATGAACTGTTGAACCTGCGGGCATCGGATAAAAACCTTTCAAACAGCCGTGACCGCCTGGTTACCTGGTACATAGTTCGTAAGCTTAAACGTTGGCTCAGAGCTGAAGCGCGCGATCTATTGGATGATCACCCGGGTATCAGGCGCTTATATATTTGCGCTGATCTTGCTATTGCTATGTTGATTGGTCTGCTTCGTGATCATGTCCATTCAGATGGCTTTGAAGCAATCAATAAATATGACTTTAAAGCATGGTTGAAACGCAATGGTGCCGATGAAGAGTATGTTGTCGAATCAGCGCCCGTGAGGGGATTTTATGATCTCGTGTTTGGGTATGTTGATGGTGATTTTGATAATGGTAATGTTGAGGCTGGCGTTGCGTCACTGGCCATGCTTAGATTGATGCTGTGCTATCGCGGTGGCGTAATGTGGAAAATGCAGGCTGGCATGGGCGATATCATTTTTTCACCTATTTATGAACTGCTGGCTAAACGCGGCGTTAAGTTTGAGTATTTTCATCAGGTTGACGAGTTGATCCCGACATTGCAGGGCAGCGAGCATGTGGTGGATGAGATCACAATGACGCAGCAAGTAAAGCTCAAAAATGGGCAGTACGATCCGTTTGTTGATGTTAAAGGATTACCATGTTGGCCAGATAGACCAAACTATGACCAGATAGATGATGCACAGGCTGCGTTATTAAAGCAGCATAATGTCAATTTGGAATCTTTCTGGAGTAACTGGCCGGCAATTTATGAAGCTGAGTTTGGTACGTCGTTGCCGACACTGTCACTCAAGCGTGGCCGGGACTTCGATAAAGTGATCTTTGGTATCTCTGTTGGTGGCCTTGAGCATTTGTGTCCGCAGCTGTTGGCACTCGATAGCAAGCTCAGTTTACAAAGCAGTGAAGTCAAAACTGTGGCAACGCAAGCATTTCAGGTTTGGCTCAATCAAACAGATGAACAGCTCGGCTTTAATTACACGCCACCCAGTGAAGAACGCCCCATTCTCAGCGGGTTCTCGCAACCTTTTGATACCTGGGCGGCCATGTCTAATTTGTTACCGCATGAAGATTGGCCTGCAAACGGGCCCAAGAACATTGCCTATTTTTGCAGTGCTTTTGGTTGTGATGAATACCCACCCAGTAACCACCATAGTTTTCCGTTGGAGCAAAAAGCCAAAGTAAAAGTAAACGCCATCAATAAGCTCGCGACAGAAATGAAACCGCTATGGCCTAATGCCTATAACACAGCGGGTCAGTACAACTGGAATACCCTTTACGACGATAGCATCGCACAAGGTGAGGAACGATTTGACAGTCAATACTGGCGGGTTAACGTCGATCCCAGCGAGCGATATGTATTGTCTGTGGTAGACAGCAGCCAATACCGACTCCCAACAGATGGCAGTATTTTCACTAATCTTTACCTGACAGGAGACTGGATCAGCACAGGTGTTAATGCCGGGTGTGTTGAAGCAGCAGTGATGGCTGGCATGCAAACCTCTCGTGCCATTTGTGGATTACCTGAAAATATCAGTGGTGAGGATGGATTTAAACCGGACTAGCGCCCGTATAAGCTAACTATTCAGGGAGCAAGGTTAGCTAACTATAGAGATAATATACATAAGACCTCCGATTTTATTGGAGGTCTTTGCATTTCGACTATACTCAAACAAGCACAAGCGTGAAGCAGAAAAAGAGCATGGATATGTTTAAACTCTCAGCGATATCAATTTCAATAATTACAGTTTTTTTCTCTCCCGTAAGTGTTTTTGCAAATAATGATAGTATCGAAGTCATCGAGGTTTATGCGCAAAAACGTAAGCAAACACTAGAGGAAGTGAGCATTTCAATTGCGACTCTGAAAGGTGACAATTTGACCAGTCAGGGTATTAAAGACATCAGCGAAGTAGGCGGCTATGTTGCCAATTTTAAAATTAGCCTGAATGCCGCCGAGGGCACACCGCCCGCATTGAATATTCGAGGCGTAGGGTTAATTGACTATAACACCGCCAATACGTCGCCCATCGCGATGTATATTGATGGCAGATCGGTTGGCTCTGCAAACAATCAGATAGCCAACTTGTTTGATGTTGAGCAAATTGAAGTACTGAAAGGTCCACAAGGCACTTTGTTTGGACGTAACAGTACTGGTGGCGCATTGCTTGTCAGGACTAAGCGTCCGGACGATGGCAACTATGGCTTTATTAAGGCCGGTGTTGGCACCGATGAATGGCGTCGGGTGCAAGGGGCGTATAATGCCAAAGTTAACGATCTAAGCGCGTTACGGTTTTCTTTTAATCACACCGATTACGATTACACAAGCTACAACTTATTTGAAGCATCTCCGGAAGGGGGCCTTAAACAGCAAGATGCCAGACTTAGCTACTTAGCTGAATGGGATGACTTTACACTTTATGCCAAACTTGAATATGGCCACTGGGATGGGATTGTGCAGCCAGTTGGTAATATCGGCATTTATAAAGATCCTGTTAATGGGTTGCGTTGTACGCCGGCGGAGGCTGGTGGCCCAGGGTGTTTTGACATGTTTGGCTTCAATGACGGCAGCGATGATTACTGGGCTGTTCGCGTGAATAATGACTCTCCCCATTTGTCTATCTACAAAGGCTGGACCGTACAAGGCGATTGGCAAATCTCAGACAGCCAGCAATTAACCTACATAAATGGCTTTAATCGCCTGGACAGAAGACACGCATTTAACTGTGATGGCAGCCCTGCGAGACTGTGTGAAGGGGAGCTTGGTTTGAAGAATGAGATGCTTTCAAACGAGTTGCGATACAGTCAAACCAGTAACAGAGATCACCTTACTCTGGGTTTGTTCCATCTGGAGGAGCGTATCTATCAGGATAATTTCAATGATATTTTGCGAGATTATCGTGGACTTTTAAGCACTGACCTGACCAACACGTTTTTCTATGGCAACGAAATTATAGTAAAGTCTGTGGCGGCATTTGCGCAGTATGAGTGGCAGCTCAACGACGCACATCGCATTACTGTCGGGCTTCGTTATAGTGATGAAACGGTAGAGTATGATTCCGTTTCCCAGTTGAATACTGTTGCAGATATCACACAGGTAGATGGGGTGACGGTCCCTTACTATCACGTCAATGGTGAAGTAAAAGATGATGGTTTGTCCGGTCGTCTGGCCTGGAATTACCAGTATTCTGATCCTCTCATGTTCTACTATAGTTTTGCTAATGGTACCAAAAGCGGTGGATATAACGGCGGATTGCTGGCAACAGAAGAGCAGGCAAAGTTAGCCGACTATGGCCCTGAGGAGCTCTATGCGCACGAAATTGGGGCGAAATATAACAACGCAGATGACTTATCTATCAACGGCGCTGTGTTCTTCTACGATTATAGCGATCAGCAGGTGTTTATGAACCAGGCCTCAACTACGCCGGGCGCACCACCGCTTCAGTTACTAGAAAACGTTGGTAGCTCAACAATATACGGTGCTGAGCTGGCCTTACAATATAAGCTGAGCGAGTCCCTTAAGCTTAGAGGTGCAGCCGGTTATGTGCCTGAGGCAAACTTCGACGAGTTCATTGACCCGGTGGGCAATGTACTGACGGACAATCGTTTACCATTTACCCCGGAATGGAACATCAATGGCGATGTCACGCACTCTGTGTCATTTTGGCATGGGGAGTTGGTTTCAACGGTTGGGTTAGATTATCAATCTGAGTACTACTTCGACCAAAACCAGAATGCTTACGCAATGCAGTCAGGATATACTCTTTGGCGTGGCAGCGTGCGCTTTGAGCGAGGGGACTGGCGCTTTGGAATATGGGGAAAAAATTTGTTTGATAAAGAGTACAGTCACTTAAAGTTCGATTTAAGTACTTTTCTCGGCATGCTGCAGGACTTTAAAGGAGAGGGGAGACGCCTTGGGGTGGATGTTATGTATAGGTTTTAGCCAGTCATTGGCCTCGAGCTGCTACAGTTTAGGTCTCAAATGGGTAGTGTAAGACTATTATGCACAGTGTTGCTGTGCCTGTTTACTTTTTTTGCAAACGCGAGCGTGTATGTCTTTGACGGTACACAGCGGGGGCAAAATTTACATGATAAGGGAATGGTGCTGTCGGCTCAAAACGGTGCGCGTTTCCCGGATAGCTTCGCCCAGGTTGAACAGTGGGCAAGCACACAGCCGGAGCAGACGAAACGTGCGCTTTTTTCTGGCCGATACTGGCTGGTAACAGAAATTGAAAATCATTCTAAGTACCAGGATCTGGTGCTCTATCCCTATAATACTGTGCTGTCTAATGTCGAAACGCGTATTTATTCAGAGTCTGGCGTGGAACGGTTTTTTACTGGTGGTATGCATGCCAATGAGTACCCCTTTCACTATGGTAATAAAATACGTCTTTTGCCTAATCAGAGGTACTTTGTTGTTACCTTGTTTGAGAGCGACTACTTTTACACACCAATCAAACTAGAGCTTATTCCGGTCAAAGAGTTTGAACGTCAGGTAACAATTGATAACTTGCTTATGTCCCTTTGTTTTAGTGTGGGCATTGTACTTGGTTTGTATAACCTGCTGATCTATATCGGTTCCAAAGATATGACTCACTTATACTATGCCATGTTTGCTGCAACTTGGGTATTTGCCTGGAGTCATTTCTTTCATATATCCGATCAGCTTTTGGGATTCTACTCCGCCCATTTACACTGGCTGGGCTTTGCGCTGACGCCCATTACGAATGTGCTATTTTACAATCGACTCCTCAAGCTAAAAGAGACCCACCCATCTTTGTCTACTGCCTCGCTTTGGGTCGGTGCAATTGGTGCAATTGGTACTCCTTTTTGCATTTTGTTTCCGGGTTTTGGTTTCCTCTGGGCGACCTTAGCTACGGGGTCTGCTTTGTGTATGGGGCTTTACGTAGGTGTGTTACGTTTGATGGAGGGCTTCAAACCCGCTCGTTATTTCGTTCTGGCCTATGTCTGCATGGCAATTCCTAATATGGTTGGCAATGTCACTAATCTTGGGTTATTGCCTCCTATTGCGGTTAACTTATATTTAATCGGACTGATAGGTACAGCGCTTGATGCCTTATTACTGGCATTTGCAGTGGCCGACAAATACCGTCTGACCAATGAGCAAAATATTGAGCTGAATAAAAACCTCGAAGCAAAGGTTCTCAAGCGGACCTATGAGTTAGAGCAACTTGCGTCTGAATTACGCGATGCCAGTGAGGCCAAAAGTCGCTTTCTGGCAAACATGAGCCATGAAATTCGTACACCTATGACGTCGATAATTGGCTATGCCGATGGCATTATGCTCGGTGATATCAAACCTCATGAGCGCAACCATGCAATTTCAGTGATTTTACAAAATTCTCGTCATGTTCTTGGCCTCATCAACGACATTCTGGATATGTCTAAAATCGAAGCAAATCGGCTCGAAGTTGAACTCATAGAGGCAAACCTGTTTCAGTCTATTACTCATGTTGAGTCTTTGCTGGGTAAGCAGATCAGAGACAAAGGGTTGGAGTTTGAACTGAATTACCACTTCCCATTGCCTGATTACATCGTTATAGACCCGACCCGTTTGCGACAAATATTGCTTAACCTAACGTCGAATGCGCTTAAGTTTACCTCTGTTGGTAAAATCTCCATTGATGTCAGCTGTACGCAGGATACCTTGTCGATCGGAGTGCAGGATACCGGAATTGGGATGACCACCGCGGAGCAGAAGGAGTTATTTAACGCTTTTCATCAGGCTGACTCGTCAACAACCAGAAAATATGGGGGAACCGGACTTGGGCTCAACATCTCAAAAAGTCTGGCTCAGAAACTCGACGGAGACATTGAAGTTGAAAGTGAGGTTGGTTCGGGTACCGCTTTTACTTTGTCTGTGGGTTTATACACTACGGAACGCACTAAATGGCTCAACACTTTCTCGGAAATTCACCAAACTCAGGAGCCTGGTACAGAGCCGGAGGGCTATGAATCTGAGTCATTAAAAGGCGAAGTATTGTTGGCCGAAGATCACGTTGATAATTGTCGTCTGATAACGCGTATTCTGGAGCGGATGGGGCTGAGTGTGACTGCGGTTGAGAACGGGCAGCTCGCTGTTCAAGCTGTGTTAGACGGGGACTTTGACTTGATCCTGATGGATATTCAAATGCCTGTGATGGATGGTGAGCAAGCATTTAACTTTATTCAGGCTACGGGCAGCACGGCACCTGTGATTGCGTTAACGGCAAATACGATGAGCCATGAGGTAGAGCGTTATCTGAAGCTTGGTTTTACCGACCATCTGGCTAAGCCAATCGACAGAACTGAGTTCGCCAGAAAAGTCAGTCACTACCTGAATATTACCGTTGAAGAAGACCTGGCTTTACCCGATGAAGAGTTTTCGATATTGAAATCTCAGTATATTGCAGGACTGCATGAGCAACTGGTGCAGTTGCAAAATCAGCTCAAGTATCACGATTTTGAAGGGCTGGCAAGGTCCATACATGCACTTAAGGGCACGTCAGCAATGTTTGATTGTCATGATATTTATCAAACGGCATCTAAAATAGATGTTCTACTTAAAGAAAAAGAATACGACAAGGTTAACGTGCCTATGGCGGAACTCCTGGAGTTGATGCATATCGCAATACAGCAGTCTGAATGCCATCAGGCTATCTGAGATCCGGTTATGGCGCTTTTATTATGCGATACAGGCTGTTTTAAATGTAATAAGTTGTGCGGCTTTTGTTATTTAGCGATCGCTACTTTTTGTTTTGGAAAAATCAATAAAATGTAATGCAATCACTACACTAGTCTTATTTATGTAATCTAAATGAGAATGCATGCTTTTACTAGGTTTGTGTAAAACCAGGAACATCAAAGCCTTAGCGATAAAGTGCTCAACATATTTTCACACTTCAGGGTGGAGGATTTTTGAGCTGCTGGTCTTTTTGGCTTACCTTTAAAGCGGGTTAGACAACAAGGTATGCAACTATGAAAACACCTATTCCATATATTCTATTGGCTTTGTTAGCCGGGTGCTCTTCATCAGATAACGATGAGCGGAGCAATACTAATTCTCAGGAGCAGCAAGCGCAAACGCCTGCTAATAATGATGCCACAAGTGATAACACGGGCAACGACAGTGATAATTCTGATGGTGAAGACTCTGGTGGTGATAATTCTGGCAATACGGATCCGGGCGATGGTAGTACGGATGATAGTAATGATCCGGGTGAACCCGATGATTCGCGCGGTATTTATTTTCCCACAGAGGTCATGGCGTCTTCTCCTTTTAGTGACAGCAGTGATGAAGTTGAGCGCGGTTTTGGCAATCGGCCAGCGGTGGAGTACGGCCCATCCGTACCAACTTATTTGTGGTCTACACAGAGAATTGGCCGGATACTCAATGGCACCGTCCCTTTACTGGATGTATTTCGAGTTCAGTCATTCTATCGCAACAGCACGAATACGGATTGCTTTGGACCGCAGGTAGCCTACACAGGTCACCCAGATGCGACTGATCCTGCTTCGGCTTCTGGCACTTTACCTGGGGGTGACTTAGGGTTGTGGTCAGAGAGTGACAGTACAGGCAATGCGTGTGCTGTTGCACAAACTAATGCGCTGTTAAGTGGGATCAGAGATCAGTCGAGAATGAGTCTGATGGTCTTAGCCAGTATGGTCTCAGCAGCACTGGATTCGGGGATGAGCTTGCCCGCAGATGGCAGCAGCATTGATGTGACCGGCGAAATGAATGCCAAAGGTATTGCTGGTGTGACTTTCAGCGGAGCTGCTATTACCCGCTCGGGGAGTGAGTGGCAATATACAGTTTCTCTGACATACACAGTTAGTGGCTCTGATTACGACATTTCGTTATCTATGGCACACACACCCGGAGCGGATCTGCTGAATTATTCTGGCCATCTTACTTACCAGGTGGAAGGTGAACAGGGCGTTAGCGGTATAGAATTTCCAGGCGGCAATTGTAGTCAAAGTGAACGCACCAGAACGGGTTCTCTGGCTTATGAGCGTTCGGGAGACAATATGTCCCTTCAAGCCAGGGTTGCCACTTTGTGTGGTCACAGTAACAGTGGCATGTTCAACAGCGACAACCAGGTTGATGTGAATAACAAGTATCACAGTGTCGATAATCCGGATGGATGGAGTGAGAACTTTTCGATATTTGGTGCAAATTTTGACCTTACAACACTGGCAGGACAATATGCCTATGTCTGGCAAGCCGGCGTGAACGACAGCAACAGCCGAATTTTCAATATTGGATTTAATTCCCCCAGCCTGGACAACGGTGAGGCGCACTTTGGATATGGAACGAAAATTGAGGAGACAGACGGGCTTATTCAAGGTTTTATCTGTAATTGGGCGGGACCTGGGAATGATCACAGCATGCAGGCATTCTCGCAGCGGCAGTTCTTTGAGTACGACAATACAACAGCAACTTATGATGGAACCGGTAGTAAAGCAAATATTGAATATGCGCCTACTACGTCTTGTAGTTACGACGGCTCTGGCAGTTTTGTATTCGATATAGATGCCAGTGGTGTGCTAGGCGATATTGCTCTGGAAGATGCATCATTGGTGTTCACTCAGGACCTGTGGGCACCTACTGATCCGAGTAAAACTGTTGCAGAGTCCATCACTGACCGAGGTTTATCCGTACCAGTAGTGCCTTATACCTGGCCCGTTGATGAATAAACCGGTGACAGCGGGTGCTCAGCTGAGGGCCCGCATTTCCTTATCCACGGAAAGCTTGCGGTGGATCAAATTCTTTCCTGCCATCGACCAATGTCTAGTGTTGTCTTTATTTCAGTAATTCTATGTTTAATAGCGTACTCGTCGTTAACCGGGTGTTAGCCAGTTGGCAAAATATCAAACTATCTTTACCCGGCCCAACAGGAAATCATTATGACAACAACAGCATATCAAACCTATCAACAGGCATATGAGCAATTTGAGCGAGACCCTGAGGCATTCTGGCTACACCAAGCTGGTCGACTCAACTGGCACACCACACCCAAAACCGGCGTAAGTTATGATCATGAGTCATTAAGCCATTGGTTTAAAGATGGTCGACTCAACACCAGCTATCTGGCATTGGATCAGCAGGTAAAGGAAGGAAGAGCTGAACAAGTTGCGCTCATTTATGATTCGCCCGTGACTGAGCAGAAGCAGTGTTACACCTATGCTCAGTTGCTGGATGAAGTCAGTCATTTTGCAGGCGCGCTGAGTAAACTCGGTATTGTTGCTCAGGATAGAGTCGTTATCTACATGCCGATGATCCCGCAAGCGGTGATTGCCATGTTGGCATGTGCGCGACTTGGGGCCATTCATTCGGTCGTATTTGGCGGTTTTGCACCTAAAGAGCTTGCTGTGCGTATTGATGATGCAAAGCCCAAGTTGGTGCTAAGCGCATCTTGTGGCGTTGAAGTCGGCAGAGTGATTGAGTACAAGCCCATGCTGGATGAAGCACTGGCGTTGGCGACGCATGAAGTTGAGCATACGGTTATATGGCAGCGTGCTCAGTATCGCGCTTCGATGTTAACTCCCCGAGATATCGACTGGTGTGAACTGGTTGCTACCGCCCCCAAGGTTGATGCAGTACCTTTGCCTGCAACTCATCCGCTCTATATTCTATACACATCTGGTACAACGGGGGTGCCAAAAGGGGTTGTGCGTGAGCAGGGGGGGCATGCTGTGGCGTTACATTACAGTATGGAAATTGTGTATGGTATGAAACCCGGTCAGGTGTTCTGGGCCGCCTCTGATATTGGCTGGGTTGTGGGTCATTCTTATATCGTTTATGCGCCACTGCTTTTTGGCTGCACCACTTTGCTGTATGAGGGCAAGCCTGTCAGGACCCCGGACGCGGGGGCATTTTGGCGGGTTGTTGAGGAATATCAGGTCAATGCGTTGTTCAGTGCACCGACAGCTTTTAGAGCCATTAAAAAAGAAGATCCGGAAGGTAAGCTGTTCGCTCAGTACAATACCCGTTCACTGCAAACCTTATTTCTCGCTGGTGAGCGTTTGGACCCTGCAACCTATGACTGGTTGCAGTCGGTGACAAGACTACCGGTTATTGACCATTGGTGGCAAACTGAAACTGGCTGGCCCATTGCCGCCAACCCCATGGGTTTGTCGCCGTTACCGACCAAAGCGGGCAGTGCATCGGTGCCTACGCCGGGTTATCAATTGACTGTCCTGGATGCGAATGGTGAACCTTGTGCGGCCAATGAGCAGGGGCTCATTGCACTTAAAACACCGCTACCACCAGGTTGCCTGAGCAGTATCTGGCAAAATAGCACTCGCTTTAAGCAGGGGTATCTGTCGGAGTTTCCCGGTTATTATCTCTCAGGAGATGGCGGATACCTCGATGAAGAGGGGTACGTCTTTATTATGGGGCGCACGGATGATGTGATTAATGTTGCAGGCCACCGCTTATCAACCGGGGAGATGGAGGAAGTGGTAGCGGCGCATGAAGCAGTGGCAGAATGCGCTGTCTTTGCAGCCAAAGATGAATTAAAGGGGCAGGTACCTGTCGCCATGGTAGTGCTCAAAGATGGGAGCCAGCTCACTCAGGCGCAATTGCGTGAAGAGCTGGTACAGTCTATTCGGGGGAAAATTGGCGCAATCGCGTGTCTGAAACAAATTTTGGTTGTAGAGCGCTTACCTAAAACACGTTCTGGTAAGATATTACGCAAAAACTTACGCCAGCTGGTGGATGGCGAAGCGATGACAGTACCATCAACCATTGACGATCCCGCCACGCTTGATGAAATCAGTACCTTGTGGCACGCTTCGCAGCAATAACCTTCTGTTTGTTAGGCTAGATACACTTAGCCGGTTTTGGCAAACCGGCTATTTTAGTTGCTTGCTTTGCCGGGCCCTTAGGGAAAAGTTTGTACAAATAAATACTTTTCCCTTTGTCTTCACCTAGCTTTTGACCAATGGCCTTAACCAACATTCGAATAGCCGGGCTGGTGTTATATTCTTCATAAAAGTCGCGCACAAAGTTGACAACTTCCCAGTGGGCATCTGTCAGCGTAATGTTTTCTTGCTCCGCAAGCAGCGGTGCCAGTTCTTTATGCCAGTCCTGATGATTCAGCAGGTAGCCTTCTTTATCTGTTTCGATCTGTTTATCTTGAAAAACGAGCATAGTTACCACGTAATTGTTTTTTGACATTGCTCAACCAGCGTGATCCACTGCTGGTCGTCGAGCAATTCGATGTTATCCAGTGCGTTGATGCCCCGTGCCAGTGCACAGACACTGAGCATACAGGTGCGGTTAGCGCTTAATGCACGCCATGCACGTTGATCATAACAGGCATCTCGGGTGAGCAATAGCACATCCTGCTCACCGAGCAAGGAGGTATCGAATGCTGCTTTGTAGTAGCTCACTGGCTTGGAAAAAATGTGTAATGTCGGGAGGCTCATAAACTCACTACCTTATTCTGCTGCTTGAGTAGCGTTTGTTGCGCATCCAGGGTCAGGATTTGCGCATCGATGTTTAAGTCGTCCACAGTCAGGGCAAACTGGGTCATGGCTTCGGCACACACATAGATTTGTTCAACGTCATAAATCTCCAGTGTTTTGAGCTGCTTAAAGTAATTTTTCATACCCAGTTGAGACGCATCATTGCCTGTTTTTAACGCCAGTACCGCTGGGCCTTTGAATAGCCAGGACACGTTTTGATCCAGCGCGGCAAAAATCAATGCCATATCTAACCCCTCGCGGATATTAGCGCCATCAAAGGGAGCGGTGTGGTTGATCACCAGAATGTTTTCGCTCATTTAAATTGCACCCACTTATCTGCTTTGGTTGCCAGCATGGCAAACTCTGCCAATCCGGCGACTTCAAATGGACCACAGTGTGAGGTGTCCAGGCCATACTTTTCTGCCGCTGTGACACACAGCTTGAGTGCAATGCCTGCGTCATGCAGCGACTGCCACAGTTGAGCCGGCTGCAGTTCATCACTGGCGAGACTAAAGTGTTGGCTGGCAAACAAAACAGCCTGCTGGTAAAGAAAAATACATTTGATCTGGTGATCTTGTGCTTGTAAAGCATTAGCGAACCGCACCAGCTGTTGTAAAGCATCATGATCACTTACATTGCTGTGCAGGGAAAGTACGTATTGACTCAAAAGTTACTCATAAAAAAAGCCCCAGATGGGGCTTATTTTAGCAAACTGAGCGTATTAGTCATCACTTGAGCCAAGCAGCGCAAGGATAGACGTGAACAGGTTGTAGATGCTCAGGTACAGGCTTACTGTTGCCAGGATGTAGTTTGTTTCACCACCGTTTACGATACGGCTTGTGTCGTACAAGATGAAGCCAGACATCAGTAATACAACAGCGGCGTTAATCGCGATAAAGGCAACTGAACTGCCGATAAACAAGTTAACCAGACTTGAAACAATCACTACCAGCATACCTACAACTAGGAAGCCGCCCATGAAGGAGAAGTCTTTCTTAGTTGTCAACGCGTATGCAGACAGACCAAAGAACACTAAAGCAGTCGAGCCCAGTGCCTGTGCAATCAACAGGCTACCATTTGGCATTGCTGCATAATGGCTGAGCAGTGGGCCTAAGCCAAAGCCCATGAGGCCAGTGAATAGGAAAACTAGACCAATCGCTGAGCTTGAGTTCGCTTTTTTCTGGATCACGAACAACAGACCAAACGCAATTAAAGAACAGACAAGACCGGTAAAGCGCGGTAGTGCCATAGTCATAGAGATGGCAGCAGTAATCGCACTAAATGCCAGTGTCATTGCCAGTAGGAAGTAGGTGTTTTTAAGCACCTTGTTAGTTTCGACCGTCGACATAGCCACTTTTTGGCCAGTGTACGAATGATTGAACGCCATTTTCAGCTCCTTATTAGAAACACTATGTTCCGAAAATTATTCTAGGCCAAGATTACCAAGAGTTAAAACGCTCGGCAAACCTTTCTGGTTTAGTAGACCCTAAAACTAGGTTAAAAGTTCTCTAACGTCCCATTTTTGACCATAAAACCTCACAGCATGTCCGATGTTTATACAAATAAAGTGAATTTTGACCAATTAAACAAAAAAGCGAAAAAAAAGCTTCACAAGGAGGCTGGGATTCTCTAATATTCGCCTCGCTGCGGAGAGATGGCTGAGCGGTTGAAAGCACCGGTCTTGAAAACCGGCATACGTTAATAGCGTATCTAGGGTTCAAATCCCTATCTCTCCGCCACCTAATTTTACGCAAGTTTGCCTCTGATAGTTCACAGGTGAACAGCGACAATCTGATTCGGAGAGATGGCTGAGTGGTTGAAAGCACCGGTCTTGAAAACCGGCATACGTTAATAGCGTATCTAGGGTTCAAATCCCTATCTCTCCGCCACATTAAGGCCGTAAGTTTATGACTTACGGCCTTTTTACTTTTCTCTGGGTGCATATTTTAACTAGAAAGCTGCAATGCTCTTTTCACATAGTGCGATGTGCACAGGCATTGATTGCGTCGGATGCTTTGCTTGCCACTTCATTGGCCTCTACAGCATTATAGCCCTTTAAACCAACGCCTATGGTGCACTGAAATTGTGGTTGGGTTTGTGTCTGTGTCTGGGTTTCATCAGCCAAAAGGTACACTTCAACTCTATCTATCTGACTTGCATAGCGGCCAAGCATCAGCGTGATTTGAGCATCTACATAACTATCCTCGGCCTCAGTGGAGTCACTATGGGATGAAAACACATCTACCCATATATTTTGCTCTGCTGTCATCACAGGACTGGGTGTAATGCCTATTTCACTTAATACCTGTTCAATTTGAAGGAGCAAATATGACGCTAACTGTGTTAAAAACCTCTCATTTAGAGCAACTAAATAGCAAAATTTTGCCTCGCTTACATGGATGTAGGAGCCTTAGTGGTAGCAGGACGCGGGAACGGTGTTGTCGAACATATTTTCTCGCCTCAAAACAGAACACTTAATTAAGCAAATTGGCATAACAGCGAGCGCATTTGACATAGTACGGTTCGTATATAATGTTTATTGCGTTGAGTTTGCCCGGAAACCGGGGTTGGCTACCATACTTGCTGTGATGGCTTCGCTTATCATAGTGTACGGCTCTACCCGAGTCGGACTTCAGGAAAATCCGAAACTCAAGCAGGTTTATTCGACCATTGGTCAGGTCTCCATATCACCGAAACGCTTGACGTGCAAAAAGCCGGGTAGATGAATTGCGCTGGAAGTGAATGCCACTAACAATACCGGGGTTTAGCACTGGTAGTGCTGGTATGATAGGGAGCTCACCCACAGCGGGTTTTATCTCAAAAAGGTATTTAGGCAATGGTACACTCGAAGCTGGTTTTCATTTGGGGGCTTGGAGAGCTTATTATCAATAGTCCGCTTAACGTTATCTATTTTCTGCCATAATCTGTATGGCCCAGGTTCACGCAGTAGCAGGGAGCCTGGCTAAAAGGGCAACAGCGTGGGAGGTTTGAGATACACAAGGTTCTAATGCATTCCCGACAGCTGAGGCAATCGGCACGACCTGGCTAATGCCGCCTACCAGAGTCTGCTAACACAGCATGTTGTGCAGCGTAATACTCGTTTGATAAGCCTGATATTGGCGGTTTTACGGTCTATAATGACATCTGGTGTGCAATGCTATGGGCTGTTGCTACAGGCGGGTAACTTTATACGACCAAAGTTGACTTGTGATACTGGTGAATCGCGTCAACACTGAACATCTCTGTGCAGACTGATAAAGGTGAAAGAGATGATAAAAGGGCAGGTAGCTAAGGCCGTGGGGTACTCGTTGTTGTCACCGCTTATCGTTGGTATCGTGTTGGGTGGCTACTACGCGTTGCTAAGTGGTCAGAGCAAAATCTTGTTTCAAATACTGATGACCGCGGTTGCTAATGCGCACATTGTGGGTCTGTCTATGGCGTTTTTTGTATTGCCGGCTTATATGGTTTTGCTACGCTATAACAAGGTAAGTTATTCAGCCGTATTGACAGCAGGTATGCTGGGTGGCGCCTTGTTCAGCTTCTTGTTTGTTGCAAGTTCAGGCATGGTTTTCATCATCAATGTAGTGATGGCTGCACTGGGCTGCGGGTTGTTTTTGTTCAGTTTACGCCGCAACGCGTCAAGTGCCTGATGGCTTTTTGTACAGCTCAGCGGTGTTTTACACTAATTTAATAGTTTTTCTGTCTAAAAGGTTTCATTTAGCTGCCTGAAAGAGTACCTTTACCTCTTATGTAAATTTGTTGAATGACCGCAATGCAGAAGAAAAAGTTCTACGATACCCTCAGCCTACAAGCTCAGGCCCTGATTGGTGATGAGCACAACTACATCGCCAATATGGCAAACCTCAGCGCCTTATTATTTACCTCAATGGAAGACATTAATTGGGCGGGCTTTTACCTCTTAGATGGTACTGACGAACTTGTGCTGGGTCCTTTTCAGGGGAATCCCGCCTGCATTCGTATCCCATTAGGCAAAGGCGTATGTGGTACAGCGGCAGCTGAGTTAACAACTCAGCTGGTTGAGGATGTGCACAGCTTTGATGGTCATATTGCCTGTGACGCTGCGTCAAACTCTGAAATTGTGATCCCCGTAATACGAAATGGCGAGCTATTTGCAGTTTTAGATATTGATAGCCCGAGTCTGGCAAGATTTGACGATGAAGATAAAATGGGCCTGGAAGCACTGGTAAAATGCTTTGAAGGTACCTTATAAATGAAAGAACTATTAAACGTTCAGGATTATCTGTTTTCCACCTTCGATGTCGGAGACTGGGAAGGAGAAGAAGAGCGTGTCGCAGAGACGTTAAATGAGCTTATCCACGTAGCCTGGGAGCAACTACCTGACGATCTGTCCTGCGAGAAAATTGATTTAATTATAAATGGAATATGGGAGCATCTGCGCGGCGATTTGGCACTAGTCGAAGCCGAGTATGATGAACTCATTGACTGGGTTACACATTACATTCAGTCATCTCTTGATGATAATATTGAACTATAGGTTTAGACATGGAAACCACAAACAAGCTAAAAGATATCAAAGAGGTTCTCGACTTTTTATATGCCGAGTTTCCTCAGTGTTTTAAACAAAAAGACGGTATAAAACCGCTTAAAGTCGGCATCTTCAAAGATATTGCCGCCAGAATTGAAGGATCTGAAAAAGTCAGTAAGACTCAGGTTCGTCAGGCGTTGCGTAAGTACACTTCTTCGTGGCGCTATTTGGAAGCCGTGATTAACAATGAATTTCGTGTTGATCTGGACGGCAATGATGCCGAGAAAGTTGAGCAGGAACATGTAGAGCATGCTCAAAAAGCACTTGAAGAGTCACGTGCTAAAATGGCTAAACGTAAGAAGCCGCAACGTCCAAGACAAGACGGTCGTGGTGAGCGTCGTCGCGATGGTGACACAAAATCTTACAAATCTCGCGGTGAGAACAAGCACCGTCACGGCAATAAAAACGCTAAAGTTAATGCTAAACCAGAGCAACAGCAGCGTCGTAGCTCAGGTAAAGTTGAACCTCTTCCGGCAAATGAGGTCAAGGTAAATAATAAGGTTAAAGTAAAGTTGGGACAGGCCTTAGTTAATGCAACCATCACTGAAGTCAACAAAGACGAAGTTCATGTTGAATTAGTGACAGGGATGCAAGTTAAAACAAAAGCAGAAAGCCTGTTTATTCTTTAAGGAGTAGTGTATGAGTAATAAGTTACCTTTAATTGGTGCAATCGCACTGTTTGTATCTGGCGTGTGTTCAGCTGCAACACAGACCGTAACGGAAAAAGACATTCCTGTACTGGAGCCTGAAATCCAGCATGCGACGGCAACCAAAAGGGTAACCAGTAAATTTACTCGTGAACACTATAAGCGCTTTAAACTTGACGATGCGCTGTCTGAGCAGATCTTTGATCGCTATATCGAAAACTTAGATTACAATAAATCTCTGTTTCTTCAGTCAGACATCGACAAGTTTGCGGGCTACAGAAAGCAATTTGACGATGCGCTCAAAAAAGGCAAACTCGATTTTGCCTTCGAGATGTTCAATGCCAGTATGCAGCGTCGCTACGAGCGCTTTACCTATGCTATTTCTCTGTTAGAGACAGAAATGAAGTTTGACAAGCCAGACGAGTTTGTTTTTGACAGAGAAGACATGCAATTTGCCAGCACTCAGGCCGAGTTAGATGAGTATTGGCGTCAACGCGTTAAGTCTGATGCTTTGAGGCTCAAACTAACAGGTAAAGACTGGGCTGGTATTAAAGAGATCCTCACCAAGCGTTATAAAAATACCATCAAACGTTTGGTACAAACCAATAACGAAGATGCCTTCCAGATTGTAATGAATGCGTTTGCGCGCAGCATTGAGGCACACACGTCTTATTTGTCACCGCGTCGTGCAGAGCAGTTCAAGATGGATATGGAACTTGAACTGGAAGGTATTGGTGCCGTGCTGGGTTATGATGAAGACTACACGATTATTCGCAGCTTAGTGCCGGGTGGCCCCGCGGATAAAACTGAAAGAATTAAGCCGGACGATCGCATTGTTGGTGTGGCTCAGGATGGCGAAGAGTTTGTTGACGTGATTGGCTGGCGCCTGGACGACGTTGTTGATCTGATCAAAGGTCCTAAAGGTACCAAAGTAAGGTTGCAATACCTTAAAGGCAGCGATACGCATGGTACGCCTAAAGTTGTGGAAATCGTACGGGATAAAATTCGTCTCGAAGACAGAGCTGCTAAGTCTGAAGTATTCGAAGCAAATTACTCGGACCTGACCAGCAAAGTGGGCGTGATTGAAATCCCAAGCTTTTACAACAACCTCTCAAAAGATGTTAAAAGAGAGCTCGACAAGCTCAAAGAGCAAAATGTGGATGGTATTATCGTTGACCTGAGACAAAATGGCGGTGGCTCATTATATGAAGCTACACAGCTTTCAGGTTTATTCATCGACAAAGGTCCGATAGTACAAATTCATACGGCGTATAACCGTGTTGAAGCTCAAAAAGACAGTGATGGTGTTACTTATTATGATGGCCCTCTGACTGTTTTGGTTGATCGTTATAGTGCGTCGGCATCCGAAATTTTTGCAGCAGCGATGCAGGATTATGGTCGTGCTGTAGTAATTGGTGAGCAAACTTTCGGTAAAGGCACAGTACAGCAGCACCGTGGTTTGCGAAAAACCTACGACCTGTTCGACAATGCGCTTGGTAGTATTACTTATACCATAGCTAAGTTCTATCGTATTGATGGTGGCAGCACGCAAAATAAAGGGGTGATCCCGGACATTTTACTGCCTTCAGCGGTTGAGCCTGCCGAGTGGGGCGAAAGTCAGGAAGATAATGCATTACCATGGGACAGCATTGTTAGAGCCAAATATCGACAGTTGGATGATTTAAGTGAGACCATCAAGTATTTAAATGAGCGCCATGGGATCCGTATTGCCAAAGAGCCTGAATTTGCTTATGTTTACGACGATATCGCGCGATACAAAGCACAGAAGGACGACATTGCTATTTCGCTGGTTGAAGCTGAGCGTACAAAAGAGCGAGAAGAACGCGATGAGCGCGCACTGAAGCGTACCAATGAGCGGCTGAAACGTCTGGGACAGGAACCGGTAAAAGACCTGGATGACGTACCAGAGATCATTGCCGAGCTGGACCCATACCTCGAAGAGGCTGCTCTGATCACGCAAGACCTGATCAATTACGGTCGTCTGGCAAAAAACAATACGGCTAACTGAAGACGGTTTAACAAAACAAGACGTACAGAAGGCTAAACTACGAAAAGGCGCATTGAGCGCCTTTTTTCGTTACCAGTGCGTGGGAAATTTGTTATTATTGTCAGCTGCAATATTAAAAATAGTCGGGCAAGAACTTGCCTGGCGCTGTCTTGGGCGCAGATTCATGTGTTGTACTTAACAGTGAACTGACCCGGCAGAGATAATAATAAAGCACTCCATTAAGTGCGAAGGAGTATTCTGGTTTGAGACAACAAAAACAAGCATCCTATTTGGATGCCTTTATTCCTATTGTGGTATTGGTGAGCCTGTTAGGTGCAGCTGTATACCTGTACGGTGATAATTCTTCTTCAGGGCCAAACCAGATAGCCCTGCTGTTTGCTACCTTTACAGCTGCGTTGATCGGGCTTAAAAATGGTTTTACCTGGAAGACACTCGAAGAAGCGATGATTAAAGGGATCACTATCTCTTTGGGAGCTATCCTGATCCTGCTGATGGTAGGTGCTTTGATTGGAACCTGGTTGCTTTCCGGTACAGTACCCACCTTAATCTACTATGGATTACAGATTATCCATCCGTCGTGGTTTTATGCGGCAGGGTGTTTGATTTGTGGCATCGTTGCCATGAGTATTGGTAGTTCCTGGACAACAGCCGCAACCATAGGTGTAGCCCTGCTGGGGGTTGCTAATGGCTTGGGATTGGATCCTGTGGTGACTGCCGGAGCGGTTATCTCGGGTGCATACTTCGGTGACAAACTGTCTCCATTGTCAGAAACAACGAATTTAGCGCCAGCGGTGGCGGGCAGTGATTTGTTCGAGCATATTCAGCACATGTTATGGACCACAGTGCCAAGCTTTGTTATCGCCTTAATTATATTTATTTTTATGGGGTTCAATGCTGATGTGTCGAGTGAATCGAGTAAAATTGATGAGATTGCCTCGATCCTACAAAGTAACTTCAATATCAGCATAGTTAACCTCGTACCTCTGGTTATTCTTCTCGGCCTTGCAATTAAAAAGATGCCAGCTTTTCCTGCTATCTCTATTGGTGCCGTTGTTGGTGCGATTTGGGCATTGTTGTTCCAGGGCGACCTGATAGCGAGTCAGGTAAATCCGGACGAAGGCGCCCTGGTCAGTCATTTCAAGCTGGTTTGGGCCACTTTCTTTGATGGCTTTAGCCTCGAAACAGGCAACGCCAAGATGGATGACTTGCTCAGCGGGGGCGGTATGTCGAGTATGCTGACGACGACCTGGTTGGTTATGACGGCGCTGATGTTTGGTGCCATTATGGAAAAAACCGGGTTGCTTGAGCTGTTTGTTAAGAGCATTCTAAAAGTGGCAAAGAGCACGGGTTCACTCATTGCTTCTACGGTCGCAACTTGTTTTGGTACTAACTTGGTCGCGGCGGATCAATATATTGCCATTGTGGTGCCTGGTCGTATGTTCAAAGAAGAATATACGAAACGGGGCCTGCGAAGTGTGAACCTGTCCAGAACGCTGGAAGACGGAGGTACCATTACAAGTCCTTTGATCCCCTGGAACACTTGTGGGGCATATATGCAAAGTGTGTTGTTAATAAACCCACTTGATTATGCGGTTTACGCCTTCTTTAACCTAATCAATCCATTCCTGGCAATCGTATACGCTTACCTGGGTATTAAGATTTTAAAAATCAAACCCAAAGCGATGCAGCAGGGCGCAGCAGCGCCAGACGCATAGTCCAGAGCTGAAAAGAAACAAAAGCGCCTCATTGAATTTGAGGCGCTTTTGCACGTCTCACATTCATAAATCCCTTTGCCCTTAGCGTGGGCCGTTCTACAATAAAGATATTGATTTGTACTCATTTTTTCATTGTGCTCAGTTATGTCAGTGACGCTAGCACCTGTAATTTGATAATAGGAATTGTCATGACCTCAAAACCTCAGGCCAAATACCTGCATGATTATCAGCCTCCCTCACATGCAGTTGAGAATCTTGCCTTAAGCTTCGAATTAGATCCACAAAATACCAAAGTGACAGCCCGGTTTACGCTGTTATCACTGGGTGGCGCAACGTCTGTGATGCTGGACGGTATCGAGCTGACCCTTCAGTCTGTGACAGTGGATGGACAAAGCCACTCAGATTACAAACTACATGAGACTGGCCTGGAACTATTTGGGCTGGGTGAGCGCGCTGAAATCGAAATCGTTAATACCATTTCGCCAGCTACGAACACCTCTCTTGAAGGTTTATATCTCTCAGATGGTGCCTATTGCACGCAATGCGAGGCTGAAGGGTTTAGAAAAATTACTTATTTCCTCGATAGACCCGATGTGCTAACTACCTACCAGGTTAAGATCATCGGACCCAGGGAAATGCCACATCTACTGTCTAATGGTAATAAGGTCGACAGTGGAGAGCTGGAAGATGGTCGTCACTATGTCAGCTGGGAAGACCCGTTTAAGAAGCCGTCTTATTTGTTTGCACTGGTTGCTGGTGACTTCGATGTGCTGACAGATCAATTTGAAACACGCTCAGGTCGCCAGGTTGACCTTCAGCTATTTGTAGACAAGGGCAATCTGAGTAAAGCGCCGCATGCAATGGCATCATTGAAAAAGGCCATGGCGTGGGATGAAGAAAGGTTTGATTTAGAATATGACCTGGACATTTACATGATTGTTGCGGTGGACTTTTTCAACATGGGGGCTATGGAGAACAAGGGACTCAACGTGTTTAACAGTGCCTGTGTGTTAGCCAATCAGGAAACGGCTACCGACAGAGATTTTCATGTAATTGAGTCCATAGTCGGACACGAATACTTCCATAACTGGACGGGGAACCGGGTAACTTGTCGTGACTGGTTCCAGTTGAGCCTAAAAGAAGGGCTGACTGTATTTCGCGATCAGGAATTCAGCAGTGATCTGGGTTCGCGTGCGTTGAACCGGATAGATGCGGTGAACACGGTACGTACTCATCAGTTTGCTGAAGACGCCGGGCCCATGGCCCACCCAATCCGCCCACAGCAAGTTATCGAAATGAATAACTTCTACACGGTGACCGTATACAACAAAGGTGCAGAAGTGATCCGCATGATGCACACCATCCTGGGTGAAGCTGGTTTCCAGAAGGGGATGAAGCTCTATTTTGAGCGTCATGACGGTCAGGCAGTAACCTGTGACGACTTTGTCGCAGCGATGAGTGATGCCAATGGCAAAGATCTGACCCAGTTTAAACTTTGGTATAACCAGGTTGGTACGCCCAAAATTAGCGCACGTACGAGCTTTGATGCGCAACAAGGCGAGTTTACGCTGCATTTGGTCCAAAGCCACGCAGAGCATGATCCGGTAGAGGCGCCTTTGCATATTCCGGTTGCTGTTGAGTTGTTGGATAAACACGGAGAGGTGATAGCAATCCCAGAGTCCATTGCCAAACAGGGTAAAGTAATTGAGCTTACCGAAAAACAGCAGAGCTATGTCTTTTCGGGATTGGAGAGTGAGCCAGTTGTTGTGCTACTCGAAGGGTTCTCAGCGCCTTGTGTTTTGAATTATGACTATCAGCAACATCAGCTGCTTCACATTGCCAAGTATGCCAGCAGTGATTACGCACGCTGGGAAGCCATTCAGCAGCTTTATAAAGCTGAGATTAAGTCACTGGTGAACACTCAGCTGTTCGATGAATATCAGCTACCAGAAAGCTTAACTCAGGCACTACGCATGCTGCTTGATGATCTTAGCGGAGACTTATCAATCCTCGCGGAATTATTCACTGTGCCTGGCTTTGATGCCCTGAGTGCTGACTACACGCCTATTCCGGTAGAACAGCTGGCGCAAGCTATTTCGACCATTGAGTGCCAGATAGCGACCCAGTTGAAATCAGTTTGGCGTGATGTTTATGCACAGCTACAGGATGATGGTAGCCTTGAGGCGAAAGCAGTCGCTATCCGCACCATGAAGAATAAGTGTTTGTTTTACCTCGCACAGGTGTCAGATCCTCAAATCCAAGGCTGGATCCAGGCACAAAGTGAGAGTTATAACATGACGTTGAAATTGGGGGCGCTTAGAGCGGCTGTCAACGCTGATCATGTGCTGACTCAGTTATTACTGGATGACTTTGACAAACAGTGGCAGTCAGATCTGCTGGTAATGGACAAATGGTTCGCATTGCAAGCGAGCCGCAGTGATGACAATTGCATCGACAACATTTTATCCCTGTACAACCACCCGTGTTTCGATAAAGCCAACCCAAATCGCGTACGTGCTTTGATTGGTGCTTTCACACGGGGTAACCCAAGGCACTTCCATCGCAAAGATGGTCGAGGATATGCGTTACTTGGTGATTTAATTGCAGAGCTAAACCAGGTCAATCCGCAAAATGCGTCCAGAATTATTACGCCTTTGCTGTCTTTCAAGCGTTTTGATGACACCAGACAAGGGTTAATGAAAGCTCAGTTAGAGAAACTGGCACGGCTACCTGAACTGAGTGACGATCTGTATGAGAAAATTGACAAAGCACTGAATTAGAGGTGCTTTTATTCGAGATGTGTAAAGGTTTGTATCCACATTATGCATGAGTATTACTTTTACATGGATTTAAGCCATGAACAATGTATGGCGTATTACCACGGGCATGTCGAATTTATACAAGTCGTAGAGGATGGGGGTAAGCGGATCCGCTTTCCCGCCCATCATATCAGGCGGCATGTATCGACATTAGGCGTCCGTGGACGCTTTCGTTTGTTGCTTGATGAAAATAATCGCTTCGTAGCCCTGGAAAAAGTAGTTTGATGACAATTATGCGACGAGACATAAAGTATTTTTGTTAAATCGGTTTGTTTTAAACTTAAATTACGTGTTATAACTACTCTGGTAGGACGTCTTACCATGAGTGAAATACGCTCCAATGAGATAAAAATGCACCGATCAGACGCGTATTATTTGTAATTTACAGCTATCGCTTCTATCGTTACGACAACAAAAAACAATAACTTGATAAGAATTACCCGCCAAAGGGGGGAGAAATAATGATAAAAACATCGCGCTTTGTGAAGAACAAGATAATGCTGGGCCTGAGTGCCGCATGTCTTGGTGTCGCTGGCACTGCTGCGCAAGCCGCCACGTTCCAAGTTGGTGATTTTGATGTGACCTTTGATTCCACGTTTTCCTACGGTCAGAGTATTCGTGTAGAAGACCGTGACTTTGATCACATTGGTAAGAGTAATCACCCTCGTTATAACTGGACCGGTTATAACGCTTCATTGGGCAACACCATTTATTCATCTTCTCAGATCTGGTCACAACAGGGTGCATACTCCAATAACGGTGACGCTGGTAATTTGAATTTCGATTCAGGCGACACGTTTTCTCAGTTACTCAAAGGCACCCACGAACTAGGTATTACTAAAGATAACTACGGTTTCTTCTCTCGTTTCATGTACTTTTACGACTTTGCGATGGAAGATGGTGATTTTGCCTACAACAATCCGGTATCTGGACAGAAAGTCGATCCCTGTGCAGATGACGACACCAAAGAGCAGGTTTGTTCCGATGTTCGCTTGCTTGATGCGTTCGTGTGGGCGGATTTCGACATTAACAATGGTAAAAACCCGTTATCAGTCAGATTGGGTCGTCAGGTCGTAAACTGGGGTGAAAGTACCCTGATCAGTCACGGTATCAACGTAAACCCGGTTGATATTGACCGTCTTAAAGCGCCAGGTGCAGAGCTAAAAGAAGCTTTCATTCCTGTTGGTATGTTTTGGGCGTCTTTGGGTCTGACCGATAACCTGACGCTGGAAGCTTTTTATCAGTACGAATGGCATGAAACACGCCTTCCTGCGACAGGTAGTTATTTCTCTACCAACGACTTTGCGTCAGAGAATGGTTACAACCAGAATATCCAGCTTGGCTTCACAGCTAACCCGGATATTGATTTGGCGCACCTGACTGAAGCGCTGAATAACCTTCATACAAACTGGAAGGGGGCATTGGCCGCGCAAGGTCTGGATGTAACAGATCCAAATGTGTTGCAAAGTGAAGCTGCTATTTCACAGCTGACTTCAATGTATCTGGCGTACCCGACCAAAGTGGCACTGAAAGGCAAAGGTCTGAATGGTAAGAGAGAGCCACAGGATGGTGGTCAGTTTGGTATTCGTCTGGGCATGTTTGCCCCAGAACTGAACGACACTGAGTTCGCGCTGTACTACATCAACTATCATGCCCGTCGTCCTCTGATCTCTGGTAAGGCGTCTAACTTTACCAGCGATGCGATTGCTGCGGACCTAGATTATATTAAGAACAACACGTTAAATGATGAGAATTTCACAAACCTTAATGCATTTACGCAAGGTCTGATTGAATACCCAGAAGACATTAAGTTGTACGGTTTGAGTTTCAATACCGCAATTGGTGAAACGGCGTTCTCTGGTGAGTTTGCTTATCGCGAAGACGAACCTTTACAGATTGACGATGTAGAGTTGCTTTATGCGGGTATGTTGGAACAACTCGCTCTGGCTGGCATTCGCACAGACGTCGCTGGTTTGTCTCAGTTGAGTAAAGGTGACGATGTCGCTTATGTAGAGCCTGGAGCAATCGCGCAGGGTTATGTGTTGAAAGACACAATGCAACTGCAATTCACAGCAACGCATTTATTCGGCCCATCACTGGGTGCAGATAGCTGGGCGTTGGTCGGTGAAGTCGGTGGTGTCACCATTAAGGACATGCCGAGTTACGATGAGCTGCGTTTAAACGTTGCGGGTACCGGCCGAAGTGGGACTATTGAAGGTGTTAACGGTCAAAGCTATGATCTGTTGCATATGGCCATCTCGAATGGTCCTGAAGTAAACCCATTCCCAACGGCGTCTGCGTGGGGTTATCGTTTAATTGCGAAAGGCGAATACAACAACTTATTTGCTGGCGTTAACATGTCACCTCGTATCGTGTTTTCTCATGACGTAAATGGTATCACGCCGGATCCAATGTTCCTGTTTGTGGAAGATCGTAAGTCGGTTGGTTTGACGCTGAACTTTAACTACCAAAATGCCTGGTCATTTGACTTTGGCTATAACGCATTCTGGGGTGGTGGCAAGACCAACACATTCTCAGATCGTGATTTCGTTTCATTTAATATCAAGTATTCAATCTAAGGGCTTTCAATATGTTTAGAAAACCTACTATGCTTGCTGCAACAATTATAACAATGATGGCAGCACCGGGTGCATTTGCGAAAATGTCCCCTGAAGAAATTGCGCGTTTAGGCGCGGATCTGACTCCAATTGGAGCAGAAAAAGCAGGTAATGCCGATGGCAGTATTCCCGCCTGGAATGGTGGGATTACCAAGCCACCTGCGGGTTATAAAGTGGGCATGCACCATCCAGATCCTTTTGCAGATGATAAAATCTTGTTCACCATTGATAAGACCAATCTGGACAAGCATAAAGACAAGCTAAGCCCGGGGCAGGTTGCTTTATTTAATACTTATCCTGATACGTTCAAAATGCACGTTTACCCAACTCGTCGTAGCGCTGCTTATCCTCAGTTTGTTTATGATGCAACTAAAAAGTATGCTGCAACGGCACAGCTAATTGAAGATGGTAATGGGATCAAAGACACCGCAATTGGTATTCCTTTCCCGATCCCTAAAGACGGATTAGAAGCCATTTGGAACCACTTGTTACGTTATCGTGGTTTGTCGATTGCACGTTATGGCGGCCAGGCAATGCCAACGGCATCAGGCTCTTACAACATCATCGGATTCGACGAGCAGCTATTAGTAAAATACTCAGATCCTGATGCGACACCTGCCGAACTGAAAGAATCTAATGTCCTGTTTAAGTTTAAGCAGAAAGTAACTGAACCTGCGCGTTTGGCAGGAACAGCTCTGCTGGTACATGAAACAATGGACCAAATCCTGACACCACGTCAGGCATGGACCTATAACACCGGCCAGCGTCGTGTTCGCCGCGCACCAAACGTTGCTTATGACGCACCGGGAACAGCATCGGACAGCCTGCGTACGACAGACGACTTTGATATGTTCAACGGATCACCGAACCGTTATAACTGGACCTTGAAAGGCAAGCAGGAGCTTTACATTCCGTACAACAGCTACAAACTGCACAGTGATAAGCTAAAGTATGACGATATTCTGATGGCCGGTCACGTAAAACCGGAACACGTTCGCTATGAGAAACACCGCGTTTGGGTTGTTGAAGCAAACCTGAAAGAGGGCACGCGCCACATCTATAAGAAACGTGTTTTCTACATTGATGAGGATAGCTGGCAGATCCACGTTGCAGATTTGTATGACAACCGCGATCAAATGTATCGCGTAGCGATGGCCCACGGCCTGAACTACTATGATGTGCCTACTCACTGGAGTACGCTGGATGTCTATCATGACCTGAACTCTCGTCGTTACCTGGCTATTGGCCTGGATAATGAAGAGAAAATGTACGACTTCAGCCAGTCTTTCCAGGACAATGAGTTTACACAAAGCGCTTTACGTCGCGAGGGTAGACGATAAGCATAGCTGCCGGTTAATACCGGCACAGCACTACTTCTCAGGGGCTACATTGGTAGCTCCTGAAATTGCACTTCCTATTCTCTCTCACACTAATTATCGAGTACTCATCATGATTAAGAAGTTAGTCGCAACCACGATTGCAGTGATGGCAATGCAAAGTGATGCAGTAGCCGCAGCTTCTGATGCACTAATGGTGGCACATCCGCAGCGTACACTATTAACAGATATCAGTTATACCGGTGCGCAGCTGGTCGCTGTTGGTAAGCATGGCACCATAGTAACCAGTAAAGATGGTAAAAGCTGGCAGCAGGCAAAAGTGCCGGTGCAAAGTTTGCTTACCTCAGTCACGTTTGCCAGCGAAAAAAAAGGTTGGGCCTGTGGCCATGACGCAACAATTTTAAACACAGACGACGGCGGACAAAGTTGGCAAATTCAGCAACATTTGCCAGATATCGAAAAGCCGTGTCTGGATATTACCTTTGCCAATGAGCAAATTGGTTATGCCGTTGGTGCCTATGGCATGATGTATGAAACGACCGATGGCGGCCAAAACTGGACGAAACGTTTTATTGATGCCTTTGTTCATCCCGATGATGTCACTTACCTTGCTGAGCTTAAAGCAGACGACCCGGCTGCGTATGAAGATGAAACAGCGTTTATTTTGCCGCATTTCAACACCTTATTGATTGATGGCTCACAGTACTTATTAGCCGGCGAAATGGGCTTATTCGCTGTAAGCGATGATGCAGGGAAGAACTGGCGTAAGTTACCTGAGTTCTATGCTGGTTCTTTGTTCACCGTTAGTAAAACTGCGGATGGCCGTGTAGTCACTGCCGGGTTACGTGGAAACGCATTTGTTTCTGACTCTGAGTTGTCACAGTTTCAGCGCCTGGCATTCGACAAAACAGCCACCATTAATCAGGTACTAACGGTGAACGAACAACAATATTTGTTTGCAAACAGTGGCGTTATTCACACACGTAGTGAAGCGGGTCTGTCTAGCGAGCAGTTGAAAAATGGTAAATCCATTATGGCCGGTGTTATGTTCGAGGGGCAATTGGTGCTGGCAACGGAAAACGGGATCCAGATAGTAGAGGTTAAACGCTAATGCAGTCATTGTTAAACCAACTTGTTTATGTTGTTTTCAGACATCGTGTTGCGATGATTATACTCTTCATCATAACAACTCTGTTTCTAGGCTATCGTGCAACACAGATCCAGCTTGATGCATCTTTTAATAAGAATATTCCCCTGAATCATGAGTATATGAAAGTATACCTGAAACATGAAAAACAGTTTGGCGGTGCAAATAGCATTCTGATATCCGTCTGTGATGCAGATGGAGATATTTTTAATCCTGAGTTCTTTACTCAGTTGAAAGCAGTACATGATCAACTTTATTTTATCCCAGGTGTGAATCGACCGCTGGTTAACTCTATTTTTGCGCCCAGCGCACGGTTTGTCGAAGTCGTCGAAGATGGTTTTGCGGGCGGTCCTATTATTCCTGCAAATTTTTCGGCCGACGAGACCGGTCTGGCTGTGGTCAAGCAAAACATTGAAAAAGCCAAAGTAGTGGGTCGCATGGTGGCCAGTGATTATTCGTGTGCGATGGTCACAGCTCAACTTATGGAAATTGACCCTCAGACACAAGAAAAGCTAGATACGCTGGCATTTGCGAAAAAGCTGGAAAGTGAAATTCGTGAACCACTCAGCACAGATAAGGTGTCTATTCATATCATCGGCTTTGCTAAAATGGCGGGTGATATTGCAGATGGTGCAAAAGGCGTCATCTTGTTCTTTGCAGTTGCGATTTTATTCACGTTTGTGATGGTTTGGCTATTCTGTAAAAGCTTCAAATTGACTCTATTGCCGATTATGTGCTCCTTGATAGCAGTAGTATGGCAAATGGGCCTGCTTACCGTAATGGGCTTTGGGTTAGATCCTATGTCTATTTTGGTGCCATTCCTGGTTTTTGCAATTGGTGTGAGCCATGGCGTACAGATGATCAATGCGATCGGTAAGAAAGTGGCTGAAGGCGTAAACAGCAAAGTGGCGGCTGAGGCGAGTTTTAAAGCGCTATTAATACCGGGTGGCATTGCGTTGCTGTCTGACACAGTAGGCTTTTTGACCTTACTTGCTATCGACATCGGGATTATTCGTGAGCTGGCCATCACCGCAAGTTTGGGTGTCGCCGTGATTATCTTCACTAACCTGATCCTGCTGCCAGTTCTGGCTTCTTATTTTAACTCCAGCAAAATACACCGTGTTGATGACGGTAATTCGTTTAGTAATAAACTTTTTACCACGATGCGAGAAGCACTGGTGAAAACCACAGATAAGCGCGTTGCACGAGTCATTTTGCTGATCAGCGCGATTCTATTCGGCCTTGGTTACTGGCAATCTCAGCATATGCAAATTGGCGATTTGCACGCGGGCGCACCTGCGCTTCATGAAGATGCTCGCTACAATCAGGATACTTTCCTGATCTCAGACCGGTATGCTATTTCATCTGATATTCTCAAAGTACTGGTTGAAGCCTATCCTGCGGCCTGTACAGAGCACGACACCATGGACAGGGTCAGCCGTTTCCAGTGGCGCGTTGAGAACTTACCAGGTGTCCAGTCAGCCGTGTCTCTGAGCTCAGTCGCACAATCTGTGAATGCGGGGTATAACGAGGGCAATCTGAAATGGCAAACGTTGCCGCGTAATAGCGCGTCATTAGTTCAGGCGACGTCGCGAGTTGAAACAAGTACCGGTTTGCTCAATGGTGATTGCTCTGTGATGCCTATTATTATCTTCATGGCCGATCACAAAGCACAGACTATAGACAACGTGGTCACGCAGATTAAAGCGTTTGCAGAGGAAGAAGGCACCGATACTGTGCAGTTTAAACTGGCTTCGGGCCCAATTGGTGTTATGGCTGCGACCAATGAATCCGTATCTGAAGCGCAGTTGCCTATGATGATCTATGTATATGGTGCCGTTATCGCGCTGTGCCTGATCAGTTTCAGAAGCATACGTGCGACCATTGCGGTGGTTTTACCTTTGTATATCGTATCGACTCTGGCGCAAGCCTTGATGGTTAAACTTGAAATCGGTTTAACGGTATCAACCTTGCCAGTAATTGCGCTAGGTGTGGGTATAGGTGTGGACTATGGTATTTATATTCTCTCTTCTATGATGACGCAGCTTAAGCAAGGCGTGCCACTTGCCTATGCATATCGCAATGCGTTGGCAGAAAGAGGCAGTGCTGTACTCTTTACCGGGATCACTTTGGCTATTGGTGTCAGTACCTGGATTTTCTCAGCACTCAAATTCCAGGTAGATATGGGGATATTATTAACCTTTATGTTCCTGGTTAATATGCTGGGCGCCGTTTTATTATTACCTGCAATAGGAACCTTAATCTGGACAGACCAGAAAAAAAAGTGTGAATAAAAGTGCTTATAAATGGCCGGTTTCGGCCATTTATATCTATATTTAGTGAATATCTGACCAACCAGCTGAAAAGGCTATAATGTTTTCGTCGAAAAGGCTTTTTATTAGCGCCAGAAAGGTTAAAATTCACATGACTCCACGCTAATAAATGGCTGTACAAATAATCTACCGTTCAAAGGTGGTATAGATTAAGGAACACATAATGACACAAAATGAAGGTCCAGCGTCAGTTATCCTGGATAACGTCACCAAGCTGATCCACAAAAAAGTTCATGCCGAAAACGTGTCGCTCGTTGAAACTTTTGCCAAAGCCTTGTACAGCAATATGTCTAAAGAGGACTTGGCACATCGTAACGACAGCGACTTATACGGAGCCGCATTGAGTCTTTGGAATTCTTTGGAAAAGAATGCTAATGACGATGCGGTTATTCGCGTTTTTAACCCTGAAGTAGCCAAAGATGGTTGGCAATCCTCTCACACGATCGTTGAGATCATCGCGAAAGACATGCCGTTCTTGGTTGATTCGGTACGCATGGCACTTAGCCGCAAAAATATCGTGTCTCACTTACTGTTACACAGCCCGCTTAAAATAAAGCGCGATGGTGACAATAAGATTACTGCGCTTTCGAACTTAAAAACAGAGCAGGAATCCTCGTCGACAAAAACTGTTTTCTTCATTGAGATTGATCGTCAGACTGATGCAAAAGCAATGAAAGAGTTCACCGAAGAACTGGAATCAGTATTGAAAGATGTGTCTGTTGCTGTAGAAGACTGGAAGCCTATCCGCGATAAACTGGTTGCGGTCAGTAAAGAGATACCAACGCGTCCCCATGACTGCTCACAGGCAGAAGTTAATGAAGCCGTTGAGTTCCTTGAATGGTTATCTTCAGATAACTTCACCTTCATGGGCTACCGTCAGTACGATTTGGTGCCTGTTCAGGGTGACCATGAACTGCGCGCAGTGCCAGACACTAGCCTGGGTTTGATGAAAAACTCGGGCCATGACGGCGGCCGCTTACTATCGGAGCTGCCAGAAGTCGCACGCAAAGAAGCTCGCAGCAAGAACCTACTGATCTTAACTAAGACCAATTCACTGTCTCGTGTTCATCGTCCAGCCCATATTGATTATGTGGGTATTAAGCGCTTTGACGAGGCGGGCAACGTGATCGGTGAAGACCGGTTCATCGGTTTATTCTCATCGAGCTTCTACAACAACAGTGCGGCAGATGTGCCCGTTCTTAAGAGCAAGATCCAGCGTATTATGGAGCAGTGTGACTTTGCACAAGGGACACACGCTTACAAGGCTGTGCTTAACCTGCTGGAAACTTATCCGCGTGATGAGTTGGTGCAAGCGCGCGAGGCCGAGCTTTTAGAAGTCGCAACCGGCGTGTTGCAAATTCAGGAACGAGACATGTGTCGTCTGTTCGTCCGTCGCGATGTATACGGGCGCTTCTTCTCATGCATGGTCTATGTACCACGTGAGCGCTATAACACAGCACTACGTCGTGAAACTCAGAAGTTGTTGGCAGATGCATTTAAGTCCAATGAAAAAGTTGAGTTTACGACCTTTTTCTCAGAGTCCACACTGGCGAGAACGCATTACATCGTGCGTGTGGCAGATAACAGTATTAAGTACAACGTGAAAGACATTGAAAACAACCTGGCAGAAGCCGCTCGCACTTGGGAAGACAAACTACAATCAGCACTGCTTGGTAGCAATGGCGAGACCCGTGGTAACGAGCTAAACCGTAAATATGCCAACGCTTTCCCACACTCATATAAAGATCAAGTGTTGCCAAGTGCCGCGGTAGTCGATATCGAGAAACTGGAGCAGCTGAGCGATGAGAAAAAGCTGGAAATGCTTTTTTACCGTCCTCAGGAAGAATCAAACAGCGAAATTGTTCGTTTGAGCTTGTTCCACAAAGACGTGCCAATCCACCTGTCAGACGTTATGCCAATGTTGGAAAACTTTGGTTTACGCGTGATTGGAGAAACGCCTTACGCAATTAAGAGTAGCGATGGCCAGGTAAACTGGATCATGGATTTCTCCATGATGATCGACTCAAAAGGGATTGCGGACTTTGATAAAGTTTCGGCCCGTTTCCGTGCTGCGCTGACTAACGTTTGGAATAACCGTCTTGAGAGCGATGGTTTCAATCGCATGGTTCTGCTGGGTGGCATGACCGGACGTGAAGCGTCAATTTTGCGTGCGTATGCTAAGTACATGCGCCAGATTGGTGTGACATTCTCGCAGTCTTATATCGAAAATACGTTTGAGCATTACCCGCACATCGCAGCACAAATTGTTGAGCTGTTTGTGAAGAAGTTCTCACCAGCGAAAAAAGCGGCTGAGAAGACGCTTGAAAAACTGATCGAGAAAATCTATCAGGAGCTCGAAAACGTTGCAAACCTGGATGATGACCGCATCATTCGTATGTATGTTGACATGATCAACGCAACATTGCGTACCAACTTCTATCAAAAAGAAGCGGACGAAAGCAACAAATCTTATATTTCATTCAAGATCAACCCGCATGCGATCCCTGAGATGCCTCTGCCGCTGCCTGCGTATGAAATCTTCGTTTATTCACCACGTGTAGAAGGTGTACATTTACGCGGTGGTAAAGTTGCGCGTGGTGGTCTGCGTTGGTCAGATCGCCGTGAAGATTTCCGTACTGAGGTACTGGGTCTTGTTAAGGCACAACAGGTTAAAAATACGGTAATCGTTCCTGTCGGGTCAAAAGGTGGTTTTGTTTGTAAGCAGCTGCCAAACGATCGTGAAGGCTTCTTTAAAGAAGGTCAGGAATGCTACAAGATGTTCATCCGTGGTCTGTTAGACATCACTGATAACATCATTCATGGCGACATTATTCCGCCAGTTGATGTAGTACGTCACGACGAAGATGACCCATACCTGGTTGTTGCTGCCGATAAAGGCACCGCGACATTCTCTGATATTGCCAACGGCATTGCTGAAGAGTATAACTTCTGGCTGGGCGACGCATTTGCTTCTGGTGGTTCAATTGGTTATGACCACAAGAAAATGGGTATCACTGCGAAAGGTGCGTGGGAGTCGGTTAAGCGTCATTTCCGCGAAATGGACATTGACTGCCAGACAACTGACTTTACAGCGGTTGGTATCGGCGACATGGGCGGTGACGTATTTGGTAATGGTATGTTGCTGTCTAAGCACATTCGCCTGCAGGCAGCCTTCAACCACATGCACATCTTTATCGACCCGAATCCGGATGCGGCAAGCTCTTATGTAGAACGTGATCGTCTGTTCAATTTGCCTCGTTCAAGCTGGGAAGATTACAACAAAGAGCTTATTTCTGAAGGTGGTGGTGTATTCTCTCGTGCAGCTAAGTCAATCACATTGACCGCTGAAATGAAGAAAATGATTGGCACCAAAAAAGCCAGCATGACACCAAATGAGCTGATTAAAGCGCTACTTAAAATGCCAGCTGACCTACTTTGGAACGGTGGTATCGGTACTTACATTAAAGCTAAGTCTGAATCTAATGCAGATGTGGGTGACCGTGCAAATGACGGTCTACGTATCGATGGTTCTGAGCTGGGCGCGAAAATCTTCGGTGAAGGTGGTAACCTGGGTGCAACACAGTTGGGCCGTATTGAGTTTGCTGAGAAGGGCGGGCGTATCAACACCGACTTTATCGATAACGTAGGTGGTGTGGCGTGTTCGGATAACGAAGTAAACATTAAGATCCTGTTGAATGGCCTGGTTGCTGAAGGTGACTTGACTAAGAAACAGCGTGATGAACTTCTGTATGCAATGACTGATGAAGTATCTGAGTTGGTACTGGCAGACTGTTACCGTCAAACGCATACGCTGTCTATCACTAAGTCGAAAGGCCCGGCAACACTGAAAGAGAAAATTCGCTTTATCCATGCATTGGAAAAAGAAGGTAAGCTTGACCGTACGATTGAGTTTTTACCTACCGATGAAGAACTGGCAGAGCGTGCTGCTGCAGGGTCAGATCTGACTCGTCCAGAGCTGTCTGTGTTAGTCTCTTACTCTAAAATGGTGCTGAAAGAATCGCTGGTTGTTGATGAGATTTCAGAGAATCCATACTATCGTCAGCTATTAGTGAATTCATTCCCAATCCCACTGCGTGAGCGTTTTAACGCGGCAATGGATAACCACCCACTGCGTAAAGAGATTATTGCAACTAAACTTGCAAATAATATCGTGAATGACATGGGTCTGAATTTCATGATCCGTATGCACGAAGAAACCGGTGCAACGGAAGCCGAAATTGCGCTGTGTTACTCAATTGCCAGTGAAATTTTTGAAATGAAAGAGACCTGGCAGTCAATTGCAGCATTGGATAACCATATTCCATCAGCAGTACAGACTGAGATGTTGTATCAATTGCGTCGTACAGTACGTCGCACGACACGTTGGTTCCTGCGTCACCGTAACAAAGGTATGACGATTGAAGAAACCATCGCGTTCTTTGCTCCGACCTTTGCTGATCTGAGCAATAACCTGAACAGCTACATGGTTGAAGATGAAAGTGCACGTTTGACAGAAAAAGCCGATGCGCTTGTTGCACAAGGTGTACCAGAGAAAATTGCTATGCGTATCGTTTCTCTGTCTAGTCTGTTCTCTGTAATGGATCTGGCTGAAGTAGCAGCAAACTCCGGTCGCGCGATTGATGTGGTGTCAAACACTTACTTCAAACTGGGTGCGAATATGGGTCTGCACTGGTTCCTGGATCAGATCACCGCACAACCTGTCGCCAACCATTGGCAGGCTCTGGCGCGTGCATCTTACCGTGAAGAGCTGGATTGGCAGCAACGCGCTTTGTCTGAAGTTGTATTGAACAGCTTTGAGGGAGACGACCATGATGTCGATTCACTGATCAATCAGTGGATGGAAAATCAGTCTACCTTGTTGCTACGCTGGCAACAGATGCTGGCTGAATTCAAGACCTCACAAAGCCATGACTTTGCGAAGTTCTCAGTGGCATTGCGTGAGCTGATGTTGTTGAGTCACAACTGTGACACTTCCAAATAAAAAATAACTCGTTAAAATACCCCGGCTTTGCTGGGGTATTTTTTTATCTCAGATTTGAAATTGATACCAAGCCGCTTCATTAAATGAGTTATTTTGGCAAAAATTTTCGGCGATAGTCTGGCTGTAAGTCTACCGTTCGGTGTACTAAATAAGAGATTTTTAGCACCGTTAGCAGCAGATTCTACCCTTCAAATTAGCTATGCTTGAATGCGGGTTGGTGTCATACGTTACTAGGAACTTAAGGAGTCTCAATGTTTTATGATTTAGCGCGTCGTTATATGTTCAGTAAAGATGCCGAGTGGGCTCATGATTTCGCACTCGGAAACTTACGCCGCTTCGCGAATACCCCATTAAGTATGGCCTGGTCACAATCACTTCCAAAGAAACCGGTTAATTTCCTTGGCCTGGAATTTGACAATCCGGTTGGGTTAGCGGCGGGACTCGATAAAAACGCGGAATGTATTGATGCATTCAGCCAGATGGGCTTTGGCTTTATAGAGGTGGGTACAGTTACACCCAGACCTCAGGCAGGTAACGACAAACCGCGCATTTTCCGACTGCCTGAAGCAAACGCAATTATTAACCGGATGGGCTTTAATAACAAAGGGGTCGATAATCTGGTTAACAACGTAAAAGCAGCACGTTATAACGGGATCCTGGGTATCAACATAGGGAAAAACAAAGATACGCCGAACGAGCAGGGCAAAGATGATTACATTCATTGTATGCGCAAAGTATTTGAGCACGCATCTTATATTACAGTGAATATCTCGTCCCCCAATACACCGGGGTTGCGCGACCTGCAATATGGTGAAGCATTGGATGACCTGCTACAAAGTTTAAAGAATGAGCAGATTGATCTGATCGAGAAGCACAAAAAATCGGTTCCGATGTTAGTGAAAATCGCACCTGATGTTGATGCTGTTCAGTTGCAACAAATTGCCGAGTCATTAGTGAACAGTCGTATTGATGGTGTTATTGCAACTAATACCACTTTATCGAGAGAAGCGGTTAAGGGGTTAGAGCACGCCGAAGAAGCCGGTGGCTTATCGGGTCGCCCGGTACGTGAAAAGTCTACACAAGTCGTTAGTGAATTGAAACGGATGACTGAAGGCAAACTACCTATTATTGGTGTAGGTGGGATCGACAGTGCCGCTGCTGCAAAAGAAAAGCTCAATGCTGGGGCAGACTTAGTACAGGTTTACACAGGCTTTATCTATGAAGGACCTCAGTTGATCAAAAAGATCCTTACTGAGATCTAACTGGCTGCATTATAAGCCAATGAAATAGTTTGTAATTATTTTGCAGTATACAGGCGAATTCTGACGCTGGTTTGAAAAACGATCGTTCCTTTGTAGGGGAGGATCGTTTTTTCCTTATAAAGATCATTTATATAGCGCGATGATCTAAAACAATTTGTTATTACAAAAATTTTTACACTGTGATAATTCGCGATATACTTCTTTACAGGCTTAAACACATAACACATTGATATTGGGAGGTCCATTTTGCAAGCATCCAAAGAGTGGCGTTGGATAAGATGTAGCCACAGAAACAGACTGCTTGTTGATTTGGGTGAGGACCTTCAGTTGTGCACGCCTTTTCGTTTGAGACAGTTGACCGAAGATTCCCTGCATAGTGTCGATTTGAGTGTTGACGAAGCCGCCTTTTATCGTAACGTCTATGATTATTTGCTTGGTTTTAAAGTTTGGTCTGAACCCCAGTGCTGTCAGATAGCGCTTAACGCCACCGCGGCAAAGTTTCATTTACTTCCCGTACAGGCTAAAAGTTGGTTTTTCAATTGTTATAATGGAGGCCAACCATTGTGCGAAGCTGTGGTTACGCTTCAATCAAGGTGCCAGTCAGGTGAATTTCTGATTGTAGATCACAATCAGGAAACCAGCATGTGTATCAACCTGACGCAGGGTTTTATGCTGGATGAGAACATCGAGCTGGAGCAATTTCAGGCCATTAAGGTACTGAATGACAGAGTACACCCTCTGATCCAGGTACATAAGATGACCCAAACCGCCTGATAGTTTTGCGCATCGCTTTTACCATGCGACACTGCGCACACCCACTCTGATATCCCAGTCTGCCACTTGCTGTGTTATACTCGCTGCAATTGAAATTATTGAGTATTTACATTGCAGTTTATCGCCTTAACGTCCATCGGAATTGAAAACCTGTTGCTTGAAGAACTTCAGTCTCAGGGACTTGAAGTCGTGAAGCAAAGCGTTGGCTCTGTCCGCTTCACTGCGGATAGCCTGGCAGTTCAAAAGTTCTGTATGACAACGCGTTTTGCTACGCGCGTCATGATGCTGATTGATGAACATGAAAACATCAACAATAAAGATGACTTGTACAAGTTTGCGCGTTTTCAGGGCTGGCAGGAGTGGTTCGGCCCTAAACAAACGTTTGCCGTTGAGTTCAATGGTACTAATCGGGAGCTAAAGAACACTCAGTTTTCCGGCTTAGTCATCAAAGATGCCATTGTAGATTATTTTCAGGATCTGTATGAGCAACGTCCGTCTGTTGATAAACAAGAAGCCAATGTACGCGTTATCGCCAAGCTTAATAAACAAAAAATAGCGTTATATATCGACTATTCTGGTCCGCGATTGTCTGACCGAGGGTACCGAACCAAGCAAGGTCGGGCACCGATCCGGGAAAACCTGGCTGCAGCTCTAGTACAACGAAGTGGCTGGCTGAGTGATACCTCTAAGCCATTATTTGATCCCTGTTGTGGTTCCGGTACTTTATTAATTGAGGCGGCCAGTATGGCCCTGAATATCCCAGCTAATCTGAATAAAGATTTTGCCTTCAAACGCTTGCCTGGTTTTCGCGATGCTAAATTTAAAGAGCTTAAAACTGAGTTGAAACAGGCACAGCTGGATAAACCCTTATGGATCATAGGGCAGGACATTGATGAGCAGGTGCTGGACACCGCCAGAGGGAATGCTAAACGCGCCGGGCTTGAGCAATATATTCGCTTCAATGACGGAGACGCCAGTCAGCTTACTTGTGTCGCCAAGCGTCCAGGCACGTTATTAAGTAACTTGCCTTATGGTGAGCGTCTTGGCTCAATGGCTGAACTGATTAACCTGTACAGGGGCATGGGGGATCGCTTTAAGAAGCATTATAAAGATTGGTCACTGGCATTGCTTGGCACGGATGAAGCGCTGTTTAAAACACTTAAGCTGTCGTCTAAAAAACGCTACAAATTCAAAAATGGCCCGCTCGACGTGTCCCTCTATTTATATGATATGGATGAGCGTCAGGTTGCACAAAACGAACAAGCGGGCGCACTGCATTTTGAACAGTCACGGGCTTTTGCAAACCGGGTAAAAAAGAACAAACAAGCCCTGAAAAGCTGGCTCAAGAAAGAGCAAGTAGAGGCCTACCGAGTCTACGATGCGGATATTCCGGAATATAATGTGGCAGTCGACGTCTATGGTGAGAGTGCTGTGGTATTTGAGTATGCAGCGCCAAAAGAAATTGATGAACTGGTTGCCAATAAGCGTCTCCAGGATGTGGTCACGCTCACCGCCGAAACGTTGGATATTGACCCCTCTAACATTGCAGTCAAAGTACGCAAAAAGCAAAAAGGCCAGGAACAATACAATGCACTCAGTAAGCAAAACCGAGTGCAAGTCGTTGAAGAGTTTGGGGCTAAATTCAAAGTAAACTTGTTTGATTACCTGGACACCGGGCTGTTTTTAGATCACCGTCTGGCCAGACGATATATTCAGCAAAATGCTAAGAACAAGCGGGTTCTGAATTTGTTCGCGTATACTGGCAGCGCCTCAGTTCATGCGGCTCTTGGTGGGGCAAAAGCGGTGACGACCGTCGACATGTCCAAGACGTACCTTAAGTGGGCAGAAGAAAACTTTGCCTTAAACGAGTTGCGTAACCCTCGTTTTAGGTTTGAACAGGCAGACTGTCTGAAATGGCTTGAACATGCACAAGGTCAGTATGATCTTATTTTCCTTGACCCGCCGACTTTCTCGAATTCAAAGCGCATGAAAGAGGTTTTTGATGTTCAGCGTGACCATATCCAGTTGCTTGAATGGGTCAAAAAAATTCTCAGTCCGGGCGGTACCTTGTTATTCTCCAACAACAAACGCGGTTTTAAAATGGATGAAGTCGGTTTGATGGGACTTGGCCTGAAAGCTGAAAATGTGTCAGACCAAACCTTGTCGCCTGATTTCAAGCGTAACAAGCAGATCCACAACAGTTGGTTGATCACCCATGGCTAAACTTACCCTGTTTTATACCGATGGCTGCCATCTTTGCGAGCAAGCCTATGAATTGGTGTTACGTTGCGTCGCCAGTGATGCTGTGCAGCATCAGGATATTGTGGAAGATCCGCAACTGATGGCTGAATATCAGACGTCTATTCCCGTACTTAAGTCAACAGACAGCGCCAGAACTTTGTTCTGGCCCTTCACAGAACAAGATATAAAAGAGTTGTTAAAGTAAGATGGATTTAATCAGAATTGCACGGGCCCAACTGGCTTTTGGTACTCATCCCCTGTTAGATCAGGCAGATGCAGTCATTGAAGCGGGTGAGCGGGTCTGTATCGTCGGGCGCAATGGTGCCGGTAAGTCAACCCTGCTCAAAGTCCTGGACGGGCAAGTCCAATTGGACGATGGTGAAATCAATCAGGTCTCCGGACTAAAAGTGTCGCGGCTGGAACAGGATCCGCCTAAAGGGGCCCAGGGAAGTGTATTTGATTATGTAGCGGGTGGCCTGCCAGATATTGCCCAGCTGCTGATTGATTATCATAACGTCAGCGAAGCGTTGCAGACCGATCACTCGAGTAGCCTGTTGAGCCGTTTGGAACGTTTGTCTGCAGACATTGAAGCTAAGGATGCATGGCGGTTTGAAAGCCGTATCAAGCTGGTACTGACACAGTTGCAATTGACTGCCAATATGAAGCTCGAAAAGTTATCTGGTGGCTGGCTACGTAAAGTGGCTCTGGCTAAGGCTTTGGTGAGTGACCCGGATCTGCTATTACTTGATGAACCGACCAACCACCTGGACATGAGCAGCGTTGAATGGCTGGAGCAGTTCTTAAAAGAATTTAAAGGCGGCATTGTTTTTATCTCGCACGACCGTGCATTTATTCGTGGTGTTGCAACCCGAATACTCGACTTAGATCGCGGTAAGCTTATTTCTTACCCGGGCGATTATGCCAAGTACCTGGACCAAAAAGCCCATGATCTGAAAGTTGAAGAGGCGCAAAATGCCTTGTTTGACAAGAAACTCGCTGAGGAAGAGGCTTGGATCCGTCAAGGGATCAAAGCGCGACGCACACGCAACGAGGGACGAGTCAGAGCCCTTAAAGCACTGCGGGTTGAGCGTAAGCAGCGTGTTGAGCAAGTCGGTAAGACTGACTTTAACATTGAGTCAGCTGAGCGTTCGGGGAAACTGGTATTTGAGGCTCAACATATTGGCCATGCCTTTAAAGATAAGCGCATTGTCGATGAATTCTCGACTTTGGTTATGCGTGGTGATCGGGTTGGCTTAATTGGCCCTAACGGCGTAGGTAAAACGACTTTACTGAAAATTCTATTTGGTGATATTTCTCCGGATAAAGGTAAGGTGAAGCAAGGCGTTAACCTCGAGGTGGCCTATTTTGACCAGTACCGGGAAAAACTGGATGAAGAAAAAACGGTTCAGGACAATGTCGCTGAAGGTAAACAAGAGGTACAAATGGGCGGTCGCAGCCGCCATGTACTGGGTTACCTGCAAGACTTCTTATTTCCTCCTGCACGCGCCCGTACGCCGGTTAAGGCATTATCAGGAGGAGAGAAGAACCGTCTGTTGCTGGCTAAACTGTTCCTGAAACCTTCGAACGTGCTGGTGCTGGATGAACCGACCAATGACTTAGACATAGAAACGCTGGAGTTACTTGAAGAGATCATTAACCAGTATCAGGGAACTATCCTGATTGTGAGCCACGACAGGGAGTTTATTGATAATACCTGTAACAGTGTTTGGGCATTTGAAGGTCATGGTAAAGTAACTGAAATTGTCGGCGGCTTTAGTGACTTTGAAGCGTACCGAACACAGCAGCAGGCGCAGCAAAAAGCGCTAGAAAAGCTCGACAAAGAGAAACAACAAGCGAGCGATAACAAAAAATCTGCCAATAAAAACAAATCCGGTAAATTAAGCTACAAATTAAAGCTTGAACTGGAAGCATTGCCGGGTAAAGTAGAGGCTCTGGAAAACGAGCTGGAAGAGCAGCAAAACCTGGTGAATTCGCCGGAGTTTTTTAAGCAAGATCCTGAAACGACCCAAACCGCGTTGAACCATTTGGCTGACCTTGAGTCCAAGCTTGAAGCCGCGTTTGAGCGTTGGGAAGAATTAGAAGCATTACAGAATCAGTAGTAAGGATTGAAATGAAATATTCACTTATGGCCGCCAGCATTATTTTCGGCCTATCTGGTCAGGCGATTGCCGCGACCTACAAACTCACTGAATTACCAACCAGCGACATTGGTAAAATGCATTATGTCACTGATGTCAATGAAAGCGGCGATGCTATTGGCCGCGTGACAGGCTTGTTTAATTTGCCAGTCGACATTAGCTATATTGACTTTCAAGACAATTCGATCACTAGTTACTACAATAGCTACAAGGATATCCTGGAAGATAGAGACGAAACCATTTCTTTCACTCTGGATGATATAGAAAATGGTAACGCGCTTTCAACAGATGCAGAAGCACACAACTTTATGCTGGGCTACTTATCGTCTGGTACCCAAAGTGCCAGCGCTGAATTCCAAAAAATCAGTTCTGTAGCTGGCCTCGAATTTACAGGCACCAGTGTTAACCTGGTCGATATATTCGATATAGAATCGCCCGATTATGCGGGTCTGACACGTTCAGTCAGTAATGCGATGACGGCAGTCGCGGCAGACGGCACTGTGGCTGGCTGGGGCTCTGCACCTTTTAAAAAAATCACTTTCACTCCAGAGGGGGAAAGTGAGGAAAAAACCTACTTTGTGCGTGACTGGCATGCTCGTGGGATCGTGATATCTCCGGGTGGCAAGCGCGTAGTATTGGAACCTGCATTCACTGAATATGGTGGTTACAGCATTGCCTCTGATATTACTCTGACTGATGAAGGCAATTATTTGGTTGTTGGCCAGGCGTCGGTAGGCTTGTCTGAAAACAGCCAGACGACGATTACGGACAATTGTGATGACAAAGATGAGCCTGAAGCTGTGTGTATCTGGCGTCAGGGCAGGGGAGTCTATGATCTGCGTGCTTACCAGTGGACGCTGGATAAAGACTTCAATGTCATTGATACGAAAGACCTGGGTATCGGTTTGGAGCGCAAAGACGATGAAGATAATCCGTTTTACAGCTCGGCTTATGCCATCAACAAAGCGGGTATTGCAGTTGGCAGGTCCCGAGTTAGGATCGACGATAGCTTAAAGGCTTATGAAGAGCCAGGCTATTACCAGGATGGTCAGTTTTTCACTTTACGAGAGCATGATGACTTTTATCAGTCCGGATATGCTCTGGACATCAATGACAGTAATGTGATTGTGGGGTACGTAGGCAGACAAAACCAGGGCACGTTATTTGAAGTGAAAGGGTTTTACTACGATATGAATGATAAAACCTTGGTAGAGATCCCAAGTTATTTCAGTGGCTCCGACACGCATGTCCGAGACATTAACAACGCCGGTTATATGGTCGGTGACGGCGAGACTGAGAAAAACGTGTCTAACTCTCGTAGTGAAGCCTTTATGTATAAGATTGGTGATGAAAAGCTAACTAATATTAATGATCTACTACCTTGTAAAAGCGATGAATTCCCATATACCGTATCCGAGGCGATCCGGATAACGGATGACAATACGATCTATGCGGTTGCTACAAAAACGGTGACCAAGCTAGACTCGTTTGGGAACCCAGACAAGGATTCAGACGGCAACGAGGCATCAGAATCCGTTGTAGTGCCAGTGGTTCTGACTAAAACAGGTAGCACAGAGCTCAGTGAATGTGTTGCGCCGGAAACAGAGACGTATGAGCGTCAGTCTGCATCTCTGAGCTGGTTGTCTTTACTTGCACTTCCTTTACTGTGGGTACGTCGCAGACGCCAGAAATAAACTATCCGGGGCATACAATACATGAGTATGCCTCGCACCTCCTTTGGTTACAGCTGCTTTTTAATATTACCCGCCCGGGCACTGCTGTGGCGTTATTTTTAGCTTCAAAAAAGCGCTCATCATAGGTCATGCAGATTTAACCTGGCTGACACAGACTCTTTCCTTCACTTTAATCAGAGCTACTTTATTAGCTCGAAATACGAAATATCCTTTCTTGTCGAACAGATAATTATGTCAGTCTGACTCGTTGCTTTTGTGGCTTCTTGCACTTATGTGCAGACTTTGAACATTGTTCAATCTTTGATAACGCCTTATTTTTGTAAATATATCGTATTGAACTGTACAGTAAATACTGTTTTTTTGGTTCTAAAGTGCTGTCCTCTTAAAATTTAGCCATCCTTACGTCTGTTCTTACCAGCTTGATTTGTAAATTTACTGATACAATGTGGAACCTTCCAAATACCTCGGCATTCATAAATATGCAACAAATAAATAATCTCTATATTAATCATATGCATGGTGCGAATTTTTATCGATGTCGTTGTGTATTTAACAGTAAAAATGTACTGGATTATTATTGTTAACTAGTTACTTGTTATGTTTTTTTGTCTCGATAAACTTCATCCGCCTGCATCTAAGATAAAGATGTAATGAAGTTTTATTGATGTCAGGTTAAAAATAAAAACAAGTGAGGATGCATTTATGCAACTAGTTAACATAAAAAAGCCAGCCGTTAAGCTTAGTGCAATAGCGCTGGCATTAATGGCACACCACGCGAGTGCGGCGGTGGATTGTAGTGAGATACCTCAGTGGCAGGCAGGACAGGTGTATACATCTGGCCAGCAAGTGCAACAAGATAACATAGCTTATCTGGCAAATTGGTGGAACCGTTCATCACCTAAGCTTCGCTCTGGCCAATGGCAGGAGTGGCGTAAACTGGGTGAATGCCAGGGAGGTGAGCAACCTAATCAATCACCTGTGATTGACATGGAGCAACCGGGTAGTGATATGAGCGTGACGGAAGGCGAAAAGCTTCAGTTCGTTTTCAGTGCACATGACAGCGATGGCATCGTCAGACAGGTTTCTGTGTATCACAATGACGCTTTGGTGAAAGTACTGGACGAGGCCCCATACGTGCTCAACTGGAAGGCACGCGTCGGGGATCACATTTTCCATGCTGTTGCGATTGATGACGATGGTGCAAAGTCGGTATCAGCAAAGCGTACTGTTCAGGTAGCAGCATTGCCGCCGGAAGAAAAAAATACCGCTCCTGTCTCACGCCTCACAGCAGAATTGCCCAATGAACTGGAAGTGGGTAGCCAGGTCCGGCTGACATTGCGAAGTCACGACAAAGAAAATGACCGTTTAACACAGGTGTTGACGTTGAATGGTCAAGAGATCAAGCGCACTGAGCTTGCGCAAGCACATTACGAGTGGTCAGCTGCATCGGCCGGGCGTCATGAATTTACTTTGCAGGCAACGGACGAGCATGGCTTGGTGTCAGAAACCATCACGCGTACTTTTATTGTGAAAGCGCCGGGGGATGATAAAACCAGTCAGTTGGATTGTTTGCCTGCTGGTCTATATCGCACACCTGGCGTAACCAGTGCTTATTGTGATGTTTACGATAGCGAAGGTCGGGAGAAAATGGGCGCTGATCATCCGCGGCGCGTGATCGGTTACTTTACCAGCTGGCGTCATGGTCAAAATAATCAGCCAAGCTATCTGGTAAATGATATCCCCTGGGACAAGATCACGCATATTAACTATGCCTTTGCCCATGTAAACAGTCAGAATGAACTGAGTATTGGTGACCCCAAAGCTGAAGGCAACGCTGCGACCAATATGACCTGGCCGGGTGAGGCGGGTGTTGAAATGGACCCAAGTCTTCCTTATACCGGACATTTCAACTTGTTAAACCGCTACAAAAAGCAGTATCCACACGTCAAAACGATGATTTCTGTGGGTGGCTGGGCTGAAACCGGCGGTTACTTCGATGAAACCGGGACGCGCGTTAACAATGGTGGTTTTTACACTATGACCACCCATGCCGACGGCAGTGTGAATCATGATGGGATACGAGCGTTTGTTGCCAGCTCTGTTGCGTTCTTACGTCAGTACGGGTTTGATGGCCTAGACATTGACTACGAATATCCGTCGTCAATGAAAGATTCGGGTCACCCTGAAGATTTTGACATCAGTAACCAGCGCCGTGCTGGCCTGAATAAGTCTTATCAGGTGCTGATGAAATCTTTGCGTGAAGCGCTGGATAAAGCGGGTGAGCAGGATGGTAAGCACTACATGCTGACCATAGCGTCTCCTTCTTCGGGTTACCTGTTAAGAGGCATGGAAACGTTTCAGACTGCACAGTACCTGGATTTTGTGAACATCATGAGTTACGACCTGCACGGTGCCTGGAATGACCATGTTGGCCACAACGCGCCTTTGTATGATACCGGTAAAGACACTGAACTGAAAACCTGGAATGTATACGGTACCAAAGAGTTTGGTGGAATTGGCTACCTCAACACAGACTGGGCCGTGAATTATTTCAGAGGTGCATTACCAGCCGGGCGGATCAACATAGGTATTCCCTATTACACCCGTGGATTTAAGGATGTGCGTGGTGGTGAAAATGGTCTTTGGGGTCGTGCGCCACAGCCTGATCAAAACGCCTGTCCGAAAGGAACAGGGATCGGTGAGAAGAACAAATGTGGTAACGGTGCCATTGGCATCGACAACCTGTGGCATGACATAGAAAATGGTCAGGAAGTCGCTGCCGGGTCGAACCCCTTATGGCACGCCAAAAACCTGCAACATGGTATCAATCCAAGTTATCTGGCTGACTATGGCCTGACGCCTGCTACAGATCCGGATGATGTGATGCGAGGCGACTATGTGCGGCATTACGATGATATCGCTGTCGCTCCCTGGTTGTACAATGCACAGAAAAAAGTCTTCTTGTCGATGGAAGATACTGAGTCCATGCAAACCAAGCTTAATTATGTGCTTGAAAAAGGCCTGGGTGGCGTGATGTTCTGGGAGCTGGCCGGCGACTTTGACTACCATGCAGATAAAGGTGAGTACTTCATGGGCTCGACTATGACCAGTCTCGCTTATAACACTTTCAATCAAAGTGGCACAGACTACGCCACGGTGCAGGGCGATGCAGAATTTGTTGTGCCTGAGTCAGCGGTTGATATTCGTTTTAACGCCAAAGATTTCCCGGTTGGCGATCAGAATTACCCAATCAGACCCACATTCGCGTTCACCAACCACTCTGAGCTGGACCTGAGCGGGGCGACAATTAGCTTCAATGTGCCGGTCTCAACCTCTGCGATCTTTAAGTCCAACTGGAATGCTCGCAAAAAGCTGGGCATGAAAGTAGAGCATGATGCCAGCAATGCACGCGGTAACAACATTGGTGGCTTTGACAACGCATTCCATCGTTTCTCAATTACCCTGAAAAACGAGTGGGGCGGTCAGCTGGAGTCGTTTAAGCCAGGCGAGACCGTGAATGCTCAGGTTATATATTACATGCCAATCACGGGGCCCGTTAACTTTGTCATCGAAAAAGGCAGCAAACAATATGCCTTCACTAGCGAATATCCTCAGTTGCCTGTAGCGAAAAAGTCGGACGACACATCCGGTGGTAATCCACCATCCGGCACGCTTTGTGAGGGGGTTGAACTAAGTAATATCAATCATTACCCACAGTGGCCACGCACCAACTGGGCTGGCACACCGAGCCATGCGCTTGGTGGCGATATGCTGATACACAACGGTTACGTCTACAAAGCCAAGTGGTGGACCAATGCTACGCCATCCAATGGTGGTGCCTGGCAGCAGGTTTGCTCGCTGTAATCCTCAACAAATAGCGGTGGCTTAACTGCCACCGCAGGAGATATCCCTATGAAATATAATAAAACCCTATCGGCTCTTGCCGTGGGGATGACCTTGGCTGCTGCCAATCAGGCATTGGCGCACGGCTATATGGACTTTCCCAAGGCCCGTCAGGCGATTTGTCAGGAGCAGGGCGGATTTTGGTGGCCAAAAGATGGTTCCAAGATCCCCAATGCAGCCTGCCGCGCCGCATTTTTGAAATCTGGTCATGTACAGTTTATTCAAAAACATGAATTCGCTGCCAATACGGCACATTTTAACGATCAAAGCGCGGTTGAGGCGAATATTCCTGATGGCACTTTGTGTCATGCCGGCGATAAAAACAAAGCGGGCATGGGTTTACCCTCAACAGACTGGCAGACAACCCCAGTAACGGTCGACAGTCAGGGGCAAGTTAAAATTCGTTATCGGGCGACAACGCCACACAATCCCAGCTTTTGGCAGTTTTATCTGACCAAGCCGGGTGTTGATTTTAAAAACAAAGCACTTAGCTGGGCTGATCTCGAACTGGTACAAAGCCATGGCAATATCGACTTTTTTATAGCTCCCGATGGTAAACGTTACTACGAGATGAAAGTCGCAATTCCCGAGCGCTTTTCGGGTGATGCGATCCTTTACAGTCGCTGGCAGCGGGACGATGTAGTCGGAGAAGGTTTTTACAACTGTAGTGACATTACCATTGTCAGGGGAGCAGAACCTCAGCCACCACAAAGCTGGCATAACGCCGGGTACTATCTGCGTCAGGGGCAGCAAGCGCATGTTGGCGATACAGTTTGGGTGCGCGTGTTCGACACCAATGGTAAAGAGTTGATCCAGGAAAAGCTCACTATTACTGAGCCTCATCACAATAACTGGCCTGAGTATTTTGCGACTCAGCTCAATGAGGCGTTTGCTTCGCTGATCCGTATTGGTATAAAGGATGAGCATGGCAATATTCACTTTGATGCAACCAGTCTGGCGAGTAATCAGGTTTTCGTCACTGATCAGACGCATAGCTTTAATCTCAGTGTGGTGGCTAAACCAGCCAATACACCGCCTACGGTACACCCCCCAGCAATACTGACCGTAAAAGAAGGGCAAAGTGCTCATTTGCATGTGCATGCTTTCGATGATCAGCAAAGCACACTGTATTTCGACTGGCAGCTACCGGCTCAGATCAGTTACACCGGAACCGGCTCAACCATCACGGTCACGGCCCCACAGGTTGATAAAGACACGCAGTTTAGTGGCAAGGTCACCGTCTCCGACGGACAGCTAAGCACCTCAGTCAATGTGGTTATTGCGGTGACTAATCAGGATACCACTCAAACACCACCCGATAGTGACGCCTGGCAGGCGGATAAGGTTTATACCGGTGGAGACATTGTGAGCTTTAACGGGAGTCAATACCGGGCCAAGTGGTGGGTTCGCGGACAGCGGCCAGACAGCAGCCATGCCTGGGAGCGCATAGCATCACCTTCTGAACCTCAAGACCAATGGCAAGCCTCAGTGGCTTACGCGGGGGGGGCTGTTGTGCGTTACCAGGGTCAACGTTATCAGGCCCGTTGGTGGACCCGTGGTCAGCAACCAGGCAAGCACAATGTGTGGAAAAAACTATAACAACGAACGAGGAAAAAACATGTTTAACTATTTGATCAGTGCGGCTGCGGTCGCATCAGCTTTATCAGTAGCGACAGCTGTCGCCGCACCATCAACCCCGAGCATCAACTGGAAACCGCAAAATTACTCGTTCGTTGACGTCAACATTTACGGCAGAGGCTCCTACAAACAGCTGATCCAGGCCAAAGAGGTGGTCGATATCGCCATCGAATGGAATGCCTGGTCGGGCAAAGGAGGGGACAGCTACAAAGTGTACTTTGATGACAAGGTGGTTAATGAAGGGCAGTTGGCGAAAGGCACCACCAGCGGGGTGATCCGTTTCCCTTATCATAAATCAGGCCGTCATGAATTGCGCATTTCATTGTGTGATGCGTCCGGTTGCGCCACCTCTGCCAGTAAGCCCATCGTAATTGCCGATACCGATGGTGGGCACCTGGAACCACTCAAGCTGAACGTCAACCCCAATAACAAGCAGTATGACACAGACCCAAATACTGTGGTGGGTGCCTATTTTGTCGAGTGGGGCATATACGGCCGAAACTTTGATGTAACCCAGCTCCCGACGGATAACCTGACTCACCTGTTGTATGGCTTCATTCCTATTTGTGGGCCGAATGACTCGCTGGCAGAAATTGAAAATGGCAATAGTCTGCGCGCGTTAAAGTTGGCGTGTGGCAGCTCTGAAGACTATGAAGTGGTGATCCACGACCCCTGGGCTGCGGTGCAAAAAGCCCTGCCGGGGATCAGCAGTAAAGATCCAATTCGCGGTACCTACGCGCAATTAATGGCGCTTAAACAGCGTAACCCGGACCTGAAGATATTACCTTCGGTGGGGGGCTGGACTTTATCCGATCCCTTCTTTGACTTTACCGACAAAGCGAATCGCGACACCTTTGTCAGGTCAATGCGCGAGTTCCTGACAACCTGGAAATTCTATGATGGTGTGGATATAGACTGGGAATTCCCGGGCGGTGATGGTGCCCACCCAGACTTAGGCGCAAGCACGGATGGTGAAACCTATGTGTTGCTGATGAAAGAGCTCAGAGTAATGTTGGATGAGCTGGAAGCCCAGACGGGTCGCGACTATGAACTGACATCAGCCATTGGCACTGGCTGGGACAAAATCGAAGATGTGGATTATCGCGATGCTGCGCAGTACATGGATTACATCTTTGCCATGACTTATGACTTTTACGGTGGCTGGAACAATGAAACAGGTCATCAGACGGGCATTTATTGTGGTTCACACCTGAGTTCAGATGAATGTCAGGGTAACGGGTTAGATGAGCAAGGGAAGGCAAGAAAAGGCCCTGCTTATACCCTGGACAATGCAATTCAGTTACTGCTTAAGCAAGGTGTGCCCAGTGAAAAGCTGGTAGTTGGTGCAGCCATGTACGGACGTGGCTGGGAAGGTGTTTATCCGAACAATGCGCAAATTGCTGATAACCCGATGACCGCGCCGGCCAATGGTAAGTTGCGTGGTAGTACGTCACAGGGCGTTTGGGAAGCCGGTGTCATTGACTATAAAGGGCTCAAGGCACACATGATTGGCCGTGATGAGCTGGGCATCAATGGCTTTGAAGTGGGTTATGACACCACAGCCGAAGCGGCTTATGTTTGGAACCGTGATACAGGCACATTGGTGACCTATGACAGTCCGCGCTCCGTCAGAGCAAAAGGGCAATATGTCCGTGAACACAATCTGGGCGGCTTGTTTGCCTGGGAAATTGATGCGGATGACGGTGATATTCTCAATGCGATGCACGAAGGATTGGCCGGGAAAGTGACTGAGCCGGTACCAGTGAACAAAGCACCAGTAGTCACAATGCTGCCTAACCTGACGCTGGCGGCGGGTGACATTTATATTCTGACTGCCGATGCGCGCGATCCGGAAGGTAAAGCACTGACTTATCGCTGGTCTGGTGATGCTCAGCTGAATCTGCAAAGTGAGTATGACAGCGTTATCGTAACGGCACCAAATATCACTCAGGACGCGGTGTATACGGTTAACTTGCAGGTTTCCGATGGGGTGAACCAGGTACAGCGACAGGTCAAAGTACTGGTAAAAGCGCCGGTGGTTGAAAATAAAGCGCCAATTGTTGGAAATATCGCGAGTATTAGCCTGGATGAAAAGTCCAGCAAAACGCTGACCGTAAGTGCTACTGATCCGGAAGGCAAAGTACTGAGTTATCGTTGGAATGTGCCTGGTCACGCAATCAGCGGGCAGGGCGCATCTGTCACCCTGAACGCCTCTGAAGTAGATAAAACACAGACTGTGACTGGTACTGTGACCGTCAGCGATGGTGTCCATGAAGTGCAGCGTCAGTTTAACGTCACAGTGAAAAATCTGGCTGAAACGCCTGAACCGACGCCTGGGGATGGCAAAACCACCTGGGATGCCAACACAGTGTATGTAGGCGGTGATAAGGTGTTTTACAAAGGCGTTGAATATCGTGCTCGCTGGTGGACACGAGGAGCAACGCCTTCCAACGGGGGCGTGTGGCAGGAAATCATTCCAGACGATGGCAAAGTGCGAGCATGGCGCAGTGACCTGGTTTATACCGGCGGAGACAAAGTCTCACACGGCGGAGAAACCTGGCAGGCACGTTGGTGGACTCGAGGTCAGACGCCAGGTACTAACGGTGTGTGGCGCAAGCTATAAATTAACTCACTGTTACGGATAGTCCTTATTAGCGCAGGGATGCGCTGCCAACGGATAAATAAAAACAACGAACAATAAGAGCATAATCATGTACAAATTATCACCCATAGCGTCTTTTCTCGGTGCGATGAGCGTATTTGGTGCCACAGCCAGCACAGCACCAGTGAGCATTCATAGCGACCAGCAACTTGAGTCACAGCTCATTGAACAATTGCAACAATCAACGCGCTTTTTCCAATCTCGTCAGGCACGTGTTCAGGCTGGCCTTGAATTTAAAACCCATAGCCGCAGTAAAGATGGCAAACACCTTCGTCGTAGCCAGTATTATCAAGGGGTCCGCGTACACGGTGGGGAAATTGTCACACATCATGACGCACAAAACTTGTTTAGTGTGTGGTTTTCACCGCAGGGGGATATCACCGGGATCAGTGGTTCAGTGGTGCCGGCTCCCAGGCTGGATTCAATTGTTGCGTCAATTGATGAAGCACAAGCACTGAGTAGTGCAAAGAGCAGTATTTCGGATCTATTGCTCACTCACGATGAGCAGGTTGAACTGGTGGTTTATCCTTATCAGAGCGGCTTTAGATTGGCATACATGGTCACTTTCTTTGCTGAGACAGAGCACGCCCCCAGCAGACCGGAGTTTTTCATTGATGCGCACAGTGCTGAAATCCTGAGTCATGTTGAGACTCTGACCCATGGAAAAATTGGTACGGGCCCCGGCGGCAATGAGAAAATCGGCCGTCATTATTACGGCGAAGGCAAGCCGAAGTTTTATGCGACTGAGCGTGACGATGGACGCTGTGCGCTGGCGCATGATGACATTCGTGTGATCGATATGGGACACGACATCAGCAATACCGAGACCTTCGTGTTTGATTGTCATGAGAACCAGCATAAGTCAGTCAATGGTGCCTATTCTCCCCTCAATGATGCCATGTATTATGGTAAAGCGACGCTGGAGATGTTTGATGACTGGTACAGCAGCCGTGCACTGGAAGGCGATTTGGTGATGCGGGTGCACTACCGCGAAAATTATCTCAACGCGTTCTGGAATGGCAAAGAAGTGACGTTTGGTGATGGCAACTTGTCTCGTTATGGCGTATATCCTTTCACATCGCTGGGCGTGGTCGCCCATGAAATTGCCCATGGTGTGACTTCGCAGAACTCAAAGCTGGTTTATAGCAGTATGTCAGGCGGGGTGAACGAGGCGTTTTCAGACATGACGTCGGAGGCATTGGAGTGTTTTCTGAATCAAGACGCCGATGGCAATTGTGAAGTGGATTGGTTAATCGGTGCCAGCATTTTCAAAAACCGTACAGCGCTGCGCTATATGGATGATCCAACCAAAGACGGCAAGTCTATTGATCATGCGGATGATTACACTATAGGGCTCGATGTTCATTATAGTTCTGGGGTATTTAATAAAGCTTTTTATCTGCTATCTACGACACCTGGCTGGGGCGTAAAAAAAGCCTATGAGGTGATGTTGCACGCAAACAAACACTACTGGGTGTACAACGGCAATTTTGAGTCGCTGGCTTGCGGTGTAACGGATGCGGCCGAAGAGCTGGGTTACGATATCAAGGATGTGGGCAGGGCATTTAAACAGGTCGGCGTGTTTGCCTGCACAGAAAATAAAGCCCCTGAAATCACCATAACGAGCCCGGAAGAGGGTAGTCGTTTTAAGATTAACTCAGCGCTGACTTTCAGTGCCGATGCGCAAGATGACTATGGTGAAGTTGCTAAAGTGACCTTTATTGTGAACGGAGAGCAATATCAGACAATAACCGAGGCGCCTTTTGAGGTGCGCTGGCAAAGCGATCAGACGGGTATCTATCAACTGAGTGCGATAGTGGAAGATAATGAAGGCTTACGTGTAACCTCAGATCCTGTGCAGTTTACGTTAATCGACCCGAGTCAATGTCAGACACCCCAATGGCAGGAAAATCAGGTCTATGTGCAGGGCAATAAAGCCGCCTTTGATGGCTATGAATACACTGCTAAATGGTGGAATCGCGGTCAAAGTCCTGCGCATAATTCGGGTTCCTGGGGAGCGTGGCAGCGCGGCGTTGAGTGTAGCCAGACTAAGGAGCAACCAAACCAGGCACCTGAACTGATCTTCTTGTCACCTGAGAACAACCTCGAAGTCAAAGAAGGTAGCCGGGTAGCGGTGGCACTAAGCGCAACCGATCAGGATGGTGAAGTGAAAGAGGTGCTGTTCAGTGTGAATGGCCAGCTATTGACTGAGCTTACCCGAGCACCTTATGTGTTTAATTTTAATGCTCAGCAAGCTGGCGAGTACACCTTGAGTGCTGTTGCAGTGGATGATGACGGTGCGCGCTCTCATGTTGTAACACGGACTATTAAAGTGGCACCAAGTCAGGGTGAGGTAAATGCGCCTGAGGTGGTTTTAACCAGCCCCAAAAATGGTAGTCAGTTTGTCCCTGAGCAGCCAATTATGCTTCAGGTTCAAGCGTCGGATAAAGATGGTGATTTGGCTCAGGTCCGATATTTCATTAACGGCAAACAAGTAGCAAGCAGCAATCTTGAGCCTTTCAGTGCGTCGACGACTCTGAGCGAGGCAGGGACCTACGAGCTGTATGCCGTGGCCAGCGATAAGAGCGGTTTGCAAACGCGTTCAGCCACGCACCAAATTAGCATCAAAGCGAAGGCACCAGGCTGTCGGACTCGTGGCTGGTCTGCTGGCACTGTATATACCGCTGGTGATCAGGTGAGCTATAACGGCAAACTGTACCAGGCAAAATGGTGGACACGTAATCAAGTTCCGGCTGATTACTCAAGCCGCTGGGCAGTGTGGAAAGTAATTGGGGAGTGCAAGTAATTCAACTCAAGGGCCTGAACTGCTTTTGTATCAGGCCCACCTTGCCTGTTGCGTAATGAGACAAAAGGTAACATTAAATAACATGCAACTGGTTGGTCACTATCATACACCCAGATAGAATGCAGCGTAGAGCTTGTTTAAGGACAAATAATGAGGAAACGCACATTCATAGCACTCATACTATCGGGTATTCTGGTTGGCTGTGGTTCTGGCAACAGTGAGCCCACGTCTGGTATAACAGGGCCTGTAACGCCACCGAAACCGAGTGTAAAAAGCTCTAAGATAGTCACTCAGGGATTTGAAGTGAGCATCTATAATCGACTGGCCGAGCAAGATGCCGGCGATCCTGAGTACAATCGAGATACACCTTATCAGGCGAACGAACCTGTCACTTATCGGGATATCGTGTTTGGCCTCGACACGCAAACAGAGTCAGTACAATTGGCGTCCGGGTTTGAAACATTTACACCGTTTCAGTTGATTTCCAAAGCCCATGCTTTGTCGCCGATGCCCCCACAGACAGAAGAAAGTATTGTGTCAATGGATATCACCTCAGCAATGGATTTTAGTCAGCAACACCCCTCCGGGAGCAATCTGAATGCATTATTTTCGGTGACTTATGATGACGCGCTCAACAGATATTATTCTTACAAAAACGACACGAAAACGTTTTTTACAGTGGAAGAGTTTTTACAATACGGTCGCGATGGACAGGCGTTGAACGCAGGCTTTACGCGCAATTTAGTGCTAAATACAGGACTTGAGTATCCTGTAAACATGACTTTTTACATCAGGATAGAATTGGATAACGGGAAAGTCTTCTCGTTAGAGACGCAAGAGATAACCTTTCAGGTTCTGGACGAATAACGTAGGAACAATCCACTACTGTTTAATAACGGATTTGCAACATGAAAGCCGGTTCAGATGAACCGGCTTAAGACTGATATAAAAGCACCAAAAGTTGCTAAAACTGTTGTATTACTTTCACAGCATCAGTGACCGAATCGGAAGAGACAAAGCCAATTGTATCCGGGTTTGCAGAAACCATTTTGATGACTTCTGCGTCATTAGAGACTTCCTTGGGTGGTGTGCCTTTACCAGTAAAGATGAGTTTAGACCAATATGCCTTGAGCTGAGCAGAAGATTTATTAAGTGCTTTGCTGTTAAACTCATCGGTGATCGGGTTACCCGGCTCTTGTGACACCGGGATCGCTTTATTCCCATTGGAAAAAGATTTCTCTTTGCCAGTAAAAATACGGTTGATTGTTGAGGTATCAAAGCTACTGCCGTTGCTGGGGTGAACAATCACGGATACGCCAGCATAAGCGTTAAAAGCCGACGACAATAGCACTGCGTATATTAAATTTCTCATGTCATTTCCCCTAAAAAACCAAATCAACACCAAAAGTGAGTGATTCACTGTCGCCTGCTACTGCCAGTGCAGTCGAATCATCTTCTACTTTGTCATATTGTACTTTGAAGGCTGCGGAAGGATGGAAGTCCCATCTAACCCCGACGGCACGAGTGTCATGCTTCTCCGGATCGTCTCCATTTTTTTGTTCAAAGTTGGAATACATAATATATGGGGTGATGGTATCGAATCGGTAGCCAGCACTGATCATGTAAGTATCTAAGTCACCATCGAGGTCCAGCCGGTTAAACTCAGTTAAGATAAAGACATTGCCAAAATCTGCATTGGCGGCGAGACCATAAAACTTACCATCTCGGCTGTCTTTGCCGTTCCAAAGCTCAGGTTCACCATTGCGAAAACGTTTGTTGGTATAGCGCATGTGGGTGACTCGCAATTCGAGCCAGTCATAGCTGAGCTGTACCACACCGCCCAAAATATCTTCCCAAATCTCCCTGGTAGGGGTTTGGAAGAAGAATTCAGACAAGAGTTTGTTTTCGGTGTCGTCTTCGCGCCCTGTGTATACGTTGGCAGAAATGCCCCAATCTCCGATTGCACCGCTGTACAGCAGGTTGGCACCTTCATAATTAAATATCTGCCAGGTATAATTGTCGGCAGGGGCGCGCATCCACACATACGCATACCCAACATCATAAAAATCAGAGTAGTAAAACAAAGGTAAACGCTTTTTACCGACCTGAAATGTCCAGTTGTCGTTTATTTCGTATGAGGCATAGGCCCATTCAAATTCTGCGTCGTAATCATTGGCACCCCTGGCGACAATTTGACCTGTAACGCTCAAGCCTTCACCCAGGTCGCTGCTGATCTGCAACCCAATCAGGGATTCAGGCGAAAAGGATAAATCCTCTTTATAAGCGCTCACGATGGGATAGTCAGCCAGAAAAGTAGGTTCCAGACCAAACTGAGGGACACCCGACCCACTTAACACCTGGCCACCTGTCATACTGGCGAACCCAGATATGTTGACCTCGGCATGAAGTGTCGTTGATGCTAACGCTGTGACCAAGAGAGTATATTTTAGTTTCATGGATAGCTCCGCTAAACTCGTGTTGTTGGCACTGCTAAGTATAGTTATATATGCAAAAAAGATAGGTTTTTTGAATAAATTGTGGGCAGGTTTGTGGACTTAGTGAAGGAAACCAGGAAGCTTTAGACACATGCCTTTGACCGGGCTCAAGAGCCCGGGCAATCACAATCTGGCACGCCCAATCTAGAGTTTGAACTGACTGGTCGCTGACACTAACCGATCAGAAGCCTGATGCAGTCTGTGAGAAACATCATCCAGGTCAGTGAAGGACGCGTTAACCTGTTTCTGTCCTTCATTCATCTTTTCAATCGTATCGGCAACCTGAGCAGCCACAGAGCTCTGTTGTTCTGTTGCAGATGCAATTTGGTTGTTCATTAGCGTAATATTGGCGATTTTACTTTGGATCTCTTCTAATGCCTGCCCGGCTTTTAGCGCTCTGGATTCGTTGCTGCTTGCCTGTTCATCGGCCTGGCTCATCATTTTAACGCTGCGCTCAGCAGCATTTTGCAGTGAGTCGAGCATTGTGCGTATTTCTGTCGTGGCATCACCTGTGCGCGAGGCGAGCGTACGTACTTCATCGGCAACCACCGCAAAGCCCCGGCCTTGTTCACCAGCCCGGGCAGCCTCGATGGCTGCATTGAGTGCCAGCAGGTTGGTTTGCTCAGCGATTGAACTGATCACGTCTAAAATGGATGATACATTGCCAGTGCCTTTTGCAAGATCATTGACCGCCTCTGCCGCTTCGCCAATCTGTTGGTTAAGCTCTTTTGAATTAGCTATGGTATCGGTTACCGCTGAGAGGCCATTATGTGCTTCTTGCTCTGTTTCATGCGCAGCGGTGTTCGCCGCAGATGCAGAGTCGCTAATGCTGTCTATGGACTGAATGAGTTCATTAATCGACTGTTGTGTTTGCGCCGCCTGGGCTGATTGCTGATCTGTCACTCTTCTTACTTTTTCAGTGCTGTGTACCAGCTTTTCCGAGGTATCAAGGAGTGGTTGTGAAACGGACATAACACCATTGATTGCTGTGGTGAGCGTATCCATAAACTTGTTAAAGTTGAGCGCTGTGCGGCCAAGCTCATCGTCACCTAGTACTTCAATACGCTGATTTAAGTCACCATGCCCATCTGCCAGTTCACTTAACGAGCTGCGTAATTCATTGGCAGTGAAGCTGATATTGCGAGCAACGGACAGTGCCACAATCACCAGCAGAATCGTCAAAACCACGCCTGACTGAATTGATAGCCACAAACCGTCGTTACCGCTTTCATATGCCTTTTTGATGGTACTTTGAAACAACTCGTCGACACTTTTCTGGTAGGCAGTAAGGCCGTTTTCTGCTTTTTCAAACAGGTCTGATTTTTGTTTCGCAAGCGTGGGAAGCGTACTGAAATCAATGGTGTTATTGATCATGCCTTGTGCGAGCCGCTCAGACAGAGTTTTGTATTCGGCAATGACTTCAAGCTGGTTTCTGATCAGTGTACTGTTCTCAACATCTAACACACGCAGTTCATCGAGGTTTGCTCTCAGGCCTTGCACTGTTTGCAAGGCTTGATTCATGACATCGTTATCTGCAAACGAAACCGCCTGACTGAAAAGCTCGTCAGCCCGGCGGATGAGAACACTGTTAATTGTGGACAGTTGAACCGTTTTGTAAATTTGCCGTTCTAGCAGTAAGAGCTCTTTTTGAGTGTTCTGAAAGGCAAAGAAATTGATGAGCAGGTTAGCAGTAAATACGGAGACAGACAGAGCAACAATCAAACTTATTTTGTAAAACAGTGGTAGGTTTTTAAACCAATGCATAACCGAGTTCCCCAGTATTAAAACACCGAACTATCACCAGGATGACCGCCTGTACCTGCACAGGTACGGTGCGCGATGCTAGTCCAACACAGTAACAAGTCTTAGTCATAAACGCTCAATTTGCCAATTGTTTGTAAAAATTAAATAAAAAAGGGAAGGCTTAGCCTTACTTCTACAGCCAGAGACCTGTATTGGGCAATATGCGGGTTATTGCAATTTAGGCACCTCGCTCGTGCCTTACAACTCTTAACAGTGTCAATGTGAACTTTGGAATGAGTGGCTGAATGTTTTTAAATGTCAGAAATATAGTGACTTTTATCCCATGTGTAATCTGCTTAGCTCAGTGTTCGCGCCTGTTAAGGAGCAGTCAGCTGTATGAACGTTGTGAGCACCAGTTTCAGGTTGGCCTGCACATCGCCCTGTTGACGACAGTGTGAGAAGGTGAGCGGAGCTGATATTACCCGCTTCAGGGAATCAAAATATCCCAGCTAGCAAAAGGGTTAAGTTGCGCTAGGGTTAAAAGGCGTTATGTAACTCTGCGCGCATTGAAAGACAAACGGGTACGACTAACTATGAACTGTAATTATGCTATGAAGTGGGTAATTGGAGGCGCTTTGGTGACGAGCAGTTTCGCCAGCTACGCCGACGTCGTATTTAATGGCTTTGCTTCTTTAAGGGCGACTGCTGCCGATAGTGATGGGGGCACGTCTCCATTTGAGACACTTGAGGGGGACGGCGATATCTCGTTTTCTGACGAATCTTTGTTTGCACTTCAGGCACGAGCGGATCTGGGTGGTGGCCTCAGTGCGACTGTTCAGTTGCTCGCTGAAGGCAAAGGTGATTTTGACGCAGAAGCACGGTGGGCGTATGTCAGTTATGAAATCAACCCACAGCATACTATTAGCATGGGGCGCTTTGCCAACCCTAGTTTTTACCAATCTGAGTACCAAAATGTTGGCTATACACACAACTTTGGCCGTTTGCCAAAGGCGGTTTACGTCGGATTTGATTTCACGACAATTGAAGGCGTGTCTTTAGACAGCAACTTTATTCTTGGCGATTATGCGTTGTCGACCAAAGTACTGTACGGCAGTTGGCGCGGTACTACGTTTCTAGCCGCAACTCAGCAAGACGAATCTTTTGGCTTCAAAGATGAGCTGTCTGTCAGGCTCGAATTATCTAAGGACTGGTGGACCGTATACGGTGGCTTTTTCATAGTCGAAATAGAGGGCGGCACGGTCGATACCAATGCGATCCTTGGTGGGGCTCAGGGGGCAATTGAACTGGCTAAGTCTCAGGGGGCAACAGAGCAACAGGTTCAGGCGTTCAGAGATGCTGTGGTTTGGGATGGCAAAAATGGTTTGTATGGTTACACGGGATTTCGTATCGATTATGACCGCGTCATTCTGGATGTCGAATATGCTGACTACGGCGTTGAAGACTCGAGTGATGGATTTAATCAGGTCTGGTACAGCGCAATTGGTTACCGTGTAGTCGATGATGTCATCGTCACAGTACATCACGAAAGGTTTTTGCAAGATAACAAAGATCTGGACTTCCTCAATGGCGTAGACCAGCCAACCTTGAGAGCGACCGGGGTTGCGATTCGAAATAACCTGGCACTGCGAGAATTTGATGGTGTCGGTCTGTCTGTCAGATACGATTTCCATCCTAATGCAGCGTTAAAGTTTCAGTATGTGAGCGGTGAAGACTCCCGGCCTTCTGTCGGAGACTATTCGATTTGGACCGCGGGCGTCGATTTGGTCTTTTGAGGGGAAAGCAATGAAAGCGATTATATTTACGGGCTTGATTGGCTTGTCTTCTTCATGCTGGGCTGTTGATGTCGTTGTCCATCCCTCAAATACGGCTGCGTTAGACAAGAATCAGATAGAGCAAATATTTTTGGGTAAGTTAAAAACCTTTAATGGTGCCGGTAAAGCCGTGCCAGTCAGTCAGTCCGATACAAGTGCTGCCAGTGAAGAGTTCTACAGCAAGGTGATCGGTCGCAGTGCCAGCCAGTTAAAAGCCTACTGGTCTAAGCTCTTGTTTACAGGTAAAGGGCAACCGCCAAAAAAACTGGCCAATGACCAGGAAGTGTTGGATATGGTGAAAGGAGACGCCAGTATTATCGGCTATGTCACCAGTGGCAGTGCGGATGACAGTGTCAGGGTCATCGCGTCTTTTTAACGTAAAAGATCATGAAACTGATCAACCACGTTTGAGTACAGGAAGCTTTGTTCCAGCAAAGCTTCCATCAGGCCTTCTTTCTGTGCTTTTATGATTGCGGCTTCCAGCTCTGATTTATAGGTAGGCAGGCGCTTTGGTTAGAAAGCACTAAGTAAACAGGATTGATATGCACGGGCTCCGGGAGCATAGCCAGTGGTAGAGCTTGCGCGCTGTAGAGGTTCAGCCAGCTACTAATGGCCTGCCACTGAGGCGCAATAAAGTAATCGATACGTTTCATGGACAGCATTTTTAGTGCTTTTTCGACGCTGTCTGCTGTTGTGAGGGTAAGCTGAGTCAGATCAAAGCCTGTGTGACTCTGAGTAGCTGATTTTTCGCTGCGCAAGGTCGCGCCTCTGAGCGGGATCAGCTCTGCCATGCTAGTTAGAGAGGTCTCTTTACGTCGATAAAAAACACTGTGGGCTGAGGTGGTTAAGGCAGGTTCCAGATAGGTAAACCACTCACGCGGGTAGTCAGCACTTTGCAGCCCAACCAGCATGTCAATGTGACCGTCTCTGGCCCATTGTATTGCCCTCAGCCAGGGCATGGGTTTAGTGATTTCAATTTGCGTGTGTGCAGGTAAAACTTGTCGTACAAAATCAAAGCCAATGCCACGCAACTTGTCTTCATGGATAGCGTAACTTATCGGCGGGGCATCCGGACTACCTCCCATGCGCATCAAGGTACACATTGCAAAGCTCGGAGCACTAACAAAAAAGCAAAACAAAAAGGTTGTCAAATTCGCATTATTCCACACAACTTTGCCAGATAAACGTGATTACTTGCTGGCATTAGTTATAGCCCAGTTTCGGTGGTTTTTCTTGATGAACTGTGTCGCATAAGGGGGGTGGTGCATAACAAAAAGTGGCATTCAAGTTGAAAATGGTCGTAATTGATTATTGATGGGCTGGCGAAACGGACGGGGGCGGCAAAAAAACATCATTGAATTATACTAACATATTCAATAACAGAGATGCGCCTTCATAACATCTGAAGTATGGGAAACGGGTGGTTATATGTCCGAAAACACCGCTGATTTTAAATATCTGGTGTGCTTTGTTTTGTGTCTGACATTCAGTGTGGCCTCTGTCGCTCAAACGCCTTTATCGGCCGAGCTGATGGCAGAGAAGATAGCAAGCGCAGAAGGAAATGAAAAAGTAGAAGCAATCATAGACTATGTTGCGCAACACTTTCATACTGCCGAATCAATCGCTTATGGTCAAGAAGGGCTTTCATTGCAGGCGGACAACCCCAATGATGACCAGAGTGCCCGATTGTTGAGTCACCTGGCCCGTGCCCATATATCGAAACGAGAACTTAGCCTGGCTAAAAAGTTGGCTGAGCGCGCGAATATACTGGCAGTACAAAGCCGGGTCTAGGCTAATCAGATATTGGCTAAATTGGTCTTTGCGGATATTGCTACTTGACAGCAGAATGTTGTTATTGCTGAAACTGATCTTGTATTCGCAATGCAATTAGCAACGAAAATAGGTCACGACAGATATCTTGCTCGAGCCCACCAGTTGTCCGGTATACTTAATATTCGAATAATGCGCTTTGATGACGCCTTAGCTGACTTTCTTCATAGCCTGAATTTATATCGCAAATTACAGGATAACTACCGGGCATCTTCGATACACCAAAGTTTGGCCTCTCTTTACCGAAGGATGAACCTTTACGAAAGGTGCTGTTTAACCAGAGTAAAGCTATCCAGATAGCGTTATAGCACAAAGGTGACAGAAAGCTGGGAATTTAGCTAATAGAGAGTAATACAATGCGGGTTGCACAATTGTTGAAGCGATTTAAGCAGGCATCTGCCCATGAATATACCAGCAATCAAGATCGTGTTGAGGCAAAGGCATCTCAGGCGACACACTGGCACACATTTTCGAACCATTTCACACTACCATTCGACACCAGGGCAATGTAGGGCTGGGTCTTTATATGGTGTTTAATTTGATGACTTTTGTACTGAGCGGCGAAATTAAGTGTATATCTGCGCCTGATAAGGGTTGTCGGTTTGAAATGGTCTTTCCGGCAGACAGGGCATAGCCAAGGTCGCGATAGGGATATACCAATTTCACTTAATACCTGATCTATTTGAAGGAGCAAATAGGACGCTAACAGCGTTAAAAATTTCTCATTTAGAACCTTATACCTTAGACATAGGTTCACAAATTTTTGCCTCGCCTATAGGGATGTAGGTGCCTCAGCGGTAGCAGGACGCGGGAGCGGTGTTATCGACCCTATTTTCTCGCCTCAAAATAGCTCACTTAATTAAGCAAATTGGTATTAGGTCATCTTATTTTACTGTAGATTTAATCGTACAGCGATTGACACACCTGGACAAAATAGGTCACTGTGTTTGCACCTAAATTTTATACAGCAAGGAAGTCAGCATGACAGACCTTTTGGCCCCATACCAGTTGAGTATTTTAGTACTTGGATTATCAGGCGCTTTATTCTTAGTTCAATTGGCGATTGTAGACATTATGGCAATTAAACAAAAGCACCCGCCGGGTGTGACGGTGACGCAGGATCCGAATGATCTCTTGTTTCGGTGTAATCGTGTGTTCGCTAACAGCAATGAGACTGTGGGGATCCTGATATTGGTGGTGATGTTTGCGATGTTTTCAGGGGCCAATCCCAGTTGGCTAAACGGACTGGCAGTGGTGTATTTTGCCTCCAGAGTTGGCCATATGGCTTGTTACTACCTCGGAAAAAAACTGATGCGTAGTGTCTCTTTCGGCGTCTGTTATATTAGTTTATTCGGTATCTTTGGCATAGGGTTGTCTGCCTGGATAGGCTGAACCAGGCAGTAATTGTCAGGTTATGGCGCGAATAATGATCCCGGGGTCCGTGATCCCTTCTTTTTTCAGCGCCTCCTGAATGTTCTTGATGATGTCGAAATATTGCCCCTGTATCTGCATAAGGTACTGGCTTTTCATTTCAGTGAGCTGTTGCGTTGCTTCATCGGGCGCGCGTTCTGCTTGCAGTTCTATCAGCTCTTCTTTAAGTAACGTTATTTCTTCTTTAATCTTTTCCAGGCGCTCCAGCATGCGTTGAATATATGCCGGCACATCCTCGTATTTTTCAGCATCCTCTTTGGCTTTTTCCCCGGACAACACATGTTTGTCTTCATTGGACAAGGTGATCCCTTGTGCTTCCTCTGCAGTGTCGGTCGCAGCGGCAGCTGCCTGTTCTTCGCTGGTCTTTTCACCGGCTGGCTCTTTTGCAGGCGCTGGTGGCTTTGTTTGAAATGCGGAAATATCAGTGGTGGCCTGATGGATGATAAATGTCATTGCACGTTCCTTGGGTCATTTATGCGCGAAATACACACTGAATAATACTTTTATATTATTTTGTATCGGCAGGAATAGTGACACCTTTAGGAAAAAAGTAACTATAAATGCGATGAATTGCGGTACCTTAGACGTGTTATTGATGGCACTAACGCCAGGAGAATGAGCAGGTAACCACCTGAGAGTGGCATAATGATCACTATTATCAGGCCGAGGGTGAATAAAGCCGGGCAAAGCAGCCGTGGCAAAGGCACATCGTGTTTCTGGAGGTGTTTAAGGACACAACCTAAAAGAACAAATAAGCACCCGCAGATCAAAAACCAAACGATGGCTTCGCGATCAAATAACATCGTGTCTTGTTTTATTGTGCTTGCGAACCAGCCATCCTGGTGCATTGCTATAAGCACCTCCCAGCCCATCAATAAACCTACCAGGTTATGTAACAGGCCGATGGCAATCAGGCCGTAACTCATGAAGTAGGGGGATTTCATATTAACGCTCCTAATTGTTCTTTTGCTTGTTTTGAGCTCAGTGCCAGACAGTCCTGAACGGACAGTCGAGGGTAGAGCTGCTGGAGCCCGAGAAAGCTGGCGTAGCTGGTTGTTGCCAGTTGTTCTGCGCGCGCTTTATCCAGGCCTAATTCGAGATAGCAGGTTTTAAGATAGTGCTGGCGCTGAGTGTCTATGGTACACAAATGGTGCTGTATGCTGGCATCTTTCAGTGCCCAGGCGCGAATATGCAATTCGGCTTCAATGTCTGTGGCTGCGATGGCCTCATCAAGACGTTCCAGTCTGGTCAGTGGGCAGGGCTGCGTATCGGCAATCGCAATCAGACGTGTTGTAGCCTGTTCATACCAGTACGTCATGAGTGCATCTATGAATGCCTGGCGATTTTTAAAATGATGATAAAAAGAGCCTTTGGTCACTTTTTTACGGGCACAAAGTCGGTCTATTGTCAGGGCATCAGGGCCACTGCTGATCAGCGTTTTTAAGGCAAATGCCAGCCAGCCTTGTTTTGCATCACTCATAATCGGCCCGCCTTTTTGGCGCTCTGTATAACACTGCGAGCAACGACATAATGAAAGGGCAAGATGGCATTGAGGTAAATGCGCCCCGTTAGGGTCTTTGGGTTGACCAAGGTGGATACAATCACAGAGCTTTGCTGTTTTTTTACACTGAGATAAAAAACCATGTGGCGATCTTCCGAGTAACTGATGATCTCCTCCGGGTATTTTTCACACACGTTCAGAAAACCTGCCTGATCGCCTACTGCAAGCTCATCACTGGCGGGGGTCATGGTCTCTTGCCCGGTGGAAAAGCCAAATACTGCGACCAGCTTGTTTCTGAGTCGCATCAGCTGTGTTACCCAGCCGGGCATCGTATTAAAAATTCGGTATTGCAGCTGACTGGGGGTCAGGGAGGGGGTATCGAGCGCAATTTGTAATGCATCACGGAAATGGTGTTGGCCTGCTTTCGCTTGAAGGCGATCGGGCTCAGGGGTCAGGCTAATGATATGACTGAACATAAACAACTCCTTCTTGTAACTAATGCACATACCATACTGTATGGTATGTTCATTGGCAATGATATTTGCCCGCTTTTTATTCAGAAATATTCAGAAGACGTATTTAAAAAAAGTGAAGTGAGAAAGCCGGGCCTGAACAGAGGGCCCGGTCAAACAGTGTGGTTTAAAATGTCCAGGCAAGGTGGATCTGGGGGACTGATTCGTCGGTGTCAGTACCCAGTTTATTTTGCCAGTATTGCCATTCGAGACCGAGCATGAGCTGGTTTTCAGGCATCTCCAGCGCGTGACCCAGATCCCAGCGTAAAATAGGTTGTGCCAGCAACCAGTTCTTCACGTCGCCACCGACTTCATTATCACGGCCTGTGAGGTATTCAACGTGACCGGTGAATTCAAATTTTTGATCGCCCAAAGAGAATGGATAGCTCCAGGCCACATCCAGTATGTAACTGTTGGTTTCTTTCGGTGCGCCACCGGCGTTAACGCCGCGGTTGTCATCGATGTAGCCAGTTAAAGTGGTTGCGAAGAAATTAAACCCTTCAAGGTTCCAGGACAGCTTTACGCCTGGCAGGTATTTCATGACTTTGGCATCACCGGCGGCGTTAAAGCCCATCACAATGCCAACGTCTTGTAATGGTGAGTCATTAAACTTCAGACCCGCCAGTTTCCCCAGGCTAAAAGTCGAATACCATTCGCCGTAAAAGTCGCCATCCTGATGACCATCATCCAGGTCATCTGTACTGTAATCGATGAAGAAAAAGTTATCGCCGTAGCGGTAGCCCGAGGCATGTTGCAGGGAATAGATTGTCTGATTTGCTTTGTGCTGACTAAACGGGTTTTTGAACTCGCCATGGTTAATGTGTAATTGCGTGTTACTCCAGTCCGCGGCAGTGACCGAGGTTGTTGTGAGCGTAAATCCCAGTGTGAGCGCAGTAAAAATAGGTGTTTTCATTGTTTCTCATGGTTGTGGGGTTATAAACAGCTGAATTATATACGCAAAATACTACAGAAAAGGAATAAAAAACTAATAATTTATTAATGCGGGGGAATGAATGGCATCCGCTTGGATGCCATTGAAGTATCAGTCTTTATGACGACGAATACAAATCACAGCGACCGCTGTAAATGCCAGAATAAAGCAGTAAAAGGACGAGGTAGACACTTCCCAGGGGCTGATTTTAAAGGTTGCACCCAGTAACAGTGCTTGTGCGCCATAGGGTAGGGAGCCTTGCATCACACAGGCAAAAATATCCAGCAGGCTGGCTGAGCGTTTGCCCGAGATCTGTCCATCATCGGCCAGCTTTTTAGCAACGGGCCCAGCTACAATGATACTGACAGTGTTGTTCGCAATACACAGGTTGCTGGTCAATACGAGCGCTGCAATGCCCAGTTGATCTGCCACTTTTCTGTGCCATTTGGCGATGAGCGCAGTGATTGCCTGGATCTTATGTGCCAGGTAATCCAGTCCATCATTAACGCGAATAAATTCAGACAAACCGCCAATGAACATAGAAAGCAGGAAAATCTCTTGCATGTCACTGAAGCCTTTATACACGTCTTTGACAAAGGCGGCCCCCTGGTAATCACCGGTGAACCCCATCAGGGCGGCGAAAATAATGCCACTAAAGAGCACCACAAAAACGTTAATACCCACCACAGCCAGTACCAAAATAAACGCATAAGGTAACACCAGCAGCCAGTCAAAAGGCTTGGTTTCAACGGCTTGTGGCTCAGGTGTCAGGAACACCAATAAGGCAACGGTGAGTGCAGCAGCGGGCAGAGCAATTTTCAGGTTTTCCCTGAATTTGTCTTTCATTTCACAGCCCTGAGTACGGGTTGCCGCTATGGTGGTGTCAGAAATAATCGATAAGTTATCTCCAAACATCGCGCCTGAGACTATGGTACCGGCCATCAGAGCCGGATCGATCCCGGTTTTGACGGAGACAGCGTAAGCAATGGGGCCAATGGCACCTATGGTACCCATGGACGTTCCCATGGCGGTTGAAACCACGGCAGCGATTAAAAATAGCCCAGGTAATAGCAGACTGGGTGGGATCAGCGATAAACCGGCATTGACCACTGCGTCAACGCCGCCTGTGGCACTGGCAACCGACGAAAAGGCGCCGGCAAGCAAGTAGATTAAACACATGGTGATGATATTGCTGTGTCCGGCACCTTTGATAAAGGTTTCAACGCTCTGGTTGATGGTGCCTTTGTTGATCCAAAAAGCGATCACAATGGCAGGCAAAATGGCCACCGGTGCAGGTAACTGATAGAAAGCATAATCGACCCCCTGTGATTGCAGGTACAGACCCGCGCCCAGGAATAGGCCAACAAAGGTTAAAAGAGGTAGCAAAGAAAGCTTTGCTTGTGTGTGATTTAAGTTTGGCTGCATAGCACTCCCCAAAAACTAACCACAGCCAACGGATCCATTATTAGCTGCATTTAAACTACGTCGCCCGCAATAATTGAAATCGGCGAGGGCGGAAGTTTATATGGTTAGACGTCCAAAGTCCATGGTGTTTCGTTATTATGTTTATCTTCCCGGTAACAGAGTGTGCGCTGAGCACATCGACATGATTTACAGCGGTTGAAACGCCTTTTTGGTAAAGCCAGTCTTACTCGCAGTATTCACCTGGCCTGCTTCACAGCGGTCCATGACGGGATAGATTAGTATTATTGTCAACTGACTATGACACAGAGATCGGGTAAACTCTAGGCCACAAAATCAATCATCCAACTAAAAAGCTGGGTGACTGGGCTTATCTCTCTTGCGCTGAAAATCGGGAAAATACGTTTCCGTACCACTGAACAGGGTGGAAAATCTAATACAAAGGAAAACCGCAATATGACGAAAATCGGTATTTTTGGCGCCAATGGCCGCATGGGTCTGGCGCTGATTGAAGCAGTCCAACAGTCTCAACATTGCCAGTTAGGTGGCGCGTTTGTCAGAGCATCATCGCCACATCTGGCTCAGCCCATTGCTAATTTACAGCCGCAAGCGCCAGCCGGGTCAACTTTTAGCGCTGAGCAACAGCTGGGCGATGAGCTGGATGTACTGATCGACTTTACACTACCAGAGGGCATGCTCGGCCACCTGCAACAAGCTGTCGCGAACAACATACCAATGGTGATTGGCACAACCGGCCTGAGCGCGCAGCAAATGCAGGAACTGGAATCAGCCTCACAGTCTATTCCTATCGTCTTTGCACGTAATTTTAGCGTGGGTGTAACCCTGATGCTGGACCTGGTACAGACCGCCGCGGCAAAGCTTGCAGATGAAATGGACATTGAAATTTTTGAAGCCCACCACCGTAACAAAGTAGACGCGCCGTCGGGTACCGCACTGGCGATTGGTGAAGCCATTGCAGAGGCAAAAGGCTGGGATCATGAGCAGGTTGCTCGCTATGACCGAACTCAGGTACATGAGGCAAAAAGTCAACAAGAAATTGGCTATTCAGTGCTCAGAGCTGGCGATATAGTTGGTGAACATACGGCTTATTTTGCCACCATGGGAGAAAGGCTGGAATTAACACACAAAGCAACATCAAGATTAACCTTCGCATCAGGTGCTGTAAGGGCTGCGCAGTGGTTAAAAGATAAGCCGAACGGACTTTATTCCATGCAAGATGTGCTTGGATTGAATAAGTAAGCTTACTATTTTAGCGTGTTCGTTAGTAAAAGTCGCTAAAAACCTTGTTTTTTTATTTTTCACTTGAATTATTAGACGAATCTAAGAAAGTGCTGTAGACTATAACGAATTTGCCAAAATTTTAATAACTGCGTGTTACCAAGCGCTTTGTAGACGGGAAGATAAGCGCTGGCTTGCTCCCGTTTTTTACTATCTAGGAGGTTAACTTGACTAAATCCGCTCTCTTAGTCCTTGAAGACGGCACTGTGTTTCGCGGTACTGCCATCGGCGCTGACGGCCTGTCCGTTGGTGAGGTAGTATTCAATACGTCTATGACGGGATATCAAGAAATTTTGACGGATCCTTCTTATGCAGAACAGATTGTGACGCTGACTTATCCGCACATCGGGAATACCGGTACTAACAGTGAGGATGAAGAAGCCGATAAAATCTGGGCTAAGGGTCTGGTAATTCGGGATTTGCCATTGCTTGCAAGTAATTTCCGTAACGAGCAATCGTTAAGTGACTACTTAAAAGCACGCAATATCCTTGGGATTGCCGATATAGATACGCGTAAGCTGACGCGTATCCTGCGTGATAAGGGCGCTCAAAATGGCTGCATCATCGCGGGCGATGAGATTGATGAGCAGCAGGCACTGGAAGCGGCAAAAGCGTTCCCAGGCCTTAAAGGGATGGATTTAGCGAAAGTCGTTACAACAGAACAGACTTATGAGTGGCGTGAAGGTAGCTGGACTTTAGGTCAGGGCTTCCAGACTCTGAGTTCTGAGGAAGAAAAATTTCATGTTGTAGCGTATGATTTTGGTGTGAAAAAGAACATTCTTCGTATGTTGGTTGACCGTGGTTGTAAACTGACAGTAGTACCTGCAGAAACCTCCGCTGCAGAAGTGCTGGCGATGAATCCAGATGGTATTTTCCTGTCAAATGGCCCTGGTGACCCTGAGCCATGTACTTATGCAATCGATGCGATTAAAGCCTTCTTAGAAACTGATACGCCTATCTTTGGCATTTGTTTGGGCCATCAGTTACTGGCACTGGCTTCTGGTGCGCAGACGGTGAAAATGAAATTCGGTCACCATGGCGGTAACCACCCGGTGAAAGACCTGGAGCGTGACGTGGTAATGATCACTGCACAGAACCATGGTTTCGCAGCGGATGAGGCCACTTTGCCAGATAACCTGCGTGCAACGCATAAATCGTTGTTCGACGGTACCTTGCAGGGTATCCATCGTACTGACAAGCCGGCTTTCAGCTTCCAGGGTCACCCTGAAGCAAGCCCGGGTCCGCACGATGCAGCACCGCTGTTCGACCACTTCATTGAATTAATGCAAGCACGTAAAGCCTAATTAAAACCGGAGTAACAATGCCAAAACGTACCGACTTAAACAGCATACTGATCCTGGGCGCAGGCCCAATCGTCATCGGCCAAGCCTGTGAGTTTGACTACTCTGGTGCTCAGGCGTGTAAAGCGCTGAGAGAAGAGGGCTACCGGGTTATTCTGGTTAACTCAAACCCGGCAACCATCATGACTGACCCGGAAATGGCAGATGCGACTTACATCGAGCCAATTCACTGGGAAGTGGTTGAGAAAATCATTGAAAAAGAAAAGCCAGACGCGGTACTACCGACTATGGGTGGCCAGACTGCGCTGAACTGTGCGCTTGACCTGGACAAGCATGGTGTACTGGCTAAGCACGGTGTTGAGCTGATCGGTGCAACTGCGGATGCCATCGACAAAGCAGAAAACCGCGAGCGCTTCGACGTTGCGATGAAAAACATTGGCCTTGAGTGTCCTCGTGCCGAGATTGCACACTCAATGGATGAAGCGCACGACGTACTGTCGCGCATTGGCTTCCCGTGTATCATTCGTCCTTCTTTCACCATGGGTGGTACCGGTGGTGGTGTTGCTTACAACATGGAAGAGTTTGACGAAATCTGTACCCGTGGTCTTGATTTGTCTCCGACCAACGAGCTGTTGATCGATGAAAGCTTGCTGGGCTGGAAAGAATACGAAATGGAAGTAGTGCGTGACAAAAACGACAACTGCATCATTGTGTGTTCTATCGAGAACTTCGACCCTATGGGTGTTCATACCGGTGACTCAATCACAGTTGCACCAGCACAAACTCTGACTGACAAAGAATATCAGATCATGCGTAACGCCTCGATGGCGGTACTGCGTGAGATTGGCGTAGAAACCGGTGGTTCAAACGTTCAGTTCGGTGTTAATCCGGACGATGGCCGTATGGTTATTATTGAAATGAACCCGCGTGTATCGCGTTCATCAGCACTTGCATCTAAAGCAACTGGTTTCCCGATCGCTAAGATTGCAGCTAAGCTGGCAGTGGGTTACACCCTGGACGAGCTACAAAATGACATCACAGGCGGTGCAACTCCTGCGTCATTCGAACCGTCAATCGATTATGTTGTGACTAAGATCCCACGCTTTAACTTCGAAAAGTTTGCCGGCGCTAACGACCGTCTGACTACACAGATGAAGTCAGTGGGTGAGGTGATGGCCATTGGTCGTAACCAGCAAGAATCACTACAAAAAGCACTTCGTGGTCTGGAAGTGGGCGCAACGGGTCTTAACCCAATCGTTACACTGGACGACCCGAAAGCGAAAGAAACCATCATTCGTGAACTACGTGAGCCAGGCGCTGAGCGTATCTGGTACATCGCCGATGCAATGCGTCACGGTATGAGCGTAGAAGAAGTGTTTGAGCTGACCAAAGTTGACCGCTGGTACCTGGTTCAGATTGAAGACATTCTGAAAGACGAAGCAACCATCGCAGAAGTGGGCATGGCTGGTCTGAACAAAGACTTCCTGCGCCGCCTGAAGCGTAAAGGTTTCTCAGATCCGCGCATCGCAGAGATTGCGGGTGTGTCTGAAAAAGAAATTCGCAAGAAGCGTCACCAGCTGGATATCCTGCCGGTTTATAAGCGCGTTGATACTTGTGCAGCAGAATTCAGCTCAGACACGGCTTACATGTACTCATCTTATGATGAAGAGTGTGAAGCGGCACCGTCTGACAAAGATAAAATCATGGTAATTGGTGGTGGTCCTAACCGTATCGGTCAGGGCATCGAGTTCGATTACTGCTGTGTACACGCTGCGCTGGCAATGCGTGAAGATGGCTACGAGACCATCATGGTTAACTGTAACCCTGAAACGGTTTCAACTGACTACGATACGTCAGATCGTCTATTCTTCGAGCCAATCACATTAGAAGATGTGCTTGAAATCGTGCGTGTTGAAAAGCCAAAAGGTGTGATTGTTCAGTACGGTGGTCAAACACCACTGAAACTGGCCCGTGACCTTGAAGCGAATGGTGTTCCTGTGATTGGTACTTCTCCTGACGCAATCGACCGCGCGGAAGACCGTGAGCGTTTCCAGCAACTGGTTGAGCGTCTTGACCTGCTTCAGCCTGAAAACGCAACGGTAACGTCACTGGAAGAAGCGATTGCTAAATCTCAGGAAATCGGCTTCCCACTGGTTGTACGTCCTTCTTATGTACTGGGTGGTCGTGCGATGGAAATCGTGTACGACGAAGATGACCTGCGTCGCTATATGACCGAAGCGGTATCTGTGTCTAACGAAGCACCAGTATTGCTGGACCGTTTCCTGGATGACGCTATCGAAGTAGACGTTGATGCGATCTGTGACGGTGAGAACGTCATCATTGGCGGTATCATGGAACACATTGAGCAAGCCGGTGTTCACTCTGGTGACTCTGCTTGTTCATTGCCTGCGCACTCTCTGTCTCAGGAAATCCAGGACGTAATGCGCAAGCAGGTGCGTGACATGGCACTTGAGCTGGGCGTGGTTGGTCTGATGAACACCCAGTTTGCTGTGAAAGATGGAAAGGTTTACCTGATTGAAGTGAACCCGCGTGCTGCGCGTACAGTACCGTTTGTTTCTAAAGCAACGGGTGTTGCGCTGGCAAAAGTAGCAGCACGGTGTATGGTTGGCCAATCTTTGGAAAGCCAGGGTGTAACTAAAGAGGTGATCCCACCTTACTACAGCGTGAAAGAAGTGGTACTGCCATTTGCTAAGTTCCAGGGTGTTGACCCAATGCGTGGCCCAGAGATGCGTTCTACGGGTGAAGTGATGGGTGTTGGTGAAAACTTCGCCGAAGCCTTCGCAAAAGCGCAATTAGGTGCATCAAACGCTTTACCACGTGGTGGTCGCGCGCTACTATCTGTTCGCAATGGTGACAAGGCACGTGTTGTTGAGTTGGCTAAGACCATGAAAGCCATTGGCTTTGAGCTGGATGCAACCAAAGGGACAGCACAAGCTCTGGAAGACGCCGGCATCGAAGTACGTCGCGTAAACAAGGTATTTGAAGGTCGTCCGCACATTCTTGACCGCATCAAGAATGGTGAGTACAGCTACATTGTTAATACCACAGAAGGCCGTCAGGCTATCGAAGATTCGAAGGTGTTACGTCGTGGTGCACTTCAGCATAAGACTAACTACACCACTACGCTCAATGCAGCGTTTGCAAACTGTACAGCTAATGAGGCTGATGACAGAAGTTCTGTAAACTCTGTTCAGGAGCTACACCAGCGTTTGAACTAAGAAGAACAAGGCCAGAGCGTAAGCTCTGGCAATGAGTGAGATACTATGCAATCAATTCCGATGACAGTACGAGGCGAAGAAATGCTTCGTGAAGAACTGAACCACTTAAAGAAAGTCGTCCGTCCAAAGATCGTTGCCGATATCGCGGAAGCCCGTGAACATGGCGATCTGAAAGAGAATGCGGAATACCACGCTGCACGTGAGCAGCAGGGGTTCTGCGAAGGCCGCATCCAGGAAATTGAAGCCAAGCTGTCAACATCACAGGTCATTGATGTCACTAAAATGGCAAACAATGGCAAAGTGATCTTTGGCAGCACGGTGACCATAGTCAATGTTGATACGGACGAGGAAGTGACCTACAAAATCGTAGGTGATGATGAGGCAGATATTAAAAACAATCTGATCTCGGTTAACTCGCCTATTGCACGTGGTCTGATCGGAAAAGAACTGGATGATTCAGTAACCATTCAAACTCCAAACGGTAGCGTTGAATACGACATCATCGAAGTTGAATATGTCTAGATTTGTCTAACCTATAGCACCAAAAACCCGACCCAGTGTCGGGTTTTTTATTAACCACTCCTTAACCTTGTGCCAGATCAAAGAGCCACAAAAGCAGCGCGTTATGATGAGTTTAACAAAGGAGAACATCATGACTGCTGACCAATTAAATAGTTTTCTCAAAACCAAACAAAGCGAACTGAGTCAACGGATAGCTGCCATTGAAGCCGATTTCAGAAAGGGCCGCTCGGCCAACTTCGCAGAGCAAAATACAGAGCGTGAAAACGACGATGTACTGGACGAAATTCACCAGGAAGCGAAGCAAGAGCTGGTAATGGTGAATCAGGCGATACTGCGTATAGAGCAGGGGGCTTATGGCGTGTGTCAGCATTGTGAAGAACAAATCAACCCGGAGCGTTTAAACGCTCTGCCTTACACAACGACTTGTATTAAATGCGCAAAATAGAAAGGACCGTATTATGACAATTGAAAAACATGATCTGCACCACGAGTTTCCTGAATACAAAGATGAGATCCACCACCTGAAAATGAACGACGCACACTTCGCTCGTTTGTTTAAAGAATACCATGAGTGCGATCACGAGGTGCATCGCATAGAAACCGGCGCAGAAAACACCTCTGACGACTACCTCGAATCACTGAAAAAGCAGCGCCTGCACCTTAAAGATCAGCTGTTCTCTATTATTAAGAAGTCGCAAACTGTTGCTTAAGTTGCATAAGACTTAACTTGAACTGTCAGATTTGGCTGATAAAGCTTAATCTGACGGTTTTTTGTGTGCCAGAGGCCAAAGTTATGCTGTTTTTATACAAAGTGCCTGGTTTTGTCCTATAACACTATTACTCGCCGTTTTTGGGAAAGGTGACAAAGCGAGATGTAACGCTATGCTATCTTTCTGTTTACATTGGCAGTTATTAGTGGAATCATGAAGGTATGTAATATGAGCCGTTTTGGTGTGTTTTGAACTATCAAAGTGGGACAGAATTGAGTTGTTAGGCATTCAAGGAAGTTTAGTGAAAATTTTAGGAGCCTTAATTTCAATCTTATTTATTGTATTGGCAGGTGCGCACTTATTTGTTGAGAAAATAACTGTTGATGCAATTACGATTGTTCTTTTAGTTCTAGCCAGTCTACCTTGGCTTTTTCCTTACTTAAAATCTCTTGAATTACCTGGCGGTATTAAAGTTGAACTAAAGGATGCTCTCAAAAAGGTTGAAAATGCCGTTCCAGAAGACAAAACTACTGCTCCAAAATACGCTGGTGTAAACTCCTCGTTAGCCTTTGTGGCTCTCAGAGTTGAGATTGAAAAAACAATCAGGAAGTATCAATCTGATTTAGGTCATAAAAGCCATTCTCTGTCGATTAGATTACAAATCCTCGCCAACGATAATGTGATAAGTAAACCGCTATCGGAAGCCCTACTGGAAATCGTAAAGTTAGGTAATGCAGCTGCGCATGGACAAACAATTGATTCTGAAGAAGCTGAGCTAATTCTAATGAGATCTGATTCTCTGCTAAATAAACTCGAAGACAGTCTAAAGAATGCCTAACATGCCGGTCAAGGGTGGAGGCAAAACAGTAGGCTTGCGCTCGTACCTCGCTAAATTTAGCCGACTATTTGTGCGCCGCTTACCGGGGCGTTAGGCATCAAATACGGAGTATTCAGCAATGGGTGGTGATGAAAAAAAGCCGTACCTCTCTCTCAATTCATTTCTCGTAAAAGATGAGCATAAAGACCTCAACGTCAGTGAGTTCCTGAAGAGTTCTGCACAAGTTAATTCTTACGATATTGAAGGACAAACAGAGACACCCACCCGCAACTGGCGTGCGGAATGTACGTCGTCTACCTTTAGGTAATGCTCAATGGATTGAGAATGACAAATTATGCCAACTGCAAGGAAGAAGCAGGTCAGCTTATCAGACACTAAGTACTACCACTGCATATCCCGGTGTGTTCGTCGGGCATTTCTGTGCGGCAAAGACTGCGTCACGGGCAAGTCTTATGAACATCGGCGAGACTGGGTTGAGGAAAAATTACTGACCCTTGCGAAGGTGTTTTGCATTGATGTGTGTGGTTATGCCGTTATGAGCAATCATACGCATATCGTGTTGTATGTGGATGATAAGAAAGCACAAAGGTTATCAGATAAAGCGATAGTACTCCGCTGGCATAAACTGTTTAAAGGTAGCTGGCTGACACAAAAATACATCAATGGTGATGAGCTTAGCGAGTCAGAGCAAAGTTTACTTGATGCAGACATCAATGAATTCAGAATACGCCTTGCGAGTATCAGCTGGTTTATGCGGGTACTTAATGAAGAGATTGCCCGCAGGGCCAATAAAGAAGATGGCTGTACAGGCCGGTTTTGGGAAGGGCGATTTAAGTCACAGGCTTTGCTAGATGAGGCGGCACTGGCAGCGTGCCTGGCTTATGTTGACCTGAACCCAGTCAGAGCCAAAATGGCAGTTACACCGGAAACGTCAGATTACACCAGCATTAAAAAGCGTATTGAACATGCACAGCAAGGAAAGCAACCCAAAAGCTTACTACGTTTTGTGGGCAATCCAAGAAAGCACATGCCTAAAGGGTTGCCGTTTGAGCTGACCTATTACATACAGCTAGTTGAATTAACAGGCCGAAGTATGCGTGCAGATAAGCGGGGTTATATCAGCGATAGCCAGCCTTTGCTGACACGATTGCAAATAGAGCCAGACAGCTGGCTCAAGCTCACTACGCAATTTACGAAGGTCTTTCATGGCGCGGTAGGGCGAAAGCAAGCGATGATAGATTACTGTAAGAATCTTCACAAAAGGCGACGCGCCAACTTGACTCAGTGCGAGCGTTTACTGGGTTAACACCTTCCCGTGATTACCATTTCGATTTATCTAAGTTGAGGCTTGGATGCGCATTCGTATTGTCCGAATCTGATTATTCTTCAGGATTTCGTGCTTAAACTTACGACTTTCACGAATCGGAGCTTATAGAAAGCGCAGCATTTGATAGTCTTGCATTTCTTTATTGAACCTGCCAACAATTGGTTCGTGAATTTAATGGTGGGTGTCACTTATAATTATTTCCGACTTTTTAAACGCCTTGTTAGGTTTCATAGCTTATCAGCCTGAATTATAACCATATCGGAACTTACTAAAGAATATGGTCCAGAATAATACCCCCCCGACTTAATAAAAAACATACCATCCATAAGAGGTGCTTCTTCGCCCAAAAGTTTCAGGGAAAAGAAAACGTGTTGGCTATCAGAACAAGTAATCTTGGCGGTCCAGAGCCTTTCATTATCTTCACTGGGCACTTGCTCTATTACTTTTACATCATCAAGTTGCTTAAAGTTTGAAAGAAAAGGAATGTGAGAGTACGTGCCGTCGCTTACACCTTTTACAGAATTATCTATCGCATCATAAGCTTTAGTTTTAAATCGTGAGCAGTCCGCTTCTGCTTTAAGAGCAAACAGTAGCAAGAAAAAAGCTAAAAAACTTCTCAATGGCAACTCTCCTTGAAACCTAACGCCGCGCTCTGCGGCAAATTTGGAGCGCAGCGGAAAAATTGTCCGACAGCAGCGCCTTGTTATACACCGACTAGCCCCTTCACAATTGTTTCAAGATCACTTTTCTTCTGGTCATCAATTAAACCGTCAACATGATGTTTGATTATATTAATTGGTTTTAGATCGTTACGCCCTTGTGGCTTAGGTATACCAAGAAACTCTTCAAGGTCTTCAGTGAACTGATGAATACCAGAAGTTAGCGGCGTCGATGCATCTGTCACAATTCCATTCCATGCGGAATGATGGCCCCTATTGTTATCACCATCGAACACAACTGAATGAGGAATACCCAGCTCGGTTAGAAGGTGAATAAATCTATGCAGGTTATATTTACCGAGACAATCCAACACATATACCCTAGATTCTCTCAGAAACCCCCACTCATTATCGGCCAAATAGTCAAAATAGATCTTTTCTGAAGCACCTTCGCACAGTAAAACGTGGCGAGCGAAGAATAAACTAGATCTTTCTGAATCTAGCCAGAGAAAATACCTTAACTCCTCATCGGCCATTCTCACTTCTTCATCGAAATTAGGATCTTGGTCTTCACCAAACTCTCTGGCAGCAACCAAGTTATTATCTAGCACTTCCTGCATTGTGGCTTCAGTTAGCTGGTGTGCAACTGAATGTTTATCGCTACGATGCAAGCGTAAGATTGAGGTTAAATCACTTACTGATTTCCCGACGAACTGCGACGAATGCGTAGATACTATTACCTGCTGGCCATCGGCATCACCCAATTCTTTAAGGCTTCTGAATAGTACATCTTGTTGTGACGGATGAAGAAACGCCTCAGGCTCTTCAAATAAAAGCAATGTATAATCAGGATTAAAATCTTTCTTAGAGGATTTAGATGGAGCATTATATTGAGAAGACATCTTGATCAAAGTATAGATAAGATGCCTCTGCAAACCTTGTCCAAATGAAGATATATCAACACGCTGCCCGTTCAGCTTATGATCTTCAATATGTGGTTTAAGCAGATTTTTAACAATGTCGTCTGACTTGATCGGTGAGACCTCAATATCAATTCCAACGCCCCATTGCGATAGTTCAGCATTTACACCTGATTTAATCCCATCTATAGATAATCCGCTAGCTTCCTCTCCTTTAAATTCGTTGTTAAACTTTGAAAAAGCATTATTTAGCTCATCAAAGACGTTGCTGCTTGCAACGACTTTCTTCATCACTAGATTCACTAAATCTCGGAATGGCGAAGGCCCAGAAGTTTTTAAGGTGTCTTCTACTTTACTTACAGCCGGTATATATATTATTGAACCAAGCTTCGATGATGAAACATTTGCGGCCCCATAAAAGTTATTTTCTGATAAAGCTCCATTTTCATACGCATAAATATTAGACTGCTTGGCTTTGACTCTTCCCTCGTCAGACAGAAAATATTTACGAACCTTTAGAATATTGTCGGACGACTTGTAGTCATCCTTTAAGGAGTCTTGTTCTTCATCAGATGTATGGAAATGCAACTCGATCCAAGATTCATTGTCAGTAGTATCAATCTTCGGGAAATCTCTATTCTTGTCGAATTTTAGACCGCCATCCTCATAAAAGACTCTTAAGGCACTGAGCAGGTTCGTCTTCCCTGAATTATTTTCACCAACAATAAGGCTGTAGTTCGAGACTTCGAAAGTAGCATCTAGTACAGACCTGAAATTGTGAATGATTACCTTCCTTAGCTTCATGATTTCTCCGAAATTAGATTAAGGTGTATAACAATTTATTCTACCCCAAAATGTCGGAACATAAACCGACAAAACGGGCTGTATTACATACCCTCATAGTCCCACGGAACAAACTCAAAGTAAACAATCGGTTGCAACCTGCAAAAATACACGTGTGTGAAAATTGGACAAAACGACACGTAATAATGTTATTGGACAACAGTCAAAATACTGTCTATACATCCAGTTCCAAGCGTACCAAATGGAACGTTCATGAAATAACCTTTTCTACTCATGCTGCAAGAGCAGATGTACCTACGACGTTATGCCAAACGCACCATTGAAGCGTAACTAAAATGGATTGCTGAATTTATTCGCTTTAACAATATGCGACACCATACAACTATGGGGGATAGAGAAGTTGAACTATTTCTTAACCACCTTTAAATGGCCAAAATGTTGCTTAAGGCAAACAAGCGCTGGCATTAAACGCCTTATGCTTTTTGTATAAAGAGATACTCAAAAAGCCATTGTCTTTACCAAAGAAAAGAAAAACGCAGACACCTGGCCTTAACTGTTCTTGTATGGATTTATCTTTTGAATCGCGTCACGGATCCCTTGCTCGTCATTTTTGACGGTGCAGTGAATATCTAAAGATCGTATATAAATGTCGAGCTGAAATTTGCCGGTATCGACACCAATGTTGATGCTTTGATTTGTTTTGGTATTCATAGAGGCTAACTCATGCTTGCAAAATGCGGGCTCGAGGCCTAGTTGACTATTCGAGTGTGGTGCTTGGAGTCTTTTACATCGTTCATTCTTGTTACCGGTCTCTCAATAGAGGAACCGAGATTCAATCGAACTACTGTAAATGAAGGCTTTAATTGCAGCTACAGCCTGGAACTCACTTTACCCAGAATCGGTAAAACACATAAATTTGATGGCTCTATTATCCATACAAGTTACTCAAAAGGACGCATTCGCCCTAACTCATTCCTGATCGAAAAAATGTTAGAGCGGCCGTCCGCTGCTCATTCACCCAAGCACCCACCTACATACTTTGAAACGATTTGTCATACTCATCTGGACCCCCCTTTGCTACACTTCCTGAATCGTCGTCACCGCATATTGGAAGTTTTATGTTTTCTTTAATCAAAGGGTTATTGTTTAAGTCTCTAAAGCACAAGGCGGGCCGAAAAGTAGCCGATGCTGTTGTTGAAAAGTGTGTTGAGCAGGGTATGGAGTATATGCGCGGGCGAGGCGGCTCAGCGCCGCAAAAGTCCAGCGAGCTGGACGGATTGATTGTCGGGCTCAATAACCTGACGGCCAGGCGATTGCCTGATGGTCAATACCCGATCAGATTAGAGCATCAAACCCTGATAGTCACCATTGAAAACCATGGGATTGTGTCTATTACGGAGTTGCACACCGATTAGTTAAGATCAGACAGAGCTTTGACTTATTTGAAGTTAAGCACAGAAGTGGATTGTAATATTCCTGTCTAAACGTTATGTAAGTATTTGGAAATGTTTAAAAAACATTAACACCTACGAAAGTCGTTAGCCTGAGTCAGCTGTCGGCTTAGTAAAAGGCTTCCTTTTCCTCACCCGTGTTTAAGGTTGCGCGCTATACAAGCTGAGGAACAGACTCTTGGCATCGTGTCCCACTTCGTATGCTGGCGCGCAAAGAGACTTTGGGTGTCTTCTCTGAGTTGTAAAATTGAGTGCCACCTTACTTGCCAATTCTGCCAAACCATATGGGTAACACCAGGGCCTCTCAGAAAGCACCGATGTTTATCGGGCACTGTTGAGTTGACCCAATCTACGCGCCCGTAACGTGAGCAGCATGCGTTGATACTTCACTCATATTGCTGCAATCGCGAAACTTTCTCATTTTGGCATGCCATCTTTGCCAGCTTAGCAGTCAGCTATAGGGCAATTTACCAATTTTCTTGGTTCAGCCTGTTTCACTTTATTTTGAGTGTTGGTTAACAAGTGGTGGTTATGCAACCATTAGCGAAGCTACCTTTGTTGATGAATTTGCTACTAATTTTTTGCTTTTTTGATTGTTTTATGAGCAGGCTCGCGGGGTTAAACATTTTTATTCTTTTCATAAAACCGATAACTTTCTGACTTAAATGAATAAATTATGCTTAAAAGGAAAAGCTAGGTGGCATATTTAATAAAATTATATAAATTATATTGTATACACTGTGTGCGTGGTGTTAATAATATGTCACCTCTTCTGGGGTTTGGATACACATTTTAAAAAGGTTAAATTATGAAAATAAAAGCAATACTCGCTGCGCTTCCCTTGCTCTGTGCAAGTGTGGAAGCCGCACAACAACACGTTGAACGACACTTTAAACCACTGAGCGTGGCCGATCTGCAATTAGCACATGGCGATGAAGGTCATAATCACACAGCACAGGACAACGCGCCGACAGCAGCACGTGACATTGCGCTGCATTCACATTTGCCCGTGATGATGCAGATGGCGTCTGAGCAGGTCGATCTTGCCAGCGGCTGTGACTTAACCGCATTTGCCAATGCGAGTGCATCGACAATCGTGGCACAGATCACCGGGCAGGGGGCAACCTGCGTTAACGATCTATTCAGTGCGCCGTCGGCGACCCAGGTGGCAACCTTCACATCGGCCAAAATGTTGGCTGCGGCGCAGCAAGCGACCACCCTGTCTACCAGCTATAGTGGCACCGGCAGCAGCGAGCTGGAAGCGCTGTTTTTGTTTATTAGGGCCGGTTTTTATGTCGAGTTTTACAATGACTCAGTGAGCTTTGATCCCACAGTGCAGAGCACAGTTCGAAGTGCCCTCGATGCCTTTGTGAATAACCGTCATTTCTATGACAACAATGATGCGCACGGAGAAGTGCTGAGTGAAGTCATAACAACGATGGACTCTGCTGAGTTACAGCACGTTTATCTGCCAGTGGTCAAAGCCTGGTTATCTCGCTGGAGTGAAAGCTATGCAACCAGCTGGCATATGCGTGGTGCGGTGAATGGGATCTTCACAATTTTATTCCGGGGTCAGTGGAACAGTGATTTCGTTACGCTCGTTGGTAAGGATACCGAACTGGTTAGCTTGCTGGCTAATTTCACTAAGCAAAGCTGGATGGTGGGCTCGGACGCAGAATTCATGATCATTAACGCGGGCAGAGAACTTGCCCGATTGAAAAACTATCAGGGTACGGCTATCCAGAGCTCGGTTGATACAGCCCTCAAAGCGCTGTTTTCGACTTATCAGAGCTATGGTTATGGTGACGGGATCTGGCTTGGTGCCGCTGATGTTGCGACCTACTACGCGGATTGTAATGATTTTGGGATTTGTGGATTTAAAGAGGAGCTGACCACCAAGGCCTTGTCACAGACCTATCAGTGCAGCAGCACAATCCGTATTCGATCGCAAGATATGACTCAGGCACAACATCTGTCAGCATGTGACACCATGGCGGCGGAAGAGGCCCGCTTCCATACCATGCTGGAAACCAATCAAACACCAGTTGCTGATGACAACAATACCATGTTGCAGGTGAACATTTTTAACAGCAGCAGTGACTACAAAAAGTATGCTGGACCAATTTTTGGTATTGGCACAGATAACGGTGGTATGTATCTGGAAGGTGATCCGAGTGTGGTTGGCAATCAGGCAAACTTCATTGCCTATGAGGCCAGTTATGCCAAGGCTGATCATTATGTCTGGAATCTCGAGCACGAATACGTGCATTACCTGGATGGCCGTTTTGACCTGTATGGTGATTTTAACGCGCCAACTGAGGCAATTGTGTGGTGGAGCGAAGGGGTTGCAGAGTATGTGGCAAACCTGAACGACAATCAGCGCGCCATAGATACGATTAAAGACGGCAGCACTTATCAATTAGGCGAAGTATTTGAAACCACTTATGATGGTTTTGACCAGGATCGTATCTATCGCTGGGGCTATCTGGCGGTACGCTTCATGATTGAAACACATAAAGATGAAGTTAATGCAATGTTGGGGGAGACGCGGGTTGGCAACTGGAGCGCCTATAAAACGCGTATGAATAAGTGGGCTGCACAGTACAGCAACGAGTTTACTCAGTGGACCCAGCAACTGGCCGGGGACACCAATCAGGCACCAACAGCTGTGATCAATGGGCCTTATCAGGGCACTGCTGGGTCATCGGTCAGCTTCAGCAGTCAAGGCAGTTCCGATCCCGAAGGTCAAAGCCTGAGCTACCTGTGGCAATTTGGCGATGGCGCGCAGAGCACCCAGGCCAGCCCCACACATACTTACGGGGATGCCGGAAATTATACGGTGACATTGAAAGTAACCGACAGTGAGGGCTTGGCACATCAAGTGACCACTCAGGCCGTGATTGAACCAGATCAGGGGATCACTGAGCTGCAAAATGGTCAGGCAGTGCGTGTAGCAGGCGCTCAGGACGAACTGAAGTACTTTAAAGTTCAACTGCCGGCCGGGGCAACTGATCTGACGGTCAGCACGAGTGATGGCACGGGTGACGTTGATTTATACCTGCGCCATGGTCAGCAGCCAACGCTGGACACTTACGATTGTCGGCCTTACGTTGGCGGTAACGCTGAGCGATGCGATGTTGCGACACCGCAGGCCGGAGAGTATTACATAATGCTCAGAGGCTATAACGCATACGCTGATGTGAGCTTGGTTGCAAGCTATACTGCACCGGTTGCGGGTTTGCCGGATACTTGCGTGGATCAGGGCAGTGTCTCTGGTGGTCGACTATCCGCTGATCAGGCGGTTTGCTTAAGTGATCAGGATCCTATGTGGTTTAGCCTGGAGAATGTGAGTGGTCAGCAGAGCATTCGCATTGAGACCGCACATGGCAATGGTGATTTGACGCTTGAGTACAGTAACCAGGGCTGGCCTGACGGGAGCAATGTTGACGCTCGCTCCGAGCGCGCAGGCAATGGTGAATGTATCAACCTCAGCGGGCAAAGCCAGTACTGGGGGTATTTGAAGGTGAGCGGTGCACCAAGTGGTGCCACTATCCAGGTTACTTATAACGATGGCTGGTGTAACTAAGGTTAAGACTATTTAACAAACGTGCTTGAAGGTTGGAGAGACAAGCTCTAGATTTAAAGGGTCTTCTCCAGCCTTTTGTGGCAGCTATTTGTGAAATTAAACCTGTTGATTAATGGCCTTATCTTACTTTTACTCAGTGTACTATTGCCGTCGCACGCAGCAGAGCGGCTGAACATCTATGTTTACCACAATAAACCGCCTTACATCATGAATCAGGCAGAGCAGCGTGGCCTGTATTTTGACTTTGTAGCCTTACTCAATGCGTCTCAGCCCCATACACGTTATAAGCTGGTATATCTGCCACGCAGGCGTATTGAACGGGATCTTAACGAGCAAACTTTCGATGGTGCTGTATTGGGGGTTCACCCTGTGTGGTTTAAAGACCCCTATAAATCACGTTATTTGTGGAGTGCAGCCCTGATGTATGACACCGATGAATTTGTCTCTTGTGCTGAAAACCCCTTTGAATACGATGGCGCAGCTTCTATGGCCAACAAAAAGTTTGGTGGCATTTTAGGCTATCATTACTTTCGCACGGTTAAGCCTGTAAAAGCGGGGGCGCTGGAGCGAGTTGATGCAAACAGTGAAGAAGGTCTGCTGGAGCTGGCACTGAGAGAACGTGTAGATTTTGCGATTGTCAGCCGTTCGACACTAAACTACTTTATCAAAAAGAATCGCTGGCAGGACCACTTCCACCTGTCCAAACAACCTCATGAAACTTACTATCGGGCAATGCTTTTACCGAAACAACTTCAGCCCCAGTTTGAAAAGTTATCGGCCATACTCAGCGATGAAGAGTTTCGCAGCAAGCTGACTCAATTATTAAGCCGTTATCAGATAGATGCAGGTCCGGGCTGAGACTTGCGCGTTTATATCGGGCTCAGGTTTTGAACCCGAATTTATCAATCAATGACTGTCGCTAAGACAGAGCAGCTTTACCAGTTTCCGGTATTTTCCATGCTTAGCCAGGGTTCTTGTGGTGGCAGTGGCTCGCCTTGTTGCAACAATTCAATGGAGATACCATCGGGGGATTTGATAAAAGCCATGTGCCCACATCTGGGAGGGCGATTAATCGTAACGCCCGCCGCCTGAAGCTTTTCGCACAGCGCGTAAATATCTTCTACGGCAAAGGCTAAATGCCCGAAGTTGCGCCCGCCAGTGTATTGTTCAGTATCCCAGTTGTAAGTCAGCTCAATGGTGGGAGAAAAGTGCGTTTTAGCTTCTTCCAGTTGGCTTGGTGCCGCTAGGTAAACCAGTGTAAAGCGGCCTTTTTCACTGTCTTTACGTTTTACTTCCACCAAACCCAGTAGGTCACAATAAAAGCTTAATGACGCGTCTAAGCTCTCGACCCGAACCATAGTATGCAGATATTTCATAAATTTGCCCCTTTAAAGTCAGGACTGAAAGATAAGGGCATATCGAGAAAAATCAAGGAGAGCAGGGGGGTTGCTCTCCTGATTGCGTCAGACTATCAATACTCTGCGGTCAATGTGACATCGCTGAAGCCTTTATAGGCTTTCACGGAGATATGCCATGTACCGGTTTGAGGTTGAGTTTGTGTGCACGTTTCGGCATTGCCATCTTTGTATGGACGGCAATCGTAACTGGAAGAGGTTGGCTGGGCGCCATAGCGAACATACAGATCGGCATCACCGCTGCCGCCGGAGGTACTGACGGTGAGCTTAGTGGCACTGGCTGGCACATCAAAGGTTTTATGGATCCAGTTGCCTGTTGTTGCATTCAACCCAGTCCAGACTTGTTTATTACCATCTCCCGGTGGAGTGCCCAGATCATACTGGCCGACTATGGATACGCCGGAAAACGCCTGATAACCCCGAACCACGATATAATAAGTGCCTGCTTGTGCCGGGTTGATGCTGCAACTTTCATTATTACCATCTTTATAGGGGCGGCAATCATACGTTGAGGTTGTGGGTTTTTGCGCAAAGCGTACGTAGAGATCGGCATCGCCACTGCCACCACTCATGGTAAAGCGCAGATTACTTGCCCCTTCTGGTACAAGCATTGTAAAGACCTTTTCACTGTCAGCGGCGCCTGACAAGTTACCGACAGGCTGGCCGTTTTGCAGCTCATTGCCCGGGTCAACCGGGCCACTGTCTCTGTCGATGATTGACAGCGAATTGGCGGCACGCTTGAGTGTCATGGTTTCTCCAAGCTCACTGGCATACCACCAACTGATATTGGCAGGCAGCGCCAGTGCGTCGGCAGCACGTTGTTCGCGCGTGAGCGTATCAGCGCCAGCTGTGAATTGGGCAGTTTGTACTTTCAGGGTGTCGGGTGCCACACTCAGTACTTTAAACTGTTGAATGCTAGCCAAATCAATCGTCCAGCTTTTTGGATCGTTGGCAGAGCGTGCCGGGGCACCCCAGCTGCCTTCGCCCACATACACTGTACCGCCTGTGCTGGTTTTGGTAAATCCGGATCCTGAAGGTTGCAGAGCTTCGGTCAGCTTGTTGATGTGTGTATCTGATTCCACGACCAGGTTCATAGCATGCTGATAAAACAAATCAGCCCACCAGGTATGCAGAATTGTATTGTCTGATTTGCCAGAGTAGTGGGGATACATGGGCTTATGGTATTGAGCAACGCGCCACTTGGTGCTATCGCCATTACTTTGCAGATCTTGCTTGAGCCAGTTGTTCATGGCCGTTGCATAGGCAGACCAGCCGCTGTCTTTATATTGGCTGTTTAGGGTGTAAACACGCAGGAGGTTAGCAATATTGAAGGCACCATAGCTGTCTTTATTGGTACAGGCACCGTCTTTGTCAAAATCTACGCCGAATACCTGACAAAGCGTTTTAAAGTTGTCACCTTCATGATTACCAAATGTCGCCACAAACGGGTAAATTCGTTTGTAGTTTTGCCCGTCGATCACGTCGTTTGAAAATGTCAGCTGCCAGTCTTTGAGGTACTCTCGCATTTCCTGAGCAGAATTGGCATTGGTATAGTCACCACCATGCATGATAAATAGAGGGCGGATCTTTGCGACCAGTGCGTTGCCTTCACGTCGAGTCGTCCAGCCTGTGCGGGTGTCTCCGCCAGCGATGGCGACGAACCCTGTGCTAGATTGGGGGGCTGTTTTAAACCATAAGCGCTGGCCACATCCGGTGCTGTCGCACACGCGATAGTAAATAGCAGTATTGGCACTTAGCCCGGTTAACGTCACAAACTCGCTTTGCAGGCTCCCATCAAAAACACTCGTTGCTGTTGGTTGCACTGTCGTCCAGCTTTGCTCATTCGTTGTTGTGCCATATTTAACGTAATGGTTATTGCCGCCAGTAGGGGTATACCCCACAGTGGCCTGATGACTGGGGTTGGCGTCCCAGATCAGACGGTGATAATCACTGGCGCTGTGGGCAGTGGTGGCATATAACGCAACCGTAGTGAGGCCTGCTAAAAGCACTCTCATAGACTCGTTTCCTGTTGTTGGTTAATGGGTCACACCTTTGAGGCGTGTAGATTGAAACTCTGTGGGTAAGTCGGCTACCAGTAACACAAACGCTGCGTTACGATAGGGAAGTGGGTACTGCTCCCCGGTATGAAAGTTGACAGCAGTTGCACCTTGTTTGAAGCGTTGATAATGGCCTGAAAGAGGCTGTGAATGATCCGCGCTCCAGTAATCTCCATGCTTCATATGAGGGAAAAAGTCCTGGGCGATATGCACATGTCCTGGGCGGGCTGGGTTTTGCAACAAGCTGCTTAATTCACCACTGGTAGGCAGGCGCCAATGTGTCAGACCACATAAGGCTGTCTGTCTGGCTCGGTTAATCAAATCCTGAGTGTCACATCGCGAAGACTCGAAGTAACAATCTCCCAGGTTCGCTTCGCCTCTGGCCTGGCTTTGGATGGTCTCGTCAGCTGAGAGATACCAGGAATACGTCCAGTAACCGTCATGAATGTTCTCACTGTCGGTTTTAACTTCCCATACCAGGTCTTTTTGGGTATCTAACACACAGGACCAGGGACCCTGCCAGGGGGATAATGGATGACCTGATTGATCCAATTTAACAAATCTAGGGTGTGGCTGGACGACTGGACTCAAAGGTTCTATCCACAACAATGAGATTACAATGACAGCGGTCGCCAATGACATTAATAGACGGGTGATCATAGCGGGTACCTTAAGATGGCTGGACGAATGTGGCGGGTATGTGCCACCTGAGCATGGTCAAAAGCGGAAAACCACATACAAGTACCACTTTCAAGTGGCACATCATGTAAAGAGCCGGTGTTGTGCTTGCGCACTAATTCAAGGGTCCAGATACCACTGTCCCAGCTACCTCGCGCTCTGACATCGGCTCGATCTCCCTCGAAACGATTAGAGCGGTACAGAATAGATGAGAGCTTGCTTCCGGGTACAAACATATCCTTTTTCTTGTGATAAGGCGTACTGCCAAACCAGGGTAAGACGTTCAGGTGCACATTGTCTTTGTCTGGTAACCGTTTCGGGATGACGGTTTCTGGCGTGTACCACTGCCAGTTCATCACATAGGCACCACTTTCTTTGCCATCAGGCTGATACCCGGCGGTATAGCGGCGCTGCCCTTGCTGCACCAGGGCCGGTGGCCCAAAAAAATTATCATCCGCCTGATACATGTCATTGGTTCGAACCGCTTTCCAGTGCCATAAGTCTCGTATTTGTCCATCCATACTGGCGTGGAACCCCTTGCCGTGCCAGTTGGGTGGTTTGCCCTCAAGGGGTCGATGGCCGAGATAGGTGGTATTATCGGCCCCGCTTGAACACGAGCGGGAAAGCATCACCGCCAGTTTGTCTTCGTAGAAAGTACGCTCGTCAAATTGGTAAAAGCCATTTTGTTGGATTTTCCAGCCTGCTTTAGTTTTTAATAAAGGCAGGTGGTTGGTACTCATGCTGGGATCGGTCCAACGTATCAGGAAGTAGCTTTCATACTGATTGGCTAGCGCCTGTATGCGAATAGTGCTGCGTCCATCGTTAAAGTTTGCGCCACCATGGGTTTCTATGGTGTAAACAGGCGCCCTTGTCCAGTGTGTTTCATCACCGTGCCCATCTATGTCAATGAACTCACTTGGACTCAGCGACGCGACTTCAAGTGTGTCTGCCGAATAGCGAGTGCTGGTGAATAACAGAAACCCCAGTATGCATACAGAGGCCAGGATAAGCGCACCTTGTTTCTCAATGTGTGACGGGAGGAGGGCAAACAACACGCGCTTGCCATACTGAATAAAATAAATCCAGCCATGTACGAGCAGGTAAAGCAGCAATAGCCAGACACCATAGAAGTGCAGCGGCTGCATCACCACAACATATACACCGGCCCAGAGAAACCAACCCGAGCAGAGCAGGCTTAATATAATCAGATACCCCAGACGGTTAACCCAAAGGTGGTATTGGTTTGGGTTGCTGCGATAGGGTCGCCATAGTGAAAGCGACAAATAACTTATCGCCAGTACACTGAGGGTACTGGCACTGGCTATATGCCATGGGTATAAGTCGCCCTCAGGAAGCAGTGGACTAATGACCATCAGCCAATCTTGTGTTAGCAAAGAAAATCTTAAGCCGGTAAGCAAGCTGCAAACCACCAGTAAGATGACCAGGGCATGAAGAAGGACAAACGTAACTCTACGCATCGCAATTTTTGTTATTTATATGTTTAAATAGTGTAAACATAAAGGGTTGCAGTTTTATGTCAAGCACTAACTCATGAATAAATTCATATGTGCAACACCGAATTATTCGCAACGCAATCTGATAAAACCTCGACTAAACTAAATAAGTGCCCGACGAAAGGTGAAAAAAGTGAGAGCCGGATGAATAAGTTTTGGTCAGAGACGACGGAAGAAGCCCTCGACAGTGGAGAAGTGATTGATAGCATGACAGACATAGTGGCCTGCTTAAATACCAGTGATTCTATTCAACGGTTTTTGTTGGACATACACTGCATTTTACAAAAGGTGACGTATGCGGATAACTTTTATGTCGTGCTATATCGAGAAGATGGCAGTCTGACCTTCCCTTATTTTCATGATGTAAAGGATGACATTGACCCGGAAGATTTGGAAGCACTGTCTCTGGACGAAATCTCACATTCATTAACAGCCTATGCTTTGCAGTCGCAAAGTGTTTGCAACTATAGCACTGAGCAATTGAATGAAATGGTGACAGAGGGACGGTTAAATATCATCGGCACAGTGCCAAAACAATGGCTTTGTTTTCCTCTTGTTAATCGCAACAACTTTATGGGCGCGTTTATCATTCAATCCTATCGTCGTGAAGATGAATACTCTGGTGTGATTGTCGATGTCCTGTATACGATTAGCCATGTGATCTCCTCAGCCTTGGATGCGTTCAATAACCAGCAAGCTTTAGTCGAAGCCAACACGGTTTTGCAAAACTACCAGGGTGAATTAGAAATCAAAGTAGCGGAACGCACCCAAGAGCTCGAATCGAGCCTGACTGAGTTGCAAAAAGAAATTGGTATTCGGGAGGCATTACAACAGCGGTTGGAGCATGAAGCGTTACATGACACACTAACGGGTCTGACTAACCGAAAATTTCTATTCCGCGAGCTGAATAATCTCGCAGAGCGGTCAAAACGCGGTTCGGTCACCGTGCATATTTTGTATCTGGATTTAGACGACTTTAAACCCATCAATGATAACTATGGTCATCACAGTGGTGATATTGTGTTGCAGGAAGTTGCCAAGAGAATTCAGGGAGAACTACGTGTTTATGACGTGCTGTGTCGTCTGGGTGGAGATGAGTTTGTGGTGGTCCTGTCTGACCCACTTGAAAAATCAGTGCTGATGCAGATCTGTTCGCGCCTTATTGCTTGTATCTCTTCTCCTATTCAACTGGAAGGGGGGCAACAGGTACAGTGTGGGTGCAGTATCGGCGTTGCCAAAAACGATGGGGTGTTCAGTGCTGAGGCCCTGTTAAAGTGTGCTGACAGTGCACTCTATTCATCGAAAGAGTTGGGCAAAAACCAGGCTTACTTTTATGAACAAGCGTTGGTTTGACGATAAATCCCGCAACCTGGCATCTGCTATTTAAAATCTCTCTGCTCTGGTTTTTGCTTTGCGGCGTCGATTGCATTAGGATCGGGTTTTCTCCTTAACTTTTTGGTTGTTATGGCACTGAGATTCTTTTTACTGGGTTTGTTTGGCTGGTGTATGGCTGCAGGCGCGGTTGAGGTAACAGACCTATATGAAGCCACTTTACAGGTGGACAACAAAACTCGTGCAAAGCGCGTTGTAGCCAGTCAGCAAGCGCTGGACCGTGTGATCCAAAAGTTGACAGGCCGCACAGAGCATTTAAATCATCCACTCATCCGGCAAAGTAAAAAACGTATTTCTGACTATATGCTCAAGTATGAGTATATCGAGTCTGCGGATGGTGATATCAAAATACGTGTAAGGTTTGAGGCGGACAAAGTAGAGCAGCTGGTCAGAGACAGCAACTTGCCCTTATGGGGCAACCGCCGACCCATGATTGCAATCTGGCTTGTGATAGAAGACAACCTGCGGCGAGAATTTGTTACCCAGGAAAGTTACCCCCAATTGGAGCGGTTAATTTATGACACTGCGGCAGAATGGGGGATCCCCGTTGTTGTGCCTTTGATGGACCTGACCGATCGCGCGCAGGTCGGCATTGCTGAAGTGTGGGGAAATTTTTCGGAGCCGGTTGAAGCCGCGTCGATGCGCTATAACGCTGAGCGGGTCATAACCGGCCGTTTGTTTAAACAGCCAAATAGCAGTAGTTGGCAATTAGATTGGCGTTACACAGATACGGATCAGTTTGAATCGACCCAGCAAGTGGGTGACAAGCAGCAATTACTTATTGCCATGATTAACGATATGTCAACGGCTCTGGCCGCTGAATATGTGATAGACCCTAATCGTTCATATGCGACCAGCAGCACCGTATTGACCGTGGATAAGCTGACTTCATTTAGTAAAATTGAACTGGCCAGAAGACAGTTGCTAAGCATTAGCACCGTACAGGACGTAGATGTCATTTATCGTCAGGGGGATCTGGTTAAGTTTGAAGTTGAACATGGTTCATCAGTCGTTGATCTGCAAAAGTCACTCAAATTAGAACGCGCATTTAGCGTCTTTGTTGACCCTCGCGCATTTTATCAGGTTGCCAGTGCAAATAACCTCAGATATAGCTGGGTAGGGCAATGATATGACGCAGCCAATGCAAATGGCGTTGCCCGTTACTTTACCTGATGACGAAACTTTCAGTGCTTATTTTGGTGGTGAGGGGTCGCTTGAAGTGACGCACCTGAAAAGCGCGCTCGAATCGGGCCAGCAGGATTTTCAATTCACTTATTTGTGTGGCCTGGGTGACTCAGGTAAGTCGCATTTACTTTATGCCACGTGTATCCATGCGCAAGAGCAAGGCCTGTCGACCATACTGCTGTCGCTCAGAGAGGTGATAAATTTTGGTCCGGCGGTGCTCGATGGTCTGGAAACTCTGGATGTTGTGTGCATTGATGATGTGCATTTGGTAGCAGGTGATGAGCCTTGGGAAAAAGCCCTGTTTAATTTTTTCAATCGCTTCAACGAACCTGGAAAGTGCCTGGTTGTGACCGCGGATCTGCTACCGAACATGCTGAATTTGAGTTTGCCTGACCTGGAATCACGGTTTACCTGGGGAACCACCTTTCAGATCCGTTCAATGAGCGATGACGATAAAGCCGAAGCACTGGTAAAACGCGCAAAAATGCGGGGCCTTGAGCTCAGTGATGAATGCGCGCGATTTTTGCTGACCCGGCTTAGCCGCGATATGCGTGCTTTGCTGGATGTGCTTGATAAACTGGATCATGCTTCAATGGCAGCTCAGCGAAAATTAACAATCCCATTCATTAAGACGACTCTGAATTTATGAGCCTTGCTTGTGGGATTTTTGACCGTCGACGTCACAAATGTCACAAGAAATGCTAAACCAGCCCAAAATCAACCAACAACCAGCAAATTGTCCATGAAAAGCCCCTAATTTGGGCTAGAATCTGCCCCGTTGTTTCAGTTATTATAATCGATTCAATGAAAGGCAAATGACCTCAACAAGATCAGGTATAGAATGAACTTAGAGAATATTTTAGCGCAAGCGCTAGACGCCGTTGCTAACGCGAGCGAAGTTGCGCAACTTGAGGAAGTCAGAGTTAACTACCTTGGTAAAAAAGGTGAGATCACTGGACTACTAAAAACCCTGGGTAAACTGGCACCAGAAGAACGTAAAGAAGCGGGTCAGGTGATTAACCAGGCAAAAAATCAGGTTCAGACCGCGATCAACGAAAAGCGTGAAGCGCTGGAGCAGGCTGCACTTGCTCAAAAACTGGCGGCAGAAACCATTGATGTAACGCTGCCTGGCCGTACGGCACCGCAGGGCGGTTTGCACCCGGTAACACGGACTATTGAGCGTATCGAGCAGTTTTTTGGAGAGCTGGGTTTTGCGGTTAAGTCAGGCCCGGAAGTAGAAGATGATTTCCATAACTTTGACGCGCTGAATATTCCAGAGCATCACCCGGCTCGTGCTGATCATGACACCTTTTACTTTAACCCTAAACTGGTTCTGAGAACGCAAACCAGTGGTGTTCAGATCCGTACAATGGAAGCTGAGCAGCCGCCTTTGCGTATTATTTCTCCGGGTCGAGTGTATCGTAACGATTACGATCAGACACACACGCCAATGTTCCACCAGGTTGAAGGTCTGATGGTCGATACGGATGTGAGCTTCACTGAATTGAAAGGTATTTTGCACGACTTTTTACGTAACTTTTTCGAAGAAGACATGGAGATCCGCTTCCGTCCTTCTTACTTCCCGTTCACTGAGCCGTCAGCGGAAGTGGATGTGAAAGGTAAAAATGGTAAGTGGTTAGAAGTGTTAGGCTGCGGAATGGTGCATCCGAACGTATTGCGCTCTGTAGGCATTGACCCTGAGAAGTACACTGGATTTGCATTTGGTATGGGCGTAGAACGTCTGACCATGCTGCGCTACGGCGTGAACGACTTACGTGCTTTCTTCGAAAACGATTTAAAATTCCTAAACCAATTCAGATAAGAGCGATACAACAATGAAATTTAGTGAAAAGTGGTTAAGAGAATGGGTTAATCCTGCGATTGATACCGAGGCTCTATCTGAACAGCTTTCAATGGCCGGACTGGAAGTCGATGGTGTCGACCCGGTTGCGGGTGACTTCGAAGGCGTCGTAATTGGTGAAGTGGTTGAGTGTGGCCAACACCCGGACGCAGACAAATTACGTGTAACCAAAGTCAATGTTGGTGAAGACGAGTTGCTGGATATCGTGTGTGGTGCTGCGAATTGCCGCACTGGCCTGAAAGTCGCAGTGGCGAAAGTGGGTGCTGTACTGCCAGGTGGCTTTAAAATCAAAAAAGCAAAATTACGTGGTCAGCCGTCGCATGGTATGTTGTGTGCGTTTGAAGAGCTGGGCATGGCAGAAAGCTCTGACGGTATTTTAGAGCTACCAGCAGATGCGCAAATTGGCCAAAACATCCGCGAATACTTTAACCTAGACGACGTTACCATCGATGTTGACCTGACTGCTAACCGCAGTGATTGCCTGGGGATCAAAGGTCTGGCACGCGAAGTGGGTGTGTTAAATGGTATTGATGTCAATGCGTTGGCTATTCCAGCTGTTGAGCCAACCATTGATGACAAAATTGAGATTGAGCTGGTAAATAGTCAGGCTTGTCCTCGTTACCTTGGCCGCGTGGTTAAAGGTATCAACCTGGATGCAATCACACCTCTTTGGATGGTTGAAAAGTTACGCCGCTCTGGTATTCGCTCAATCGATCCGGTTGTTGACATCACTAACTACGTATTACTTGAGTTGGGTCACCCTATGCATGCGTTTGACCTAAGTGCCATTGAAGGTGGTATCAAAGTACGTAGTGCTGCTGAAAACGAAGAGCTGGTATTGCTTGATGGTAATACGGCCAAGCTGAAGCCAAGTACATTAGTGATTGCTGATCACAATAAAGCGCTGGCGATAGCCGGTATCTTCGGTGGTGAAAACTCAGGTGTTAAAGAAGGCACTACAGACATCTTGCTTGAAAGCGCATTCTTCAGTCCTTTAGCTATTGCTGGTCAGGCACGTAGCTATGGCCTGCATACTGATGCATCACACCGTTATGAACGCGGAGTGGATTATCAGTTACAGCATGATGCTATGGAGCGAGCAACGGCCTTGCTACTTGAAATTGCTGGCGGCCAGGCAGGTCCGGTTGTAGAAGCCGTGTCTGAAGCTGATTTACCTGAGGCTAAATCTGTCACGCTGCGCCGCTCACGTCTGGATCGTGTTATTGGCTATCATATTGCTGATGAAAAAGTGACGGATATCCTGACGCGCCTTGGTCTGGATGTGGCATTTGCCAACGATAGCTGGACTGCAACTGTACCAAGTTATCGTTTCGACATTAGTATTGAAGAAGATCTCATTGAGGAAGTTGCACGTGTGTTCGGGTATAATAATATCCCAAATGTAGCACCGACCGCGGCATTAAAGATGACCGATCACCAAGAAGCACGCTTGCCGGTTTCTCGCCTGCGTAACGAACTGGTCGCACGTGGCTATCAGGAAGCAATTACCTACAGCTTCGTTGATCCTAAGAAACAACAACTGCTGCACCCTGAAAGTGATGCTTTGGTACTACCACATCCTATTTCGGTAGAAATGTCTGCGATGCGCGTAAGCCTGATGCCGGGGTTGCTTAATGCCGTAGCCTACAACCAAAACCGCCAGCAGGCTCGCATCCGTTTATTTGAACACGGCCTGAAGTTCGTTAAAGATGAAACTGCAGAAAACGGCGTTCGTCAAACTCCTGTGATTGGTGGTGTGGTATATGGCAATACGCACAATGAACACTGGGGCATTGAAAGCCGTAAGACTGATTTCTTTGACGTGAAAGGCGATGTAGAGGCATTGCTGGCTTTATGTAATGACAAAGCGCGTTTTAGCTTCAAAGCGCAACCAAGTGATGGTCTGCATCCGGGTCAATCTGCTGCCATTTATGCCAATGGTGAGAAAGTGGGTTATATCGGCGCGGTTCATCCGCAGCTGCAAAAATCACTGGATCTTAATGAAACTGCGTATGTTTTTGAAGTTGAAACAGCGGCGATCGCTGAACGTAAGCTTCCAGAAGCTGTTAGTATCTCAAAATTCCCGTCAAATCGCCGTGATATTGCTATTTTAGTTGCAGATGATGTAAAAATAGGCGATATTTTAGAAAGCATTGAGAAAGTTGGCGGAAATCAATTAGTTGACCTAAACTTATTCGATGTGTATAAGGGCAAAGGTATTGAGCCTGGTTATAAGAGTTTAGCCATTGCTCTAACACTGCAAGCCGTTGATAGAACGCTCGAAGAGAAAGACATCAACGACACTGTAGAAATCGTGGTGGCCGAATTGGCCAAACAATTTAATGCATCGTTGAGGGACTAGATATGGCGCTTACTAAAGCCGACATAGCTGAACACCTATTTGAGAAATTGGGGATAAATAAAAAGGATGCCAAAGACTTAGTTGAAGCGTTTTTTGAAGAAATCCGCTCAGCGCTGGAAAGTGGAGAGCAGGTAAAGCTGTCCGGTTTTGGTAATTTCGACCTGCGTGATAAAAAAGAACGCCCTGGTCGTAACCCTAAAACTGGTGAAGACATTCCCATCTCGGCACGCCGTGTTGTAACTTTCAGACCTGGTCAGAAGTTAAAAACACGTGTAGAAGTGGGAACCAGCAAAAACCTGTGATCACGCAGACGTCTTTGGGTTAGATCGCAGGCATGTTCTGCTGCGTAACCTTCAGCTAGATATCTGTATGATAATTAAGAAACCCCGGCATCAACCGGGGTTTCTTGTCATAAAAATTTAATTTACCTGTTTTAACATCTGGCCTTTGTATTTGTTTGGAGTGCGAAGTTGATCCAGGGTAATCACTCCTTGACTAATCGTATAAAAAATATCTGTGTTGCGTGGTTGATAAGTTCTCTGCTATTTGGCTCTTTGGCGATTTTTGTCTACGTGCAACAGAAAGAAGCCGCAAAGCAATCCGTTCAGGCCGCCTCCGAATTGATCCGACAGGAGCTAGATTCGCAGCTTCATAATATTGATGTCTTTTTAAAACATGCAGAGCGCCTCGATGAAACATGTGACGCTCATACTATCTCTTTAATGCGAGAGCAGGTATTCGTTAATCCTGCATTGAGTGAGATTGGCATCGTCGATGAATATGGCCGATTACTGTGTAACTCATTTGGCCGCCTGACGCCCCCGGTACAAACCACAGAGCCCATAAAACAACCCGGCTTGAGGTATCATGGCCCAATCATTACTGACTTTTTGCAAGTCCCTGCGTTTGTGCTGGCGCGCACACGCAATGATGGATTTGAAGTTAATGCCTTACTACCAACCAGCTGGTTAAGTGATACCTTAGATATTACCCGGCATAAAAACCTGGTTTTCATTGCTTTGCTCGATGGTGAGTCCGGCGTGCCCATATTTTTGCGTGGCAAATACACTTTACCTTTGGGCGAGACGATATTTCCCATGACGGATGTACTGGAGTTTGAAGGGCATTTTGACGATGGCACGCAGAAATATATCTTTGCACGGCCGCTTGCTGCTTTGCCACAACTGACCATTATGGTGGCCAGCGATGCAAAACGACTGTCTACCATCCAGCCTGTGTGGTTGTTAACCCTGTTGCTTTTATATTGTGGCTCATTGGTGGGGCTCACTATGTTGCTTAACCACTATGACAGCCGGGTATTGAGTAGCCGGGCATTGTTGCTTGGGGCTATCAATAAGCAGGAACTATTTAATGTCTATCAGCCTCTGGTAGATGCAACGACTCGGGAAGTTGTTGGGGTTGAAGTGCTGATCCGCTGGCAGCACCCTGTGGAGGGGGAGCTTAGCCCGGCCTATTTCGTTCCCGAAGCGGAGCGCGATGGCAGTATTCTTGATCTGTCGATTTATCAGATAGAAAGAGCGCTGACTGAATTGCGTGCAATTTTACAAAGTAAACCTCACTTCAAGGTGTCGTTTAACGTTAACGGTTATTTGTTGACTTGCGCAGACTACCTTGAAGTGTTGCACAAAGCGAACCAGAATATCCCGAAACTCACCATAGAGCTGACAGAGCGTGACGTGTTATCTCAGGCACAAATACACTCCGTTCTTCAGTCATTGGTAGACTCAGGGGTCGAGATCGCGATAGACGACTTTGGTACCGGTTACAGTGGTTTGCATTATCTGCAGAGTTTTCCAATCGATCTGTTGAAGATAGACCAGACCTTTGTTGCCTCTATTGGTATGGATAACCTGCAGTCCCCTGTACTTAATGCGATGATAGAGATGGCAGCTAAGCTTGATAAAAAGCTGATTGCAGAGGGCGTAGAAACGGCGCATCAGGCAGAGTATTTATCCCGTCAGGGTGTGTGTGTGCACCAGGGTTGGTACTATTATATGGCGATGCCAATTCAGAAGCTTAAAGAGGTTTGCTAATTTACGTAATATAACGGCCTGTAATAGAAAAGCCCCGGTTACGGGGCTTTAGGTCAAGGGATTATAATGAGGCAAAGTAACAGCCATATCCGGGCAGGGACAGCTGGCCTTGTTCATAGCGACCATTATGATGGACTAACTCCTGATGTTGCGCATGGTGGCTACTGTTCAGTTCGAGCTGAGCAGGCTGATCACTCAGGTTAAACGCGCATAGCACGGTTTTACCCTGATAATGTCGATAAAATGCGAGCATAGGCTCCGGGCTATCTATGAACTCGATATCTCCCACCTGCAATTCTGGCATTGTATTCCGCCATGCCATAAATGCCTGATAACGCGCCAAAATAGAATCTTCCAAGTCAGCTTGCTGAGAAACCGCTTGTGGCAGATGTGCCGGTGATACTGGCAACCAGGGTTTTCCTTCGCTGAAGCCTGCATGCTCAAGCTCGGTATGCCAGGGCATGGGTGTGCGACAGCCATCACGTCCCTTAAAGTTCGGCCAGAACGTAATGCCATAAGGATCCTGTAAATCTTCAAATGCGACATCGGCTTCACCCAGGCCCAGTTCTTCGCCCTGGTACATACATACACTGCCACGCAATGACCCCAATAACGCGGTGAGCATGCTCGCTTGGCGTGCGTCAACGGTTTTACCGTCTTTAGACCAGCGGCTTGCAACGCGTTCTACGTCGTGGTTACTGAACGCCCAACATGGCCAGCCTTCGGTCATGACTGCTTCAAGGCGAGAGACGGTTTCACGAATGTAGCTTGCACTGTAGTCTTTGGTCAGTAACTCAAAGCTGTAGCCCATGTGCAGCTTATCACCGCCGGAGGTATACTCAGCCATGGTTTGAAGAGAATCCTCGGATGAAATCTCTCCCAGACTGACCGTGCCAGGGTAGCGGTCGAGCAGGGTGCGGATCTCTGCCATAAACGCGAGGTTTTCCGGCTGGGTATTGTTGTAATAATGGTACTGAAATGCATAAGGGTTGTCTTCGCTAAAACCACGCCCCTGACGTAATTCCTTTGGCTTTGCAGGATTGTCACGCAACTGTTGATCATGGAAGCAAAAGTTAATGGCATCCAGGCGGAAACCGTCAACACCTTTTTTCAGCCAGAATTCGACATTATCCAGAACCGCCTGACGTACTTCAGGATTGTGGAAGTTCAAATCCGGTTGCTCAGTCAAAAAGTTATGGAGATAGTACTGACAACGGCGAGAGTCCCACTGCCATGCAACACCACCAAAGATAGACAGCCAGTTGTTTGGGGGGCTGCCATCAGGCTTAGCATCCGCCCAAACGTACCAGTCAGCTTTGCCGTTTGTTTGGTTGGCACGGCTTTCGCTAAACCAGGCATGTTCATCTGAAGTGTGGCTAAGTACCTGATCAATAATGATCTTAATATTACGTTGATGTGCCTTGTCGATTAATTCATCAAAGTCATCAAGGTTACCAAACATTGGGTCAATATCACGGTAGTCGCTGATATCATAGCCGAAGTCTTTCATAGGAGACTTGAAAAATGGCGAGATCCAGATGGCATCTACGCCGAGCGACTTAATGTAATCGAGCTTGCTAATGATCCCCTGAAGATCGCCAATTCCATCATTATTGGTATCGCAAAAGCTGCGGGGGTATACCTGATAGATAACCGCGCCTTTCCACCATTCATTATGAGCCATGCACTTTCTCCTGCGCCGTGCAGCTGAGCTGCCGTATCCATATCTGCCTCTGGAGCCATCTCGCAACTCAATGTATTGAGGGGCTTAATAACTGTAGTCAATTCAAACGAGGTGAGGTCAGATTATGATGTAAACAGGATACGACAACACTAAATATTAACAATGGCGAAGAGCATACGACATGCGTTGATATGAGTAAAAAGCCTGCATACGTATGCAGCATAATTAGTTGTCATTGGATTAATATAAAAGCCGGATTTCAAACTCATTGGTGCTCTTTACCAATATGTGTTTCTGCCTCAGATTCCCCTCTTTTATCTGTATTACAGTTTAATTAATTGGTAATACCAATTTTCATGTTGATTTCGGAGCAGAAAAATTCAGCAAATTTGATGGCACAATCGTTGGCAGTTATTTGATTTTCGTTAAAACTTAGTAAATTCAGCGAAAGCATAACATGCAAGGTTCACCAACAGATTGTTGCGATAATATTTATAAAGGTAACAGGGGGTTAGCGCTTCTAGGAGTGAATGTCCTGTGAACAAAATGAAATGGAGGCTGTATTGAATACGTATGCATAAAGTTGTTTGGACGTTGAAGGCAGCGCTACTATTGCCGCTGACAACAAAATTACCGCCTTTAAAATCGTTGTAGCGCTTCACGGTTCACCGTGTGACGAATAAACAAACAACTAGGCGTCATAAAAATGGTTAATTGGGATAAAACACTATGTCTATGTTCAAACCAAGCATGCTAACAGTTGCGCTTATGGCCGCTGGCGTTAGCCACTTTTCGGTCGTTGCAGAAGAAGAGAAAGCAGCAAAGAAAGAGGATGTTGAAGTTATCGAGGTACGTGGTATCTCTCGTAGTATCATCGCGTCAATCGATAAAAAGCGTTACAGCGACACAGTAGCAGAAGTCGTTGATGCTGGTGATCTGGCATCTTTGCCCGATGTTTCCATTGCAGACTCCCTGAGCCGTTTGCCAGGTGTGACAGCGGTGCGCGCAAGTGGTCAGTCATCTCAGTTGAATATTCGTGGTATGAATGGCGACTTTATTCAGACAACACTTAATGGCCGTGAACAGGCAAGCACCAGTGGTTATACAGCGGGTAGCCGCTGGATATCGTTTGACCAGTACCCGTCAGAGTTGATCAACCAGGCTGCTGTATACAAGTCGCCAAAAGCCTCTTTGGTAGAAGGGGGTGTTGCTGCAACGGTTGAACTGAAAACAGTGAACCCACTTGAAGCGAAAGAGCAACATAACTTCAATTCTTCAGTACGTTATTCCTACAATGATGCTGCATCAGATGTAGGTGCCGATTCAAGTGGTGAGCGCATCAGTTTCTCATATCAGGGCAAGTTCCTGGATGAAACTTTGGGTTTTGGTATTGGCGCGGCGTTCTTAAACCAGCCAAATAATGCTATTGATGTATCAGCACATGCACCGAAGCGCTCGCAAGACTTTGATGGTGATGGTACAGAAGAGCGTTCTGTAAATGGCTATCAGGTTCGCTCTGCAAAAGGGTCAGACGAGCGCCTAGGTCTTATGAGTACTTTGGTTTATCAACCTACAGATGCGCTAAAAGTCCAGTTTGACTACTTCCGTTCTGAGTTTGAATCAGAAGACCGCAAAAGTGGTTTGAATATCGAGGGGTTCGAGAAGAATTTAGGTTCCCTTTATACGCTTAACAACGCGGTAGTAAAAGATGGCTTCTTAGTTGCCGGTGATGTTGTGATCACTGATCCCAATGGCCCTTGGGTCGAAATGCGTTCTGAAGACCAGTCTACCGATTCTACCACAGACAGCTTTGGTCTGGATTTGGAATATGTTACGGATAAGTGGGAACTTAGGCTGGACTTTGCACACAGTGAAGGTGAAAAAACGCGCCGTGATGTAATTGCATCTATGCACGCCTACGAGTTTGGAAATGCGGTTGTAGATGGCACTTTGGTTGAAACGTGGCAGGAGATGCGTAACCAAACCTTTTCTTTTGTACAGCAAGAGAAAAATTCGCCGTTATTGACTCTGGGAAATAGCTATACAGACTTGTCTAACATGCGCCTGGGTGACTGGGAGCAGTTTCCACATAGATACACTGATGAACTGGACAGCTTTAAAGTAGATTTTAAATACCATGTTGAGGCTGGGTTTATTTCGTCTATTGAAGTTGGTGCTCGTTGGTCAGACCGAGAGTTTACGGACCAGCGTTCAACGTTCCGCTGGGGTGCGCGTGAAGGTCAGAATGGTTACAAACTGCCTGATGGTACGATCGTTACTAATAAAGGGTGCGAATTTAACCACCAAAATCATACCTGTATGCCGCACTCTCTTGATGGTTTCGTCACCGTGGAGCATACCAGAGGATTCAACTATCTTGAGCTAGACCTGATGGGCATCGCGGACGCGGTATTTGGTCCGGGCAATTATGGTGCGCAGCAAACCTGGGAACATAACTGGACACTGATCGAAAGTGGTGCGGTTAAGGAAGAAGTGTTAGCTGGTTATGTTATGGCTAACATAGATACTGAAATTGGAGATATTCCTGTCACAGGTAACTTTGGTGTTCGTGTTGTTAGAACAGATACTAAATCAATTGGGATTCAGCAGATCCAAGGTGATGAAGTAGGTGATACTATCGTTGATGATAATGGTGTGGCACGAACAGATTATCGTCACGTTGAGTATGGACCAGAATACACAGATACATTGCCTTCTTTGAACCTAAACTTCCGTGTTACTGATGAAGATCAGATACGCTTCGCGGCAGCAAAAGTGATGGGTCGTCCACCTGTGTATCAATTACGTGGTGGTGCTGGTTCTTGGGCTGATACCGCCAATGACGGTGAAAGTCCACGTTATAATGTTTGGTCAAAAGGTAATCCGAACCTGGACCCGTTCCGTGCAACTCAGTTTGACTTGTCGTATGAGCGATATTTCGAAGATGGTGGTGCGTTTGTAGCGGCTATTTTCTGGAAAGACATTGAGTCTCTGATTGAAAGTATTACCTATCAGGAAGGTGAGGTTGATTGGGCAACAATTGGTCTTGAAGTCCCAGAAGGTTTTGTTGCTGGTCAGTACCAGACAACTCAGAACAATGATCAGGGTGGCTATATTCGAGGCGTAGAGCTGGCTTACACTACTATGTTTGACAATCTGCCTGGTATTTTCTCTGGTTTAGGTTTCAATGCTAACTACTCATACACTGAGAGTGAAACAACAGTTGATGGCGGTGGTAACTTCCCGGATCAACAATTACCTATGCCTGGTTTGTCTAAAAATGTCTGGAGTGCGACGATTTTCTGGAATATCGACGCATTTACGACACACCTGAACGTACGTTATCGTGATGAATATGTGTATGAAGGTGCGTCACCTGGTGGTTCATCTCTGGCGTGGGCGGATGAGTACACTGTGGTTGACTGGCAGGGCACTTATGATTTTGAAAATGGCTTGCAGGCCGTGCTTCAAATCAACAACCTGACTGATGAGCCAAACACCACCAACTATGGTACTGCATTGGCAACTGGCGAGTACAAAGAGTTCGGTCGCCAGTACTTCTTAGGGTTTAACTATAGCTTCTAAGCACCGAGCGTGATCTGATATAAAGCCACCAGTTTTCTGGTGGCTTTGTTTTATGAGGTGAAAATGATGAATAAAAAGAGAATCGTGATTTTAGGCGGTGGTACAGCAGGCTGGATGGCGGCTAACCTGATGGCCAAAAGCTGGCAGGACCAGCCGATTGAGATTGCCCTGGTCGAGTCACCGGATATTGGCATCATTGGCGTGGGCGAAGGCTCTACTCCCCAGTTCAAGGGGTTTATGGACTTTATGGGGATCAGTGAAGCGCAGTGGATGCCAGCGTGTAACGCAACTTATAAAAATGGCATTCGTTTTATTGACTGGTCAACGCGTCCTGGCTTTAGCAGCTACTTTCATCCCTTTCCTTCACAGCCCGACGATTATTCAGCGCCAGCCTTCTTTCATAACAGCTTTGTTCGAAGAAAAGCGATTGATGTAGCAGGCCACCCAGACCCATTTTTTCTTACTACCTATCTGGCCGAGCAGGCTAAAGCCCCAATCGCTGCGCATCATTTTCCGTTTGAAATTAACTATGGCTATCATTTTGATGCCGGTAAGCTTGGGCTCTTCTTAGCTCAAACAGCCCGCGATTTGGGCGTTGAGCACATTCAGGCCAATGTCAGCGATGTGCGTAAACATACAAATGGTGACATTGCAGCGTTGGTATGTGAGCAGGGAACGGAAATTACAGGTGATGTATTTATCGACTGCTCGGGCTTTCGCAGTTTATTAATGCAGCAGCATCTGGATGTGGGCTTTGAGTCTTTTGCCAACAACTTGTTTAATGACGCCGCTGTGGTTTTGCCAACAGAACAGGGTGATGTGATTTCTTCTGAAACCCAGTCCATTGCCCGTAAGTTTGGCTGGAGTTGGCATATACCTCTGACCAACCGCATTGGTAATGGCTATGTCTACAGCCGACGCTATTGCGATCCGGATAAAGCTGAAACCGAATTACGTACCGCACTGGGTTTGCTGGACAGTGACGTTGAAGCCCGTCACTTGACCATGAAGGTGGGGCAGGTCAAAAAGCATTGGCACAAAAACTGCCTTGCCATTGGATTGTCACAAGGGTTTATTGAGCCGCTGGAAGCGACTGCGCTTCATATTGTTCAGGAAACCGTTCAAAGCTTTATTGAATGTTATCAGGACGGCGAGTTCACCGATAAGCTCAAAACCAGGCATAACCAGTCACTCGATGCCCGTTACCAGGCCATTCGCGATTATATTGTGGCGCATTATCGTGTAAACAGCAGAGCCGATACACAATACTGGCGTGATAACGCGAACAACAATCAGCTTTCGCGTTCTTTATATGACGTATTGCAAACCTGGGTGTCGGGCAAAAATTTATCGGATGAATTACATCGTCAGGATATCGACAAGTATTACCCCTCCGTCAGTTGGCACTGTTTACTCGCTGGTTACGGTATCTATCCCGAGCAGTCTCAGTTGATCGCTGGCAATGAGGCGGCAAACAAGTACGACTTATCACAGGTACAGGATTACATTGCCCGATGCGGATTAAACTTTGAAGACCACCGCGCGCAACTTGAGCGTTTGGCCCAGATGCGATAAATCGACGATCTTTGTCCCTGAGCAGAGTTTACATTTGGGCACTAAGAATATTGAACATGACGTGCGGATGAATAGGGGCTCTGAATACGTATGCAAGCGGTTCACCCGTGATTACCAAGTCAGTAGACTCATTGAAAATACTAAAAATGACAACATTATGATGACAATAAAACCATTGGTGGTCGCGCTAGGGGTGATCACTGGTTCTGTGGTACTGAACGCTTGTAACAGTATCAATGACAACAAGACTTCTTTAGAGACAGCCAGCAACGCAGCAGCAGCGACACAACAGGCAGAGACAAAGCCAGTTGTTTATCAGGTATTTACCCGCCTGTTTGGGAATACCAATAGTAACAATATTCCGTGGGGTACAAAGGCGCAAAATGGAGTTGGAAAATTTGCCGATTTTACGCCCAAAGCGCTGGCTGAAATCAAGGCCATGGGTGTGAGTCACGTTTGGTATACCGGTGTATTGCATCATGGTTTAGTAGGTGACTATACCAAGTATGGGATATCAGTGGACGACCCGGATGTAGTCAAAGGCCGCGCAGGGTCCCCTTATGCCGTTAAAGACTATTACAACGTTAATCCGGATCTGGCCATTGACCCAGCCAACAGACTGGCAGAATTCGAAGCTCTGATAGACCGCACTCACGAAGCGGGTATGAAAGTGGTGATTGACATAGTCCCCAATCATGTCGCTCGTAATTATCAATCGCTTAGTGCGCCACAAGGCGTAAGCGACTTCGGTGCGAACGACGACACGTCAAAGACCTATGCCCGTGATAACAACTTTTACTACGTTACTGGCCAGGATTTTCGTGTCCCGAGCTCAGATGATTATCAGGTGCTTGGGGGCGAGCAACACCCACTTGCCGATGGTCAGTTCGTTGAAAGCCCGGCCAAATGGACAGGCAATGGTGCACGTAAAGCGCAGCCTCATATTCATGACTGGTATGAAACCGTTAAGGTCAATTACGGTGTAAAACCCGATGGCAGCTATGACTTTGCCACCTTGCCGGCACACTATGCCACGCTTGACTACCGTGCCCACTATGCATTCTGGCAAGATAAAAAACTGCCAGACAGCTGGTATAAGTTTCGTGATATCACCTATTACTGGTTGGATAAAGGTGTTGACGGCTTCCGTTATGACATGGCGGAGATGGTTCCGGTGGAATTCTGGAGTTTCCTGAATGCCTCAATCAAGGTGAAAAACCCGGATGCCTTTATCCTCGCAGAAGTTTACAACCCAACCCTGTATCGTTCATATATCGCGCAGGGAAAAATGGACTACCTGTACGATAAAGTCGGTTTTTATGATTCTCTTAAAGCCCTGATGCAGGGCAAAGGCACGGCGCAGGAAGTACTGGACGTCCATGCCAGTGTAGCGGATATTGCGCCTCATATGCTGCACTTCCTGGAAAACCATGATGAGCAGCGTATTGCAAGCCCGGAGTTTGCCGGCGATGCAAATAAAGGTAAGCCCGCCATGGTCGTTAGTCATTTGATCAGTAAAGCACCAACTTTGATTTACTTCGGTCAGAGCGTGGGTGAAGACGGCTCTGAGATGGCGGGATTCGGCAAGCCCAGTCGTACCAGCATTTTTGATTACATCGGTGTGCCGGCCCATCAGGCCTGGATGAACCATGGCAAGTTTGATGGTGCTTTGCTGAGCGATGAACAAAAGGCGTTACGTGCTTATTATCAGAAACTAATGAATATGGCGTCTTTAAGCGCGGTGGCTGAGGGCACATTGGTTTCAACGCAAGTGACAACACCAGAGGGTAAATCTGCACACAAAGTAATGAGCTTTGCTCGTGAAAGCAAGTCACAGCGCCTGGTCGTGGTCAGCAACTTTGATGCACATCACGCTCAGAATGTATCAATTACATTGCCCGAAGGCTGGCATGGCAAGGCACAGGATCTGCTTGAGCAACATGGCCCGGTAGTACTTCGTAATAATCAACTGACGGTGACCCTGGCACCGCTGGCCAGTGCGGTCTTTGAATTAGAGAATTAATATGCAAAAACAAAAACCACAACTCAGCTTCTGGCAGATCTGGAATATGTGCTTTGGCTTTCTGGGGATCCAGTTTGGCTTTGCACTGCAAAATGGTAATGTCAGCCGGATTTTTCAGACGCTGGGCGCCAAAGTCGATGATATTCCAATCCTGTGGGTTGCCGCTCCACTCACTGGTCTAATTGTACAGCCAATCATTGGTTACTGGAGTGACCGAACCTGGGGGAAACTAGGCCGCAGAAGACCCTTCTTCCTATATGGCGCCATTCTGACGACCTTGTCGTTGTTCTTTATGCCTAATTCTCCCACGCTCTGGATAGCAGCGGGCATGCTGTGGATCATGGATGCATCTATTAACGTGACCATGGAGCCATTCAGGGCACTGGTAGGTGATAACCTCAACGAAAAACAACGTGCCAATGGTTATGCTATGCAGAGCTTCTTTATTGGTATCGGTGCTGTCGTGGCATCGGCTTTGCCCTGGATGATGACCAACTGGTTTGGGATCAGTAATACTGCAGAGCCGGGTCAGATCCCAGAGTCTGTCAAGTATGCTTTCTACTTCGGTGGTGTGGTGTTATTTCTGGCGGTAGGCTGGACCATTCTGAAAACCAAAGAATATAGCCCGCAACAGCTGGCTGAGTTTGCCGGTGAAGCGGTTGAAACGCAAACTAAGCAAAGCCATCAGGCGATCAACTACGCACGCGCAGCACTTATTTCCGGCGTGATTGGTGGAGGGATCCTGGCTGCTGTGATTGGGCTGCAGCTGGAAAAAGAGCTGTATTTGCTGAGCGGACTGTTTTTATCCTTTACGTTGGTCCTGCTAATTGCTGGTTACCTTCAGCAGCGCGGTAGCACCTCAGGTGGCTTTTATAATGTTATCTACGATGTCTTTACTATGCCCGACACCATGCGCCAGCTTGCAGTGGTGCAATTCTTCAGCTGGTTTGCCTTGTTTGCTATGTGGATCTATACCACCTCGGCGGTCACCAGCTTTCACTATGGTACGACAGAAGTAACCAGCAAAGCCTATAACGATGGTGCTGACTGGGTGGGTGTACTGTTTGCCGCTTACAACGGTTTTGCCGCACTGGCTGCGGTGTGTATCCCGGTAATGGTGAATCGTCTAGGCATGCGTGGTGCACACTGTATCAACCTCCTGTTTGGTGCCGGTGCGCTATTGAGTTTTAAAATGATAACTGACCCTGGCTTGCTTTGGCTGCCTATGGTTGGGATTGGCTTTGCCTGGGCCTCAATCCTTTCACTGCCTTACGCCATGCTGAGTAACTCATTACCAGCGCATAAAATGGGCGTATTTATGGGGATATTTAATTTCTTCATCGTGATCCCGCAGTTGATGGCGGCCAGTGTACTAGGCCTGATCCTGAGAAACCTATTTGATAATCAACCGATTTTTGCATTAGTGGTTGGTGGTGTGTCGTTCCTGCTTGCAGCAGTTGCTGTAATGCGGGTGAAAATCGAACAACAATAACACCACCGCAAGGAGACTTTATGAAAAAACTTTCTAGTTTAACTCTGGCATTGATTGCCGCCGGACTTGTTGGTTGCGGCAGCGCGAATAACGCGGTTGAGTCACAGCAGGCTGCGCCGGGCGCACCGGGTGATAAGCCATACTGGGCCTATTCAGGTAAAACCGGGATTGGTACCTCTTATGAGGCCTACGAGCAAGGGCAGTATTCTGATGAGGCAAGTACAGAAACCGTTTCCAAAGTGTGGTTTTCTATTGCCAAAGGCATGATCACAGAAACTATGTTTGGCCTGATCCATCAGGCTCAGATCAAAGACATGCAGTTTATTGTCACCGGCCCGGATTTTACGGTAACGGAGCAAGACGCACTGGACGTCAGTATTGATTACCTGGACAAAGACGCACAAGGTCGTCCGCTGTCTTTAGCATACAAAGTTATCAGCAAAGACAAGCAAGGCCGTTTTACGCTTGAAAAATACATATTCACCGACCCCGACGGGCAAACCTTGTTCGTTCGCGCGAAAGTGGAAACTGAACTGAATGATGTGAAGTTGTTTGTTAACGTAAACCCGTACGTAAATAATAACGGGTTGAATGACTTTGCTAAGGTAACGGACGAGGGTCTGGTTGCCTGGGAAGGAGACAACTACCTGACATTGCAAAGCAGCAATGGTTTTAAACAGGCGAGTGTTGGCTTTACTGGTCAAAGCGATGGTCTGGCGCAGCTTAAGGCAAGTCAGTCAATGTCACAACGCTACACCAATACCGGTGTACAAAGCGGCAACGTTAATTGGTTAGCAGAGCTGGGTGACGTTGACCAGCAGGCCACATTCGACCTGGCACTGAGTTTTGGCAAATCGCAAAGCGCGAGTTTCCAGCAGGGCGCTCAGTCACTTAAGCGTGGCTATCACCAGGTATTGGCCCACTACAACGGTGAGGGCGATACGATTGGCTGGCGCGATTACCTGAGTAGCCTTGAGCCTATGCAGAAGCTCAGCGGTTATACGGCCGATCAGGGAAAACTACTTTATACCAGTGCTTTGGTGTTAAAGGCGCAGGAAGATAAAACCCATGCTGGAGCGCTCATTGCGTCCTTGTCTAACCCTTGGGGTGACACGGTTGCAGCCGAGCAAGGTCATACCGGTTATAAAGCGGTCTGGGTACGCGATTTCTATCAGGTGGCTATGGCATTTTTGGCCATGGGTGACCCAAAAACGGCATTGACTGCGTTTGAATATCTGGAAAAAGTACAAGTTACCGATAAAACGCCTGGCAATCAGGGTGACACGGGCTGGTTCTTACAGAAAACCCATGTTGACGGTGAGCTGGAGTGGGTTGGTGTGCAACTGGATCAGACTGCTATGCCAATTATGCTGGCATGGAAACTTTGGCAGGCCGGTGTGCTGAGCGATGAGAAGCTTGTCCATTGGTACAAGCGCATGTTGCAACCCGCAGCTGAGTTTTTGGTAGAAGGGGGTCTGGCCAAAATCCTCTGGAACGATACGCAGATCACGCCACCAGCAACACAGCAGGAGCGTTGGGAAGAGCAGAATGGCTATTCACCTTCGACAACGGCCGCTATTATTGCAGGGTTAGTCGCGGCCAGTGATATTGCCAAACTAGCAGGCGATAAAGCGGGCAGTGAGCGCTATATGGTTACGGCTAAGCGATACGACAGTGAAGTAGAATCCACCATGTTCACCACAAAGGGCAACTTGCCGTCTAAGCAAAGTGATGGCAAGTACTTTGTCCGAATTGGTAAAGATGCAAATCCGAATACAGATACTAAGCTGAGTGACAACAATGGTCGTTCAGGTTTGGATAAGAAGCAGATCATTGATGGTGGCTTCCTTGAGTTAGTACGCTATGGTGTAAGAGCCGCTGATGCCAGTAGCATCACTAATACGTTACCAGAGTATGAAGATGAAAACCTGCCTGAGAATCTGCGCGTAAAATATAGCTTTAACTTTGCCGGCGACCCGAATAGTTATCCGGGCTACCGCCGTTATGGCAACGACGGTTACGGTGAAGACGAAATACGTGGCACGAACTATGCCGAGCAGGGTCAGAACACGGCCGGTCAGCGTGGTCGGGTTTGGCCTTTCTTTACCGGTGAGCGCGGCCACTACGAGATAGCGGCAGCCAGCCAGGTTAATGCCTTGAATGACACTGCGGTGCAACGTATCAAGTACACTTACATCAAAGGCATGGAGCATTTTGCCAACGAAGGTCTGATGCTCCCTGAGCAGGTCTGGGATGGCGTGGGCGTAAACCCGTTCGGTTATACACTGGGCGAGGGCACTAACTCTGCCACACCGTTGGCATGGACACATGCTGAGTATGTGAAGCTGGTTCGCTCTTTGGCAGACAAGCAAGTCTGGGATCATTATCCAATTGTGGAGCAGGCGCTTAAGTAAGCGTGCTGCAATACTGATAAAACGCGGTGTTCCATACAGGACGCCGCGTTTTTTATTGGCCATATGGACAAATAAGTCTGTCTACCGGCACGTCTATACGTATTTGGCTGCGAAAAGGGTTGAGGCTTTGTTTTGTCAAAAATAGTGCATAGTCTGATAAGAGGTAAACACTAATGGTGCTTTGGGCGCCTTTAATCGTTACGCCTATGGTGCACGAATTATGGAAAATTCATAAGGAGAAGGGATCGCGTTAGAAATTTACTTATCTGTTTTTAAAAACTGTTTCGAATTTAAAGGACGGGCAAGGCGTAAAGAGCACAGGGCGTTTATACTAGGCACTCATAGTCTCTGCGGTACTTGGCCTGATTGACGTTATGCTTGGTCTTTATTCAGACGAAACCGGTCTCGGTCTTTTAAGCGGCCTTTACGCCCTGATTATAATCATTCCCAGCACTGTCCTGAGCATTCACCGTTTGCACGATACCGGGCGCAGCGGTTGGTGGATTTTGATTTCTTTTGTCCCTATTGCTGGACCAATCGTGTTGATTGTGTTTTATGTCATGGACAGTAAACCGGGTGATAACGAATATGGTCCTAACCCAAAGGAACAATTACATAATACCGTTTCGTAGTATATGTCAGTAACTGGGTGGACTAACGTTCACCCAGGATCTCAAAATCATCACTGTGCAGGCGGGCTTGACCGTCTTGCTCAACAACCCAATGTTCACCATGAATTTTGCCAAACGCTTTGTTCATGGTCCAATTGGCAGTCAGTAAGTAGCCTGTTTCCGGGTGTTTCTCCCAGACTACATCGGTATAGGTGACATCGCAAAAACCCTGTTCGATGATGCCGTGCCAGAAGGCTTCTATGTCCTTTGGAGAGGTAAACTCACCAATTGGCCGCGCCAGCATAGTGCAAGCTGTCGAGTATTGCTCGGCGCAACCGCGCGCATCTCCGTTATTAAATGCATTCTGCCATGCAGCGATACCTGCTTTGCAAAGGTCAAGTTCTTGTTGTGGTGTCATTAGAAGATTCCGTTTGTTTTGTTTTCAGTAAGAGAAGTGTAGAGGTTTTAATTGGTTTGAAAAACAGTAATAATAAAAAACACTGTTTAGTTAAATTACACAATAAAAATGCGCCAACTTGGAAAAATGTCGCTGTTTGCTCATGTGGTCGAGGCAGGTTCGGTATCCGGTGCGGCAGATAAATTAGGTTTATCAAAATCAGCGGTCAGCCAGCATTTAAAAACGCTTGAGCAAGATCTCGGGGTCGTGCTTATCAAGCGAACAACCCGCCGACAGTTTCTGACTGAACCTGGCAAACGTTTTTATGAGTCCTGCAAGGTACTCAATCAGATCGCAGCAGATGCCTGGGAGAATATTCAGGCTCAACAAAGTGAGCCGGAGGGCAAGGTGCATATCACGGCACCCAATGCACTGGTAGAAACATTGCTTGCGCCTGTTATTTCAAATCTGATACGGCAGTATCCGGGCGTCATTATTAAGTTAACTTGCGAAGACCAGCAATTGGATTTGATGGCGCATGATATAGACATTGCCGTTCGTATTGGTGTTTCTAAAGACAGCACGCTCAGGCAAAAGCGTTTGGGGGCGTTTCGTGATGTGTTATGTGGACATCCACGTTTTAGTGACGCCTCACTGGAACAGTCCCCCTATGTTGCTAACGCCTGGGAAGGAGAACCTATTGCATATCAGTTTGTCTCAGAAAATGGTGAATCTAAGGCATTCAGTCCTAAAGTAAGTTGCATCACCAACGCATTTCATAGCACAGTCTCTTTGATCCGTTGCGGGGCGGGAGTAGGCCTGATCCCGGACTTTTATATACATAAAGGTCTGCCTGGCATCACTGCCTTGTTGCCCGATGAAAGTTTGCCCGAAAATTCAGTGTATTTACTTACCCCTTTTTCAAAGCATGTTCCCTTGGCCGTGAAAGTTTGCATGGATGCACTTAGTGAGTACATTCAGGCTCAGTTATTAAATACACAGTAGCGAATGCACTATCGATAGTGTTCATCTCTGAGCCCGTACTTTTCAGCAATGCTCGCCAGGCGGCCGTCCAGTTGCAGCCTGAGGACACCGAGGTCGAGTGCTAAAGTTAATTGTTCGCTATTTTCAAGGCGCGGAGAAAAGGCAATGTAAGCAGGCTCCAGCGGGCTGACTGAACCAACCGATTTGATTTTATCACTGATCCCGAGCTGTTTGGCCTGGTACCAGACAACGGGGCCCGCATCAACATAAGCATCTATCCGCTTACTGGTTAATAACCTTAAACTGCGTGCCACAACATCGTCACCCGTTATCAGCGTAATGTACTTATTGGGAGAACTACGATGTGATTTTATGTATGCATTCAGCAAATGGCCATAGTCATATCCCTGAACAGCGCCGAGGCGGACTTTGTTCAACGAGTGTTGGTTTTTGTATGTCCATGTGTTGTCGGACAGAGTAAACAAAGTGTTTGGACTTAGCCTCAGTATGGGCACTTTTGGAAAGAGAAAATCCGGTGCATCGTCTTTGAAGGCACCCACAATGGCGTGTACTTTTCCTTCCCTGGCCTGATGGATGGCCCTGAGCCAGGGCATTTCAATATAACGAACTTGATACCCCGAGATGGCGAGCGCCTCTGTGGCAACATCAATCATGAATCCCTTATTTTTGTCTGAGTCGCGACAATTTACGGGGCACCAGTTATCGCCTGCGATCAGCACTAGCTTGTCGTTACTTGAAAATACTTCAATCGAGAACACAGATAGGCAAAAAAGTATGATGCGTAGCATATCGGGGTAAATTGGTGGCGATACTGGGAGTCTAGTCAATAAACGGCGGTCCGGCAATGTCGCGAATTATCGTGTGGTCTATCCGGGTTTGCAGTCGAAATCTCAGTATGCCAAAACCGGAGTGCATATAGGGGGAGTTTTGTGTGCTATATGGCTAGGCTAAGTAGGTTTTTTTGTATGACAGGTGTTGGTATGAGCAATTAAAAAGGCTGGCAGGGTGAAGGGCTTATTTTGAATTTGTTTTTTCAACTGATTGATTTTACTGCTTATATATCAGTCTGAAGATAAAGTCATTGAGAAGTCATGGGTAAATCAGGTGTTATGAGAAGAAATTAACTAGCTTAACCACCTGTAGGTAACAGGAGGGTTAACATGACCAAATATACATTCGCTACACATTTTATTGCTGCCGCCATATTAGGTAGCGTGAGCTGCATTGCTGCGGCAAACTGTACCAAACCAGCAGAAGCCACCGCTGCAGAGCTGCAAGGCGGCTATCGGGATGTTTCTGAACTCAGTCAGGCTTTTATCGATACAACGCCTGAGCGCAGGGGCGACGGAGTGACTGTTGGTACTTTAAATAGCAAAAGTCGCAAAGACATGTTGGTGAAGCTCGCTAAAGAGATAGAAAATAACGCACATGGGCATTTCGACAGCTTACTGATTGCACATAAGGGGGAGTTGGTTTTCGAGTCTTATTTTTCTCGTGGCCGTATCAACTTGCCGCACTATCAGGCATCTGCAACTAAGGTATACACGGGCCTGGCACTTGGTCGGGCTATCCAACTGGGTTATCTGAGCATGGCCGATTTAGACAAGCCTTTAGTAAGTTTTTTAAAGGATCTGGATCATAGCAAACTTACCAAGGGGAGCGATAAAATTACGCTTAATATGGCACTCACCATGCGCTCCGGGATCCGGCTTAATGACAGCCAAAAAGAGGCGCTGGACAAAATCTCTAAACAACTTAAAGGGCAGCAGCATGCACAGGCATTATTGGAACGCAGTGCGCCAATCGGTGCTGACTCACTGACGTTCAAATACCAGGATGACCCTATGCTGGTGATGCATGTGATCGATGCTGTGGTGCCGGGCTCTGCCGAAGCTTTTATTAAAAAAGAACTACTTGATAAACTCGATATCAATGCGTATCACTGGCAAACCGCTGATAATGGTCTGCCTGAAGCTGGCTGGCGGGTCAATATGACGTCACGAGATATGCTTAAATGGGGGACTCTGGCACAAAACAAAGGCGTGTGGCAGGGTGAGCAACTCATTCCTAAGGAATTCATTGCGAGGGCAGTCAGCCCGCAGCTGTATACTGGCGATGACGACATGTTTGGTGGTGGCAAAGATGTGTCAAAACAGGGCTATGGCTACTACTGGTGGAACGCTGAGTTGAACAATGGTGACAGACAGTTTTACAGTGCATCGGCTCAGGGAGGTGGAGGTCAGTACATTATTTTAATTGAGGAACTCGATCTTGTCGCGGTTGTCACAGCGAGTCGCAGGGAAAACAACACGCTGCAATTAATGGCCGAGCGAGTAATCCCTGCCTTTATGTAGTTAACAGTACAGACAACGTCTATCGATGCGGCGTTGTCTGTTGAAGTGGTTCAACAACCGCTGTAAAGTCCGCAACTGCTCTTTGTTCAAAGATTAAATAAGGTTGAAATAATGAAAGTGCTGGTAACGGGCTCTGCAGGCAGAGTTGGACGCGCCATTTACATTAAGCTCATGGCACAGCATCAGGTGGTTGGGATTGATAAAACACCTTGTTCAACTGCGGATTTTGTCGGGGATATCAGGGACAGCCAGTTGCTTAACGAGGCGCTGCAGGGCGTAGAAGTGATAATACATACTGCGGCTTTACATGCACCGCATGTCGGGCGTGTTGAAGACAGTGCGTTTCAGCGCATTAATGTTGATGCAACAGAACAGTTGGCATTGGCCGGCATAAATGCGGATATAAAGCACTTTGTATTCACCAGCACTACTGCACTGTATGGTTATGCATCGACTCCCAAGGGGATGGCAGGTTGGGTAACAGAAAAGACTCAGCCGCAGCCCAAATCGGTTTATCACCACAGTAAAATAATCGCAGAACAAAAATTAGCCGAAATAGCAAAGCGCTTTAATTTACCTGTTACTGTACTCCAAATGTCCCGGTGCTTCCCTGAGCCTGCAGATTTGATGGCAGTTTACAGGTTAACACGCGGAATTGACGCCCGGGATGTGGCCAGCGCGCATCTGTGTGCAATAGAAAAACGCTTGCCTGGCTTTCAACGCTTTATTGTGTCTGGTGCAACACCTTTTAGCCCCGCTGACTGCAAACGCTTATACCTGAATGCCGCTGAGATTATTTCTGAAAGATGTCCGGGGCTGCTTTCGGCATTTGAACAACGAGGCTGGGCTTTACCCGATTCATTGGACAGAGTATACGACTCATCCGCGGCACAGCTACATCTTGGCTGGCGATCAGAGCATGGGTTTGAGCAGGTTCTGGAGATGTTAGATGCTGAATTCGCCGAGGTATTGCCTGCTATAAATCAAAACAGAGATACTCAGACCCAATAAACACATTTGCTGTCAATTATTGCTCAATATTTGTTCTCCTTTGCCGATATCAAACTACATGGATGGGAGCGGAGGAGCTATGAAAATTGAAAATGCACAAGTCAACATCAGTAACCAGCATGAGGGTCAGAGTCATGTTTATGAAAAGCGTACAGAGATCACTGAGTTGCCCGGGCCTGAGAACGTCAATTCGGCACAGCCGGGTAATGGTGAGCAAGGGATGGCGGGCGAGGTGGCTGATGTAGACAATACAGCCACTGATCTGGATATGCAAACCAGTGCCAGAATGTACATCTTAAAGTTGCTGGTAGAAAAACTCGCGGGCAGTGACGTGCAGTGGTATGACGCTGTGGTCGGAAAAGACATCTCGCATGCTGAAATGTCACAGATCATGTCTGCGTCAGAGCAAGCACCCGCCACAGAAGTGATTGTAGAGCGGTTATCGCACGAGAGTCAGGCCAACGTCTTTAAGGCGGATGGTCAAATTCAGCTGGAAAATGGTGAGACTATTAGTTTTGCCTTTAAATCTGTATTTGCCCAGTCTCATACCAGCTATGAGCGAACCATTGAGAATGTTGATATGAAGGATCCGTTGATCATCAGCTTTACCAATCGCGCTGTTGAGCTGGATACTGAACGTATGGACTTTGATATTGATGCAGATGGCAATAAAGACAATTTTGCTCAGCTGAAGAAGGGATACGGCTATCTGGCATTGGATCTAAACCAGAACAATCAGATAGATGATGGTAAAGAACTGTTTGGTGCGCTCAGTGGTAATGGGTTTGCCGACCTGACTCAGTATGACGATGATGGTAATGGCTTCATTGATGAAAATGACGATATTTTTGATAGCCTTAAAGTCTGGGTCAAAAACAAAGAGCAGGACGAGTTAATATCACTCCATGACGCCAATATAGGCGCCATCGCACTACACAATGCTGATACGCCTCTGAATATCAGAACGGATGGGGCGTTGCAGGGCGCGATCCGTAAGTCCGGTTTTTATCTCGATGAAAATGGTAAACCTGGCCTGGTCCAGCAGGTTGATTATGTGGTGTAGGAGTCGAGTTTTATACCAGCTCGACCAATAAGTTCACTAATTCCGGGGGCGCGTGTAGGATAAAGGAACGGTCTTGTAGGGAAAATGACAAGGCCGTTTACCGAGAAAAGAAGGAGCGACCTATGGACTCTTTGTCATTCAAAGACTTTTTAAAGCCCAGACCTGCACCTACGGGCATAGATGTGCTGTGTAAGCTTCAGCATTTTGCGATCATTACGTATGCTGTTGATGTTAGCAAATTTGCCGGCCTATTTCCGGCGCGCTTCAAGCTCGATACGGTGATGATAGATGGCGTGGAAAAGGGGTTAGTTTCTGTCGTGCCCTTTATCGATGTTGACTTTACTTCGGCTGTTTATCCTTTCCCCAAGTACACGATGGGGCAAACCAACTACCGTATCTATATCATCGACAGGGATTCAGGGGAGCGATGTGTCTGGTTTCTTGGTACTACGCTTGATTCGTGGACCCGCATTGTGCCCAGCATGCTCTGGAAGCTTCCCTGGTATAGTGGCAAAGTGGTTTTTGATTGTGATTATGACCAATCACAGGAGGTATACCGCCGTTATAAGATGCATACCACAGCACACTGGGCACCCGCCAGCGTTGAATTGATGCAGCACAAAGATGCGCTTATTGAGTTACCCGGATTTCCTGATACTGAAACGGGGCTTGTTTACCTGACTCACCCTTTAACTGGGTTTTACTACCGGCGTGATGGGCGTTTGGGTACTTACCGTGTATGGCACAAAGAACTCAAGGTTTCGTCTGCGATTTTGAAATCCGCAAACTTTGGTTTACTCTCTCGTCTGGATCTGGTTTCTGACGCGGAGCAGCAAAAGCCACATAGTGTGTTAGTGGAACCAATCAATGAGTTTACAATTTACCTGCCTCCAAAAGTACTGAATACCAGCCCGGAGCATGCTTGAACAGTAACTGGATTGCGTCGGGTTATACAGCTGAGTGAGAATACAATGCAATTTATCTATGTAATGGACCCCATGTGTGGCTGGTGCTACGGATTTCAACCTGAATTAGAGCGGTTTTTAACGCCTTATCCCGATGCACAGATGAGCTGGATAATGGGGGGACTGGCACCAGATACGACGCAGCCCATGGCGCAGAGCTTAAGAGATACGATTGCTTCGTATTGGGTTGAAATAGAGCGAAGAACATCGGTTACGTTTAATCATGACTTTTGGCATCTCAATACCCCTGTGCGTTCAACCTATCAAGCTTGTCGGGCAGTCATTGCTGCGCAAAGCCTGGCAGAGCAAGGATCACAAAAGCATGGCGCAATGGTCATGGCTAAGGCTATTCAGGCAGCCTATTACCAGCAAGCTAAAAACCCTTCGTTAGATGCCATCCTGGTTGGATGTGCAATGGCCATTGGCCTGGACGACGTGCAGTTTGAATCGGCATTGCATGCGGCTGAAACTGAAGCACAATTTCAGCAACATCTGGATATTGCGCGGCAGCTTCAGGTAACAGGCTTTCCTGCACTGTTTTACGTTAACGAAAATGGATACGCTTATCCGCTGACTCTGGGGTTTTGCTACGCTGACGACCTGGCCCTGCGATTGGCGTCCTGCATCAAGAAATAAAGTACCGAATGTCACCAAATATAAACAGGTTCATTACAGCCTGGTCGCTCTTCAGGTGAGTACTTGCTGGAGTTTTTGCAAGTAATGCGCGCTATCCATGGCATTGCCAAAGGAGATCACCCGTTTCGATTGTGTATCAACGAACAGAGGCCTGGCTTTTTCACCACGATCGACAATGATATTCAATGACATAGATAATTCGTCTGGTGGGCTCTGTGAATGCAGGTCTCGCGATTTATCCATGTAGAGCACACACCCTTCGTCTAAAATGAAGTCTCCATTAAAGTGAATATCAATTTCTTCACCTTCTTTATAGGGGCTACCTTTATGCTGATATTCATACATATGCGTAGTATAGCCAGTGCCAGAAAGCCCCAAGGTTAATAGTTCAAAATTATGGTCGTGGCACAAGCCGTAGGCGAACAGATTCTCGTCTTCTTGTGAGTATTGATGGTCTGTTCTTGGTTCCCACACGACAGCCCTTAACATAAGGGTATCATCCTGATATAGGACGAATGAATTTTTGCCATAGGAATTGGGCGTTGCTTGCTCTAACGAGTGGACAATATGGTCGAGTACGTCAGAAATACTATGCCTGAGCCCCATTAACTGCTCTACTAACCCTGGTGTGTCACACAGCCTCTGGCCTTCAACTAAATTGTTTTTAATAAATGTCAGTAACCCTTCAATTGAAGTGGCTGCAACGGCTTTTGGGGGATAAAATTCCATAGAACTAACACGCCTTTTCAAATTCAGTTAATTGGGTGAGTGTGGCATCGGCTTGCGCCCTGACGATGTGACAAGGGTCCTCTAAAAACTCGATTAAAATGACCTTAGCCTGTTGGTGGTCGACTTTAAATAACTCAACCAGGGCTTGCCAGCGTATGGCGTTGACTTTGTGCTTGGTTAGTTTAACGAGGTAGGGGGCCGCTGTTGCGCCAAACTGAGGCAAAAACCCAGCTAGGACCTTATATCTTTCGAGGTCGTGTGTGCCTGAGTAAGTTGCGATCTTTCTTCCCGAGACTGTGTCGTAATAAGGGCAAACCTCTCTGGCTACGGACTTATTGTGTAGTGCGACAACCACCTTTTCTTGTGCGCCATGAAATACATAGGCATGGTTGTTTGGGCTGATTTTCAGTTGCCTTGTATTAATTGGCAAAGTCTCTGGTGAGAGTATGAGTGAGCCATCCTTTTCTGAGTAGATACTCACAGCATAGTGATGTTCGGAAACAACGCTGTATAAAGATTCGGAGGAAAATGTCGTTGCGACGTCGCTTGGTGTTGTATAAGTATCCAGCGTGAGCAGCAAAGACCAGGTATCGTCTTCGTACAGTGTTATGCCTTTGCGGCTAATTTTACCAAGCGCTGTGTGCTCAACCATGTTCAAAACTTGCGTTTTAAAGTCTTGCCTTTCAACAAAGTCATGGAATGCGCTCTCAACACACTCAACTGAGTTGCTGACAGACAACACACGGATAAAACTATCAGCTATCATGTATTTACCTTACCTGCAGGGTGATATTAAAACCTCAAATGGAGATAAAAGAAGTAGCGACAGAGCAGCCGCTACTTCTATTGTGTCATCGCGTATTGCGCTTATTTGATGCCAATGAACTCAGGCGGAATAGACGTGCCGGTACCGCCAGCGATATCTTTCAGGCTCAGTGCATCGATAGTGACTGGAGTAAATGTTTTAGATTTGCTCATTTTATTTTTCCTTAATTATTAGAATTTAATGTTGTCGATAGGGTCTTTGTAGCCGATAAAAATTGGCCGATCGATACCGCCACCTGCAACATCTTTTAGGTGTAGTGCTTCAATTGTTTTTGGTTTAAATGTTTTGGATTTACCCATAACTTTTAACTCCTAAACGTATTTTTTATTTGTATTAGTAACCTTCAGGAAAAGTTGGTGTAGTTTGGAGGTCCTTTGCGACCCGAAACAACATCTAAACTGTCAACGGATTGCGTCTTCATAGATTGTTACCTTTTTTCCTTCTTGTTCTGATGTCGATAATCAGAGGTTTCGTGGTGCTTTCCCTGATCCCGACAACCCACAGAATGAATAACAAAAGTGCAATATGCAAAATCTTCAATAAATACATATATCTATTAATTACAATGAGTTATGGGGTTTTGTTATAGCCCGATAACAACTAGGTTGGTCTGTTATATGACTTGGTTAAATAATGGCTTGTTAATTGCTGTTTGAAATGACGATGCTTGCACTTCTTTGGCTCAATTTTGTGTTGCTTGAGTATATGTATGTATTGTGGCGGACGTACTTTGTGCTGTTGTCAACAACGAAATCGGGCCGGGTGAATGCTATGGGGCATAAGATAGAGAAACGCGCCTTTGTCATATACCGGATAAAAAAACAGTGGGTACATGTTTTACATTAGTTTACACGGCGCGCTGCACCAAACCTGATACATTGCCCCTAAATGATTACAGAACTTAAGGGCAAAACCATGAAAATCAAACAACCTATTTTACATTTTCTATTCGTTGCCGGTGTGATGGTCGCTGATGTAACTGCCGCTGAACCAGCACAAGACAGTGATACATTATGGCTAGGTCAGAAACCGCCAGGTACTCAGCCAAAGCAGTTTGCCCCTGATATTGTATCTGTTGAAGGTCGATATGAATTTGGGGTGTCGTTTTCTCCGGATCTGCGAGAAATGTATTTTACGGCTTTAACAGTGGTCGAGGGAGCAGATACCTACCCACAGATTTACCATACAAAGCTGACAGAAGGGCAGTGGACAAAACCTGAAAGAGCGGACTTCACTCAGGGCAAAATGGCTTATGAGTTAGTCCCCTATGTGAGTTTGAATGAAGACAGGGTGTATTTCACCGCGCGTCAACCTGACTCAAAAGACTCTGGCATCTGGTACGTACCTCGAAATAAAAGCAGCCAAAAAGCGAAAAGGTGGGAGTTATCACTCAATACTGGCCGCTTGACTGACTTCAACCAGGCAAGAAATGGAGATTTGATCTTTACCAACACGAAAGAGCGAAAGATGTATATCGCCGAAAATAATGCCGGGCGTATCTCTACACCCAGACCAATGGACATAGCATTTGGGATCCATGGCTTTATGTCACCAGAGAATGATTATTTGCTTGTAAATGCGAGGCACAGAAAGGACACCAAAAGAAAAGACAGCGATCTATTTGTGTACTTCAGAAAGAAAGAGGGCGGGTGGTCTGAACCCATTAATCTGGGTGCCGACATTAATACGCCTTATTTCGAAACCGTACCGCGTGTTACCCCAGATGGCAAATACCTCTTTTTTGGTCGATATAACGAGCCTGGTGATATCTCAAACATCTATTGGGTTAGCACGAGAGTGATAGATGAGCTAAAAACGACTTATTTTGAAGGACTACATTCTGAACGGTTGTGATCATGGCGAGAGGTGTTGATTCCGACTTTGTATAAAGTGCTGTGATCGCGCTAACCAGCAATTATGATCGTTTGAACTATTGGATTATATGTTCAAAAAGCGCCTTGTTGATGCAATGGTGTCAGAAGGTCATTTTAAAGAAAGCCAAATCAGTTAAAGCTGCTAATGGCTTTCTTATACATTTTGTGAGAGCTCGCAAGGCACTGTTATGCCATGTGCCTTATCGAAAAAACAGTTAAGGGGAGGTAAACCCGTTAGCCTGTCTTGCTAGTTGTTACAATGTGCATCTGGCAGCGTAATATCGACCCATACCAGACGGTGATCAGAAGAGGATGCTCTGTCGGCTACAAGCTCTGCACCAGTCTGGTTATTTGCAGGCCAAAATACGCCGCTGGCGCTGACTGTCAGGTTGGCAGACGGTAATACATAGTCTGCGCGCATGCCCCAGTGCGCGGTATGTGAGGCAGCATGTTTATTGTCGGGTTTATTGAGCCGTCCCCCCTCAGAGGTAGGTGCCGGGTAATGATTCACGCGCGGATGTTTCAGTAACTGGTCAATCGCACCTGGATATGCATCGCCATCGACAGAGCTGGCATTTAAATCACCTAAAATGACAAATGACTGAGCGGCAAATCCACCGCGTTGACCCATATCGTCGTATATGTAGGCGTTACCGGTTGAGCTAATGTAATCCTTCCACAGCCTGAGCTCATCGTGATTACGCTTACCGTTTCTGTCCTCGGGTCCGTCAAAAACGGGGGGCGTTGGGTGACTGGCTAATACGTTGATCTGCCGATTGCACACTTGTACCGGAATATCCCAATGCGACTTGGATGACAAGCGCATGGCCGAGACCTCTTCTTTTGAGTACCAGCTGCTGCCATCCGCCTGCGTTGGCATCAGATTGTTTGGCATATCTTTCCACAGAAAGTGTTGAAAAGTTCTGATCTGATCCTGCTGAATGGGATACCTGGATAACAACACCATGGCATATTGGCCAGGGTATTTGCCGAAGCCATAATGTGTCAGACGGGCATTTTTGTTACCAGCAAACGGCGTCTCTACGCCCGTATTGACCGGTGCCAGATACACGTAGGGATATTTAATCGGATCAAAACCGTTCTGGGATACTTCAAGATAGTCTCGCTGGAACAGATGAATGCCTTGCTCTGGATCTGCAATGTAGTCGAACTCGTTCAGCAGAATAATATCAGGTCGGGTACGCTGGATGATCTCAGCGATATTGTTGATTTGACTGAAATCGCCACTTTTTAACGCCACGGTTAACGCATTGTCCGATTGCAATGTGTGGTTTGTCATATCGTAATTGGTTGCTTCCATACTGACGTTAAACGTCGCGACTCGTAGCGTTTGATTATCTTCCGACATTTTTTCAGAGGCCGTATTGGTTAATGTGCTCTGACAGCCTGCGCTCAACACAGCCGTTGCCAGCACGACAGGTAAAAAATTTGCTTTCATTGTTTGCCTGGTCAAATTAAAACTGGCTTAACTATAGCGTTTTTCGACAATAATATGTGTTAATATTTCGTTGGATGTTTGATTCTAAGTCTAGGTTATATAAGGAGCTTGCCTGCATGGGTCGTCAATATGGTATCGCTTTGTTGTTGTTTGCTGCGTTGAGTGCCTGGCTGGTGGCTGGTGCGCATTTATCCTGTATCTATTTCGGTCCACAGTGTTATGCCACACAAATGGCACCGCCTTTTGTTGTAGAGTCGGCGCAGGCAGGCACTATGCTGGCACCTATAGCCACCATCGCGGCGTCTGCAATTTTTATTATTCTAGGCTGCTATGCTTTATCTGCAACCGGACTCATGCGGCGATTACCCTTACTTAACGTCGGGATATATAGCATCGCCTTGGTGTGCATTATTCGTGGGTTATTGCCAATTCAGTTATTTGTTCGCCATCCTGAAAAAATCAGCAATGCGGTATTGTGGGTTGGTGTTGCCTGGTTGATTGTTGGATTGTGCTACTTGCTGGGCTATAGGGCGGTGAAAAAACAACGCGCGGACTAGCTTTTGTTTACTCAATGCCCGGCACAAAGATCAGGGCACTGTAGAGTGCCCTGTACGAGGTCATCAAACTCAGAGGCTGGCTTTTGCTACCATAGCCTCTATGTGTTTTATCGCAATCCAGGGGTCTGAGTCATCAAACAGGTGTGAGGCGTATTTCATCGTGACTGCCTCGGTATTTTGATTCAGCGTAGCCAGTTTCTTTTGGGCGTCATTCCAGGTTTGCGTGTAAACGTCTATATCCGGGTAACTCATTTTGGTTTGTCTGATTGTCACGTGCGGGATACCACGAGAAAGCACGGTAACAGGCAAGTCTGCTTTTATTGTATAGAGCGCAGAGTGGCTTGAGGCTTCTTCAAAATCTTCGAACGAATTATGCTCGCGTTCCCAGTTAATAATCATCTTCATCGTGTCCCAGCCTGATTTGGACATCTGCGCTTTCATCGCGTCGTACCAGGATTCATGAACCGTGTCTATCAGGACCAGGCCTTTTACTTTATCCGGATATTTGCTGGCATAGGCACGCGCGACAAATCCGCCGAATGAATGGGGCACCAGGACCAGTGACTCAACCTTCAGGTGCTTAATTAGCCCGGCCAGCTCATCACGCAGTTCGGTCATGGTTCTGACCTTGGGGTTGTCATATTGACTCTCGCCATACCCCGCACGGTCGTAAAAACACAGCCGGTAGCCTCTGGGGTTGGCGTTGTGGTAGGTATTTTTATAAGTTGTGTGCGCATCCAGGCCCATACCGGATACCAACAGGGCGGTGACTTTACCTTCGCCCTGGCACGCATAGGCGATTTTCTTCCCGGCAATCTCGGTATAGTTGTATTCGTGTTGGTGATGGGCGGCATGGCCCGAAAATGTTGCGCCTATAAGCACGGCGACGGCGAGTTTATTCATAGTGCAAATTCCTGTTATTGATTGTTATTTAGTCCACTGGTAATTAGCATATCGCAGAGCTTACTGAACTTTCAATAAGTAATGAAAGTTCAGTGTTGAACTTTTTCTCTTCACAGTCCGTAAGACAAGGCATGCTAACAATCCGACAGGGCTGCGCGTGAAAAGAACGCTTTACTGGCTTACTCAAGACCTCAGGCTGGATGACAATCTGGCACTCGATTTTGCCACTCAAAACAGTGACCAGATACTGTTTGTGTATGTGATAAACCCAAGGTATCGCATACAGACTAATTATCATTGCAAGTTGCTCGGAGACAGGCAGGCAACATTTATTGCTGATTCACTATTAACACTCAGTAGCCAACTAGATAGCTGTGGCCACAGTTTGTTGGTTGTTGAAGGTGAGCCACATCAGGTTTTGCCACACCAGGTATTAAAATACGAGATAGATCAGGTGATTTGCGCCGAACAGGTAGGGCTTTATGAACGCAGGTCCGTGCAAAAATTACGCAAGGAGTTGGGAGCAGTCCCACTGTACAGCTTCTGGCAGCATACTTTGTTCGAGCACAGCCAGATACAAACTGTGAGTCGTGATTTAAGCAACTTTACTCAGTTCAGAAAACGCGTAGAAAAAGCGCCCTTGTCGGTTGTAACACCGTGTCGCTTCGAACCATCGCGGTTACCTGCTCCCCTCGTCACAGTAAGCGGTGCAAATGAGCAGGGCATTTTGCATCAGTGGCATGCACAGCGTCAGGATCGGTTAACTGAAACCAGAGTGCCGCTGGACTTTCCCGCCGGGGAGGAAGCCGCGCAAGCTCATCTGAGGGATTATTTCGACAGTGGTGTTGCCCGCAGATACAAAGAAACCCGCAACGCGCTGGATGGCTGGTTTAACTCAACAAAAATGAGTCCCTATCTGGCACTGGGTAATCTGTCTCCGCGCCAGGTTTGGTGGGCGACAGAAGCATTTGAAAAGCAGGTTGTGGCGAACGAGTCGACCTACTGGATAAAGTTTGAACTGCTTTGGCGTGAATATTTTCAGTGGCTTTGTCTTAAGCTTGGGCTGCAGCTTTTTCTAATTAAGGGATTAGCTAAGTCTAAGCCTTTGGCCACTTTTATGCCAGAACGTTTTACTCGCTGGTGCCAGGGTAATACACCTGTGCCTTTAGTGAATGCGCTCATGAACCAGCTTAATGAAACCGGTTACATGTCAAACCGGGGTCGGCAAATTGCAGCCAGTTATTTTGTAAATGAACTGGGACTGGACTGGCGCTATGGTGCAGCTTACTTCCAGCAGCAATTACTCGATCATGATGTCGCCTCAAACTGGGGAAATTGGCAGTACATAGCGGGAGTGGGTGTCGATCCGCGCGGTGGACGCCATTTAAATATTGAAAAACAGGCTCAGCTGTATGATGAGCTAGGTCTGTTCGTGCAAAAGTGGCGTGGTGAGCAGGGTGTTTCATCTGTGGACAGTGCGGATGCAGCAGACTGGCCAACATTTGCTGAGGAAGACGTATGAGTGCGGCGGTCGTCTGGCTCAAGCGTGATTTAAGGTTATCCGACCACGCACCTTTGTGTCAGGCCATTCAAAGTGGTCATCCCGTACTGCTCTTATATTGCTTTGAACCCATATTACTGGACGACCCGCATTATTCAGCTCGCCATTGGCAGTTTGTTCTGCAGTCTTTACAGGACATCAATGCGCGAGTTCCGCACGGATCTTTGTGGGTATCGGACAAACCGGCATTAGACGCTTTACAGCAGGTCCATGAGACCTACCAAATCGCCGGACTGTACTCTCATCAGGAAATCGGTCTGGCGAACACTTTTGAGCGGGACAAGGCAGTTGCAAACTGGTGTGCGGCAATGGGAATTAACTGGGACGAATTTCGTTGTGGCGCAGTACTAAGAGGGCTGACACAGCGGCAAAACTGGGATAAACAATGGCAAAAAACCATGCGTGAACGCTGCGCTGATCCTGATTTGTCACAAGTAAATTGGTTTTCACCAGACTCGACGTATTCCCAACTGAGCGATATTCAACAACGCTTCAATGCACCGCCGGGCACTTTTCAGTCCGGTGGTGAAGCTCAGGCACGCCGTATTTTAGCCGAGTTCTACCAGGGACGAGGCAAAGGGTATGCTTGTAGTTTATCCAGCCCGTTACTCAGCCAGCAGGCGTGTTCGCGTATGTCTGCTTATCTGGCCTGGGGCAATATCAGTTTGCGTCAGGTGTACCAGAGTGTGTTAGCTCACTGGCAAATGGTGGGTTGGCGTCGCACTCTGGTGGCCTTTTCTTCCAGGCTGCATTGGCATTGTCATTTCATTCAAAAGTTCGAAAGCGAATGTGACATGGAGTTTCGGCACATTAATCGGGGTTATGACCTCTTGCCTCGCTGTACGGGAGTGGAAGCGCAACAAAGGCTAGCTGCCTGGGAAACCGGTAATACAGGCATTCCTATGGTGGACGCCTGTATGCGGTGCCTGATTGCCACGGGTTACATCAACTTCCGTATGCGCGCTATGTTGGTGAGCTTTTTATGTCACCACCTGGAGCTCGACTGGCGTTTGGGTGTTGCCCATCTTGCCCGGGTCTTTTTAGATTTCGAACCGGGTATTCACTACAGCCAGTTTCAAATGCAGGCGGGTGTGACTGGCATCAACACCATTCGCATTTATAGTCCGGTTAAGCAAGGCGAAGAAAAAGACCCGCAAGGGGAGTTTGTCAAAACCTGGCTACCAATGCTCAAAGATGTGCCTGCTCCTTTGGTTCATAAACCCTGGGAGCTGTCGCAGATGGAACAGCTGATGTATGGCGTGGTGCTTGGGGAGGATTATCCTGAGCCCATTGTCAATTTAAAGCTAAGCTATAAAGCAGCGCAGGAATTACTGTGGCAATGGCGCAAAAGGCCTCAAGTGAAAAAAGAAGCCCAGCGGATCCTGAAACGACACGTACGTCCGAGCTAAGGTATGAAGAAATCCCGGTTACCAGAAAAAACCTGCCCGGTTTGCCTGCGTCCTTTTTCCTGGCGCAAAAAATGGCAACGCGACTGGCCCAATGTGAAATATTGCTCCAAACGGTGTGCGGGCAACAGGCAAACAAACAGAGAAACACATGAGTAAACAACTTAGATTGATCCTGGGCGATCAGCTTAATGCGGGTCATAGCTGGTATACAGAAAAGTCCGATGAGGTGCTTTATGTTATTGCTGAACTGCATCAGGAGACGAATTATACCCGGCACCATGTCCAGAAAATATGCGCGTTTTTTGCTGCAATGAAAGCATTCGCACAGGCACTTAAGTCGGCAGGGCACCATGTATTGCATCTGACGCTGGATGATACGCAGGACTTTGCATCGCTACCTGAGCTGCTGACCCACCTGATCAGGGAGTATAATATCGGTCACTTTGCTTATCAGTTGCCGGATGAATATCGGTTGCGCACTCAGCTGTCACAGTTTTGCGACACACTGTCAGTTACTTCGAGTGTCTATGATACTGAACATTTCTATCTGGCTAATGACCAGCTTGGCAGTTACTTTAAGCCTGATAAACGGCATCGGCTGGAACATTTCTATCGCAAGATGCGCGGTGAGTTTAATGTGCTCATGGTCGATGGAGAACCGCTTGGCGGACAATGGAATTTCGACAGTGATAATCGCAACAAGCTCAAAGCGGCCGATCTTGCTGAGATACCCGAACCGCTGGTGTTTGCTAACGAGGTCGGTGATATTTTGGCGCGGCTCAAGCGACATCAGGTCAAAACCATAGGGCAGGCGGATGAGCTTCTGCTGTGGCCCGTTAATCGTGTACAGGCAAAGTCCCTGCTGACGTTCTTTTGCCAGCATTGTTTACCGTTATTCGGGCGTTTTCAGGATGCTATGACGGGTAAACTAATTGAGCTTGGCGAGGATCGGGGCTGGAGCTTGTATCATTCTCGCTTGTCATTTGCCATTAATGCCAAAATCCTCAGTCCTAAAATGGTGGTAGATTCGGCGATTTTGGCATTTGAGCAGTCCCAGGGAGCCATCAGTCTGGCGCAGATAGAGGGATTTGTGCGCCAGATCATTGGTTGGCGCGAGTTTGTCAGGGGCATTTATTGGGCCAATATGCCAAAGTATGCTGAGCTCAATCATTTGCAGGCCACACGCAGCTTGCCTGCCTGGTTCTGGACGGGCGACACCAAAATGCGCTGTCTCAGTCACGCTATCACACAATCGCTGACCTTTGCGTATGCCCATCATATTCAGCGCCTGATGGTCACCGGCAACTTCTGTCTGGTGGCTGGCATAGACCCAGATCAGGTGGACGCCTGGTACCTGGGGATTTACATCGACGCCATAGAGTGGGTGGAAATGCCAAACACCCGGGGTATGAGCCAGTTTGCCGATGGTGGCATTGTTGGCTCCAAGGCTTATGCAGCCAGCGGAAACTACATTAAAAAAATGAGTGACTACTGCGGCGACTGTGCTTACAAAGTGACAGAAACGGTCTCTGAGTCAGCCTGTCCGTTAAACGCCTTGTATTGGCGCTTTATGCAGCAACACCATACGCAATTCGCCAGTAACCCGCGTACAAAAATGGTGTACAGCAACTGGCTGAAAAAGTCTGAAGAAGATAAGCAGGCCTTGCTCACACGCGCTCAATACTTGCTCGACCATATCGAACAGCTTTAACACAGCTGTCCAAACCAACGTAACAGTACATAGAAACAGCCAAAAAAGAGGAATTTATAAAGATGATCACACAGCTCAGCCGGGAAGACATAACCAATATGCAAGAGCGGGAAAGGGCACGACTGATAAACAGCTTGTCTGGATTTAAAAGTGCTAATCTGGTCGGTACCCAGGATGCACAAGGTAACCCCAATTTGGCTATCGTCAGCTCGGTCTTTCATATTGGTGCCAATCCGCCGCTGATAGGCATGATCATCCGCCCTGATACGGTGCCCAGAGACACACTGAGCAATCTCCAGGCCACAGGTCATTACACGCTAAACCATGTTAACTCGACTATCTGGCAGCAAGCCCACCAAACCTCGGCGCGTTATGCCCCAGGCGTATCTGAGTTTTCAGAGGTCGGACTGGACACTCAGCTGGCTGATGGCATCACAGCACCTTATGTGGCACAGAGCCAGTTGAAATTTGCTTTGGCATTACGAGAAGTACAGAAACTGGAGATCAATGGCACCATTTTAGTGATAGGAGAGGTCATTGATATTCAAGTGCCGCAAAACAGTATTAAAGCGGATGGTTACATCGACATTGAGTCTTTGCATACCGTGGCTATTTCCGGACTGGATAGTTATCATGAAACACGGAGGCTTGGCCGACTGAGCTACGCCAAACCTGAGCACCCACCCAGACAACTAAACCTGAATGGGGAGTAATACCAATTTCACTTAATACCTGGTCTATTTGAAGGAGCAAATATGACGCTAACAGCGTTAAAAATTTCTCATTTAGAAGAACTAAATAGCAAAATTTTTGCCTTGTTATCGACTATATTTTCTCGCCTCAAAATAGAACACTTAATTAAGCAAATTGGTATAAATTACTGAGCGTGAATAAGGCATTTTATGAGCAAAGAGGCACTGACATTAAAAGAGGTGGCACATGTGATGGCTGTTGTTCTGTTTGTGTCATTCAATAGTGTGGCATTGGCCGGGCCAAAAATAGCGGTAATTGATACCCAGGAGACAGGTGTTTATATAGTGTCAGTGTCCGGCTCTGAACAAAGCACCACTTCGTTGTTGGCACGCTGGCAAAATAAAGCAAGTGCCTTGTGTAAAGGGGGAGGTTACCGGGTTGAGCCCAATGGTCAGCCTGTGGTGCATGACAAGCGATGTAGTGATGCAGTTGTGTCTGGTCCTGATGGCCTGCGCTGCCTTGAAGTTGATGCCAGCGTATTTGGCAAAGTAGTATGTGAGCAGGCCCTACCTTCAGTTTCGCGCTAAAAGCAGGGCCCGACAATTATTTGGCTTGAAGTCTTACTGCGAGGTGCGCTATTTCTCTCAGTACACTTTGGCGATTCATTTCCATAAAAATCCAAAGTTTGGTGGCGATCTGCACAAGCAATCCGGTGATAAACCACACAGCCCAAAACACCTGATCCATGACTGCGGTGGCGATATAAAACCGATAACCGCTGTACACAAAGCCGATGGTGATCAGCAGGGCGCTGATTGAAGCCAGGATCACCCAGAAACGGGTATTACCCTGATACACGTTGCCCAGCATAGTGAACAGGCCTTTTTCCTGAGCAAGAATGGGATCTATCTGATTTTGTTCTTGCTGTAATGCTTTACTTATCTCTTTGTCTAAGTTCATGCTATTTGCTCCTCGTTAACCAGGGTACGCAATTGTGCCCTTGCGCGGTTTAATCTTGATTTAACGGTGCCCTGGGGGACATCCAGTATATTGGCAATGTCTCTGAGCGACATCTGCTCTAAGTAAAATAAGTACACACAGTGGCGCTCTTCGTCGGCTAGCCGGTTTATCAGCGTCAGGATACTCAACGAGGTATCCAAATCCGGTGTCTCGAATGCCTGCTCCGGCTGGGTCTCTTCGAAACGATGTTCTGCCTGTTTAAGGTCGACAAAGCGACGGTAAATGGCGCGGAACACCCAGGCCCGAAATGCACTGGGCTCTTTAAGCTGATTGAGCTTTTTGGCGATGTTAGTCCAGACATCCTGGCAGATATCATCGGCACTGGCACTTTGGCCACTGAGCTTCATCGCAAACCGCCAGCTTGGCTGATAAAACGCTTCGCATAAGGTTTCGAACGCACGCCGGTTGCCCTGTTGGGCAGACAATACCAGTAATGCGGCCTTTGATGGTTCCATGCTATTCCTTTGGGCTTTTCCTACAAGACGGCGCAGCATGTAAAAAGGTTCACACGCAGCAAATTATTTTTCCCAATAGGGGATTTCGCCAAAGTAGCTCACCAGATAATCAATAAAAACGCGCACTTTGGGCGCCAATAGTCGGGAGCTGGGGTACACCAGCCAGATAGCGGTATTAGATTCGAGCGGATAGTCAGGTAATACCTCGACAAGTTGACCCGAGCGCAATGCTTTATAGGCACTCCAGCGCGAATTAATGGTTATCCCTAGCCCCAGTTGACAGGCCTCTCTGATGGCGTCTCCGTTATCAGCACGTAGCTGACCTTGCACTTTAATGGTTTGATGACCTTGAGGCGTCTGAAAGGACCAATGTTCCAACCCGGCCAGGGTGATACAGGCATGCTCCGCCAAGGCTGAGGGGTGTTCCGGGTGCCCATTTGTGGCCAGGTAATCCGGTGAGGCGCAGAGTAATCGGGTGTCGGTAGTCAGCTTTTTGGCAACCAGTGTGGAGTCCTTGAGTGCGCTGTTACGTATCGCGAGATCAAAGCCGCCCTCGACCAAATCGGAAATGGTGTCAGACAGTTTCAGGTCGAGTTTAATTTCCGGATACCGGGTAAAAAAGCCGGGCAGGGCAGGCAAAATATGCATTCTGCCAAAGGATGCTGGCATGGTTAGCCTCAGCGTACCACTGGGCTTAGTACTGCCGGCGCCTATGGCGGCTCGCGCGGCCTCAACCCCATTCAACACATCTTCGGCATGGGGCAGAAACGCCAGCCCTTCTTCGGTCAAAGACACTTTGCGTGTTGTGCGATGTAGCAGTCTGACCCCGAGGTCGGTTTCGAGCTTACTAATATGGCTGCTTGCGACTGCGGCTGACAGCCCCAGATCCTGGCCGGCCTGGCTAATGTTACAGGTGGCGGCGATGCGCACAAACAACTTGAGATGCTCAATGTTCATTATTAATAAAATGTATAAAGTGATTATTAAATTCAGTCTATTATCAATAAATAAAAAGGCAAGTATAGTTTTAGTCATCAATACAGGAGAGCATAATTATGAAAGCGATGGTTTTAAATCAATACGGTGAAGAGGCTGCGTTTACTTTAACTGAGGTAGTTAAACCTCAAGTGACGGCAGGTCACGTTCTGGTGCAAGTAGCGGCAAGCAGCGTCAACACGGTTGATACGATGATCCGCACCATGGGCGAAGCCTTGCCTTTATCACCGGCCTTACCAGCCGTACTCGGGATGGACTTTGCGGGTACCGTGGTTGAAGTTGGAGAGGGCGTAACGGACTTTGCCGTAGGAGACGAAGTCTACGGGTGTGCCGGTGGTCTGGCTGACTTACCAGGCGCATTGGCGGAATTTATGCTGGCCGATGCCCGACTCATTGCGCGTAAACCCAGTAATCTGACTATGCGAGAAGCGGCTGCTTTACCTTTAGTAGGGATCACGGCTTATGAAGGGCTACAACGGGCTGGGATAGGGGCAGGCCAGCAAGTCCTGGTACATGGTGGCTCTGGCGGTGTTGGACATGTTGCCGTGCAATTAGCTAAACACTTTGGTGCACAAGTGTACTCGACCGGTGGCGGCGATGCCCAGCTTGAGCTGATCAGTCGCCTGGGCGCAGTACCGATTAACTATAAAACCGAACAAGTGGCAGATTATGTGACCACACATACCGAGGGCAGAGGGTTCGATGTGGTCTTTGACTCAGTAGGCGGCGCCAATATGGCTAACTCGTTCGAAGCCGCGGCCTTGAACGGTCATGTAGCCTCAACTGTGGCCATGGTGGATCTTGACTTGTCAGTGGCTCACTTTAAAGGGTTGTCTTTGCATGTGGTCTTTATGCTGATCCCTATGCTGCATAACCATAAGCGTGAAGATCATCACCAGATCCTGAATGCCCTGACAACCATAGTTGAAGCCGGGGCGCTGGTGCCCGTGTTGGATGAACAAGGTTTTGAGTTGTCGCAAGCAGGTCTGGCGCATGCGCGACTGCAAAGTGGTCAGGCGATGGGCAAAGTGGTGATTGACGTATAACGAATACGTGCTTAGTGCTTAATTTTAAACCCCCCGGGTTGAGTGTGGTGTACCGCACTCAGCCTGTACTTAACACAACTCATTTAATTGCTCCGCCACACGATTGTTTTCTTTTTGTCATTTCACGCTCAAATTTTTGTCATATTGATTGAATTACGACTAACTTATAGAAGTTTTGTCTGCTGGCACAGGTTTTGAACTTACCTTTGAGCTAACGTGCACAGGCATAATAGTAACCTTATGAATAATATTGATTTTTTATTTCATTCTCTTAGTTGAAAATAGAACAAGAATAACCAATCTGGTGCAATGCTCAGTAAAATAAAGGCGCTCTGCACCAAAAGGGGGCAACATGAACTACTACGAAGTAAATTTTGATGGCCTGGTCGGCCCAACACACAATTACGCGGGATTGTCTTATGGCAATGTTGCGTCCAAATCTAATGCCAACAAAGTATCCAACCCGAAACAGGCGGCATTACAGGGGCTCGAAAAAATGTGGCACCTGGTTCAGCTTGGCTTACACCAGGGCGTCATAGCGCCTAATGCTCGTCCGGATCTGCGTACCCTCAGAGTATGTGGGTTTAGTGGTACAGACGCAGAGGTGATCAGCCAGGCTGCAAAATCCCAGCCTCAGTTGCTTAAAGCCTGTTACTCGGCGTCTTCGATGTGGACTGCGAATGCAGCGACGGTATCACCCAGTTGCGATAGCGCGGATGGCAAATTGCACCTTACACCTGCAAACTTAAACAATAAATTGCACCGGGCTATCGAAGCGCCTCAGACCAGCCAGATTTTAAAAAGTATTTTTAACAACAATGACTATTTCAGCCATCATGAAGCATTACCTCAGCATCCTATGTTTGGAGATGAAGGTGCAGCTAACTATACTCGACTGGCTGACAGCTACGGACATCAGGGGCTGGCGTTATTTGTCTACGGTGAAGATGCTCAGACTCAGGTTAAGCCGCAGCTATTCCCTGCGCGGCAAACTCGCCAGGCGTCTGAAGCGGTTGCGCGAAGTCACCAGCTCGACCCGCATAGCACCTTATTTATTCAACAGAATCCTGAAGTGATCGATCAGGGTGTGTTTCATAACGATGTCATAGCCATAGGCAATGAGAATGTGTTTCTGTTTCATGAGCAGGCCTTTTATCAGCAGCAAAAGGTGATTGAACAGATAAACTCCGCCTATCGGGGTGACAGACCACTTCACCTTATTGAAGTAAAGAATGCCGATATCAGTGTTGAAGAAGCGGTAAAAAGCTACATATTCAATAGTCAGCTGGTTAGTTTACCTTCAGGCGGTATGGCCATCATAGCGCCGGGGGAATGCCAGACCGTGGGGAAAGTTGAGCAATATTTGTCGGCGCTGTGTCAGGCCAGCAACCCGATCAGCGAAGTAATATATATGGATCTCAAGCAAAGTATGCAAAACGGTGGTGGACCTGCGTGCTTGCGACTGAGAGTGACTTTATCGGAGCAGGAACTCAATGCGGTGAATCAGGCATGCTTGCTGGATGAGCACACCTATCAGCGCTTGAGAGACTGGATAAACAAACATTACCGCGACAGGCTGAGTGAGGCCGACCTGGCTGATCCCAATTTGTTAACTGAGAGTCAGCAGGCGCTGGATGAACTAACGCAGCTGATGAACCTGGGCGCCATTTACCCGTTTCAACAAGAATAAGCCCAAGGGCCCTAATCTAACGCAATGATGGGGGCTTCATTAAATACGTCGGTATTGAGCGGATGCATAACAAGAGTAACCTGAAAGTCAGGTTGCTCACTGTGCTGCGCAAAGGCCTGCTCCGCTATGTGGGCGTATTTGCTGACGCTATCTTGTAATTCCTGCCACATTTTATCCCGTAGTATGGGCGGCATTTTCATTGGCTTAATTAAGACATGCTGCTCTGGCGTACTGGTCGGGGCCATAACAGCATCAAGTGTTTGCGCCATGTGTTTACAGACGGACTGTTTTATTACCAGACTGTCTGGAGCAAACCCCAATGGCGGGTGTACTAAAAATTTGAATTGGTTATTGGGGTGTAATGTCAAAAGCTCAATATCCTCAAGCGCCCGTAAATATCGGTAACTGGAAAGTGCGCTTAAATTAAACTCAGTGGCAATGTGTTCTACTGTTTGCTGATGATAAAACAGCCGGGAAAAGTAGCTTAACAAATGTGGTTGTTTTGCAAAGGCCTGATCCTGGCGCGCCGTAAAGTAGGTGTGCTCAGGGGTATCTTGTACACTCTCGCTCAGTAATTTTGCGGCGTCCAGGTCGCACAGTTCTGCCAGCGTTAACAGCCGACTCAGGCTGATGTCATCCTGGTTCAGCATTCTCTTCACGGTATTTTCTGACACATTAAACAACCCGGCAACGTCCAGGTAGGTCAACTCCCTGACCTTTAGTTGTGATTTAATTTTATCAAGACAGCGCCTCACGACGTGCTTGTTCAGCTCCTTGGTCATTCGTGTTACTCCGGGATAATAAGCATCAAGGTATCACAATATAAAAATTTGAGTATCAAAATATGGTCCTTTATAACTTGTTATTGTTGAACCATTGTACTGAATGGCAGGGATGGCTAGAGTGTCAGCCAGACAGTAAGCAGTTTATTGAATATCAGGCAAAGGAGTAAAGAGTATGGCCAAAGAGTTAGCATTGAGCCGGCACAAGGCGTTTGCATTTACCTGGCTGATCCCCATGGTGATGGCAGTATGCGCTACTATCGGTGTGCAGCTGCTTTGTCAATGGGCCTGGCAGTTCCGTTTGTCGGTTCCAGCCAAGTTGGGCTTGTACTTTTCTATTCATTTTATCAGTGCTTGGTTACTAAAAAGGTATATTGTGATTCTCTCTGGTGAAGACGGTGAGCGACATCCCGGATTAAACTGGCCTCGTCCGGGCATTCATCGTTATCTTGGTCGTTATGGTATGGTCTTGACGGCGCTTCCCTCTATGGCGCTGACGCTTTTGAATCCCATACTGTTATTTCAACAGGTTAAATTACTTGTTTGTCAGCTGTCGGTTGGAAAAAGAATATCGACAAGAGCAACAGACATTGCCGGATACAAAAATAAGGTGTGTTATCGCTTGCCGTTTGAAGGTCGCTGGCTGGTTTACAATGGCGGCAACTCACCTGCAACCTCTCATTCCTGGGATGTGCTCTCGCAAAGGTATGCACTGGACTTTGTGATGGTCGATCACACTTATTCACGCCATAAAGGTAACGGTCTGAATGCGCGGGATTATTATTGCTTTAACCAGCCAATTGTTGCGGCAGCAGCGGGGGAAGTGATTTCGGTGTTTGATAGAGTCGCTCAGGCGCCACTGCCAGGGTTTGGGTTAATAGATTTTCTTTGTTGTCACTTTGCTGGCAATCATGTTGTGATCAGGCATGCACCCGGTGAATATGGTTATTATGCTCATCTTAAAAAAGGGTCAATTTCGGTTAAACCTGGAGACAGCGTAGGCCAAGGGGAGCTACTGGGGGTGTGTGGATTTAACGGTTTTACCAGTGAACCCCATTTACATTTCCACCTCCAGGATCGTCCCGATATTTATTATGCAATGGGGTTGCCTGTTGAGTTCATTGGGGTTGAGTGTGAAGGCGTACATTCTGATGCTGTACACCTTAGCCGTGGCATGCAGGTGATCCAGAGGAGCTAACAGGCCTGCACACTTTTCAATTAAGTGCTTGCTTTAGTGTTGGGGTCAAAGGTTTAATGGGGCAATAACAAAAATCAATCATGCCACCATTTTTAGGGAGTATAAAATGCCGGCCTATACAATTAGTTGCGATCCTAAACGACTCAACTTTGATCTCATTCACGATTTTATTTCAGACTCCTACTGGGCTAAGGAAATCCCCCGTGAGGTCATGAAACAGGCCATTGAGCACTCTTTGTGTTTTGGCGTCTACACTGACACGGCTGAGCAGGTAGGATTTGCCCGAATGATCACGGACAAGGCAACGTTTGCGTATTTGGCGGATGTATTTATTGTGGAGGCGCATCGAGGCAAAGGGCTAAGTAAGCAGCTCGTCGATACCATTATGCAACACCCGGACCTTCAGGGCTTACGCAGAATCATGCTGGCGACTAAGGATGCGCATGGTTTGTATGCGCAATTTGGTTTCGAGACGCCGGAGGACCCAAGTATTTTGATGCAGATCTGTCGTCCTGATCTATACACAAAATGCGCTGAATAATGGCCTGCTTTAAGTGACCCGGAAGCAAAAGCGCAATCTAGGACACTTTTTTCCCGCTTCGATCTGTAACACTGGCCGCAAGTTTTCTAGTACTTGCGGAGCCAGTTGTGAAACTCCTGAATAAAATTTCTTTTGCTGCGATTATTCGCACCAGTCCTTTCAAGATCTTTGTCACCTGGAGTATGGTGATCTTAGAGAATATTCTGTTGATCTTACTCCCTTTGTTTATTGGCTATGCCATCGATGGGGTGCTTGACCAGTCTCTGACGCCTTTGTCCTGATTTGCCTTAGTGCTGGTGGGGTTGGTAGCGATAAGCGTGCTCCGTCGCTTCTATGATACCCGTGTATTTGGTGATATTCGGGTCAGACTAGCCGAAATGTTGGCATTTAAGTTACGCGCCGCGCCCGTATCCACCAAAGACGCCAGGCTAACCATGTCACGTGAACTCGTCGATTTTCTGGAGAATGATTTACCAGCCGTATTCACGGCGGGGATACAGCTTATCGCCACTGTGGTTATCTTGGCTTCTTTTCATCTCTATCTAGCATACAGCGTGATACTTGCCGCGGCGTTAATGTGTCTCATCTATGCTTTGTTTCATGATCGCTTCAGTATTTTGAATAGCAAGCTGAATGACCAGCTTGAACAGCAAGTCTGGGTGTTGAGCCACCGACCGCTTGGTGCAATCAGTGCGCATTTTGAGCGACTCAAACGATGTGAAATTCGCCTGTCAGATACTGAAGCCTGGGTATATGGATTGATCTTTCTTGTGTTGATTACGGCCGTACTGGGTAATTTATGGATGGTGCAGTTGATCCCTGATATCAGTGTAGGTCAGGTGTTTTCTATTGTGACTTACTCCCTTGAATTCGTAGACACAGCAATCATGCTGCCTGTCACACTACAAACCCTATCAAGGCTGAGTGAGATCAGTAAACGCCTTAATCAGCCGATTGACTCACAGACCCAGATGGAGGTGATCCATGACGTTTAAAACCCGTTTTCCGGTCATTGTAGCCGCGAGCGCATTAACACTGGCCCTGTTAGTTGTTGTGCTTCTGACACCAGAAGAGCCGCAGCCACACAAGGATGACGGGCACTTACCTGTGGTATCTGTACTTGAGGTAGAACGCTCTGCCGTTACCCCAGGCTTAACAGTGCAGGCAAGTACTCAGGCGCGCTGGCCAATCGAGTTAAAAGCGACCAGCCGTGCTCGCGTGGATTAGCAAGTATCTAAAATTATGGAACTTTAGAAAATTTAAGGCTGAATATGATATAAATACTGTTGATTATAAATATGTAAGGAAAACATAGTGAAACACAAAACGATAAGGAATTTTGCAGCGAGCCGCTTAATTGCTGCAACAACCTTTCTATCTGCCGTTTATTTGCCCGCAGCATTTGCGCAAACCATAGTGAATAACATCTATTCAGAAAAAGGGCTAGCTGGCACTATGAGCCAGACACAGTTAGATACGAATACATATACATCACAGGCCCGGTTTGGCTGGAACAACCGTCGTATTGTGATTGATGAAAAACTCAAACTTGATGATAAAGGCAGGATATTGGGCTTTGAAGCTCAGGGACAATCTGCTTTCGGTGCTGACATCAGTGAGTCCTATATGTGGGAAAATGGCCAGGCAAAGTGGCAAAATGATGATGAGCACAGCAGTGTCAACACAAACCAACCTACATTTTATGTGCCCAAAAATAGCACGTTGGCAATCGATAATGCATTGATCCGCTACCTGATCAAAAACGATCTTGAGCAGATCAAAGTGCTACCCCACGGGAAAGTCACTTTCACCAAGTTGGACACGGTAAAGCTGGGTGATGAGCAAGTCTATTTGTATGCCAAATCCGGATTGACCATGACGCCAGACTTTGCTTGGTACGATAAAGAAGGTAATTACTTTGCTCAGAGCTGGGGTGGCATGTATGTTATCCGTGACGGTTTTAGTAAAGAGCAGTTTGACCAGCTAAAGGTCCGTCAGCTAAAAGCGGAGCAAGCTTATCTGGAAAACTTGGCTGAGCAGCTTACTGAATATCACTCAGCGTTGCTATTAGACCAGGTGAATGTATTCGACGTAGAAAAAGGGACCACGCTCACAGGTCAACAAGTACTGATTGAACAAGGCAAAATTGTTCAGGTTGCGCCGAAAATCGAGCTTGGCAAAAAGGTGGCAACAGTCAATGGGCAGGGAAAAACCTTGATCCCCGGTCTGTGGGATATGCATGGCCATTTAAGTAAAGATACTGGGATCCTGAACATTGCTACCGGTGTAACCAGTGTACGGGACATGGGCAATGAACATCAGAACCTGATGGAGATCCAGGCTTTGTTTGATACAGGCAAAGTACTGGGTACTCGTGTATATCGCGCCGGTTTTATGGACAAATACAGTGAAAACTCTGCCGGATTAAGCGTTAAAACGCTGGAAGAAGCGCTCGAAATGGTGGATTTTTTTGCTGATAATGGCTACGTCCAGATCAAGCTCTATTCGTCGATCGATCCTAAATGGGTTGAGCCGATAGCACAACGGGCGCACAGCCGTGGGCTTCGCCTCAGTGGTCATATTCCGGCTTTTATGACAGCAGAGCAGGCCGTACATGCCGGGTATAACGAGATTCAGCATATCAACATGCTATTTCTGAACTTTCTGGCGGGTGAAGAAGTCGACACACGCACCAAGCAACGTTTTTCTTTGATCGGCGAAAAAGCAGCAGAAATGCCGATGACTGGCAAGGAAATGGATGCCTTTATTAAGCTGCTGGCAAATAACAATGTGGTTATTGATCCTACGGTATCAACCTTCAGAAGCCTGTTGATGAGTCAAAACAAACAGGTAGACCAAGAGTTTGCCGAGATTGCATCGCATTTGCCACCTAATTTTGTGCGCAACTTGAAAGGGGCTCAGATGCAGGTTGAGGAAGAACACCAAAGTGCCTATCAGAACTCGGGGGACGCTTTGTTGAAAATGGTTAAAATTCTCTATGACGCGGGCGTACCTATGGTTGCTGGCACTGACAGTGTCCCTGGGTTTACCTTACTTCGGGAGCTTGAGTTGTATACTATGGCCGGGATCCCGACAACCGAGGTCCTGAAAATGGCTACTATCGACAGCGCCAGATTGATGGGGGTCGCACATCAGACTGGCTCAATCAGCGAAGGCAAAGTTGCTGATCTGATCCTGGTCGATGGTGATCCGAGTAAGGATATCAAGGCACTGAGAAAGCTTTCTCTGGTGATTAAAGGTACTCAAGTCTTTAAACCAGAAGCGATCTTCGAGCAAATTGGCATTGCACCTTTTACAAAAGCAAGCCGCATCGTACTGTAATAAGTTAGTTGCAAGCTGGTACCTCATCAGCTTGCGCTCAAAATCAACAATGCACCATAGGGAGCATTTACCACAGTGAAAAGAACTAAGACAGCAGTGTCTGTAGATGACTTGGTACAAGAGTATCCGATCTTCGGCATAGTCACAGGGTGGTGTTTCAGATGTCGAGAGGTGGGTCCAGGGCAATATCTTGCGCAGGGGCAAGATCAATGGGGCCGAAGTGTTAGTGCATATAGTACAGATCACGACACGGCACTTGCTGATTGTACTCAGTTTGCTCGCGAAATTCAGTGCCGCGAGCGTTCTTCTTAATTATGACATTTGCGTGAAATATTTGTGCACCTGCTTTTGCCGGTTGCTTTTTGAACAAAATGGCAACACACTGTTTGTTACCAATATTGGTGCAATCATGTAAAGGTGAAAATAATGACATTGATACTCAACAAGAAGAAGGTAAAAAAACTGTCTGGGCAGGTGGTCATTGGTAATGGCAAAACACGTCAGGTTGGCGGTGCAATTTCCGCTATAGGATGTGGTCCAATCTCAGATCCAAACTATTCCTGCCCTGTGTCTATTAATGGTTACACTTGCTAACTAGTGGAAGTTACTAAGGGGTGGGCCTAAATGGTATGGCCCGACCCTTTAATAACCCTTGTTTAAAAACGTATATAATTCTACAAAAGGCGTAAGAGGCTCAACAGAATATAGTACAGGAGAAAGCGTGATGGACTATAAGCACACCCATATTGGCCGTTATGGGCACATCTGCACTGGTTCTTGCCTATAGCGCTGTCGTTAAACCCGAAGACAACGCTAGTTTTGCTTTTGTTGTCGTTGGCATCATCGCCATTTTATTTAGTTCGCTGACTATTAAAATAGGTGAAGGACAGATACGTTGGTTTTTCGGCCCTGGTTTTTGGCGTAAATCACTCGATTATACACAAATAGACTCGGCAAAAATTATCAAAACTAAGTGGTACAATGGCCTGGGTATTCGCCAGCTATCTACCGGCTGGCTCTATAATGTCTCTGGTCTGGACGCCGTAGAACTCAAACTAAAAGATGGGACCACTGTCAGCTTAGGCACCAACGAACCCGAAAAACTGCTCGAAGCGATTAAAAAAGCGCTTGAGAGTTGATGGCATGTTGAGGATGGGCCAAGTTTGGCATTATTTAAGGATTTAACCTTATTGTGATTATAATTGACGCATGCGTTGATTTTTCAAGGAAATGGCAATGTATATAGGTGAAGTGGCAAAGAAAACGGGTTTATCCGTCAAAGCAATCCGATTTTATGAAGAGAAAGACCTGATCATAGCACCGAAGAGAAAAGGGGTATATCGGGTTTATACCCCAGAACATATTGAGGTGTTGAAATTGATCTCAGAGGCTAAGGACCTGGGGGTAACCTTATCAGAGCTGAAAGGGGTCATTAAATATCACAATGGCAGCGCAAATTGGACAGAGATTAACGCTTTTCTTGTGGTGATAAGGCAAAGACTTGAAAACGAGTTGCAGGCCATTTCTGAAAAAATAGCCAAGTTAGATATCTGCATAGGCTCAATTAATTCTTGTCAAAAAACAGCTTGACTCTTCCCTTAACGGGAGACTCTAAGATGTTCATTGTTTACCTAAATTGAAGAGGAAAATAATGAAAAAAGTCTTACTGTTAAATGGCAACCCAAAACAAGGTAGTTTTGCTCATCGTCTGAGTTCTGAGTATCAACACCAAGCTGAAAAGTCAGCAATGGTTCGTCGCTTTAATTTATCAGAGATGAATTTTGATCCAAACTTGGCGTCGGGCTACGATGAAGTTCAGCAGCTGGAAGCTTGCCTGAGTGATTTTGTTGAAACCCTTATTTGGGCAGAACATATTGTAATTGTTACACCTGTCTGGTGGGGCGGGTTGCCTGCAAAACTCAAAGGGTTATTCGATAGGGTGCTCTTACCCGGAATGGCGTTTTCTTTTAAAGATGACAGTGCCAGCGTTGTGCAACTGCTGACTGGTAAAACGGCAAGAGTCATATTAACTATGGATGCTCCACAAGAGTTTGCTGAACAACAATCAGGGCCGGTCTTGGAGCAGCTGAGTCTTTATACGCTTGAATTTTGCGGCATTAACAAAGCTGAGGTTACTTTATTTGGCTCAGTTATTCTATCGGATAAGAGTCAGCGGAATACGTGGCTTAAAGAGGTACATTTTCTGGGGGAGAGTATAAGTTAACAATCAGCCGTCTATCGCAGCAATGCCAGTCAGTTAATCTGATTGGCATATATATCCACTAAATTTGATTTCAGTTCTTTAATGTTCGCTTTAATCGTCTTTTTTCAATTGAAACGCCAACAGTTATAAAGAGAAGTAAGACCCCGATATATGAAGCGATCAGGTAGAGTGGAGGTAAAGAAAAGCTTCCTAATCGAAAACTTGAAAGTGACACGGCAAAAAGCCCACTCATTAAAGAACAAACAGTGACATGTGTATAGGATAATCTAAGCGAGAGTTTGCCACAGATAGCAAAAATTGCTGCACAGCCAGATAGCACACAAGTAATGATTGCTTCTGTTCGATGTATGAATGCCATACTTGTTATGTCAGGTGCAAACGGATAGAGTGGTTTTTCCGGCGCCAGAAATACGCCAGTCAACAGCCCCAAAAGAGAAAGCGCTTGAAGTAAAACAAGCTTTTTCAATATATTTTCTCGCGACAAAGAGCGCTTCACTATGACATGTTCACCTTGGTTGATCAGGCCCTACAAGCTAGCATTTTGATGAATACTGTCAAGTGTACCGGAGATCAGGATAATCGTAGCATGGCTGTTTATACAGCCATGCGGATTTGTGATTTGTCTAAAAGTGAATTTTAAACATTTCCCAGGAACATGGGTATGTCGCATTACAGCCTATCACGGTTGGGTAAACATTTGCGCCAGAACCACCGTTACCAGCCGCTTGCACGTAATATCCGTTAACAGACTTGAGGGCTACTTTGTCTCCGTTTTGTATCAAAGCGCCAGGGTTGTTTGGTAGCTCGATGGTAAACGTTTCCCAAATGGAAGCTGCGGTTCTGTTGGCGTTGAGTTCAGCACCACCGCCTTGCTCTGCAACAAAGTAGTAGCCTGAAGTAGTCTGGATATGGACCTGATCGCCACTATTTAAGTCGCCACCGTTGATATCGATTAGATTAAACTGCTCCCAAGGCCCAATAGCCAGACGGTTTGCATTCACCGTGCTACCTCCATTACCTTCCGCGACGAAATAGTATTGTCCACCTGTTTCAAAGGATACGTTCGAATAGCTCGTCGGGCCACAGGGGAGGGTAGTAAAGGTGAGATCTTCACCCTGAATGGTGGTGCGGGGTGGTTTGGGGTCACCTCTAAACCGAAAGTGATACTGTGTGCCGCAATTCAGGTTGGAAATTTGTGCGCTCACAGGGCCATTAACACCCGGGGGAATTGCCAATGCACCACTTCCGTAGCTGGTCGTTTTTCCATAGTCAAAAACCTCACCACTGAGACCGATTGTGGAAGAGGAATATCCGTTCAATTGAGTTGAAGTTTGCGTGATATTACTGGCAGGTTGGGTTAGATACTGGGTTCCGGCATTTGCCAAAAAAGTGCTAGTAAATAACACACACAACATAAATTTTGAGATAGTCATAGCCTGGCTCCTTGTGTGGATGGCTGTCAGGGATAACAGCCTTGAAAGTTTAGGCGCCGGCGCTACAAATACTATTACACTGCCTTACATGGCTAAACATGTATAGAACATGAATTCAGGCCGACGATGCGTGTTAGCTTTGTAAGTAAAAAGGTGTGTTTGTGGTGCCCGGTAATTGATTGTAAGTAACTGTAATTCGGTATTTTTTAATCCTATATAGTTGCTAATATTCTCTTGCCTTTGGATGGCAACTCAACAATTAAATACTAGAAAGGAAAATCAGTATGAAAAATATGCTTAAACACCTAATAAAGTTAACATCAATTATCGCTTGTAGCTCTGCAGCCTATGCTCAGGACAGTTCACCTATGTCTTGCTATTGGCAAGTAGAGAAACAAAATGAATTTGGTACTTGGGAAAACCAGATATGTGAAAATCCGGTAGATGCGAATTTACCAAGTGTATTAATCGCTAACAGAGTTAATATCCCGAGCTACGGCGTTTGCAGTATAAACTGGCTAGATGGGTACCGGACCGAGCTTAAAGGCACAGTTAAAGTTGAAGGCAGTAAGACCGACTGCTCGGGATATGCTATCTTTTTTGAGCCAGCAGCCGATACTCGCATAGTCGATGGGCTGGAAGAAAAGCGTCTGGATTGTCGTTGGAATAACGTAGTCAACAACTCATATAATTTAATGTGTGATGATATCGAAGGACGTGAGTTGAATTTACCAATTGCCACCAAAGTACTGATAGGGGATTCTTCAAATTGCGTTATGAGCTTTAACGGCTTTGCACTTAACTATTTCACTGGTGGTGTGGCTGTTATTGATAAAACACCAGCGTCGAACGCCTGTGAAGTGGGACCTGTTTACTTCAGGGCTTACCCTGCTAAACGTATAGTAGATGGGTTTGAAGAAACCTTATTGCAATGTGCGTGGCAAGATTTAAACGCTAGTGCTCGTATTAAGTCTTGTTCTAACGTGGGTGCATCAAACAAAGACGTGACCGTAGCGATTGAAGTGAATGGCAGACAGCAGTCTTTAATTGATACGGTAAACAATCAATTATCTGATGGGGAAATTGTACAAGACAACACCCTAAACCCTGTCTATCCGGCGCTTTACTTTAGAAAATACTAGAGCGGTATGAAAAGTGTGAGTCAAATAGCCGCAGGATCCGTTTAGGATAATGAAATAGGGTTGTTTGGGACACCAGACATTATCGTTGCTTGAGAGCCCAGAGCATTATCTGGGCTTAACATCTATATAACTGCTCCGAAAATTCTTTTTGAATTGCTACTTCAAAGCTTCAGCTCGTTTTGAGATAAACGGAGATGTTGTTAAGAGCTTTGCGTACAAAAAGCTTTTAACAAGACTGGAAAAAGATGAGTTGGGCGTATTTTCACCAGAATCAGTGGCGTCTTTTGTAAACCACGACCCAGATAGTGTTTATTATGGAAAGATCATGAAAATTGACGACAACCATTTCAAAACGTATGACCTGTCTAGTGAAGCGCTCGTGGTCCCATGCACTCGCATCAATCCGTTACAACAATAAGGCGCGCGCAAGGCCGATTCTTGAGCTTGAAAAGTAGCGACTGATAAAAACAACTCATTAAGTGCTTCTGTTACTAATAAAATTTTTTAAGGAGGTTCGATATGAAAACTTTAGTTGTGGATAGCAGCGCTGTTATGCGTAGAATTGTTACACAGATGCTCGCTCAAATGGGTTATCAGAACACAATACAGGTTGACACCTGTAGCGCTGCATTCGAGGTGCTCAACCAGGGGGAGATAGACCTTATCATTGCTGACAGCCAAATGACTGATATGTGCTGTCTTAAGTTTGTAAAAACTATTCGTCAAAGGCGTTATAAAGATGTGAATTTTCTAATGATGACGCTCGACGGCTCATTGGCTGAGGTAAATGAAGCACGCAGGGCTGGAATAGACAAGTGTGTTGTTAAGCCTTTCAATTTTGAATGCCTAAAAGCAAGTGTTGAGTTTTTTACTGTAAAATTACAAGGCTAATCTCTATCAGGGTTTGCCCAGTTCAGATAGGTATTGGGGTATTTGGCGCTATGCGAAGAGGGCAATTTAAGAAAGACTCAGCAGACACAAAAAAGCCGACTGTCGTCGGCTTTTCCATGAAATTGCGGCTAAGTACGCTTAGTTACCGTTTTCATCTGCATAGTTTTTACACGCTTCTTCATCGTTACACTCGCCGTACAAATACAGTGAGTGGTTGGTCAGTTTAATGCCGTTTTCTTTGGCGATTTCTTCCTGACGTCGTTCGATTAGTTCGTCTTCAAACTCGATTACTTTACCACACTTAAGGCAAACCAGGTGGTCGTGGTGTGTACTGCCTGACAATTCAAATACAGATTTACCACCTTCAAAGTGGTGACGGGTCACAATGCCAGCGTCATCAAACTGGTTTAATACGCGGTAAACGGTAGCAAGACCAATCTCTTCGCCTTTGTCCAGTAGGATTTTGTATACGTCTTCGGCACTGATATGCTGGTTATCAGGACACTGCAAGATCTCTAAGATCTTAATGCGTGGCAGGGTAACCTTTAAACCCGCTTTTTTTAGCTCTAAGTTGTGATCAGTCATTAATCTGTCTCAATTTGTCTAATTTCAGTTACTACATAAGTCTAGCACGACACAGACTTAAAAATAGTGCGCTTGGGATACTTACCCGGGGTTAAAGTGGAATTAGTCTTCCAGCTCGCTTAGGCACATTTCTTCATATACCTGAGCAGACCACTTCTTGACGCGCTCTTCAGTTAATTCTGGCTGACGGTCTTCATCAATACCCAGGCCAACAAAGTGACTATCGTCTACCAGGCCTTTTGATGCTTCAAAGTCATAGCCTTCAGTAGACCAGTTACCAATCACGATTGCACCGCGCTCAGTTACAATGTCGTTTACCATACCCATTGCATCTAAGAAGTACTCGGCATAGTCTTCCTGGTCGCCACATCCAAAGATAGCTACTAGCTTACCTTCAAAGCTGATCTCTTCCAGTTCCGGGAAAAAATCATCCCAGTCACACTGGGCTTCACCGTAGTACCAAGTAGGGATACCAAAAAGAAGTAAATCGAATTCTTCGATATCTGCTTTGCTACTCTTGGCAATGTCTTTCACATCGACTAATTTTTTGCCCAATTCTTTTTGGATCATTTTTGCAACGTGTTCGGTGTTACCCGTGTCACTGCCGAAAAAAATACCTACGCTTGCCATTAACTACTTACCTTTTATCTATTAATCGCTAATTTTTCTTGCAAAATGGTTTCTATCAGCGCGCTACGACTGATGTTTTGCTCTTCCGCCATATCGCTTAACGCCTGATATAGCTCAGAAGAAATTTTAAACTCAACGCGCTTTAACCCTCTTGCCCTGTCTCTTTTAATCTGATTGCGCTTATTGATCTTTAGCTGCATCTCTCTGGGGAGAGGATTTGTCTTAGGCCGACCAGGGCGCTTTTCATTTTCAAACAAGTCGATAGTGGTTCTATCTAATTCAGACTTGGCCATTAACCAACACCCGCACCTTGCCAAAATACCTGTATCAGGCCCTTGGCGATAAAGCCTGAGCACCCTAAAAATAGCACTAACCAGACTATGTATCGACCAAACTTGGGCACGTCTCCCTTCTTTAGGACGTCCTGAATGGCCATACCTATAAAAAAGAAAATCCCGGCGAGAGCAAAGTAAAGACCAAGGGTTTCAAACTCATTCATAAATTCGTTGATCATCTTTGCACTACTCAAAACATAAACGGCGGCTACTATACCATACCTATAACCGATAAATTAAGTTTGCAGCGAAAAAACTGCGGTAATTATTGAATAAAATCAATAATTGAACGATTGACGGCCTGTGGTTTTTCTGCGTGCAGCCAGTGACCGGCACCCTGGATGATTTTTGCTCTGGCATTGCTAAAGGACTGCATAATGGCGTCTCTGTGCTGGGCCTCAATATAATCTGAGTTGTTTCCTTTCAGGAACAGGGTATCACACAAACAAGAATGAGTTGTATTAATATTTGAAATGATCTTATTGTAATTGGCTTCTATGACGCTGAGGTTAAAGCGCCACTCAAGTTGGCCTTGCTCATTTTTAGCCAGGCTCTTAAGCAAAAAGCCACGTACGCCTTGTTCTTCTATATAAGTTTGCATAATGGCATCGGCTTCGGCGCGACTGGAAACCTGAGCCGTTGCAACCGCATTTAAGGCGCGGATAATCGTGTCATGGCGAGGGTGGTAATCTACCGGGGCGATGTCCAGGACAACCAATTTGTTGATTTTACGCTCGTCCAGCATTGCAACTTGCATAGCCACTTTGCCACCCATGGAATGGCCGACCAGGTGTGCTTGAGTAATTTTCAGGTGATTGAGCAAGTTAAGGACGTCCTGAGCCATACTGGTGTAATCCATCACATCGCTTTTAAACGACTGACCATGATTGCGCAAGTCCAGGTTTATTACAGTGAACGATTCACTGAGTGCGCGGGCTATAATATTCAGGTTCTCCAGCGAGCCAAACAGGCCGTGAAGTAACACAACAGGCTCGGCACGGCCCAATGGCTGTCCCGATAATTTGTAGTTAAGCAACATAATACCTCCGGATACGGCGCATAGTGTGCCAGTGTTGAAAGCAAAATCATAGCCGTAGAGGAATAAGTTAAATTTAGATATAATCCCGTGGAGATGCAGTAGATGTATAAAATGACAGGACAAGCATGAAAAAAATAGAGATAGATGACGAGCTATATCAGTACATTGCCAGTAACACGCAAAGTATTGGTGAAAGCGCTTCCCAGATCCTGCGTCGTTTATTAAACCTGAACTCAGTAGCAAAGCCGGCTGAGGAGACCGTACAAGCAGCAGAGCCCGCTGCGCAACCAGAAGCTGAACCACAGCAACCAGTGGTTTCAAATGAAGCTTCAGGTAACGTATTTGATATTCTTAATAAAGAAGAGCTAGCTATGCAAAAAGGCGTAGTAGGGCGCTTTTTGTTTATTCTGGCGGCGTTTCACCGTAGCCACAAAGCAGATTTCCACAAAGTGTTGGAGATCAAAGGGCGAGATCGCATTTATTTTTCGACCAGCAAAGCTGCGCTGCTCGAAAGCGGTAGTAGTACAAACCCGAAAAACATCGCGGACAGTCAGTATTGGGTTATGACAAACTCAAACACGACACGCAAGAAAATGATGTTGCATGAAGTTGCGCTCATACTTGGTTATTCGGCGCAACATGCAGAAACTATCCGAGACTACCTATAAGGAAATGTGATGGCAAATCACCCCAATGCAGGCAAACCAGCACCGTTAAGTCAGCTGGCGAATATTCCCAAACTGGTATCGGCTTACTATTTGAACGAGCCTGATCTTGAGCAAAACCCGGAGCAGTGCGTTGCTTTTGGTACGTCAGGTCACAGAGGCTGTTCGTACAATGTGAAATTCAATGAGTCTCACATTCTGGCCATTACTCAGGCTATCTGTGATTACAGAAAAGCGAACAATATCTTTGGGCCACTATTTTTAGGCAAAGATACGCATGCTTTATCTGAGGCTGCGTTTAACTCCGCCATCGAAGTACTGGTTGCCAACGAAGTCCATGTTGTTACGCAAGAAAACGACGATTACACCCCAACGCCTGTGATCAGTCACGCTATTGTATGCCATAACCAGACTCATCCACATGAGCTTGCTGACGGTATCGTGGTAACACCATCACATAATCCACCTGAAGATGGCGGCTTTAAATATAACCCTCCCAATGGTGGTCCAGCCGACACCGATGTAACTAAGTGGATTGAAGATCGTGCCAACCAGTTACTGACAGAAGATTTGGTTGAGGTGGAACTGTTTCCGTTTGCTAAAGCGAGTCGCTCAGGTTTTGTAAAATATATCGACTTGATCACACCTTATGTTGAAGACCTGGCAAATATTGTCGACCTGGATGCGATTGCTAAAGCGGGAGTGCGCATCGGTGTCGATCCTTTAGGTGGTTCTGGCATTAATTTCTGGCCGGTCATTGCCAAACAATATGGATTGGACTTAACCGTTGTCAACGAGCAGGTTGATCCACGCTTTGCTTTTATGCCGTTGGACAAAGATGGAAAAATCCGTATGGATTGTTCCTCGCCATTTGCAATGGCGAACTTGGTAGAGATCAAAGACGACTATGACATTGGCATTGGTAATGACCCGGATTATGACCGCCACGGCATCGTCACCAATGACGGGCTGATGAACCCAAACCATTTCCTGGCGGTATCCATTGACTACTTGCTTAAGCACCGCGACTGGCGCAGTGATATTAAAATCGGTAAGACGTTGGTATCGAGTGCCATGATCGACAAAGTGGTCAAAGGCAACCAGCGTGAAGTGTATGAAGTACCGGTTGGCTTCAAGTGGTTTGTGGAAGGCCTGAGCGAGCAATGGTTGGCATTTGGAGGTGAAGAAAGTGCTGGTGCCTCTTTCTTACGTTTGAATGGTGAGGTCTGGAACACAGATAAAGACGGATTTATTCTTGGTCTGCTGGCTGCAGAAATCCTGGCTATAACAGGTAAAACTCCGTCTCAATATTATCGTGAACTTGAAGCGCAATACGGCGCACCGGTTTACAAACGGATTGATGCACCTGCAACGCCTGAACAAAAAGCTAAGTTGAAAGCACTTAGTCCGCAAGACGTTACGGCAAGCACGCTTGCAGGCGATGCTATTACAGATATTTTAACTGAAGCACCGGGCAACAGCGCAGCCATTGGCGGTTTGAAAGTTGTCACTGAATCGGGCTGGTTCGCCGCACGCCCTTCAGGCACAGAAGACATTTATAAAATCTATCTTGAGTCGTTTAAAGGCGAAGCACACCTCGCTGAGCTGGAACAGGCGGCCAAGGCATTGGTGGATGGCGTGATCCGCTAATTAAAATTATAAACAAGGCCATACATGAGTGATGGCCTTTTTTATACCTACTATCTTAGTTGTGGAAGCCTGACTTCCCGGCTACTCTCATTTCTCTCACAAAAGGTGGTGTTCGTATGTACCTTGATACGTTAAAACAAACTGGAGATTTCCTGACTTTGACTCGTAATAACGAGTTTTCTCTTGCCGCAGAGCAATTTACGCTAAGCAACGGCACTTTGGTTGAAGTAAAAGATACCGGCGTCATCCAGTTCACACCTGCCACTTATGGCGACAAAGACATTGTTCTGTCCAGTGCGGTCCATGGTAATGAAACTGCCCCAATCGAAATATGCGACGCGTTTATCCAGGATATAATTTTGCAACGAATTGAACTGGCTCATCGTGTATTATTTATATTTGGTAACCCAAAATCCATCAATATTGCTGAGCGTTTTGTCGATGAAAACCTCAATCGTCTGTTTAATGGTGCTCACGAAAACTGCACTGATAACCCGGAGCAGATCCGTGCTGCGAAACTCGAAAGCTATGTAAGTGACTTTTTCACCAACGTGCCAGAAGGGCGCTATCGTTGTCATTATGACCTGCATACCGCAATTCGTGGCTCAAAAAATGAAAAGTTCGCCGTTTATCCATTCTTGCATGGAAAACCCTGGAAGAAATCACAGCTTCAATTCATGTTGGCATGTGGCGTCAATACCATATTAATGATGCGCTCAGCGGCCACGACATTCAGTTATTTTTCGTCATTTCAATTCGGTGCTGATGCCTTTACTGTGGAACTGGGGCAGGTCAAACCTTTTGGGCAAAATGACATGTCACGCTTTAGTGCAGTAAAACAAACCTTGAAAGCATTAATTAGTCAAGAAAGTGTCGAATACGATGAATTCAATGCAGGTGACTTCGAATTGTTTCAGGTGCACCGTACGATTAACCGAACTTGCGATGAGTTTTCATTCCCATTCCCTGATTCTGCGGTAAATTTCACCGGTTTTGCTAAAGGTGAATTACTTGCGACAGATGGTGATACAACCTATTTTGCAGAGGTTGAAGGTGAAGCAATCATTTTCCCGAATGCTAAAGTTGCGTTGGGTCAACGTGCATTATTAACAGTTGTGCCGCTCGAAGTCGACGAAAACTTTGTATAACCCACTGTAAGTAAAGCGCTTATCAAAGCGTATCAAAAACTTTCCAGATCAAAATGTGCAAATTAGCGGTTATTCATCTAGGATTAGTTGAATAACCGTTTACGTTAACGTAAAGTGGCAAAAGCTTTAATTTAATTAATTTGCATTTACCGCACTAATTATTCAAATCTCTAATCGCGGATCCGGCCCATTTTAAGCGGCCTTGGCGTTGCAAATTAGTTATGACAACAAGAGAAGGTAGGTTATGACTAACCCCAATAACATATCGTTGAATATCAGCCATGCGCTCGAATTTATCGATGGCCATGCGCTTAACATCCCGACGCTGAAGATACTCAGCGAAGACGGTGACATTTTAGATGGCGCCACTGCACCTGACTTAAATAAAGAGACGGCGCTGCGTATTTACTCAACCATGCGCTTTATCCGCTTGTTAGATGAACGTATGCAGGCGGCACAGCGTCAGGGTCGGATTAGCTTCTACATGCAATGTTTAGGAGAAGAGGCAGCGATTACCGCTAGTGCGGCTGCGCTTAAGCAAGAAGATATGATCATGGCGCAGTACCGAGAGCAAGCAGCGCTTCATTATCGTGGATTCTCACTTGAACAGTTTATGAACCAGCTGTTCTCAAACGAAAAAGATTTGGGTAAGGGCCGTCAGATGCCGGTTCACTATGGCTCAAACGAATTACATTATCTGACCATTTCATCGCCACTTGGCACACAGATCCCACAAGCGACGGGCTATGCCTATGGTCAAAAGCTTAAGCATATTGACGCACAAAGTGGTGAGCTCAGCAGCGAGATTGACAATGTAACCATCTGTTATTTTGGTGAGGGTGCCGCGTCAGAGGGCGACTTCCATGCTGGTTTAAACATGGCCGCAGTGCATAAAGCCCCTGTGTTATTTTTTGCGCGTAACAATGGGTACGCTATCTCGACCCCGGCTGATGAACAGTTTAAAGGCGACGGTATTGCTTCTCGTGGTGTTGGTTATGGCATTAAAACCATTCGTGTGGATGGTGCAGACACCCTGGCTGTTTATGCCGCCACACAAAAGGCTCGGGAAATTGCAGTGACTACTGGCGAACCCGTGCTGATCGAATCCATTGCTTACCGTCTCGGTGCGCACTCTACATCTGATGATCCTTCTGGCTATCGTACGAAAGATGAAGAAGCCGAATTCAAGTCAAATTGTCCGGTGGCGCGTTTCAAAGCTTGGTTGCTGAAGCAAGGCTGGCTGAACGAAGAAGAAGATGAAGCACAAAAAGACAAGATCCGTGAAGAGATCCTGGCTGCACTGAAAGTCGCTGAGAAGATACAAAAACCTGCATTGGAAGAGTTGGTTTCCGACGTTTACGATACGCCAATTCCGGCACTACAAAAACAATACGAAGAATTAAAAGAGCATATTAAACAGCATCCGGATGCGTATCCAATTACGGCTGGGAGGATCAAATAATGGCTAAAATGAACATGCTGCACGCCATTAACTCGGCGCTAGACATTACCATGGCAGAGCACCCGCAGGCGTGTATTTTTGGTGAAGATGTGGGTTATTTTGGTGGCGTGTTCCGTGCTACCTCCGGCTTACAGGAAAAATACGGTAAACATCGTGTGTTTAACACGCCACTGACAGAGCAGGGTATTTTGGGCTTTGCGAATGGTCTTGCTGCGTTTGGCGCACCTGCACTGGCTGAAATCCAATTTGCTGATTATATCTTCCCTGCATTCGACCAGATAGTGAATGAGTCTGCGAAATTCCGCTATCGTTCAGGTAATGAGTTTAATGTGGGTAACCTGACTATTCGTACACCTTACGGCGGTGGTATAGCGGGGGGGTTGTATCACTCACAATCACCAGAAGCTTATTTTGCTCATACGCCAGGTCTGAAGCTGGTCGTGCCGCGTAACCCATATCAGGCAAAAGGCCTGCTGCGCGCATGTATCAAAGATGATAACCCGGTGATTTTCTTTGAACCTAAGCGTCTGTATCGCGCCTCAACAGGTGAGGTGCCTGAAGGTGATTACACCATCGAAATTGGCAAAGCTGAAGTGGTCAAAGAAGGTAAAGATGTGACCGTGTTAGCCTGGGGTGCCCAGATGGAAATCATTGAGCAAGCTGCATCTAAGGCTGAAGAAGCCGGGATCAGCTGTGAGATAATCGACCTGCGCTCAATTTTGCCGTGGGACGCTGAAACAATTGCCAAGTCTGTGACTAAAACGGGTCGTCTGGTTATCAGCCATGAAGCACCGATCACCAACGGATTTGGTGCTGAGATTGCTGCCACGATCCAAAAAGAGTGTTTCCTGCACCTGGAGTCACCCATTGAGCGTGTGTGTGGTCTGGATACGCCTTATCCACTGGCACTGGAAAAAGAGTATGTACCGGATGCACTTAAAGTATTCGCTGCAATTAAGAAGTCAGTAGAGTTTTAAGGGACGGGTCATGTCTAAAGAATTTATTTTACCTGATATTGGCGAAGGGATCGTCGAATGTGAACTGGTCGAGTGGCTGGTTAATGTCGGTGATGAAGTGAAAGAAGATCAGCCAATTTGTGATGTGATGACAGATAAGGCGCTGGTTCAGATCCCAGCCGTACATGACGGTGTGATCACCCAGTTACATTATGCTAAGGGTGACATTGCTAAAGTGCATGAACCACTGTTTGCTATGGATGTTGCAGGCGAAGCGCCTGCTCCTGTTAGTAGCGTGAGTGACAGTGATTCTGTAGCCCCGACATCAGCTGCGCATTTAGAAGACTTTATTTTGCCAGACATTGGTGAAGGTATTGTTGAGTGTGAGATCGTAGAATGGTTGGTCTCAGAAGGCGACGAGATTAAAGAAGATCAGGCTGTTTGTGATGTAATGACAGACAAAGCGCTGGTGCAAATTCCGGCTAAGTATGATGGTGTTGTTGAAAAACTATATTATCAGAAAGGCGATATTGCTCAGGTTCATAGCCCGCTATTCCAGATGCGCCTAGGTGCTGATCATAGCCCAAAACAAGATGAACTGGCTGTGCATAAACCACAACCAGTGAAAGAGAGCAAAGCACCATCTGCACAGCCTTCCGCGCCAGCGAAAGTAAATGGCAAAGCGGTAGCGTCTCCAGCAGTCAGACGCCGTGCGCGTGAAATGGACATCGATATTACCCTGGTACCCGGTTCAGGCAAGAATGGTCGAGTATTTAAAGAGGATCTGGAACGTTTTTCGCAGGGCGGTAACACGGCCGTTGCTCAGGCAACACCAGCTCAAGTTGAACCTTCAGCAACTGCGCCAGTTGGTACAGGATCAACCCGGGTTGAGGCTATCCGAGGTATGAAAGCCGCGATGGCCAAGCAAATGGTGGCGTCTGTTTCTACCATCCCACACTTTACTTACAGTGATGAAATTGATCTGACAGAACTGATTGCACTGCGCAAGTCTCTTAAAGAGCAGTATGCAAAGCAAGGTATTAAGCTGACAATGATGCCATTCTTTATTAAAGCTCTGTCTCTCGCAATTAAAGAGTTTCCGATCCTTAATTCGCAGGTCAATGATGAGTGTACAGAGATCACTTATTTTGATGACCACAACATAGGTATGGCAGTTGATAGTAAACTCGGCCTCCTAGTTCCTAACATTAAGCAATGTCAGAATAAGTCAATTGTGGATGTGGCTGAAGCAGTTACGCAGTTAACAGATGCAGCACGCGAAGGGCGAGTATCACCAAATGACCTTAAAGGTGGTACCATTTCAATTTCGAATATCGGTGCAATTGGTGGTACAACAGCGACCCCAATCATTAATAAACCCGAAGTTGCTATTGTGGCATTAGGTAAATTACAACATCTGCCACGTTTTGATGCACAGGGCAATGTGGTCTCACGCTCGATTATGCAAGTCAGCTGGTCTGGTGACCATCGCGTAATTGATGGCGGAACCATTGCAAGATTTAATAATTTGTGGAAGTCTTACTTAGAGGAGCCGGCTAAAATGATGATGGCTATGCGCTAATCGTCGATTTTGCTAGTTTCTTACTTGTTGTAAAGGGCCTTTACGGCCCTTTTTTAATGGCCTCTCTTGTAAAAAATGAAGAAATGCACTCAAGATATCGACATGGATTTTGATTGATCCGTGCTACCACCTCACTCGTATTAACAGACAGATTCAACTGTTTGGCCTTATTTTATGATCCAAAGCATGCAAATGGCACTTTTTCCATTACCTGTCTTCCTGTTACCGGGCGGTGTGACCCGGTTACGGATTTTTGAGCAAAAATACTTGCGTATGGTCAAAGAAGCTGGCGATGACCGTCATTTTGCAATTGGCTTATATAAGTCTGCTACTGAGTATCAAACTGCGCCATGGGCAAGTTGGGTCGAAATCATTGATTTTGGCTCGGCAGAAGATGATATTCTGACGATAGACGTGAGATCTAAGGGATTGCTGGACATTGACGAGGTCTGGATGGAGTCCGATGGACTGCGCCAGGCACGCTTTACTGCGAGAACGCATTGGACGAGGACAGAGCTGCTGCCCAGATATCAACATATCAGTGATGAACTGGCTCGTATCTTCAAGCAGAATCCCGAATTGGCTGCACTTTACCCTGAGCCCTGGTTTGAGGATGCAGCCTGGGTGGCAGGACGTTTTCTGGAGGTCTTACCTTTTTCTCCAGAGCACAAAGAGGGATTTTGTGAACCAGACACTCTACCTCAGGCGCTAAAATTCCTCGATACCATTTTAACAGGACAAAATGACTGATAAATTCGCTGACATAGTGATCTAACTTGTTTGGTCAGGCGTACAATAAGCCGAGAAGCAATAAAACCGTTTTTATACTTCCATTATGTATGGATGTGAGCTAATGATAGAAAAGAGCCGACAGCAAAGTACCGAAACGCCACAGGGGTCAGTTATGAAAGACGTTGCTGCTACACAAACATCGGAGCAACGCTTGCTCAGCGCTGAGCAACAGGCACAGTTGTGCGATTGGATGGACCGTATTGCAAAGCAAAGAGACAGAAAGGCGTTTGCCTGCCTATTTAAGTGGTTTGCACCAAAAGTGCTGCACTTGGGTCGTCAACGATTTGGCGACGCAAGTCAGGCGCAGGAGCTTTTACAAGAAAGCATGGCAAACGTGTGGCGAAAAGCACATTTGTTTAATTCTGAAAAGGGTGCTGTAACGACGTGGATATATACTCTGGTTCGTAACCAGTCTTTCGATATGCTGAGAAAGATGCAGACCAACCGCGAAGACAATCTGAGTGAAGACATTTGGCAGCAGCATAGCAACGAACGTGACGACAGCGCCGAGTTCTCTGACCACCTTCTTGACAGGCAGCTTGTTGAATACGTAGAAAAGCTGCCTGAAGAGCAAAAAAATGTCGTTAAGGGCATTTACTTCCAGGAGTTGAGTCAGGACGAGTTGGCAAATCAACTGGGGATACCTTTGGGTACGGTTAAGTCTCGGCTCAGATTAGCATTAGGCAAATTAAAGGCACACATGGGGGAGCATCATGATTAAATACCACCCATCCGAACAAATCCTGCAATCTTATGTTCAGGGAGAACTGTGTGCTTCGTTGAGCGTAGCCGTGAGTATGCACATAGATATGTGTCCTCAATGTCAGAGGTTGGCACATCAGATCGAAACAAGCTGTGCCCACAGCTTTATAGGGGAAAATTTTGAGCCACAGAGCGAAGACAACTGGGACGATCTGATTGCACAGATCACCGAGGATGTGCTTTTTGATGAAAGGCCAGCTCCAGCCCCCCTTGAGATAGAAGTGAAGGGGGAGCAATTCATACTGCCCTCCAGCTTACATAACATTGGTCTCAGTGGTTGGCTGAAACTGGGTAAGCTGTCCAGGTCTAGGCTGAATCTGGGCGATGGCAAGTTACACGCAAGCCTTTTGCACATTGAAAAGGGCGGAAGTGTTCCTCAGCACACACACAAAGGATTTGAGCTAACATTACTGCTGTCCGGTGAGTTTAAAGATGAGATGGACAGCTATGTGCCCGGCGATTTTATTATGCTTGATGGTGAGCACGAGCATTCGCCAGTCGCCACTGAATCGTGTTTGTGTTTTACCTTAGCTGACGATGCACTACACTTCAGTCAGGGCTTGAGCCAGTTATTCAATCCAATTGGTAAGTTGATCTACTAACACAGAATTAAGTTTCGACTTAATTCCTCCTTCGACTTGAGCACAAAGCCTGCCTTTGTGCTTCTTTCGTCTCTAGGGTACTGATTTCAGGCGCTTTATCAAAAAAACTGCTAATGTACTAAGAGAACGACAGTATCCAGTGAACAGCTGCTACATACCCTTACATCAGTCAGTGAAATGATGACAGGAATCTGAGTCAGATTGATCTTATGCCGGTTTAAACACGTATTGCAGGACATAGTGACATAAAGGATAAAATAATGACCGAACAACCAGACTGGCTCGATAATTTTGTAAGGATTTACAATCAGCTAGACAGAGATACCTTACATTTATTGGCAGAGATCTATCACCCCGACATTCAATTTAGCGATCCGCTTCATGGGATCGATGGGCTGACCAACTTGAGCACATACTTCAGCGATATGTACAGCAACGTGATTAGTTGCCAGTTTGATATTCATCACAATTTATCGCAGGGCGACCAGGCTGCTTTGTACTGGACAATGCGCTATCGTCACAGCCGCCTTGGCAAGGGACAGGAAATATGTGTTGAAGGCCACTCTTATCTCAAAGTTCAGGACGGCAAAGTAATAATGCACCGGGATTATTTTGATGCAGGTAGTTTACTTTATGAACACATTCCACTAATGGGGTTGGGGATACGTTGGTTAAAAGCCCGGGTGTCTGGCGAGCAAAGTGGTGGTGTGGCGAACAAGGGAGCGCAGGCATGTCCGAAGTTCTAATCACTGGCGCAAGTTCCGGAATAGGGCTCGCTCTGGCCAGGCGTTATCTTGAAGCCGGATTTAAAGTGCACGTCTGTGGCCGTAGCAAAGAAAAACTCGGATCGGTGTTACCTGAGTCAGAAGACGTCCGTCACTGGTGTTTCGATTTAAGTGATAAAGCTGCAATATTTGATGTAGCTGAACGATTGCCGCCTTTAGACGGCATCATTCTCAATGCCGGAGGGTGTGAGTACATAGACGATGCACGTCACTTTGACTCAGCATTGTTTGAGCGCATCATAAGCGTCAACCTCATTTCAGTCGGGTATTGTCTGGAGGCCTGGCTTGGCAAGCTTGCTCCGGGCGCATTTTTGGTGTTTGTCAGCTCATCAGCCAGCTATTTGCCGTTACCTCGGGCAGAAGCCTATGGTGCATCGAAAGCGGGCCTTACTTATCTCGCTAAAACAATGGATGTAGATTTGGCAGACAGCGGTATTCAAGTGAGTGTTGTCCACCCGGGTTTTGTAGATACGCCTTTGACACAAAAGAATGACTTTCCGATGCCTTGTCAAATTACCAGTGAACAGGCTGCTGAACGCATTTTTAGGGGTGTGGAGAACAAACAGTTTGATATTCACTTTCCACGCAGGTTTACCTATCTGCTCAAATTCTTTGGTTGGTTGCCACATACTGTTTGGCGCCGGCTTGCCGCAAAATGGATAAAAAGATGAAAAAAATAGCCGTCATTGGCAGTGGCGTTTCAGGTATGGTCTGTGCGAGATTGCTCAGTACCAGGCACGAAGTACACTTGTTTGAAAAAAGAGAGCGTCTTGGCGGGCACACCGCAACAAAAGAGGTGGAGTATCAGGGGCAAATCTACCACGTTGATACTGGCTTTATTGTTTATAACGACAGAACTTATCCGAACTTCATTAAGCTGATGGACAAGCTTGGGATCCGGGGGAAACCGACGGAAATGAGTTTCAGTGTTCATAACAAGGACTCAGGCCTCGAGTACAATGGTCACGACCTCAATACCTTGTTCGCACAAAGGCGTAACCTCTTCCGGCCCAGGTTCTGGCGCCTCATTCGGGAGATTGTGCGTTTTAATACTTCAGCAAAGCAGCGTTATGCCGACGACAACTTTTCGAGCCAGGAAACATTAGGCACTTTTCTTGAAGCGAACAACTTCAGTGATTTTTTTGCAGAGCATTACATTTTGCCGATGGGCGCTGCTATCTGGTCTACTAGTTTACAGAAAATGAAAGAGTTTGAACTGAAGTTTTTTGTGCGATTCTTCTATCATCATGGTTTGCTGAATATCAGTGACAGGCCGCAATGGTATGTGATCCCTGGTGGCTCGAAACAATATATTGCCCCTTTATTACGAGGTCTTGAAGGTAATATTCATCTTAGTGCCGCTATATCCAAGGTCACGCGTGAAAATGGCCGTGTACAGCTTCATTTTAAAGACGAAGTCCGTGAATTCGATGAAGTTGTATTTGCGTGTCATAGTGATCAGGCGCTGAGTTTGCTAGGCGACCCGAGCCCGGATGAAACGAGTGTGCTTTCAGCAATTCCCTACGCTCAAAACAGTGTGATACTACATACAGACACGCAATTATTGCCAAAACGCCGCCTCGCTTGGGCTGCCTGGAATTACTTGCTCGATAATAACGAATCCCGGCCAGCGGCGGTTACCTACAATATGAATATATTGCAGGGCATTGAAGCACCTTGCACATTCTGTGTCACCCTGAACCAGGAAATTAAACAGGACAAGGTACTCGGCCACTATCAATATGCGCATCCTGTATTTAATACACAAAGTATGGCAGCGCAGCTGCGTCGAAAGGAAATTTGTGGGAAGGCACAAACACATTTTGCAGGTGCCTATTGGTACAACGGCTTCCACGAAGACGGTGTACGCAGCTCGGTCGATGTGGCGGCAAGATTTGGTATTAGCCTGGACGATCTGTAATGAGTGAGAATGCAACACAGAATTCGCCTTTATATGTTGGTCAGGTAAGACATCGACGCTTTGCGCCTGTTTATCACGGTTTTTCGTATCGCTTGTACATGCTTTGTCTGGATGTTGAAAGCGATGCTTTCACCCAGGCCGGTCAGAGTTTAATTGGTCCACAATGGTATCGGCCAATCCGCTTTTGCCAAAATGACTACCTCAAAGGTGATCGCGGAACATTACAACAACGTATTAAGAACAAAGTCATAGAGCTTGGTGGGCAGTGGCCTGGCGGGCGTGTCAAAGCGCTGATTCAGGGACGTTGTTTGGGTTTGTACTTTAGCCCACTTAATGTCTACTTCTGCTACGACGAGCAGGGAAACTGCAACCTAATGCTGGCCGAAGTGAGCAACACACCATGGAACCAGCGACACTACTATCTGGTGGATATTAGCGAGTCGCAAAGAACAGATAAGGCATTTCATGTGTCACCTTTTATGTCACTGGATATGCAATATCTGTGGCGTGTTAAGCCGCCTCCTGAACATGGCCCTGGGCAGCTGTTGTTACATATCGAAAATCATGCCACAGCAGAGCACGACTATAAACAACAGGGAACTCTGGCTAGCGATATACTCTTTGACGCAACTATGGCGCTCAAATCAAAGCCGCTCTCATTGAGAAACTTGCTTGGTTTGGGGTTGTGTGTGCCCTCTATGACATTGAAGATATGCCTGGCAATTTACTGGCAGGCCTTAAAACTTTGGGTGAAGCGTGTGCCGTTCATACCGCACCCCGAAACTCACTCTAACTGTAATAAAGCGAAGTGATACATGGAACAAAATAGCCAAACCATCCCCAAGCCTGCCACGGTATCATGGTGGCATAGTTTAATGATCAATAAAGCCAGAGGATTTATCTTTAAGCTGTTGGAAAATCTGGAGCATGATCGTCTCGAAATCATCGAAGGAAGTGAGAAGGTTGTGTTAGGCGCGATGCAGCCCAGGATCCATGCCACTATATTCGTGTCCGATCCAAGCTTTTACCTGGACGTATTGAAAGGTGGTGGTATTGGTGCTGCCGAAGCATTTATCGATGGCAAATGGGAAAGTTCCGAGTTGACAAGGGTCATACGCATTTTTGCTTGTGCTCAGTCACAACTGGACGAGCTTGAAGGCAAGATGTCCTGGTTGACTTCACTCAAAAACCGCGTTTTTCATTTTGGCAACCGTAACAGTGAATCCGGCTCAAAACAAAATATACTGGCACATTATGACCTGAGTAATGATTTATATCAGTCGTTTCTTGACCCGACTATGATGTATTCCAGCGCGGTCTTTGACACACTCGATCAGTCACTTGAACAGGCGCAAAACAATAAGCTCAAAATCATATGCGATAAACTCGAGCTGAGCGAGCAGGATCACCTGTTAGAGATTGGCACGGGGTGGGGCGCACTGGCATTATTTGCAGCCCAAAATTACGGTTGTAAAGTGACCACGACGACCATCTCAGATGCACAGCATGAGTTTACTGCGCAGCGAATTAAATCAGCCGGCTTAGAAGGCCAAATAACTTTGTTGAAGCAGGATTATCGGTTGCTGGAAGGCAAGTACGATAAGCTGGTTTCTATCGAAATGATTGAAGCTGTGGGACACAGTTACATGGCTGGTTTTTTTGCAAAATGTAGCAGCTTGCTGAAGGATAATGGTTTGATGTTATTGCAGGCCATCACCATCGCAGATAAACGCTATGATCACTACAGAAACAATGTCGACTTTATTCAGCGCTACATATTTCCCGGTGGCTGTCTGCCATCTATAGCCGTGATGTCTGATCATCTCTCCACTCAAACAGATATGGTTGTGCGAGACATAGATGATATCGGTCTGCATTACGCCCAAACACTTAAGCGTTGGCGTGAGCAATTTGAGCAAAACTGGCAGCAGATCCGTACTTTTGGCTTTGACGAGCGATTCCGACGGTTGTGGCTGTTTTATCTACAGTACTGTGAAGGTGCTTTCTTAGAACGTGTTATAAGCACGCATCACCTGGTAGCTCGTAAGCCACGACATATTGGTGTGAATGATGCGCAATTTTTGGCTGATTAATCTCATAATCTTTCAATCTGTGTGGTGGTTGTGCGCCTTATTCACAGATCAGGCTGTGCCTTTGGTTGGGCTTTTGTTTTTGCTGCATTTTGCCCTTTCACCAAGCAGGAAAGCTGACGCCCGGAGTTTGTTGATTTTACCGCTTGGGTTGGTTGTCGACCAATCGCTCTCGCTTATAGGGGTAATAAGTTTTGCGGACGGCCATCAATGGCTACCGCTGTGGCTTGCTCTGCTTTGGGGGCACTTTACGCTGACGCTCAACCATAGTCTGAGTTGGTTGGGACGATATCACTTTGGCATACAGGCTGCGCTTGGTGCGGTATTTGGTGCACTCAGTTATATCGGTGGCATAAAGCTCGGTGCGCTGAACAGTGCGCTCTCACTGACAAATGTGGTTTTGATTTTTGCTGTTGTTTGGGCCGTCATTTTACCTTTGGTAGTGCACCTCAACGGTCGAATGGGACAGCACCTGGGAGTACAACATGTTTAATCTAATGAGCAAAACGCTAGTCGCGGTGGCGATGTTTTCGGTACCTTTAGTCGCGCCATTGCAGGCAAGTGCCTCGACGACAACACAATTGTCTACGCTAGAACTACGAGGTACGGCCGATTTACGCTATCTGTTTTGGGATGTCTATTCAGCAGCATTGTATACCGGTGGAGAAGCATATCAGGCAGAGCAGTTTCCACAGGTGTTGAGTTTAACTTACAAACGCGACATAGAAGCGCAGGAGCTGGTTGATGCCACGCGAGAGCAATGGCAAAAGCAAAAACTGGTACTGGACAACGCTGAGCAGTGGCTGAGGCAACTAGTACAACTCTGGCCTGACATACAAAAGGGCAATCAACTTATCCTGGTCGTGGATCGTGACAAGCAAAGCCGCTTCTATTTTCGTCCTGACCCGGGGGCAGAGGTTAAAAGTGCTTTGTCAGAAGCTGAGCTGAAAACGTCTGCGCGTTTTCTCGGCGCGATTAATGATCGAGCCTTTGGCCCCGCGTTTTTGGCCATATGGCTATCAGAAAAAACCACAGAGCCAAAGCTGAGAGAGCAGCTCATTGGAAAAAGGTAAATCAAGATGAAAGTAATTATGGCCTTGCTGCTGATTTTTGTACTCAGTGGCTGTACCAGCAAAACCATTGCAGACTATAGTGAAACAAAGCCGGATCTGGCACTGGAGCAATTTTTTAGAGGTGAGTTGACCGCATATGGTATTGTTCTTGACCGAAGCGGCAATCTGACACGACGTTTTGAAGCCGATCTGGTAGGCACCTGGGAGGGCAACAAAGGCGAGTTAAAAGAATGGTTTCGTTTTGACGACGGAGAAAAGTCAACCAGAATCTGGCAACTGGAAAAAACGGCCGACAATCTTTATAAAGGCACCGCAGGGGACGTGATTGGTGTAGCGCAGGGTGAAACTGCAGGCTCGGCGTTGTACTGGCGCTACCAATTGGAGATCCAATACCAGGGCTCCCCATTGGAAGTTACTCTGGACGACTGGATGTATCTGGTGAATGAAAAGCGTTTATTTAATCGCACTGAGATCATTAAATGGGGCTTTAAAGTCGGCGAGGTTATTCTAATCATAGAGAAACATGACAGTTGAAACTGTTTGTCGTGTTCACTAACAAAGGCCTGTAAATCAAGCCTTCTTTGTTTTCAGCGTATGAGTGAAACCTAGCGGGTTCCCTGCCAAATTTATGCTTACCATTACCTTATATCGAGAAAACGTGTTTTTTATCTACGGTTTTAATAGCAATCATGATTGCTTTGGGGCAGAAAGAAACAAGTCACTTAGTGGCTTTTTTGTTAGCTGAGGGAATAGCTCCAAAAACGAAATCATGGACATCGTTTTGGCTTGAGGCTGGTACGAATGCCTTGAAATAATAAAAGCCCGTCTAATCTAGATGAGCTTTTACATCAGTGCGATAGAAATAGATTAAAACGCACTCGTATCCTGGAACAGGCCTACTTTTAGATCTTTTGCTTCGTATATAACGCGGCCGTCAACTTCTACTGTGCCGTCAGCAAGACCCATAAACAATTTACGTTTGATAACGCGCTTCATGTCTACACGATATGTTACTTTCTTAGCCGTTGGTAGGATCTGGCCTGTGAACTTAACTTCACCTACACCCAATGCGCGGCCAAGGCCCGGTCCACCAGACCAGCCGAGGAAGAAGCCAACGATCTGCCACATGGCATCCAGGCCCAGGCAACCAGGCATTACCGGGTCGCCACGGAAATGACAGTCAAAAAACCACAGATCAGGGTTAATATCTAGCTCAGCGACGATCTGACCTTTGCCAAACTGGCCACCATCTTCATTAATCTCGATGATACGATCCATCATCAGCATGTTATCGATTGGCAGACGACAGTTGTTCTCACCAAACATTTTCCCTTCAGCGCACAGGATCAGTTCTTCTTTTGTATAGCTATTTTTTGGTTCCATAATCATCAGTCTTAGTCTTAAATTGTTGCTACTTTAGCTTACACTTGTACGCCAAACAACTCTGAACAGTTAAAATTTGCATGTTCCATGAGCACTCTACTTATCAGGTGATATATTTTTATCTTCCTGACCTTGTAAGCTTGGCTGTTTTATAACCGCAAGGTTGTTTTTTACACATCAATTGGCGTGCGTTTTTATCTATCAAAGCCATAACTATGGCCCACTATGCTCAAGGGGTTCTAAAGTGAATGAAAATCATTCAATGAGTGCCCCTAGATAGATTATTTCTTTGTTTCTGGACCTTTCAAGGCGATTTTTGCTTTAAAAATCTTTATAATTGAATCAGTCATTCTTAATGTTAGCGGAAGTTTATGATCCTTTTTGTAGATGCCTTGACGGTAATTGATTTTTCTTACTTGTGTGGTAAACGAGGCGCGGTGGGTGAAAGCTGGATTGTCGATATGACACTGCATGGCCAGCTAAATGAAGAGTCTATGGTATTAGACTTTGCCAAAGTAAAAAAGCAGATCAAGGCCATTATAGATGACACGATTGATCATAAGTTGGCTATCCCAAGCCAGTTGTCATGCAACTACGCATCACAAGATGGCAGGGTGAGTTTTGACGGCTTGTTCGGCGGGCATCACCTGGCCATGAGTGCGCCTGAAGAAGCCGTTTGCATCGTCAAAGGTGCTGAAATTAATGAAGCCAGTGTCATTGCTTTTCTTAAGCAACAAATTTTGCCAAAAATGCCAGATAACGTAAAAGACATAGAGATTGAATTACGTCCTGAGCCGAGCCGTAGTTTCTATTACCACTACAGTCATGGCTTGAAAAAGCACGATGGTAATTGTCAGCGTATTATTCATGGCCACCGCTCTGATATTGGCATCTACCTGGACGATATTAGTATGCCGCGCCTGCAAAAAGAGTGGGCAGAGCGCTGGCAGGATATCTACCTGGGCAGTCGGGAGGATCTAATCGATGTGAGTGACTTACAATACATTAAACCACACGATGATGATTATGCATTTGCCTATACGGCCTCTCAGGGCTATTTTGAATTAGCTATCAGTAAGGCGCGTTGTGATTTGATACCCTGCGACAGTACTGTAGAGTGCTTAGCCGAATATCTTGCTGGAGAGATCAAGGCTCAGTATCCTGATAGAAAAGTTAAAGTTAAGGCGTTTGAAGGCGTCGGAAAAGGAGCGATCGCTTATGCCTGACTGGCTGAGTAAAGCGAAAAAGACCAGTATAATACTGGCCGGTATGTTGGTGAATATAAGCTCGGGTCATGCCGTTGAACTAAAAGGCTCGCTGACCCAGGGGGGGTTGGTAATCGCGGAGTTGGCTGGAGTACAATCAGCCAGACTTAACGACAAAGAATTGGCTATCTCACCTGAAGGTAAATTTGTTTTTGGTTTTGGTCGAGATGCTGAAACAGAACACACCCTAAGCTGGGTTGATCAAGGCGGCAAAGTACATTCAAAAACCTTGATGATCACTACGCGCGACTATGACATTGACCGTATTACTGGTGTAGAGAAAAAGTATGTATCTCCGCCAAAGGACGTTTTAGCCCGGATCCGTAAGGAAGGTGCGCAAGTTAGTGCTGCCAGAAGTAAGCTAAGTACCTTATCTTATTTCGACGATCCGGTTTATCGGCCAGCAAAAGGCAGAATATCGGGTGTTTACGGCAGCCAGCGTTATTTTAATGGTCAACCCAGAAGGCCACATTTTGGGTTGGATATTGCCAATAAAACGGGCACGCCAGTACTTGCTCCCGTAGCTGGTAAAGTTGTATTTGCCAACCCTGATCTCTATTACAGTGGTGGTACGCTGATCCTGGACCATGGATATGGCATTACCTCTACCTATATACATCTCAACAAGCTTCATGTTGAAGAAGGGCAGATAGTTGAGCTGGGCGATCATATCGCCGATATAGGTGCCACTGGCAGAGTAACCGGACCACACCTGGACTGGCGTTTTAATTGGTTTAATGAACGCTTAGATCCTCAACTTATTATGATTGATAAACTCGCAACGAAAAGCAGTAAAGAATGACACAAACAGATAAAGACGCAGTAATTGCACAAAGAATTAAAGACTCGCAAACCTCGGTTACCAAAACCGTTTTCCCAGGTCGAACGAACCACCACAATACGCTGTTTGGTGGTGACGCACTGGCATGGATGGATGAGGTTGCGTTTATCGCAGCGACGCGTTTTTGCCGCAAACCTTTGGTTACCATTTCATCAGACAGAGTCGACTTTAAAGAAGCTATCCCGGCTGGTACATTTGCCGAATTGGTTGCTAAAGTAGCCCATGTAGGTAATACCAGCTTAAAAGTCGAAGTTCATATCTACCTGGAGACCATGCATAAGGACGATAAGCACCTAGCTATCTCTGGTAGCTTCACGTTTGTTGCTGTTGATGACAATCACAGACCAACACCTGTTGTATGCGATCAAATGCTAAATGGGTTTAGCTAATCAATTTTTAAATCTTTAAGTTACAACAGCCAGACAGGAGTTTTTAACTCCTTTATATCAAATAGAACACATCATACTATAGGTGATGTTATAAATATCTTTGCACCGGAGGGGTTATTCAGATAAATCCTTACAAAGGAAAGCTGCTTCGACTTTACTTTTAAGTTCCAGATTGTGAACATCTTTCATAGACTTTATGAGAGAATAGACTTAACGTGATACTAGGGACAACGCTAATAACCAAGAGCAATAAGGAATATTATCCAGAAGGACATTATGGAACACCGCATTTCAACAAATTTATACCTCACTCCTTTAAATACTGAACATGCAGGCACATTGTTTGATGCAGTTGAAACGAGTCGTGAAAGCTTGCAAAAATTTTTGCCGTGGGTGGAAAAGTTAACAGTGCTTCGGGATGCAGAAAGTTACATTGCCGAGCGCACTCAGTTAGCAAACACAGAATATTTTGCCATCATGCAACGGAATCATTTTATTGGGGTATTTGCGATTAAGCCCGCTGAAGCCCACAATTCTTGTGAAATAGGCTATTGGCTCATTGATAAAGCACGGGGAAAGGCGGTAATCAGCCGGGTATTAGGCTTAATCTTGCCTTATCTGAAAAACGTTCGCCAAGTAGATTATGTAGAATTTCACTGCCTGGAAAATAACGAGGCGAGTATAAAAATAGCAAAGCGAGCAGGCGCCTCGCTTATCGAGTGTTATCCGAGCAAGTCAGATATCAATGCAGCACCAAGTATGATGTACCTTTATAGGACTTACTTGCAGGAGTGTGAGTCTTTATGCTGAGGTTATACGAGTTTTCATAAATCTCAGGTACAATTGCGTTCCTTTTTTAAAAACAACCCGCAATTATGGGATGGTCATAACCTATAAAGCAGTGGAGATAACTGCTTATCATTTAAATTAAAGGCTAAACAATAGGAATTTCAGGATAAATTCATGATAAAAAAAACACTACTATCTTTGGGCTGTATACTTGCACTAAGCAGTTTTGGCGCGTTTGCCAGCGGCAAATGGCATACATCAAAAATCAATTCAGTATACCCAACCTCTCAAGGCGGTTTTGTGCTGACCTTTAAAACCAATGCGCCTGATTGCTCACAAGCAATTAATGCAGTAAATAAGTATCACTATGTTGAAGTAAATAAACACAGTATGACTATAGAAGGCGCCAATAAGATTTATTCATTAGCTCTGATGGCAGCAGCGTCAGGTAAGGCAATGAGTTTCTACTATGATAGTACAAGCGACAAGTGTTACATCAACAGAGCCCACGTGCAGTTTTAATTAAAGCTATGCTCAAAAAAGTCGACCTTTGGTCGACTTTTTCGGTATTATAGCACCATTGCAGCTATCCAGCCAAAGATTAACAATGGAATGTTGAAATGAATAAATGTGGGAACCACTGAATCCCAGATGTGATCATGTTGACCATCTGCATTTAAACCCGAGGTTGGGCCTAATGTAGAATCAGACGCCGGTGACCCTGCATCTCCCAGTGCGCCGGCTGTTCCGACGAGAGCAACTGTGGCCATTGCAGAGAACCCGACTTCCATAGATAAAGGAACGAACAGAGTCGCAATGATAGGCACGGTCGAAAAGGAACTGCCTATGCCCATAGTGATAAGCAGGCCTACCAGTAAGATCATGGCTGCTGCGAGCGGTTTGTTCTCTCCAACAAAGTCAGCACAGGCGCTCACCAGGCTGGCCACATCACCGGTTTCTTTCATAACGGAAGCAAACCCTTGCGCTGAGATCATAATAAAACCAATCATGGCCATCATAGCAACACCTTTGCTAAAGACGTCTGAACTTTGATCCCATTTGACAATTCCAAACAGGCTGAACATCATAACCCCAACAAGGCCACCTAATATCATTGAGCCGCTGACGTTTTGTGCGAGTAGCGAGCAAATGATCGCTAGGGTACCAGCAACAATGACTTTACGTTTTTCGGCATTATTAAGTCGGGGTTTGTCCGCCAGTTCTTTCGCCTGAGTTTGCTCATCGTAAGTATAGTCGCGCTTTTTTCGGTAACTCACAAACACAGCAATAATCAAACCTGCCAGCATACCCAGAGCAGGGATACCCATAGCGTAAGGCACCTGTGTATTGACAACCTCAAGACCATTATCAACCAGGTTTTTATGCAAGATAGAGTATAAGTAAATACCACCAAAACCATAAGGCAAAATCATATATGACGTTGCTAATCCGAAAGTTAAGATACATGCTATGGCACGGCGATCAATATTTAACTGATTAAATATCACCAACAATGGAGGTATAAGGATCGGGATAAATGCAATGTGTACTGGGATGAGGTTTTGTGAGGCAACCGAACAACCCAGAATAATGACCATTATGAGCATACTCAGCAACTGGCTTGAGTTTTGTTGATTGCCATGGACCAGAGACAGTAATTTATCCGCCAGGATTTGGGTTAAACCAGACTTAGATATCGCCACTGCAAAAGCACCTAACATCGCGTAGCTAAGGGCAATCTCAGCCCCACCGGATAACCCGGAGTTAAATGCATTCAGCGTATCTGATAGCCCTAAACCTGCACTCAAACCAGCAACCATAGCACTAATTGTCATTGCAACAATCACGTTCACTCTAAATAGTGTCAGGCCGAGCATCAGCAAAACACCAATAATAACAGCATTCATAATGTTATTTTTTCGCCTTTTTTATTATTAAACGGCCAAGCGCTTTCATCCTTGTAGCTTCTGCTTTGGTTAATTGCGCTCGGGAAAATCTTGATTTTACAAAATATTGGTTAAATTCTTCCAGTTCCTGAGACAAGCCAGGATACTGTGACTTTAAACTCAATAACGCCTGTGAGGGCGTCAACTTATGTAACTCATCTCCTGCTATTTTACAAATGGCATGATGAAGCTTGACTGCCTCAGGTAATTTTACCAATTGCTTGCGTTGCAGATACCAGAATCGGGCTATAAATATGGCTATTAGCAATAAAAACACGCTCAATGCCGGCAATAACCTGTGGTACTGCCCAAATAGATCTCGCAATAATCTGGATTGTTTTTGATGATCAAAGTTCAGTACCCAACGGGTCCACTGATAATCAAGCTGCTCAATCTGAAGCCTTATCCAATTTACCAACGCCAGATTAGAATAGGTCATCAGACTCAGGCCAAGATTGTCTTTAAATTCTTCTTCCAACTGGGTTAATTCAGACAAAGATCCGATAAGCCTGTCCGGTGCTACCCAAGCAGTAGGGTCCAAACGATACCAACCTTGCTGAGGAACATAATACTCTACCCAGGCGTGCGCGTCGTATTGATAAACACTGTAATATTCGCGCTCTTCATTATATTCTCCGCCTAGGTATCCCGACACGAGCCGGGCAGGGATACCAGCTGCTCGCAACATAAAGGCGGCACTTGCAGCGTAATGACCACAGAACCCCTCACGCGTCTCAGTTAAGAAAGTGTCAATACTGTCTCGGTCGCTTATCGTTGCAGGCTTAAGTGAGTAACTAAATCTATGTTCGATAAAGTACTGCTTCATCAGCTCTATAAAATCAGCGGTATTGTCTGTCGCATTATCCCATCGCATTGCCATGGCTGTTGCAAGCGGATTGATTTCTTCTGGTAAAGCGGTATTGAGCCGATATTGCCAATTGACCATACCTGCCCCTGAAACATGAATAGGCGTCACCTGATATTCCATACTACTACTCAGGTGATTCTGCATAAACAAGGTACCAAAATGATTGGTATTCACACCCCGTGTGGCAGACTTTGCCTGGCCCAGATTGTATAACCAGGTTTTACCTGATGGCCTGGCGATGACAGTGTAACTTGCGCCGACTGCACGATAAGGTGCTTGTAAGGGGACGTCGTGATGTGCTGAAACCCGCCAGCGCTTGCCGTCAAACTTGTCATGGATTAAGGTTCGCCAGTAAAATGGCGGTTTCATCTGAGCGTTTTCAGGAAAAATCGCCCTGAAAACTAACTCGTCAGAGCGAGATAACTCTGATATTTCAAACGGGTCTATGTCCTCAGAAAGTCCGGTTTGTGTTTTTTTTGCGCCGGGGAGCTGCCAAAATGGAGAAACTTTCGGCAAGAGTACCACCATAATTGCGGCCAGAGGGAGCGCGAGTAGCAAATGCTTTGTGGCTTGTTTCATTGCGCTGCGTAATTCTATGTCATGTTCGATCCACAACATTTGCGCCAGGTTGATCACTAGAAGTGCAAGCACGAATAGTAAAGACAGAACATTCTGAGAGAAGATAAAAAAGCAAGGGTAAACGAAAAAGTTGAGTAACTGCACAGACATGGCTTGTTTTTTTGTTTTTGCCTGAATGGTTTTTAATGCGCATGCCCCCAATAGTAATGAAACGAACATTTCTACCAGATTAGAAAAGCCGATTGCGACAAACACAACCAGTATAATCGTGAAGGCCAATAGGTTAATCAACTTTTCGGATGGGCCTTTAACCAACTGTTTATGAATAGAGAGCTTGAAAAGCACGATAAGCAACATGGCACAGGTAAATACCAGGCCGAAACTGTCCACAAGCAGGATGCTGACTAAGCCATACAGAAGTGTTGTCAGTAAGGTTTGAGACCCCAGCAGTTTGTCAGAAATCACTCAACGCCTCCAGACACTTCTCTCTATGCTTATCTCCTCGATCAGCGCCCACCTGAGCGGCATTGCTCAATCGCAGGGCAAACATATCACCTTGCTTATCTGCTTCAAGTACCTGATAACACAATTTCGACAAACGACTTTCCTTGTTGCCATCGTGTGCTGAATAATCAAATGTGTGCTGAGAATAATAGCTATCACCACTGTATTGCTTCACCAGAAGTTGCTGACTCTTCGCAAAATGCCGCCAGGAAATACGGCTTTTACTGACTCCTGGCCTAAAGCGTTCTAAACCATCGAAGTTCTCTTGACTTTGTGTGCTTTGATGTACGTACTGACCCTGTTCAGCCGTTGCTTCTTGCTCACTGAATGTCAGCTGACAAGCCAGCGGAGCAGGGTAGACACAAAATGTCTTGTCTGTGTTCAGGTAAGTCCAGACGCGGACCAAGCCGAAAGGGTAGCTACTCGATAGTTTAAGCCTGCCAAGCTGGTAGCGTCCACGTAACTCAGGGTGCAAAAACATAGAAACCACCTGAGTACCTTGCTTATGGTTTTCATTACAGTCGCTAAAATCAAAGTCCTGGCTGACAATATCCAGTGAGTAGCAATCATGGGGCATATTGAGCTTTACCAAAACTTCTACCGGTTTTGAAGCAAAGTTGTTCTTAACATCCAGCAACTGAATCGTCAGGCCGTGCAAGTTAAGGTAACCGTATATCAAAGCCAAAACCAGAATAAGCAGCATCACATAAGCGACCCCAAGGATCAGATTATTCTGATAATTACTACCTAAAATAAAATTGAGGATCACCATGCATAAAAAAAATGCGCCCTGTTTAGAGGGAACAATATAGATGTTATGGTGAGAAAGGGTAAGTTGCGCAGTGCTGTGCTTACGCTTGATCATGTCAGCCAGCCAGGACTGTAACCAGTCACTGCCCATGATTACAATACAACCGCAACGTTATCAAAAATCCCTTTAACTACATCATCGAGCTCATTTGCGGAAATATTCAAGCGGTGTCCTGCGACTGCCGCAAACACAGCTTGCACATCATCAGGTAATGCGTAATCGCGCCCTTGCGTAAGTGCATAAGCACGCGTGGCAAGGCCTAATGCAATACTTGCTCGTGGTGATAGAGGATCACTAAACTGACCACTGTAGCGCGTGAAATTCACCAGGTTAATGATATATTGTACTACTGAGTCAGACAGATTAACGGCGACTACGGTTTGCTGCAGAACTGCCAGCGCAGTTAGATCTAATACGCATGACAACTCGCTTAGGTGCTGTCTTTGCAGGTTATTGCCCAATATCAGGGTTTTCTCTGCATGCTCATCAGGGTAACCCAGGCTGATCCGCAGGAAAAAACGGTCTAGTTGAGACTCAGGTAAAGGGTGCGTACCTGACTGATGCAAGGGGTTTTGCGTGGCAATGACAAAAAATGGTTCTGGTAATGGGTGCGTCTTGCCATCAACTGTCACCTGGCGCTCTTCCATTGCTTCTAGCAGGGCACTTTGCGTTTTTGGGCTGGCACGGTTGATTTCATCTGCCAGTAACACCTGGCTAAAGATGGGTCCTGGGTGAAAATCGAAACTCTGTTGCTGAGTGTTAAAAACACTCGATCCGGTAATATCGGCGGGCAACAGATCACTGGTAAACTGAACGCGTTGATAACTCAACCCAAGTACATTAGCAAGGCCGTGGGAGAGGGTGGTTTTACCCATTCCGGGTAAGTCTTCAATGAGTAGGTGCCCTTTACATAGTAAGCAAACAACGGCCAGCCGGATCTGCTCTTCTTTACCGAGAATCAGCTCTGATAGCTGATTGATTATCGCTTCTGTGGTTTTATTCATGCAATCATTTCAAGTCTTTTCATTACTGAATCCACTTTTTTCGCGTTAAAGGGCTTAGCAATAAAGCCTTTCGCTCCCAATTCCCAGGTGTTTTGCACATTTTCCAGGCTGTTGTGTCCTGAACACATAATGACATGCACATTGGGGTAGTTTTCATTTATATATTCAAGGATCTGTGTACCGTCGGTATCAGGCAGCTCAATATCCAGGAAGATAACATTAGGAGATTTTTCTGCCATCAATGGCATCGCTGATTTAAAGTCCTCGGACTCATAGACTTCTTCAAAACCCAGGTTTTCAAGAATCTCTATCAGGTAACTGCGCACATCCTCAACGTCATCGATGATCAAAATTGGTTCTAGGGGTCTGACAAGTTCCATATTGTATTTACTTCTTTTGAACGACAAGGCTAATACTAAGACAAGCGCAATGTGAGCTCAATGGCAATTTATAAATTAACGGTAAATTCATCATAGCGATAAGCTCGTGAAATCATCTCATCACCTAGTCCAAAATTGAATCCACCAGAAATGTACACTAAAAGAGATATGGAGTTTCTGCAACAACCAGGGGGCGCTTGGATACTTCATAGTATGTTCAGAGCGAAGAAACAATATTTAGCTTTGTTACAATATCAGGATAACTTAACTGCCGATCATATTGCCAATGCATTCCATACTTTAAACCTGCAGGCCATTGGTGACACTATGTCTGAAGACGTAAAACGTCGACTTTACCTTGGCGCCAGCATTACCACGGCAGTGTTAGGGGCGATAACGTTTACAGGTGTAGGGACAGTAATCGCCCTGATCGCAGCAGTAGTAGCGCCTTTGCTTATATGGTTCGCGATTAAATCCAAACGAGACTTCCTTGGAGCAATGGTAAATTTTACATCGACAAACTTGCTATGTCAGAACTTTACGAGCAAAAACGGGGATCTACACATGCATGCGGGGAAAATGGAAGAGTTTCCCAAAACTACCTCATCCGGGGTAAGTGCAAAAGAAGTCACTCTGAAAGCTATGAATAATGGTTCTGATGATGAAGGAAATATTGTTGAATTAGTCTATGTTGCACAGTTCTATGCGATAAAGAAAACAGGCTTTTTTGGTGCAGAAGGTACATTTGCCTTAAGACCATTAGATAAGTCGGGTCCTATTTTAACATCCTTGTTTGCATCCCCTATAAACACTTCGGTGGTGTACATGTAACAACCGGACACGCAGGCGCCGCACTCAAAGCTAACTGGAAAACGATGTGGGGCAGAAGAGGTGCATCCAGCTCAACTGAATCAGAGGGAATTGTTGCGAAGTTCGATGCAGATTTGACTCAGGAAAATAAAGTGTTCGGTGTGCTTTTTATAAATCAATTTCCAAACGGTTAGGAAAATATGTGAAGCCCATAACTTATCTAGATTTGGACATCTATTTATGCACAAGAAATAACTATGATTTTTTTTAAAAATCACACATTTTGTCAACGCTGACATGCCTTAATTATTCGACAGAAAGCAAGTTATCAGAAGATGGCTCAAAGGTATTGAACCTTGCTCACGGTATTTCTTCAAACTGCTGTAAATCATTATTTTAAAGAGTACAAAACATAAACCTAATCAGATACCAGGTTTTTAAGAACGTTTGTTTGCCAGACAACTGCGCTCGCGTTCAGGTAACCACTGAGTAAGAGGTTGCTTCTGTATTGGGTTCAGTTAATTCATATGAAAGATAGCCAAAACTCAATATTGATTGAAGTTTAATTAGAGCAGTTTTTCTAAAGCATCATACAACAGTTCTAGAACACCATCAAAATGTCCGATACCGTCTAGTATAGGACATTACTGTATTTATTAAGCAATCTGAAGAGCGCTTGTGACTATCACAGTTAACATCCTATAATTTACGTTATGTTAAATAAGGTATTTTTACAAATCTACAAGAACATATAGTCATTTTATAGGTTAAAGCTTAATTAGCTGATTTTGCCAGTTCATCTTTTATATATACAACATGACTCCAGTTCGTGCCTAACAAACTGAAAATGACAAAAGCACTACCGCCATCTATAAAGTCTTCATTTGGAATGTACTGCGCTTTTAGATTCCCGCTGCTAAAGCTGAAATTATTTCTCTTTGTTCATAAGCGAACTGTTTAAGAAGCTTAAGTGTAAGGGGTCGTTCATTTCTAGATTTAGCCAAGGTGGGAAATTCGGTCGCTCGTCGTTCTGAAAGCCCTATTAATCAAGGCCTGAGAAGATCCTACTTAAAAAATCACCTGTTGGCAAATTACGTTTGTTTTTAGACAAAAACCGCTCATTCCATATCATTCCGCGCTCATTCCTGCTCACAATACGTTTAGAATTAGATCATTAATCGCCGTTTTAAACGAGCTTTAAACATACTTTAAAACGTCTTTAAAGCTCGTTTAAATCTGCTGCACGGCCACTACGCGGTTTTGGTCTGGCATTACCTCAATGATGATCAGCACATCGTTAATGGTTAACTGGATCACGCTTTGGTTAAACGTGCTCAGGCCATTAGCCTGGACAATATCCATCATTGAGGCTGCTTGCTCGTAGCCTAGAACCTGAATGGTTGTTTTGATCATGGGCTCGTCTATGACTACCAGTGTGCTTTTGGTTTGCGGTGCTTTGGTCAGTACGTTGTTAAACACATCGCTGTGCAAATGACCTAACGAGAAAACACGGCCTGTCTCTGGTTTGTTGAGTGCCTGGCGAGCTGCTACAGCGGCAACCTGCTTTTTGTAATAGCGTTCGCCTTCCTTTATTGCGCCGTTGAATAACGGCGTTGTGATCTCTCGCAGGTTTTTGTCCAGGCCAGCGAGCATTTTACCCGTCGACTGATCAGCACCCAGCCATGCTTTACCAGGATTGTAATTCCAGCCGAGATCAATGCCTGGTAATTTTTCTAATTCTTCGCCCGTTTCAGGATCCACGACCTTAAACGGTTTTAGGTGGGCATTAATGGCTGAGTCTGGCGTAACCGTTAGGCCCATGCGCTTGATATCGCGCTCGCTCAGGTTGACCACTTTGCAACGGCACATCCAGCCATTTGGTGGATAATGTGTATCCCAAAACTTATGCTCCAGTGGTAGTAATATATAGTGCCACGTTTGGTGCTTGGGTCTTACGCGTTGATCACCTGCTGTCAGATACAGCAAATACGGTCGGCGCTCTTTTAGCCTGGTCTGTTGCTCCCAGCGACCTGCAGCGCGTGCTGTATTTTTGTTGTTTTGGTAAATAACCTGGGTGCGCCAACCTCGCTTACCATTATACGACCAGCCGTGTTTAGCCACGGTCTCGTCGAACCGCTTACGAAACTGAGTGATCGTCTCGCCGTCCTCGATGGCCTTTAGTACGTCTGTATAGAGGTCGTTTAGCAGCTCGGTTTTGGTTGCACCGGCAACAGTAAACGCACGCGCATGGATATGGCCCATCAGGTCTTTGTATGACTCTGTTGGGATTTGAACTTTGTCTTTAAAATTGTTTATGGCCTCGCGGAATTGCACCTTGTGGCCATATTGAGGATCAGTACTGACAGGCATTATTGCTTATACCTGCCAATCAGATCGGTTTTTGATTTTGAGCCCTGGCTGGAACCGTAGAAAAAATTGAGGATAGCGCCGAGCGTGGTGCCCAGCAGAAAACCCAATATCGTATCGGCAAATCGCTCTGAGCCATCGGGTATGTCTACAAACGTTATTGCTGCTATATATAGAGAGGTTGCGATAGCCCAGAACCAGGAGAAATAGTAAATAAACCGCTTGGCCACCCTATCATCCTGCTCCAGTGCTGCCTGCTGCAGTTGCCTGGCACCTTGTACATTTTGTAGGGCGATAGTTGCCAGCTCCTGCTCCTTATTAAGTACGGCCAGCCGAAACTGCGTTTGTAATGTGTCATTACTACTTAACGCATCGACCAGGTTGGCGGGGTCTTTGGTACCGGTAACCGTTTTGGCTATATCAATAACTTTGTCGGCCACACCAGCGGCGTTGGAGCCTGACAGCCAGTTACCTAGTTTTTCGTCCAGGCCGGTGAGCTTTGCCAAGCCCACGGCAATCGCTATTGGTCCCATAGTCACCTCAGAGCTTTGCTATATCCAGAGAAATTGCCTGATCAGCGCCCTGCTCATCTTGCTCATAGAAGCGGATGAATCTACAGCTATCAATTGCTGTGACTGACTCGGCAATAATGTCCATTGCCTTTTGCCATTTACCTGTATCGTCCGAGATTTCCAGGCGGCGCAGGCTTAAGATACGTTGTGGGTTTAACGTGCCTTGCTTATCAGTGGCGAACACTTTGTTTACGATGGCCTTGATGTTTTGGTTGCCGCCTTCGGTCCATTCGTTCAGGCATTCGTCTATAACTTGTTTGGCTACTTGTAGCTCTGGGCCCAGCTCGATACGTTCTTGCACCTGGATTTTTACAGACAGCGAGTGGTCAAACGAGCGCAGCGTAATGTTGCCTTTTTTACCGCCAAGGTTTACGTCATACTCCTGTGCCAGCAGTTCCAGAAAATCGTCTGCTTCTTCCATTTGCTTTTGCTTGAACTCTGCTAGTTCAGCTTGTTGTTTTTTAGCTTTCTCAACAGCCTTGCGCACAAACTCGTCCTTTATAAGGTCCGTCTGTTTGATGTTGACGACTGCAACCAGGTTGCCTTTGCCGTCTTTCATAAAGCCTTCAGGTATGCCATTCATTTTTAGATTTCCTCTTGATTTGCTTCGTTCATCCCCGCCAAAAACTCATGCTCAAACGCCTGGCCTGCAATGTCGGCCAGTGCGCCCGATGTAATGTTGGGGAATTGTGCTTTTATCTTGTCTGCCAGCGCCTGGACAGAGTCCGATTGCTGGGCAAACTCAAATATCTTTGCTATTTCCAGGTCGGTTGCCTGGTCAAACGCATCGAATGTGGGAATGTCGGTGGTAGGTTGATCTCCTGTGGCAAACTCCACCTTGGCAGCGGTAGCTATGCCAGCGCCATCGTCTTTTACTTCCAGGATTTCTTGGTCTTCCTGGGGTTTCGGAATGCCGAACACCTTATAGGCATGATCCTTACTTACCGGGATCAGTTTTGCTGCTTCACGTACCACGTTCACAGCGTCCAGGTTAATCTCTTTTTGGTCTCGCCAGATGTATCTCGGCGGCTCGCCGCCATCAAAATTAACCTTGTGAATAATTTCCAGGATCTGGTTGCGGTATCCCGACACCAGCGCCCTGTCCGCCCTTTGGTTTTCGCCCGCTCTTTTGGCGTGGGTCTCACTGGCCGCACGGGCACCCGATTTTTGCTCAGTTGCCAGAGTCTGCGACGTTAGTGCTTTGCTCATCTCGGCATTACACAGGTCGATCAGCTGTTTTTGCACCGGCTCGCCACTCATTTTGCTTTCTAATATCTCCAGTGAGGCGTCATCTGGAATAACGGCTATGCCGTCTGTTAAGAGCTTAGCCAGGCCTTCCATCAGGTCGTCGATTTCTTGGTCTTTTGTCCCCGGCGAATACTTACCAATAGGGAATGGCACGCCGAACCGCTCACATAGCTGAACAAAAAACTTGAACCCACCGTGTTTGAACGTCCAGGGCCAAAAACAACTGCTGAGTAGCGCGGTACCATAAGGATTTTTGGCTGTTGGCATATGGCGAACACATGTCCAGCGTTCGGGCATAATGGGCTCACCTTGTGGGTTTTCGCGGGTCCTTACCAGTAGCTCATGATCAGGTGTAAACACAAACCGGCCAGCTGGCCACTGCTCTACGGTGGACGGCAACCAGCGTCCGTCGGTCTTTTGGAACTTGCCAAGGTGCGTAACCGCAAACCCATGCAAAATAGCGCTGTAGTTGTGCCAGTCGGTGTCCATCCACTCTGTCATGGCTGCCGGGCGTCGGCCCATGAGTGCTGTAGCTAATTCGAAACTCTTTTTGCTTGCGGTGTCATCACCACCTGGTACCAGCTCAGCACTAAACGCAAACATGCCTGAACGCAGGCTACGTAGCTCGCCGATCACATGGGCGTCCGTTGCAATCTCGTCATAGATAAACGCGCTTTTGCCTGCTTTGCGCAGGATCGGATCTGGGTTCGGCAGCTCTCGCATTAGCCCAAACATATTTGGGTCTGTTTGCGACATATTGAACATCTTTTGCAGGGCTCTATATCCCTTATAGCTCAGGTGAGGTTTAGACATGGTAGCCCCCTATTGATTTGGTCACTTTGGTACTGCGGACCTTTGGAATGCCACCGGCTCCGGTGCTGGCAATCATCCATAAAATGGTTAAACAACAGCTCAGGTCGTAGTGATGGTTACTTTGTTTTTCAGGCCAGTTCTCCAGCTCGTCGATCAGTAGCGGGGTTTTGGAGTGAAACAGAATCTGCGCCGGTTGATTGGTCACATAGGGCTCCAGCCCTTCAATGCGTTCTTCCTGGCTTACCGTTGCTGTGATCCCGCGCAACGGCAGTGGCACGCCCTCCTCAATGCCCCGCTTTACGTAGTCCTGGCGCATGTACTCGAACGCGTTGTTGTTCTCAAACCCCCACACCAGGCATTTGTACTCGCGCTGCAGGCGGATCAGGTCATTGAGCAATTTGCTGGGGCCACGCACTTTGCGGCTTTCATACTCCAAATGAAGTTGACTTAACTCTTTGCAAAACAGGCCAACCAGCAACGCGCTGGGGTCAGCCCCCGCAGTCCTGCCCATGCTGGGGTCGCAGGCACCGTAGGGGGTCCATATCCTGGGCAGATGCACCCAAAACTCCATTGGGTGGAATATCATCTCGTCATCGGCTTTGGCTATGCCCTGCATCTCGCGGTTAAACTCGCGTTTGTTAGATGCCCACATCACCATCAGGTCGTACAGGGAACGCACACTGGGCCAGCTGGTTTTTGCGCCTTTAGACATTTGCCGCTTGTTCTTGAGCCAGAACTTGAATGAGGGCTTGTCTTGCTTTGCAACAGCCTGACCTTTGGCTGCGGCCTTTTTCTCAAACTCTTTGTCTTTGTAGATCATCAGTTCGCGGCATTCTTCCCACAGGTCCATGCGTTCGGGGAAGTTACCGATCGCTTTGAACCTGTGTACCAGGTGGCCGGGGGCATGCTCGGCGCGTGAGATAGGGTCGTCACTGTTTAATACCGTGTTTACGCCCAGGAATTTAACGGTGCCGTCTGGCGGGCCGAGGTACTGCACCGCTGCCTCCAGGAACGCCCAGCGCGAATCCCTTTCGGTAGCCGATCTGGCCTCTTTATCCGTGATAATGTCATCGGCCATGAGTAATTTAGGGCGGCTGGCACCATGGAATGCGCCCCGTACGGACTGCTCAGCGCCCCGGCTTTCAAACCGCACGCCCTGGGCGGTAACAAACTCGCCGATTTTCCAAACTGGTGACCCCTGGCACACCTCTGGAAAGTCCAGCATCAGGTTGTTGTTTTGCAACAGCTCTGTTTTAACCACTTCCAGGGTTTTGGCGGGCATTTTGGCTTCTGCGCCAAACAGTATGGTGTAGTCTATGAATATGTCGGGCTTTGCCAGGTCCAGCTCTTTGCATACATCGTCATCCTGGAGCAGTGCCAGCACTGCCACATACATCGGCGCTATCTTTACGCCCAGAGTCGATTTACCTTCGCCCCGTGGTGCTACAAACCAGTTTTTCCAGCCATTGGTCAGTTTGAGTGCCTCTGGAAACCAGTTCATAAAATACGACTGGAACTCACTGGGCTTCTGGCCTTCATCTAGCCACATGTGGTGAGGAAAATACGTATACACGAAATACTCAAAGTCACCGCCCAGGACACGTTGGCGCCTTGCTTTTATGGCTTCCGGGCTTGTGTCCATGTCTCTTTGTTTGGCCTCAATATCCAGACGCAGACCAGCGGTGATCTGCTCTATCTCAGCCAAAAACTCTTTGTTATTTAAGTCGCCCATCAGTCATCCATCATTGCTGAAAGCTGAGGGGTAAATGCTGTGAGTATCTCGACTAATTGAGAGGAATAATCGGGGTGATTTTTGCTAACGAAATTGGCCAGGGCCTTGATAACCTCAGCTGCCACAGTGCGCTTTTCAATTTTCTTATTGCCACCACTTAGATTCATGACCTTTGAGTACATATCACTTAGTGAAGTCAGTACTTTCACGCGCTCTGCTAATGAAAGGCCGTTTTCAGGGTCTCTTATTAGCTTAAAGGTTTCACTGGTTTGAATGGTAAATTCTTCTATAAACTCTTGGGTAAACTCTCCGGCTGGACCTGTAGCTTTACGAGCTGCAGCCCTGGCTAAATCCCAGTCGTCTCCATTTGCTTTAGCATCTGATTTCCAGCGTCGAGCTGTGCTTTCTTTTACAGAATGCTTTACGCAGGCAACAGTAAGGGCCAGTAGCTCATTTACATAGCTATGACGAATAGCGTTCCTTGTGTCTACCGAGTGCGCCATATCAGCCCCCGGCCTTTAACTTCACTAGCTCGACAGCAATTGCTACCGCGAGGGCCGTCAACCCGCTAGTTTTAGCTACTTTCACACGCGTATTCGTGACATTGTCTTCAACCGTAGTCAGGCGCTTCTCAATGCTATCTACACGCTTGTTGAGATCGGCTTTAATGTCTGTTAGCTGTTGCAGGATTGCAGTTTGCGTGCCTTGTATTTCACCGATAGATCTAAATAGCTGATGTTCTTGTTCTGGTGTCATTTGAACCACTCCCCTGATTGCATCTGCTCGGCCAGTTCGTCGGCGCGTTTGCCTACCTGTACAGCCCAGCGGCTATCTAACATTTCGATAGCGGCGGTTTCCCAGTCCGCTGCCTCAACTGCGGCGATGGTATTCTGGAATTTGAGCAGGCCACTAATGCCCAGGTTAAATGCCATGTTGATCAGCACGGCTTCGCGGGCCGGGCTGCAGAGAGAGGTATCAATATTCGACCGCACCTGGTCGGTAAAATAGGAGATGTCATTACTTAACAGGTAGTCGGCTTCGCGGTCGGTTATGCCGCGTTGTTCCAGGTTGCGGCCTACGCCAATTGTCTGGTGCCCTGCTGGGCAGGTGTACACCAGTAAGCGCACGCCTTCATGTTGTTTGAGTTGTTTGATCAGCTTTTCCATTCGCGGCCCTTAGTTTTTGTTTAGCGATTTGAAAACATGTGGGCACAGGTCGGGGTGCAGGTACCGGAGCGCGTTGCTTATCCAGCAGTGTGCGAACGGCTTTGCGTAGCAGTGCAATGAGGTTGGGCTGGCATTCGCGGGATATGGCTATTTTTGCCTCCCGGGTTGGGGCCGCAACTATGCGTTTTGCTAGTGACCAAACAGGCTCAGATGTTTTGCTCATGGGCCGAGTATGGCGGGTTTGTGGGGTTAAATTAGCTGTAAAATGTTTTACACAGGGTGTGCGGTGGAGTGACTATTTAGGCTAAAACAAAAAACGACCTACTGCAATAACGGTCGTTTAAATTAGGTTTAAACTGAGTTTTAATCTGGCTGGATTGGTCCCAGTGCCGGTAATCCATTTTTGAATTTCTGGCCTGGCTGAATGACCTGTTCAGTGGGCTCGTCGATGGTAAACGCGCCACCCAGTAGCAAAATCAACCCGACCAAAATCAACGCGGTTTTTAGGTGTTTTTTCATATCATTTCCCCGCATACGTCAAATGATCCACAGAAAAACAGCCTGATTTACCCTGCAGCTTTACCACGACTTCACCACTGCACATGGTCCAGGCATCGCTGGCGGTTTTAACCGCTTCGCCACCTCTAAACGCAGCCACAGATTGGTAAATAAATCCACTTCCGACAGGGTACTTGTCGTTAAATTGTTCCGCTGTTAGTTTCATAAGTCCTCCTGGCCAATGTCCAGCCTTGGTAAATTGGCGTACATTTCGCTTGTGTCACTCACAACACCACGTAGCTCGCAGTGCTGGACCTTGTTGCCTGTTAGCTGTGTGTATTTTTCAGCGATTAGCCGAGCAATGTCGTGCTGGTCTACTTCAACAACCCCGTAAACCTCATTGGTTGCTACCCGTGCGTCTTTCCAAAGCAAAATCACGAATGTTTCCATGGTTAGGCCTCTTGGTGTGGATGCTGAATAGCGCCTGCAATAATACCTGCAAGGCGATTTAGCTTTTGTTGTTTAATCTGCTCAAACTTCGGGCCTGCTTCTAACATAAATTTGAGTTGGTCGATCATAATAGAAACATCTGCCATTTCATCCAGCACCTGGTCGCGTTTGTCTGTACGGCCTTGGATAAAAAACTGGTTAACTGCGGCGGTAAGTTCTCCGCACTCCCCCATAACCATACAGGCCTGAGCCTTATAACCCCATTTCTCGATAGCTTGCGCGTATAATTGTGTTGTTGCTGTGATATTCATCTCAAATCTCCTAACTCTTTTTTTGCCTGGGCTAGTTCGGTATCCAGGCCGTACAGTGGCAGCTTTAACGCCACTCTGTGTTGTATATGCCTCTGTGCAAACCCCAGCGCCTCGGCATAGTGCTCCTTTTTTGGTTTGCCGCTCCATGCCAATTGCTGGGCGGTCACCAGGACAATGTTATTGCTGTCCATCTAAAACAGCTCTTGCTGCAGGTGGCCATCACCCCTTTGGCCTAACCAGTCCTCGATGGCGGCTGCGTCTGGCTCTGCCTGCCTAACCAGGTTGGTTATGTGCTGCCGGGTCAGGCCAAACTGCTCAACCAGCTGGTTTACGTGGGCACCGGCTTTGTACGCCTCAATGATTTGGCGGTTGCGGAGCTGAGCCAGCACTTTACCGGCGGTTGGCACCTGGTAGCTTTTGCAGCCGTGTTCCTGGGCTATGCGCATTGCCAGGTCGGTACCAAACACTTTACTAAACTCGTGCTCTGGCCCTGGCTCTGCGGGGATGTAAAACATCCGGTTCTGATGTTCCTGGAGCAGCTTTAGCGCTTTTTGCACACCCAGCACCGCAACATACACCCGCACACCGTGAGGCAGCACGGCCAGGTCAATTGTTAGCTCAGCCATAGTCGTCATCCTCGAACAGGTAACCCAGGCCAGAGTCTTGCGAGCACAGCGCGGCAAACGCTTTTTCCTCGGCCAGTATGTCTATTTTTCTACGTGCTGCGCCTTTCGCTTTGTCGCGTTTACTCAGCTCAGGATAAACGCCCTCGCTGTACTTGGGGCGTTCTGGGTTAATCGTAATCTCTGCACCTCTAGCCATTGGGTACCTCCCGCGCCAGCCACTGTTTTAGCATGTTGATCAACTTGCCCCAGTGGTTGTTTGCTTTATACAGGTTGGTGCCGTTGGTGTAGGTGTTACACCAGTTTTCGCAGGCCTCCTTACTGTCTTCGTCCACCTTACCGGCGCGGGCCAGCTGGCCCCACAGGCTAAAGATTTTTCTTAGTGATTTTGAGAGAGGCTTTTTACCTGCCATACCGTTGTAGCGGGTCAATAGAGCCTGTTGCTGCTTGGGTGTAAGCCCAGTGCAACTGTTGGTTACGTTGTTGCTGATCTGCAAAACGTTAGCAACGTGTTCGTCCTGGCCTATTCCGGCCCGGCTCTGCGCAGCTTTGATCTTTCGAACCATGTTCATGCTGCCACCTCCGCTTCCTCGATTTTTACCGTCGGAAACGTCATATACTCCAACAACTTAAAATCCCAGGGCTGATCGTCGCCCTGGTACAGGCGGGCAATGCGGTCAAATCGGTTCGTAAATTCCTGCGTAAAATTTACACCTAATTTAACCTTGGTAAGTTGCTTGCACTCGTATAACCTTTGCCCAAGGAATACGCAGAACGCGCCTTTTACGTTGCCGTCTACCTCGTCCAGGATAACGCCCTCGGGGTCGTTTTTGCCGAGGTGGTGCAGCATGGTGCGTTCGTCCAGGTTGTCATTGAGGACAAAGTGCCCTGAAAAAAATGCTTCGTGTACTTTTACTGATATAGCCATTATGTTTACCTTTTGGTGATCACAAGCCTTGTTGCAGCAAGGCTTTTACTTTTGTTAAGGGTTAAAATGGATTTCTCTAAAATTACTGAGCTTTGCGGCTCCCTGAAAACAGCACTTGCAGACGCGCTGCCTGCCGAGCACACCAATGTGCTAAGCAAAATAATTTCAGGAATGTGCCCACGTGAATTTGTTGAACTGGAGCAAGAATACAGCGCGCAGTCTGAGGCGTTGATTCAAGGAGTTTTGAAAGCGGTGCATGACTTTGGGTTAGGTTCTCAAGTCTTGCAATCCGCTTTGCAGACCGTAGTTCCAAAAGCACACGACTCGAAATCTTTGCTGGTTTACTATTATGCGCTGTGCCAGCTGTGCGCTGCTCAACGGGTGTATGAGTCGTTGATGAATGAGCCAGATCTGCTGGACACAACAATGTTTTATCTAGACCGCATTCAGTCAGCTTATCGGGTGTCGCTGGACGCTCAGCCTGCGGGTGTAATTGAGTGGCCGTTTGCAAGTGAGCCTCCCCTTCGTGCTGGTGCTCAGCATGGTGTAGTGCATTAGTAGTCATTTTTTATCTCCTGTTGTGGTTGCTGAGTGGGTTTTACAGCAACCCACTCTTTTAAAAATCAGATAGTTTGTTTATTCAAAATGGTCGCGCAGACGCTATTCAGCATCAGCTTGTCGACCTTCTTGTTTGGGTTTTTGCGTATATGAGAGATCACGTGTGGCATCACGTTCTCGACCAGCATGCGGGCGTTACCTTCAACGCGTGAATGCAGCCATTTCCAGAATTGCTCGGAGTCATCAGCCAGTGGTAATGCGCCCTGACTTAGCTCCATGAATAAGGTTTTGATGTCTTCGATAGGCAGCTCGCCAACTGCGCGAGGCCAGAAACACACTCGGCTGGCGATCAGTTCGTAACGCTCCTGGCTTTGTAGTTTGTCTACCAGTTGGATATTGCCGATCAGCACCACGCCAATTTGTGCGCGGTCCGAGATAGTACGCAGCGGATCTAGCGCATTGGGTTTGCACTTGTCGGCCTCGTCCAGGATTATGATTTTGTTGGTGCCTTTGAGGGTATCCACTATTTTGTCGCGTAATTTACTGTTACCACCGGCTTTGGATATACCGAGGCGATCAGCCAGAGTCTTTAGTACTTGGCTAGAGGTGGTGTCCTCGTCGCCTTCAATTAGCAGCACATGATCGTTGTTATCACGATAAAACTCCGCGCCTTTTGATTTACCTATTCCAGCCTGACCAGAGACAACTGCAATACGCCTGCGCTCCTGTGCATGTTCGCACGCCATTTTTATTAATTTTGGTACCGACGTTTGTACATAGGGCACATCGCCATAGCGGATGCGTATGTTGGCTAGTACATCGCTGTTAGGTGTTTTATTGCCTGTTTGCACCTCCATGTCGGTGGGCTCCAGGATGCTCCAGATTTCGTGCAGCAGTTTGGTTGGGCTTGCGGCATATTTGCCGTTTAGCAGCTGACTGATGGTGCCCGAACTTTTATTGATGCGGGTTGCCAGGGTGCTGCTCATAACACCCTGCCCCTCAAGCTCCCGCTCTTTCATGCGGCGCTTGATACGCGCGAGTATGAGTTTGTCATCTTCGGTGTAGGCTCCCGACATAGGCGCATCGGCCATAAACATTTGCGGGTCAAACTCACCAAAAAACCGCTGCCACAGGGAGTCAATCACCTTGGTTGGCTTAACAGGGCTTTGGCCCTCCAGCACAGCCTGCACACTCTCCAGTGCCCAGCCATTGCAATACTCTGTGGGCGGTATGTTAAATAGCTCAATCTCGTTGTTGATAATGCGGGTTTGCAGCTTCTGCAACTCGCTGTAGTGCTCAGTAAATTTCATTATTTGTCATCCTCTGTTACTGCAAAATCGGTGATTTTTAGTGCCTCTGTGTCGTGCTGTTCAATTGCAAAATCATCCAGTTGCACGGGCATTAAGTTCGGTTGTTTTACTGGCAGTGCCGCTGGTGTATCTGCCGCCAGTTGCTCTACCTTTTGAACATCCACCACGCGATTAACAGCAGCGCGGGCTTGTTTCTCAGCCAGATGTTTTTGCAGGCGTTTGGTTTGGTTAGTGAGCCGCTGGGCTTGTTTTTCTTCAATGCGCGATGCTGGGATGGCCTGCTGCTTTTCTTTGAGTTCGCAGATCATCAAAAACTCACCGCTGTGCTCGTACAGGTTTAGGTAGCTGTCGTCGTGAAGGTCGTAACCGGCTATCAGCTCCTGGCCATTAAACTGGTGCAGGTTATCTGCACGGTAGGTGCGGTTGTGCAGGCGCACACGGCCACGGCGTACATTTACCTTTTCGCGCGGTAAAATCACAAAGTCGGTGCACGGTGGCGCGTCTTGCTGCAGGCCTTCTTGCCATACCTGCAGGCGGGTTTTGCCTTTAATCTCCGGGTGTGGCGAGTTGTGATAGTCGTCCAGGAACGCGGTAAACTCAGCCACCCACTCGTCTACAGATGGCAACCGGCGCTTGCCCTGGCTTGCCTCTTTTAGCATCAGTTGTTTGTGCCGGTCGTTGTGGTCGCGGCCGCAATAGGTTTCAAACCGTTTGCCCACCCGGTCCTCCATGTGCAAAAAGAACCGCTCAATCCATTTAGCGCGGGCATTACCTGGTATGGCAAAAATGGTGTCTATATCAAACTGGGCGTACACACCACAGCACTCGTCGGCCATCATCTGGCTTTTGTAGCCTGAGCCGTTATCCACATACAACATGCTGGGTATATGGTTGTGCGTACGTATGGCTCGGGTTAGTGCCGTTAGAGTACTGATTGAGGATTCGGCCTCGCCCAGCTCCCACCCAACAATGCAGCGGCTGCCAACATCCTGGAATGCTGTTAATTCAGCACGCCACTGCTTGCCAGTGTTTGGGTGTGCCAGGTAAACGTCAATCTGATGGCCATCAGCGTTATACAAAAATCCTGGTGGGATATGGTCAGTGGCACGGATCAGGTGATCCTTGTGCTTCTCTCTATATAGTTTGGTACCTAACCGATATGGGCTTTGTGGGCCCAGTTCGTGCGGTAGGCTGTTTATAAACCGCCGCACCTGGTACGCTTGGGCCTTGTAGTTTTCTTTTACCAGCTGGTCTGCCACCTGGGCAAAGCTGGGTGAGTTGATGGCGTGGTATAGCTCCAGCGCACGCAGCGACCAGTCGGGTTGTTTAGCCGCCCTGCCTTTGTGGTTTGGCAGCAGCCCTTCCATGCCCTGGTCTTTATACGCCTTTATCCAGTTATATAACGTGGCGCGTGATGGCAACTTGCCCAACTCAGCAACAGCCTGATGTATAGCAGGCGATACCAGGCCGCTGTTCAGGTTGTCATTTAGCTTTTCCAGCGCCTTATCCAGGGCGTTGTCTATGCTCGACAGATGCTTAACCAGCGTAGCGCGTACCTGTGCGGTTTTGCGTGCTTTATCTCCTGCTTTGCTCCAACTGGTGGTGCTTTGCAGGCTGGGTAAGTTGTTGTATTTGGCAACAGCAGGATGCATTATTTAATCTCCTTGCTTTGTTTCTCTAATAAAAAAGACTCAAGCAATCGGCCACGCTCTGTATCTATGTACTGCCATTCGGCTTGAGTGAATTTGGGAAGGTGATCCAGCCCTTCAATTTGGCCTGAAAACTCATTGCTTAAACGTTCGAGCATATTGCCGATCTGGCAATAGATACTCGCCCAGGTGTGGTGAACAACTTGCGCAGCCGATACCCTTGAATCGCTTGGCAATTGCCGGTTATCACATAATTGCTGTACTTGCGTTATTGTGCTGGCCAACGCCTCGTCCAGCAGCTCTGTATTACAAATTGCGTCTTTTCGCATTTCGCTTATAAACACAGGCATTTCAAAGCGGATCTGTGGCGCTTTTCTCAGCTTTTCATGTTCAAGTTCGTTTATGGCTCGGGCAGCAGATTCAAGTGCTTCATCCTTTTCCTGCATAAGGTCGGCAACCTGCTGTTTAATGGCATTGCCTGCGGTCTCTGCCAGTACCTCGTAGTCTTCGTCATCAAGGGCTTTAAGCGTCTCGATTGGAACATTAGTTAGTGCGGTTAACTGCCTTTGGCTGAAATTCAAAATGGACACTGTGTCCACTTTGGATTTGGGTAAAGCCTGCAGCATTTTTGCTATAGCCATAGCCCTGCTTGCTGTACGGCGATGAATTTTGCGATTGTTCAATAAGGAGTTAAATTGACCATGGCCCGCTTCGGCCTTAACTCTTAACAGAATGAAGCCCATTTCTGCGGCATCACAAAACTGCCTATTCGCAAGGAATGCCACCCTGTCCATGCACTCGTCAATTGTGTTAGGCATGACAACGTTCAGTGTGGATTCCAACAGCTCAACCTGATGCTGTACTTCATCCAATGATTCCGTACAGATTAGGTCCGATGTTTTCTGCTCAGTCATAACAACCTCGAATTTTGGGCAGATCTTGGTCTTTGATAGGCATTGTCATAGCTCCGGGATTAGTTAGGACTTAGGCGAGAGTTGTTCTAGCAGCCGCTGCTTATGCTTTTGTAGTTCGGCGATCTGTAGGTCTGCTTGCGCCACATCTTGCATCATTAGCGCGTGTTGATTGACCGCCTTATATATAATGGGCTCAATAAGAATGTTTAGCGGCTCAATGCTTTTTAGCGCCCACAATAAGGCAGGGAGGTATTGAATAGGCATATTCGTCGGCTGGCTAGGAGCAAACCAACGATTTAAGTTTCCTTCGTTTACTTTTACTTCATGTACCTGTAGCGCGCGATTCATTCTGTCTGCTAGCCCTGCACGAGTGAAAGTACTTCTGCGCATGCATGCATTTACAGCATGAGAGAAAGCTGCCAACACGTCACAATCAGGTGGCGTTTGACTTTCGAAAATATTGTTTTCCTGTTCAGAGTCGTAATTTTCCATGCGAAAATCTCCTGTTATTTAATGTGGTGTTAGTGCTACTTATGATCCATTCTTGGCCTAGGGACTGGCTTGCCCTGCTTTATTGCTTCGACAATTTGTTGTCGCCTAGTTTCTCGATTTTTTGGGCCTCGCTTTTTGCTTGTTGTGTATTTGTCACCAAACACGCTCGAAAGACTTTTTCCGAGCGACAGACAAATTGCTGTAGCTATATGTTTTGAAGTTGAGCTGCCTGTAGCAACGTTGTACACATGTGATACGGAGCAGCCTTTGGCAGCAGCAATATCTGAAAACTGGACATCGTTTGCTGATAGGCCATTGCTGATGTCCTGGATAGACATCGGTTCAAATGTTTTTTCTTGGTCAGTCATGTTAGATTTACCTTTATGCTTAAATTGTTTCGCTAAAATTATTTTGCACTTAGTGTTTTTTCAAGTTAGCGCTAAATAAATATAGCGTCAAGTTTAACTTTTATTTTTTATGCTAAATAAATTAGGTGTTGACAGCTAAAAATGTTTACCGATAGTATGGCGGTGTCTGAGATAGGTGACGTGATCTCAAAGCTGCAAAAAAAATTTGGTGTGAGTAGTGATCGGGCTTTGTCAGAAGAGCTTGGGCTCTCTCATAGTGGGATAGCTATGGCGAGGAAGAAAGAGACGCTTCCATACGCAGCTATAGTTTTAGCTTGCATCAAAAAGGGTGTCTCTCTTGATGAGATCTTTGATATTGAGAGCAAAAGCAAATTAAATGACGCTACTTTCAATGAAAAAAAGGCAACTGTTGAATCCAGCGGTAGTGTTAGAAATAGTACCGAAGATGCATTGGCCGCATTGGCCTTAGTTGAAGAAATAATGGATGATTTGTTGGAACCAAAACACCTTGACGCGGAGCGTGAACTCTTAATTCGGAATAAGTTACGGCCAATGTTAATTGAAAAAGCATTCGAACATAACTTTAACGAAATCATGGTTAAAACCATTGCTGAGGGAGCGCTTTTTATGGCCTACTGAAGGATAAATAATATGAAAATTAGAATTGCCCCATTAGCTCTACTCATTGGAATACTGTCTTCATCAGCAGTAGCTTTAGAACCTTTACCCGACAGAGCGCAAGTCCAGCGGATGAATGCTGATCTGTTGTTGCCAGATGGCAGCACGCTCAATGTCGATGTCTCGTTTGACTGTGGAAGCGACTACAAAAACACAGCCGTAATGGTTATGAGTAATTCAGGCGCACAATTAATCGCTGCTGCTTACACCCACCTGTACGGAGAGAGCGCTGGTCAATCAGTTATGGAAGCGTGGCAAAATAAGCAAAACGAGTCGGACCCAAGAAAACCCACCTACCTATTTATTCTTGCTCCCCGCGAGCAAAACTTCGATTGGCAAAAACGCCAGCAAAACAAATTTAACAAAATGCTTTCACGTGTTAGTATTAGTGAAACGAGTGTTGATAATTTTGAAATGGATTCAGCGTCGCCACTCCCTCCAGTTGTATTGGCGGGATGTGGTGTACGAAACCACAACCCGCAAGCAGTAGAATAATTAGGGCCAAGGGGAGGTATCGCCTCCCTTTTTCAAAAGGAATTCTTAGCTATGTTTTCAGCAAGGATTACATTACTGGCGTTAGCTTTACACGGTGGAGCAGCAGCCTTGGAGGTTGAGCATCTTAGCAGTGTTGCTCAGGATAGCCGTGATTACGTTTATTTCCCGTCTCATGAAGGTTTGCTCAGATATGATGGCGAGCACCTTCTTAATTTGAGCGTGTTCTCGGCTTTGCCTCCTGGTCTTGCAAGAGATATTGAGATCAGTGACACCGACATAGCGTACGTTTTATATAATTCCGGTCTTGTATGGGCGATTGACCTTAGGAGCCTTGAGGCTCGACTATTTGCTGAAACATCTGCAACCAATATAGCTATTACCCATGACAGTTTGTTCACTCAAGAACCCAACCGTGTTCTTGAGTATAAGTTGCGCACAGGAGAGTATGCAATCCGGCTATCAGGGAAATCTGAGATAATAGATTTAGAATCCGGGTATGGTAACGTTTATGCACTAGCAAATGATGGGCTCTACCAATTTCAAAAAGGCATGAGCACAAATGTAGTGTCACAGACTGTTGAAGTTGGCGACATAGATGTTACGCCACATGGTGCGGTGTATTTCGCAAATGATCATCTCGGGTACTATTCAAGTTTACAAGGTACTGTACATACCAATGACTCGATAAAGCGTGCGGAGAACCTCACATATATCGCACCTTACTTTGTTTATTATACTGAAGGTGACAGCGTTAATGAGGCTTCGTTAACAACTCTGGAGCGGACTCGTACGCAAGTAAACTCTACCCGGAAAACGTATCTATCCTTGTTTGCTGATAGCAAGCAACAGCTCTGGGGTCTAAATATCAACGAATTCGGAATTGTAGAGGGCAGCAGCCGAGCAACTACTCTTACTATTGGCTCACCTTACAACATTTTAGAGCGCGTAAATAATTCATGGTGGGTGGGAACAACTAAAGGTGTTTATAATGACGGAAAGCCTGTTGATTGGCTCAATGATCAGATAGGAACTGATTTTGAAGTCACGGCGTTTTCTACTTTTGCGGGATACCTGATTGTTTCGACTAATGATGGGGCCTACTCTGTTGACGTTGCCAAACGTGTCGTGGAACCGATTTTTGAAGGCTATGTGATCAACTCAACAGTAATTGACGAACAATTATATCTGGCAACGGATGAAAGCGGGATTGTTCGTTTTAATTCCAAGCTTGAATATGATGATTTTCATATTATTAACTCGATGCTAATCAGCAACGAGATATTGAATGTTACAGAGATTGACAACTACCTTTACATTAGTACAGCTGCCGGATTGGTCCGGGCCAATGAGCCGAATTCTGTATTTCATGAGTATCAAGGGCAGTCTAAAGTTACGGACGTCGCAAAACTTAACAGTGACATTTACATGGCTACCTACGGCGACGGGCTGTATAGAAAAGATGGCGATGGCTGGTTGAAAGTTCCGTCACCGAAATATATCAAAGAGATCGTCGAGGCCCAGAATAAAATTTATCTATTGACAAATAATGGCATTCATTTTTTGGAAGCTAACAAATTTGCGACTCAGCTAGTTCGAGAAACTCAAGACCATGCCTTTATGATCGGTAGTGTCAGACTTGTCGGCGAGCGTATCTATGCTGTTAGCGATAGCGCCTTTCTGGAACTCACGGATTTCAGAGAGTTTGAATTAGACGCTCCAATCGTGAGCTATGTTAAATCACCCAACGGAATAACATTAGGTGGAGATAGTTTAACGTTGGATGAGGACGGGTGGCTTGATATTGCGGTTTCAAATTTACAGTATGCATATAATGAGCGAGTTAAGTACGAATACCGTTTCAATGGTGGTGAGTGGTTAGCTTTGCACAGCCCAATGCTACAGTTGAACGAATTGGCTCCTGACCGCTATGTAGTTGAGTTCAGGCAGCGGCTTGGGGAGGCTTGGAGCGAGCCAGTAACGTACAGGTTTGAGATTAAGTCAGCTTGGTACAACTCCCCTACAGCAATTACAGTTTATATTACCTTGGTTGTTTCTATCTTGCTTGCTGCTGGTCTTTATGTTCACTTTTGGATTCAATCGTTTCACAGGGTCTATCGCCAAAACCGAGAAAAATTACAGCGGAGTAATCTTACTCATGCGGCTATGTTAGCTGAGCAGGCCAGAGTTCTTTGCTCAGGTGACGACACCATGTTGACTGAAGGGTTGGTTAAATTAGATAAAGTATTAGAGCTGCTTGAACCGATTGCTCATAACGGACCGTATTTAGGCGATCAGAAACTTAAGTCGGGCTTAGATTTACTTCAGGTGCAGTCAAATCTGCAGGCAAAGATAAAAGTTCATTTTGACGTTACTCTAGGCCGACTCAAGATGGATAAAGAATTGGAGAACAACGTCTACTCTGTGGTATATCACGCGTTGCATAATGCGATACTTCACTCAGAAGGTACGTTTGTGAAAGTTAATATTCATAAGCTGAAAAACCAGCTTGAGGTTTGTATCGAGGATGACGGTATAGGGATCCCACTTAAATCACGACTGCACTTTGGTGAGGGCCTATATACGATGAGGGACATAGCCAAGGCATTGAATATTAAGTTGCGTATTAAGACTGGTAAGAAAGGTACGAGTATTTCAATGATGTTCCCTCTCATAGAACCTGAGTGCCCAACCAAAGACGAAATCCAGCGAGATATGCTGGCAAAGATGTAATAGATAGAAGCAGCCCAGACCGCTTCTATCTTTGTTGGTGCACAAAAAACACACAGTTGATTGACTGCAAGAAAAAATAAAAAAAACCTAAAAATAGCCTGCTTAGATTTGTTTTATTTTTTGAACTTATGTGCTAGGTCTTGGGGAGTTAGTGTCCACTAACATAAATATTATATCCCTATGTTATCCACAATCCGTAGAAAGTTGCTCTATTGCAAAACTGAACGGACCGCCCTATCTTAGTGACTTGTAGCGATATTTGTTCTTCGGGAAGTTCGGAAGGCAAAGAAAAAGCACCATGGTGGAACATGGTGCTTTCGCGAAAAGGTCGTTGCAGTTTGCAATTGGTTTTCGCAGTTTCAACAAAACAAAGCGTATAACAAACCGATTCAGACAGCAATATGTGTTTAATCAAATTTGATGGAGGACATTATGAAAGTAAATGTCTCGATTGAAATTTCAGATGCTGTTGCTGCCGGGTTTATCAACCTAGCTGTTGCTGTGATTGGAGCGATAGCTTTATAAGAGAACGGGGCCTGATGGCCCCTTTCTTCTTTAGTTATAGTTATCAACAGAAAATGTGACTAAGGTGTGAGCAACCTCAAGCTTCCAGTTTGATATCTTTATTGGCCATGTAGTGCGCCATACGTTCGCTGTACTTTGGATAGGTATCATCTAACTCCGTTATCGCTGCTTCTACTCTCTCAAACCCTTCTATTAGCTTTGTAACACGGCCATTGTTTATGTCGATTTTGTCGTGCTGCACTTTCATGTTTGGGTGGTTGTACAGGCTCCATGCCGTTTCGCATACCTGCATTGTGTTCACGTATTCGAGTAGCTCACTTTTGAGTGCTGGATTTTTAATTTTGCTTTTAGCCAGTAAGCTGACGATGGTTGTTTCGTAGCAAGACAGCGCTATGTGAAATGTCCAGCGAGTGTCTGGGTTCTTCATCTCTACTGAGGTAATTGCCGTGGCTTCTAGCAATAGTTCCATGTAATCAGGGTGGCGCAACCAGTTGTAGTGCCAGCTGGACATATAGGATTTGTCGAATTTACCCTTTCGATACTGGTTCAGTGTAAATGCTGCACCACCTATAACTAATATGACAGCAAGCGTTATGTTCATCGCCATTTCCTGTTCTGCCAGGTATTTGGCTTGTTCTTCTGGCGTCATTTTTTCGAACTCTGCCTGCATTTCTTCCAGGTCGGGTTCAAGCATGTATACAGAAGCGAGTGGAGAAAATGAAGTTAAAGTTATAAGTAGCATAAGGGCGAGTATTGAACGCATGCCTACTCCTTGTTAATGACAATGCAATTTAATGCAGAAACTTTAACATTACGCGCACGCCCTCACAATGAAATATTTCATACGTGTAACTTTAACTGGGCGTTTTACACCCAAAATACAAATTCGCTCAGACGCGCCCTGAGCGCCTTTGCGATGATTTTGCTGTAGGTATTGTTGCATTAAAATCGTTTAAACTGTTTCAGGCGTTTTTAAACCGGTTTTAAACTGGGTTTAAACTCGTGTTTGAGGTGGTTGGTGTTGCGGGTGGTAATTTGGCTGGTAAAAGTTACGATGTGGGATCAGGCCCGAGTGCGGACCTGCAATTATTTCTAGTCCCTTTCTCGTGCTAATGAGTTAAGGAACAGACCTGCAAGCACAATTCCTAATAGAGCTTCGAGCCCAACTAAGAATCTATTTAGCTCCGTTGTTGGCACTATATCGCCATAACCTAAGGTTGTTATTGTGACTACGCTTAGGTACAGCATGCGAAGGAATTGACCTTCGGTGTCTATAGGCTGGCCCTCAATAGCGTCAGCCAAGTCTTTCCATTTGAAAAACGTTACTCCGTCAATGGGAACAGATGTTTTACCGAGTTTAGAATCAAAAATAAGACTATTTGGGTGGTTTAGGGTGGCGTAAAAGTGACATTCGATTGGAAAAAAGAATCCATCATTGTCTCTATCTTCACAACTAGGCTCCAACTCGTAATTATGAACTAGCGCGAGCTCTTCCCTAACGTATTCACCATCATTAGTGGCTACAACAATTGAGAAGCCGATACTAATGTCCTTTAGCTCGCCTGGCTGTATGTTAAATCTTACAAGAGATAAGTTCTGGCTTTGTATTGTAGATTTTCCAACTAATTCGTCGATATACCTTTTGATATCCCCAGAAAATTCACTTTCAAGTTTCTGAACATTAAATTCAGCATGTGAAGTGGAGTGATAAAACCCTCTTGAATTCAATAAATACAAGAAAGCAAAGCCTATTATTACAACAAAGTAGCCTAACGCCCAAACAGAGCTAGGTACGCGACCCAGATTGCTAGATATTGTTCTAAAAAAGTTTGCCATGTTAATACCTGAGATATGTTCCTTTTTAATTGGGTTGCATGATACAGTAATTTCTGGCTAAGAAGTATTGCTAGCACTTAGTTACTCTTTGTTATGTAAAATGTTTTACACCTAATTTAACCCCACTCCCCCGCTAACATCAGCTCATATCATTAACCGTGAGTGAGCACGATGGCCGCTAAAAAAACCAATACCAATTTTGACTGGTTCGAGATTTTCCGGGCTGGTACGCATACCGATTCATCCGGGCAAACCCAGGAATTTACCGAGGCTGACCTCAATTCTGTTGTTACCAACTTTACACCCAAAACCAGCCCGCTGGTAATTGGCCACCCAGATATGAACGCCCCGGCATGGGGCTGGACCAGCGAGCTGAAAGTAGAAGATGGTGCGCTGTTTGCCCGTGCTGAGGATGTGGCCGTTGAATTTGCAGAGGCGGTAGAAGACAAACGCTACCCCAACCGCAGTGTACGCCTAGAAGGTAAAGCCGGTAACTACACACTCGGCCATATTGGCTACCTGGGTGGTAAGCCTCCTGCTGTTGCTGGTATGCCGTGGCAGTTCAACGGCGATGAACCTGGCGTTGTTTTTGAGTTTGCTGCCAGTGATGCGGACGAGCGCGTAGATGATGTTGCATTGCAGGCAGCCCGCACCCTTACCGACTTTATGGGCAATCTGCGCGAATGGTTTATTGAGCAGTACGGTAAAGAGACTGCTGACCGCGTTATGCCCAACTGGGATGCGGACTGGCTGAAACGCCAAACCGCCATTGCCGACCACGAAAAAGACAAAGAACGCTATGGCGACCACCGCTTTAGCGCCCCCCCACCAAAAGAGGAAACCCAAGTGAGTGAACCGACAGATCAAGAGAAGGCATTGCAGGCCAAGTTGGACGCGGCCGAACAGCAAAATGCGAAACTGCAGTTTAGCCAGCGAAAAATTGCAGCACAGACGTTCATTGACACAGAAGTCAATGGCGGCAAAGCGCCGCGCGTTACCAGCACAGACGGCCTGGCCGATTTTATGGCAAACCTGGAAGCTGGAGACGATGCAACATTTGAATTCGCCGCAGCAGATGGCTCTGGCACTAACACGGTTAAACCGGCTGAGTTTTTCAAATCGTTTTTAAAGTCCCTGCCGGAGCAAGGCGGGCTAATGAAAGACTTTAGCGCGCACGACGGCCAGGAAGGCGACGGCGAGCTGACGGCTGAACAGCTGGCGTCAAAAGCCTCAGACTTTCAGCTGTCTGAGGCCAAGCAAGGGCGCACTATATCTATCAGTGCGGCAATGGCGCATGTAAAACAGGAGTCTAAAAATGGCTAGACCAGGATTAATTAAAAACTACATTGCAGACGGTGCGCTCGGCAAATATCGCATTGCGGCCGTTTCAACCGGTGCTGATTTTACCGCTACGCAGGCCTCTGGGGTTAGTAGCCCTATCCTGGGCCTGACAGAGCTTGGGAGCGACAACGAAATAAATCGCGTTGATGTCACCATGACACAGACAGGCGAAGTGACCTATGGCGGTGATGTGATGCCGGGCGACCCGCTGGTGTCGGATGCTGAGGGCCGTGGCATTAAACTCGATATGAGTTTGTATGCCGAAGACAACGAGATTTGGGTGTTAGGCACCGCGCTTGAAAGCGGCAAGCTTGGCACGGTGGGCAGTGCAACCATCTCTCCCTATTTAATTGTGAAGTAAGGATCTGTTATGAGCAACGGTTTACCATTTACCCCCAACACCGAGCAAACCGCCATTGCGATTGCGTATCGCAACCACAAAATGATTGCTGACGATGTGTGCCCTCGTGTGCCGGTTGGTAGTACTAAGTTTGAGTACAGTGTGTTTGACTTAGCTGAGCGCCTAACTGTGCCGGATACACTGATTGGTCGTAAGTCTGAGCCTAACCAGGTTGAGTTTACAAAAACAGAAACAACTGCCAAAACAGAGGAACACGGCCTGTCGGATGTTGTGCCAAACAGCGATATTAAAGAAGCTCCGCCACACTATGACCCACTAAACCACGCCGTCGAAGGGGTCACCGATTTGGTGATGCTAGCGCGCGAACTGCGAGTAGCCAAGCTGTATACCAACCCAGCCAACTATGCCCACAACCATGACCTGAGCAGCGCGGGCTTTAAATACCTGGATGACGCGAATAACGATGTGCTGCCATTTTTACAGGAGTTAATGGACGACATGCTGGTCGCGCCCAATACCATGGTATTGCAGCGTAAAACGGCAACAAAGCTGCGCTCTAACAAACATGTGATCAAGGCGTACAACGGTAGCCTGGGCGACAGTGGGTTGGTGCCTATGGCATTTATCCAGGACACGCTCGGAATAGACAAAATACATATCGGCGAGGCGATGGTAAACGGTGCTAAAAAAGGCGAAAACCCTAAGTTTGAACGTGCCTGGGGGAATGCCCTATCACTGACCTACATTGACCAGCTCGCTAGCACCAAAAACAGCCGCATGACCTTTGCTATGACGGCCCAGTATGGTGGACGCGTTTCGTCTCGCCGTGACGTTTCTGCGGGCCTGCATGGTGGTGTTGAGGTGCTGGTCGGTGAGAATGTGCGTGAGCTGGCTATCGCCAAAGAGTACGGCATGTTGCTAACGAACCTGTTTACGCCAGCCTAACCCAGCCGGGGCTGCGGCCCCTCTACTTATATAGGAGGTTTTATGTTTGTAGACCCATCACACGTATTAAACAGCATTGGGGTTAATGGGTTGCTTGCGTTTGCAAATGGGCGGTTTGCAATTGGCTATGATGCGCAGCAAATCACTGAGGACGACTTAAACCTGGCGCTGACTGCTACGCCCGAAACGGATTTGCAAACCACCGTTGCCAACTGGTTTAAAACCGCTGCTGCCAATGTAAATAACACCATTTTTGGTTATGTGGCGAGTTATGAGCTAACACCTGCAGAGATAGACAGCTCGCCCTTGCGCGGCATTGCCGCCGAGCTGATGCGCTACGAATTGTGTAACAACGATACCGACGAGAGCATTTTGGCCCGCCGAAAAAATGCCATGCAGGAGCTGGATAAGATTGCCAAAGGCGTTATCCAGGTAAAGGCACCTGCGCCTGCATCGCACGGGCCTGTGCGCACAGCTGCACCTGGTAGCCAGTTTAACTGGCAGGCGTATTAATTATTTAACGGGGAGGTTTAATTATGTGGAATTTAATTAAAAAGCTGTTCGGGTTGGGTAATAAAAAACGATATACACGTCGCCGCACACATAACCGCAGACGGCAAGTATTCGATACTCAGACTGATTCATGGGTGTACGTATGTTCTCTGGATATGACAAACGACGAATACGAAGCGCTGGAAGACTTTGGAAGTGCAATCAGTGATTCATCACCTGCGTTTAGTGACACAGGGACATCCGCTTTTGAACCAGACACTTCATCGAGCGTGAATTCTGGTTTCTCCGGCTGTTCTGACGGTGGCTCTTGGGGAGGATCATCAGATAGCGGTAGCTCCAGTTTTGGCGGGTGGGATTAAACCATGGCAGGCGTTTATATCAATATAACCGGCGATGGCATCGAGACACTGCAGACAATTGAGCAGCGCAGTAAAGCGCCCGACGACATGCTGGACGATATAGGCGCGTTCCTGGATATGGATGTAACCAAGCGCTTTTTAGATGAGCTGGCACCGGATGGCACCCGCTGGCAACAGTCGGAGGCAGCGCGAACCGGTCAAGGTCGAGATCCTGAGGTGCCAGGCCTTACGCTGACGGATAAACGCAACCTGGCGGGCTCGGTAACCCACAATGTTGATAACGGCGTGCTGGAGCAAGGTCTGGGTGAGGAGTATTCGGCTATCCATCATTTTGGTGGTAAAGCAGGCCGCAAACACAGTGTCACCCTGCCCGCCCGGCCCATCATTGGTATTGAGCAATATCAGGCCGGGGAAGTTTTAGGCATCGTTAGCGATTGGCTGGTTTAACGGAGGTTTAAATGCAGTTTAATTTTGATTTAAACCAAATTGAGGCCGCTTTAAATAGAGCCGGTATTAAAACCCATTATGCCGCTGATTTTAGCGAGGCCCGCCGCAAACCTGTACAAAACACGCTGTTTTGTGTGTTGCCACTCGATGATGACTACGAACTGGCCAGCAGCATTAATGGCCAGGACGAGTACCAGGTAACCGATATTTTTGCGGTGATGATCATTGTGCCTGTTCGTGTGGCCAACCGCCAGGCAGATGCCGAGGTACGCAAAGCCCGTGAGCAGGTTAAACACACTTTAGCCGGGCTGACCATACCGCCCTATGAGCCCATAAAATTACACCGGGGCCGCATTGTGGAGTTTAACCCGGACACCAAAAACCTGATTTACCAGTGCCAGTTTAGTGTAAGCGGGCTGGTAACTGTTAACGCAAAGGTGCATGTATGACAGACAAAAAACAGCAACCAAGTGCCAAGCAAAAGCCCCTAACCCCGGCAGCGATTGCTGCCCAGGTGCAGGCCGCACTGGCACAAAAACGACGTAACCATAGCCAGGCCAAAGGCTGCCTGGTACTCGACGGCGATAGACTATCGGAGGCTAAAGTATGAGCTGGCGATTTAAAGACAAAATACTACTGGCCGCCAGTGCCGGTACCACGCTATTAGGCAGCCATGCTGTGTACGCGTCTGATGTGGAGTTTAGCATTGAGACGGAGACCGAAGCCGACGAACTGGAGCGCGCGCACTCGGGGGCTACCATGGAAATTTACTACGGCCAGCATGTATCCATAAACTTTAAAACGCCGCTGGCTGTGAGTGGCACGCCGGGTAATGCCCCGGCCATTGGCCCGCTGCTGCTGGCCTGTGGCCTGGTGCAGGTGTCGACCTCGACGGCAGTCACCTATACCAAAGGCGAAGCCACCGCCGCTAAATGCCTGCTGCGATTTGGCAATAACACCCATGAGATTGACCAGATGATGGGCAACATGAGCATTAGCCTGGAAAAAGGCCGCCCGATGATTAACTGGCAGTTTAAAGGGCTGTTTAGCTCGCCGATTGCGTCGAGCGCGCCGCCAGAGGCCAACTGGTCTAACTGGGCCAAACCCAGCACTTTGGGCGTGACCAATAGCAGTGCGTTTAAACTGGATGGTGCTAACCGGACGCTACATAAACTCACGGTTGATCTTGGTAATAACGTGATCTTTGACCGGGCTATTAACCATGACGAGATCATGATCACAGGCCACGAGAGTACGGCCAATATGACCGTATCCGCAGAAACCCTGGCACTGTTTAACCCGTTTAACGCCACCGGCAGTATCCAGACATTTGAGTTTAACCACGGTAGTAGCGCCGGTAATCGGGTAACCATTTTGGGCCGCTACCAAATGCCGGTACCAAAATACACCAACCTGGACAGCGAACTGACTGGCTATGAGTTTGACGGCAAACTGGTGCCCTCAGACGCGGGCTATGATGAAATAACGTTAGTATTTGAGTGATCCCTATGAAACTAAAAAAATTAGCAAACCTGAAAAACGTACGAATTGAAATGCCCATAGACTTTGAACTTGGTGGGGTAGCTTTTAAGTTTACCGCCCTGGTAAAGCTCGTTACTCAGGCTGATATAGACGACATAAACAAGAATAAAACGTCCGACCCTGAAATCGTTAGCCAGTTATTAGTTGGCTGGACTGGGTTTACTGACGAAGGTGAAGACGTGCCCTACTCACAAGGTGTAAAAGCTGAAATGCTGGCCTTTCCGGGTATTGCCAATCGTTTGGCCACAGCTTGTTTACAGGCGCAATACGCCGTACAGGAAAAAAACTAATCGATGTTGCCAGGTGGTTTGTGGGGGACCTGGCAACAACAACCAGCCAAACGGTAGCCGATGACCTGGCGCATTTTGGTGCGCCGGTTGAGCCACCCAAAGGACTAACCGATTTAGCCGTGCTGCCCGATAACTGGGTGGCAGCTACTGCCCTCACCACTGCCGGTAGCCAGTGGCAGTTTTGTAAGGACGGCGTGGAGGTAGCGCTGGATTACGCCCGCGCTGACATTGCCTGGCGCTACGCAGGCCTGACACTGACCCCCGCAGATTTTACAAAGCTCCAGCTGCTGGAGCGCACAGTTGTAGGACTGTTAAGGCGACCCGATGAAATCAAAACTGAAACTGGCGTTACGATTACAGTATGACGGCAAAGCCGTAACTGACGGCACTAAAAAAAATATCGCGGACCTGCAACGGATCCCTAAAGCGCTTGAAGCACAGCGCGGTGCCAATACCCGCCTATCTGAGGCGGTTGGCCAGGCGACTGCAGGCCAGACGGTTGCCATCCAGGCCATGCAACGGGGCAGCCAGGTTGCTATGCAGCAAAGCCTGGTTGCGCAAGGTGTTATTGCGGCTAATCGTGATGTGGCAGTGACCGCAACTCAGTCAGCAGCCAGCCAGGACAAAGCGGCCTACACCGCAAAGGCGCATGCTCACGCAGCGGCCAATCAGGCTCAGGTTGTACAGCAGGTAGCCACAAGCCAAAAGACAGCAGCCGCTGCGCACGGCCAAACCGGCCAGGCCATTAAAAAAACAACCGACGAAACCCGCAAGCAAACCAACGCCAACCAGAAAGTTGCCCAGTCAGATAACCAGGTTGCTATTGCGGCCAAGCGCCGTGCGGCCAGCGAGCAACAAGCTGCCCGAGTGCAGGAACTGCAGCGCAGCGCTACACGCCGCCTGGTTGCAGCTAACCAGCAGTTAAGTGCCTCGCAGGCCAAAGTGGCTGCATCCCAATCAAACGCCACTCGGCAGGTGTCTGCGTTAAACACAGGGTACTCTCATCTGGCCATTACCCTGTCTGGGTTGGTGGGGTTAGGGACTGGCGCGATGTTTGTGCGTGATACGGGCGCAGCTCAGTTACTGGATACGCGTCTGAAGGGGCTGACAAAAACGACTGAAGGCTACAACGCTGCACAACGCTATTTGTTTAGCACAGCAGATAGGTTAAACATTACGTATCAGACCTTAACCACAGGTTATAGCAAAATGCTAAACCTGCAGGAGTCGGGCTTGATCACCCAGCGTGAGGGTATAAGCATCCTGGAGGGATATGCTAACGCTGCTGCACGTTTGGGAGCGAGTAATACGCAAGTTGAGCAGAGTTTATACGGGTTTGAGCAAGGCTTGGGTAACGGAGTCATTAGAGCAGAGGAATTTAACCAAATTACGGACCCCATGCCAGGATTGTTGCAGCGCATTGAGAAAGCGGCAGGCCTCACAGGCGGAGGCCTTCGCCGAATGGTTAATGCAGGTATGGTAACCAGCCAGATGTTTAAAAAGTACCTGATCGCCGCATTAGAGGACTACGCCAGAGCGGCAGAGGCGACAGAGGGCAAGATCAACGCCTCGTTTGCTGAGATGAGCAACGAGTATCAACGGCTGATCCGCCATTACGAGCAGCCGATTAACTTTGCGGTAACCGGTGTTGTTGACCTGCTGCGCGATGGCATGCAGGAGCTACGCGAAAACGCGGACCTGGTAGACGGGCTGACGACCGCAGCAACGGGGCTGGCCCTGGTGTTGGGTGGTCACTTGGCAGCGGGTGCCGCACGTGCAACAACCGCATTTACGGCTCAGGTGGTTGCTAAACAGCGTGCGTTGACTGCTGATCTGGCTTTGGCAAAACAAAATCAGGCGGCTGCTGCTATTGAGCACCAGCGCTCGCTCCAGGCAAAAACCTATGCCGCGCATACACTCAATGTGGCACATACCGAGCAAATGCGTACCACTGCCGTTGCTCGCCTGGCGGCTGCCAACCAGCGTGCCCTGGTAACACAGCAGGCACTGACAACAGCCACCGCAAACTATACGGTTGCTGCCCGCAGCGCATCGGTAGCCGCTCGCGGCCTGAGTGCTGTAATGGGTGTGTTTGGTGGCCCAGTTGGCCTAGCGGTTACTGCGGGGTTAGGCGTGGCCTACTTTGCGATGCAGAGCGATAATGCGGCCAAGAGTAGCAAATCCCTTAAAACAAACCTGCTAGACCTGGCCGGAGCGTACGACTCGGTAAATAACGTGACGGCCCGTAATGATATAGACAGAGCCAATCAGCGCGCTGCTAACTATACGGCACTTATTGACCGCGCCTATACCAAACTCAAGCGCCTGCAGACGCTCCAGGATAATGCGGGCTCTGACCGCTCTGCGTTTGTTTACCGTCAGCAGATTGAGCAAACTCAAAAATACATTAACGAGCAATCTAAGCTGCGCGACGAGCAGCTAAAGCTGGCAGCTGCAACCGCCAACACCAACAAAAACCTGGAGCAGAGCCCCTGGCAAACGGTCATCGAGCAGGCACAACAAGCAGCCGCCGCCCTGCCCCAGAATATCCAGCAGCTGCAAACCAGCCTGCTGGACGAGGAAGGACGGCTGCAGGCCAGCTACGAAAAGCGCCGGGCTATGGTGATCACCGCCCGGGACAACGACCAGGCAAACAAAGCAAAGTACAACGCCCTGCTGGCGCAACTCGACGCCAAGCATGCTGAGGATGTAAAGGCCATCGCCACTCGGCGCGAGGCCGAGAAAACCCGCATACAAAACCAGGCTGAAGAAAAACGGCGTAACGACCTGCGCACGGAACTGGAGAACCGCATTGCCCAGATGCGCGGCTTTAGTGGGCGCGAGACACTGGCCGCCTACAACAATGAGATGGCCGTTGAACAGGCCCGGCAGCAAGCACGGGTAGATGCGAAACGCCGTGGCCAGCTTGGCCTGGCCGCCAATGATGAAATTGGCGAGCTAAAGCACAACTCAGACAATGAGATTAGAGATTTAGAGCGGCAGCAGGAGCTACTGGCCGCGCAGGGTTACCACAGCCAGCGTGAGGCTAATGAGGCTGCACACCAAGAGCGGCTAATGCAGATCCGCTCACGCCATACAGGTGCCCTGCAATCCAACATTCTGGCATTTGCGAATTTTGAGAAACAAACACAGGCCGAAAAAGCCAATGCCGTTGTTGGCCTGGGTGCCAACATGTTTAAACAGCTGGCCGGGCAAAGTAAAACCGCGTTTAAAGCTTACAAGGCGTTTGCTATATCGCAGGCATTGATCAACACCTACCAGGCAGCAACCGGCGCTTATACAGCGTTGGCCCCTATCCCAGTAGTCGGCCCTGCACTGGGTGTGGCTGCAGCCGCCGCCGCTGTTTTATCTGGTATGCAGCAGGTTAGACAGATAAAAGCGCAGCAACCAGCAGGTATCGCCCACGGTGGTTTGGACTATGTGCCCAACGAAAGCACTTACCTGCTGCAACGGGGTGAGCGTGTCCTGTCACCAAAACAAAACGTCGAGATCAGCGCCATGGCCCGCCACTATAACGCCGGTGGCCAAAGCGGCAGCCAGGGCAACATCAGTTTTGCTATAACCAATCAAATCACTGTCCAGGGAGCGCAGAATGACGGCAAAGGTGAGCTGGTCGCACAAAACATTGCCAGCCGTATTGAGGCTGTGGTGATCGCCAATGTTAAATCTAATGGCAGTATCATACGGGCGATTAAAGCGGCCTAGCGCAGCTTGCGAACGCGCGCAAGGTTAATAACAACACCTGGCGCTTTTTTGGGCGGTGTGTAATCTTTATCCTCAACCGGATAGCCCGTTGCATCCAGTGCCAGGTACACACCGTCATCACACCACACACCAATATAATGTCCCTTTAAGTCTACCCAACCCGATAGCCCTGTCTCATCGCCGGTAATGCCCGTCACATCATGCATCGTTACACGCTCAAAATGATAAGCCCGCAACTCGCTGGTAAACCCCCGAAACAGTAGGTAGTGTTCCTGGTCATCTAAGTCAGTACATCGGACACTGCCCCTGTTGACGCACTTTGTGTTGCGCAGCAGCCCCCCCGTCGTGAGCAGGATGTGACCATAGTTGTGTTTGTAGCGGATGACGGGCATAGACAACTAATGCTGTATATTAATACAGTTATGGTAGCATCTTACTTAGAGCCCGCAAACGAATTAAAACTTGAAAACGCATATTCCTTATTTGCATATGTATATACTATTATGCTATATATAAATTAGCTATGAACATACTTAATTTGGAGAGAGCTATGACCAGCGTATTTAAGTTCCGAGCAGCGACAGAAGACCATGACATTGACGCGTTAGTACAAGGATATTTATGGTTTTCCAAACTGAAGGACCTGAACGACCCGTTTGAGGGGGGTTACTACCTAGATGACCAAGCTTCGAAGGAATTATTATTCAAGTACCATGCAAACGTCTTAGCTAAAAAGCCCTTACGATCTATGTCTCCAGACGAGGAAGTTGTTGACATGTATATAGATAAGGAAATGGTAAGCCCTGGAGGTTATGAACAATGGCTTAAGCAGCTTACAATGGAAGAGATTGATGAAGAGCTTTCAAAACTACGCGATGTTTATAGTATTTTTAGCTGTTCTTTGTCTAAGGAAGACCACCCAACATTACCCGCACCATTAAACAGTATGTCTATGTGGGGATACTATGCAAACGGGTTAAAAGGGTTCTGTATTGAATATGATTTGGAGGTTCTTATGCAGAGTCTCAATGAAACGAATGATTACTTTGAAAGTGCTAGGGTAGCATATACAAAGCAAGATACAGCGCCAACAATAGTTTTAGAGGATGTTCTTAATGATGCAATAAATGGCACCGTCGATACTCATAAGAACTACCTTAGAGCCATTATGACGAAATGTGATAACCCTTGGCACCACGAAAATGAGATGAGGATAATTGGTGAATGCAGAGACGGTGAGTTCAAGCACTCTTTGAACGCTATTAAGGCTATCTACATAGGTGGCAAAATGGAGAATCATAAGCAAGAGCAAATTAAGGGTTTTGCCCTTAAAAACAGTATCCCTACATTCCGCGTGTTTCATTCTATCCGTGATAAAGCCTACGGGTTTAAATTTGAGCTGCTCAAGCCAAAAAGTAAATTGGTTTGAGAATAATTTTTTTAAACAGCCCAAAGGCCTTACTTCAATATAGCCCTGAACGATAATTGAACAATCTTAAGGTTGGGGTGAATTGAATTTCATCTCCTTAAGGAGATTTGGGAATAAATTATTGATATCATGAGGATGAAATATAAAAGGATATCTTATGATCGACACTGAAATGTTATTTACATTAGTGGCTCTTGTACTGATGTGGCCAGCACTCTATGTAGTAGTGAGGGTTATAGCAAATGTACACTCAGTGGTAGCCAACGCACATACACGCCTGCGTAACAAAGTAAATAAATGCCTATCAAAAGAAGCACAGAAGGTGGTTGCCATTCTTTTCTTTGGGCTAGCGTTTACTTTACTACTTATGTACATTTTTGGTTTTTTTGATAAGTCGCTTGCACATTCCATAGAACTAGCAACAATAGCGATAAATAACTTCATAACACCCACACTGCTCGCTTTGAGTGTTTTTTTGCTTTATAAAACTTGGTCTACAAGTAAGGAAGATCTTAAAGAAACAAAAGATATTCTTAGAAAAAAAGAAGAGTTGGATCTTTTAAGGTCAAGGATACAACTGCTGAACAAAACCCTTGATGCAACGCCTTCTGATTACTTGGACTTTAAGTCTGATTTAATGGTCTTGAATATCAACAGCGAAACGAACGGGATAGATTTTTGGAATGACTTACGGCCTTTGTTAGATCGCACAAAGCGTTTACTCTCAAATGAAGAGTCGCTATTTATATTTGACGACGCGCGCATCTTCACAGCATTAAAGGCAATCAACACATCATTAGGGAGTAACGCACCAACCTATAGAGATATCTTCAGTACTCCGATTAAGCGCGAGCCGGCGGTTTATATGAGACTGATGCGATCAGGCTTGGAAGAAAGAACTGATGAGGAAATAAAGCGCATTCTGAGTAACTTAGTGAGACTCCTTTATAAAGAAACATATTTTGCTGAGTGCCGAGACAATAAGGATTACGAAGTTGAAATTGCACCAATTAAACATCAAGATATGTTAGTTAAAGAGATGGCTATAAGCATAATCCAGCTTGTTAAAAACTCAAAATACGAAGGTGAACTGTTCAATGAATATAGATTTCACTTCTCTTCATTGGAGTTCGCAGGGCTGCAGGAGCTTACTAACTTCAACTCTTTGTAAAACGTTTTACACCTAAAACTCAGCTCCATAATTTTTACACTCGCTCCCACAGTAACCGACGAGCGATGAAAAACTATGGAGCATTTGCCCCTACCAAAACCCCCAAAATCCTGCGTATTCCGGCTGGTTCCTAACAGCCAGGTGCATGTAAGTAAAGCGAATAACGCGTCAGAGGTCTATGACCTTGAAGGTGCATATTGGGAATTTGAACTCGAATTGGCCAACGTTCGCGAGGATGAAGCATTAGCGCTCGATGCGTTCCTGGCCAAACTCCGTGGCCGGGTTGGCAAATTTCTGATGCATGACTACCGCCGACCACAAAATAGCCTGACTGCCGCTGGCTACGTAAATGGCAGTAACCAGGATGGCAATTTGTTTAACGTCCGGGGCATGCCAGTTAATCAGACCTATGCCCCTGCTGGTACCCGCATCCAAATTGGACTGGGTGAGACTGCCGAACTCAAAGTGCTGACCGAGGATGTTGTGGTTAACAGCCATGGCCATGCGCAACTGGTATTTGAGTCACCTGTTCGCTCTATTCCTGGCGATTCGACTCCTGTCTATTTCAACCGACCCTATGGCGTGTTTCGCCTCGCTGACAACAAGCAAGGCCTGGCAGACGCACAGGTCAAGGATGGCCTGGTCACATCTTGGAAAATCAAAGGTCGGGAGGCGTTTTAGTATGGAGGCACTTAACGCTGGCCTGGTCCAGGACTTGGCATATGGCCGCCCCAGGTATTTTGTGCGCCTGGCGTTTGAAAGTGGTGATTTGCTACTGCATACCGGTGTTGGTGAGCGCCGGTTTTTAAACCGCACCTGGCATGGCCTTGGGATGCTGGGCCAGGTGGGCGAACTCCCCGCCAGCGATAAAAACAACAGTGCGCGTATCAGTCTGACACTGCACACCCAAAGCGGCACCGTGCTTGGTGAGGTTGCTGTAAACGACCCGATTGGCGTTGGAGTGCAGATTTACCTGGTCACCGTAGATGGGCATTACCGCGTATCGCAATACCAGATGATTGAAAGTGGTTACATCGTCAGCTGTGACGTAGAGCGTGGCAGTGTCAGCAAAGTTCAACTGCAGGTGGCCGGTGAGGCCGAGCGCTGGAAACAGGCCCGCTTAAACCAGCGTTGGAATGACGCCACTCAAAAAGCGCTCCACCTCAATGACGAGTTTTTTAGCGAGATTGTTGCAGCAACCGCAACCTATCTGCCAGACACCCAGCCAGGACAAATAATCGGACCGAGACGCGACTATGAATATGAACCTTGATTTACAGGACTACCTGGACCAATGCGCTGAGCGCGAATTTGCCTGGGGTGAGTTTGATTGCTGTTTGTTTGTGGCCAACTGGATATTGCGCCGCACGGGTGTTGACCTGGCGCGCGATTTCAAAGGCCATTACAAAACCGAGCTGGGTGCTAAGCGGCGTTTAAAAGCACTGGGCTTTGATGGCATTGAAAGCGTGTTTAAAGCGCGTTTAAAGCCGGTTTTAAACTCGTATGCACGCCGTGGCGATTTGGCCCTGGTTAACTATGATGGCCAGCTGGTTGGCGGTATTGTGGGGCTGAACTGTGTGTACTGCGTTACACAAAGTGGCACCACCGCACTTGACCTATCAATGGTCTACAGCTGCTACAGCCTGGAGAGTGCCAATGTCTAAAGTTGTAGATGTCGTTGTTGACCCAATATTGGACCTCGGCGAAAAAATCTGGGACGAAACCGTTGGTGTTCTGCTGGACAAGTTAGATCCCGATCTCCCTCAGGAAGACATGGCAACGCTGGCCAAGGGCCTGCAAAAAGGGATTGACCAGCCAAGGCGGATTACATTCGGACGCGACCGCGTTGGCGGTGTTATCGCGCACCAGGCAACCGTGGAGCGCGACGAAAAGAAGTGGGTGCAGCTGATTGTGCTCATTAATGGTGCGCCAATAGACGCCCTAGAAGATATTTACATTGCCAACAAGCTGCTAAGTGACTACCCCGCCGATAGCTATAACTACTCCCTGAGTGATGGACGCCACACCACGGCTAATAGTATGGCAGTGTCTAAGATGGCAGGCTGGACCAGTAAACACGTTGGTTTCGGTCAGGCTCACGTTTTCATTGAGCTGGAAAACAACCGTGAGGTATTTCCGGACGGCATAAGTGATTGTGAGTTTTTAATACGCGGTATACGCGTATGGGACCCGCGTGATGGCCTTCAGGACCCGGAAGACGAAAGCACGTGGACTTGGTCACAAAACGCGGTGCTGTGTGCCCTGCACTATGTACGGTTTTATGGTGCGCATCAGGTGCCAATGCACACTATCCCACTCAACTGGTGGATTGCCGCTGCGAACGTAGCGGACGAGGACACCGAGTACACAGATACTGACGGTAACACTGCTACAGAGCCGCGCTATACCTGTAATGGCACATTCCAGTTTACCAGTCGCCCGAGCGAGGTGCTGAGCCAGCTGGAGCGCACCTTTGCCGGTAAAATCTTCCGACAGATGGGTCAGTGGTTTGTCCGTGTAGGTGCCTGGTATGGCAACCCGACTTACACCATTGGCCCAGCAGACGTGATGGGCAATGTAAAAATAAAATGGCATGCAGATTTGCGCGACCGCGCCAACACGGTACGCGCCCAGTTTGTTGACCCGGACCAGCATTACGAGCGAACAGATGCACCTCCGGTTGTGGCTGAGGGGTATATAGCTAAGGACAACCAGCCGCTTGAGACCTCGGTCAGTTTGCCCTTTGTCCGCAGTGTAACGACCGCGCAGCGCCTGGCTAAAATCCATCTTGAGCAGACCCGCCTCGGAACCATTGAGCTGCCATTGCGCCACACCGCCCTGCGTGCCGCTGTTGGCCGTACAATCTACGTCGACCTGCCCGTGAACACATCAGTAAAAAAGTATACCGTGTTGTTGATCGTAAATTTAGATTAACCGGTGGCATTACCCTGGTATGCATTGAGGATGGGCCCCTGTTGTGGGCCGATGATCTAATCCCCGGGGCCGTGGATATTACGCCAAACAGCGATTATGTAGCCGGTAAACCGGGCGCTGTTTTTGATGTACGGGTAGCGGTGGATGGTGACGGCAATGGACTCATTAAATGGGCGCACCCTACTCCACTGGCTGTACATGAGTACGATGTTGAGTTTTATTTGGGCAGTACTCTGGTTTACCAGGACGCGGTCACCTATACACAAATGACTGTCCCAACACTGGCATTGGGTACGTATACCGCCCGGGTGTATGCCCGCAACATATTTGGCCAGCGGTCTACGTCTGTGGCTGTGCAGTTTAGTGTATTGCAACCCTATGCCCCGCAGGTGAGCGTTGAGGTAGATTATAACCAGGTAACGCTCACTGCCTCCCTGCCCGCGATTGGTATTGGCACACGGTTTCAGTGGGAGTTTTTGGGCACCGCTGAGAGCCCGGCCAGCGGCCAGCGAGTATTTGCCCAGGTGTACAACCGCATTGGCCTGCAACCGCTCACCACCTATCAGTTCAGGGTGCGTGCTGTTAATCACCTGGGTAACAGTGACTGGGTTAATGTGAGTGCCACCACAACCACCGTTGACCTAACCGAGTTTATTAATGAGATACCGCTACAAAAACTCAGCCAGGAGGCACAGGACCTGATAGCGGACATTAACCAGCAAGTTGACCGATTGCGCCCGGAGACCAATAACAACCTCCCTTCACTGGTCGCAAAAAACATAGACCAAATTCAGGGGTTGCAGGATGTTACCGCTACCCTGGATGACTCGTTGGCCAATGGGCTGCCCAATCAAGTGCGCCTGGCCAACATCAAACTGGATGAGACAGCGCTGGCGCTCACAGACATGCAGCGGTCGGTGTTTGACGTAACGGGTAACTATACGTCGTTCCGGCAGGAGTATGAACGCCGGGCATTGGCCAACGAGCGACTGATAGATGCGATTGTCTATGTGGACCCGGACAATGGCACCATTGTTAACCGGGCCTATCAGTATACCGACAGTCAGTTTACTCTGGCCCAGGCGCATATCGATGGTGTAGATGCCCGGGTATCGTTTGAAGCCCGCCGTATTAAACAAACTCAGGACCAACTTACAGAGGCCACAGCACAGATAGTGGTGCAGGCGGGGTTAATCAATCAGCGTGCTACGTATACAGAGGTGGATGCTCAAATTGCCGGAGCCATTGCAGCGCTAACCCCGGCCTACAGCTGGCAGTTTAATACCAGCGATGAGGGGTTTACTGGCCATAGCAGCCATAATGCCCTGGGGTATGTGGTATGTGGTAATATCCTAACCAGCCCGGCCATTGGGTACAGCGGCAACCAAAACCCTGTTTTTAGGTTGCGCGTGCGCAAGCATGCAAACAGCACCTGGCTGGGACTGATCCACTTTGGCGGGGCTCAGCCAATCCCATTGCCTGAGCCAACCAGTACCGACTGGGAGGTGGTCCAGGTAGATGCAACCGGCACAGCTGGGTATGCCGGTACCATAACGGGGCTGACCTTTGAGCTGGGTGCCTGTGATGTGGATTACATCGAGGTGGGCAAGCGCGGTGCTAATGACCTGGCCCTGCGTGATGTGACGGCGCGAACCAGCACTATTGAGCAGGAGCTGGACGCCGGAACCGGCCGCATGGCCCAGTATGCAACGACGGCCTGGACCAATGCTCAGGGCTACCAGACACAAAGCAACGTGCAGGCTGCACTTGACTCGTTTAACACCACCTACGGCATTAGCGCCGTACTGCAACAGCTGGCCGACAACGATGTAATAGTAAAGGCCAACGCAGCACAGACCTGGATTGATGGCGCTAATGCCACAATAAAAAACCAGGTTACGCAGCTGCTCAACGAGGACGGTGGCGTTAATCAAAAGCTGGCAACGGCTGAGCAGCAGCTGGACGCGATAGCCGGTGAGATAAGCCAAACCGTAACGCAGGTGCAAGGCCTGCAGCTGGACCTGGCAGATAAAACCCTGAACGAGGTGCTGAGCGAGTACAACACCTTATTGCGTAACAATGAGTTGGCAGAGCTGGGTGTGACTCTGGCCCATGCTAACAGCAAGCTGAGCGCTGTAACCGACGACGTGCGCGCGGTTGCAGAGCAAACCACGCAGCTCATTGCCATGCAAAATCAAAGTGCTGCGGGGGTAACAGCTCTGGGCCGCGCCTACGCAAATGAGCGCCAGGCAAGTGCTGAGCGTGAGCAGCGCTTACGGGCTGAGATAACCACCGAGAGTGGTAAAGCCGTGGCGCAGGCGATTGATTTTACCCGAGCGGTAACCGGCTACTGTGTTGACGCAAACGGCAATCAGGTAGACGAGCAGGATGCTGTGTCCTGTGAGGCCGCTGGCCACACCTGGATAGATGGCCCGGTTGTAGAGCGCAGTATGATGCTGGCCACCGTTATGGTAGATAACCGGGGCTACCAAACCAGTAACCAGGTAAGTACGGCAATTAATACATTTAATGGCGAATATGGCATTACTGCTGCCCTGCAGACCCTGACTGACAATAATACCTTGGTAAAGGCCAATCATGCGGCTAGCTGGATTGCGGCCGCTGATGGTTACATCCGTGACCAAATTACCATTTATAACAATACTGACGGTGGTATCAATGACCAATTTGCCCATGTTGACCAAACCCTGGATGCGATTGCGGGTGAGATAAGCCGTAACATTGTACAAATCCACGGGGCCCAACTTGCAGACCAGGCGCAGAGCCTGAACGATGTAATAGCTGCCTATAACCAGCTGATGCAGGGTAATGACCTGGCACAGCAGGATGTAAAACTGGCACTGGCCCAGGACAAACTAAGTGCCGTTACCGACGAACTGGAGTCAACTGCCAGCTATACCTTGGAGCTGGGTGCCCTGCACCATCAAAGCCAGGCGTACATTACGACCCTGGCTAGCGCCTTTGCCAGTGAGGTACGGGCGAGTGTGACACGTGACGAGCGGTTTGCTGCGTTTGTGGGTGATACACAGGCCGCGTTTAGTGATGTGACTGAGGCGTTTGCCGAGGTTGATGCGGCAAACATCATACGGGACCAGGCATTTAGCGCCTTTGCTGCCAATACCGAGGCGGCATTTCAGACTGTGACTGAGACGCTGGCGAGTCAGGAGCAGGCACTGGCCAGGCAGCGTACTGATCTGGTCGCCAAAATCGAACAAGACGATACCGCTACACTGGCCAGTGCGATTACCTATACTCGCGTTGCAGTTGGGTACTGTATTGATGCAGCTGGCAACATTACCAATGAGACTGATGCCGTACAGTGCGTCACTGATGGTCATAGTTGGGTAGATGGCCCGCTCGCTGAGTACATCCGTAATCTGGCGATCACAAATGCGGATGGTCAGGCTGTTAGCATTGCCGATATTCGGCAGGCCTTTGAGACCCAGGATGGCCAACTCGTGGCACGTGGCGGCTGGGTGATCAACAACCAGGGCCGCATAGTCTCAATTGCCGGTTACAACGACGGTGACGTAGGCAGTATTGATCTGTCTGCAGACGTTATCCGCCAAGGGGTGATGATTGGTGACACGTTTGTGCCCACCTCATACGTTGATAATACAGATCCGGACAACCCTGTGCATGTATTCAGAGGTCGCCTAGAGCTGGGTGATTACACCGTTAACTCCGTTGATGACATTCGGGCGCAGGACGGTGAGCGCGGTCCGCAAGGGGTGCCAGGTGAGCCAGGCGCTGATGGGCAGACCACTTATACATGGATCAAGTATGCTGAGGGGCCTACTGGTTCAGGTATGAGCGACTCCCCTGCTGGGCGCGACTATATTGGTTTTGCCTACAACAAAACAACGCCTGTGGAGTCAACTAACCCGGCAGACTATATCTGGTCAAAACTGCGTGGTGAGCCTGGAGCGGATGGCCAGGATGGTACAGATGGTGTGCCCGGTGAGCCAGGAGCCGATGGGCAGACGTTATACACCTGGATAGCGTACAGTGATTATCCCCATGGCGCTGATATGTATCAGACACCAAGTGCCGCAACGTTGTATATTGGCATTGCCGTCAACAAGACGACTGCGACAGAGTCAAACAACCCGTCGGACTACACCTGGTCGCGTTTCAGAGGTAATCAAGGCGTACCTGGTCAACCAGGTGCAGACGGCAAGACCACTTATACCTGGATTAAATACGCCCAGAGCATTACTGGCTCAGGCATGAGTGACTACCCCGGCGGGCTCGACTATATAGGGTTTGCCTACAATAAACTCACGCCTGTGGAGTCGTCCAACCCATCCGATTATACCTGGTCGAAACTACGTGGAGAGCCCGGCACAGATGGCACAGACGGTATACCCGGTGAACCCGGCGCTGATGGGCAATCGTTATATACGTGGATTGCGTACTCGGACTATGCCGATGGGCGCAGTATGTATCAGATTCCCACAGACCAAACGCTATATATCGGTATTGCGGTAAATAAAACGACTTCAACAGAGTCAGCCAACCCTGCGGACTATACCTGGTCACTGTTCAAGGGGCCACAGGGCGAGCCAGGATTGCCGGGCGTACCCGGAGAACCGGGAGCCGACGGTCGCACCACCTACACATGGATCAAATATGCGCAAAGCATGACTGGCTCAGGCATGAGTGACTACCCCGACGGGCGCGACTACATAGGCTTTGCCTACAACAAAACAACGCCTGTGGAGTCAACTAACCCGGCAGACTATATCTGGTCAAAACTACGTGGTGAGCCTGGTGCGGATGGTCAGGATGGCACAGACGGTGTACCCGGTGAGCCTGGTGCTGACGGGCAGTCACTATACACCTGGATTGCGTACTCGGACTATTACGATGGCCGCAATATGTACCAGGTACCTAATAGCACCACTAATTACATTGGCATATCCGTAAATAAAACCACTGCTACTGAGTCGAGCAATCCGGCTGATTATACATGGTCACGGTTTAGAGGTGATCGGGGCCAAGACGGCCGCGATGGTCAGGATGGTGTCAGAGGACCTGCAGGATCAACGGGCTCTCGTGGTCCAGGTCAGTACACCATTGGCACTTTGTCTGGCGCATGGTCTGACGCGGTTGCCGTAGGTGTGTGTGATGGCAGCCCGGTACGCAATGACGTTGTAACCATCTACAAAGTCAGCGATCCAAAAACCCAAACCACCAAATACTGGTCGGGCGTATCATGGTTGTCGTTTACGCTGCACATACACGGCAGCGCGCTGGTTGACGGTACAGTGTTTGCCGATGGCCTAGTTGCGGCAACTGGCACCATCGACAGCATAACCGCTGTATCGGGGTACGTTACAATCAACAATGATGGGATTTCTGCGCGTCGCATTAGTTCATATGCCCGCTTTGTCACCACCCCTGGTCAGACCGCAGCAGATAACCCTGCCACTGTAAGGATTAATGGCAACAGTGGCACGGTTGGAAATCTATTTATCTATAACCCCAGCAGCTCGGGTTACGGTGCAACCATTTATACCAATGGAACCTATGCCCTGTACGCAAGTCGCGGACTGATAGGCCCGTTTACAGGCGGGCATGACGGGTTGGTTGCAAAATCTGTACATCTGGAGCCTGGCGACCTGGTCCGGGATATTGACCTGGTTAATATTGCTGATCTGTCTAATGCCATCTGCACTATGGGCCCGACTACAAAAGCCAATGACAGAGCGGTGCGCGGTGTGTTTATTACGCGTACTGCGTTAACCAGTCGGGTGGCTGCCCTACGCGGATATCGCGGGTTTGAGCGATTTATCGAGTACCGTGATACGCACGATGCGATCTCATTTAATGCTCTTGGCGAGGGCGTGCTCAACGTTTGTGGCCAGGGCGGCGACATCGATACTGGCGATTACCTGTGTAGCAGTGCAATACGGGGCAAAGCAATGCGCCAAGCCGACCAGGAATTCGAGCGCCCCTATACCATCGCGCAGGCGCGCCACCCTATCACATTTACACATCCCGACCAGGTCAAACAGGCTGCGGTCATCTATCTACGAGGATAAATACAATGGCATGGTTTAATGCACTAAAAATTAGCGTGACCAACGGCTCCAATGTGGCACAGGTTGTCAGCGGCGAGAGTGTCGCAAACATACGCCCGGGGGATGGCCTTATTGTCGGTTCATTCAACCCGGTTGAGGTCAACCGGGCCTACGCCACCAATCAGGGCCAGTATATCGAGTTGCTGGCACCCTGGGGTAACGCCACCCAATCGCAAGTTCCAGCGCTCGTAATGCCGACCAGTGGCGACTTTAATAGCGCCGTAACTGCACTCAAAAATGCTAACACCATGGTTAACGACAACGTGCGTGCTATGGTCGACTGGCAAACAAAACTGGGCTCAGTTCAGTTTACAGATCTAGATGGTAACGTTCAGACAGTAAAAACCCTCCGGCAAATGCAGAGTGAATTGGACAATGTAAACCCCTACCCTGCTGCAATGACAAAGGCCGCGTTCGATATGATCTGCCAGGATAGGCAGCGATTGTATGCAGGTTCAGGGTTTATCACTATGGGCCGCCATCCGGGGGGCAACACTCCCACGATAAACGATGGTATGTACATTCATGAGTCAAACGCGAGCTATAACACGTATTTGAATATTGGACGTGAGATTGATGGGATCGGTCCATCCGACACGGAAGCAGCGATTCTGCTTATTAACGGTGTAGTACACACGTTGAGAGGTCTACCTACCCAAAATCGTGCAAACTACGAATTGTTTTCCATCAGGCTGCCCGATCCGCCTGATGGTACAGAGACGTTTGACTCAGTTTCAGGCGCCTTGTTGAAGCACGCAAGCCCAGAAGTGGCGTTTGCAAGCGAAACTAGTACGACTACAGTTGTCGAAACACGGCAGGACTTTATTTTTATAGAGCAATTTCATGAGGCTATATCTACAACTGGCGAGATTTTCCCATACGGAAATGTCCATTATCAACACAGTAATTGGGCAGGCATCCAATTATCCAAAAGCTCAGCCGCTCAGAGCTATTTTGCTTTAGGGACCTGGGACACAGAAACGGACGCATACAGCGCAAAAATATCAGAGCTAACTATTAGTCAGTTGGACCAAATATTACAAGACAGCAGTAATAACATTTACCATGACGCCGCAAATGACGAATTGGTACAGGTTAGATATCGGGTGCATGTTATCCGTGGTAATAGTGGCCGCTGGGATACTCTATATGGTGCTGGGGGATTGCCGGTTTGGGGCTATTGTGGTGGCGTTAGTTGGATATCCGCGCAAGGCCAGCAGGCGTCTCCGAGTAACTCTGTTTTTGTAAAAAGCCAACATGACGATGCAACATTAGCTGACAGTGATTCTGTAGCTGTTGAAGGTGAGCAAAATACCGTAGGCGTTTTGTCCTATGGGCAAACTAAGCCTATTGCTGTCCCAGTTGCACTAGTACAGCGTCTGAGTGCGTCTGCCTATCATCCTGTTTATAGCCCATTTGGTGCTGACAAATGTGCCCGTTTAAATGGAGCAGCTAGTGACTGGGATGATACGGATAATCCAATAGTTTCCAAGTCAGATGCGTATACAAAACGAGCCGCTGGCACGAGTCAGGCAAGTGGTCTGCATGCAGGGCAGGTAATAGATCTAAGGCTGAATGTTAAAAAAGTCGACAGTGCGATAGTGCACTCTGCGATGAGCAAACTCATAAATGGCACATTTCGAGGCAAGCAAAGTCCACTTTGGTTGCATACAAAGCACGGCGGCCAATTAGTACAGATAATTAAGACTGGCGAAGCCCATTATGACTCAGTTAATAACCACACAATCAGCTTCGATGTACAAAATGAAAATAGCTCTAAAGTATTTAGTAACATAACAGCAGAATACTGGTTATTTCAAGGTGATAATGGAGCAGCTATGAAGGTTAAGCGTGTCGACCTTACTGTGGACCATTTGCATGTGGGTGTAGGCTCAAGGGCTTATATATATGGATCTGGTGACATTACTAGTGAGTTCAATGCTAAGTTTCCAAATGGCACTACAATAACCATCATGGCTCAAAGTAATTGCGTGCCCGAACTAGACCGAGTCCCTTGTGTAGACATAGTTGGTAGTCTGGCTGATATCGCTCAGACATTTCCAGATGGCGTATGTGGTTCGTGGGTTGCTGCTGTCCCGCGCGGAGATGGACAGTTACAAAGTTTCGCGGCCAACTACAAAGCGATATCTGTGCCTAAACTTTGCTATACCCTAAACCATGGTACGTCATGGATATCGTCTGACAGCTCAATAGACAGTGTTACAAATAAGGTTACGCATTCGTCAACTAATGTGCCTGGCCTCGTTTCGATGTGGCTTTATGAGACTGTCGCCAAACTAACTACTCCATCTATTCAAACTCGCTTTTACGATAATCCAGAAAACGTTTATGTAAGTAGCGCTCACAGTATTGGCTTAGGCAATAGGTTGAATCAGTCTTTACTCGGCCAGCCAACAACAGATAGCAGCACTGCAAATGCTTATCCTAAGATGTTCCCTCTCACTTCTTACAGTTTAAACCCAACTCTAGGAGTGTTAGCTACAAGCGGTAATATTCATTCCGAGCTTTCGCTAAGCTTGCCCACAAACAATTCAAAAGCAGTCAAGGCTTTATATTCAGTGGTAAGTACCAACGGCTTACTTTACTTACAGTTCAATGGATCAGAGCTACAGCATTCAGGTACAAACTGGGGAGATAATCGTTCAATTGTTGGGGCTGATGGAGAGCATACTAAAACGGATTCTAACGGCAATACGGTTAAATCATTTTGCCACAAAACAGAGCTACCTATTGGGATCGCGTAAGGAGATTTATATGTCATCAGTTACCTTTAATGATGTATTACTCGCTATTGAACTCGGTAAAGACATACAAGATATCCAAACTCTGTTGCAAAAAGCGACTGAGGTTCAGTCTGATAGGCTTTGCGAGTGGAACAAACTACGCAATATTGCCGAAGAATATGCAATTGAACATAATATAGATGTCAACAAGCATCTCTCGAACTTCGATATCAGTAACCCAAAGCCAGTACCAACTATAGCTGTTAGCTTTGATTACCTATCAGGTGCTATGAGAAACCGAAGCAAAGAAAATCGCTCGCATGAAGTTGCGCGCATAGTCGTTGATTACAATAACATGAGATTTGACGGTGATGAGACAAGTCAAAACCGTATGGCGAGAGCATGTTTGTTTATGTCCGATACTGAACAAGTAGACTGGATATTGGCTGATAATACGGTTGTTAAAGTAGACAAAGCTACGTTAATGCATGTTGGTCGTTTGGCTGGGCAAAAGCAAGCTGCGCTTTGGATAAAATAGCTTTTACAGAGGGTTTAAACGCCCTCTGTTTTTAAATTCGGCAAATCTAAAAACAAATGTATTTTTATCCAAAATCAAACGGCGCGTTACATTAAGAGCCTCAATGTCATAGTTAATTAGTGATTCAACACCGCACCATCTATCTCCGATCCCTAAATAATAGTTAGCATCAGGGTTAGATGCTCAAATCACTGGTATTAAAAATCGCGACAGTAAACTTATGTGAGTCGTCTTGCTTTACTATTGTGATTTCTAGATCATTCATTAATAGCGTGATATCTGTGACAGTTGTTGCCATCAAAGCATCATCAGCACTAGTTGCATCACTAATAAACCCCAATACCTCACTAAGTTTCAACGCGTTATTAAGCTCTAATCGAAACCCGCTAGGAACTTCTATTGGTTCTATAGTTAGCCTGTAAAAATATCCGTTATCTTCAATAACGAAATCAGCTTTGCTTATGTCAAAATCATAAGCTCCGAAAGCCATAGCCGTCCAAAGCTTTTTTTCTAATTCATGTAAGAAGTTTTGTTCTTCGTTGTTCATAACAAACCCTTTTACCTGTGCTTGCGAGCACAAAGTATTAATGCATGTGTTGGCAGGATAGAAAGATAATGGCTAAAAAGTGGAAATTTAGATGCGATGAGAGAGCGATAAATTACAGCTTTTTAGCAAATAGAGTATGACATAGATAAAAGACACCGTGCGCCCTGCCTTTTACTTTTGTATACCTTGATTGTGCCTCAAGCTCTTAAATTTTCATATGATTTTTATCAAATATACGATCAGTTGGACGTTGTTTCCTAAACCATTTAACTAATGAATGGTCTGTGCTTTGCTGTTTCCAAACACAATAAGTACAGCAAAATCCTGCTGTTTGAACTAAATCAAGCCATAGCCGAATTTAAAAAGTTCGGTATTCTGGAAGAGATAAAATACAATACCGCTAAGAGCTGCGAGTAACATTGGTTTTCAACCAACGTAAAAGGCACTGAAGTGTCCTGCTACTTACTCTTTTGGTCAAATTTGAACGATGTGAGCATGCTCAGACACAAAAAAGGGAGCATACTTGAACCACCCTTTTTGATTCTACACGCAATTTAACATAATGAAAAATGGCGCTTTTTTAGTCTGAATTTTATCCAGTTAATGCAATGCAGCGGTAAATGGAATACTTTCGCAGATCTCGGCTTCAGCTATCAGTATTTCTTCCAGACGAGCGTCGATTATGGCCTTGTCAAAATACTCGTAACCTAGTTCGACAAACAGGTTTTTATGCTTTTCTTCTGACTTAGCAATGGTCACGTAAAAGTCTTTTTCTTTACCTTCAGGCAACGCTTCCGCTACCAGAGAAAAACGCTCATGCCCCCTCGCCTCAATTACCGCGGCAACTAACAGGCGATCAATTAAAAATTCATCTGACCCCTGGCGAAATAAGGCGCGCATTTTTTTAATGTACGGGTCTGCCTTATCATTGCCTAAAGTCACGTTACGGTCGGTCAATAACTTAAGCACTTGCTTAAAGTGGATCATCTCTTCTATGGCCAGATCGGCCATCGCTTTTACCAGTTTGATGCGATCCGGATAATGGCTCAACATAGACATGGCCATGCCAGAGGCTTTTTTCTCAGCAGCAGCATGATCCTGTAAAAAGATATCAAAGTCGGCCATGACTTTATGTGTCCAGTCGAATGGCGTGTGGAATTTTAATTCAAACATCGTTTAATCTGTTCCGTTATCGGTTTTGGGGCATTTTACCCAACTCAAGCGTTAATTTCCAAAGCCAGCAAGCTATTTTCTAACCCCCTGCTCTTTATACACATTTAAAGCAGAGTGTTTAATATCGGACAATTTTATTGTTCACTGTATAACAGGCTGTCTCTGTCTGCCTTGCCATGACGAGTTGACTCGACTTTGAGCGGATGCTCAATTTGCTTCCAGGCTGTGACTTTACCACCCTTGTTAAGGTTTGGCATTTGCTTAGTTGAGTTTGTGTGAATACCCAGAAAGTCGCTCAGTTGTTGCAGACTGTGTCGGTGCGACACATCTAATATCAAGTACTCAATCTGGTGTGTGTTCAAAAAGCACAGTAACTTTTTACGATGCTGTTGGTAGATATCTGTCAAGTAGTGATCGCACGCGATATTATCCGCACTCAAGTTGGCAAAAGTATCATAGTAGCAACGTTTTAGCGTGTCATTGAATCCACCTTGGTGAGTCTCTAGCCTAGGTAGCATGCGGGTGAGCAAGCGTCTGACTGATGGGACCCAGCTTTCCATAGATCTGTCCAGATATATAAAGCGGCTGTTCGGGTATAAAGCGGCGAGCTGTTCATAGTCATTAAAGACCGGTGTGTCTGCAATTACTTGCGCTTGCGCAAGCGCTTCACGTGTGTATGCCGTATGTGCTGTTTTAAACCCAAACTCGAGAAATGCAGCACATACGCTGGTAGTGCCGGTTCTTGGCAAGCCGACAATTAAGATTTTTTCCATTAAACAAAATAACAATAAAGATTAATAATAGATAGCGCCAGCAATGATAAAAAGCTCAGTGCCATTCCCATCACACGCAGCTTAAGGTTAGCCAGGTTCAGGGCGAATGAATGCAAAATACGGCCGACTAAATAGGTGCCGCCGGTGAGATACAACCAAATTGCCTGCCCACCTTGAAATTCCAGTGCGAACAAGAGAATTAGCAGCAGCGGCGTGTATTCCATGAAGTTGGCATGGGCACGGATCGCCCGCTCTAATGCGGGATGCCCTCCATCTCCGAGCGCAACCTGGTGTTTGTGGCGTAAACCTATGATATCAAAGCTGAGTTTGATATAGAAAAGGGTAAATATGGCAGCAAAAAATCCTGTTATCATAATGCAGACCTACTTGTAAGTATTATAAGTAGGTCCAGTATAGGGGGTTTACTCAATAAAATATACCGCATAGACCTCAGCAGTTAATGTCGTATCACCAGTATTGTAAGCTTGGCTGACGTCCATAGATTCAGCAGCCATCATTTTTCCTCGGGCGTAAGGTTGTACCGGCACATTCATCGGTGAAAATGACACAGAATACAAACGGCCCAAGTCAACATCGAAGTCATCGGCTAGTTCTCTGGCTGCCGCCTTTGCCTCTTCAATGGCTGATTTCTTAAGCTTTTTCATATATTCGGCTTTGTCTTCAACGACAAATTCAGTGTTATTAAACTGATTGATACCACTGTCTACAAAAGCCTGAAGCAAGTTTGGATATTCGGCGAGATCTTTTAATTTAACAGTCAGGCTGCGATTCACTCTGAAACCTTCGAACTCCTCTTCATTAGATTTGCGATTGTAACGTGTTTGACGATGAACATTGAGCTGTTGCGCATGGATATCCTTGCTCTTGATGCCAAATTCTTTCGCTATCTGGATCGCCTTTGCCATGATTTGGTCAACATTCGACTTGGCTTCAGGCAACGACTTGTGTTTTTCTGTTATCGCGACACGAATGATGGCGGCATCAGGCTGCACTTCCATAGACGACATCCCTTTAACATACAAATGTGGGCCTTCTGGTAAACTGCCTGCGTGTGCACAGGTACTGATCGCGAATGCAGCAGCGGCTAAAAGTGAGCGCATGAACGCCTCCTTACTTGGATTCAACAAAATGTGTGATTTATAAAACCACATGCTTTGCGCCAATTAAAGCACAAGTTTGTTAATCAATGCTGAATGTTATACGCTTTGTGTAAAGAGCGAAGAATAAAAGGTTCTTCCTGCTCAAAGAATAAGCCGGTATGCGCTGAAATAATTGCACGCTGTAAGTCTGGTCTTTCCAGCGCGGATTGTAAAAAGTTGACGGCACGTTTACCCTCATTCGATTTCGAACAAGCGATATAACCAAAAATGGTCAACCCGGCTTCTTCAATCGCATGAAAACTATAGCCGTTGAGCGCCTGCGCTGATGGATGTTCATTAATGAATACAGAGCTATATTCAATAATGCCATCCAATTTCCCCTGACTTAACATAGTTCTTAGCCGAAAAGCGCTTTGATTCCCTTGTGATATCCAAAAAGTCCGTCGGTTTTCTAAAATAAAATTGTCGATATCCAAACCATAAGAGCGCCCTTCTGAGACACCTATATTAAGCCCCATTCTGACTATGGTACCTAGTGACACTGTATCTGGAATGTTCGGTTGATCTTTTAATATGAGTCGGTTGGCAGGAAAAGACATCAGCGGATAAGGTGTAAACAGTGCCATGGCTTCTCTCTCTGGAGTTTTTACTTTGTTATACAGGCATGCTTTGGGGTTGCGTACCAGCTCACGCCATTCTCTTTTTCGGCTGGCCGGGATGAATGTCAGGATTAACTTGTCCTCAAGTGTTTCTTCAAGTTGAAGCAGCAGTTGTGTGGCTAGGTCGGCCGGGGCTTTGTTTGGATCAGGGGAATAATCCGACACAATGTCTATCTGAATAGGATCACTGCGTAACCCAATAGAAAAAAACAACAGTGCTATCATGAAGGCATAGCGCATTTAGTTCACCTACATCGAACATCAATGCAAAGCCGGTTTTGCTGAGATCCTACAACGAAGCAAAATGGGGTCGGATTGCACAGACTCTCTATCAGTGCTCCATGCACAGCCCAACGCTATGTGTATAGCGTTTAATACTGATAATAAGTGTGGCGCAAAATGTGTAAATGCGCCACACCCTTTATATTGCTGGTTTAAACACTACAACGTTTGTAGTTACGGTAATCAGGCAACCAGTAGTTTTTCTCAATTGCAGCCCAAATAAGGTTTTCTGGCATTTCCAGCGCTACGGCCTCTTCCATCGCTTTCTTAGCTACGGCAAACGCAATGCGTTTACTGAGGGGTTCGATTTCAACAAGTGAAGGCAGTAAGCTCCCCTTACCTGTATTAGCCCAAGGAGAAGATTCAGCCAACATCTCACTGGCAATCATCAGCATAGATTCTGTGATGCGAGATGCTTTCGCCGCCAATACACCCAGACCAATACCCGGGAAAATATAGCTGTTATTACATTGTGGGATAGTAAATGTTTCACCATTAAACTCCACTGGCTCGAACGGACTACCTGTCGCAACTATCGCCTGGCCGTGGGTCCATTCAATCACATCTTTCGGATGGGCTTCTACCTGACGAGACGGATTACTCAGTGGGAAAATAATGGGCCGTTCGCACCCAGTGTGCATTGCTTTAACGACCTGTTCAGTGAACAGCCCCGGCTGACCTGATACACCGATCAGAATGTCAGGTTGCGCGCAATGCATAACATCCAGCAAAGAGGCATATTCACCACTGAAGCTCCAAGTCTCCAGTGCAGATTTCGACTGAACCAAAGCAGCCTGGAAGTCACGTAACCCTTCCATGCCTTCCGTTAGCAGGCCAAAACGGTCAACCATAAATATCTGGCTACGCGCCTGTTCATCCGAAATGCCTTCGGACACCATCTGCGCAATGATCTGCTCTGCAATACCACAACCAGCAGAACCAGCACCGACAAAAACCACCTTCTGTTCAGATAATCTAGTGCCTTTAACACGACAAGCTGCCAACAGCGAACCTACGGTAACAGAGGCTGTTCCTTGAATGTCATCGTTAAAGCAACAGATCTCATCACGATAACGGCTCAGTAATGGCATTGCATTGGGTTGTGCGAAATCTTCAAATTGCAGCAAAACATTAGGCCAACGGCGTTTTACAGCTTTGATAAACAAATCCAGGAACTCGTCGTACTCTTCCTGAGAAATACGTTTGTGACGCGCCCCCATGTACATTGGGTCATTAAGTAGCTTTTCGTTATTAGTACCTACATCAAGCATCACAGGCAAAGTGTAGGCCGGGCTGATCCCACCACAGACGGTGTACAACGCGAGCTTACCAATCGGAATACCCATACCACCAATCCCCTGGTCTCCCAGGCCCAGAATACGCTCACCATCTGTTACAACAATGACTTTTACCTTATTTTTAGTCGCATTGCGCAAGATATCATCGATTTGATGACGCTCTTCGTACGAAATAAACAAACCGCGAGAGCTACGATAGATGTCTGAAAACTTTTCACATGCATCCCCCACTGTCGGGGTGTAAATGATGGGCATCATTTCTTCAAGGTGATCGCGGACCAAACGGTAATATAAAGTTTCGTTGTTATCCTGAATGGCACGCAGATAAATATGCTTGTTAAGGTTGTCACTGAAACTAGAGAACTGTTGGTAACAGCGTTCGACCTGCTCTTCAATGGTTTCAAAGCGTGGCGGTACGAGACCTGTGAGGTTAAAGTTTTCTCGTTCGCGCTGACTAAATGCACTGCCCTTATTTAATAGCGGAGTTTCTAAAAGCGTTGGGCCAGAGTATGGAATGTAGAGATAGTTGGGATCTGATTGTTTAGTCATATTTACAAGCTGTGACTCGGTAATTTAAGTACAAGGAATTATTATTGCGCAAATGCATTAAAATTCAATGAATTTTAAGCATGTCAGACCAATAAAAAACGGCTCTGCTTAGACATGGACAATGCGTAAACAGAGCCGTACATTATACGATAAATCCCAAATAATCGCCAAGGTTACTCGCTGGATTCTCCCATAGCAGCTCCTTCTCTGCGAGGATCAGCTCCTCCCACTAACTGGCCATCAGTAACTTCTATGGCGTGAATACCAGAATTGAGGTCTCTGACGCGTACAACATGGCCTTTTTTCTCTAAAATTGGCTTCAACTTTGCCACGTCAGTGCCTTTTTCAAGTGTTGTGTATCGGTTGCGATTGGTTACCCGAGGTAAGTCTATCGCCTGTTGCACAGACAAGCCCCAGTCGAGTACGCCAATCACCGTTTGCGCGACGTAATTAATAATTCGACTGCCACCTGGAGAGCCAACTACCAATTTGAGTGAGCCATCTTTATTAAACACCATCACCGGCGACATCGAACTACGTGGCCGTTTATTCGCTTCTACCCGGTTAGCAACCAATAAGTCGCCCACTTTAGGTGACAAAGAAAAATCTGTCAGCTGATTATTCAGCAGATAACCATTTACCATCACAGTTGAGCCAAAAGCCATCTCAATCGATGAAGTCATGGAAACAGCATTCCCCTGAGCGTCAACAATGGACAGGTGTGTGGTTGAAGGTAATTCGTAACTGTCGTCCTGAGCATAAGCTAACGCGCCCATACTTGGGTCACCAATAGGAAAATCACTATTGTCTTTATCGCTAATTAATGAGGCACGTTGCTTAAGGTAAGCTGGGTTTAACAAGCCTTGTGTTGGCACCTCAACAAAATCAGGATCTGCGATATAGTAGTTTCGATCGGCAAACGCCAGACGAGAGGCTTGAGTAAACAGGTGAATGGCCTCTGGGTCGTTTGGTTTATACTGGCTAAGCTTCTTACCCTCCAGTAGTTTTAGGATCTGTAACACAGCTATACCACCACTGCTGGGCGGTGCCATCGAACAAACCCGGTAGCTATGATAGTTAGAACAAATGGGCGCACGTTCCTTGCTATGATAGTTTTTTAGATCCGCCAACGACAAGGTACCCGGGGCAATTTCGGCTTTTTGCACAGCTCGTACGATGTCATCGGCATTTTTACCTTCATAGAAGCCTTTTAGGCCAAATTCAGCCACTTCCCGGTACAACTTTGCCAATTGAGGGTTACGTAATAATGTTCCTGTTTCAAGTGGTTTACCGTCAGGATAAAAATACTCTTTCGCAGGAGACAATTTAGTTAGTCCCGGGTTAAGTTCCTTCTTTAATAGCATGTGTAACCGGGGTGATACCTTAAAGCCATTTTCAGCTAACGCGATTGCCGGCTTGAACAAGTGACGCCATTTGAGTTTTCCATACTTGTCATGTGCTTGTTTTAAAGCATACAAAATACCTGGCGTACCAACAGAGCGGCCACCCACAACGGCTTCCATCCACCGCACCGGTTTGCCTTCTTTGTCTAAAAATAACGATGGTTTTGCCCCTTGCGGCGCCGTTTCACGACCATCAAAAGTTGTCAGGTATTCATTTTCTTTATCATAGTGAAGAATAAACGCCCCCCCGCCAATACCCGAAGACTGCGGTTCTACCAGTGTCAGCACCAGCTGAGCAGCAATAGCAGCATCAATAGCACTACCACCTTGTTGCAGCATTAACTGCCCCGCTTTACTGGCATGTGCATTGGCTGCAACCACCATATACTTTTTGGCGATTTTTTCTTTTTTAAGCTGCAATCCGGTCGCAGCCTCGGGTTCTCTGACTTCTCTGGTGTTACTGTCTAATGCTGAACAAGTGAATGGCAATACGGCGCCAAGCGCCAGTGCGGCTAGTGATAGGCGATGTTTCATAGAGTCTGGAAATTCTTCTGATAGATGATTGGCATCATAAAAGTAAACAGGCACAATATGCAAAAAAATTCTAAGAAATATTATGTTTGATCTGCCATTAGCGCCCCGTTACGTATTGCCGCCTGCGATTTTGATTGCCTTTTGTACTTTGCTTATGTTGCCGCCTGTTCAGGAGTTATTACTCTTTAACCGAGAGTTGATCGAGCAAGGCGAGTTGTGGCGGATCTGGACCAGCCAGTATGTTCACACCAATTGGATGCACTGGTTACTGAATGTCATTGGTATCGGGTTTATCTGGGTATTACATGCAGAATACCGCACGCCCAAAACTTATGCGATACACCTGCTGCTACTCGGGCTTTGGACCGGAATTGGCATTTGGCTATTTTGTCCGGATATCCGTATTTATACCGGACTAAGCGGACTGCTTCACGGTGTGATCGTCTGGGGAGCGATAAAAGACATCAAAGTCGGTGAAAGAACCGGAATTCTGTTATTTTTAGGTATTCTGGGTAAGCTCGCCTGGGAACAGTACGCCGGACCCAGTGCTGAAGTTGGTGAGCTTATTTCGTCACGCGTTGCCATTGAGTCGCACTTGATTGGTGCTGTTGGCGGTATGGTGTTGGCCTTGCCTTTACTATGGCAAAAAAAATAGCACGACGGTGGCGCAGCCCGAATGACCTGCGCCACGCATCAACTATAAGTTTTCTTTAAACAACTTATAGATACGACGATATTCGTCCAGCCAGCTCGAAGGCTGCACAAAGCCATGCGGTTCTACCGGGTAAATTGCCGTTTCATAGTTTTCTTTCTCCAGTTCAATCAATCTCTGTACCAATCGAACTACATCCTGGAAAAACACATTGTCATCAATCATTGGGGCATTGATCAACATAGGCTTGTTGAGGCCTTCAGCAAAATAAATGGGTGAACTACGACGATATGCAATTGGATCATCCGCCGGGCGATTCAGAATATTAGACGTGTAAGGGTCGTTATAATAAGCCCAATCTGTAACAGGTCTAAGCGCTGCCCCGGCCTGGAATAATTCAGGCTGCGTGAACAAAGCCATAAAGGTCATAAATCCACCATACGACCCGCCATAGGTGCCAACTGCGCCCTTATCAACATTGACGTTCTCAACCATCCAGTTTACGCCATCAGCCAAATCTTCGATCTCCGGCTTACCCATATGACGATAAATAGCCGTACGCCAGTCTCGTCCGTATCCCTTTGATGCCCGGTAGTCCATGTCCATTACCACATATCCTTCACTGGCAAGTAAAGAGTGAAACATAAACTCGCGGAAGTACACTGACCAGCCAAGATGAGAGTTTTGCAGATATCCCGCACCATGGTTAAAAATCACCGCTTTACGCGTATTGCCTTGCTCTCCTTCCTGATAATCTGCAGGATAGTAAACTTTCGCATAAATAGGTTGGTCGGTATTGCTAGATGGTATCGCAACGACTTTAGGTGCAATGAGTTTTTTACTTAAAAACGCGTCTGATACTGTATTTGTAATTTGTTTTACTTCACTTCCAGGTTCAGCTTTTGCAATGTATAGCTCTGGAGGCATAACAATTTTTGAATGCGTCAACAAGAGTTTGCTTTCATCCGGGCTCAATACATAATCTGTCATACCATTGAGATTGGTTAATGCCTCCAAATTGCCAGATTGCACACCTACGCGGTATATTTCGTAAATACCTGGGTGCTTTTTATTCGCTTTAAAATAGATTGCAGCGTTGTCTTTGGTAAGCGTCAACTCTGAAACTTCGAACTTTCCTGATGTTAATTGGGTCGCTTTTTCATTCAGGGGCTTGGTGTACAAATGGCTGTAACCTGACTCTTCAGACAGATAGTACAGCGTGTCCTTGTTATTGAGCCAGCCAAAATCGTTGTGTGTATAGTTCACCCAGGCCTCATCGTGCAGACGATGCTGAGACACGAGTTTATTGTTACTAAAGTCTACTGTCGCTATCCAACGATCTTTGTTATCCCAGGATTCAAGCATCAGCGCAACTTCAGTTCCCTGCGTATTCCATTGGATGGGAGATTGGTCCCAACCCCAATCAAGTATCAGTGTGATATGACGTGGTGCTTTTTTGCTGCTATAGGTCTTACCCTGTGCCTCTGCATTTTCTCTTCTGACCTCAGCCAGCACATCTTCATCAAAACCTGGTAAAGTGTCGTATCTCAGTGATTGCTGCTGCTTGGTTTTCAGATCTATAACTATTAGTGTGTGTTCAACCGGTTTATTATCCGCAACGCGACTACGAGCCTTTACCGGGTCGATGTTGCCATCCTGTGTCACATAGTTTGGCATGATGTCCTGAGCACTACGTTCAGGCATGTCTTTGGTTGTAGCCACGATGAGTTTGTCGCCTGCCGGAGACAAACTGCTTTCTACGATGCGCTGGTCTTTGCCCAGGTAAAAGAGATTATTGTCTATGGTGCTATTTTGATCTACCAACGCTTTTTTCCGGCTTTGTGCGTCTTTGGCGTTCTTGTGCTGCAGTGCTACATAGCTAATCAATTGATGCTGTTCTTGTGCAATATAACTGGTTGGCTCAGTGACGCCCAACGGCGCATCTGTGACAATCAATTTAGCCAGCTCGGTTGTCAGGCCTGTGTTAAGGTCAATCGCATAAAACGTATTGTCAGCAAGATACGCAAGTTGCCCTGAGGTCAAAAACTGAAGTTGCTCAGCTTTTTGACTTGATCTGGTTAACTGCCTTACTTGGTTATTGCTGATATCTTTAACGAACACATTTCCTGCAAAAACATAAGCCTGTAGCTTACCATCACTTGAATAAACAGCATCATCAGCACCTACTTGGTGTTTGTCAGATAAGTCGACCTGCTCAATTCCTTGTCCATCGTACTTAAACGTATCTCTTAATTCGCTCCCTGATTGTTTTTGCTTAAACAAAACAGATTGACTATTTGCACTCCAAAAGCCACCTTCAGGCTTTCTGCCAAGCCAGTCTGGATCAGCCATTGCCTGTTCGAGGGTAATCGCCTGAGAGCCAGTTGTCTCGACAGTGGTCGCTATAGTTATTGGGGACGTGACTTGGGAGTTTTGATTATTGTTACTGTTTTGTGTGACCTGACAACCAGCTAAAAATAACGCGGATGCCACGGCGAGAGAAGTAAGAGATTGTTTCATTTTATGAATTATCTAAAATTGCAATTGAAACCTAATTTAAGCAAATGAAACCAGATAATTCGAACAATTTTAGACAAACAACCAGACAGAGCGTTTATTGCAAAAAAAAGGCCAGTAAAACTACTGGCCAAATACTCTCTGCGCTCACATAGTCGTTGATGGACAACGAGTATGAAATGAGGCCTATCCACGCCTCATAAAAGTAGACCTGCGATTGACAGAATAAGTTCCAAAAAAATTCATTTTTTTTATTTTTTTTGTAATGCCCTGATCTGCTTTGCGGTATTAATCCTTAAGTTCTTCTTTCGCAAGGCCTGTGCCCTTTAAAGTGTGATCAGCCCATCCAAAATCAGTAACAGCATAACGCCACTGACGATAAACCATAGTATCGATGCCATAGCGAACGGCCGCCAGCCACTTTGACGCAACATTGCCATGGACACACCACTGCCTATCAGAAACAAGCTCGCAACCAACACTGATTTAGCACCACTATAAAGTAGTGACCACACAGGTTGGTAGTTTGGCAACCAGGTATTGATCATCGCCGCGGCAATGAAGCCGATGATGAACAAAGGAATACTGGCTTTTTCAGAAGAGCGCCAGAACACACCTGCCATAGCAGCATAGGGCACGATCCACATCGCCCTGGTAAGTTTAATCGTTGTTGCCATCGTAAGAGCAACGGGCCCATATACTGAGGCTGCTGCTACGACACTGCTGGTGTCGTGAATTGCCAGTGCACTCCATAAAGCAAATTGACTTTCTGAAAGCGAGAAGTAATGCCCAAGCCAGGGAAAAATGAGCAGGCCAAGCGCATTTAAAGCGAAAATGACACTCAGCGAAATGGCGATTTCATCCTGCCTTGCTTTGATCACTGGGGCCATCGCTGCAATCGCACTACCACCGCAAATTGCTGTGCCAAATGAGATCAGCGTGCCTGTATTACGATTAAGTCGAAATACCTGGCTAAGAAGTTCGCCCAAACCTATGATTGCGGTGATGCTGATGATGGTTAAAACCAGGGAGCTACGACCGACAGCGAGTACTTCTTCGATATTGACGTTAAATCCCAAGCCAATGACGGCCAACTTTAGTAACCATTTTGATGCGTTGTTGGATAAATCAGGTAACGGATTACCCAATATGAGCGCAAAGCCAAGTCCGATGAACAGTGCTGAAGAGGCGCTGGCAAATGGCGATAGGGCAAATAAGAAGGCTAATAAAAATAAAGTTTTGTGGAAGCCAGGTCGTTCTAATAACATATGTACGCTCGCACGCAGTCACCAGATAAAATTGCGCCGGATAATGATAATCACGGCGCACTTATACCCTAGTTAAGGATTAGGGCATGGCTTGTCTCGGCGATCCCTGGGTAAGCTGATTCCGGGAGTATTTCAGCCAGGTCAGCAAGGCGCTCGCCAAGCTCGTGCAGACTATTAGCTGACACGTTAATATGACCCATTTTTCTGCCTGGTTTTGCGGCTTTTCCGTACCAGTGGCTGGTTACACCTGGTATCTGCAATACGTCAGTTGGAATGTTTTCCTGTCCCAAAACGTTGACCATGGCTGTTGGCCTGATCAGAGTGGTATCGCCTACAGGTAAGCCCGCGATGGCACGAATATGATTTTCAAACTGACTAACGTGACTACCTTGTTGTGTCCAATGTCCGGAATTGTGCACCCGAGGTGCTATTTCATTTACCAATAACGTGCCGTTGACGTCAAAAAACTCAATCGCCAGGACACCAACATAGTCAAGTTCACTTGCCAATGCTGAGAATGCCGATTCTGCCTGAGCCTGAATTGCCGACTTTTCTTTACCTGCGATAGACAGTGTTAGCACGCCATTGGTATGTTGATTTTCCGTCAAAGGATAGATTCGGCACTGACCATTGCGATCTCGCACACCAATGATTGACACTTCACGGTCGAATGGGATCATTTGTTCAGCGATAATGGCGTGAGGTGCCGCTTCGGTACCGGCTGCTAAAAATTCAGACATTTCCTGCCAGATAGTCTCAATTTCATCATCATGCTTTACGCGCCATTGGCCTTTGCCGTCATAGCCGGCCTGACATGTTTTAACGACAAGCGGCTTACCCAGTTTTTCAACTGCAGCCACAAAGTGTGCTTTTTCAGTGATTAACGCATATGGGGCACAGGCTACCTGCGCTTTTTCAAGCAGTGCTTTTTCTTTAGCCCGGTCACCACCGGTCAGTATGGCTTCGGCTCCTGGGTAAAATTTCCCCGTTTGCTGGCATACCGACAAAACATCCGCCGGAATATGTTCAAACTCTGCGGTAATAGCGTCGACATCCGCTATTGCTTGCTCCAGTGTTGCGCTGTGTGCTTCGAACGTTACCGGGTTAATAATTTGCTGAGTCGCGACATCGTATGCAGAGACCTGAATATTTAAATGCGTAGCAGACAAGCTCATCATTTGAGCTAACTGGCCTGCGCCTAAAACTAATACTTTCATTACTACTCTGCTGGGTTAGGGTTAGCCAGAATGGTTTCAGTTTGTGCCTTTCGGAACGCCTCGACCTTGTCGAAAATCTCTGGCTGTTGACAACCCAGAATTTGAGCCGCGAGCAGCCCTGCATTTGCGGCCCCAGCGTCACCAATTGCAAGCGTGCCGACAGCGACACCTTTTGGCATTTGGCAGATCGACAACAATGAATCAACACCATTCAGCGTTTTCGATTTCACAGGCACACCTAACACAGGCAGGCTGGTAAATGCAGCAGCCATTCCTGGCAAATGTGCAGCCCCACCGGCGCCTGCAATAATAACTTTGATGCCCCGCTCTGCCGCTGAGGAAGCGTAATCAGCTAGCAACTGCGGTGTACGGTGCGCAGAAACAACTTTTGTTTCGTATTCAATACCGAACTTATCCAGCATGTCTGCTGCATGTTGCATTGTAGGCCAATCGGACTTAGAGCCCATAATGATGCCAACCGTCATAATTATTCCTCAGTTTAAATTGAACGATTTAGGCGCAGTTTTAGGGGTATGCGCCAACTTCAGGCGTATTATACCCAAGTGGCGCGGCAAAGCGAATCGACATTTCCATACTAAATAGATTCGCCAGACTGACCCTCCTGTATTTCAATCTCAGATTGCCCAACTTGCGCTTTTCGCCAATGGTAGAAAAATGCATCAGGGCCTAAAATCAAAAAGAGTAAAGCTATTCCGCCGGGTACCAGTACGGCTCTAAGCACCGGGCCAAGGACATAGCTGTAAAACAGAATAAAAGGGATAAACAAAACATAACCTATCATTCGCTGCAACATATAGCCTCCTTAACATTTATTGAGCGCGCTCATATTTTTAAATGAGCACGCTCAATTGTCAATATGAAGTGGCCAACATGGATTGCCAATACACAAAAAAGATCTGCTATATCGCGCCCAAATGATTACCTTCTTAGTTACTGGAAAGTCAGCTAAGATGCTGATTAAACGTTTATTGTTTATATTTGGGTGGTCGTTTATCATGGTATAATGGTGAAAAACATGATACTAAACCGCAATGAAAAAAAGCGAAAAAACAAAACAGCTAATCTTGGATGAAAGCTGGCAACTGTTTATTGCAGATGGCTACCAGGAGACCTCTACCCGTCAAATAGCCAAAGCAGCGGGTATCGCAGTCGGAACTGTTTTCAGCCACTTCCCATGTAAAGTGGATATTCTCAAAACTGCAATGCACCAGCGTATCGATGCGGTTATCGACAATGCCATCAGCACAGATCAACATCACTCTGCCAGGCTAAAGTTACGCCACTATGCCAGCCACCTGTTCGCTTTTTATTTGCAGCACCGTGAATTCAGTCAGGCACTACTAAGCGATTTGCTATGGCATCAAGCCTACTTTGCCGATCAAATATCGGCCTTTAAAACACTCCTTTTTGCAGAGCAAGAGTACGACGAAATAAAAGCAACCGTGATGATGGACTGTTACTTTATGACCCTGATCCAGGGCTTGTCCGACCCCGCCTCCTGTAAAGACAGTATGCTGCGACTTCTTACTAATAAGCTGACCTTGCTTTATTAGTGAATATGTATGATGTGTTCTTTATATGGCAGGGTGAATGTGTAAAGTACATCCACCCTTTATTCTATTGTACCTTGGCTTGATTCCCAAAATCAGTAGGTATTTGCTTAGGAATATACCAAATACTACCGGGTTCGTTCTTACTAACGCGAACACGAGTTTTACGCGCTATCCCCAAAAAAATCATAGAGAACATGAGCGCTATAATTTCAACACACAGAGTTCCAAAATTGGCTGGGCTCCATAAGCCAATTGACGGAAATATCAAGGCAATAACAGAGCTGAGCGGCACAGCCAAACACAATAAAGATAAGCACTTCAAACCATATACAGCCGTTTTGGCAGGCCCTAACGAAAATGAACAGCCCATCACTAAGAAGAAAGTAGTGTAATACACAAGCATATAGGCATAATTAATATTAAAGGCACCCAGCGATAGCCATTTGTTAGCAGCAAACACCGATGCAATACCAATCAAAGCTCCTAGACTGACACCGACGGTGAGAGCTCCCATAATGTGATATGACCTACTCTGCTCTGTTCCGGAATTACGCCGTTTTTCGAGCCAAAGTATATTACCTGAATAAAACAGGCATGCACCAGCCATACCCATTAAAAAGTATACCCAACGAACAACATCGCCCCCATAACTACCAAAATGTAAGCCAAAGAATGTAGACACAATTCTTGCCCATATCGTTTGCTCAGAGTGGGCGGCACTTGAAGAGCTAATTTCAAAGGTATAAGGGTTCATGAACACAAAGTCATTTAATGCACCACGCATCAATTGACTTTCATTAACGACACTTACACTAGCCGATGCTGATGGTTTATCCAGATTGTTAAATCGTATCTGAGAGACTGTGTAGCCTGGTGCATGGGCTTCAACCTTGGCCACTATCTCAGAGACTTTTGGTAAATCCGTAATATGTCGCTCAATTTTAGATGGCGACGAGCGAGGAAATAAAGGCTTATCTCCATACAGTTGTGACAAGCCACCATAAAACACATCGTGGAAGGCAAAAACAGTGACTGTAACAGCGATGACAATATGAAAAGGCAGGCTCGCAACACCCAATAAATTGTGCCCATCCAACCAAAGCCTCTTCCGTTCTCCATCCCGACGCAAGGCCTGAAAACGTTTGGTCAGTGTAGGGAGTAAAAACACGAGACCAGATACTAAAGCCAGAAAATACAAAAACGCAGCAACACCTAACACAAACACGCCGGCCTGTGTATGGTCGACCTCTCCAATTATTCCCGCTGTGCGGTGCAACATGTCAAGCATAGTCGATAAAGAATTCACAGGAACCAGTTGCGTTATCAACTCTCCTTGGGAGTTCAAAGACCCATGCCATTTAACATCTTCAAGCCCAAGTCCTCGGCCTGTTCCCTGCTCATACCAACTTACAGGCGACATAGACTTGTCAAAATGCAAAGTGATGTTTTGCGCAGCTTCTGGGTGCTTGGACAGTATCTGGGGTAATAATTTATCGTATTGGGTATCGCCTATTGCGGGCATACTTTTTTCAGGTGATGTTGCCCAGTTATCAATTTCCGGCGCAAACATCACTAACGCTCCGGCGAAGAACCCTATAAACAGCAATAGACTTGTCGTTATGCCTGTCCATGTGTGCAGTATTTGATAGGTTCTCAGAATATCAGCTCTGACTTTCATAAAAAACTCCTTAAGCCAGCTTGCAGTGCAAAAAGCATAATGGTGGTTAGTAGCAAATAAATCCAAGCTTGCCTACCTGTTTTAAACAGGTAGGTCATACTTAAGATAACCAACCAAATAGGCGCGGTTATCCACATATTAAACTGAGTCTTCCATAAAAGTTGAGTGTTTGATAATGGTCCGCTAATTCCATCGGGACCAAACCAGGCAACTAACCCAACAATAGAAAAGCTAAGTAGGCCACCTGCGATAACCCCAGCCAGAGATTTACTCAACCAATCAGGTTGAATTTTGTTATTTTTCATAGTGACTTAGGCCTTATTTTACGTAAAAACAAAGCTAAAAAAGGAAAGATGATCAACCCCAACATGGACAATACGATACTCTGAAATATCATGGCTGGACCATTCATATCAACATATATCACAATGTTTGCTAGAAGTAGGCTTAAATATGACGTAAAGCGCCACCGCCTGCCAAGCGGACGTACTAAAAACTGTTGATTTTTATTGCTAAGATAGAATAACAAGGTACCTATAAATATGAGCAGTACCTGAAAAATTGTAAGCACTTTTCACTCCCTGTATTTGTATGATAATGAAGACAAACATTATACATAAAGAGTATTGATAATCACTACCATTTACTTTTACCGTAAGTTCTATGGTTACGTTTTTTGAAGGGTGGTTTTGACCAACGCGCACATATTAAATGGTAACTACGAGCAAGTATGACCAAACAGACAGCACCCGTTAAAACCGGAAATAGCAAAAATGTCCAGCCCTGCCCGCTCAGCATAATAAACAACGGATTGGCGCCGGCTGGCGGGTGCAGCGTTTTAGTCAACACCATGAGAGATACAGCGAGGCCCGTTGCCAGCCCCAGCGTAACCGCATTAACGGGTAGAAAAGCAAAAAACATAACCCCGACCAAAGCTGTCAGGCAATGACCAGCGATCACATTACGCGTTTTAGCAAGCGGACTATCTGGCAGAGCAAAAATTAACACACAAGATGCACCAAAAGCAGCCATCAACAGCCAATATTCATGCTCGTCAGGACCAAGCAACCCGAGTATTGTAATGGCCAACATAGAGCCCAATCCCGCTGATAAAGAAACTGTCCAGTTAGACACACCCTCTCCTTTAAGTAGACAATTTGTTCTACCTGGTGATGTAGACAAAGTTGTCTACTCATGTCAAGATAAGCTAAAACGTAAGGAGGCAAGGTATGTCAGACAAGCGAGTGTTGTTACTAAACAGTGCATTAAAGTTATTTTATGAAAAAGGCACAGGGGCGGTTGGGATCAATGAGATCATTGCATATAGCGGGGTTGCTAAAAAAACCCTCTATCATCACTTCAGTTCAAAAGACGATCTGATCCTTGCAGCTTTAACACTTCACGATCAGAAATATTTACAGTGGCTCGAAGTAAAACTGGCTGATGTGCAAACCAATGAAGAACTGGTCAAGCACCTATTCCACGCACTTAATGATTGGTTCAATGATCGTGTTACTGAACTTGGCGGCTTCAGAGGTTGCTTTTTTATTAATACAGCCAGTGAGTCGGTGACGCTGGACCGGCAAATTCAGGATCGTTGTGCCAGACATAAAGTAGCCGTCAGACAGCTCATCACAAATAGCCTGCCCCAACCAAACGACCGGCTCGTCGACGCGCTGTGTTTACTCAAAGAAGGTGCTACGGTAGCTGCGTTTGTACAGGGCGATAGGCAAGCCGCGCTGCGCTGCATAGACATTGCGCTGGCACACGATACACAAGCGCCGTTTCCGGTGTAATGTCGTGAAATTTAACCAGGTAACTCGGTACACTATAATTACAGAAGTGCAATTAAAATCAGTGACGGCGTAAATCGTGCAGCAAGACAAATACCTAAAACAGGGTGCTCTGACGCTCTGTGCATCCGTTATCATCGGCTTTTTGGCTGATTATGCCTTTAACCTGAGCCTGAGTCGTACACTAAGCGCACACGAATATGGTGATTATAAAGTAGCTTATGCCTATGCCACTATCTGCGGTGTATTGGCCCTGCTTGGCGGCGACCGCGTTGCCCCTAAATTCTTGGCCAAACCTCTGGCCAACAAAGCAACGAGTGAAGTCGGTGGGTTCGTCATTTTCTTCTGCAAAATATCAGCCGGTATTTCTTTACTGCTCTTTTCACTCGCTTATTTGAGCGGCTACCTGCATTTAGGGAGTTGGTCGCCAGATGAGCATCATGCGCTACTTTGGATCTCGGCTGCGATCCCCCTTATCGCGGTGGGTGCGATATTGAGCAGAGTGTTACAAAGCGCAAAATTACTGGTATACGCTAACTTGCCATGGCGTATCGTGCTACCCGCCGGGAAAACACTGGCAGTCATAGTATTAGCCTCTTTATTAAACCAGGTTTACCTCTGGCAGGTGATTATTGCCGGCATTGTGATCTTAGCGCTCATTACAACATGGCAGTTATTCATCCTTTACAGAAAAAGTCTCCTTACTTTGTCTCCTGCCATACCGGTTCGCAATCAGTCGCAACTTTTAGCAACCTCTATCCCGATGATGCTGGCCATGTTGGTTACAGTTGCCATATCCCAATTGGACTTATATATGCTTGAATTATTGGCGCTGGAGCATGAAGTTGGACATTATGCTGGTGCTGTTACAACCTCACATATGATCCCTGTTGCAAAAGTCAGTGTGATTGCACTTGTTGTACCTTTACTTGGGCAAGCGTTAGAGAAAGGCGAAGAGTACGCCGAACGTGTGCTATGGCAAGGCCAGAAGGTTATGCTTATCATCATTTTAACACTGACAGTTGGATTATTGTTCTCAGGCGCACATCTATTACAACTATTTGGGAAAGATTTCTTTTCCGCCCATGACGCACTCAAATACCTGATTTTGGGGTCATGCTTTTGGGCGGTCACAGCATTTGTTTCTACCTGGTTGCAATACACTGGTAGAGGGAAGTACGTAGTCATCATTGGGCTGTTAACACTTGTTACGGATGCAGTGCTAAATTGGCTGCTTATTCCCATACATGGTATTACTGGTGCCGCAATTGCAACCTGCACTGCGCTCTCTGTAGCTTCATTACTTACCTGGAGTACATTCATACTATGTAGAAAACGATCTTATTCTAGTGCGACTGTTCAATCAACCCAGTCAGGTCATCGTTAATTTATCGGCTGTCGTCGATTATTTATTAAAATAATTGACACAATCTGTACCCTTTTGTAACTTTAACCTGCCTGCTAGTTTGCAGACTGGATCAAATAAAAACAATAATAAGGAAAATTATGGAGCAACGAGCTAAACGAAGTGCGGTGTTTATTTTGATGTTATTACTTGGTTTAAGCCTGGGCGTCATGCTCAAATATGGCTATCTAAAACTGCTTCATCATCCGAATATAATCACGCAAGATACATCTGCCCATTACGAGGGAACTGACAAGCGTGTAATTTTATACACCACACACTGGTGCCAATACTGTAAACAGGTCCAAGATTACTTTAAAAAGCATAATATTGATTACCTGAGCAGAGACATAGAATCCAATGATCAAAAGATAAACTTTCTGTTTGACAGCCTTAAACGCGCTGACATCCCACAGATCATTATTGGTAACAAAGTCATTACTGGTACAAACCTGAGTGTGGTGGAAAAAACGCTACGAGAACACGCTTTTCTCTAATGCAGACCTTTTCAAGGCGTATACCTAATACGTAGACGCCTTTCCCTTATTGCGCTATCTTAAAAAGTGTTTCGTCGTTCACTCACTTTTCTGGAGTATGCGTTGCACTATAAGTTGTTACTACTATTCATCAGTATACTAAATGGCTTACCTGCTTCAGCCACACCTCAAACACATTTGGGCCAACGATCCTCCGCGGATATCCTGAGAGAAGCAGAAGACTATATTATTGTTGAGCCTTCACACTCTTTTCAGCTGCTCAGGCAAGTTAAATCAATCAGTAACCTCACTCCCTCACAGCAGATCCGCTGGCATTTAATCAAGGTACGTTCCGCTATTGCCACAAATATTTTGAGCGAAATAGAACCAGAGCTGGCTGCCCTGATTAAGTTACAGCGACACGCGTATTTTAAAAATCGGCTTCCGAGTATGCTCAGTGCACTGGGCATCGCGCTAAGGCGCCTCGGCTATCTGGAAGAAGCCAAATCTTTATATACCTGCGCGCTGGCCCTTGATGTGACCGACAAAAAAAGAATGGCGCTACTTATCAACCTTGCCGTTTTATCTCGCCATATGAATGACTACCCACTTGCCAAACGATCCTACAAATCTGCAAAAAGCATCGCACTCAGGCTTCATCATGAACGTGCACTGGCTAACGTCAATAATAACTTGGGCACATTGGCACTGGACGAAGGCAAAATCGACTTGGCAGAAGTTTACTTCCGGGAAGCCCTGGTTGGCTATCAGTCTAGTGACAAACGCTCAGGCAATATTACAGCGGGCACAAATCTGCTACTTGTATTTGCAATTCAGGGCCATACGCTTAATTTTCAGCGTCTTATCAGCCCGATTTCAGCCTTGATAGATGCTTATCCAGATGCGACCAAAAAAGCGCTGTTACTGTGGCTAATAAGCGCGAATGATGCAAACCTTGGCGTTACACTCCCGCAAAACACGAAAGACAACCTGATTTCGGCGTTTGAGCAACTTGAGAGCGTCAAATTGCAGCAGCTGATTCAACGCCACCTCGCACCCAAAGTACAAGTTGCTGTGACGCCAGACAAGCGCCCAGCCCGCACCAAAAAAACAACACCAACCTGGTTTCAGGAGCGCTCTTTTTGTACTGGTAACAAGCCGGGGCTTAAGGTTCAATAAAGTCCTGTATTTCAAGGTATAAAGAACGAACAAATTCTAATTTCAAGGGGAGAGTTTTAGCCAAAGGTTTATCGGTCATGCTATCCAGCAAACGCGATAAGGTTGCATGGTCACGACATCTCGCTTGAATAAGCTGATCGAAGCTGGGTAAATGGCCGATTTTATGCACCAACAAACAATCATTCGTTGTGAGTGGTATGATGTAATACTGGCCGTTGTCAACCTCTGCCACAGGCTCATCGAGCAATATCTTTTTTACTTTGAGTGTTAATCCGGTTAGCGTCTGAATACCACCTCGTTCAAAATGCCCCTGATAAACATGACCGTTCACCCGAACCAAATCCCCACTGCGTAACTTGTCAAGTTCGAAGGCTCCAGGCGCAAACGTCACTAATGGGTGTGAGTTAATTAACTGCACCAAAGATTTTTGTTGTTGCTCTTGGGCTTGCACTTCAAAGATGAGTTGTCGAGCATGCATCCCCCTCGGCAGTGGCAAATGAGAAGCGATAATTTTGTGTTCAACGTTTACCAACGCCAGTCCATGCACGCCAAAGCTATTGTGCTGATGAGCGAAAACAATTGGCGTAAACAATACCAATAACCACTTAAGCAAAGAAAGGTCCCCTATTTTTATCAAGTTCCTGACAAGTTTAAGGTATATTTAGTTCCACATCGTTACCAAATTTTAGATTATGATTCCAAAATGGAAATATTAGAGTTAATTCGATTTGTCGAGATTGCGAATGCAAAGACGCTTCAGAGCGCAGCGACCAACCTACACACAACACCAGGCGCATTATCCAAATCATTGAAAAAACTAGAGTCTTCGCTGGGTATATTGCTATTCGACCGAGTCGGAAAGCAGCTGGTCCTTAACGAAAATGGTAAACGCCTTTTGCCTCAGGCGATTAAGATTTTGGACCTCAAAGATAACGTAAAAGCCATGTTGACCCCCACAAGCCCTGTTTTTAATTGCCGAATCTCCGCGCCGGCTATCCTCCAATATCGCTGGATAGGCATTATCGGTGCTACGGCTCGTGATATCCAAATAGAATATGAAACCGACTTCGAACTTACTGCACTCGAAAAAGTTAAAAAAGGCGTAATTGACATAGCACTGACAACTCAACTGATCCAGCCCCATTTGAATGAGGATCTCGAAATGGTCACAATTGGAGAGCTAACGTTAAACTTAGCGGTTGGTAAAACCCACCCATTAGCTGGCAAACGCTCAGTGACCTCAGCAGAGCTTGTGAACTACCCATTCGCCGTACCAAATACGTCTCCATTCTGTGGTGAATTACGTGGGCTAAGTTGTGATGGCTGGTCAAGTAGCAGTCTAAAAAGAGAAACAAAATGGATTGTTAACGATTACGCAGCGCTTTGTGAACTGGTCAAATGCGGCCTGGCCGTTGCTTATTTGCCTGATTACATGATTGAGGCCTGGCAGCTCATTCAACTTAAAGTGGCTTTAAACCTCAAGAACAATACTGAACAGGTGTGTTTGATTTACCGACGACATGCACCTGCCTGGATAAAAGCGCTGGCTAGAGAGGTAAAACCAATTAGTTGATGAATAGCAGTATGCATCTACCCCTGTTCAGATACTCATATTCTAATTGATATTCTATAAGCAACTGATTTTTATATATTTATTACTTGAATAGTGCAAACTATGCTGTTGCTGTCATTGAGCTTTGTAAACAAAAAAAGAAATTTAGAAATGAAATTCAAAGCAAAGAAAATCAAGCAACTTTCCAAGTCACCTCAGTCACTTAATCCTGTAATGACACCTCAGATAGGCGGCGGTTCTGCAAGCTGTCACACAGATGGCGTCACGTGTGCTTCAGAGTTTTGTTATTCTCGCGAAGCCCACACAGACTGTAGTGACCTGCTTAAATAATTGCCAGGGTTTGTTAGTTTGCCTAGCCAGACACAAACCAAATTCACTTGATTTATAAACTAGAAAAGCCAGCAATGTGCTGGCTTTTATGATCTTATTAAACAGTTTTAAGCTGATTTAGCGCGCTGCGCGTCTTTCTTTGCTTGTTTTTGCTCTTTACGAGCACGTAAAGTTTCCTGCGCTTCATGGCCGATATGGCCCTCACCACGCTGCTTTGCCAGTTCCATTTGTCTTTGGCGCTCTGCAAAACGGGCTTTTTGCTCTTCGGTCACATTATCATGACAGTGATGGCAGGATACACCTTCCATATATTCCGGACGCTGCATTTCTTCTGCGGTGATCGGCATACGACAAGCGTGGCACTGATCATATGAGCCCTTGTTCAAATCATGATCAACGGCAACGCGGTTATCAAATACAAAGCACTCGCCTTCCCACATCGTTTCTTCTTTGGGCACATCTTCCAGATATTTAAGAATACCGCCCTCAAGGTGGTAAACTTCATCAAATCCCTGCTCCTTCATATAGGCAGTCGACTTTTCGCAGCGTATGCCACCAGTACAGAACATCGCGACTTTTTTATGCTTAGCTGGGTCCAGATTCTTCTCGGCCCACTCTGGGAACTCGCGAAACGTCTTTGTATTCGGGTCGATGGCATTTTTGAACGTACCGATTTCAATCTCATAATCATTACGCGTATCAACCAAAACAACGTCAGGATCAGAAATCAATGCGTTCCAGTCTTGTGGCTTAACATAGGTACCAACCACTTCTTTAGGATCGATGCCCTGAACACCCATTGTCACGATTTCTTTTTTCAGCTTAACCTTAGTGCGATAAAATGGGCAGGTTTCGTCATATGATTCTTTGAAAACGATATTATCCAGGCCTGGTTGTTTATCAAGCCACGCCAGTAAAGCATCAATACCTTCGCGCTTTGCGGCAACCGTACCGTTGATCCCCTCTTCTGCCAGTAACAAAGTGCCACGCACTTCATTGGCTTCCATAACGTCCAGCAAAGGCTGACGGATCGCCTGGTAATTAGGCAAAGACACAAACTTGTACAAGGCACATACAACAAAATGGTTATTCATAACTTTCTCTTCAATAAGCTTTATAACAGCCTACACTTAAGCACGACGTGTAAGCACTTAACCGGATCGCAAATCCGGCGCCAGGCGCGATATTTTACGGATTTTAAGGATAATTGCAAAACCGTTTGCCCCTGGTGCCCGAAGAACTCACATAAAGCGCTGTAAAGTTATGGTGGTAGTGGAAGTTAGTTTGTTATAATGCTGCGTTTTAGAAAATAATTACTGGAGAAAAGTACCTTGAGATTTTCCGAACTGGGTCTTGACCTGCGCTTTGAAAAACAATTAGAACACCAGGGGATCACAACCCCGACCGAGATCCAGGCTCAGGCCATCCCTACAGCCCTTGCCGGGCATGACACCTTTGCTCAGTCGAAAACGGGCTCCGGAAAAACTCTGGCATTTTTACTTCCTGCCGTACAACGTGTGATGAAACAAAAAGCGCTCAGTAAACGAGACCCACGAGTGCTTATCGTTGCTCCAACCCGAGAGCTGGCCACACAGGTATTCAACCAATGTCGTTTGTTAATTGCGGGTACCGCCATGTCTTGTACTAAAGTACTCGGCGGTGAGAACTTTAACGACCAGGTAAAAGCGCTTCGCAAAGACCCGCACTTTGTTATTGGTACGCCTGGTCGTATAACCGATCATATCGAGCAACGCAGTTTACAGCTTCACGGCCTTGAATTGTTAATCTTTGATGAAGCCGATCGGATGCTAGACTTAGGCTTTGAAAAGCAGCTTTCTACAATTAACAATGCGGCTGATCACCGCCTGCGTCAGACTTTGTTATTCTCTGCAACGCTTGAGCATGCTCAGATCGAGATCACATCAAGAGATTTACTTAAGTCGCCAAAACGTATCCTGCTCAGTGGCAGTAACGAAAAGCATGACGATATCCGCCAGGCAATGTACTTTGCTGACCACTTGGATCATAAAGAAGCCCTGCTTAAACATTTTGTACAACAAAGCGATGTAAAACAGTGCATTATTTTTACTGCGACTCGACAAGATACTAATCGCTTCAGCGACATGCTCAATGAACTGGGAATAAAGGCCGTTGCGCTCGCAGGCGACCTGGCACAGAGCAAGCGTCTGGATATTATGGATGCATTTAGCCGTGGCTTATTTAAAGTGCTGGTTACCACAGATGTGGCATCGCGAGGCCTGGATCTGCTAAATGTATCGCACGTCATCAACTTTGATTTACCCAAGCAGGCAGAAGAATACGTTCACCGAATTGGTCGTACCGGGCGTGCTGGTTTCAAGGGAGACGCGATTTCCTTTGTCGGCCCTAAAGATTGGAAAAGTTACGAAGCCATTGCTGCTTATCTCAAAGAAACAGTCCAATTTCAGTCTGTCGAAGGGTTAGAAGCCAAGTTTAAAGGCTTTAAGCCTAAGATAAATAAGCCTAAACAGAATACCGAGCGTAAACCAGCGGACACCAAAGCTAAGGCAAAGCGCGTCCTTAAGCGTAAACCACAACAACCGAAAAAGGCGATCCCGGCACCGTTTGATGTCGATGGACACGCACCACTAAGAAGAAAGCCTAAGAAGCCAACCGAGGAATAAAGATGCTAGGTACTACACAGTTTTTAATGATCGAAGAGATCTGTGCCGAAGGCGCATACCTGGACGGCAGAGAACAGGGCGACGTTTTCTTGCCTCTCAAAGAGCTACCGGACCACCTCGAAGCGGGTGACAACGTTGAAGTATTTGTGTTCAGTGATAACCAGGGACATCCCTGTGCCACCACACAAAAGCCGCTTGCACAACTGGGCGAGTTCGCCCTGCTGCGCGCCAAGCAGATTAATAAAGTAGGTGCCTTCTTAGATCTTGGGATCAGTAAAGATGTATTAGCGCCATACAACGAACAAAAACCTAAAATGCGCGAGGGATACAGCTACCTGGTAAAACTCTATTTGGATAACGCCAGTAAACGTCTGTGTGCTTCAAGTAACCTTGGGAAATTTTTAAATAAAACGCCTGCGCAATACAAAAAATTTGAGCAAGTTGACTTAATTGTCGCCGCAAAAACCGACCTCGGCTATAAAGTTATTGTCAATGAACAACACTTTGGCATGGTATTTTTCAATACCGTATTTAAGCGTATGTATATAGGTCAGCGCATGACGGGTTATGTCAAACAAGTTCAGGAAGATGATAAGATTGATATCTTACTCGAAAAACCGGGCATGGATAAAATCTCAGAGCTGGGCGAACAGATCCTTAAAAAGCTCGAAGATAATAATGGGTTCCTGCCACTTGGTGACAAATCAGACCCAGAGCTGATTAAGAAAACTTTCTCCACCAGCAAAGCCAACTTTAAAAAAGCCATCGGTGGTCTGTTCAAACAGGAAAAAATCCAAATAGAAGCGACATCCATCTCTTTGACTAAATCAAAAAAATAATCTCGCTTTTAACTTGCCGCGAAAATGGCGCCCATCTAGTGCGCCATTTTTGATGTATTTACCCTATCTCAAAGGACGTTACACCAAATGTTCTTTCAATTTCAATATCAGGGATCGTTTGCGTATACATGCGCGCAGTGTCAAATACCGGTATCATATTGAGCTTTTCAGCAAGGTTAACAGCCTCTGCATTGCACACTGGCACATCCAGGAAAACAGGCATCCCCTGTGCAACCCTTGAACACAAAGCCCCAATCATAATATGAGCTTGCGCCTGTTCATTGGTAAATAATGGGCCTATTTTGTAGCCTTCCCGGCATTGTCTGATCACCCCTATTCCATGAAGTGTGCCGTCTATCAACACCCCAACCGATGATGCGTCTTTCTGCGCTAACCATGCACGCCAAAATTCAGCTCTTTGCACAGGAAAAAATGGCATTAGAAAGTGCTCTATGGTTTCGATAGATAAGAAACTAAGATCTACGAGGTACTTTGATCCTTGATTTGCCAGCATATGGCTCATGCCCTGGTAGCGACGATTAGCATACGCCAACGCAAAGCCAGATTTTTTGTAATTTTCTTGCTGCTCAACCACACCATCCAGACCAATATTACACCCTTCCAGTCTGGCTATGGCCGCCTGCCATATTTTTAGCCCAAGCCCCTGGCCCCGGTATTCAGGTTTAACAATATAAAACCCGATAAAGCCAAACGAACTGCCATATCTTACGGCAGAAATCACAGCGACCGGCTCATCATTCAGCAGCCCAATGAGAAACCCCTGAGGATCAGCCTGATAGTAACAATTTGCATCTTCAAGCCCCGGGTTCCAGCCTTCTTGTGCCGCCCAGTCGATTGCTAAATTCACCTCATCACGGGTCATAGTACGGATTGTGTAACTGTCGTTCATAGAAATGCTCCTTGATGCACGATCATTATTGAGTTGGCTATATACCTGCACTATAACGGGGGTAACGAGAAAAGGAAGTCCGATTAGCTGTGTTATTAAAGCAATCGATATGTCAAATAGGCTTTTCCAATTACAAACATTTATTTTGCGCGTTTTTGCAACTAAGGTGCGAACCAGAGCTTGCTCATCTTAAGCTAATTCAATCATTAGAATCGCCTATCCGCAGCACCAAAGCTGAATTTGGCCAGTAACCGTGATGACCTTAGCGCTTAAATTTAATAGTTTCGCAAAAAACGTAAATACCAATCTAAAACTCTAAGCGACTTCAGTGGCCGCTTAGAATCGGATAACAAAAGCTAGAGTAAGCGCCAAGACTCTTCTTCTCCAACGGGTTCTTTGGAAGTAGAAATATTATTCCAAAGTGGCTTATCACTGTTCAAATATGCATAAATTGGCTTTTCGTTACGGACTAAATCTACATAATGTTGCATTTCTGAGATAGAAACATTGATAGCACCAAATTTGCTATGCGGGGAATAGTGCGGTGGTGACATTTCACTGCCAGGGCTTGAAAAGTAAACATTGAAACGATGTCCGTCCTCTCCTAAGCATGCCAATACTGCTCTGCTGCCCCCTCCACTCAATTCGAACCCAATTTTTATCTGGTAGCTTGTTACTTCAAAAGTTTTTGTTGCCATGGCAAAATCTCCTGTTTTTAGCATGGTGTGTCTTGGCGTTTTGCGCTCCATAAAGAGTATGGTTTAAAATATAGCCACCCGCCAAAAACTCACTAAAGACTGCCGTCCATGGTTGGCGCAGCTTATATTTTCTCTGTTGATTGACGGTATTTCGATCACGCTTTATTTAGTTTCACCAAAAATGGTAATGAGAGTAGCATAACCCTCTACAGCGTGATTGAAACTTTCAGAACAAACACCCCTATTCGACTCTATGATGCATTGTTTGAAAGCATTGGTCCTGCGACAGTTCGATATCGACAGTTAACTGCGCTAGCATGTGAGTCTCTAGGTTTAGTTCGCTGCACGCTTACAAGGAAACAATCATAAAGCTGGATGTTTTTAACACATTGGTGTTGATTTGAGAGTGACCCGGTGGCACAGTCCACCGGACACGCCAATCTGGATGTTAAAGGCTTCGTAAATTGTGAGGCTTTATTGGCGTGATGTATCAATGAAAAATGCTATGCCGCGGATAGTTTCTGCTATTTCAGGAAATTGAGATTTTGAAACCTACCGCCCATAAATGCGCACAACACAAAAATACACGCAAGTGTTGAATAACAACAAAAGGAATTATAAATGAACTTCCTAAGCGTACTCTCTATGAGGGGAAAGCAGTTCAATACCATAAGCTCGTTGGCTCTCGTGACAGGTTTAGTCGCCAGCCCAGCTTTTGCAAATTCTGTAGTGGGTAAAGTAACACACTCACTATCAGTATCTGGTTCTGGCAGCGTATATGAAAACAGTACCGTTAGCTGGTCACCTTTGACAGACTACTCAAACCTGAATTTTTCATATGTAAAGTTAGGTATAAAAGCGCCTGGATCGGGTTACAGCTATAGCAACCTGTCCTCCAGTAGCTACTCATTTAGACCAAGCAAAGCAGGTAAATGGTGTTTTATGGTAAGGGGCTGGCATGAAGGCGAATTTGGTCTTTTCAACTCCGAACAATGTATGAACGTGAGCGAATCCATTTCGGGTTTAGTTACACATTCCATGTCCGTCCCCTCTACAGGTAACACCTATAAGAACACTACCATTACCTGGTCTCCATTGCCGGCATTTTCAACAACCGATTTCTCATATGTAAAGTTGGGGATCCGCTCACCGAATGGCAGCTGGCGCTATCCGAATTTTGGCGGAAGTAGCTATACATTCACACCCGATCAAAAGGGTACTTGGTGTTTTAAAGTCCGCGGTGTTTCGGGAGGTACATTTGGCTTGTACAACACTCAAAAGTGTATGACGGCGAATGACTCTGTATCACAGTTTGTCACTCACTCCCTGAATGTCCCTACCAGTGCGGCCTTAAACAATCCGATGAAGATAAGCTGGGCACCTTTACCTGCTTTTTCTGACCGTAACTTCTCTTATGTAAAGCTCGGGACTAAAGCACCAGGGGCGACGTGGAGCTTCAAGAATGTGTCCGCTTCAGATATAAACATTACGCCTAATACAGCAGGTCAATGGTGCTTCCAAATGAGAGGTGTTGCTGACGGCGTATTCAGCTTGTTTACAGCGCAACAATGCGTGAATGTACAAACTTCTGTCAATGGCTTGGTTACTCATGAGGTAACACCCATTCCTGTTGGTGTAGAAGGGGATCCGATGGCTGTTAAATGGTCTGCATTACCTGACTTTGAACACCTTGATTTCTCCTATGTAAAACTATACGTCACACGCCCGAACGGAACAGCTTACCATGACAATTACCCCGAGCATGGCGAGTATCAGTTTAACCCAAATCAACCGGGTAGCTGGTGCTTTAGAGTTCGCGGAAAATATGATGTACTTGGACTATATAGCAATGATGTGTGTACCAAAGTAAAACATCGAAATATGCTGTTTGACGGAGAATTCACACATGCTACCAGTACAGATTTGTCGCCTTTTAACAGCCACCAGACTTATCACATCGGAGACTGGAATATTGTTGATGTAAATGGTGACAAAAAAATTCGTTTTACAACCCCGGTATTGAGCGAGCAATTGAATGATCCGGTTACCTACGAGCTTGACTCATATCAGCAGTTTTATGACTACTGCACGGGTGCTCAAACCCCGTACGCTAACTTTAAGTCTTTCCGGTGTATAAAGTCAGAAATTACGTTTGGCCGTGACAATTATGAAGACGGCGCTGATGTAAGTGCAGGTGCCACAAGCTGGTATGCATATGAGTTTACGATTGACAAAATGCTCTCCAAAGAAGAGTGTATATCGAAAAAATCTAATCATTGCTATGTATTTATATCTCAGTTTCATACGACCAGCGCACACCCCCATTTATCTCCCAATAATGCGGTCTTGTTGAGATATACTGACGATAGTTTTAGCGACATCAGTCTGAACATCAATACAAAGGTTGACTGCGATAATCCAGCTTTAACCGGCACTTCTTATTGTAACGATCCAAAACCTTATTGCGCTGAAAGAGATGAAGACGAAAATTGTATTTTAGTCAGGAAATACCAGCAGCACAAAATGGGCAGTCTGTCCGGTTTAAGAGAAGGCGAAACGTATTTAATCAAAATGAAAATTAAATGGGATACGGGGCTGAATGGCCGAGTAACGTCTTATATTAAACGACCGGAAGAAGCCGACTTTGTACAGTTTGGTGATCAACAAAACATCCAGACTTTGCCCGAAAACATACCTCTGGTAGTACAAACCGGGATGTACTGGGGCGGATTAGACCCAAGGATTCTATTTCCGAATGGAGATAATGGTTCTCCAATGACGGTAACCTTAGATAAAATCCAGATGGTGAGAGATGCATGCCATCTCCCTGACATTTTCAAAAGCCAGTCTGAGTTAAGCAGCTGTCATTAATAGGTGTGTTTGTCATCATTAAAAAAATAGTGAGTCAGAAAAGCACAAAGGCATAAGCCATTGTGCTTTTCATTGTCTTGGTCAAAGTAAGGAGTACATTTGAATGAATCACTCCAACAGCAAATATTTGTCCAAGCAGCCGTAAGCTCACTATACTTCGCACAATTGCCCTGATACAGGCCCGCATGGGCTGCTCTTTAGGTGATAACCAGTTACAGTTATCCTGCGCTGAATTTCGTGATATCGCTTAGTACAGGCGATACGGGTAACTAACGATGCCTGCCACTCATTAAACGCATTGAGTTTTCCCTGCGGGATACTTTGCTTATAGCCCAAAAACGCGCGGTGTGTTTTTCCAGCTACACTATCAAAATGTACCAACAGGCTTTGCTATTTGACCAACCGATTGTCACCCAGCCACAATAGTGCTTGCTTGTGATTTGTGTATATCGCCAATCAGGTTTCAATTCCAGTGCTAAATTTTCAGCATACCAGAGCCAATCAAGCCCAAAGCGGCATACAAAAACCATCAGCTGTAATGTCCGGTAATGGTAAGTTTTTTAAACTTCTCTAGAGTAAAGAGATACCGTCTCGATATTGAAAGGAATAGTTATGTCCCCCTTTAAGCTTTCGCTGATAACAGCAGCCCTAACAACCCTCTTGGCCTGCTCTGCTGAGCCTACTGGCTCAATCTCTGAGTCAGGCAGTAATGCAGGTCAGGCATCTAGTCAGGATCCCTTATTTTGTCCGGCCAATATAAACTGGGTAACCAACCCCAATAATCCACCCAGTGAAATTCCGGGTGGTGGAGAAAACTTGTGTCAATTTTATCAGTTCTCCTGGCAGTGGTTTATTTCCTTGGTGAATGCGCCAGATGGCAATGAGCGTACCTTTTTAAATGAGGAGCGTTATCGCATATTCCTCGGTGGTGGTCAGGATTCCTGTGCGCCCAATACATTGCAATCAAAATTGTTTGTCAGGGGTGACAAGGACCCCCATACCACAAGCGAAGACTTTAATGCGCCCCATGAGATGAACCAGGCGTTAAACAATGCCGTATTATACGACCAAAATGGCAACGTTGTATTATACGAAACCCGGTTTGATAGTGGTATGTGTGATGTAGCTCAGGGCTCATCAACGCTGCCAGCAGGTACAACTGAGATTAAAACTTCCTGGCGTAAGATCAGTGAAAAAGACATACCTAATTATGTTTGGATCAGATCAGACACCAACAACAATGGAGAGCTGGATGCCGATGAACTATATGGCATGGTAGGCTTTCACTTAGTAATTAGCACCCCAGAACACCCTGAATTTATCTGGGCTACCTTTGAGCACAAATACAATGCGCCAGATTGTCAAAAGGCCAACCAGCCCATCTCAGGCTGGAGCTTTGCCAGCGAGCAATGTACCGCCTCATTGCCTACGCCAGATGCTAACTGTGAATTCAACAAAACCTTAGATCCTGACAAGAAAGGTGATTCACCACTAACGGGCACGCCTACTGAAGTCTGTCAGGTTTACGCACAAGGTACGGCTGAGGGCGACAACCAGGCCGAGCATAACAGAGCTAATATCATCTCACTCAATGAGCAACTGAGTAAAGTGTTTAAGCGCATGCCTACCTACAATTCGCTGCGTGTGCTCGCAAAGTATGAACTGGTGGGTGGGCTCTGGTTGAACGATGTCACTCAACCCTCAAGCAACCGCGACAATCAGCGCGGCTCCATTCAGCTAGCCAACACCACCATGGAAACCAACGCACAACAGGGACGTAAGTTCAATGAAGTGATCTATACGGGTCCACACAACTTGACTCCTGCGACAAACTGCTTTGATTGCCACGCTTATTCAGGCCCCACCAAAAACGCTGGTGTTAGCCATATTTTTACTTCTATACATGGCTCAACCAAATAACGCCCAAAGTCAGTGATAACCTGAGTCGTTCAGGTTATCACTATGAAGCCAAAATAATTGCAAAAATATGTATTAACCCTGCGTTTTATCTGTGTTTAAGCTGCGATTTTAAGTCTAAAATAAGTGTAATATTAGTAATATCCGATGAGGAAAATCATGATTGAACAAGGGCAAGCTTTACCAAAGGCGACATTAAGTGAATTGACTTCAGATGGCATGGTCACACATCACAGCGACGTGTTATTTGCAGATAAAAAAGTTGTCTTGTTTGCACTACCTGGCGCATTTACACCGACCTGCTCTGCAGCCCATTTACCTGGTTACGTCGCTCTGGCCGACAAAATCAAAGCCAAAGGTGTCGATATCATAGCGTGTGTGTCTGTAAATGATGCATTTGTAATGAAAGCCTGGGGAGAGGCGCATAATGCCAGCGAAATTATGATGCTCGGTGACGGCGATGCCAGCTTTACCAAAGCTCTGGGGCTTGAAATGAACACTGAAGGGTTTGGTGGGATCCGCTCACAGCGCTATGCCATGATAATCGACAATGGTTTAGTGACAGAGCTTCTGGTTGAAGCACCGAAAACCTTTGAGATTAGTAAAGCAGAAGTGCTCCTTGAAAAATTGTAATTTACAATGACAAGTCCTGAGGGAGTGCCGACACTCTCTCTGTATTCCCACCTGTTATCCTTTTTTACTTTCCCACCATATTAAAACACAATAAGCTTATTCAAAAAGCTAGGAAAATAACTACGTGTCACAACTGTGTGGATCATTGATGACAGTCATGCTCTCTACTTTCGATAAATGGCGCGCATTTCAGCACGCTTCACTCACAAGTCTGGCAGCGTAATAATCAAAGTCCAGACTCTACAGGCTTACCTAATGCAAATTAACATTGAACACGGTTGGGATATCATACACAATCAAACCATTGCGCAAATTTACGACAATGCGTTTGGTGCAAAGCTTACCCGTGCAATCCCAGACAAAGCAAAACGGCTCAACTTGCTCGAACATTGTTTTATGCCAGAATATTCCTTTGTTGCTTTCGATAATGGCCAGCCAGTCGGAGTCGCAGGCTTTAGTGACCAAAATGGCGCGCTCACAGCGGGCATCGAATTTACAGGATTATTCCGTCACCTTGGCATTCTTGGGGGAATGCGTGCTTGCGCTATTCTTAGTTTATACGAGCGCAAGCCACAATCACGAGAGTTAGTGATGGACGGCATCGCGATTAACGAATCACATCGCAGCAGAGGCATCGGCACTCAGTTACTGGACAGTATTATCAGTTATGCACAGGCACATCACTATTCATCAGTCCGTCTGGATGTGATCAACAGTAACCCCAGAGCGAAAAAATTGTATGAAACGAAAGGTTTTATTGCAGTTAAAACAGACTACTTTCCATATCTGAACTGGTTACTCGGCTTTTCAGGGTCAACCACCATGCAGTTAACCCTGTAGCTAAGTACAGAAACGACCCGCCTTTTTAATAACTGCGAGCTCATCTTATTTCAAACAACCTCAGAGGCCAACTATCTCCCGTAATGCAGCAACATGCCCTCTATAAGCGGCTTCTCCCTGTACAGTCAAAGCAAGCCAAGTGCGCTGACGTGCAAAGTTGGTCCTTTTATTGACTCTGAGATAGCCAGCCTGCTCAAGGGCTTTGACGTGCTTAGATAAAACCGAATCGCTGACCTCCAGCTGTGCCTTTACTAAAGAAAACTCCATTTCCGCTATGCTTTCGAGTAATGCGCAGATCTGCAAACGGTTATGTGCATGGATCAGTGGATCAAAACAAATATCAGCCATTGCCTTTATCCTGTGATATCCACTCCCCCGTGGGAAGCTTATGCAACACAGCAGAGCTCAGCATACCAATCACAAACCCAGCGACGTACGCAAAATGCCAGTAACCCTGTTGAGTAAAATAGTGGCTCAGTAACACGATAAGTGCACTCGTAAAAGCCAGCGCAATATTGTGAGCTCTAGCTTGAGAGTTAGAAGTCATGATTTTTGCTTTTATCCCCACGCCTTTAAGATAAAAAGACCAACTCATTACCAGTATAATTATTGTACTTACAGAAACGAAAGTTACGAAAGTCCACATACTACTCTGACTTGCCTGGGCACTCGCCGCAGTTGCAAGTGCAGCTAACACACTTATTAACCCATTGAGCCAAACAGGTGGACTGAATTTCAACAGAGAAAACCTTTTGCCTTCGCAGACATCGCCAACAGAGCTTCAGCTGATTCTACCCCTACCTTGCTTTCTTTATTCATTGTCATGCCTTTACTTTCCAATATGGAAAGTAAAGGCATGCAGCAGGAAAGTGAACAAATATCACTCTGCTTTATTCAAAATCGCAGTGCGGCGCGTCGAATGGTAAATATCAGTAGTTGGATAGTATTTTGATACCTGAATGGAAAATTATTGAACGCCGATAAGGGATAACAGCTGCTCACCCGCCATAATGGCATTACTCTCCCCGGCAAATACATTATCCGTTTTACGCTCAATGAACACCTCATTCAGCCAGCTACTGATGTCCTTGTTAAACATCAGTAAAAATTCAATGGGAAAAGACGGATCTGTTGCCTGGATGTCCAAACGCTCTGCGACCTCATCAATCATCAAAGCACCATCATTAAACTCAATGCAAAAGTACAGTGTGTTTGCCAGCTCTTTATATAGCCGCGCCACATTTTTAAACCGGACTTCAGAGTATCCATTGAGCTCTATAAGTCCCGTTTCTGATTCCAGCTCATTGAGGGCTCCGACAATAGACTCCACATCTTCTTCTTCAATTGGGCTGTCCGCCCAAAAGTCTACAGCAGTCAGCGCTTGCTTGTTCAACCGCTTATCAGCGCCACTTTCTGCTGGTTCATCTAGATCAAAAAACAACTCATCAAAACTGTTCTCATCAGGCTCCTGATAAGGAAAGGCTTCGTGAAATAGCTCAACATTGTCTTTCAAGTGCAATCTGCCATTTAACAACTTAGCACTTCTTTTTAGCGCTTTGAGCACTGAATCGGAGTCTTGTCCAAAGTGATTGCCCTGACGCGCTGAATCCAGATAAAACTGTTTGAACACGTCAGTTGATTCACGTATTTGCCTGACCAGACGGCGCATGTTCGTCAGGTCTTTTTGCAAAGAGATATAATGAGTGACCTCTCCTGCCTCATTGGTTATTGCCGAGATATTCCATTCTACCGGATACATTGAGCCGTCTTTTCGATAGTTGACCGAAGACCCATAGAAATAGCCGTTTTCCTCCAGGGCCGGGCTCAACCTGGCCAGGACTCTGCGATTACTTTTTGGCCCCTGCAAAATGGCCGTTGACTTGCCTATCAGCTCAGCCAGGTCATAGCCTGTATGGCGGCAAAACACCCGGTTTGCATACACAATTCGATACCCGTGGTTACGATCCGCATCTGTGACAACTATGGCGTGCTGTGAGCGCATCAATATTTGTTTGAGTAATTCAATTGGCGAAGAATTCTCAAGCAACTGACCAAAAAACAAGGTTTCTTCCATCGAGGGATCATTGGTATTCATTGGCAACTCAACTCATATTCGACCATAACGACGCTCTGCCCGACTGATAACAGCAAGGGGTATACGCATCAAACTGTGTGAGTTTAACTATAGTGCAAATTACCGAATACCATGATTTTTCTGTTCTGCATCAAATTAATTTTTCTGGGGCAACACGCCTCTCGTCGCTAAGCCACCCCAGTTGTCATCAGTCACTGCGTTTTGCAAAACTGAATGCCCGCTCGGCCTCGAGCTTACCGCTTTGGTCATGGGGAGTGGTGTAAAAAGACACATTCAGCTTATCCTGGTCATTATCCAGTTCAATGTGTGCAAATCCCCAAATAAAGCTTTTAGACCACACCAAATCATATTCCGGATAGCGCTTTTCCTGTTGCTGGGCAAACGGTGTATGGGTGCCGCGCATTTTTGCAGCGGCCCCGCTGATTATCAGGGGCAGTTTAGGTTTGGAATTGCCGGGCATAACGCGACTACAATCATCCGTTAACAGCTCCAGATCATGTTCGTGACCCGCAATGTAGGCATCTGCATATTGACATAACTCTGGCAAAATCAGCCGTCTCAACACATGGCCTTCATCATATTTAGTGCCACCTATCGACCATAATATGTGATGCCCGTACACCAGTTTCCACTTTGCTTTGGAGTTTTTAAGGCCATTGGCCAGCCAAGCTAATTGCCGGTGATCTTCACCATTAACTGGCTCTTCATGACGCTCAATATCTTCTACCTCAGCCTGTCCAGCAGCCAGAGCACTTGCCAACCCCTGTTCGCTGCCGTCCGGTCGTAACGGGATCTCGTAGTAGTGTTGGCCCGAAAGCAGCATATTGGTATCGAGTACAAACAGTTCGACATCATTACCCGGCTCACCTATGGTGTAGCTGTAGTAACCTCGCTCAGACATAGTAAAGTTTGGTTGACTTGCCATCCATTCAGTTTGCAGCTTGACCCCTTTACGTGAAGTTTTCCAGTCGTGGTTGCCCAGAGCAGAATACACAACTAACTCTGGTTGCTGCGCAAATAACGGCTGCAACGGTTTTAGGATCAGATCGTTCATGCGTTGTTGATCGTCTTTACCATCATTTGCGCCGGCACCATCAGGGTAAATATTATCGCCCAGTTGAATGGCAAAATCGCACTGTTTTAGCTGGCACAAGGTCGCCATCGCCTTACCCGTTGCTATCGCGCCGGTCTGCTCGGTGGCAATGTCCGTGTCAGGGTAAACATAAACGGGGGCATGATTAAACTCACTCATCGGACGATGCTCTTCGAGCCAATCCGCTTTTTCAGCAGCGATAAATTGCGCCTTATTTTTAGGCTTCTGAATATGTTTTACTTTGGGATAATCAGGGTGATAACCCCCATCACCAAACGCCAGGAAAGAAATATTGGCCGACATCACAGGGCTCGATATTAATAAAGAAGTGCTGAGGTAGGAAAATACAATTCGTTTTAAAGTCATAATTTAAATGTGCCGGGCAACCCGGCACGCTCCAACAAGGATTAGAATGAGGTGTAGGTAAAGCCCAATTCGAATGAACGACCATATTGTTCATACTGGAAGTTATATTTTTGCTCACCGTGATAAATGTAGAGTGGTTCATCCGTCAGATTGACGGCGTTAAAGTACATCTGCATTTGCTCATTGAAGTAGTATTTAACGCTCAAATCTAACTGCATGTGGTCATCCTGGTACACACGTGCATCATTCTCGGTGCTCAGATAAGCTTTGCTTTTGTAGTTACCACTCAGGCGCGCACTTAAGGTGTCGTCTTCATATCCAAGCATCAGGTTTGCCACGGTATCCGACTGGCGAGTCAACTTGTCATCTGCGTCAATTAAGGTGGTATTAGCTGAAAACATCAGGCCATTTTTGAAGTTTTTGCTGTAAGCCAGTTCAATACCTGTTAAGTCTGCCTCACCACCGTTTACGAATTGCATGACCTTTTTATAGCCCGTCCACTGTGCCTGATCCTGCACTTCCTGCTCAGTGATAAAGTTATCGATTTGCTTGTGGAATAAACCAGCAGACATAACGCCAATACTGCCTGTGTAGTATTCAATGGATAAATCCAGGTTCTTAGACTCATACGGGTCCAAGTTCGGATTACCAACTTCACCTTCTCGCTCTGTCACCACCTGACCATCGTCTTCGTCCGTTTCACTTTCGAGTAGTTGGTAGGCTGCTGCCTCTTCGAATCCCGGGCGTGCAATGGTTTGGGTATAAGCAAATCGTGAAATCAGATCGTCGTCCAGCTCGTAGCGCAGAGTCAGATTTGGTAGAAGATGATCGTAGGATTTCTCAACTTCCCAGGGGGTGATATTGACTTGCTCAGTGTCTGCTAATTTATCTTTTTCCAGTGACACCTGATAACCCCGCGTGGTGTATTCAGTATCTTCGTACCGTACACCGGTGATCAGGTTTAGTTTACCAAAATCAATGTTGACCATGGCATACAACGCACTGACTGTTTCTTCGGAGCGATAGCTGCGGCCCTTTGACTCGATATCGGTTTCCTGATCGTTTCGCTCAAATGCTGCCTTATTTTGCGTAAAGTAGGCTTGCAATCCGGACTCAGATAAACCCGGACCAAAGTCGCCCAGGTCATACTCTGGTGCACCCGCTTTAAATTGCTCTGCCGTCACATCATCAAACCCTCCGTCGTATACCACAGCGTTGACTGAGTTCAGCTTCTCACGGTCGCGGTATTTAGCGCCAAACTTAAGTTCAGCGTTATGTCCAGCGATAACCAGATCTTTACTCAGATCCAATTTAAAGCTGGTTGCTTCGTCTTCGCTCAGGTTATTTTCATGAACGATTTCGTCGAGTTCAAAGTGGCTTGGTTGATGCGCAGCACCACTACGGGACAAAATCGGGGTGTCCCCCAGGCTGGCATAACCCAGGGTCAAATCTTCCCCGGTAAACGCAATATCCAATCGATCAGGCTCTTGCTCATCTGATTTTGAATAAACCAGACTGTATTCTACAAACCAGTCTTTGATCAGGTGCTCACCACCAGCGACCACTGACAAAATACTTTGTTCCTCGTAGCGATCTTTGCTGTCCCGGTCCATTTCAGCACCGCTAAAGTACGCCATTGCATTACCTGATTGCTCGCTTAAATAATTGCCTTTATCGAACTTGTATTCATTGCGCAGACGGAACTCATCGTCCGAGAATTCACTGTACATGGTTCTCAGATAGTACTTATTGAACAATCCCTGATGCAGATCCAAATTCAGGGCCGCCCCAAGGCGCTCTCGGGTGATGGTATAGTGGCGCTGTTCAATTTCCTCAGCACCAAAAAAAGTTACTTCTTCGCCAGAATTGGCATCTTCCATTTCCAGCTCCATCCAGCCGCCATCGGTTTCCATATTATGTGAGCCAAACTTACGTTCAAACCAGGATACCGCCGTCGCTACGCCCAGCTGAGTCTGACTGCTGATGTCATAAATATCACTGTAGCTTACGGACAGTTTGGGACTGCTTTTTTCAACTTGTTCATTGTAAGCACCCTGAACATTAAAACTGTAGCTTTCCCCTTCACGGTCAAATGCGCTCAGGCTTTTCACTTCGATACTGCCACCAATCGCATTAGCATCCATATCTGGGGTGACTGTTTTGCTCACCTCCAGACTCTGAATAATTTCACTTGGCAACACGTCCATTGCTACGCTACGCACACCCCCTTCAGGAGACGGTACAGCCGCCCCATTGATAGTTACATTGTTGAGATTAGGATCAATTCCCCGGATCCCAACAAAACGCCCTTCACCCTGATCTCGGTCGATGAACAAACCCGGCAGACGTTGCAATGCCTCGGCCGCGTTCTGATCTGGTAACTGTCCTATGCTGTCTGCACTGACGATGGACTTGATACCATCCGCATTTTTCTGCCGGTTCAATGCGCCTGCTTGCCCGGCGCGTTGTCCTTTAACGATTATGTTATCCATTTCCCCTTGGTAGGCGCTAAGCTGAACCCGGGTTTTGGTCACTTCATTGTCTTTGATCACCACTTGTTTAGTGACAGATTGCGCGCCGATATAGCGCACTTCAAGCGTATAGGTTCCGGCTGGCAGATTGATGAATCTGAACTCACCATTGCGCTCAGAGCTGACTTCACGTCCCAGCTCCTTAATCATAATTTTAGCCCCTTCAAAGCGGGCTTTGTTTTGCTGATCTGTCAGTTCACCTTGCAACGTATTAGCGAGTGCTGGTGCACTCATCGCGCCAAGTGCTAAAGCAACGCCTGCACAGGCCTTGGAAATCACGGAAGGTAGATTATTTTTCATATTTTTTCTCGCACAGGAAGAGTCGTTTATAAAATCCGCGAAGACCTTAACCGTGCTCAATGACCGAATTATTGCAATCCCTGTGGGTACAGCCTCTATTCAATCGCAAAGTGGGCCCTTGGAAGCTATTTTGAGCTAAAATGTCCCCTCCTCAGGCTTTAACCTGCTGCCATTTATGAAAAAAGCTAAATTCTTCTGCGCGCCAAAACACTTCCATGAGCTATTTTAACCCGGTAAGAAAATTGCCCAGTTATTCGCTATGCTGCAACCATGGTTCGCTTACTACATGATCGCTGTCAATTTTGCTTAGAGTAACTGACTAATGGTAAGCAGTGCGCAGCACCTCATCATTGCGATTTGATAAATACCGCAGGGTTCCGAAAATAAAGTGAAAGCTAATAACTGCTAGATTTATTTTGCTTCTATTGCGTGTTAAGGATGGGCAATCAGGTTTGATGAACAGTAAATATGAAAAAAGCCGCGGCACTATCGTACTCACGGCTTTAACAACCAGAATTTGTTTTTACAAAGCTTGTTCGAGCTGAGGTAAGACGTCGAACAGATCCGCGACCAGGCCGTAATCAGCCACCTGGAAGATAGGTGCTTCCGCATCTTTATTGATGGCAACGATGACTTTTGAATCTTTCATGCCTGCAAGGTGCTGAATTGCTCCGCTAATACCAACAGCAATGTACAGGTCTGGTGCAACAATTTTACCTGTCTGACCTACCTGCATATCATTAGGTACGAATCCGGCGTCAACAGCCGCACGAGATGCACCAATAGCTGCACCTAATTTGTCGGCAATTCCGTTAAGCAATGAGAAGTTTTCACCATTTTGCATACCACGACCTCCGGAGATAACCACAGGGGCCGCCGTCAGCTCAGGACGCTCTGATTCTGTTTGTTCAACACCGACAAAACTACTTTGGGTATTTTCAACCGAAGTGGTCAATGTCTCGACAGCGACAGGCGCTTGCTCACCAGCTACATCAAACGCGCTGGCACGAACCGTAATAATCTTCTGCGCTTCCAGTGATTTAACTGTCGCAATAGCGTTACCCGCGTAGATCGGGCGCATAAAGGTGTCGGCATCAACGACCCCAACGATCTCAGAAATCTGCGATTTGTCCAGTAAAGCAGCGACGCGCGGCATGATGTTTTTCCCTGTGGTTGAAGCCGCAGCCAGAATATGACTGTAACCATCTACCAGGGTGATCACCAGATCAGCGGTACTTTCTGCTAGTTGATGATCCAGTACACTGTCATCAGCCAACTTTACCGCCGTTACACCGGCAATTTGTGCAGCAGCCTCTGCAACAGGACCCACATTATTACCCGCAACCAGAACATGAATTTCAGCGCCAAGCTGGCTAGCTGCATGAACTACTTTTGCCGTTTCAGGCTTTAATACACCATTTTCGTGTTCAGCAATGACAAGTACGCTCATGAGATCACCTTAGCTTCAGTTTTTAATTTATTGACCAGTTCTTCTACGCTCTCAACAATGATGCCCGCTTCACGCTTGGCAGGCTCTTCCACCCGTACAAGTTCAATACGTGGCGCAAGGTCAACACCCAGCGTGTCTGCTGCGATAACATCAAGCGGTTTGCGTTTTGCTTTCATGATATTTGGCAAAGAGGCGTAGCGAGGCTCATTCAAACGCAGATCAGTGGTTACAACCGCAGGTAAGTTCAAGGCCACTGTTTGCAGACCACCATCTACTTCTCGGGTCACAACGGCTTTACCATCTGCAATCTCAACATTAGATGCAAAGGTTCCCTGAGGACGCTTCGTTAATGCTGCTAACATCTGACCAGTTTGATTGTTGTCAGAATCGATAGACTGCTTACCCAAAATAACCAATTCAGGGCTTTCCTGCTCTACCAGCTTTGCCAGAAGTTTAGCTATATGAAGGGATTCAAGTTTTGCATCCGTTTCAATATGAATTGCTTTGTCAGCACCCAAAGCCAGCGCAGTGCGTAGCTGTTCCTGACAGGCTTTGTCACCGATTGAAACAGCGATCACTTCGTTTGCTTTACCTGCTTCTTTTAAGCGAATGGCTTCTTCTACCGCGATCTCACAGAACGGGTTCATTGCCATTTTTACATTGGTCAGATCAACATCGCTGTTGTCGGCCTTGACTCTTGCCTTGACATTGTAGTCAATCACGCGTTTGATTGGCACAAGTACTTTCATGGTTACTCCATCATCTGGTTATTCTATGGGCTGACGTATACGTCAACAAAACAATTTAATGAATCCAGACTACTTCCTGTTGACGTAAACGTCAACCTAAAATAACCTTAGCTTAACCTTAACAAAACTAAAGCCTCGTTTTAGTTAAACTACCGTCAATCTATGTGAGGTAAAAATGGTCGAACGCGAAACCATGGAATTTGATGTCGTGATTGTTGGCGCGGGCCCTGCGGGCCTGTCGTGTGCGATCCGACTTGCGCAACAGGCACAGGAAAAACAACAAGAACTGATGATCTGTGTCGTTGAGAAAGGCTCTGAGGTCGGAGCACATATATTGTCTGGTGCTGTCTTTGAAACTAAAGCGCTGGATGAATTAATCCCGGATTGGGCCGAAAAGAACGCCCCTGTCACCACAAAAGTTACCGAGGACGAAATCTACCTATTTAAAGATCAGGACAAAGCCACCAACATCCCGCACTTTGCGGTCCCTAAAACGTTTAAAAACGACGGCAATTATATTGTCTCTATGGGTAATGTCTGCCGCTGGCTGGCAGAACAGGCTGAACAACTGGGCGTGGAGGTATTCCCCGGATTCAGCGCTCACTCGCTGATAGTCGAGGGTGATGAGGTGAAAGGTATCATCACCGGTGATATGGGTGTTGGCAAAGATGGCGAGCCAAAAGACAGTTACATGCCCGGTATGGAACTGAGAGCCAAATACACCGTCTTTGCAGAGGGTTGTCGTGGCCACCTGGGCAAACAGCTGAGCAGTCAGTTTGCACTGGATAAAGACGCCACCCCTCAGCACTACGGTATTGGCTTTAAAGAGATCTGGCAAATTGACCCAGCAAAACATCAGGAAGGTAAAGTTGTTCATGGTACGGGCTGGCCACTCGATAACGAAACCCACGGTGGTTCGTTTATGTATCATGCTGAGAATAATCAAGTCGTGATCGGGTTGATCATTGATCTGAACTACAAAAATCCATATCTGAGCCCGTTTGACGAGTTTCAGCGCATGAAACATCAGCAAGTCTTTAAAGACACGCTGGAAGGTGGCGAGCGCGTTGCATACGGTGCCCGCGCCATTGCCAAGGGTGGCCTTCATGCGTTACCTAAGATGCACTTTCCGGGGGGTCTGCTAATAGGGTGTGATGCGGGTACGCTGAACTTCGCTAAAATCAAAGGCAACCATACGGCGATGAAATCGGGCATCATTGCCGCAGATACCATTGTGGCGGCACTGGGAGAAGATGCTCATCGTGCTGAGTTAAACGAATTTGCTGATAACTTCAAAAGCAGCTGGCTATATGACGAGCTATATCAATCACGTAACTTTGGCCCGGCCATGCACAAGTTTGGCCGTATCTTAGGCGGTGCTTACAATATGGTTGATCAAAACCTGTTTTCAGGTTCATTGCCATTTACACTCAAAGATACCACGCTGGACCACGCATCTCTTCGACTGGCAAAAGATTCGCATGAAATTAGCTACCCCAAGCCTGACGGCAAGCTGAGTTTTGACAAACTTTCATCGGTGTTTTTATCCAACACCAACCACGAGGAAGAGCAGCCATGCCATCTGCAGCTCAAAGATGTCACCATTCCGATCCAGGTTAATCTTGAGCAGTATGCAGAGCCCGCGCAACGCTATTGCCCGGCTGGCGTCTACGAAGTCAGCGAGACTGAAAGCGGAGATAAGCAATTTGTGATCAATGCACAAAACTGTGTCCACTGTAAGACCTGTGACATCAAAGATCCAAGTCAGAACATCACCTGGATTACTCCAGAAGGTGCCGGCGGCCCCAACTACCCAAATATGTAATCCTACCTGGCAGGTACCACCTACCTGCCTGACACACTCTTTATCCTAAATTGCCGGGGCGAAATGCCCCTTTTTTTCTATACTTAAGCAAACGTTGAGTTAATGAGGTGCCCCATGGCGCAGCAATCGGAAGTCGTGTTTCGCTTTTTAGCAGAGCCAACAGATGTGAACTTTGGTGGAAAAGTGCATGGTGGTGTGGTGATGAAGTGGATAGATCAAGCGGGCTATGCCTGTGCAGCAGGCTGGAGTGGTGCCTACTGTGTTACTGTATCTGTCGCGGGGGTGCGTTTTCACCGCCCTATTCTGGTTGGTCAGATTGTGGAGGTTTCAGCGCGGATTGCACACACCGGCAAAACCAGTATGCAGATATTCATCCAGGTACGCTGCGGCGATCCACAAAAGCAACACATGGTAGAAACCAATCACTGCATAATCAGCTTTATCGCAATGGATCAGGCTGGGTACCCCATTCCGGTTGCCAAGTTTGAAGCAAAAACGAAAGAACAAAAAGCGCTGGAGCAATATGCCATTCAGATGAAGGAAATTGCGATTCAAACAGAGTCTTTATTACAAAACACGCTGGATCAGGGTGACTGATCCAGCGCTTACACAAGCCCTTTAAGGACTAAAACTGATACATTGCACCGATGAAGGCTACGTCCATAGTATCATCGCCAACGAGGGGGCTCTTGCTGATAACATCATCCAGCTCCGTTCTGCTGACACTGCCAATCAGTGTTATCTCAGGCGTGATTTGATAATACGCATTGAGTCCAAAGGTGACGTTTATCGCATTGTCATCAGTCTGATAGGCTGTCCGGCCAACTGATGCGTTGATGTTCTTACCACTTATCCCGTAAACAGTGTTCACATAGTCCGAATCAAGCCAACGTACCTGTGCCTGTGCGGAAATGCCAAACCCGTGGCTGCTCTCATATAATGGAACTTCTGCACTCAGAGCAAAGTTGGTGGCATCTGATTCATCAGACAAATCAGTGTGGCCGGATAAACCAAACCATAAAAACTTTGCCCCGTAATTCAGTACCAGCTCGCCGTCAGGCGCATCGTAGCCTTCAAACACTTTGCTATCAGAGCTGTTGTCTCCAAACAGACTATCATACCCTTCGTTACGGTAGCCCAGACCCGCATAGGCACTGAACACGTCATTAATGTTCAAAAACTGATAGCCAATGGTACTGTCTTCATTAGAAAACCAGTTGCCTTTTTTAATGTCTGCCATCGGGACCAGAGCAAATTCACTCTTACCGCCCTGCCAAGGCAGATCTGCAACCAGCACACCTGCCCCCATTTTTACGTCCCAATCGTCGTTGGCTGGCTCTTCTGCGTGGCTGCATACGCTTGTCATTGCCAGGCACAGGCCAAGCGCTCGTACCACGTTGTGTTTAGTAATCCCGTTCATAATGAGTTCCTTTGTCTCTATAAGTTTGCATTAGCGCTGAGGTATTAATCATCTGAGGGCTTTGGAGGCCTAAGCGGGATGCCTGGCCAACTGCCCCTGAACTTCACGGCTTCATAATGTGCTGAAATAATGCAAAACTCAGTGAGGACCTTGTGAGCAACTGTTACTTTGTACGACATTTCAAAACAATTATTCACATAACCAGCTTTTAATGACTCGACCTTGTGGGTAAGTCACTCATTTTGGAACGGTTTAAAATTATCTATTCCAACCCTTATCAGCTGGTAAGAGCTGTGCTATGATTGCCGCCGGCTTAAAGAGTGGTCAAATATAGAGCAAACAGTAGTGAGAAATGTCCGATTTTTGGTGGTCGATGATTGTACCACTGTACGCAATGTTGTGCGTAACATCATTAAGACGCGTCTGGGTTCTGAACAGGTGATGATGGCCGCTGATGGTAAGCAGGCACTCCAGATCCTAAAATCAAAGCCAGTCGACATTATTATCTCTGACTGGCAGATGCCTGAAATAAACGGCGAAGAGTTGCTTTATGAGGTCCGCAACAGCGCAAAGTTTAAGGACATCCCTTTTATCATGATGACCTCTAACGGTGAACGCGATTTTGTGATTACCGCAATACAAAATGGAGTGAGTCATTTTGTCGTTAAGCCTTTCAGAGCAGACAAACTAGAAGCCGCAGTCAATAAATCATGGAACAGTGCCAGTAAACGAGACTCAGTCAGGCACTCTGCTCTGCCATCACATGCAATGCGGATCATTGCCTCTGATGCCTTATTGGAAGCCAAAGTACATAACATCAGTCATACCGGTATGCAGGTTTATACCAATTATGTTGATGCCCTGAAGCTATACAAACTTACTGAATTTAACCTCAGCTTTGACAATTTTGACGGGACTCATGCACTGAGCCTCTCCCCGCTCTATGGCACCATAGTGCGAATAGAAGCAAATGACGGACCTGAACAGGATTGTTTGCTTGGAGTACGCTTTGAGTTAGAAAAGTGCAGTGAACAGGTTCAGAGGAACCTGAACAAACTGATGAAGCGCCTCAGCAACGTGGTGCCGGATATCGTTGATAATAGCTAGATGACCTGCCTGGCGAGTTCAAATACCGTTTTATTGGTGTGTTTAATCAGCTCATGACGCGGCATTTCGCATTGTGACATCACCTTGTTGACGACTAACTCTATTTCACATTGTAATGCCGTATTAAACTGAGTGGCGCGCACACTGCCGTCGCTCACACCAGCGAATAAGGGCTGCAAGAATGCCCGACGCTTACGCAACTGCTCAACCACCAGAGGCGTCACCGGCGATTGCTCCGAAAACACTTTACGACAAATATTGCTGACCAGGCGGCTGTATGTCGGCTCCATCATATTTGAGATTAACCCCGTGTGTTGCCCACCTGCCTGACTACTTTCCAAACTAAACATTTAACAAACCAATACATAATGTAATAACCCGATCCTAGCTACAAACCTAAGTCTATGGAATTACACTCGATTACAGCGCCCGGCAGTTACATTTGTTCGATGAGCATTACATCGTTACAATACGCGCAAATTTACTAGCCGGAATAAAGCGTGCAATTCGATATACAGCCAATCGGTGTGATCCGCTCACCATACAAACAAAAGTTTGCCATTCCCAGACAACCTCGCTTAGTGCCAGAAGCAAAGGCCAAGCTGATATTTTGCGACGCATTCAACCGCGAGGAATTTGTACGAGGGATAGAAGAGTTCAGTCACCTTTGGTTGTTATTTCGCTTTCATGAAACCGCTGACAAAGGCTACTCAGCGTTAGTACGGCCACCGCGGCTGGGGGGCAACGAGCGTAAAGGCGTATTCGCAACTCGCGCCACCTTTAGGCCTAATGGCATTGGTATGAGCGCAGTGAAACTCGAAGGCGTTGAGTACAAGAATGGTCAGTTAGCACTCTTACTATCTGGCATTGATTTGCTGGACGGCACACCCATTGTTGATATAAAGCCTTATCTGCCCTACTCTGACGCGCTTGCAGACGCTGCTGCCGGATTTGCAGATACCCGCCCTGAAACGGCGATGACCGTCAGTTTCACTGAACAAGCCGAAGCTTTTATTAGCACCCAGAGTGATTACCCTGAGCTCAAAGCCTTTATAACCAATGTGCTCAAGCAGGACCCACGCCCGGCGTATAAGAAAAAGAAAGCAGAAACACAGAGTTATGGTATGAACCTGTATGACTTCAACATTCGCTGGATGGTCGACGGGGAGCACAACCAGGTGCTGGAAGTGACTCATTTCCAGCCGGATTGAGCAAAAACTCCTCAGCCATTGGAACAGTCGCTTTTTCACGATAAATAAAGCTTTTTAAGCGGTTTTAGCGCTGTTAAACTAACCCGACAAGAATACTACAACAACGTAGGGTTGCGTGGTCGATTGGCCGCAGCAATCTTCATTTGAACGGAACAAGTATGCGTACCAGTCAATATATTTTAGCGACTCAAAAAGAGACGCCTGCAGATGCAGAAGTGATCAGCCACCAGCTGATGTTACGTGCGGGCATGATCCGCAAGTTAGCCTCAGGTTTGTACACCTGGTTACCCTCCGGCCTGAAAGTGCTTCGTAAAGTAGAGAACATCGTACGCGAAGAGATGGATAAAGCCGGTGCCATCGAAATGCTGATGCCCATCATCCAGCCTGCGGATCTGTGGCAGGAGTCTGGCCGCTGGGAACAATTCGGTCCAGAACTGCTGCGCATCAATGACAGACATAACCGTCCATTTGCGCTGGGTCCGACACACGAAGAAGTGATCACTGATCTGGTACGTCGTGAAGTCAGCAGCTATAAACAGCTACCCCTGACTTTGTACCAGGTTCAGACTAAAGTACGCGATGAAGTGCGCCCTCGTTTTGGTGTGATGCGCGCGCGTGAATTTACGATGAAAGATGCCTACTCCTTCCATCTGGATGAAGCATGTCTGGAAAAAACCTATCAAGTAATGCACCAAGCTTATTGTAACATCTTCGAGCGCCTGGGACTGGATTACCGCCCGGTTATCGCAGATACCGGCTCTATTGGTGGCAGCGTATCTCATGAATTCCATGTGCTTGCTGAATCTGGCGAAGATGCCATTGCGTTCAGCACAGACAGTGATTATGCCGCTAACATCGAAAAGGCCGAAGCCATTGCGCCTTCTGAGTCTCGCCCTGAGCCTTCGAAAGAACTGAATACTTTCGATACGCCTGAAGCAAACACCATTGCCGAACTGAAAGAAAAGCACGGTGTTAAACCACACCGCGGTGTTAAAACACTGATCGTCTACGGTGCACCTGACGAAGAAGGCCAGCGTGGTCTGGTTGCTCTGATCTTGCGTGGCGACCATGAGCTGAATGAGCTCAAAGCAGAAAAACTGCCACTGATAGACGCTCCGCTGGAAATGGCCAAAGAAGAAGACATAGTTGCAGCCATTGGCGCTAAGCCTGGTTCACTGGGCCCGGTTGGTCTGAACATGCCGGTTATCGTTGATCGCAGCGCTGCGGTTATGGCCGATTTCGTCGCAGGTGCAAACCAAAATGGCGTGCACTACAGCGGCATCAACTGGGATCGTGATGTCTCAGATTACACAGTTGCTGACCTTCGCAATGTGGTTGAAGGCGATCCAAGCCCGTGTGGTAAAGGCACGCTGCAAATCAAACGCGGCATTGAAGTGGGTCACATTTTCCAGCTGGGAACTAAGTACTCAGAAGCCATGAGCGCCGGTGTATTAGGTGAAAGCGGTAAAAACCAAGTGATGACCATGGGTTGCTACGGGATTGGTGTATCACGTATTGTCGCTGCTGCGATTGAGCAGAACAATGACGATTACGGGATCAAGTGGCCTCAGGCTATTGCTCCATTCGAGCTTGCTATCGTACCGATGAACATGCACAAATCTCATCGTATTCCGGATATTGCTCAGAAGTTCTATACCGAGCTGCAAGCGGCTGGCGTTGAAGTGTTATTCGATGACCGCAAAGAGCGTCCGGGTGTGATGTTTAATGACATGGAATTACTTGGTGTGCCATACACGCTCGTGATTGGTGAACGCAACCTGGATAACAATCAGGTTGAACTGAAAAACCGCCGTACAGGTGAAAAACTCATGCTGGACATCGATTCTGCGGTAGCAGAAATTGCCAAAGCCTTGAGTAAATAAACCTTCAGACAGAGCGCAGATGGCTGCGCTCTGTATCTTTCTTTGCTGTCATAATAGCTTCTCTTAACTGCCCTGATTTTGTCATCCGCCGTCTCTAACTTAGGGTTTATTACGCTCGAGAACATGGCTATGACACAAACCTACTATCCAACAATTTGGATCTCCGATGTTCACCTCGGCTATAAAGACTGCAAAGCCGACTTTCTGCTGGACTTTCTTAACAGTACTCGTTGCGATACCTTATATTTGGTTGGCGACATCGTTGATCTTTGGTCTTTAAAACGTCAGTTCTTTTGGCATCCAAGTCATTATCAGGTGCTGGAGTGTATTCAGCGCAAAGCCGAAAATGGTACCCGGGTTATCTATATCCCCGGAAACCATGACGAAACCTTTCGCAATTATGTGGGTAAAACGCTGTTTCACGTCGAAGTGCACAAAACATACGTGCATACTACGTCAGCGGGTAAACGGTTCTTACTTTTACATGGCGATGACTTTGATTCCGCAACTCGATACAACAAACTGATCAGCATTATCGGCGACGCGGCCTATGACTTTTTGCTATTTCTCAATCGCTGGACTAACCGGATCCGAAGATTATACGGCGGTCATTACTGGTCTTTAGCATCCTGGCTCAAAAACCGTGTGCACAAAGCCCGTGAAGCCATACATGCCTTTGAACAAGCCGCTGTACACGAAGCCAAAAAGCACGGTGTCGATGGCATCATTTGCGGCCATATTCATCAACCAAGAATCTCGGTTATGGATGGTATCGTGTATTGTAACGATGGTGACTGGATTGAAAATTGCACAGCGCTGGTTGAAAATGAGCAAGGCCGCATTGAGCTGTTGCATTGGTCAGATATTAAGAAAGTACTGACTGTCGTTGAGCCTGAAGCCAGTTCGCCACAAGATGTGAAGGCCGCCTAAGCAGCTAGCATGGTAAAAGTCTACTTTTATCCATGCTAGTTTATTGTTTCATCTGAATAACACCTCTTCGCGGCTAAACCAGCGCACACAGCATGCCAACAGCGCGGCTGCAAGCAGGATGGAAGCCAGGAAAATCATGCCCACGGCCTGATAGTCTACCGTTCCTTTGACAATTTCTTTAATCGCCAGCGCCACATTGGTGATGGGGATCCAGGCAGTTTTGGCATTTAACGTCATGTTAGGTAAAACAGACACCACTATGGGCACAAACACCAACATGCTCAAAGGCCCCATATAATTTTGCGCCTCTTTGAAGCTACGCGCATATATCGATATCGCCAGTACTAAAGATGACAACATCATCGCTACAGGCAACAGTAACGCGAAAATGAGCAAAAAATCCCATTGGGTCACACTCGCAAATGCACTCAGGATAGGGTCAAGCGCCCCAAAACCGCTGGCTAACCCAATCCAGATGGACATACTGGACACAGTTACCAGTGCGCAGGCTATAGAACTGAGCAGTATAGTGAGAAACTTACCCAAAACCAACTGAGTACGAGTCAATGGTGTCAGCAACAAAGTTTCCAGTGTACCCCGCTCTTTCTCACCAGCCCCGAGGTCAATAGCTGGGTAACTGGCTCCCATTAGTACCAAAGGGATCAGCATATAAGGGATAAAAGCACCGATTTTCTCGCCTATATTTTCTCGCCGATCAGCGGTGTCCACTTTTTCCATCAGCACCGGCTGAAGCATCGCGTCTTGCTTGTCAGTGTCCACACCGAGCTCATTGAGCGCTTGCTCCGTCAGTTTGGCTGAATAGGTATCAATAACCTTTTTTATCCTGCTATAAATGTAATTGATCGACTGAGCATCATTAAACACCACCTGAAACCGGCTCTGTTCGCCCTGAGCTAACTGTTTGTCTGGCACCGCCGGGATATAGATACCCACATCGATAATGCCCTGCCTGACCGCATCACGTAATGCAGAGACACTGTCAAGCTGAGCCTCTCCTTCGTATCGTTTAAAACTGCGGTGGTAGAACAAGGTGTCTGAAAAAGCAGGTGCGTAGTCTTCGTTGACTACAAAATAGGTATGGACTTTTTGCTCTGCTTCGAGCGCCGCCTTAGACGTTAAAAAAGCCACAAAAGCGAATAAAACAGGAAAGATTACAATGGGCAACGCAATCACAAAGAACAGGGTTTTTCTGTCCCTAAGCAGCTCTCTGAGTTCCTTGAACATGACCTCAAACATCTTGTGCCTCCCGAACAATGTTTAAAAACGCCTGGTTAAGCTCCCGACTATTCCCTTGCTCACGAAACGTCGCCAGATCTCCGTCAAAGCAACTGACTCCTTTATCAATCACGCACACCCGATCGCACAACATATCCACTTCATCCAGATGGTGAGTAGAAAAAATGACCGGCGTGCCCTGCTCTTTTAGCTGCCTGATAAAAGTCAGCACGGTTTGCTTGGTCATGATGTCCAGGCCTGTTGTCGGCTCGTCCAAAACAACCACTTGGGGTTCGTGCACCACGGCTCTGGCGATATTGGTTTTTTGTTTCATTCCGGTTGACAGGCTCTCAGCTCGCTTATCAAGAAATGAGGTCATATCGAGTGTCTCATACAACAACTCACAACGAGCTTTCAATGGCTTGCCTTTAAGCCCGTGTAATCTGGCAAAGTACTCGACATTTTCTTGCGCACTCAGTCGCCCATATAAACCTGTTGTGCCAGACAAAAAACCAATACTACGCCGGCCGTGAAGCGGTTTTTTAACGATATCCTGTCCACCGACAAAGATTGCACCACTATCAGGTGTAAGCGCAGTAGATAGCATTCTGAGGGTGGTGGTTTTGCCGGCACCATTGGGTCCAAGTAACCCAAGTACCTCCGCCTGCTGACATTGAAACGAGACAGACTCGACAGAATGAAAGTAACCATCGCGTTCTCGAGGATCGCCACTGGTTTTATTTTTGTTGTGCTCCTTGCTGAGCTTGAAGCGTTTTTTTAAACCTTCAACCTGTATCACTGAGTATCCTTTTTCTTAACCGGCTGCCGTTTGGGGCGAAAGTAGTCGGTATCACTGTAAAAAGCCAGATCCTGTTGCCCCTGATACCATTGTGGGATCCCAAGCAAGGGTAATGGCGACATCTGTTGGTTATTATCCAACAGCCCTTGACGCTCTATCATATTAACCAGTTTCTGGTCCAAATGGCGATACTGAAGTTGCAAAGGCAGATGATAAAAGGCTTCATCAACTTCGACACAAACCACTTTACCCGTTAAACCGATAAAGGGCTTGGTCAGCATTTCATAATTCGCATGACCAAAGGTAAATGGCAACAGATTATGATGCCACATCGCACCATATTCATAGAAAATCTCCTGCCACTGATGCGCTCTTAACGCACTTTGCCAGCTCAGGTCAGGTACCGCGAGCACGACACCACATTCGTCAAACAGCGTCAGGGCATTGCGCTTTTTACTGCGTTGCTTCAGGCCGTGCTCTGCGATTTCCTGCATATGCAAACGGTTGAGCAAAGACTTAGTTTGTGGAAACAGGCACCAAATCAGGGCACCAAAAAAGTCGTGCCAGTTGTTCTCACGGGTCGGAATACGATGCGTATGCGCAATGATCTCTTCGTAGTACAAAGTTTCGCTTTCCAGCTCACTGTTTGGTGTAAACACAATGTTGCGGGTTTGCGTGCTGTCTTTTTGTTCATTCAGCCAAGTGAAAGATGGCCAGTCCGAATGATGACTGAGTGCAAACAACTCTTCTAAATGCTCAAATGGCGCCTGATTGAACAGGTCTGCATGCCAGTGTTCTGGCGCGGTAAATTTATTCATATTGCCGTTTTGTCTTTCTCTGGCATAGTTCAAAGCCGCCATTTTACCTCAGCGCGCCCCCTTATCCCAGTCGACTCTGTTCAGTAAATGCACAAACCCGTCAATTGTCGCCAAAAGTCGAAATATCAATACAAATGACGTTATACTAACGGCGTATAACAACAAGCGAAGATAATAACACTATGAAACTAAAACTAGCGCTAAGCGCACTTTCTGTTGCTGTGTTAGCTGGCTGTATGGCAACACAAACTAATCAGCCTGGCGACGTAAATGCCGCTTATAACAGCATTAATGCAGAACAACTGGCCGGACATATCAAAACCCTGGCCTCTGATGAGTTTGGCGGTCGGGCACCGTCAACAAAAGGTGAAGAACTGACTCTGGCTTACTTGAAAAAGCATTTCACTGCCCTTGGCTTCCAGCCGGGCAATGGCGACAGCTTCTTCCAGGAAGTGCCTCTGGTCTCAATTGAAGCCGATCCAAAGATGACGCTGAGCATTGGTGGAAAAGACTACGAATACAAGAAAGACATGGTAATGGGCACGGGTCGCATCAGTAAACTGGAATCTATTAAAGACTCTGAGCTGGTCTTTGTCGGCTATGGTGTGAATGCCCCCGAGTATAACTGGAATGATTATGAAGGCCTGGATGTGCGCGGAAAAACGGTTGTCATGTTGGTCAATGATCCGGGCTTTGCACGCAAAGATCCAGCTCTTTTCACCGGCGAAGCCATGACCTACTATGGACGCTGGACCTACAAATATGAAGAGGCAAGCCGTCAGGGTGCCGCTGGTGCGATTATCGTTCACGAAACAGCACCTGCCTCTTACCCGTGGAGTGTTGTTGAAAACTCCTGGAGTGGTCCTCAGTTTGGCTTCCAAAAAGAAAACAACAATATGGACCGTGTCGCGGTAGAAGGCTGGGTTACAAGTGACGTTGCCAAAGAGTTGTTTGCAAAAGCCGGCCTGGACTTCGCACAGGCGAAAGAAAAAGCCGCTGCTGGCGCGTATCACGTCGATATGGGTGATTTGACCGCTTCTGTAACCGTGAAAAGCAAGATCAGTACGTCAACGTCTTATAACTTCATCGCGACTTTGCCTGGCGCAAAACACAGTGATGAGCACATCATCTACTCTGCTCACTGGGACCACTTAGGCACTGATCCTAACCGTAAAGGCGATAAGATCTATAATGGCGCGCACGATAATGCAACCGGTACAGGTGGTATGATCGAAGTGGCAGAAGCGTTCAGCAAACTCCCCGTGAAACCAGACCGCTCTATTACTTTCCTGGCGGTTACCGCGGAAGAACAAGGTCTTTTAGGCTCCAAGTTCTATGCAGCGAACCCTGTGATTGCAGCCGACAAAACAGTTGCTAACATCAATATGGACAGCCTGAACCTACTTGGTAAAGTGAAAGACATCAGCGTCGTAGGTATTGGCAAATCATCGCTAGATGAGATGCTGGAAACGGCTGCTAAAGAGCAAGACCGCGTTGTTTCTGGCGATCCGCGCCCGGCGGCTGGCGGCTACTACCGTTCAGATCACTTTGCCTTCGCTAACATGGGTGTACCGGCAATGTACGCTGGTGGTGGTACAGAAGCGCGTGATGAAGCCACGGCACAATACCGTAAGCGCATGAGTCTGGTTTTACGTGGTTGTTATCACCAACCGTGTGACCGTTACCGCGATGAGTGGGATTTGAGCGGAGCTGTACAGGATCTCCAATTGTTCTTCCAGGTCGGTTATGACATTTCACAACAAAGTGAGTGGCCAACCTGGAAAGCAACCTCGGAGTTCCAACGCAACAAATAAATACAAATGATATTGATTTTCATTTGATAACATTTTAAAGTGCAACTGTGTTTTTAACCGGTTGCACTTTTTATGCTCTCACAATCTTACTCTGTCACAACCAGAGGTAAATCAGCACTCTCCTCCTTTATAGCCAACAAGCGATTACTGCTTCCTTTGTTGATCTGCCTGGCGATTCTTTTTGAGCCATTACGTGAACTGACTATCGGAACGCTTGCCGATGCGTTTTTTCAGGTAAGCGTATTTGTTGCCGGCACACTCGCAATTTATTACTTTCTGGTCGACCGACTGCCACAACTAGAACTCAGCTACCTCAAAGCAAAATCCCCGGCACTGGAAATTTCTATGGCCGCAGTATTGGGTGCTCTGCCAGGCTGCGGTGGTGCCATTATAGTGGTTACTCAGTTCACAAAAGGCCAGGCAAGCTTTGCTTCAGTGGTCGCCGTGCTGACAGCAACCATGGGAGATGCGGCTTTTTTGCTTCTGGCTAAAAAACCAATTGAGGGACTTACAATCATCACTCTGGGTATTGGTGTAGGGATAATCAGTGGTTTGGTCGTTAATCTGCTACACAAACCCGGGTTTTGCCAGCCGGATTCTCAGAATAAAAACATGATTGAATGTAAAGCGCCGTCAAGTGCTATCCGTTTCAGTGAACCTGTATGGCGCTGGGCACTTGTGCCCTGCCTTGTGATAGCTTTACTTATCGCATTTAACACGGATTTAGGCATACTAACACAGCCAGTTGAACTGGCAGGTGCAGTACTTGCCCTGTTCGCACTCACTATCTGGGCATTGTCTTCTAAAGGCCAAAGCTATCGGGAAGTCACCGCCGAGGACGATGAACAAGATCCCCCTTCTAAGCTTGCCAAGGTGATCCACGATACGCACTTTGTCACAGCCTGGGTAGTCGCCAGCTTTATGCTCTATGAGCTGTCTGTCGCTCTCTTTGGCTTAGATTTGGCCGCCTGGTTTTCTCAATACGCCGTTTTCGCCCCACTTATCGCGATTGCCATAGGCATGTTACCAGGCTGTGGTCCTCAGATAGTGGTAACCAGTTTATATATTCAGGGAGTTTTACCCTTTAGTGCGCTGGCGGCCAATGCTGTGGCGAACGATGGAGACGCATTATTCCCGGCTATGGCACTCGCCCCCAGTGCTGCGGTCATGGCCACACTCTACTCAGCCATACCGGCACTTTTTGTGGGTTATGGGCTATATTACTTTGCCAGCTTGTAATTACTCGCGCCTTGCCCATTAGATTTGATAGACGGCACCCTGTGGTGCCTTGTCGAACGTATGCTCCCAAAGATCCCTGTCCTTTGCCTTGACTTAATGCAATCTCAGCGCCGCTGGGTTGGCATTCAATGCATATAGCCTTTACCCCTACTCCAACACTTCGGTTCATTGCTCTCTAGACGACTCCACAATCATGGTAATGAACTGCCTTATAACTTACACGCAAATTTACCCTAGTTTTGGCTATCATGGCTTCAGATCACAGGTGTATTGTAGACACTTTGCCCTGTTAACAGCGGTAAAGAGCGTTATGAAATTAACGCAGAGTAATACCTAGTCTAAACACGCTATTTTGAGGTCAATAAGGTGCAACGATACAAGAAGAGGTTAGTAGAAGGTCTTAACTACAAAAAAACAAAGCCCCATCGGAGGGGCTTTCGACCTTGCTTAGTCATTAGATATTTATAGGAATTTAGGTTTTGTACATGTTGCGGTTATCAATGGCTTCTCGCCAACCCCCCAACCATTCTGATCTGTGCTCTATTTGCTGATATGGACATAAATCTTTGGACCGACCCGCTAAACCTGCTTTGAATCCCTGGGCATGTGCTCTTTCTAAACGGTCTCTTTTCTGTCTCTTCATAGGTAAATTCCTCACCTTTCATATTTTTCGAGTTGCTTTCGTCTTAACGACATCCACATTTAATAAATAGTTAATAAATTCGTAAATATCAATCCGTACGAAACACGACAGGGTCCTCTGTACGCTTTGATTCAGTGCTTCGCCGCAGGCTGCCTAGCAGCCGATAGCTCGAATTTCATCTAACTACTAACATTTTTACTATTGCATATGGTTAAACAACGGCCGACTGTGAACGCGCTTTTTCGCCAGACACACGTCGACTAATTCAGGATTGGCCAAACCTTCAAAAACAATAAATCATATATCGTTTTCACATGCAACAAGCGAACGATGACTAGCAAGTAACAAACATGGGGAAAGGGAAAATTAATGCAGCAAACGAGAAAGCAAATTAAAAAACAATCTGACCAAGGTAAAATATTAGATTATTCATTAATAAATTGACGTAAAAAAACATTCATTAATTTGTAATAAAAAAGACCGCTAGAATGCGGCCTTAGATCAACACGTTAAGCGCTTTACTGGATTTTCTCAAGACCACCCATGTATGGCCTCAATACAGTTGGTACGACAATAGAGCCATCTGCTTGTTGATAGTTTTCCAATATTGCGACCAAAGTACGGCCAATCGCCAAACCTGAACCATTTAGTGTATGCAGCAACTCAGGCTTTTTCTCACCTGCACGGCGGAAACGCGCTTGCATGCGGCGCGCCTGGAAGTCCTGCATGTTTGAACAAGAAGAAATTTCACGGTAAGTGTTTTGCGCAGGCAACCAAACTTCAAGGTCATAAGTTTTTGCCGCACCAAAGCCCATGTCGCCGGTGCACAAGACGACTTTACGATAAGGCAGCTCCAGTGCCTGCAAAATGCCTTCTGCATGGCCTGTCAGCTCTTCCAGCGCAGCCATTGAGTCTTCAGGCTTAACCAGCTGTACTAATTCTACTTTATCGAACTGATGCTGACGGATAAGACCACGTGTGTCACGACCATAACTGCCCGCTTCACTTCTGAAACATGGCGTATACGCAGTCATGCGAACTGGTAACTCTTTTTCGTCGAAAATCTCGTCGCGCGCGCAGTTGGTCAGAGGTACTTCAGCAGTAGGGATCAGGCTGTAACCGTCCTGATCTTCGCTTAACGCTTCCGTATGAAACAAATCTTCAGCAAACTTAGGCAACTGTCCCGTGCCGTACAAGCTTGCTTTGTTGACCAAGTAAGGCACACACATTTCGGTATAGCCGTTTTGGTCTGTATGCGTATCCAGCATAAATTGCGACAATGCACGGTTAAGACGAGCAATACCACCACGCATTACTGTAAAGCGAGAGCCGCTGAGCTTAACGCCCGTTTCAAAATCCAGGCCCTTGCCCAACGCTTCACCCAGGTCAACGTGATCTTTAACTTCAAAGTCAAACGCTTTTGGCTCGCCCCATTTGCTCACCTCAACGTTTTCGCTTTCATCAGCGCCAACAGGTACATCTTCAGCAGGTAAGTTAGGTAAGGTGGCAGCAATATCTTGCAGCTGAGCCAATACTTCATCCTGCTCTGTTTTTGCGGCACTTAGCTGGTCACCCAGATCAGCAACGGCATCCAGTAATGGCTGAACGTCTTCACCTTTTGCTTTGGCCTGGCCTATCGCTTTGGAACGGCTGTTACGCTCACTTTGCAGTTCCTGCGTTTTGGTCTGAAGTGTTTTTCGTTTTTCTTCCAGCGCGTTAATAGCAGCCACATCGAGCTCAAAGCCACGCTTCTTCAAACGCTCTGCTGCTTCCTCAATGTCCTGACGTAAATACTTTGCATCTAACATAGTTTATTCTTTTAACCTTTTTGCATGACTAAGCACAGGCCTATCCAGGCCATGAAAATACACATCACGACATTCAACACTATATTCAGTACCATTTTCATTATCTGGCCTTGCTGAAGTAACAGCAAAGAATCCATAGAAAAGGTAGAAAATGTCGTTAAAGCACCCAAGAAGCCAATCCCGACCAAACTTTTAGCCGGAGATACTTCAATGATCTGCTTATCAATTAATCCGTAGAGAATGCCCATCAACAGTGAACCCAGAATATTAACGGTCAACGTACCAAAAGGGAATCCCTTACCCAAGAGTTTTAAGGTGATATCACTAATAAAAAAGCGCAGGCAGGCGCCAAATGCGCCACCGGTTGCAATCATCAGGTAAGTTTTAATCAAATCCATCAGTGATTATCTTCGTCTTGATAGCGTTTCTGAACACTTTGTTCATTCAAAGAACGCAAGTAACGGAGTTTTTCGGAAATTTGTTTTTCTAACCCTCTGTCACAGGGCTCATAGTAGCGACGCTGCTGTATCTCCGCTGGAAAGTAACATTCACCGGCGGCAAACGCCCCCGGTTCATTGTGTGCATATCGATACTCCTCACCAAAGCCGAGTTCTTTCATCAGCTTGGTGGGTGCATTACGCAGGTGCTCTGGCACCGGGAAGTCAGGATCGCTGGCGGCATCCTGCTTAGCCTGATTGAACGCCATGTAGACGGCATTACTTTTAGCCGAACTGGCCAGATAAATCGTTGCCTGCGCTATGGCCCGCTCTCCTTCGCTGGGGCCAACCCGGTGATAAATATCCCAGGCATTCAACGCCACTTGCATGGCACGAGGATCGGCATTGCCTATGTCTTCGGTCGCAATTGCCAGTAACCGTCTGGCTACATAGAGTGGATCGCCACCACCGGCAAGGATCCGACAATACCAGTACAACGCGGCATCCGGGTCGCTGCCCCGCACAGATTTATGAAATGCCGAGATCAGGTCGTAATAAATATCGCCACCCTTATCGTATTTCGCAAGGTGCGACGGTAAGACTTGTTTTAGCACTGCTTCATCGATTAACACTTGCCCTTCACCATTGGCACCCAGATCAGTGGCTTGCTCAAGCAGATTGAGCGCTTTTCTGGCATCGCCATCCGCAGCACGAGACAATGCATCTATCACGGCATCATCCAGTGTAATTTGCAGGCTTCCAAGCTCGCTGTCCTGCGCCAGTGCCTGACGCAATACCTGAGTAAGCTCGTCAAGGCTAAGCGGCTTTAGCGTATAAACGCGCGCACGGGATAAAATCGCATTGTTCAGGGCAAATGAAGGGTTCTCAGTGGTCGCGCCGATAAAGATAAAAGTGCCGTCCTCGATATGTGGCAAGAAGGCATCCTGCTGTGACTTATTGAATCGATGAACTTCATCGACAAACAAAATCGTGCGAGTGCTACTTTGACTCAGACGATTCTTCGCATCGAGCACTTGCTCACGGATCTCCTTCACACCTGCTGTAACCGCAGATAATTTGCACAGTTGTGCATTGGCATGGTGTGCGATGATCTCAGCAAGCGTGGTTTTACCCACGCCGGGAGGCCCCCACAAAATCAAGCTATGGCAACGCCCCTGAGCAATGGCCCGACGCAACGGACTGTCAGCACCAAGAATATGACTTTGACCAATATAGCCATCTAAGTTGGACGGGCGCATTCTCGCCGCCAAAGGCCTGACATCGGGCGCAAAATCAAAACCCAGGTTAGTCACTTTGTGTCTGGTCGTCGACGACCACCCCTTCAGGGATCACAAACTTAAATTGGTCGGCATCCACCGGACCATTTATCTGCGCATCGCTGAACTTAAAGCTGGAAATCTGACCTGAAGAATCTGTGACGTTCAACTGGCCAATTTTCAGACCGCTGTCAGCAAACAAAACATCCAACCGCTCCACCTGAGCACCGGATTGAATAGGCTCGATACGATAGCCGCCAGAAATTTCTGACACCTGATACTTCTGCCATTGCTTTGGGTCTTGTGTCGTCAGCAACACAAATGGCGTTGTATCTATCAGACCAAGTGTATTAAGGATAGTTGCTTGCTCAGCAAAGCTGTCAAAATAAACCGTACGAAGCCCATCTGAAACCAGCAAAGTTTCATCGGGCTCATTCTGTTGCCAGCGTATTTTAGCGGGATATTGCAGTACTATTTCACCCTTACCGGATTGGATAAGGTGTCCGTCCTGATCAATCACACTTTGCTCAAACTCGGCCCGGAAGCTCTCCAGTGCTTTTAACTTATCTTTCAAAGACTGTGCAGCAACACTCTCTGTTTGCGCTTCATTCGCTTGTGTTGCATATACTGCCGGATTAGCCCCGACTATACATAAAGCCAGAATAAGTGGTTGTAACTTCATTAATTCGCTCCACCTTTAGGCACCAGTACTTCTCTGGCACCATTGTGCCCTGGCGCACTCACGACGCCGGACATTTCCATTTGTTCAACCAGGCGAGCCGCGCGGTTATAACCTACGCGTAACTTACGCTGAACGCTAGACACAGAAACCTTACCAGTTTCAATGACAAACGCCACAGCTTCATCGTAGAGTGGATCTGACTCCTCGTCTTCCCCCTCACTTGCCTCACCTGGCAGTAAAATATCTTCTGTGGCTTCACCACACAATATGTCATCGATATAGTTGGGTTTACCACGGACTTTCCAGTCACTGACGACCGCATGCACCTCATGATCATCAACAAATGCGCCATGAACACGTATCGGTACACTGGTGCCTGGTGGTAGATACAACATGTCACCCATACCCAACAGGTTTTCAGCACCTTGTTGGTCCAGTATGGTACGCGAGTCGATTTTACTCGATACCTGGAACGCCATTCGGGTTGGAATATTGGCCTTGATCAGGCCAGTAATCACATCCACCGAAGGGCGCTGCGTCGCTAGCACAAGGTGGATCCCTGCTGCACGCGCTTTTTGCGCGATACGGGCAATTAACTCTTCCACTTTTTTGCCCACAATCATCATCATGTCGGCAAATTCATCGATCACAACAACAATACTCGGCAGCTTATCCAGCTCTTCGGGTTCGTCTGCCATGCCGTCCGTGTCTTTGAACAAGGGATCCAGAATTGGATAGCCGGCTTCTTTTGCATCCAGGATCTTCTGGTTGTAGCCCTTCAGATTTCGTACGCCAAGCGCTGACATCAGCTTGTAACGACGTTCCATTTCGCCCACACACCAACGCAACGCATTGGCTGCTTCTTTCATGTCCGTGACCACTTCACACAATAAATGCGGAATGCCCTCATACACCGATAATTCAAGCATTTTAGGGTCAATCATAATCATGCGTACGTCTTCAGGTGGCGATTTGTACAACAAGCTTAAGATCATAACATTAACGCCGACTGACTTACCTGATCCAGTTGTACCGGCGACAAGTAAGTGAGGCATTTTGGCCAAATCGGCCACCACCGGCTGCCCGGCAATGTCTTTGCCCAGTACCATCGTCAGTGGCGAAGCATTCTGCTCAAACTTAGGGGCGTTTATCACCTCTGATAAACGCACGATTTCTCGATTTTTATTTGGTAGTTCCAGACCCACAAAAGTCTTGCCCGGAATAACTTCAACCACACGCACACTAACAGCTGACAGAGAACGCGCCAAATCTTTTGCAAGGCCTGTGATCTTAGCGACTTTAATCCCTGGCGCCAGATCCAGCTCAAAGCGCGTAACAACCGGGCCCGGATAAACCCCCATAACCTTAGCCTGAATATTGAAATCCAATAGTTTTGACTCAACTAGACGAGATACTGCTTCGAGCTCTTCTTCGGAGATCGGGTTTTTCGCTTTATCTGGTCTGTCTAACAAATCGAGTGACGGCAAAGGATCTTTCGGAGGTTCAGCTTCCAATAAAGCTTCAAATTGCTCTTTGGCGCTTGGTGGTGGCTGATAACCCGATGTAGGCTTTTCTTTAGGTTTTAATGGCCGTGCGGGTGATACCACTTTGGTTTCAACGGGCGCAGGTGTATCGTCCAGTGCATTCAGCGCCGCTACCGTATCAAACGCTTCATCGTCGACCGCAGAGAAATTGATTTCCTGCTCAAGAATGTCATCCAGTTCATCGAACACACTGGGTGCTACGGCGATGTCATCGTCATTAGCCAGCGCTAAATCGCTTGCCTCAGAGTGACGTATCTCAGGCTCAGGCAAAGACGCAGGTTTTGCGCCAAACAACTTATCTTTCAGCTTTTGGGGCTTACTCTTGTTGGACTGTTGTAGGGCATCCGAAACATGCTCGACCGTATCAGACGTTGTGGCCTCAACCCCATCTTCAATGATATGCTCAATGGGTTCGACTTCAACTTGCGCAGCTGCTTGATTGTGCTCTGTACTTTCGACCGGCGCAGCATCGTTCAGCAGATCAGCGTCTTTGCTATCTTCATTACCATCATTTAGTGTGACAGCTGCCTTGGGTTCGCTACGATGTTTTATTTTGGCGAAACACCATTTACAGAATGCAACTACTTTCTCGCCAATATAGTCGACAAATTCAACCCAGGATACCCCTGTCAACAGTGTCAGGCCCGCAAAGAAAAAGCATAATAATAAGATTGTGGTTCCTGTAAAGTTAAATGCAGGCATCATGGCACTGGCGACCACATCCCCCACTACCCCACCGGAAGAAAAGCTATAAATATCGTCAAAATTGATGCTGCTGATGGCGCTAGCTGATGTGATAAACAAAGTTCCGCCTATCAGTCTCAGTCCCAAAGTTGTGTAGTCTAGCTGCAGTAGTTTGTGTGGTTTTTTGAACAACAGATAGCCAAACAACTGAATGACTGCCGGCACTAAAAATGCCAGCCAGCCAAAACTGAGTAATAAAATATCAGCAACCCAGGCACCAGCTGCACCTGTGATATTGTTTACCTTGATAAACTCGCCTGTTTGCGTCCAGGCTGGGTCTGCCGGGTCAAAACTGATAAGTGCGCACAGCGTAAATATCGCTGCCGCGGTGCTGACGATCAGGCCAGTCTCCAGCAGGCGCTGAATACCATTTAAGCGCATTATGTAATACCTAAATACTGTTTCGTTAATTCTAACATGACTTTTTGCACACCTTAGCAAGAATTTCCCTAGGGTGCACAAGGTTTTATCACTTCGCCTTGCTCCCCTTTTACTTCTTCCATTACAACATAGGTACGACTTTCACTAATGCTGGGTAATTTTAAAAGTATCTCACCTAAAACGCCGCGATACTCAGACATATCCGTTACCCGGGTTTTTAACAGGTAGTCAAAGTTACCTGACACAAGGTGACATTCGATAATTTCATCATGTTGCTTTACAGCCTGATTAAACTGATCGAATACATCAGGCGAATTTTTATTGACGGTGACCTCAACGAATACCAACAAGCCCTGACCCAGTTTCACCGGGTCAACAACGGCCTTATATCCTTTTATATAGCCTTCGCGTTCAAGTTTTTTTACCCGCTCCAGACAAGGCGTAGCGCTCAGCCCTATTCGTCTGGCTAATTCTACATTAGAAATTCGTCCGTCTTTTTGCAGTTCAACTAAAATCTTTCTATCGGTTCTGTCTAACTGAGTATGCATGATAAGTTTTATATCCTGAATATTTACTTAATACAGTATTATCAACTAATCATTATACTAAAAAAGGTAGGACATACTAGCAAACCATATCTATAATGGTCGAAAATTTTACCCCGTTCTTAATTGAGGCGAATTGTTATGATTATTGGTGTACCTAAAGAGATAAAAAACCACGAGTACCGTGTTGGTATGGTTCCAGCGAGTGTTCGTGAACTGATTAATCACGGCCACCAGGTAATAGTTGAAACAAATGCAGGTATCGGCATTGGTTTCACTGACGAAGATTATGTTCAGGTTGGTGCAGAAATCCGTGACACAGCGGCACAGGTTTTCGAGCAAGCTGACATGATCGTTAAAGTAAAAGAGCCACAGGCTGTTGAGCGCGCAATGCTACGTGAAGACCAAATTCTATTCACTTACTTGCACCTTGCACCTGATTTGCCTCAGACAGAAGATCTGGTTAAGAGCGGCGCAATCTGTATCGCATACGAAACGGTTACTGACAACCGTGGTGGTTTACCATTATTAGCACCTATGTCAGAAGTTGCTGGTCGTATGTCAATCCAGGCAGGTGCGCAGGCACTTGAAAAGTCAAACCTGGGTCGCGGCATGCTATTAGGTGGCGTACCAGGTGTTGAACCAGCGAAAGTTGTTGTGATCGGTGGTGGTATGGTTGGCCGTAACGCAGCACAAATGGCTGTTGGTATGGGTGCTGACGTAACAATCCTTGATCGTAACATCGACGTTCTGCGTAGCCTAAACGCACAGTTTGGCAGCCAGGCTAAAGTTATCTACTCAACAGTTGATGCGCTAGAGAAGCACGTTGTTGAAGCCGACCTAGTGATCGGTGGTGTTCTAATTCCAGGCGCAGCTGCTCCTAAATTAGTTACAGCTGAGCACATCAAAGCAATGAAGCCTGGTGCAGCAATCGTTGACGTTGCTATCGACCAGGGTGGTTGTATCGCAACTTCTAAAGCAACAACACACGCAGAACCAACTTACATCGTTGACGATGTTGTTCACTATTGTGTAGCAAACATGCCAGGCGCAGTACCACGCACTTCTACGTTTGCTTTGAACAACGCAACACTGCCTTACATCATCAAGCTTGCAAACCAGGGCTACAAAGAGGCGCTATTGTCTGACGAGCACTTCCTGAATGGTCTGAACGTTATTAAGGGTCAGATCACATGTAAAGAAGTCGCTGAAGGCTTTAATATGGAATACGTTGAAGCACGTGCAGCGCTTGCCAACGCATAATTAAACACTTGGTGTTTACAAAGCCTCGCTTATGCGGGGCTTTTTGCTTTTTTTACTCCAGGTGCGAAGAGAGTTGCCTGTACCGCTTTTTATTGTCTATCTTTTTATAATAGTCAGGTAGTAAAGGTAGCGTTACATGGCCATATCTCTCACCCAGCAAGAAAAACTCATTTTAAAAACGGTCAATATTCCTCCAAGACCACAAGCACTGTTGCAGTTTTCAGAAGAAGCTAAGCTCCAGGAACCCAACATCACCAAAATTTCAGATATATTACAAAGCGATGTGGCGATCAGTGCTGCTATTTTACAGGTGGTGAATTCAGCCGCCTTTCGTCGCAGCCGCGAAATTGACTCCATTGAACAAGCTGTCATGGTCCTGGGTTTAAAGCGGCTCATTCCGTTAGTTAAAGCTGTGGCTTTAAAGTCCTCGGTTGATTTACCTGCTGCACTAAGTGATTTCTGGGAAACGCAATCCGATATTGGTCAACATGCTTCTGCCATTTGTAACCGCCTTAACCGGCCTGCACTGGCAAATCACGCGTACATGCTTGGTTTATTCCATGGTGTTGGGATCCCCATTTTATGCCAGCACTTTGATGACTATCAGAACGTGCTGGATAAAGCACAGACAGACGGCTGGACCGAAGCCAGTCAATTTGAGTTTGCCCAGTATCACACCAGCCATGGCACCATAGGTGCGTTGCTCGCTCAACAGTGGCGCCTGCCAAAAATCGTGATTAACGTTATTTACTACCAACATGACGTAGACGGTATACTCACGTCCGGGGAGTTGGATAGCATTGGTAATGACCTGCTGTCTATTTTAAAAATCGCCCGCCATAAATCCTATTTAGCAACAACCCCAGTAAGTGAACAGAATCCGGAGTGGCAAGTGATCAAAGACGATGTCATGGATTATCTGGATATTTCTGACGAAGAGCTCGACGAGTTGTGGGGTGAATCATCAGAGTAGAGATAATCCACAGCCAGCACCTACAAATAGGCACACGATAGGCCAAGATAATTAACCACAGCAGATCTGTTGCGGATCCGCTCAAAACTAATAAAAACTGCATTTAAATGCCTAAATAATTGAAAGTTTCCCTCAATGATTTACCTTTATAAAGGGAAGCAGTTAGGAGATATGCCTGTGAAGTTCAAATTTAAGGTAATAGCCGTTTCAGCCTCAGTGCTCTTTCTGGCCCTGTTATTACTATCACTTAAACAGTATTTTTTACTGAAAGATAATTTACAACAACAAGTCAATGATAGTGTAGGAGAAATCATTCAGGGGATCAGTAACACTGTGACCTCGCAGATGCAAGGTGCCATTAATTTGGCGGTACTGACCACCGGGCTGGTGGAACAAAGCGATTCACTTAAACAAGCCCTGCCCTTGATCTCGCAACCAAAATTAAAAGAAACATTTCTGTTGATTGGCTATGGTGAAGATGCTACCGGAAACTATGTTGCAAGCGATCCAGGGTGGGATCCAGGACCAACCTGGGATCCTCGAGTGCGTCCATGGTTTGCCGGTGCTAAACAGGCTAATCAACTGATTGTGACTGCACCTTATGCCGATTCAGTGAGTAAAGAAATTGTGGTATCTGTCGGCACACCCGTTAAAAAAGGCAGCCGCTTCCATGGCGCTATCTTCTTTGATGTCAGTCTCGCCAAACTCGGTAATATGATCAATTCTTTTGAACTATTTGACTCCGGCTTTGCGTTTATGGTGAGTAAAGATGGCACCATTATTTCGCACCCGGATACCAAGTTAAATGGCCAGCAAGCAAGTAAATTTTTAGGTCGGACCCAGGTGTCTCAAACAGTGCAAGAAATCAGTATGAATAACCGCACCTATTTGATCACCTTTAAGGACGTCGAAGGTTTGGACTGGTATGTGGGTGTCGCACTCGAAAAAGACAAGGTATTTGCTGCTGTCAATACGATGGCTCAGGATGCCACTTTGTTCTCACTCATCGCGGTAATTGCAGCCATTGTTGTATTATCCTTGGTTATTAACTTGCTTCTTAAGCCCCTTGAAGACATCAATGTTGCGATGGCTAACATTGCCCAGGGGCACGCTGATTTGACAGTTCGCCTTGAGGCCTCTAACGAGCCCGAGTTTGCATCACTGGCTGAAAACTTCAACCGCTTTACTTCCCGGCTGCAAACGCTCATTGCCGATATTCAGCAGCTTGGACACGAGGTATTGGAAGATGCCCGACAAACTTCGACAGGGGCCAATCAGGCCACCATGGCCATAGAGCAGCAGCTTAACGCACTCAATACTTTAACGACTGCCACAGCGAACATGTCAAGCACAGAACAACAAGTTGCAAACACAGCACAACAGGCAGCCGACGCTATTCAAAACACCGACAACCTCGCCAGCAACGGAGAAACCATAGTGGCAGAATCAACCGACGCCATTACGGATTTATCGGCACAAATCAAACGCGCTGTGGATGTTGTCGCTGAACTCGAAGTATCGTCTTCAGGCATAGAGCAGATATTATCCGTCATCAATGGGATTGCCGAGCAAACCAACTTGTTAGCGCTCAACGCTGCAATTGAAGCCGCACGGGCTGGCGAATCTGGTCGTGGTTTTGCGGTGGTTGCCGACGAAGTAAGAACCCTGGCACAACGCACACAAGAAGCAACAACCGAAATCAAAGCCATGATAGATCAGCTGCAAAGCGGTGCTCAAAGTGCGGTTGGTGTTATGAACCAAAGTCAGACCATAGTTGAAAAATCGGTCAGCAAAGCCAATGACACCCGGGAAGCACTGGACGCTATTCGTCAGTCTATTGCCAGCATTGTCGATTTAAATGTCAGTATCGCTAATATGATCAGCGAGCAGAAACACGTAGTAGAAGAAGTCAATAACAATGCTTCTCAAATCCGTAACCTGTCTGACACTGTGTTTGATGAAGCCAAAGCAGTTGATCACACAATGCAGTCTCAGGTAGAAAAAATTGCTAAGCAGGAAAATATGTTAGAACAGTTCAGAGTGTAAACTTGCCACTGATGTAACACTAGCGAGTGAGGTTAAAACTCGCTAGTATATGGATATAAAGACAGTATAAGTAGCAATTCGGCACATGCATAGCGACCTTAAAGACACTTTCGAGCAATATTTTCAGATTGCCGAATCTAACCAGATTAACCTGTACCCTGTTGACGCCAACATGGTGCCCAAAAGTCAGGCTCAACTAGAAGCTGCCATTCCGCCTCTGTTCAGACTCGCAAACGAAATTAATGAACTGGACCTAAACGCGCTTAGACCACTGCGAAACCTGGGTGATGTCGCCAGCGATCTGGCTGCGTATCTGCAAGCACAGTCACGTAAAATCGACCTGATCATGAGTCATATTCTGGCCACGGAACAACCTGAAGATGAACTACTCAGATGTGACAGTTATGGTGGTGGTGGCATCATAGCCACACTAGAACAAGACTACGACCTTGGCCAGAATTTCAGAACCAAAGTATTCTTACAACATGAAGCCAGCGCCATATTTTGTTATGCCCGGGTGATTGACAAAGAAGCGCTTGATTCGGGCTTTCGTTATACCCTGGCCTTCACTCAAATTCGCGATAACGATCAGGAACTGTTGGTTCGCGCCAGCTTGCATGCCCAAACCCGGCAGCTAAAAAAGCGTCAGTCACCTGACGAAAATGAACAAAATAGCTGACAGCTAAGCTGTCAGTGCTAAACTAGTCGTCTACTATTTTTGATTGATTACACCATGAGTTTTACACTTTTACCCGAGTGGGCAACACAAGACGCCGTGATGCTCACCTGGCCACATCAAAATACTGACTGGGCAGACATATTACCCCAGGTTGAACCCGTTTATATCGCCTTGTGTCAGCAGATCACTCAAGTTGAGAAGGTCGTTATTGTTGCGAACAATGTCGAGCTGAAAGCACATATAAAACAGAAGCTAACAGAAGCAGATGTCGACATGACACAAATTGTGTTCGTGGATGCCCCCTGTAACGATACCTGGGCGCGTGATCATGGACCACTGACTACGCAAGACGCGTCAGGTCGACTCTCCATAAAAGACTTCACCTTTAATGGTTGGGGTAACAAGTTTGCAGCTGAGCTTGACAATCAGATTAATGCGCACCTGCACGCTAAGGTGGTTAATCCCCAAAATCACTATGAAGCTATTGACCTGGTGCTTGAAGGCGGTGGGATTGAAATCGACGAAGCTGGCACTTTGTTAACCACGTCTGAGTGCTTGCTTAACCCAAATCGTAATCCGCACCTGACTAAAACCGAGCTAGAGCAAAAACTGAGCGAGATTTTAGGTGCCAAACAGTTTCTCTGGGTAGACCATGGCTTCCTGGCCGGTGATGATACCGACAGTCACATTGATACACTGGTCCGCTTTGCCCCTAATAATACGTTGGTGTACGTCAGCTGCGACGATCCAAAAGATGCGCATTATGAAGCCCTCAGTGCGATGGAGACACAACTGAAGTCATTCCGTACGCCACAAGGCCAGCCATATAACCTGATCGCCCTGCCCTGGCCTAAAGCCGTATTCAATGATGAAGGCGAGCGTTTGCCGGCCACATACGCAAATTATCTGATCATCAACGATACCGTTTTGATGCCGCTTTACGGCGATGACAACGACGCCCGCGCACTGACTCAATTGCAAAGCGCACACCCGGAGCGCACCGTCATTGGCATTGACTGCCTGCCTATTATTCATCAGTTTGGCAGCCTCCACTGTATCACAATGCAGCTACCCGCCGGATTTTTAAAACAGGACTAATTTTAATGAGTAACAACACGTTGAAAGTCGCACTGGTTCAGCACAGTAATAGCGCCGATTTACAAAACAACCTGGATAAGTCCATTGCCGGGATCCGCGATGCAGCGGCTCAGGGCGCGAAACTCGTGGTATTACAAGAGCTGCACCGCAGCCTGTATTTTTGTCAGACTGAAGACACCGACCTGTTTGACCTGGCTGAGACTATTCCGGGCCCAAGCAGCGATGTATTTTGTCAGCTTGCCAAAGAGCTAAACCTGGTAATTGTCGCTTCGCTTTTCGAAAAACGTGCAACCGGCTTGTATCACAATACAGCAGTTGTCTTTGAAACCGATGGCAGTATTGCCGGTCAGTATCGAAAAATGCACATTCCTGACGATCCGGGCTTTTATGAAAAATTCTATTTTACACCAGGCGACATGGGCTTTTCGCCTATCCAAACCTCTGTAGGTAAACTGGGTGTATTGGTATGTTGGGATCAATGGTTCCCGGAAGGCGCGCGCTTAATGGCCATGGCCGGTGCTGATATGCTGATTTACCCGACTGCAATAGGTTGGGACCCTCGCGACGAGCAGGACGAACAAATTCGTCAGCGCGACGCCTGGATGATCGCACAACGCGCCCATGCCGTATCTAACGGTTTGCCCGTTTTAAGTGTTAACCGTGTTGGCCACGAAGCCGACCCAAGCGGCCAAAGTGAAGGGATCCAGTTCTGGGGTAACTCCTTTGTCGCAGGGCCACAGGGCGAGCTACTAGCACATGGCAGCGAATCTGAAGAACAACTTTTGGTGGTTGAACTTGATCAGAGCCGCAGTGAGTCCGTCAGACGAATTTGGCCATACCTGAGAGATCGTCGTATCGACCACTATCAGGACCTATGCAAAATTTACCGGGATTAATCTATCCCAAAACGGCCTCGACATGGCGTCAGGCCGCTTTGCTTTATTATCGCTAAGCGCGAGTCGAATTACATTAAGTGCAATAAAAACAACATGCAGTAACAGGAGTATATGAATGGCAACAGCGCAGTGGAACAAACTTCCCTGGGTCAAATCGCAAAAGGATAAAATCCATTGGGGCCAGCTGGTCGGTAGCAGTATGTCCATTGCCATCAGTGAAGGCGTCAGACAACATGATGCATTGGTTGTGGTGGTGACACCTGATACGCCAAGCGCATTGCGCCTTGAGACTGAGTTAGGTTACTTACTGGGTGAAGACAAAGTTCATGTTTTCCCCGACTGGGAAACCTTACCCTACGATCACTTTTCACCCCATCAGGATATCATTTCGCAGCGCCTTGCCAGCCTGAATTCCCTGCGTCATCAGCATCAGGGCGTATTATTACTGCCTGTGTCCACGTTAATGTTGCGCACTGCACCACCTGAATTTATTTATGGCAGTGCCTTACAGTTTAAGGTTGGCGACTCACTGGATGCGCAAAAGCTCAAAGAAACGCTGGCTCAGGCCGGATACCGTAACGTACAGCAAGTGATGGAACACGGCGAATTCGCTGTCAGAGGCTCTATTATCGACCTGTTTCCAATGGGCAGCACCACGCCATTCCGGCTCGACTTTTTCGATGACGAACTGGACAGCATTCGACTCTTTGATATTGAGACGCAGCGCTCCAGCGAACAGATAAAGTCCATCGATTTATTACCCGCTCATGAGTTCCCAACCAACGACGAAGACATTGAACGTTTTCGTATTGCATATCGGGAAACCTTTGGTGCGAGCAGCGAACAAGACTCCGTTTATATGCAGGTAACCAGGGGCAACTGGCCTGCCGGTATTGAGTATTACCTGCCGCTATTTTACGAAGAAATTGCGACCATATTTGATTACCTCCCAGAACAAGCCGTGTTTATGCACCTGGGTGACATCGAACAGGCTGCCTCTGAGTTCTGGCTGGACGTCAATAATCGCTATGAAAACCGACGAGTTGACCCACTACGACCCCTGCTAGAACCAGTGCGCCTTTATCAAAACGTCGAAACCCTGTTTGAAGGGTTTTCGCGTTACCCCAGAATTCGCCTGAGTGAAGCAAGCCTGGGCACCAAGGCCGGGCATACCAATCTCAGCGCCAGTCTGGTGACTGATGTTCGTGTTGACCATAAACAGACTGACCCCTTTAAGCCACTGCTGGATTACATTACCGTACAGAAAAAGAATAAAGGCCGGGTGTTATTCAGTGTTGAGTCGGATGGTCGCCGCGAATCTCTGATGACCTTACTCAAACCAAGTGGCCTGAAACTCAAAGAATTTGATAATTTTGCTCATTTCGCCAGTGCGCGCAACGATGTAGGCCTGATCGTCAGTCCGCTTGAGCGCTCTGTCATGCTCGACGGAAACAAGCCTTTAAGTATTCTGACTGAGCAAGAATTGCTGGGTATTAAAGTTTCACAGCGCCGCCGTCGTAAACACAAATACGATCAAGGCCAGGATGCACTTATACGCAACCTGGCAGAGCTCAAAGAAGGCCAGCCAATTGTCCACCTGGACCATGGTGTCGGTCGATACCTTGGCCTGCAAACCATTGATGCCGCCGGTGTTGCCACAGAGTTTGTGACCATCATCTATGCCAATGATGCCAAGCTCTATGTGCCCGTATCTGCACTACACATGCTAAGCCGATATTCCGGAGGCGAAGAAGCCTCAGCTCCGTTGCATAAACTCGGCTCAGACGTCTGGGAAAAAGCCAAACGCCGCGCCGCCGAAAAAGTCCGAGATGTTGCTGCAGAGCTGCTGGACATCTACGCTAAGCGTCAAAGCAAGCCAGGTCATTTATTCAAACTCGACGGCCAGGCCTATCGCGAATTCAGCGATACTTTCCCGTTCGAAGAGACAGACGACCAACGTAACGCCATTGACGCCGTACTGGGAGATATGCAAACCCCACTTGCAATGGATCGGTTGGTGTGTGGTGACGTTGGTTTTGGTAAAACAGAAGTGGCCATGCGAGCAGCCTTTGTTGCGATAAATGACAACAAACAAGTTGCCGTGCTGGTGCCCACTACTTTGCTGGCACAGCAGCACTATGAGAACTTCCGCGACCGCTTTGCCTCCTTGCCCATTGAGGTTGGCGTATTATCCCGCTTTAACAGCACGAAAGAGCAAAAAGACACCCTCGACAAGCTTGAAAACGGCCAGCTTGATATTGTGATCGGCACCCACAAGCTGCTGCAACAAAGCATCAAGTATAGAGACCTGGGCTTATTGATTGTCGACGAAGAGCACCGCTTCGGGGTAAGACAAAAAGAAAAGATCAAACAACTGCGCGCCGACGTAGACATACTCACGCTAACAGCGACGCCCATTCCACGAACCCTGAATATGGCCATGAGTGGCATGCGTGACCTGTCTATTATTGCTACGCCACCCGCAAAACGCCTGGCAGTGAAGACCTTTGTGCAGGAGCGCAACGATGAGGTGATCCGCGAAGCCATTCTGCGGGAAATTAAACGGGGTGGTCAGGTGTACTTCTTACACAATAATGTCGAAACCATAGATAAAACGGCAGCCGACATTGCTGCACTGGTGCCTGAGGCCAGCATTGCCATCGCACATGGCCAGATGCGTGAAAAAGAACTCGAACAACTGATGAGTGACTTTTATCATCAGAAACACAATGTGCTGGTGTGTACCACCATCATAGAAACCGGTATAGATATTCCGTCTGCTAATACCATCATCATGGACCGTGCCGACAAACTGGGTCTGGCACAGATGCACCAGTTACGTGGTCGGGTTGGTCGTAGCCACCATCAGGCTTATGCCTACTTGCTGACCCGCAACAGCCAAACGCTGACCAAAGATGCCGTGAAACGGCTTCAGGCCATCGAATCACTTGAAGACCTCGGCGCCGGTTTTGCCTTGGCGACGCACGATTTGGAGATCCGGGGCGCAGGTGAACTACTGGGTGACGAACAGAGCGGTCAGATCCAGACCGTGGGCTTTACCCTCTACATGGAAATGCTTGAGCAGGCTGTACAAGCGCTCAAAGACGGTAAAGAGCCAACCCTGGAGAATCTGCTACAACAGCAAAGCGATGTGGACCTGAAAATTCCAGCGCTGCTGCCTGATGATTACATCCATGATGTGAACATGCGCCTGAGTATGTACAAGCGTATTGCCAGCGCCAATGATGAAGACACGCAGGACGAGCTGAAGGTCGAGCTGATTGACCGCTTTGGATTACTGCCGGATGCCGCGAAAAACCTCTTTAGCATTCAACTTTTGAAATCAAAAGCGGCTAAACTGGGGATCACCAAAGTGGAAGCCAACCAAAAAGGCGGCTACTTTGAGTTCAGTGCCAGTACCACGGTTAACCCGACATTCATCATTGCTCTGATACAAAGCAACCCGACTGTGTACCGCATGGAAGGTGCCAGCAAATTGCGCTTTAATATCGAAGAGAAAAATGGTCAGGAACGTTTAAAACTGGTAAATGCAATGATTGACGACTTTCAGAAAAAGGCGGTGGCATGATAAGGACAGCCCTTTCCCTGACATTACTGAGCGCTGCGCTATTGGCCTCTGCTTCGGCCAGCGCAAAACGCTGGTATGAAGTTGAGCTGATCGCCTTCGCTCAGCAGGATAACGAGCAACTGCAAGAGGATTTTACAATTGAAAATCCCGAGCTGAATTTAAACCGAACACTGGACCTGCTCACTAAAGGCTACAACAGTGCCGGCCAGCAGGCTTGTCTCAATGGTGACAGTCGTTTTGATCCGCGCCCGGTTACCAGCCGCTTTGTGCAGCAAGATGCGTCCTGGCACTGCGCCGATGGCGTAGACTATATGGCACAGTATCAACAACTCCCGCTAACGCCCCACGCAGAGCCACAGGACCATAAGCAAAACATTTACTTGCTCAACGAGGAGCAGCTTAAGTTTGACAGCGTGCTCAATAAGTTAAAAAAGAAAGGGCTGAAGCCAATTCTGCACACTGGCTGGCGCTTTCCCGACCAAAGTAAAAAGCGCGCACCAAACATACTCGTATATGGTGGACAAAAGTTCGAGCAACCCGCCAGCTATGTGGCCCGTTTAGGTGCCCCGGACGATGGCTTTATCAGCCTGCTGGGCGAACCTAAACAGGTTGCGCAAAAGGAACAAGATCCGACACTGTGGCAGCTACAGGGTTGGATGAAAATCCACATACGGCATTATTTATATGTTACCAGTAACTTTGACTATCATTACAAAAGTGATGAAGGCGACCTACAAAGCGCCAGAATGTCTCAGTTTACCCGGGTATACAGCGGCGACATTCATTATTTAGATCATCCCAAAATGGGGATCATCTTCCAAATCAGAAAATACAGACACTGACGGAAACTACTATGAAAAAAATTTTAACCCTGACTCTGCTCCTCGGCCTGGCTGCCTGCTCTAAAGTAAGCATGGAAAACTACGACAAGATCGAAGTGGGTATGGACAAAACTGAGCTGGAACAAATTCTGGGATCTGCGGATCAGTGCGAAGAAAAAACCCTACACACTAACTGCACCTGGGGCAACGATAACAAGCACATAAAAGTGACTTTAGTTTCGGATAAAGTGACGTTGTACAGCAAAAAAGGGCTGGAATAATACTCGCAGGCAAACAGGTTTCCTTACCTGTTTGCCTCTTATATTTGCATTTTTTCACAGCTCGCCTCCTCTCCTTTAAACCCCCTAATTATTTGAGCACAACCATTCCCCTTTAAATTGAGCATTTGTTGCTCACTTAGGATTGACAATAGGTACACAGACATGTTTTGATACTTCACGAAATATATTGAATACAATATACTTAAGGAGAAAACATGAACCATTTAAATCTTAAAACGAAGAAACTCAAAAATTTGACCAGCAACGAAACGCTTGCCAAACAAGCAACACGATTTATCGCGGGCGGCAGTTCACATACGAATGTGTGCATTAACTCTGTACAACAATGCAGAACCGATGGTACCGACGGTATGCCTGGTTAACAGCTACAAGTAAGAGCGCCCCCGTGTGCTCTTTCCAATCCTGCATATAAAAAATAACAGACTAACGATTTATATTCCCTTTAAACTAAATAACACATCTGCACCAATCATAGGGGCCCCTACGTAGACCAAGTTGATTCGCTCGTTGATTAAGGATGAGAAAAGCTGGGCTCAAGCCTAAACCGACAGCGACCGATACCAAACGGTAAATGCCGGCCAATGTCTGTAACCATTTTCTTGAGCGACAGAACGATATAGTTTAGTGGGGTAAATTAATAGGGTTTACTGTGTGTTTTGTAAAATAGCAAATAAAACACAGGTAGAAGAACCATAGTTAAAATTGTGCCAAATGAAAGACCAGCCATAGCGACGCCTGACATGCCAGGCAAAATATCAATGCCTGGAGGTGGATCCATGATTAATCTGACATTATATGTTCTGGTTGTTTGAGACGCTTCGCTGCTAACCTCTTTAATACGTGCCGGAATTTCAATGTCCGGAAAAGCATCAAATACGACTCTAGGTTTTTTTACATATGGCAAGTTCGAAATATGGTTTTCCGAAATGCTGATGTCCATCTCCATTTTTGATATATCAACCAATCGGAAGGTTGGACTATTAGCATTGATATCCTGGTAATTTTCCACATAGCGTTGAACCACTACACCATCGAATGGTGCTTTTAGCGTTGCGTAGCTAAGCCTGTCCTCAGCGGCATTTAATTGGGCCATCGCAACGGCATAACTCGCCTTCGCACTATTGTAGGCTGTATGACGAAGGTCAACGGTTGAATGACTCACAGCGCCTGGTTTTCTTTGCTGAATACGAGTAACTCGATCATATTCTATTAAAGCATTATCATCGTTAGATGATAGTCACGAACTGACAAAGGCGGCATACTCATCAAAGTAACCTGCCTCTTCACTCAACGGACAAAACGCGAAGATGGCAATAGCACCACCTCTGACTTTTCGAAACCCGTAATGCTTCAACAAACGCTGACATGCTAAATTATTGTGCTGAACCTTGCCCAATACGAGTGACACCTCACGGCCGGGCACCAGTATATCCAATGCATTCAAAGCCGCGCTGAGTGCCTCAGAGGCCAGACCCAAGCGCCAAAACAGCGGAGCGAGCTCAATTCCCAGGTGAATGTGCTTTGTATTGACGTCGTAATCGTACAACCCCAGCGTGCCTATGAATTCACCGTCGTATTCTATGGCAAAGCGCCCGCCTCGCCCTTCGTAGAATTCTTCAAGATCAGCCTGCAACATCGCCCTGACTTCTGGCTGGGTCAGCTTATCGCCATAATCATTATACTGGCTTACCAAGGGGTCGTTTAGCAGCGCCACCAGCGCCGGTACATCACGATAATTCACCGGCCTTAGCAGCAATCTGGGTGTCTTAATTTGCATCAGGTTCCATCATCTAAAAGCTTTCAATAAAGCCCTCTCTTTTTCGCTAAATTAGTATAAACTATCGGGCCTTAAGTAACAGCCGTCAGGAGTCGTTAAGATGAGCGAAGAGTATATTGTCATTCCCCCCACCACTAAAGTATGGTGCCCGGAAAAAGGCGAAGGCTGGACACTGACCGGGATAACCGGCATTGAAGAAAACACTTCAGTAATGTTCAGCGGCGTGCGTTACACTATTCCGGCGCAGAAGATTGTAGAAGAATTACTGCCAAATTATCAGGCAAGAGAGAAAGAGCAAGGGTGAGCTCATCAGCTCACCCGCACAATATTAACTAAGAAAGGTACGCCACTACCATACCGAATATCTTCATTCTGTATAACTGGTAATTCTCATTAATCTGATTTCCGTACCTTCGTATACAACGCGACGATTTTCTTTCAGTATGTCCAGACAGAAAGTAGCTGTGATGTGATTTTCGCCCGATAAAATGCGCGCATAAAGCCCTGTAGGTAACGCCTCCGGGCTTGGTCCTTCTCCCGCTTCTTCTACACCATATATATTGCCATCCGCTGTACCCGATATCCTTAAGCTCGGAGGGTGTCCGTTCCAAACCGATAATGTACCAGATACATTTTTACAGGGGTTTGCTTCTACCGATGCAGATTGACAGAGCGCACACATAAGTGCCAGAAGGTAGAGTTTTTTACGCATTAATGTGCTAAACATAAAATCGAACTTTGATTTTCCTGAAGAACCATATGCAAAGGTAGCTAAACAGAAACACGACCGCGCTATAGGCCGCTGCAAGATAAGGCGTTAACAAGTAGCCAACCACATTTCTACCGCCATCAGCAACTCGCATCTTTCTTGCTTTTATTTCCTCTTCAGTCCAGGTTGACTCTTCAACAAGACTGATGGAACCGTTTCTATCTCTGTCTAATTGTACAACTATTAAATCCAGCTGAGAATTTAGGTTATACAAAGGCACCACAATAACGAGGTACATCAGTACAACGCTGAGCACATACTTAGTCAAAATCGGCAAAGGTTTTCGACTGAAGCCTTTAATGAAAAGCATGATCATCGGCAATACTAAAAAAATCAGATAGCCTACCATTCTCAATAAAACAGCAGTTTCTACACTCATGCTAATCATAATAGACCTACAGCTAACCCCCTCACTAGTTAACTATTTTCATCGACGATTTGAGACATACCGCCAGCCATAATTTCTTCCTCAAATTCATACCTATCGCGCTCTTTGCAAGATAACTCTACCAGGTTCACAACAGGGATTCCGAGCTTGACGATCATCCTTTATATTTCCCTTGGCATATAAATGTGATTGCCTCTTGAGATATTGCAGTAGTTACGCTTTGCAAGTAGGCATCATCTTCATTTGAAGGGAGCCTGAGAACAACCGCCGCGCCAGGGTTTATACAACGCCCAATATACTTATCGGCATATTCGTAGTTAAAATAAACAGGCTGATACTCTAACACACGTGTTTCTTTTTCAGGAAAGTGAAAATTAAGATAGTCAAATCTTCCCTGTGGCTCAGGTGAGAAAACGCCTGATTTAACCATCTGATTAACAACCTCTTGCCCCTCTACCGGACTTTCTTCAAGATACGTTAGCTCTATTATTAAAGAAGCCTCGATACTGATTTCTCTTTGGCTGTATGACAGAGCTGACCAGAGGGCACAACTAACAAACGTGTAAGCTTCATCTTAACTGCAAAGCGCTTAAAGCAAGATCGAAAATATTTCATTCCTTTTCACCCAAACCAAAAACTATTGCTCGTGAGTAGCGCTTTTATAATCTGGCCCGATAAAATCCCACTCAGCAACCGGAACTTTTACCAGCATTACCGAGTCCTGGCCAAAACGGCGGGCATATAAAGACGCCAGCATCTTGGCCTTTTCAACGCCCTGCTCGTCCACAATCACGGTCACCACTTTCGAGCGCTCTGGTTTACCTTTGTAGTAACCTATCGAATCGACAACATTAAAACCATCAAACGCCTTTACTATCTCATCGTTTTGAAACGCCTGCCATTGCTCTAGCGACACCCCACCACCACCTGGCAATGACAGACCAAAGAACAGCCTGAGCCGATAGACTTCGTCTGCATAGGCGTGGGAAGTACTGAGCAGCAGAGTAAGTAATATCAAACGATTTGCGAATTTTACGACCATGCATTTTCCTTATTGAATACGCGAAAATTAAATTGGTGACCAACATCCCTTAAAGCTGAGTCATTAGTGGTTCTTTGCTTTACACGATTCAAATTGACTTGAGGAACAAAGAGCTGGCTGACCAAACAATATGGTAACTATTATTCTCTCACCCAACCAACACTTAACACATAGCGGCTGCCTAGCGTAACTTTACTCACGGCATGGGCTTCTATGTCGGGTCTGAACAGTTTAATCCTTGTCCAGTTTACAAGGGTATTTTGGCAGATAAACTCTCCACCTTGTTTAGCGTGTTTAAGGATAATATTGAGCCGGTAGTGTTTGCCAGAATCGACCTGATCCACATGCTGTTTAATTTCACTGCCCGCCGGGAAATGGATCAGGTAACAGTCGAATTTAATGGGCCAGATTGCGCCGCATAACAGCATTTTATCGTAGCCCGAGTCTTGTCTTCCCGCTTCCCAGCGCCATAACTTATTCAACATACCTGCACTCTCTTGACGCCTGCGCAGAGATCGTCTTGCTGAAACTGCGCCTTTAGTCGATTTTAAAATTGTCCATCGTGCGTTGCAGTGTATCACTGTTTAGTTTCATGTCATCAAAGAGTTTTTTCAGTGCCTGAGCGGTTCTAAGTTCTTCATTTGCCGCATCTAATACCGCAGTGGTATTACTGGAGATATCCTGTGCAACCACAGACTGCTGCTGTGCCGTCGTGGCGACGCCCCCTTACCCAAGCGATATCACCCTGGGATAGGCTTCTGAAGAGCGTTCGTGATAAATATCATCAAGATATAGGGCCAGTTCGGATTCACACAGCTCAGGTGGGATCACGACATCATATACTCTGGCGCGCATGCCCGCGTCAGAATCATTAAACAGCTGCCATTGTGCCCCAACCCGGCTTACTGACATGCGTTTGCCAAATACATTAAACCTGATTGTCATCCATACTCCCAAAAATAAAACAAAGCATAACAAGCAGTTTTTACTATTTGGCCAGGAAAGTCGACAGGCTAGCTAAAGTACTTTTCATTAAAGTGTGGATTGGTAATATTGGTTGTCAATTTGGTGATTTGGGTCAGTTGCACTAGGCTGGTTTGGTCCCCCACACTCAGCTTTAAACACTCATTCTTGTGCGTATCACGGCACAAGTCCAGGGCCACACCTGAGAGCTATTCACCGCTGCGCAGATTGATAGTCACCGAATAGTGAAACAGGCAAACAATCTCAAAATAGTCGTAGTCGCTACAACTGATCACGCGCTTATGCTCCTGTTTCAAGTTTGCCCATGACTATCCTGTTTACTGAGTGAAGTCGGAACAAGTTTGACGCCGTAATGACATCTTCCACTGTCGCGTCTGGTGATATATACAACCAAACACTTTGTGTTGAATCCTCTACACGTAACTTATCTATTAATTCACCGAGCCTACGAACTTCTGCCAGAGGATAACTGATCTTTTCATACATAAAGTATAGATGGCCACTCGCTAATAGTTGCACTTTAATCGCTCTGTCGTGCGCACAACGGTAGTGGCAATGGTTGATTGCCTTTCCTTGAATAACAGGCACAGCCTGAATAGGTGTTTCTCGAGGAATAACAAACAGTAGTAACAGCAGGGCCAAACTCAGACCCGCGTAACTCAGTATAGAAAATACCGAGTTATCGCTGCGGTGCTGTTGACGCAAGCGGGTCACGCATTTGCGCTGTGCTGAAGGCCCAATAAATCGAGCAAAGCACTGTGAATTTGCAATTTAGGTGTCCCTTCGCTATACGGCGTTACCCCAAGCATAGGTGCATTTAATCGTTGTTTTAAGGTCTCCAGATTAGCTTCATATTCCTGCATGGCAGGATCAACCTGGTTGGCCACCCACCCTACACAGTTCAAACCGGATGCACTAATGGCTTGCTCGGTCAAAAATGCATGGTTCAGACAACCCAGTTTCATACCAACAACCAGGATCACAGGCAGTTGCTCCTGTTTAATCCAGTCGTACAAGAATTGAGTGTCGTTGATAGGTAACGCCCAGCCACCGGCGCCTTCAACAAGCGTATACTCTGCACCTAAGGTACTTAACTCACGATATTTTTCACTCAATGCCTCACAGCTAATGGTCACCCCGGCACGCTGCGCAGCGATATGAGGTGCAATAGGTGGCTCAAAACAAAATGGATTGATCTGCTCATATTTGCCGTGCACAGAAGCCGCTTCCATGAGACTCAGCGCATCTTCGTTCACAAGCTGGCCAAAGGCTTCTTCAGCGCCTGCTGCAAGCGGTTTAAAGCCGAGCGCTTTCTTGCCTCTTTGCGCCAATAATTTAAGCAGCAGCGAAGACACATGGGTTTTGCCCACTTCAGTGTCTGTACCAGTGATAAAGAATGCACTCATAATTTAGTTAGCTCCATTAAGGCGACCTGATAACTCAACTGTGCCCGACCATTAGAAAGCGGGTACCCTGCCAATAATTTACGATATTGTGCTTTCCCCAGCAAGCCACGACGCTGGCCTTCATGCTGTAATTGGTTGGCGCCAATCGCCTTTACTGATTTAAAGGCCGCCTGAGCCGTGCTAAAGGTTTCTTTCAGACACATCAATTCAGCATCATCAATGTCAAACCCTGCGTCATCGGCGTATGTCAGTAGCGCATCAAATGGGGTAAAGCGATTAACATGACAGTGCGCGTCTACGCTTTGCCAGGCCTGCTGTATTTCATACAAAGAGCCATCGGCTACAATACTCAGGTAGGCTTTCCCCCCGGGCCTTAAAATCCGCTTTAGTTCTGTAAATAACGTAGCGTGATCCTGACTCCATTGAATCGCAAAATTACTAAAAATAGCATCAACGCTGTTATCCGCGAGCGGCAAACTGTCCATATCCGCACAGATTTTAAGTGCGCCTTCAGGGCCTTGCCCTAACATACCAGCGCTCAAATCCAATGCTACTAATTGCGCACAACGCTGACTTAACGCGTCGTAATGCTGCATGGGACCTGCGCCTAAGTCTAAAATTCTGTTACATCGCTGAGTGATTTTCTTAAGTAAGATCTCTGCGGCCTGTTGCTGAACATTCGCATGCTGCACGTAAACCTGAGATGCACGCGAAAAACGCGAGGCAACCTGTGCTTTTACTGAAACACTCATATCGCCTCCTTAAGTGCATTGAGCAAGGTATCTATGTCTGCTGAGGAGTGCGCCGCAGTCAGGGTGATACGTAACCGGGCTGCATTTTGCGGTACTGTCGGTGGCCGGATGGCAGTCAACCATATTCCCTGCGCTTTCAATTGCCGTTGGGCTGCAAGCGCGTTATCTGCCGAGCCAAGCACGACAGGCTGTATGGCCGTTGTCGATGGCAGAACCGGAATACCCAGTTGCGCTGCTGTTTGAGTGAAATAGACAATGTTATCTTTTAATGCTGCTCTTTGTGAGCTGGCACTGCGTAACTTAGCAAACTGCTTTATTGCAAGTTCTGTCAGCATTGGTGACATTGCCGTGGAGTAAATGTATTCGCGGCTGAATTGCAATAAATACTGCTGCACGCGCTGACTACATAACACCGCAGCGCCCTGACAAGCCATCGCTTTACCAAAGGTGATCACCAACAACTCTGGTTTAACACCACCGTCGATACTGCCAAGCCCGTTATCACCCACCACGCCCAGTGCGTGGGCATCGTCAACCATCAGCCAGGCATTGTGCGTCTTTGCAAGCTGAGCGATATCCACCAAAGGCGCGCAATCACCGTCCATAGAGAATACACCTTCAGTCACGATCAGTTTGTTTTTTGCTTTAGACTTTTCCAGTCGCGCACGCAAATGAGTGACATCGTTGTGATTGAACCGCGTCAGCTTGGCCTGACTGTGTAAAGCACCATCCAGCAAGCTGGCATGATTAAGCTTGTCCTGAAACAACTCAGATTCACGCCCTACAGCAGGATCATTAAATAGCGCCTGGATCACGCTGGTATTCGCAGCAAAACCACTGGCGAACAGCAATGCCCTGTCGTAACCAAAAGCATCACACAACTGTGCCTCAAAAGCCGAGTGGACTGATTGAAACCCCGTCACCAGCGCCGAGCTGCGACTGCCAGGTTGTGCCGTCAGACTTAACGTTTCATCGGCCAGCGCAAGATAATCATTGCTGGCAAAATTCAGGTAAGCTTCGCCGTCGACTTCGATTTCACGGGCTGACACTTTGCCTATACACTGACGATGGCGCACTAAAGACGCCGCAGCCCGGGTTTGAAGGGCTGCATCGATGAACTCAAAAGCCATTTAGTTGGCTTCGTAGAACAATTCAGACGTTGCTTTATCTGCAATTGCAGAATTCAGAGACGCTTCATAGGCCTCATCTGAGTAATCCTGACGTTTCTCCGGTTGCATGCCTAGCTTTTTGAGCAGGTTCATATCTGCATCGGCTTCCGGGTTTTCTGTGGTAAGTAGCTTATCGCCGTAGAAAATCGAGTTTGCACCGGCAAAGAAACACATAGACTGCATTTGCTCGTTCATTGCTGTACGACCCGCAGATAAACGCACATAGCTGTACGGCATCATAATACGTGCAACCGCAATGGTACGGATAAACTCAAAATGGTCCAAATCATCAACGTCTTCAAGGGGGGTGCCAGCCACTTTAACCAGCATGTTAATTGGCACACTTTCTGGTTGTTTAGGCAGATTCGCCAGCTGCATAAGCAGACCGTAACGGTCAGAGGCTTGCTCGCCCATACCCACAATCCCGCCCGAACAGACTTTCATACCGGCATCGCGGACGTGGTCGAGTGTATCCAGACGGTCCTGATAAGTACGTGTAGTAATGATCTGTTCATAATACTCAGGTGACGTGTCCAGGTTGTGGTTATAGTAATCTAAGCCTGCTTCTCTGAGCGCATGTGCTTTATCATTATCCAGTTTACCCAGCGTCATACATGTCTCAAGGCCCAGCTCTCTGACCTCACGCACCATCTTTTCAATATAAGGCATGTCGCGATCTTTTGGATCAGACCAAGCAGCACCCATACAAAAACGCGTTGCGCCCTTTTCTTTGGCCACCTTGGCTTGCGCAACCACTTTTTCGACTTCCATCAGGCGTTCACGTTCCAGATCGGTTTTATAGTGGCCTGACTGAGGACAATATTTACAATCTTCCGGACAAGCGCCTGTTTTAATAGACAAGAGTGTAGAGATCTGTACTTCATTGGGATTAAAGTTTTTTCTGTGGATGCTCGCGGCATGAAACAATAGATCGTTGAATGGCATTTCAAATAGTGCTTTAACTTCTTTATGCGTCCAATCGTGACGTACTGTGCCCAATTCCATAATTATTCTCTTCTTTTGACTGACATTTTTTAGTCAGTTGTTATGACGGTGATTGGCTTAGTCTACTTCTTGCTTTACCATTGTCAACACAGACCACTTAAGCAAGGTTTACAAGTGAGCAATAATAACACAATTGATTTAGCCTTTGATAAAGCACATATCTGGCATCCCTATACCTCCATGCTGGATCCGCTGCCCGTTTATCCGGCCAGTCATACACAAGGTAATCGCATTCATCTGGAGACTGGCGAAGAATTGATTGATGGTATGGCATCCTGGTGGAGTGCTATTCATGGCTATAATCACCCTGATATTGTGACAGCAATCACTGAACAAGCAGGCAAGATGAGTCACGTAATGTTTGGCGGACTTACGCACGCTCCGGCTGTTGAGTTATGCAAAAAGCTGGTAGCAATGACCCCTGAGCCACTGAACAAGGTGTTTCTGGCTGACAGCGGCTCGGTCAGTGTTGAGGTGGCAATTAAAATGGCCCTGCAATACTGGCTAAGCAAAGGGCATACGCGCAAAACTAAACTCATGACCGCCCAAAAAGGGTATCATGGTGATACCTTTGCCGCCATGAGCGTATGCGATCCGGTCAATTCCATGCACAGTATGTATCAGGGCTTTCTGCCGGAGCATATTTTCGTGCCAGCACCATCCGGGCGCTTCAATAATCAAGCCTGCGAAAAAGAGTTACAGCAGCTCGAAACGTCGTTTGAGGCCCATCATCAGGATGTCGCAGCATTTATCATTGAACCAATAGTGCAAAACGCCGGTGGCATGAACTTCTATCATCCGGACTACCTGAAAAAGCTCCGTACACTGTGCGACAAGTATGATGTTTTGCTGATCCTCGACGAAATAGCCACTGGTTTTGGCCGCACCGGAAAATTGTTCGCCTGTGAGCACGCCGACATCAGTCCAGATATTCTCTGCCTGGGTAAAGCCCTGACCGGTGGCACAATGACACTGTCCGCAACCCTTACCACCGATGAAATAGCCGTTGGGATCAGCCAGGGCGAAGCCAAAGTACTGATGCATGGCCCTACTTTTATGGGTAACCCACTGGCCTGTGCTGCCGCTAATGCCAGCCTGTCACTATTGCAAAGCAATGTCTGGCAACAGCAAGTGCAGCGTCTGGAGCAAAGTTTACGGATGCTTGAACGATGCAAAGCGCTGGATGCCGTGCAGGATGTCAGAGTGCTCGGCGCAATTGGTGTTGTTGAATTAAACCGTACAATTGACGTAGCGAGAATACAGCGTTTCTTTATCGAAAAAGGCTTATGGATCCGCCCGTTTGGTAAACTAATTTATCTCATGCCCCCCTATATCACATCAGATGAAGATATTGCACACCTGGCAGGCGGCATCTATCAGGCCATCGAACAGGACGCGTATTAATTCAAGCCCACACCGCAATAAAGTTCGACAAATAATGCAAAGTTGGTAAATTTTTTGCCAATTTTGCAATTATTTACGATATTTCATCGATTGTACCTGAAATCATTTCACGGCTTTGTTAGACTAGGCGACTTTGATTGTAAATTCCGAATAAAGTCGAGAATCGAGCTACTATGCAACAAACCGTCAAATTGCAGCCAGCTGAAGCTTATCAGCCGCCCCGCTTTACTGTTTATCAACACCGTCAGATTGATAAAATTGAGCAACTTGAAAAACTGCCTGAGCACCTGCGCTTCCAGATGAAGGTGGTTGCAAACGTTTTCCCTTTCCGCGTTAATAACTATGTTATTGAAGAACTCATTGACTGGGACAAGGTGCCCAATGATCCCGTTTTCCAGCTTACTTTCCCGCAGCGTGGTATGCTGGACGATGAGTCTTATGAAGAAATGGCAGCGCTGCTAAAGCGCGAGCATACGCCAGAAGAAGTCTTCGAGCTGTCGACTAAACTAAGACAAAAGCTCAACCCGCACCCGGCCGGTCAGATGGACAAAAACGTCCCGACCTTTGACGGAGAGCGTGTAGAAGGCATTCAGCACAAGTATAAAGAAACCGTCTTGTTCTTCCCGGCACAGGGCCAGTACTGTCACTCTTATTGTACTTTCTGTTTCCGTTGGGCACAGTTCGTAGGTAAAGCAACACGCTTTAACAACAACGATGAAGAGCTGCTGCACAGCTACCTGGAAGAGCATACCGAAGTCACCGATCTTCTTATGACAGGTGGCGACCCAATGGTAATGCGTACAGTAAAACTGCGTAAGTACCTAGAAGCGCTAAAAGAGCCGCGCTTTGATCACATTCGTACTATCCGTATTGGGACCAAATCTCTGACTTTCTGGCCATTCCGTTATGTCACAGATCCAGACGCACAAGATTTATTGGCACTGCTCAAAGAGCTGGTTGATGCCGGAAAGCATGTGTCAATCATGGCACACGTTAACCACAAGCAAGAACTGCGCACTGACATTGCCAAAGAAGCGATTAAGCTGCTGCGCAAAACGGGTGCCCAGATCCGGACGCAGGCCCCGCTACTTAACCACCTCAACACCGACCCTGAAATGTGGTCTGAGATGTGGAAAGAGCAAACTCAGATGGGCATGATCCCATACTACATGTTTATTGAGCGTGACACCGGCGCCAAGCGCTACTTTGAGTTGCCGTTGTATAGGACCTGGGAAATTTTCCGTGATGCTTATAAAGAAGTTTCGGGTGTGAGCCGCACGGTGCGCGGACCTTCTATGAGTGCGGGTCCAGGTAAAGTCGAGGTCTCAGGAGTGACTGAAATCAACGGTGAGAAAGTATTCGTGTTGCGTTTCATTCAGGCACGTAACCCAGATTGGGTGCAAAGACCTTTCTTTGCCAAATATGATGAAGAAGCGACCTGGCTGGACGGCCTCAAGCCGGCATTTGGCGAAGAGAAGTTCTTCTGGCAGGACGAATACGACGCCATGTAAGGCATCAATGCATAAAAAAGCCGACATTCATGTCGGCTTTTTTTTATTTGGTAAACCACTGTTTATGTTTACCATTCAAACATATACGCCATTTTGCTAATGGTTCTCAAAGCGACGCCATGTGTGTTGCGCTTGGCATACAAATGCTGCATCGACTTATCTTTAACTTCACCAACAATCACTTCTTTAACTTGATATCCCATCGCCTGTGCGGCACTGGCATAGGCCACAAACTCCCAGCGTTTGATATTGGGGTTATCAGCTATCACCAGCGGGATCCCCTCAGCCAGCGCATTGATAAAGCGTGCCAGGTTCAGATTATGATATTCCGGTAACCTGAACTTCTCAAAATGGTACTCGCCTTGCTCATTATGAAAGTAATCATCTGTTGCACAAATGACAAATTGTGTCTCGTCACCCGCCACCAGCTCGTCTGCCAGCGCATAGGCGTAATGTGTTTTCCCAGAGCCAGGTAATCCCCGTAATATAAATGCCTGTTTCATCTATTGAACGACTTATATCCAGTTTTTCTTAGTAGTAGAGTGACATAATGCCATAATTTTCGCATTTAAGTAATTCATCGAGTACCTGCAAGCTGTTTTTTAGTATCAAATCACCAAACCACTCTCTATCTCCAGGAAGGAACGGATCAAATGGTCAATTATCGAGCTTGCATTCCCTTTCAGTTGCTATTAGATGTAAAAAAGCCCAAAGAAATTACCCTACTCTGGCATTTGATGGTTTTTTTATGTGTCTATCGCAGGTAAGATACGACATAGCTGACTGCGCAAAAAGCGTGGTCATGGCAGTGAGTTAAACAACACACGCAACAGACTAATTATAAATAATCATTTTGGAGTAAAGATGAGCCACACAGCGATAACGGAGCTACTAGCAGGCACCGTTGCGGTAGACAGCCAGGTTACTGTAAAAGGCTGGATCCGTACACGACGCGATTCAAAAGCGGGTATTTCATTCCTAGCCGTCCATGACGGTTCTTGTTTCGATCCTATTCAAGCCGTAGTCCCTAATTCGCTTAATAATTATGAAGAAGTGACTCGTCTTACCGCAGGCTGCTCTGTAGCCGTTACCGGCGTTCTGGTAGCCTCTGAAGGTCAGGGCCAGGCATTTGAAATTCAGGCTAACAAAGTTGAAGTACTGGGTTGGGTTGAAAATCCGGATACCTATCCAATGGCCGCTAAGCGTCATAGTATCGAGTATCTTCGCGAGCATGCTCACCTGCGTCCGCGCACTAACGTAATTGGTGCGGTTACCCGTGTTCGTAACTGCTTGTCACAGGCTATCCACCGTTTCTTCCACGAGCGTGGCTACATGTGGATCAGCACGCCTATCATCACAGCAAGCGACTGTGAAGGTGCCGGTGAAATGTTCCGGGTTTCTACACTGGATATGCAAAACCTGCCACGTACTGACAAAGGTGATATTGATTACAGCGAAGACTTCTTCGGTAAAGAAGCGTTTCTGACTGTATCTGGTCAGCTAAACGGTGAAACCTATGCCAGCGCAATGTCAAAGATTTATACTTTCGGCCCAACATTCCGTGCTGAAAACTCCAATACATCGCGCCACCTGGCTGAGTTCTGGATGGTTGAGCCAGAGGTTGCTTTTGCCGATCTGGACGACATCGCTGCCCTTGCTGAAGATATGCTCAAATATGCCTTTAAGGCCGTATTGGATGAGCGCCGTGATGACATGGAGTTCTTTGCCCAGCGTATCGAAAAACAGGCTATTACACGTCTTGAGTCATTCATCGACAAAGACTTTGCACAGGTTGACTATACCGATGCTATCGAGATCCTGAAAAACTGTGGTAAGAAGTTTGAATTCCCGGTTGACTGGGGCGTTGATCTGCAATCGGAGCACGAACGTTACCTGGCTGAAGAACACTTTAATGCACCAGTCGTTATCAAGAACTACCCGCGTGATATTAAAGCCTTCTACATGCGTCAAAATGAAGACGGAAAAACCGTTGCGGCGATGGACGTTGTAGCACCGGGTATTGGCGAGATCATTGGTGGCTCTCAGCGTGAAGAGCGCCTTGATGTTCTGGACCAACGCCTTGAAGAAATGGGCCTGGATAAAGAAGATTACAGCTGGTACCGCGACCTGCGTAAGTACGGCACAGTGCCACACTCGGGCTTTGGTCTGGGTTTTGAGCGTTTAGTTGCTTACGTAACAGGTATGGGCAACGTCCGTGACGTTATCGCCTTCCCGCGCACAAAAGGCAGTGCAACCTACTAATCTTATTGAGTGTTAAAAAGCCCCTTCCGGGGCTTTTTCATGTCAGCTGAACCTTATCGGGCTGCCACATAATTCTGACATGCACCCAATTCGGTATATCTGTGTGCATGACCTTCCGTCATGGGTGCAACACCATGTAATGGACCACCATTAACACGCCAGTTTTTCCCTTCAAAACTCACAACATCCCCTGTTTGATACACACTGGGGTATGGTTGCCAAGCGTCACTGCAAGGCTGACACTTAGGTAGCACCTCACCAATGGCATCTAACAACTTATTCTTGTCTCCGCGTGCGTCCTGATGGAGCTCCCAGATAAAAATGCCGGGATAGCCATTGTCGGCAACAAATTGCGACTTTGTGCGGACCAATTCAAGGGTTTCCCAAAAGTGCAGATAATTATCCATTTCATAGAATCCTGCGTTGTAGTCCACACCTAACCCGTCAACAAAGGTTTCTACAATCTCACGCGCTGTGTACGTTACCACCGGGCCACTGACGCCATCAGGGAATGATTTGTTATAAAAAGGGATCCCCAGACTGGTTTTACTCACGTCGTACTTAGTGATCATGCTCTGGCTCCATTGCGCAGGATTCACCAGACCATCATGGATATACGACCAGGCTGCGTGATGGTTTTTCGGTGAGCCACCCCAGCCTCCGGTGTAGTCGTAGGCCATAAAGCGAATATAATCGGCATGCTCATCCAGATCTGGATGAAAATTAATGCCAGACCAACCACCAGCCTGAACATCTACGCTCACTTCAAGGTGTGCGGGTAATGCAGCTCTGAGGTCTTTGACCAGATTAAGCAAATAACCACTCTCAACCGGGTTTGGCTGGTTGTAGGTACTCCAGTCTTCCCAGTCGACATCGATACCGTCCAGGTTGTGTAGCTCAGCGTAAGCAACCAGGTTTTTTACCAGGTTCGCTCGCGCCTGTTCGTCCATTGACAGGAAGTCAACCCCGGCACCGCCGACTGAAATCATTACACCAGTATTGTTAGCGTGCGCGTGTGCCACAATGTCATCAATATAGCGGTCGGCCTCAAGCGTGTTCAGCGTACCATCGGCATTAGGATAGGCAAATGCCACTATAATATGAGTGAGTTTATCAGTGGCCAGATCCTGAACATCCAGCTGACCACCCGCAGGGTAATCCCAGGTGGAGTAAAAGCCTTCCACCCTTGGGCAAAATGAATCTTGTGCCCAGGCCGTCTGCATTGACAGACCAGATATAGCCACAGCTAAAGTTAGACAGGTTTTCTTAAACATAACGTGCTCCATGTTGTATAAATATCAAACACAACAAATATCACGTTAACAAAAAATTTAAAAATGAAGATTTATAATAATGCCTTATGCCCGGGCGCGTACTGCTACGCATTTTAGCGCGCCCTTGTCAGTGTAATACTCAATTATTCACTTACTCTTTGAATAAAAGTTCGCAAAAATGTAATCCCGCTCTTTGATACTTTCGTGGCAGCTGGCACACACTTTTTGTATCGCACTCTCCGTACCTTTACCCGCTAGCAGTACTTTCCCTTGCCTATCGAACTGCACATATTCCCAATCACCGTGCTTAGGCGAGTAGCCTGGCTGACGTTTAATCATCATAGTGATTGTCAAAGCTTCATGGGGCGACCCCGACTGAGAAGAGAAATTCTCTTTCAAAACAATCGTGCCCGGTGAATAGGACGTAAAGTGAATTAGTTCCGACCAGACCTGACATTTCGATTTGAAAAATTGAGAGTTACCCGTTTTGATAAAGGTGTCTAATCTTTGTTCAAAACAACTAAGGAGTAACTCTCATATTACATACTAACAATCCAATCATTAAACACATAGCTGGCTTGCTCAATCTGGCTGAAGAGCTTGGAAACGTACCTAAAGCCTGCAAAATGATGGGAGTTTCGCGAGATACGCTTTATCGCTATCAAGAGCTCATAGATGAAGGCCGTATTGATGCACTCATCGATAAATCGCGCAGAAAACCAAACCTGAAGAACCGTTTAGATGAAGAGACTGAAAAAGCAGTTTGAATTTCCAGATCACGGGCAGGTCAGAGCCAGCAATGAGTTAAGAAAACAAGGCGTGTTTGTTTCTGCCCGAGGGGTCTCGGTCAGTTTGGTTGCACCATGACTTGGAAAACTTTAAAAAGCGTTTGAAAACGCTAGAAGCTAAGGTCACGCAAGAAGGTATTATTCTCACGGAGTCCCAAGTGACAGCCCTTGCGAAGAAAAAGCAGGATGATGAAGCCTGTGGAGAAATTGAAACAGAACACCCCGGATATCTTGGGTCACAGGATACTTTTTATGTCGGAAGCCTAAAGGGGGTTGGCCGTATTTATCAACAAACTTTTTTGATACATACTGCAAAGTCGTGTTTGCAAAGCTCTACACCACTAAAACGCCGATTACAGCAGCGGATCTATTGAACGACAGAGTTCTGCCTTACTTTAAGTTGCATGAGCTGCCTTTGCTAAGGATCCTCACTGACCGCGGAAATAAGTACTGTGGCAAGGTCAAGCACCATGACTATCAGTTTTATCAGGTGACATTTCGCAAAAAACTATATAGCTCTCTGGAAAAGCTTCAAAAGGACCTGGACGAGTGGATAAATTACTACAATAATGACCGAACTGATCAAGGAAAAAAATGCTGTGGCAGAACGCCAATTGAAACATTATTAGATGGGCAATCGCTCTGGGCTGGAAAGAATTTAGCCTAAATCTGGACTGACAATCACCGATTGAAAAACGGGTAACTTTCAGGTCAAGTCTGAGATAGTAAACCTAATGCAGTATCTCACAAGGTCTTGTATTGATTGTGGATACTGCTCAAAAAAGCGTAAAAGAAGCTACACGCTTTAATCATATATCTTCATGTTTACTAGCTTATAAGCATTTCTGTAAGGGTAACCCGTCTGACAGTCACCAGCACCATTGGCCCAAACCTTCTTTCCGGACATTTGTGCTGCCAGTAGCATAGAAAACAGCGCCTTTTCATACTCAGAATTTAGCGGCAGATAGTAACGTGAACCACAACTAGAGTTTGGTTTGCTAAAATCAACTAAAATGGTGTTGTTAGCGCCTGACAGCGTAACGGTACCAGACGTTTCCTTAGAAGCGAGTACAAGGTTAGGTAAGAGCAAAAGTAGTAGCAATAGTTTTTTCATGGTTATCTCTTTTAAATATAAAAGAGGCTGCTAAACTAAGCAGCCTTAGTACTGAAATTAAAGAACTTCCAGTAATTCAACATCAAAAATCAGAGTTGAGAATGGTGCAATTGAAGCACCTGCACCGCGCTCACCATAAGCAAGGTCATGCGGTACGTATAAACGCCACTTAGAGCCAACAGGCATTAGCTGTAGTGCTTCAGTCCAGCCTTTAATTACGCCGTTTACCGGGAATTCAGCTGGCTGACCACGCTCGTAAGAGCTGTCAAATACAGTGCCATTGATCAGTGTGCCATGGTAGTGAACACGAACTGTAGAATCAGCAGCTGGCTTGTCGCCCTCACCGGTTTCGATTACTTCGTACTGCAGACCAGACTCAGTTACAGTGATTTCTGCGCGCTTTGCATTTTCTTCCAGGAATGCAGTGCCTTCAGCAGCCAGTACTTTGGCTTCTTCATCACGACGCTTTTGAATTTCTGCATTGATTTTTTCGAATGCAGCCTGGATCTCAGGGATTTCTACACGGAATGCTTCACCGGCGTAGGCATCTTTCATGCCTTCGAATACCGAGTTCAGGTTCAAACCTTCAAATGGGTTAGACTTAAGCTGTTCACCCATTTGTAAACCAATACCATAACTTGCCTTTTCAGCATCTGTGTTGAATAAATCTGACATATTAGATCCACTTATTTATCAGTTTAAAAGAAGCGGCAGTGTATCACAGCGTACTGATGACTAACAGGGAGGTGAATAACTTTATAAAACAGCGCGCAAAGGCGCTGTCAGTCAATTCAGTGGAAAAGCCACACTTACCATGCATCCTCAAAGCTTGATTGGATAGCCTAGTCTTGCTGGGCTTTATCTTGGTTTTTAAGCTTAAACTCTCTGACGATGAAAGTGGCAAACGGTAAGCTCAATGTCAAACCAATAATTAATTCGTTGCTGTAGCCTGCCAGCCGCTCTGTAAAATAACAACCAAAACCGACAACCCCAAACGCAGCAATCACCACACTGGCAATCATAGGCAGCAACTTTTCGTACTTGGTGATGATATGGCCGACTAACAAATTAAAAGCGAAGGTATATAGCAAAGTAATCCAGATACTGGGGTACGTTTGCCCGTCAATTGCCAGCACCAATGCAGCCTGCAAGCCGCTCAAATAGAAAAAACTGAAGATCACCCATAACGAACTATGAATAACAACCTGTTTAGTCATCACTGCCTCCGAACGAAAAAAACCGCCGTATAGGCGGTTTTGGGAATGAGGTGGCGGAGAGATAGGGATTTGAACCCTAGATACGCTATTAACGTATGCCGGTTTTCAAGACCGGTGCTTTCAACCACTCAGCCATCTCTCCGTTGTTGGCGCGAATTCTAAGGTGCTGAGATAAAAAAGTAAAGTCCTAATTCAGTTTTTTGCAAAACTCGCATGCCAAACGATCACTTTTCATACACCCAAAGAGGTGTCAGCAGTATTATTGAGCACTCATTAATAGTATTGCTTTGGTCTTCTCGCAACCCAAGCACCTATGATGCTTAACCCAACACACATTAGTATTACCAATGCCATGTCAACAATACCCTGTGTCAAGTCTATCACCGGGTAAAGATGCTCCAACAATAAGGGGATCACTGACATAACAGCAACGCAACTGAGCACTTTAAACGCTCGACTAAAATCAAAGCGCCGACTATAGTTCATCCAGCTGGTTAAAACGAGCAGAAAACAAGCAGGTGATAACAGTGCCAGCCAAACTTCACTGATGTGAGGCAGCATGATACCTGTTGAAATACACCCTAATACACCCCAAACAATCCAGGTCCACCAATTCTCCCGCTCTTTTAAAAATAGATTGCCCATTACTATTCTTCTTATAATTGTGTTCTGAGACTGCCAGACACTAGCCTAACAAAGAATCAGGTCACAAAACAACCGCAGGACGAATAATTAGTGCACTAAGCTTCCTATTTAACAACGGATATCATTTTATCGGTCCGTGGACGCAACTAAGCGATGTATCTATTTCGTTTCATGCACAAATAACTCACTCACCGATATCTTCATTCCATAAATCCGGACGGGCTTTAATAAACTCATTCATCATATTGATACATTCAGCGTCCTGACGAATTTCGAGTTTAACGCCATGCTCTGCAAGCAAGGTCTCGCTCCCCATAAAGTTCTTATTTTCACCAATCACAACATGAGGAATGCCATATAACAAGATTGTTCCGGAACACATGGGGCATGGTGACAGTGTCGTATATAAAGTGCATTCTTTATATACGGATGCACTGAGGCGCCCGGCATTTTCTAACGCATCCATTTCACCATGTAAGACAGTGCTGCCTTTCTGAACCCTCTGATTGTGGCCGCGTCCGATTATCTCACCTTTGTGAACCAGAACAGAACCGATGGGGATCCCACCTGTATCAAGCCCTTTCTTTGCTTCTTCAATGGCTGCAGCTAAAAACTTGTCCATCATTGTACTCCTGATGTTGGCCATACCAATCCGCATACATCACGATGTCAGTCTAAAAAACCTGTCGCTTTGATGCCACACGCTGTGGCCAGCGGTTTGCGCTCGCCGAGACCGTTGTTCTCCATAAACGACTGGCCATGCATCTAACTCGTTCGGTCATATCCAGATTGCTGTTACTCGGTTTAAAAACTGTGTAGCTAACACAGTATTAATTAAATTAGCACGCAATTGAGGATAAAATAAGAATGTTCTAGTCCAGACTAATCCCCGTAATTGTTAGGCTGGTATGCCAGTTACCTTGGAGTCTGGTATCTATACGCTTGGTTAAGCTGCTGAGCTTGAAAATCATCTATTACACCCTGTTTATTCAATACTGCAATGATTGAACCCGGCTTACGAGCCAGGGTAATAGCGATTTTATCAATCTCTACGCTCCCTTTATATTGCTCAAGTACCTGCTTTATATCTTCGTCAGACCAGGGCAAGCCATAATTCTCGGGCAACCCTTTATCCAGGTTATCCTGCTGCTTTTGAGCCAGGGTTTTCTTTACCTTTTTCTGTTTTGGCTGCCATTGCAAAGACTGAAAAAGGGCTCTGATCACATCGGGGTGGTTGTAAGGCGACTGTGCTGGCAGGATTTCTCCTGTGATAGGGTCAATGCCATTGGCGAGGCCATACACTATATTGGCAACTTGTTGCTGGTCCATATCTGCTCCTTGATTATAAAAAACAACAATACGTCAACTTTTTGTAACAATATGAGTGTAGCAGGTATGTTTAAGTAAGGCTGTTTTTTCCCCAATTTGTAGCAACCCAAAAGGGTGTAGAGACGAAAAGTGAGAGTAGAAAGTATTACTGCAACCGAGTCCAATTAGTTAAGGCTGCGAGACCAGCTAGCAGGCACAAGCTGGTCTGAAATGCGACAAGGTTTACAAACCTTTAATTGATTCGTTGATAGCACTCAGGGCCTGAACTGGATCAGCAGCCTGAGTGATAGGCCGGCCAACAACAAGATAATCACTGCCTGACTTTATCGCCAATTCTGGCGTCATGATCCGCTTCTGATCTCCTGCATCACTGCCAGCAGGTCTTATTCCTGGAGTTACTAAACAAAAGTCACTGCCTAACTCGGTCTTAAGTGTTTGCGCTTCCTGTGCTGAGCATACTACGCCATCGAGGCCTGACTCTTTAGCAAGCTTCGCCAAATAAACCACCTGCTCCTGAGGGGTCTTATCTACACCGAGTTTGCTCAATTGTGCCTGATCCATACTGGTCAACACAGTAACCGCAATCAGCAGAGGGGCTTTATCACCGTAGGCTTCCAGTGCTTGTTTAGCTTTGCTCATCATTTCAGTACCACCGCTGGCGTGCACATTGACCATCCACACACCTAACTCTGCAGCAGCTGTGACCGCCTTCGCAACTGTATTTGGAATGTCGTGAAACTTCAAATCAAGAAACACGTCAAACCCTTTGTCAATAAGCTTAGAGACAAACTGAGGGCCGAAATAGGTAAACATTTCCTTTCCGACTTTTAAACGACATTCATCAGGAGAAAGCTGGGATACAAACGCCAGCGCAGCAGCTTCATTGTCGTAATCCAGTGCAATTAGCACCTTTTTCATTTCTGTGTTTGACATAGTTGATCTATTTCGCCTTATAAAATATCGATGTTTTAATACCCGTCCACACCCTGGCTTGGCAAAATGGATTCCCAAGACTTACAGGAGGGACATAACCAATAAAGTTTGTGACTGGTAAACCCACAATTGCGGCACTGGTAGTCTGGCTTTGTTTCAACGTAGGCAGATACCAGATTGTCGACTTCATTTAATACCGACTGAAACTTATCCTGCCTGGTCGCGAGTAACTTTAATAGAAAACTGAAGCCCCTAATTGAAGGTTCTCGCTTCAAACTGTCGGTAAGATAATCTACTGCTTGCTGAGTATGCCCTGCTTCCACTAAGCCCTCACAATGCTTTATTTTTACCAGCACCCCACTGGTTTTCAGTAAATCATTAACTAGCATATGAAATTCATGCTCGATGTTGAGACGTTGATAGCATACGTGCAAGTCTTGCAACACTAGCGGGATGGCACAGGGAAACTGTGAAACCAGCTTACGCCAGTAGTAAATAGCTTTGACATTATCTGCTTTTCCAAGCGCATCATGCCCTAGCTCATAGAGCGGCCTGATCGTTGTTCTCGGCAATTTAAGTGCGCGCTCAAGGTAATCAGTCAGATAATCTTCAGAGTCTTGTTCAGCTGTCTGGTTTTCTAATGCGGCTTCACAATAAAAGTTAGCAATTGCAGCGCAGTAAATCTGTTCAGTAAATAGCTCGGCGTGACTCTCATACATATTCACGCCCTTTTTCCATTCCCGGGTTTGCGAATAAAGCTGTATGATGGGCGTCAAAGCCTCTTCATAATCCGCTTTAACCAACTCGACCAAATGCTCCTCTGCACTGTCCAGTAAACCCGCCATAATGTAATCTTCGGCGAGCGCTAATTTACAGGATTGAATAATCTGCATGTCCAGACTTGGTTGTTTTAGAAGCAGTTCATGGATCCGGATAGCTCGGTCGAGCTCACCTCTTTTGCGGAATAAGGTGGCGAGTATGAGGTAGTGTTCAACAGAATCAGCACTCACCTCTAGTAACTTAATCAGGTGTTCAAGGCCCTGATCTTCTTCTCTATCTAAAAGAAACTTTAACCCTTTGCTGTATTCTGAGGTAATTTTCCGATTTTGTTCATGGGCTTGATTTTTAGCACTGTTTTTCCCCATGACATAGCCATAAGCAGCTGCTACCGGAAGCAATAGGAAAAGTAACTCAATCATCTACTGCTTTGCGCTTGTATCGATTGATTAACTCTCTGCTGTTGGCGAATTTGCCTCTTTAACTGTGTTATCTTGCCAATGCTCAGTAACAGCCCTAACACTAAACCAAATACAACACATAAGCTTATTAAACTGGCCAACGGTACCTCTGAACTGGCGATGATATAGTCAACTTTTACTATGGCTGGATTTTGAGTACCCAACACAAAAGCGATTATCACCAGTATCAAAAATAATCCTTTTCTTACTACCTGGATCAAACGTTACCTCATTAATCAGTTTTCTAGACTGGCGTTCACGCGGTCACGAAGCTCTTTACCAGGCTTAAAGTGAGGTACGTACTTCCCATCCAACTCAACGGTTTCACCTGTTTTCGGGTTACGACCAGTACGAGGTGAGCGATAGTGGAGAGAAAAGCTGCCAAAGCCGCGGATTTCGATACGATCTGAGCTTGAAAGTGAACCTGCCATCTGCTCTAAAATCTCTTTTACCGCATTCTCAACGTCTTTGACTGGGACGTGAATATGTTGCTCAGCAAGTTTTTCGATTAGTTCTGACTTTGTCATAGCGTTTCCTTTAGATAAAAAAGAAGGGCAAAAGTGCCCTTCTATTCAAGACTGAATATTAGTCTTTTTGAGCGTTTTTGAAAGCTGCAGCCATTGCATTTTCAAATGCTGGCTCTTCTTTCTTCAGCTTCTCAAGCGCTTCTTTCTCTTCAGCTTCGAAGATAGCTTTAACAGATAGGCTGATAGTACGGTTCTTACGATCAACACCTACAAATTTAGCTTCGATTTCGTCGCCTGCAGAAACAACGCTAGTTGCGTCTTCGATGCGCTCTTGTGCGATGTCAGCAACACGGATGTAGCCTTCAACGCCTTCGATAAGCTCAACAGTTGCGCCTTTCGCGTCAACGTCTGTCACTTTACCTTTAACAATAGCACCTTTTTTGTTTGCGTCTAGGTAGTTATTGAAAGGATCAGCTTCGATTTGCTTAACGCCTAATGAGATACGCTCACGCTCTGGGTCAACCTGAAGAACGATTGCAGAGATCTCGTCGCCTTTCTTGTATTCACGTACAGCTTCTTCGCCAGGCGTGTTCCAAGAAATGTCAGACAGGTGTACAAGACCGTCGATACCACCGTCAAGACCGATGAAGATACCGAAATCAGTGATAGACTTGATCTTACCAGTAACTTGGTCGCCTTTGTTCTGTAGACGAGCAAATTCCTGCCAAGGGTTAGCTTTACACTGCTTAAGACCTAGAGAAATACGACGACGCTCTTCGTCGATTTCAAGAACCATAACTTCAACAGTGTCACCTAGTGAAACAACTTTTGAAGGGTGGATGTTCTTGTTAGTCCAGTCCATTTCAGATACGTGTACCAGACCTTCTACGCCTTCTTCGATTTCAACGAAACAACCGTAGTCAGTTAGGTTAGTAACACGACCAGTTAGCTTAGCGCCTTCTGGGTAACGACCAGCGATAGCTGCCCAAGGATCTTCGCCAAGTTGCTTAAGACCTAGAGAAACACGAGTCTTCTCTTTGTCGAACTTAAGTACTTTAACTGCGATCTCGTCACCAACATTTACGATTTCACTTGGGTGCTTAACGCGCTTCCAAGCCATGTCAGTGATGTGAAGTAGGCCGTCAACACCGCCCAGATCTACGAATGCACCGTAGTCTGTAAGGTTCTTAACGATACCTTTAACTTCTTGACCTTCAACAAGGTTAGCCAGCAGCTCTTCACGCTCTTGTGAGTTTTCAGACTCAATAACAGCACGACGAGAAACAACTACGTTGTTACGCTTCTGGTCAAGCTTGATAACTTTGAACTCAAGCTCTTTACCTTCAAGGTGTGTTGTGTCGCGTACTGGACGAACGTCAACAAGTGAACCAGGTAGGAATGCACGGATTGAATCAACTTCAACAGTGAAACCACCTTTAACTTTACCGTTGATGATACCAACAACAGTTTCTTGTTCTTCACAAGCTTTCTCAAGGCGGATCCAAGCTTCGTGACGCTTCGCTTTCTCACGAGAAAGGATAGTTTCACCGAAACCATCTTCGATTGCGTCAAGTGCCACATCTACTTCGTCGCCAACAGCAACTTCTAGTTCACCAGCAGCATTTTTGAATTGCTCTGCAGGGATTGCACTTTCAGACTTAAGGCCAGCATCAACAAGAACAATGTTGTTCTCGATTGAGATAACAGTACCTTTAACGATAGAGCCTTGCTCTGCTTCAAAACCCTTTAGGCTTTCTTCAAATAACTGCGCAAAATTTTCTGACATACTAAATACGTCTCATAAATAAACATTCCAATTAGCAACCATGCTGCATGGGGTGGTTGATATAACGTCGGCCTCCTGCCAACGCAGTAAAAATCTAGTTTGATGCAGGTAACTTGCCAGCAACAATGGTGTCCTGAACTAAAGCCGTGACTTTCGCAAACACCTGTTCCGCATCTAATTTCGTTGTATCGAGCACGATAGCATCGTCTGCCGGCACCAAAGGCGCGACCTCACGGTTCATATCTCGATCATCGCGAGCTTCAATCTCGCTTAAAAGACCATCTAGTGTAACATCCAGCCCTTTATCCTTCAACTCCAGATAACGACGTCTTGCACGTTCTTGCGCGCTGGCTGTTAAATAAATTTTTAGTTCAGCTTGCGGGAAAACAACCGTTCCCATATCTCTGCCATCCGCGATCAGGCCTCTTTCGCTACGGAAAGCCCTCTGGCGACGCAATAAAGCTTCTCGAACCCGAGGCAATGCAGCGATTTTAGACGCTGCAGCACCGACCTCTTCGTTACGGATCGTGTGGGTGACATCCTCCCCCTCAAGGATCACTCTGATTTTTTTCGTCTCACCGTCTATCGGAAACTGAACGTCCAAATTTGCGGCGAGAGGCACTAAAGCCTCTTCATTATCGAGTGCAATATGATGATGAATAGCAGCCAAAGACAAAACGCGATAAATTGCGCCGCTATCCAACACGTCCCAATCAAGCTTTTCAGCTAATAAACGACAAACCGTTCCTTTGCCCGAGCCGCTTGGGCCGTCTACGGTGATTACTGGCATGACAGCCTGCATTTAAACCTCCCGAAATGCACACCAAAAATTAACTGCAGTATTATACGCAAGTTTGCTGAATAGATCCTTATTGACATGTAACTTTTTGTTTGGTTGAAAATTTACGCAGGAACCAGGCAGGAACTTAAAGGGCAGACAGCTAGACTAATCAAGCGCTGCGTGCCCTTAACGAATTACGTAGCTCGATAGGAAACTCCACTCGAGCTAGCAGCCATTACTGACTGACGGAAGAAAGAACGTCGAAGTAAGTCGGGAAGGTTTTTGCGGTACAGCCAGGGTCATTAATGATCACGTCGACACCACCCACAGCTACCATAGAAAAACACATCGCAATACGGTGATCATTATAGGTATCGATCTCCGCCAGGTTGAAAGTCTCAGGCGGAGTAATTTCGATGAAATCATGCCCCTCTGTCACCTCTGCACCTACTTTTTTAAGCTCCGTTGCCATGGCATACAGGCGATCAGTTTCTTTAACACGCCAGTTGTAGATATTACGAATAACCGTTTTACCTTTTGCAAACAAAGCAACAGTTGCCAGTGTCATCGCGGCATCCGGAATGGCGTTGGCGTCAATATCAACCCCGTTTAGCTCACCCTTACGGACAACAAGCTTTTCATCATGCCAGTCAATATCGGCACCCACCTGCTCCATCACAGAAGCAAAACCAATGTCGCCCTGGACACTCTTACGTCCGACACCATTAATTTCAATCTCACCGCCCGCTATGGCTGCTGCGGCAATAAAATAGGAAGCCGATGAGGCATCACCTTCAACCATAATGCTGCCAGGGGAAACGTACCCTTGCTGACCTTTAACATGAAATACCTGATAGTTATCATGACTAACAGACACACCAAACTGCGCCATAACACCGAGTGTAATATCAATATAAGGCTTGGAAACCAACTCCCCTTTTATGCGGATTGTGCTGTCTTTAACAAACAAAGGGGCAGCCATCAGCAATGCGGTTAAAAACTGGCTTGATATACTGCCGTCAATTTCTACTTCGCCCCCCTCGATTGCGTCACCATTAATCTGTAACGGTGGATAGTCCTTATTTTTTAGATATTTAATATCTGCGCCCAACGCATGTAGCGCATCAACCAGATGGCCGATGGGTCGTTCTTCCATTCTGGGTTCGCCAATCAGGGTAAATTGACCCTGACTTGCTGCTAGTACTGCGGTTAGTGGTCTGAAAGCTGTACCAGCATTACCCAGAAACAACGCTTCCGATGGTGTTTTAAAGCGCCCACCTTGGCCATAAACATGGGCTGACGTTTTGTCTTCGTTCAACTCAACTTTTACGCCCATTTCTGCAAGCGCAAGTAACATATGGCGAATATCATCACTATCGAGCAAGTTATTCACTTGCGTAACACCATCGCACAACGCGGCCAGCAATAACACGCGATTCGACAAGCTTTTCGAGCCCGGCAGCGTGACACTGCCATTGATTTTATCTATGGCGCTTAATCTAAGCTGTTCCATTAGCTGTTCTCCTTGGCAAACTTATCCATGAAAGCTATCAATGCTTTAATGCCTTCAATGGGCATGGCATTGTAAATACTGGCACGCATGCCACCTACGAAGCGGTGACCTTCTAAAGCGATCAAGCCATTGTCCTCGGCTTGTGCCAAAAACTGCTCGTTAAGAGATTCATCGTGTAGCCAAAACGGTACGTTCATCAAAGAACGACAGTGTTTAGCCACCTTGTTGAGGTAGAATGAGGAACCATCTATGTAATCATATAAAAGCGCGGCTTTTTCTTTGTTATGTGCTTCCATAGCTTTAACGCCACCAATTGATTCAAGATACTTGAATACTTCAGCAGCCAGGTACCAGGCAAAAGTGGGTGGCGTGTTGTACATACTCTGCTGCTTTGCTTCAATAGCGTAATCAAGGATTGCAGGCCTTGGCAGTCCTTTACGCTCAAGCAATGTCTTACGTACAATCGCAATACTCAGGCCTGACGGACCGATATTCTTCTGTGCGCCCGCATAAATTAAATCAAAGTCATCCACGTTCATTTCGCGCGACAAAATGTTTGATGACATGTCCGCAACGATTGGCGCTGTTGGGTGCTTTGGCACATCAAACAACTCAATACCATCAATGGTTTCGTTAGGACAGTAGTGAATATATGCAGCATTTTCGGGTAAGTCCCACTGTGAGACAGGCAAGACATCAAAGGTGCCATTCTGATCCCGACGTATATCAATGGACTCAACTTGTGTGAACTTCTGGCCTTCTTTAGTCGCCCCGCAGGACCAAATACCGTTCTCGATGTATACACCGGGCACATCGTCCTGATGCAGGTTTAACGGGACTGCGGCAAAGTGGCCACGACCACCTCCGTGCATAAACAGGACCTCGAACTCATCCGAGATATTCATCAGACGGCGCAAGCTCGCCTCGCATTCTCGCGCTAGCTCTAAAAACGGCGCAGAGCGGTGACTGATCTCCATCACAGAGACCCCTAAATTTTGCCAGTTAATAAATTCCTGTTGGGCTTTTTTCATAACAGCAGGTGGCAACATCGCAGGTCCTGCACAAAAGTTATAAACGCTCATAGTTTCCTCATTCCAGTTTTTATACTGCACCAGGCAGTGTGCTTATTTATTTTTAACGGACACGCATTGTGTGATGTTGTGCGCCCAGAATATATGCGTCGGAGAATAAAAAAGCGGCCTAAGCCGCTTTTTTATATTGAACCAGATTACTCTGGTGCCTGTTCATCAGTGTCAGGCGTTTCAACAAGCTCTGCTTCCCCTTCCAGGGTGTCGTCAATTTCAATCTCTTCGATACGTTGTAAACCAACTACCTGCTCGTCGTCAACCGTTCTGATCAGGATAACACCCTGGGTGTTACGTCCAACCGTCGAGACCTCATTGACGCGGGTGCGAACCAGAGTACCACGATTAGAAATCAGCATGATCTCGTCGTTGTCCTGAACCTGTACTGCACCAACAACTCGACCGTTACGGTCTGTGACCTTGATTGAAACAACCCCTTGCGTTGCACGGCTCTTAGCCGGGTACTCTTCAAGTGGTGTACGCTTGCCGTAACCATTTTCAGTGACCGTCAGAATAGCGCCGTCATTCTTAGGTACAATCAATGACACCACTTTGACGTCATCCGGCATCTTAATACCACGCACACCGGTTGCGGTACGACCCATAGGACGTAAGGCCAGCATTTCTTCACCCGTTTCAGGGTCAATTTTTATTTCACCGGTTTCTGAGTCGCGCAGCTTCTCATTGAAGCGTACGACTTTACCATGATCGGTGAACAACATGATGTCGTTATTACCATCTGTGATGTCCGCACCAATCAGATTATCACCGTCATTCAGATTAATGGCAATAATACCGCTTGCACGCTGACGGCTGTAGGCGGTTAATGGGGTCTTCTTCACAACGCCATTGGCCGTAGCCATCAATACAAACTTATCGTCTTCGTATTGTTTGACCGGCAATATAGTGGTGATACGTTCATCCGCTTCAAGCGGTAATAAATTTACTATCGGCTTACCACGCGCGGCACGAGATGCCAGCGGCAACTGGTACACTTTCAACCAGTACAAACGTCCTGATGTTGAGAAACACAAAATTGTATCGTGGGTATTTGCAACCAGCAGACGTTCAATAAAGTCTTCATCTTTCATCTTAGTTGCTGCTTTACCTTTACCACCACGACGCTGTGCTTCGTAATCGGACAGAGGCTGATATTTTACATAACCTTCGTGTGACAAGGTGACAACTACGTCTTCTTCGTTGATCAGATCTTCCAGGCTAATATCATGTGCTGCTGCTGAAATCTCTGTACGGCGCTCGTCACCATAGTTTTCTTTGATCTCAGCCAATTCGTCGCGGATCACTTCCATCAGACGATCAGGTGAAGACAAAATCAAGAGTAATTCTGCAATGAGATCCAGTAGCTCCTGATATTCGCCCAGAATCTTTTCGTGCTCCAGGCCTGTTAGCTTGTGTAAGCGTAAATCTAGAATAGCCTGGGCCTGTTGCTCAGACAGATAGTACTGACCATCGCGGATCCCCAGCTCGGCATCGAGCCAGTCAGGACGCGCGACGTTTTCTTCACCGGCACGCTCGAGCATTGGACGAACTGAACCCAACTCCCACGGACGAGCAGTCAATGCAGCTTTCGCTTCTGCTGGAGTCGGTGACTTACGGATAAGCTCAATGATTGGGTCAATATTGGCTAACGCAATTGCCAGACCTTCCAGCGTGTGCGCGCGATCGCGTGCTTTGCGCAAGTCGTATACCGTACGGCGAGTTACAACTTCACGGCGGTGGACAATGAAGGCCTCAAGCATTTCTTTAAGGTTGAAACACTTCGGCTGATTGTTATCCAGCGCAACCATGTTAATACCAAACACAGTTTGTAGCTGAGTCTGAGCATACAGGTTGTTCAGTACCACTTCGCCCACTTCACCACGCTTGATCTCAATAACAATACGCATACCGTCTTTGTCAGACTCATCACGTAGTGCACTGATCCCTTCGACCTTTTTGTCTTTCACCAGCTCCGCGATTTTTTCAATCAAGCGTGCTTTGTTGACCTGATATGGGATCTCATTGACGATGATGGTTTCTTTGCCGGTTTTTTCGTCGGTTTCGATTTCAGCACGAGCACGGATATACACTTTACCACGACCGGTTTTGTACGCTTGCTCTATGCCTTTCTTACCATTGATGATGGCCGCAGTCGGGAAATCAGGTCCCGGAATATAATCAATTAGCTCATCAATCGTAATATCTGGATTTTGGATCACAGCCAGACAGCCATTGATCACTTCAGTCAGGTTATGAGGTGGGATGTTTGTCGCCATACCAACCGCGATACCCGAAGAACCATTCACCAGCAGGTTAGGTACTTTTGTCGGTAACACGTCAGGAATTTGCTCAGTGCCATCATAGTTTGGCACATAGTCTACGGTTTCTTTGTCCAGATCAGCCAGTAGCTCATGAGACATTTTTGCCATACGTACTTCGGTATAACGCATTGCCGCCGCGGAGTCACCATCGACTGAACCAAAGTTACCCTGGCCATCCACCAGCATATAACGTAGTGAAAACGGCTGAGCCATACGAACAATGGTGTCGTAAACTGCGCTATCACCGTGTGGGTGGTATTTACCGATCACGTCGCCCACAACACGGGCTGATTTTTTATAAGGTTTGTTCCAGTCGTTACGCAACTCGTTCATCGCGAATAGCACGCGACGATGCACAGGCTTCAGGCCATCACGGACGTCTGGTAAAGCACGTCCAACGATGACGCTCATCGCGTAATCAAGATAGGAATTTTTCAATTCGTCTTCGATATTGACCGGGAGGATTTCATTGGCAAGATCAGTCATTTAATACCACTTTCCTTCAGAGTCTTTTCCTTTTGTGTCACACTATAGACATCAAAAGGTTCAATTATTATTAGTTCGACTGGGGATACTATCATAGTTTCTGGGCTAATGCAGTGGCTAAATGACTCGGAAATTTCATCCAATACCGATAGAATGCGCTCAGTTCAACGAGGAAGTTTTTTATGACCGAACATCAAAATGTAGATTTAAGTGAAATTGCAAAGTTTGAAGAGATTGCTGAACGCTGGTGGGATCGCGAAGGTGAATTTAAACCGTTGCATGACATTAACCCATTACGACTAGACTTTATCAACGATCGGTGTGGCGGTTTGTTTGAGAAAAAAGTGCTCGATGTCGGTTGTGGTGGCGGTATTCTGACAGAAAGTATGGCAAAAATGGGCGCCAAAGCGCATGGTATCGACCTGGGGCAGGAACCACTGAATGTTGCTAAACTACATGCACTGGAAGCGGGTGTTGCCATTGATTACCGCAAGGTATCAGCAGAAGAATTTGCCGCACATCATAGCGCACAGTTTGATGTCGTCACTTGCATGGAAATGCTTGAGCACGTGCCCGATCCAGCTTCTATTATTGCAGCTGTTGCAAAAGCAGCAAAACCGGGTGCCGACGTGTTCTTCTCTACATTGAACAAGACTCACAAAGCATTTTTGCTTGCCGTTGTTGCGGCTGAGCGAGTGTTGAAGATAGTACCTCCGGGCACCCACGACCACAACAAGTTCATCCGCCCCTCTACCCTGATAGGCTGGGCCGAAGCTGAAGGTTTGAAAGTGCGCCGCGCTGCCGGTATCAATTATAACCCCTTTGGTAAAACCTTTACGCTGACTAATGACGTCAGTGTCAATTACCTCCTCCACTTTGAGAAGCTCGCATGACACAGGCTGTAATATTTGATCTCGACGGCACCCTGCTCAATACCAGTGATGATTTGGGCGCCGCACTCAATCACGTTTTACAACAGCACGAAATGGCCGAGGTACCGCGTGCGGTATACAGTCCGGCTATTTCCAATGGTGTAAAGGCGCTGCTGGAAGTCGGCTTTGGAGAGCAGCTCAGCAAATTCGACTTTTCAGCTTTAAAGCAACAGCTGCTGGATTATTACGAACAACACATCGCTGTTCACTCTCGCTGCTTTGAAGGTATTGAAGCTTTGCTTCAAGCCTTACAGAGCAGAGAAATTAAAATTGCGATTATGACCAATAAGCCCACTTTTCTTACCCTACCCCTGCTGGCCCAGATCGGCCCGCTTAAGGGCATTGAGGTTGTGGTGTGCGGTGACACCCTGGAAGTTGCTAAACCACACCCTGAGCCACTATTACTTGCCGCTGAACAATTGGGCGTAGATCCCATCAGATGTACCTATGTTGGAGATGCTGAACGCGACATTGCAGCGGCAAAAGCGGCAGGAATGCGGTCAGCCGCCGCCTTGTGGGGCTTCATTCCATCCCTGGAAGAGGCACAAAGTTGGTCTGCGGATCTGAATCTTACTAACCCAGAATCACTCATTTCGTATATTTAGTGGCATTGAATAAAAAATGCCACTATATGTAGTGTTGTGGACTATATTGAGAACAATTTTGCACAGAAAAAAAACAGTCGTGCAGTTTGCAAAATTTTCTTAAAAAAAGAGAAAAATCGATTGTCGTGAGTTGATTTTTTTTTGCTTGCAGCCATGTTGGATAGCAGAAGGTTAGTGTTTGCTAACATAAAAATATTATCCCTATGTTATCCACAATCCATAGAAAGTTGCTCTATTGCAAAATAGCGATAACCCCACTATCTTGTGATCCTCTTTCTAGCGGACACCATATATAGTGGTGAAATGCTAAGCAATTATGAATATGCGATGACAATTACCGCATTCCGGGGGAATACAGGCGTAGCTATGAACCAACAATTATCTGTCAGTAAACGTAACGGCCGTAAAGAGCCGCTTGATTTAGATAAAATTCATCGAGTGATAAACTGGGCTGCTGAAGGCCTGAATAATGTGTCTGTTTCTCAGGTAGAGCTTAAATCTCACATTCAGTTTTATGATGGTATTCGCACCGAAGACATCCATGAAACCATCATTAAAGCCGCCGCTGATCTAATTTCGAAAGATACGCCAGACTATCAATATCTGGCTGCGCGCCTGGCAGTATTCCATTTGCGCAAAAAGGCTTACGGCCAGTTTGAGCCACCGCATTTGTACGATCATGTGACTAAACTGGTTGAAGACAAGCGCTATGATGCAGGTTTATTGACTGATTATACTCGAGAAGAATATGAACAGCTAAACGACTACCTTGAGCATGATCGTGATATGTCGTTTAGTTACGCCGCCGTCAAACAGCTAGAAGGTAAGTACTTGGTGCAAAACCGGGTGACTGGCGAAATCTATGAGAGCGCTCAGTTCCTGTATATTCTGGTTGCAGCAAGCTTGTTCTCAGATTATCCGAAAGAAACGCGACTTGATTATATCAAGCGTTTCTACGACGCGGTTTCACAGTTTAAGATTTCACTGCCAACGCCAATTATGTCGGGTGTACGTACACCGACTCGTCAATTCAGCTCATGCGTACTAATTGAAACGGCAGACAGCCTTGATTCTATTAACGCAACATCGTCTGCTATTGTTAAGTACGTTAGCCAACGCGCCGGGATCGGTGTCAATGCAGGTCGGATCCGTGCTCTGGGTAGCCCTATCCGCAATGGTGAAGCATTCCACACAGGCTGTATTCCATTCTACAAGCACTTCCAAACAGCGGTGAAAAGCTGCTCTCAAGGGGGCGTTCGTGGCGGTGCTGCGACACTATTTTACCCTTTATGGCACCTGGAAGTGGAGAACCTGCTGGTTCTGAAGAACAACCGAGGTGTTGAGGAAAACCGTGTAAGACACCTCGACTACGGTGTTCAGTTCAATAAAACGATGTACTCTCGCTTAATCAAAGACGATTACATCACTTTGTTCAGCCCGTCAGATGTACCTGGTTTGTACGACGCGTTCTTCGAAGATCAAGAAAAGTTCGAACGTCTGTATGTACAGTATGAGCAGGATGATTCAATCCGTAAGAAGCGCATTAAAGCACTTGAGCTATTCTCTATGTTTGCTCAGGAACGCGCGAGTACTGGTCGTATTTATCTGCAAAACGTTGACCACTGTAATACGCACAGCCCGTTTGACGCAAAAGTTGCCCCTATTCGCCAGTCTAACCTGTGCCTGGAAATTGCACTGCCAACTAAGCCGCTTAGTCACGTCAATGACGAAGAAGGCGAGATTGCATTGTGTACTCTGTCTGCGTTTAACCTCGGCGCTATTAGCAGCCTGGATGAGCTTGAAGAGCTTGCTGAGCTGGCTGTTCGTGCTCTGGACAACTTGCTGGACTTCCAGGACTACCCTGTTCCAGCGGCAAAAAATGCCACCATGGGACGTCGCACCTTAGGTATCGGTGTCATCAACTTTGCTTACTATCTGGCAAAAAATGGCGTTAAATACTCAGATGGTAGCGCCAATGGTCTGACCCACAGAACGTTCGAAGCCATTCAGTATTACCTGATGAAAGCTTCTAACAAGTTAGCTCAGGAACGTGGTGCTTGTCCTAAATTTAATGAGACAACCTACGCAAAAGGCATCATGCCTATCGATACCTACAAAAAAGATGTAGACGGTATCTGTAACGAGCCTCTGCACCTGGACTGGGACGGATTACGTCAGGACGTAATGCAATATGGTATGCGTAACTCGACTTTGTCTGCGTTGATGCCATCTGAAACCTCTTCTCAGATCTCTAACGCAACGAATGGTATTGAGCCTCCACGCGGCCACATTAGCGTTAAGGCCAGTAAAGATGGTATCCTAAAGCAAGTAGTGCCTGAGTACGAGCGACTGAAGGACAACTACGAGCTATTATGGGATATCCCTTCAAACGATGGCTATTTAGGCCTGGTCGGTATTATGCAAAAGTTTGTTGACCAAACTATTTCTGCAAATACCAACTACGACCCGACTAAGTTTGAAGGTGGCAAAGTACCTATGAAGCTGTTGCTTAAAGATTTACTTACCGCATACAAGCTGGGCGTAAAAACCTTGTATTACCACAACACCCGTGACGGTGCATCGGATGCCCAGGACGAAATGAAGCCTGAGGCTGAAGACGATGATTGTGCAGGCGGCGCTTGTAAAATCTAATCATAGTTAGCGGGTAATTTACCCGCTCTTTTTTGGTGTCGAGAATTATCTATGTCGTATTCTACGTTTAACAGAACCCACAACAATCAATTGCAGGAGCCGATGTTTTTCGGCCAATCTGTTAATGTCTCCCGTTATGATCAGCAAAAGTATCCTATTTTCGAAAAGCTGATCGAAAAGCAGCTGTCTTTTTTCTGGCGCCCTGAAGAGGTCGACGTCAGCAAAGACAGATTGGATTTCCAGGCATTACCAGAGCACGAGAAACACATATTTCTGAGCAACCTAAAGTATCAAACACTGTTAGACAGTGTACAGGGACGCTCTCCCAATGTTGCTTTGCTCCCTATTGTTTCAATCCCAGAGTTAGAAACCTGGATTGAGACCTGGGCTTTCAGTGAAACGATCCACAGCCGCTCTTACACGCATATCATTCGTAACGTCACTAAGTCACCTGAACTGGTCTTCGACGACATCGTCGAAAACGATAAGATCAGTGAGCGTGCAGAGGCAGTTACTAAACATTATGACGCATTGATCGAAAAGGTCTCTTTGTATAATCTGTACGGCGAAGGCAAGCACGAAATCAACGGCGAAACAGTGCACATTAACCTGTTTGAGCTGAAGAAAATGCTTTATCTCTGCATTATGTCGGTGAACATTCTGGAAGCGATCCGCTTTTATGTAAGCTTCGCCTGCTCATTTGCATTCGCAGAACGTGAGCTCATGGAAGGTAACGCCAAGATCATTAAGCTGATCGCCCGTGACGAAGCACTACACTTGTCTGGCACTCAGCACATCCTCAACATTATGCAAGATGGCAAAGATGATCCAGAAATGGCGATTGTGGCTGCACAATGTCAGGAGCAAGCGATCCAGATGTTTGTAGAAGCCGCTGAGCAGGAAAAAGAGTGGGCAGAATACCTGTTTAAAGATGGCTCTATGATTGGCCTGAACAAAGACATCCTGTGCCAGTATGTGGAATACATCACCAACGTACGCATGACCGCTGTCGGTTTACCGGCACAGTTTGAAAGCAACAGTAACCCTATCCCCTGGATTAATGCCTGGTTAGTGTCTGACAACGTTCAGGTTGCGCCACAAGAGGCTGAGATCAGCTCATATCTGGTAGGTCAGATTGATGCAGAAGTCGATGCGTCTGACTTTGGTGACTTTGACCTGTAATGACAGACAGGCCAGTCAAAAAAATCTTTCTTGATCCTGACAAAGAGCCGCTCCTCCACGCGGCTCACTCCCCTTCACTCCTTGCAACGCTTGAAGCCAATCAGGTTGAAGTTGCCTATCAGTGCAGAGAAGGGTTTTGTGGTGCGTGCCGCGCTAAGCTCTGCCGGGGAAAGATAGCCTACAATCAAGAACCTTTGGCGTTCGTCCGTGACGGAGAAATTTTGCTCTGTTGCAGCCAGCCAGTTACCGATGTGATCATTAAGCTAGTGTAGTTTAATGATCTCACTTTGATAGTAATCCACTTTGTCACTCACGCTGATCACCCCATTATCTATGATCACGTCCCAATGCAAGCTACGCGATAAAACACCGGCCAACTGACTCACAAAATCTGCGGATAGTGAAAAAATACTGATACCCTGTACCGCTATCAGATGAGGTGCCAGTTCTGCATACCAAGCATCTGCGTCAGACACCAGAAAAACCACCTTATTCGCTTGTTTACGATACTTTTGCAGTTCACTCAGGCTATGTACTCCAGCATAAAGTGCAACGTCTACTTGCCCCTGCGCATTCTCTAGCCAAACGTCTGGCTGATGCTTCTCTCTCACTCCCAGCCAGTGCACATTGTCTAAGTAAGACAGACCGCAAAACCCTATCAGCTTTAACACAAAATGCTCCAGCGTTTCGGCTTTTTGCAGCGCTGCGGTGAACACTTCCTGATGATGTGAGCGATGAAACAAGTCTGCAATATTCATTCGCACCTTAAAAACAAAGAGATCAGTCATGATATTTGTACCTGAACCTATCAAACTAACTATATTAAGCCGTCAAAATAATGCAAACTTAAAGAGATAGTATAACATCATTGATACCGTAATAATGCGGTGTTATATTATTGCAAGTATAAACAATTCAGAATGAGTACTATGTTTAAGCAGTCTTTGATTACTTTTGCCATAACCAGCGCAATTTTTTCCTCGCAGGCCTCTGCCGCACAATTAAAAGGTAAAGTGCTGGATACCAATAACCAGCCCGTTCCTAATGCAACGGTGCATCTGCACGGTAAATCTCAGTCCGTTAAAACCGATATTAACGGTCAATTTAGCATTAACGTCGATCAAGCAGCTCAGCTGCATGTCAGTAAAGACAACTTTATCAATGAGCGCATTGATGTCACTCCGGAATCGCCTTATGTGACCGTTAAGCTAGCACCAAGTTCAGTTGAGAGCGTAGTGGTATACGCCTCTGCGCTGCACAAAAGTAACATCGAAATGGCTTCTCCTGTCGCCGTTTTAAGTGGTGATGAGCTGAAAAACAGCGCCAAGCCAACACTCGGTGAAACACTCAAACAACTGCCAGGCATTAACGCCAGTTATTTTGGACCTGTATCATCAAGCCCAATCATTCGTGGTTTAGACGGTCCACGCGTTAAAATTACCCAGAACGGTCTGGACAGCAGTGATGCATCTCGTGTCGGGCCTGACCACGCCAATACCAACGATTCTCTGGCTGCACAGCAAATTGAAGTGCTGCGCGGCCCTGCTACATTACTCTATGGCTCAGGCGCTATTGGTGGTGTAGTTAATGTGGTAGATAACCGTATCCCGACTGATGTGATTGAAGGAGTTCAGGGCGCAGCAGAGTTCAGCCACGACACCAATTCAAATACCAATACAGTCGCTGCATTATTTGAAGCAGGTAACAACGGCTTTAATTTCCACTTTGATGGCGTAACGCGTAAAGGCGGCGACTATGAAACACCGCGTTTTGCCCTACCGGGTGAAGAACATGACGACCATGGCCACGATGAGCATGATCACGACGAACATGGTCATGATGAGCACGGTGAAGACGAGCATGGGGAAGAAGCAAACGGCGAAACTAAGTACGCAGAACGTGTTGCCAATACCTTTATCGACTCTGAGCAATTTAATATTGGTACCAGTTTCGTTGGCGATCACCTGACGGTTGGCCTATCTTACGGCCGCATTGAAACAGACTATGGGATCCCTGCCCACTCTCATGAACATCACGACCATGGCGATGAACATGACCATGAAGAACATGACCATGAAGAACATGATCATGACGACCATGATGAGCATAGCGAAGACGAGCACGACCATGCACATGGCGCAGAAGAAGAAGCCGTCTTCGCTCGTGTTAAACAAGACAGATGGCAGGCACTCTTTAACTACGCATTACACAACAACTGGATCGAGTCTATCCAAGTGCGCGCAGGTTTTACCGATTATGAACACTCCGAGATTGAACATGGTGAAGTTGGTACAACATTCACTAACGAAACAACTGAACTGAGAACCAACCTCGAGCACAGATTAGGCGAATGGCACGGCATTATCGGTTATCACTTCTCTGACAGTGACTACGCCGCTGAGGGCGCAGAAGCGTTCACCCCAGCGACTAACACAAAAACACATGCATTCTACGTGCTTGAAGAGCGCCGTTTTGGTGATGTAACTTTAGAGCTGGGTGCACGTGTTGAAGACTTCGCATTGTCTAGCAACTTTACGTCAGGCCACGATGACCATGACGAGCATGATCATGATGACCACGGTCACGACGAGCATGAAGGTCATGAAGATGAACACATGGCCGAGGTAATCGACTATACACTGGATACTACTAACTTTAGTGCCTCAATTGGCGCTGTGTATGATTATGCTGAAGGTCACAATGTTGCCGTTAACCTGTCTCGCTCAGAGCGTGCACCTCTGACAGCCGAACTGCTGTCAAATGGCCTTCACATCGCCACCTCTACTTATGAGCTGGGCCTTGGCTACCATATCGAAGGTGATGAAGTTCACTTCGAGCCTGAGCACATTGAACAGGAAAGATCGACCAATCTGGATATCAGCCTAAGACGTTTCATTGGCGATTTTGGTTACACAGTAAACTTCTTCTACAATGATGTCTCGAATTACTATTATCAGCGTAATACCGGCTACATGTATACCGGTGAACACGGCATTGAACTGGCTGACCACCATCATGATGGTGCCCTGCCCGTTTATCAATTTGAAAGTGCCGATGCTGAACTATATGGGTTTGAATTTGACGCCCACTATCAGATTGATGCGCGTAACCGCATTAAAGTCTATGGTGACCACCTAAGAGCTGAACTAGATTCAGGCGAATATCTGCCACGTATTCCAGCTAATAAGCTGGGTACGAGCTACCGCTTTGAGCTTGAAGATTTTGCAGCAGAGCTGAGCGCCACGCACTACATGACACAGGACAAATTAGCGCAGTCAGAAACGAAAACCGACAGCTATACTTTACTAAATGCCAGCTTCAGTTATGACTTTAGTTTGTCAGGTGTAGATCTGGTTGGTTATGTGAATGTCGACAACATCACCGATGAACTTGGCTTTGTACACAGCTCATTTATCAAAGAGCAAGCCCCGTTGCCAGGACGTAACTTCAAGTTAGGGATCCGTGGTTACTTCTAAGTTTTTAGGCGCTGTTTTACTTGTTAGCTAATAGCAAAAAACAAACAGTTCCTATCTGAGCCCAATGCCGCTGTAAAGCGGCATTTTCTTTTTTAGCCCTACCATAATAATAAGTACCGTTAGAACCGGTTAAAAAAGCCTGCACACTCACACAGTTTAATGCGACTAATCCTCACCAGACAGGCCCTATCAAGCTGTGCATCAAACCAGTCAACTTAGAACTAAAAACGTTAAGAGAATTCAACTGGCTGCAAAGGTTACAACTGGGTAAAAAAGTCTTCAGGCTGGTGTCTGACAGGTTTAGTACAGTGTACGGTTGGTGTACCCAGATACAGATAACCGACGATTTCATCCTGCTCATTCAATCCCAGTTGGCGCTTCACCGAGTTGCTTTGTGCAAAGTAACCCGTTCTCCATACGCCAGACAGTCCCTGAGCAAAGGCCGCCTGCTGCATAGCAAATACGCTGCAGGCTGCACTCTCTACCTGCTCAATTCTGGGTACTTTTGGATGTTCCATATAAGGAGAAACCGCGATAACCAGCATAGGGGCACGCTCAGGTAAAGACTTCGCACGGTCGATGATACGTTGCTCTTGTTGCTCCTCAACCGCAGCCTGATAAAAGATCTCGCCCAGCTTCTCTCTGCCGTGCTCCTCAACCAGAATAAAGCGCCACGGCTTTAATCCTCCGTGATCTGGCACTTTAAGAGCTGCTTTTTTTATTACTTCCAGCTGAGCCGCATCAGGGCCCGGGAATGACAAGTTGCTGTCAGATTGTCGCGTCGTTAATAGTTCAATGGCATCCATTTGTAATTCCTATAATTTCTGTTAGTACCCTATTCTAACGCGACACCGGCGCAAAAGTTTAGTGTCTGCTTTCAAAAACCGCTTACGGCAAGTAATTTTGCTCAGGTTCCAGTGGCTTTCGAACCCAATAGTCCACACTAAAGTAGCGCCCACCTCCGGTAAACAACAGGCTTATCAGCATAGCAAAATAGATAGCCGCGAACTCAATACCATTGTTCAGGATCACCGGATTACCATACTCATAGAGATATTCTGGTAGGCCATTCGCTGCAACGATCTCTTTGATACGAGATAACCGCTCAGCTACTTCTATACTGGCTTCCAGACTCTGCTTCGCAGCATCGCTGCCCAACCAAGCAAAAACCTGTGCTGCACTGGTATCAGGATTACTGGGGGCGACGGAAAACCAGCCGTTATGCCAATGCACCTGAGTTGCAGCGACGAACATGGTCACAGCAAGTGGGATGGACACCAAACGTGTGGCCAGTCCAATTAACAGCAACCAGCCGCCGAGAAACTCTGTCCAGCCCGCCAGAAAGGCCAGCAAGTCGGGTGCCGGTAAACCAAGCCCCCAGTCTGAATTACCAAACCAGGCCACCACATTCTCATCGGCCAACAAGCGTGACAGACCAGTAATATCAGGATTGGCGAGGTTTAGTTTGCTATAACCAGCTATGATCATGACCGGAGCCAGGATCAACCTGAGCATCAATGGCGCCAGACCGTCGAGCAAGGCTAATCTATTAAGAAAGGTACGATAAAAGGAATAGAGTGATTTATACATAAATAAAGTCTGTTATAACTGATGTTATAGAGTGTAGACCTTAAATCACCGTTTTTTATTGCAAATAGCGTGGTTTTAAATAGCACAAAACACGGGTGATATGCCCAATAAGCATGCCCGTGCTTTGTCTGTCCTGGAACGATTATATTTTTCTGGCAACCTGAAGGGCTTCAAAGATAGCCCGTTTAGCATCAATGGCTGATGCCAATTTAGCTCCGCCGATCACATGCTGATTCGCTGGCATAGCCTCTTTGTCAAACAACGCATCGTTAGAGGTTTGTCCGATACAGGCCACAACCGTGTCCACGTCCAGTACACGCTCTTTACCTGCTTGCTTAACCAGCAAGCCTTTGCTGTCAAACGAGATATACTCGCACTCGGCAATCTGCTCAACATTGTGATGTTTGGCAACAGCTCGGTGGATCCAGCCTGTTGTCTTACCTAAGTTACTACCAAAACGCCCTTCACTGCGTTTAAGCATGTAAAGCTTTTTCCCAGTTGCGGTGTCTGACGGCTGGCATTCAATCCCCCACTGCGCTTTGAACTCATCGATACTCTGATCAGCCTGCTCAGCGAGAAAAGCAACCATGTCGAAGCCAATACCACCAGCACCCAGGATCGCGATTTTGTCTCCGAGTTCCACTTCTTTGCGGATCACTTCATCGTAAGCAAAAACACGTTTGCCATCGCTGCAAGTAATTCTGGACTGTCTGGGGCTAACGCCTGTCGCGAAAACAATATCATCATAAGACTGGGCCATAGACGACTCGTACTCGCAACCCAGCTTCATAGTCACGCCCAGACGCGCTACTTCCTTCAGGAAGTAATTTAGGGTGTATTTAAAGTCTTCTTTACCTGGTATGCGCATTGCCAGATTGAACTGACCTCCGGCATGTTCATTCTTATCAATCAGTGTAACTTTGTGTCCTTTCTTAGCCAGATAGCAGCTGACAGACAGGCCAGCAGGTCCAGCGCCCACAACCAGAACTTGCTTAGGGCTGTTGGTGCGCTCCAGTGGATAATCCAGCTCATAGCCGGCCTGTGGGTTAACCAGACAAGTTGCCCGCTTACCTTTAAACACATGGTCCAGACAGCCCTGGTTACACCCGATACAAATATTAATTTGCTCGCTCTGGTTTTGTGCATACTTGTTGAAAAATTCAGGATCCGCGAGTAATGGACGAGCCATGGAGATCAGGTCAGCCTCGCCCTGGCTCAGAATGTCATTTGCCAGCTCTGGTGTGTTAATGCGGTTCACAGCCACGACTGGAATGTCGACCACGTCTTTTAGCCGTTTTGATGCTTCACGAAACGCCCCGGCCGGAACCATACTGGCAATCGTCGGAACACGTGCCTCATGCCAGCCGATTCCGGTATTCAGGATGTCGACACCGGCTTCTTCCAAAGCTTTGGCCTGGAGCGTGACTTCTTCTGCTGTCGAACCATTCGGGATCAGATCCATAACAGACAGTCGGAACACGATAATGAATTTAGCGGATACTTTTTCTCTTACAGCGCGTACCACGTCAACCGCCAAGCGCATGCGATTTTCCAGCGTTCCACCATATAAATCCTGGCGCTTATTGGTATGCTCAGCCATAAATTCGTTAATCAAATAACCTTCAGAGCCCATGATTTCAACCCCATCATAGCCCGCTTTTTCTGCCATTTTGGCCGATTTAGCAAAGTCTTTGACGGTATTGCGGATCATACTCAAGGACATCGATTTTGGCGTGTATGGATTAATGGGCGCTTTAATATCACTGGGTGCAACATTAAACGGGTGATATGCATAGCGCCCTGCATGTAACAACTGAAGGCAGATTTTACCGCCATGCGCATGGACTGCATCGGTATAAGCGCGGTGCTTAATGATGTCATAGCGACTATTAAATGAAGAAGAAATCGGCGTGAGTTTGCCACGCAGGTTTGGGCTATACCCACCGGTGATGATCAGGCCTACCCCGCCTCTCGCGCGCTCTTCATAAAACGCTTTGAGCCGTTTCCTGTTGTGCCACCCCTCTTCAAGGCCTGTGTGCATCGAGCCCATGACCAAGCGATTTCGCAAATCTGTGTTCTTCAATTGTAATTTTTGTTCTAACATTGCGTGCCCCAATGTAACTGGTCTTACCTGTGAACATTAACGATTTTATATTTTTTCGCAAGCAAAAACCGCGACTAATTTCTGTTAAATACGATTCAATGATAGAAAAGTGATTGATTTTTGGCCCATCATCGCCAAATAAATACTTAGTTACGTTTTTGTTCTAACGACGCTGCGGCAACTAAGTTATGATTGACATTGAGTACATTCCACTAAGACATTCAGAGGTATAGCTTTGAAATTGATCGGTAAATTTTTTCTTGGGATCTGGCACGCGATAAACTTTTCTCGTCGCCTGATCCTCAACTTTTTGTTCTTCTTCCTGATCATTGCGGCAATGATCGGTATTTTCTCAACAGAGGAGCAACCTCAGGTAGCTCAGGACAGCGTATTGCGCCTGAATCTGTCTGGTAAACTGGTTGAGCAGCTGACTTATGTTGACCCAATAGACGCAGCGATGGGCGACGTCTTCGGTAAACAAGACCTGCCCAAAGAAATGCTGGTCGACGATGTTGTCGACACCATCAATACAGCAGCCCGCGACCCACGCATTAAAGCACTGTACCTGGATTTGCGTCATATGCACTATGCACATCTGGATAAGCTACGTGATATTGCAAGTGCTATTGAATTATTTAAAGAGTCAGATAAAAAGGTCTTTGCGCATAGCCCTTATTTTAGTCAGTCTCAGTATTACCTGGCAGCTCACGCCGATGAGGTATCTGTTCACCCGTACGGCGGCATTAATATCAGTGGCTATGGCTCCTACCCTATGTACTTTAAAGAAGCACTGGAAAAGCTCAAGGTCACCCAACACATTTTCCGGGTAGGTACCTATAAGTCAGCAGTTGAGCCATTCATTCGTAATGACATGTCTGCGGCTGCGAAAGAAGCAAACAAACTTTGGCTTAACACTTTGTGGTCTCAGTACAAACAAGACGTGGCAAGCAAGCGCGGATTTGAACTTGCTAACTTTGACGAAACGCTCACGCAATATGCAGATAAAATGGCCTCGGTTACCGGCGATTCTGCGCAATTTGCCTTAAAATATGGCTGGGTTGATTCACTCGAAACAGATCAGGAATTCAACCAAAAAATGGTTGATCTGGTGGGCACTCAGAACAATGGCAAGCGCTTTAAGCAAGTCTCGTTTGAAGACTACTATGCGAGCACCGCATCACACGATTTTGGCCCAAATCCATTTACCGAAAAAGTCGCTGTGGTGGTTGCGAAAGGCACGATTGTCGATGGCAAACGCAAAGCCGGTATGATAGGCGGTGACTCAACAGCGGCTCTGCTGCGCAAAGCACGACTGGATAACAAAGTTAAGGCTGTGGTGTTGAGGATTGACTCTGGTGGTGGCAGTATGTTTGCTTCCGAAGTCATTCGTAACGAAGTACTGGCCATCAAGGCTGCCGGAAAACCTGTAATTGCATCTATGGGCTCGGTGGCAGCGTCAGGCGGCTACTGGATTGCGGCATCTGCTAACGAAATCTGGGCCTCTCCCAGTACCATTACCGGGTCCATCGGTGTCTTTGGGACCATTTTAACTTTTGAGAATTCGCTGAAAGAATTGGGCGTGTATTCAGATGGTGTGGCAACAACTGAACTTAAATCGTCCTCTATATCCCGTGGCCTAGATCCTAAGTTTGCGGATGTACTGCAAATGGGTGTGGAAGATGCCTATAACAAGTTTATTTCAGTGATAGCAGATTCCCGCAACCTGCCAGTCTCTGATGTTGATGATGTCGCGCAAGGCCGGGTTTGGCTTGCTACTCAGGCGCATGAATTTGGGCTTATCGACCAGCTTGGTACTAAACAGCAGGCGATTGAAGCGGCAGCAAAAATGGCTAACCTTGAACATTACGATGTCTATACTGTTGAGCAGACCTTGTCGGAAAAAGAGCAGCTGCTACAGGATATTTTCGGCTCGGCGACTGTTCAGTCATTGCTTTCAGTATCAGACGATACCACGCTGTCATTAAATCCGATTACTCATGAAGGACTCAATCAGCTTTTCTATCAGGTAAAGCAAAGTGCTGCGATGATCACACAGTTTAATGATCCTAACAATATCTATACCTTGTGTACCACCTGCATCGTAGGTGAGTAAGGAATGTCTCAATGATTTGACTGCATTGTGATGCTGCAGTTGATATAATTAGCCCGGACTAGGATCCGGGCTTTTTTTTAGGTACCAGAATGAAAAGAAAAAAAATCTATATTGCCTATACAGGCGGCACAATTGGCATGAAGCAATCCAGCCGGGGGTACGTACCTGTTGCAGGATATTTGACCGAGACGGTAAAAAGTAATGCTGAATTTACCCGAGAAGAAATGCCCCTGTTCGACATTCATGAATACTGCCCACTGATCGATTCATCTGACATGTCGCCACAACACTGGCAGCTGATAGCCGACGACATTAAAAGTAAATACGAAGAGTACGATGGGTTTGTCGTGCTACATGGTACAGATACCATGGCCTACACGGCTTCGGCTCTTTCGTTTATGTTCGAAAATCTGACCAAGCCTGTCATTATCACAGGTTCACAAATTCCGCTGTCCCAACTTCGCTCTGATGGCCAGGTCAACTTGCTTAATGCAATGTATCTCGCCGCCAACTACCCCATTGCTGAAGTAAGCCTGTTTTTTAATAACAAGCTATTTCGGGGTAATCGTGCCATCAAAGCACATGCTGACGGCTTTGACGCCTTCGCCTCTCCCAATATGGCCCCTTTGGCTCAGGCTGGGATTAATATCCAATTACTCGAAGGTCAACTTAGTCCATACGTGGATCAAGCCTTGCGCGTCACGCCCATTGCATCACAGCCCATCGGCGTGCTGCACCTGTATCCAGGTATCAGTAGTACTATGGTGACCAATGTCCTGCAGAGCGATATCAAAGCCCTTATTCTGCTGAGCTTTGGTGTCGGCAATGCGCCTCAGCAAGAAGACATTCTAAATGCTCTTAAAGCAGCGTCGGATAGAGGCGTCGTGATCGTTAATTTAACCCAGTGTATTCAGGGTCAGGTTAATATGGGTGGCTATGCGACAGGTAATGCCCTGCTCAACTGCGGCGTCATTAGCGGCTACGATATGACGTTGGAAGCCTGTCTGACAAAACTACATTACTTGTTCAGCCAGGGCCTTGAACTGGAAACTGTACGCCATCTGATGCAAGACAATCTACGCGGTGAGCTGACTCGGTAAATCACATACTCGTATATATTAAAAAAGCCCGGGCTTATGTCCCGAGCTTTATTATTTGATCAGACAAATTATCTGACTTTCGCGTCAATTTCAGCTAAGTCGGTCAGGTGACAAGACTCACCACTGTGGGTCTTAATCCCGTGCTCACCGAAATAATCTCGCTGCGCCTGAACTAAATGGCCATTACTTGGCGTGCTCAGTGTAGCGATGTAAGTTTGAGTTGAAGCCAGTACAGGGAACGCCAGGCCACTCTGAATTGCCTGGCCAGCAATTTTACGTAAAGCATTGGCAGGCCCTTCTTGTGTATCGAGGAACTCAACACCTTTAGCAATATCGTCCAGATAATCAGCTCTGATGATACAACCCGCACGCCATGTCTGAAGTGTTTTGTCCAGGTCAACTTTCCACTGATGGGATCTGGAAGCGCCTTTGATAAGTGCCAACCCCTGACGATAACAAAGCAAGCTGGCAAAATAGAAGGCTTCTTTAAGTTCATCCAAATCCAGATCAACACTGTTAGTTGCACGCTGGGCATACGTCATTTCTTTCGCTGCTGGTGTATCTATAGTGTTGGTTAGGTGTCTGGCTTGCACGGCGGCAACCAAAGAAGGAACGGCAATCCCAAGTTCAAGCGCATTTTGTGCTGTCCAGAGGCCCGTTCCCTTTGCGCCCACTTTATTGTCAATTAGATCAACTACAGCTTCATTCTGATCGCTCTCCAGACTCAATATATGGCTTGAAATTGCGAGCAGATAGCTGTTAAGCGTCCCTTCAGACCAGCTCTTAAATACCTCTGCAACCTGAGCTGGAGAGCGGCCGGTACCGATGCGTAACAACTGATACATCTCTGCAATAAGCTGCATCAAGGCGTACTCGATGCCATTGTGAACCATCTTTACAAAATGGCCACTGGCCGACTGACCAACACGTGCGAAGCATGACTCACCATTATGCGTAGCTGCTACTTTTTCGAACCAGGGTATTAAGCGCTCCCAGCCGCCTTCTGAACCACTGGCCATCATAGCAGGTCCGTGTCGGGCCCCTTCTGCGCCACCCGAAATTCCCATCGTGGCAAATTCGAACTTGTTCTGGTACTTAAGTTTGCGGGCAATACCATCTTTGTAGTTACTGTTGCCACAATCAACAATGATGTCGCCTTTTTCTACACCCGCTTCAATTAAATCCTGACACACCTTATCGACCAGCTCACCAGCCGGTACCAGAAGCAAAACAGACCTTGGCGTATCCAATCGCTTAACCATGTCAGCAAGATCGGAAACAATGTGAAGGCGCTCGGCAATCCCCGACGACTGCGCGCAACTCAATAGCTCCGCACCCGCGTCCGGGTTTTTATCATAGGCAACTAATGTCATGCCCTGTTCTATAAGATTTAGCGCGAGGTTTTTCCCCATCACACCCAAACCAACTAATGCAACTTGCATTAAGTTTTCCTCCTCGGTAACAAATTCAATAGTCTTTCGGTAGCGTACCGTCATTATACCCAAGCTGAGTCGGATATAAAGCGTTCAACTGACCTCACTGATCCCGTCTACCTGATTGTAAATCAATCAATTTTAGATAAGTACGGCATGTTCTTGACAAAAAGTCGTGATTGACGCCACCTGACACCGGTGTCATAATCAGTTCATATAGATCATATAATTTAATTTGCATGTTAAAAAGGGCTATAAGATATTTCTTTCTTAAAACCCAGCAAGTTATCCAGATAAAGTCACCGAGACAAGTCAACAGGAGAACCTGATGCTTAGACGCACAAAGATCGTAGCAACACTAGGGCCAGCTACAGATAGAGATAATAACTTAGAAAAAATCATTCGCGCAGGTGCAAACGTTGTTCGTTTGAACTTCTCCCATGGTGTCGCACAGGATCATAAAGACCGTGCGGAAGCCGTCAGGGAAATTGCAAAAAAATTGAACAAGCACGTCGCAATCCTGGCTGATTTGCAGGGACCCAAAATTCGTGTTTCCACATTCAAAGACGGCAAAGTTAACCTGGACGTAGGTGCAAAATTCACTCTGGACGCTGAACTTGAAAAAGGTGAAGGCACCCTCGAGTCTGTCGGTATTGATTACAAAGAACTACCAAATGATGTAAATGGGGGCGATTTACTTCTGCTGAATGATGGGCTTATTCAGTTAACGGTAGATAAGGTTGCAGGCAATAAAGTGCACTGTACAGTTACCGTCGGCGGAGTCCTGTCAAACAATAAAGGGATCAACCGATTAGGCGGTGGTCTGACTGCACCTGCATTTACCGAAAAAGACAAAGAAGATTTACTTACTGCGACTGAAATTGGTGTTGACTATATTGCCGTTTCATTCCCGCGCAGCGGCGAAGACATGCGTTACGTTCGGGGCCTTGCTGAAAAAGCAGGATCAGACGCACAACTACTGGCTAAGATTGAACGTGCAGAAGCCGTTGACTCAGTTGAAGCGATTGACGACATTGTGCTGGCCTCAGACGCTGTGATGGTTGCACGTGGAGACCTGGGTGTCGAAATTGGTGATGCTGCCTTAGTCGGTAAGCAAAAGCAAATCATTAGCCGTGCACGCTCATTAAACAGAACGGTTATCACTGCAACGCAAATGATGGAATCTATGATAGATAACCCGATGCCAACCCGCGCAGAAGTCATGGATGTGGCGAACGCCGTACTGGATGGCACTGATGCTGTTATGTTATCAGCAGAAACAGCGGCTGGTGACTACCCAGAAGAAACCGTCGCAACGATGGCGCGTGTTTGTCTTGGTGCTGAATCACAGCCACAAACCCATATTTCAAAGCACCGTTTGGACAGCATGTTTACCGACACGTCAGAGACACTTGCCCTGTCTGCTATGTATGCGGCAAATCATCTGACTTCAGTAAAAGCCATCGTCGCACTGACTGAGTCGGGGAACACATCGAAATTGATGTCAAGAATTAGTTCTGGCTTGCCAATCTATTCACTTTCACGACATGCCAGAACATTAGGCCAGACAGCGCTTTATCGGGGCGTTTATCCGGTATATTTTGATTCTACTCGGTGTAATGAAGAATCAACCGTTCGCGATGCGCTAAATACTCTGGTCGAAACAGGTGCGCTGGAACAAGGCGATACAGTGATCCTGACTCACGGTGACGTAATGGAAACCATTGGTGCGACCAATACAATGAAAATTGTCACCGTTTAGAAAGTCAACATCCGGGTGGCATCGCTGCCCGGATAATCCTTCCCTCTCAATTAAACAGCAAAGAAGTGATTAGCTGGCCAATGCGGCTTTTACTTTATCACGATAACTTCGGCTTACTTTGAGCTCCTGGCCATTTTCTAGAACCAATAAATACTCACCACTACTTTGTGTAACCAGTTTACTGATCTGCTTGGTATTGACGATGGCAGAGCGATGAACACGCACAAACAATTTAGGGTCTAATTCCTGCTCCAGCTCCTTCATTGTTTTACGCAAAATATGAGTTTGTCCGTCAGAGCAGTGCAAGCACATATAATCTCCCGCAGCATCAATCCACTGGATAGAAGCGGCAGAAACACGAATAATTTCCCCCTGCTCTTTTACCGCGATCGACTCCGGATACTTTTTGTCTTCAATGGTGTCACCAGTGGCCAATTTACGCAGAATTTCTTCACAGTTATTGCCTGTGATACCGGCAACGAAGCTGGCGAGCTTTTTCTTGTGAGCATTATCTTGTTGTGTTTTCAAATAGCTATGCACTTTTTCAACCGCCTGTTTTAGTCTGTTGTCATCTACGGGCTTTAGGATGTAATCTAAAGCATGAATTTCAAAGGCTTTTACTGCATAATGATCAAAAGCAGTGACAAACACGATGGCCGGCAATGGCTTAACACTCTCACTGAGCGCTCTGGCCACTTCAAACCCATTCATGGTTGGCATTTGAATGTCGAGGAATACCAGATCGATTTGTTGACTGGCGCACAACTCAAGCGCTTGCTCCCCAGAGCTGCACAGCTCGATAACATCTATGTCTTCTATCTGTTTTAAGCGCACAGCCAGGCCTTTTCTGGCTAGGGACTCATCATCTACTATTAGCGTTCTGATTTTGCTCATTACTTTACTTCTCAGCCTTTTCAAAAGGAACTCGTATATTCACCTTCAATCCAGAAGGCGTATTGTGCGCGAGCACAAATGAATAATTGTTTTCGTATAATGTTCTTAGTCTGTCCTGGGTATTAGCAATACCAACCCCCTGAACATTGCTCAACTGGCCGTTTTCTATGGACGCACCAGGCCCGTTATCACACACCTCTAACAATAGCTCATTAGCAAAAACCTGAGCTCTTATTTCGATTTTGCCACCACTGGCCATATGCGCAATAGCATATTTGATAGAGTTTTCAATTAACGGTTGCATGATCAAACTAGGCACCAATGCTTGCTTTGCTTCTTCAGTGATATCGAAGGCCACTTCCAGACGCTCATCAAAGCGCACCTTCTCTATATTCAGATACAGCTTGAGTGCATGTAACTCCTGTTCAAGCGGTACTTTTTTTATCGGATCTGTATTTAGCGTATAGCGCAGGAAATCACTCAGCCTGGACACCATTTGGTTAGCGTCTTTGTTCTCTTCAACCAATACCAGTGTTGAAATTGCGTTGAGTGTATTAAACAGAAAGTGAGGGTTAAGCTGGTAACGCAGCATTTTAAGCTGTGCTTCATGTGCCATTGTATTGGCTTTCAGTGCCTTTTGTCGTTCACTTTGCAGTAGCTGATAGTACTTAATACCAAAGTACAAGCCACTCCAACACAAAATGATGTAAACTGAGTCTAAACCTTGCTGAAGATAGTAATACCACTCTTCGGGCCTGTATCCATGCCGGTAAATCTCCCACATGTTAAACTTCTGAACGACAGACCACAGTGTTCCCGTCAGATAAGAGGTGCTAAAAACCACAAAGATAAGCAATAATGGCTTTGCGTTCCATACTTTACGATAGAGATAACGCAATGGTACTGTCATCAAACAACCGGCATAGGCGTTGAGCACGATCACAAAAACGTAAATATCGCGCATTTCGAATACTTTTGAACCTATGTAGTTTACCAATGCATAGCCTATCCAGCCTGCAATTTGTAAAACCCAGAAAAATCGCTGTCGATTATCGACCAGAGCTTGCCACTTCAAACGTTTATAACCTCTTAAGACTTAGCCAAATTATATCCTATGGCAGCCCCATTCAACAGCGCCAGCGGTCTTACTTTTTTAACGGTTAAACGCAAATTGACAGAGCAAAAATTGGATTTTTAGGCAATAAAAAAGGCCCTAACGGGCCTTTGTCGATATCTTGATTACTTAGTATACGCGCGAGGCATATCTGAGTCAGTGGTGTAGCGGTCTCTTAGTTTATCGTGACGAGATTCTGTACTCACTTCTTCACCATTGATCCAGAGTTTATCTAAGGTAGTAGTAAACTCAAACGGGTCGGCGCTCCAAAGCACCAAATCGGCACGCTGACCTGAAGCAATCTTACCGCCATCCAGGTCAAATACATCTGCGATATTGCTACTGACCGCTTTTAGCGCCCCTTCGTAACTCATACCATGTGCAACGGCGATGCCCGCATCAAAGCGCAACTGATACAAATTGTGCGCCCCCTCAAATGCAAACCCAGACAACAGCACTTTTACGCCAGCACGCTCAAGCTCACCCGCATTGGTTAGATCTGCATGTAATGAACTAAAGCTGGTTGGCAAGTTAGACACTGCACTGATGACCACAGGAACATTCGCTTTCGCGATTTCCTCTTTGACCAAAACAGCATCATTCACGCCCCAAAGAACCAGGTTAAGGCCAAACTGCTCTTTCACCTTTAATACTTCAAGAATGTCAGACGCGCGCTCTACTTCCACAACAACTGGCATTTCACCTTTCAATACTGCGGTCAGTATCTGCTCTTCCTGACTTGGCTTCTTCGCCGCTTTCTTGTCGTCTTTCTTGCCCTTCTCAGACAGCTTTTGCTGTTGGCCTTCAAGCTTCTCTTTCAGAGTTTTGTATTTCATTGCACGCGACCCGCTGCCGCTTGCATCCATGTCCACCAACAACGCAGTACGCGTTTTCAGTACACTGTTAAACTCACCGGATAGGTCCACTACAAAGGCTAGCCCTTCGAAAATGCTCTTCCCGCCATGTGGCACAACCACATTTTGGGTGATGCCGCCTTTGCGACCATATGGGATCAGTGACGAACGCGGGTTGAATGCCGGGCTGGCATCAAAGTCCACGTCAGCTTTATCATCACCTGCATCTCTGGAGCCAGCCACAGCGCTCACTTCAACCAGTCCAAGCTGGTTCATTGAGCCAATAAAACCAGGCGTCAAAACTCGGCCTTTTGCATCAATCGTCACATCGGCCTTGACACTCGCTGGGTTAATCGCAGTGATAGTGCCATTTTCAATTACCACAGTCGCCCCTTCCAGGGTACCCGCGTCAGTCAATGTATGAACCTTAGCATTGGTGATCGCCGTAATCTGAGCAAATGCTGCGGAAGAAGCCAGCAGTGCACTGGTCAATAAAGAAATCTTAAACTTATTCATCATTTACTCCTTAGCGCTGACCCAGCATAAAATCACTCACCGCCTGATATTTCTCATCGAAGCGGTCATATACTTTGGCACCGTCGATATATACGGTTTCGGCTTTAGAATAAACGCTAAATGGATTGCGGTCCCAGATAACTATATCCGCTTGCTTACCTTGTTTTACCGAACCGGTTTTCTCTTCAATACCGAGCGATTTAGCCGCATTATAGGTGATCCACTTAATTGCATCTTGCTCTTTAAGCGAGAATCCGGCCTGGTTCGCAGTATTCATGATTTTGGCAGCTTCATGATTCAAACGTTGGATTGTAGTGTCTGAATCGGAGTGAACAACGGCACATGAGTTTTTAACAGCATCCACGATTGCAACGTTTTCCGGCACCATGTCGTATGCTTCCATTTTGAAGCCCCACCAATCCGGCCACAATGCGGCACAGTTACCATTCTCTGCGAGCAGATCGGCGACTTTATAAGCTTCAATACCATGATGGAAGGTACCCGAATGATAATTGAACTCTTTAGAGAGGTCGATCATCATTGCCATTTCTTCTGCTTTATAACAGTGATTGTGGATCAGGATCTCGCCGTCCAACACACCACGCAGCGTATCCAAACGAATGTCACGTTTTGGTGCATCCGGGTTCAGCCCTGCCGCATAAGCCGCGTCATACTGCTCCCATGCCTGTTTGTATTCGGTCGCCTCAGCCCAGGCGGCACGATACCCCGCCATGTTACCCATGCGCGTATAAGGTGCGACACCCTTACCACCATAAACACGTTTCGGGTTTTCACCACACGCCATTTTCAGACCATAGGGTGCATCTGGAAACTTCATGCCTTGCATCGTTGGTGATGGCACGTTCTTCAGCGTGACACTGCGACCACCAAACAGGTTGGCAGAACCAGGCAGGATCTGTAATGTGGTGATCCCGCCTTCACGCGCCCGATTAAAACCCGGATCCTGTGGCCAAACTGAGTGCTCAACCCATACCTGGGCAGTATTCGGCTTGGTGATCTCGTTACCATCGGCATGAGACTCTACAGAAGGGCTTGGATAGGCACCCAGATGTGAATGTACATCGATTATACCTGGTGTGACCCATTTGCCCTGAGCATCTATGGTCACATCAGCCTGAGCAGACAGGTCTTTCCCTACCTGGCTGATTTTGCCGTCTTTAAGCAATACATCCGTGTCTTCCAACAGCTCGCCTGTACCAGTCAGTACAGTTGCATTGGTAATTAAAGTAGAGCCTGAACTATGAGGCTGGTAGGTGCTTGGATATGGATTTTTATCAATGGTGACTTTTTCTTTCTGAGGGCCCTTGTCCTGGCACCCTAAAAGAACTGTACTTAATGCAAGTACAATCGCCGTCGGCTTGAATTTTTGCATCATATTTCTCTTATTGTTCTGCGTGATTGATCACCCCGCAGAGTATTGGCTTACAATTGACGTAAAATTGCAACTAAGTTTCGACAGTTCACAATATAGCTCGGCCATCTGCACATTTCGAGTTTCCTCTCTGTAATAAAGGCTAAGCTGACTTTAATACACCTGCAGTGGGCTGTAATGTCATTCTGGGAATCAAACATATCCGCTTGATCAGCAGCTATTTTTTACATCAATGCAGCGAATCCAAGTTTTACTCTTAGAAATGTTGCAAACTTACTGCGGAGCATATTGTAGGCAGCATGCAATGTCGACAAACCTGTATTGCAGTCACAACCAGAGACGTATCGACACACTTTTGACACAGGTATTAATCTAAGCTCAATTAAAGGAAAACATCACTATAATAAAACAAAGAAAAATAGTTAATCGAAAAAAATTGCCCTGACAAAACATATTATTCTCTTACGTCTGAAACAACTATAGCATTAAAATCAATTTGTTACTTAGCATTTTTACAACAGACAAAGTTACTTACATTCGGTTATTTCAAGGTTACAGCATTTTGCAACATTCCCATCAATACTTGTTGTGAGCTTTGTATAAATCTGGAGAAGATCATGAAACTTGCCGCGACTTTAATGCTTTCCCCCTTATTTTTGGCCACCAGCCTGACTGCCAGCGCAGGAGAAGTAGAATTAGTAGGAGCAGACAACAGCATCGCGACACAGCTATGTGTTGCAGTGGGAACTAACCACCGCCTGACTTTAATTAAAGAACTAACGGAGCATCGGATCAGTCGCTCCGTTGTTGCCAGTAAACTCACCTGCAACGATATGCCAGTGCCTCAGTTCGCCAAGAAATTTGGCCTACACAAAACAGCAGGGCTGCTTAATATCGACTTTACGACTGACACATCAATCACAGACATTGCGATGACCGATAACACACAGACAATCGTCGTTTCTGGTTCCAAATAAGTGTCAGTCTTTCATTTGGCGCATCGTGAACTGCTATGACCTAGCAAGATGCGCCCATATAGATGGTTTTATCCAATCTAAATGACTCAACACAACTTTGGCCTTTAAACCAAAGCTGCAATGAGCCCAAACAGACCACCGAAGACACCACCCCAAACCACTAACCAGCCAAGGTGCGTGTGGATCATATCCTGAACAATACTTTTGACCATCGCAGGTGTGAGTTCTTCTAAACGCTCTTCAACCGCATGTTCAATGGCTACTTTCACAGCATCAACCGACTGCCCGCTGCTCAGCAATCCAGACAGTTGCTGTTGAAACTCGTCCCCTTCACTGATTTCAAACAAAGCTTCTTTCATTTTATCGGTGAAGCTGTCTTTCATCGGCTCAATCGCTTCTTTACCGCCCACCATAGCCAACATAGCACCAAACTGAGAAGCCTCTATCACCTGTACCAATTTATTGAATGCAGGTGACAGGTCGGTTTGCGTAATAACTGGCTTCAAATCCAGCTGAATCTCATTCTTTTGCGCGAAACTACGCAATTTATCTTCGTTAAAGAACTCTTCGAGTATCAGTTTACGGATAGCACTTTTAAATTCTTTAAATTTAATGGTGATCACGCCCGACCCATAAAGACCCGGCACTTTCTCAAACAACATGTGTATTGCAAGCCAGTTTGTTACAGCGCCTGACAAGGCAAACAAGCCCATAGTCCACAACACATCGTTCTCTAATAACCAGCCAAGCAGTACAACCACTGCGGCCAGGATATTCGTCGCTAAACTTTTACTCATCAGTGCCTCTTATGATCTGAGTGTTTTGCCCGGCCGCATATTGTAGTGAATTTAATTCTCTCCACAAGTATTTGTGTTATAGCAAAAATCGGCCATAGTTTAGACTATGTGTGGTACTCAAACCTTGGCGGGACTATGTGGAATCTCGTAAACCAGTATATCAGTGATGCAATTCATGAACATTTCGAGTTTACCCGTAAAACGCAATTGCCCTGCAATGCGCACGCTCGGTTGTTTAAAATCGAGAATGATCATCACTGCTACCTGGTTAAGGTAGATCATATTCAGGCGCTGGAACGCTTTGAGTGCGAAGTCCGCAATCATGACACACTGATCCGGGACAGCGACTTTCTTGTTGCCGACACCATCACCATTGGCTCAAGCATTGAGTTTTGCTTTTTGGTGCTTGAATGGCTTGAGACGTCAGGAGAGCTCGAAGATTGGTATACCTGTGGCGCCACACTTGCCAAGCTCCATGCTCGCCACGAACAGAAAATGTATGGGCTAGAAGAGGATAACTACTTTTTCGATTTGGCTCAGCCAAACCAGTGGCATAAAAAATGGGAAGTGTTTTTTGCCGAAGAGCGGATCGCCTGGCAATTACAGCTATTGGCAGAAAAAGGGATCAAACTGGTCGATATCGACCTGTTTGTTGAACTTATTAAACCCATGTTGCCACATCAAGTTGCGCCATCTTTATTACACGGCCACTTTTGGCGTGGCAATATCGCTTTTTCCCAGGGTAAACCCTGTTTATTTTGTCCCTCTTGTTATTATGGCGACAGAGAAATAGATCTCGCATCCAGCGAGCTCTTTGCGCCTCTGCCACATGCATTTTATGAAGGGTATGATAGTGTTTACCCCAGAATGGAAGGGTATGAAGACCGTCGACGTATCTATCAACTCTACCCTTTGCTATGCCACGCAAATATGTTCGCAGGGGATTATCTTAAGCAGGCTGCCAATCACATCGACGACCTTTGCAAATAACTGCAACTTTACTGTAATACTCCACAATGCTGCTATAGTTATTAATGTAAAAAACGGAAAACTCGTTGGAGTAAACTCATGAAGCAGCTGTATGACCAACGTATTAGTTGCCCGCATTGTGGCCACCATATTTTTGTTAGTCTGGACGCCAGCGAAGGTGATCAGGACTACTATGAAGATTGCGCAGCTTGTTGCAACCCGATCCACCTGAACATGCATATAGATTACGCAATTAACAAGCTTGAACTGAGGGTTGATGCAGACGACGAACAGGTCTTTTAATGGGCACTGACAGTGCCCACATCACCATATGCTAAAGAACAACACCTGTTACTCACTGTATTCAATATCTCTTCAGATACCAGCGCCACAACGATAACAGGGTGCAACAGTGGTATAATCCCTCAAGATCAACGACTCGCACCACCGGGAAGGTATCACAATGAGAAATTGCCCCTGTTTTTACGCAGGTAATGCTCTACCGTGTTCACTGTCGTGTATGTCTGCTGGTCAACTTCAATGTTAAACAGATCGCCAACGTGGGCTGTACCAATATTGGTCAGTGCCAGTGTTTCTGGAATAAGATGAAGCCAGAAGCCATCCTCTTCAAGTTTGCCAACAGTCAAACTTGCACCGTTAACACTGATAAACCCCTTATAAAGAATGTATTTTTTCCACAGCTCAGGAATGGCAAGTTTAATCCGGCAATTATCAGCTTCCTGGATATATGCCATGATGGTTGCCTGACAATGCACATGGCCGGACACAATATGCCCACCCAACTCAGTACCAAAGGTCACGGAGCGTTCAAAGTTAACCCGACTGCCCTGTTGTAGTATACTCAAGTTGGTCAACTGGAGCGTTTCGTCGATCACATCAAAAGACACCTGCCCCACGACGTCTGCACCTCTTACTTCAAAATCTGTGACGGTCAGACAACATCCATTGATTGCGATACTCGCACCATGAGTCAACTTTTCCAAATATCGGCTGTCAACCGACAACACCAGCTTCATGATCCCTTCGCGCAACACAGCACTAACCACTGTCGCTTGAGTCTGTACAATTCCGGTAAACATAACACTCAGATTTTCGAGAATAATGCCGCGCAGTGTAACCCAAACACTCATCAGATTAAACTGCGCTTTTATCAGATAAAAGTGGTAAGTTTTAAAGAAGTTTTTTAAGATTAACGTTTTAGGAAGTCCAGACTCAGTATGAAATTTGCTTTATGGGAAGCAAAGCGCCTGGTGCGTCTTGCCACCCCCGTCTTTTTTGCCCAAATCACGCTGGTACTTATGTCGGTTGTCGACACCATGATGGCGGGACAAGTCAGCGCCGAAGATCTCGCTGCACTGTCAATTGCAACCGGCACCTGGAACCCGATGATCTTTTCTTTACAGGGTATTCTATTAGCAATCACCAGTATGGTTGCATACTGCGATGGGGCCAAACAACGTGATGGTATTAAAACGTACTTTCAGCAGGGTATCTACCTTGCACTAATACTCTCTTCACTTGGGTTTATTGCCAGTGCCTTCACTCCTTTGGTCTTTGCACGTATCGGGGCTGCGAGTGCTATCACAGACTTAGCACAACAGTACATTGATTTCGTAAAATGGGGGCTACCTGCTTTTTTATTGTTTTCAGTCTACCGTAATGTCACAGAAGGCGTAGGTAACACAAAAGCAGCCTTGTACATAAGTTTGCTTGGGCTAGTCGTCAATGTTTTTGCCAACTATGTATTTATCTATGGCAAATTAGGCATGCCAGCGCTGGGCAGCGCGGGATGTGGACTGGCAACTACCTTAGTATTTTGGGTCATGGCCATCGCTCAGTTGATTTACAGCTTCAACAATAAATATCTCAACGGACACTGGTTGATCACAGCCTTCGCACGGCCGCATGCTGCAACCTTGTTTCAAATAGTCAAACTGGGCCTGCCCATTTGTCTCGCAACGTTTTTTGAAGTGACCTTATTCGCCTGTATTCCGCTATTCATTGCTGATCTCGGGGCCATTGCTGTATCCGGGCACCAAATCGCAGCCAGCGTAACGACCATTCTGTTTATGCTCCCTCTTAGCCTTTCCATGGCGATCGCAATACGTATTGGAACCTTGTCGGGAGAAGGCAATTACCCCAAACTGGTTAATTCGGTCTACACCAGCTTTATCTGTGCCGTGGTAGTGTCAGTGATTGTTGCGACCTTTACTTACGTGATCCGAAATGAGATTGCCTGGGTATATACACAAAATGCTGAAGTGGCGTTACTGGCCTCTGGGATAATCGTGCTGGCATGTATTTATCAACTGCCAGATGCCTTGCAGGTGGCTGCAAATGGTGTACTGCGAGGATTAAAGTACACCAGCCCTATTACTATAGTCACCTTTGTGTCCTACTGGCTGATTGGGTTCAGCCTCGGCTTTGTGCTGGCAAAAACCGACATACTGACATCGGCCATGGGTGCCAGAGGGTTCTGGATAGGCATTATTGTCGGCTTAACATGCGCCGCTATACTACTTCTTTATTTTGTGAGGAAACGGCTTGATACGTTACGCCCCGATCCTGTTTAGCCTGCTACTGGCAGTGGCCTGTACACCCACTGCAAGTGACATCAACCAGGAATATGCCAACAGGCTGGCCAATGTGCTGGACATCCCTCCGCCCAGCATTGATAAACTATCCCCTATCGCTGAATACACAGCCAGCAGACCTGAAGCCTCGTTTAAACTCTCTGTGTTGCAGCTGGCCAACCTGGGGCACTGTGCGCTGGCCCATAACGTCGCACAACACAATAACCAACTCGGTAGACTGGCCGTCCCCAGCGAGGTATTCAAATATCAGGTTCGCTTTATACAGCTAGCTGCAAGCTGTATTCAGGATACCAAAACTCAGGATCCGGAAGTAAAAAACATTCTTCGTCAGGCGACGGAAGAAAAACGCACGGCACTGGCTCAGTATTTCGCATTCATGCTCTCAGCAGAGCCCGAACTAAACCAATTTAACCGGCTGACATTTGAAGAAACAGACAAGAGAGGCACAGACAATGAGATCCAGGCGAATGAGGGCCTGGCTGCGCTTGCTACCGTAGCAAACAGTTTACTTGCCCCTGAAAACATTGACCCACGAAAAATAACGCCAGCTTTAAATAAATTAAATAATAACAGCTATGTCCAAACTTTAATGACCAGTGCGCGCAGACAAATTAGCTGGAACCACAGCCTAACAGCATGGCTGGCGCAAATTGATTTGCAAGAAACGGTCTGTCCTGAAGGTAAAAACAAAAAAAAGGCTCAGGTGTTGCATAACATTTTCAATAAATACGCTATTTCACAATTACAACCATACCAGTCTCAGCTCAGTATTCAGTTACAGGAACTGAGTAACTCATTCGCTCAAATTTCTCAAGCCATCCCTCACCCGTTATACCCGGACCATGCAGCGGCACTGATGACAGAGCTGAAGTTATCGAGCAGGCAGCATGCCCAATGGTGGCAAGGCTTCTACAAAGTGTGTAAAGTTGCACCGGTATGAACGAAAAAAGTGCAAACAAACATTAATTTAGCAAATTTACTTGATCCCTTCGAACGCTCGCTATATATTAGCGGCCGTTGGCAAGTGACGCAATGCAACAAAACAGTCATAGTTGTTCAACATTGTACGACCGTAGCTCAGTTGGTTAGAGCACCACCTTGACATGGTGGGGGTCGGTGGTTCGAATCCACTCGGTCGTACCAATTAATCTTGATAGATTAATTTCTAAAATGCTTACTATTGTACGACCGTAGCTCAGTTGGTTAGAGCACCACCTTGACATGGTGGGGGTCGGTGGTTCGAATCCACTCGGTCGTACCAATTAATCTTGATAGATTAATTTCTAAAATGCTTACTATTGTACGACCGTAGCTCAGTTGGTTAGAGCACCACCTTGACATGGTGGGGGTCGGTGGTTCGAATCCACTCGGTCGTACCAGTCTACTTTTTTCATAAGTTAACCCCTCAATTGTAAAACCGTAGCTCATCTATTCAGAGCACCACCACTCTCTATGCCCCGGTCCAGAGGTCGGTGGTTCGAATCCACTCGGTCGTACCAGACTACTTTTTTCATAAGTTAACCCCTCAATTGTAAAACCGTAGCTCATCTATTCAGAGCACCACCACTCTCTATGCCCCGGTCCAGAGGTCGGTGGTTCGAATCCACTTGGTCGTATCAATCTACTTTTTTTATAAGTTAACCCCTCAATTGTAAAACCGTAGCTCATCTATTCAGAGCACCACCACTCTCTATGGCCCGGTCCCGAGGTCGGTGGTTCGAATCCACTCGGTCGTACCAACTCATGATCCTTTAAGTCTGTATATTGTCGCAACCGTAAGAATCGTAATACCTTTTTAATTCAACTACCTCTGAGTCTACTGGTTTCACCTCGCCTCTACGCCACTCTATATCCCGGCAGCCTATCTCATAGTTGTCACAACCGTACGCTATCATGACGCCTTATCAATTCGTATTGGTTTTCACACACGCCTCAGGTTGCCCTGGCCATAGAATTTGCTATACATTAAATAAACTATCACTCACTAAGGAAGGCCATGTCTGGCAGGTTAAGTTTGACTCTTCTACTCATGCTGATGACGAGCCTGCTCAGTAGTGTGGGGTATACCAGTCAAAAACCACAGCAATCATTGACCATTGCTATCGGATTGGAAAATTACGACTTTAAGCCCCTGTTTGCCGAATTCACCACAAAAACCGGTATCCAAGTCAAAGTGGTTGAATTTGAAAATAACACACTCAAATCGGAGTTATTACTCAGAGCAAGTAATAATGCGTTACCGGACGGCATCATAGTCCCTGCGGACTACATGGGACTAACAGCACTCAACTTATCCGAAGTACCTGACGACTGGCTGTCCGCACACCTAATAGAACAAGTAAAATCCAACATCAAAGCCAATGGCACCACACTTGGCGTACCAATCGTATTTGGCAATCACCTGATGCTTTACTATAACCGAGCACTGGTAAGCCAGCCTGCCCAAAACTGGCAACAGCTTCGTACACAACAACAGGATCAGGGTGTTGAGATCAGCTGGAATTATTATGAAATGTATTGGTTTAGGGCATTTTTGGGCACCTTTGGTACGCCACTGATTTTGAACGGCCACGTGAACCTGGACACACCGGCGATGATTCGCGCTCTGCGATGGTACAAATCGCTTAAAGAAGAGCGCTGGCTTGACGTAGAGTGTAACTACGAGTGCACGGTTAACCGATTTTTGGCAGGCGAAGTTGCGTACACCATCAATGGTTCATGGATGTTTCAGCGCTTCTCCGAGCATTTTGCTGACAAATTAGGGGTCGCACAATTACCCAGCCTGGGTGGTGCACCTATGCGCTCTTACTTTTCATCACATGTCATGGTCTTTCCCAATAACGCCCTGTCGGGCCCCAAAAGTGCAGAGCTTAAAACCTTATCTGAATTCTTACAATCTCTGCCGGTACAAACTAACTTTTGGTCGTCAATTAATGCTCTGCCTGTCGACAAGCGAGCATTGGACACGTTAAAAATACAGGGCATTACGCAGGTTGAGGCGCTTATCACAACACTGGAATATACTCAGCCGATGCCCAACGAGGCGCAAATGGCCTTTGTGTGGGAAGCAATGTTAAAAGGCCTGACACGCCACCTAGCTGGCGTGCTGGATGAACATCAGGCCGCCCATTTCATGCAACATATCGTAGAAAAGTCGATTAGCTATGAGCAAGAAAAAAAACCTGGTCAGTGAATTACAGCTTAAAGTCGGCACTATGGTCCTGGTCTTGTTAATCATTGCCCTGGCCCATTTCGCCTATAGCGCCTGGACACAAGCCAATAAAATCGCATCAGATACCGTTGCACAACGCGCAACCAGCCTGTCTTTGGACATAAAAAACAGACTGGCCGAACTGACATTTCAGGTCGCACACTACAGCGACCACCGGATCCTGGCAGAGTTGCCTTTAAACCTTTTGTATACACAATACGCGCTTAAGGAGATCCGAGAGCTGGTATCCAAATCTCCATTGGTCAAAAGTGTGATGATCAGTGATGGCTCCCCTTACATTGTTGAAGGGTACCCTCTTTATACTTTGCACTGGGCAACTCCTTCTATCATAGAGCACACCGCTTCTGTCATTAACGAAAGTGCGCGCGAGCTGATGGTCAGAAAGCTCTTGATCAGCAACACAGAGCTAGGGTTTAACGCTTCCCCCGGTGGCACGCTATTTATTGCCGTGCCATTGCGTCAGACGTTACCATCTCTTATCGACCCATTTCGCTATACCGGCGTGCTTTTTTTTGAGTTAGATGTCAGTCAGATGGCAATTGAACTGGCGGATTATGAATCACTGACAACCTTTTCAGATGAGCAAATGTGGTTTCATGAGGGGCATCAACTCGACGCGGGGCTCAATGCAACCTACCCCATTTATGAGCGTAACACCGAAGGCCTGAACTTATCGCTATCCCTGTCTCATCAGCACAGCGCTTATACCCAGGAGATACTGTATGCCATCATCAGAAGTGCAATGCTGGCATTGGGCGTATTGATCATACTTTTCTGGTATCTGGCCTACGTCAGCCGCAAAGTCACGACGCCCATGAAACAGCTTGAAAAATACTGTATGTCACTGACATCAGGCAACTATGAACAGAATAATGCGAATCTCGAATATGAAGAGCTAAAAACACTACAAAAGACCCTTAACAAACTGGTCGGCACCGTCAATACACAAGTCACACAGCTTAAGCAGGAGAAAGTGCGAGCCGAGCAATCAGAACTGGCCAAAGCGCAATTCCTTGCCACCATGAGCCACGAAATTCGCACTCCGATGAATGCGATTCTGGGCGTTTTTCAGCTTTTAAGACAGGAGGACCTTCATGCACAAGAGCGCTCCCTTGTTGAACAAGGCTATACCTCTTCACAAACCCTGCTCGGCCTGGTGAATGACATACTCGACTTTTCTAAAATGGAAGCAGGTAAACTCACACTTGAAGTTCTGGCTGTGGACATTCCACATTTATGCCAGGAGATCATTCAGGAATACCAACATGTGGCCCGTGACAAACAGGTTACGCTGGAGCTGGACTCACAGTTAAAGCCGGACTTTTCAGTCAGGCTCGCAGATCCCCTAAGGTTAAAACAAATTCTCCGTAACCTGCTATCAAATGCAATCAAGTTCACAGAACAAGGCCTAGTAATTTTGAGAGTTAAAGGAGACAGCAATGGACTCACGATAGAGGCCTGCGATAGCGGAATTGGTATGACCCCTACCCAGCTTTCCAACCTGTTTAAACATTTTCATCAGGCCGACAACTCAACCACTCGAAAATATGGCGGTTCCGGGCTGGGACTGGCTATCGTCAAACAGCTGGTGGAACTCATGCAGGGAGACGTGACGGTCACAAGTGTTGCAGGAGAAGGCAGCCAGTTTACGGTCACGCTCCCGCTGAAAAGTGTTAAGCCCACAGCTAAGTTTGCGCTCGCAGATAGACAAACGCAACCTGAAGTCCCAGATTTGCGCGGTGTTAAGGTACTGCTTGCAGAGGATAACCTGATTAATCAGCAAATATTTTCAGCCATGATGAAAAAGACCCATGCCACACTCGTTATGGCGGGTAATGGTAAGCTCGCCATGGAATGCTTTAATGAAGCTCGACCTGATATTTTCTTTGTTGATATTCAAATGCCTGTGATGGATGGTATAGAGGTTTGTCAACAGGTAAAAAGCACCGACTATCACAATCCACTCATAGCCATTACAGCGAACGTACTCCCGGAAGATGTCAACCGATATCTATCGCTCGGATTTGACGATTTTGTCGCGAAGCCAATTGATATGCAGACCCTGTTCGATACCATTACCCGCGTATTGGACAAGCAAGCACCGGTACAACCAAACACTGCAAAGTCGAGTATATCAGCATTAGACAACAAATAACCCGTTAGTACGATATAACCCTCTCGGTGCTGAACCTTCAATTACACTTTATACCACAGCAATAGGTTGAGATTGGTTTTACCCTAGCACCTCAATTGCAGCACAATGGGATAGCAAGGCGGCACTTAGGTTATTACTACCCCATTTGTTTCCTAAGTACGATATTCACCGCTGACCGCCCAGGCAAATACCCGAGACTTCCTTGTCCAAAAGTTGCGACAAACACTGCATTTTCGAGTGAAGCTCCATTGTATAACTTCAAAGGCAGCTGGGTAGATGAGTACAGATATGCGCTGTTGCACGATGAGTATCGTCAACTCACTCCTGCAAAGCGATCAATAGCGCTTCTGCCATAGGTATTGCTGACACCGGATTCTGCCCGGTTACAAATTGGCCATCTACCACAACATTCACCTCACCTTTTTTTGCAGCAACAAATATCGCGCCAAGCCTGGTTGCCTCATCTTCAATCAAAAACGGATAATGCGTTCGAGCAAACCACCCCTCTTCGCTATTCGCTTTGCCTGTAATACGCCTGTTCGAGATCAGCCGATGACCACTCTCATTCTGTAAGTTCAGCAAGGCAACAGTACCATGACAATCCGCAGCTATAATGCCACCTGCTTTGTAAATGGCCTCTGTAAGCACCTTTGCAGGGGCATGCGCCGTCAAGTCAAACATCGGTCCGGCCCCACCCGCATAATAGACAGCCAAATAGTCCCGGCTATCGCGTGTTTCAATGTCATTTGGTTCGCTAAGTTGTTGTTTAAGCAGCGAACTATCCAGCCAGCGTAATTGCGCCTCTTCCAATCGCCCTCTGGGGTATCCAGGCTTGCCGGTACTACTTGCGAGCTCAATCTCATATCCAGCATCGTGTAGTACCCGGTATGGGCCAACGACTTCAGGTAACCAAAAGCCGTGCTTGTCCCCAGAGATAATAAACAGAACTTTGCCTTTACGCGCTTCTGCAGATAAAACGGGCAAGGAGAAAGTCACTATCAAGGCCAACAAAACAAGCCTTTTCACTAATACCAGAAAGTGGGCACGATGAAATTTACACATCATAAAGGTCCTTATTTGAGTTTAACTTCCGCTCACCTTATCGACTCGTGCTCACTGACACATGAAGTATTGCTGATTTAATAAGGAATTTTCAGGATGGAATAGTGACTTCACTGTGACCAATATTTTATTACTCTATATTTTAATAGGTTAAAAATAAAAAACTGGAGTCAATAAAAAGACCTGGATTTACGTCAGCCTAAAAACTAGCGTATTATCTGAATTAACCAACTCTCACGTTGGCGTGTACAAAGATAATAACAAGACCATACAGTACCAGGCAGGAGCCTATTTTGAGATACCTGAGATTTGAACACCTGATCATTGACACCCATAACCAGCTCCTAATCCGTAATGGTATCTCAGTAACGCTGGCACCAAAGGTGTACGATCTCCTCTATTACCTGGCGCGCAACCAGCAACGTGTAATTAGCAAAGATGAATTAATGGATGCAGTATGGCAAGGTACACTCGTAACGGATAACGCTATTAGCCGAACTCTGGTCAAGGTGCGTAAAGCACTGGGGGATGACCCCAAATCCCCCAATTTTATTTTGACCGTGCCGCGCAAGGGATATCGCATGATCTCTGCGTTTGAAGAAACAGACCAGATCCCCGTGCAGATAACAAACACCGACAATGCTGCTCCAGTTAATCACCAGCTTACTTTGAGCGCAGTCAGAATTAAGCGGACTATTTTATCTGCTATTGCCTTGTCGGCAGCCACTTTTATTGCAGGGGTGTTTCTGTATTATCCTTATTCGTCGCCTGAGCTGAGTATGAACAAGCAAGTCAAACCATTTACGCGAGCACAAGGCGAGGAGTTATACCCCCGCCTGTCGCCAGACCTCAAAACGCTCGCTTATGTCAAAAAGACGAAACAGCTGAGTACACTCATCATCGAAAATGTCAGCACACATACCCAGCAACAGCTATCAATCCCCCTTGCGCGATTTAGTCGACCAAGTTGGTCACCAGATAGTGAACAGCTTGCATTTGTCATGCATACACCGCAAACATGTGGTATTTACCTGACCCGTCTGGCGCACTTGCGTACGCAGTCACGATGGCAGAAACTCAGCACATGCGGCAGCAAAAGCGAGCCCGCTTTGGTATTTTCAAAAGACGGGAAAAAACTTTATTTCAATGACCGCACATCAGAAGAGTTCGGCTATCAGGTTTTCCAAATTGATTTAACTCAGGGACATAAGTCAATCGTCAATCAACCTATTACCAACGGTCGTGGAAACTATGCCTTTGACCTTTCACCAGACGGTCGTTCGTTGGTTATGTTAAACAGTGAGTTTGGGCCTAAAACACGCATTTACACGCTTGACCTCGCCTCATCAAAACTCACCCAAACCGCACAACTTGACTACCTAATGCGCTCAGCCATCTGGCATCATGACAGTCGCAGTTTGATTCATCCGGCCCCACACCCGGCTTATGAGTTGTGGCAAAGTACCGTGCAAGGCGATAAATTGGCAACCGTCATTAGCAACACGGCGCGTGTCAAACACCCAGCCAGAATAAACAATGGGACAGATTTTACCTTTGTATCTTACCTTTTGGACCGGGATATCTATTTACAGCGCAGTAAAGACAATGAAGTGCAACCACTGGCAAACTCGTCGGTTATGGATTATCTGCCCACGATGACAGATACGTCATCACATTACGCCTTCGTTTCTAAGCGTTCAACACACGCCCAGGTCTACCTGGGTGATATTACTCAGCCGCAGGCGGAGCCTGTTCAACTGACCTCCAGTAAAACCTCTGGTCGCTTTTACCAGCTCGTATTTTCTCCCGATGGAAATCGCTTGCTCAGTTTGGGTGATAATCAGCTTCTCATCACAAATATTACCACGTTAAAAACCGACTCCCTGCCCGTCACCGATATGGCTATCAGGGGGGCCAGCTGGCAGTCAAACAATCAATTATTGTTTTCCACGACCAGAAATAATCGCTGGCGGCTGGTACGTTTCGATCTGACAACACTTGAAGCCGAGCTTATTTTTCCCGACTTTATGGGTGGGATCTACAGTAAACACGATGACGCTTTTTACCTGTTACACCGTAAGACAGGTCAGGTATTCAAGCACACGGAATCAACCTCCGAAACCGTAGCGTTACCACTATATTGTACAACGTACCTGCCCAATCGAATGCTTACTCTGCAACGCGGAAAACATGGATTACATTGTTCAAAGGACGATCAAAGCCATGTATACCTCCCAATCACATCGACAGATAAAGTAACCTGGCCACAGCATATTGATAATGCAGATTATCAGCTTTCAGCACATGGAATAATCTATACACGTCTGCAACGTACCACTGCAGATGTCATGAGAACACAAAATATACAGTAAGACGTTTTCCGAATGTGATATTGCCTCAACATCACGCCACCTGTTAAACCATTAATTATATTGATTTTAGTTATGACCACTTTGAGTGGTCATCACTTTTCCGCTAGCCATCACACCTTTTCCTAGTTTGTTCCTGACTCCTCTTTGCTGCTCAACAATACTGAGCTGAGTTTTTATTCACAGGATCAGGAGCCAATATGGATAAACCCATCCAACCCAAACTATTGAGCAAACGACGCGTCGTTATTACTTCACTTGTCACTGCTTTTATTGTGGTTTCAACTACAAGTATTCAGGTGTTCAGTGCTCGCTTTCAGACGTCAGGGAAAACCTATAACGTCAGTCAGAATACACTTGAATTCAGTACGGCGCACCGCACCAACTTTACTCACTACCTGCCATTGCGTGGTGTTGTAGAACCACAAGATACCGTCTTCATAGAAGCAATCGATGGCGGACGTGTTGACGCCTTGTACGTTCAGGAAGGTGAGCGGGTTACTCAAGGGCAGCCATTGCTCAAGCTCAGTAACACGGACCTGCAACTCAGGGTGTTAGCTCGCGAAGCAGAAGTATCCGAGCAGATTAACGACATGCGCAACACGCGCCTGGCTGTTGAGCAAAACCAACTTGCGTTAGCACGAGACATCATCGAACTCGATTTTGCCGTTCTTAAATTGGAAAAAGAGTTGGCGCGCCAACAAAAGCTATATGAGCAAGCCTTAGTGCCACGGCGCACAGTGGAAACACTCAGGGATGAACTTAACTATCAAGTGACATACCGTGAAACAGTAAAACAAAGTCAGCAAAAAGAAGCATTATTACAACAACAACAGCTCACCCAACTTTCTCAAAGTATTGCGACCTTGCAATCTAACCTCAAGATATCGCAATCCAGCCTCGACAAACTCACTATCCGTGCCCCACGCGATGGTCAGCTGACATTTATGAACGCCCGGATTGGTGAATCCATAACCCCCGGTGAACGACTTGGTCAGGTCGACCTGATAGACAAATTCAAAATCAGTGCGCACATCGACGAATTTTATATAGACCAAATCTCGATGACACACGTTGCTATGATGAAAGTTGGACGAGCAACCGTCCCGTTGACTGTAGCCAAAATTTTCCCAGGTATCGAAAACGGTCGATTTAAAGTTGATTTTCATGTCCAAAACCACACTGAACTGTCCGCATTAAGACTCGGACAAAGCCTGTCACTGGAGCTAAACCTAAGTTCTGAGAACACTCTGCTAGTCGTTGATAATGGCGCGTTTATTCAGTCTACCGCAGGAGCCTGGGCATTTGTTGTAAGTCCAGATGGACACAGTGCGTCCAGGCGCCAAATCACACTTGGCCGTCGTAACCCTGCACAAGTGGAAGTCATTTCAGGCCTTAATGCCAGCGAGCGACTGATCACCTCTTCATATAACCGCTTTGCTGACGCAGAGCACCTTTCTCTCATCCCTTAAGGTATAACAATCATGATCATATTGAATAATGTCAGCCGCTCATTTATTGCGGAACACATCGAGACCGTCGCGCTGGACAAGCTCTCCCTATCGGTCAGCCAAGGTGAATTCATCACGATTTTAGGACCATCAGGTTGCGGTAAGTCATCTTTGCTCAATATTTTAGGCATGCTGGATGACATTGATGAAGGCAGCTTTGTGTTCAAAGATACTGAGTTAGCTTCTGCATCTTCATCAACAAAGGCACAATTGAGGAAAAAACACATTGGGTTTATTTTTCAGAATTTCAACCTGATAGACGAGCTCACCGTAGAGCAAAATATCGCCCTGCCACTGCATTATCAGCAACTCAATAAAGCACAACGAGCCGCCCGAGTTGAAGAGGTGCTTCACCGCCTGGATATCGCTCATCGCCGTACTCACTTGCCAGCTAAGCTCTCAGGAGGCCAGCAACAACGAGTAGCGATTGCACGCGCCATTGTCACTCAGCCAGATTTGATTCTGGCCGATGAACCAACGGGCAATCTCGATTCCCAAAACTCAACACAAGTCATGGAAATACTTCGTCAACTCAACTTGATGGGAACAACCATCATTATGGTGACGCATGCTCAGGAGCAAGTTCAGTACGGCACTCGGGTTATTCGACTTATGGATGGCAAAATACAGCAAGACAGCCCGGTTTCTGCTCAACGCACATTGAGCAAACAGGAGGTATTAAGTGATTAGCCTTTTATTCACCATGACATGGCGTAATATGCTACGCAGCAAACGCACTACGGTCATCCAACTACTCAGCTTAATCATCGGCCTGACCTGTTTTATGTTGATCCAACTGTATGTCGCCCATCAACATAGTTTTAATTCACACTTCAAAGATGCAGACAATATTTACCGGATTAATCTGCTTAGAGATGATAATAGACCTCAAACGCTGACTCCACTTCGGCTTGCAGAGGAACTTACCAGTAACTTCCCGGAGATCACAGACACAACTCGTATTTCGGTCAGTACGATATCCGTCAGAAATTCATCTGGTGTATTTGCTGAGCGTGCACTTTTCGTTGATGAGAACTTTTTCTCATTTTTTGATTACAGCCTGATTGAAGGAGATGTTCACACAGCACTCCAGGCACCAGATAAAGTGGTATTACATGAAGCACAAGCGCTGAAGTACTTTTCGCGCAGTACTCAGGTTATTGGTGAACAGCTTAACATTAACGGTAAATCGTATCAGGTAGCCGCGATAATAAAGTACTCAGCTGCCCCAACCACCATCCCTAGTGAGATAATCTTACCTATCCAGAACTATTTTCAACAGCTGCCAAATGAGCGCTGGCGAACATTGTGGAACTTCAATGCGACCATCACATTTGCAAAAGTCACACAAGCAACAGCAATAAAGTCACTGACTGCAAATATTAGTGACTATTATCAGCAACGCGTTGAGGGGTTATCATCTTATAAGCGTTACCGAGTCATGTTCGAGCCCTTACTGGATGTCTACCTAAACGCTACTGCGACGCGCAGTCTGATCCCTCCGGGCAGTCGTGAGATGGTAGACACCTTTGTGCTGATATCTATTATGTTATTAGTGCTGGCCTGTATAAACTTCACCAATTTGGCCACCGCTACTTCTTTACGGCGAGCAAGAGAGGTAGGAGTAAAAAAAGCACTCGGAGCGAGTCCAAACCAGCTGGCTTTACACTATTTGATTGAATCCTTATTTATCACTCTATTTGCCCTGGGAGCGGCACTCGCTTTGACCGCGATGCTATTAGGCGCATTTAATCAACTGATGGGGTCGCAAATTGCACTCATCCTCTCCTTCAAACATATTCTCACGCTAATACTCACTTTATTATGCGTCACGTTTCTTGCGGGAGGCTATCCTGCTGTATTTCTTAGCCGCATGAACGCTGCTTTGGTACTCAAGGGAGTGATAGATGCAGGAAAGGGAGGAATACTGTTTCGCCGCATTCTCATGGTCATACAATTTATCATTGCCATGTTACTGTTGATCGCCAGCACAGTGGTCAGTCATCAGATGCACCACCTGAGTACAATGGCACAAGGCTATGACAGAGAAAATGTCCTCATCATCAACCGTGGTGCTGCTGTCTATCAGGACTTCAAGCGTCAGGTGTCAAGATTTGCTGATGTTGCCTCCCTGAGCATGTCGCATACTATCCCTACCAAAGCTACACGTACATCAGCGGTTGTAAGAACGCAAGAAACGCCCGGTAATGAGATATGGGTTGGTAATAACCCGGTTAGCTATGATTATTTCAGGACGATGGGTATTACGCTTCTGAGCGGCCGGGTTTTTCAACGTCAGTTCCCCGGAGATCCCTACTTTGAGGATAACCAGAATACAGGGAATACCCGCGGAAACTTAATAATCAATGCAACGCTGGCAGCCAAGCTGGATGCTGATCCCAACGAAATCATAGGCCGCTTTTTGACACTCGGCAGTGCCAGCGAAGGGTTACACCGCCATCAGGTCATCGGCGTGGTCGAAGACACCCATCATGTAGACGCCAGCCAGCGTGTACCTCCTATGATATATGTTTTGTCAGAAAGCCCTGAAGACATGGCACTTCGGTGGATAGCAATCAGGCTGAAATCCGGGTTCAATCAAGCTGTGCTTCGACAGCTGGAACAGACTTGGCTCGCGTTAGACAGCAACAGAGCCTTTAAGTATGAGTGGTTGTCAGGCTTATTTGATGCACAATATCATAACCAGACACAGCACCTGCAATTACTTGAGCTATTTACACTGATCGCACTGGTCATGTCTATTGCTGGGTTATACGCAGTGGCTGCTTTTACCCTATTACAAAGCCTAAAGGAAATAGCCATACGGCAAATCATGGGCGCAAAAAACTGGCAAATTTATGCGTTGTTCCAATTTCGTTTTGGCATTCTGGTACTGTTTGCAACGCTTGTCGCATTACCGATCGCGTTTATTTTACTCAGCGACTGGCTGAATCAGTATATCTATCGAATTGAATTACCTGCGAGTGCCTTTGTTATGAGTTCATTTGCCTGTTTGGCAGTGGCAGGGGTAACCGTCCAGATGGTGGCTTTAAAAGCAGTACGAAGTCGCCCTGTTGACACATTAAGACGTGAATAGCTCGACTATAATGAGAAGCCCCTCAAAAGGGGCTTCTTAAAATAAAGTTACGCTAACTTGTCTGACGCAACTTTATATTTTGGATCTTCTATCACATTTACTTCCACCAAATCTGCCGCTTTTGCTAATAACTGCTGACAATCCTGACTCAGGTGACGCAAATGCAATTTTTTACCAGCCTTAGTGTACTTTTCTGCAAGTGCATCAATGGCTTCAATTGCGCTGTGGTCTGCAACTCGGCTATGTTTGAACTCAATGATCACATCAGCCGGATCATTTGCCACATCAAACAACTCAGCAAAGTTCTTTACAGAGCCGAAGAATAATGGGCCATGTAACTCGTACACTTTTGAGCCCTGCTCATCAATGTAATTGCTGGTGTAGATGTGTTTAGCGTGCTCCCAGGCGAAGACCAGCGCCGATACAATCACACCGACACATACTGCGATAGCGAGATCGGTCACCACTGTGACACCAGATACCAGAACAATTACGAACGCGTCGCTCTTTGGAATGCGCTTCATCAGGCGGAAGCTGGACCACTCAAAAGTGCCCAGTACAACCATAAACATCACACCTACCAAAGCAGCCAGTGGGATCATTTCAATCAGGCTGGCAGCAAACAGGATAAAGGCAAGAAGTAATATCGCAGCAGTAATACCAGACAGACGGCTACGACCACCTGAATTAATGTTGATCATCGACTGACCGATCATTGCACAGCCACCCATTGCACCAAATACACCACAGGTCATGTTTGCAGCCCCCTGGCCAATACACTCTTTGTTCGAATGGCCACGGGTTTCAGTGATCTCGTCAATCAGGGTCAATGTCAGTAATGATTCAATCAGACCAATTGCGGCAAGGATAAGTGCATATGGGAAAATAATCGTGAATGTTTCCCATGTCCAGGGCACCTGAGGGATATGGAATTCAGGGAAACCACCAGCAATGGTCGCATCCAAATTACCACTCATATCTTTGAGGTAATCCAGGACGTTACGCGTATCCAGGTCAAGCCCAATCACCAAGCCTGTAACCACCAGAATGGCCGCCAGACTGGAAGGTACAGCCGTTGTTAGCTTTGGTAGAAAGTGGATAATTGCCATCGTCAGTGCCACCAGACCAGCCATGATATAAAGCTGCTGCCCCTGCATCCACTGCAATGTGCCCGCTCCATCCATCACCTTGAACTGGCCAAGCTGAGCCAGGAAGATCACGATGGCCAGACCATTTACGAAACCGAGCATCACCGGGTGCGGTACCATACGAATGAACTTACCAAGCTTAAATACGCCTGCGAGGATCTGTAAAACCCCCATCAGCAACACTGTCGCAAACAGGTATTCGACACCATGCTCAATCACCAGGCTCACCATAACGACGGCAAGCGCACCGGTTGCACCAGATATCATACCTGGACGACCGCCAAAAATAGACGTGATCAAGCCCACGATGAACGCGGCGTATAAGCCGACTAATGGATCGACATGTGCGACAAACGCAAATGCGACAGCTTCAGGTACCAACGCCAGAGCGACGGTCAATCCTGACAGTATGTCGTTCTTAGCAGAGCTGGGCGCTTTGCCTATTAGATTAAACATTTAAATCCCCAAGATTATTACTACGACAGAAAAGCGCTGGATCCTAGCAAAATCCAGCGCTTTTAACAAATGAGATACATTATAGTTGAGTTTCAGGTCTGATGTATGACAATCAGATTGGCAGGGCTGTGGTCCGCTTAACGCACGTCATTGTGACGTTTGAATGAACTTCCTGAACATATTCCAGGTTGAGCAGATTATCTCTGACAAATTGCTCGTACCCTTCTATACCGCGAGAAATAATGCGTAACATGAAGTCCATAGTGCCTGCCATCGTATAGCACTCAGTGACTTCGTCATAGCTCATGATCAATTTTTCGAACTCAGCAAGGTTATTACGACCGTGGTTAGATAACTTAACATGAGCATAAACAAGCATATCAAAACCAAGCTGTTTCTCATCCAGCAAAGCAACTTTTCCTTTGATATAACCATCTTGCTCGAGTTTGGCAATGCGACGCCAACAAGGCGACTGGGACAGCCCTACTTTATCGGCTATTTCTGCCGTAGATAAACTCGCATCTTGCTGTAATAGCGCTAGTATTTGACGATCAACCTGATTTAATGACATATTTTTCTTAATTTTTAATTAGTTAAATGAATACAGTGCCGATAGACTCAGTTATCAGCCAAACCGCCCGCTCATAAAAGGATTATGTCGCTGCTCATACCCTATCGACGTATCTTCACCATGGCCACTCATCACCCGAGTCGCCTCTGGCAAAGTGAATAGCTGAGTTTCGATAGAACGTTTTAGCAGTGCAGCATCTCCCTTTGGAAAATCTGTTCTGCCGACTGAACCTTTGAACAAAACATCACCAACCAATACAGTTGCACTCTGTGGCTCATAAAACACGACATGGCCAGGAGTATGTCCGGGACAGTGGCGCACTTCTAGTTTCAGCTCGCCAAGTTCAATGCATTCGCCGTCTTCAAGCCAACGTCTGGGAAAAAACGCAGCTTGCGGTGCAAAGCCAAACATCTGAGCTTGCATTGGTAATGCATCAAACCAAAACTTATCTTCGCGCTGTGGCCCGACAATATCAACCCCTAAAGCTTCAGATAACACCTCACTGGCACCAACATGATCGAGATGCCCATGAGTAAGTAAAATCATTTCAACTTTAAGTGTACGTTCCTTTATAACAGACAATATTTTATCAACATCGCCTCCCGGGTCAACCACTGCGCACAGTCCTGTGTCAGGACAACAAATGATCCGACAATTCTGCATAAACGGAGTGACGGGAATGGTGATTACCTGCATTTATTTTTCCTTAAAGGACATAAGTATCGGATACTTCAGATAAGCCTGATCGTAGTAAGGCGTACGCTGATATAGCCACTCCATTCTCGCTTTTGGATTTTTCGCAAAAGCTTTATCCCCGCTGATTTTTTTATCAAACGCCAGCGCCATTGCCGGATTGTCTTTTAACATTTTCCGGGCAAAAGGTTCAAGCGCATAATTTTCAACGTACTCAGTGCGCTGGAACACGCCAGGAAAATCCCCCCAGGCGAAAAACGAGTCTGGCGCTTTAGGATGAAGCAAATGGGTTACCAGCTCTCCATTGGCTTGCTGGGTTGGCACTCTATACCAACCTGACAGACTCAGGGAGGTCGACACAGCCTGCTGTTCAAATTCGGCGCTGACACGAAAACGCCCTTCAAATGGGGTGTCTGCAAATTGATAGGAAGTTATCGCAAGTTGAACCAAGTCATCAGCCAGCACATCTGTGTTCAGCTGTTCAACCGTGACCCCATGGAGTTTGAGTTTTTCCACTGTGCTTGTGTAGGCAGGCGGAATGTAAAACGCACTCGGCACTTTTACCTTAACTTTTGCTACTTTTTGCCAATATACGGGGAGTTGCTCATACAACTTAGGTTCGCCAAGATATTTGGCTTCCATTTGACCAGATAGCGCACTTTCGAAGCGCTTGTAGGCAATACCTTTAAACGAGATCAGCGCCGGTTTTTCGGCATAACTGCGCTCGACAATCAGCTCATCCGGCACAAAATGTTTCTCTGTCTCGACAGCTTTGGCTAACGCCTGATGATGCTCAGACAGTGCATCAATAACGCCATCAACAAATACATAAGTACCCAATACTCGTTGCTTATATGGTTTCAGAGAGTGATTTTCTAACAATATACTAGGAAGTGCCTTAATATCTGCCCAGCCATTTGAAAAACGCGGACCAGCCACCCAACCCGCGAGTCCTTTTTTAAAGTCCCGTTTGTCCATTACAAACACCAAAGGACCCGGTTCATGGCCTTGCTGGCGAAGTTTTTCGTCTATCATAGGAGTAAAGTGCTGCTCCAACACTTTAGCAACAGCGGGCGACTCACTGGCAAAGCTGGGATTAAACCCATAGGTGATATCATATTGATAGTCAGCGCCATCGGTCACATGCAAATCAAGATACATAGCGGGCTGGTACTGATTGATCACTTCCATAACAGCCCTTACACCCGGCGTGTCAAGCTTAGTGTAGTCACGATTGAGGTTCAGGTTGAGCCCGTTGGTTCGGTAACCCATAGTCGCTGGACCACGCTGATTAATGCGGTTGTAGGCGCTTCTTCTTTCGTGACCATCGACGTTCAGCACAGGAATAAACAGAATATTGACTTTGTTAAGCACATCACGTCGTTTGCCTGTCGCTATGTCGCGCAAAAGCATAAACATGGCATCTTTGCCGTCTATTTCGCCTGCGTGGATCCCAGCCTGCACCAGCAATGTCGGTTTGTTATTATTTTTCAACATAGCTGGACTGAACTGATTTACCTGAGACGCAATCAGCATTTTGATATCGCGGCCCGCATCACTCTGTCCTATCGTAACTGCCTTAAACTGAGTTGGGTTCGCCGCGACCAGACGGTCGATAAATGCCATCGTTTTTGCATAGTCCGGACTTTCCAGACCCTTGCTCAGTTCAAAATCTGTCGTGAGTGGTCCCTGCTCCTGCATCAGGTCGACACTCTTTCCCTGCCAATCTTGCAGCGGTGGTAAATGACTATTCAGATTTACTGTTGCACTTAGCAAAACAATGCCTAAATTCATAAACAATCTTTATTTCTATCTATCAATATAATGATTATATCAATATTTAAATTAACAACTTACAATGTGCGGTGATTCTACAAAAATTCACAGTTAATCGCGAGCTAACTTTTAACGCTGCGAAAAAACATGGATAAACACATGAAAAAATCGATATTAATCACAGGTTGCTCCACCGGTATTGGCTATTACTGCGCCAAAGCGCTTCATCACGCCGGGTTTCGCGTAGTGGCGTCGGTGCGCAATCCTGAACACTTGACGCGCTTTGAAGCTGATGGCATACCCTGCATCCTGTTGGATTTGGCGGATGAAGCGTCTATCAAAAAGGGATTTGATGAGGCTGTTGCGCTGTGCGACGGAAAGCTCGATGCGCTGTTTAACAATGGCGCTTATGGTCAGCCCGGCGCGGTAGAAGATTTACCAACCGAGGTATTACGCGCACAATTCGAAACCAATTTTTTCGGCTGGCATACTCTGACGCGCCTGGCAGTTGCCCATATGAGAAACCATGGCGACGACAGCCGCATCATTCAAAACTCATCGGTGCTGGGACTCGTCGCTTTGCCCTATCGCGGCGCCTACAATGCCAGTAAATTCGCGCTTGAAGGGCTTACGGATACACTTCGTATGGAGCTAAACGGGTCAAATATTCAGGTAAGCCTGATAGAGCCGGGCCCTGTCTTATCTGATTTTCGTCGTAATGCGCGCATTGCGTTTGAACAACATATTGAAATAAACAGCAGTGCACATAAAGCGGAATACGAAGCACAATTAGCCCGCCTGAATGCGCAGTCTGCGCCACAAAAGTTTACCTTAGGACCTGATGCTGTCTACGAAAAACTAGTGCATGCACTGACAGCAAGCCGTGCAAAGCCCAGGTATTATGTCACCTTCCCGACCTACTTAATGGGATACCTTAAGCGGCTACTTAGCTCAGTCTGGCTGGACAAAATTTTACTCAAAAATAGATAGGATCAAAAAAAGGAGCCATAGGCTCCTTTTCTTTCAATCGCTTAACTTAATATAGAATTAAGCTGCAAGACCTTCTTTTGCTTTAGCAACAAGTGCTGCAAAAGCTACCTGGTCGTATACTGCGATATCAGCTAGGATCTTACGATCGATTTCAACAGATGACTTTTTAAGGCCATTGATGAAACGGCTGTAAGAAAGGCCGTTTTGACGTGCAGCAGCGTTGATACGTGCAATCCATAGTTGACGGAAAGTACGTTTCTTAGCGCGACGGTCACGGTAAGCGTATTGACCTGCTTTAGTTACTGCCTGGAAAGCTACGCGATAAACGCGTGAACGCGCTCCGTAGTAACCTTTAGCTTGCTTTAATACTTTTTTGTGACGTGCACGTGCGATAACACCGCGTTTAACTCTTGCCATTTCTGATATCCTCTATTAAGCGAATGGTAACATACGATTGATAAGACCCAGGTCATTCTTATGAACCATAGTCTTGTTACGTAGGTGAAGTTTACGCTTAGAAGATTTCTTAGTCAGAATGTGACGAAGATGCGACTGTTTACGCTTGAAACCGCCAGAAGCAGTTTTTTTGAAGCGCTTAGCAGCACCTCTGTGTGTCTTTAGTTTGTAAGACATTGCAATAACTCCAAATGATATTGCGTTAACGTTATGCAAGCAGGCGGATGATAAACATCACTTTGTTGGCCTGGTATGCACCCTAATTCCGGTGAAAGGCCACATGTGACCTTTACTTAGGTACCGGTTAACTCAGGTGGCTTAAGCACTTTAAACCTGAGTTAAATTCTGTCGATCGTTAAATCGGCGCGTATTATGCCTTGCTTAAGACTTTTTCGCAATAGGTGCCATCATCATAATCATTTGACGGCCTTCAACCCGGTTCGGGAATGACTCTACCTGAGCCACCTCTTCCAGGTCGGCTTTCAAACGATTAAGCATTTCAATGGCAATTTCCTGGTGAGCCATTTCACGACCACGGAAACGAATGGTGATTTTCGCTTTGTCGCCCGCTTCAAGGAATTTGCGAAGGTTACGCAGTTTAACCTGATAATCGCCTTCGTCCGTGCCAGGACGGAATTTGATTTCTTTAACCTGGATCTGTTTTTGCTTTTTCTTTTGTTCTTTTTGTAGTTTTGCTTTTTCAAAAAGGAACTTACCATAGTCCATTACTTTACAGACTGGTGGCTCTGCATTTGGACTGATCTCAACCAGGTCCAGGCCGGCTTCTTCTGCAAGCGTTCTTGCTTCTCTAATAGAAACTACGCCCGCCTGCTCGCCCTCAGCGTCAATTAAGCGAACTTCTTTTGCTGATATTTCTTCATTGATACGATTTTTCTGAGCAGTAGTTTGCCCTTTTTTGCCGCCTCTAATGGTACGTTCCTCCAAAAAGTCAAAAATATATTGTGCGAAAAGCGATTTGAATTAAGTGATAGGCCTTTCGCACAGGTTTACTATAAATTAACGTCTGTCTTTAATCTCTTCGCTGATTTTAGCGATGAAATCATCCACAGAGAACTTGCCCAAGTCTTCACCTTTGCGCGTTCTTACCGCTACTTCTTGTTGTTCAACTTCTTTGTCACCGACAACAAGCAGATAAGGGATACGTTTTAAAGTATGCTCGCGGATTTTAAAGCCAATCTTTTCATTTCTCAAGTCAGCACAGGCTCTTATTCCCAGTTTATTCAGTTTTTGTACAACTTCCTGCACATAGTCTGCCTGTTTGTCGGTGATATTCATGATCACCACTTGCTTAGGTGCAAGCCAGGTTGGGAATAACCCTGCGTACTCTTCGGTCAAAATGCCGATGAAACGCTCTATTGACCCTAACACGGCACGGTGGATCATCACCGGCGTTTTACGTTCATTATTTTCCGCTACATACGTCGCGCCTAAACGGCCCGGTAAAGCAAAGTCTAGCTGCACTGTGCCACATTGCCAAGCACGCTCAAGACAGTCATACAAAGTAAATTCGATCTTAGGGCCGTAGAATGCGCCTTCGCCTGGCAAATAACCAAATTCGATATTATTTGCTTTTAGTGCATCAGCCAGTGCTTCTTCAGCCTTGTCCCACATTTCGTCATCACCGATACGTTTCTCAGGACGCGTTGATAGCTTTACAACAATTTTCTCAAAGCCGAACGTCGAATAGGTATCATAGATCATATTGATACAGGCGGATACTTCATCCATAACCTGTTCTTCGGTACAGAAGACGTGCGCATCATCCTGAGTAAAGCCACGCACACGCATCAGGCCATGCAATGCACCTGATGGCTCGTTACGGTGACAACAGCCAAACTCTGCCATACGCAGCGGCAGATCACGGTATGACTTCAGACCTTGGTTGAAGATCTGGACATGGCCAGGACAGTTCATTGGCTTTATTGCATACTCACGCTTCTCAGACTCAGTGGTGAACATCGCATCCGAGTACTTGTCCCAGTGACCTGATTTTTCCCACAGGCCACGGTCCATCATCAGCGGACCTTTAACCTCTTCGTATGCATATTCACGCAGCTTTTCACGCACGAAATCTTCTAATTCACGATAGATACTCCATCCATCGTTGTGCCAGAAGACCATGCCCGGCGCTTCTTCCTGCCAGTGCCACAGGTCAAGCGCTTTACCAATTTTACGGTGATCGCGTTTCTCGGCTTCTTCAAGGCGTTTCAGGTAAGCTTTCAGCTGCTTCTTATCAGCCCACGCTGTGCCGTAGATACGCTGCAGCATTTTATTTTCAGCATTACCACGCCAGTATGCGCCAGCCACCTTCATGATTTTGAAGTGGTGGCAGAATTTCATGTTTGGTACGTGTGGACCACGACACATATCAACATATTCTTCGTGATGATACAGGCCCGGACGATCATCTTTTTCAATGTTCTCATCCAGGATTTCCATCTTATAGGTCTCGCCACGCGCTTCAAACGCATCACGCGCTTCTTGCCAGCTTACTTTCTTTTTAATAACTTCGTAATTGGTTTTGGCTAGCTCAAGCATACGTTTTTCGATGGCATCGAGGTCTTCCTGGGTCAGCGAGTGCTCCATATCGATGTCATAATAAAAACCATTATCTATGGTCGGGCCGATCGCCATTTTCGCTTCAGGGAAAAGCTGTTTAACCGCATGGCCGATCAGGTGAGCACAAGAGTGACGAATGATCTCTAAGCCATCTTCATCTTTGGCTGTGATAATTTCTAATTGTGCATCCTGTTCAATCGGATCACAGGCATCAACACGCACACCGTCTACACGACCTGCAATGGTGGCCTTAGCCAAACCAGGGCCGATGTCTTGAGCGACTTCTAAAGTGGTAACCGGGTTTTCAAATATACGCTGACTGCCGTCAGGGAGAGTAATTACTGGCATGATAATTCCTACTTACAGTGGTGACACCTACAACGCATCACATGTACTAGTTTAAGTTAATTGTTTTAAATTTGATGCCCATCAACACTTTTACGAATAAGCATTGGCTGAACAGTGGTATACTGTCGGTGTCCGGGGACTTTCAAACGCAGCGCCCATTGTGAACGCTCACGTGACGAGTTGCAAGGAAAAGACTAAGATTAAGCAGGGATTTTGGCTAAAATGACGGGGAAAACCATGGCACAGAAACACTCATACAAGTTTGCATCTTTTAATTTGCTGAACTTTGCTGCGCCGCCCTATTCTTTTTACCAGCTGGAAGAATCGTATAACGACACTCAGTGGCTGACCAAAACACAGTTCATTACGGGCCTGATCCAACATATGGACCCCAGCGTAATTGTGTTTCAGGAGGTATTTAGCCCCGAGACACTGGCCACCTTGTGTGAAGATCTGGGACTGCCTTATTTCGCAACTGTTGACACCCCAAAACCGGACTTAGTTTACCCAAATGTGCTGTTCAATCCCATTGTCGCCATTGCCAGCAAATTCCCGTTTAAGAGCTTTACCCCGTTGGAGCCATGCCCCGAATTACTGGAATATCTCAACAATCAGCATCAATTTAAGTTTAACCGGACCCCTATAAAATGTAGCTTCGAGCTGCCTGGCTTAGGCCTGACAACCGTTTATGCCGTACACTTTAAATCCCAGCGGGTTCACTCAATGGCCCATATGCTAGGCAACACTCCTCAGGAGGACCCTCTTCTGACTTTATTGCATCAAACGGTTGGCACCATGCAATCACAAATATCCCGCTCACTCGAAGCCTCTATTGTCTATTATGATGCACTGAAGACACAGCGCGAAAAAGGCGCCGCGACACTGGTGATGGGCGATTTTAACGATCACATTGCCAGTCCTGCGCTGTCTTTTATGACACAGCAGTTCCCAACCAGCGCCATCCACCAGGACTTTAACAGCGTCGGGTTGTTCGACAGTTTTTTTCTGGCCGACAACCAACTCAGTTTCGGACAAAAACCCCCCACACATTATTATCAGGGAGTGGGCAATACGCTTGACTACATTCTCGCCTCCAAAGAGTTCAATCCAAACCTGGAACAAAGCAAGGTCAGGCGTCTCACCTACCATAATTACGCGTCGCACTTGGACCCCAAACGAGATGAAGAAGACATTCGCTATTCCGATCACGCGGCCATCGCTATCGAAATGATACTGCAATAAGTTCTCGGTCATGATGAGCTGTGATATGATCCTTACTTATAACGATTTATTTGACCAGTTAATGGGAAACCAACAATGAGAACACTCGGTGTAGAGATTACCGGCAGCGAGGCCCTGCTGTGCCTTCTGAGCAAAGAAGAAGACGTTTTTGATATTCGCGATATTCGCCAGACTCGTTTTACACTTGGCAATATTGGCCAAGACACAGACGCAATGCGCAAATTCCACTTCGATTTTGCCAAACTGGTAGAAGATTACAAAATTGACTCTATAGCCATCCGCCAACGTGCCCACAAAGGCAAATTTGCTGGCAGCGCAGCGGGCTTTAAAATGGAAGCAGCGCTCCAGCTTATTGACGGCACTGATGTGAAGTTATTGTCTTCCACGGAAGTGAAAGAACAGCTTAAACGTAACCCTGTGCCGGTTGACTTCGCTGATACTGGCCTGAAGAAGTATCAAGAACAAGCGTTTCACAACGCCTACGTGTTCATTATGCGTAAAACTTACGGTCATGAAGACGCCGAGCAGGCAGAATAATTATTGGCCCGGCGAATGTGCCGGGCTTTTTCTTTGTATAACCAGCTAACATATTCTCCCCTTTCACTTTTTTCCAATTGTCACTTGGTTTTCTTACAGGTTCTGAGTTATAAAGTACGTTTGGTGTGTGCTTTTTATGAACAAGCTAGGTTTGCACACCCCATCGACTTGCAGGGTCATTTCGGCACTGTCATTATGCAGGAGGCACTATGCTTAAGTTGTTTGAACGATTCACCGTACCGTTCCCGTCACGCCCGGCAACACAGCCGCCCCAGGGATTACTGGCATTTTGCCGGTTTTACACCAAAGGAATGGAGTTGCCACTGCTGCTAATGTCACTGAGCGCTGCTATCTTGGCCACACTGGAGGTCATGTTATTTGGCTTTATGGGCACGCTGGTTGACTGGATGCAGACATATCCGCCTGCAGAGTTATTCGAAGTGAAACGTCAGGAGCTCACCATGATGGCCGCAATTACGCTCATTGGCCTGCCCTGCCTGGTATTTTTTCACAGCGCAATATTGCATCAAAGTTTGTTGGGTAATTACCCAATGGCGATTCGATGGCTGGCACATCGCTATCTGCTCAAGCAAAGTGTGTCTTTCTATCAGGACGAATTTGCCGGACGCATCGCAACCAAAGTCATGCAAACAGCGCTGGCTATCCGCGAAGCAGTGATGAAACTGCTGGATGTGCTTGTTTACGTCGTTGTGTACTTTGGTGCCATGCTCGCACTGGTCAGCGACAGTGATATGAGAATGATGATCCCCTTACTGATATGGCTGGCTTTGTATATCGGCATGCAGTTTTATTTTGTTCCCCGACTCAAACAGGTAGCCAGCAAGCAGGCCGATGCACGTTCGCAAATGACCGGCCGCATAGTGGACAGCTATACCAATATCACTACAGTTAAACTGTTCTCGTATAACAAACGGGAAGAAACTTATGCCCGTGACAGCATGAATTTGTTTATTGAACCCGTCTATGCCCAAATGCGACTGGCAACGCAACTGAATGTCAGCATACAAACACTGAACTTCTTACTGGTCTTTAGTGTTGCGGCCGGCTCGCTCTACCTGTGGTCACTCAGTGCGATCAGCAGCGGCGCCATCGCGATTACCATTGCCCTGGCATTGCGCCTGAACGGTATGTCCCAGTGGATCATGTGGGAAGTATCCAGCCTGTTCGAAAACATCGGTACCGTCATCGACGGTAAAAATACTTTATCCAAACCACTGGATGTCCAGGATCAGCCCAATGCCCCGGCCTTAAGCGTAACTCAGGGCGAAATCCTATTTAACGACCTGCACTTTGCCTACAAACGCCAGCAGCAATCGGAGCAGCATACCGTTATTCAGGGGCTAAGCTTGAAGATTGCACCGGGCGAAAAAATCGGCATTGTGGGCCGCTCGGGAGCAGGAAAATCGACTTTGGTAAACTTACTACTGCGCTTTTACGACGTTCAGCAAGGCACCATCAAAATAGACGGACAAGACATTTCGCAGGTCGACCAGGAAAGCCTGCGCGCGCACATAGCGATGGTGACACAGGATACTGCACTGTTACATCGGAGTGTGCGGGACAATGTACTGTATGGCCGCCCCGATGCCAGTGAAGAAGACTTACTCAAAGCCATCGACAAAGCCGAAGCGAGTGAATTCATAAAATCGCTTGAAGACAACGAGGGTAACACGGGGCTTGATGCTCAGGTCGGTGAGCGCGGTGTTAAACTCTCGGGGGGACAACGCCAGCGCATTGCCATTGCCAGAGTACTACTTAAAAACGCCCCGATTCTCATTCTGGACGAAGCAACTGCGGCTCTAGACTCCGAAGTAGAAGCGGCAATTCAGGGTAGTTTAGACAGTCTGATGACGGGCAAAACCGTGATTGCAATTGCACATCGCCTGTCAACCATTGCACAAATGGACCGACTGATAGTGATGGATCAAGGCCAAATTGTTGAACAAGGTACACATGATGAGCTGCTCTCACAGAATGGCATTTACGCCAAGCTGTGGGCACATCAAACCGGGGGTTTTATTGGCGTTGAATAAACAACAGCCTGGTGGCTCAGGTCGGTTGTTGCGTGACATATTTTATGCCACCACAAAACAACTGACAGGCCTGATCGACAAAAGCATCCAGATCCGCTTCAGCCAGGGGCGCCTGCCAGCGGATCGCCTGATCCCAAAACGTCAGCCGCTTTAATGCGCCCCAAAAAAAAGCAGCCGCAAAAGGCGCTGAGAAAGTACCAAGACAACCTGCCCTCGAGGCCTCTTCAAACCACAGACTCATGGCTGCTTCACATTGACTGAACTTACTATTGAGTCTGTCTGCCTGTGCCTGGCAACGCATAGACTCGATCATCACTATGCGGGATAGCTTGATGTAGTCTTTATCCGACAGTAAAGACACGGCACTGTCAGCCAGGTGTCTTAGTTGCACTTCAAAATCATAGTTAGGGATAAACTGAATGGTCGTAATAGGTTGTATTCTTTCAATTAGCGAAATAACCACGGCATCAAATAGGGCTTCTTTCGTTGCGTAATGCTTATATAAAGTGCGTTTGGATACCCCGGCAGCACTGCATATCGCTTCCATTGTGGTCGCCTGTAGACCCCGTTGTGCAAATTCTTCTACCGCTGCGCTTAATATTGCTTGTTGTTTTTCAGTAAGCTGGGTCATTGACTCGGTCATCAGTTTAAAATTAACAGCAGTTTAACTTAAAAAGGTCCAATATTAAAGTAAACACATGCGTATACACAACTTCAAAAAAGTACACGGTATCGTTTACCTTAAAACAAATAAAGTATACACTTGCGTATACTTGCACTATTGTCGAACTATCTCAGCACTGTGCAGCCTGCTGATAAATCACGCATCATAGGCAATAAACGGTGCGTTTTATTCATTCGGTTCGTTCTGTTTTGGTGTAAACAGTGCGAAGCACGACAAGGTATTCACTGGCATTAAAGCAAAATCTCGCAATGACGATGCGGCACACGCAAGTCGAAAAGCAGTGCTACACTTACTTGAATGGTTTTTAACCACGCCAGCGAACAAATGCAAAAGAAAACCCAATAAAAGAGAGGCATACTCGCCTCTACTCAGGAATAAAAAATTTTAATCAGGATTTGGAGTGTACATGTATCCAGCCCATAACAGCAGTCGTGTGGTACACCTGGCAACAGCGGTATTGTCTGCACTAGCTATTTCTGCCTGCTCAGAGGCACCGCAAAGCCAGGGTGGCCCATCCATGCCATCTGCGCAAGTGAGTATCAACAAAGTCACAACCCAGAGTGTGCCGTTCAATATCGAACTGCCAGCCACTCTGGCCGGTGATAAAGAAGTTGAGATCAGAGCGCGTGTATCCGGGCTTGTTGAGTCGCGTAACTTTGAAGAAGGCCAGTACGTTAAAGCGGGACGTTCTTTATTTACCATTGAGCTTCGTCCCTTACAGCTGGAACGAGACAAAGCAGAAGCCGACCTCAATGCCGCAAAAGCGAATGTGGCACAGGCAAAACGTGAGAAAGACAGGCTTGAACGACTCAAAGATGAGCGTTCAGTTTCAAAACGCGATTTTGATAACGCCGTTTCCGCCTATGAAATTGCCATCGCCAATCTGGACTCTGCCAAAGTGGCACTCAGTGAAGCACAACTGGATTTAGAGTATGCGCAGGTTAAAGCGCCTGTCTCAGGGATCATGGGTCGAGAGTTCGTTTCTCAGGGCAGCTATGTCTCCGGGCCGACCGTACTGTTAAGTGAACTCACCGATACCGGCAAGATGCGGGCACGGTTTGGGTTTTCTGAACGAGAGCAGCTGGCTATGCGACAGGATGTTGAAAATGGCACACTGAGCCTGCCTAAGAATAATGAGTTTAATGCCACCATAGTGCTTCAGGATGGTTCTGTCTATGCGCATTCAGGCAAAGTCGATTTCTCGGATGTCCGGGTAAACCGCTTTACTGGTACCAGTGAATTACAGGCCCGGATCAGCAACCCGGATGGTGAGCTGCGTCCTGGTCAGTTTGTCCGCGTTCGTTTGTCCGGTGCTGTGCGCAATAACGCCATTGTGCTGCCGCAACGTGCCGTATTAGACAACGGCACAGGTAAATTTGTCTATCTTGCTACTGAAAACGAACAAGGCATGACCGTTGCCCTGCCTGCGCCAGTTGAGGTAGGTGAATGGGTCAACCTGGATGGCAAAAACATGTGGGTGATTCGACAGGGCCTGACCCCTGGCCAGCCCGTGATCGTTGAAGGTATGGCGCGCATATTCTTCCCAGGAATGCCCGTTAGCGTGAGCGGCGAAGGAGAATAATCGTATGTTCTCTAAGTATTTTATTGATCGCCCGATCTTTGCTTTTGTGATCTCTATTGTTATCGTACTGGCAGGTCTGGCCGCAATGCGCACCCTGCCTATCGCTCAGTACCCGGAGATCGCACCGCCTCAGGTTCAGGTAACGGCTTTTTACCCTGGTGCATCTGCCGATGTCCTGGAGCAGACAGTGGCAGCCCCAATAGAAAATGCCATCACAGGCGTTGAGGGCATGATGTACATGGAGTCAACCAGTACCAGCTCTGGCACAACCACTATCACAGTGACTTTTGAAATAGGTACGGATATTGACCAGGCTGCCGTCGACGTCAACAACCGGGTAAAACAGGTTGAGGCGCGTTTACCGGAAGAGACACGCCGTCAGGGTGTGGTTGTTGCAAAAGGCTCATCCAGCTTCTTGCAGGTTCACGCCTTCTATTCACCGGACGGGACTCGTTCCAGCTTGTGGACATCAAACTATGTCACCATGAATATCCTGGACCGTATTAAACGTATCCCCGGCACCACCAGTGTACAAATATTCGGGGCCAAAGATTACGCCATGCGGGTCTGGATCCGCCCTGACCTCATGAGTCAGCTTGGTGTCACTGTTGAAGAGGTCACCGCAGCCATTCGTGAACAAAACTCACAGTATGCGGCCGGTACCATAGGTGCCACACCAACCAGTAGTCAGCCTCAGGAGCTGGTTTACAGTGTAACTGCTAAAGGTCGTTTATCTACGCCTGAAGAATTTGAAGCCATTATCATTCGCGCAAACCCGGATGGCTCAACCTTGCGCCTTAAAGATGTAGCGCGAGTTGAGCTGGGCTCCAAAGATTACAATTTTGCCGGCACCTTTAACGGTAAAGAGGCGGTACTTCTGGGTGTCTTTTTACAACCAGGTGCCAATGCGCTGGATGTAGCGAACGAAGTAGAATCCGTGATAGCAGAGCTTCGTCAACAGTTTCCTGTTGGCCTGGATCATGGCATTCCGTACGACACCACACGCTTTGTGGAAGTGTCCATTCGTGAAGTATTGATCACCCTGGTCGAAGCCATGGTATTGGTATTTTTGGTCGTTTACCTGTTCCTGCAAAACTGGCGCGCCACCTTAATTCCGACTCTGGCAGTACCCGTTTCTTTATTGGGTACATTTGCCGGACTTTATATGCTCGGCTACTCCATCAATACCCTGACACTTTTCGGTATGGTGCTGTCTATTGGTATCGTCGTTGATGATGCCATCGTAGTACTGGAAAACGTCGAGCGGATCATGCACGAGCAACACCTCAATGCTCGTGAAGCGGCTATTAAAGCGATGCAGGAAGTAAGCGGCCCTGTTGTCGCTATTGTACTGGTATTGTGCTCAGTGTTCGTCCCTATCGCGTTCCTGGGTGGGTTAACGGGTGAATTGTTCAGACAATTTGCGATTACCATCTCGATATCTGTCAGTTTATCAGGCGTGGTCGCGCTGACCATGACTCCGGCGCTGTGCGTCATGATCCTCAAACATGAACACAAGCAAACCGCGGGGTTCTTCTTATGGTTCAATAACTGGTTCCAGCGCGTCACCGGCCGTTATGTGGGCTCCGTGAGCTTTATGATAAGACGTGGCTTGCTTGGTGTGGTGCTGATGGCCTCTATGGTCGGCGCAACCATGTTTATATGGCAAAAAACCCCGGGGTCTTTGGTCCCGGATGAAGATCAGGGCTTCTACATCGCCGCAGTGTTCCTGCCTGATGGGTCGTCACTGGAGCGCACCGCTGCAGTGGTTGAAGAAGTTGTCGCTGCCGCCCAGTCAAATCCGGCCAATGAAAACGTAGTTGCTTTTACTGGGTTTGATTTTATTGGTGGCGGTTACAAAAACAGTGCTGCGACGCTGTTCATCACACAGAAACACTGGGATGAGCGAGAAATCGACACGAAATCACTGGTTGGCGAGTTGTTTATGAAGACCGCCGGGATCAACGAAGCGCTGGTTCTGGCCTTCAATCCCCCAGCTATATTCGGCCTGGGCACCACCGGCGGCTTTGAGGTTTACCTACAAAACAAAGCGGGTACAGACCCTGAACGTCTCAAGCAAGGCATGCAAATGCTAATGGGCGAAGCACAAAAGAGTCCGGTACTTGCGGGTATTCAGACACTGTGGCGTCCGGATGCACCGCAGCTTAAAGTTCACATGGACCGGGAACAGGCTCGTGCTATGGGCGTGAATATCAACTCAGCATTCAACGCGCTGGCTGCCAACCTGGGTAATTACTACGTCAATGACTTCAATAAGTTCGGTAGAGCCTGGCAGGTGCTGCTATCAGCCGAAGCTGAGTTCCGTATGACACCAGAAGACGTTGGCCGCATCTATGTGAAAAACAACCGTGGTGAAATGGTCCCTATCTCAGCATTCACTGACATAGAGTACAGCCGTGGACCGGAAACCCTGCAGCGCTACAATAATCTGTCGGCAGTTAAGCTAATGGGTAATGCAGCCCCTGGATACAGCTCAGGTCAGGCCATTGCAGAGTTTGAGCGTATCGCAAAACAAGTTCTGCCACCGGATATGACCTTTGAATGGACAGCCTCCGCTTATCAGGAAAAGCGCAGCTCAGGCACAACCAGCCTGGCACTTGGGCTGGCTGTTGTGATGGTATTTTTGATCCTGGCGGCACTTTATGAGCGCTGGTCTCTGCCTATTTCGGTGTTGCTGGCGCTGCCGTTTGGTACCTTTGGTGCACTTATCTCCATCTGGGTTGCAGGCTTAACCAATGATGTTTATTTCCAAATTGGCCTGGTCACCTTACTTGGTCTGGCCAGTAAAAACGCCATTCTGATCGTTGAGTACGCGCTGATGAAAACACAGCAAGGCTGGAGCCCGGCTGCAGCAGCACTGGAAGCGGCACGACTGAGGTTTCGCCCTATCATTATGACTTCGCTGGCCTTCATTTTGGGCGTAGTACCTCTGGTATTGAGCTCAGGCGCAGGTGCGGGTGCACGTCATAGTGTAGGCACCGGGGTCATGGGTGGTATGCTTGCAGCAACCTTCCTGGCAGTGTTCTTCCTGCCCTTATTCTTTTACTGGTTAACGGCAAGGCGTGTTTCTGAGAAACGCTCTAAACAGGAACTAAGTGAAGAAATTGCACAGCAGCACAAAGCTGAGCATGTAGATACCAAAGAAGATCTGGCTTAACTTTTCAGGTCGAATACAAGCGCCGTTCACTCCATGAGTGCCGGCGCTTTTTTGTTATCAACCGTAATAACCTTCCTAAACTCATCCGCTTACTTTTGATAACAGTATCTTTGTTGGCTGCTCACCCTATTCCCTTAGCCATTAGTCTAATTTCCTGCCGATTCATCGGCTCTCGCTTGCAATAGGGCAAACTTTGTTATTTCTTTGAGCTATAGCTTATTACCATTTTAAGCTCCCTGATTGGTTTCATAGGTGTGCCGGGTAGTAAAAAGCAATGACAACAACAAGGAATAGATCATGACAACATCAGCAATGAACCCGACCCTCAGTTATCACCGTGGAACCTCTGGCACGCCTTTACTTGATCAAACCATTGGCGACTTTCTGGCGCGCATTGTCGAACAGTTCGGCGACCGTGAAGCAATTGTTGTTTGCCATCAGCAACAGCGCCTCAGCTACCGGGAGTACCTTAAGCGTATTGATGAACTGGCAGCCGCCCTGTTACATTGCGGGATCCAGCCAGGCGACAGAGTTGGGCTCTGGTCGCCCAATAACCTTGAGTGGTCTCTGGTGCAATTTGCCACAGCGCGGATCGGTGCCATTATGGTGTGTCTGAATCCGGCTTACCGCCCTGCCGAGCTCGAGTTTTCACTCAATAATGCGGGTTGTAAGATGCTCATTATGGCCACCCGGTTCAAACACAGTCACTATGTCGATATGCTTAAAGAGCTCGCCCCGCAGTTGGAAGAGTATACTTTTGGTGAGCTGTGTGCTCCTAAACTGCCTGATCTGACCCATGTTGTGGTGATCCCCCAGCAAGGAGAGTCAACCCCAACAGGATTGTGTGATTTCAATCAGTTACTTTCAATCGCGTCAGATCAAGATTACAACACCCTGCGCACTATCGGAGCCAGATTAAGCCCCGACGACGCCATCAATATCCAGTTTACCTCAGGAACAACCGGCAACCCCAAGGGCGCCACATTAACCCATCGTAATATTCTCAATAATGCCAACCTGGTTGCGCAGACCATGCAACTTACAGAGCAGGATAAGCTCTGTATTCCGGTACCGCTGTACCACTGTTTCGGTATGGTGCTGGGCAACCTGGTTTGTCTCAGCCAGGGAGCGTGTGCAGTGTTCCCCAACGATGCTTTCGATCCGCTTCTGACACTGCAAACCGTCGAGGCCGAACAGTGTACTGCGCTACACGGCGTGCCCACTATGTTTATCGCACAACTGGAGCACGAGCAGTTTAATCAGTTCGACCTGAGCTCACTCAGAACCGGCGTCATGGCAGGTGCCACTTGTCCGGAAAAAGTGATGCGTGATGTGCAAACCAAAATGCACCTGACAGACATCTTAATTGGCTATGGCCAGACCGAATGCAGCCCCATTAATCATATTACTGAAGTGTCGGCTCCATTGATTAAACGAGTGACTACTGTCGGTCGTGCCATTGCCCACACTGAAGTGAAAATCATTGATGAAAGTGGTGAGCTTACTCCCAGGGGCGTACCCGGCGAGGTGTGTGCACGTGGCTACTGTGTCATGCAAGGCTACTGGCAGGATGATGCCAAAACCCAGGCAACCATAGATGCACAAGGCTGGTTGCACTCAGGCGATCTGGGTGTAATGGATGACGAAGGGTATGTCTCCATTGTGGGGCGCATCAAGGACATGATCATCCGTGGCGGCGAAAATATTTACCCACGAGAGATCGAAGAAGTTTTGTATCATCACCCTGACATTCAGGATGCTGCGGTATTTGGGATCCAAGATGAGAAATACGGTGAGGAAGTTTGCGCCTGGCTACAGCTAAAGCCGGAGCACTATGTTGACGAGCAAGCCATTAGAGCTTACTTACAAGATAAACTCTCCTACTTCAAAGTCCCCAAACATATACGCATCGTAGATGCCTACCCAATGACGGTGACCGGGAAACTACAAAAGTTCAAAATGCGTGAGGCAATGGAAAAGTCACTCAACGGACCGGCTTAAACAAGGGCTAAAACACACGTTTAGCCCCTTGCATCAATGACAAAGTCATCTACAAATGAGATTACAGGCTAAGCAGCTGGTGATCCAGTGCCTGAGCAGCCTCTTCCGCTGCCCGATACCCTGAAGCAACCGCACCTTCCATATAACCTGTCCAGATGTCTGCCGTTTCTGTTCCGCAGAAATGAAAAGACCCGAGCGGTTTTTTCAGGTTATCAGCAAACTGAGTGAGCTTTCCAACCGCAAGAGGAGATTCACACCCCCTCTGATAAGGTGCTGCCTGCCAGTCTGTCTCCACATAATCCACAGCCTCAAATGCCTCATCGCCAAAGAATTGGCTCAGAACTGCAAGTATCTGTTCCTTGCGTTCATCCAACGACAACGCGCGCATTGCGTCACTACTATTTACAAATACGGTAAGTAAACCCGGTCCATTGCTATTACGGGAACAGTCAAAAGTACTGGTCAGCACATCGTTTGGGATGAATGAAATACCACTCAAGCCCTGCGCACGCCAAAATGGTCGGGTATATAACAGGTGGGCCTTGATGCTGCCTTCACTCGTATCCCATTGCTCAATAAGCTGCCTTTTATTCGATAACAACGGCGGCTCGAACTGAATATTACCGAGTAAACTGGGTGCCATGGCGAATATCACACGCTGACACAAAATAACTTGCCCGCTCTGGCAGCTGACCAGGCAAAATTCGCCGTGATCCTCTACTTTGGTCACAGCATCAAATTGCACATGTTCTGACAACTGCTGTTGCAGCGCCAGACAAATCGACTGTGCTCCCTCTTTGATAATACGGTCCTGCGCCCCCCCGGTGATGACTTCTAGTTGCTCAATACTGCCAGCACTTCGTATATAGTAGAGCAAAAATAAAAAGGAGATTTGTGCGATCGAAGCTGCTAAAAATGAGCGGACGGAATAATCCAATTCTTCTATTGCATTGGCGGAATAACCTTGGTCCACACACCAATCATAGGCAGTTTGACCATCCCAGGCCTGAGCGCTCTGGGCCAACCAGGGTGCGTGTATGGGTAAGCTTGCCGCCAACCGATTAAGGGTTGCACGTATTGTAGCCAATTCATTTTGCACTTGCGCTGGGAGATCATCTTGCGATATCAGCTCCCCCTCCTGTGGCGTTGCAAAGGTCGAAAGTCCCAACTCGGCAATTAGAGATTGCATATGAATATGTGTCGCACCTACCCACTGTGCACCACCATCCACAATATGGCGCTCACCGCCTGTTGTTGTCAGCTGTTGATTCAAGGTCCGCCCGCCAACCCGGCTTTTTGCTTCAAGTAACTTAAAGTGGTAGCGGTTTTGAGCTGACAACTGCTTTGCCGCCGCCAGCCCGGCTAACCCACCCCCAATAACAACAATATCAGTCACATCCTTGATACTTTCAAAGTTAACATTGTCCAGCACTTGAGATGCCAAGTGCTTTAAGTTAGTAGTATGATCTGTTGGTGCTTTCATTTTTCTGTCCTTGTATGTGGTAATAACTAAGTTGTCTAAACATCTGCACACTAGGATAAAAGCCAGGGACTCGTTTAAGTATGTATTTGTTGTCAGCGAATGTGGCAAAGTGTGAGAGAGTGCTGGAAACCATCAAGGTTGCGTTCATATTTCAGTCGTTTTGACATCGTTCCAAAGCAATAGATCGATAAATGTCGACACTATTTTGCTTAATGGTATAAACAGTATTGGGATAGACTGAAACCTGCTCAGCAAATAATAAATTTTTAACAGTATAAACAACTGAATGCATAGAAATCGTTCGCAAATTCAACTAGCCTAGTAACACGAGCTCCGCTTTTTAAGCATCTTCTTTGGTTGCCAATCATGCATTTGGGTAAACGGCTTTTTCTAGTCTATTTCGGTTTGGTCTTGATGGCTGTTACGCCAGCGCTGTGTTTTGGCAACATCCCGGTACTTGCCAATCAATACTCAGTTAAAAAGCTGACTGCTGAGGATGGCTTCGTCTCATCCGAAATCTATTCCATCATACAAGATCAACAAGGCTTACTCTGGTTTGGCACTGCAGAGAATGGCGTGATGCGCTATGACGGTCGAAAAGTCACCCTGTTTGAATTTGATGGCCAAAGTGACACTGGCTTATCGCACAATGATGCTGGCAACCTGATGTTAGATAGAAATGGGGACATTTGGATCGGCACCTGGGGCGGAGGGGCCAATCGCTATGATCCAAAGACCGGACAGTTCGAAAACTTTCGTCATGACCCTAAACAACCAACCTCAATTTCAGCAAACCGGATCCAGTCTTTATATCATGACCTGGATGGTTCAGTCTGGCTGGGCTCATATGATAGCGGGCTTAATCGCTACCTGGGGCAAGGTAACTTTGAGCATGTCAGTAAGAGCACCGACTCTGTTACTAGGCTATCTCACAATCGAATCTGGGATATAGAAAATGATGGCATGGACCGCCTTTGGATAGCAACGAGTTACGGCCTGAACCTCTACGACAAAACCACTCAGCGTTTTAATTACTTTTTCCCGGACCCAACAAACACCACCCCAACCGGTACCAATGAAATCAGGCACATTTTAAAAACGTCGCATAACAAGCTGTACATCGGAACCCAGCAAGGTCCTTTTGCATTCGACCCAGCCAGTGCTGAGTTCAGTAAAATTGGCCCTGCAGATGGCCCCCACCTGGGACAGGTTAACTCTATGATTGAAGATCAGGAGGGTTATATCTGGTTTGTAACCAGTCAAGGCGTGTTCAGAAAACACCCGTCGAATGAAGAATTAGTACAGCTGGAACTTGAGTACAATAATGGCATGCGGATTATATTTGAAGACAATGCCAAAACACTATGGATCACCAATGAGGTGCACGGTATTTTTAAGCTGGTACCACATCGTAAATTCAAATCTATCAGCAACTCGATGCTCAAAGCGCCAAATGGCATTGCTACGGATAAAAATGGTGACCTGCTCATCGTCAATTCGACTTCTCACTTGCTCAGATGGGATGTCGCATCACAAACCCTGCACCCTCTCTCCCCGCCGTTATTTAATGAGTTTAATGGCTTTAGTGAAAATCGACTCCTTGAACGCCCTGTTTTACATCTCGACGGTGATGCCACTTTGTGGGTCGCGCAGAATGAGGGGCTAGCACAGTTTAACCTGGATACACGTGCCGTGACGCTTATTCGCTATCCAAAGGATGATCCAAACCACAGACAATTTCGGGAAATAAGAGCACTTGCAGTTGATAAACAAGGCAACCTCTGGGTAGGGACATACAAAAACGGGGTTTACATTTATAATCCGGACGCTGGTACCTTCAGACACCTTGATAGCTCTTATGGCTTGTCACACCCAGAAGTATTAACCATATACAAAGATAATGCGCATAATATGTGGGTCGGCACCGGTAACGGCGTAAACCTATGGCTTGAAAAAGAGCAGATTTTTCAACCTTTTGTGAATAACCCCTATCGTGAGGACAGCCTGCTTGGCAGCATTGTACAGGATATCTACCAAACCCAGGATGGGCAAATCTGGATTGCTACCCAACAAGGGCTCAACCTGTATCAGGCCAAGACGAACAACTTTGCGCACTTTAGCACGCAAAATGGCCTGCCAAGTAACTTGATCCGCGCAATCTCGGACGATATGAGAGGTAATTTATGGCTAACCACAAACCGAGGCATCACTAAGTTTTCACCGTCAACGGGTAAAGTGAGTAATTTTGACAGCCATAATGGATTACTTGGATTAAATTACTATTCTGATAGCCTGATCAAAGCCAAACGAGATCTGCTCTTTACCAGTAGCCAGCGCGGTATCGAATATTTCAGTACACGTCCTTTGCAATCAAACCTCAAGGACCCTACGCTTATCTTGACGGGCTTTAACAAGATGGGACAACCCGTAAAACTGGATAAACCTTACTCCTACGTCACAGATATATACCTCACCTACCTGGATTATATTTTTTCTCTTGAGTTTTCCGTGCTCGATTTTGTGTCACCTAATAAAAACCAGTATGCCTATAAACTAGAAGGCTATGACGACAACTGGATAGACATTGGTAACCGAAATTCAGCCTCATTCACGAACCTGGATGGCGGCACTTATACACTTCAGGTAAAAGCCACCAATAGCCGGGGTGAGTGGAGTGAGCAACTGTTATCAATTAACTTGCATGTTGCTCCACCTCCCTGGAAAACCTGGTGGGCTTACACACTCTATGCCATAGCATTTGTTTTGCTTATTTTTACCGTGATTTATCTGCGCACCCGCATGCAAAAAGCAGAAATCAATCGCCAAAAACAATTCGTTGTGCAGCTTGAAGAACAAGTTTCACAGAAAACGGCTTCTTTGAAATCACAAGCGATGGAGCTGGAAGCTGCCCTAAAAAAAGCAGAGCAAGCAACCCGCCTGAAATCTGAATTTTTGGCTAACATGAGCCATGAAATAAGAACGCCAATGAACGGGGTGTTGGGCATGCTGGAGCTTCTTAAGCACAGCGAATTGACACCTGAACAGGAGCACTCTGTCGGCATTGCCAGCAGCAGCGCTCACTCCCTACTCGGTCTGATCAACGATATTCTGGACTTTTCAAAGATTGAGGCTGACAAGCTGGAACTTGAGTTTATCGATTTCGACGTCAGGCAGCTTTTTGAGCAGCTGGCTGAATCTATGGCACTTGGCGCTCAAACGAAAGGGGTAAGCTTAGCCGTCGACCTGACCGGTGTCCAAACAGCTATGATTAATTCAGACCCAGGTCGGATCCGACAAATCGCAGCAAACATCCTCAGTAATGCGATTAAATTTACTGAGCAAGGCGAAATCGTGATGAGCGCGTCACTGACTCATTCTATCAGTGATGACAAAACCATGCTTACCTGTCGCATTCAGGATACCGGGATTGGCATACCTGAAGAGATGCTTTCGAGCTTGTTTGATTCCTTCACTCAGGTTGATGCTTCTACCACCAGAAAGTATGGGGGGACAGGATTAGGCCTGAGTATTACCAAACGGCTGTGCCAGTTGCTGGGTGGTGATGTATCTGTTTCTAGCACCGTTGGGCACGGCAGTTGTTTTGAGTTCACATGTCAGGTCAACCCATGTGAGATCACAGAGCCAAAAGCCCCCGCATTTTCGTCATTAAACATCCATGCCCTGCTAGTCGATTCAGATACCTCAAGTAACGAAGTCATAAAGCATCAGCTCGAGCGTTGGCATGTACAGGTTAGTGAAGCACACAGCGCAGAACAGGCTTTGCAGATACTCTCTGTAAGCAGCATTGACATTGTGTTTTTCAGCAGAACACTACCTACAATGAGTAGTGAATTAATGACCCGTGAGATCAGGCAAAACCGCCAGCTTAGTCAGCTAAAGCTCATCATGATGACGCTACTGGACGAACAGTTTGATGCGGTTGAATCAAGCCCGGTGCCTTTGGATGGCTACTTCACGAAACCAGCTACCCAACACGATTTGATGAAAGCACTGTCTGGCTTAGAGCCCAGTAAGAATCAAGAAGAGGATACAGGCCCTAGCCACAAACAAAATCAGGCCGATACACAAAACTTCCCGTGGGCAAAAGACACCCATGTATTACTGGTCGAGGACAATAAAGTCAATCAATTGGTCGCAACGCGGATCTTAGAACACCTGGGCGTGACCATCGACATTGCAGAAAATGGCTTAGAGGCATTGGACAAACTGCGCAACACGGAAACCGAAGCATATACTCTGCTACTAATGGATTGCCAAATGCCAAAAATGGATGGCTATGAAGCCACCCGGCGTATTCGCTCAGCTCAGGCTGGCAATCATTATACCGATATCCCCATCATTGCAATGACAGCAAACGCAATGCAAGGCGACAGGCAAAAGTGCCTGGATGCAGGTATGGATGACTATATAACAAAGCCCATAGAGTCAGCCAAAGTTACAGAAAAGCTTGAATACTGGGTAACCAAAACCACTATAACCTGAGTGGAATGGCAATTGGCTGGCCCCACTTACAGAAGCCCTACGCCAGCCAATACTGGTGAATTATTAGATAATGGTTTTTCTGCTTCTAAACAGGCATTTGGAGTCCTGACTCTGGTCGAGTTTAACGCCAATTAGCGACTCATAGCTGTCACCAAAGTAATCTTCTGTTTTCACCGCCGCATCCTTAAAGCTGATAAATGCCCCTTTCGTCTCTGGTATATCAAAACTTCGACATGACTCTATCCAGTCTTGTGCTCTGTTTTCATAAAATCGTGTTGAGATCAGCTTTGCGATATCTGCGGGTTCATTACCCTGCGCCGGCTGATCCCACCACGTCTGATACTGAATCGTAAAGGGTCTGTCCTGATAGGGGAATGCACAGCTCACTTTATCCTGTTCTGATAATTGCTGTTTGTCGGAATAATATTGGCCACTGATAGCGCCTAAGGTAATGTAAGCTGCGATGTTGCTGCCTGTAGCGTCGCCCTCTAACAAGGTAGACTGCAACGATTTGACCAGCGCTTGTCTGCCAGCGCGACCCCATTTTGAGGTAGGCATTCTCGACGTTATCTTATGTGGTGCAGGCCCGTCTGTTTCTAACTGAATACCACCGTGTTCTCTGTCCCAGCTATCAAAGTCCAGAGAGTAACCAGTGTGATTAGTCGCGGCGTTAAACTCTACTGCATGTGCGCAAGTTCTCTGATAAAACTCGTTGAATTCGTGAATGACGTCATTTTTTTGCTGTTGCTTCTCTGTGTCAGTTAAGCAAGGGTCCTGATTGATTAGAGAGACCAGATAGTAAGCCCATTGTGTCATCATGGTTTCCAGTTCAGTTTTTGTGCCACCAAAATGGCCATTCAGTTGCCAGCTTAATAGAGCATTTTCACTGATCTCGGATACACACTTAACCCCTTTTGCATTTACTTTAAGGTTGGTACCGATCAGGTTTGGATTTTGACCAGGTGCGGTTAACTGCTCCCAGGCCGCGATAATGTCTACAGCTTTGATTTTTTCTAGCGCCGGAAATGAGTCGCTTTTAATCACAAAACTCTGAGCAATCTTTGGTAATTTAAATGGCTTAAAAACCAATTCTGTGACAATACCATAGCTGAGCCCACCGCCGCCTCGCAGCGCCCATAATATACTGTTGTTCTGATCAGGATCGCTTTGTGGCTCACGATCAGATAAGGTCGGCTCCTGATTGAGCTCAGCACTCACACCTAAGTACTTTACAGTCCCATCGCCAAGTACTATGGTCGCACCAATCAATCGCTCACATCCCATACCGTATTTGCGCGTCCAGGGACCCCAGCCGCCGCCCATGGTATAACCAGCAATGGCCACACTCTGACACGTGCCATGAGGGATACCAAGGTGATATGTATCGAGCTCTGCCTTAATCTTCTCAAAGATAGCACCTGGTTGAATACGCACACCAAACGTTTGTTCAGTGCTGGATGGCAGTTGCGCCTGATAAACATTCACATTGTTCATCAGTTTAAAATCTATCAGTAGTTTGCCGGTTGCAACGCACTCACCTTCGTGGTCATGACCTCCAGATTTAACGGCAATTTCAATATCATGCTTGGTTGCATGCTCAATAAGCGCAGCAACCTGTGCCGTATTCTTGACCTGTACAATGGCACTGGGCGCAAAATCAAATCTGCGATTAAAAACTTTACGTGATTTGTCATACTCGTCACGACATTCATCAGGGCTAAATATAATTGGTGGGTTGGCGGCGAATGGTTCAAACAGGTGTTTAAGGTCGTCGATTAAAGACATAGCGACTTATTCCTTTTGTAATAGTTCATAGCTGCATTGTGTGTCGGCACGATAACTAAAACCATTACATCGTGTTACAGCGCTGGTGCATGAACATACCTGTGAGAGTACGCATTCACCTAAGAGTGTTAAGCCTAACAGCCTGACGCCGGGTGGTGCCGCGCTGCCAAGTGCCGGCACAACCCGCTTGTTAGCTGGCCACTCCCGCTCGATATAAATCCAAAACGAGCTGCTTAATTTCGCTAGCCATTGCTATTGATTCTCGCCACTCTTTAGGTATTCCACTATACCCATAATAAGCTCCAGCAATTTGCCCACATATTGCCGCTGTTGTATCTGCATCGTTTCCGATATTCGCTGCGAGTAGTATTGAATCCTTGAAGTTTTCGCCATGGTAAAAGCACCAAAGTGCAGAGATTAAGCTTTCAATCACGTAACCGCTGCCAGTAAGCTCCATGTAATTCAAAGTATTAAAACTAAAGTCAGATATCGGCTGCAACTCAGCACAAAAATTACCAGGGATGGTTTCGAATATTTCGTTTTTACTATTAGCGTTGAACGCTTTATGAATTAAGTAGCCAAAAAGCTCGCAAGATTCAATGCACAGAGGAGAACCATGCGTGGTTCGTGAACTTTCTCCCGCATACTTTATACAAGCATCGATATCCCCCGAAATAATATATAGGGATAGGTGCCAATCTCATAATTGACCCATTACCAGATGAAAACTTGTCGATGGAACCGCTAAAAGGATTCCTGGTTTCCTGGTACTTTCTCAACGCGTCAGATACCGTCATTCCAATATCAAAACACTTTCCGTTACTGCTCATGTAACCATCATTATACCAATCACAGTAACGAATCATTTGATCAGTTGGGTCAAACGCATTCTTGTGGAGCAGGCTATGAGCTAAACATAACGCCATCGACGTGTCGTCGGTCCACTGCCCTTTCTTCAGATTGAAAGGACCGCCACCGACCATATCCTCAATTGGCTCAAAAGAGCCTCTTGACGCAAATTCCAAGGTAGTACCTACTGCGTCACCACAAGCAAGCCCTACCAATGAACCAATTATCTTATCTTCCAAATCAACTCCATTTTCTCACTCAACAGGACTAGCAAACACCCATTCCAAAGCTTGTCAGCTGTACATAAATACAGAGCATAACGAAACATACAGGGTTTAGGTACAGATGGGTGTCTGTGTTTTTTATAGTGGATTTAATCAACAAGACCCTTACGTAAACTTTTTGCTTCACTCTCAGTGAAGTTAGCCTTAAAGGTAAATGCATAAGCTGTGTCACCCATTTTTCTGAGGTGTTCCAGTCGCTCTTTAGCTTCATTGAGATCAGGGGTTTGATTATCTTCGATCCACCAAAGAACATACGTATCTTCTGGCAAACGATGAAACCACTCGCTTTTCCTGCGCATAAAATCGCGATGGTGGGTGCGGAACATAAAGTTTTTCAATGCATCTACAGATTCCCAAACCGACATATTGACAATCATATTAGGGTCATCAAAGGCCTTAATAGATGTTGCATCACCTGATTCATCTTTGAGGCGCCAAATAAACCCTTCACTACTTTCCGCTATTCCATTGATTAAATCTAAATTATCGACAAAATCTTTCATTTCCAGACTGTCTAGAGGGTATTTTGCTAACGCTATGTTCAACTGTGCTAATTTCATACACATTGTTCCTTTTCATATTCCGAAAGCGTATAACGCTGTTGTCTGAGAAATCCCCAGATATTTAAAATTAAAACCAATATGATGAACACACTCCGCCTTGTTTGACTTAGTTCATATCGCCAAAAAACCAACCGGATAATAACACCATACGTGAGATCTCTAGCCTACACGATATACTCAGAAAAAACTGCCTCCAAATTCATGTGCGCCTTATGAGTGGCGCTAATCTGGTGCCAGTCTTACTGTTCAACTGAGCTGGCAAACCCACAGGCATCCATTCCTAAATTCGTGCCCTCCTCCAAGTATGCAGCGAAGCGGAACTGGTCTACTGTTAAGCATCCGACTTTGAGGCTTTATTATATGCCATCAAATAGTCAAAAACCTTATCTGAAATGGCTTCTAACTTTGGTTGAGTATTTTCCTCTGCTAAATTTGTTACGATGAAAATACCAACATTTTTACTTGGATATATGGCCAGCCAACTAGAAGTGCCCATTGAGCCACCACTTTGATAAAGCATCAGTTCATTGGAATCATATTTAGTTGTGTACCAATAAAATGCCGAGCCGTGGCCCATCCAACTCTCTTCCAAAAGTTGATGAGAAATTGCCACCTCAGGCTCTGAGGATAATTGGTGTTGCATGTAACGAGTGACAGACTCAACGTTCGAAGTTAATCCTCCACTAGCAAACCAATAAGCACTAGCCAAGGGCATTTGATTGCCATTTCCATCTGTACCGACTGTCACTTCACTTACCTCGGATTCTGTACGTCTAAATTTCGTTCCCTGCTCTCCAGACTTGCTCGTGATCATTTCAAAAACCAGCAACTCAAAAGGTTTTTGGTAGACTGATTCCAGAATATATCCGGCTAAATTAGTACCGACGTTTGAATACAGGTAATCCTCACCAGGGGTAGAGTTAAGCTGCACTTTTTCAAGATCATCAAAGTAGTCATCTCTGGAGTATTTTGATATTTTTTCAAAATATCTGCCTTGCTCAATGTCTTCACGACTAACAGCAAAAGTTCCTGGAAGACCACTAGTATGGGTCAAAAGGTGTCGTAAAGTTATATATTGGTTAGACAGCTCTAAGTTTTTGTATTTTTTATCTTTAAGGTAATGACGGATATCTTTATCAAGCTCAACTTTCCCTTCAAGAATGGCCTTAGCAACAACTAACCCTGTATAGGTTTTGGTTAAAGAACCAATTTCGTATATTGTTTGGTTGTTAGGCATATCGCCATTACTAAACGTCCCTAAATGATATTGGTGAGTATCTTCTGAGTCTACAATCGAAATTGAGACGACCTGCCCAACATTTCCATCAATAAGTTCTATGAGTTCATGTTTAGTGTTTGATTCAAAATTAGTTGCATCATGACTTCTACAAGAGGCCAACGCTGCCATTAATGAAATAACCAATATCGTTGATTTAGTTTGAGTTATGAATCGGCTCATTTTTTTCCTTTTAATATATTTTGAATATCATTCTTTAGACGATAAGATTCCGCAAAAGGTTTAAATGTTAAATTAACCCAGATACTTAGCGCCTTAGTCTGGGGTTTCAGATATTAATATAGTGGCTAGAGTTAGAGAGGGGCTAGCAGACACCCCCCCCAAATTCCAAAAGCAGGGCTCGCAGATACCCCCAAATTTGCCTGCCCTACTTTGTCAACGATCACCGACAACTGATCCACTTTTAGCCTGAATTCGATCATTCAAAATTGATCCACTTGTTTACTCAGGTATTGCGCCTGCTCGGCGCTTGTCTTTCAATCTGTAGCTTTTCCACTCAACTGTAAAACATGCGAATGGTGTAGTAAGCGGTCTAACATTGCTGCTGTTAATGTGGCGTCATCGGCAAACGCCATGGGCCATTGCCCAAACGATAAGTTGCTCGTTAAGATGACGCAGCCATCTTCATATCGCTTGGCGATCACATTAAAACACAGATTCGACTCTTCTCGTCCGAATGGTAAGTAACCTATCTCATCATTGATCAACCAGAAGGCGGCAGACATATATGGACGCTCCATTGATGTCTCTTTTAATTCTCACATCAGACCCCCAAATACAGAACAGTTTCTGATTGGGTGTCCGTGTTATTCAACCAGCTAACACCTAATTAAGTAGTGAGTAACGCTACCACCGACCTAAACCATTGTGCCGTAAACACTAAAGCTGATTCAAACAAAAAGCGCCTAGCGTTGTGAATCACTCTTAAATTTATTGTTGTAGCGATTTTTCTTTCAGGAAAATCGACCGAGCAAAAGAAGCAATTAAAATACCTACAACTAGCCCTAAACCATTTGCGCCTAAGTCGAGCCACTCACCATAACGATTTACATATGGCTGAACCAATTCAATAACACCACTATAAACTAAGAAACCTACGATAAATAACAGCCACTTTTCGGGTCTCGCTAACGCTACTGGAAATGCCAAAGCCCCATAAGCAATAAAATGGTGAGTTTTATCTGTCCCAGGAACGGAAGGAAGATTATCTATCGGATATAGGGACAAAACAGTAATTGCCACAACTATTAAAGCCGTGAATAGCAACCAATAAAGTCGAACTAAGTTTAACAAAGATTTCAAGATATTCTCCGGATCGCTATAACGCCTCAGTCTGAGGAATCCCCAGATAATTATATTTCAAATCAATGTGATGGACACGCACGGCATTGTTTGATCTAATTTATTTCGCCAAAAACTAACCAGATAACAACACCATGCGTGATATCACCATCCTACACGATATGCTCCGAAAAAACTGCCCCCAAATTCATGCTCGGCGCCTTGATTCATTAATGCTGGCAACTGAGACTTTGCTCGATAGCAATCAACTCTCACTTACCGAGCTTGGCCGGAATATGAAGGGCCCTGTCGCTGCTAAGCACAATATCAAGCGCATGGACCGGCTGCTTGGCAACACAGCCATGCATAACGACCGACTTGCTATTTACCGCTTCCATGCGCGCCTGATATGTGGCGCTAATCCCATGCCTATTTTGCTGGTCGACTGGGCAGATGTGCGTGAGCAACTGCGGCTGATGACGTTACGTGCTTCCGTCAGCATTCAGGGACGCTCAATGATAGTGTATGAACGTACCTTCACGTTTGCTCAATACAACTCACCTAAGTCCCATCAGCTGTTCCTTGACGAACTTGCCAGCATCCTGCCTGATAAATGTATTCCACTCATCGTGACCGATGCTGGCTATCGAAATACCTGGTTTAGACAGGTCGATAAAAAAGGTTGGTTCTGGCTGGGACGGGTGCGTGGCAAAGTCACTTATCAGCATCAAAACAGTGAAGATTGGCATGTAAATCAGGCTCTTTATCCATCAGCTACTCCCCGTGGTCGTTATATTGGAGAAGTAAAGCTTGGCCGAAAAAGCCCAATTAGCTGCCATCTTCATTTATATAAAGCCAAACAAAAAGGCCGTACTGACAGGCGCTCATCAAAAGCAGGCAGGCATCATACCGCCCAAAAAAGTTATCGAACTGGCAGTAAGGAGCCTTGGCTATTAGCCACTAACCTGCCCGCAGAATTGTTCAAACCCAAACGTGTCGTCTCACTTTACGCCAAACGTATGCAAATCGAAGAAAGCTTTCGAGACCTGAAAAGCCCCCAATACGGGATGGGTCTGCGGCATAGTAAAAGTCGATGCCCCAACCGGCTCGATATATTGTTATTACTCTCTTTGCTGGCGACCATTATTCTCTGGTGGATAGGCCTGTATGCCCAACACTCAAATTGGCAACGAAAGTTCCAGGCAAATACCATCAGAGATCGTGCTGTGCTGTCGACTGTAAGGCTCGGCAAAGAGGTTAGGCGACGAAGCGATTATGTTATGACGGGGAAGCAGCTGCGCTGGGCTATACGTGAATACGTGCGCTTGATACATCTGCTCGGGAGGCCTCAATTATGAGGGGATCCCCCAGCGCTTGCCTAACCGGCGTAAAATAGCAGGCTAAAATTAGCGACAAAGGAGCGCAAGCCTGCTGTTTTGCGTCCTTTGGTTTAGCACTTGTTATACATCATTATATCCCTACCTTTCACTAGGTGCTCTTGGAGGTGGCGGCGGAGCTTCCTCTGCTGACTCGAAGCTAAGAAGTTCTGTTAACTTAAACACCTTCCAATTTGCACAAAAAATTATATCCGACCTATCTTTTTTAGTAGTATTATATGACATGATTATCTCTATTTTATCTACGTGTTTACTAGCAACACTAAGATAGGAGCGATAATACTCTCCGATATAACTGAAGTCCTCGTGTATGTCTAAATCTAACTCAAATTCACCATCTAAATTTGCAGTAACGCTACTTAAAAAGGTGTCGCCTTTCTGTATTGGCGATAATATTTCATACACTTTTAGTTTTTGATTGGGGTTGGTCTTTTCAAGAATTTCTACGGAGAAAGGTAAAAACTCTTTTGCTTTCTCACCACATGCGAAAACTTTTAAACTGAACAAAAATATAAATGCTAGAAACGTACGCATAACTTTCCATGATGTATAACGCCGCAAATAAACGGCAAAAATTAGTTGGCTAAAATTTGTGAGGCACGAACAAAGCCAACTGGTTTTTGTCCGCACTTTTAATTTGCTTTGTTAGGCATCAAAATGCCAATACCTCTGAAAAGCTATATAACAATTTTCCATTAAGGCACTTATGATTACTTGATACAAATTGAGCTGTCCACCCCTTTGCACCACTTGAGCCAATTTTAGATTCAATTAGCTGGTCATATAACTGTTCTAAGTTTAATTCTTGAAACGAAGATAGTGCTTCCTCCAAGTCAGCCTGACTCCCTGATGCGGGTATATTTACGTTGGCGTTGTAAACTGCATCTATACTCTTAGGTTTGTAAGCATCAAACTTTGCAACAAGCTCAGGATTGCTTCCCATAAACGCATCCAATTCTTCTTTTTCATTTGAATCCAAATGATAAACAAATGCAGAATCACAGCTTTCTGTTGAAAAGGAGCGCTTATAAGAGTCGTTTACAAAGCGTGAAGAGAAAATGACAATTCTAGGTTTGTTAGTTTGACTTTGAATATCAAAATCATTGAGTTCTAGAATTCGGTGAACTCTCCATATTCCTGAACCATAGCTTCTGACCCAATCTCCGATCTTAATGTTATCGTCCATACTTTCCTTGATGCCTAACGCCTTACTATTGGGCGCAAAAATGCTTGGCTAGAATTAGCGACGAAGGAGCACAAGCCAAGCGTTTTGCGTCCTTTTGAGTAACTTGTTATAAGCCGTAATTACAGCCAAGCAACCGCGAACGAATATATTTGTCAATCTTGCGCACTGTCAAATCATTATATATTTTGCACCACTCTTCGTGGTTTCCGTAGTCTGCAATTTTATAGATTATTAAATCTAAATTTCTATTTGTGATTTTAGGGTGATTAAGAGTTTCAATAAATTTAGTAGAATTTTTCAAACCCCAATTTACGATTACCCCATAGGTAGCAGCCCCCGGAGCCTCACCTTTATACTCATTCAAATAATCAATAATTTGCTCACTAGAAGGGTTTTTATCTAAAAATGAACTAGTAACTCTATTTGCTTCACAGATTGAATCGCACTCACAGCCAACTAATAGTAATGCAACTAGTGTCACCGAAAGTCGATTCATTTGCCAAACTCTCCTAGGCTTATAACGCCCTGTTAAGGTGTGAGCAACGCAATACCGATGCTGCCGCATACCATCTTAAACACTAAAACTAACGCATAGTAAAAATGCCACGCGTTGCGAATCACTCTTAAACAGTTTGTTAGCAGTAATTAGATCACCGTGACTTCTTGAAGGCGAGACCTAATCTGATTGCACGCTTTATCTATGGCTGAGGATATCTGCTCACTATTTTGAATTGCGTCTTGGTAATAACCTGGCTCATGACGCCTGCCCACCTCAAAATCAACACTCTCATGATGACATTTAGCTTTTACCTCTTTTAGTGCCTCATAAACGGTTTCTGCATAAAATGGTTTATGAGTTTCGAGCATAATTGAAAACTCGCTGTAAGGTTTAGCAAACGCTTTAAGTCGCTCGAACTTTCGAGCATCTTCCGTTTGGTTGGGGTCAATATAGTCCATAAATGGTCGTAACTTCTCCGTAGCAACTTTAAGTTCTACAAGTGAACTCCAAACCTTACTATATATCTGGTATTCATGATCAAATTGCACTTGTGAGACGTAAGTAATTTTACTTAATCGAGCCTCATAGCGTTTCGAAGACTTATCCAGCTCAACCTTTAATTTGGACAGATCTTTATTAATAGAGCCTTTATATTTCTCTATTACTACGGATAACCAGAGCTTGCCTATCAAACCAAACAACGCAGCAAGAACGACGCTCGTTCCTCCCATGATTACAACAAATTGATTAAATAGCTCCATAGTTCCTCATTACTGCTAACGCTCGCCTAACCGGCGAAAAATGCTTGGCTAAAATTAGCGACGAAGGAGCGCAGCCAAGCATTTTGCGTCCTTTGGTTTAGGCACTTGTTAGGCATTTGCATGACTATTTATTCGAATTGGGCCCATATGAAGACCAAAAACAATTGTAAGTTTCCTCTTAGGGTTATGAAAGAAGATCATAAAACCTGTGTCATTGGGTTCTTCGAATTCATCAACCGTACCGTAGTAATTAATAAACCAATCAAGTTTTTGAGCTTTCTTCTTGTCATTGTCATTAAACTGTTCACTAAGATAATTTACAAATGAGATCTTATCAGCAGAAAAACCAACGTTAATACGGGTTTCATGATTCTCTGCAACATACTCAAAATCGACACCTTTCTCTTGTGACTTTTCAACTCTTTCTACTGAGGAGAATTTAGAGAGAAGGTCTTTTACCTCTTCAGGTGAAGCTTCCAATTCAATAATTGGGAAGTTTGGTTCAAATTTTTTCTTTTTGAATAATGACAACATAGATGCCTAACGCCCTGTTAAGGTGTGAGCAACGCAATACCGATGCTGCCGCATACCATCTTAAACACTAAAACTAACGCATAGTAAAAATGCCACGCGTTGCGAATCACTCTTAAACAGTTTGTTAGCAGTAATTAGATCACCGTGACTTCTTGAAGGCGAGACCTAATCTGATTGCACGCTTTATCTATGGCTGAGGATATCTGCTCACTATTTTGAATTGCGTCTTGGTAATAACCTGGCTCATGACGCCTGCCCACCTCAAAATCAACACTCTCATGATGACATTTAGCTTTTACCTCTTTTAGTGCCTCATAAACGGTTTCTGCATAAAATGGTTTATGAGTTTCGAGCATAATTGAAAACTCGCTGTAAGGTTTAGCAAACGCTTTAAGTCGCTCGAACTTTCGAGCATCTTCCGTTTGGTTGGGGTCAATATAGTCCATAAATGGTCGTAACTTCTCCGTAGCAACTTTAAGTTCTACAAGTGAACTCCAAACCTTACTATATATCTGGTATTCATGATCAAATTGCACTTGTGAGACGTAAGTAATTTTACTTAATCGAGCCTCATAGCGTTTCGAAGACTTATCCAGCTCAACCTTTAATTTGGACAGATCTTTATTAATAGAGCCTTTATATTTCTCTATTACTACGGATAACCAGAGCTTGCCTATCAAACCAAACAACGCAGCAAGAACGACGCTCGTTCCTCCCATGATTACAACAAATTGATTAAATAGCTCCATAGTTCCTCATTACTGCTAACAGCTTATTAGCGTGAATGCCGGTTAGATCCAGTTCCTAAAACCGTACAGATCCACAACTAAATTATTTTATTCATAGCAAGAACAATAACCTACCACCATTGCTCTCATTGCTCAAGCCAAAACGGCTTTGTTGAAACCGAGCCTTGTTCTTAGCGAGACTTGGGGTCTCGTTATGTAAAACGGCTAACACAATAAATTTCAATAGTTTAACAAGGTATACGGCATAAACGAGACTTTCAAGCGCGGAGAAAACGAGAAATTTGACATGGAAACTGACTAAATTCATTTATACCTGTATAGATAAACAGCATTTAGAGTAGGAATGCCCTAGTCTCCTTTTTTGGTATCTGTACACACATAACTCAGCATTTTCCTTTGCAGTTAAAAACAAAGAAAGCGTCTAAACAGGCTACCCCCCACAATCTCCACCCAACAAAAAAGCGCGTATAAACGCGCTTTTTTCAGTCTTTTAATCTTTGAAGATTAAAGTACTTTAACAGGTACCGCTTGCTCTGAACCGAACTTAGTTGTTAGTTCTTCTTCAAGCGGGGTGAACGCAGTCAGGTCGATGCCTTCAACAGCAACCTGGTACTCGTCCATAGTTGGGAAACGACCCAGAATCGTTGAAAGTACTACCAGTGGCGTAGAGCCAAGTAGTGATTCACCTTTCTTCTCGTTAGAATCCGCTACAACACGGCCCTGGAACAGACGCGTAGAAGTTGCGATAACTGTGTCACCTGGTTCTGCTTTTTCCTGGTTACCCATACACAGGTTACATCCAGGACGCTCAAGATACAGGATGTTTTCGTACTTAGTACGTGCCGCTGTCTTCGGATTTTCATCATCAAACTCAAAGCCTGCGTACTTAGCCAGTACTTCCCAATCGCCTTCTGCTTTTAGCTCATCAACAATGTTATATGTTGGTGGCGCAACAACCAGTGGTGCTTTGAACTCGATTGAGCCGTTTTGCTTCTCAAGGTTACGTAGCATCTGTGCGATGATCTGCATGTCACCTTTGTGAACCATACAAGAACCAACGAAGCCCAGGTCAACTGGCTTGCCATCGTAGAAAGAAACAGGACGGATCACATCGTGCGTATAACGCTTAGAAACGTCTTCGTTGTTTACATCCGGGTCAGCAATCATTGGTTCAACGATTTCGTCCAGGTTAACAACCACTTCTGCGTAGTACTTAGCATTGTCATCAGGTGCAAGTGCAGGTTGCTCACCTGAGTTGATACCCGCGATACGCTCATCAGCCAAGTCGATAAGGCCTTGTAACGTCTTCGCTTCGTTCTCCATGCCCTTGTTGATCATGATCTGAATGCGGCTCTTAGCCAGCTCGATTGACTTGATCAACGTTTCATCGTTAGAGATACAGATTGACGCTTTCGCTTTCATCTCTGCAGTCCAGTCAGTGAAAGTGAACGCCTGGTCAGCCATCAGAGTACCAATGTGTACTTCGATGATACGGCCCTGGAATACGTTCTCACCGCCGAATTGCTTCAGCATTTGTGCCTGAGTCGCGTGTACCACATCACGGAAGTCCATGTGCTTAGCCATGGCACCTTTGAAGGTTACTTTTACAGACTCTGGAATTGGCATTGCTGATTCACCAGTTGCCAGTGCCAGCGCAACAGTACCTGAGTCAGCACCGAATGCCACACCTTTAGACATACGCGTATGCGAGTCACCACCGATGATGATAGCGCGGTCATCCACAGTAATGTCGTTCAGTACTTTGTGGATTACGTCTGTCATTGAGTGGTAAACCCCTTTAGGGTCACGTGCTGTGATCAGACCAAACTTGTTCATGAACGCCATTAGCTTAGGAATGTTCGCTTGCGCTTTTTTATCCCAAACAGACGCAGTGTGACAGCCTGACTGGTATGCGCCGTCTACCAAAGGAGAAATTGTAGAAGCAGCCATGGCTTCCAGCTCCTGAGACGTCATTGGACCTGTGGTGTCCTGAGAACCAACGATGTTCACTTTAACACGAACGTTAGAACCAGCGTGAAGTGGTGTTTCAGAAGCAACACCTACTGCGTTACGGTTGAAGATTTTCTCAACCGCAGTCAGACCCTGACCTTCGTGTGAAATTTCTTTTGAAGCCGCGTAAACAACAGGTGCTTCAATGCCCAGCGTTTCGGCTGCAAATGTTTGTAGCTTCTTACCGAATACCACAGCGTAAGAACCACCGGCCTTCATGAACTCTACTTTTTGTGGAGTGAATGAAGAAGATACATCAACCAGCTCTTCGCTACCGTTAAATAGCTTCTGTGCTTTAGTATCGATAGTAAGTACCGTACCAGTCGCTACAGAATATGCTTCTTCCAGTACTGGGTCGCCGTTCGCGTCAGTCACTACGTTGCCGTTTTCATCGGTTTTCTTCACCCAGTTTTTAAGGTCAAGACCGATACCACCGGTTACATCAACGGTTGTCAGGAAGATTGGTGCAATACCGTTAGTACCCGCAACAACTGGTGCAATGTTGATGAATGGTACGTACGGGCTTGCTTGTGTACCTGCCCAAAGTGCAACGTTGTTCACACCAGACATACGAGATGAACCTACACCCATAGTGCCTTTTTCAGCAATCAGCATAACTTTTGCATTTGGGTGCTTCTTCTGTAGCTCAACAATTTCTTGCTGTGCTTCAGGGGTGATCATACATTTACCGTGTAGTTCACGGTCAGCACGTGAGTGTGCCTGGTTACCTGGAGAAAGTAAGTCAGTTGAGATATCACCTTCACCGGCAATATAAGTAACAACTTCAATTTTCTCAGCAATATCAGGCAGCTTAGTAAAGAATTCAGCTTTCGCGTAGCTTTCTAAGATGTCTTTTGCAATTGCATTGCCCGCTTTAAACGCCGCTTCTAAACGTGACGTGTCTGCGTCATAAAGGAAAACCTGCGTTTTAAGTACGTCAGCAGCTTGCTTAGCAACCGCTTCGTCGTTGCCCAGTGCAAGGTCAAGTAGTACCGCAATTGAAGGACCGCCTTTCATGTGAGAAAGCAGTTCAAATGCAAAGTCCGCAGAAATTTCAGCTACAGTCTCTTCGCCCAGGATAATTTCTTTTAGGAATTGTGCTTTCACACCAGCAGCGCTGGTTGTGCCCGGAAGCGTGTTGTAGATGAAGAAGTTCAGAGAATCTTCACGGTGCTCATGCCCTGTGTCTTTGATTTGGGCAATAATTTCAGATAGCAGATCAGCGCTATCGATTGGTTTTGGACTCAATCCAAGTTCCGTTTTACGGGTTTGGATTTCTTCCATGTACTCATTATACAAACTCATATAAACCTCGTCAGGCAGTAATACGTGTAGATAGAACCGCGCTATTCTACCCTACTTTGCCGTTTCACGTAATCATTTAACTAAAAAAGCCTGTTTTAACGTCACTTTTCTAGTCGGATTCACATTCAGCGTGAGGCTGCTTTATACCAAACATCATCGCTTAGCAAAAATGAATATGTGAAATTCCGACTAATTGTCTAGTGCCGACGAGCGCGTTTATGCTGCTAAAAACATGCACCCCACCGAACGTTAGCTATCTGCAGGATTATCGCTGAGCACCAATGTCTTCAGTGAACGCCTCACGGAGCGGGATACGGGCGGTGCAGTTCTGCCCACGCGACCCATAAAGACCAGGTTTTTATGCTCAGGAATGTAAGACTTGTAGAGACGCTGACATGCCTTTGCCCGCCTGCAAACGGATTGATCGTCTGTAAAGGTCACATCGCTATCGAGGTAACGAGAGAAAATAACCGGCGTTAACCCCGGCTGTAAGCCAAGCTGCAATGCATCGGTCATTAACCAAAACCGATAAATTGCTCGCCCGGCAGCCAGATAGTCATTCTGTAACTCAGCCGGATGTGGCGCGCACAAGGTAAAATGTGCACTGGAACAAATACCCGGGAGCAGATCTAACTGAATTCTGGGTGCGAGCGTGCCAAACAGGTATCGATTTAAAAAGGCGACCCGGCTCCACTTTTTAAACGCCCACTGCATCAGCTGCCCCATGCCTTTATCTATGCCCAAAGCTTGCTCTGGTATTTTGCTGTCGCTAAATTGCTGGCCCCAATCAATGATCTCCTTATGGACGTGATACGCTTCCTTCATGGTCAATCTGGTTTTCGCATTTTTAAAGTTCAACCAGGCACACCGCCATTTTTGCGCCAGGCTCTCATAAAAGTGCAGCTTAAACCCGGCAGGTAAGCACTGCTGCAACGCCGCTTTTTCCTCATCCGTTAACGCCCGGGTCCCCATTGGACGGCGCTGCACTGTGCGGGTTTTAATATAGGGAAGCAATGGATCTGGCTTTGCGTTACTGTCCCGTTCTAATTTAACCTGATAATGGATTGTGTCAGTGAGGCCTTCTGGTGTTTGCGTCGCGGTCTGGTTTACAATCGCCCGGCAATGGTAGCGGCTTGCCACAATGTCGATGGCTTCCAGTAGCATGCCGTGTGCCAGCTCGCTGGAATGTCCATCCAGGTCATACACACTGTGATCACGGGTATTGCTGGCATAAATAATAAATGTTGTGTCACTAAGCAGTTCAAAGCGCCATGGCTGGGTGTTGTCGCCACTGGGCGCCCACCTAGCCAGTTCAATCACTTTTTCCGCCGTCGTCATCGCATTACTTGCGGGCACAGACTCGGAAAACCTGACGTCACTTTGGGGCGTCTGTAATTTTTTCCTGATCAGTTTGAACAAAAACTGCTGTAACGGGTTACGGTTGCCACCCGGTCGCCATACTTTTTTCATTTTATTGCTGAAGGCATCAAAGTGCAGGCTACGCGGCGCGCAGATAACTGGTCCACGATTAAGCAGGATTTTGGCAACCTGAGCCACTGCCACGCCCGTTGCCAGCTGGCACCCAACCACAGTCGAGGGCCCTTTTTTATTTGCCAGATCCACCGTTGACGGGTCAATCAGTGCCTGTTTTTGCAAATTGGCAGGTGTCAGGCCCAGATAAAATCGAATGTACTGTTCACTCTCTGTATATCCCGCAAGGTCAAAGTACTGCTCAAACGACATTTTACCGGGCAAGAAGTTGATGTACGCAGTCCCCATGCCAATGGGCGCAGCCGTCGTCGCCGGAATCCCCTGATCATAGCACTGTGCAAACACCCGCCGCCTGATACCCAAAACAAAGAAATCCAGTGCATCTATATAGCAATCAACATCCGCTAAAAACTCAGTCAGGTTCTGCTCGGTCACCCCCTCACTGAACCCTGTGATCTCAATCTCCGGATTGATTTCTCTGGCCATACGGATCATGGTATCAAGCTTCTTTTTGCCATAACTTGTTGTCGTCGCCCCCACCTGACGATTGGTGTTTTCGCACCCAAACTCGTCAAAATCGGCAAGGTTAAAACGTGTAATACCCAGTCTGACCAGGGCTAATAAATGAGAGCCGCCGACCCCGCCCAACCCGGCAATGGCCACCTTTTTACGTTTTAAAATCTGTTGCTCCGTGGAGGTCACCCACCCAATGTTTCTGGAGAAAGCCAGATCATAATCAAAATGCGTATTCATCATCATTCCTTAGGATAATTCACAGGCAAGTTCAGTATTGTTTAACTGCTGACACAGCCGACGCTCAACAGCCTGGTATAGCTCACTGAGTACGTCACTGCGCAGCTGCTGCGCTTTAAATTCATGCGTATCAAAGTGGTATACCGCCCTGCACCCTCGGTGCTCAATATCTTCACTGAGCCTGGTCAGGGTCAGACCGAGCATTTTGAGGTGTCTGCTTAATTTCGGACTGGCTAATAATAAGGTGCCCCGACAACCATGCAGTTTGGCAAGCGCGATACAACAAAAGTACAAGCTGACCGACATCAGCTGAGTATGTTGAGACGCAGGCTGCGACACAGTACCAGGCTCATCCTGGCGATAATCCTTGATATTTTTGCGCCTTACATCAGGCAGCAATGCCAATCGGGAGCATTCACTCAACGTCCCCGACTGCAACAAAGGCAACAACAGGCTTGTTTTTAGATATCCACCATACTGGTCCTGGCTGGGTAAGGTTAACGACGAGTGAGGCGAAGGAATGATCAATCGAATACATCCGATATATTCCTTGCTGGGCTTGTGCTGCAACAAACAATGAATGGAATGAGCGTCATATTCGTCCCGCTCCAGTTGCGTTTGCTGCCTGGCCTCCCAATTCAGCTCATCACAATAAACTTGATGACGGATAGTAAAAACAGCGTCCTTTTGTTTTTGCGACTGCGCTAGCTGCACATCAAACGTTCGCATAAACTCAGCGCCAACAGACATAGGTTCCATATTTTTCCTTCCTAACCTGAGTATTCCCGATGGCTGTGCAGTATAGGGTCGACCTATTTTGGAGACTTGGTAGAAACAACGATGTTGTGTGGAAAAAAGGGCCACATAGGACCAAAGGGGATGGACGCCTCGCTGTTAATACGTCAGTCAATCAGTTCTGTATGAAGGCTATATTTATAGGCAAGGTTGAACGCGTATTTTCGCTGGGTAACTGGCAACCTCTCACAACAATGCGTTTAACGCAGGTCTAACCAAGGATCTTCACTACGCGCTCTGAGGTAGCAAAGAACTGATTGAATGACGAAAAGTGCACCACCTTACCTCTGACGTCTCTGTGTATCTTTCGCCCACCTCTGATTGATGCTTTGTAATCTTATGATCAGCATTTAACGCAATGTAACTAAAAAAGCATAAAAACTTGAGCCATTATAATTTATAACGAATTCGAATTTCGCATCGAATTTTCCACCTTTAGTATTGCCGTCCTTTTCATGGGCAAGACTACGTAGCCCGTATAGAAATCAACATATAAACAGGAATCTCTATGTTAAGACCGAGTACTCTGGCAGCCAGCATCAGCTTGGTGCTGGGCGCCGCCGCTTCGTTTCAAATTAATGCAGAAGAAAGCCAGGCACCCAAAGCCAGTAACACCACAGAAGTGATTGAAGTCACAGGTACTCGCCGCAGCTTGCGCAGTGTTGCTGAAAGCACAGTACCGGTCGATGTGATCAGCATGGATGAAATCACCAGTTCTGGTCAGCTTGAACTGAGCCAGGTTTTGACAACGCTGGTACCCAGTTTTAATTTCCCTAATTCACAACTGGCAGACGGAACAGATCACGCTCGTCCAGCCGTATTACGCGGATTGGCGCCAGACCATACTTTGGTGCTTATCAATGGTAAGCGCCGCCATGCCAGTGCGCTGCTCAATCTAAACGGTACCGTAGGTCGTGGCTCTACAGCGGTAGACCTCAATACTATTCCAACGGCGGCTATCAAGCGCATTGAAGTTTTACGTGACGGTGCCGCTGCACAATATGGCTCAGATGCCATTGCTGGCGTGATCAACATTGTGCTAAACGATGCCGACGAAGGCGGCAACCTGTCCGTCACTTACGGTGAATACGATACTCAAATGGCCGGTTCACCTCAGCTGTTGCGTACCTACGAAGATGCTGAAGGCAACCTGGCGTTTGATAAAGGCGCAGACCGCGAGCTGAACGATGGTGGCACAACAACCATCAGCGGTAATATGGGCTTTGCATTGGGCGACAATGGCTTTATCAATGTGGCTGCTGAGCTGCGTAACAAGCAGCCGACCAATCGTTCTGGTATCGATGAGCGCGAACAATATGCCCGGGATGAAAACGGTAAGCTGGATCCACGAGAATTTTCGGCTGAGCGTTATAACCACAGGTTTGGTAAAGCCGACATCGAAGATTTCGCACTATTCTACAATGCAGGGTACACACTTAACTCCGAGCTGGACCTGTACTCCTTTGGTAGCTTCTCAAGCCGAGATGGTAATTCCGGTGGTTTCTTCCGTCGCCCACAAGATAGCCGCAACCTGACTGACGTGTATCCTGATGGCTTCTTACCACAAATTGACACCGAAGTACGCGACTACAGCTTTGCAGTCGGTGCCAAGGGTGATGCGGGTGACTGGCAGTACGACGTCAGCACAAACTATGGTCTGAACGACTTCGGCTTTGGCGTATCAAACAGCCTGAACACGTCAATGGGTGCAAGCAGCCCAACAGAGTTTGACAACGGTGCTTTGGTCTACAGTCAGCTGTTGGTTAACGCTGAAGCAAAAACCGAGCTGGACTTAGGCCTTTACGATAGTGTGTTTGTGACACTGGGCAGTGAGTACCGCCGCGAAACATATGAGATCCAGGCCGGTGAGTTAGCCTCTTACCAGACCGTTCTGGATGCTAACGGACAACCTGTTGCCGCTGGTGGTGCTCAGGTTCTTGCCGGGTTTTCACCAGAAAGTGCGGTTGATGAGTCACGTCATAACATCGCCTTGTTTGCCGAATTGGATACTTACCTGACAACAGACTGGAACCTGGTTCTGGCAGCGCGTTACGAAGATTACAGCGACTTTGGCTCTACACTGACCGGTAAACTTGCAACACGTTATGTAGTTAATGACCAACTGTCACTGCGTGGTGCACTGAGCACAGGATTCCGTGCCCCGTCTCTGGCGCAGACGTCCTACAAATCCATTGCCACGGTTTTTGAAGACGGTGTCCCTAACGAAGTAGGCTTGTATCCGGTGGATACCCCGGCGGCTGTTGCACTTGGCGCACAACCTCTAGAAGCAGAAGAGTCGGTCAATCTGACTGCCGGATTCATTTACACACAAGACGCTTTCAGCCTGACGCTGGATGCATATCGCATTGATATTGATGACCGCATTGTGATGTCAGAAAACCTCAGTGGCGACGCGGTTGAGCAGATCCTGCAACAGGCTGGTGAGTTTAACGTACAGCGTGTGCGCTACTTTACCAATGCCATCGATTCTCGTACTCAGGGCGTAGACATTGTAGCGACCTATCGCTTTGACCTGGCTGACTATGGCGATCTTAACCTCAGTGCAGCGTTGAACCTCAATGACACTGAGGTGAGCAATGTGAAAGCGAACCCAGCAGAGCTGGCTGCGCTGGGCGAAAGCTATCAGTATTTTGCTCGTCGTGAAATTGAACGCTTTGAATCCGGGACACCAGATAACAAATGGAACCTGGTTGCTAACTGGCAGCGTGGGCAGTGGCAGGTCATGGTTAAGGCAACCCGCTACGGCGAGGTCACCGACCCTTCCAGCACAGTTGAAAAAGATGAAGTACTGGATGCCAAATGGATCACTGATCTGGAAGTAGCGTACAAAGTTAATGAGCAATGGCGCGTTGCCCTTGGTGCCAATAACCTGTTTGATCAATATCCGCAGGATACCGTCAGCAACATAGGGTTCAGTAACTTTAACCAAATCTTCCCATACTCAGCGTTCTCGGCTTACAGCACAGATGGCCGCTTTGTGTACGGTAAGGTTTCATTTAACTTCTAGTAGTTTGCCTGATTTCCCGGTGGTTATGGCTGATAGCCATCGGGACGTTTTTAATACTCACCTTCAACACCTGCTCCCCGATGGCGGTTTTTGCATTGCGCTTAAATTACGCCGATTGATGAACACTTACCATACCGGCTTTAATCTGGTAGTCCATTGGCAACGCCTTATTAAACGCAATCATTTCGTTAAAAAAGAGCAGGGTCAGATTCAACCTCTTTCCGAAAAGACTCCCATCCATGCGATGAGTTAGCTTGTGTCCAGGGTGCCGCATTGGGGCGTCAAATTGCCGCACAGAACACCCTGATTTGCCGTTTCAAAGCGCCTGGGATAGACATATAAATTGTGCACCAAAATTAGGATTTACCTGATAAAACAAAGCCCGCATGTGCGGGCTTTGTATAGCTGGTTAAACGCTATCGAATAAGGTGCCATTGCGTTTGTCGACCGGCCAGATACCATACCTGCTTACCATCAAATACCGCATCCTGCTCTAGCTTGATTTGGATCCATTGATCATCCCATTCCGGTAACTGAGTTTTAATGTTACCTTCAATAGCATAGACAGTGTTTGGATAGAGTTTCCAATCCCCCTGTACAGGTGTTGGTCCCTGATTATCCCACATGCCTATGGTTGGTCCCGGCGCATGACCCACGAACCCTAAAGGGTGGGTATAGGTGCTGCTCACGATCCCTGCCGCCTCACTTTGTTTAATGGTATTGGCCAGGATCTCATTGCCCGTTAAGCCGGTTTTAAAGCTACTGGTTAAAATATCCTGCCAGCGATTACCCATCGCCATCGCCTGTTTAAGGCCCTTTGGCACATCCGTTTCATTTAATTTAAGTACATAGCCCATCTCTTGTGTGTCAGTACACTGATTGAGATAACAAATCCCCACATCGGTGTGAATGATATCTCCTGGCAAAATGGTTCGATTATATTCGCCAATAAACACGTCTTGTTCGGTAGTTTTGTCACCCTGGCGCTGAATGTTCACATACGGTTGAAACTAGGGTCTGAGCTGGAGTTCTTCGAAACGCTCACGCAAGTACCACTCAACATCCTTGGTGGTTGTAACCCCTGGCGTGATCACCTTATTGGAAAAAGCTTCAGCTATGACACGTCGTGCCAATGTTACAGCCTGAGGGTAAACATTAAGCTCCTTCTGGCTACGTGTTTCCAGCCAACGGATCGCCAGATTTTCGGCACTCACCAATCGCTCTTGGTATTTTCCGGGCAATACCTTCAATAGCTGCTGATGTAACCCGACGCTCAGACCATCAGCCAGTGCCCAGTCTTCGCTTACGTTAATGCCGATGCGTTTTGGGTCACGCTCAGCAATGACTTCAGCCAGACGCTGCCATTGCTGTGCCTTCGTGCCCCCCTTCCACACTGTCGGGTACAAGTCTCCAATGGGGTAACGACTGACACTGAAACGCTCTACACTACCATCAGCTTGCTTTGAGAAAACCAGTAATGTCGTACGCCGCGCAGCAAAAGTAGGTTGCGGCACAAGCGTATAAAACAGCTTGTCCTCACCATACTCTCGATTAATCACCAGCCACATATCCAGATCAGCTTCTTGCATCAGCTTAGGGAGTAAATTATCCAGTCGGTCTGTCACCATGTCATTAATGGGCTGAACACGCTCTCGGAATGACAATACATCGGGCAGCTCAGCTATCTGCCTGCCCTGCGCATATTCTGCAGCCTGGGAAGGCATGCTCATCCCGAATAAGGTCAAAAGTAATCCAATCGTTCTCTGCATAATTGTCCTGCTATTTGTTGATTTTCTATTGAGCTGTCGTCGCTCAGACCGCACAACCATTTAGGTATCGTTAGTCAGCGGTTTTTAATCATATTGCAGGTTTTGGGGGCCAGTAAACTATTCGGGATGAATGTCTAAAGGGGTTGTAGGTGCACTATCTCAGGTAAAGTGACAGGCAGACACATAGCCCAATTCAATGACTGGTCACAGGGCTGACCGCTTCTAAAGTGTTCAGCCATGCATGCTCAGTATGACTTAGTTATTTAGTCTCACTTAAAATTTGCAAATTATCGGTAACGTCTTTGGCCATTGGCACCAGGAAAATTTGTGCTTCCTTGAGGCGCTTAGTTGGTACGCCAAGAATATACTGGTCGCCAAACTTATACATTTCTTAGGCGTTTTCGACCAGGCTGGAATTGATGCATTAACGCAATGGCGGTAACTGGTCAATCTGGACACGAATGGCAAAGTGTTCGACGGCCAGGCACTTAACATTAAATTTCGGTGGGGCCTGAATTATTAACCATTTACCCGCTTTCAAACCAGGACAGGCCTTATAACAGGCTCAATTTAACTACGTAACCTGATATCCAGCCATGACAGGATAAGTCCGAAAACGATTTGGGCTTACCCTGATCACTTGGTTGCAACAAAGCAAACTTTGTTGCTAACCCACCATGAGCTCATCATGCTGTTGATACAAGGTAGACGCTTCAAGCTGCTGACCTTTCACAATACTGAAATGCCTGCCACCAAAACGGACCCTTCCCCGCTTGCGCTCGATAAGAGATTCGGCCATGGATTTATCTTTCATGCGGTCAACAAACTGCTTGCGCGCACGGTGGATCTGAATATTGATATGGCTTTCTGTCAGTCCTAAGTCACGCGATAATTGCTTCACCGATACCCAGCCTTGCGACGCATCATCGACTTGATGTTGTATATCTTTGACCTTGTAACGTGCCAACAGTGCGGTCAGATAATGGTGTGTCCGGGTTTCAAAATCGACTTTTTCTTGCGCTTGCTTGACCTGCAATTCGGCGTACTCTTCATCCTGGCTCAGTGTGAACAAGTACTCTAAATCGCCAGGATCCGTTTCAGCCACTTCCGCAGTGCACTCCTGCTGACTTGCTCGTGTCTGGATCAAGCTCCAGATCTGTTGCGCAAAGCGCAGTTGTTCACCATCGGTGATGCTAACCGGGTGTTCAGAACCGACTTCCTCATAACACCAGGTCTGCTCTGTGCTATTAAAATACACGATCAGTTCAGGATCTGACTCGCTGGGCAACAAATGATAGTTCTCCAACTGGATAACCGGCCCCTGACCATCAATAAGTTCATCATGACTATAGGGCACCAACAAGTCTTCTGGTGGTGCCAAGTCTGTGACACTGAAACTGTGAATACTTGAGTCTGAAAACCGGATTTCGTCATTTATGTTTAATGCAACATCCTGGTTGTAAGGCACTCTGACATCATTTAACCAGGTACCATTACGGCTCAAATCACGTAAAAACCAGTAGCCCTGTTGCCACTCAATTACGGCATGGATCCGCGAAATAGCCAATTCATCAAAGCAGCTATCCACTGAATGCTTGAGTCGCCCAAATCGATGAAATGACTTTAAATATAAATACTTAGATTGCTGTGTATGCTTTAACGTGGCCATAGTCGCTCCTCGATAACGGCTCCGGGAGGCTGTCACATATCGTGTTAAGCCAAAACCCAGTTTACTGTCCCTTTATAAGCATAACACCGTTTTCTGAAAATACAGATTTCACCGCATTACACCTAAATATTGTTATATTCAAAATAGTTACTTCTGGCCTCTTAGCGGATAAGCTGGCATTTGATTTGCTTAAACGTTACTATGACAATTCGGTACATATGGTGCTTTTCCAGGCCATTTTCCCGACATAATAAATACGTTTAAAGCGTTGCCATCCTTAAGGCACAAGATAATAGATAACATGGATAAATCGCACCAACCTTCACACACAGCGCAGCCAACGGATCACACTATCAGTGCCCGGCAAGCTGATTTACCCCCACATTATCATGTTACAAAAGTGTTAGGGGAAGGAGGGATGGGTGAAGTCTTACTCGCAGAAGATACCCGGCTCAACCGCCTGGTTGCTATCAAGCGACTTAAAATACACGGCACAGACGAAGATATCTCTGTTGCAATTGCTGAGGCACAGATCCTCGCAAGACTAAATCATACTCACATCGTTCAGCTTTACGACATAATAACGACGCCCTCGCAAGTATTCCTGATCATGGAGTACGTTGATGGCAACACCCTGCTTTTTCACCAGAAAACCCACATACTGAGCCTCGAGCAGAAGCTCTCACTGCTAATACAAATCGCCAATGGCGTTGCAGCGGCCCATCAGTGCGGTGTGATCCACTGCGACCTTAAGCCGTCTAATATCCTGATCGATATAAACCAGCTAGTCAAAATCACTGATTTTGGCATTGCGCGCCTCAGTCAGGCACATGAAGATGAGCACACGACTAAAGTGCATCAGAGCCATGGCAGTATATTGGCTGCCTCTGCGGAACAATTACGCGGCGATCCCCTGACTCCCCAGTCAGACTTGTTTTCTTTTGGCGTGCTGGCGTATGAACTTATCAGTGGGCGTCACCCATTTGGCAAAACCAAGATACGTGGGCGTATTTTAAATGGCGAATATGACGATGCCAAAGAAATCTTACCTGCTCTGCCTGAGTCACTCAGCTGCCTGCTGAACCAGCTACTTTCGGCCACCCCAACGGAACGTCCGGCAGATGCCAGACAAGTGGCCAAGCGTCTGGAACAAATTCTGATAGCACTCACACAAAACGCGATATTAGAACAAGAAACTGTGCCACTGCACGATACACCTGAACCGCAAAAAAAGACGCCCACGACAAATTTGTTCACGAATCGCCGCGTCGTATTTTTGACTTTGTGTAGCGTCTTGGTGTTTGCACTTATCACATTCTTCCAGATACTAAATGGCTCGGAACGCACAGCTCCCCGTTACATTGCAGTGCTTAAGCCACCACAAAAAAGCGTGGTGAGTGCAACCATCAACCAGGCTATCAGGCAATACATTCTGCAAAATGAAGGGCTGGAACTGGTGGTTTATAACCATGAGGCCTATCCCAGCCTTAAAGAAGTGGCCCGCGCAACGGGGGCCACTGATATTATTACCAGCGAATTAGACTGCTCTGATACCAGCTGCGAAGTGACATTTAGCAGATTATATGGCGAAAAATGGACGGTTCAGCAGCAAGTATCCTGGCCTATGCCAGCCAACACACATCTGAACAACTTTTACACGGCTCAGCAGCATGCCGCCAAATTATTTGCAGAAGTTACACCAAAAAAAGTACAGCGCTGGAAGATAAACCAACAAGAATATCTGGATTATCTTGCCATATATGAAGATGTTCATACCAATGGGGCCTACAACATCGAAAACCTCAACAGGCTTGAGGTGCTGTTAACTGACGCCCCTGCACTTTCTGCCGCGTATGCCTTGCTAGTCGATATTGGATTAAATATTTATCATCAAAATAAAGATAATGCGATACTGACTCGGCTGAGCATAAGGCTCAATAATGCACCCATAAGCTATAAACAAAGTGTCCTTTTTCAAAGAGAAATGATGCTTCTGGCGCTGGAAAAAAATGATATGCAAGCATTTGACGTGCATTATAAAAAAGCTAAAGCCAAGTCACTCAGTGAGTATGACGCGCAAATTATTTTAGCTCGGAAAGCAAAAAAACAAGGCGCACTCGATCAGTCTATCAAGCACCTCGAGCAGGCGCTCTCTTTGCGCAGTAGTACCTTTGTGATGTTTAACCTTGCCAATGATCTTTACTTAAATAGTCAGTTTGAACGTGCGATCTCCCTGTTGAATAAGATTATTCAAGTCACACCCCATGATTACCTGGCGAACCAACTGCTTGCGGACATCTTTATGATACAGGGGCAACTAGATAAGGCCATCACTCGATATCAAGTCGTTGTTCAAAAAGACCCTCAACCGATGGACTTGAATATGCTGGCGTTGACTTTGATGTTAGATCAACAATATCCGGCAGCGCTGGAAGTCGCCAGAACTCTGCCTGATGTCGAGAATAATACCTTGTTTTTATTAAACCTTGCCGACATCGAAAAGCTAAATGAAAATATGCAGGAAGCTACTCAACATTATCAACGTGTTATCCACTTAAATACAGATCAGCACTCAATGTACGAGTTACTCGACAAAGCGCAAGCGCATGCCCAGCTGGGTCAATTTGAACAAGCAATCAGCACCTTAAATCGTGCAATTAAGCTTTCTCCTGACAACAGTGAGTATGCTTTCACCGCTGCGCTGGTGTATGCATTAGCCGGTGAGCAAACGTCTGCCATCGTTCAGGCCAAAGCGGCATTAGAAGTAGGCTACGGCACGGTTTGGTTTAATTTACCCTGGTTCAGGTCTTTGTGCGGTAATCCAGGCTTTCTCGCACTATTGACACAAGAAAGCCCGCTGTGCAGAACCAGCCCTTAACCTTCACAGGCTTGATGCTGTTTAGGCTGGTTTATTTCTTCGCACGCCCACTCTAGGGTCCTGAGAGTAGAATATCTCATTCAGTTGACCCGCTGAGTTATTTAATCTCACAGCAACGAAACGGAAATCGATGGTTTCGAACATGTCACCCGGCAGAGCGGCATTGCGAAGCACATTATCAATCGTCAGCACCAGGGTTTTACCTGAGCTCTGTACTTCTGCCGTCAGATTATAATCCTGTGCATCTTGCTCACTGGACAGAGAAATACCGTTTTGCCAAAAGCGCCAATCTCCAGCAGTGCACTCTTCCATCTCAACAATAAAAACAGCCTGTTGCTTTGAGATAAGAGCACGGCGAGCATTGTCTGAAATGCCAGGTATATCACCCAGATCAAACTCAACATTGAGTTGTGCATCTTCCGACACTAACTTATATTCTCCACAGTCCGGATCGTAGTACTCTAAACCCCATTGCTCACTCGTACCCGTTGGGCTAAGTCGAAACAAAAAACTCTTGCTGTTGAGTTCTACACTCATAACTTCATTTTGCATTTTCGTCATTCCTTATCGGTTATGTCGCAGCTCAGCTTACTCCGTGTTTTAAAAAAACACCAATGAAAACCACTAATTATTATTCTTTTTATCACAACAAAAGTTCTCTTACCAACGCATGTAATAGAATGTAATACTGGTGTAATGGTCTGAGTAAACAATTCTCTTCATAGTGTTGTCCCAGATAGGTAAACTGCTAAGTTATCATTATGACATTTGAACGTAATTTACACCCTGCAGAGATCGAAAAACGCTATACTGATTGCGAAAAAGTAATGTATATAAGTGGTGTACAAGTAAGACCTGCCGGCCTTGACGGGGCCAGGCTTGTCGCCGTCGGCGGTGCTGAGGCCTTTCAGGCACATCTGGATGCAACCCGCGCAAACTACCCTAACACCCGATTATTACTCAGTCTTTCACCTGATGATAACGGCTGGCGCTATCTCAGCCAGGACATTAACGGTAGCCAGAGGTTTTGCCAGAGCGTAGTCGATTTTTTGCAATATTATGATTTGGATGGACTCAATCTGGATGCTGCCTCTTACTATGCTCAACTGGAAACACAAGCAATCAGCGGAAGCACGCGTTATCAAAACCTGATAACCATTTCATCCCATGATTTTGACGCGCTGCTGTTAGGGTTAAAATATCAGTTTGGCCAGGCAGCACGAATTTGCGAACAAACTTACTTATTAACGCAGGTGACTAACAGTACGGGGCCGCTACTAAACCATAGCTATGCTGGAGAACTGGCACCCAATTGCGATGCTATCGGAGAAATGCAAACCCAGGTGAAAAATAAAGGCCGCTCAGTCTGTCTGAGCGACAAAGAAGCCGCCACACTGAGCGGCGGTGGCTGCCATGGCAGGATGAGCGGCGTTATCAAATACCATGGAAACACGCTCAATCACGCACAAGAGCGAGATTATTTCAGATATAGCCGTTTTGTAAATTTGATAAATGATTAGAGCTGATAAGCCAATCAGCTTGACGCCGCCAGGGCAGTCAGCGCGCTCAAAGCGGCCTGCGCATGGCTGGTCTGTACAAAAATATGGTCGTGATAAAATGCAGCAACCACATTGGCGCTGATCCCCTGCTCGGTCAGGCATCGCGAAACGGCGGCAGTGAGACCAACGGCATCCAGACTGGAGTGGACGGTCAGAGTGAGCTGATGAAATGGCCCTTCAAATTCAAGGCCATACTTCTGCGCAGCTGCTTTCTCCACTATCAATGTTAAGCCTTCGGGCTCCTGAAAGGTTGCAATCGGATTCAGTGCTACATACTCCTCAAGGCGACCCGATACAGTGCAAAATACATATTCAGCTTCATGCAAAACGGGTTCCATGGTTTTAAGCAATTCTGCCAACTCAATAATGCCTGCCATTCTTGTTGTTCCTTTTTCAGGTTATTTGAACACAGTTACATTCTAGCAAACTCAAAGTGCTGCGCCAAATTCGATAAAGCTCCTAGACTGAGGCAAAACAGAGTGCAAAAGCATTAAATCAAACATATAAAACCCATCTTATTCAATTAAAATTAACCCACGTGTAATGAGAAGTAACCAATACTTCGTAGTTTACCCCGATTGAATCCTGAATAAATTCCTTAACTTGTAATCATCAACCACCTAAAAAACCTTGTTTGCAGCCATACAGCCGGGTAATAAGTCACTGAATAGGCGAACTTATTGCTTAAAAAGGAGTTTGGACAGACAAAGTTGTTATTGCTTTGGAGTCAACGATGAACGAGTTAAATCACCCAGCGACACGCCATATGTCGCCTTTCGAACAACATGCGCCCCTTACCAAATCACTCAGCCGTTATCTGAACAGCCGGCTGCCGCCACATCTGTTAAAGCAGGTACAACTGGAAGTCAGCGACTTCAATAACCCGGCCAGAACACATATCTATTTCAATCAAAACACGCAATGTACAAAAGCCGAACAACACAGCTTTCCTATTGTCTACCAGCGAAAAAAGATTGGGGCCCTTAACCTGATTAAGACTCCGGATACGCAACCAAATAAAAACCAATTATCGCTGATAACCAGTCAACTCGCCGTATTGGTCAGGCGTAATTCTGTCCAGTCTCTGTCACGCCATCACCTTGGGCATGCCATTACTCTGGCGGGCTATAGTGAACCCATCATGGCACTGGAAAAAACCATTGAACGGATCGCAGAAAGCAATTGCCCCGTGTTTATCCAGGCAGAACCAGGTAGCGAAGTACTTGATGTAGCTTGCAAACTGCATTTTAACGGCCCATCCAGTGCACATTCCTTCTATGAAGTCGATTGCGCGAGCCTGAATGATACGCAATTTTCTGAAAAGCTCCGCCATATTGCTAGTCGCTTCAAACGGGGCTGCGTATTTCTTAATAACCTGGAAAGCCTCAGTCAAACCCAACAAGGCCTGTTGTGTGATATGCTCACCACCCGCAGCTCTCATATTGGTAATGAATCCGAAGTAAACCTGCATCAGATCAGATTAATTTCTGCCACCCCTGCGCGAGCGTCACGAAGACATATTGCCGCTGGTGGATTTATTTACAAAGCGACATCGACTGTATCAGGAACAAAGATTCAGCGAAGCCGCTCGCCAATTGCTTTGCAGCTATCATTGGCCCAACAATACACAGGAACTTGAAAAAACGGTACTTCGCTTACTGACCTGCACGCAACGTCCCGAGATAGATGTCTGTCATATCAATGAATTGTGCCCGCAGCTGGTATCTGATAGCCAGTACAACAATGCGCATATAGCAACACACTGTATTCAGGCCTTGCTCGATCAACAGTTAAGTGCGTTTTCCAAGTTTCATCCTAGTTTACAAAAAGCACTCAGCTACATCAGTGCACACTGGCAACACGATCTTTCGCTGAGCACACTGGCGGCAAACGCCTATGTCAGTCCTTCTCACCTGTCCTACTTGTTTAAGCGCACACTAGACAGAAGCTTTAAACAAATTCTCGCTGAACTGAGAATACGGCATGCCTGCCTTATGCTCGAAGAAAACCCCAACATGCGGATCACCGATCTCTGTATGGATGTGGGGTTTGGCGATCTCAGTCACTTTGAAAAGATCTTTCGTCGTTTTACCCAAGTATCTCCTCGCGAGTACAAAAAACGCCTGCAGCAGGCAGTGCGCTGTCATCCCTGATAGTAATGCACCGACTCACAATGTGCCATATATCCATTCCCCGGGTCGTCACAGAAATAAACCCTCGCTGATTTGTTTGTGCACCCGGGTAACCACCAGAAACATGGCTTGTCTGAGCATTGTCATATACCGCTAAATACATTGCGGCGATTTGCCCGATTACTTCAGTACTTCCCCTCAGCGTTCTACCTACCCCAGGGCTAAGCTCCTGTTAATTATATAAAAGAAGGAAAAAATCGTGAAAAATCCATTTCTGTTTGCACTGAGTTCAGTGCTTATCAGTCCATCCGCGAACGCTACCTCCCAACTTAGTCTGTCAGGCTATATCAAGGTCGATGCGCTCTATCAGCTGTCAGGACACAGTGGGGATCGCACTGATTATGCCACCTTAGGACATGGGGAACCGACCAACACCGTGCGGGTTCATGCAAAAGAATCACGAGTCCGAGCGAGCTGGCAAAGTGATCAGCACCCCACCCTGACAAGCGTACTAGAACTGGATTTTTTTGCTGAGGGCTCTTACCCCAGTTCAGGCAGTGAAAAAATTGCTAATGGGGCCACACCTCGCCTCAGGCTCGCCTATATAGATTTCGGGCAGTGGCAGTTTGGTCAAAACTGGTCGAATTTTGTCGATGTAGCGAGTTTTCCCGAAACACTCGACTTTGCCAACGAAGCCGGTCAGGCCATGTTGCGTCAGGGTCAGATCCGATACACCTACCAACACGCCAACTGGCAGTTGAGTGTGGCCGCAGAAAATCCACAAACTGATTACACCGGGACTGAACTCTCTTCCCAATCAGATTACATCAGTGCCGATCCCGTGTTCGATATGAGCGCCCGGGCACGCCTGACATTCAGCTCAGGGCATATTTCTTTGCAGTCGGTTTACCGTCAACTAAAACTCGAAAACGCTGCTCAATCAACCCAGTCAGAAACTAAAAATGCGTTTGGTGTAGGCCTGTCAAGCAAGCTCACGCTCGGTTCGAATGCAACGCTTAAAGGTTATTTAGGATACGGCAGAGGATTAGGGCGTTATACCCAGGAAGCCAACAATTACGCCGCTTATCTGACACCCACAGGACTCAATTTGCTCAACAGCGGTGGAGGCTACCTGGCCTATCAATATCGCTTTAATGAACACTGGCGAAGTAACCTAAGCCTGGGCACAGTGCATATCTCGTACCCCAAACCGGTTACCTCTGAGAGCCCTCTGTCTTATAAATTCACCTCACTGCACTTCAACACTATCCATCAGCTGACGGCGGCCCTGTACATCGGGCTCGAGTACGCACTGGTCCGTCGAGAACTAACCAATCAGCAAACACATTGGCTACGCCGGCTTCAACTATCAACCAAATATCGCTTTTAAGGACGCGACTATGAAATCCAACCCTATATTTCTACTCTGTCTGTTATGTTGTCTATTCATCCCCTGTACCTTCGCAATTCAGTCACCAAGCGATGCCCCCGGTCTGGCGCAGGCACCCGCACTGGCCAAAATACTCAGCCGCGGCACATTGCGCGTCGCAATGTATCACAAAGATACGCCTCCATTTTACTACCACGACACCCATGGCAAGCTAACTGGTGTTGACGTAGAACTGATCCGAGGTTTTGCCGATAAGCTAGGGGTTACGCTGAGCTTTGATCGCAGTGCCAAAACCCTTAATCAGGCCATTGATATGGTTGCCGAAGATAAAGCTGATCTGGCTATTTGTAAACTCAGTATCACCTTTGAAAGAGCTAGCCGAGTGCTGTTCACCCGTCCCTATATACGCCTGCGTAAAGGCCTGCTGGTGAATCGCATTTTGCTTCAGCAACAACTCAACAATCGCAGCAAGATTGAAACTATCCAGACACTGCAAGGCAAATTGGCGGTGATTGGCAATTCTTCCTATGTCGGTTATGCCAGGCAAAGATTCAGCCAGATGACGATCGTGCCCTATCCCACCTGGCAGGACGCCATTCAGGCCCTCAAAAATCAACAAGTGATCGCGGCTTTTCGCGATGAAGCCGAGGTGAAAAAAGTCATAGTCGACAATAAAAACAATGCAATGTCATTACTCACCGTGGTGCTGGAAAAAGACTATGACCCAAAAGGCATTGCTTTGGCACCCAACGCGCACTTTTTAAAAGCGCTGCTCGAATCTTACCTCGATAACCTCTCACTGGAACTGAATGCCGACAAAGTCCTGTTCGACTACGACGACGTCATTAATCAGATCCACCGCTATTAACGGAGTAATCATGAATAAGTTTGTATTTTATCTGCACCACCTGAAAAGCAACTGGGCCATCTTTATTGGCGCCGGCGCCGGTATCCATATAGGTCTGAATGAACCCCAATTAATAAAAGTCGTATCGCCACTCGGACAGTTCTATCTCGATATGCTCACTATATGTGTGCTACCGATCTTGCTCACAGCAATTGCTTTAAGTATTGGCCGCCTGCTCAATCAACCAGACAGTCAGCGCTTTGTCAGCCGCCTGAGCTGGGTATTTCTGGGCGGTATTTTTGCAGCCAGTGCAACCGGCACTTTATTTGGTCTGATGTTCAACCCCGGCAGCCACCTGGATACCGCTTCATTAGATGCAATAGGCAACGTGATCCAGGACTTATCTGCAGTCGACCTGGCGGTCGATCTGAATGAAGCTTATCAGCCACCCAAAGAAAGCTCGCTCCTCCAGGCATTCTTTTTTACCCTGGTCCCCTCCAATATTTTTTCCGCGCTGGCCAATGGCTATACTATTAAGATGCTGTTTTTCGCCATTTTATTCGGATTTGCCATCGGCACCATCAAACACACTGTGGCAGAACACATCTGTACCTCGTTTGAGGCGATCTACTCAGCTTTTAGTAAACTCGTACAGTGGCTGATGTATGTGTTTCCATTTGGCTTGTGTGGCCTGCTAGCCTCAACGCTGTCGCAAATCGGCTCTGACGCCATTCTGGCCATGATCAAATTTATTCCTGTCGTGATCCTGACTTTTATCGGCTGGTTTGTGCTGATGTGTTTGGTACTGTGGCACCGCACAGGGACCTTCTGGTATTCTCTTAGTGCGCTCAAAGAACCCATTACGGTTTCACTGGGTACTGCAAACTCAATGGCGAGCCTGCCGGCAGCGCTCAATGCACTGACCGATAAATTTGGTTATCAAAAACAAAAGGTCGATTTACTGGTACCGCTTACTTTCAACCTTTGCCGGATAGGTCCGACCCTCTATTTTGCGCTGGCAACCGTATTTGTAGTGCAAATCTATAATCTCGATATCGATCTGCTTACCGTGGTGGTGATCATAATCGGTTCAGTTCTGGCAGGCACTGCCACAGCAGGTTCCTCAGGTGTATCCATGCTGACCATGCTGACTTTGGTATCAGGTCCGCTTGGACTTCCCCTGGATGCCGTTTTGGTGTTATTCGTGGTGATAGATCCGATTGTTGCGCCCTTTCGGGTTCTGGCCATTGTACACAGCTCATGCGCCATTATCTCGGTAGTGCTACCGAAACCCAACGCAGACGAAAACCGACTCGCACATCAATCTTAGCAGCGCATTCGGGTCGCCCATTAGCGACCCGATGATAGTTCGGACAAAATCAGGGGGACACAAAAGCAGAGCCAGGGTATTGCCTGGTATCAAACTGCGTAAACCCGCGATGATGCAATTGGCGGGATAGCCAGTTGCAATGGTAAGCAGCAGCATGATTAAATTTGTACCAATACGACTCTTTAAATTGACTCAATGCCCGAATGCGACCCGATTTAGTGATCTGGCCATATCGCCGCGCCTGCTCCAGAAAAGCCGTTTCCCGAGATGTTGTGCTGCCTTTGCCAGCCAGCACAGGCATTGTATATTCACCGAGTAATGACGTCCACAAGCGCTCGCGGCTTATGCAGTTCGGCGTTTTTATCATCTGCGAATACAAAGCACACAGCCTGCGGTAAATTGCCTGAACACGCGCATTTTTGTGCATTTGCCAGTCGTTACCAGTCAGTTTAAGGGGTTTATTGTGTTGCCAGCATTCCAGCGCGTAACAGGTAGCAAGCCAGCTCTGGCAAAGTGATGGCCAGTGTGACAAAGGCCAGGTACTCTGATAAACGTAAAGGCGGCAGCCAAACAAGGCTTCAGACATCTGTCGTACCTCATTGTGATACAAAGACTTAAAAATCACGTCATTGAGCATGCTTCGTGAAAAGCGGCTGTCAGGCTGACACAGCAAAAATGTGGGCAGCCTGTTTAGCTGAGGTTTAATCAGCATTTCAGCTAACCGCCCTGGCATTGGGCTTGAAAGGCCCGCTTCGCCAAATGACAATACTGGGTTGCGCATTCCTTCCTCATACTCACCAAAAGCCGGTAAGTGAGAAAAAGCCAGCTTACAGTAAGCTGGACCAAAACTATCGATATCGTTATCAGCACACCCCGTTTGAACAGGAGTAATATACGCTGAGTCGCAATGCCAGTTTAGGGTCACTTGTGGCATCCGCTGCAACACACCCTGCCCTGCATATTTCGCCAACCGACGTGCGCTTTTGGGTTCGATGTTAAGTGCAAGCCCGGCCAGATAGGTACCATAAAAATGGAACAAGGAATTCATAGAGGCTCCAGAAATATAAATTGCATAAAACGTTGAACCAAAGGCACTTTTGCTTTCCTGGTTCAACACATAAAGGGGCTAGTAAGCCTGTGCTATTGATTAACCTGATGGTGGGCGCGCAGACATTCCGTAAAGCGATTGATGGCCCGCTGCGCTGTCAACTTATCTGGCGTTGATGTGGCCTGAGTCGGGTCACAAGATATTTGCGCAGCTTTAACTCGCTGCTCAATAATGGCCTGAAAGGCCTGCGCAAACGCAAAGCTGCTTAGCTGGCAATAAATGCGATGTTGTTCGGTACCTGAGTGGTCGTCGCGCGGCAGACTGTAAGAAACCAGATAAGGCGGTATGTCAGAAGCCTTGCTGTGGTTGGCTGCCTGAGGGAAAAGGACGAAATCAGTCGTGTGGTAGCGGTCCATCATGTCATCACAAACAGGGAGGCCACTGGCATTCCCAAGCGCGTAACTACAAAACAACACATCCACACCTGCAAGGAGTTCGGATAACAAGGCATTAAATCCATATCTGACTCCCGGTGGCAGACCTGTTTCCGCCTGTAAGGGGGCAAATGACTCTCCGGTCACGCTGTATTCACTTGCCCAGCTTTGGTGCGGCAAAGTCGGTATAACGCTATGCCGATTTCGACTCGCCAGCGTATAGCCCAAATCGAACAAGTCTGTGACCTCAGGCTGATCTGACAAACAGGCAAATCGAAGCCCATCGACAGCCTCACATAAACGAAAACTCAATGTACTCATTTTTTCTGCTCCATAGTTTGAACATTTAACTAGGATCAGAATAAAATTTATCACGCCAATTTATCGGGGGGTTTCTGCGATTTTTTGCTGTAAATCTATGCACTTGTTCATAAAAACATGGCCTGATTAACAGGGTGATTGACGGCTATCGCAACTCAACAACCAACATAATCAGACCATGACACTATGATTGTGCGTGACGACTTAGCGTCACTGTGTCGGTCAGCTCACTGAGCATCAGGTGAATTTGCTCAGGCGTAATATCTGGGTCGCTGGTGAGCTTTTGTTGGATAGCAAGGATCCCAAGGCTGACCGAGGTGAGCTGCTCCAGTTCTTGTAAACGCACTTGTAAAGCCAGGGATTGCGTACTGTTATCAGGCGCAGGCGTGGCTGGCGGAGCAATAAAAGACTGTATCGTTTCAACCACTCGGTCGAGTATTTTGTACACCAGATTAGCCGAAAATCCACCAACCAATGCCATCGTTATTCTCAGTGCAGCCTGACTGATCTCAGTACCGCGATGTTGCGCTGCTGTGGCATCGGCCACTGCCTTTAGGTCAATAGGAATAAGCTGTGTAAGAATGATCCCGGCAATCAGACCGACCACAAAACGCACCCAATAAGAACTTTCATATTTGGGATCGAAGCAGCCCGCAGTCACATAGCTATTTGCTTTAAACAGCGCGGAAAATGAGGCCCCGATTGCCGCCGCTGCAAGCAAAATTGCCTGTACATAGAGCAGTCGGGTACCTTCCATATCGAACATACTGGCGACCATGTTCTCATTGTTAATATAACTCGACAGACTCAGCGCAATGAGCGCAACCAGTGAGCTGATCGCCACCAGCATCATTTTTCGGATCAGTTTCACCCGGCCCAAAAATAATAACCAGGACCCCTTGTGGCTTTCTTCCGCCATCAACCAGATGGTCTCTGGTTTGGCCGGTGATACCAACTCCGCCAGGCGATTGTGTACCCGGGCAAGATCCCGAGCACCAGTCGCATCTTTGTCCGTCAGGTCTAGTTGATAGAGCATCATCACTGTACTTTCGGGTACCTGCAATCCCTTGCGAAATGCAAATGCCATCATGGCATGACACTCCTCGATGAGCTGCGTCCATGGCCTCAACCGGACCACTGTAGTCCCGGCACCTCTCTCTTTGCTGACAGCTTGCGTCACCATTATTTGTTCTCCCTGACTCACCAGCGAAACTTGCTCACCCGCTGACCCTGATAGTCAAGCAAACATGTTTCGCCTCCCTCACGTGACCACAAAGCCTGTGGACTATTGAAACTAAATCCGCCAGTTTGTGGATTGCACAGGCTTGTATAAACTCGCACCATGCCCTGAGGACGTAACACTGCGCCAGAGGGAAACTCAAACTGCTGAGATTTATCGCCACTAATAGACCAGCCACTGAGATCTACCCAGGCCGATCCCAGATTGGCAATTTCGACATATTCATCGTGCTGTGCTCTGTCATAATGAACCTGACTGATCGCAACTTCACAGTGAGCAGCAACACCATATTTCCAGCAGCAGATCTCCGCCCAGCTGACATCCAGCAAAGTCGCGCTGTCCCCCCGGTTATTCCAGATAGGTCTGGTGCTGGCAAAGCTGGGGGTTGAGTCACATTCACTGGTTGCTATGGTGAGCTTTTCCTGCGGGTATAACAATGTTCGGTGTGGAAAAACCAGAGACTGTCCTTGATCACCCGCGCATAATCTCCAGCCATGTAAATCAACTATCGCCGGACCCCGATTGAAAAGCTGTATGTATTCTTCCAGATAATTCACATGACAAATCTGGATCTGATGTGCCGATAGCAGCTCAAAACACGTTTGCCACCAGACCGACATGGCATCCACGTCCTGAACATTGTTACGCGCCTGAACAAAGTTTTCTTTGCATTGCTGTAAAACAAGATGCTCCAGTCTTTGCCAGCACAGTTCGCTATTTTGCAGATAGGCAAAGTGACGACTCAGTTCAATCAGTGACATTTTGCTGATTGCATCCATCGTCACACTCCCTGATCTATCGACATAAACTGTTTGGCACGATTTAAAAATGCCGCCCTGTCCTCCAGGCCATGGATCCCGCCGTTGATTTTTCGCGTGATGGCGACCAATTCGTCCTGATCAGCAAGCCTGTTTAATTTGCGACTTTGCCAGTAAAAGCATGCCGATCTGACAGCAACATCCGGCTCACTGCATAGCAATTCTGGATGGCTAAGCAAGTCCTGCCCTATTGCTTCTGAGCATCTTTGATAGTTACTTTTGCCTGTCAGCTGTATCAATCCCCGACCGCGATAGCGCCAGCCGTCCCCGGAAGCTTCATCGCCATTGCCCATTCTATCGGCATACACCCGATTAGCTATCAGCTCTGGCTTACGCGCATAATCAGCAGCAATCGTCTCATCATCAAAGTACTTACCAAATACGGTGCGCAGTGCCACTGCTGAATAATTGAGGTTTTCCTGCTTATATTTCAGGCTGCCACTTTCGTGACCAATTTGTGCTAAAAAGTGTGCCACCCGTAATGGCGTTGTTATCTCGTACTCGGGCAACACTGAGTTGAGCGCACTCAAGTAATAGCGAATATTATCAACGCTGGCATGGGGCATAATGTCCTTGATAAGGCTTTGTTTTAGCTGCATGGTAGTTATCCTGTGATCTGTTTAGATGACCACCAGTTTGCCTAAACAGCGATGCAGAAACTCGGACAATCCCATGCCGGTTCGCTGGTATTCTACGATTTGCAACAGCAAGAATGGCTGTAAATTTGAACTAAGAGAAAGACAAGGATAAGGGCCTAATGGCCGGAGCTGGCCAACTCAGCGAGACGCGCCTGATAATATTGAGCCCGGGCTGTATCTCCGGTGGCAAGATAATGCTGCACCGCAATCTCAAAGCAGTCAACCAGTTTGTTGGTCAACTCCAAAGAGGCAAAGTGTGCGATCGCAGTCTCAATCGCCTGAGGCACATCATGATGTTCGAATGTAACTCGCCACAAGACATTATGATAAATCACAAAAGACAAGATCTCTATGTTGTTCAGTGTCCTGTCGGCTTTCATTTTTGCCAGTAGCTGCATGTCCTGTTCGGCCTGAAGCCAGTCCAGCCGCTGCGGTGTATACTGCCAACCCACCCAGCGATAGTAAACCTGCTTTTCAGATTGCTCGCTGTACTGAGCCTGTAATTTGCTCAAAAGCGCCTGTGCTTGTGCCTGCTCGCCACGAGAAAATGCCAGTTTGCTACGCATAAAATCAATGGCCGGTGCCAATTCAGTATGCTCGAACCTGACAAACTCAGCAGCCTGAGCAATTTTTCCTTCAGCCAGTTCTCCCTGCCCTTGCTTAATGTACACCGCCGCTTGCTTAAGGCGGGCCAGTCCCATTTGTGCTACGTCATGCCTTTTACTGGCATATCGATAGGCATTATCGTAATACTGTAAAGCCTGCTGATAAGCCCCCTGCTGACGTTTGCGATCCCCTTGAGCCAGCCAGGCTGAAGCCTGCCGCTGATAGGTGTTAACCTGATAATCTCGCTCTGGCGCCGAGGAACAACCGGTCAATCCACCCAGGACGCAAAGCAATATCAGACAAGGTGTCTTAATCATGCATTTCTATCCCTTCGTTGTCTGCGGGCACACTGATCCCCTCTCTGAAAACGGGGTGATTATTAAGCGCCTCCAGGGTTTTTTCCATTTGTGTCAAAACCTGCTGCACACTGTGCACAGTCAGGATAAACTGCTCTCGCTCACCGTGTACATCTTTGAGCATTTGCTGCATCACAGTGAGATTCGCGTTAAGATTGTGCAGGACCAGCGGAAGCTGGCTATCTGTGATTTCTTTCACCAGTTCAGTGGGCTGACCATAAGTTGTTAAAGTCGATTGTGCCTGGGTCAGCATACCGTCAGTTTTCACCAGGGTCTGATTAAGCTGACTGAGTAATTGCGGCATCTGAGCCAGCCAGACCTGACTCTGCTTAAGGGTTTTCTCAGCTTCAGGTAACAATTCGCTTTCACGCAACTCTTCACTGACTATCATGATGTGATCACTGATCTTTGCCACTCTGTCGAGTGCTCTGAACAAGGAGCCTGCTTCGGGATTATCTTCTTTTTGTAAATTCTGCAAAAGATCCTGAATACTGGTCAGGATCGATTCCACATCGTCTTTTGAGCGCGATACATAGCCTGCGGCGAGATATTGCTGACCAAGCGCACTATTGATGTGAGGTACCAGTGCTCCTGCTGGCAAGGCCACAAAAGGACCTACTTTGTCTGCTTCGGGCAACAGCAAATCTAGCGTCGTCACTTCATCAAAAATAGGATGTTGCTCGCCCGTTAGCAGCGCATATTTTACGACTTTCGTGCTGTATTCTTGAAACACCCAAAACTCAACGTCAATCTCATTGCTCTGCAAATTGAGCTGATAACTGTCAATCCGGCCTATTTCCATCCCTTTGAAATATACGGCAGGCAACGCACTCAAGCCGCGCGCATTATCCAGCACCGTCTTATAATAAACTTTGTCGGCAAAGGTGTGGTTATTCACCAGGATCATGATGCAAAATGCAGCCAGGAGTAATACCCCGGTAAGGCTGAAGGCGATGACTATTCTATTGGCATTTTTGGGCTTGTGCTGCATGCTCACTCCCCAGGGTTAATTCATCCACAAATCCCAAATGCACTTGGTGGTCTGCCAGGCTGGTGATTAACTCCTGACGATTTGAGCAAAGCACCAGTGTCGTTCCTTTTTCTTTAAGGTGTTTCAGTAGCTCTAGCTCATGCTGGCACCAGGCGCGGTCAACTTGTGCCATCGGCGCATCCCAAATTAACGCTTTTGGCTCCATGATCAACGCACGGGACAGCCCGGCAAGTGATGCCAACCCGGAAGACAAACGATCAGTGCGTTTATCCAGATACTGAGTTAAACCGAACTGCTGGCAGATCTCCCAGACTTTTTGGCGCTTTTCGTCCGAACTCAGCCGACTATGATGGCGATTTAATGGCAATAGCAGGTTTTCTTCGAGTGTCAGGTTGGATATCAGCGCAGATACTTGGAAGATCACCCCCAGATCACGCCGAAAACGCGCATACTGCAACGCCGTCATTGTCGCTATCTGTACGTCATCGATCAGCACATGACCTTGTTGAGCCCGGGTGATATCACAAATAATGTTGAACAAAACCGATTTACCACTGCCTGAGCGTCCGGTGATCAACAAACACTCTCCTGACCCAACCGTCACGTTGATATTGGCAAGAATAGGTTGTTCTGCCACGCTGTGGCTTATGTCTTTTAGTGCTATTTTCATCACCATTTACCCATCAGAGCAAAATACAACAAAGTAAACATCACATGGATCACACATAAGGCAATCAAACCCCGACCAACCGCTTTAATATTGCGCTGCGGTACCTCAGTAATCGCACTTTTCACGGTCAGACCGTGATAGCTGGCAATCAAACTGATCATTAATCCGGAAAATGCGACCTTAGCCAACATGACCACCATATCGAGCCAGTGCAACTGTGCCATGAGCTTAGCGAAAAACGTGCTCAGAGGGATTGAGGCAAATGCATTGCTGACCAGGTAACCGCCAAAAATGCCGCACGCAACAAAGTAACTCATGAGTAAGATGAGCGACGCAACCATGCCCAAAACCCTGGGCGCAACGAGATAGGAGATGGGTGATACGCCCATGGCTATCAGTGCATCTATCTCCTTACGAACCACCATATTGCCCAACTCTGTGGTAATTGCAGTGCCCGACCGGGCCAGTACCACAAAGCAAACAATAAACGGGCCGAGATCCCTGACAATGGTTGAGATCAAAATGGCATAGGTCCACTTAACCTGACCAATGGAAGACAACAAAGGGTAGCCCTGAACAATGATCAGTGCACCTATCAACAAGGCAATCAGCATCACCAGACCGAGTGCCTCTACACCGGTAAAGCGGATCTGACGTAATAAAATTTCCAGACTAATTGAACGGTGACGGTGAAAGACCAAAAAGTCAGATATCACATAGGCTGAAAAAGGTAAAAATCCATACTTAATCATTACTGCTCCCTATTGTATTGGTACAACAGACACAGCATGCTCTGGCCCTAATTGATTCAGTTAACTTTAAGCGTAGCAGTAATTTGGTGTAATACCGTGAACAAAAAGTGATTACTTCAAGAAGTGTGGATTTGCTTGCTAGATCAAGAGGAAAACTTATCTCAGTATACTGTAAAGAGAGCGTGATCCCCGTCAAAAGACCGAAGAACCGTGCACATTTGATACCGGTCAATGTTAATTCTAATCACAGTGCTAGGCTAATTACTCCAAATCGCGTGCTGCTTAACAGGGAGATCATAATGACAAACAGTCAAACGACAAACGCGCCTGCTGGCTTATTACAAAAGAAACGCCTGTGGCTGCAAATTTTAATTGCACTGGCGCTCGGCATTTCAGTTGGCTTATTGCTTTCTCCACAGGGCGCTGCCCTGGTCAGCCACTCTGCCGCTATGGACATCGCACAATGGGTTGCCCTGCCCGGACGGGTATTCCTTGCGCTGATCCAAATGGTGGTGATACCACTGGTTTTATCTTCCATTATTTTGGGCATTGCAGGTAACAAAGACACTGATTTTTTAAAGAAAGTCGGGATGCGTATATTACCTTACTTTGTCACAACCACTTTCATTGCAGTTATACTTGGCCTGGCGGTGGTCTATCTTATAGAGCCGGGTAACTATGTGGACAGTGGTTTGTTTAGCGCCATTGTGGATCAACCTGTTCAGGTTGTCGCAACGCAGGCAACACAAACCTCTATACCGGATAAAGTCGCAGCCATCATTCCCGCCAACCCTACGCAATCCACGCTTGATAAAGACATGTTTGCTATCGTCATTTACGCCAACTTTATTGGTATGGCGCTGACCACCCTGGCAGAACGGCGCAAAGCCCTGATGATAGATTTTATGGATGGGATCCAGTCTGTTTCACTGCAAATCGTTAACTGGGCCATGCTGTTGGCACCGTTTGCAGTATTTGGCCTGCTGTGTGATATCACCATAAGTATTGGTGTGGATGCATTAATTGGGGTTTCAGCCTATGTTGCGACGGTTCTGCTGGGACTCGCAGACTTGTTGATTATCTATACCCTGGTCGCCTCATTTGTTGCTAAAATCCACCCTCTGGCTTTTTTAAAAGCGATCCGCAGTGCGCAATTACTGGCATTTTCAACGTCCAGCTCCGCGGCGGTAATGCCGCTCTCTATGCGTACTGCCCAGGAGCAACTTGGGGTAAAAAAACCGATTGTGCAATTTATCGTACCGCTGGGTGCCACCATAAACATGGACGGTACCGCGCTGTATCAGGTCGTGGCTGCGATTTTCCTTACTCAGGTATTTGGCGTTGACTTGTCTGTGAACCAGGTCGTGCTACTGATCCTAACCACAGTCGGTGCATCAATCGGCTCACCCAGTACCCCTGGCGTCGGTATTGTGATCCTGGCGTCTGTGTTGGCCAGCTTTGGTATCCCTGCTGCGGGTATAGCACTGATACTCGGGGTTGACCGAATTTTAGATATGTGTCGCACCGTTATCAATGTGAGTGGCGACCTGACGGCCTGTGTCGTAATGAACCACTGGTTAAAAGACGAACTGGCTCTGACTGAGCGGGAACAAATAAGTACAAAGATGGATGACGTGATCACAAACTAGTATCAGGTACGCCATCTAAATATTAAGCCTGTACTTTACATCTGGCCTGTGCCTCTTCAACGGATTGCCCACCCAGACAAAAATCAAGCCGTACAATTTTTTCTTCAGCCTGAGGCGCAGTATCCGACGTCAATGACCATGGCCACTTTTTAGTATTTTCTTGCCCGGTCTTGATAAAGACGTAGCCGGAATACCGTGCAATAACACAACCGACTCGGTGTATCCTTGTGCATCCAAATTGACCTTAAAAATCGCGCAACCAACGATGCCCTTGCGTGCCAGGGAAACGGGATAGCGAGACTTATGCCCGGCATCAGGTTTCCAGTATACTTGAGCATTAGTTGACTGAACGTCTGTCAACCTGACATCGCCGTACAAGGTTTTGGCCTGAGCATTAAATACACTAACAACGGACAAACCAGCCAGTAAGATATACCGCATAGTAGATTCCTTTTTACATTATTTCTTACTGCGGCATTTGTACCATATTCAGACCCGCATAGCCATCAGGCCGGGTTGCGGTGATCAGTTGACGTTATTTTTTTCTAACTGCTCAATTTGTTGCCACAGCGACTCAGCTTCCGATGTGAGCATCGCATAGCCGCGAATATCACCATTACGCTGAGCGTGCATCGCTTGCTCCAGCTTGGCATCATATGCTTTACGTAACTTTTTGACCGGATCGCGTTTTAAGAATTGAAACATGAACGAACATTCCTGATAGCAGATTTTGATCTGTTAAACGTGTAACTGGTCACTTTGGATCATCCTGTCATCGAACGGATTTCACTGCGAGTTTTGCCACTCAATTTTAGCCATTAAATTGCGCCAATATCGCCCGCTTTTGCACTGTTGACCCTGTGTAATCCGCTGTAATTGCCCATTGTGTATCCCTCACCTATATAAAGCAGTGTGCTCTATCTCACACACTCGACTGACAACTAGGCGCAGATGCTTTGAACCCACAGGACAGATACCATGACTGACATTTCGACGATCCCCCTACCCGAGCCCATCAACTGGGATGACACAAGCTCTCTGGCAGAGCTTCATATTGCGGGTCTGGATGGCGTTTTTCTTGAAAATCAGCTCAACCTGCTTTGGTACCTCGAAGCACTCGCCGAAGTGTGCTCAGAAACCCACATTGCCCGACGTAAAGATATCGCAGCTTTCTGGCAACCGTATTTGTATCGTGAGCCTGGCTATACCCTGCAAAGCTTTTTTGCTCAGTGGTTAACTTACACACCCACACCAGACAACCCTGGGCAATACATCGAATGCTGGGACTACCTGGTGAATACAGAGTCCGGCCTGAAGCTGGCTAACGACGGCTACTTCAGAGGCTGGTTCAGACAATTTCTGAACTTCCATGGCGACTGGATAAACAGCACATCGTCTACCGGCACATTAAGTGCATGGATGAACTACGCTGGGACAGAGTAGCATCCTTTTAATATTAATCATTATGAACGCCCGGACCCTCATAACCCTCAGGGTGGCTTTGGCTCTTTCAATCAGTTTTTCCTGCGTAACCTTAAGCCGGGACAACGTCCTCTTTGCCCCAGAGCCGGCGAGCAAGGGGTTATTGTCTCCCCCTGCGATGGTGGCGTCTTTTTCCTCGATAAGGGCGGCTATGACGTTAACGAAAGTCATGCTAATAACCACTATGTGCTGCCAGGAAAATCCGGTGATCGCTTTAATCTGATAGACGCTATTCCGGGATACGGGCGCTGTTTCATCGGTGGCCCTTTGCTGGATATCTTGCTTTGGTTTACCGATTATCACCATTTTCATGCCCCCGTTTCTGGCACTGTGATTGACCAGGGTTTGTATGAAGGCGCATATAACTATGACTTTGATAACTTTAATCCGCGTCATCCCTATGACCCGTTACCGCCTAAAAATAGCGATAAGGCCGGCTGGTATCAAAAACTGGGTAAGCATCAGCGCTATGTTTGGGTGATAAAAACGCCCGATCTTGGGCTGGTGGCTATGATTGCCATTGGCTTTTGGGGCGTCGGGAGCATAGTGAATGTCATAGAAAATGGCGCTGAGGTGGAGCGAGGTCAATATATGGGTCACTTTGGCTACGGAGGCTCTTCGATTGTCCTGGCATTTGAACCCGGCAGAGAATATCAATTTAAAGTCGGTGAGCGACCAGTGAGTGAGCCAAATAACCCAACACTAATGCAAGTCAGAGGGTGCCTTGGCCGAGTTGTACCTCCACTTGAATGGTAACAGTGAACAGGTTGATATGTGGTCGTTATGCGCCTAATGCTTAAATGCATCTAGGCGCACAAACTATTGGGCATAGTGTCTGACCATTTCCCAACTCCATGTAGGGAAAGTGACCTGCGCACTTCGTTCCACAGTAAAATTATGAGCTTTGTTTTACTGTGAACATCGCGTCCATGCCATAGGCGGCGTAGATATGTTGCGTAACTTTTTTCGCAAGCGTGCGAGTCTGACACTGTCAGCCACAATCAGAAAAAACTACGCCACCGTTTTAATGATTCATTGGGGCGTTGTTTCCTAAATCATTGAACTAATTTAGCCTTATGTGATCAGATCTCGAAAGCAAACACAGAGACTGAACTTTGAAAGAAAAGCGTATCACCAACTGGCGCGAATACAACAAAGCCCTTATCGCCAGAGGTAACATCCAACTTTGGTTTTCCGAGGACGCGATTGAACAGTGGAAAAACACGCAACATCACGGCGGTAAAGGCCGAGCTAATCATTTCTCTGAACTGGAAATTGAGACCTGCCTGACTTTGCGGGCTGTATTTCGCTTGTCTCTTCGAGCTGCACAGGATTTTGTTTCCTCATTAATATCAATGATGAAGCTTGATTTGGATACGCCAACTTATAGTTGTTTGTGTAAGCGTAGTGCAGAGCTGGCAGTTCGTTATAGGCCAAGCTCCTGTGCATCCAGAGGCATTGATATTGTGGTTGATAGCACTGGTTTGAAGGTGTACGGAAATGGTGAGTGGCATGCAAGAAAGCATGGTGCAAACAAGCGCCGAACATGGCGAAAGCTACACCTGGCAGTTGATTCAGATACACACCAAATCGTAGGCGCTGAGTTGTCCACAGTGTCTGTAGCTGATTCAGAAGTTTTGGGTGACCTACTCAGACCATTGCGCAGGAAGATCAGTTCAGTTAAAGCAGATGGTGCTTATGATACCAGAGGCTGCTATGCCGAAGTAGCAGCTAAAAAGGCCGGAGCCAGTTGAAGGGACCCCCGCGGTTGCAGAATATACCAGCACACTCACAACGACACTTGATGGGCTGGTGTCAGTAATGCAACGGGAATACGCCTATGTCGATGAAAGTTTGCCGATTGTACCTAACTTCAAGGTTGGTAACCTGAATATGGTTTATATTGGGCAGGTACAAACGTCGCCGACCCTGATCGGCTTTATCGAAGGCGCTCCTCCGGTACCCAGCGAAAACCTCACACGTCCGTATTATGACAGCGCGACCAGTTATCATGAGTACTTTGGTGCCAGCTCTATCGCCCTGAGCGAAAGCAAAGACGTCGAATACCAATTTGAGTACAGCGACTATGAAACAACTCAACTACAAAGCTTTACAGCCAATGCTGGGGTGTTTGGTCAAACTAAAACAAGTATTGGGACTGGTACCCCCTTCTTTAAAATAACGGATGAGACATTCAACAACACCTACAAGGTTGGGGCCAAAGTCAATGTTGAACATCAGGACGGTGAGACATCCGGCTCGATGCTGAGTACCGGTTTGTCTACCAGTATCACAAACCAACTTTCCCTGCGGGGCAACTGGGAGCCGAAGCAACCCAACAACGAGGACTATCTCAACCCACAAGTAGGCAGGCGCTTCCTGCCTGACAATACAGGCTATGCACTGGTGGTATCACTTACGGCAGACCTTTATAGCCTGCAAATTGAGTCCCCCGGAGAAATGGTTGGCAAGGTTGTTGTTCCAAACACTGAGATTCCCCCCGATGAGAACATCATTACCTTCCCAATCAACCCCAAATATATTAAAAATGGGACATTGGATGGTAAAGTAGGCCTCGTCAATGATCCGGATTACCCCAATGCAGACTTTCAGCGAGGGAGTTATTTCAATACAAGTGAAGCCTATGTGCTAAAAAACAAAATTGACAAACAAACCAAAGATGCAGAGCTGGCATTCGAACAATTTAATGCTTCAAAACAAGGTCGTTCAAAAGACACCAACCTCAGTCCAGCCAAAGCGATACAGGCATACAACTTTGATGAAGACTATGCGCGACAAAGCCTGGTTAACAAGTATGTTTGGACGGCCGATGGCGGGCTCTATAAAGAAGAGAATCAAGCCATGGCCAGAACACAGGCCAGCTTTAGCGGCGCTTACAACCTGACGTTTGCTGCCGGTCCTAGTACAGAAACGGAAACCGCGTTTTTCATTGGCGTATATTCTAGTATCGACGCACTGTTCGGCAGCCAAATCAATGTCAGTGTCACAAAATCCCGATCTGAATCCCGGGGCTTTGGTTTGGAGGCCTCCGTCACTGGCGACCCAACACTGCAAGGCTGGGAACCTGATGCCGATAATGGTTCGGGTGCTTATTCTGCTCAAGCCTGTCCCGGTAAGGTCAATGCTTATTGTTTCATGTCTTACTATTTGGCCCCTTCGACAGACAACTCCGAGGCATTGCTCGATACTGTGATCGATGACAATTGGTACCGATTTAGCAACGACCCCAATGCCATCGCGCTTCGCAGTGCAATGATTAAAAACAACAAAGCCTGGCGAGTGCTTTATCGCACGACCTACGTAAGCCGGGTTCCGCCTCATGCAAACAACTCGGTTGATCAAACGGTCGGGCCGTTGGTCGATCAGGCTATTTCAGTTGAAGACAACCAGCTGTTAATTGCTTTGGTTCAAACCGAGCTCGGAACACATCTACCAACTAAGGTCAATTTAGGTGAAGCCATCATGCAAGTATTTAAGCCGGGTAAAGGTCAATCTGTACTGTCAAATTACCTTCCCTGGTGGCAAGCTTTTATAGACAGCAAAGATCCGCAGGATATTGACACGTTCAATCACCTGCAACTGGATACACTGGAGCTCTTTGTCACTGGTTTTGCCAATGGACAACTGACCAGCGCTGCACAACAATAACCCAAATGAGTGAATGATGATGACTAAATACCGTCATCGTCATTCATTTCAGCCTTCAAAACCCTCCCTGTAATAAACCGTAATGGTTACCCCGCCTATTTTGGTCCATGATTTTGCTAAAGCTGTCAAACAGTTAAACCATAGCTACCTAACACCGTTAATTTGCAGCATCTTTTTAGTGCTTTAACCACTATAAAAGACCAAAAACAAGGAACAAGCAATGACTAGCAAGACACCACAATCATCCGTTCGTCCATACCCGGAACTGAAAGGCAATGAACCCACAGTGCCGCAGTTTGGCGTGCTCGATAGACTGCACGGTACCTGGGTGAACTGGAAAGGCGGCCCCAAAGGGCTACATACCACTCCAATGCCCTCTCCCGGTACTTCTTCGGAAACCATATTTGGGGTTTTTCATTTCAAATCACAGCAATACCGCGAACAGTTAACCTTTACAAAAGTAAACGCGCCGGTTCGTAACCGTGCAGGATCAAATGAGCAATTTAATGGCCCGGTCAAATATGAAACGGCCATCATAGATAACGATGGCGACCTGCAACACTTTGAAAATGGTATGTACCTGTGGCTGGGCGACAACACTATGCCGTGGGAAGAAAATGGCCAATACCAGAATCCACGTACCATGTTTTCTCGTCCGTCAACCGTTGAAACGGTTGCAGAGGATGGTGGCGTGCCCGTCATTGGCCCGGGCGAACAAGGTCCCCAATTTGTGCCGCCCCACTCCATCTCTCGCTCAGGCGTGATCCCCCATGGCACCACGATCCACCTGACAGGTAGCGTAACCAGCTTTGACAAGGAAAAAACCCCGGATGCACCCGAAAGACCGGAAATTGCGAAGCTTTGGGAGCAACCCTACCTGTCTATCTCTCCCACCATGGGGATTGATCCTGAACGCGACCTGATCCCGGGCAGCCTGGAAAAGCCATTCTGGACAAACCTGCCACGGAACGAGCAAAGAGATTACCCCGGTCAGCCTGAAGCACATCAGGGGGTCAATAGCGCACGCGCCTATTTCCTGAATATTTTCAACTACGATAAGTACGGTGCTAAGTTCCCCTACACTGTTCAGCCAAACCTGTTACTCTCAGAATTCAATGAAGGATTAGATTTCAAAAGCTATGATCTGATCGAGTTAGACAGCCAGCACGATACGGGTGTTCAGGGTGCTACCGTTAACAACGTTATGATTGAACGCTACTGCCGTGTTGTTCGAATGCGCCATCGTATGTGGCTGGAGCAGATCACCGTTCAGGACGAAGCGGGTAAAGACAAAGTCATCGACCAATTACAGTATGAGCAAATCGTAGATTTTGAATTTATGTTTGGTGCCAGTGGCGAAACCACACAGTGGCCGCATATTCAGGTCAATACTTTAAGGCGTCTGGAAGATATTCCGGAAAATGAGCGTTATGACGCCATCGAGTTGCCTGAGGAAGAAGAGGAAGAGCCTGTAACCAAACCCAAAGCACAGGTGCACCATATGAACCACAAAGCCAAATAACATAACCTGGTTTAGCGCGATTTCTGCAAGCCTTAGACGGCGACAGCTATCGCGTTATATCACTTGCATCATATAACCTTATTTACCCTTAAGCGCTGCATACCAGCCCCCGGTCAGGACAAATTTTGGAAATGTGTAAACTTGCTCCAGAATGATCCGCAACACTGCATTGAGCGCACCCGTAAATGGCGCCGGAGGCAAGGCCTCTTCTTTATGACCTATTCCTTGTGCAATCAGAGATCCCACCATCAACAATGTAGCACTACCGAACAGTGTTATATTGAGAAAAAACAGCGCCGCAAAGCACAGTGCAAAACCCAAAATAAACAGCGGTACCGCGACGATATGTAGCCATAAATTGGTCGTCGACTGGTGAAATGTCTCACATCCTTGCCATTGCCAGGCTAAAAGCGCTTTGACTTTCATACTTGTCCTTGTTTTTGTCGTCATTTAATAAAACGAAACTATCTCGCTAGCATCGTTCTTTCTCGTTATAGCTGTTGATAAACCCGAAATGGAAATGCCTTCCAGTAAGCCGCATTCACCCCGTCCGATTTTCGATAACGCTCAAATAACTGGCGACGAACCTGGTACATAGCCTGGGCCGGAGAGTGACCCAATTTAAGCTGTGAGAAAAACCCTTGAATAGTGGCACTGGAAGAGTCTCCCGCTTCGTTACTAAAAAGCGGTGCAATCAAAAAGCGATTGTCGTAAGCTCGCAGCGCCTGAATGAAATGATAGGCGCTGCCCATTTGGCAGGAATCCAGATAAATTAACTGAGCACCAAAATGTTTTAAATCTCGGTCAGTCAGCGTCGCTGCATTAAAGTCCATCGTCCCGTTCAGATGGTCTCTGACGCCATGTAAGCTCAGCAATAAAACGTCTTGTTTTCTGAACGCTTTAAACTGCGACAAACTAACATCTGCCATCTGATAACTGCGACTTTTTGGGAAAAATTCGGGTAACAAAGCGCTGGCATTGTCTGGATCTGCTGTGGGATCAGCAATAGATAGTCCACGCCAGCTGGCAGAGTAAAACCCATCAGCTGTCACAGACACGTCGTTTAGACTATAGGAGATTGGATACTGAAGAAACAACGGCTTGTTTCTGTATGGGATCAAGCCCAATGCGTAATCAACAGTGGTCTGATCAAGTACAAAGTGAATTTGCTCCGCTTGGTCCAGCAAATGGGCCATCGGGCGCAACAACCCCTCCTCATACCGATTAAGCTGTGCTACGTCCTGAGCGGTAACTTCCCACTCGTCCAGCTTTTTCCACAGGGTTTTAAAGTCTGAATGTATGCTATTGACAGGATAAGGTACTCGGAAACGCTTTTGCTTGGAACCCAAAGTGGCAACAACAGACACGACAGCCGGCGTCTGAGTAATCCGAACATAAAGCACATCGCTATTTTCTGCCCTTGCAATTTGCATAAACATACAATTATACAGGAGCGTCACTGTCAGCAGTATCATCCTGATCATATTTCGTCTCCCTTGTTCATATTTTTGCTAATTGACTCTATGACTGCGTTAAGCTCACCAAACCAGTCCCTCAGCCCAACACGCTTTATTGTTCATCACAGCAAACTCTTTTACCTACTTAGCGCAGCCTTTAACGGCTTGTCCGTATAGAAGCACCATTTCAGGTCTACAGCGACTCCCATTATCCATGTTAACCGGGTAAAAAAACGCCCTGCGCGTTGCTGAATACGATCAACCAGCCTAAAAATACGAACATTTAATGGGCAAGGAAAAATAAACAAGTAATAAATTACTATTTTGGCATGCATGCTGCTTATAAATGGCGACTGCTCAATCGGGCAGTATTAAAAACTAACCCGTGGCTTTTAATTCAGAGCCACAGACAATTCATTTTTTCCTAAGGAGTAGAGTAAAATGAAACAACTTTTAATTTCCACCGCCCTTCTGGTTTCTGGCACTTTCTGTTTTTCCTCTCACGCCAGTAATTTAGACCCTGAACTTCAAACCAAACTGGACGACACGTTTTACCTGTATGACTCCGGGCACTACCAGGAAACACTGGACAATGTTCACTGGCTGGTGAAAAAAGGGGTTGCAGTAGATTACGATTTCTATGGCTACCGACTGGGAGTGGTTTTACCACTTTGGCGCAACCTGGCGCAAGATTTTGAGCCGGCTCGCATCAGCTTTAATCAACTACTTGAATCCAGTGTTCAGAAGGCAGTAAATTCACCACAAAACTGCGCAGCTTTTGACGATGCCCGTTCAATGCTCAGACTTCAGCACCGTGTTACCGACATCATTGCTACGTTAGAAGAGAAAGAAGCTGCACACCCTCAGGTGTGGTCGCGCTGCTGGGATGACACCGCCACACTTGATGCAGTGGAGCAAACTTCCAAGCCTCTGATCGACGCCTATATCGGCGACCTCTCTGATCACTTTGCTGCCCACTATATTCCCAATATCGAGCAGTATTACAACCAGTGTTCAACAGAAGGCGATTACCGTGAAGCTTGTCAGGACGGCGTGAAAGAGTATCTGACATCAGTCTCAAACGCATTCAGACACGCAGCCATGACCCATTATGGCCTGAATGAAGCCGGTCAGGTCGGCGGTTTAACACTTTCACTGTTACTGAAGTGGCAAGAGCAAAATAACTAATTTGCTCATCATTGCGTAGAGGCAATTAATTGCCTCTACTTTAAAAGCGGCAAGCATTTTCCCTTTCCCACCTGACACGGCCAGTTCATTGCCCCGCCACCGTGTTACCACCCTAACGCTTATCTAACACCTCTATCATGGCCTCAGCCACCGCCACTGAAGACAAATAGTTTTGTCCGGTGATCAATCTGCCGTCGATTTCAACAAATGGTTTGTTCCGTTCACCATGCAAAAACTCGCCTCCTCTGGCCTTTACTCGCTCACCGATAAAGAATGGGAACGCCTTAAGATACGGTGCGCCCTGTCGCTCAAAAGATTCCGGATAGCCACTAACACGTTTATTGGCCACCAAATACGCACCCGACTTCAGTTTTAAATTCACAATACCAGCGGTGCCATGACAGACCGCGGAAATAATGCCATTATTTTGCTCGTACACCGCCATCGCAATCGCCTGGATCTGAGGGTGCTCAGCAACTTCGTACATGGCATTACTTCCTCCAACATAATGCACAGCATGATATTGTGACGCATCGACCTGCTCCGGTGCCAGACTATGACCAATTGCATACATGAATTCAGGGTCGTACAAATACTGTTTGTGGATCGGCACAGACGTATTCACGTACGCCAGGCTCAATGCTCCCCCTCGAGTACTCATAAAATCCACCGTATATCCGGCTTTGATAAACGTGTCATAGGCGTACACAAGCTCAGAAAAGCTGGTTCCGGCCGGCAGTTCTGTGTCGCCGTGAAAGCTGGCACTCGATGCAATAAAGAGGATTTTTTTACTTTTATACTGAGTACTTTTATCCGTCGCAGTTTTGCTGACGATCTGCCATTTCCCGGCTATCTGCTTTAGCAGGATATGATCAACATAGGTCTTGTAAGGAGGCGCTACTGTGATTTTTAGCCGCGCCATGGCGATGTCACCATCAATTTTCAGCGAAAGTACTTTGCCCCGACGTTGTTTATCACTTTGACGATTAAACCAGTTTGCATACTGCTCGGCTGTCACCGTCCAGAACGGTTTAGTATCATGGGACAGCAACAGCTGGGCTTGCGAATGAAATGCGTTTTTGATGCGCGCAGGGTCACTCTCGCGTGTCCCCTGTAAGTAGTCATTTAAAGCTTGTAAGAGACCCGCTTTATCCGACGCCATACTATGTCCAGAGCTTATTAAACATAGCAAAATCAGGACGTATTTAAGACAGGTTTTCATGGTGTTTCTCCGGTTAACGAATTTCACCTCACCTTAAAACATAACCTTATAAAACAAGCTCCTGAATTATAATTTAGGTATTCAGCATGATAATTTGCGAGTCTGTTGCGCGCGAAACTGACTCGGGGTTTGACCTGCGTATTTCTTAAATGCGGTGTAAAATGTCGAGCTGGCATTGAAGCCACATAATTCTGCAAGGTGTTCCATCGTCAGGCTTTGCTCTTGCAGCAAAAGTGACTGAGCATGCTGTACCCTGTAACGATTAATAAATTGATTAAAGTTACAACCATAATGCTGATTTAAAAACTGTGACAACTTGGTGTGACTGACACCTAAACGTTTGGCCAATCTGGGTAATGACATACCTGGGTCGGTAAACAACAATTCTTCATCGAACAGTTGAGTTAATTTGGTTGATAGTTCATGGCTCTGCTGCGGTGATATCGTCTGCGCCGCGTACTTCTCTTTTGTTCGGCTTCCCCCCGAATAGACCACGATACTCAGATACAACACCATGGAAAATGACAGTGCCCCCATGATGTAAGACGTGTAAGCCGCAGTATAATAAGCAAACCAGATCAGCCAACCGCCACCCAACACAACAACGTGCAGATCGCGCCAGTTTGGCGTGTTTTGTCTTGACCATAAGTCGACCAATTTATGCCGATACAACCAACTTGCCGCTATTAAATACCCAAACCAGGCATAACCTGAACCTCTGTATATCCAGATTTGCCAAAGCTCCAGATTGCTATGATAAGGATAGACCGCACCAGTGAAGGCAACCACAAGCACCCAGCCTGCAAAATGCCATCGCAATATTGGGCTATTTTTGTTTGGGTTAAGATGACACGCACAAAAAGAAAACAAGCTTGGACCAATCAGGCAGCATGCACTGAGCCCCAGTTGTAAAATGTCTTTACTGAGTCCGGGGCTAAAATAAAAAGCAATCGATTTGCCAATGCGAATACTCAGCATCAGCAATAGCAGGGATAACCAGGGAGCCCCCGTTATCTCACGTCGCTTGTAATAAATCCATGCGGCAAGTAAAACCCCGTTAAATGCACCCAGCGAGGCAAAGAAGAACAAAAAGTAGCGTGAGAATTCCATTATTATGATTATTAGGCCACAGACCCTGCCACTATCGCATATCAACCAGACAACGCCAAGGATACACTTCTTTGAGTCACAACAATGCGTGCTCTAGACAGAGTCGTGTTCACGCTCAATAACCTGGATGGTTCTCTCTATAAACCGCTGATAGGCTTTTTGTGGCAAAAATGGCGATTTACCCGAGAGATTAAACCGCTCAACAAGGTCAATCACCTTTTTGTTTGTCATAATCTGCTCTACGCTTAGCCCTTGAATGCTCAGTAAACGGATGGTATCCACCCATTCGAGAGTGTTTTTTCTGAACTTTCGCAGCGAGGCTTTATCCTTAGCAGCCCCATGCCCTGGAACCACCAGGCTCTGCTCATCACCCATTCTTAAAACTGTGTCTATCGCATTGTTGAAGCCTGCAACACCGCCTGCATAAAAGGTAGGATGCCAGCTGGTATCGAACACATCGCCGACAAATATGGTATTGCTCGGCTTGTGATAGTAGATGTTATCTGTCGTGGTATGAGACTTCACGACTCGATGAGAAATCCCTTGTATACTGCTTTCGCCCACCACTAATTGAACGCCCTGGCTGGTAAAAAACGCATTACCACCGGAATGATCGTCATGAGCATGTGTATTTAGAATATGCGTGATCGGTTTGTGATGAATTTCCTTAATCACTTTTTCCAACTCAGCTAAATGTGCTTTGCCTGGCATAGGGTCGATTAAAACCAAACCATTGGGTGTCTCAACAAGGCCGATATTCGTACCGTAGTCTTTGCCTGATAGAATGTGTAAGTGCTGCGACACTGCTTGCACCTGAATGTTGGCACTCAGTGCAGCAGCACTCGTTAGGCTCAACACAAAAAGCCATAGGGCTTTTAATAAATTCAAAATCGCTCCTTTTTTGATGTTGTATTATAAAAAAGCAAAACACATTCACTTGAAAACTCGCTCATAGCTCCGCCTACCTCAGGCGAAACCTGATCTACTCTATGAGGCGCACGGGCCTCACTGTGTTTTACGCTGGCCCGACTGTGCTATCACCAAAGTGTCACCACGACTAACAACCTCAACAGAGGCGCCCTTCAGTATCACACCTATTGAATCTCCTTTTTCTGCGTAGGTTAGTAACTCCCTTGGGCGCTCTAAGCCAATAATTGTGACATCCAGCACAGCGCCACTTTTTGTAATCACCTGTGCAGAGTCACCATCGTTCACAGAACCGCTTGTCACCGTACCTGTAACATAGATCCCCCTGCCAATCAGGGTTGCGACACTTTCAATTGGTAATTCAAATGATGCGGCATACAACTTGTGACTAAAGCTGATTGTACTCAGTAACCCAATCAATAAAAACACTCTGGAAAACAAAGATAAACTCATCAATACCTCTGGTTGATTCAAAATAACGTGTAAGGCAAGCGTTTTAGTGTGTAATGCTTATAGCAAAACCTCTACACAACACCTTCAAGCTTATATAACCAACAAATACAAATTTTCACACACGCCTAATCTGAGGAGTTGATTCTACAACGCTTTGAACGTATCAAACAATGTACCTGTAAAATATTCCCCCCGTTGAGCAATTCTGCCCAGCGACATTATTTTTTTCACCTTTTTGATGCAAACTCCATATTACCTGCGTATATTGTTCTGTCCTGATTATTTGAAGTAAAGATCCTTATGCGCAGTTGCCTATTCTTAACCTTACTGGCCCCTTTTTTCGCAAACTCAGCCGCTATGCAGATCGAGTATTTAGATGAATTTATTGTTCCGGCTGATCTACGCGTCGACGGAGACAAAGTCGGTGGGTTATCTAGCATTGAATACACCAATGGACGCTATTTATTAATCGCCGATGATTCTAAAAAGCCACGCTATTTCCAGGCAAATATTGCGATTAAAGGTCAAAAAATTGAACAGGTTCAGTTCGAAAAATCCCTACCGCTGGTTAACAAACAAACCAACTCGGGTGTTGTTGATCCCGAAAGCCTTCGAATAGCGCCGAATGGCAAGGACATCATTTGGACCAGTGAAGGCAGCATTAAATATAAGCATGCACCGGCTATCTTCATGCAAACCGAACAAGGTCTGGTTGACTTTACACTGCCAAAAATGTTCGAGATCAGTAAGACAAGCGGGCCCAGACATAATGCCGTCTTTGAAGGACTCACTGTCGCACACTCAGGCAAAGGTATTTGGGTGTCTGCGGAAGGAGCACTCAAGCAAGATGGTGAAGAATCCAATATTGAGCACGGTAGCCTGGTCCGCATTTCCTATTTTGATTTTGCCTCAAAGAGTATGCAAAAACAGTTCGCCTACTACCTGGAACCTATGGTAAATCGCCCGGAGGCAAAACCCGATGCGTTTCGCACTACCGGCCTGGTCGAGATATTACAGGTAAATGAACATCAATTGCTCACCATGGAGCGTTCATACACGGCGGGTATATCAGACGGCGGGAACGACGTTAGCATCTACCTCGTTGATTTTAAAAATGTAACCGATACAAGCCAAGTGGCCTCGCTCAACCAGCAATCCGTTCGCCCTGCCCGTAAAACCTTGCTGTTAGACATGGCCAGCATTAAACAACAACTGGGCTCAAAACACATTGATAACCTGGAGGGCATGACTTTTGGCCCCCGGCTTGCCAATGGCAATATGAGCCTGCTCATGGTGTCTGATGATAATTTCAACGTACATGGCAAGCAGCTGAGTCAGATCCTGTTGTTCGAGGTTAAAACAGGTAAATAAAAGCGTCAGCAAAATAAATGCGCTAATCCTTGCCCTTTGAAAATCTGAGTATGACACGACTTTATGGGTAAAAAAGCCCCAGCAAACGGCACGGGGCTTTAATAGGGAATGTTCTTTATTAGCCAGAGGCACGCTTGCCTCTGGTCAAGTTTACAACCTTATTCGCCCTGCAGTTATTGAACAGAAGGCGCATAGCTCGGTGGCCTGTGCTCAGCAGCCCCTCCAAACGCTTTGTTAGGCGCTTCACTCAACGAAAAATCCAAAGTGACAGGCTGGTTAATATAGGTTTCATCAATCCAACTGTTCAGACTGGCTTTACCATTGACCTTAAGCGCATCAATATAAATATGCGTGTCTGATGCTTGCGGTGCGTTCAACGTCAGGTTGCCAATGCTAGCACGTTTAAACTGAGGACTGGACAAAACCAGATCGGCACGGCCCGGGTATTTAGGGTAAAGTCCCAGACTACTGAACACATACCAAGAAGACATCTGACCCAGATCGTCCTGACCTGGAATACCATCTGGCGCATCCAGCCATAACTGCTTCATGGTCTCGCGTACCGTTTGCTGTGTTTTATATGCCTCTGAGGTATGAAGATACATCCAGGGTGACAAAATGGATGGCTGATTTGAGACATCTGAAAACTCCGCTGAATCACGATACAACACCCAGGTACCATCTGGTTTGCGGAAATGGCTGTCCAGCCTTTGGACCATGGCTTTGTCACCGCCCAGGGTTTTTGCCAGTCCTGCCCCATCATGCGGGATCATCCATAAATACTGAGCCGGGCTGCCTTCGACAAATAGATGACCAGAAAACGGGTCAAACTCGTCTTTCCAGCTGCCATCTTTGTTACGCCCCTGAATATAGCCCAGCGACTCAGTGGCAGACGGGTTGTAGAGATTGCGCCAGTATCCTGCCTCATTCACAAAACGCGAAGCGTCATCATGCTTACCCAGGCGTACTGCCAGCTGAGACAAGGAGAAATAGCTTGATGCCTGTTCCAGTGTTTCCGATGCCCCTTCCCAGCTGTTAGATTGGTCTGAAATATATCCGAGTTGCTGCCATTGATCTAACGAAGGTTTTTGGCCACGACAAAATACCGGACAGCCAACCTCAGACAAATCGAACGCTGTAGGCTCTGTTGCGGCTTTGTACAATGAGTCATATGCACCGGTCACGTCAAAATCATCAGCACCAAATGCCACAAAATTTGCAATCGCGATTGTCGACGGATCACCGCTCATGACACCGGTTGCTCCCGCGTTGTGGGTCCATCGGTCCCATACGCCATTATACTGGCTCGCCTGATTAAACAATGACTGAGCAATATCGCTACCACGCTTTTTGTCTAACAAAGTAACGAGCTGCAGCTGAGAGCGGTATACGTCCCACCCCGAGAAGTTGGCATACTGATGCGTCTGGGTCCCTTCAACAGTATGAACCTGCTGATCAAACCCGACATATTGACCATTCACATCTGAATAGATGTTGGGATGATACAAGCTGTGGAACAGCGCCGTATAAAAAACTCTGAGTTTGCTGGTATCGTCAGACTCCACTTTCACTTTAGAAAGCGTGTTTTCCCAGGCTGTCTGAGCCTGCGCCCTAACCTGTGCAAAACTTTGCTCTGCCTGCTCTTTTTCAAGGTTCTCTCTGGCGTTATCAAGACTCACGTATGAAATGCCAACACGCATTTGTACGGTTTCACCCGCCTCCATATCCAGGTCAACCCAAACACCTGAACCTTTGCCTACATCCGGCCAACCATTATCACCGTAGCCCATTCCACCTTTGGCAGAGTCTTGCCCCGTAAATACCTCATCATCTTTCCAGCCACCCGAACCAGCAATGGCTTTATCCAGCTTGGCGACGAAATGCAGCGTGTAGTAGTCTCTTTGGTTGTGCTCGCCAAGATAACCACAAAAATTCCCTGAGGTTACATACCCCGTGACTTCGCCTTTTTGAGCGTCGACTTTGACATAAGCATCGCCGCTACCCAATTGTGAGTATGAGGTCCTGAAAAGTAGTTTGGCGTTGTCTGCCTGTTCAAAAGTAAAGTTTGCAATTCCCGTGCGGGTTGTTGCGGCAAGTTCAACATTCACACCATTGTCTAAGCCAACCTGATAATAACCGGGTGTGGCGGTTTCATTATCATGGCTAAAACCAGCGCTGTAGTAGGCATTGATTGGATCAGTTGCAGGGGAAAATGTTATGTCTTTGGTAAATGGCATCACAGGAATATCACCTGAGGCGCCTAAACAACCAGTTCCGGACAGGCGCGTAAAGGAAAACCCTTTTACACGACTAGCCTGATAATTGTAGCCCCCTGGGGATACAGGAACACGTTTCTTTTCCTGCAGTATTTTTTTTGAGATCCCTTCAGATTCTGCCAGCAGATCGTCAGTGTACGCATGCTCGGGACCAAAATTAAACATCCCAAATGGCACCAATGCACCCGGCGTCACATTACCGGCCTGTCTGTGGTTAAACGGCCCCTTTGTCCCAATCAGGGGATCCACATAGGATACAACGTCTATAACATAGTTAGAACTTGCTGATACTTGCGTGCCTGCGCTTTGACTGGGAGCCTGCCCACACGCAACCAAAATAGCGGATGATACTGATACTAAAGCCAGGTGCCTGACCACTTTGTTTTGTTTCATTACTGATTCCCACCCAAATGGATCGTTCCAATTTTTTAATATAGTAGTAGCGAATTGGCCATCACACTGCCATTTTTTACAGTATTTACACAAATTTAATGCGCCGATTTAAAGGTTATGAGCGATAACTTGCATTATCGAGGCGCGCGTGGTCGGCATTTTCACTTTGCATCAACCAATCACCCGCCACAGCGCTATCAAAGCCGAGATAGTCCAATATACCCATCAAGAAGCTGATTTTAAAAAACCAGAACCCACTCGAATTGTCATCAAGTAAAATGTGGTTTCGCTCAGAGCTTAAATGCTTTTGAACTACCGAGGCAGGAAAAAACCAGAGGAGTAGATGGCAGTGCACCTAATAAATTCGACACTCTTCACACTCTGAGGCAGTACAACACCACCTTCATTCTTCCATAACAAGCTCTGGTGTCGGGAGTCCGGTCCACTTTAATAATTTTCAAGCTCAAAACCGAGAAGTTGATATGCCTATGTATCCTTATATGGCACATTGGTAAAATATTTGTAAACACACACTCAGAGGTTAAAGATGAAAATCGGATTTATCTGTCTTTTGCTGTTTTGCACTACCGCACTTGCCAAAGAGCAGCTGCTCACTCCATTCACCTCATTTACCAAACATGGTGATCATACATTTGCCGTCGAACTGGCGAGTCAGAAGAATACTGGCCGACACTTACTTGAAATAGAACTCGGCTGTGCGAGTCAGGGCTGCAGCGACTGGGATTACACAGTGCGATTTGAATGGCAGAAAGACGGTACCAGTTATGAACTGGGCAGATTGATCACACCTTATGCGGGTTACATGCAACGCGCTATGCATGGTTTTGACCGCACCTGGCGGCGTACCTATACCTTTGATGTGTCGCACTTAATCCCTGTATTACAAGGGAAAGGACACTTTAATGTCCACTATGGCGGCTGGGGCGCCAAACAATCAGCATTCGGCATTTCAGCAAAACTATACTCTGACACCCAATTTAACAAACAAGAGGTTCTGAGGGCTATACCGCTGTATGAATCGGGCTCTGAAGGCTGGCCATATAAAACCTCAGAGTACTTTGATACCTTGCTAACGCAACGCGCCTTTCAATTTAAGGCCAATGAACAGCACGCCGAAATAAAAATGATCGTATCTTCCCACGGCCATGCTTTGTCATTCGATAACTCGCAAGGTGAGCCGGAGCTGTGTGGAGAATGGTGCGACCGCTTCTTTACCATTAAGCACAACAACGACACAATTGTAAAACAGCAACTATGGCGAAAAGATTGCGATATGAGTGCGACCTTTCCTCAGGGAGGCACCTATATTTTCGCCCGTTCCAACTGGTGTCCTGGTGAATCTGTTGCCCCATTCAGTTATGACATAGATACCGCGCACACAAACAACACGATTGATCTGGACTGGCAACGCTACAGCTGGCAACCCTCTCAGTATGGCAATACAGCACCTCGTTACATTGTTAATGCTGTGCTGGTTACCTATGCAAAGAAGCCAGCGACCACCGATATTGCGCTAACCCGTATTGTATCGCCCAATGCACAGACTCCTGAGCGATTTGGAATACAGTGCGGCGCCATTGAAGCTGAAATCAAGAACATGGGTAGCGCCAACATCCATGCAGTACGGTTTCACTACGGCATTGCCGGGCGACAGCGGCACTTTTACGACTGGCAGGGTAACCTCGAGCCCGGCGATAGTAAAATAGTGCGTATCCCTACCCGCTATCTTGGCCAGTTCGATACACAAACGGCCCGCATTAGCATCAGTGCAAAGGTGAAAGGAGACGAAAACATGGCGAATAATGATGCTAACGCCTTAATGCATATGCCGTTATCATTATTCAACACACCCAGGCTCAATATTCTGACCGGTAAAATCCCGGATGAAACCAAAGTGGAGTTACGTGACAGGCATCAAAATATCATACAGTCCTGGCATACCTTCAATGCACAGCAGTGGCATGAGTTGGCGCTTGAACAACCGGCGGGATGTTATGAGTTAGTTGTGTATGACGCTGCCAGAGATGGCCTGGCTTTTCCTTTTTTCAATAATCGTAAAGGCCAGGGCGCACTGAATCTGTCCTATGACTTAGACGGAAAAGCGGTCACCCATGAATTGCAACCAGACTTTGGCCGCAAGCTCTCTATCCCTTTCACGCTTGGATACAAATTTGGTGGATGCGCCGCGCAAGCATGGCAAAGCGACAAAGCCTACCGCAAAGGTGATGCGCCGGTAGCGTACAATGGCGTCATTTATCGAGCCAGACACTGGAGCTATGGATTTCAACCTGACAAATCGGGCCAATATGACGCCTGGCAGCCAGTGAGCTATTGTGACAGCAGTCCTTTAAACGAGTAGCTCAACAAAACGACATCAATGCAGGATACAAAAACTATTGAGTGATATGTCCTGCTGTTAAAAAGAACCGCGCCCGTACCAACTTTTTTGCTCTGGCGCGGTTCACCGGCGAAGCCAGAATTGACTTTCTGTCAGGATATAACCTTGCGTTAAGCTATTTTCATTTGATTTTATTAAGTATTTTCACTTTTACCTTCGCTTCAGCGTGCTGCTGGTTAAACCGGAGACTTATCCGCATAGCACCCTGTATCGATACATGTGAAATTTCTCTGGTGATCATGGATAACAGCCTACTCGCTCTTTCCATTCGACTCGGCCTAAATGCATTACCAGATTAAGTTCACTATCTCGGGCATTATGCTTGCAAACTTGAATGGGTGGCGGTAAAAATTGGGGGGAAAATCTACTGCAAAACAGTGCTAACCTTTCTGTTTTTCAATTGCTTCCCTTAACCTGTCTATTTTCTTTTCTAGCCGCTTATCTGAAAGTTCTAACTTGTTTTCCGACATTGACCTCTCCAGTTTTTTAAGTACAGATCTTTGATACTCTGTCAGCTCACGTGTGCTGATAAAGCGAAAAACCGTTAGCGCTTCGCGAGCAATCCTGACATCTATCAGGGCCTGTGAGCGCGTAGCACCGTCCGATATGATTGAGTCTCTCAGCTTCAACAACAACTCGAGCTTTTCAGCAGATAAAACATCTAAATGCTCGAAAAACTCTCTTTTCAATAGGGCTTCATATTCCAGAGTTATCGATTTTTCTTCTGGCGACAGAGCATTTTGATAGGCTTTAGACGGGGTCATTGGCTTACCGGCAAAACAAAAGAAACTCATCACCCCCAAAAAGATCATAAGACACTTCATGTTACATCGCCTTTATAAGAAAATTAGAAAACAGTAATGTAAAAAGAAAATTAAGAGTAACGGGCAAATCTTTTCCACTCATTAACCACCTCAAGAAACACCACTATCCTGCGCACCTCCGCCAAATTTATTACTATCAGGTTTAACCTCATCATCCTGGCTTTTATAAAAAGCCCACAAACCCATGGCAGCCACAACTGGGATTAGCCAAACGATGATTATCTGCGCGACTTTTTGAAACCTTTCCAGATCACGCCTTCTGCCAATAAAGACTGATACCAGCATGTTCAGTATTAAAACAATAGCGACAAAAGCATACCCGTAATTTATTTCCATAACCCGCTCCTTAGACATTTTAAAAATATCGCAGTAAGTAGAACAAAAATCGAAGTAGTCACATCTGGTTCGCCTGCCTAAATACCCACAGCATTGAAACTCAGGGACAAATAAATCAATAAAATGCACCTTAACATTAACGAAGCTCTTCACTTTGTAACGGGGTTAAAGCTACTTACCTCGCACTAACTTATTATTCTGTAGTATTAGCTTTACTCTAGTGTAGGTATCATAAGCCCTCGCGGAACCCATTTCTGATAATGACAGTAAAAAGTAATCAGGCGCACTATTGTCATCTATGTCTTTGTATCCAGAGAAAACACCTGCGTTTTTGACTTCGCTGCCATCGATAATGATGAGTACATGCCGATGCTCTGATGGTGGACTATTTCCACCCATATAAGCTTTATAGAAAAACTCTGTTTCACTGACTTTAATGACATTAGATACGTCTTTAATAAAGCGCTCATTAGCGATAAAGCTTTTTCTACCTGTCCCAATGTGTACAGCAAAAACATCATAGACAGGAAAAGGAAATAACTCATCATCGTCATTTTTCTTGGCGCATAAATAAAAAGATGCGTTTGAGTAGATTTTCTCACAATCACTCGCCTTCGCACTGACGCTTAGCAATAGCATGGAGAGTGCAATAAACAGGTACTTCATAAAGTCACGCTATCCCTAAAACCGATTGGCAGCTTGCAGGTATCGTACACGCCAGTCAACTATCCACATACCCATTTGACCAGTTTTTGGGCGTATTGTGCTGCTACTTCATTTATGTAAATTTGAAGGCTTTCAATATTATCGAAAATCATGTTTGATGGAAATTGATCTGGCTGAGCGTCTATTTTTCCGTTCCAGGTTAGGTGAATACAGTCAAATCTACCATCACCAAGTTGAACTATCACATCATCATTTGCCTCGGATTTAGCGATCACTGCTAACTCAAGTCGTTCATAACCAGAGCTAGAAGACGGACACAAAAGCCCTCATCAAAAGACCACGTACACATAAAAGGAACGGCTACTACAACCTCATAATCGCCTGCGACAAATTCTACCGTAGTTTTCAGAGGATGCCTGCCGCTCCTCTCTGGGTATCTTTATTTTCCACCTTACTTAAAGTAAAACACATTTAAAATACCCAATAAAGGGCCAAAATATCCAATTGCCCCCAAAAACCAACCACCTCAAAAAATTAAAAAATATAACTTTTCATTATCAAAAAACTTGGTTATTGTACAAACAGGCCCTGGCATATTGTTGAGAAAAAGTCAGCTTTAGTATCACATTTGGGGTTCATTTTATAAATTTAAAAATAAACAATCTAAAATAAGGAAATATAAAATGAAAGTACAACTAAAAAAGAAGAACCTAAAAACGCTTAATGAAAGCAATCAGCTTGCTAATCAAGCAACGCCACAAGTTGCAGGTGGTGCGGAGATTTCTGTCTACCCACAATGCAACCCATCAAACCCTGTTATTTGCTGGACAAATGGTGGCTGGCACGGCTGTGTAACTAAATAATACTAGTTGCCTTAACACAGGCTAAAGCCCAACCTGCTGCGCTTGTGGGAGATAGTTAGATGATTCTTCCAAGCGCAGTTTTAAACTAAATATCCCTATAACGAAAAAATCATATAGAATAAAATTCGCTAACTGATCATTGCTTAACATCGGTAAACTTGACAAGCAGTGAAACCTGAAACGTTTGGAGTCGCTCAGTTGTTTGTGTAAAGCGAATCAAAATGCAATCTTTGTATTTTACTACAGACCTCTCGTCACACTTTGTAATAATTGATTAGCAGAAGTAAGTCTCATTCAAGCTATAGAGAAAAATAAAAACTGAACGCTTCAACAGTTAAATGATCTCAAGCTATATACCCTGTGCTCAAAGGTTCGCCTGACATTCTCATAAATCTTCAACCACCCTCTCTCTGGTTATCTGCACTTGTCACTCATTACTAGCGTTTCCGTTTTTACCAATGAACTCTATTGAAAAGCCTTTACCGCCTTCTCCTGAGACAAACGCTGTAATCGTCTTGCTTTTGTTTAATTGATACTTAATTTTGTTGGGAAAATCATGCCGTGAATTCTCGAATACCGCGGAGTCAGCAGTGCAACTTGTTAATTTAAAGGCTGTCGGTAATGCATTACTGGCTACTTTGGCCAAATAAAAAACCTCTCCGGACATTTCAACCAACCGAAGCGTTTCGGCGCTCACAACTTTGTTCTTAACAATTGAATACGTTTGACCATAGCCCTCGAATGTTTTCTCACTGATCCGGCTCCATGATTCATTGAATGTCAATTTACTGTTTTCAGAATACCAATTGCCTATCAGCCAATTCAATGAGTTCAACGAATTACATACTTCCTCTTTGGCCGAGGATTGAAAAGCCAAACACAGTAGCACCAAACTCATCACTTTCATCATTACATTCAACTCCATTGATAACTAGATTTGCAAACGCAGTACGCGTAGTTCTGCATAGCATGGTTCACCACAGCCAGAACAAAGTGTAACTGTACTCTTATTAGACTTAATTTATGTTTGTTTAACAACATACAAAGATCTAGCCATTGCGATGCTAAATTTGCCTTACCGTTGTCATTAGCAACTTAACAGTCAATGCTGTATTTATTGCAAGCTGATATGTTGTGTTTGCACAGCTCTCGGACCGCAGGAACCACAAAGCAAAGGCTGTGACAGTAACACCTTTTCCCAGCTGCCCATAATCAGCAGACACTAAGCATTTCGCTCAGTAAACACCACTTTAAAACTCGCACCGCCCTGCTCATTTTTACAAGTAACGCTAAGTTTGGCGTCATGAAAATCAACGACTTCTTTGACGATAGACAGGCCCAGTCCGCTGCCGGTCAGGGTGGATTGCTCTTGTCGCCAGAAACGCTCAAACAGACGGTCGTAATACTGTGATTGGATCCCTGGGCCGTTGTCGCTTACTTCCAGCTCAGTAGTGGTCACTTTTACCTGAATTTTGGCGTTATCCTGCGAGTGTTTTAGGGCGTTTTCGACCAGGTTTTTGATCATAATGTGCACGGCGGCTTTATCAGCCAGGATCTGATCTGTGTCGGGGTCCGCATCCAGGCTTAGTTCTTTATCAAACTGCAGTGCCAATGGGGCAAGCATCATACACACTTCCTGCGCCAGTGCCGACAAACTCACCGGTACTTTGTTATACACCACAAAGTTTTGCGCACGAGACAGGTCCAGTAGCTGCTGCACCACCCGCGTCATGTACGCCACATCGTTGACGATTTCTTCACGGATCTGGGGCGCAATATCGGCCAGCTGAACCCGGGTGTTTAACACAGCCAGTGGCGTTTTAAGTTCGTGGGCCGCGTTTGCCACGAACCGCTTTTGCTCATCAAAACCGGCCTCTACCCGCTCCATTGCCTGGTTAAGTGAATTCACAATGGGCTGAATTTCATAGGGCAGGCCTTCATTACTGAGCCTGAAGCTCAGTTGCTCTGGTTTGATCTGCTTTAACTGGCCTGCCACGGTTTTTACCGGTTGCACCACTGAGCGCACAGACAAATACCCGACCAGCATAAACACCCCAAATGCCGCAAAAATGGTAATGGCGGTCACCCGGTTTAGTGCCGGTATCACAGCTTCGTTCGCCAGTTCGGTGATCAGATCATTGCGTGCCATATCCAGCAGCAGTGCCTGACCATTCAGTGTGAGTTCGGTGCGAAAACGATCGACCCCCGCCAAATGAGAGTATCCAACCGGAATAGTTTCGCTCAGCGCTTCAAGCGCAGCCGAGCCTTGCTCATTACTTACAGACTGAAGCAACACCTCGTTATTCGCAGCACGGATAACACGAAACGCAAAGTTATTATATAAGGCATCATAGCCCCATTTTTCAATCACGCTATCAGGAGCATATACCAGCTGCTGCTGTTCAAAACGCAGTGCGTCTGCTATATCTTCGCTCATCCCCTTCATACTGACTTCCAGCGCCAGGTTGGCATAGTTCATCGAAAACAAATGTAAGATCACACCAATGCCGGTAAATACGACAGAGCCAATTAGTATAAAGTGCAGGTAAATCTTGCGAGCAAGCGAGTTTTTTATGATTTTCATGCCAGTATATATCCTATGCCACGAAGCGTTTTGATAGTCACGCCAGCTTCTGCACCATCGAGCTTTTTGCGTATTCGGTGAACCGCGACTTGCAAAGCATTGTCAGTTACTTCAAACCCCATCGCATAAATAGCATCGTATAATGCGTCTTTGCCAACAGTCAGCCCGACATGGCGTAACAGATACTCCAAAATAGCCACTTCGGTTTTACCCATAGAAAGGTTTTCACCACCCACCGTCACTCTGCGAGATTTTGGGTCAAGGGCGAGATTGCCATGAGACAACAGAGTGCCTGTATACTGGCTTGGTCGACGCAGCAGAGCACGCATTCTTGCCAGTAATTCGCCAATGTCGAAGGGCTTGTTGATATAATCATCTGCGCCCAAATCCAGCCCAGCAATGCGGTCATCCACACTGCCACGCGCTGTTAAGATCAATACAGGCACCGGGTTTTCGGCTCCACGCAGTGCTGCTATCACATCCAGTCCGTCTTTGTCGGGCAGACCCAGATCCAGAATAATGGCGTCGTAGTGCCACAGGGCCATTTGATCATGTAATGCACCCGCACTGGTGGCAATATCGGCAGCATAGCCTTCCTTAGTCATGGCCTGCTGGATAAAGCTGGCCAGTTGCAGGTTATCCTCAGTGATCAAAATACGCATACTAGGTTCTCCATTGTCTGACTTGCAGTGCTTTTGCTCGTTATTCCGTGCATATATCAATCAGGCGTGGCACATCTATCGATGAGCGCTTACTATATTTAGGTAACAGCAATTGCAATAATACCGGGATGACCACCAGCACCAGTATTGTAGAGGTCACCAGCCCACCAATAACGGCCCATGCCAGCGGTGGCCACAAGGGGCTGCTGGCTGACGTTAGAGGCAGCATGCCCACTATGGTTGTAACCGAAGTTACTATAACAGGACGCACCCTGTTTTGTACCGATAACATGATAGCAGCCTGAGTATTCTGACCGGCTTGTACGTAAAGCAAAGTACCGTCGATCAATAAGATAGCATTATTTACTACGATCCCTGCTAATGCCAGAATACCCAATACTGACATAAACCCGAACGGAACCTGTGCCAGGCTCAGCATGGCAGGTGCACCTACAACGGCAAATGGAATACTCAACATCACCAGTAAGGTTAAACGCAGTGAGTTAAACTGGAGTACCAGGGCTATAAAAAGTAGCAATGCACCAACCGGCAGCGTTTTCACCAGCGCATTATTGGCCTCACCAGACTCAGCCATTTCGCCGCCAAACTCCAGTTCAAGGCCATAGCGCTGTGCAATGGCTGTTAGTGCTGGTGTCAGTTCAGTGAGCAGTTCAGTCTCATCCACACCGGGCGCCACTTCACTGATCAGTTTAACCACGGGCACACCGTTTCTGCGTTCCAGAAGCGCCGGCTGGCCAAACACCTGAATAGCTGCCAGCGCATGCATTGGTACGGGTTTGTCTATCAAAGACGTAAGTACACCAGTATTCATCATGTCCATGCTGTCATGGCTTGAATTCGGGTCGTACAATACCACCGCGGTTGGGTCATCGTTAAAACTCACTTGCGTGATCGTCAGCCCTGCACTGCGCCAGGCCAGATAGTCATTGAGTTGGCTTTCCGTCAGGCCAAACTGACTAAGGCGTTGCTGATCAAACGTCATCGTCAGCTGTGGGACGGGGACTGCGTAGTCTTTTCCCGGCGCTTCGAAGCGCGCATCTGCTTTGAGCATGGCAAATACCTCTTCACCGGCACGGCGAAGTACATTGTAATCCTCACCACTAAGCCACATCACCACAGTACTTTCTAATGGCGGTCCCTGGCCCAATTCACGGGCGCGCAACACGGCCTCTGGATACGCTTTTTGCAAGCTGGTGTTAAGCTGTTCAACCAACTGAGCCATATTTGTATTGGCTTGTGCAGTGAGCACCACACGGCCAATATGGCTTTCATCCGGCTTTTGCGCCAAATTGTAGTAAAACCTCGGGCCAGAAAAGCCATTGAACACCAAGGTACGCTGGACGCCCGCTCGGGCGCTAATGTCCTCAGCAATCTGGTTCAATATGCTGGCTGTATATAGTTTATGACTGCCCATCGGCAGCTCTACATCCACTATGGCCTGATTACGGTTGGTTTTTGGAAAAAACTCGCCATCGGCTTGTGGCAATGCCATTAATCCGGCGCATAAACCAAAAGCAGCAAACAAAGTCAGCGCTTTATGTTGCAACGTAAACTGCGATAAAACCAAAGCACCCTGCTCCAAGCGTTGTTGCAACTGCTGCTGCCAGCGTGACGCCCCGAGTTTGCGAACAGGCAAATAACGGTTAAGCAACGGCACCAATGTCAATGCAATCGCGTAGCTGGCAACAATACACAAAATAACCATCACAGGAATACTGGCAATAAAGTCTGCCACACTGCCCTTGGCCATGAGCATAGGTAAAAATGCCGCTATCGTTGTCACGGTGGCCGCGCATAAAGGGCGCCATAGCTCATGGATACTTTGGATGGCGCTGTGCAAAGGATCGGTGCCAGACGAAATATGGCGATTAAAACGTTCAGCAACCACGATACAATTATCGACCATCAGGCCAAGCGACAAAATAAGTCCTGCAATCGTCATCTGGTGTAGCACCCCATCCATTGCACTGAATGCTGCTATGGCAGATAGCGTGATAGCCACCACCGCAATACACACACTGGCTGCCCCACTTGCGGACAGGAAAATAAACAAAATAGCGGCAATGGCAACCAGGCTAAGCATTAAAGATTGCATCAGGGCATCTTTGCGCTTTTTGGCCCACTTAGGCTGGAATAACTCTATGCTCACGGCCTCAGCGCCATAGGTCTGATTAAACCGCTCAACCAGCTGGGTGACCTGCGCTCCAGCCTGAGCAATGCGGATCCGGTTAGGTACCAGAGTTACCGCCACGCCTAGTTGCTGCTGACCGTCAACCCAGAATGACTCCTGGGCTTTAGGGTCGGTACGATAGTGGACATCAGCCAAAGTTGAGAGGGGTAACTGCTGACCCTGAGCCGTTGCGATCAGGGTATTTTTTAATTCATCGGTAGAGTCTAGCTGAGCCACCGGAGATAAGATCAGATTAGCTCTGTCATCGGTGATGCTGGCTACCGAATCTGTATTATTAGCATCTGCAATACGCTGTGCAATCTGCAAAGGTGTGATACCCGTTTGCTGCATAGTCTGCTGTGAAAAAGCCACCGCTATCTGTTGACCCGGATCACCCACCAGCTGTGCATTGCGTACCGTGCTAAGTGCCAATAGCTGGTCGCGCAGCGCAATGGCAAGTTGGCGCTCCTGCAACAAATCCCCCCGGCTGCGCACTGACAAAAAAATACCTTGGGTGTCCTGCACGCGATCCATTATGGTCATCGACAACGTCGGGTTACTCTGACGTATTGGCGCAATACTTTCTTTGATCCGTTGCCAGACCTGATCTGTGTTGTACACGGTTTCTTTTAACTCAATATCCACTGACGCAGCGCCATGTTTTACCTGAGCACTGTAAGCCTGGATCTCATCTACTTGTGCTAACACGCGCTCCAGCGGGCGAATGTAACGCTGCGCCAAAGACTCGGCTTCGAGGCCACTGGCATTGAGCACAATCAGACCATTGCGATATGGAAAGGTGGGGTCTTCCTGCTCAGGGGCACTAAACCAGCCTCCCACACCAGCAAGGCACACAATACACATCAAACCCAGGATCAGGCGTGGGTTGACAAACCAGGGCGTTTTATTCACAACTTACTCCTTATAAAGCGAGGGGGTTTGCAGCGTCCGACTATCTGTAAATACCAATGCAGGTGAATCAAGCGCTTCTGCACTACTTACCAATAAATGATTGGCTCGCCCCGTTACGACCTGCACGTACTGGCGTCGTTCAGGGCTCGATTGCAGCACGACATAAGGCTGGCCTGCTTCGTCATAATGCAGGACCCCGCCAGGCAGCTGATATAAGCGCTGATCTGAAAGCGGAATTTGTAATTGTACATTCAGACCCATCCAGCTTTGCTCATGTGCTGCCAGTTGGACTTTCAAAAAAAAGAAAGGAGAGCGAGACCCCAGCGGCAGTACGCGCTCTACAATTACCCCCTTAATTGATTCATTTAACGCGGGCACAAATACCTCTACCTGCTGTTGTGCATCGACTTTTAAGGCTACTTCTTCGGGGATTGCAAAGCGGGCATGTAACGCATCGGCCGCCTGAAAGTTCATTACCGTTTGCCCAGCCTCGGCGTACTCTTTTTTACGTACCAGCAGATCGCTCACCACCCCATCAAATGGCGCGCTGATGGTCAGCTCCGCAAGTTGATTGCGCGCGGCGTTGACTTCGGCCTGCGCCTTATTTATCTGCTGATAAGCCATATCCAGGTCACGACGAAGCTTGTCCAGCTGAGATTGAGTTTGCAGGTTACGTTTTACCAAAGCCTCAGCACGCTCGAATTCGGCTTGGGTGTTGGTAAACGCTGCGTTTGCCCGCTGGAGCTCAGCCTGGGCCTGATCCAGCAGCGCATAGGCCACGGGATCGTACAGCTCCATCAAGGCTGTGCCCCGAGTCACAAATTGCCCGGCACGTACCCAGAGCTTTTCTACCCGACCCGATTTCAGGGTAGCCAGCTGAGTGTCTTCAGCGCCTTCAATCTGGCCATAAAATACTTTTTTTGGTACGTCCACAACCCGCTCAGGCAACACAGTGGCTAACTGATCGTTAGCTGGCTGATTGGAATCAGCCTCTGCATAAGCGTCACGCTGCTGATCCTGACAGCCAAGCAGCGCTATCAGACTCAGCAGAACTAGAGGTTTAGAAGACATATACATACCCCAGCAATAGTTGCGCAGCACCAGATTTATCTATCAATGGAGAGTCTTCGATCTCGCTACCGTAGGCGGTGTAGCTCAGGTCAGCCTTAATCATATGGTTTTTACCAAAAAACCAATCACTGGAGACACCCACCTCAACATTCATGGTTGCTTCGCCCACATAAGCCATACGCCCGGCGCGTTGCTCGTTGGGTAGAACACCATAGTAATAGTCAATCAGATCTTCACTCAGATAACTGGCAGACACATAGGGCACGATGCGGCCATCGCCTACGTTAAATGGTACGCCATAACTTACACTTGCCTCATACCCTTTATGGGTGCTGGTAACATCGTGCATAAAAGAAAAGCCAAACTCGCCAAACTCAGTGTCCAGCTCCCCTTCAAACCCAAAGTCGAAACTCATATCCCTGTCTTCCATGCCCAGGAAAATGTCACCATCGGCTTCTTCGTAACCATCCAGCCGTAACTGACCCACAACCGAAAACTCTATATTTTCTTGCTGCCAGACTTTATAGCTGCCACGCGGACCTAATAATGAAAAATTACCAGACTGAATGGCCAAAGCCGGCACCAGAATGGTCTCATTGCCAACATCTGTATAGCCCTGATCCTGAGAGACAATTGCTGCGCCAACTCCCCATTGAGTGCCTTGGTCCTGGTCGTCAGCCAGAGTAGAAAAGCTCATAAATGCCAGAGAAATCAAAGAAAATGTTTTATTCATTACCGTGCTCCGTTAGTCAAACTTACTGTGTCGGACAACTCATTTGTCCGGGGTTAAGTAAAACTTAAGGGAACAAACTTTCTTGAAACTTACAGCCCGGTAATTTTTTTGAAAGTTATGACTTGAGATAATCGAGGCACAGGTTGATCTGAAGGTATCGTAAATAGCTATGAGACTGTGTCGACGCCTGAGTAGGTTAACGCAGCAGTAATATGCGAAAGGTGAAGAGACTAACTTGTTTGATTAAGTGATCGCCATTTACTGTTAAACCCAGCGTGGTATTCATGCCAAAGCTGATCCCACGTTGAAACTGAGTGATCTCATTATCTTTTATGATAGCTTAGTGCGCATTGACTACCTGGATTGCACGATATTCTGGCTCATTGCCAATAGCTGGTAGTCTTATTCCCGGTGAAAGTGATTTTTCGGCCAGCTATGGTTACAGGCACTTTTGGGTGGTTTGCAGGATCAGAATGGACTTTAATGCATTGTCACTTTCGCAAGAGTCAATGAATAAACACTCGAAGTGCATGCTAAACACTTCAATACTCGTTCGCACCAGAGCAGTTTATCACGGCTGAAATAAACTGCTCTGGATTATCAAGACCAGTAAAAATGTACTCCACCGCGCCTTGCGGCTCAGCCAACTCAATTTTGACATTCGGGTTACCAGCGTAATTGTAACGCTTTACGCACTGGGCTCTTGCCACATATTCATCATGTAGTTGTATTTTGGCGATGTTCCTTAATGGGATAACCAGCGGATGATACAAGCCATAACGAATAACTAGCTCATTACCAACCAAAGAAACCGGCCTGCAGGATACCGCGCGATACACAGCAAACTAAAAGCCGCTTAACTATCTGTCAGCCATGACGTGATCTTGCTTTTGCCCGTTCTCCTGTGCCCGTTCCTGGCCTTTTTGATACTCTTGCGCGATCATCTCTTCTATCACTGACGCTTTTTCATTAAAGTCTTTTTCTGATAAATAGCCAGCTTCAAATAGATCCTCAAGCTCGTCCAGCTTCTCTTGCAGCTGTTTGATCTTTTCAAGATTGACACCCAGGCGTTGCATTATAATGGCCTCTTGCATCTCGCCCAAAAAGTTGTCGTTGCGGATCGTCGTCTGCAACTCTTTTCGCTGATATTGCAAACTAACCTCAGAGGGTTGAGACTCGGGCATTTCCATAGCAAGTTCCTGACTGAAGCCAGAGTCTGTATTTCCATTCCCCGGCAATTTACTGCCAGTGTCGACTTTGTTGTCGGCAGCCAATGGGCCAGCACCTGCCGTTTTATACATTAACATAGTAATTCCTTGATACATTTCTTATACCTGCCTGTATGTATCAAAATTTGAGCCAACTAGGAGATTGTTATATTAAGTAAGTCTGAAGCTGAGCTAAGATATGACGTTTGCCCAACAAACAACATGCACTTATTACTCCGCGACAATAATAAGGTTCTGATACCAGACACAACACCATCAATTAAGTTTTACAACTCAGGCACGCCAATTTGATCTGAACTCGCATTGCGAAGAGTAACTCTCACGCCGTTGAGAGTGTTAAAAATCAATGTCCCCACCATCTCCCTTGGTGCTGAGCAAAAAACGAAACAAACGACCCAAGCCCCGCAAAAGCCAACTTATGACATCGATTGGAGACTCAATAATCGATTCGAGGACATCCATAGTTTCACTTTCTGTCTCGCGTTTTCCGCGTTTTTTACTTGGCCAGAGCATATATGATATAAAATACAGAAAACCACCAGCCAGCAAGCTGGCCCAATGAAAATGACCGGTCAACACACCCAAAATCAAACAAGTTCCGGTGAAAAAGCCCAAAAGGGCAAAAACAACTTTTAACTGTTCCATAGTTCATTTCCTTTTATGCGCCATCTCCAAACGCAGTCAAATCAGGGAAGCTAGCAAACAAAGCAGTGAAGCTGACAAGCCTTGTTAAGATACCTTAAACTCCATAATTGAATAACTACATTCATCATCAACAACCTGGTCATCCCAGTCAACCTCAATGTTCAGTGGAAAGCCATATAATGGGTGATATTCAATTCGTAGTGCATCTGCATTCAGAATTGCTTTTTTTGCCAAATCGAAGCGCCCCTCAATAGTCACCTTTTGCTTCCCTTCTAATAATTGTGGCTTTCCTTCAACCACTTGCACTTTACTGTAGTCCAAAAACATGCAGGCATCCGTCGCAATAAATGAGTATTCCGTTAATTCAAAGCCTTTCCATTGCATGTTCTGTCTTTCTACCCTTTCAACTGTTTCTGCATTATTAACCCAATGCATAATGCCCCAAAATGAGATAATCAGGAAAATAGACATGCCCAATGTAAAAATTATGGAATATACGTTTTTTGAACTAAAAATTACCATGATTGCCCTCGAACTACTCATTAGGAAAGTTTGCCATGTCTACAGTGGTATCCCATGAACCGCATTCCTTTCACCTTGCCATCATGTAAAGACATCCTGAGTCCACCAGCCATTTGCTCATAGTTTGTTGTCTTGCACTGCTAATTTTCCCCTCAATGACAAACGACACTTTTCAAAGGGCTAAGTCCATATTATTGCGCTTTCACGCTTTGACCCAATGTACAGTCAAGTATAAATGGTTCATAAACACTGCCAATCAACAGGTGGTCTTCATAGGGCGCACCAACGCTTGAGCCTGAGATAGCCTCGCCGTTATTCAGGTATATTTCATCCACTGACATACCCTCGTTTACATTTATCCGAAGCACTTGTGACGCTGAGAGATTTGCATGATTTTTACTGTGCTCCAGATACTTGAGCATTTGTGGGTGGCCTGCAACCCACAAATTACCTTCAGAATCCCATTCGAGATTGTCTAGCCCGCTATCAATTGTCATTTCGTCAATGAGTTGCAACGTTCCTGTTTGCTTATCTCGCGCATAGGTTAACAGCCTCTCACCAGTGGACTCAGAAACATACACTTTTGACGAATCACGGCTGACTTGAATACCGTTTGGGTAGATAAGATCACTAGTTAATTTAGTAATACTACCGTTTTTTCCATATGCTATTCCACCGCGCGCCAGACGGCCGAAGGATTCCAACAGGCGACCAAAACGAGTGAGGCTGCCTTTGTCTATGGTTGCATAAAAACTGTCACTGGTAATTGCCGCAACATCATTTAGGCTATACGGTAAATCTGTTGTAAGTGTTTTTGCACGTTTGAGCGCCCCATCGATAATTTCAAAAATGATTACTTCACTATCAGAGCGCTGCTCACTGCCGGGGGCTGATGGAGGGTGATTCACGACAAAAAGCCGATCTGCTCCATGAGGGTTCTTCCACAAAGAAACCCCATGTGGGTAAAAAGTGTCGCCAAGATCGTGAGACATAAGCGTTGGCTTTGAATGGGAGCCTGTTTGATAAATATATATACCGCCACCTTTAGTCCAATTACGTCTGTCGTGTGCAGAGATATAAGCCAGGCCACTTGTTGGATCTATCGTTATGTCCTCTGCGCCTACCACACCTTCTACTGTGCTGCAGGTGCCTGCAAAATGCGGTTCGATTGTTTTATATGCTCCGCTATCAATAACTGTATCCATGACAAAAACAGCCGGAGGTAAGAGCAGGACCGTGATACCTATTAAGCACTTTTTTAGCATTCAATTTCTCTTTGTTAATTTGTCTGTTCAATTAAAGTTGGACCAATAAATAAGAACAGGTATATGTTGATAGGCCCAAACGACTAAAGCACGTGTTCCTTGTTAAGTGAGTTTCTTCTTTCTCATCTAACAGAACTTGCTGCTCAATTACTATTGCTGATTGGCATGCACCGCATACTCGCCAAAAACACATTCATGTTTTTAATGATTTTGGAGCCCAGTCTATGCGATAGGTGCAGTTAGAAGATAACCAATGGCCCTTTTTAAGTAACTAAGAGTATTGTAATAATTTGTGATGTATTTTTATCCAGATACTCACCCAGCAATGAAGTAACACTCACAAGTAATGAAGTTGCATCTTTTTGGGCTCAACCGTATGAACTGCCTTAGAAAGCCTTAATTGTGAAAAGCCAACTAATCGACATCCACCTCAGTCGTACTCATCAAAAGCGGTTTGTTTTAAATTGAAGTGTGTGATTTTCGGATGGATGATGAAATGAATATTCCTGAATCAGCACCAGTGTACCAACCTTCTTTTTCAAGATGTAAAGTTAGATCAAGCAGTTGTTCTGGCAACCTTTAAGTCAATGACAAACCTGTCATCAGGCGATTACTCAACCTTTGTCAGCACACGGCTAACGACCCAATAAAACCTCATTTTTACTCTGCAGGGCGTTGTTTCCTAAATCATTGAACTAATTTAGCCTTATGTGATCAGATCTCGAAAGCAAACACAGAGGCTGAACTTTGAAAGAAAAGCGTATCACCAACTGGCGCGAATACAACAAAGCCCTTATCGCCAGAAGTAACATCCAACTTTGGTTTTCCGAGGACGCGATTGAACAGTGGAACAACACGCAACATCTCGGCGGTAAAGGTCGAACTAATCATTTCTCTGAACTGGCAATTGAGACCTGCCTGACTTTACGGGCTGTATTTCGCTTGTCTCTTCGAGCTGCACAGGGTTTTGTTTCCTCATTAATATCAATGATGAAGCTTGATTTGGATACGCCAACTTATAGTTGTTTGTGCAAGCGTAGTGCAAAGCTGGCAGTTCGCTATAGGCCACACTCCAGTGCATCCGGAGGCATTGATATTGTGGTTGATAGCACTGGTTTGAAGGTGTACGGAAATGGTGAGTGGCATGCAAGAAAACATGGTGCAAACAAGCGCCGAACATGGCGAAAGCTACACCTGGCAGTAGTTGATTCAGATACACACCAAATCGTAGGCGCTGAGTTGTCCACAGTGTTTGTAGCTGATTCAGAAGTTTTGGGTGACCTACTCACACCATTGCGCAGGAAGATCAGTTCAGTTAAAGCAGATGGTGCTATGATACCAAAGGCTGTTATGCCGAAGTAGCCGCTAAAAAAGCCGAAGCAGTGATCCCACCAAGGAGTAACGCGCAGTTGTGGGAGGATGGACATGCTCGCAACAGCGCGGTCATTTTAACAAAGCATATAGGCAGCAGTAAGTGGAAAAAATGTGTGAACTACCACCAACGTTCACTGGCGGAAACGGCAATGTACCGATACAAACAGCTAATGGGTGACAAGCTGGTCAGTCGTGGATTCAATCAGCAACACACTGAAGCGATGATCAAAGTGAAAGTACTCAATAGAATGACTGGGCTAGGTATGCCTGAATATCAGGGAAGCAGTTGAAATCTCGGTGTTACCTAAGTTATCTGGATTTGATCAACAAGGCCCTAACGGGGGGGCAAAGGAAAAGGTATACAGAAAGAGCCCGAGAGAACAAAGCCCTGATACCAATGAAAATGCAATATACCCATATCCTATCTTACTATGACTTTTTGCGTAGGTAAGCCGAACTAACGCAACGAAACCAATTAAGCCCAGATACGCACAAATACCTATTAGCAACACAGATATATCTTTCTCCTCAAACGCAATAAAATGGAGCGTTGAAAGCACTATCCCCTGAAAAATCAGCAGGCAGATGGGGATAGCCAGTAAACCAACCATTACCTTTGAAATGACAGTCATCTGAGCCTCAATTCCGCACAAACGCTTGCAGCAAGACTATGACTACGCTTGTTATATGCCGTATTGCTGTTGATACTGAAACAGTCCTTTTAACGCATTGTAAATCCCAGCGGCCATTGTGAAATCATGCGAATCATTCTCAAATTCATCTAGTTCCAATTTTAAGTCTAAATGACGATTCCTCATAATTGTTAGCGCGAGAGAATCATAAACTTCGCGCATCTCTCCACCTTCATCGCCTATACCCATATAGAGATAATTTTGATTCGTTGTTTTGGATTTAACGTATTTCTTTGTCGCTTCAGAGGTTTCCCGAGCTCCCCACCACACAGCAGGGCTAAATGCTAAATGACTTTGAAAAAGTTTAGGTCGAGACTGAAAACTATGAATAACCAACAAGCCAGCTACAGAATGGCCTGCTAACACGTTAAAATAAGTAGTTCGATAATCGTGATTTATCTTTGGGATCAGCTCCTTTTCTATAAAATCTAAAAAGTGTTCCCCTCCTCCTCCTTCGCCAACTGGTCCCCGGGGATCCTTGTTCACCGTCGGAGCAAAATCTCTAAGACGGTTGCTACTGGTTATTCCAACAATAATATGTTCGTATGACCCGTTTGAAAGATGTAATCTATGAAGCATCCCTTTTACTAACTCACCATTAAGCTCACCATCAAGCACATAAAGAACTGGATATCTTTTTGTTGAATTTGTCGTATACGATGAAGGCAGCGCAACGGTAATACTTGGTGTTTCGGCTAAATATTTTGAATTAGGTAGTTTCGCTGCTATGAAATTCGAAGCATCAACTAATGTCGAAATAAAAAATAGAAGTACTACAATAAAAATTCTCAAAATGTAAATTTCCTTTTATGATTTAGTATTATTAAGGCGTATAACAGCCAGATCTGAGTATCTCACAAATACCCATATATAAAATCAATGTAGCGAACACACACGATATTGCTTGTTCTAATTTATTTCGATTAAAACCAATTAGATTAACAACACCATGCTTGATACCCCCATCCTACACGATATATAAAGAGAAAACTGCCCCAAATTCATGCCCCGCGCCTTGATTACTTAATGCTGGCAACTGAGACATTGCTCGATGACAATCATCTTTCGTTTACCGAGCAGGGTCGGACCAAACACTATATTAAACGAGTTGCGCCGGGCTATACACAAATACGTGCGCTTGATACATTGGCTTGAGAGGCCTCAATTATGAGGGGATCCCCCAGCGCCCTCAATAAGCGGTGCGAATTGCCAGGTTAATTAAGCAACGAGGGAGCACAAGTCTAGCTTTTTGCGTCCACTGCTTGGTTTGTTTGTTATGTGCCCTCAACTATTAGATAACCCAAACCGATTAGCAGAGCTGGAAAACACAAGGCAAATGGTCGATGCAGTACAGTACCGGAAATTAACTTTGCCACTTTAAAACTACTGCGGCTGAAAAAGTTAAATATATGCTCCGCGGAATACAAGATGAATATGCCTGCCACTACCAAAGACTCTATGTCGTAACCAAAGTGGAGAAAAGTGACAAACAAGATAAAAATCACGCAACCCACTAGAATAAGTAAAAAATTGCCCATTTAGTGAATTTCTCCCCGCTCCTTGAAGCACATAACGCACACGTATTGGACACGGGCTCGCGGGCGTCCTAGTTGACTCGCTTGTTATATGTTATTTTCAATTTCATCTTGTAGTTTTTCAAGCTCATCAAGGACTTTCATAAATTTTGCACCGAAATCAGTGACTTTATACTCCACCCTTGGTGGCACCTCATTGTAAGAAATTCGCTCCAGGATCCCAAACTCCGTATTTTTACGCAGGCACTGGTTCAGAACTTTAGTGGTTAAACCTTCAATGCTGCGCACCATTTCACCAGGTCGATTGATCCCATCGGCCAAGAGCTGATAAACCGTAAGAGACCATTTACAGCCATAAATAGTCTCCACCATCTTTGCACTTTCAGTCGGTGCGTTTTTTCTCAAATATTTTTTTTCTCTATCTTTCATAAAGATGTACCAAAAAGTACCTACCTTACCAATTTGTACTTACTTTTTAACGCTAAAGTGATTCGATAAATTATCTCCGTACCTTAACATATATCGGAGAATTTCTATGACAACTTCAAACATTGCATTAATCGTCGGCGGTTCGAGCGGAATGGGCTTTGCAACAGCAAAACAACTCGTCGCTCAAGGGAGTAGTGTTATTATCTTAGGCAACAACGCTGAAAAGCTGGAGTCGGCAAAGTCTCAATTAACCGCAATAGCGAGCAATGACATTAGTATTGAGACACTACAAGCCAATCTCTATGAGCAACAAGATGTTGACAGAGTCATTCAAGCGCTAAACTCGGACGAAAGGCATATCCAATACCTTGTTAATTCGGCAGGTTACTTCAACCCTAAGCCATATTTAGAACACGGATCAGAGGATTATGATGCTTATGCTCTACTGAATCGGGCCATCTTCTTTATAAGCCAAGCCGTATCCCAAAATATGCGTAACAATGGAGGTGGCTCCATTGTTCATATTGGTTCAATGTGGGCTAAGCAGGCGATCAAAGCAACCCCCTCTTCTGCTTACTCCATGGCAAAAGCAGGATTACACGCGTTAACGCAGCATATGGCAATGGAACTAGCCGATCATAACATTAGGGTAAATGCTGTGTCACCTGCGGTAGTGAAAACGCCTATTTACGAAACTTTTATCGACCCGGCAGAAGTGGATGATGCCCTTGCAGGTTTTGACAGTTTCCATCCCATTGGTCGTATTGGCACACCAGATGACGTTGCCAACGCTATCATGTTCCTTTTGAACGAGAGTTCAAGCTGGATAACAGGCGCGATTTGGGACGTTGACGGCGGTGTTATTGCTGGCAGAAATTAAGCAACAATCTTTATTGGAGGTCAACATGACTACTTTAATCAATGCAGATTTCAAGCAACGTGTCGTCATTCAGCCCGCCGACTATAAATGGGTTGACTCCCCAATGCCTGGCGTTGAGCGCATGATGCTTGATCGCGTTGGCGATGAAGTTGCACGAGCGACCTCTATCGTTCGTTACGCACCATACTCTACGTTTTCGTCACACACTCATAGTGGTGGAGAAGAATTCTTAGTACTTGATGGAGTGTTTTCGGACGAGCATCAAAACTACGCAAAGGGGAGCTATGTGCGTAACCCAATTGGTACATCTCACACACCAAAAATAGGTAAAGAAGGTGCAACTATATTGGTAAAGCTACATCAATTTGCTCAGGACGACACAGAGCAAAAAATGATAGACACTCAAAACCACCCGTGGCACCAAGGGCTTGTAGATGGGCTAACGGTGATGCCATTGCATGAGTTTAAAGGTGAGAAGGTCGCCTTAGTTAAATGGTCACCTCACACTCGATTTCAATCGCACACTCATTGGGGAGGGGAAGAGATCTTTGTACTAGAAGGCACATTTTACGATGAGCATGGCCAATATCCCAAAGGCACCTGGCTTCGTAGCCCCCACATGAGCCAGCATACGCCTTTTACGAAAGAGGATGGCGCATTGATTTATGTAAAGGTGGGTCATTTGTAAATACAACGCTCGCATGAGGCCCTAATACGCTTGCTGGTATTTTGGGGCCTGTTACCGGTCCAGCAAGTGTGTAATGGGTCGGTTTTAATGCATTTGTTAGGTATTTCTGTGCTGTATTTGGCTTTCAATCTTCTGCATAAAGCTCTGTGCGCCAAAGCATCTAAATTTAAAGATCCCGTACGGTGTTGTGACAGCGATGATTTTCGTCAAGAAGCCAAATTCAAGGTCAATGTTGAAGATATGCGCTAAAGGAATGCTAAGAGCATTGTCGCCCTTGTGGAATATTTCGTTCAAGGTGTTTGGGGTAAAATTAATATGATCTTGAGTAAGGATGGCCGCTCCCCCAACCCAAAGGCCACCATATGCTTCCTTAAACTGATTCAGGACTGATTCAACTACCAGCCCGTGGAAATCGAAGCCTGACAGATCTGCAAGATTTCCGACCAGAGACAGATCTTCTTTTGCATCTTCGATTAAAAAGTTACAAAGCTTTTTAGCTATTTTTAAATTTGACATATGCTTCCGTGATGTATGCCCAGCGCCCGCCTAAGCGGGAAAAATTTTGGTGCGTGTTTTTGAAAAAGAGACAGGATTTTGCATCCGAATTGCAGCGCCTGCTATAAGTCTACTTCAAATATTTGACTAATATTGCTTTAAAAACCAACCAATAACAACCAGCAATGCAAATGGCACTCGAATAGAACTGGAATGCGACATTAACGCCACCTGTTGAATTGATGAAATGAACCCCAGGAAAAACCAACAAGAAAATTGGGATAATTACATTCAGAAGCTTATAATCTTTTCGCCATAAATAAGGACTAACAATGCCAATAATTAGCCCTATAAGAATACCAATTAAAATTGCTAAATCGGCTCTATCATAATTAGTAAGAAGAGCAATCAATGTACATAAGCCAAACGTGGTAATCCAAACTGATCTTTCAACAAGCTTTAAGTTATGTCTCGCTAAATCCGAATTCATCATCTATGTTCCATGGGCTTATAACGCCGTTGTCCACGGCTAAAATAGTTGATTAAAAAGTGGCAAAGCACGAACAAAGCCAACTGGTTGTACCAACGTTTACGACTTTATTATGTTTTCATTTCATAAACAAATTTAAAAGCGCTACCTTTCTTTTCAGGTTGCCAACCAGTTTGAAGAGCAGACCTGATGCAATTTTCAGTATCTTCTGGTGTTACAGGTAGTTCGGGGGTTCCAACCCAATTCTCACAACGTATTCAAGGAAACATTATAGATAAAACAGCGCCAGACTTTTTGGTTGACTCTGCTGCAGCGATCGTGTGGTTTCCAAAAGCCCCCTGACTATATGCCGGTTTGCTTCGAATCGGTCATCTGCACTCTACAGAATCAACAACTAATTTACGTGAACCTTTCTTCGGGATTGCCATAAGTCAACGGCCTTGTTGATCAAATCCAGATAACTTAGGTAACACCGAGATTTCAACTGCTTCCCTGATATTCAGGCGTACCTAGCCCAGTCATTCTATTGAGTACTTTCACTTTGATCATCGCTTCAGTGTGTTGCTGATTGAATCCACGACTGACCAGCTTGTCACCCATTAGCTGTTTGTATCGGTACATTGCCGTTTCCGCCAGTGAACGTTGGTGGTAGTTCACACATTTTTTCCACTCACTGCTGCCTATATGCTTTGTTAAAATGACCGCGCTGTTGCGAGCATGTCCATCCTCCCACAACTGCGCGTTACTCCTTGGTGGGATCACTGCTTCGGCCTTTTTAGCTGCTACTTCGGCATAACAGCCTCTGGTATCATAAGCACCATCTGCTTTAACTGAGCTGATCTTCCTGCGCAATGGTCTGAGTAGGTCACCCAAAACTTCTGAATCAGCTACAAACACTGTGGACAACTCAGCGCCTACGATTTGGTGTGTATCTGAATCAACTGCCAGGTGTAGCTTTCGCCATGTTCGGCGCTTGTTTGCACCATGTTTTCTTGCGTGCCACTCACCATTTCCGTACACCTTCAAACCAGTGCTATCAACCACAATATCAATGCCTCCGGATGCACTGGAGTGTGGCCTATAGCGAACTGCCAGCTCTGCACTACGCTTGCACAAACAGCTATAAGTTGGCGTATCCAAATCAAGCTTCATCATTGATATTAATGAGGAAACAAAACCCTGTGCAGCTCGAAGAGACAAGCGAAATACAGCCCGTAAAGTCAGGCAGGTCTCAATCGCCAGCTCTGAGAAATGATTAGCCCGGCCTTTACCGCCGTGATGTTGCGTGTTGTTCCACTGTTCAATCGCATCCTCGGAAAACCAAAGTTGGATGTTGCCTCTGGCGATAAGGGCTTTGTTGTATTCGCGCCAGTTGGTGATACGCTTTTCTTTCAAAGTTCAGCCTCTGTGTTTGCTTTCGAGATCTGATCACATAAGGCTAAATTAGTTCAATGATTTAGGAAACAACGCCCCAGATAATTATATTTCAAATCAATGTGATGGACACGCACGGCATTGTTTGATCTAATTTATTTCGCCAAAAACTAACCAGATAACAACACCATGCGTGATATCACCATCCTACACGATATGCTCCGAAAAAACTGCCCCCATATTCATGCTCGGCGCCTTGATTCATTAATGCTGGCAACTGAGACTTTGCTCGATAGCAATCAACTCTCACTTACCGAGCTTGGCCGGAATATGAAGGGCCCTGTCGCTGCTAAGCACAATATCAAGCGCATGGACCGGCTGCTTGGCAATACAGCCATGCATAACGACCGACTTGCTATTTACCGCTTCCATGCGCGCCTGATATGTGGCGCTAATCCCATGCCCATTTTACTCGTCGACTGGGCCGATGTGCGTGAGCAACTGCGGCTGATGACGTTACGTGCTTCCGTCAGCATTCAGGGACGCTCAATGATAGTGTATGAACGTACCTTCACGTTTGCTCAATACAACTCACCTAAGTCCCATCAGCTGTTCCTTGACGAACTTGCCGTTATCCTTCCATAGAGGGCCTGCCTGATAAATGTATTCCACTCATCGTGACCGATGCCGGCTATCGAAATACCTGGTTTCGACAGGTCGATAAAAAAGGTTGGTTCTGGCTGGGACGGGTGCGTGGCAAAGTCACTTATCAGCATCAAAACAGTGAAGATTGGCATGTAAATCAGGCACTTTATCCATCAGCCACTCCCCGTGGACGTTATATTGGAGAAGTAAAACTTGGCCGAAAAAGTCCTATCAACTGCCACCTGCATTTATATAAAGCCAAACAAAAAGGTCGTACTGACAGGCGCTCTTCAAAAGCTGGCAGGCATCATACCGCCCAAAAAAGTTATCGAACTGACAGTAAGGAGCCTTGGCTATTGGCCACTAACCTACCCGCTGACTTGTTCAAACCCAAACGTGTTGTCTCACTTTACGCCAAGCGCATGCAAATCGAAGAAAGCTTTCGAGACCTGAAAAGCCCCCAATACGGGATGGGTCTGCGGCATAGTAAAAGTCGATGCCCCAACCGGCTCGATATATTGTTATTACTCTCTTTGCTGGCGACCATTATTCTCTGGTGGATAGGCCTGTATGCCCAACACTCAAATTGGCAACGAAAGTTCCAGGCAAATACCATCAGAGATCGTGCTGTGCTGTCGACTGTCAGGCTCGGCAAAGAGGTTAGGCGACGAAGCGATTATGTTATGACGGGGAAGCAGCTGCGCTGGGCTATACGTGAATACGTGCGCTTGATACATCTGCTCGGGAGGCCTCAATTATGAGGGGATCCCCCAGCGCCTCAATCAGAGGCAATAAAATAGCTGGCTAAAATTAGCGACGAAGGAGCAAAAGCCAGCTGTTTTTTGTCCTTTGAATTGACTTGTTAGGCTAATAATAATCACTCTATAGTTTTAAGCTCAAAACTATCAAAATGAGAGAAGCACTGCATGCCATAAAGGTTCTAATCTCATTTGATTTATTCCAGCGAGGCTCAAATTCAATGCGAACTGCTTTAAGCTCCTCTTCGCTGGAATTATCGACGTCTACTTTCTGCAATTTATTGTTCAGTGGCAGATGTATAATAATTGTAGGCATCTGAACACCTAAAATATATGTAGCTAAAGCCAATAACATCAGGAAAAAATCGATACCATCTAATTTTCCAAAACTACTGACAGCGAAAATAATAATAGAAACTGCTGAACCGAGCCAAACTAGAAGAAACAGGGGGTGATTATCCTGAATAATACGATCTGTGACTTGAAAGGCCTTGATAAAACTCTTGTCATCTAGCCCTTTTAAACCTGGCATTACCACTATCGCATAGGAAAAAAGGAGTCCAGCGACTAGCGAACACATCAATGTAGAGAAAACTAATGAAACATCCGAAATAACCAACATTCTACCTCTCTGCTAGATTCTTAGCCTAACGCCTCGCTTAACCGGCGTAAAATAGCAGGCTAAAATTAGCGACGAAGGAGCGCAAGCCTGCTGTTTTGCGTCCTTTGGTTTAAGCGTTTGTTATGAGTAAATAGAACTCCATTCTATAATTGAGTCCCATTCTAATTCTGACTCGACTACTTTACCTTTTGCGTGGTAATTCTTACGGTAAGAAAAGATATTATTGTTTAGCTTGAAACTACTAACGAAACCTTTTTCTACAACCTCTAAACGAGATACTAATTTATTTTCTAAATCAAAGATCGCAACTCTAGTTATTGGACCCTTTTTATAGTCAGTTGTCAGCCACTCTTCAATAGCTAAATAACGGCCATTTAATAATTCACTACGAGAGAAGCCATAAAAGAAGTTAGGAACTTTTTTTCCTTCAATCTCTAATGAGTAATATGCTGGACCAAACCTAATTTCATTCTCGTAGTTCAATTGATACTGCATACTCGAATTTACTCATAACGCCTTGCTCTGGGGGATCCCCTCATAATTGAGGCCTCCCGAGCAGATGTATCAAGCGCACGTATTCACGTATAGCCCAGCGCAGCTGCTTCCCCGTCATAACATAATCGCTTCGTCGCCTAACCTCTTTGCCGAGCCTGACAGTCGACAGCACAGCACGATCTCTGATGGTATTTGCCTGGAACTTTCGTTGCCAATTTGAGTGTTGGGCATACAGGCCTATCCACCAGAGAATAATGGTCGCCAGCAAAGAGAGTAATAACAATATATCGAGCCGGTTGGGGCATCGACTTTTACTATGCCGCAGACCCATCCCGTATTGGGGGCTTTTCAGGTCTCGAAAGCTTTCTTCGATTTGCATACGTTTGGCGTAAAGTGAGACGACACGTTTGGGTTTGAACAATTCTGCGGGCAGGTTAGTGGCTAATAGCCAAGGCTCCTTACTGCCAGTTCGATAACTTTTTTGGGCGGTATGATGCCTGCCTGCTTTTGATGAGCGCCTGTCAGTACGGCCTTTTTGTTTGGCTTTATATAAATGAAGATGGCAGCTAATTGGGCTTTTTCGGCCAAGCTTTACTTCTCCAATATAACGACCACGGGGAGTAGCTGATGGATAAAGAGCCTGATTTACATGCCAATCTTCACTGTTTTGATGCTGATAAGTGACTTTGCCACGCACCCGTCCGAGCCAGAACCAACCTTTTTTATCGACCTGTCTAAACCAGGTATTTCGATAGCCAGCATCGGTCACGATGAGTGGAATACATTTATCAGGCAGGATGCTGGCAAGTTCGTCAAGGAACAGCTGATGGGACTTAGGTGAGTTGTATTGAGCAAACGTGAAGGTACGTTCATACACTATCATTGAGCGTCCCTGAATGCTGACGGAAGCACGTAACGTCATCAGCCGCAGTTGCTCACGCACATCTGCCCAGTCGACCAGCAAAATAGGCATGGGATTAGCGCCACATATCAGGCGCGCATGGAAGCGGTAAATAGCAAGTCGGTCGTTATGCATGGCTGTGTTGCCAAGCAGCCGGTCCATGCGCTTGATATTGTGCTTAGCAGCGACAGGGCCCTTCATATTCCGGCCAAGCTCGGTAAGTGAGAGTTGATTGCTATCGAGCAAAGTCTCAGTTGCCAGCATTAATGAATCAAGGCGCCGAGCATGAATTTGGGGGCAGTTTTTTCGGAGCATATCGTGTAGGATGGTGATATCACGCATGGTGTTGTTATCTGGTTAGTTTTTGGCGAAATAAATTAGATCAAACAATGCCGTGCGTGTCCATCACATTGATTTGAAATATAATTATCTGGGGATTCCTCAGCGCCTTGCTAATGGGCGTAGAAAGCTTGGCTAAACTTTGCGACGAAGGAGCGTAAGCCAAGCGTGATACGTCCTTTTGAGCAACTTGTTATATTTACTGTACAAATTCAGTAACAGATACTTTTGAACCTTTAATATTTATACGAATCTCCGTTTCAGGAAAAAGCCAAATTACTGAAGAATTTCCTTGCGCATTTAACTCAAACTCTCCGTACATAGCGGTACTTTTTTCTTCATCTGAATAGATTTGACCTTTTACAACAATATCTGATTTGCAAACTCTAGGACACTCTTGTTGAGACCATTCTACTTTCCAAAACCGCTCAGAGGGAACAGTGTACGTTTCTTCTCTTTCTTCTTTGAGTGTCACTAATCCTAAGTTAGCACCGGACTCATAATATTCATTAAATTTTTTATCGTAACCCGATTTAATAATATCGGTACACTGTTTTTCCCATGAGCCATCTAATCTATTTTCGAGATTGATTTTGGCTTCTTCACTATTGTTTTTTGCAGCTAAACAGTACCAAAATTTTGACTTTTCACTGTTATAGCGGTGACTAGAGTAGTGGCCATAGCTAAAGGCTAATTCGCTCTGAGCAGAATGGTCACCACCATTGGCTTTTCGAAATAACTCGGCCCTATCGTTTTGAGCATAGCAAACCGATGTGCTTGCTAGAATAAGGAATAGAATATATCGCATGACTTTCCTGTAGATATAACGCCGCAAATAAACGGCTAAAAATAGTTGGCTATAATTTGTGAGGTACGAACAAAGCCAACTATTTTTTGTCCGCACTTTTTAATTTGCCTTGTTATATGCCGTTTGCAGACATGGCCTCTGCACCTTCTTTTACTTGTTCATTTGATAAAAACACACCACTTTGCGGTTCGAATGTAGCGGAGTTTTTTTGATATCCGAGAAGATAAGCAGAGTTTAAAGCCACAACCATTTCATTCATGTCACCGCCCCATCGAAATGTTACCACTACTGGCTCTATAAAAGCGGAGGAATCGAATGCAGGAAAGTAATCTGAGAACTCTGATAAAGGCGACATATATGTTTCCACTCCAGAGTCTTCGCCTTTCAGTTTGACAGGGAGAAACCCAGTATGCTTTTTTAAATCTACATTTTCTAAATATTGAACAGGAGTGCTTAACTGTTCTGATAATTCGTTTAGTGAGTTCGTATTTGGAACATCACTAAGAGATAAGATTACGTACATAGTCATCGACATTGATAGGTCCCTCTCAAGTTAACCAAGGCATATAACGCCTCGCATAACGGGCTAATAAAACTTGGCTATAAATGGTGAGGCACGAACCAAGCCAATCTTTATTAGTCCATGCGTTGATGCGTTTGTTATACCTACGGCTCTTCACAAAGTTCGATTTTAACTTCAGAAGACAGGACATTTTGTAATTCGCTATCAATTTTCATTAGAGGAGCTTTTAAGTCTAATTTTCCAAACCATTTTTGGATCAATACTTTGAAATTGAAAAAAGGCACTTCTATAACAGAGAAAGTATGCCAAACAACTTCGGTTCCTTTCGGAGGTTTACCCTCTTGATAGTTTTCCAAGGATTCCTCATCTTGCATTGAACCACAACCAAGCCAAAGTAAATAACCATTTGACTCGCACATTACACACCATCCCCAGTCTTCGGGGATGACATCAGTCTCATAACCAAGTTTAGTAAACTCATCGCTCAACCAGAGCGCTAGCTGCTTTCCATAACAACCTGGATTCGTTTCTTCATCTTCACTTTTTTCAATTTCAAATTTCGTTGATTTGAACCAATATCCTGAATCCAAAACTTACTCTCCATAGTAGGTATAACGCTCGCCTAACCGGCGAAAAATGCTTGGCTAAAATTAGCGACGAAGGAGCGCAGCCAAGCATTTTGCGTCCTTTGGTTTAGGCACTTGTTAGGCATTTGCATGACTATTTATTCGAATTGGGCCCATATGAAGACCAAAAACAATTGTAAGTTTCCTCTTAGGGTTATGAAAGAAGATCATAAAACCTGTGTCATTGGGTTCTTCGAATTCATCAACCGTACCGTAGTAATTAATAAACCAATCAAGTTTTTGAGCTTTCTTCTTGTCATTGTCATTAAACTGTTCACTAAGATAATTTACAAATGAGATCTTATCAGCAGAAAAACCAACGTTAATACGGGTTTCATGATTCTCTGCAACATACTCAAAATCGACACCTTTCTCTTGTGACTTTTCAACTCTTTCTACTGAGGAGAATTTAGAGAGAAGGTCTTTTACCTCTTCAGGTGAAGCTTCCAATTCAATAATTGGGAAGTTTGGTTCAAATTTTTTCTTTTTGAATAATGACAACATAGATGCCTAACGCCGCCGTAAGAGGCGGAAAATGCTTGGCTATAGTTAGCGACGAAGGAGCGAAAGCCAAGCTTTTTACGTCCTTCTTGACGGCTTTGTTAAGCGCTTATTCTCCATCATCCCACGAGTTAAGAAAGTCAGCTAAAACATCGCCGTGACAAGCTTCAGGTTTGCAAAAACAACCCAGCCTTTTTCCTTTGAGCTTGAATACTTCTGATTTTTCTTTATTTGGAAACTTTTCATAATCAAAGTCATATTTGAACTTACGGATAACCTCTTCTCGGCTTTCCCCTTCCTCGTGCATCGAATAAGGATTTCCCCAATATGACCCTCTACCTATGTATTCATAATTGGGAGTGCTTTTTTCATTCTGATATTCTGTTTCTCTTTTAATATTTATAACGCGTGTAATGGATATCTTTATTCGCCTAATCGGCTTCCCACTAGCTTTTAACTTTATTGTTTCTTCTAGGAATTCTTCACCATCATCAAAAATCAACGCATGAGTGATATTGTCATCTTCCCACGTATCTTGTTTTCTGCACAACACGCCGAAATCATGACAATACTTTTCAATAAAGCCATTAGGGTCTTGATAGTAAATGAATGTACATTCATCTAGATTGGAAGTAATTTTTTCAACCTTTCTAACGAACTTGGTGTAACAATTAAAAAGAGCTGGATAAAGTAATAATACATTTGCCATTAGAATAAGTGCTTAACTTTTAGGTCTAAATCAGAATGCTCATTAAGATATTCCACTACCAACCTCCTATGACACAAGTGTGGTTCGTGCTCGCTGCATAACAAACAGCCATGATCTAGTAACGCTGGCTTTACAGATTTTTCAATATTCCTCTGGCTCATCAAATTTATGAATTTGTCTTCATACACTTCCCAAGTCATATCACCTTTTTTATAGGCATTTAATATATCCTTTGTAGGTGCCATTTCCGGTAAATGAACATAATCCGTACTGCACAGCTCTTTCAAAAAGAACTTTAGATCATCTCTTTTTGCAAACCCTGCCAACTGAGAAACGTTATTCAAACGTACATCAATTAAGGTCTTTATATTTGCATCCCTTAAAAAATTGAAAAATGTTTCAGCATTCTTCTTTGTAAATCCGATCGTATAGATGTCAATGTCACGATCCATAGCTTCTAATCTCCTCATGAAAATCTGGAAACGAATAAATTCCATTAACCTGAAGCCAATAACCATTCCTGTCGCCAACTTCCCATACCCTGCTGAGTCCTACTCTTAGGTAGATCGAGTCCTGTTGGCTAATTAAATCTGTAACCTCGTTAAGCCTGCCATCATCCTGATGAGCTTTAGCATAGTCATGAAAGCCTCTGTCTGTAATAGATAAGTAACTGTATCTGTGTCCGCTATTATCAGTAAATGTTGCTTTTACCTTTCCTGGCTTGTATTGATCTTCATGAATTGTTAATTGATGAGGGGCGATTTTAATAGTTATTATCGAGCAGTTCGCCTCTTGATCGTGTGGAATGTGCTTTTGGTTAACATCGAAATCAAAACCGAAACCATCAGAAACAGAATCACTTAATGAATTCTCTAAGATTTGAAGAAATTGATCGCCACTACATGCCCCATGAAAATTTAGATTTGAATAGTTTGCATCCTCTATATGAGGATTTTCTCTATCTGGTTGTAGGCTAAGGTTCCCTTTGAGGATTGCTCCTGGATGAATGCCTAACTCCTGACATCTTGAGCTTTTCAAGTAAGGCATTGGTCGTAAGCATTCGCCCGTATTTATATCGATAACCGCAGTACAGACATTTTCATCGCTAGAGAATCTAGTTAGGTCTGTGATTATTACTTCTCTCATATTTACTCCTTGAGGTTGATGCTTACTTGCGCTTAACGCCTTGCTAATGGGCGTAGAAAGCTTGGCTAAACTTTGCGACGAAGGAGCGTAAGCCAAGCGTGATACGTCCTTTTGAGCAACTTGTTATATTTACTGTACAAATTCAGTAACAGATACTTTTGAACCTTTAATATTTATACGAATCTCCGTTTCAGGAAAAAGCCAAATTACTGAAGAATTTCCTTGCGCATTTAACTCAAACTCTCCGTACATAGCGGTACTTTTTTCTTCATCTGAATAGATTTGACCTTTTACAACAATATCTGATTTGCAAACTCTAGGACACTCTTGTTGAGACCATTCTACTTTCCAAAACCGCTCAGAGGGAACAGTGTACGTTTCTTCTCTTTCTTCTTTGAGTGTCACTAATCCTAAGTTAGCACCGGACTCATAATATTCATTAAATTTTTTATCGTAACCCGATTTAATAATATCGGTACACTGTTTTTCCCATGAGCCATCTAATCTATTTTCGAGATTGATTTTGGCTTCTTCACTATTGTTTTTTGCAGCTAAACAGTACCAAAATTTTGACTTTTCACTGTTATAGCGGTGACTAGAGTAGTGGCCATAGCTAAAGGCTAATTCGCTCTGAGCAGAATGGTCACCACCATTGGCTTTTCGAAATAACTCGGCCCTATCGTTTTGAGCATAGCAAACCGATGTGCTTGCTAGAATAAGGAATAGAATATATCGCATGACTTTCCTGTAGATATAACGCTCGCCTAACCGGCGAAAAATGCTTGGCTAAAATTAGCGACGAAGGAGCGCAGCCAAGCATTTTGCGTCCTTTGGTTTAGGCACTTGTTAGGCATTTGCATGACTATTTATTCGAATTGGGCCCATATGAAGACCAAAAACAATTGTAAGTTTCCTCTTAGGGTTATGAAAGAAGATCATAAAACCTGTGTCATTGGGTTCTTCGAATTCATCAACCGTACCGTAGTAATTAATAAACCAATCAAGTTTTTGAGCTTTCTTCTTGTCATTGTCATTAAACTGTTCACTAAGATAATTTACAAATGAGATCTTATCAGCAGAAAAACCAACGTTAATACGGGTTTCATGATTCTCTGCAACATACTCAAAATCGACACCTTTCTCTTGTGACTTTTCAACTCTTTCTACTGAGGAGAATTTAGAGAGAAGGTCTTTTACCTCTTCAGGTGAAGCTTCCAATTCAATAATTGGGAAGTTTGGTTCAAATTTTTTCTTTTTGAATAATGACAACATAGATGCCTAACGCCGCAAATAAACGGCTAAAAATAGTTGGCTATAATTTGTGAGGTACGAACAAAGCCAACTATTTTTTGTCCGCACTTTTTAATTTGCCTTGTTATATGCCGTTTGCAGACATGGCCTCTGCACCTTCTTTTACTTGTTCATTTGATAAAAACACACCACTTTGCGGTTCGAATGTAGCGGAGTTTTTTTGATATCCGAGAAGATAAGCAGAGTTTAAAGCCACAACCATTTCATTCATGTCACCGCCCCATCGAAATGTTACCACTACTGGCTCTATAAAAGCGGAGGAATCGAATGCAGGAAAGTAATCTGAGAACTCTGATAAAGGCGACATATATGTTTCCACTCCAGAGTCTTCGCCTTTCAGTTTGACAGGGAGAAACCCAGTATGCTTTTTTAAATCTACATTTTCTAAATATTGAACAGGAGTGCTTAACTGTTCTGATAATTCGTTTAGTGAGTTCGTATTTGGAACATCACTAAGAGATAAGATTACGTACATAGTCATCGACATTGATAGGTCCCTCTCAAGTTAACCAAGGCATATAACGCCGCGCTCTGCGGCAAATTTGGAGCGCAGCGGAAAATTTGTCCGGCAGCAGCGCCTTGTTATGCAATGCTCGATTTAAAAAAATATTGAGACTCCCAATATAAATACGAGAACCCATATTGCAAACACAATACTATTTAATGGCTTTTGCATGTGTAACAGCACCTGAACCAATTCACGATACGACTGCTGTTCCGGTGATAGCTCTTTTGGCTCATCAATATCATCATATTGGTACTCTTCTTCCTCATCGTCTTCGCTCTTTTTAATGGTGTGCGTACCAATCTTGGATGCTAGACCTATACTAGAAACGAAAGCGTCTGAGTGGTCATAAATGAATATATCGCGAGGGTGATAATGCTCGCGTAGCGAATCGTCGACCTCAAAGCTAAAAGATAGTAATTCAACGTATAGATCAATGGTTGAGGAAGGGTCTGATTGTAGATTACTAGCTATAGTGTTCAGTTGTTCCTCAGGAATCGTCATTTCGAATATGATGTCATCCTCACCCGGATCATAGTTCATGCGAAAACAACTTCCAAAGAAAACACCTTCAGGGAATTTCTCGCTCTCCTTAATCGGTTCACCGGACTTTAATATTACCTGTGTTTCACCCCTTGGGCGCTCAAGTGTAAAAATATCATCGTCATCACCATCTTGCTCAGCACAATATATGGTGTCTCTCATCTGATCTTCATCGACGATCGCCTTGATAGCAAAGCTAGTTTTAATATCAGGCTTAATGAGCTTTACTGGATTGTCTTTGAAATCACCTTTTATATCCCAGTCTTTATCGTGAGTATTAACTTGCGTGATTATCTCTATATTCTTGAGTGGTAATGACAATCCATTGAAGCTTCTTCGCCATTCAAGTGGTCTTGAACGATCCTTAGGAACGTCTGCCTCTTGGAAAATTGAGTCCGATGCTTTTTTTAATTTCGTATTAGAGCGAAACAATTTTCGATCTCCTTGAGTGCATAACAGCTTATTAGCGTGAATACCGGTTAGATCCAGTTCCTAAAACCATACAGCTCCACAGCTAAATTATTTTATTCATAATAAGAACAATAACCTACCACCATTGCTCTCATTGCTCAAGCCAAAATGGCTTTGTTGAAACCGAGCCTTGTTCATAGCGAGACTTGAAGTCTCGCTATGCAAAACTATTAACATTATGAATATAAAGAACTTAAATTGGTGTTTCACTTAAACGAGACCTTTAAGCACGGAGAAAACGAGAAATTTGACTTGATAATTGGCCGCATTCACTTATAACTGTATAAATAAACAGCATTCGGAGTAAAGATGTCTTATTCACCTTTTTTGGAGTCTGTACGCGTTGAGCTCAGAACTAGGCACTACAGTCTGAAAACAGAGAAAAGCTATCTGTACTGGATCAAATGTTACATTTTATTTAATGAGAAAAAGCATCCTGATGAGATGGGCAACAGGGAAATAGAACGTTTCCTCAACCACTTGGCCGTTAACCGTGCAGTGAGCGCTGCAACGCAAAATCAAGCGCTATGCGCCATCATTTTTTTGTACCGTTTTGTTATAAAACGAGACATCAAAGGGTTAAACTATTCATTCAGTAAGCGAGATGTCGCATTACCCACCGTTTTGAGTGCAGATGAAGCGCAAAAGGTGATAGCTAACCTTCACGGCGTACACAAACTCATCGCGTCACTTTTGTACGGCAGTGGTTTACGTATCAATGAAGCTTTAAAACTTCGAGTTAAAGATCTAGATTTTGCCAATAAGTCTATTTTTGTTTTTCGGGGTAAGGGCCGCAAAGACAGATATACCTTGCTGCCTAAGTCATGCTTGCAGGCACTAGAAGAACAAATGGCCGTGGTTAAATCGCTTCACCAAAAAGACCTGAACGCAGGATTTGGACTGACTTCGCTGCCACCGGCTCTGATCCGTAAATACGGACATGCTGTGAAAGACTTCTCCTGGCAATATCTATTTCCCTCTTCCACTCGATGTATTCACCCGACAGACGGGTATGTCTGCCGTCACCATTTACATGAAACGGCATTTCGCAAGCAACTCAGGACTGCGGTGCTGGCTTCCGATATCACTAAGCGAGTTAAGGCGCATACTTTCAGGCACTCATTTGCCACGGAACTGCTGCGAAATGGTGCTGATATAAGGACAGTACAAGAGTTGTTAGGTCATACAGATATCAGAACAACCGAGATTTATACCCATGTTATGGGTGATAAGTTCGCCTATACAACAAGCCCGATTGATAAACTCTGATATTCGCGCGCACCACTTACTAGTCCAGATATTTAAGAATTGAGTTGCGGTAGATCCCGGCTCGCACGCGTACGGGATGACGGGGTTGTTTGTCAGGTTTATCTTTATCGAGAAACTACTGCGTGGTGTTCAAGTAGATCCCGGCTCGCACGCGTCCGGGATGACGGAGCTGTTTGTCAGGTTTATCTTTATCGAGAAACTACTGCGTGGTGTTCAAGTAGGTCCCAGCTCGTAAGCGTCCGGGATGTCGGAGCTGTTTGTCGGGTTTGTCTTTATCGAGGAACTGCTGTGTGGTGTTCAAGTGGCTCCCGACTCGCACGCGTCCGGGATGACGGAGTTGTTTGTGGGGTTTACAGCACTACTGTGTGGTGCTCAAGTAGATCCCGGCTCGCACGCGTCCGGGATGATGGAGTTGTTTGTTAAGTTTGTCTTTATCAAGGAACTGCTGCGTGGTATTCAGGTCGATCCCAGCTCACACGCGTTTGGGATGATGGAGTTGTTTGTTAAGTTTGTCTTTATCAAGGAACAGCTGTGTGGTGCTCAGGTCGATTCCAGCTCGCAAGCGTCCGGGATGACAAGATATATACAGGAGTAAGAAATCTAACTCAGCGTTAAGCGAAAACCCAAAGCCCGTTCACTTATCCAGCCCATAGAGAGCATCGGCAGTTTTACGTAAGTCGACTTCGTCAATAAAGTCATCGCTGAGCGTAAGAATGGCATTGAGGTTATTTTTGAGCTTTTCCTGGCTGAGTCCATTAGGTTTAAGTGCGGTTTGCAGAAGGTGCAGTGACATATCTGCCAACAGCAGTTTTTGTTTTTCTGTCCAGTTATCGTCGCCCTGTTTGGCGCTGTCTTTTAATATGGCCTGCTCTACTTCGTCGTGCATGCTCCAGCTCAGTTTGAGCAGCTCTCGGCGTGTTTCCTGATCCATGTTTCCCTCCGGTTATTCGCTGTTTATCTTGGCGGAGGACGGGCCGATGTGCAACGTGCGTTTTGTTATATCTTAGTCGTAGACGGCCTCATTCAGCCCTGTGCAGCAGCCTTTGGGTCTTTGGGATAAAAGTGATCCCGTTGCCTTGCACATAAGGCAAATTCGCGGGTGTTTTTATAAGGTAATTTCATAAAACCTGCAACGCCAAAGTCCTGAATGCTCATAGCATATTGCATAATACGAGTCAGCAGTACTTTAAACTCCCGCTCCTTACTGGCATCCAGCAGGCAATAATAATGGTGAATTTTAAGGCGATCGTTGAGCGATTCGAAGATAATACAGCCTGTATGATGGATCTGGTTTAGCTCAAATACGCACTGCACTATCTGCCGCGGTAATTGCAGTTGCTCGTCGGGGTCTTTGCCATCTTCAAAGTAAGAATGCGGCCTGGTGATTTCGCTGGTACCAATGTCCGATACCGTATATTGCAACTCAGGAATCTGATCAAAAATAAACGCACCTGTGCCATCGCGCTGAAGCTGAATGGTCTGTCTGGCATCGAACAGGCAGCATTTAAATAGGCCTTTCTGCTCTATGCCTTGAGCCAGCATCACAGTGGCATTTACCGCATCGGTAAAAGCACTTTGCAAGGATTCATCGTGCAGTACCAGGCTGGATTCAACAAACAACGAAGCATCTTTCCAGTGAAAACTCAGACCACCTACTACCGGGTATTTTGCCAGCCGGCTGATCGACGCCAGAAATGCTTTTTCACTGTCGCCGGTATCAAATAAAAACTCTTTATAGTAACGGTCAAGCTGAGCGTCGTTCACATCCAGCAGTTGCTGATTATGATCGGCCCGGCGTAAAAACTGCTTACGAGAGCTGTACACAACTGTGTCTGGTTCTTCGTCGATTTCAGTGAACCAGAATGGGATGCTGGCCTTGCTGGGCGCCGTTTCAAGTTCAGGCAAATACATACGCGCCATTGCCGGCATATTACGCATAAAGTAATCGCCGGCCTGATCGCGTGTGACTTTGTCTTTACTCAGCATGGCATCGATCATTCTGGCAAATGCCTGCGGCAGGCCTAAGCTGGTTGCAGGAATTACAGCGGCACCAAAACGGCAGGACTGAGCGCTCGCCAGTGCATAGATAGTGGATGCCACGCCCTGCTCGTCAAAGCGCGGCGAAGAACGCGCGCCCGACATCTGCTCATCTCCGATAAAATACACATCGCCCATTCGGGCATTGGTGCTACTAATGTCAGAAGACATCAGGTCCATGATATTGCTGGCAATGGGCTCGCCGTGAGCATCAAGCTGTGCATACACTGAGCTACCCCAGTCAACCAGCGAGAAGCTATCTGTTTGTTCATCCCAGACGATGTTAGAGGGTTTAATATCGCCATGCACCACAGGCTGCGGCGACATACCATTTTTACGGTCGCGTAAATCAACTAAAACGTTGCGTAGCTTGTTGGCCAGGTGCACCAGCTCATGCGGTTTAAACCGGCCACGTTTTAACGACCACTGCTCCAGGTCTTCGCCTTTTGCGCGGGCCATCATCAGGATCCCCTGCTTTTTTACCCGTTCAAAGGCGTAAAATTCGGGCACCATAGGATTATGGATCTGCGATAGCATATACGCTTCGTCTTCAAGGCGGTCGCGCACACTTTGTGCCAGTGTAATGCGGGAAAACTTGAACACCCATTCCCTGTCCTGCTCATCAATACCGGCAAAGACAAAACCAAAAGCCCCAGAGCCAATCACTTCCACATCCCGATAGCCCAGCAAAGTCAGTTGCTTTTGGCAGATGTTGAGCCACTGACGGTGTTTTTTTGCATCTTTATGTGAGAGCAAATACACCGACTGCTGTTCATTGATGTAAAAGTTGTGGATCGACTTTTCTGCCATATAACTGTCCGTTTAATGCTATCCGTTTAGTGTACGACTGGAATACTCACTTCTGTAGCGACCAATGGGTGTTCATCGACTGCTGCAAGCGTATGTTATCAAACCGGTTATGAAGATCGGGCATGATAATTAAAAAAGGCCGACATAAGCCGACCTTTTTATTATTTGCACGTGTTAGGCGTTTTCGATTTTCGCCCAGGAGTCACGCAAACCAACCGTCTGGTTAAACGTTAGCGTGTCACCCTTGTTATCACGGCAGTAATAACCTAAACGCTCGAACTGGAAGCCCTGCTCAGCTGCTGCTTCTGCCAGAGACGGCTCTAGTTTAGCATTTGCAATGATCACCAGTGAGTCCGGGTTCAGCGTTGTTGCAAAGTCTTCCGCTGCTGACGGGTTAGGTACATTGAACAGGCGGTCATACTGACGTACTTCTGCATCAATACAGTGACTTGCAGAGACCCAGTGGATCACCCCTTTCACTTTACGACCATCAGCCGGATTTTTACCCAGAGTATCTGCATCGTATGTACAGTAAATCGTGGTGATGTTACCCGCGTCGTCTTCTTCAACGCGCTCTGCTTTGATCACATAGGCATTACGCAGACGCACTTCTTTACCCAGTACCAGGCGCTTAAACTTCTTGTTCGCTTCAACACGGAAGTCATCGCGCTCGATGAAGATTTCACGTGTGAACGGTAGCTGACGTGAGCCCATATCCAGCGTTGGGTGGTTAGGCGCATCAAGCATTTCAACCTGTTCGGCGTCATAGTTCTCTATGACGATCTTAACCGGATCAAGCACGGCCATCGCACGGGGTGCATTTTCGTTCAGATCGTCACGGATACAAGCTTCTAGCATGCCCATTTCAACCATATTATCTTGCTTGGTAATACCAATGCGCTTACAGAATTCTCGGATAGACGCAGGGGTATAGCCACGACGACGCAGGCCAGCAATAGTTGGCATGCGCGGATCGTCCCAGCCTTCTACCTGACCATTCACAACCAGGTCATTCAGCTTACGCTTTGACATCACGGTGTATTCAAGGTTCAGACGAGAAAACTCAATTTGCTGCGGATGACACTCAAGACTAATGTTGTCCAGTACCCAGTCGTACAAACGGCGGTTATCCTGGAACTCCAGCGTACACAGTGAATGGGTGATCCCTTCCAGTGCATCCGAAATACAATGAGTAAAGTCGTACATTGGGTAAATGCACCACTTGTCACCCGTCTGATGGTGGTGAGCAAAACGAATACGATAGATGATAGGGTCACGCAACACCATGAAAGAGCTGGCCATATCAATCTTAGCACGCAGTACACACTCGCCTTCTTTGAACTCACCGTTCTTCATTTTTTCGAACAACGCCAGGTTTTCTTCTGGTGAGGTGTCGCGATGCGGGCTGTTTTTACCCGGCTCAGTTAGGGTGCCACGGTATTCACGCGCCTGCTCTGGCGACAGGAAACACACGTAAGCAAGGCCTTTGTTGATCAGCTCAACCGCGTACTCATATAACTTGTCGAAATAGTTAGACGAATAGCAGATCTCACCGTCCCAGTTAAAGCCCAGCCACTGCACGTCTTCTTTGATTGAGTTTACGTAATCCAGATCTTCTTTCTCTGGGTTTGTATCGTCAAAGCGCAGATTACACAGACCCTGGTAGTCGCGGGCGATGCCAAAGTTCAGACAAATAGACTTAGCATGGCCTATATGTAAGTAGCCGTTCGGCTCTGGTGGAAAGCGCGTGTGCGTACCGCCATGCTTACCGCTGGCCAAATCCGCATCAATGATATTTGTTATAAAATTTGTTGGGCGATTTTCTGCTTCCGCCATAGGAACTCATTCCTCTGAAAATTTAGTACCAGTTAACTGAGGCATTATTACAAAAAGTTAGCGCAACGAACAGCGTAAAACTAAAGCGAAAACAGATTTACCTCGCAATTGTCTATACCTGGGCATAAAACAGCCAATTCAAGTGCAAAATAGCGCGTCATTTTTATGACAAATTTTGTTCTAGCGCAATATATTCGTCATACGGTCGCTCTATCATAGGCGTCAACAACAGAGGTATCGCAAGGAAAAACCTATGGCATCAATGAATCTTAACCGCGTTTACATTCCAACGAACGCACGCAACAACCATTATATTCTGGCTGAGTTTAAACCCAGCGACGCATTCTTCGATTGTTTTGATGATGTAGAAAGCTGCTACCAACGCCTGGCCCGAAAATTGTTTGCCATTTGCGACGAACATGAATTATTTAACGTCCACGTGATTGCTAATGACAAGCTGCCCGTCGTGCGCTATCACGATGAGGCCTACACCCTGCAAACGGATAAGCAGATCCTGTTCTTTTACAACCCCAAATATCACGAAGGTCACAAGATACACTACGAAGCGGATCACAGAGCGCGCAAAATCCGCTTGTTATTCCTGGCAACGGGTGACGAATTACGCGCCAACGCGGCCAGCTTTCACAGCAAAGTAAAAAAAGCGCTGGACGATTTAAAAGAGCAGTATGAACCAGAAGGCCTGTCCTATAAAGTACGCGATCATCAGCATCTGACCTATGATATTTTCGCTAAGGTGAAAGGTCACAGGGAAAGCTATGGATACAAGCTGCGTAGTTTATATCCGCGTTATCAGGCACGTAACTGTAGCTTACCAGAGCAACACTCAGAGATGAGCTATGTGTCATTTTCTGTGCCTATCACCCGTGCAATCAAAACAGAATATCAAAGTCAGATGCGCCCGGGCGACTATGCTCAGTTTTATCGCAGCATTGAAGACAGCTTTTTGACTTTATGCGACCAGTTACAACTGACCCATGTTGGTTTTATCGCAGATGGTCGCCTGCCTCTGGTGCGCAGCAGTCAGATAGATAAGTCAGACGCAAACCGCGAATTACAAAAGCTCAGCTTTGATACTTCGGCGATCGATGGCCAGGTGCGCTCTATTTGGGCAGGTGAACACCTGTGCGATACTATGCATTTTGTGGTTGTTGCCAGCGACAAAGATAAAAAAGACGTTGGGTATGGTAAGTTCATGAACAACGCCGAAACCATGATCCGTCGTTTAACCGGCAAACTGCCAATTAACCCTGAAAAGCAAGACGTGATTATACGCTTCTTCCAGCATATCAGTTATCAGGATTAAACCTGTTCAGCGGGGGCCTCTCCCCCCGCATTTAACGGATTTAGCACTGCCCCGCAAAACAGCAAGTTCGCACCTGTTCTTCTCCCTGGCTTACTCACAGCCCGCTGGTTTACCTCAAAATGGGCGATAAGATAACTCGATAATAGCAATAAGAATCTAGCAATATACTAATGGGTGATTGAGATGGACGCTCCTAAATCGGCGTCAATGCGCCAAACTGAGAGTGATATTTACAGTTAACAGGAGCATCCATCATGAATCAAGTTAGCACATTATCCATTGACCTGGCTAAAAACGTTTTCCAATTACTCGCCGTGGATAAGCACGGCAAGCCCTGTTTCTCACGCCGGGTGAACCGCCAGAAGTTGAAAGAAACCATTCAAAATATGCCGCCTTGTAAAGTCGTTATGGAGGCCTGTGGCTGTGCCCACTACTGGGGAAGAATGTGTATCAAAGCAGGTCATAAAGCACATTTGGTACCTGCGCAACATGTCACCCCTTTTGTCAGAGGGAATAAAAATGATAAGAATGATTGCCTTGCTATTTATGAAGCAAGCCAGCGGCCTTACATTCGCTTTGTGCCTGTGAAATCAGAATCACAGCAAGCCGTCTTATTACTGCACCGGATGAGGGAAAGGTTGGTTAAGGCGCGTACCGCATGCCTGAATCAGACCCGGAGTTTTTTGCTTGAATTTGGTATTGAAACACCTAAAAGTTATCGCGCTTTTTACAGCCACATTCAGACTTTGCTCGACCAACAATTGCAACCGGTTATTCTGCTGCTTATACACGAAACTTGCGCCGAGCTGAGAGCGTTTGAACGCCAGTTAAGACAACTCGATTCTCTGTTTCGAGATGCGAACCAACGCAACCCGGCTGCTGAAATCATGCAATCCCTGCCAGGTGTCGGCCCAATCATCGCGTCTGCTTTTAGTGCCAGCATAGATAAAGGCCAGGCATTTAACAGTGCCAAAGAGTTTGGTGTCTGGTTAGGGCTCACACCCAGACAATATGCTTCCGCCGATAAGAGCGTTCTGAGCCATATCACCAAGCGCGGAGATAGGTATCTGTGTAAGCAATTAATCCACGGTGCTCGTACTGTGGTCACACACGCACATAAAAAAGACGACGATTTAAATCGCTGGGTCTGCACATTGAAAGAGCGAATTGGTATAAATAAAACCATTGTGGCCACTGCCCACCGGCTGGCCAGATTGATGTGGATATTACTACAGAGAAATGAACCATATCAGCCGCAATATACACAATCGGGGGCGACACAATGCATCAAGGGTTAGGTTGTCAGGTGAGCTCGGCACGGACAAGGGTCACTGAACCCGTGTGGGTGTAGTGAGCCACTGACAACCGCTTATCTGTTTGCCAAAGTACGATGAAAAAAGGGTCCAACCCTGCCAGCGCAAAACCCGACGAAGGCACGGTCGTTACAGACCGAGTGGGTGTATTAATTTTAGGGTGTGCAGGCTCGGAACTCATTAGGGGCGCTGGATAGTCAGTTAAGCCCGGATATATGTCAGAGCAACAAATTTACTGCGGACTGGACCAAACATCAGGCATGGCAAAGCAGATAAAATAACGAACAAGATAACGAAATTCGCTATCTTGCAGGCCCACTCGGCTTGACACTGTTGGAGCGTCCATATATGTCTGTGCAGACATGCCCTAATGGGTGTCTGTGCAGACATGCCGACATCTGTGCAGACATGCCTTTGTGAACATATGGCAGAGTAAAAAAAAAGGCGCCCTCAGGCGCCTTTTTGAAATCATTTTAATTGCTGGAGTAGTAGCATACATCACATACACGTAAAAACTGCATGTTATGAGTAATACGACTATTCCATTGCTGATTGTCGTCCTGGCTGTAATGGGTATGCTCTCGCATAAACCAATACCCTTCCCTTTGTTTATATAGTAACTTAAAATTCAGTACATTCTTCTCGGTCTGGGCACTCAGGCACTCTGCATAGGTATCTTCATTACATGGCAGAATAAAACTCATACTGTTGTCCTCTTCCATCTGCCAACGGCCATTAGGGCCGAAAATACCGCCAGTGTATATAATCGCCCGACCATCAGACTGAGGCTCAAGTACCAGGTGTCGGCCTTTGTTATTCAAATCCATGGTATCGATGTAAAAAGTACGCATGTAATCTGCTTGCGTTGGCTCAACCTGACCAGGTAGTTTTGCTATGCTTGCCAGAATAAAAGGTGAATCCCCGCCACGCTCTCTTATATAAGCAGATTGGTTGTTGAAAAACTGTCCATATCTGACCGTCTGCGTGTAATCAGCAAATGTATAACTCAGTGTATCTTGTGTTTTGCTTACTGATACATCTAAACGGTGCTGCTCCCCCGTTACACCATCTGTTGCGGTATAAACCCCCGCTGTAGCAGAGGTGAATTCGAGTGTAGTATTCACAGCACTGAATGTTCCCCCCGTCGACAACTCTCCACTGAGAATCGGCGAGAGCCCCAAAGTTTGACTGCCCGCAGAGAGCTCAGGAATGTCCATCATCTCCAGGCCACGGTATATTTTATAGCTGCGCCTGGGGACCATAACATCGTCGAGCCCTTCATAATTACCCCATTCAGCTTCTGGTACTATGCCTGAATCCAATGTCGGCACAATTTCAAAACGATACACAAACTCCAGAGCCACAAAGTCGCCCTTCGCAGCTGCAATTTTTGCGCTGAGAATATTGGGGTCAAAACTTAGCTTTTTAAATGTTTGTGTACTGGTATTCAGAAATTCTTTCTCTAATGAACGGCCGAAGAGGTTTCGCTCCGGTCCGCCGCTCAAAATCAGATAGTTATCACCATCATAGTAAGGGGCATAATGAAACGGCACTTGTTGTTTGTAGTCTTCATAGTCAATAGTCAGAACTCCACCTATCAGGCTAGGTAAGCTGGTACTTGTAGATAGCTTACTGACGTAAATGTCATCAGATAGACGTTGTTCAATGTAGTAGGTGTGTTCGAGTGACTTCACATCCCCTTTTGTTAACACAACCAACTCGTAGTCTTGCTCACCGGCATGTATTTTTACCGCTATTTTGTCGCCTTGTTGTGCAACAACCTCAATAGGTAAAAACTGAGTACGACTACAGTGTGCGATACATTCGGCTTCTCGTGTAGTCAGTTCAATGTCATCCAGGTTGTTCCAGTCAAATGCGAAGCCCTGATCCTTATACAGCCCCAGCCCCTTATTATCATCCGTAAAGTGAAATAGCACGTCGCCAGATTGGTTAGACCAGGTACCCTGTACAACATCGTCGGATAAAGTGATTGTCTCTGAAGGGTGAGATCCGGGATCAGCAGTTACCTGAATGACGATAGTCTGAGCAGACCTGTCTTTAGAATCCGACAGCACTAGCGCTATGCTATGAGTGTCTACATCAAAGATACCTGGCTCGGCAGTTAAAGAAAATGCATTGCCTGTTTGATCCAACTTCAGCCATTCAGGCAGGTCTTCTGGTGAAACACTAACAGAATCCCCTTCTCTATCACTTAATTCAAAGCGCTTGGTGCTCTGCACATTGGCAGAAATGACCCATGTCCCCTCGTCGCTCTTCAGGGTCGGAGCAGTATTATGAGTTGAACTTTGACCACCCTGAGTGCCCGGCGTAGCATTACCAGTTGATTCAGATGACCCACCGCCGCATCCAGCGAGTAAAGCAATCACTAACGATCCCAATAAAAATCTCATACAATTTCCTATAAGCAAAAAATAGCGACATGATAAAAAAATGGTGCTTTATGCTGCTTACCAAACAAGGTCAAATAACAATGCTGAGACAGACGCAGTTAGGTAGCTATACCAATTTCACTTAATACCTGTTCAATTTGACGGAGCAAATATGACGCTAACTGTGTTAAAAATTTCTCATTTAGTACAACTAAATAGCAAAATTTTTGCCTTGTTATCGCCCCTATTTTCTCGCCTCAAAATAGAACACTTGATTGAGCAAATTGGTATTGCCTTCTAAAACAAAGAGGTAAGACAAGCAAAAAATCGAACGCGGATTATACAGAAAAATACATCAAATTAGACAATAAGCTATCAGAAGAATTGTAAAGAAAAGATCAAAAAAGGCGCCCTGAGGCGCCTTTTTTACAGTACAGGTAAAGTGATTACCAGCCTGCTTTTTCTTTTAGTGCAGAACCGATCTCAGCAAGTGAGCGAACGGTCTTAACGCCAGCAGCTTCAAGTGCAGCGAACTTCTCGTCAGCTGTACCTTTACCGCCTGCGATGATTGCACCAGCGTGACCCATACGCTTACCTGGAGGCGCTGTAACACCTGCAATGTAAGAAACAACTGGTTTAGTCACGTTGTGCTTGATGTATTCTGCCGCTTCTTCTTCAGCAGTACCACCGATCTCACCAATCATTACGATTGCTTCAGTCTTAGGATCGTTCTGGAACATTTCCAGTACGTCGATGAAGTTAGTACCTGGGATTGGGTCACCACCGATACCTACACAAGTAGACTGACCGAAGCCAGCGTCAGTAGTTTGCTTAACCGCTTCATAAGTCAAAGTACCTGAACGAGATACAATGCCTACTTTACCAGGAAGGTGGATGTGACCAGGCATGATACCGATCTTACACTCGCCCGGAGTGATAACACCTGGGCAGTTAGGACCAATCATGCGAACGCCAGTTTCTTCCAGCTTCACTTTAACATCAACCATATCAAGTGTTGGGATGCCTTCAGTGATACATACGATTAGCTCGATACCTGCGTCGATCGCTTCAAGGATAGCGTCTTTACAGAATGCAGCTGGTACGTAGATTACAGATGCAGTTGCACCAGTAGACTCTACCGCTTCACGTACAGTGTTGAATACTGGCAGACCCAGGTGAGTTGTGCCGCCTTTACCAGGAGAAACACCACCAACCATTTGCGTACCGTACTGGATAGCTTGCTCAGAGTGGAAAGTACCCTGGCCACCAGTGAAACCCTGACAGATTACTTTAGTATCTTTGTTAATTAGTACAGACATTATTTGCCCTCCGCAGCAGCAACTACTTTCTCAGCAGCGTCAGTTAGAGACTCTGCTGCAATGATGTCAAGGCCAGAGTTAGCTAGTACTTCACGACCCGCTTCAGCGTTAGTACCTTCAAGACGTACAACTACTGGTACGTTTACGCCAACTTCTTTAACCGCACCGATGATACCTTCTGCGATCATGTCACAACGAACGATACCGCCGAAGATGTTAACTAGTACAGCTTTAACGTTGTCATCAGAAAGGATGATCTTGAACGCTTCAGATACACGCTCTTTAGTTGCGCCACCACCTACGTCAAGGAAGTTAGCTGGCTTACCGCCGTGCAGGTTTACGATGTCCATTGTACCCATCGCTAGGCCAGCACCGTTAACCATACAACCTACGTTACCGTCTAGTGCAACGTAGTTCAGCTCGAAGCTTGCTGCGTGAGCTTCACGCGCGTCTTCTTGTGAAGGATCGTGGAATTCACGGATCTTAGGCTGACGGAACAATGCGTTGCCGTCTACACCGATCTTGCCGTCAAGACAGTGCAGGTTACCTTCGTCAGTGATTACCAGAGGGTTGATCTCTAGTAGTGCAAAGTCGTGGTTGATGAACATGTCAGCAAGACCCATGAAGATCTTAGTGAACTGCTTAACTTGAGTTGGGTTCAGACCTAGTTTGAACGCAAGCTCACGACCTTGGTAAGCCTGAGGACCGACTAGTGGATCGATCTCAGCTTTGTGAATTAGTTCTGGTGTGTTGTGAGCAACTTCTTCGATCTCAACACCACCTTCAGTTGATGCCATGAACACGATTTTACGTGAAGCACGGTCAACAACAGCACCCAGGTATAGCTCATTTGCAATATCAGTGCAGCTTTCTACTAAGATTTTAGCAACTGGCTGACCTTTCTCGTCAGTTTGGTAGGTTACCAGGTTTTTGCCTAACCAGTTTTCAGCAAATGCGCGGATCTCGTCTTTGCTGTCTGCTAGTTTTACACCGCCCGCTTTACCACGGCCGCCAGCGTGTACTTGACATTTTACAACCCACTTGTCACCACCGATTTTACCAGCAGCTTCTACAGCCTCTTGAGGCGTGTCACAAGCGTAACCCTCTGATACAGGTAAACCATATTCGGCAAAAAGTTGTTTTGCCTGATACTCATGCAAATTCATGATGCTTTATCCAATTTTTTATACTAAAAAAGCTGAATATTTATGCAAATAATCAGCTATCCCAAATTGCGCCCATAGTATAGATCTCAAGGCCTTGTATGAAAACCCCAGTAAGACTAATGGCGCAAAAAAAAAGCTGTATGCGGACATTATGCTCACATACAGCTTAATCTTTAATCTAGATGATTAAACGTCCAGAAGCAGACGTGTTGGATCTTCCAGAAGTTCCTTAATTGTAACCAGGAAGCCAACCGATTCTTTACCATCGATTTGACGGTGATCGTAAGATAGCGCCAGGTACATCATAGGCAGGATCTCAACCTTGCCATTGACTGCCATTGGACGTTCCTGGATTTTGTGCATGCCCAGGATTGAAGACTGTGGCAAGTTGATGATAGGCGTAGACAGTAGTGAACCAAATACACCACCGTTAGTGATGGTGAAGTTACCACCAGTCATATCGTCAACAGTCAGCTTACCGTCGCGGCCTTTAAGTGCCAGCTCACGGATACCTTTTTCGATTTCAGCAACAGATAGCTTGTCACAATCGCGTAGTACTGGTGTTACCAGACCACGTGGTGTAGATACAGCGATGCTGATGTCGAAGTAGTTGTGGTAAACGATGTCATCGCCGTCGATAGACGCGTTTACTTCAGGGAAACGCTTCAGTGCTTCTGTAACCGCTTTCACGTAGAAAGACATGAAACCAAGACGGATACCGTGACGCTCTTCAAATACGTCTTTGTACTGCTTACGAAGGTCCATGATAGGCTTCATGTTTACTTCGTTGAAGGTAGTCAGCATCGCTGTTGAGTTCTTCGCTTCAAGCAGGCGGTTCGCGATTGTCTTACGCAGACGAGTCATTGGAACACGCTTCTGAGTACGGTCACCCACAGGCGCCGCAGGTGCTGCCGCCGCTGGCGCTGCTGCTGGTTTTGCCGCAGGCGCTTTCAGGAATGCGTCAACATCTTCTTTAGTGATACGACCGCCTTTGCCAGTGCCTTTGATTTGTGAAGCATCAAGACCTTTTTCAGCAATCAGACGACGTACAGATGGCGTTAGCACGTCTGCATTGTCATCGCTTGCTGGTGCAGCGTCAGCCTGTGCAGCTGGAGCCGCTGCTGGCGCACCACCAGCAACCAGTTTACCAATTACTTGCTCACCCAGAACGGTTTCACCTTCTGCGTGCAGTTGCTCGCCCATTACACCGTCTTCAGGTGCAACAACTTCAAGAACAACTTTGTCTGTTTCGATGTCTACCAGGTTTTGGTCACGGCTTACCGCTTCACCTGGTTGTACATGCCAAGTTGCAACTGTAGCGTCTGCTACTGATTCAGGAAGTACAGGTACTTTAATGTCCACTTCTTTACCTTCTGCTGCTGGCGCCGCTGCTGGCGCTGCTGTTTGTTCATTTGATTGCGCTGGAGCGGCATCTGACGCGCCCAGCTGTGCGATAACTTGCTCACCAAGAACCGTTGCGCCCTCTTCTTCAGAGATAGCGACGATAACACCGTCTTCCGGTGCAACCACTTCTAGCACAACTTTGTCTGTTTCGATATCTACCAGGTTTTGGTCACGGCTTACTTTGTCACCAACGCTTACGTGCCATGTGGCAACTGTTGCATCTGCAACAGATTCAGGAAGAACAGGAACCTTAATTTCGGTCGTCATCTCTAATTCCTTATTTCTTAATAGTTAAAGCGTCAGCAATCAACGCATTTTGTTCTTTTGTATGGGTCGACATGTAGCCACATGCAGGCGCTGCTGCAGCTTTACGACCGGCGTAAGTCAACTTCGCACCACTGGGGATAGCTTCCCAGAAATGGTGTTGTGAACAGTACCAGGCACCTTGGTTTTGAGGCTCTTCCTGACACCATACGAAGTCTTTAACGTGCTGGTAGCGAGCCATGATTTCGTCCATCTCTTTGTGCGGGAACGGATAAAGCTGCTCCACACGAACGATAGCGACATTGTTCAGCTCTTGCTTGCGACGCTCCTGTAGCAATTCGTAATAAACTTTACCGCTACAGAACACAACGCGCTCGACGTTTTCAGGATTGATGTCATCAATCTCGTCGATCATGTTGTGGAAAACACCTTCGGACAACTCATCCAGGCTAGACACAGCCAGAGGGTGACGAAGTAAAGATTTTGGTGTCATAACAATCAGTGGACGACGCAGAGGACGTACTGACTGACGACGTAACATGGCATACACTTGTGCAGGTGTACTTGGTACACACACTTGCATGTTGTGGTCTGCACACAGTTGCAGGTAACGTTCAAGACGTGCTGAGCTGTGCTCTGGACCCTGACCTTCGTAACCATGTGGCAGTAATAAAGTCAGACCACACAAACGGCCCCACTTTTGCTCACCTGAACTCAGGAATTGGTCGAATACAACCTGGGCACCGTTAGCGAAGTCACCAAATTGTGCTTCCCACAATACCAATGAAGTTGGCTCTGCTGTCGCGTAACCATATTCAAACGCCAGGACAGCTTCTTCAGACAATACTGAGTCATATACTTCAAACAGACCCTGATCGTCACGAACATTTTGCAACGGCAGGTAAGTTGAAGCATCAGCTTGGTTGTGAACAACAGCATGACGGTGGAAGAAAGTACCACGGCCTGAATCCTGACCGGTCAGACGAATGTCTGTACCCTGATCAACCAAAGTCGCATAAGCAAGCGTTTCTGCCATACCCCAGTCAAGTAGCTTTTCGCCACTGGCCATGGTCTTACGGTCGTCGTAGATTTTCTTAACCCGCGACTGAGCTTTGTGATCAGCCGGGTAAGTCGAGATTTTCTCGCTTAACTCTTTGAGCTTTTCAACCGGAACACTTGCCTCGTAAGCCGTATCCCAGTCGTGACCAACGTACTTAGACCAATCTGAAGAGTGCTTGGTCTCAGGTTGAATTTCTTCAACCACAATCTGGCCTTTGTCCAGACCGTTACGGTAATCATCAGCTAGCGTCTTCGCTTCTTCAGCGCTCAGTACGCCTTCAGATACCAGTTTGTCAGCATAGATCTGACGAGGCACTGGGTGCTTTTTGATCTTCTGGTACATCAGAGGCTGAGTTGCATTTGGCTCGTCGGCTTCGTTGTGGCCATGACGACGGTAACAAACCAAGTCAATCACCACATCACGCTTGAACTTATTACGGAAATCAAGCGCGACTTGCGTCACGAACGCAACCGCTTCCGGGTCATCCGCGTTAACGTGGAAAATAGGTGCCTGAACCATCTTAGCGATGTCAGTACAGTACTCGGTTGAACGCGTATCTTCCTGGTTTGACGTAGTGAAACCAACCTGGTTGTTCACCACGATGCGGATTGAACCACCCACACCATAAGCACGAGTCTGAGACATGTTGAATGTCTCTTGTACCACCCCCTGACCTGCGATAGCTGAGTCACCGTGGATAGTAATTGGCAGTGCTTTAGAGCCACTCTTACAGTTAAGACGGTCCAAACGTGCACGTACCGACCCCATGACAACCGGGTTTACGATCTCAAGGTGTGACGGGTTAAACGCCAGCGCCATGTGAACGTTGCCGCCCTGCGTTGCGAAGTCTGAAGAGTAACCCATGTGATATTTTACGTCACCAGAGCCCGCTGATTCGCCGTATTTGCCCGCGAATTCGTCAAACAGTACTTGTGGGTTTTTGCCCAGTACGTTAACCAATACGTTCAGACGACCACGGTGTGCCATACCAATGACCACTTCTTCCTGGCCACTTTCGCCGGCACGATGTACCAGCTCTTTCAGCATGGGAACCAGTGAATCACCGCCTTCCAGTGAGAAACGTTTTGCACCCGGGAATTTAGCACCCAGATACTTTTCAAGACCATCAGCGGCGGTCAGGCCTTTAAGGATCCTAAGCTTAGTTTCTTTGTTGTATTTAGGCTGTGCGAAGGAAGATTCGATGCGCTGCTGTAACCAACGTTTTTCTTCTGTTGAAGTAATGTGCATATACTCTGCACCGACAGAGCCACAGTAAGTGGTCTTCAATGCATTGTATAAGTCTTTTAGCTTCATTGTCTCTTTGCCACTCGCAAAAGAGCCAACGTTATATTCTTTTTCCAGGTCGGCATTGTCTAAATCATGATAGGCCAGGTCGAGTTCACGAACTCGATCACGCTGCCATAGACCCAACGGATCTAAATTCGCGTTTTGGTGACCTCTGAATCTGAATGCATTAATAAGCTGCAAAACACGAACCTGTTTTGCATCTGCCGCACCTTCCGCAGAAACGATTACTTCTCTGTGTTTGTTTTTAGCAAGGTCTGCAAACTGAGATTTGATCTCTGAATGCTTAACATCAACGTCAACGCCTTCTACCTTTGGCAGTTGATCAAACACTTCTCGCCATTCTTCTGGCACTGAAGCCGCATCATCAAGATACGCCTCATATAAATCTTCAACATATGCAACGTTGCCGCCGTATAAGTGCGAAGATTCCAGCCATGCCTTCATCACACCTTCGTGCATTTATTAGCCCTTTTTCTAGCGCAGAAACTTAAACGAAAACAAGATGGCATGCTGAGCATGCCATCTGTAGATTTAAATATGTATTAAACCGAACGATTTAACAACATAGATTTAATGTGTCCGATCGCCTTAGTAGGATTCAAGCCTTTCGGACAAACGCTTACACAGTTCATGATACTGTGGCAGCGGAAGACGCTAAACGCGTCATCAAGGTCAGCCAGACGCTCTTCTGTTGCAGTATCACGGCTGTCAGCCAGGAAGCGATACGCGTGAAGAAGGCCCGCAGGACCGATAAATTTATCTGGGTTCCACCAGAATGATGGGCATGACGTTGAACAACATGCACACAGAATACACTCGTACAGTCCATCCAGCTTATCACGCTCTTCAATGCTTTGAAGACGCTCTTCTCCACCGGTTGGCTTGTCGTTGATCAGGTAAGGTTTTACCTTTTCATATTGCGTGTAGAACTGGCTCATGTCGATAACCAGGTCACGGATCACTGGCAGACCAGGTAGTGGACGAACAATAATCTTGCCTTTACCATTGTTCTGCAATGCAGATAGTGGCGTGATACAAGCCAGACCATTCTTACCATTCATGTTTACACCGTCTGAACCACACACACCTTCACGGCATGAACGGCGGAACGACAATGTTGGATCTTGTTCTTTCAACATTAACAGTGCATCTAGCACCATCATGTCGCGACCTTCTTCAACCTCCAGCTTGTAATCTTGCATACGAGGTGCTGAATCTACGTCAGGGTTGTAACGATAAACAGATAATTCTAAAGTTGCCATCGCTTAGCTCCTAGTATGTACGTGCTTTCGGTGGGAATGCTTCACGTGTCTTAGGCGCAAAATTTACTTCGCGCTTAGTCATCGTGTCTGACTCTGGGTGATGCAGAGAGTGGCACAGCCAGTTCTCATCGTCACGCTCAGGGAAGTCAAAGCGAGAGTGTGCACCACGGCTTTCTGTACGGAAGTTAGCTGCAACGGCTGTTGAGTAAGCTGTTTCCATCAGGTTATCAAGCTCTAAGCACTCGATACGCTGGGTGTTAAACTCAGTTGACTTGTCGTCAAGACGCGCAAACTTAAGACGTTCACGGATCTCTTTAAGCTCTTTAAGACCATCCGCCATCGCATCACCTTCACGGAATACCGAGAAGTTAAGCTGCATACATTCTTGTAGATCTTTCTTGATCTGAACCGGGTCTTCGCCTTTGCCTTTCTCAGACGATTCCCAACGGTTAAAGCGCGCAAATGCCTGCTCAACATCGTCAGAAGATGCATCACCTGTAGACTCAAAGCCTTGTAGGTAAGTACCCAGGAAGTTACCTGCCGCACGACCGAATACAACCAGGTCAAGCAGTGAGTTACCACCCAGACGGTTTGCACCGTGTACAGATACACACGCGATTTCACCAACCGCGAACAGACCTTCAATGATGCGCTCTTCGCCGTTTTCATTCACGTTCAGTACCTGACCATTTACGTTGGTCGGAACACCACCCATCATGTAGTGACAAGTTGGGATAACCGGAATTGGCTCTTTAGCAGGGTCAACGTGTGCGAATGTCTTAGACAGGTCACATACGCCTGGCAGACGCAGGTTAAGCATTTCTTCACCCAGGTGGTCAAGCTTAAGCTTAATGTGTGTACCCCAAGGACCTTCACAACCACGGCCTTCACGGATTTCAGTCATCATCGCACGAGCAACAACGTCACGACCCGCAAGGTCTTTCGCGTTAGGCGCATAACGTTCCATGAAACGCTCGCCGTCTTTATTCAGAAGGTAACCACCTTCACCACGACAACCTTCAGTTACCAGCGTTCCCGCTCCAGCGATACCGGTTGGGTGGAACTGCCACATTTCCATGTCCTGCATAGAGATGCCAGCGCGAACCGCCATACCAACACCGTCGCCCGTGTTAATGTGCGCGTTAGTGGTTGATGCGTAGATACGACCTGCACCACCGGTTGCTAAAACAACGGCTTTAGACTTGAAGTAAACGACTTCGCCGCTTTCGATGTCGATTGCAGTAACACCAACTACGTCGCCTTTGTCGTTCTTAACCAGGTCAAGCGCGTACCACTCAGAGAAAACGTTAGTTTTGTTCTTAACGTTTTGCTGGTACAAGCAGTGTAGCAATGCGTGACCTGTACGGTCTGCCGCAGCCGCAGTACGTGCAGCCTGCTCACCACCAAAATTCTTAGACTGACCACCGAAAGGACGTTGATAAACACGGCCGTTCTCAAAACGAGAGAAAGGCAGACCCATGTTTTCAAGTTCAGTGATCGCCTCAGGACCTGTTTTGGTCATGTACTCAATCGCATCCTGGTCACCAATGTAATCAGAACCTTTTACCGTGTCGTACATGTGCCATTCCCAGTTGTCTTCGTGGGAGTTACCCAGCGCAACTGTAATACCACCCTGTGCAGATACCGTATGAGAACGTGTAGGGAATACTTTAGAGATCAATGCACAAGTTTTGCCTGACTCAGAAATCGCAAGCGCTGCGCGCATGCCAGCACCACCGGCGCCAACTACAACAGCGTCAAATTCACGAACATTATATTTCACTTAAACACCCCACAATACAAACAGGCCAACAACAACATAAGCCAGTGCCATCAGATTAAGTACAAAGCCCAGCACAGAGCGCATCGTTGAACACTTAACGTAGTCCGTCAGAACCTGCCACAAGCCAATGCGAGTGTGGACCATGATGCATACCAATGTGATGAAAGTTGCCGCTTTAACGGCCAGGTTTGAGAATAAACCTGTCCAGGCTTCATAGCTGATTTCGGGCGTTAGCAAAAAATAGCCAACGATAAACACCGAATAAGCCAGGATGATTAGTGCTGTCGTGCGCAGAGACACATAGTCTTGCACACCGTCGCGCTTCAGAGTTGCTTGATTTAAGACCATATCCACACTCCTGCCAGGATGGCTACGATTACCCACAGCGCCAATGCGATTTTAGCACTGGTGTTGCCCGATTCTAATTCTTCCCAGTGACCCATGTCTTGGATCATGTGACGTACACCGCCAATGATGTGGTAAGACAATACGGTGAGGGTGCCCCACGCGATGAATTTTGCAATAAAGCCAGTCATTAGCTCTTTAACAAATTCAAACCCTTCAGGAGAAGAAAGAGACTCAGACCACGCCCAAATGACAAAGGTCAATGCGAAGAATAACGCAACACCGGTGACACGGTGCAAAATCGACGCTTTTGCCGTAGGTGGCATAGAAATAGTCGTAAGATCTAGATTTACAGGTCTTTGCTTTTTCACAGTTACTTGCCCATCTTGCTCACAAAGGAGCTCATCTACTTGTTTTTATAAAACCACTTGCGCTGCTTGCACAAATGGCACACTCTAGATATACCTGTTTAAACACTGAGCGGTTCACAAAGTGAAAAATGCCAATGTAAAAATAGGTTTACCCACAGACGACACGGTATAAAACCGTAGATAGTATATAAGGCCAAGCGGCCTTTTACAATTCTTGTTTAGATTGAGACGCTTGCGAATTAGCCGATGGTATAATATTTAAACTGCGTAGAATATTTATCATACATTTCTGCATAATTCTCAGAAAAATTGACTTTCCACCCCCATTTTAAGTTAGAATGATCTGAATTTGCTTAACATTAGTATCACAACATAACAATCAGAATATTGTTATTTCATAGGAGATAAATAGATGGCAGATAAGAAAGCCACAGTCCATATCGATGGTCATGATCCGATCGAACTCCCGATCTACTCTGGCACTGCTGGCCAGGACGTAGTCGACGTCCGCACACTTGGCGCTCACGGCTTCTTCACATACGACCCTGGTTTTATGTCGACTGGCTCTTGCGAATCATCTATTACTTATATCGATGGTGCAAAGGGTGTACTACTACACCGTGGTTACCCAATCGAGCAATTAGCAGAGCAATCTAACTACATTGAGCTGTGCTACCTGCTTCTAAACGGTGAATTACCAAACGACGCGCAACTTGAAGAATTTGCAAAGAACATCACGCACAACACTATGTTGCATGAGAAAATTGCGTCTTTCTTCCAAGGCTTCCGTGTAGATTCTCACCCAATGGCGATGCTATGTGGTGTGGTTGGTGCATTGTCTTCATTCTACCATGATGACCTGGACATCTCAGACGCTGATCAGCGTATGCGTTGTGCAATCAAGTTGGTTGCTAAGCTACCGACGATTGCTGCTATGGCATACAAGTACAACACAGGTCAGCCGTTCGTCTATCCACGTAACGACCTGAGCTACGCTGAAAACTTCCTGCACATGATGTTCTCAGTACCGGCTGAAGAGTACAAGGTGAACCCTGTTCTGGCGAAAGCAATGGATCGTATCTTCATGCTTCACGCTGACCACGAACAAAACGCGTCTACTTCAACAGTCCGTCTTGCTGGCTCTTCAGGTGCTAACCCTTATGCGTGTATCGCAGCAGGTATCGCTTCACTTTGGGGCCCAGCGCACGGTGGTGCAAACGAAGCATGTCTGACCATGCTGGAAGAAATCGGCACAGTTGACCGTATCGACGAATACGTTGCAAAAGCAAAAGACAAGAACGACCCGTTCCGTCTGATGGGCTTTGGTCACCGTGTATACAAGAACTTCGACCCACGTGCGACAGTAATGCGTCAAACTTGCCACGAAGTACTGAAAGAGCTGAACATTCAGGATCCATTGCTTGACGTTGCAATGAAACTTGAACAAATCGCGCTTGAAGACCCGTACTTTGTTGAGAAGAAACTGTACCCGAATGTTGATTTCTACTCAGGTATCATCCTGAAAGCAATCGGTATTCCAACCAGCATGTTCACTGTGATCTTCGCTATGTCTCGTACTGTTGGCTGGATCTCACACTGGAACGAAATGCTGTCTCAGCCGGGCCACAAAATTGGTCGTCCACGTCAGCTGTACACAGGTTACACTGCACGCGACTACAAAAAAGAAGGCGACAGATAAGCCACGCTTAACTTACGCTTTTAAAATAGGGTTGCCAGTGGCAGCCCTTTTTTATGCCTCTCGATCAGACAGACTTGCAAGCCACTATAAATCCGGTAAAATCCGCCTGTTCAGGCGCAGTAGGAGACCCTTTTGAACGAAAACCCTTGCACACAACTTCGGCATGATTTCCCCATTTTTTCGGTGTCACTAGATGACCAGCCATTGTGTTATTTAGACTCTGCTGCAACGACCCAAAAGCCGCATCAGGTTATCCAGGCTGTAAAGGAGTTTTACCAGTCTCAAAACGCCAATGTACACCGGGGTTTACACACGCTCAGTGAGCAGGCAACGACCGCCTACGAAGCTGTGAGAGGCAAAATTGCGCAGTTTCTGAACGTACAAAGCAAAGAAATCGTCTGGACCAGTGGCGCCACAGCCTCGCTCAATTTAATCGCCTATGGCCTCAGCGAAGGTCTGGATAAAGATGATGTGATCCTGCTTTCGCCTTTGGAGCATCACGCGAATATTGTTCCCTGGCAACTCGCGGCACAGCGCACAGGCGCCCGTATTGAGTTGTTGCCAGTAGATGCGCAAGGTATTCTCCAGCTAGAACAAGCCAAAGCGCTGATTGCGAGCCTGAAACCAAAAGTACTGAGCGTCTGTCATGCCTCCAATGCACTGGGTAATATCAATGACGTGGCAGCATTGATAGGCAGCTGCAAAAAATCAGATACCATTACAGTGATAGATGGCGCACAGTCTTTATTACACCTGCGCCCGGATCTGCAGCAACTTGATTGCGATTTTTATGTCTTTTCCGCTCACAAAGCGTTAGGGCCTACTGGCCTCGGTGGCCTGTATGGTCGCTATGACCTGCTGAATGCCCTGCCCGTCTATCAAAGCGGTGGTGAAATGATAGACACAGTCAGCTTTGCTGGCACAACGTTTCGCCCGGCACCTGAAAAATTTGAGCCCGGCACGCCCAACATTGCCGGTGTGATTGGCTTTGGCGCAGCGCTGGAATACCTGATGGCGCTCGAGCATAACTCTTTGTTCCAGCACGAACAGGCGATTTATCGCTCGTTAGTTAAACAACTAAGCGAAATTGATGGGATCCGGATTTGGGGCGATACCACCCATAATGTCGGCACAATCAGCTTTAGTTATAAAAATGAACATCATTACGACCTGGCAACGCTACTGAATACCCACGGTATTGCCGTCAGAAGCGGCCATCACTGCACGCAACCACTAATGGCACATCTGGGCATTGAGGGGACTATCCGAGTCAGCCTGGCATTTTATAATAATCATCAAGACATCTGTCGATTTATCGCGGCACTGAAAGACACAATCAGCTTATTAGAAGAGTAATTATGGACTTATCACACATAGAGCAGACCCTTGCTCAGCACAGCGCCTGGCAGGGCAAATATCGCGAAATCATGCAACTGGGCAAAGCACTCCCAACGATGCCTGATGCGCTTAAAACGGAAGCTGCTCTGGTGAAAGGCTGTGAAAGTAAAGTTTGGTTGCACCTGGATCTGGATGAGCAACAACAGCGACTGGTGCTCATCGCCGATTCTGACACTCGCATAGTGAAAGGTTTACTGGCAATTATTCTTGCTTGCTATAACAACCAGTTACCGGCAGAAGCAAAAAAAATTGATGGCTATGAGTTATTTTCCACTCTGGGCCTTATCAAACACCTGAGCCCATCTCGTGGTAATGGCGTTCGCGCAATTGTGGAGCGTATTCATCAACAACTTCAGGTGCTGCAATAGCACCTGAAAGACCCCTAGTAATTTAGCCAGCTTCCCTTGCCCGCTTGTCCAGGTGCTTACGGATCGCTTTTGCCGCGGCAAAAAAGCCAAAACTGCCTGTCACCATAGTTGCAGAGCCAAACCCGGTCGCACAGTCCATATTTTTACTGCCATCAGCCATTTGCTTGGCCTTACAGACGCTACCGTCTCCCGTTGGGTAAACCAGTTGCTCCGTTGAGTACACACAATCAACGGCAAACTTGCGTTTCGGGTTAGTTGTAAAATTATATTGCTTGCGCAGCAGATATCGGACTTTTGCAAGCAAAGGATCGTGTGTCGTTTTGGCCACGTCTCCATAGCAAATCTGACTTGGATCTGTCTGACCACCTGCGCCACCAGTGGTGATCACTGGGATTTTTTGACGCTTACAGTGGGCTATCAGCGCCGCCTTCTCTTTTACCGCATCGATACAGTCGATGACATAATCAAATCCCTGGATATGCTCTTTGATATTATCGAGTGTGATAAAGTCATCTATTACCTCAACCTGACAATCCGGGTTGATAGACTGACAACGCGCCTGCATGGCTTCGACTTTAGGTTGGCCTATACTCTCAGTTTTTGCATGTAGCTGGCGATTGATATTTGTGACACAGATGTCATCAAGATCGATCAGAGTTATTTTACCTATACCGGTGCGCGCCAGAGCTTCTGCTACCCAGCTACCTACGCCGCCAATACCTATTACACAGAAACTGGCTTCGCCAAGCCAGGCTAGCTCTGTATCACCATACAAGCGGCCTATGCCACCAAATCTTAAGGATGTATCTTGCGTCATATTACCACTCTAACTCTCTGGGCTTTGCCCAGCTTTGCATTACTTCTGTGTCTGCCAGCTCAGCAAACCGCGCCCCGCCCTGCGGCAAAGCATAAAATGTCATTCTTTCGCTATCCCACTCAAAACTTAAGCAGTAAGCATGCAGATAGACCCTGTCGGCCTCACTCCCCCCATAACTGACATCACCCAGGATTGGTGCAGACAGGCTTTTTAACGCCACCCGCAGCTGATGGGTTTTGCCGCTGTATGGTTTGAGTAAACAAGCTCTGAGACCCGGTGCTACGCTGGCACTGTAAAAGCGCGTGATGGCCGGGTTGTCCTGACTCGTTAATAACTTATAAGTGCCACGCCGCGACTTAGCCATATCGCCTTTAATCCAGCCTTGCTTCTTTTTAGGTTTGCTGTCAATCAGGGCAAGATAGAATTTATCCACGGTCCTACTGGTAAACAGCTCAGTCAGCCTGGCTGCTGCATGACTAGAGCGAGCCAGTACCAGTAAGCCCGAAGTCACCTTATCGAGTCTGTGTACTGGGTATAGCGATTCTCCAAGCTGTTCAGCTAATAAAGCAACAAAACCGCTTTCCTGCTCACTGTGAAAGCTCACTCCCGCGGGCTTAAGCGCCACCACAAAGTCCGGGTGACTGGCAATGACCTCAATGGGTGCCATTGAGATACTCGACTACACGCTTTAAATCTTCCGGTGTATCAACCCCGGCATAAACTGGACGGCAAGCTTTGGCAATTTTGATCCGATAACCGTGATACAGTACGCGTAACTGCTCCAACGATTCCTGACCTTCGAGGGGAGAAACCGGTAAAGCCAGGTAGGTTTTAATGAAACCGGCACGATAGGCATAGATACCCACATGGCGTTGAAAATGTGCCAGTGGAACTTTGCTCTCATCCAGCGTCATCATGCTGTCGCGCTGAAACGGGATAGAAGCGCGTGAAAAATACAGGGCATTGTGGTGGGCATCCTGAACCACTTTGACCGCATTAGGATTCAACACTTCGTGAACGTCTGTAACGTCCACACTGAGTGTGGCCATCGGGGCTTCCTGCGCATCATGCAGCAAAGTAGCGACCTGAGTGATATTTTCCGGCGCCAGTAAGGGCTCATCACCCTGAACATTAACCACTAAGGTATCATCAGCCAGTCCCAGCTGTTCAACCACTTCTGCAAGACGCTCCGTTCCCGATTGATGATCTTCTCGCGTCATCAATACGTTTTCAGTAAAAGCTTGAGCGCGCTCAAACACCTGCGCATTATCGGTCGCGATATAAACGGCTTTAGCACCGGACTTCATGGCCTGCTCATAAACATGTTGGATCATAGGCTTACCACAAATGTCAGCCAGAGGTTTGCCCGGCAGACGGGTTGAAGCGTAACGCGCCGGAATAACGACTATGAATTCCACTTTTCGACCTCTTCGAGCGATAATTCGCGCGCTTCATTTTCCAATAGTACTGGAATGTCGTTTCTTACCGGGTAAGCCAGTTTCGCAGCCGTGCTGATCAGCTCCTGATTGTCTTTGTCAAATCTCAGTTTTCCTTTGCAAACCGGACAGGCAATAATCTCGAGTAATTTAGTGTCAAAGGCCATGGTTGACTATCCCTTTTTGTTTTAATAACGAATTAAGTTGTTGTGTAAGTTCAGCACTTGGCTGTGCGTCTACTTTTAAATAATACCAATTTTCTTTACCGAATGACTGGCATTTTACTGCGTCTTTTTCGGTCATAAATACTGCCAGGTCTTCGCAGGTCGCAAAGTCAGGCTCGCTGTAAGCGTGGTGATCGGCAAAATGCAGTGTATTAAGCAGCTCAACACCATCTGAGCGCAATGATTGTTCAAAGCGTTGCGGATTGCCAATGGCACTTACAGCAATGCCCTGCTCAGCTATTTTTTCAATTGTCTGATTATCGCGGACGCTGAAATAGCCACTGCGTACCAGCTCATAGCCAACCCCATCTGACTTGCCATTATAGACGACTAAGTCAGTGTGCTTAAGGCGGCTCGGCGTTTCACGTAATGGGCCAGCCGGTAGCAACAGAGTGTTACCAAAGCGGCGCTGCGCATCAACGATGCAAATCTCAATATCCCGGGCCAGCTGATAGTGCTGCAGGCCGTCGTCACTGACGATAATATCCGGTTTATCCTCGCGCATCAGCAGTTCAATACTCGCCTGGCGATCACCACCTATCATCACCGGACAGCCTAATCGCTTGTATATCAATAAAGGCTCGTCACCTGCTTCTTTGGCGCTGCTGCTATCTGTCACTCGATATGGCAGGCTGGGGGGGTGTGCACCATAGCCACGGCTGATCACCGCGACTTTGAGACCCAAAGATTCAAGATATGGCACCAGCCACAACACAAACGGCGTTTTGCCGTTGCCACCTATGCCGATATTGCCAACGATGATCACCGGCACGGGCGCTTTATAGACACGTTTAAGACCCAGCTTAAACAGCGCCCTGCGCAGTGAACTCAGCAACCAAAATACCCCAGACAAAGGCAACAGTAAGATATTTATCAGCCCTAAAGGTTGATACCAACTGCGCTCTAAGCGATTCATGCCTGCTCACCGTACTGCATCTGACACAAAGCAGCATAAATCCCCTTTTGCTCCAGCAATGCCTGATGCTTGCCTTGCTCGACAATACGCCCCTGATCGAGCACATAGATGCAGTCTGATTGCTCAATGGTCGACAAGCGATGTGCGATCACAATAGAGGTTTTATCTTTCATCAGGTTGTCGAGCGCTTGCTGAATTAACCGCTCTGACTCAGTATCCAATGCCGAAGTTGCTTCATCCAATATCAGAATGGGGGCATTTTTAACAATTGCACGGGCGATAGCGATGCGTTGACGCTGACCGCCGGAAAGCATGACGCCATTTTCACCCACCATGGTATTCAAACCCTCTGGCAAGTCTTTAACAAATTCCCAGACATGCGCCTGTTTCGCCACCAGCTCCAGCTCCTCCTGGGTATAGGGGCGCTCCAGACCATACATGATGTTATTAGCGATGGTATCGTTGAACAACATCACCTGTTGTGACACCAGCGCGAACTGTTTACGCAGTGATGGCAAAGTGTAGTCTTGAAGTTTCACCCCATCGAGGGTGATCTCTCCTTCATCCCAGTCATAAAAACGTGGCAACAGGTTGGACAAAGTTGATTTGCCCGAGCCACTGCGCCCCACTAGCGCAATGCTCTGACCGGCCGGAATTTGCAAAGACAAGGATTTTATAACGGCTTCGTCTTTGCCCGGATAATGGAATGTCACACCAGAAACTGTCAGCTCGCCTTTCACACTATCCGCTTCGAGCTTGCCTGTATTCTTTTCCTGCTCTTTGTCCAGAATTTCAAAAATACTGGTGGCAGCGGCAATCCCCCGCTGTAAATCACTATTCACATTAGCCAACTGCTTGAGCGGTCTGAGCATCATCATCATCGACGTTGTCAAAGACACAAAGGTACCCGACGAAATCGTGTCGATCATATCTGGCATCGCGATAATAGCAAGGATCAACGCCATCGCGCTGGCTGCAATAATTTGGATCACAGACACGCTTAGCGCCCTGGTCGCATCCATCTTCACTCTTTGCTGGCGATTACGATTGTTGACATCAGCAAAGTGAGTTATCTCTTTGTCCTGGCCGCCGAAGCCATGGATCACTTTATGCCCCGCCAGCATTTGCTCAGAACTGCGGGTCACCTCTCCCATGGCATCCTGAATGTTCTTTGAGATCTTGCGAAAACGCTTAGAGACCAGATTGACAATCACGCCAACAATGGGAATAACAACTAAGAATATCAAGGACAACTGCCAGCTGGCGTTGAACATCACCACCAGAAGGAATAATACAAAAGCCCCTTCACGGATCATAACCTGCAAAGCACGGGTTACGGCTTGTTGCACTTGCTCAGTATCGAACGTGATTTTCGAGATCATTTCACCATTAGAATGTTGATCATGAAAACTCACGGGTAAAAATAACATATGCTCAAACAAGGATTGGCGTAGCTTTCTGACCACCTGAGAACCCACATAGCTCAGGCAGTATGATGCCATGTAATTGAAAATACCCCGTCCTATAACCAGTAGCACCACCACAATGGGTGCCATTTTTAACACCTCTGCGTTGCGCTCTGTCAGGCCATCATCGATAAAAGGCTGCATCAGCTGAACAAAGAGTGCGTCCATTGCGGCATAACCGAGCATGCCAATAATGGCAAACAAGGCGGGCACTTTAAAATCGAAGGTGTAACTCAGAAGCCGCTTGTAGATCTGCTTGGCGGATTGTTGCATAGTGTCTCTCTGGTACGTCATAACCCGCGTATTGTAGCGGTACTGATGGCAAAACTGAATGCATTATCTTAAGAACCAAAAACTTTTCCTGTCCCGGGCAGTTTCTGATTGAACGTCTGTCCCGGTTATTTTGAATCGGATCTGACCTTCTTCGGCCGTATCCAGCATACGACTGCCGATTAACTGGTAGCGCTCCACAACCTCCTCGTGCGGCAAACGCCATGGCGAGTAGTAGCCGCGTGAGAACACAACCCATCTCGGTGCAACGGCTGAGACAAACGCCATACTGGACGACGTGTTACTGCCGTGATGCGGCGCAATCAGTATATCTGCGGGCACTTTTCCACCTTGTAACGCCAGCAATGCATGCTCAGCCAGCTGTTCAATGTCCCCAGGCAACAGTAGATTAGTATTGCCATCACTAACCCTGATCACACATGAGTTATTGTTGTCACTGTTCATTGGGGCCACTGGCCAGAGCGACTCTATGGTTAGTTTATCCATTGTCACCGTTTTTAAGGTGCACAGCGCCTTACCGTCCCCCTCATGAAATAGCCCAAGCGAGCGGCCACCATCGTAGCGGTATAAATCTGCTAACCCACCATTGTGGTCACTGTCATCATGGCTTATCACGGTATGCAGCAAGCGAATACGATTAGCCTCAAGGTAGAGCTTGATCACATTATCGAACAATGAATAACGGGAAAAGTAACTGGCACCTAGGTCAACCAAAATACCTTTGCCCTGCGTGGATACCAATACCGCCGTGCCATGACCAACATCAAAGACATCCACTTGCCAGTCAGGAGGACGCTCAAGCACACTGAATATCACCCCGGCAGACAGCGGGATCCAGGCAAAGATCCGGGTCACGGCACACATACAAAGGAGCAATGCCAGATAGCCTAACGTCACCACCTCAATGCTCACGGTACCCGTCTGCCACCAATGGTAAGGAAATGAGTTTACCCATTGGTAGACAGAGTTCAACAGTGCATCAAATGGGCCCAACACCGCCTTGTCCATGATCAGCACAGCAAGTGTGTGCAGTAACAAAAGCGGAAAAATCACCACTGTCAGCAAGGGTACAACCAACAAATTAACTAAGATACTGCTCGCACTAAACCCATGATACGAATAGAGAGTGAGCGGCAATAATGTAACAAATAAAGCACATTGCAAATAACATAGAAGCTTAACTTTGGACGTATGCTCTGACTCCTGCATCAAAGTTCGAAATACGAAAAAAATCGTCACAACGGCCAGGAATGAAAAATACAGGCCCAGATTAAGCACCGCAAACGGGTTGGCAACCAGGATCACAACCAACGCATACAACAAGACTCTTGCAGGGCTCAATTGCCGGGCAAACAAAAAGCAACAAGCTCCCAGCAAAGCCATTAACCAGGCACGCTGTGCAGACACCTGTAACCCACTTAGCCACACATACACACCACTGAGCCCCAGCGCGAAAACAAAATAACCCAGCTGATAGTTATGCCATTGAGATAAATGCGGCCAAAATAACCACAAGCCGAACTTACAAAGAGCAAAACTCAGCGCAAAGACAATGGCGACATGCAAACCAGAAATAGCCAGCAAGTGACTCAGTCCCAGCGACTTAAAATGGTCTTTGTCCGCTTGCGCAATGGCACTTTTATCTCCCGTGAGCAACACATAATAGAACCAGCCAAAATGTAACCCTTCGAACGCCTCTGCAACCCAGTCACGATATACCGCTCGCGAGGCTTTTTGTTCGCCAGCAATCACTTCAGACACAGCTATCCGGCCTTTGTAGAATATCTGGCTTCGAAAGGCATAAAGCTCAGCATCAAATACCGTAAAGTTTTTTCGACTACGAAATGGTTTAAGAATGGCGCTTCCTGACAGCACTGTTTCGTGTAACTCAGCAGGCAGTTCACCGCTCAATGAGGCATTGATCCGTATAGCACGATACCAAGGTACTTTATATTGTCCCAGTTGTTTCAGATCGAGCGTGACATAGGGTCGCGTACCTGAGCCTATCACTTTGCTCACAACACCGACCACTGCGACCTCCTGCTCTAAGACTTTTTCAGCAACCGGTGGTGCATAAACCAGCCAATAGTGACAAATCGTCACAAAAATACCTAAAATAAAACCTGCCAAAACACTCGAAAAAGCCTTAAAATACCCGCAGAGAAAAAGGAGCACGCCTGAGCAGACAAACCACTGCCACTGACTCAGATAAAACACTGAGATCAGGCACCCGCTGATCAGGCCGCAGCAAATCAATATTGATGTAAATGGTTGCTTAACATGCCAAAAAAGACGATCCAAAGGTTTCTACCCGATCACAACAAGATCAAACAGCAAAAGTCGCTGAAAATATTCGGCAGTTTGTTACATGACGCAAACCTTTGGCATTTAAATCGCCGCTCGGCGCGGGGGGCCTTCTCCGTCGGCCTGTTCTTTGCTTTCATCCCTGTTCCTTTTCAAATGGTCCTTGCAGCCGCCCTGGCTATCCCTTTCAGAGTCAATTTACCACTTTCCATCGCGTTGGTGTGGATCACTAACCCACTGACTATGCCCCCTATTTTCTATGCATCTTATCAGGTTGGCGCATTCGCACTGGGCCAGGAAGAGCAACCGTTTCACTTTGAAGCCAGCTGGAACTGGCTGGTCGAGAGCCTCTCAACCATCGGGCCCGCATTTATGGTCGGCTCGCTGATCTGCGCCTGTATGGCCGCCATTTTGGGCTTCTTTGTTATCGACTTTTTGTGGCGCCGCTCGGTAAATAAAGCCTGGGCTGAACGTAACCAACAATCCAACTAACAGCCCTCTTTATGGTTTAGCAGCCCACAGGCTGCTTTTCCAGCGACATATCATACAACTTCGCATAATTGAGTCGTCAACCCCGTCACGAGAACCTCGCTCAGATTGGTTATGTATTCATGCCAGTTGATATCACTATCGAAGTAACTCACAAAGCCTGCCAGAGCATTTATCACTGCCACAGATGCCAGTATCAGCCCCATCACACGACTTATTACACTTGCACCGGCATTACCTATTACTTTGTGTATACTGCTAGCGACTAACATCATGGCCGCAGTTTGTACCGCTCGAACAAATTAAATCGGGCATTTTCTGTTAGCAGTACACACGCCAGTATGGGCTACGGATGGCACGGCAAGCGGAGAAATTGCGGTTTCATGGTGGTCCCAGACTAATTTCACTTCTTCGTCTGGTATACTTTCACCGAAAATCATCGACAATGCGAACAAAAACAACACAATGCCACCGGCTATCTGAAATGCTGGCAACGGTATCCCCATCGCTGTAAGCAAAAGCTCACAGGCAATCGCAAAGAAGACCAATAAAACAGCCGCAACTAAGCTGGTAATCATGGCTACCTTGCGTTTTGCCGCAGCATCGTATCCACGAGTAACAGCAATGAAAACGGGCACAGTCCCAATGGGTTCGATAACCGCAAAAAAGAAAATAAACGTCGCAACAAAGTCAATCACACTATGTCCTTTATCAGTGGGCTGAATAGCCAATCATTTGATATTTTAGCTCCAGGTTAGCTAAGGAGTGCAGAAATTGACGCTATTTATCAAAAATCAACGAGAAGATATTGAGAAAATGAAGTGCAGATTGGCAGTACTACCATAAACTAAAAAGCGGCAGGTATGCGTGGCCTGCCGCTTGATTCAACACACTTTCTTCTTTCGAAGATAAAGGAACATAAGTATGCGAATTCTTTTGTATTGGTTTAGGGTGAAAATGAAACAAAACCGATACTTAAGTATTAATTTATCAGAGTCTGATCCCGCCGTCAATTTCTACTACACGACCAGTGAAAAAGTCATTCTCGATGATGTATTTTGCTGTATGGGCTATCTCGCCCGCTTCACCCAGACGACCAACGGGTTTCATCTTCAGCAGTCGTTCTTTGGCTTCTGGTTTCATTGCGTCCGTCATCTGCGTGCGGATCACACCGGGTGCGATTGCACCGACACGAATACCATAACGACCAAGTTCTTTGGCCCAGGACGTTGTCATCGCAACAACACCCGCTTTGGCGGCTGAGTAGTTGGTCTGGCCCATGTTACCTGCTCGTGCAACACTCGACATATTGATGATAACGCCCCCTTCCTGGCCTTCTACCATCTTAGTTGCCGCTTCACGGCCACATAGGAAAACCCCGGTTAAGTTAACATCAAGCACAGACTGGAACTGTTGCAATGACATCTTATCAGTCACTTCTCCGTCTTTGGCTTTTAATAGCAGGCCATCACGCAAAATGCCTGCATTGTTAACCAGCACGGAAATCTTACCCAGATCTGCGACTATGTCGTTAAACACTTGCTCAACGTCACTTTCCAGACTGACATTAGCCACATACGTTTTTACTTCAACATCCAGTGCTCTAAGTTCTGTGGCTGCTTCTTGCAGCTGCTCTTCCTGCATGTCAATCAGTGCCAGTTTGGCACCCATTTTGGCAAGTTCCGTTGCCATCGCAAAGCCAAGGCCTTGCGCACCACCGGTGATCACCACCGCTTTATTCTTTATATCCATGATATTTCAACCCTGCTTCTGTTACTGCTTTTGTGAATAGAGTTTAAAAATAGCACTAAAATCTTCACTGCCACTGCCCTGATTCTGCATCAGGTTGTAGAGATTTTTTGCCAGTGCCCCCATCGGCGTAGCCGAGTTTGTTTGCTGTGCCGCCTGCATCGCCAGGCCCAGATCTTTGGCCATCAAATCAACCATAAATCCAGGTTTATACCCATTTGACGAAGGCACATTCTCTAATACGTCCGGACATGGGTTATATAACTCCAGTGTCCAGTTGCGACCCGAGCTGTTGAGCATAATCTCGCTCAATACTTTTGGATCAAGGCCGTGGTCAACGCCCATTTGCAGTGCTTCACTGGTGCCTGCCATGAGTATTGATAGCAGCATATTATTACAGATCTTAGCGACCTGGCCTGCTCCCACAGCACCGGCATGGAAAATATTCTTTCCCATGTCGTTAAGGACGGTTTGCGCTTTATTGAAGTCATCGTCATTACCGCCAACGATAAAGGTCAGTGTACCCGCAGCAGCACCAGCAACACCACCTGAAACAGGAGCATCAACAAACGCAATGCCGGCGTCGGTCAGAGCGCTGCCAACAAACTGCGCTGATTCTGCATCTATGGTTGAGCAGTCTATTACCAGCGTCGACTTTTCAAGATAGTTGATTAAGCCATCTTCGCCAGTATAAATCATCCGCACATGCTTGCTGGCAGGTAACATACTCACGACAAAATCGGCCCCAGAGCAAACATCAGAGACTTTGTCTGCTGCCATAGCGCCCAGCGATACAAGGTGTGCCACGGCTTCAGCACTGAGATCAAACACAGTGACCTGGTGCCCGGCTTTCACCAAATTGGCGGCCATTGGGCCACCCATATTTCCTAAACCAATAAATCCAATCTTTGCCATATGTTTATTCCTTACAGATCAGCCAGGGGATGTGTGCTCTCTTCCCAGCGTGGTGCAAAAAAGCTGTCTATCACTTTGCTGTCTACGTCAGCAATGGTCTTAAACTGCCATTGTGGTTGTCCGTCTTTGTCAATCAACAGCGCACGCACACCTTCACGGAACTCGCCCACTTCACCGCAACGCACCGACATTGCCAGCTCGCGTTGAAAGCAATCTTTGAGTGACAACCCTTCGGCACGATTTAGTTGTGCCTGGATTAACACGGCACTAAACGGAGAACCATGTTTTAGCGCTTTTTGCGCCTTGCTCAGCCATTTATTCTCTGCGCTATCGAGGGCCAGAATGTGCTCAACCTGGGCCTCCAGCGTGTCTAGCTCAGCCAATTTAGCAAAAGACTCAGCCAGCGGCTTGATTTCGCTGCGCGGCGGAATGTGCGACGCTTCATCGAGGGAAATAAGTAGCTGAGTCAATTTCTCATGATTGAGTACGTTGGTCTTACCCCAATTGACTTCACTGAGATTGTGCAGCAGCATATCCAACCGTTCACCATCCATATAATGATCGGCCAGACCAACAAATTTGGCATCAGTGGCATTGATAGAGGCACCCGTCAGGCCCAGGAATAAACCCACACCGGCCGGCATTTTGTTCAGGAAATAGCTGCCACCCACATCAGGATATAATCCAATGGTGATCTCCGGCATGGCAATGCGTGACGACTCAGTCACTACACGATGACTGGCTCCAGCCATCAGGCCAAGGCCACCCCCCATGATAATACCATTGCCCCACAACAGGATCGGTTTATCATAATTATGGATGTGATAATCGAGACGATATTCCTCAGCAAAGAAGATTTCCAGATGGTTATTGCCATCTTCCGCGGCCATTGCATTGTACAGGCTAACCACATCACCACCGGCACAGAAAGCTTTCTCTCCCGCGCCTTTGAGCAATACCATAGCTACCTGCTCGTCTTCAGCCCACACTTTGAGCTGTGGTTCGAGTAGGCGGATCATTTCCAGGTTAAGTGCATTGAGTGCTTTTGGCGCATTGAGGGTGGCCACTGCCACCTTCATGCCGTTATTACAGTGCGCCAACTCAAATACCACAGGGGCATCTGCCTGGTTCAGTAACTGTAATTCAACCATTAGCCATTCACCCAGTTTGCTTTACGTTTTTCCAAGAAGGCATTCACGCCCTCTTTCTGATCTTGTGTGTCGAACAAAGTCACAAACAGTTCGCGCTCAAGCGGTAATGCACTGTTGATGGTCCCTGTGCGACCTTTTTGGATCAGTGCTTTACAGGCGGTAACGGCCACTGGGCTTTGATCTTCAACTTTGTTAGCCAGCTCCAGTGCAGCTTCAAGCGCTTTGCCCTGCTCAACCACTTCTTCAACCAGTCCAATCTCCCGCGCTTTATCCGCTTTGAGGCGCTCGCCACACAGAATCATGCGCTTAGCCCAGCCTTCGCCTACCAACCAGGACAGGTTTTGCGTACCACCGGCACAAGGCAGTAAGCCCACTTTGGCTTCTGGCAGTGCCATTTGAGCCTGCGCTTCTGCAATACGAATGTCACAGGCCAGCGCGACTTCCAGGCCACCACCCATTGCAAAGCCGTTAATGGCGGCGATAGACACACCACGGAAGTCACTCAGTGTTTCAAATGCTTCGCCAAATACGCGAGACATGTCGGCCGCAACCCCTTTGTCGCCATCGGCGAACACATTCAGATCGGCACCGGCAGAAAAGAACTTTTCACCTTCCCCGGTGATCACCAATGAATAAATGTTTTTATCGGCATTCAGCTCGTTCACCAGCTCTTTAAGGCCTACCAAAGTGTCGCGAGTCCAGGTGTTAGCCGGTGGGTTCGACATAGTGACTATCGCGATGTGACCTTGTTTTTCGAGTTTCAATTGTGCTGACATAATGATGCTCCTTTACAATACGCTTGCTGCGCCTTCGGCTAAAATTCGGCGTGCAATGATCACCCGCATGATCTCATTGGTGCCTTCCAGAATTTGATGAACGCGTACATCACGCAGGTGGCGCTCAAGTGGGTATTCTTTGATGTAGCCATAACCACCATGAATTTGTAATGCATCATCACAAACCTTAGTGCCAACATCGGTCGCAAAGCGTTTAGCCATGGCACAATAAGTGGTTTTTTCACTGTCGTTGCTGTCTAGTTTAAAGGCCGCCAGGCGAACCATCTGACGCGCAGCAACCAGTTCTGTGTTCATGTCAGCAATCTTAAATTGAAGTGCCTGGAAAGCCGCCAATGGCTTACCAAACTGCTGACGCTCCTGCATATATTCTTTGGCTGTATTTAACGCCTGTTGTGCAGTGCCGATTGAACAGGTGGCAATGTTGATACGCCCACCGTCCAAACCTTGCATGGCAAATTTAAACCCTTCGCCTTCTTTGCCCATCAGATTGGCAGCAGGAATACGCACATCTTCAAACGTGACCAGACGGGTCGGCTGAGCGTTCCAGCCCATTTTTTCTTCTGCTTTACCATAGATGACACCCTCGGCGTCTGCCGGCACAACAAAAGCCGAAATGCCTTTAGGACCGTCTTCACCCGTTCGGGCCATTACGACCAGTACATCGGTCTCACCCGCGCCTGAGATGAACATTTTTGAGCCGTTCAGAACATACTCATCGCCTTCCAGCACAGCTTTCGTTTTCAAAGACGCCGCATCAGAGCCCGAGCCAGGTTCAGTCAGGCAGTAAGAAGCCAATAGCTCCCCCATCACCAACTGGTCCATGTATTGCTCTTTTACCGCATCGGTTGCGAAGCTGGCGATCATCCAGGTCGCCATGTTGTGTATAGTCAGCATCGCCGTGGTTGCCGTACAACCCATCGATAATTGCTCAAAAATAATGCTTGAATCCAGACGCGACAGACCCAGACCACCCGCTTCTTCCGGTGTGTATAAGCCACAAAAACCCAGCTCACCAGCTTTTTTAATGACGTCTTTAGGGAAAATGTGTTTCTGATCCCATTCAGCTGCATGGGGTGCCAGTTCACTCATGGCGAACTGATATGCGGTTTCGGCGAATGCCTGTTGATCTTCGTTGAGATTAAAGTCCATAAAAGACCTCACTTGTTGTCATGTCGGGCGAAGTGACGATTCTGCCCGGCGTTATTCTTATGTACCTGAGTCTCAGGTATTACTACGAAAGGCCCGGGCAAAAGCCGGGCCTGAAAGGGTAACTGATTGGTGTTATCGCAGGTTAATGCTCATGTTAGGGCCCGTTACGGCCTCATCAGCAAACCAGCGCGATGTGATGGTCTTGGTTTCAGTGTAGAAACGTACACCCTGCTTGCCATACGTGTGTTGATCACCATAGAAAGAGTTTTTCCAACCGGTGAATGAGAAGAACGGCAATGGCACAGGAATTGGAATATTAATGCCTACCTGACCAACTTCGATTTCATGCTGGAACTTACGTGCCGCTGCACCACTCGCAGTGAACAAGGAAGTGCCGTTACCATATGGGCTATTATTCACCAGCGTAATGGCTTCTTCCAGCGTATCAACACAGACGCAGTTTAGTACCGGGCCAAAAATCTCTTGCTTGTAGATATCCATCTCTGGTGTCACGTCTGTGAACAAAGTTGGACCAACCCAGTTGCCATTTTCGTAGCCTTCAACCGTAAAGTCTGAGCCATCCAGCAAACACGTTGCGCCTTGTTGTTTACCACTTTCGATCAGTGACAAAATACGTGCCTTGGCCTGGGCCGAGGTTTGCGGGCCGTAAGCCGCTTCGGGGTCGTTCCACACACCCGGGCGTACCTTTTCAAGGCCGGCTTTTAAGTCGTCGATCCACTCTTTGGACTTGCCAACGAAGACCGCAACGGAGATACCCATACAACGCTGACCCGCTGCACCCACAGATGCACCGACCAGGTTATTGATGGTTTGCTCGCGACTGGCATCAGGCATGATCACCATATGGTTTTTCGCGCCTACACAGGCCTGAACACGTTTCAGGTTCTCAGTGCCTTTACTGTAGATGTAAGAACCTACACCACATGAGCCAACAAAAGAAATTGCGCGTACTTCAGGCGCTGTCAGAATTTGGTCAACCTGCTCTTTTGCACCGTGTACAACTTGCAGAACCCCTTTTGGTGCCCCTGCTTCCTCGAACAGCTCTACCAGACGCATTGGCGTCAGGGGGTCTTGCTCAGATGGTTTTAATACAAATGTGTTACCACACACAATCGCCATTGGGAACATCCACAATGGGATCATCGCCGGGAAGTTGAACGGTGTAATACCCGCACACACACCCAGCGGTTGAATATAAGAATAAGTGTCGATGTTACGGGCAACGTTCTCAACCGTTTCGCCCATCATCAGCGCCGGTGCATTTGCAGCCTGCTCCACGACTTCAATTCCACGCCATACATCGCCCTTGGCATCTTCAAAGGTCTTACCAAGTTCATGGCAGATAATGGTCGCAATTTCTTCCTGGTGCTCTTTCAGCAATGCAGCATAACGCATCATAATGCGCGCACGCTCCGTTACTGGCACATTACGCCAGGTCTTGAATGCCTCTTGTGCTGACGTGATAGCAGCCTGTACTTCATCGTGCGTCGCACATGGCACCTGCGCCAAAACTTCCTGATTCGCCGGATTGACGACATCTAACCACTTGTCAGACTGAGACTGGGTAAATTCACCGTTGATGTATAATGGTACCTGGTGCATGTGCACTCCTCCCCAAATAAAACGAAAAAGCGCCGCTTAATTATTGTCGTTGCGGCGCTATACTTAATTTAAACTTCGACGGCTAATGCCACCGCTTCACCACCACCGATACACAGTGAGGCAATCCCTTTTGATAAACCACGATTGCGTAACGCATGGATGAGTGTTACCAAGATACGTGCACCGCTGGCTCCGATTGGGTGGCCCAATGCACAGGCACCACCGTTCACGTTCACTTTACTTTGATCAAGGCCTAGCTCGCTGATCGCCAGCATAGTCACCATGGCAAATGCTTCGTTGATTTCCCACAGATCCACGTCATCTTTGGACCAGCCAGTTTGTTCAAGCAGTTTATTCATTGCACCTACTGGTGCGACTGTGAACTCAGCAGGTGCCTGAGAGTGAGTAGTGTGACCTGCAATTTTACACAGCGGTGTTAAACCGAGACGCTTAGCTTCTGATTCACTCATCAGTACAAGTGCTGCCGCACCGTCTGAAATAGAAGAAGAATTTGCTGCGGTGATAGTGCCGTCTTTTTTGAACGCCGGGCGCAGTGATGGGATCTTATCCGGACGTGCATTACCTGGCTGCTCATCAATGGCCACTTCAACATCACCTTTGCGAGTCGAAATCACATGTGCTGCAACTTCATTGTCAAAACTGCCATTCTCGATAGCTGCGTTGGCTTTGCTCAAAGAGCTCAGCGCAAACTCATCCATATTGTCACGCGTAATGCCGTATTCGTCAGCCGTATCTTGTGCGAAGCAACCCATTGCTTTATTGTCGTAGGCATCTTCGAGGCCATCCGCCATCATGTGATCTTTGATTTCACCATGACCCATACGCATACCACCACGCGCTTTAGGGATAAAGTAAGGGGCATTGGTCATGCTCTCCATACCACCTGCGATGGCATTGTTAATGCTACCTGCTTTAATTAAATCGTGCGCGAACATGGCTGCTTTAAGACCTGATCCACATACTTTATTAATTGTGGTTGCGCCTGTTGAACGAGCTAAACCCGCATGTAACATAGCCTGACGTGCAGGTGCCTGGCCTAATCCAGCCGGCAGTACACAACCCATAATGACTTCATCAATGCTGGCATCTGACAAACCAGTCTCAGCCATGACCGCTTTAATGGCGGTTGCACCTAAATCAGTAGCGCTGGCACCTGAAAGGCTGCCCATAAATCCACCCATAGGGGTACGTTTTGCGGCGACAATGACAACAGCTTCGTTACTCATTAAAAAAACTCCTGTTTACAAGCAAGTTGCTTGCTTTTAGTAATCTCTTACGTCGAGCATACCTAATATTTACGTTTACGCCAACGTAAATCTAAAATCAAGCAAATTGCGATCTCTGAAAGTGTAAAGTTAAGTTGCACATCGAGGTTGCCACTGGTGTGGATTCGATGTGTCGTCCTCCTCGCCAGTCAGTCCTGAACCAAGCGACTATACAGCATTGTGACGTACCATCTGGAGTGCCTAAGCGGGTCTTCTGCAAGCTAAACGAATACCTAAAGTAGACCAGTATGAGCAGCTTCGATATGCGACTATCGGATGAAACAAACACCATACTTTACCTTTACGTAAACTTCACTTATATTGGATGAATCAGTTTTGATGTAAGTGCGTAAACGATGCAAGACAACCAAGAACCAACTTATTCAATCAGCGAACTCGCCAAGGAGTTTGATATTACCACCCGAAGTATTCGGTTTTATGAAGATCAGGGATTACTTTCACCTGAACGTCACGGCCAGACCCGCATCTATTCAAAGCGCGACAAAGTCCGCCTTAAACTGATTCTGCGTGGCAAGCGTTTAGGCTTTACTCTGGCAGAAACCGGTCGCTTGTTTGAGCTCTACGACGCTGACAAATCAAGCGCCAAACAGCTTCATACTATGCTGCAACTGATCGAAGAAAAAAAGGCCGATCTGAGTCAGCAAATGGACGACATTAAAGTTGTCCTGATGGAGCTGGTGACAGCGGAACGCCGCTGCCTAGATACTTTAAAGAATTTAGACGAATAGTCATTGAGCAACATAGTGCACTTAATACAGCGCACTACAACGCTTAAATACTTTAAAAGTTTAGACGAATAGTGATTGAGCAATGTAGCACTTAATGCAAGCCGCGGCGAGTGCTTAATCAAGAATAACTCTCACACAGGATAACTACAGATGAGCACAGTATCACTTTATAAAGAACTTAACTTTGGCCTGGGCGAAACGGCGGACATGATCCGTGACCACGTTAATAGCTTCGCCAGCAGTGAAATTGCCCCACTGGCAGAAAAAACAGACGAAGAAAACGCGTTCCCCAATGAAATGTGGCCAAAGTTTGGTGACATGGGCCTGTTGGGCATCACAGTACCGGAAGAATTTGGTGGTGCAAACATGGGCTACCTGGAACACGTTATCGCAATGGAAGAAATCAGTCGTGCCAGTGCCTCAATCGGATTAAGCTATGGCGCCCATTCAAACTTGTGCGTAAACCAGATCAACCGTAATGGTAATCAGGCACAAAAAGAAAAGTACCTGCCAAAACTAATCTCAGGTGAGCACATAGGTGCACTGGCGATGAGTGAGCCCAACTCTGGCTCAGATGTGGTTTCCATGAAACTCAAAGCTGAGAAAAAAGGCGATAAGTTCATTCTTAACGGTAATAAAATGTGGATCACCAATGGTCCGGACGCTGATGTATTTGTCATCTACGCAAAAACAGACTTAGATGCGGGCCCGCGTGGTATCACCGCGTTTATCGTTGAACGTAACTTCCCGGGGTTCTCTACCGCACAGAAGCTCGACAAACTGGGCATGCGCGGTTCAAATACCTGTGAACTGGTATTCGAAGACTGTGAAGTGCCAGAAGAGAACATACTCGGTAACTATAATGAAGGCGTTAAGGTCCTGATGAGTGGTCTGGACTATGAGCGTGTCGTACTGGCTGGTGGCCCTTTAGGGATCATGCAGGCTTGTATGGACGTGGTTGTCCCTTATATTCATGAGCGTAAGCAATTCAACCAGTCTATCGGTGAGTTCCAGCTTATACAGGGTAAAATCGCTGACATGTACACACAAATGAATGCGGCTCGCTCATACGTATATACCGTTGCCAAAGCCTGCGACCGCGGCGAAACAACCCGTAAAGATGCAGCTGGCGTTATCCTGTATGCCGCAGAGCTGGCAACCAAAATGGCACTTGATGCAATCCAGTTACTTGGCGGCAATGGCTACATCAACGAATATCCCACCGGACGTTTACTGCGTGATGCCAAACTATATGAAATTGGTGCCGGTACCTCTGAGATACGCCGCATGCTGATCGGTCGTGAGCTGTTCACCGAAAGCCGCTAAGGAGGCAGCATGACAGTACTAAACTCGAATGTTAATAGTCATGACCCGCAGTTTAAGGCAAACCAGGACGCCATGGCGTCCCTGGTTGCTGATCTCAATGATAAGGTCGCAACGTTATCAATGGGCGGCGGCGAAGCCCTGATCGCCCGCCATCAGAGTCGCGGTAAACTCTTTGTTCGCGACAGGATTGAGCACTTGCTCGATGAAGGCTCTCCATTTTTAGAAATCTCTCAGTTCGCAGCCTACGGCGTATATGAACAAGACATCCCTTGTGCTGGCGTGGTTGCAGGCATAGGTCGGGTGAAAGGCATTGAGTGCATGATTGTCGCCAACGATGCGACAGTCAAAGGCGGCACTTATTTCCCACTCACAGTAAAAAAGCATCTTCGCGCACAAGAAATCGCAGAACGTTGCCACCTGCCTTGCATCTATTTAGTAGACTCAGGCGGGGCGAACCTGCCAGAGCAGGATGAAGTGTTCCCGGACAAGCTGCATTTTGGCCGTATTTTTTATAACCAGGCGCGTATGTCTGCCAAGGGAATCCCACAAATTGCCGTCGTCATGGGCTTGTGTACCGCTGGTGGCGCGTACGTGCCCGCAATGGCCGATGAGAGCATCATAGTCAAAGAGCAAGGGACGATTTTCCTCGCAGGTCCCCCGCTGGTAAAAGCAGCAACCGGTGAGGAAGTTAGCGCAGAAGACCTGGGTGGTGCAGATGTGCACTGTAAAGTGTCTGGCGTTGCTGACCATTACGCAGAAAATGACGAACATGCCTTATCTATTGCGCGTCAATGTGTCTCTCGTCTCAATCACCAACGTCCTGTACGCCCTGTGTTAAAAGATTTTAAAGCACCAAGATACGACATTGGTGAGATCTACGGCATCGTTGGTACCGACTTAAAGAAACCGTTTGACGTACGTGAAGTGATTGCCCGTATTGTTGATGACTCACAATTTGATGAATTTAAACGTTACTTTGGTGAAACCCTGGTCACCGGTTTTGCCGAAATTTATGGTCACCCTGTTGGTATCGTCGCCAACAACGGGATTTTGTTCTCTGAATCTGCACAAAAAGGGGCGCACTTTATACAGCTCTGTGCGCAGCGCAATATCCCGCTGTTATTCTTACAAAACATCACCGGCTTTATGGTCGGTCAGAAGTATGAAGCAGAAGGCATCGCCAAACACGGTGCTAAGATGGTTACCGCTGTGTCTTGTGCAGACGTACCAAAATTTACCGTTCTTATCGGTGGCTCGTATGGTGCGGGTAACTACGGCATGTGTGGCCGCGCTTATGAACCCACTATGATGTGGATGTGGCCAAACGCGCGTATCTCGGTCATGGGTGGTGAGCAGGCCGCGGGCGTACTAACTCAGGTTCGTCAGGATGGGTTAGCACGCAAAGGTCAGTCAATGAGCGACGAAGAAGTCGCCGAGTTCAAAAAACCCATTGTTGAGCAATACGAAAAACAAGGTCACCCCTACTACGCCAGTGCGCGCTTGTGGGATGATGGCATCATAGATCCTGCAGATACACGCACTGTACTTGGTCTGGCACTTGAAGCGGCCGCCAACGCACCTGAGCAGGATTCAAAGTTCGGCATTTTCCGGATGTAAGGAGGCCCTATGACAGTAACCTTAAATATCACCAAAAGTAAGGTGGCCGTGCTGGAACTCAGCCGCCCGGAAAAACACAATGCCTTCAATGCCGAAGTCATTGCTGAATTAATCAAAAGCATTGAATACGCCAACGAGCTGGATATTCGTGCGCTCATACTGAAAACCAACGGAAAACACTTCTCTGCGGGCGCCGACCTAGCCTGGATGAAGTCTATGGCTGGCAATAACTATGATGAGAATGTTGCAGATTCCATGGAGCTGGCCAAACTGATGAAGGTGCTGGCAAACAGTCCACATCCCACGGTTTGCCTGGTTCAAGGTGCCGCATTCGGTGGTGCGCTGGGTTTAATCGCATGTTGTGACATCGCCGTTGCAACGCCAGATGCTAAATTCTGCCTGAGCGAAGTGAAACTTGGCCTTATCCCGGCTGTTATTAGCCCTTATGTGATCCGAGCCATTGGTGAGCGTCAGGCGCGGCGTTATTTCCTCAGTGCAGAAATCTTTACTGCAGACAAAGCGCTGAGCATGGGCCTCATCCATGAAGTTGCCGAAGATTTATCCGGTGCAGAATCCCACTTCATTGAAACCCTGTTGAACAATGGTCCTGTGGCGGTGAAAAGCGCCAAGGCATTGATCGATGAAGTCGCAGGCCACACCATCGACGACACGCTGATAGCCCATACCGCAAAGCGGATCGCAGAAATCCGGGTGAGCGAAGAAGGACAGGAAGGCCTGAGTGCCTTTTTCGAAAAACGTGCCCCCGGCTGGCAAAACGCGGCCAGCAAGTAAGGAGTACACTATGTTAAAGAAAATTCTGATAGCCAACCGAGGCGAAATCGCCTGCCGCGTCATGCGCAGTGCCAAACGTCTGGGTCTGAGCACCGTTGCCGTATACTCCGATGCCGATGCCAATGCAATGCACGTCCAGCAGGCCGACGAGGCCTATCACATAGGTCCGGCGCCAAGTAAAGACTCTTACCTGGTGGCCGAACGCATTCTGGACGTTGCCAAGCGCGCCGGTGCGGACTGTATCCATCCTGGTTATGGGTTCTTGTCTGAAAACGAAGCTTTTGCCAACGCCTGTGAACAGGCCAATATTGCCTTTATTGGCCCCTTAGCCACGTCAATTGAAGCCATGGGGTCAAAAACCCGCGCCAAAGAAATTATGGCCGAGGCCAACGTGCCTCTGGTACCAGGTTATTATGGCAAGCAGCAAGATACAGATTTTCTGGCTCAGGAAGCCGAGAAAGTGGGCTACCCGGTGCTGATTAAAGCCGCTTACGGTGGTGGCGGTAAAGGCATGCGCGTGGTGCGCGAGGCAAGCGAGTTTATCAGTTCTCTGGAGGGCGCAAAACGTGAAGCCGCAGCCAGCTTTGGTAACGATCTGGTGCTGTTAGAGCGCTTTGTCGATAAGCCGCGCCATGTTGAAGTCCAGGTTTTCGCAGACAGCCATGGTAACTGTGTGTATCTGGGCGACCGAGACTGCTCTTTGCAACGTCGTCATCAGAAGGTCATTGAAGAAGCCCCAGCGCCGGATCTCAGCGCAGAGCTGCGCCGTGAAATGGGTGAAGCCGCGGTGCGCTGCGCTCAGGCGATTAACTACCGTGGTGCAGGTACTGTCGAATTTTTGTTATGTGGTAACGAGTTCTTCTTTATGGAGATGAACACGCGCCTGCAAGTAGAACATCCGGTGACCGAGATGGTGACGGGTCAGGATTTGGTTGAGTGGCAAATTCGTGTCGCCAACAACGAAGTACTGCCTCTCACCCAGGATGAAATTCGTCTCAGTGGTCACAGCTTCGAAGCGCGTATCTATGCTGAAGACCCCGAGGAGAACTTTATGCCTTGTTCGGGCGTCTTGTCGCACCTGGGTTTCCCTGCAGCGAAAGATGGTGTGCGCATTGACACTGGCGTACAACAGGGAGACGAGATCAGCCCGTTTTATGACCCGATGATCGCCAAATTAATTGTCCACGGTCGGGACCGCCGCACTGCATTGTTAAAACTACGCAGCGCACTGGCTGAAGTACATCTGGCCGGTTTAAAGAGCAATATTGCCTTCTTACACCACCTGGCAGGCCATCCGGCATTCAGTACTACTGCACCGGATACACACTTCATTGACACTCAAACCGATACGCTGACGGCGTCACAGGCACCCAATGATTTATTGGTATGCCTGGCCAGTGCAGCTTATCTGGCGCATCAACAGGCAGAAAAAGTGACCTCGCCCTGGCAGCTGTCGGGCTTTAAGCTCAATCAGCCGCGTCGTCAGGTATTGCCATTTGCTGACCACCTGGTCATCGCTGAAGCCAAAGGCAATGAGTGGCAGGTATTTTATCAGGACCTCGACCATACTATGGACGTGCGTCTGGATGGGCACAGCCTGATAGCGAATCTGGATGGCAAGCGTTTGCTTGCAGATGTGGTGATCACCGCAGCTCTCATCACGGTTATGTTTGGCCCCTATCAATTTGATATGGCGCTTAAATCTAAGCACTACGTCAGTGAGCATGAACACCAGGAGGCGCCTCTGGCTGCACCACTCAATGGCACAGTCGTGAAACACCTGCAAAGTGTGGGTGCTCAGGTAAGCAAAGGCGATCCAGTTGTCGTCATCGAGGCGATGAAAATGGAATATACCCTGAATGCCCCATTCGATGGCACGCTGACAAGTTACTGCTTCGATGAAGGTGAGCTGGTCAGCCATGGCGCGATGCTCGCTATTGTAGAGGAGGCCTGAGATGGCAAACTACCCCGCCCAGGTAAAAATTGTCGAGGTCGGTGCACGTGATGGTCTGCAAAATGAGTCCAGTGTATCGACCGAAGCTAAAATTACGCTAGTCAATGCACTAGCAGAAGCTGGTCTGAAACACATCGAGGCCGGTGCATTTGTGTCACCCAAATGGGTGCCACAAATGGCAGACTCCAGTGACGTTATCCAGGGATTTGTGCGCCGAGAAGGGGTGGAGATCAGCGCACTCACCCCCAATCTGAAAGGTGCCGAACTGGCACTGACCAATCAGGTCGACGAGTTCGCGATATTCACTGCGGCCAGTGAAGCCTTTACACAGAAAAACATCAACTGCTCGATTGAAGAGAGCATCGAACGCTTTCGGCCGGTCGTTGAACTTGCACAAAAAAACAACATCAAAGTCAGAGGCTACGTGAGCTGTGTGGTTGGCTGCCCGTATCAGGGAGAGGTCGAACCAGAACAGGTGCTCGAGGTGTGTAAACAATTATTGGCATTGGGTTGCTATGAGATCAGCCTGGGCGACACCATAGGCGTGGGCACAGCCAATCAGGTCAGGCAACTGCTTACCCTATTGCTGTCACACATCCCGGCTGAGCGTCTTGCCGTGCACTTTCATGATACCTATGGCCAGGCATTAGCCAACATCCATACGGCACTGGAAATGGGCATTGCCACCATAGATTCGGCCGTCGCCGGGTTGGGTGGTTGTCCCTATGCTAAGGGCGCGTCAGGAAATGTTGCCACTGAGGATGTTGTTTACTTGCTGCAAGGACTTGGCATTGATAGTGGAATTGATTTAGAAAGACTGGCAAAAGCAGGCTGGCAGATTTGTGAGGCGCTTGATAAAGCACCCGTAAGCAAGGTGTCACTGGCGCTAAAAAATAGCTGTCAGTCATAACAACCGAGAACAACGAACAACTAGGAGTGGGCTAATGGCCGGTTTCGATAAAGTAGTTTCAAGCTATGAAGCAGCAATGGAGGGCCTGAAAGATGGCGATACCATTATTGCCGGTGGCTTTGGATTATGTGGTATTCCTGAAGGCTTGATTGCTGAAATTAAACGCAAACAAACCAAAGAACTAACTGTCGTGTCTAATAACTGCGGCGTAGATGACTTTGGTCTGGGCATTTTGCTACATGACCGTCAGATCAAAAAAATCATCGCCTCTTATGTGGGTGAAAATGCCCTGTTTGAGCAACAGCTATTAGATGGCATTATCGATGTTGAGTTGACGCCTCAGGGTACGCTGGCAGAGAAGATGCGTGCTGGTGGTGCAGGTATCCCAGGTTTTTACACCGCAACTGGTTACGGTACACCGATTGCCGAGGGCAAAGAAGTTAAAGAGTTTGATGGTCGTCCTTACATCCTGGAAGAGTCCATTACCGGTGAGTTTGCTATCGTGAAAGCGTGGAAAGCAGATCGCTACGGTAACCTGGTATTCCGCCACACCGCAATGAACTTTAACCCTATGGCAGCAACAGCAGGTAAAATTACCGTTGCCGAGGTGGAAGAAATCGTAGAGCCGGGCGAGCTTGCACCAAGTGAGATCCACACACCGGGGATCTATGTTAATCGCGTGATTCAGGGTAGCTTTGAAAAACGCATCGAACGTGTCACAACCCGTAAGTAAGGAGATCACCATGGCTTTAACTCGTGAACAAATTGCAATGCGCGTGGCGCAGGAGCTTCAGGACGGTTATTACGTGAATCTGGGCATTGGTATCCCTACCCTGGTTGCTAACTATGTACCTCAGGGTATCGAAGTAATGCTGCAATCTGAAAACGGTCTTTTGGGCATGGGTCCTTACCCAACAGAGGACCAGGTTGACGCGGATATGATCAATGCGGGTAAAGAAACCGTGACAGCAGCCACAGGTGCGGCTATTTTTAATAGCGCCGAAAGCTTTGCCATGATCCGCGGTGGTCATGTAGACTTGACGGTACTGGGTGCATTTGAAGTGGATCAAAACGGTAATATCGCATCGTGGATGATCCCGAAGAAATTAATCAAAGGCATGGGTGGCGCAATGGACTTAGTTGCAGGTGCACAAAATATCGTTGTCACCATGACTCATGCCAGCAAGCACGGCGATTCAAAGTTACTGGAGTCTTGCACTCTGCCGCTTACGGGCGTTAACTGTGTGAAGAAAATCGTCACAGATTTAGCGGTGCTTGAAGTGAAAGACGGTGCGTTCCATTTGCTAGAGCGCGCACCGGGTGTTAGTGTAGACGAAATTATCAGCAAAACAGCGGGTAAGCTTATTGTGAATGGCGACATTCCTGAAATGCAGTTTGCCAGCTAAATACACGCGGTCTGACACGAAAACACCAAACATGTACCGACCTCATTCCCAGTGCCAAAGGCGCTGAGTTACCCAAAATCCCTCGCAAGAGGGATTTTTTTTATCTTTTATACTCGCATTGGTGTGAATTTATTCAGTTAAGCGCGCATTCGTTTACTTTTATATTCTAACGCTTACACTAATAGACGAAGATCTTTCTGGGCAAGGTGGCCAGAGGACCTCGTTTTGGTTGGTTTATCTTAATTACATCGAAACGACTTTTTTGATACTAAAAAGACGATCGTAATGGCAAGCCTCAGGCACCCATTTCCGCTGTAACTAACATAAGCCCATCGCATGCAGTTTGCATCAAAGCTGGGGATTCCTGCCTTGCCATTCACTTCTCAACCATGAGGTAACAATGGCGGACAATCACGATAAGTACAGTATTGACAATACTGACTACACGGTGGGCCAGGACAACGTGCAAAAATGGGGGTTTGATGTTCATAACCCGGTTTTTGGCGTCAGCGCCGGCCTGATCTTATTTTTTCTTATTGCAATCCTTGTGAGCGATGCCGAATCAGCGAAGGCAGCACTGGATGGGCTGAAGTGGAAAATCATCGGCGCGTTTGATGCCGTCTTCATGTGGTCTGGCAACTTCTTTGTGTTGTTTTGTCTCGCGCTGGTACTGTCTCCCTACGGTAAAATTCGTCTTGGCGGCGAGGCCGCCAAACCGCAATACACTACCCTCTCCTGGCTGGCTATGCTATTTGCCGCCGGTATGGGGATAGGATTAATGTTCTGGGGTGTTGCCGAGCCTGTAGCTTATTATACGGGCTGGTACAAGACCCCTCTGAATGTCGCCGCAAACACACCTGAAGCTGCAGAGCTTGCTATGGGCGCGACTATGTACCACTGGGGCTTACATCCCTGGGCTATCTATGCCGTTGTGGCGCTCTCGCTGGCTTTCTTCGCTTATAACAAGGGCCTGCCACTGTCCATTCGCTCAATCTTCTATCCGCTACTGGGTGACAGAGCCTGGGGCTGGCCGGGTCATGTGATAGACATTCTGGCGGTACTGGCAACGTTGTTTGGCCTGGCTACTTCGCTCGGCTTGGGGGCACAGCAGGCCAGTGCGGGGATCCAGCATGTGTTCGGGATCGAGGCAGGCCTCGGACTCCAAATCGCAGTCATTGCCGCAGTTACTTTGCTGGCCATTGCTTCTGTGGTGCGGGGCATTGAAGGAGGTGTTAAAGTGCTTAGTAACACCAATATGCTGCTTGCCTTTGCCTTGTTGTTATTCGTTATGCTCGCCGGGTTTGCGGTTGCACTGGGTAATATCCCGACCACAGTGATGGCCTACGCTGAAAACATCATTCCGCTTAGTAATCCGCACGGACGTGAAGATGAAGCCTGGTATCAGGGCTGGACGGTATTTTACTGGGCCTGGTGGATCTCCTGGTCTCCGTTTGTAGGTATGTTCATTGCCCGTGTATCTGAAGGCCGAACTATTCGTGAATTCATCATCGCCGTATTGCTAATCCCAACACTGGTGACGACGCTATGGATGTCAGTCTATGGCGGCATCGCTATTGACCAGGTGATGTCTGGCGTTGGCTCACTGGGTGAAAATGGCCTGACCCAGGTGCCACTGGCTATGTTTGAAATGTTTGAACAACTGCCGCTGGGTAATGTGTTGTCATTTGTCGCCATCATACTGGTACTGGTGTTCTTTATCACCTCCTCAGATTCGGGCTCTCTGGTGATAGACAGTATTACGGCTGGCGGTAAGATTGACGCCCCAATTCCGCAACGCGTGTTCTGGGCAACAGTTGAAGGTGCCATTGCTGCTGCGCTGCTGTGGATCGGCGGTACAGACGCTATCGAAGCCCTGCAGGCTGGTGCAATCTCGACCGGCTTACCTTTCACTCTGGTGTTATTGTTGATGTGCCTGAGCCTGATCCTGGGCCTTCGTACAGAGCAAGTTCAGTCCTGACCCTGTTTGACACCAAAATAGCAGCTCAAAATGGCATGTTCAGTTACATGCCATTTTTGTCTCAACCATAGGGTATGTTGTCGAAGTGTCAGGCGCACTGAACCGCTACATCCACAGGGTTTTGATCTCTGTCTGTAATGTATAATGGTGCTGTAATTGTGCCTGCAATAGCTCAGCGGTCGCCAGCGCATCGCTAAGTGCGTGATGTGCAATATAATAAGGTAACCCATAACGTTTTCGACTATCAGCCAGGCGGATTGAAGGGATAGGCTGGCGCTTAATTTGCTGCCACCAGGTTAATCGGTTGGTCTCAATACGATGTTCCAGTGCCATCGTATCAATCAAGGGAAACTCGATGCCTTCACCCAAACGTTGCATTAATGCCTGATTAAAGAACGGACGTTCAATGTGGCGATAATGAACCACAATCACTCTACCTGCCAGGCTCGCCAATAATTCTTCAAGAATGGTGCCAAGATCCGGCGCTTCGCGAACCTGAGAATGCGTAATTTGATGCACCACCACAGACTCTTCATGCAACGGCGTAGCAGGCTTTAAGATCCAATGTTTGGCATCACGACAATAGGCCCTGCGCGCATCAAAAGGCACCAGGCCGACGCTGACTATGTCATCGGTTTCATGGTTTAACCCGGTTGTTTCAAAGTCGAGCGCGACAAAACGCGCTTCAGACACTGGCGTTTCGGGTAACTGCACACCCGCGTTATAAAACGCACGCAGCCGCTCATCATTACTTTGCCGCGCCAAATGCGCAAAGCGGTTTGGCCAAGATAAAATATCACCTTGTATCGCCATTACTTGAGTATCGCCTTGTTCTGATAACGAATTTTAAGATAGCTTTGGGCTTTATCCAGCACTGCAAAGGCTTCTTTAAGATTGCGTTGTTCAAACTCAGATAGCCGTTTAGGCAAAATGTTATTGTCTGGTTGTTTACCCTGCTCGATTTTTCTCGCCTGGTGACGAATTCGGATCGTGGCGATATACTCCAGCGCCGCCTCTAAATCTTCTACCTTGCCAGAAGGCAATAGCTGCGCTTCTTTAATGTCTTCCAGTCGTTCAAACGAGTTGTGTTTGCGCGAACCGATAGCCAGGGCATGGACGCGTACCAGATCAGATAAGGGTGCGGTTCCACGTCGTTTGATGTTTAACGAATGCTTATGTTCACCATCTTGTTCCAGTACAAAGTCCTTGAAAAAACCAAGCGGCGGTGTTCTGCGCAGCGCATTGTTTGCCATCGCAGCAAGGAAACGAGGAGCAATTTTCGCTTTTTTGGCCACCAGTTCACTGAGTCGACTGGCTAATTGAGAGTGTCCATAGACCCCATCGAGATCAAAAAAAATCGAGCTGTGTAACAAGGCTTCGGGTTTCGGGTTGTCTATCCAGTCTTCAAACTGTGTCTGCCATTCACTAGCCCGTAACCGCCACTGCGGGTTGGTGGCCATAATCCCCCCATCACAAAGCTTATAGCCACATTGCGCAAGGCCGTCACAAACAAACTTAGCAAGCGCTGAGAAGTAGCTGTCATGCTTGCCCGACTCAAAAGTATCATCGAGGATCAGTGCATTGTCCTGGTCCGTGACTATCAACTGTTCATCACGTGCCATCGATCCCAGAGCAATAAAACAATAAGGTACAGGCGGCGCGCCCAGCTCGTCCTCTGCCAACTCCAGTAATCGTTGCTTTATAGCACGACCAATCACGGACATGGCCGTACCAACCATGTGTGAATTGGCGTCTTCATTGACCAGACGTACAAAGACACTGGCCAGCGACTGTGCATAATGAGCCAGATCCTCAACACTTTGCTGCTCCATAATCCCTTTAACAAACAACAGGCTGCTCTGCGATTCATAACGCAATATATCCGACAGCGCTATCACGCCAATAGGTCGGCGTTTATGGACCACAGGCAAATGATGCAAGTTATCTCTAAGCATCATCATCATGGCTTCAAACACATAGGCATTGGAGTCAACTATGGTGAGCTCACGGGTCATAATGGTGGCGACCGGCTGATGGGTGTCTAAACCCTCGGCCACCACCTTAATTCGTAAATCTTTGTCACTCAGGATCCCGACTATTTGTCCGTCATCATCCTCCGGGTCATCGCTGACAGGCTTGCTGGGGTCATAGATCAGCAACGCCGATACCTGCTCTTCGGTCATCAGCTTCGCCGCATCACGAATTGAGCGTGTTAACTCAACCGACACTAACTCTCTGAGCAGGAGTGTTTTTACTTTGGCTGTGGTCAGGTCATTATTGTCGGCCTGATCGGAAACAGCCTGGATCAGGCCACCGCTATCGTCCGCTTCAAAAAAGTCGGCAAACGCCTCGTGCTCGTCGCAAAATGCCTCAAATAGGCTCACAGGGATGCAATAAACCAGCGTGTCTTCCAACGCCATGACCGGAAAACGAACTTTGCGGTTTGTTAACAAGCCTCGCTGACCAAACAGCCCGCCTTCCGAGATGCGGTTGTACAACTCACCATTGCGACGATATACCTCGACTGATCCGGCCCGCACCACATACAGGTCTGAGATGGACTCCCCGTAATGCAGTATTTCACTGCCTGCGCGGTAATACCCTACTTCGACCTCGCTGGCAAGTTGCTGCACAGCGCTTTTGGGTAACTCGTTAAATGGCGGATGTGCAGACAAAAACTGCATGATCTCAAAGTGCTCTATTTGCATAATGACTTTTTTGTGACGCTGATAATCACTATTGTGGGTAATTGCCTGATTGAACGCAAGGAAAGTACCTGCTGCATCACACATATTCTGTCACACGAATTTTTTAGAGTGTGACTTGTAATACTGGCGATATGCCATCATATACACAAGGTGCTTTGGAAGCTGAAACATACTGCAACTAAATCTATGATAAATCGTCTTGTCGCAGGAAATGGATCCCGCAGGACGCTATAGGTAAACGTAAGCAAGTATAAACAGTCCACCGTTTAAAAAAACTAATCCTGGTTTAAGTGGGCTGAACACAATGAGTTGAGTATAAGCTTGAGGTTAAGATGAAACGAATCGTGCTATTTTTAATCACCAACCTGGCAGTCATGCTGGTGCTGGGGGTTGTCCTGTCTATCGTCATGTCTGTGCTAGGTCTGTCTAGCCGCAGTTATGGCGGTATGTTACTGATTGCCGGTGTATTCGGTTTTGGTGGTGCCTTCATTTCGCTGTTTATGTCGAAATGGATTGCCAAAAAATCAACGGGTGCCTATGTCATTGAGCAACCGCGCAATGAAAGTGAGCACTGGCTGGTACAAACGGTTGCCAATCAGGCAAAACAAGCGGGCATTGCAATGCCTGAAGTTGCCATTTACGACAGCCCCGAAATCAATGCCTTCGCAACGGGTCCAAGTAAAAACAACAGTCTGGTAGCGGTTAGTACTGGGTTACTTCACAACATGACACAAGATGAAGCTGAAGCGGTGCTGGCACATGAAGTATGCCACGTTGCTAACGGTGACATGGTCACACTGACCCTGATCCAGGGTGTCGTGAATACCTTTGTGATTTTCATCGCTAAAGTGCTGGCGAACTTGGTGGATGGCTTTCTCAATGGCGACGAGGAAGACAACGGGGTAAGCTGGACTTACATCATTTTTGATATGATTTTCCAGATCCTGTTCGGTATTTTGGCATCAGTGATCGTTGCCTACTTCAGTCGTCAGAGAGAGTTTGCTGCTGACAAAGGCGCGGCAGAGCTGGTCGGCGCGCACAAGATGCGTGCTGCCCTGGAACGTTTGCGCAACAACCATGAGTCACAGCTTGAAGGTTCTATGATGGCCTTTGGTATCGCCTCAGGTAAGAGTTTGTCGGAGATGTTTGCTTCTCACCCACCGCTGGAGCAACGTATTCAGGCACTGCGCTAAATCGCACGGCTGAACAAGAAAAAGGCTTCGCAATGCGAAGCCTTTTTTGTATAAGTGCCATTTCGACTAACAGATTAGTTAACAGATAAGCTACTTTTCAATCCAGGGAGTCACCGTCACAACTTCACTTAGCGTGTTAAAGCGCGCAGTATCATTTTCCCAGTCATCGGTTACCTTGAACTGACAAACCTGCTTTTCACAGGTCACGCCGGGTGCCAACAAGTTTGGCTCACTGGCAAATGTTACCTTCACGCCCTTTTGCTCAGGTAACAAAAAGCTCATTAGCTTGCTGACAAAAAAGCCTGACAAGTCAGACAGGAGCTCGTCAAACTCATGATGCAGTTGATATAAGCGCTGCTTGGTCAGATGCGTATTCGTGAAGTACGCGGACTCAATCTGAAATTTAATTTGACAATCGTGTTGTGGATCCAATGGTTCTACAACGATGACCGCTTTATCTTTATCGAGTTTTTCACTAAAGGGCAGCAACAATTGTGCTTCTTGCGTATAGTTGAGCGGCTGTTCACTGGTTTCTGTGACAATTTTTCCTGACTTAATCCCGCACGGAGCCAAAGTAGCAATGTCTACCAGGTAAAAATTTACCCGGGCAAACTCAAACTCCCCCTTTTCAATCACCTTGAGGCGGTCATAAAACCCATCATACGAAACCACAAACTCTTCTTGTGCCTGTACGCCAGTGGCAACACCTGCCAGTCCCAGCAGCAGTGCCAGTAAATTACTCTTCATCAAAATAAGCCTTGTTGTGTCTTATCATATCGTTAAGTTCTTCAATATAATGCACGCCCCGCTCTGAATATGACAAGAGTCCTGCGGTCAATGCCGTTGCTTCTATCGGCTTTTTTTGCTCGCGTAGCTGGGCACGTGTGGCCCTCAGTTCTTTATACGCATCGTGCGTATTGATATTTCTGAAGTAAGATTTGACCGATGCCCGGACCGACTGAAACGCAGCCACTTCGTGCACGGCTTCGTCGCTGCGACGTTTTGGGATCATGCCGCACCCTTTTCGATAACACCACTGGCCAAAAAAGTTAAGGCCGATCCGGGCGAATCGTGACGTGCCCCAGGCTGACTCGTTGGCTGCCTGCATTAACGCCAGCTCTTTAGGAATGATGTCCACCCGCCTTAACGCCCGTTTAAGATTCTCAATGGAAACGGTGTCATCTTCTATTCTGTAGAGTTCAAACACCTGATCAATCCTTTGCTGCTGAATATCACTGAGCGGCTCTTCAAACTGCAGCATCATCAACGCAATTTCTACGCTTGCACGTTGTTGCAAGATCAGTTCATTCTCTGCTTCAACATGAGGCTTAATAAAATCGAAGAACTGTTTCTTCTTGGTGGCGATATCACGGATTTTCCCAAACTCTGGTAGCTTCACCGAATGTAATGGCTGTTCCACTTCCTTAACCTGCGGCTCAGTCACGACGACTTCGGGCTCTGGCTCTGGCGGTGGGGGGGCTGGGGGTTTGACAATAAATGGATACAAAATCGCGAATATTGAAATCGCGGCAATAATAAACTTCACTAGTAAACGCATGATTCTCCTCACACTAGTACCAACTACCAATTCAAAGTGTCGAAAAAACACTATGATATAGGCATGACTACGCAGGTTTTCTGAAAATCCCTAACAGAATGTCCCTGCTGTACTTTGCTCTTTCATTTTCAAATTAGCGGACAATGATACCAAAATTTACCACTAAACGCGAATTTCTGCATTTTATCGTGCTCCCACCACTCAACAGGCATTAAATTCACCTAGTGCTTTGATTACTTTTTCTTTTATACCGGCATATTCCGTGGATATACTGAACACAGTAGCGTTTTGAATAAAGGACACCTATGAGTCAGTCACCCTGGCAACAAAGACAGCTGGATCAAAAAAAATATCGCCCTAATGACAACCGCTCAGCCTGGCAGATTGATCGCTCCCGGATCATCCACGCGGCAGCATTCAGGCGCTTACAGTCAAAAACACAGATTATGAGTATTGGCGTCAATGACTTTTACCGCACCCGCCTGACTCACTCACTGGAAGTTTCTCAGATAGGCACTGGGTTACTTCGCCATCTCAGCAATCAGCATCCCGAATTTGCCTGGTTTCCTTCCTCCAGCCTGATGGAAACCATCTGCCTTGCACACGATATTGGCCACCCTCCTTTTGGTCACGGCGGAGAAATCGCGCTGAACTATCTGTTGCGCGACCATGGCGGCTTTGAAGGCAATGCACAAACCCTGCGGATCGTGACTAAACTGGAGCCCTACTCCAAGGGGTATGGTATGAATCTGACCCGCCGCACTTTACTCGGGTTTATAAAATACCCGGCTGTGATCGATGAGCTATATCTTAGCATGCCACAGCCCGATCCCAGTCAACGCTTTATCTATACTCAACAATGGCTGCCAGCCAAAGGCATTTATCAGTGTGACAAAGACGTGCTGGATTGGATCCTCTTACCGTTTAATGAAGACGATCGCAACTTGTTGCAAAGCCATGTTCCGGTCAATGAATTTAAAGCCAAGACCCGCTTCAAATCGCTCGATAGTGCGATCATGGAATATGCCGATGATTTCGCCTATGCAGTTCATGATTTGGAAGATGCAATTGCCACCGAGACCCTGAGTGAGCGAGAGTGGCAACGATACGCCCTGCCTGAACTACACAAAATCAATTCCCCGTGGCTGGATGAGCATCTCGACAGTATCAGTGAACGACTGTTCTCACACGATGAATCGCTGCGCAAAGATGTGATTGGGGAGCTGGTGAATCTGTTTATTGTCAACTGTGAACTAACTATTCAGGATACCAGATTCAGCGATCCGCTGCTGCGTCATACAGTAAAGCTCTCGGACGAATTTGAAGCCATTCTGGGTGTGTTAAAACACTTTGTTTTTTCGCGGCTCATCCGCGACCCCAAAATGCAACAAATCGAATTCAGCGGCCAGAACATGCTGATTGATTTATTTGGTGCATTCCAGAGCGACCCGTTGCGGCTACTGCCCTATACAACTCAGGCGCATTTCACTCAAGCCTCCGATGAAAGAGCGCAAATGCGTGTACTGGCCGACTATCTTTCCGGCATGACGGATGAATACGCAAGACGTTGTTATCAGCGTTTGTTCGGTAATACAGGGATGCAATCCCCAATAAAAAGCGGCCCATCTATGTGAGCCGCATCACAAAATAAAACCCCAGCAGGTTGCAAAATTCAGATGTCTATTGTGGACACAAGATCTGCTGGTATAACGCCGGATCCTTTACCCCCAAACCACAAATATGTTCGTTTATTTCAATGACTCGTTCACCATCATTGAGTGCCAGCACCGCACAGCGTTTCATCATTAACTGATGTAGCTCCATTTGTGCTTTCGCAAAATAGTTTTCTGCATTAGCCAGAGCTTCAAGAGATGCCTCTTCAGCCCCCTTTATCCGAGCAATCCCGGCGCGTAAACAATAACCATACCCTCTCGCTGAGTGAGCTATCTCTTTCAGCAGACTCTTTGCATCCTGTTCTGCAACTTTAAGCATGTTAGATGCCTGTGACGGGTCGCGTTGTGCGCAGGCAAGTGCCACCCTGCCATGTAAGAACAGGTAGTCCGTCCTGACCGCAAGCGAGCCAAACAGCCCGGCACGTTTCGCCAGGCGAACATCTTCACGCAATTTAACCCAGGTATTCTCGATATCCCCTGCCATCAGACCAATTTGAATGAGCGCTTTCGATGCAACCCAATGCTGATAAGTAAACTCGGCAAGCGGCCATGATGCTATCGCCTCATTGATAATGCCCCTGCCTTGCTGCATCTCACCATTGGCGGCGTGAAATACCCCCATAAACATAGTCAGTTCAACCAAAGAGAAGTGGTCTCCCCGAGATTTCGCATCCTGGATCCATTGTGGTGCTAACTCACCTATCTTGTGTATACGACCCATTAACCAAAAAATATGTGTCGCCGTTGTTCGCGCTATCACAGCGTTATTTTGCGCATTGAATATCTTGGTAGAGAACTGCTCCTCGGCATGCAATATCATTTCGATACTTGCCTGGTATTCACTCTGGATTGACAGAGACACCCCCTCCAACAGCGTTCGATGCATTTCATACTCAGGCTCTGTGAGGCGCTCACCTAGCTTACTCGCCTGCTCAAAGATCCGCGAGCTAATCTTCTTATGTCTTGCTGTTCCGCCATAAGACAGCGCAAATGCGTATATATTCAATCCCTGAACCGTCCGTTTCAAATCCTTTTTATTTATGGCCAAGCGCAAGCTTAGTAACGAAAAGTACAATCCTCTGATAGGATCCCAGTTACTTAAAGAGTTGGCCACAGAGAAGACCAGCTCTATTTTTGGGTCCGAGATATCAGCGCTTAACTTGTCCTTTTTCAGCCATCTCCGTTTCACTTCAAGCACCACAATACTCCAGATAATACGTAGCATCGCCGTTTTTGTTGAGCCCGGATAAGGTAATCGCCATTGTCTTAATAAGGGTTTAAAGAGGTCTTCGCCCTTTTCTATGTGTCCACCGTACATGAACTGACTGGCGGCGATGCCATTTAATCTAGCTCGCTCCGAGTCGCAGAGACCGTCTGTTTTTGCCAATTGAGCGAAAAGTTCAGCAGCCTGAACCCCATAACCACCTCTGGATAACGCAATGGCTCTTCGCTCAGTAAACTTATACTTTTCTGCCTGTCTGCTATCTGGCAACCAAGTGATCACCTGATGGCAGGTGTCAGCTTCCCGACTATAGGCCAGTGCCTGCTCAGCTTCGTCGGCCGCATGTATCATATAATCAATAGCACGTTGTGTTTGGCCAGACTGGTAAAACAGTTGTCCCAAAAACGCGTTATCCGTTTTACGATCTTCAGCCAATGCCTCAGCCAATTTGCCAGCTCTGCTCTTCAAAAGCGCACTACACTCAATCGACAAGATTGATTCTCGAATTTGATCATGAAAGCACTGTACCTGATCGCCAGCCTGCACAACCAAAAGCCGCTGAGCTCGCAGACAGGTAAAGGCGAAATCATCAATATGAATATCACCCACAATGGCAAGGATCGTATCAAGCTTGACTGGTTGGCCCGCAATGGCCACTAAACTGAGGATCTCTTTGGACTCTGAAGACAATTCATTTAATCGTAACTGTATGATCTCATAACCGTCTATTTCGCCAATATCCGATTGCAAACCAAACTGGAGCAGCTGCTCCATTAAAAAAGGTACGCCCTTACTGATCCGCACAATATCCAGTGCACTGCTTGACTGAGCGGCCTGGCTGTCCTCAAGTAAAGCCTCCAGCATTTCTGTGCTCTGACTCTGTGTCAAGGGGTTAACCTTGATCTGCGTCATCCTAACCGGGCAGTCTGGCGCGTGCTGAAACTCTTCCAGCACTGCAGCAAAACGGTTGTCCTGTGACACTTCTGTACGCTTACTCAATATGACAAATGGGCGTTTTTCTGACAGGTACTCTAAAAAGCTGACAAGCAATTGCGCACTGTCTTCATCACCCCATTGAATATCATCCAGGAACAAAATGACTTGCTGCTTATTCACCAGTAAAGACAAGCTATTTGCCAGTGCTTTCATTGCCAGCGCCCGGATGTGCATCGCATCCATATTTGGATCACACTTTTCATGCGAGACAAATCCACGCAGCACAGGAAATAAAATCGCCAAATACTGAAAACCATCGACAATATATCTGCACCGTATCTGAGGGGGAATTGAGCTCAGGTATTGCGCAAAGTCATCAATCAACATATCCAGCGCTTTAAATGGCACGGTTTCTCGCTCGTGACACCGCCCTCGTAACACCACAACGTTGTCTAATGAACTTAGAAACTGCTCTACCAGGCTCGTTTTTCCTATACCAGGCGATCCCTCAATGCACATCAGCAGATGCTGTCTTGCTGTGTGTGCACAAAACGCCTCATTCAGCATCGCCAGTTCTTTTTCACGACCCACAAAAACCCTGACCTCATCGGACATATCACTCGTTGCTAAAAAGGCATCATTGGCATCAAACGCCGCCAATACCTCTTTTCCTGTCGGTCGGTCGTGCGGATCAGGGGATAAAGCTCTCGCCAGGATAGCAATCAACGCCTCATGCAGGTGTTGATGCAGGATCATCGAGACCTGTTTCTCAAACATTCCTTTGTCATCTGGTAAGATGGCCAACTCTTTGGCGCTTCGTCCTGTCACCAGCTCAAGTATCACCACCGCATAGCTATACCAGTCACTTGCCGCTGTTTGCACTTGCCCTGATAAACACTCGGGAGCCATGTACTTTGGCGTCCCCAACTGCTGCAGCGGTGTGTGGCCCCGTTGAGCCGTTTTTAACTGGGAAACCCCGAAATCAAGTAATTTCAGCTCACCACCTGAAGTGAGAATAATGTTGTTTGGCTTGATATCTAAGTGCAGTACACCCCCACCATGCAATGCACATACGGCTCTGGCAAGTTGATGGGCCAGACTCAACACATCGAGCCTGAGTGGCGCAATATAGTCCTGTCTCGCAGGTGTACTGAGAATTGGTGAGTCAGTCGAACACAGGGGACGCGTGGCCACTACGGTGTCCAGCATTGTGTCGCTATGACTTTGCGCGACAAAATGGCTGAGCAAGGAGCCTCTGATCAGCTCCATAACGATATAACACGCCCCTTCTATAAAGGTGAGACCAAACAGCCCCACTAAGTTTGGATGTGCTATCTGCGCGACTTGTCGATACTCTAACTTGAACCGATAAAGCGACACAGGCTCGGTGCCCTGGATGGTTTTCAGGGCAACAAATCGATTGTTTGCCTCATCCCAGGCTTCATATACCACCCCCATCCCGCCTCGGCCTAATATGCCTCGAATGACGTAATCGCCAATACGGGATGGGTAGTTTACTGTTTGTTTGGAAAACACTGACAAGGTTACGACTCGCGGTTTTGTCCAAATAAACGCTTCAGGAACTCAACCTGACGCGGATCGTCGCTAGTGAATCCGTCCAGGATTGCCTGATACGCCTGCGGCGATACGCGGGCCACTTCAGCCAGCGCATCAACAGCAATCTCATCATTGCTATTAAACAACTGTACTGCCCGTAACTTCAGCTGGGTGCCTACGCCGCCCTTTAGCTCACATTGTCTGGTTTCATCACCGAGTATGGCCGATATCAAATTGTCAATCTGACTGTCGGAAATGATATGCAAAGCAGTCCCCAGCTCTAACAACGCCTCAATACCTCGGATAAATACGTAAGCGAGTGTTTTCACTTCATTCCAGTCTTTGCTGTAAGAAGACATATCCTTAGGCTGTGGTACTTCAAACCCGGCGCCCTGGATCCGCTGCTGTGCCGCATATTGGCCTGCATACAAGCCACCGTTCATATAACCCAGGTCGAGTCGATTATCTGAGTACTGTGAAATGGGTACTATCCCTGCTTTTTCAGGCTGGCTGGACGTCAAAGCGAGGGTCGCATTCGGACTCTGATTACCTGCCTTTGCAGAATCCCCATCCGACTTATCATCAACGTCTTTAGGGTTTATAAACGCCATAGCATTCGGCGTTTCTGGGTGCAGGTTACGTGCCACCTCAGAGGAGGTAAAATAGATAAGATCTCGCCATGGTGTATTTGCAAAAGCCATCGCCGACTTACCATCTTGCACAGGCTCAGTCAGGACGCCAGGCGCGAATACCGTGTTTGGTCCGCCTCCTATAAATGCGCCTTTTTCAAAACCACTTTTGTCTGTTTGTTTAGCCCACAGATTAGCAGTGATGGCAATGGGTTCCATTGCGGGTTCATAATCATATTCACCAGTGAACAGGTAACTAATATATTTAGTCAAAAAGCGCCTTAACGCCTCGTCAGGATCACTGCCAGATTTAGCAATTGACGCTTCCAGTTCAGTAATTTGATCGCCAATGGTAAAGGTCATTAAACAAGGTCTTGGCTGACCATTTGCATCACAGGCTGTATTGTCCATGGTCCACAAAACCGGATATGACGCACCACCTGAGTAGCCCTGCCACCCGGTACCATCTATGTCATTCCACCAACTGGTCTCATAGAATACTTGCGCCTTCAAAGTTCTGCCCATCTTTTGATTCATGAGCACTTTGTAGGACTCGTCTAAATCTGCTGGCCACTGGATTTTGTTTGCTGTATGAGGTGATACCGCCACAATGAGTTTTTTCGCGCGATGGACGACCCCATCAGACAGAGTCAAGCAAACCGGAAATTCAGCCTGCTCATCCACCGAAACAGATTCAATCACCTGCTCATAGTGAATGCTGTCCTTAAAATCTTTGCTCATATATTCCAGAACTTTCCCGAATCCACATCGTAACCAGTATTGCTGAGGGCCATTTTTCGCATCGTTGACTTCATTGAAAAATCCGCCGTTGCACGCACAATACCAGAAGAAGTATAACGCTGATATTTCGCTTGGATTAACTGATAACAGGGCCTGAGCCGCGATGGTTATGGAATCAAGCGCCGTTGGTGTCATATAACCACGGCGTGGTTTTTCATGCAGCCATTGCTCGAGTGTAATGGCGTCCAGTTGTTTAGCGGTATATAAACCATTAAAGTCTGACGCCCAGGGCTGGTCCACGTTGATGCATGATTCAATAAACAAGATATCCAGTGACACCAGGCCTATCGCAGCAACACTGCGTTTGCCGATACCGCTGGGTAACCCGGTAATACAATATGGCGTCTGGAACTTATTAAACGGGAACCGCTTTGGCTCGTTGTTCTCATCTCTGAGAATTAACACTTGCTCTGGAAAATCAAGTCTCTCTGCAAAGTTGTCTACAATATAGGGAGGTAACGTATCCTTTTTGTACTCCGTGTCCGATGTATCCGGGTGTACATAATCAGGGTAGTGAGTTTTCAGCCAGGTATAGAACGGTTTGCCTTTAACCACAGACCATAAAGGCTCCTGCGACTCACCGATGTATTGAGAGCCGTGTTCATATTCCACACCTGATGTATCAAGGTGTTGCGTGGTTTTGAAACTGAAGTTTCGCCCGCCCAGCCGATTACTTGCTTCGAGGATCGCAAAATCTTGCTGGTTATTCTGCAGCTCGGCTGCCGCCGCTAAGCCTGTAAATCCTGCACCAATAATAATGGTATCTTTGTTCATATACGTCTCCTTCTCATGAAATTGACTGCCAATGAAGCAGGCAGCGACTAGTGAGAGTTAAGTTAACATTCGTTGTATAAGCGATATTATAACAAGCTTAGCAATGCGCAAAACATCTTATAAAGCAAAGACTTGAAAAAAACACTCGATGCATTGAATGATTTTCATCATTATTCTGATTTAATCTATATATTGGTAGAATTGCAATAATTGAATGGATTGATCATTAAAAATATTCAAGTTTATTTGGCGTATGTTGAAGGAGCATTATGTAGAGAGTAGTTGCAGGAAGGAGTACGGGCCCGAAGCAGGCCTCGTACTGTAGACATATGGCAGTTAATCTGACAGACCAGACACAGGCGTGTTGCCCACGACCATCTCTGTCACGGGCATACTCTGGCGCAATGCCACAGTATTCGCCGCAGTATTGCCCAGGAACACGGTTTGTGCCCCTTTCGTAAAACTATCATTGTGGATGCACTGAGGGCGAATAGCGAGTGCACTCCCATCGTTTGGTACCTCGAACACCGTGAAATGGAACTGCTCATTGGTGACGGTACGATAATAGCCGTCTTCGTGGTTGCAGTTGAATCTGCGACCTAGCAGTATTCTGGAAACCGTCGGTTCTTTAAAGGCCGGATCTATGCCTGTCGCCGGAAGCCAGATATGGGGGAAAGGATGATGCTCTACAAATAAGCCTCCACCTTTAGTTGGGCTAAACTCATACTCTGTCACATACTCAGGTAGCTTCTGATCGTACTGAATGCCCCACAAATCCTGTGTGAAGCCTAAGTCAAACTGCTCGCCCGGCTGAAGTAACGTTCCACCATAGTAAGCGAGCGTCTCAAGGTAATTACATTGCTCTTGCTCAGTTGAGCCAAATCGCAACAATGGAAATGTGAGCGACACTGGCTCACCGGCACACTCAGGGTTGAGTATAAGCTGGCCAGTACTACCAAACACGTTAGAGGCGCCGTCCAGGCCAGCGATCCCCGCACCGTCCGTTGCAGCAGTCCAAAAACCACTTACAGCCAACGCATTATCAGCCTCTGGCGGCTTACCTGTGCGCACATCGTGAAGCTGGTTAAGACGCGTGATAAGGTCCCCCTTTGGGTTAAGTGGTGCCCTGTCACTCTGAATTACTTGATTCGCTGCGTTTGGATCAAGGTGAACAATTGTGCCTGTCCGAATTGGGCCAAACAATCCGGTGGTTGTTTGCAATAGATGTGTGCCTACTTTACGGTCAAGCACCGCCCCGTTTAAAAACTCAAAGTTGTTATCCAAATCAGCATCGGACACACCTTGAGTAACATATTGCCAGCGCTGCTCTTTCATCTGCTGAGCCCGATACTCAGCCAACGTCTCCCCTCCAAACCCCATGACCCTTTTAATTGTAACATGTGACATGTTTTTGCTCCTTACCGCGTAACTTACTTTGCTCTGTGGTTGTAGGTGCCTGATCGCACCCACCCTGAGTAGAGTCGAAAATCGGCTTTTTTGCCATTACGACCCATTACGCGGAAGTGCTTTATGGCCTGGGGATTATTTGCTAATGTACCCAATTTAACCAGGGTGCGTAGACAATGAGAAATACGGTACCGGAAGCTTGGTATTTGGTGATATTAATCGTGGCGGTGGCTGTACTGCCATTTTTTGTTGGTTTGCTCACTATGAAGGTATACAGGCACTTCAGGCCTTTAGAGCGGAATGAGCAAGACAGTATCGGTCTGGCTGATCTGACCGAGAACAGAGACGGCTTTTTCAAACTCTTTTTTGTCGGACTGCTTATCTGCCTGCCCGTCTTTTTATTGCTCTATCAAGCCGGCTAAGGTCTGCCGGCTTGATATGAAGGTAAAAGTGTTACTGTATTTATAAACCAAACACCACTTTTTCACTTTTTAGCATTCTGCTACTCAGGTAAGTAAACAGCCCAAATAATGCCAAAGTTGAGGCCGACGCCACCCCCAGTGGTGCCAGCGGTAAGGCGTTACCTTTTATCAGTTCAATCATCGCGTATTGCTGCGCAGCAATCGGCAACCATTGAATTGTCTCGGTGGCGATATCGTAGCTGGTCATCATGCTCAAACCTACCGGTACCATCAGTACCATAGTGACGTAGGATTGTGCCTCTTTAAACGACTTCGCCATAAAAGAAACAAAGATCAGCATACTGGCAGACATGAGTGCGATTGGAATACCGATGATCAGGCTAACCACAATGAAGCGCAGATCCAGGGTAATACTAAAGCCCAGCTGCTCCCAGGCCACCATGGCATAGGCAAACTTTGATACGATCAGCACCAGGGCCAGCCCCAGAACCGAAAAAGTCGCAATCGCAGCAACTTTAGCCAGTACAATCTGCATACTACTGAGCGGATGACTGAGCAATAGTGCCAGTGAATTACGTTCACGCTCGCCTGCACTGGTATCTATTCCTAAGTTCATCGCAGAATAAAAAACCGCAATGATAATAGATAAAGTGACAATCCCCAGAAACAAGCCGCCTTTGGCATCTGGCGTGGCCTGATCCTGCGTTTGCACATCAAGGGCGCGCATTAACCCCGGATCGATCCCCCGAGCGACCAGACGTAATCCCGCGACTTCGCTGTTATACCTTAGTAATGCCGTTTCCAGTCGCCGAACTGACTTTATCAGCTTGCTATCAGACTTATCAGCAACAATCACTACTGTTGCACTGCGACCTGTCGCCATATCCTGCTGATACGCGTCATCAATCTCCAAACGGATAGGTTTTGTATCGGCTTCATCACTGTGGCTTATGTCGACACTGCCCAGATACTGCACCAGATTAGGCGCACGTTCTGCACCAGAAATGGTGATCTTAAGGGCTTCAGGTGAAGCCATTTGTTGTAACAGTATAGAAAACAGCAAACACATCACGATCGGCGCGCCAAACGCATAATAAAGCCCGGCCATGACCGAACGTTTATCGCGATACGCATCCAATAGCTCTTTCTTGAACAGGATATTGACTTGCTTCATCATGCCGCTATCCCCTCATCACTGCCTATCAGGGCAATAAAGGCTTCTTCCAGGCTCGATTTGGCCGTTTGTTCGCACAACTGCGCCGGTGTGCCTTGCGCAACCACTTTGCCTCTTGCCATGACCACCACATGATCGCATAAGGCGGCCACCTCCTGCATCACATGGCTGGAGAACAACACACAATGGCCCTGTGCCTTGAGCATCAACAATAACTCCCTGAGCACACGTGTGTTCATGACATCCAGACCACGTGTTGGTTCATCAAGAATAATGTTACGAGGCTGATGCACAATTGCCTGCGCAAGTGCTGTTTTCATTCGCTGGCCCTGAGAAAAGCCCTGACAGCGCCTGTCTGCAATGTCCATCATTTGCAACTGCTCAATCACACGTTGCGTGGCAGAGATGGCCTGTGACTTAGCCATACCACTCAGCTCGGCATAAAACTGAATATACTCTCTGGGTGTCAGGCGCTCATACAAACCACATGGGTCCGGGAACAAACCGAGCTGCTGCTTTGCAGCCATAGGATCTTCGTGAACTTTGATCCCGTCTATCTCAGCGTATCCCTGATCTGCCTGTAGTAACCCAAACACCGTTCTCAGACAGGTTGTTTTGCCTGCGCCATTGGGACCAAGCAACCCAGTGATCTGGCCGTTCTTTGCACTGAAACTCAGCCCGTCCAGGGCATTCACCGACGCAATTTGTTTTTGCAGATTATGCACAGTGATCATATTACGGCTCCTCTTTTACTAATACCGGACCATTGGGGTTCATAAAATACCGCCGCACCGCTATTTTATCCAAACAACTGGCATCCAGTGTATTAAGCTGACCTTGATCAATAAACTCGGCGACCAGTTTGTCGGCACAACTTTGTGCAGCCACACCATGTGTTGCCTCTGGGGCTATCAGGTGACGTGCATGCTCCATATTGACCATCGCCAGCTCTGCCCATTCAGGTGGTGTCGCGGGATCTAACCCACCTGATAACAATAACGTTGGTATTTCTGTTGTTAATGGCTGATAAAAGGATTTTTCGACGGCATCAACCTGCCAGATCGGGCAGCTGGCATCGAGCGACTCTATCATCATGAGACCGAAGTAAGTCCCTGAAAAACGTGAGCGTTCTTCAGGGGTTAATACTGGCCAGTCCTCACCGCAAACAATGGCACTGTGCATACCCATTGCCAGAGAACCAAACGCCGAATCACTGCCCATCAGGCCTACCAATGGCAAATAATTTTCTCTGCTTGCCTCGCTGATGGCCAGCGGTACCAAAGCACGCGTAGTATGGCTGTAAAGCGCCATACGAATGGCCGAGCGTACCTTACTCTGTGTCAATACCAACGGGATGGGTTGGTGTGTTCTGGGATGTGGGATCTGAACGCTTGCTGGCTGCATTTCTAACTTAGTCAGTAAGGCCTGATACTGCTGTTCCAGCTGGGGGTACTGCTGACGGCAATGCGTAGTATCGGCACAATCAGTGAAAATTGCCTGCAATGAATTGTCTATGGCTTCACCGATGGCAACCAGGCTTTGCTGCATAGGCACTACTCCATCCAACGTCGCGCTTGCCACTGCTTGCGGATAGCGACGCATATACTCCTGCGCAATCCGTGTTCCATAAGAAGCGCCGAACAGGTGCAATTTTTGGTAACCCAGTGCCAGTCTCACCGCTTCAAAATCGCTGGCTGCGGCAACCGTAGTAAAGTGGCTCAGGTTCGTGTTGAGTTTGGTTTTACACTTTTGAGTTTCTGTGCGGCTATATTCAAAGATTGGTAAGGCGGCATCATTGAATGCAAACTGCGCCTCAAGCGGGTCCATGTCACATTGCAACAAATTGGACTTGCCTGTGCCCCGTTGATCCACCAGGATAATATCCCGATCTTCGCGAGCATATCGTAAGACTCGGGCAAACACGGCGGCAACCTCAATGGCCGACTGGCCCGGACCGCCAGCAAATGCCAGGATAGCTTCCGACGGGTGAACCTGTTTAATGGCCGGGATAACCGCAAAGTGTATGCTGATTTTTTCGTTGTTGTCCTTTGCCGAAAGAGGCTGCTCTACACTACCGCACATCAACCTGTCTGGCAGGCCCTTGGTATAACAAGGTGTCAGTTCGGCTGTTTCTGGCGTAGTTGCGTAACTGGCAAAAGCGCTAAGCAGACCCAAAGCAATAAAACTATGCCTGAGCAGTGTGCGGATTCGTCCGCGATTGTTTGTCATTTTTCCGTCCTTAATCGCCCTCAAAAAGACCATTGTTACGTCAAGTTGTTAAAGTATATCATTGTTAGAAAAGCAGTTCCCTAATCAAAAACACTCTATTTATTGCTAAATCACATTCACCTATCTTCAGGAGTGATTTATTTCGTTGTTCTTTTTTTGTCTTTTCATTTAAAAAATCACTGTGACGAAACGTGACACTAAAGCAAACATCAATGAAACTATTTTCGGCCCTGGCGAGCTTCGTTTTAACCGCAACTTTAACGTCAACCACAGCTGTTGCTGATGAGTTGCAACAACAAAGTGCACCAGCTAGCCTGATTGCAGAACTGACACAAATGTGTGTTGAATGGGCTCAGGATGACGAAGTGGCAACCGATGCACTAAGTCAGTACATTTTACGATGTGTTAATAAAAAGCTATCTGCCAGTGATTATATGACAGTGACTGACGTCGATATTTGATCTTCAAGCAGTAAAAAGGCCAGCAGAGCTGGCCTTTTTGTTTTCTTTTGCTTAATACCCAAGCAGATCCATTAAGATTTAGCGCTCTTACGCTTTTTCTCTTCTTCGACCCACTTGCCACTTACATAAGTCGCTTTCCAGCCAGTGGCTTTACCTTCCACCTCAGTCATCACATACTGCGTCTTGGTCTTACGCGAATACCTTACAACGGCCAGATTACCATCATTATCCTGCTCCGGCGCATCCGCCAGATAATAGAACTTAGGCGAAATACGATCTCTGAAACGCTTTAGCTCGGCCACTTTTGGTGCACGGGTTTCCCTGGATTTAGGGAAGGTATGTGCCGCCAGGAAGATACCAGATGCACCGTCACGCAGCACAAAATAGGCTTCAGACTTCTCACAGGGTAGTTCTGGTAAGTGTACCGGATCTTCTTTTGGTGGCGCAGGTTCACCGCTTTTAAGTAGCTTACGCGTGTTCTTACAGTCATCACTGGTGCAGTCAAAGTACTTGCCAAAACGGCCAGACTTAAGCTGCATGTCTGAACCACACTTATCACACTCAATCACCGGGCCATCATAGCCCTTGATTTTAAAGCTGCCCTCTTCAATGACATAACCGCTACAGCCCGGGTTGTTACCACACACATGCAGCTTGCGCTTTTCATCTATCAGATAGGAATCCATTGCGGTTTCACAGATAGGGCAACGCTTCATCTGTCTCAGGCTTTCAGTTTCTGCGTCTTCAACATCGGCATCAACCGCTTCATCCCCGGGGATCAGGTTCATGGTGGTGGTACAGCGCTCTTTTGGTGGCAAGTTGTAGCCTGTACAGCCCAGGAATACCCCGGTAGAGGCTGTACGGATCCCCATCTTACGACCACAGGTTGGACAGTCAATGTCAGTCTCAACCATCACATTCTGGCGCATGCCACCTTCCGCTTCTTCTTTACCAGCCAAGTCAAGTTGGTTGGAGAAATCAGCGTAAAACTTATCAAGCACCTGGGTCCAGATTCGATCGCCTTCTGCGATTTCATCCAGGCGGTTTTCCATTTTGGCCGTAAAGTCAAAGTCCATCAGCTCATCGAAGTTTTCGATCAAACGGTCTGTCACTATTTCGCCCATTTTCTCGGCATAAAAACGGCGGTTTTCTACCCGCACATAGCCACGGTCCTGAATGGTCGAAATAATCGACGCATACGTTGAAGGACGACCAATGCCACGCTTTTCGAGCTCTTTAACCAGGCTTGCTTCGCTGAAACGCGCAGGTGGTTTTGTGAAGTGCTGCTTAGGATCAAGTGCCTGCAACTGAACGATGTCGCCCACCGCCACAGCTGGTAGTGCCTGCTCTTCTTCGTTTTTCTTACGGACTGCTGGCTGAACACGTGTCCAACCGTCAAAACGTAACACTCGGCCGCGCGCTTTAAGCGTGTAATCGCCCGCACCTACAGTGATATTGGTCAGGTCGTACTCTGCGGGGGTCATTTGGCACGCCACAAACTGACGCCATATCAGCTCATAGAGCTTCTTAGCGTCTGCATCTACGCCCTCAACATGGCCGGAAAGGATGTTCACATCTGAAGGGCGAATTGCTTCGTGCGCTTCCTGTGCATTGTCTTTCGCACTGTATTTAATAGGCGCACCCGGCAAGTACTTATCGCCAAAGTTGTCCTGAATATAACCACGAGCCATTTCAACCGCATCATTCGATAAGTTGGTTGAGTCAGTACGCATATAGGTAATATAACCCGCTTCGTACAAACGCTGTGCCAGCATCATGGTCTTTTTAACGCCGTAACCCAATCGGGTGCTGGCGGCCTGTTGCATGGTTGACGTTATAAAAGGAGCACTCGGGCGGCTCTTACTGGGTTTCTCTTCAACCTTAACAACCTGATACTGCGCTTTTTGCAGTTCAGTAACCGCTTTATTGGCCTGCGTTTCGTTCAACGGTTTAAACGCTTCGCCCTGATACTTAGTGACAGCAAAACGAACGTCCTGCTCTGCCAGTGCAGTATCTGCGTGAATATCCCAGAACTCTTCTGGAATAAAGGCTTTGATTTCACGCTCACGTTCAACCAGCAAGCGTACCGCCACAGACTGAACACGGCCCGCTGACAATCCGCGCGCGACTTTTTGCCACAACAACGGTGACACCATAAAGCCCACCACGCGATCCAGAAAGCGTCGTGCCTGCTGCGCATACACCATGTCTGTGTTTAACTGACCTGGCGCCTCAAAAGCTTGCGTGATGGCATTTTTGGTGATCTCGTTAAATACAACCCGTTTGTATTTGCTTGCATCAGCACCAATCACTTCTTCCAGGTGCCATGCGATGGCCTCTCCCTCTCTATCCAAATCGGTTGCGAGATAGATGGTGTCGGCATTTTCTGCGAGCTTAGCCAGCTCCTGAACCACTTTTTCTTTGCCGGGTAACACTTCATAGTGCGGCTCCCAGCCCTTTTCCGGGTCTATCCCCATGCGGGCAACCAGGTTCGCATAATCTTTCTTTTTTCTGTACTCAGCTTTTTCCTCTGGCGACATTTTTCTCACTTCAGCAGGAGATTTAGTTGCAAGGCCTTTGGTTTTGCCTGCGCCTGAGGTAGGAAGATCACGGATATGACCGACACTGGATTTTACAATGTAGTCTTTACCCAGGTACTTATTAATAGTTTTTGCCTTTGCGGGAGACTCTACGATTACTAGCGATTTGCCCATAGCTGCCTATTTGACTTCTGTCTGGTTGTTGCCCTTCATTGGGCGCGATTAAATATAGGTATATCCACAAATACCTATTGTTACAAGCTTTTCATTCGATCTTTTCGCCAAGCAGTGATTTTATGAACAATTGTTGCTGTTAATTTACCCAGGCGTATAGATTGCTTGATGGAAAGGGCGAATATAGCGGATATAAAAGGAATTTCAAGGGGTAAAGGGAAAGTGAGTACATTTCAACGAATTTGTGCAGACTTCATAGGAAACATTTTAAGAATGGCGAATATGGACCGGAGCTTCCTCCGGCCCATGCAAGTCACACCAATTTACCCTGCGTCTTGAATCTGTACTGAGTATGAAATGATTGAGGCGTCTCCACCATCAAACGCACTTGGGATTGTAAACTGAATGGTTAGTTTGCCAATGTCCAGGCTGTTTGCAGCTTGCTCTCTTGATACTGTGACAGTCGCGCTTTGAACGCCATCATTTGACGCTCTGGACACAACTCCTTGTAACCCACTGACTGTGGCTACACCGTTATCCGCTGTGATTTGAACTTCTGTCCCTTCTGGTAACGAGTTACCGTATAAGTCTGAGTAATACACAACAAAGCTGACATTATCGGTCGCTGGCAACGTAGAGTCTGTTAAATCAATACCAGTAAAATCACAATATGCGTCATCATCCGATACCTCTAAACCCGTCACGCCTAATCTTGGAATATCACGCCCGTTTGTATCTTTTGCGTTTTCACAACTAGATACTTCAAAGGCGATCTCAGACACAAATGTTGGGCAACTATCACTATCTAACGCAAGGTAGTCGCCATCATCGGGGTCTTCCACCATGATTGGTGCTCCTGTATTAAGCAAACACTCATTACCCAAATTCTCTACGCCAGGTACTGTGTCTTGCGTCGGAAAAGTGGGGCAATTAGTGTCATCTAACAAGATATTGCCATCATCATCCAATGTCGGCATACCTCTGAAAAATGCGCAACTCTGCCCGGTTCTGAATTGATAAGTCACATCAGATCTGCTCACTGTAAACCTCACATAAGGAGTATTACCAGAAGCGATAATTTCAAACTGTTTTCTCACCTCAACCAACTCACGCGAACAATAGGGGCCACCTTCAGCATTCATCGCTTCTTCAGAGCAAAGTAGACCGTTATAGATGCCATCCCCGTTATCATAGATGCCATTATTATTGGCATCATTGAATGTTTCGTTGTGGCCACCTCTGGTGTTATTTGGTTCGCAGGCTTCACCATCACACACTATGGGCTCTCCACAATTATTACCATCGACGTCACATAAAAATTTCCCATCTTCGTTATGGTCTACAAAGGCTTCTGGTAAGTCAAAGGCGCTGTAAAATTCTCCCTGATCAAAACGGCCATTACGTCGCTCTATTAATACATTACCATCATCATCAAGGGTACTGGGCCGGTCAATAAACGTTTCCTGTCCTTTCGCAGTCACCAGAACGGATACTCTACCGCCTCGGATCAATATGTTTCCATCTTTGTTTGTTTCCGGCCAGATGCGACATGGCGCAGGCTGGCCATTATACAGATCACAAACGCGGTCTAACGTATTACCCCACTTAGAAGCTGTAAACGGCATTTCTCCCTGACTACGCCACTGAACGGTACATCGTCCATCCACAGCCGAGCACTCATAAGTGTTTGTACCACCAGCACCATCTATATTTCCGACAATTCCCGCCTCTACCTGCACATTTGCAACGATATTGTCACCAGTTAACTGGTTGAACTGATCACCAAAAAAGATGCTAATGTCATTGGTAAAGCCCAATGTATTAAGTGCATTCATATAATAGGTGGTAGCACCGGCATCGAAACTATTTTGATCCGGTACACCAGAAGACAAGACAATGCCCGACGAAACGGCATTGATCTGCTTATCAGCTGACAGTAAACGAAGGGTCTTACCATCTGGACATTGATCATTCGTTGGCTCAGCAGTACATACGTCAATACGCGATTGCCAACAGGTGTAGTCCTCTCCATCAGGTAAGGTCGCTAATTCCTCATCGGAAATGTAACACGCTTCAACTATGATATCTCCGGGAACAATACCCGATCGGATCGTAGTTTGCGCAACACCTTCATTATCTGTGCTGCCTGTATAAGCAGTTAACAATGCGTCACCAGTGAGATCTGATATTTTAAAATCAATTCTTTTCTGGTTAAGAGGACGACTGTCACTATCTATCAGCTTAAATCTGACTGTAGACGTTGTAGGCACCCCTCCGATGCCAGGAGGAAGACCTATGAAGCTTTGACTAGCATCCAAAAACTGAATTGCCTGAGCTTCAGCCTCTGACACCGCAAAAGTTATGTTGGCAGGCTGGTTAACACCACCACCCGAAACCACAGTTGCAGTCACAGTATCTAAACCGCGACAACCATTCGCTCTATACGTCGTATTTGCCTGACCTTCTTCTGAGCTGACAGACTGGTCAATAGTAGCCAGTCCTTCATCTACGCAGTTAGACGTAAATTCGACATCGATAGGATTGAGGTAGAGCGCTGATTTAAACTCATCTACATACACATTTGCGGAAATCACCATACTTCCGCCAGCTTTCAATGGATTTTCTTCTGACGCAGTTGCCGACAACTCTATAAATAAGCTTTGCAGACCGACGGAGAAATTTACTTTTCCTTCTTCCCCTTTATATTGCGCGGTGATAGTGCCTGCTCCACCGGAATCTCCTGGCTGGAATTTAAGCAGAGCGACGCCAAAACGGTCTGTTAAAACACGCCCCTGAGCAGGTAGTAGCTGACCAATATCAGAGGTAACCTCAATAATGTCATTTTCAATATCCTCTTCGTCTTTATCTGTGACCTTGATAAACACATCAACCGTATCTGATGACTCTAACTGGTTAGTATCAGTACAATTTGTCGACGGCAAGCTCGGGTTAAGTTCAATGCTATCGCGCTCACTGTCCCAGCCAGGTAAACAGCCGGTTAAAACTCTGGCATTTATTCGATACTCACCCTCATCGTTCTCGATACCGTCAGAGTGGAACAGAACACCTGCACTTTCAAATACTTCACCCGCCTCGGAAGTATATTTAGCCTTGATTATACCGATGCCTTTTTCATTAGTGGGATTAAGGCTTATTTCGGCGTCGCCATCCTCATTAGTTTGTGCCCGACCATCACTGGGGCTGAGCGTCGCAATAGGCTCTACAGTGAATTCAACTAATACTTTTTCCAGCGGTTTATCATTTTTAAGAACTCTGGCAATAACAGTGCCTTTGGTGTTGTCGTCAAGTTGATTATCTTTATCGATGTTATTTCCGACGCTATCCTTAATACTTATAATTTGAATAGCAATGCCTTTTTCAACCGCGATGATCCCATCAGAATAGAAGCGACCATTTTTGGGCGAAAAACTTGGAATCTCAGGTAACGATACATTAAATGTGCCTAAACCTCCGTTGTCTGAGGCCCTTATATCGAACGAAGCACGACCACTGTCGTCTGTCAACGCCTTACCATTACCTCCGTCATCCAATTCCGCTAATACCAGATCATTTACAGAAACTACTTGTCCCTGGAAGGCAACGCCATCTCGAGTAAGTGTAACTACAATTTTGCCTTTATTGGATGCACTTAGCGGGTTGCTTTCATCTATTTCATTACCCGGCCCTCTGTCTAGGACTTCAACAACCATCTGTAAGCCACCATCTCCCGCGCCAACATAGCTGGCAACGCTTCTGGCTGCTTCATCACCGGACACTGAGTAAGTTGCTGTAAACGCATCAAGTTGTTGATCAACCGTCGCTGTTTCTGTGGCGAAAATCTGAATCTCAGCCTGGCCATTCGCATCCGTTCTGACTGACTCGGTTGGCTTTGCAAAGCGCGCGCTGGCTTCAACAGCAACCGTAACTTCAGCGTTTGCTACAGGCTGTTCATTCAAAGTGAGCTGAATCTTTGCAGTCAGTGGATTAGCCAGTGAGAGATCACTGGAAGCTTGCTCTGCGGCGTTAACCAATTGCACGCTCAGGTCATAAACCTCTTTATCGTAAAAGGGGTTACCGGCGGACTCAAAACCAATACGCGCATTAATTTCTTCATTATAAGTAACCTGAACATAACCGGCCCCAACTTTGTCAGTGGCCAGTACCAGTAAACGGGCAGCACCGTTTGCATCTGTTTGCACGTTAGAATTGCCATTGGTGACCAGCAGGTCCTCACTATCCACTTCTTTAGAAAACTCCAGTACCTGGCCTGTCAAAGGCGTACCATTGTCTGTAAGAACCGCAGTAACAGTCGCAACTTCTGCACCAGAAATAGGGTTGCTGGCATCAATTGCTTGACCATCTGAGCCAGTGATGGTCATGGCAATCTGAATACCCCCATCGCCGTCAGCTGCGTATGGCACTGAGCCGGTTACGGTATTTTCACCGACATCGGCGGTGGCGGAAATGGTGCCTGCGCCCCCTGCCCGGTTAGCGATAATGGTTACCTTGGCTTCACCGTTACTATCAGTTAATTGAGAACTGACAGAAGCAAAATCTGAGAACTCATCATTCGTGAAATTAACCAGGTTGTTTGCAATGGGCGCACCATCGTTAGTGAGCTTTGCTGTAATAGTAATGGGGTTACTAATACTCAGGCTACCACCACTAGCAGAACTAGTAGTAAGTACCAGTTCGTAGTCTGTATTTGTACCGTCACCTCCCGAGGTGTCTTTTTCAATCGAACCACCGCCACCACAGGCGATCATCAGCAAGCTGAGCAAAGTAATACTAAACCAGCGCATCAGAGACATTTTCGATTCTCCCTTGCAATCTAATAATTTTGAGTTATTTTCACCATGTTAACCCAATTGCGGATCTAAAATCACAAATTTTTAGCGGCCGTCATCGATTTTTTCTGTTCATCTTCAACTATCCTGTTAGGCTATAGCGATTTTGTAAATTAGAAGTGTTAGGACAATGTCAAAGGCTATGTCACAAAACAAAAAAATGAGCCTAACAACCCGTATCATGCTGGGCATGGTATTGGGTGTTATTTTGGGTCTGTTAATCCAATCCATACTAGGCGATCAGCCTGAAGTTGCAATTCCGCTGGGCCTGTTCGATTTACCGATTAAAGGTTTTTTCGTTGATGGTCTGTTCCACATTGGCGGACAAATTTTCATCGCCAGCTTAAAAATGCTGGTTGTTCCTCTAGTCTTTATTTCTCTCGTTGTTGGCACCTGTAGTCTGAGCGATCCAAAGAAACTCGGTCGCCTCGGTGGAAAATCCATTTTGCTATATTTGTCCACTACGGCTATCGCAATTACGGTTGCTATCTCACTTGCTCTGCTCGTGAGCCCAGGAGGGGGCGTAGAAATTCCAACGACCGCGACATTCAACGCACAACAAGCACCTACATTGACTCAGGTCATTATCGGGATGTTCCCAACCAATCCAATTAACGCAATGGCCAGTGGCAATATGCTTCAGGTTATTGTGTTTGCGCTGTTGTTTGGCATTGCTATGGCATTAAGTGGCGATGCAGGTAAGCGCTGTGCGACAGTGTTCGAAGATTTAAATACCGTCGTGCTGAAGCTAGTAACCCTGCTGATGAATCTGGCACCTTATGGTGTTTTCTGTCTGATGGCCAAACTATTTACCAGTATTGAAATGGACCTGATTGTCGAGCTGGGTAAATACTTCCTCGTTGTTGTTGCAGCCCTACTGATCCATGCTTTTGTCAACTACAGCATTTTACTAAAAGTGCTGACAGGCCTGAGTCCACTCACCTTCCTGGCAAAAATGAAAGATGCCTGTATGTTCGCATTCAGCACATCAAGCTCAAGTGCCACTATGCCTGTGACACTGGAAACCGCCACCAAAAAGCTAGGTGCTAATAACTCGGTTGCCTCTTTTACCGTGCCTCTGGGCGCAACCATCAACATGGATGGCACCGCCATCATGCAAGGGGTTGCAACTGTCTTTATCGCACAAGTCTTCGCTGTAGATTTGACCCTAAGTGACTACCTGATGGTCATTCTGACCGCCACTTTGGCATCAGTAGGTACCGCAGGTGTGCCAGGCGTCGGCCTGATCATGCTGGCTATGGTCCTTAATCAGGTAGGCCTGCCAGTTGAAGGGATCGCCATCATTATGGGTGTTGACCGTCTGCTGGATATGACGCGTACCGCAGTCAATGTTACTGGTGATTGTATGGTGACCTGTGTGGTGGCCAAGTCAGAAGGTGAGCTGGATACCGAAGTATTCAATGATGCCGATGCAGCCAAAGCGCTGGAAGAAGACATCGACTTGGACAAGCTGTCGAAAAAAGCTTAGCTGAGTAAATAGATAAAAAAGGCAGGTTGCATAAGCACCTGCCTTTTTTATTGCCCGCCACGTCTCACAAAGACGAGGCGCTACTTTTTATCATGAATAGCATCAAGGCGTGCTAACAAGCTCGAGGTATCAAAGCGTCCACCCCCGAGTGCCTGTACATCGGCATAATACTGGTCGACCATGGCTGTCAGTGACAATGATGATCCATTGCTACGCGCTTCGTCCAATGCAATGCCCAAATCTTTACGCATCCAGTCGACAGCAAAGCCAAAGTCATACTCTCCCGCGAGCATGGTTTTATAACGGTTTTCCATCTGCCATGAGCCCGCTGCACCTTTGGCAATTGTCTCAACCACTTTTTCGCCGTCCAGGCCAGCCTGTTTCGCAAAATGAAGTCCTTCTGCCAGCCCTTGTACCACACCGGCAATACAGATCTGATTCACCATTTTGCACAGCTGGCCCGAGCCCACTTCTCCCAAAAGCTGGCTAAAACGGCTGAAGGCCGCCATCGAAGGTTGCACACGTTCAAATACTTCAGGGTCACCGCCCACCATCACGGTTAATACCCCATTTTCAGCGCCAGCCTGACCACCCGATACAGGTGCATCCAGGAATGCAACGTGTTGCTCAGCTGCACGTTGCGCCACCTCACGTGCCACCTTAGCCGAAGTTGTCGTATGGTCAATCAAAACGGTATCAGGCTTCATACCTGCCAAAACCCCATTATCGCCGTAAACAACGGATCTCAGGTCATCATCGTTGCCCACACACATGAATACCAACTCAGCATCTGCGACGGCTTCTTTGGGTGTTGCTGCGAATGCGCCCTGATACTGCTGCGCCCAACGCTCTGCTTTTGTGGTGGTGCGGTTGTAAACGGTCACCTGATGACCCGCTTGTTGTAAATGACCGGCCATGGGATAGCCCATCACCCCCAATCCGATGAATGCAACTTTGACTGACATAAATTTGTCCTATTTGGCTGTTAAGCTAGAAAGATGGAGTTGTTATACCTGAGCCATCTAGCCATGGCAAATGAAAAATACCAGCTATGAATCAAGTGATTAAAAAGAAAAAACATCAAGGAGCCTGACAGGATGGAGAACATTTATCGTTTCAGCGTGAAACTACTTAACGGCGAGACGCTGGCACTCAAATCCTTACAAGGCAGACCCGTGTTGATCGTCAACATTGCCAGTAAATGTAGCTTTGCGCCGCAGCTGAGCGCATTAGAAAAGTTATATAAGAAATACCACCCTATGGGGTTAGAGGTTATCGCTTTTCCCTGCCACCAGTTTGGCCGTAATGAGCCACTGGAAAACGAAATGCTGAGGGAATTTTACCAGTCGCACTTCAATCTGAGCTTTCACATTTCAGAAAAAATACTGGTGAACGGCCCGGATGCTCACCCACTCTTTAATTACCTCAAGGTAAATACACGGGGGATCGCGCAAAACCGCGCTATTAAATGGAATTTTACTAAGTTTTTAGTAAACTCAGAGGGTGTTTTATTGTCCCGCTATGCACCCAGGACAAAGCCCGAAACCTTAAAATCGATTATAGAGAGCCAAGTGTCCAATGAGAGTCGCCCTATTCAGTTCGCAAAAGTATGAGCTGCCATTTTTTGAGCATGCACTGACCCTGTTTCCTGATATTGAGTTTGAATTTTTTGAGCAAGCACTGAACGATAAGACTGTTGCACTGGCGCAAGGGTTCGATGCCATCTGCGTGTTTGTGAACGATCAGGTTGATGCCAATGTGTTAGCCGAATTGGCTGAATTGGGCGTTCAAAGTATTGCACTACGCTGTGCAGGCTTTAACAATGTCGACATAGAAGCAGCACACGCATTAGGGATCAAAGTAGTACGTGTCCCTGCATACAGTCCTGAAGCCGTGGCAGAGCATTGTATTGCCCTGATGCTGACACTGAGCCGTAAAACTCATAAAGCCTACAACCGGGTACGAGAAGACAATTTTGACCTCAACGGCTTGCTGGGTTTTAACCTGCACAATAAAACCGTTGGTGTCATCGGCTGTGGTAAAATTGGTCAGGCTCTGGTGGCCATTCTCAACGGCTTTGGCGCACACGTGCTGGTCTACGATCCGAATATCGGAGAAGGCTCGTACACCCAAGTATCATTAGATATGTTGCTTGAGCAAAGCGACGTCATTACCCTGCATTGCCCACTCACCGATGCCACACATCACATGATCGATGATGCAGCCTTCGACAAAATGAAACTAGGTGTAATGCTGATTAACACCAGCCGGGGTGCGCTGGTAGACAGCAAAGCCTGTATCCGCGCGCTGAAATCAAGAAAACTCGGCTACCTTGGCCTGGATGTGTATGAGCAGGAGTCTGAACTGTTCTTTAAAAATCGCAGTGATGAAGTGATTCAGGACGATGTTTTTATGCGCCTGGCCAGTTTTCAGAATGTACTCATCACCGGACACCAGGGCTTTTTTACTAAAGAAGCCTTAACCGAAATCGCCCACACCACAGTGACTAACCTCAACGCCATCCGCACTGGGCAGACGCTGGAAAATCAGGTTTGATATTTACCTCAAGCCAGATGGTTCAGCAGACACAAAAAAGCCCGGCAAGCCGGGCATTTTTGTGTCCAATGATGGTTACTTAAAAAACGCCACATTGGCAAAGACGGCTGTCATCAGCACCGGGCAGACAAAACGCACATACTGGGCAAACCAGTACATTTTTCCACTACACTCCAGAGCAAGCTGGTTACCACGACGCCATACCCAACCTACGGTAACAAAGTAGAACAAGCCCATCAGTGGCAACTGATAATGGGTTAAAATCTGGATCACCAGACCAAACAGCCAGTCGAAATTGAGGATAATAGCCCCTGAGCTTATCAGCAGCACAAAGGTCACCAGCCAGGTTGCTTGGCCACGCTTAAAACCATGGTTTTCCACCAGAAATGACACGGGAATTTCGGTGGATGAAATCGTTGAAGTCAGTGACGCTATCGACATCAGTACAAAGAAAGTCAGCCCGACGAACAAACCTATCTCGCCCATGGTTGCAAACAGCTCAGGTAAAATAGCAAAAATAAGCCTGCCCTCACCCACCAGCTTGCCATTTTGGAAAACTTCTACACCATTATTCTGAGCAATAAACAAAGCAGGAATAATCAGTAACCCTGCCAGGAAGGCAACACCAGTATCCAGCATTGCGACACTAAAAGTTAGTTTTGGTAAGTTCTCATTTGGTTTCAGGTAAGAGCCGTAAATCATCATGCAGCCTACACCCAGAGACAAAGAGAAAAACGCCTGCCCCATGGCAGCAATGATCAATTCAGGGTCGCCAATCTTGCTAAAATCGGGCACAAGGTACGCCTTAAACCCGGCAGAAGCGCCTTCCAGTGTGCCCATATAAGCGATCAACGCTACCAACAGCATTAGTAACACAGGCATGAGTCGACGAGACCAGGTTTCAATCCCTGACTTAACCCCCTGTAATATAATGCCAGCCGTCAGCAGTAGCATCATTGGGGTAAAGATAAAATTCCGTAAGGTCGAATCACCTGAGAGAAAAGCGCTGGCTGCATCCCAGCCAACTAAACGAGCCAGTGGTTCGAGCGAATGCGCCAACATCCAGCCGGCAACAATAGAATAGAAACTGAGCATGACAATGGCACCGGCAAGGCCGATGTAACCTGCAGAGGCACCGATTTTAGGCTGTTTTTCCTGCCACGCCTGCTTAAGCGCTTTCACCGGGTTGGCTTGCGCCTGATGACCCAGGTACAACTCCGTATACAAAGCAGGTAATGCCAGTAAGAATATGACGATAAAGTAAACCAGCAAAAACGCGCCACCACCGTGGTTCGCTGCCTGAGTGGGAAACCCCCAAATATTACCAAGTCCGACTGCCGCACCGGCTGCCGCTAACACAAAGCCCAGACGGCTTTGAAAACCTTCACGCACTTGAGCCATAATCGAATGCCAAGTTAATTATTGTTGTAGACTGGCGATTATACGCACTTGTAAACAAATTGCGAGTGTCAGTTCGGGCAAATCGGAACAGCCAACGGTGACAAGGGTTTACGCCCTCAGATCAGAGCTGGTCTGCCAGCCTTCACCTGGTGACATCAAGCCCGAACACACAGTTCAGCAAGACTTAAAAACTCGAACCAGGCGTTTGCAAAAAAGCCAACTCTTCAGCGCTCGACTCACGCCCTAAAATGGCATTTCGATGGGGGTAACGGCCAAACTGTTCAATAATTTTTTTATGCGCCAGCTCAAACTCATAGTTTGGTAATGATTTAAACAGGGCATCCGCCTGCTGATGCATGCTCAGACTTTCACTGTGCATGTAAGGCAAATACAAAAAGGTGCGCTGAGTTTTCTCTAGTTGCTGATCAAACCCTTTTTCAACGGCGTGCTGTGCTAAACACAAAGCCTGCGGGTCGCTGGCAAACGCAGCCGGTGTGTCGCGGAACATATTGCGCGAAAACTGATCAAGCACAATGATTTCACACAGCGCCCCCACCGCGGTCTTTCGCCATTCAGCCAGTTCTCCGGCCACAGCCTGCTGGTGTACATGGGCAAACCGCGCCGTGATTTTATTGTCGAACTGAGTCGACTTTTGCCACCAGTCCTGTTCCTGACATTCGACAAACCAGAACTGATAAATTTCCTGATATTCCATGGATACACCTGTGAGTAATTGATTTAGGTATCAGAGCGAGTATTACCCGCTCGTGATAAAGTGTCCAGCCCGACTTGCCAGGCCCCTGAATTATGCCGCTTCCAATAATCGGCTGTGGATCGCCTGTACGACTGCGTCCGATTCCGTTTGCTCAACCAAAAAGCACAGGTTATGGCGACTTGCGCCGTGACAGATCAGGCGAATATTAAAGTCAGCCAGTACTTGCATCAGACTCGCTTCACCATGGCGCAGCTGGATCTCAGAACCTATCATGGCCACCAATGTCAGATTGTTTTCGACACTGACCTGACAAAACTCTCCGAGTTCATCCAGACAAGCTTGCGCCAGCTCGGGCCGTGTGGCATTTGGCGCATTGTCCAGCGTCAATGCAACGCTGATCTCAGAAGTAGTTACCAGATCAACCGAAATATTATGTGCACTCAAAATGGTGAATATACGTGCCAGAAAACCACTTGCAAGCAGCATTTCCGGACTTTTCAGTGTTAACAGGATCTGGTTCTTACGTTGCGTGACTGCACGGATCCCAGGTTCCGAGCGGTTGTTCTTTTCAATCCAGGTCCCACCAGCATGCGGGTCTTTACTTGAGCCCACAAACACTGATATTCCGCTGCGACTGGCAGGCAATATAGTGGCCGGGTGTAGCACTTTAGCACCAAAGGTTGCCATTTCTGCGGCTTCATCAAAACTCAACCGGGCGATTGGCTGCGCTTTTTGGCACAAACGCGGATCTGTACTGAAGATACCAACGACATCTGTCCAGATATGTACACTGCGTGCAGCAATTGCCTCAGCCAGTAGCGCTGCACTATAATCAGACCCGCCGCGCCCCAGCGTGGTGGTTTGTCCCTGATTATCACTGCCTATGAACCCTTGAGTCACCACCACCTGCTCCTGCAACAAGGGAATTAAATGGGCCTCGGCGGCTTCACGTGTTGCGTCAATATCTGGCACTGCCTTACCAAACTGGCGGTCTGTTTTAAGCACCCGTCGCACATCAAATCGGCTGCTGGCAACCCCTAAATCTCTCAGTACCTGAGTAAACAGATAAGATGAAAAGCGCTCTCCAAAACTCAGCATTTCGTCGCACTGCTGTGCGTCCAACGCAGGTAATTGAGCAAGTGTGTGAAAATCATCCCGTGTTTCAGTAAACCCTGCCTCCAGATCAGCATCGAGCGTTAGACATGCCAGAATGCTTTGTTGAATATCCATCACAGACTGAAACAATGCCTGGCGTGCCTCTGCATCGACTTTTTGCTGCGTCAGGGTTACCAGGTGATTCGTCACACCGGCACTCGCGCTCACGGCCACAACACGGACATTCGGGTCATCGTGGACTATCGTGGCGCATCGCTGCATGGCTTCGAAGTTTGCAACACTGGTGCCGCCAAATTTAGCAACGACATACTGGGAATTCATTTTATCTCCTTGGGATCACACTGGGCGATCAACATCAATAAGGAGAACTTGGCAATAGGATGGACTAACCATAAAGAAATGACCTCTGCCAGAAGCTCTCCACCTGAAAACGGTGACAGTCCCGAGGATTCAACCTCAAGGACCGAAAAATCACGCTGACGCAACCTGACTTTTCTCGGCGAGTACTTCCCTCACTGATGGTCACGGGTAATCGTCACCTCACATCAGCTACCTAAGCATCGCGCCTCTTCTGTTTATTTTGCCGGGATTTAACTGAATCCTGGCAAAATAAAAGCCCGCATTTTGTGCGGGCTCGAAAAAGGTATCTTTTAGACGTCTAGGTGTCAAGTACAAATTTGTCCCTGTCACCAAAGTTTAAATAAATTGCCCCATAAAATAGGCGCCCGCATAGCCTGCCGTATAGGCAATTAACAAATACAGGCTCATTCTTAAGTAACTGGTAAAGGTTAGAGCTTTAACTTTACTCATGGCAATGATCCCGGCAGCAGAGCCGATAATCAGCATAGAGCCACCGACACCCGTTGCATAAGTAAAAGTCAGCCATTGCTGAGGGCTCATAACAATGTCCGCCTTTAACAGAGCAGCCGTCAGGGGCACGTTATCTACCGCAGCACTCATAAGGCCAACCAGATAACTGGCATACTGAGGCTCAATGAATTCATACAACTGGGTAAACATATTCAGGACACCCACCTCTTTTAGTGCCCCAACCAGCAACAACACACCGACGAAAAACAGTAAAGTGTCGTACTCTATCTCGCGGATATAATCGATGATCTTTTTGTTGACGTCTTTCTTGCGCATCAGAAACTGCGCCATTAAAAACATCACCGACAGACCACACAGGAAAGTCAGCATAGGTGGGACCTGATATTGCACGCTCAGATACAGCGTGGTGAGTACAGTGGTCATGAAGATAACGGCAATCGTGATGTCCGTTTTCTCTATACGACGCAGCACTTGTTTTTCGAATAGCAGTTGATCTTTCATACCAATGGACAACAGTGTAGCCAGCAACAACACACTGACAATTGAAGGCGCAACTAGCAGCAGGAGATCGGGAATGGTGACCTTGCCAGCCAGGAAAATCATCAGTGTCGTGACATCGCCGGTAATGAGCGATACCCCTCCTGAGTTAACACTAAAAATGATCAATGTGGCATACTTAATCAGTTTCTTCGGGTCTAGTTTGAGTGACATGACCACAGCCAGCGAGATAAGTGTCGCAGTAATGTTGTCAGAAATCGAAGAAAACAAGAAGGCAAAGCCGCCAACCAGGAACATCATTTTACGTTCGCTGATCTGGGTTGGCATCACACGGTGAACAATGTTTTGTATAAAACCTTTGGAGTTCAGGTAAGCAACAAAGGTCATCGCTGCCATCAGGAATAACCACAATGTGGCAATTTCCAGAATGTTGTGATCGAGCCGATGTTGTATAGTTTCTGAGCTTTCGCCATGGATCGGAGAGATAAATAGGATAATCCAACATAAAGTGCCAAAAAAAAGGGTCGTTTTGGCCTTGTTTACATGGATAATATCCTCTATAACGATAAGCACAAAAGCGACCGCTATCAGGGTTAGGATAATGGGCGTGACCATATGCGTAAACAACCTGTAATTAAAAGTAAAAATTGTGAAGAGTAACGTAATCGGCGCGGAGTCTAACACTTAGCAGCACACTGTGCCACGAGTAGTTACATATTATGACAATTTTCTTACCTGATACCGTCACAAAATTGATACACACTGGAAAGCTATGATCCCAGCTAAAAAAGTATTAAATACGCTGAATGAACACTGGGGCGTCCTGGAGCTGCTTTTTAAACGCTTTAAGATGGCCGATTTCAGCCTAAAAGATGTGCAAAACATCATCAAATTGAAAAACCCAAACTGGTCAAGTGAACGTATTTATAGAGAAACCAATCGGTTACTAAACCAGGAAATAATTATTCCTCTGGCCAAATCATCGCAACTCGAAATTAACCGAGCCGTGGCCGACTTCGCTAGTTTTTTATTACAGGAAGAACACCTTGGCCTGGCTGAAGAAATCACAGTATTAGTTAAAGATCTGCAACGACTGGGAGAACGCTTGGCCCAGGCAGGCGATGAAGGCGATCACAGTGAGCTGCGTCGTTTTAGTCGTATTATGGATGAGCGTGTGCGCAAAATCGTCAAGCTGTATCATCATAATGAAAGTGCCATCATGAACCTGGTGGAACAGGCAAAATCAGATCAAGGTAATCTGTCTTTGCAAAAACGCTATCGCGCCGTGATTGAAGCATTTGATGAATATATCGAGCCAATGCTGGAAATGGTCGATATCCATGGACCCTTCCAAGCCTGCTTTACGACTATAGAGCATCAGATCAGTGAACAGATCGCGCAAATCGAACAACTTGGCCGTGGTGCACAGGACAAACGAATGCTCGAGCAATTGCGTACCCGGATCCTTGATATGCACCTGATCGGGCGTGAGAGCTTAGGTAAAAGTGCCGATATGCTGATGCCACTGCGCGAAGAACTCAGACGCAACACACTCATTACCCGCCAGGCGGCAAAAGTCCTGGGCTTGATCCGTAAAAATGGCGTTGATCGTATGCTCAGCCCGGTGCAGCCCTACTTTGTCTCAGACATACAGCGTTTCAGCCTGGGTCAGCAACGTCATATGGTGGCTTATATGGCCAGTCTCAGCGAGTTCGAACACGAGGAATATCAATTGCCGGATCAGCAGGATGTGCCTGCATATCAAAGCCCAAATATTCCGGATTATTCGGACGTGCGTAAATCGTTTAAAGGGTCCGGTAAAAAGCGTACCGCCTTGCTTGGCTTTTTGAGTGAACAATACCCGGCGCTGGAAGCGGATGAAATGCTGTTCTTGTACCAAAAGCTGATCAGCGATCCCGAACTCGATATCGCCCAGGACGAGCAACAACAAACGATGCAAATCGCCAATACCCGCATTCGACTTTATCCGTTCAGTGCAACGGACAAGCAATCAGATAACCAGAATTAGTAAACACCATGACACACATTAATCTAGACGAACTCAGTCAGTTACAGGCGATCAATAAAAAATTGGTCAGTGGCTACCATATCAGCGAACAGGACACGACACAGTGGCAAGAGCTGGATCAACACATAGAGTCATATCAGGCACTGTTCAATGCCCTTGGCCATGACCTGCAACACGACAGCCGTGGCTTTTATTATCTGGCCAGTGATGAAAGCACCCCCAACATGGGCAAGATCTCCCGTGCCATTGCCCTGACTGTATTCATCCTGATCGAGCACTTTGCCAACCAGGGTAAAGATCCGCTGCGCGCTTTGTTTGACGAAGTGCTGGATTTGGAGCTGATGCAGACTCTGGTTCAACTAAACAAACACCTGTTTGACCAGCTAGAAATTTTCTCAGGGTCCGATCTTCGCAAAGACGTTTGTCTGCGTATGGTTCGCCTGGGCCTGGCTCGCGAAGTAGAGCAAGGTTTCTCGCTACTGGCACCGGTATATCGTTATATCGACGCGCTGATGGAAGTAAATGAGGACAATTACGACACACTTGAGGAAGAAGTATGAACAAGCTGTATGGTCTCAGTAAACTCGCCCTGCTCAACACCGCAGGTTATGCCAAGTGTGTGATCCCACTGGATAAAAGTGCCTCTATCTGTGCCCCGAACAACACAGGTAAAAGCTCAGTCATCAATGCCCTACAATTCCCGCTTATCAACGATTTGCGCCTGACCGAATGGGATGGTCATGACCTCGAAGAAACCCGTAAGTTCTACTTTTCAAGTGATCAGTCTTACATTCTGCTTGAAGCAAATCTGCCTCATGGTGACGTCGTCATCGGCGTTGCGGGGTTAGGTAAAATTGCCGGTTACGCGCACCAATTCTTTTGCTATAACGGCAAACTCAACCTGGATGACTTCACCCAGGGAAAAAGCATCATTAAATACACCAAGTTGTTCAATCACTTACAGGAGAAAGGCTTTAAGCCCGTTGAACTCAAAGCGGCCGAACTGAATGCCTTGCTGACAGGCGGGGCAACGCCGTACGATGGTGACATCAATCTCAAGATGATCCCGCTGAACAACGTCCAGGATGCCGCGGTATACAAAGAGATCTTCCGCCGAATTCTGAACCTGCATAAACTGGGTGCCCATGATGTCAAACGCTTTATGCTTAAAGTCTTTGAGCGTCATATGTCCAACTCCAAAGTCGACTTTTATGAAGTATGGCGCCGTGCGTTTGATAAAGTAAACCGCTCTCGCCGAGAGTTGAATGCACTGGAGTCCATGCAGGAACCCATTGCTGCGCTGGAGCAAATGATTGAAGGCGAAGCGACCCTCAAAGGCAAACTTGCCGCCTACGCACCTAAGCTCGACAAAGCCATAGTGGAGTTCGATGAGTATCAGCAGAACCAGATTAGCGAGCTCAATGATCAACTTGAGAATATCGAACAGGAAAAGCGCGAGTTTGAGGAAAAGCAGCAGCTCTATGTGCAACAGTCACGCGATATTGAACGAAAGCAAACACAGATAGAGCAATGGTTTACTGACTACCACGCGCTCAAGTCTGAGTTTGAGCTCACCAACCATGCAACGCTAAAAACCAATCTGACGCTGCTGAAAAAAGAGTACGAACAGCTGTCGTTCTCCATTAACAGTGCACAGGGTCAGAGCCTCCATACGCTGGACTATCGAATTGGCGAAACGCAAAAGCAAGTCAAGAGCCTGAAACTTCAGCTCAAGAACCTGGAATTCAACCTCTTTACCCGAATGCGTGAAGACCTTTCACTGAAAGAAGTAGAAGAGGTCTCTCGAATTCTGAATCCGGATATTTTGTCTTTTGCCACCACCGGTAAGGGCGAAGTTGAGATCAGCGATGACGACGCCTTTGGCGACTTTCTGGCGCAATTATCTGCGGCTGTCAAAGGCGGTGAACTTAAGCTTCCTGGTGCCACCATCAAGCTGAAAAAGCTGGCACCAGTACAAATGCAAAGCGGCGAAAACAAAACCCAGTTGCAGGCGCAGCTGGAGGCACTACAACAGTCACTGCAGGAGCTGAAACAACAGCGCGAAGTGTCTGCCAATGTGGCCGAAAAACAACAAGAACGCGATGCACTCTACGATGAATTAATGGCCACCGAAGCGGCATTAAAACGCTTTGAACAATTCCAGACCATGGCGCAATCGGCTGAAGCCCAACAGGCATTGCAGGAACAGCTGCAAGCTGAGCGCGAGCAAGTAGATGATTACCTGCAGGATGTGCAACGTAATGCCGGGTCAATTTCAGATCGTCGCTCCATCATCAAGAGTAAACAAGATCTGATCCTGCGCCAGGCCGATCGCCTTAAGCAAGTGAAGTCTGAGCGCATCGATCATACGCTCGACTTGTATAGTGGCAAGCAAACGCCCTACCCGGTTGAGATTAAATTAGACTTTGATAACCTGGCCGAAGTGATCCATCAATTCAACAAAGACTGTCAGGAACTTCGAAACCTGGATGTCAATGTGCGCAACACTTACCTGCACATCTACAACGCCGGGATTACTAAGTTCGACAACGAAACAGACGATGCGACTAAGTACGCTAAGCTTATCAGCGCCTATCACAACCTGGATAATGAGCGAGATGCAGTAGAACGTCAGGCCCGTGTGGCACTGACGGAAGTCGCCGCAACCATCAAAGGTCTGCGTGAAGACCTGGATCGCCTGCGCCGGGAAATGAACAGCTTTAACAAAGGGATCAGTCAGCACCGCATCTCTAACCTTAAGGCATTTAAGATCAATGTGATCCCAAGAAAAATGCTGGTTGGGAGTATAGACACTATCATCGCAACATCCGACTTGTATGAGCAAGGTGAAAGCTTTGACTTACTCAGCGAGCAACCCGCCGACAGTCATGCAGTCAACGAAGCTAAAGATCACATTATCAAGCTGGCCAGCGACAAGGCAGGCCTGACACTCACTGACCTGTTTGATATTCGCTTTGAAGTGGTGAATCGCGCAGGCGATACTGAGCACTTTGATAAAATTGACTCTGCCGGCTCAAATGGGACCCGGATCACCATTAAACTTCTGTGCGGCATGTTGTTTATTCGTTATTTGCTATCGGATCAGGAGCAGGCTATGTATCGCATCCCTATCTATATTGATGAGGCAGCCGATATTGACCCGCAAAACCAAAAGGCGATCATCGAAACCGCCCTGAGCTTTGGCTTCGTACCTATTTTCGCCTCGGTTAAACCACAGATAAGTTGTGATTATCTGGTGCCAATCCGCAGCGTCAATCAGGGCAGCCAGAACTGGGTTGACGAAAAAGACTGGATCGAAGTCGAACACAATTAATATCAAAAGGGCACAATTGAGTGCCCTTTTTTGTGATGATCTTCGCGCTTTAACTGTCGTATACTTAGGTAAGCGTTAGATTTTTTTGTTTTTAAGGAGTAAACCATGCTGAACCAACTTAAAAAATACCTTGTCAGCACCAGGACCTTTGCCGTCGTGGCAAGTTTACTGATGCTCAGTGCCTGTGGCACCACCCCGGACTGGGACTACGACAAGTCTGTTGAATTTACAAACTATAAGACCTATGCCTGGTCGGCGGAGGCCAGCTTACAAGCACGCCCGCAAAATTATCAAATCAATGGGTTAATGGAAAAACGTATTCGTAACGCCATCACCGAACAAATGGCAAAGCAGGGATTTAAATTAGTTGACGCCACTGTGGCTGATATTCTGATCAACTACCATGTGGCAGTTGACAAAAAGCTGGAAGTGGACACCTTTAAAGTCAGTTATGGGGCACGCTGGAGCTACTGGGGATGGGGTGTCGATCACCATACTACGGCCCGGGAATATAAAGTTGGCACGCTTGTGGTAGACATTATTGACCGAACTTCCAACCAGCTGGTTTGGCGTGGAGCCAAAGAGAATCGGTTACGTGCCAAGCAAACCCCGGAGCAGCGTACCGAATCAATTAATAAGACAGTTACCGAAATCCTGGCAAACTTCCCGCCTGAAATACAGCACTAAGCTATCATTAAAAAAGCCGATGATATCTTCACGATATCAGCGGCTTTTTACTATTCTCACGTCGGCTCAATTAAAACTGATAGCCAAACTTCAGATAGACCTGACGACCCAACGCACTGTGGGTTTTGTTATCAATACCCATTGATTCAGATGGCGCTAACGGTGCCTCTTCATTCAACAAGTTTGATGCCCCGACGGTTACGGTCAGTTTGTCGTAACCTATATAGCTGACACTGGTATCAACTGTCGTCCAGGAGTCAATTTCATACTTATCGCCATTGCTGTCTGCCAGATCCAAATTCTTATCGACATAGTTAAAACTCAGATTGGCAACAAAATCATCCATTGACCAGTCCACACCAGCTGTCCAGCGATATTTAGGGTGCTGATACTCACCATTGAGGTCTTCAACGACTGTACTGGTGTTGCCAGTGTCGTCACTTTCAAACGATTGCTCTTCAAAGTTCAGTGTATACGTCAAATTGTAATTGAAACGGAACTCACCCATGTCGGACGTATTCAGTAAATATTCAATGTCCAGATCGAAACCATCCGTTTCACGACCACCAATATTCACAAAGGTATCATTGATTGTCAGGATCCGACCTAAGGTGCTTCCCTGATTCGGTGCACGCACCACCAGGTTAGGATCGGTACCACAGCAATCAACCAACTTCTGTGCACCAATTTTCTTGATCAAGTCTTCCTGATCATAGTTCCAGTAATCCACACCAATGCTGAAGGTATCCGTCGCCTGCCAAATCACGCCCAGATTAAAGTTTTCCGACTCCTCAGGTTGCAATTGCTTGTTACCTGCAACGATGGCCGTATATTCAGTCGGAGAACAATCGGCATCATCACCTGTTTGTTTACAACGCTCTTTATCAATTACACTGGGTGACTCATCAGTACGACCAAGGTGTAACTGAACGAGTGAAGGTGCACGGAATGCGGTTCCCCAGGAGCCACGGACCACAACTGAGTCAATGGGTGTCCAGCGAAAAGCCACCTTAGGATCCGTGGTATTACCAAAATCACTGTAGTCTTCATGACGCAATGCGAGCTGAAGCTCTAAGTTTTCCAGTAACGGAGCACTGAATTCTGCGAATACCGCTGTATTGTCACGATCACCATTGGCCTGAGTGGCCTCCGTACCGAATATCTCACCACGGATATACTGGCTATCCGGGTTATCTTCAATTTTTTCATAGCGGTGCTCAAAGCCAAATGCCGCCGACACATAACCATCACCAAATTCAAATAACTCACCAGAAATGGTGCCGTCTAATGACTGCATAGTGGATGAGCCGTAACGCGTTGTGGTAGTTTCAAAGAAATCCAACCCAGCTTGCGTATTCGTGCTGGGTTCAAACGGGTTCCAAAGTCCTGTATCAATCGCCTGCTGGGCCCGCACTTTATTTGGGAAGCCGTCAAAACCTTTTTCGACAGCACTGGACCGAATGGCAGAATATGCAAACTCCCACTCCCAGTCCTGCCACTCACCTCGCATCCCCATCACTGCACGATAGTATTCTGAGTCGACGTCTTTCTTACGGTTACCGATGTCTACGGTACGACGCCGCATTGAAATGTCCACACCATGGAGGTAGTGACCGGGCTGATCAGCTAAGGGGTGATTAGGGTTATCACCTGCCATATTCAGCTCCGTAAAGCTCGGGCTACCGGCGCCCTGAATGAAAGTTGAGGCGTGTTGTGCCGAAAATTCCGCAAAACCTTCAACACCGTCCATAATTTCCTGCACACCGTTATAGTTAAAAGTAACCCGTTCGGTTGAGGGTACCAGGCTCATATGTGGTGCATAATCGTAACGGCAGATATTCCCTATAATCATCTCTGCCGGACAGACATCATTTCCCCACTCGTCAGCGAACAAGGTTTGACGAACCTGAGTACCATCATCCTCGGTACGCACTACTGGCAGCCGTTCCCACTGCTCATCTGTCAACATACTGCGTACTACTTCAATACTGCCAGGGAAGCCAGACGAGCTCAGTGAATTATTTCCGCCCCGAAAAGTCTGGTCAGCCGTTGCCGTATAATCTCTGTCAGAATAAAAAATATCGCCGCGCTTAAAGTAATCAAGCGTAAAGTTGTGATGACCTTTACTGGTTGAATTACCCCATAATAAAGTAAAGTTCTGCTCTTCACCGCCACCGTCTGAAGTGTCAGATATTTTGGCAGCCACCTCAAAGCCATCGATGTCGTTGCGCAGGATAATGTTAATTACCCCTGCAACCGCATCTGAACCATAGGTTGCAGACGCCCCGTCTTTTAACACATCGACGCGCTTTACTGCTGAAACCGGTATAGTGTTTAAATCAACAAACGACGTTTCAATGTCTTTTGCAAACGGACTGACAGCAACCCGACGACCATTAATCAGTACCAAAGTGGATGATGCGCCAAGCCCACGAAGTGCAACGCTGGAACCACCATTTGCCGTGTCATCACTGGAGTTACCTTGAGTACTAAAGGTCCCCGTACCTGCCACAGGTAACTTTTGTAAAGCGCCAATCAGATCTGTTGAGCCTGTTGCAGCCAGATCGGCCGCAGAAATGCTTTGTACCGGCGAAGGCCCTTCCATATCAGAACGCTTGATATGCGAGCCAGTCACCTCTATGCGCTCAACTTCACCTTCTTCCGCCATCGCCATTTGTAAGCTGCCAGTGAGTACTGTTGAGACAGCCAGCGCAGTGAGTGTAATCCCCTTTTTCATTCTTCCTCTTCTCCATAGTGTTAATTATATTTGTAATTGCAAACATTTTATAACACAGAGAAAACAACTTAAGAACACATAAATACAAAAGATAAAACCAAAATAAACAAAAGAGATTGCAAATTAAGCAGGTATTGCGCTTTCACGCTTTATTAATGAATTTTTCGCTGAGATCAAAAAGCCCGGCATACCAGGCCGGGCTTTTTATTGCATTGATAGCAAGTAGTTAGATAGCTGTATTATTGATATTTTTAATAAACTGCTTAACAGGTACATCGTTACACTTTAGGTTACGTGCCTGATGACGGAATTTATCCAGACTTGATAGTCCCTCTTTGGCAGCCTTGAGACATAATTCAGTCGCAATTGTGCCATTTTTAGCAACAAGCTTTATTTTTGCTTGCTCATTCGCCGACTCAGCTTTAACTTGTTTGGCAAATGAACGGATGTCTTCACCGTTACACTCAAGTGTTTTAGAAAAACGTGATACGAACACACCGTGCTTGGAACCATACGCACGTGCAGCACTCAGACCTTGCTCTGCCGCGATAGCGCATACTTTAGATTCTGGTGATGCGTTGCCGTTCACAACTTGTGCGCCAGCAGAAGCAGAAAAAGATGCAATCGAGATCAGTGTAACAAGAGAGAGAGACTTAAACATAATTTACCCCAAATGAACGAATTGGTGCGCATTATATATACAACACTCCCTTTGTAAATGGTAAAAACTAACTTTACTGATCATTTAATAGCCTATTCACAACTCCCTAATCAGGCGCTTTAAAGCGGTTACAATTTTCGCGTTCATTAACAAATCTGCGCATCATAAATACCGTTTTATGGAACACATAATTCCCCACTTACATACCAACTTCAGGACCAAACGCAACAAGGTAAAATCTCGCTCCCCTCTCCATTCGCGCAGACATAAATGATAGACTTAACGCCACTTAATTCTGCATATTAAAGAACAACAATTATGAAAGTTATCTCATTCAATATAAATGGTCTGCGTGCCCGCTTGCATCAGCTGCAGGCTCTGATCGACAAACATCAGCCTGATGTTATCGGTTTGCAGGAAATCAAAGTCCATGATGAAGCCTTTCCGGTCGCTGACGTTGAAGCAATGGGCTACCACGTCTATTTTCACGGCCAAAAAGCTCACTATGGTGTTGCACTGCTTTCTAAAAAGCCAGCTAAACAAATCCAAAAGGGATTTTCAACAGACACAGAAGAGTCGCAAAAGCGCATGATAATCGGCACCTTTGAAAGTAACAGCGGTGAAGATGTCACGGTTATGAATGGTTACTTCCCACAGGGTGACAATATTAACCACGAAACCAAATTTCCGTACAAACGCCAGTTTTATGCAGATTTGATGACTCACCTGGACAGCACTGCCGATAACAGTGAGCATTTGATTGTGATGGGTGACATTAATATTTCTCCTGTCGATCTGGATATCGGGATCGGCGAGCCTAACCGTAAGCGCTGGCTTAAAACGGGTAAATGTTCATTCCAGCCCGTAGAACGTGAATGGCTGAAAACCTTACTCGACTGGGGCCTGAAAGATACTTTCCGTGAGCTAACTCCGAATGCGAGCGAGAAGTACTCATGGTTTGATTATCGCTCTAAAGGGTTTGACGACAATCGCGGACTGCGTATCGACGTTGTCCTTGCGACTGCCCCTTTGATGGCTAAATGTGTTGAGAGTGATATCGACTATGAACTGCGCGGTATCGAAAAGCCTTCAGATCATGCGCCAGTCTGGGCGACCTTTGACCTGTAATTGACATGTTCACAGCACTTATGGCCGTAGGCTTGTTTGCCCTGAGCTTCAACAAACAGCAGTACCAGGCATTGCTACAAACACCGGCAAGACAAACCGGCGTATTAGCTTGTGCCCTGGTACTGGCGCTGCTATGGCAGATCCAGGCAGGTATCTTGCCACACCTCTCTATCCATATCTTGGGGATCACCGCGGCAACACTCACGCTCGGTTGGCATATGGGCCTGTTATGTGCCACGCTCGCGACTTTACTCAGTTATTTCTTTGGCCCCATGCCCATCGAAAACTTATGGACATTCTGGCTGTTTACCGCTCTACTTCCGGTTTATCTGAGCTACGGCCTATTTTTGCTCTGTTATCACTTTCTCAGTCGCCATTTTTTTGTCTATATCTTTGTCTGTGCATTTTTGTGTGGCGGCCTCGTTGCAGCCAGTAAAATAGCGATAAGTGCACTGTATTACCTAAGCATTGGACTTTATGACTGGCCTGTACTGGTCGACAATTATATCTTTTATGCGATCATCATGTGGTTTCCGGAAGCCATGCTGAATGGCATGGCCATCACTTTACTGATCACTTACCGCCCACACTGGGTCAAAACCTTTTACGATAGGGATTACTTAGATAAATGACGCTACATTATCGCTGCCCCATTTGCTCAGCACCTTTGACTGAACAAAATAAAACGTTTCGTTGTGAACACAATCATCAATTTGATGTAGCGAAAGAAGGGTATGTTAATCTCCTCCCGGTCCAGTTTAAGAAGTCCCGCCAGCCGGGTGACAATTTAGACATGGTTCAGGCACGGCGCAACTTTTTTGCCACCGAACACTATCAGTTTTTACAAACTCACCTGGCACACGCCATAGCCACATTATCCAATGAGTCTGTTATCGACTTAGGGTGCGGAGAAGGCTTTTATACTCAGGAAATTGCCAACGCGCTGCCAGCAACCAGCCAGGTATTTGGTGTAGACATCTCAAAACCGGCTATCCGTTACGCGGCAAAACGCTATCCTCAGGTCCAGTTCAGCGTTGCCTCAATTAAAGATGCACCGTTTGTCGAACACCAAGCAGATGTGTTGCTGAGTGTGTTTGCGCCGGTATTTGCTGACGAAATGGCCCGTTTACTCAAACCTGAAGGCCAGCTACTGGTTGTCAGCCCAGGTCCTAAGCACTTGTACGAACTTAAAACACATATCTACGATGAAGTGAGATTACATGATGCACCGGACTGTCCAAAGGGCTTTACTGAAGTGGCTCAGGAGCATCTCGAGCAGACACATAAAGTCGCGACAGACGTCATTAAGCATTTGATAAAAATGACGCCCTTTGCATGGAAATTCAAAGAAAGCCATTACCAAGCATTAGAGCAAGCAAGTTACCACGAGGTAACCTTTTCGTTTCTGATCACACGCTACCAAAAATCTGAGTTGGTGGCTGATTAATCCGTATAAAACATAAAAAACCTCTGACTTATCAGAGGTTTTCTTTTGCAAATGCTTTGTCCATTTTCTCAAACATATCGTTCAGCAGTTTCGCCAGTTCACGATACTTGGGATCCCGTGCAGCATCGGCCTGATACCCATTGGCCACCATTTTGTGATACAGCTCTTTATACCAACTATTCAAAGCCGGATCCAACCGAGTATCCGCCCGCTTCCCCAGCCAAAGTAAACCCTGAACAGGCAAAGACAAGAAGAATAGCGCAATCGTAATGGCCTGAGGTAAATAAGCCATCCCCAAGTACGAAGTCTGGACAAAGACCGAAATAATCGCCAGCGCAGGCATTACCTGAAGGGCAAACTCAGTGGCTTTAATCACTCTGAATTCGGGAAATAACAGCGTCAATTCCTTGCGCATTGGCCATTCTTTGGCATACTGACGTCCAAGTTGCACTTGTGAAATAAGACTTTTCTGCATCATAACTCCCGGGTGCGAGGGAAAATTCTCTGCGCATTATATTGATTTAAAACCGCAACGGGCAACTTACATTTAGTCAATTTCAGGAAACCAAGCAACACTATTAACCCGTTGCTTACCTGCCATCGACCAGCGCCTGCTTAACAATCAATAAAACTCGCAATAAAACACGATAAACCAATATCGATGGCCTAACGTTTCTCAAAAAAATCGGGTAAAATTAACTTTGTACTCGTCAATTATACCTTAGTCTAATATTAAGCTAAATGCGCCATTTCATTTAGCTTAATACGCAATAACAGTTATTGTCAAAACGGATAGTCATTATGTCATCTACCCATGTTCTGGTACTCAATTGTGGCAGCTCCAGCCTCAAGTTCGCAATCATAGACCCAAACACCGCTCAGGAACACCTTTCTGGCCTCGCTGAACGCCTCGGCGAAGACAGCCCACAAATTAAATATAAATATGATGGCGAAAAACACATCATCATGCTCAATTCTGGCGATGCGCATCAGATTGCCATCGACAAACTTGTCGAACTGGTCAAATCCCTCAACCTCGACAATAAACTGGTGGCTGTGGGTCACCGCGTCGTTCATGGTGGTGAACACTTCACACAATCAGCACTGATAGATGACACCGTTCACCAGGCTATAGTTAAAACCGCAGATCTGGCGCCATTGCATAATCCAGCTAACCTGCTCGGCATTGACGCTGCTACCCAGGCATTTAGCCACTTGCCACAAATTGCCGTCTTTGATACCGCGTTCCATCAGAGCATGGCCCCCAGTGCCTACCTGTACGCTTTACCTTATGACCTGTATAAAACCCATGGTATTCGTCGCTATGGTTTCCATGGTACCAGCCACTACTTTGTATCGACTCAGGCCATCAAAGCATTAGGGCTTGAGCAGAAAAGTTCTCGTATTATTACCGCGCACCTCGGTAACGGTTGCTCAGTGTGTGCGATAAAAGACGGTAAATCAGTCGATACCAGCATGGGGCTTACGCCACTGGAGGGCCTGATCATGGGCACTCGCAGTGGAGACATCGATCCGGGCCTTTTCTCCTATCTGGTTAACCAGCTTGATTACAGCGTTGAACAAGTCGACACGTTACTGAATAAACAAAGCGGTCTGCTGGGGATCAGTGAACTGTCGAATGACTGCCGCACCATTGAAGAGGCGGCAGCGGACGGACACCCACAAGCAACGCTGGCATTGGAGATGTTCTGTTATCGCTTAGCTAAACAAATTGCCAGTTTTGCCGTGCCACTGGGTGGTGTAGATGCCGTGGTGTTCACTGGCGGTATTGGCGAGAATTCAGATGTGATCAGGGCAAACGTTGTCGAGCAACTCGGGTTCTTAGGTATGACAATTGATGAGTCAGCGAACCTGGATGCTCGCTTTGGCAAGCAGGGCGAAATTACACGCACAGGTACTGGCCCCAAGGCATTAGTCATCCCTACCAATGAAGAGTGGGTGATTGCCCATGATGCAGCGCAACTGGCACAGGAGCAATAAGCCATGAGCCGTCGTATTATGTTAATCCCTATTTCCACCGGTGTTGGCTTAACGTCAGTATCAGTTGGGATAGTCCGTGCGCTGGAACAAAAAGCCGTTTCGGTTAACTTTTTCAAACCGATTGCACAACCACGAAAAGAAGACACAGGCCCTGAAAAATCAACTTTAATCGTCCAACAAGGCTCTTCGATTTCTCCACCAAAACCGTTTGAGCTCAGCTACGCAGAGCAAATGATCGGTGACGGGAAAGGCGACGACTTGCTCGAAGAAATCGTTGAGCGTTTTGAAAGTGCCATCAACCCTGGTGAAGTGGCTATCATTGAAGGCATGGTCCCTACCCGTCGTCAGCCTTATGCAGGTCGAGTGAATCGGGAGATCGCGCAAACACTCGGTGCGGACATCGTATTTGTGCTCACCCCGGGCAATGACAGCAACGATCAACTGGAGGATCGTCTGGAGATTGCCGCCGGTAACTATGGTGGTGTCGACCACCCGCGGGTATTGGGTTGCATCTTTAACAAGGTAAACGCGCCACTGGACGAGGATGGTCGTGCGCGTGCGGACCTGGTTGATCAACATGAACCCGAGCAGCTAGAAAATGAAATTAACAGGCTCGCCTCACTACCTATCTTCCGTAAGCACCCGTTTATGTTACTGGGTGCCATTCCCTGGGACTTTGATCTTGTTGCGCCACGAGTGGTTGACCTGAGTAATTACCTGGGCGCAGAAGTGATTAACGCCGGTGACATGGCACATCGACGGTTAAGACGAGTGACCTTTTGTGCCAGAACAGTGTCAAACATCCTGAACCATTTTACGCCAGGTGCGCTATTGGTTACGCCAGGTGATCGTTCTGATATTCTCGTTGCTGGCTGTCTGAGTGCTATGAATGGCACTAAGCTTGGTGCTATTTTGCTCACTGGCGGATTCAAACCCGAAGCCAAAATCATGGAGCTGTGTGAGCAAGCTATGGCAACCGGCCTGCCAATTTTAGCGACCACAGCGGATACCTGGCGAACGTCTTTGTTGCTACATAACTTCAACATGGAAGTCCCGGCTGATGATGAACAGCGTATCGACAAAGTAAAGCAGCATAACGCCAGTCACATTGATGCAGACTGGCTAGATTCGTTGGCTCAGGGCGTGGCCCGGACACGGAAGTTATCGCCACCTGCTTTTCGCTTCTTGCTGACAGACTCTGCACGAAAAGCGAACAAGACCATAGTATTGCCGGAAGGCAATGAACCTCGCACGATTAAGGCCGCGGCAATCTGTGGCGAGCGCGGTATTGCCAGAACGGTATTACTGGGAGAGCGCGAAGAGATAGAACGTATCGCGGCACAACAAGGTGTTGAACTCAACGACAATGTCACCATTCTCGATCCGCAAGAAGAAGTTGAGAAGTATATTGCACCTATGGTTGAACTGCGCAAAAACAAAGGCCTGACTGAAGTTGTCGCTGCCGAGCAACTACAAGACAATGTGGTACTGGGTACAATGATGCTGGCTGAGGACAAGGTCGATGGTCTGGTATCAGGCGCTGTCAACACCACTGCAAACACGATCCGCCCGCCACTTCAGCTCATCAAAACAGCCCCGGATTCATCCTTAGTCAGCTCAGTATTCTTTATGCTACTGCCCGATCAGGTCCTGGTTTATGGTGACTGTGCCATTAACCCTGACCCAGCCGCTGAGCAACTGGCTGATATCGCGATTCAATCTGCAGAGTCTGCCGCTGCATTTGGCATTGAGCCAAAAGTGGCCATGATCAGCTATAGCACGGGTACCTCTGGCCAGGGTGCTGACGTAGACAAGGTACGTGAAGCTACGCGCATTGCGCAGGAAAAGCGCCCGGATCTCGATATTGACGGACCGCTGCAATACGACGCAGCTATCATGGAAAATGTGGCACGTAAGAAAGCGCCGAACAGTAAAGTAGCAGGAAAGGCGACAGTATTTGTATTCCCGGACCTCAATACTGGTAACACCACCTACAAAGCCGTTCAGCGGAGCGCCGATCTGATCAGTATTGGTCCGATGCTACAGGGGATGCGCAAGCCCGTGAACGACCTTAGCCGTGGTGCACTAGTTGATGATATCGTGTATACCATCGCACTGACCGCAATCCAGGCGGGACAAAACGACCAGTAACACCGCCGTGCAATCTGTGGTCTAATTCGGGAAGTATGCCCACTTCCCGAATTATAACCTGACGGGCTGTGCAGCCAACGGAAAAAGGTTTCTTTTGGCTATGCTTGACTATACTATTACAGAGTCGAAGATGTCGGGACTCGGATATGTCGAAGCAAACATTACAGGTATTGCCACACAATTTTACCATCCATAGTCTGGATAGTGATCAGGCTGTGCCCACAGAAGTAATGTCAGCCGAGATCTTCTTCATCGCCAAAACCTCTGAAGAGCTCTCGATTGTCTGTCCCAGCGACTTGGTGTTTAACAGCTTCGCCACAGAGCCACATTGGCGCGCATTGGAAGTCATTGGCCCTTTGGGGTTTTCGCTCACTGGCATCATGGCCAACATATCTGGCGTACTGGCCAGTGCCAATGTCTCCATTTTTTCCATTTCCACCTACGACACTGACTATATTCTGGTTAAAGAAACCCAACTACCCGACGCTATTAAAGCACTCAAAAAAGATGGATACCTGTTTGTCTGATGCACTTATCACAGCAAATTAATTACGCCCCCATTGCCCAAATTGCTAATCCGATCATGCATATTGCCAGTCCGTTTACGGGTAAGGTCCACCCAGCGAGTCAGCATCCAGAAGCGTTATTTTCCAGCGGTATGTTGGGTCCTGGGGTCTGCGTAAAGTTAAATGCAGCCATGATGCTGGCACCTTGCCCCGCCAAGGTCGAAAAAATCAGTCAACACGGTAGTGAATTTGTCCTTAGAACAAAATCGGGGTTGCTTCTGCTACTGCACCTCCTTATCCCGGCAGAGTACCGAAGAACTGAACACCTCATTCAGCACAGCTATGGCAAAAAGCACGTCGCGATGGGCGATATCTTGTGCTACTTCGATGTACCGAGCGATGTCGATGTGCTGGGCACCCTGCTATTGCTCAATGCAGACAAACTGGGACCGTGTTATTATCCTTTAAATCAAGTCACTGCGGGTAAAGATCCGCTTATCACATTATCCAGAGCATGTAATTTATGACCACCATTATGTACGGTATCAGCAACTGCGATACGATTAAAAAAGCAAAGAAATTCCTTGAACAAAACGACATCAGCTACACCTTTCACGACTACCGCAAAGACGGGCTCGATGAGCAAATGCTGGCTGAATTTGTTGCGGCACTGGGCTGGGAAAATGTACTGAACAAACGTGGTACCACCTATCGTGCACTCAGCGATGAAGACAAACAAAACCTGGATGCTGACAGTGCACAAACACATATGTTAGCCGCCCCAGCCATGATAAAACGTCCTATTCTGCTGCACGCTGGCCAATATCACCTGGGCTTTAAAGCGCCACAGTATCAGGAAATTTTCTCACTATGAGTGAGACACACAGTGAAGTAGTCGCGCTGGCCAAGGCACTTATCCAGCGCCCTTCCGTCACGCCTGAGGATGCCGGGTGCCAGGCAATGATCAATGCCCGCCTGAGTGCACTGGGGTTTAATGTCGAAGAGCACTTCTTCGTTGATACACTTAATACCTGGGCACGCAAAGGAGATGAAGGGCCACACTTTTGCTTTGCAGGCCACACCGACGTGGTGCCCGTTGGCAACGAACGTGACTGGCACTATCCGCCTTTTTCAGGTGAAATACACGACGGTATGCTGCATGGCCGTGGTGCTGCCGATATGAAAGGGTCACTGGCTGCTATGGTGGTGGCGACTGAACGTTTTGTCACGCGTTTTCCAGACCACAAAGGGTCGATCAGCTTTTTAATTACCTCTGACGAGGAAGGCCCCTTTATTAATGGCACCACCAAAGTGGTGGATTTACTTGAAGCAAGAAATGAAAAAATAGACATGTGTCTGGTTGGCGAGCCCTCATCCAGGGATCAGCTTGGTGATGTGGTTAAAAACGGACGTCGTGGTTCACTCACGGGACATTTGACCATCAAGGGAATACAAGGCCATGTTGCCTATCCGCACTTAGCCAAGAACCCAATCCATCTCAGTACACCCGCGCTGACTGAACTCAGCACAACCCAATGGGATCAGGGTAATACTTTTTTCCCGGCTACCAGTTTTCAGATCTCGAATATCCACGGTGGCACCGGGGCCGGTAATGTCATCCCAGGTAGCCTGGATGTGCAGTTTAATTTTCGTTTTAGTACCGAAGTGACCGCAGAGCAACTCAAGACACGTGTGGCCGAAATACTCGACAAACATGACCTCGACTATGAGCTTCACTGGACACTAAACGGTCTGCCCTTTTTGACAGAGCCGGGTCCTTTACTGAGTGTTACCCTGGATGCCATCAAAACAGTCACCGGGATTAATTCGAACCCGGAAACCACTGGCGGAACCTCTGATGGTCGCTTCATCGCGCAAACCGGTTGTAAAGTGATTGAACTGGGCCCGGTGAATGCCACGATCCATCAGGTCAATGAGTGTGTGAGTACGGAATCTCTCGATCAGCTTGCAGCAATCTATGAATTGATCCTGGAAAAACTACTTACATGATCCAACTCAGCACGCTTGCCTCACAGGCATCAGGCCTGTCCACCAGCCATTTGATTGCGGTAGATAATGTGATGGTCCATAGTGCGGTGCAACGTGATCTCTGCGCGCTTAGCAAAGCGGCCGAGCGCGCCGGGTTTACCTTCAGTATCGCCTCGGCACATCGTGACTTCCATCGTCAATGTCTGATCTGGAACAACAAGGTAAACGGTGTGCGCCCAGTATTGAACAGTCAAAATGAACCAGTTGACCTGGCTTTGTTATCACCACAAGCACGAGTGCACGCAATCATGCTTTACTCAGCGCTGCCAGGCGCAAGCCGGCATCACTTTGGCACCGATCTGGATGTTTACGCGCGCAATTGTCTGCCTGACGGTCAGCAGCTTCAATTGGAGCCCTGGGAGTATGAGCAAGATGGGCCTTTTGGCGAATTTAATGCCTGGCTGAGCGAACATTTAGCAGAGTTTGGTTTTTTTCGGCCCTATCAGCGTTACCAGGGAGGCGTTGCGGCTGAACCCTGGCACATCAGTCACCGTCGTTGTGCCACACAAATGATGACGGCATTGTCGTTGCAAACACTGACAACCGTGATTGACGCTCATGACGTTGCAGCGAAGGACACTATCTTGGCTATGTTGCCAACGCTGTATGATCAGTACATTGACAACATATGTGACTAAGTCAGCAATACAGAAATCGTTATTGCTGGCGATAGTGTTCAAAAAATCGCTGCATTCGCGCCATCGCAGGCTCCAGCTCATCCATATGTGGTAAAAAAACCAAACGGAAATGGTCTGGCTGAGGCCAGTTAAACGCCCTGCCGTGTACCAGCAAAATTTTCTCTTCACGCAACAAATCAAGCATCATTCGCTCATCATTTTTCACATTGAAATGTTGCGTGTCAATTTTGGCAAACGCGTATAACGCCCCCATAGGTTTGACACAAGATACGCCCTGCATGTCATTCAGCCCTTGCCATGCTATCTGGCGTTGCTCATATAACCGTCCACCGGGTTGGATCAATGCATCTATCGACTGAACCCCACCCAGTGCCTGCTGAATGGCAAATTGTGCCGGTACATTGGCACATAAACGCATGGATGCCAGCATGTTCAAGCCATCGATGAGATCTTTCATTGCGGACACTTTGCCACTTAACACCATCCAGCCCATACGTAAACCGGCGGCCCGATACGTTTTAGCAAGGCCATTAAAAGTGATCACCGGTAGATCATCGCACAATGAAGCAATTGACCAATGTTCGGCGCCATCGTAAAGGATCTTTTCATAGATTTCATCGCTAAGCAGCAACAGGTTATGCTCTCTGGCAATATCAATGAGCCCCTCTAGCAAATCTTTGCTATACACAGCGCCGGTTGGATTATTCGGATTGATCAGTACCAGTGCGCGCGTTTTTGCGGTAATTTTGTTCCGTATATCAGCCAGTTCAGGAAACCAATCAGCGGCTTCGTCACACAAATAGTGTACCGGCTTCCCCCCTGACAACTTAACAGAAGCAGTCCATAGCGGATAGTCGGGTGCCGGGATAAGCACCTCATCGCCATCATTCAGTAACGCCTGAGTAACCATCTGGATAAGCTCACTGACCCCGTTACCAATAAAAATGTTGTCTACGCTGATATTTGGCAGTTTTTTTTGCTGATAATGCTGATATACCGCGACTCTGGCAGAATAAAGCCCTTTAGAATCACAATAGCCCTCTGCATCCGACAAATTGCGAATGATGTCACGGTGCATATCTTCAGGCATATCGAAGCCAAAGGCAGCCGGATTACCGATGTTCAGTTTAAGAACCTTGGTACCTTCGTCTTCCATTTTCTTTGCCTGTGACAACACAGGACCGCGAATGTCGTAGCACACCCCATTGAGTTTGCTGCTTTTAGTAATTTTTATCATTATTTCTCCCCATTCAGGCTCTTAGAATAGCGCCCCAATGACAGGAAGAAAAGGAGATTTCTTGATGAAGATAAAAAGGAAAAGTGGGTTGACTTTGCAGTAAAGAATAAGCTGACAGTAACGCGGAAAACAAACAGCTCATCGTGGGTGTTGGGCAGACTAATTGAGCAACGCTCTAACGCGAGCGAAGCTCATAATTCTAAGCATTGGCCATCAGCCATTGCTGCAATTTTACCGTAGAGCCAGCTACCTGTTTGGATAAGTTACCTAACGATTCTTTGGCAGAATTGACATCTCCCTCCAACAGAAAAAGTTCAATCTCTCGGGCACTGTCAGACAAACTCATTGCACCAAACTGTGCCGCATTCGATTTTAGGCTGTGCGCGTTACGTGTCGCTGCCTCCAGGTCTCCAGGTAACGACTCGCGGACTTCACGTTCCAGCCGTTCAAATTCACTGATGCAGAATACCAAAGTGTCTGAAAATTGCTCACCTAACAGGGACTGCATCGTATCCAGGCAAGCTTCATCAATTATTACATTCATATTAGTCCTTTTCGTTATCAGGCTAACAAACCCAGCAAAAGCCTCTCTATATTGTTAATGCTAGCTAAGAGGGTCCTAAACTGCAAACTATGATATGATCTGTGACAGAAAAAACAGTTAAATAATGCGATGAAACGAGCCCTTTGCGATCACTGCCACTTTCCACTTCAGACATGCGTCTGTCCATTTTTGGGTAGCACCGTTCACAATCGCTGTAAGATAGTGGTATTACAACACCCCAGTGAAGCCAAAGTAGCCAAAAACACGGTCCGGTTACTGTCGCTGCAACTCAGCAATATCGAGGTCATTCAAGGGGAGTCGGAAGCCGACTTCAGCGATATCCGTACACAGCTACAATCACAAGCCTGCGCACTGCTTTACCCTTCTGACAACGCACTGACGCTCGATGGCACAAGCTATCAGCAAGACCAGCCACACATTGAAACACTGGTGGTATTGGACGGAACCTGGAAAAAGGTACATAAAATACTTATGCTGAACCCCTGGCTGATGAGTCTGCCACATGTCTCGTTCGCGAACTTACCAGAAAACCAGTACTCTATTCGTAAAGCTGAGCAGGCATTCAGTCTTTCAACTCTGGAAGCAACCGCCCATTTTTTACACCTTTATGAGCAGATCCCGCCTGCCCCTTTCTATCAAGCGCTGGCTGGTATGATTGCACAGCAGACCAGGCATATGCCAGATCATGTAAAACTTAGGTATCTGAGTGACGAATAGGCGCTCAACTAATCGGTTAAAACGCCAGTTTTTCCGTGATGGTCCGGATTACCGGTTTGGTGATCAAACCAGTTTTGATGAAATCAAAGCCACTTTCGGTTTTAAAACCATTACCTTAGGCGCCTGGGTGAGTAAGGAAGAGCAACATATTGCGGCTAACTTACTTTACGATGCGCTGGCTGACCTCACTCAGATCTTGTCACTGCCTCCTGTTGCTATTGGCTTGCGGGGTACATTAAATCTGGCCTTCGGCAGTGGTGGACAGGCCGGTGTGCAGGCCCATTATGACAGCAACAAGCGTACCCTGGCACTGGCTAAGAACGCGGGGGGTGGTGCACTGGCGCACGAATGGTGGCATGCTTTTGACCACTACATTGCCAAACACATGTTCCATGAGGCTCGCGCACACGACTTTGCATCCGCACTGTGGCTGGTGCAGCCGCCTGTACTTTCACACCCGCTTAACCAACAACTTGATGCATTATTCCGCTTGTTATTACTAAACAGCAGCGCAAACGAGCCAAGTGATTATTTTAAGCATGCAGTGTTACTGGATAAAGCACGTGGTACTCAATATTATGCAAAACCACAGGAACTAACCGCACGTGCATTTGAATGGGTCATAGCGAATCATCCTCAGATCCGCAACGCCTTTTTGGTAGATGACGTGCTCGACTCCCCGTTACAACATCAGGGCGGATTTCCCGATCCCGGTATCGCGGCAGCAACGCTGACAACCACAACTAACTATTTTCAGATGCTAGGTGCTGCGTTATATCGTCAAGCGCAATGAACTGCGTTAACCACGTCTTATATTCTTCAAACGGAAGTGGTCTGGAAATATAAAACCCCTGGCCAATATCACAGCCAAACGCTTTCAACATTTGGTAACAGTGCACGCTTTCAACGCCTTCAGCAACCACCATAGAGCCCAGATTGTGCGCCATATCACAGGTCGCCTTACAAATCGTTTGATTGGTCGCTGAGCTGGCGATATTCATGACAAAACTCTTATCTATCTTTATCTCATCAACCCCAAGCTGGCTAAGGTATGCCAAAGAAGAATACCCAGTGCCAAAATCGTCAATGGCCATTTTAACGCCCAGGCGCTTAAAGCCATCAATGACCTCATTCAGATCTACTTCATTAGCGAGGGTAACGGACTCTGTAATTTCCAACATAAGCTGGGATGGTGCCAAATTTAACTGACTGATCAAAGTTATCAATTGCACCGCCAGATCTTTTCGGCCAATGTCTTTGCCAGAGACATTGAGTGACAAAACATGATGCGAGTAAACACTGCACAGCTCGGCTTGTAAAGATAATGCCTGCTCGACCACCCAATCGGTAATTTCAGGGATCATGCCAGAGGCTTCTGCAATGGGAATAAATTCATCCGGCGGAATAACCCCCAACTCAGGATGATGCCAGCGCAATAACACCTCAGCGCCAAATACTTCTCCTTGCTGCAACTTGACCTGAGGCTGAAAATACAAGGTAAATTGACTCTGCGAAACCGCATATTTCAGCGAAGACGCCACCTTGATCCGTCGTTCCAAATACAACGAATCGTTATGATCAAACAACTGCCATTTTTGCGTACCAAGCGGTCGTGCCGATATTGCCTGCAATGCGCGCTGCATCAGCGCTTCAGTCGTTTGTGCATGAACAGGGTTACTGGCTACGCCAATTTCAAGCTGATCAACAAGCAGCTCTCCTTTAAAGTTGATCCCTTCTTCAAAAATAGATGCCAGCAGACAAGCGTACTGCTCTACCTGACTTAACTCTAACTTGCCACGCAAGACAATAGCAAACAGGGTGTCATCCAGCCGATAGATCTGGGTTTTACTGGTCGGTTCAGCAGCAATCGTTACCCGGCCATAGGTATCCAGCTGCACCTGTACTTTTTTCAATAACGATTTGAGCTGAATAGCAGCGTAATCCCAGCCCATATTCAGCCTAATTACACTCAGAACCTTCGGTCGAAACATGACCAATGTGTGATGCTGATGTGTGTTTTGCAAACCATCGAGGGCTTTTTTTAGCATATGCCGGTTTGGCAGTCCGGTTTCTTTGTCATGGTTTGCATACTGGAGTAACAACAGCTTTTTCTGCCTTTCATGCCAGTAGACAAAATAAGCCAGCAGCAGCACATGCCCCGTCAGTAAGGCATGATTGAGTAAATAGTAACGTGAACTGGCAAGCACGCCCAGCTGACCCAGCATCAGAAACACCAGTAACACCAACGCGGGTGCAAAAACGAGAGCAAGTAAACGCGCTTCACGTTGATGTTGGGGAGGTTGTACGTACAATATATAAGCCACATAAGCGGTCACCACCAAAGCAGCCATCACCTGAAACAACAACTGATAACTGGCATGTAACGGCGCACTGATACACACTACCAGCAACAGGGCCCACAGCAAACGCCACAGATAATACTTATGTTGCTCATTGAGACGCTTTTGCGCAGCAAAATAATGGAAGAAACACAGTACGCAAGTCAAAGAAAGCAAGAAAAACTGGCTACTATAAGTGACCAACGCGCCACTTATTACTGTCGGGAACAACAACACATTTATCCCGCTCTCAGCGCCACTAATAAACGCAATAAGCATGACGTATCCCGCAATGGCCAGTAACCCGGGCCTGAACTGAGAAACAGCCATCATGGCAAGAAAAAAAGCAACTAAATAAATGCTGCCCGTCTCAACACCAAACAAGAATACCCTGTGGCTAAATAACTGCACAAAGTCGGATTCCGACACCATGGAAATGGATAATACCTGTGGGTGCGTGCCCTGAGCCTGAATAAAGAGCTGCGCACTAAGCTCACTCCGTGGTACTTTGATATGCGGTAATACCGCCTGAGCAGGTGAAGCAAGCTCTTTAGCCGGCGCGATCAGCGTGTATTGAATTAATTTACCCGCGCGCTCAAGGTAGAACTTGAGAACTCCCTGAACCGGCTGAGTATATATTACTTGTTCACTTTGTGTGTTAGCCGGGATCTCGACGCGAACCCAAGTTGCGATGCCTCGCTGCAATTTAATAGTCTGCTCTGACTCTGACATTTGCGTCATCATTTGACGGATCTCCGCCAGAGTCAGTTGATTTGTGGCATCATTATAAGCTGAGAGCGAAATCGGTGTCTGATCGCCTGCGACAAGATCACTAGTCTGAGTATGGCCCTCAAAAGCCAAGCCTATCGTTACAATCAACAATACTGCTATCACGCGTATCACGCCTGACCACATCCCAACCTCCTTGAGCAAGTGGCATAAATAGCTCAGCCAATCAGCGAACCAGTTGCAACAGAGGCTTGTTTCGCTGGTTTCGGATTAGTGCTAACAACGCAGTGAACGTATTCAATTGTGCACATTACGATGTAGCGGTAATGTTAAGTATGGAAGCTGAAGTTTGAATTGCCAGTATCAAGTTAAAAAATTCTCACTGTTGCTGGCGCAAAGGGGGATTGATAGGCTGAAGTATGTGGCAGTTTTGATAGTCGCCACATACTCGCCGATAGATTTAATGTGTGCTCACTGTATCAGCGATTATCATCACTGATCCGGCTTGCAATTGCGCTGTTTTGCCCTTTGTATTTGGCATCTTTTCGCATATTGTATGGTGCTTCAGCGGGGCTGCTCAGGGTTTCAAAACTCAGTGCACCAATCTTCATCTTAGGTCTTAGTGCCAGTGGCAGCTTACCCGAATTATAAAACTCCAGCACGATATTACCCGACCAACCTGGATCTATGCGGTGCGCCGTTACATGCACCATCAAGCCAAGCCGGGCCAGTGAAGAGCGACCATCCAGCCAACCAACTAGATCCGCTGGTAACGTCACTGATTCATAAGTCATGGCCAATGCCAGCTCACCAGGGTGGAGGAAAAATGCCTGACCATCTTCAAGCACAATTTCATCACTCATAATGGATTCCATTGCGGCATTAATCTGCTCTTTAGGTCCGCTCAGGTCAACGTAAGGTGCAGCATGGTCCTGGAACACCCGAAACTTGTTACCCAGACGCAGGTCAACAGTAACCCCTGAGATCATCTCATCCGCCGGTGATGGCTCGATTTGAATATGTTGTTTTTTTATAGCTTCTTTTATATCTCTGTCGGAGAGTCTCATTAGTTAGTCATCCGTTATTAAAATTTCGACCCCTTGAGTCGATTGTGATTGTAAATACAACATGCTGCTCATCAACTGCGCACAATATATGTAGTGGTCTTTTATCACCAGCGACTGGGTTGTGATGTTCGCGCCCTGTTCCGAGTTTTCCCGGATCCCGGTATCAAGCGGAATTTCAGCCAGCAAAGGAACACCGTGACGCGCGGCCAGTTTAGCGCCCCCTTCACTGCCAAAAATCGCATTTTTACCACCGCAATGCTGACACGAAAAATAACTCATATTTTCGATCAAACCTATAATAGGCAGGTTCACTTTATTGAACATTGCGACACCTTTTTGTGCATCTGCCAGAGCCAGATCCTGCGGCGTAGTGACCACAATAGCACCGCTGGCAGGCACTTTTTGTGTCATGGTCAGCTGAATATCTCCTGTCCCAGGCGGCATATCGACTATCAAATAGTCCAGCTCACCCCAGGCTGTTTCATTCAGCAATTGCGTTAATGCTTGCGAAGCCATAGGCCCACGCCAAACTGTTGCGTCGTCCTCAGGTACCAAAAAGCCTATGGACATCGCCCGAATACCATCTTTTTCAAAGGGTTTTAAAGTCTTTTCATCGATTGCCTCTGGCTGTTGGCCGACCAGCCCCAATAATGAGGGGATTGACGGACCATAAATATCCGCATCCAGAATACCGACTTGTGCCCCCTGGGACGCAAGTCCGGCAGCCAGATTAACGGCAGTAGTCGACTTGCCCACTCCGCCTTTACCTGATGCCACCAAAACAATATGCTTTATTTGCTTAAACTGGGTACTGCCCGCTACCTCACTGTGGCAGGCAACCTGAATATCTGTATTGAGAGAGTCGCTCAGATGTGAGGACAAAACAGCGCCCTGCCCTGACGCCGCGAAAGGTAACATTAGTGATACTTGCCAGAGTCCATCCTGCGATTTGTCTGGGGTGATTTCTGTAATCCACTGCGTATCAATTCCCATTGGAAATATTGCACTGCGGTAGTGCTGCAGGTGAGTTTTAATCTGTTCTTTGATTGGGTCCTTCCTGGTAAATAGTTTTTCAATACCAAACATACAAATAAAACGCCTTGAGGTGATGAAATGGGCGCTGGAATTATGTAACATTCACCTCATTAAAACCAGTCAAATTCGCGTCTGCCGGGAATTTCCCAGCCGTTCTGGTCAGTCTTTTATCAATAATTGACGCACTGACCGGTCCGAAGTTTTTGTTCTCTGCCCAGATTAGCACCGAGCGTGATGCCAGTCGCCAGATCTGCAGAGCCAAACTGAGCCGCTCTATATTCGTGGAATAACTATGACAAAGAGAAAAATTCTCATAACAAGTGCATTGCCGTACGCCAATGGACCGACTCACCTGGGTCACCTTTTGGAATATATTCAAACTGATATCTGGGCGCGTTTCCAGAAACAACAAGGCCATGAAACCTATTATGTCTGTGCCGATGATGCACACGGCACCCCTATTATGCTTAATGCACAAAAGCAAGGCATTACACCTGAAGAGATGGTTCAGCAAGTCAGTATAGAAAGACAACGTGATTTCGCCGACTTCAACATTGAATTTGACAACTACCACAGCACGCATAGTGATGAAAACCGCGAGCTAAGTGAATTAATTTATACGCGTCTTAACGACAAAGGTCATATCAAAAAGCGCACTATTTCACAGTTGTTTGACCCAGAGAAAAGCATTTTCCTGCCTGATCGCTTTGTCACGGGAACCTGTCCAAACTGTAAAGCAGAAGACCAAAATGGCGATAGCTGTGATGCCTGCGGCGCCACCTACAGCCCAACCGAGTTGATTGAGCCTAAATCAGCGATGTCTGGTGCTACGCCCATTTTAAAAGACTCTGAGCACTTTTTCTTTGATTTACCAGCATTTGAAGACATGCTGAAAACCTGGCTACGCTCAGGCAGCTTGCAGGCTGAAATGGCCAACAAACTGGACGAGTGGTTTGCAGATGGCCTGCAACAGTGGGATATTAGTCGTGATGCACCTTACTTTGGTTTTGAAATCCCTGGTGCCCCGGGCAAGTACTTCTATGTCTGGTTGGATGCGCCAATCGGCTACATGGCCAGCTTCAAAAACCTCTGTGACAAGCAAGGTCTAAACTTTGACGAGTTCTGGGCTGAAGGCTCAGATGCAGAACTTTATCATTTCATTGGTAAAGACATCATCTACTTCCACAGTCTTTTCTGGCCTGCGATGCTGGACGGTGCAAACTTCAGAAAGCCGAACAACGTCTTTGCTCATGGCTTTGTTACCGTAAACGGCGCGAAAATGTCTAAGTCAAAAGGTACCTTCGTCAAAGCGCGTACCTACTTAGAGCATCTGGACCCAGAGTACCTACGTTATTACTATGCCGCGAAACTAAATAGTGGCGTGACCGATCTTGATTTAAATCTGGAAGATTTTGCACAGCGCGTAAATTCAGATTTGGTTGGAAAAGTCGTAAACATCGCCAGCCGCTGCGCAGGCTTTATCACCAAGAAATTTGACGGTAAGCTCAGCAGCACAGTCATGGATGAGGCTTTGCTAAACAGCTTTGTCGCAGCCAAAGACAGCATTGCCGGCCACTATGAGAACCGCGAATACAGCCGTGCTGTTCGTGAGATCATGACCCTTGCCGACAAAGCGAACCAGTTCATCGACGCTGAAGCACCGTGGGTACTGGCCAAAAATGAAGATACTCTGGAGCGTGCGCACCAGGTGTGTTCACTGGGTCTGAACCTGTTCCGAGCTTTGCTGACTTACCTCAAGCCGATTCTGCCTGGCATGGCAAAAAATGTTGAAGCATTCCTGAATTCGCAGCTGTCATGGGAAAGCCTGGGCACACCGCTGGTTGATCATGAGATCAACAAGTTTAAAGCCCTGATGCAACGTGTTGAACTGGATAAGGTGAATGCTATGGTTGATGCTTCTAAAGAAAGCTTGGAGAAAAAAGTGGGTGGTCAGAGCGCTCAGCCTGCAGCGGACAGTCCGCTGGCCAAAGAGCCAATCGCGGACGAAATCGAGTTCAATGATTTTGCCAAAGTTGATTTGCGCGTCGCTAAAATTGCCAACGCAGAGCACGTTGAAGGCGCAGACAAGCTGCTGAAACTGACACTGGACTTAGGTGGCGAAACTCGCCAGGTGTTTGCAGGTATTAAGTCTGCTTATGCACCCGAAGATCTGATCGGCAAACTCACCGTCATGGTTGCCAACCTGAAGCCTCGCAAGATGCGCTTTGGTATGTCTGAAGGCATGGTGCTGGCAGCAGGCCCTGGTGGCAAAGAAATCTATATTCTCAACCCGGACGAGGGCTCACAACCGGGCATGCGTGTGATGTGATCAGCGCTGCTATTAAGCTAGATTGAACAAACGGGCCATCAGGCCCGTTTTGTTTTTATTTAGGGGTTTGAGTGTCCTGCGACAACTTGTCGCGCACTGCCATCAGGGCATAACCCAGCAAGTTTAGTCCATGCCACTTCTGAGGCACACTTGCAAATTCGTGGTCTTCTGCCAGCCCAATCCCCCAGATTTTATCAACCGGACTGGCCTCGACCAGAATCCTCTTGCCGGTTGAAAACAAGAATTCCTTCAGTTCAGGGTTTTGAGCAAACTTCAGCATGTTTGCACTGACAACAATATCGAATCGCTTAGCATTCCAGGTGGCTTCATCAAAACCGGTGACAGCTCTGCCCAGCTTTTTAGCCTCGCCAGGATGACCACACTCTAAAATGCGCAGCGCCACATCGTGATTATCAAATAGCATCGCCTTGTGGTACATCATGTAATGCTCAGCGCTTTTAAACATCAACCCGTGCTGCTCAAAGTGAGCCGGATACCATTGACTGAAACAAGACTTGGAAACACCTGATTTGGCCTTTTGATGACCCCAGAAAAAAACAAACTTCGGCTTTTTTGATTTCGCAATATACTCGATTAATTGCGCGTTACTAGTTATTGTCACAAAGACTTCCTATGTATAATGTATGTCACTCATGCTCAGAGGCTGTTCACCGCTTCTGGGCACCTGATTACTCACTAAATCAATGTATGTGCCATAATGAACTTCTGTCCGTCCATATCAACGACACTAAATCCATGTGATTCATATAACTTCACCAAATGAGCCTCACAGCGAAGATACAGTGCAGGCAACTTGAGCTTAATTGCCTTGGCAATCGCAAACTCAATCAAAGCCGTTGAGATGCCTTTGCCACGATGTTCAGTCGGCACATACACGCCGTCTAACCAATGCCGATAGCCTGAATAATTAGAATCGATTTGCTGTTTGATTTCGCCTGCACCAACTAACTCATTATCAATATAGGCAGCGAACCCTGTGCGTGAATCAGATGACGATATTTTATCAATCACGCCTTGTACTGTGGCATGAGGGTCTTTACTGTCCCAATGCTGGTAATACCAATTGGCGATGAGCTCAATGTCTGAATGGTCGCTCGATAAGTCTGAGACTTTCATTTGGGCTGTCCTGGGTGATTGTTATTGTTCTTAATTCCGGTATAGTTTCAAGGCTTCATTTCCCGTTAAAGAGAGAGCTTGATACAGAGGTTTGGAATTGCCTGAGGCTCTGCAAAGCGCTGCCCTAGCAATGATATTGGAAGCATTGTATAACAATTTGGTCCGCTGTGCTTTTAACATTTCACCTTGTGCAAAGGCCGCGCTAAAGCACGACTTTGCACCGTAAAGCGTTCGGCGAGCTGCGAAGCGTTGCTTCGGTCTCAGAAAAGTACGAGTGGACACATATCCCTATGGAGGGCTCCCGGGTCAGGTATCAGCGACCAAAGCTCAATGCACATCCGGCTAAAATGGCTCATTTCACCTTGCGCAAAGGCCGCGCTAAAGCACGACTTTGCACTATAAAGCGTTCGGCGAGCTGCGAAGCGTTGCTTCGGTCTCAGAAAAGTACGAGTGGACACATATCCCTATGGAGGGCTCCCGGCTTTTCATCCATGAAAAGCGTTCGGCGAGCTGCGAAGCGTTGCTTCGGTCTCGCCTCACCCAACCATTTCTTCGCCTTTGGGCGGGGAGTATGGGACCCTGATGGTCACTTCAATGCCCTCGCCTGGGCTTGAGTTCGCTGAGATTTCCCCTTTAAGTAGCTGTGTGACCAGGTTATAAACGATATGCATGCCCAAGCCACAACCGCCCTGACTCCTTTTCGTCGTTACAAACGGATCAAACAGGGTTTTCAGGCCTGCTTTTGGCATGCCCACGCCATCATCGCGATAGATTAGTAACCAATGCTCTCCGACCATGCTTGCTGATACCTCAACCTTGCCCTGCGGATGAGCTTCAAAGCCATGGATCATGGAATTGTTGAATAAATTCGTCATGATTTGATAGATGGCGCCCGGATAGGTATTCACTAGCATGTCTTCGTCGCCCGTAATGGTCAGGCCGATCTCTTTGCCTTTGCTCAGTGGCAACAATGAACTGAAGACATCGGCAATATAGTCTTTCACATTGATGTCTCGTTCAACTTCACTGGACTGATCCACAGCAACCTGTTTAAAGTTGCTGATCAGCATTTGTGCCCTGTCCAGGTTACGTAAAATGAGCCGATACCCTTCTTCCTGCTCGGCATTGAAACGCTCTAAATCAGTCTGGCGTAGTTGCTTTTCCCGAAGCTTTTCGTTGATGTTGTGCAGACACTCTTGATTATAGGTCAGCGCCGTAATGGCCACGCCCAGTGGTGTATTGATCTCATGGGCGATGCCCGCGACCACATTACCCAATGAGGCCATTTTCTCACTTTCTATGAGCTCTTGCTGGGTACGTTTAAGCTCCATCATAGCTTGTTCGAGTTTCTGGTTTTTCTTATATAGCTCATCCGTACGCATAGCAACTTTGATTTCAAGTTGTTCATTGAGCGTTTGCAAGGCATTTTGATGCGCCTTCAGCTCCGCGATGTCCTTTAATGCCCCAACAATACGCTGTGGTCTGCCATGATGATCACGGCTCACCACCTTGCCACGCTCTAATACCCAGCTCCACTGGTCTTTTAACGTTTTGACACGCATGGCGATTTCATAAGTATCCAGCTCTCCTTCAAGGCATGATTCGATCTTTTCTTCCCAGACAATGCAATCTTTTGGATGCACAAACTGATCAATGTCTTCAACTGTCATGGTGGTTTGGTTTTTGCCATAGTCAATGCGCGGTTTTACGCAGTAGCGATAGACTTTTTTGTCTTCCAGATGCCAGTCCCACAGTTCGTCGCCACTGGCCCACAAACTCAGCTCAAGGCGCTGCTGAAGCTCATTCATGACTCTGTTGTCATTCACAACCTGACGATAACGTGCCTGCCGTTGCCTGAACCATAAAGCAAAGCTGAGTGTTAGGGCCACGATATAAAAGGTTTTAGAGTACCAGTCCCACCACCAGGGTGCCTTTATCTGAATTGTAAAGCGATGCACAGGTGACTTCTGATTGAAGCGATTCACCGTATAAGTCTGTACCTGATAATTACCAGGCTCCAGTTTCAGCAAATTAATTTGCCTGACACCATCTGCGAGTTTCAACCACTGGTCGCTCAGCCCAACAATACGGTAAAAGAAATTTAGCCGCTCAGAGCCATAATCCAGACTGGAGTAATGTAAGGAAACGATATCCTGATTGTAATTAAGCAGCAGTTTTTCAGTCAGCTCAGGCGCCAGTGTCAGCTCGCTGCTGGCTTTAGGATGTAAGACTTCACCAAGCAGCTCGATGTTGGAGATCAGTAAGGGACGGATCCCAAACGCAATGCGGATCTGTTCAGGGTAAAACTGGTTGAACCCTTTGGCGCCGCCAATAAATACCCGACCATCAGGGGCTAACCAGGCTGCATTGTAGTTAAATTCATTATCCTGTACGCCGTCTACTACCAGAAAATTATCGATATTATGGTCGTGAATATTAATCCGGCTCAGACCGCCGCTGGTTCCAAGCCAGATATGTTCCTGTTGATCAAATACCATGGCCCAGACTGCCTCATTGGCCAGCCCATCGGTCACTTTAAGTACTTTTTCCACCTCGAACTGCTTGTTGAGAATGCTTATACCGGACTCACTGGCCACCCAGACTGCACCGAGTGAGTCGCGGGACAACATGAACACAATATCTGATGCCAGCCCATTGTTGGTCGTGAGAGATTTGATATTCTGACCATCATAATGAAATAAACCATCGCCCACACTCCCAAAGTAGAAGCCATCGCCGTCTACCAGGAGTGAAGAAACATGATTGGGTGCCGACACGGATGGCGCAAAGAAGGGCTGCAACTTTTTCTGGGCTTCGTCGTAATAAAGCAACCCCAAAGTGCGTGAGCTAAGTAAAACCAGCTGTTTAAATACGGTGATATCATTAAAACTCAGCTCGGGTCCGTTGCCAAAATCAGGCATAAAATAGGTGACTTCACCGCTTATCAGATTTAACCGTGCGACTCCGGCACCACGTGATGTCAGCCAGGCATGCTCTCCGACAATCTGTATCTTAGTGATAAAAGTATTGGAAAAACGGGCTAGCTGAGGATAAACCTGCTCTACTTTCACAAACCTTTGCTGCTCAAAAATATAACCACCGCTAGAGGTTGCAACCCATAGTCTGTCCGATTCATCCAGCGCGAAGCTGCGAATATCTGAATTAGTTAACGGAGAGTGAGGATAATTGTACTCGCCCACATGACCAAAGGTTTCGCTGAGCTGACTGATAAAATGCAAACCCCGAGTCTCTGTGCCTATCCACAGATCGCTGTTGCTATCGCGAAATACCGAGAGGATACTGCTATCTTGTAATCCTGATTTATTATTGCCACGTTTATACCAACGCTTTTTAATTTCCCCTTTCATATCGAGCAAGTACACGCCATGACTGGTTGCAACAAAAAGCTCGCCAGCAGAAGCAAACACGGAATGCAGCACCAACTTAGCGTCGGATGTGATTGCGCTTTGCCATAACGCGCGCTCAAACAACGTATCATAAGCGGTAAGCTGGTTATCTTTACTGATCAAAAAAGCGCGCTCGCCACTGACCATCAGAGATTTATAATCGCCCGCCAACAATAGAGTTGTTATGCCCGTTTGACGGTTGCTGACCATCAATCCTTCGTCAGAAAGATAATAAACCAAGTTCTTATACACAGTTACATAGCGTATGAAATCCCCTTCCAACGCCACTTCCTGCGGCTCTAATGTAGTCTTATCAATTACATAATAAAATCCATCTTCTGTGGTCACGGACACAGCAGCGCCTTGGCAGCCTATTGATTGCACTCTATCTGATAGGATCAAAGGGCTAAAATCACCCAAAAAGCTCTGAAACCGTCCTGTTACAGTGTGATAAACACTCAACCCGGTGCTGGTACCAATCCACAAGGATTCACCGCTGTGACACAGGGCAGTAATAAATGCCCCGGCCAGCGCAAAGGGATCTTGTTGACGACTAGAAAATTGCTTAAAAGAATGGCCATCAAAACGATTCAGACCAGCCTGAGTACCTATCCAGATGTAGCCAAGCTGATCTTCTTCAATAGCAGTAATACTGACCTGACTGAGGCCAGATTCATAATCATAATGACGCATCACCTGTGCAGTATCTGAAAACACAGGAACGGCAAACGCGATTGCAGAGTGTAGCCAGATCATAAGCGATATGAGGATACTGGCACCTAACTTTGTTTGTTTTATCTGCTGCTGATACAACCCTATCACCTTTTAAACAGGCTCTTTGTTGTAACTATAGCAAAACTTTACAATCCAGCTGAGATGTCGCTTGCTGGGTTAGCCGGGTGCATCGTCATGTTCGGACAATGAGAACTCGGTCATTTGACCATCCCCCCGTAACAACCGATAGCGACTTAAACGTCCCAGCTCCAATTCAACCAGGCTAATGGCGGAAGCACTCACCAGATAACGCTTGCCGGGGCTATCACTATGGTGTTTACGCACCGAGAGTTGCCAACGTTTAGTAAATAAATTAAACGGGCTCCATGGGGCGAACAACCAGGTATCCAGCTTTTCCAGAATATGCAGCAGGCGTTTCGGAAACTCATTTTTAATTCCCGAAGAAGTGAGCTGCCAAATACGATTGTCATGGCGGCCAAATCGCGCGGCAACCGAAAAACAAAATGAATAGTGAACATCGCCCGAGAGTATGATTGTCTCAGAGGGGGTATCTTCACGTTTAAAAATATCGATCAGTTTTTTCGCTGCGCCCTCATGGGCCATCCAGTTTTCAACATCGACCACCAAAGGTTGACCACATGCGTTAAATACCGCTTGGATGGTCTCAATGGCCTTAACCCCAAAAACCGGTGCCGGGCTGACCAGTAATACACTCTCCTGCTGCAGCATTTGCTCCTGCAATTCCATCAATGTTTCCCAGTCCATGAGTCCACTGGGTTCGTTAAAGTCCTGTTCGTTACGCCAGCGGTGCGTGCGCGTATCTAACACCACCACTTTCGGTTGAGTTTCAAGGCAATAATGCCACTGGGTAAAACGATGCAAAGCTTTATCAAAGCTGGTCAGTGCCCATGTATTGTGCGCGGTAAGACTTTGTGTGAAGCCATCAATCAGCTTACCCGACGCCGACAGGGCATCATTCCCCAGTCCCTGAAACAACCAGTAGGCGATAAGACCATTGGCAATAATCCGCCGGCTTGCCGGCGAATTCGCTATATTCTGCTCCCAGCGAGCGGTCAGATTCCAGTCATCCGTCACATCGTGATCGTCAAACATCATCAGGGTCGACACATTCGCAAACAGGCGCTGCGCAGCTGGCAGCGTCTCAATAAAGCCCTCCAGCGCGCGCTTATCGGCTGCAAACTCCAGCGCTTGTGGATGGCTCAGTGACTGGCCATGTAACTGCGATAAATCAACCAACTGCCAAGCCTGGAAACTAAAGTTAAGCAGATAACAGGCAATAAATTCCTCAAGTGTGATGAGATGGTTGCCAGCCTTAACACTCGAAAAATGAGCTTCATCTTTTTTCAGCCAATGGCTAATTGACCATTTACTGCGTGCCTGCCAGGGGGTTTTGGGTAACCAATGATGACGCTGATACAGTTGCTGCTCTAGTGACTCAGGTAAGCTCAGTGTCTGGTTGTCTTCAGGGTAAATTTCCAGCAGCGAAATCAGCTTATGAACAGCCAGCAACATAGGACCCGCCACATCGTCGGCATAGATTTGATCGCCAGACATCAGCAATAAGGCGGGTCGTTTGTCGCTATCATCCAGAGTTTGATTCAGGTAATCGTCAGCGCTTGCCAGACTGTCACGACTGTGATGATGCGGATTACGACATGAACCGTGCAACACACTGCGCAATGTATCCGGTATCAATAACTGAGGCGCATCCGTATAACTCAGGCTGCTCATATCGAGCCATTGCCCGCCAGCTTTAACACGATAGCTCAGGTTGGTATCGCACTCGAAGCGACCCGTTTTAGGTGTCACCAGTACAAAGCACAGATACAGATAAGTGCCCAGGCGTATTTCACTCAGCTGTGACGACACTTCGACGCCTTCTACAGCGACTTCAAACTCAGGCACGTCCGTGGTAACAAACTGCAGGCAAATTTGTGTGGGCTCTGCCCGGCGCACCATAGGGCCGAGCAATACATAGGGAAGCGCAGAACGATTAGCTGGCATTACCACGCTGAGCCAGACCAAACAAACGGTAGAAGTTCTCCGTTGTCGCGCTAGCTAACTCCTTGTAACTAATACCTTTTAAATCCGCAATAAAATAAGCCACGTCCTGTACATAGGCAGGCTGATTGGTTTTACCTCGATGTGGCACAGGTGCCAGATACGGTGAATCCGTTTCGATCAGCAGCCGCTCAAGTGGCAGGCGCTTTACAACCTCTTGCAGCTCAACGGCATTCTTAAAAGTCACAATCCCTGAGATGGAAATATAAAACCCCATATCAATGGCTTGTTTGGCCATTTCCCAGTTCTCAGTAAAGCAATGTAAGACACCGCCACACTGCTCTGCCTGATGCGCGCGCATAATATCCAACGTGTCCTGTCTGGCATCGCGGGTATGGATGATCAACGGCTTATTGAGCTCATTGGCAATATCGATATGCTGTGCAAAGCTGTCTCTTTGTACCTGATGCGTGTCTTTTGAATAGTAGTAATCCAGCCCCGTTTCACCAACCGCGACCACTTTTGGGTGCTGTGCCAGTTCTTTTAATAGCGCAGGATCCAGTGCGTCTTCCTGATTGAGCGGGTGCACGCCACACGATGCCGAAACATCATCAAAGGGCAGAATTTTTTCCAGCATGGCAGGAAATTGTGCCAGCGTCACGCTCACACACAAAAAGTGTTCAACCTGTTTAGCTCGGGCATCGCTCAGGATCTCGGGTAATGTTTTTCCAATTTTATCAAAATCCAGCCTGTCCAGGTGACAGTGAGAATCTACAATCATAACAACTCTTACATGGTGTAGGTGGGTTTGCCTGAATTCAGCTTAGTACCCAGTATTTTTACTATTTTATCATTCAGCAATTCGTCTTCGGTCTCGAAGCCTACCCCTATCCCTGGCGGGTTGGAGTTCTGTGCTCCCTGTGGCGTGATCCAGACCACCTTGCCCGTGACAACATCTTCTTCCAGCGCATCCGGTAAAGTAATACGCAGCGTCAGCGCCTGACCCATTTCATAGCGGCTATTGGTTTGTACAAATAAACCACCACTTTTTTGATAAGGCATGTAACTACGATATAGCTCGTCAATGTCTTCAAAATCAACTAGTAACTCTTGCACCTTGACTCCTATCTTAAGGTTTGCTGCAACTGATAACACAATCGTGACAGACTCAGGGACAAGTTTAAGCCTAACACAGTGTGTTGGTCTACTGAAAACCGCCTGAGCGTGGCAATTGCGACCTGCGCTTTGTCGAATGCCAGTTCACCACGCGCTATTTTAGTGTTGATTGCCGCCAGTGCAAAGCCACAAAATACCTTGACCAGGCTGGTGTCTGCTTGTAAAGCTTTGGCTAATGCTTCGGCATCAGCGCCTTCACCAAGACGTTGAGCTTCCTGCCACAGGTTATCAATAGCACCCAGCTGCTGCGCTTGCGCCCATCTAAGTAATAATAGCGGCTGGGAGATAAAGTGAGCGACCCAAGGGTATTGTCCGCTGTGGATCCCTTGCTGTGCCAGCCAGCCTTCAGCGCTATCAACATCAGCAACTCCCACATTCATCTTGTTACAGCGACTCAAAACGGTCGCCGTAACACGCTCAGTATCGTTGCATAACAGCAGTAAGTAGCGCCCTTTTGCGGGTTCTTCGAGGGTTTTCAATAACGCATTCGCAGCAGATTCGGTGAGTTTTTCTATGCCATCAATCACCACCACTTTATTGCCTCCCTGCTGTGCAGAGTGGAATATAAAATCATTTAAACTGCGGATCGCCTCTACACTGATACTGTGTGATTCAGCCGTGATCAACAGTTTGTCCGGATGATTATCCGCTTCGACCAATAAGCAGCTTTTGCACTGCCCACAAGCGCGCAACGAAGTACCTGCCTGTTTGCACAACAATGCTGCACTAAGCGACTGCGCCAGCTCAAGTTTGCCTACGCCTGTCATACCATGAAACATCTGCGCATGATGAAAGCGCTGTTGCTGAAAACTCATCTGCAACTGCGCATAAACCGTTTCTAACCACGGGTACATATCAATTGACCTGTCAACAATTTGTGTTATCGCGGCGACTGGCCGCAATCACAGAATCAACGACCCTCAGGCAGGCAGACAATACAGACTGTTTATCTTCCGACGCATCAATCACACTAAAACGCTCCGGTGCAGCCTTGGCCTGAGCAAGGTAGCCCTCTCGTGCGCGATGCAAAAACTCCATTTTTTCATCCTCAAGTCTGTCGAGCCCTTCGCCTCGTTGATTGACGCGTTGCAGCCCCAGCTCAGGGTCTAAATCTAAAATGAGATTCATGTCGGGCTTAAATCCACCGAGCGCCAGTTCATTGATGGTCTTTATGGTCTCAAGATCAATGCCGCGCGCGTAATGTTGAAAACTAAAAGTTGCAGCGTCAAAACGGTCTGAAATAACGACTTTACCGGCCTCCAGGGCTGGACGGATTTTTTCTTCTACGTGTTGTGCCCGGGCTGCACCAAACAGCATCAGCTCAGTCATTGAGCACATTTCTGGTGTACTGGGATCCAATATCACGCTACGGACCTTTTCACCAATCGGCGTGCCACCGGGCTCGCGGGTCAGTACGACTTCAAATCCCTGTTGCTCGAGATAGTCAGCAATGCCCTGAATCACGGTTGTCTTGCCAGCACCGTTACTGCCATCACAAACCAACATAAAACCTTTACTCATACACTCTCTCTGACATACCGCTCGGTACCCTGTACCGTTATCTTAAAAATAGCTGACATTATAGCGGTTTCACGTCGCTATCAGTAGGATTAATTCTTTGAATAGTGTACCGTTTGATGCATCAATCGATTTTCGCAGGGATAAAGTAATGCAAATTGATCTCCATCACGCTATGACCTGGGTGGTTGCCAGAGACGCCGGTTTCTCACCTGCTCAGGCCACCACCATAGCGCATGCGGCACAATATGTAGACGATGCCACCAACTATGGTCATATCAAGTTTCATAATGGTGCAGCTTACGAGCGTATTGCAACTGCCCATAAAATGCTTGAGTATCGTAATCTGGATAGCCTTAAAAACATGAAAGTGTGGGTGCCGTTTCATTTTTTGCCTGGCAACGGGGGGTTACCTGCTGGGGAAAACCCTGCGGGCAGCTTTATTCAGAAACTTGTGTGTCGGCCACATTCGTTTGTAGCAAAAGACATGGTCGCAGAAGTGTTAGCGGATAAAGACCGGCCTCATTCATTGCATCGCCTGGGGATCACCGCACACGTCTTTATCGATACGTGGGGACACCGCGGTTTTGCGGGGGTCGACCACCCGGTCAATCACGTTCGTGACATCAAAGATCATAATGGTCAGAGCCACGAAACACTCATCGCAAAAGTCACAGATTACTTTGCTAATATTCTGCAGGACAACATTCCCAGTCTGGGCCATGGTCAGGCGCTATCACACCCTGATCTGCCACATCAGCACTGGTCTTATCAAAATGGTCTTGGTGAAGCCGTTGAACGCAATAACCCGATTGACTTTTTGCAAGCAGCAAACGCGCTGTGTAAAGTATTTCAGACTTACCTAGTCAGGCCCATTACTGGTTTGTCATCTGGCGTAGAGCGAGAGATTGCACAGTGCTTTAGTGAGTTTGTCAGTGATAACGGCGCGACACGCCACCTGCAATGGTTGGATGCCATCGCCGCCGATCGCTTTGGCCTGGGTGCACACCAACTGACTTACATCGCCAAAGGACCTGGCTCCTGGAAACATCAGGCGCTGGGCACCACGCTGGCGGATGGCGATGAAGATTGCTATCAGTATCACCCGGACTTTCTGCACAGTGACTGGAAACATTTCCATGATGCGGCGAAAAAACATCGCCAAAGTATCATAGTCGATATCTTACCCAGATACGGGATCTGTGTCAGTTAAACCCGTTGGCACCGTAATCAGATTCTGATACGGTGCCAACGCGACTAGTCTTGTTTTAGTGTAACAGGCTGATCTTTAACGCCGGCGTAGAATACCACTATCTGCGCGGCTTCTTTACCCACACTTTTCCCCCAGTGCCAGGTGTCAACGACCTCAACCAGGGTGTCACCCGCTTTGATGCGGATCGTCTCCCCGCTTTGTGTCTCAACCTCAAGTTCCCCCTTTAACAACAACCCGGCATTGATGTAGGGATGTTTGTGAACAGGTAAAGTCTGGCCGGAAGGAATGGTAAAGCGCATGATCCGCACCTCTGGCTGGCCTTTTGGGTAAGCTGGCAACACTGAACCATTCCAGCTATATTGCTGCTTTGTCAGCGTTTCTACCTTGATCTGTTCAGTACTGTGCGCTTGCGCTGTGCTGATGCTCGTGATACTCACTAACCATAAAGCCGATAAGGAAAATGCAGTGCTTTTCATAAATGATAATCCATAAGAGTTTTGCGTATCCTAAAACGTTAATGTGTTTTAATTGTGGATCTCTGTCGACGCAGCAATATCGCGCTGTGGCGACAGTTGTAGATTGATATCACACTGAGCGGGTAAAGTTTCCAGCCCCCATTGCGTCAGTCGCTGAAAGAACTGGACGAAGTGCGCAACCTCTTGTTGCGACATGCGGCGAGACTGTGCACCAGACAAGCTAAGCTTCTGCTCTTGCTCAAAGCGCCAGCGGGCAACATGAGAGAAACACCCTGCGTCGAGGAATATGAGCTTATCCACCTGTCTAAACAGCTTCTGATAGTCCGCTTTGAGAAATTGATTGACGGCATGCCGATAACGCCCATCCGGATCCCGGCTTTGTTCCAACCGATTGACAGGACAGCGCAATTGCTCAGCAGGTTGTGCTTCAACCCCAAGACACCAGCCTTCTAGGATCAAAACATCCAAGGTGCGGGTATGCGTCCACAGTTCAGGTGCAAACGGCTCATCCATGGATTTATCGAATCGGGGTAATATGAGCGGCTGCCGGGCACGAAATCTTGCCAGAATCTCTTCGGCCAGTGCGGTATTATGTGTACCAGGTACGCCCCGGGTTTGAAACAGGGGATGAATATCAGCTGCGCGCTGTGCGCGCTGTGACCGGCTCAGGTAGAAATCATCCAAAGATACGCTGTCAGCGCGCAGTCCGCGCTGCCTCAGTTCAGCCTTTAAATACTCTGCCAGTGTCGATTTGCCGCTGCCCTGAGACCCACTGATCCCCAGACACAAGGGTGTCTGCTGCGCTACCTGCTGCGCCAACCAACCTGTCACTGGCGCCAACGACTGAATGTAGTGTGCTGTTAATCCATGATCTCTACAAAATTGGCGTTGCCAGGGCGCTACAACAAAAGAGTCATTCATTGAATTATGAATTGTCGGTCAACTCATATTTGTAACCCGCGCCATAAATAGAGTGGATGAACTCACTGTTCGGGGACAATTGAGACAACTTTTTGCGAATTTTTTTGATATGACTGTCTATCGTACGATCACTGACGATGCGGTCATCATCGTAAATATTGTCCATCAAACGCGAACGGTTATAAATTCGTCCGGGGTATGCCACCAGAGTTTGTAACAACACAAACTCCACCTGCGTCAGTTCAACAGAATTATTTTGGTAGGTTACAAACAGGGTGTTTTCATCAAGCAGCAACTGCTCTGATTGTGGTGTGCTGGCCCCCACCCGACGCAAGATGGCTTTGACCCGTGCCACAACCTCTCTTGGGCTGTAAGGTTTGCACACGTAATCATCAGCTCCCACTTCAAGGCCAAGTAAGCGATCTATCTCTTCCGCTTTGGCGGTCGTCATGATAATGGGCACCATGGAGTTACGCCGCACTTCCCGACAGATAACAATGCCATCGACATTAGGTAGCATCAAATCGAGTAATATAATATCGGGATCAAAGCTCTCAACGGCAACCAACGCCTGGGCGCCATCATGGACCATCTGTAATTCATAGCCCGCCTGAGTGACGTACTTGCCCAAAATAGCCGCAAGCTTTTTCTCGTCTTCTATGATCAGTACTTTTTGCATCTTAGGCGCTCACTTTCACCTTGGGTCTTCTCCTTCCCAAAATTAAGTGAAATCGCTTGAATTTACAACCCTTTTAAGAAAACCGCATCACCACAGCCAAACCGCCAAGTTCACTTTCGCGAGCCTTGATCGTGCCATTATGCGCCTGCACGATACTAGTACAGATAGCCAGCCCCAGGCCTGAGCCCCCCGAGGCGCGATCTCTGGACTGTTTGACCCGGTATAATCGATCGAACAACTTGTCTAGCAGTCCGGGTTCTACCCCGGGCGAGCTATCCTGCCAGACTATCTCAATTTGCTTCCCATGCTGTTCAATCGTCACCAATATTTGGCCAGGATTGTTCTGATCAGAATCGGTGTACCGCAAGGTGTTTTGCATCAGGTTGCCGAATAATTGTGCCATGCGCCTGTCATCACAGTCCATCAAACTCTGCGTGTTTCCCTTCAGCTGATATTTAAAATGACGATTGGCAAGCTGTGCCTGATGATTGCCAAAGGTTTGCTCGACCAGCTCGCCCAGACAATGTGGTGCCATTTGATAGCTTAACGAGCCTCTGTCAGACATGGATAACTGGTGTAAATCATCCACCAACTGAGTCAGCCGGCCAATTTCCTCGTGCAACGACTGCAACTGCGCGGGATCCGTTTCTATCACCCCATCGATCATCCCTTCTAATTCTGCTTTGAAAACGGCGATTGGCGTGCGCAGTTCATGAGAGATATCGGCGATCCACTGTTGCCTGGCTTGCTGGTTTTCTCGCAAGGTCTCGGACAGAGTGTTCAGATCCCGGGCGAGCATGCCCAACTCATCGTTACTGTCCGTGTTTAAATTGCTCTGATAATCACCGCTTGCCAGGTTTTGTGCTGCGCGACGTAACGCCAGCACAGGGGCAACCAGATAATGGCTAAACGGAATGGCCAATAAGCTCGACGCAATCAAAGCGGTGATAGCGATGTACATAAACCATTTTTTTTGACGCTCGGCAAATAAGCTATCGAACCGGTTGCTGATCACCAGACCGTCTTCAAGCCCAACATACCCAAGCAAAGGCGCATCGGTTTTGTCAAATTGATATACAGGCACCCAAAGAGTGGTTCGGGTTGTTGTAAGCGAGCCAATCACTTGCTCTCCGGCCGCATTTTTATACACCAGACGACCACTACCATTGTCCCCATGTCCTCTGGGCGGCCTGCGGCGTCTTTCCGGACGTGCACTACCTTCGCCCTTTGCCGGCCGCTCAGCATCAAACCCTGTCTCTTTGTCTGAACGTCGTTTATAGTGGGGCTTTTTGCTATCCTCGCTGCGCAATCTTCGTCCTTCACGTCCAGGCCGCCGCCCCTCATGATCAAACGGCCGACGCGGCCGATGCATAGCAGGACTGTCGTAGCTATCATACGATGACGCAGATCTGGCATTGGTGGCGCTGGTTACATTTCCTCTCAGCTCTTCAACCAGCTGATGCCAGGCCGGATGACGATGAAACACCCACTCCTCACCGTAGCGTGCGTAATTATCTCGAATAGAAGGCAGTAAGGCGACCAGTCGGGCACGGCTATTTTGCTGAATATAGTCCTGGAAGCTCTTCTCAAAAGCAGTCTGATTGGCAAAGTAGATCGCCATGATCAATACGGTGTTGACCAACAGCAAAATAGCCAGCAGCTTGTGCCGTATTGTCAGTTTCATGATGTAGCTACCCCTGTGAACGGAATTCAAAACATGGAATACCAATTGTACTTAATACCGGGTCAATTTGATGGGACAAATAGGACGCTAACGGTATTAAAAATTTTTCACTTACAACAACTAAATAGAAAAATTTTTGCCTGGTTATCGACCCTAATTTTTCGCCTCAAAATAGAATACTTAATTAAGTCAATTGGTGTAAGACCAGTTGCTAGTCAGTATGTAAGGTTAATGTGCAAATAGTGTGGAAGTAGTGACAAAATTGACCAAAGCAATAACACGCTCATGCAACTGCTCAGTGTGAGTGGCCCGCCAAAAGTCAGGCGAGCCGGAGTTTCTAGTGACTAATTAAACTGCACGATTTCCAGGCCAAGCATATAGCCTTCACCTTCGCTGTTGTTACCACACCGGATGACTTTAACATGTGCGTTGAGCGGAGGAACTGATCCACCATGGCTATCAATAAACACATCCAGCATTTCGTTGACCTCGAGTGGTTCCTCAACAATGATTGATAATCCCGTGGCACTTAAGTCGTGACAAGTACCGTGCAGTTTGTGCCCCGAGGACAACACGGTTAACTGTGCCTGTGTATTGACCATCATGCGCATAAAGCGCCTTTTATCCTCATGTATCATGGCGTGCTCCACTCTTTGTTATCATTGCTTGCCTGCAAAAAATTACCTTGGAATAATTTGCACCATATTTTTTATTTTCTCAGATAAGGATTGCATGGAAAAGGGCTTAACCACATAGGCATCACAGCCGGCATCAAAGCCCGCCTGTTTCTCCTGATCAGACTCCAGGCCCGACACCATGAGTACGGGAATATCACGAGTTTCAGGCGTATTCTTCAACATCCGACAGGTATCATACCCATCCAGCCCTGGCATACATACATCGAGCAGGATCACATCTGGCGGATCGGCAATCGCATTCGACAGGCAGCTCTTACCCGATTCAGCATAGCTAAATTTAAATGCGTCTGACAAAGCCATTGAAAGCATCTCAAAATTGAAATACTCGTCGTCAACCACTAGCACATGCGGCGTTTTCATCCTGCTCCCCTGTGTGGGCATAGTCAATGCCGCTTCCTTTTCACAATCCAAAAATAGTTTCCTCTTAATAAGGTAATTGCCCTAATGCAAATTGCAAGTCAAAACACACTATTCGATCTCATTTAACGCATTGGTGATCCGTTTTGCCGAAATCGGATAAGGTGTTCCTAGTGTTTGAGCAAACAATGACACCCGAAGTTCCTGTTGCATCCAGAAAATCTCATCGAGTGTTGCCGGCATCGGGATCCCTTTTGGCTGTTTGTTACACTTATCGGTATAGGCCGACGCCACTTTTTCAAGCTCCAGAACACATAAACGGTCCCGATTAGGGTCAACAGGCAGCTTCTCCAGACGCTTTTCAATGGCTTTCATATAACGCAGCAAATCCGGCAGCTTATGTGCCCCATGCTGACTAACGAACCCTTTAAAAATCAGGCTTTCAAGCTGAGATTTAATATCACCATGCGCCGTGATCATGGTCAAATCCACACGTCCCTTCATACGCTTATTGATACCATGAGCAATGCTCAGCACCTGCTCAACCGCAGATGCGATTTCCACTACTTTATCGCCAAGTTCAGCCCGGACATGTTCTTTAGCTTGTTCAAAGTCCTGTTCAGAACGAATCGCACTATAGTCACCCAGCAAGGCATCAATCCCCGCAGCGGTACAATCATCAATTAAATCGTTAATTTTACCGAACGGATTAAAGTAAAGTCCCAGTTTGGCTTTATTAGGTAAATGCTGCTGTAGATACTTCACCGGCGAAGGCACATTCAGCATCACCAGTCGTCGTAAACCAAGGCGATGTGCCTGTTGCGCCTTCAGAGGGTGATCAAACAAACTGATTGATGTACTTTGCTCGTTATCTACCAGAGCAGGGAAAGCTTTGATCTCATACCCCCCCTGCTTCTTGGTGTATTCACTGGGCAAGTCACCAAACGACCACTCGGTAAGCCCTTCCTGCTCAATACCCTTTTCAGCAACCTTAGACAGCGTTTGTGTTACTTTGCCTTGTAACTTGGCTTTGAGCACATCCAGATCATAGCCATGAGCAATGACCTTATTATGTTCATCCAGTACCTGAAACTGCATTTTTAGATGGGATTCCAGCGCACTTAAATCAAACGCTTCCACATCAACTTTAACCCCTGTCATGCGCAATAAGCGGTTAGCCAGCGCCTCCAGAAAGCCCCCTTGCATCGGTTCAATCGCAGCCAGCACTGCATCAGCATAGTTAGGTGCAGGGACAAAATTACGCCGCAGACTTTTTGGCAGGCTCTTAATCAATGAACAGATCAAGTCATGGCGCAGTGCCGGGATATGCCAATCAAAACCCTCAGAGGCGACCTGATTGAGCAACGGCAGGGGTATATTTACCGTTACACCATCAACCGGCTGACCCGGCTCAAAGTGGTAGCTCAAGGGCAGCATCAGGTTACCCTGCTGCCACACATCGGGATAATCTAACGCCGTAATATGCGACGCTTCGTGCTGCATCAAGGCATCCCGATCCATGTGTAAAAATCGTTTATCGGCTTTTTTCTTATCTTTCCACCAGTGATTAAAAGCAGCGCGATTATTAACATCAGCCGGGATCCGCGCTTCATAAAAGGCCTGCATCATATGCTCATCAACCAGAATATCACGGCGACGGGCTTTATTTTCCAGATCCTGAATGTCTTCAATCAAGGCCTGATTGTGCTGTAAAAAGGCTTCGTTTTGCCCTAATTGCTGAGCAACCAGCGCTTCTTTTATGAATAATTCGCGACACAGTACGGGCTCAATCTGACTGTACACTGTGCGCTTTTTACCCACTATGATCAATCCATACAGGGTTTGTTGTTCAAATGCGATGACACAGCCCTGTTTCTTTTCCCAGTGTGGTTCACTGTAACTGCGCTTAACCAGATGCTCCGCCAGTGGTGCAACCCAGTTCACATCAATCTTGGCGTTAATACGGGCGTACAGCTTACTGGTTTCCACCAATTCGGCTGCCATTACCCATTTAGGGCTCTTTTTAAACAGGCCTGACCCCGGGAAAATATGAAACTGGCTGTTACGAGCGCCCTTGTAAAATTTCTTCTCGTCTTTTTGACCAATGTGACTTAGCATCCCGCTCAATAACGCCTGGTGAATGGCCTCGAAGCTCGCCTCATTACCAGACGCCTTTAATCCCATCTCAGTGCAGACTGTGGTTAGCTGGTAAACAATATCCTGCCACTCTCTCACCCGCATATAGGCCAAAAAGTCCTTCTGACACTGCTTTCTGAACTGGCTACGACTCAGCGCCTCTTGCTGCTCTTCCAGATACTGCCACAAGTTAAGAAACGCCATGAAGTCCGAATCTGCATCTTCGAACCGACCATGTTTTTCATCCGCTGCGCCGCGTTTTTCCTGCGGTCGCTCCCTGGGGTCCTGGATAGACAAAGCGGCTGCAATGATGATCACTTCACGTAACGCCCCTAAAGGCGCACCAGCCAGTACCATACGCGCGAGGCGAGGATCGATAGGCAAACGGCTCAGTTTACGGCCAGTCTGAGTCAATGAGGTTTGTTCACGTCTGGCTGCTGGCTTAACCGCCCCCAGCTCTTCGAGCAAACTGACACCATCTGTGATGTTGCGGTTGTCTGGTGCCTGAACAAAGGGAAAGCGCTTAATGTCACCCAAACCCAGCGCCAGCATTTGCAAAATAACTGATGCCAGGTTGGTACGCAGAATCTCGGGGTCGGTAAATTCAGGACGGCCCAGGAAATCTTCCTCGGAATACAAACGGATACACACACCCGCAGCAACCCGGCCACATCGACCCATACGCTGATTTGCACTGGCCTGAGAGACAGCCTCAATAGGTAGTCTCTGTACTTTGGTTCGGTAACTATAGCGGCTGATCCGCGCAGTACCCGGATCGATTACGTAGCGGATCCCGGGTACCGTCAGAGAGGTTTCTGCAACGTTGGTTGAAAGTACAATACGGCGATGGCTATGTGCGGCAAAGATGCGATTCTGCTCCGCATTCGACAAGCGAGCATACAAAGGTAATATCTCAACCCCTTTAAGATTGCGCTTGCTCAGTGCGTCCGCGGTATCGCGGATTTCTCGCTCACCATTCATAAAGATAAGAATATCACCGGAACCCTCAGCGCACAGCTCATCAACAGCATCAAAAATGCCCTGCAATTGATCGTTTTCGGCTTCGCTTTCATCTCCACTGGCATCAATCACCGGTCGGTAGCGCACTTCTACCGGATAAGTGCGTCCCGAGACTTCTATAATAGGTGCATTATTAAAGTGTTTTGAAAAACGCTCCGGATCTATGGTCGCTGAGGTGATGATCACTTTCAGATCGGGACGTTTAGGGAGCAGGTTTTTCAGGTAGCCGAGAATAAAGTCGATGTTCAGACTGCGCTCGTGGGCTTCATCGATAATAATTGTATCGTACTGATTCAGGTATCTGTCTTGCTGGATCTCAGCGAGCAAAATACCATCGGTCATCAGCTTGATATAACTTTTGTCGGAAACTTGATCGCTAAAACGGATCTTAAAACCCACTTCCTGACCAAGCTCACAATTAAGCTCTTCGGCAATACGGTTGGACACGCTACGTGCAGCCAGACGACGGGGCTGAGTGTGGCCAATATAGCCATCAACGCCACGACCCAGCTCCAGGCAAATTTTAGGTAACTGAGTGGTTTTACCTGAGCCAGTCTCACCCGCAACTATGACGACCTGGTTCTCAGCAATGGCTTTTTTAATATCGTCTTTTTTCTGACTTACAGGCAGTGCTTCGGGGTATTGCACACTCGGCAGGCCAGCCAGGCGCTTTACTCTGAGCGTTTGGCTGTGCGCTATATCACGCGTTATCTGAGTGATTACCTTTTGCTGTTTCGCTTCGTCTTTTATTTTTTTGACGCCCTGAAGACGCTTTTTAAAGAGAAACTGATCCTTTTTGAGGCAATCCGCTATGTTCGAATACAACGACTGCAAATCCACTACACGACACCTTGTTACTGAGAAAATCGTCGCGTAGTCTAGCAAAAAGCATGAGTACAGCCCAGTCCCTTTGACAGGGGCTGCGCACTAAATACCGACAGGCAGGCTTAATCTGGTAAACTGTATGTGACGCACTTGCCGGTATACTGAGACCTAATCAGCGATTAAACAAAGCGATTGCCCGACTCATAGGTATCATGGAGATGCTTGTCAATCGCGTACAACACATTAGTGCGGCTGATCACCCCTACCAAACGGCAGTCATCATCGCACACAGGATATAACTTGGGTTTATCGGCGGTCATTCTGTCAGCCAGCTTCAAAATGCTGTCGTCCGGGCTCACACACAAAGGTTCGGTATTCATCACATCAGCCACGATGCTGTGTGATTCGTTCTGATAAGTAGCTTCGAGCATAGTGCGAATACAGTCCTGTTCAGACAGAAATCCCACCACGTGTTGCATATCATCAATCACGGGGCCTCCGGCCTGACCACTTTGTAGTAACTTTTCCACTGCCGACTCGATGCGCATGTCCGCTTTAAAGGTAACCGGACGATGATTAAGATAGTCTGCTACTTTGACAGATTGCATATTTCATTCCCCTAAAAAAACACCAGCTTCATATTAAATAGTAGCTGGCGTTACAAAAATTGCCCAAGTTTACAGGCCTTAAGCATATTAATTAGGGTTGCTTTGTGTCGTCGAAAATACCGACATAGGTGGGCTGCGTGTTAGATTTGCTGGCGCGATACATTCCTTTGGTATTAAAAGGCATGCTGATATTGCCCTGGGCATCTAAAATGATCACTCCGCCGGTACCACCTGCCTTAAGCATTGGGCCAAAAATTACATCCTGTCCCGCTTGTGTCACTGTTTTTCCCTGATACTGTACCCGCGCGCAGATATCCGCCGCGACGTTATAACGAATAAAATACTCACCATGTCCAGTCGCAGAGACAGCACACGAGTCATTGTCCGCGAATGTACCTGCGCCAATGATCGGTGAATCACCGATACGACCAAATCGTTTTGCCGTCATCCCGCCAGTTGAGGTGCCTGCCGCGAGGTTGCCCTGTTTGTCCAGTGCCACTGCCCCAACAGTGCCCATTTTGTATTGCTGTGGTAGCTGTTGATGTAAAGCCTGATAATCCTTAATCCCCTGCTCTGCCTGCTCCAGTTTCTTTCGCGCTTTTTGCCAGGCCTCATAGCGGTGAGGTGTATCAAAATAGTCCTTGTTGACGAACGCAACCCCTTCACGCTTTGCAAACTCTTGCGCACCTTCACCACTGAGCATCACGTGCACCGATTTCTCCATAACCGCTCTGGCTAACTCAATGGGATTTTTTATCAGCGTCACACCCGAAATTGCGCCAGCCTGGCGATCCCGGCCATCCATAATCGACGCATCCAGCTCATGCGTGCCGTCATAGGTATATACCGCGCCTTTTCCGGCGTTAAAGAATGGGGAATTTTCCAGCACCTTAATTGCGGTCGTAATTGCATCCAGGCTTTCACCGCCTTGTTCCAAAACCGCATACCCTTGCTCAACGGCTGATTGCAAAGTTTGCCGGTAAGCCTGCTCCTGCTGTGGCGTAAATTTGGCACGCTCAATTGTGCCTGCGCCACCATGGATTGCAATAGCAATGGGTGATTGAGCTGGGGCTGAAAAAACGGGATTTGCAGTGCTTAATGCAGCAAGTAAAGATGAAGTAAGTAATAAACGGCGCATGTCGAATTCCTGTTGTTCTTTTATTGTCGAACTAAACTGCCGGATATAAATTCTGGTTACAAAAAAAAGCGATAAAAAAAGCGCCCTTAAGGCGCTTTCTTGCAATTCATAGTCACTCGTGACTTAGCTTGCCTGACGCTTTGCTTTCAGGCGTGCCAGACGACCAACTTGATGTGTAGAAGTCAGGAAAGAGAAGATAGGTGCCAGGTAGCCACGCTTACGCAGCTCAAGGTAAGCTTCGTCGCTCAGTTCGTTCAGCTTACGCTCGTCTACTAGGTAGATACCGTTGATGTCTTTCTTTTCACCAGCGATTTCAACAGTCAGGGTCTGTTGTACCAGCAGATCTTTCTCAGCCAGGTATTGTGTGAACGCTTCAGTAACGCGAGAGAACTCGATGAAGTTAACCAGCGCTTCTTTACGACGCTCAAGGTACTCAGTTTCTTTGCCGTCTTCGAACAAAGCATTGCCTTCTTCTTCACCTACCAGCGGACTCGCTTCATCAATCACGATGCCGTACTGATCTTGCTCTGGGTGCTTAACCAGACCAAATGGGTAACGAGATGCAGCCAGTGGTGCGATACCCGCAGTCCACTCGCCATCTTGTACAAACAGGTTTTCACCTGGCTCAAGACCAAATAAAGCAACTGCCTGATATTGACCGCTCTCTGTATTCTTAACAAATGCCATCGGGAATTCTGTTGCTACACGTGCAAACTCGTGTGCAACGACCGGGATCAAGTGCTGAGATTTTAAAAATTCTACATTGATGCCATTTTTTACTTTAGTGTTGGCATGTTTTTCGTTGTGTAAAGGCTGCACTTGTTGCTCCGCCATAATACTGCTCCGTTTTATCATAAAGTTGTTATCTATATGCGTCCAAGGCTATAGCTTTTCAAGGTAAAAGAAAAGAAATATTGTGGTTAAATTCTTTGAAAGCCATATCTTGCTGCTTTTGCAATCAGGTTGCTGTGCGTCTCTAACATTGCTCCAGCTTTTTGCTGCTGCTGGGCCACCAGCTTCAGCATAGCTTCCTGTTGTGACAGTTTTTGTGGCGACGGGTAATTGCATTGACTGGGATAATTCATGCCATACAACACGTACAGATGATTCTCCAATCTGAACACATCCAGACTACTGACAAAATCATACTCATTAGGAATGTCATTACGCCATAATGCCAGTTTATGTTGCAGCGATTCCGGGATCGATTCTGGCAAACGGTTCATACGCCAAAACTCACTATCGTCACGATCAGAAATGCAGTAATGAAGTTTGATAAAGTCAACGATTGACTGCCAGACATGTGTCATATGCTGATTAAACTGCTGTGCAATTGCGGGGATTTCCTGACGTTCACCAGGGAGACGCTTTGACAACATTCTCGCCGCTAAATCAAACACTAATAGCCCGGTTGCTTCCAGCGGTTCAACAAAACCCTGGGACAGCCCAATACCAATACAGTTTTTCACCCAGGCTTGCGACCGATATCCCACCTGCATTTTAATCAGCCGGGATTCGACGGTGTCTTCTGGTTTTCCGAGGTAATCAGATAGGTCACGATGCGCCTGTTCATGGCTCATAAACTGATCGCTATACACATGACCAACTCCCTTACGGGTTTGCAGGCCAATGTCCCAAATCCAGCCAGCCTGCTGAGCAGTTGAAATAGTATAAGGCGGCACCTCATGCTCATTTTCATAAGGAACTTGCGTCACCACAGCATGATTGGCAAAGAGAACGTCACTCTTATCAATAAACGGGGTATTTAGCGCTTTGCCAAGCAATAAAGACTGGAAACCGCTGCAATCAATAAACAAGTCGCCTTCAAGCAGGCCCCCATGTCTCAGCTGCAATCCCGATATGGATCCATCCAGTGCGAGCTTGACCGATTCTACCTCATCCAGCACGTGGTTAACCTGACGGTTTTTAATCGCATGTTCTGACAGCAATGCCGAGAATTTTCCAGCATCCAGGTGAAAAGCATAATTAATCATACGCTCATATTCAGCATTCGTGATCAGCTTAGGCGCCTTGTTTTCGAGCGCGATATGGGCCTGAATGGAAACACTTTGGTCAAAACGAGCCCTGGCTCCAGGTAACTGATGCAACCAGTAAGGCAACAGATTCACCCCGTTCACATTTGGATCGTCAAATGGATGAAAATAGCAATGGGGTTGTCCGTTAACTGGCTTATTCCAGCCAACAAAATGAATGCCATTTTTAAACGTAGCGTCGCACAGGCGAAACATATCCGACTCGCGAATACCAAACTTCTTCAGGCTATCAACAATCACCGGAACAGTCCCCTCCCCGACACCAATCGTTGGAATGTCAGGAGACTCTACTAATGTGATGCTCACATCCTCGGACGCATCTGCGGCCAAATGATTGGCAGCCAGCCAACCCGCAGTGCCACCACCGACAATGACGATACGCTTAATTTTAGTTTCTGCATTTTGCACAATTCACCTCACAACCACTGAAAAGACCACTTCGGACGGACATACCGCTTTTACTACAAACAATGTACGCCTGTCTCGATCTTGCCATAAAACAGGCATAAAAAAGCCCCACTATTTAAGCAGGGCTTTTCCAAACAACAAAATTAGAAGCGTAAGTTTGCACCCAGTGCAATCTTGCGCTCACCCACATAGCTCCATGCAGGGAAGTTGTGTTTCGTTTCTTCTTTCAACAGACCGTCAGAGCCAGAAATACCAATCTGGTAGCTGTCTTCTTCAAGAATGTTTACAACTTCAAGCGTCAGGCTGATATTGTCATTCACCTGGTAGTTACCAGTGAAGTCCAAAGTACCGAAGTCCATGTGCTCACGTGAAGAGTAGAAACCAGTTTCACGGATCATGAACTCAGAACGCCAGTTATAAGCAAGACGAGCACCGAAGTCATCATTCTCATAGTAACCAACCAAGTTAACTGTGTGGTCAGAACTGTCTGAGAAACGGCCGATACGGTCATCGAAGTTTGTTTCTTCAGATGAGCTGTCTGCATACGTGTAGTTAACAATCGCACCGAAGCCATTGTCAAACGCGTGTTGAAGCTGAAGCTCAAGACCAATTACGTCACCACCGTCACCATTAACACGGTTAACGATATTCCACACGTCACAGTTACATGCCGGGTCGTTAATACCGATAGACTGATTTGGCGTGGTTGATGACGTTACGAATGTCTCGATGTCTTTGTAGAAGAACGTCGCACTTGCGAAGTTGCTGTCACCGTAATAGTACTCGTAAGACACGTCCAACTGAGTTGCCTTGAACGGTTCAAGACCTGGGTTACCAGTTACTTCTTGCTGGTCGTTCGGGTTTTCATTGTCGTAACCACTCAGGCTAGAACGTGCAAACACATCCTGGTAGTTAGGGCGACTGATAACCTGTGCGATTGAACCTCTCAGGATAGTGTCTTCATCCAGGTCGTACGCGATGTTGAAGCTTGGCAGGATATCTGAGTAATCCGCTTCTTTGTTAGACAGTGTCTTAGATTTCAGTGCATTACCGCCGTAGAAGTTACCTGAATCTGTGATACCTGTCACAGTGATGTCTGAACCATAGTAGTCACTGTTTACATCTGTAGAGATGTAACGCAGACCGAAGTTACCACGGTAGTTTTCACCGCTGAAATCAGCCATTACGTAAAACGCAAAGTTTTCTTCTTCAAGTGCTGCATAACCACTGCGGTCACGTACATATTCGCTGAAGTTCTGCGCAGTGTGGTTGAACATCGCATCCAGGTGTGGACCTGGGATAGTGATGTATTCAAAACCAGCTTCGTTTACACCGTTACCATATAGTTGAGCAGGAGCGATATCAGCAATGTCCGCAACTACGCTAGTTGGGTCATTTGCATCGCTTAGTACTGGCGAACCATCTGCATTACGCTGAATGTTTGCCAGGCCTTTGAAGTTGTCTTCTTCAACCTTGTGGTTAGTGAAACGAGCACCAACGTGCACAGCTGTGATGATGTCATGATCAAGCATGAACTTAGTATCAAGTTGTGCGTACGTTTCTTCATCCGTATTTGGCTGATTACGTACTGCCCATGCTGCTACGCCTGGACTACCCTCATTCCAGTGACCAACGCGATAATCATTTTCTTTAAGCTGGATCTTGATACGCTTGCCCGTCATGTCGATCATGCCATAGCGATCTTCATGAGAACCAATCAAACCACCATAGTTTGTTTGTGCTTCTGTACCACCTGTTGCTTCTGAGCGACCGATACGACCAGAGATTTCGAACGTGTCACGTTTGAATTCAAAGCCAAAATCAACCGTTTCAGATTCCATCTTCGCACGACGTGCAAAGGCTTGTAGCCAAGACGGGTTATCTGTTGGCGTTGCCGCTGTTGCTTCAGACAACATACATACGCCATCTGGGTTTTCGCCCAGACAATTTGCGCCAGCCTGGAAGATCCAGAAGCTGCTGTTGTTGTTGTTCGCTTCTAACTCAAGGTTCATGTAAGTCAGATCGAATGACAGTTCATCATTTGGCGCGTACTGGAATGCTACGTTAGTTGCTGTTCTTTCACGCTCTTGCAGGAAGTAGTTAGCAGAAACTGCACCATTCCAGCCAGCAAGTGATTCGTTACCACGACGAACATAGTCAGTTTCCTGCACTGCTAACGCGGCAAGTACACCAAATGTTTCATCATCGTTTTTATAGCTTGCAAGGCCACTGTAAGCAGGGTCCCATTGCTCAGACTGGCTTGAATATACGCTCTTTACAGAAGCGAAAACGGTTCCGGAATCCAGGTCTAGTGGTTTACGGGTTTTTACGTTAACCGTACCACCAACACCACCTTCAACAATATTTGCTTGTGAAGACTTATACACATCGATACCTGAGATAAGTTCAGGTGGCAACAATGTGTAGTTGAAGCTTCGGTCAATTGCTTGCTCAGTGTACCAACCTGTTGAAGCAACGTTCTGACCGTTCAGAGTTGTCAGCGTTAGCTGGCTAGATGCACCACGAATAGATACTTGCTGGCCCTGACCAAACTGACGGCTAACCGCTACGCCCGGGATACGACCCAGTGCTTCACCTACGTCACTGTCTGGAAACTTACCGATATCTTCTGCTGATACCGCGTCTACAACGCTGGTCGCAAATCGTTTAGTATTAACTGCTTCAGCCAATGAACGGCGGATACCGCGCACCTCAATGACTTCAACGTTTTCTTGAACGCCAGTCTGGTTATCTTCAGCAAACGCTACGCCTGTCACACCCGTACTTAGGATGAGGCCAACCTTAGCTGCCAGTAAGCTTTTTTTAAAATTATTAGCTAACACAGGATTCCCCTTGAATCATTTTGTTGGTTTTTAAATCACTTCTGCCCAGTGATGATGACAACGCTGTCATCTAATAACAAACCATACACCCAAAATTACAGATTCGCTACATCTTTTTTTGTGGCTTACATAAGATTTTTTCAACAAAATCCTAACCTACTGAAATAGATAGAATAAATAATTTTGAGGTTATAGTTTGTTACAAACGAGAAGAATATATCACAAGCTATGCACTTTTTAACAGCAGTTGCGATGAGTTATGTAGAAGAATTGGACCTAATTAATAAACTAATCTAATTTAGGCGAGTTGTGCTATCTGATTATTCCATAAACGTTCGGGCAGAAGCGGATTCAAGGTGATAATAGATCTCAATGACAACGCTGTCATTTTATCTTTTTCATCATTGCTTTGTCCAGTGTATTTGCATGACAAATTTGCGAAGAAGCCTTTAAACACGCTGATGTACGGCATTTGTTCACCGCAAAACAAGTACTTAAACCGAGTTAAGAGAGTGAAAATTTGTCACTACCCTTTCTTTTAAATTCATATATGCATCAAGGCTTGTTAAATGAAATACCCCACTGATGGCTTTTACTGCTAAATATGGCTTTATGATATGAACTCTGACAGGATGAAAAAGGTAAACAGTACACCTCACTATCCGATGAGCTTTCTGCAATGTACCTTTAATTACAACAAAAAGCCCGGTCGAGTTACTCGCCGGGCTTTCTGACACAAATAAAAACTGCGTTGATTTATTTACTCAGGTCAAGCATCAGCTTGTTCAGGCGAGCAACAAACCCAGCTGGGTCTTTCAGGCTGCCACGTTCTGCAAGCAGTGCCTGATCCAGCAGTACCTCTGACCATTGTGCAAACTTATCTTCGTCCTGCTCAACGTTAAGGTGTTTAACCAACTGATGCTCAGGGTTGAGCTCAAAGATTGGCTTAGACTCAGGGGCAGACTGACCAATCGATTCCATCAGCTTTTGCATCTGTGAGCTCATGTCATGGTCATCAACAACCACACAAGCCGGAGAATCTGTCAGACGGTGCGTAAAGCGTACTTCTTTTACTTTATCGCCCAGCGCTTCTTTGATGCGCTCAACCAGGCCTTCTACCTGCTTTTCGCTCTCTTCCTGCGCCTTTTTACTTTCTTCGTCTTCCATATCACCCAGGTCTAAATCACCACGCGTAATTGACTGGAATTGTTTCTCAGCAAACTCTGTCAGGTGGCTCATCATCCACTCATCTACGCGATCTGAGAGCAATAGTACCTCAATGCCCTTCTTACGGAAGATTTCAAGGTGTGGTGAGCTCTTCGCAGCTTCAAAGCTATCTGCCACCACGTAGTAAATTTTGTCCTGACCTTCTGTCATACGCTCGATATACTGCTCCAGTGACACAGTTTGTGCACTCTCGTCAGTATGAGTCGAACTGAAACGCAGTAGCTTAGCAATCGCTTCTTTATTAGCAGCATCTTCAGCCGGGCCTTCTTTGATAACCTGGCCGAATTCATTCCAGAAAGTCTGGTAGTCTTCTGCCTTGTTCTTACCCATACGGTCAAGCATCTTAAGGATACGTGACGTACAACCCTTACGGATAGCCTGAGTAACTTTGTTATCTTGCAGGATTTCACGTGATACGTTCAGTGGTAGATCGTTGGAATCCAACAAACCTTTAACAAAACGCAGATAGCTTGGCATAAACTGTTCAGCATCATCCATAATGAATACACGTTGTACATACAACTTCAGGCCTGTCTGACGATCACGGTTCCACATGTCGAAAGGTGCCTTTTTAGGAATGTACAGCAAACTGGTGTACTCCGTTTTACCTTCCACTTTGTTGTGTGCCCAGGTCAGCGGCTCTTCCCAGTCATGACCAACATGCTTGTAAAACTCTTTATATTCTTCTTCGCTGATCTCTGACTTATCACGCGTCCACAAAGCCGTAGCACGATTAATCCCTTCCCACTCGCCAGGCTGGGCTTCAATTTTTTCACCGTCCGGACCTTCAGATTCTGGTACAGGGGCTTTGAACATTTCCACTGGGATAGAGATGTGATCAGAGTACTTAGTCACGATTGAACGCAAGCGGAAGTCATCTGCGAACTCCAGCTCTTCTTCACGCAGGTGAAGAATGATCTCTGTACCGCGCTCTGCTTTTTCAATATCAGCCAGGGTGTATTCACCCTCTCCTTTTGACTGCCATTCAACAGCCTGCGCCTCACCCGCTTTACGTGTGCGTACAGTCACTTCGTCAGCAACGATAAACGCTGAGTAGAAACCCACACCAAATTGGCCAATCAGCTGAGAGTCTTTTGCCTCATCACCTGTCAGATTTTTAAAGAATTCAGCAGTACCAGACTTTGCAATGGTACCCAAAGAGCTGATCACTTCGTCACGAGTCATACCAATACCATTGTCAGAAATGGTCACTGTCTTCGCGTCTTTGTCAGCACTGATACGTACACGCAGGTCGGCATCACCTTCATACAGGTTACCGTTTTGCAGCGCTAAGAAACGCAGCTTGTCAGCAGCATCCGACGCATTGGATACCAGCTCACGTAAAAAGATCTCTTTGTTTGAGTACAAGCTGTGGATCATCAGCTGAAGCAATTGCTTAGTGTTGGCACTAAATGAATGATTTTCTTTAGTATTTTCGGTAGTCATTTGGTACACCCTAACTTATTTGGTACACAATAATAGTACATAGTTAATCACTTAACTTGCGTTATGCTGAGGTATATTGTGCTGGGGAGATTTTTTTCAAGAGTGAGTAGGGAAAAAAAATTACGGATTGCATATATTCAGAGCAGGGAGAAAGCCCTTTCGGGCGTTCATTATATCGCTTTTCTGCCGCTAAACGCATGCATCAGAGTCATACCATCAACCAATTCAAGCTCCCCCCCTACTGGCATACCGTGTGCGATTCGCGAGGCAGTCACATTATGTTGATGGCACATCTCACCGATAAAGTGGGCTGTGGCCTCCCCTTCGACCGTCGGGTTGGTTGCCAGGATCACTTCATTGATGTTGCCATTACTAAGCGTTTTTTCCAGCACATCCATGCCAATTTCATTTGGACCAATTCCATCCAGCGGAGACAAATGACCCATCAAGACAAAATACAATCCCTGGTACTGGCCTGTTTGTTCGATTGCCAGCACATCGCTCGGAGATTCAACCACACACAACAACCCGGTATCCTGACGTTTAATATTGCTGCAGATATCGCATACCGGGGTTTCTGAAAACGTCCGGCAAGATTCACAGTGACCAATTTTATCCATTGCCTGTAACAGGCTCTGGCCTAACTGCGTGCCACCATTACGGTCTCTTTCAAGCAGGTGAAAGGCGATCCTTTGTGCCGATTTAGGTCCAATTCCGGGTAAACAGCGCAGCGCTTCAACCAAAGCTGAAAGTGAGGGAGATAATTGCATAATAGAGCGTTCTTAATTTGCTGACAGCGTTGCACGATAGCATGCAGACATCTGATGGCCTAACACCAACACGACGGCTATCTATGACACTGTTCGTATTCGTTCAATGGTTGCCATCTTACTATGTCTAATGCAGTAGCGACAAGCCAAAGATAAGTCACACGCCAGGTATCACAGCACGTTAGGTAAAAAGAAAAAGGCGGGCAATCGGAGAAGATTGGATCTCATGGGTAAGAGTGAATACCCGCCTGAAGGACGCAAATCGTGTCTTTAATTTGTACCGATTAACTCTTTGCCACCAGTTCTTTACTTACCTGATCGATACCAACTTCGCTGATCCGTGAGGTAATTTCTTTTTGCTTCGCGCTGAGCAATGAGATGCTCTCAGCAACCAGGTCATACACCTGCCACTCTCCAGCTTTGTTCTTACGAAACTTGAATACAATGTCGATAGTTGGGGCATTCGGTTCAACAATTTCTGACTTCACAGAGGCAAACTTACTGTCGGCGCTTACAACTGGTTCAATAAAGTTGACCTGCTGACCTTTATAGCTCATTAGCGCATTTGCATAGGTGTTTGCCAAATATTGCTCGACGGCATCGATGAAGGTCACCGCCTGTTCGCGCTTAATCTCACGGACATGTTTACCCAACAACTTAAAAGACACATATTTAATGTCTATATGTGGCATCAGTTGCTCACGTACCAACTTTTTCAGCTCAGCCTTCTTGTGCACTTCTTCCAGGGTATTGAGCTTGCTAATATCCACAAATAATTGGTCACCAACCGATTTTATCAAACCGTAAGGGTTACTTTGTGTATCCGTGGCAGCAATGCTTTGTAAGCTGCTAAACGCCAGCAGTGCCACCAGCATAAGTTGCATTAGTTTTTTCATGATCCGCTCCGTTATATGTTAATGACGCCAGTTTAGCGCTAACTTTGCAGATGAAAAACACACGAATCAGCACCATATTAGTGCCACTTTGGCATCAATAAGATTTCCTTTAAAAATCAGATACCTAGTTATTTAGTGCCAAAACAGCATCAATAAGTTTCTATTTGGTACCTTTTTAATGGCAGCTAACACCCAGACAATGGGGATATTCAATTCTACTGAGTTAGATATCATTATGATCAGAGCAATCGTATTCCTGCTGTCACTGCTTATTGTTGTTACTGTACCTGCACACGCGAAGCAACATGGCTATGCCATCCATTACATTCATGGTGAAGGTAGTGTCGATGGGATTAAATTAGCGTACCAATATCATCCTGAACTGGACTTACCGCCAGCCTGGCGCCACTTTGATGTTCACTTCGAAAGCAGTATCAACTTCTGGCGTTATGGGGAAGATAACCATCACGACGGTAACTTTGTCCTGGCCGTTTCTCCCATGATCCGCTACCCATTTACCACCTTTAACGGGCATCCGGTAGCCATAGAGTTTGGCATTGGCGTCGCCTTACTGGATGATACTCAGTTTGCCGGTAAGGACGTCAGTACCCATTACCAGTTTGAAGACAGAGTAGGACTGGTGTATCAGATGGGCGATGCCAATGTTGCGATCCGCTATATGCATTACTCCAATGCCGGCTTTAAAAGCCCCAACCCCGGATTGGATTTCCTGTCACTGTCCTATTCAGCGTATTTTTAAGCAATTTATGCCCGGTCAGTCGCAGTACTCAATGGCCTTAGGTCAAATAGCGAATATGACGTGGTCCAATCATCTGACCGCGTCCAGTCAAAGTCGCAATTACTTTGTTTTGTAAAACAGGGTTAGTTCTCACTAACCCTGTGAAGCCTCCAGGTTACCTCTTACAGAGTCAGCCAACCTTGACAAACAGGCAGTTTATTCTAACCTCCAAAGATTAGAGTAAGTTAGTCACTGACCATGTCATATCAGCGTTTTGATAGAGTAACACGTCATTGGCACACTACAATGAGTAGGGCAAGGGACAACTTATGACCAGGAAATTACCCAGCCAAACGCCAACGGCGCTCTTGCTATCCTCCGCTTTAATCATCAGTTCACATAGTGCAGCACAAGATGATGAACTTGATACATTGATGGAGCTAAGTCTAGAAGACTTACTCGATGTCACCGTGTCATCCGCTTCCGGCATTGAAGAAACACTACGTGACGCCCCCGCTGCTATAGTGATCATCACCGCTGCAGACATCAGGCAACGCGGCTATACCAGCATTGATGAAGTGATCCTGGATCTTCCCGGGTTTGATAGCACAGTCACCAATGGTAATGGTGGCGTTATCACCTATCAGCGCGGCTATCGTACGCCGCTCACCCAGCGCACACTCATGCTGGTCAATGGCATAGTCGATAATCACTTGTGGTATCACGAAGCCACCTTGTCAAAAAATTACCCATTGTCGAATATAGCGCGGATAGAAGTGCTGTATGGCCCGGTAGGTGCGGTATATGGCCCCAATGCATTTTTGGGGATCATCAATCTGGTCACATCCGATGCTCGAGATACGCATCAGGATAATGATTTTTTTAAAGTGCATATTCAGTCCGGCAGCTATAACACACAGAGCGTTGATATTGCAGCAGGCGGCAACCATAACAACCTGACCTATAATCTGTCTGCTAAATACTACTCAAGTGACGAAGCCGATATCTCTGATCTGGCGCCCTGGGGTTTTGTCAGTAACGAACTATTGAGCAACCGCGATATCTGGGGGCCAGTCATCTATGACACTGCCCTGTCCGCCAATTGCGAGGCGGATGGCTGTCCCCACAGCTCTAAATACAATGAGTTTGGTGCCTATCATGACCCACAACGGGAATGGGGTATTCTTGCCGATGTTGTGTTCAAAAACCTGACATTGGGGATCATAGAATGGGAGATGCGCCATGGCTGGGGTCCACAATACCCGCATGATAGAGCGCAGCCTGCGGCCCAGTGGTATCGTAACTCTGAACAATATTACCTGCGACACGCTGGCACAATTAAAAATAACTTACGGGTAAATACCCTGCTGCTGAGCAGAAAAAGTGGCAATGGCGGTTACTGGGTCGAGTCCTTCCCCGGCTCTACCGCTTTGACTGGTGCAGATGTGGTATCAACACTGACCATTTCACACTGGCGAACAAGTAATAAGAGCTGGCTGTTTAAGCAAGACTACGAGTTTGATTACTCTGAGCAGTTAAAGCTCAGCGGCGGTATTAAATTTGAGGATAAAGAACTCACCAAAGCTTACGACGCCTGCGGCTATTTTCCCGAAACCTTTTGTTCATCAGATACGCCTGAGACCGCCGGTGACGGGGTTGCGAGCAATAGGGACAGCACCATCAACATTCAACCAGATACGCTCAGTCGGATGCCAGACGAAAACCTCGCCAGCCTGACCGACAGAGGCGCATACATTCAGGCCATCTGGAATATCAATGACTGGCGGGTCAATGCAGGTGTAAGATACGACAAAAATAGTCTGTACGGGAGTACCACTAATCCCAGAGCTTCCGCAATTTATTTTCTCTCTGATAAATCAACCATTAAGATGCTTTACGGCACGGCTTTTCAGGAACCAGCCCCGATACAACTATGGGGAGGCTGGAGCGGCCGCTCTGCCAACCCAGATCTGAAGCCAGAAAAAGCAGAGAACTATGAGTTCATCTATATGTATCAGCAGGACAACTGGCTGCATGACCTATCCTTATTTACCGCCAGATACGACGACGTTGTGAAAGAAGAAGCGGAAAACGCCGGAAAGCGCAGCACCTATGGACTGGAGTATCGCGGTAAATTTGAGTTTAACAACGTTATCCCTGGCGCTGCCAATATCTCCGGTAACCTGTATTACGCCCATACTAAAACTAAAAGCAGTGTCAGCTACGACCACACACTGGATCTGTGGGTCGGTCAGGGTATAGAAAATTGTCAGGACATCGCCCAGAGCCATACGCTATCCTACGATCCCTGCCAGGATATGAATGCAGAGCTTGGAGATATCGCGCCGCACAAAATCAGTGCCGAACTCAATGTACCAGTCAATGAGGCACTTAATGTCAACGTCAGAGCCAACTGGGTTTCAGACAAACCGCTGTACATGAGAAATACACTGCGCGCGAAAAACAGAGAAAATAGTGCCTACTTAACGGTCGATGCCAACATCATTTACCGATACGAATCAATTGAAGTCGCGTTTAAAGTAAAGAACCTCTTTGATGAAGTCTATTACCACTCCGGCGCAGAAGCCGCCGCAAGTGGCGATGATTTTAAACAACGCTCACAGGGCTGGGCTAACTCCCTGATCCCTCAGGAAAAACGCAGCTTTATGCTATCGGTGAGAATGCGGTTTTAGTCTACCCCTGACCTCAAAAGGCCACCTAACCTAAGATTTACAATACACCACTAAAGTCTGTGCCGCTCATAACCATTAACGATCCTGCACCATGAAATCTTTGGCCATATCGTGTAAAGGCAGTGCAGGCTTGCTGTGATTCTGATTTCACAGGGCGTTGTTTCCTAAATCATTGAACTAATTTAGCCTTATGTGATCAGATCTCGAAAGCAAACACAGAGGCTGAACTTTGAAAGAAAAGCGTATCACCAACTGGCGCGAATACAACAAAGCCCTTATCGCCAGAGGCAACATCCAACTTTGGTTTTCCGAGGATGCGATTGAACAGTGGAACAACACGCAACATCACGGCGGTAAAGGCCGGGCTAATCATTTCTCAGAGCTGGCGATTGAGACCTGCCTGACTTTACGGGCTGTATTTCGCTTGTCTCTTCGAGCTGCACAGGGTTTTGTTTCCTCATTAATATCAATGATGAAGCTTGATTTGGATACGCCAACTTATAGCTGTTTGTGCAAGCGTAGTGCAGAGCTGGCAGTTCGCTATAGGCCACACTCCAGTGCATCCGGAGGCATTGATATTGTGGTTGATAGCACTGGTTTGAAGGTGTACGGAAATGGTGAGTGGCACGCAAGAAAACATGGTGCAAACAAGCGCCGAACATGGCGAAAGCTACACCTGGCAGTTGATCCAGATACACACCAAATCGTAGGCGCTGAGTTGTCCACAGTGTCTGTAGCTGATTCAGAAGTTTTGGGTGACCTACTCAGACCATTGCGCAGGAAGATCAGCTCAGTTAAAGCAGATGGTGCTTATGATACCAGAGGCTGTTATGCCGAAGTAGCAGCTAAAAAGGCCGAAGCAGTGATCCCACCAAGGAGTAACGCACAGTTGTGGGAGGATGGACATGCTCGCAACAGCGCGGTCATTTTAACAAAGCATATAGGCAGCAGTGAGTGGAAAAAATGTGTGAACTACCATCAACGTTCACTGGCGGAAACGGCAATGTACCGATACAAACAGCTAATGGGTGACAAGCTGGTCAGTCGTGGATTCAATCAGCAACACACTGAAGCGATGATCAAAGTGAAAGTACTCAATAGAATGACTAGGCTAGGTATGCCTGAATATCAGGGAAGCAGTTGAAATCTCGGTGTTACCTAAGTTATCTGGATTTGATCAACAAGGCCATTTCACAGGCACAAAGCGAAGGTAAGGCTGCTGGCCCGCTTCATAAATAACAAGGCAACCATTTTTATCGTTTTTATTCCCTCTGACAAAGGGGTGACGTGTTGTGCAGGCATTAGGTGAGTTTTATGAACTGCTTTGATACAGTTTCTAGCCCAATATTGGGGTTAGCTCAGGTGCCAATGTAGCATTGCTCCTGTGACATAAAAACGTAGGCTGAACAATTTCATGTCACAAGTGCAAAACGGGTGCTTCATTACTAAGCTTATTTCATCCTGATTAATCTGGGCTCTAATGTTGCACACCATCGGTTACCTCTTGATTTCTTACGCTTGTGTACTGGCAAATGGCATCTTTGCCCAGGATGAGTCACTTTCTGTTTATACTGAACACTTTGCCCCTTACACCATTGCTGAACCCGATCACAGACTGTCAGGTAGTGCTGTTTCTATTGTTAATCAGGCACTTGCTTTGGCCGGCCTCGAAACTGATATCAAAGTGATTCCCTGGGCTCGTGCCTATGAGATAGCATTAAGCCAGCCAAATGTACTGCTCTTTTCTATGGCAAAAACCCAAGAACGTGCGGCACTATTTCACTGGCTCTATCGCATCACTACATTAAAGTACGATTTTTATTCATTGCACAACAAACAGGTAGAACTGGAAAATATCACGGATGCACTCAGTTATACGACGGTCGCAATTCGGGGAAGCTATGAGGAAAGCAAGTTGATCAGCTTAGGGTTTACTGAAGCTGATAATCTGGTACTGGTTGCTAATATGGAAAGAGCGTGGCAAATGCTCAATAAGGGTAGAGTACATACCATATTTGCATCACATGTGCCCGTGAAAGTCATCTCTCAAATTCCCACCCAATACATACGGCATCAGGCCATAAACGATCAACTGAGTCTATACGTTGTCGCAAGTTTATCCACGGAGCCAGTTTATATCAATGCGCTGACTCGAGCCTTTGAACAACTGGAAATGGAGTACACGGCTAACTCATTTCAGGGGCAATAAGAAATAACTTAGACAGTAACTAAATTTGAATAGTTGCCTATCACAACATACTTTACAAAGAGTTAATTATGGGAGTATTAAAAGACATATATGGACGCTCCAGCGATCTCGCTTGTTTTCATGTTTTTGCTTTTTTTAGCTTTTTCTGAAAACTGCCACCAACAACATAGGTAATACCGTGAAGTCATAACACCAACGCTAACGGCCAAAATGCTTTGTATGGCCCAAACCACAGTCCCAGAAACAATAAAATTGCACCAACATATGGCACAAATGAAGTGCTATCATTTCTAAAAATTGCTGACAAATAAGCATACCAATTACCAAGGCCTATAAAAGCACCCAGAATAATCAAACTTAGAAGGGGTAAGGAGTTCATTTAAATCTTCATTTTCAGACAAGACACATAACGCTCGCTTAGCCAACTCAAAATATCAGGCTAAATTAGCAACAACGAAACGCGAGCCTTCTTTTTCACCTGTGGGGCGCAGCGCTTTTGATGGCCACATCTCTGAAGCCACAGCCATTCCCGTATAAGGCCCAATAACTATACAGCTTACGTTGAATGCCTATACAGCTTTACTTTTTTTGGCACCTGTTATGTACCAATTACTCGGAAGTTTCAAACTCAAAGCCGCCAACTTTTTTAGCCACCAAATTGTAAACCCAGCAAAACAGGCGCTGCATAAAGTAAAACATAACCCCATAGAATAAGGGAGCAAAAGCGAAAAATAAAAATGAAAAGCTGGGGATTTGTTCTCCATTGTTGGTCTTCATTTCTGGAGTCATAAAGAAGAAAAATATGGATATAAAACTGAACGGTAACATTAAGATTACTAGCGTAATTGCAAACACTTTACTTGTCTGATGACCAGAGATATTTGTGATTTGAATTTTCATAGTAGCCAATTTCCCCTTTACATATGACGCCCACAGTTGAGGAGTGCACAGATACCTATATCTCGAACCAATTTGCTGGACACCAACAACATTGATTGCGCTAACTTACATCCTACACAATATCCTCAGAAAAATCTGTAATTCCGCCTAATTCAAGAGCTTTCGCTCTGCTTGTGGGCATTTGGAAATCTCGAATCAATAAAAATGTCGAGTCGATGACATCCATTCCAATATGAGGCTCAAAAATTAAAAAGCCGACAAATTGAACGTGCAGGTGACGTGCTATCCACAACACGCCTGCCACTAAATATTGGCCTTTTGTCGCTTTGTGTATTTAGATTAGGTTGCTCAGTATAGATGCCTTAGAATAGCCTCCTCAAACAAAGGAGGCTGGCATGACAATAATCAGATACTGTTGCGACGATATCTACATACTCGATCTAAATAGATGCGGTGAACTCAAAATCGCTGATAACATAGAAGACGCGATAAGTATTGGGCTAGCTTTCAACGAAAAACTAGAAATTGGACACTACAAGGAAAAGATTGAGAATACCTCACAGTTACTGAGCTATCTCGATAAAATAAAACGTAATGTTGCCAGCACTGGAAGAGTTCCTCTCATAGTGATCACGGGTCACGCCAACAAAGATCATCTCCAGCTGCCAAACCGTGAGCATATCCACTGGAAGGATGTTTTTGCTTTACTCTCCGAGATCAATGAACTCACTAAAAATAATCTGGTTGTTTTATCTAGTTCTTGTTGGTCCGCTTTTGCCCTCAAGCATTCAGTCAAACTCGGCTGCAGAGCGCCTTTATATAGCCTCATTGCACCTGAGGTTGCCATTGAAGCAGGGAGTGTGGCTGATGGTTTTGGTAATTTCATTCGTGAATTACTACGCTCGGAAGATTTGCAAAAAGCGATTCAGTCATTTGATGACACTGAGGCGGTTAATCCTAAGCACTACGCACTACATTTCTGCGGTATATTGTTTAGAAAGGCGATCTATCAAACCATTAAAGGAAAAATTAACACTGATTATGAGAACTTATATCAAGCAGCGATAAAGCAAGAGCCTGCTTTGGCAAACTTTTCGAAACAGACAATGATAGATGGCCTAATTGAATTCAATCAAGAGAGGTTTTATCCGGTGTATGACAGGCACTACCGACATTACATGATGCTTGATCTATTCTCTGAAAACGAAAAACGCGATGCTTTCGATATCAAGGCTTTCGAAGAAGACGTGAGGGCTGGAAAAATTGTCATGGAGTAAAACAATCATCATATAGCCATCAGTTGAAAAGAAACTCTACCTCAGGTTTTGGCAACCATTTTCAGTGATGAAAAAACCCGACCATCAGGCCGGGCTTTGTTAACTCATAAATATCGTTGCGGTTTAATCACGCGTAATACGGATCACCGGGCGTTGCTGGCAGGTTTTCCCAAGCAGGCAACTCAGTGCGTCACGCACGGTGTCGACGCTAAAGTCGAGCAATTTGACCTCAGGTGCCTTAATACGACCATTGCTGACATCATCTAGTAACTGGCGGCCCATAAAACACAAATGCTGTTGAGCACACAAGCTGTTGGCCATCCAGGCACCAGCGACTGAGACCACGCCAATATTAGGCGCTTTCTCAAAGAGGAGTTCTTCAGGAATGGTGCCAAAGCCATTCAGACAAGCGATCCGGCCACAGAATCTCAGATGGCGCAGGTCATTCAAAAAGGAGTCACCGCCTTGTGTATTCAAAATACAGTCAAAACCACCCGGGCCCATTTCTCGTTTGATCTGTTCGCACACCGACTCTGATTCGCAATCGAACACCCAGTCTGCACCAAGTTTACTCAGTCTCTTGTGGTGTTCTTTCTGTGCAAAAGCAAACACCTGAGCACCGCGCTGTTTGGCATATTGCACTGCAAAATGAGCCACGGCCCCCTGTGCGCTGTTGATAGCTAAGGAGTCGCCATCCTGTACCTGCATTTTATCCAGTGCCAGTAGTGCTGCCATCCCCGCATTGGGTAAGGACACTGCCACTTCGCCGCTCATGCCATCCGGTACTTCCGACACCGCGTGGCTGGGTACAACCGCGTATTCTTTCAGCATCCCCTGCTCTGCCAGGCTGGCATTAAACAATACCCGACTGCCTTTAGGCGGAAATACCCCTTTAGCAGCTGACACCACAGTCCCGACGGCATCCAGTCCCAAAATATGCGGGTATTGCCACTGGCAAAATCCGTCTTTCGCCATCCGTGCATCCAGGTGATTCAGGGCCACATAATCAATGGCAACCAGTAACTCGTTATCTCCCGGCACTGGCATAGCGTGCTCTGCCATCGCTAAGTCAAACTCAGCGCCACTTTGACGCAGCTCCAGCGCTCGCATGGTGGTTTTTTCGACTGACATGGTGGTTTTCTCCACTTTTCGACCCTTTTGAGGCCTGATTGCCCATAACTTTAAATTTCCGATTATGGGCAAAACTTCGCAATTGTTGCTATTAAACCATCTTGGTCTCTGTCAAACAACTCAATATTGTGACAGGTGTTTAAATCCTGTTAACGGCTATTTCCCAATCACCGGCTCTCTTGTACTGTCTTTCGAGCCTTCCTTTGAGTTTTCGTTTAGGGTAAGTATGCGATAGAACACTGGCGTGAATAGCAAACCAAATACTGTTACCCCAATCATACCAAAGAACACCGCATTACCCATTGCCTGACGCATCTCTGCACCTGCCCCTGACGCCAGTACCAGAGGGACCACACCAGCTGTGAACGCAATCGAGGTCATGAGGATAGGGCGCAGTCGTAAACGACACGCTTCCATAATGGCTTCCAGATGGGTAGCCCCGGTTTTATGCTTGTCGCGGGCAAACTCAACCATCAGAATCGCGTTCTTCGAGGCCAGTGCCACCAGTACAATCAGCGCAATCTGGGTGAAGATATTATTGTCACCACCGAGCATGTATACACCTGCCAGTGCAGAGAATATCGTCATTGGTACTATCAAGATGATGGCAAGCGGTAAACGCAGACTCTCATATTGTGCAGCCAGTACCATGAAGACCAACACCACAACCAGAGGGAACACATAAACCATGGTATTGCCCGCCAGGATCTGCTGATAGGTTACCTCAGTCCACTCATAACTGATCCCTTCCGGTAAGCTCTCGGCCAGTACAGATTCAATCGCTTCTTTGGCCTGATCTGAGCTGTAACCCGGCGCTGGACTTCCGTTCAGTTCAGCCGTCATATAGCCGTTATAATGCATTACCCTATCCGGACCTGTGGTGGGAGTCACCGTAACTACCGAGCCCAGCGGTACCATGTTGCCAGCGGCATTGCGAACCTTCAGGTTGTTGATCTGTGACTGTTTGGCACGAAACTCAGCGTCGGCCTGTGCTTTTACCTGATAAGTGCGACCAAACAGGTTAAAGTCATTCACATACACAGAGCCAAGATAAACCTGTAGCGCACTGAATACTTCATCCAGCGGAATACCTTGTAATAGTGCCTGCTCACGGTCAACGTTAATATCCATCTGAGGTACCTGGATACGGAAGCTGGAGTACAGGCCCGTCAGTGCCGGATGTTGCTGAGCCTGACCAATGGTATTCTGAAGCGCCGCAAACAAGGCTTCGAACCCTTTATTACCTCTGTCCTGAAGCTGCAATTTAAAGCCTCCAGTGGTACCCAGACCCAGAATTGGCGGCGGTGGGAAAACCGCAACAAAAGCCTCATCAATTTCAGCAAAACGCATATTCAGTTGCATCGCAATCGCATGGGCAGAGAGGCTGGGATCCTGACGTTCCGAGAAATCAGCCAGTGGCGTAAACACAATGCCGCTGTTAGTACTGTTAGTAAAACCATTTACCGACAGACCTGGGAATGCCACGGTATGGGCAACACCTGGTACTTCCAGCGCAATTGCTTGCATTTGTCTGACAACGGCTTCTGTTCTGTCCAGACTGGCAGCATCCGGCAGTTGTGCCACCGCAACCAGATACTGCTTATCCTGCTGAGGAATAAAGCCACCCGGCACTGAGTTAAACAGACCAACCGTTGACCCCACCAGGCCTAAGTAAACCACACCCACTACAACGCTCATGCGGATCAGTTTTTGTACCAGCTTCTCGTAACCTTGTGCACCTTTGTCGAACATACGGTTGAACGGTTTAAACAACCAGGCACCAAACAGTTTGTCCAGCACACGAGTCAGACCATCTTTAGGCGCATCATGCGACTTCAACAACAAGGCAGAAAGCGCTGGTGACAGGGTCAGAGAGTTAAACGCAGAGATCAAGGTTGAAATCGTGATTGTCAGGGCAAACTGCTTGTAGAACTGGCCCGACAATCCCGTAATGAACGCCGTCGGAATAAAGACTGCACACAGTACAAAAGCAATCGCGATAATTGGACCGGTTACTTCGGTCATGGCTATTTTGGTTGCCTCGAACGGACTGTACCCGTCCGCAATGTTGCGTTCTACGTTTTCAACCACCACAATGGCGTCGTCCACAACAATACCGATGGCCAGTACCAGACCAAACAAAGACAGTGTATTAATAGACACGCCCAGCATCTGCATCACCGCAAAAGTACCAATCAGTGACACCGGCACAGCAATTAATGGGATGATTGACGCACGCCAGGTTTGCAAAAATACCACCACAACCACAACAACCAGCAGGATGGCTTCAAGCAAGGTCTGAATAACCGCATCAATTGAGCCGCGCACGAATACAGTCGGGTCATAGGCAATTTCATAGGTCATGCCTGTCGGGAAGTCTTTAGACAGACGTGCCATTGTCGCTCGTACGTTATCTGACAAGGCAATGGCATTAGAGCCCGGGCGCTGGAAGACAGGCATGGCAAGCGCAGGCTGGTTGTCCAGCATGGCACGCAGCGCATAGTTTTCCTGGCCCAGCTCAACGCGGGCGATGTCCTTTAAGCGTGTGATCTGGCCCTGCTCGCCCACTTTGATGATCACTTCTTCGAATTCATCAATTTGAGTTAAGCGACCTTTTACGTTTAACAATACCTGAAACTGGTTCTCATCCGGTGAAGGCTGAGCTCCCAGTGAGCCTGCTGCTACCTGCTGGTTTTGTGCGCGTAATGCGTTGATCACATCACCTGCTGTCAGATTGCGGGCTGCCAACGCGTCGGGGTTTAACCAAACACGCATAGAGTATTTAGCACCACCAAATAGTTGCAGATCGCCCACTTCCGGCAAACGCTTCAGTTCGTCTTTAATATAGATGTCCGCATAGTTGGCCATGTAAGACGTATCCTGCTGACCATCCGGAGAAACCAGGTGGACCACCAACGCCAGGTTAGGTGACGACTTTTGTGCTGTCACACCCAGGCGTTGCACTTCCTGTGGCAGACGCGGCAAGGCGTTATTCACACGGTTTTGCACCTGAACCTGTGCCTGGTCCAGATCGGTACCCAGGGCAAACGTCACAGTCAAAGTTAAACGACCATCGCTGGTTGCCTGAGATGAATGGTATAACATGTTTTCGAGGCCATTCAGTTCCTGCTCTAGCGGCGTTGCAACAGTCTGACCTATAACTTTGGGGTTCGCACCCGGGTAGCTGGCATTCACCACAACCGTAGGTGGCACCACTTCAGGATATTCACTGACAGGCAACTGAAACAGTGAAATGGCGCCAGTGATCACAAACACCAGCGAGAGCATGGCCGCAAAAATAGGCCTGCTGATAAAAAAGTGAGAAAAGTTCATAATGGCCTCTTAGTTTGCAGCGCTGAGCTGAGTGTCGCGCTGTGCAATCACAAGACGGGTATCATCCAGGTTTAGCATGACCATATTTGGTGTAATAGGCATACCCGGTCCGACACGCGCAGGACCATTGGCCGCCACTTTATCCCCATCTTCCAGACCCGATTTAATCGCGCGGAATGCGCCGTAGCGCTCGCCCAACTCCACCAGACGATATTGCAGGGTATTGTTAGCATCAACAGTCAACACAAAGCGGTTTTTCAGATCAGTGCCAATGGCGCGCTCAGGTACCAACGGCATCGTGGTCGCGTCTGCGGCGCCTAAAGAGATACGAGCAAATGCACCGGGCTTAAGGCCATGCTGCTTCGCGTCAAATACTGCGCGAACACCTAGTGTGCCGGTATTTGGGTTAATTTCATTGTCGATAAAGTCGACCACGCCAGGTACAGATGCACCACCGTTGATACGCTGCAATTGCACCGTGACCGCATCGGTAGCATCAACACCGGCAAATTTGTCGCTCCAGGTGCGTTCGTCCACATCAAAATATGCATAGATCTGCTGATCTGACACTATGGTTGCCAGCGTGGTTTCGCCCGCACTCACATAGTTACCTTTAGTCACGATGGCACGAGATACGACCCCGCTGATCGGCGCTTCAACCTGACTGAACTCCAGATCCAGACGCGCTTTTTTCAGTTGCGCCGCAATGGCATCACGATTAGCTTGTGCCTGACGTAATGTCGCCGCGCGCTGTTCAGCAAGCTCGGTTGACATGGCTTTCTCAGCCACCAGCTGCTTGGCTCGACGCGCTTCACTTTTTGCCTGCATCAGGGCTGCATCGGCGCTCACCAGTTGTGCGTTCAGGGTTTCAACCTGCACTTCAAACGGGCGCGGATCGAGCCTGAACAGAATCTGCCCTTTTTCAATACGCTCGCCTTCTTTGAATGTCATCTGCTCTACCTGACCAGACACTCGCGGCTTAAGCACAACCCGCTCTGGCGCCTGCAAACGCGTAGTAAAGGTATGCCAGGACTGGACCGGCGCCATTTTGACCTGTGCCACATCAATGGTCAGTGGCGGTGGCTGCTGCCCTTCCTGTGCGCTTGGCTGGCTACAACCACTAAGCACCAAAGCAAGTGCGACCGCACTAAGTGTATAGCTAATTTTATTCATGACATTCTCCGACAGTATGAGTTGATATGATGGTACGAAGAATTACCGTGAAGAAAAATGGTGGTTTTTTAAAAACATTAGTGCCAGAATGGCACCAATAAACTTTTCTTTGTGTTGAAAGGACAGGTTATGGATACCACCAGCCGCTTGATTATGTTGCTCGAAGTTGTTGAGCAGGGGTCATTTTCTAAGGCCGCTGAACTGAGAAATATAGACCGTTCAGTGATCTCCAAACAAATAGGCAAGCTCGAAGAAGAGCTGGGGGTTCGACTCCTAAATCGCACTACCCGGTCCTTTTCCCTGACTGCGGCCGGTGCTGAAATGGTAAAAAAGGCTGCGGATCTGCGCTTACTATTACAAGATACCGTGCAACTGGCCGAAAATTATCACCAGGAGCCCAGAGGCTTATTACGTATTACCGCATCGAGTTATATCGGCCAGCATTACCTGATGCCAGTCATCAACGACTTCCAGAAGCGCTTTCCTCAGGTCAGTATTGAGATACGTATGGATGACCGGGTGGTTGATATGATCTCTGAAGGGTATGATCTGGCCTTTCGGGTCGGTGAACCACGCGACTCGTCTCTGGTTGCCCGCAAGATAGCCCGAAACAAAATGCTGATCCTGGCAACACAGCGCTTTATCGACACCTATGGCAAGCCCAAAACCATGGCCGATCTGGCCGACTTGCCAGCGGCTTCCTACAGCAGTTCCCATCTGCGCTTTGAATCCATCAGCTACATCGACGAAAATGATAAACCCCAGGAACAACCCATTACACCTGTGTTTCGCTCCAATGATGCCGAAGCCCTGATGTCCAAGGTATTGTCACATACTGCATTCTTTACCGCACCAGCCTTCTTTTTTGCCGATGGCGTCGATACCGACCAGCTGATCCCGATGCTGACGCATGTCAACCTGCCCGACTACAGCGCGGTGTATGCTGTGTATCCACACCGAGATCTCCCCGTCAGAACCCGGTTATTTTTGGACGCGGTACGCCACTATATCGGCGAGCATAAGCCGCGCTGGGAGCTAAATATTCCCGGCATTGACCAGCTTTATCAGTCTAACAATAAATAATTGCACCTTGTGGGTATATTTATACCCATACAAAATATTCAATAATGACAACGATAAAATAACAGTAGTAATGACATGTTGTGCGCTGTAGAGCGCAAAAACTCGAGGGAAAGAGATTTTTTCAGATTTAATTCAACTCCAAATACATCAATAATGTCATTTCACAAAGAGTCATACATACACACCATCAAAATCAATAAAGCCGTTATTTTTCATAGCAATAAAATTTAAAGCCAGGTGTTTGCCGAGGTGTTAACGCACAAACCAAAGTCATTTATTAGCCATATATATGGCACACAGATGCCATGAATTCTTAGCCTCTTTGTCTTTTTTGGTTTCTATAGTACTGCCCCTGAAACAATTACAGAGTCAGGATTATGAAATTAAAATTACTAACACTTGCAATGCTTTGCGGCAGTGCCGCTTTACTCACTGGTTGTTCGGATAGCGACAACGAGTTGCAATTCAAAGAGCCGCCGAAAGAGCAACAAACGGACGATGATAAGCAACCTGTAACTGACAAGCAACCAACGGACAAAGATGACAATAAGCAGCCTGAAGAGCCCAAGATTGCTGAAGGTACACTGCTTGAGCTGCGCGTCATGGAAACCACGGACCTGCATGCTAACCTGATGAACTTCAATTATTTCTCGAACAAAGCAGATGACAAAGTCGGTCTGGTCAAAACTGCAACTCTGATCCGTCAGGCACGCGAGGCAGTTGCAAACTCCGTACTGGTTGACAATGGTGACCTGATCCAGGGCAGCCCGCTTGGCGACTATATGGCAAAAGTTAAAGGCCTTGAAGAAGGTGATGTACACCCAATTTATGAGGCGATGAACACGCTGGATTACGATGTCGCAAATATCGGTAACCATGAGTTTAACTTTGGTCTGGAGTTTTTAGACGAAGCCATCGACGACGCCAAGTTCCCATATATCTCGGCCAACGTATTTAAGGATGACGGTGACGATGACGCGAGCAACGATGTACCTCTTTTCACTCCTTATCTAATCAAAGAGAAACAAGTCATTGATAAAAATGGTGACACACAAACGCTGAAAATCGGTTACATCGGTTTTGTTCCACCTCAGATCATGCAGTGGGACAAAGCAAACCTGGAAGGTCAGGTTATTGCCAAAGACATCGTCGATATGGCCAAACACTATGTGCCTAAGATGAAAGAAGAAGGCGCGGATATCATCATTGCTATTCCTCACTCTGGACTGGAAACGGCTGAGAAGAAACCTCTGGCTGAGAATGCCAGCTACTACCTGTCAAAAGTCGACGGCATTGACGCAATCATGTTTGGTCATGCCCACGCTAACTTCCCGGGTTCGCGCTATGCGGGCCTTGAAGAACATGGTGTCGACAATGAGAAAGGCACCATCAATGGCGTTGCAGCCGTGATGCCTGGTTTTTGGGGTAATAACCTGGGTATCATCGACATGACGTTAGAATACAGCGCAGACGGATGGCAGGTAAAAGACACTCAGTCGACATTACAACCAATTTCTGTCACCAATGAGGATCGCACCGTCACGTCTTTAGCAGACAACGATGCCCAGGTCGAAAACGCGGCAATGACCGCTCATGAAGAAACCAAAACCTGGGTTAACGAGCCGTTTGCTAAGATTGCTGATGAGGTCAACAGCTATTTCGCTCTCGTTAACGACGACCCGTCCATTCAAATCGTGACCGATGCTCAGCTTTGGTATACGCAAACAATTGTAAAAGCGACTGAACTGGATGATCTACCTGTGTTATCTGCAGGCGCGCCATTCAGAGCAGGGCGTGGTGGCCCGGATGACTTTACAGCGGTCGATAAAGGAGATATTGCTTATCGTAACGTAGCCGACCTGTATATTTACCCAAATGTACTGAAAGTTCTTAAACTCAATGGTGCCGAAGTTAAACAATGGCTTGAAATGTCAGCAGGTCAGTTTAACCAAATCACGCCAAACAGTGAAGATGTTCAGGTTCTGGTTAATACCGACTTCCCTTCTTATAACTTTGATGTGCTAGATGGCGTGAGCTATCAAATTGATGTGACCGAGCCTGCTCGATACGACACCAAAGGCAATAAAGTATCTGATGGCAACCGCATTAAAGCCCTCACCTACCAGGGCGAACTGGTAACGGATGAACAGGTATTCCTGGTTGCAACGAATAACTATCGTGCGTCAGGTGGCGGTAACTTCCCGGGGATCTCAGGTGAGAAAATTGTAGTTGATTCTCCCAATGAAAACCGTCAGGTCGTCGCCGATTACATTGCACTACAGTCAAATAAAAACCCGGAAACCGGCATGGATCCTAGCGCGGATGGAAACTGGTCATTTGCACCGGTAGAGGGCGCAAACGTGGTATTTTACAGCTCTGCGTCGGATAAAGCCGCCGCATTCAGTGCGCGCTTTGCCCATATCACACCTTTAAACAAAACCACGGATGATGGTTTTGCAATCTATCAAATCGACCTGACTCAGTCTGCTAACTGAATTTCAGAGCGATAAACAAATTAAAAGCCACGCACTTGCGTGGCTTTTATATCGCGCCGTAATCACAAACAGTATACGGCAATATCATATCAACCTGCTGAACTGAACGCGCAATTTTGAGGCCAAAGGATTGTGTGCTTGCCAGGGAAACTTGGCTGTTCAGCGAGCTTAACTTAGTTCGTAATCAGTTTACTCACTGAGTTCATGCGCTCATTTAGCAAAGGTAGTCAGACAGGTTGATATTCACAACGGGAATTGATGATGAAACTATCTAAACTAACAGTTTTAGGCCTTGGTGTAACGCTGGCGCTTAGCGCTACCGCTTTGCAAGCAGCTACACCGTATAACTGGAATAACACCGCACCGGTCAAAGTACCGAGTGCACAACAAAGCAATGGCAAAACCGTTCTGTTCGACGTCTCGCACGGCGGCGTTGAAGGTAATGCCGACTGGGTTATCGACGGCGCATTTTCTGACTTCGCCGACGCTCTTGTCGCTGAAGGTTACCGCGTTGAGGAATATCGCGGCGTCGATTTGAATAACGATGGTAAAATTCGCTTTTTTGATGACCGTAGTTTCTCAACTCAGGCAAACGAAGCCATCATTACTTATGATGCCATCAAACATGCTGATGTGTTTGTCCTGGCAGAAACCAACCGCCCATTTACCCTGGCAGAGCAACAGGCGCTGGAAACCTTCGTCGCCGCAGGTAAAGGCATCTTCTTTATCGCCGACCACTATGATGCGGATCGCAACCTAAATACCTGGGATGCGACTGAAGTCTTCAACGGCTACAACCGCTCTGATCTGAGCAAGTATAATATGGGTGGCGCTTATGGCGACTGGCGCAACCCAAAAAGCGCACAACAAGGCTGGTTAGTAGAAAACTTCGGTATTCGTTTTCGCTTTAACGGCGTTGACTACAAGCAAGGCGTCAGCGGTGTTGAGCCGGCTTATCAGACCGAAGGTCTGACACAAGGTGTTGCACCTATCCTGATGGCGGCTGGTGCAACCCTGGCGATTGTCGACGGTCAAAAAGCCAAAGGACTGGTTTACTTTGCTGAAACCGACACTCCGACTAAGTGGCGACATGCCAAAGACTCAGGTTTGTATTTTGGCGGAGAAGCTGAAGGCCCTTATGTAGCAATAGCTAAATCAGGTGCTGGTAAAGCTGCTTTCATTGGTGACTCTTCGCCGATTGAAGATGCAACACCTAAATATCGTCGTCAGGACAGTGGCAACACTAAGAAGACTTACCCAGGCTGGACAGATCCGGGCCACGCTTCCGTGCTGTCAATTAACATCGTCAACTGGCTGGCTACGCCAGAGGGCTACACCCACTTTGATGGTGCCAATGGCCGCACACCTGGTCGCGTCACACCAGTGCCGATGACCTCAGAGGAAATGTTCGATCCTAACAATGGCCAGCCCTGGAGCAACCCAAGCAATGGCTTCAACCCTTGGGATACTGATACCTATAAAGACAACTCTTTCAATGCACCGTATGGCCAGGGCCAGGTAGACCCAGATCCTGATCCGGATCCAGATCCGACACCAGGTACAGCAGTTTCCGTTGCTGACGCTTTGGCAGCGACAACCGGTACTGAGTTGGTCGTTCAGGGTAAAGTGACTGATGCCGTTAATGGTATCTATGGCCTGCTACTGACTGACTTAAATAACCCGGCTGTCAGTATCAATGTCAAATTAGAGTCTAATCAACGCGCCGACTTCAACCCACAGTTGAACCCTGAAATTCTGGGTAAAACTCTATTAGTAACCGGTAAGCGTAACAGCTACATGGGTGAACCGGGTATCCGTTACGTTACTGATTTGGTTATCGCACCAAGCGCACTGTCCGTTTCTCAGGCGCTGGCCACCGCTCAGGGTGAAACCATTACCTTAACCGGTAAGGTCAAAGCACCGCTGAACAGCATCTATGCTTTGGTCTTGTCAGACCTATCTGACGACAGCACCACCATCAACATCAAGCTAGAGTCAAGCCAGCGCGCTGAGTTCAGCCCTCAGCTGAACCCAAGCATTTTGGATGAGACTTTAGTGATCACCGGTAAGCGCGACTCATATATGAGTCAGCCAGGGATCCGTAACGTCTCTGAAATTGCCAAGGCGTCGTCGACTTCACCAGACCCGGATCCAAACCTGGATATGACGGTTAGCGAAGTACTGGCTAAAAGCAATGGTACACCCGTTGTTGTGGCTGGTACCATAACTTCTGCTATCAACAACATTTACGCCCTGGAACTGAGCGATCCAAACGCACCGGGTAACAAGCTATATATCAAGCTGGAATCATCGCAGCGTGCGACATACAGCCCTCAGCTGAACCCCGCTTTATTGGGTAAAAAACTGCGCGTAACCGGCGTTAAAAATGACTATATGAGCCAGCCTGGCGTACGTAATGTCACTGCACTGACTCTGTTAGATTAACAGTGTATTTTGGCAGCATGGGGTAACCCCCATGCTGTCTTTTTTACTCGTAGTAACGAATATGCAGAGATGACCCGTCGGGGTCATGTATATGTCCCATCATCATATCTAAGTCCCCATCTCCGTCCATATCAGCGAATGTTGACTGGGCACTGTGAACCGTCCGCCAGAAATCTGGGTACTCATTGGCCATCACTAAAGGAATCAAATCCCCCAACGGCTGATAATACTCATCCAGAAGCGCTAAGCCAATACTGTAACTACTTGTGCCTTGCCCCTCCTCATAACCAGCCAAAACAATATCTGTGTTGCCATCACCATTGGTATCACCTACCGGCACGATTCGCACCAGCCGAAAAGGCTTACCGCTATTCACTGTTATGGGATGCGTTGTAAATGAAGTAAAAGAAGTATAATTACCCTGCGCGATGTGAAAAGTGAGCGCCTTTGAATCTGCGTTAGGCCCAACCATATCCGGCAAATCATCATTGTTCATATACCCGGCAATAATGGGCTGACCACCGAATGGCGAAAACAGATTGTTGATACTGTGCACATCACCATTGTTGCTTATTTTAAGTGCCATATACAGGCTCTCTGCTTGTGATCGGCCCATGGAACCGCGCAGATCGCCGTCGGTGTCAACAGCAAGAGTCAGAAAGTCCAGCGTACCGTTTTGATCGATATCGCCAATGGGGTGAGGCGATATTCCAAAGGTTGCGTTTGACGTAAGTACAACGGGTAAATTACCTGCGGCATTGGAATATTCCATGCTATTGAGTACAGTATATGAAAGCTGCTCGTTTTCGAGCTTTCTATCAAATAGCAAAACCCGAAAGCGTCCGGACGGATTCATGGGTGTTCCATTTTCGGCCATAACTACATCCGTGGTGCCATTACCATCAAAGTCGCCGACCCGTTTCAGATAGCGTGCATCAAACCCCGCCGTAAAGCCGCTATCTTTGAGCATTAGTTCATCCACAGACTGAACTCGGCTCACTGCACCCGATGCGTCCAAATAGATTATAAAGAAGTGCCCCTGAGTATGATTGGCAGACTTGTGCTTTCCCGTCACAAGCAGCTCAGGTATACCATTTTGGTCCAGGTCATCTAGTGTCGTGATGGCCAGGCCGTAATTACTTTCCATACTAAGGGCTTCGACACCCAGATCGCTTGCACGAATAACGATATCGCGCGCAAGCGTTGTGCCCAACGGCAAAGTAGGCACTATGTCGGCCTTAGTGTATTGGCTATTGAATTTTGGCTCTGCGGGCGGTGTTTGCGCCGCCTGGATGCGCACCTGATCAAGCGACACCCATTGCGCATCGGCGGTCTGATTTGACACCGATAACCCAACAACGCCTGTATGTGACCCCAGATTATAACAAGCTGGCGTATTCACAATGCCGACCTGAGAAAACTGCACCAGGTGCTTGCTACCGTCGCTGTAATGAACTGAAGCAACAACTTGGGTCGAGCGATACCGGGTGGAGTGCTGAACATAGCACAGTTCCAAGTTGACCGAGCCAGACTGTGCATAAGCAGCTAAACTTAAGTAGGCTTCTCCTTCATCCTGGGTCCCGTTGTGTGCAGCTTTACCGACTATATAAGCGCCACCGCTACCATACTGCCCTTGCGTACTGTTTCTCCAGTAGCCACTGAACTGCCACCGGGTATCATTCTCTTCAATCACCCCCAGAGTTGGTGATGCCTGAACCAAACCACTGAGAAAAGCGAAAACCATAATTTGAAGTACCAAAGAACATCGCATTTATTAATTCCTTCTATAAGTACATTGAGTCTTACGTGTTTTGAAATGAAGCTAGGTTGAGGTGTTGTGTTAACGTGGAACGAACAACCGGGCAAGTCTAGGCAACACTCCTATCTGATGCAAACAACACTGGGGGATGTCATCAAAAAATCATCTATTGGCAGTTCGGCGTCCCTGCATCACTGCAAACAGACAGGTATCAATCACCTTGTACCAATGACTCTATGTCTTCAATCAACTCTTCCAGTTCAGATACCAGACGTTTTTTCTGTTTAGCACTGAGGCTTTGATATACATCCAGCAAATATTGTTGGTTGGCTTTGCTGTTTTGCTCATTCGCCTGGTTCAGCTGCTCAGAACGATAGACTTCTGGAGCCATCAGTAACTCAGACAGGCTGGCTTTGAACGCTTCACCGCGCTCGGGCTGAGCAAACAAAGCTCTGAGCTCTCCCTGATAACGCGCGCGATAGTCTGACCATAACGCTGCAGTGCTGACTTGCTGCTCATACAACTGCTCAATGCGCCCTTCCTGTTCAGCAGACAACCTACCAATCCAGCGCTTCAGGTTGTTCTTACGCTCTTTTAGCCAGCGTTTGTGTTTTTTCTGCTCCGAACGCTTTGCTCTTTTCTCTGTCCGCTCAGCTTCTCCTTCGGCAATTTCATCAAATAGTTCACTGACCTGTGCGTCACTGAGCATCGGGGCCATTTCGACCAGATCAGGCACCACTTTGTTACGCAAACGATGCCAATGCTCAAGCATTTGTTCACGATGGTAGCCAATCCGCTCCAGCGTAATTTTGTCATTTTCTATATCTGATTTCAGCATAGTAAGCTGCTGGGCGTACTGTGTCAGCTCCTGCGACTTATGCCAGTCCAGCCAGGCAAGCAAACGCTCATCAAACTGCGCTTCCTGTTCATCGGTAAGCGAAACATAGTCATCAAGATACCAATAGCTCAGCCAGTCGGCGTTTTTATAAATAAATTTAGTTGAACAGCCGGTCATCGTTAGCAATGCCAGCACCAGTAAGAACTTTCTCATCGTCGTATCCATAGTCCGTGTTATTAGTCTCTTTAGTTAATACGGAATTCGACAAAATGTGGACTAAAAAAGTGTCTGTAAATATTTCGTTCGTTACAAACTCCGTCTAATCCCGAAATCTAACAATAAGCCGATTATCGCAAAATCTGAGCCCTCCCCCTCACGGCAACTAGCCTGCATACTGATGCTCAGACAACCATACACGAGGAATACCTATGAGCCACTGGAATGATGAAGATGCCATCAGCTATGACAATAAATGGGGGGAACTGGATTTCCACCAGCAGATCCCCCAACTTGCTGGCGTACAACCAAGTTTCAATATTGTTGAGTTAGGCTGCGGTGGCGGGTATCTGAGCTTATGCCTGGCACAGGCTGCTGAAAATGTACGTGTAACAGCATTGGATCCGGCCCCTAAAATGATCGCGCTGGCAAAAGCGCGACAACATAAAGCTGGCCTCTCACAAGCGCAGTTGCAATTCTTTGAAGCCGGTGCTGAAGCACTGGATGTCAGTCCTGACACTCAGGACTTAGTGATCGCTGCATTTTCCGTCCATCATTGGCAAAGTCCGGCACAGTCCATGGTATTGGTTTACACTGCACTCAAGCCGGGCGGTAAGATCTGGATATGTGAGGATCTGGATGCACCTACCGAAGGACATACCGAAGTGCACGCTGAATTGAAGACACTTAACGGCGTTAAAGGACTGCTGCAGCAAACTGGTTTTACCCAGCTTTCACATAAAGTGCATCGCAGTCATGAAGGTGAATTTCTGATAATTGAGGCACTTAAGCCGTCATAAAACAGCTAAACAAAGCGCCCGGCTTAATGTCCGGGCAACTATCATTACATCAGTACCAGAGAAAATACACTCAGCCAGATCAATTGAGTCCAGTAGGACAAGCGTTGATACAGACCTGCGCCGCGCTTAACTTGAAACGCATTTACCAGTTTGGCCGTGAAAAACATCGAGATTAAAACTATCAGGATAGAAAAAACACGAAACCAGGGAGTAACCAGTTCAGAGTCCGGACTAATGGCCACAAACACTGGCGCCAGTAATAAAGTTAACATTACGACAGAGCCAGCGGTGGAGTGGATCAAACAGTGACGACTAGGTGTGGGTGTATAGGGGTCTTTGTCCATCGGAAAATAACCCGCAAACCAGGTACCAATACCATGAAACACAATCAACACTCCGGTGATGTAAAACGCGATACTGGCCTCAGGTAACTGCGTCACATGCCAACCAAATATCACAAACATCACACTCAATGGATAGTTATTTAACCAGGGTGATAACTTTTGAGTTGGGCTCCCTGCAGCCCCCAATTCACTGCAAAACTGGTTAAAGTGATCGTAATTCGGATAAAATCGGCCTGCAATATAAACACCGCATGTTATCCACACGGTTGCAACCAGGCCCAATAACGCTGCAAAATATTCAAACATCCCCTTCCTCCTTGGTCCAGGAACAGCTTTAGATGATGGTTAAACGCTTTTCTTATTGTTTTGCACTATAGTCAAAAACCACTTGTATACTAAGTGCTAATACAATGTACCCATTAACGACTCAAATTGCAAAAATTGAGCTGTGTGACTCACCTATCGATATCTCCTCCTGGACACAAAAAAATACAATAGAAAACTAAAAAACAAGACTGATTAACAAGATACAATCAAAACCTTGATATGGAGAGTTTCTTACACAACGAAAAGTTGGACAAAATCCAGCCTGATCACATATTATTAAATTTATTCACATTTAATGACATTAGGCCATTAACTAAATCGTTATTTGTGGAAGGATCATAATAAAATATGAAGGAAACTAACATGAAAAAGCTTATTGCACTTACGACCCTGGCTGCCTGTCTGTTCTCGCTTAGCACCACAACGCAGGCAAGGGGCAGCAATCCCGGAGATTTCCGTTATTATCACTTCCAATGCCTGGACAGTAATCAGGTCCAACTTTGGTTCAGGATTTCACAGACCTATAATCCAACATTTGCCACCAGCTGTGAAAACGATGGTGGCAGACTCAAAGTCACCAAAGTGTTCTGGTAGACACCAAATAGGCTCCATTAAGCCATGATGGCCATAATTACTTCATTGGCCATTTTCAGCATAGTGCATATCCCAGCGGCGGAGAAATGATCTCACTTTTGCTTGCAATCACCAAAAAGTATCAATAGACTGTGCCCGTTCGAAAGACAAACGAACATTAATCACCCAATTTATATCAATCAACCGCAGAGGAGAAAAATATGACTAATACATCACGTTCCTTTGCAGGTCTTGTCCGCTAATTAGCTGAAAGCGACTAACTTCCTTTAGCTTTCTGACAAAACTATTACCCGGTCTCGCCATTATGAACAGGCGAGTAAATAGATCTGCCAATTCGTTTTACACTAAAAATTATAGTGCTCTTTTAAGAGCAAGGAATTGGTATTATGGGCAGATCCGTCCAACAAATTACACCCAACGTCAGCCTGATCGCGTCTGAAGAGACCTGGATTGAGGGTTTGGCAATTCAACAACTTAAAAAAACATCAGAGTTAGCTGGTATGCAGCAGGTTGCCGGTATGCCGGACCTACACCCGGGCAGAGGCTACCCGATTGGCGCGGCATTTTTTACCACAGATCAGATTTATCCTGCTCTGGTCGGCAACGATATCGGTTGTGGTATGTCGCTCTGGCAAACAGCAATGAAAACATCAAAAGTGCATCTGGACAAGCTGGTCAAAAAGTTTGCCCATGTTGAGTCTCCACTTGATGAAAGCTGGTGCGACTATGTTGCAGAGCGAAAACAAGCAAAGCAAATAGACAACAAGCAATTTGATCATGCTCTGGGCACAATTGGCGGAGGTAATCACTTCGCTGAATTTCAATCCATTGACAAGATCTACGACGAGACAACCATCAATGAATTAGGGCTGGACAAGCGCAGCTTGCAACTACTGGTGCATTCAGGCTCTCGGGGGCTTGGGCAATCAATTTTGGTCGAGCATGTATCCAGGTTCAATCACGCAGGGCTAGCTCACTCAGATAGCGCATTTGGAGCGTATCTGACCAGACATGATGAAGCACTGCGTTGGGCGGAGCTGAACCGTGAACTGATCGCACTGCGGTTTCTCGGGGCAATCCGTACCAAGGGCACGTGCGTACTGGATATAAACCACAATCTGATGTCACCCAAAACACTGGCTGGTGTTGAAGGCTGGTTACATCGTAAAGGGGCAACCCCAAGTGATAAAGGGTGCGTAATGATCCCAGGTTCGCGCGGTGATTACAGTTACCTGGTAAAACCCAAAAACACCACTGAGCCACATGTCAGCTTATATTCACTGGCCCATGGTGCCGGCAGAAAGTGGAAACGGGGCGAGTGTCAGGGGCGCCTGAGTCATAAATATAAGCGCGATGATTTATATCGCACTGAGCTCGGTAGCCGAGTGATCTGTGGCAACAAAGAGCTGCTTTATGATGAAGCGCCACAAGCGTACAAAAAGTGTGAAACCGTGATTGCTGATATGGAGGACGCAGGTCTCATTGACGTTGTTGCCCGCTTTAAACCGGTATTGACCTTTAAAACCAATGGAGACTGTAGCGGATGATTTTGTTGCAACTTTCTTCAGGACAAGGCCCGGCGGAATGCTGTCGGGCTGTCGCTTTGGCTGTGAGTCGTATCACGCGACAGTGTCACAAAACAGGTGTCGGGCTCACCGTGATTGACACGACCTTCTCCGGCAACAAAGAAGGATACAAATCCGTTTTGCTCAGATTGAATTCTGCAGATGGTGATACCATAGCGACACAACTCGCATACCAGTGGCAAGGCTCAATGCTGTGGGTATGTCAAAGCCCGTACCGGCCAAGGCATAAACGCAAAAACTGGTTTTTTAGCGGCACAGTTACAAAGCTAGATGAACATTCAATGAGTCAACAAATCACCTTTCAGCGCTGTCGGGCTTCGGGTGCAGGTGGCCAGCATGTCAACACCACAGATTCTGCTGTCAGGGCAACACATACCGAGACAGGGATCAGCGTCAGAGCCCAAAGTGAACGTAGTCAGCATGCCAATAAGCGGATCGCCATCGCCCTCATACACAACAAACTGGAAGCAATGAAATCCCAGCAACGACATGATCAGACCAAAATGCGCTGGCAGCAACACCAGACACTTGAAAGAGGTGCGCCAAAGCGCACCTTCACAGGTGAAGAGTTTAAGGAAAAACGATGACCAAATATCGTCTGGGATGCAACTAGTATCTGAAAGGATTTTAGAGAAATGATCTGTCAACTCGGATTACAATATGGCGCGCTGATCACAATTGTCGCATTTCAGCTGACAGAATCGGCGCTGCAAGCCAACAACAAAAACAGACTCCATACCGTGTCTGACGAGGTACTGAAATCACAGCTCGACAGGCTTCAGTGGCCGGCCAGAACTGAGGGGCATCGCATGTTGGTCATGGGCGACCTGGGGGTTGAACTAAGCAGGGCCGGGCGCTTTTAAATACCTATGCGCACAGCGTAATTACTATAAAAGGGGACTTAGCTATTTCCCCCCTATCAGGCTGCGCCTTACATAAACGCAATAAAGCGTGTTGGTTTATAAACACCACCACGCTTGTTGCAATCACATGTCGAATTTAGAGCTGTTTGTCATATTCAGAAATAATCGTGGTGTGCGTAACTGATGAATCGAAGTACCTTGCTTTGACCTTTAAATAATCTTCATCAGAGAAAAAACGCTCGGACGCCTCTTTACTTGGAAAGTGGATAGTGAAAACCCGGTTAATCAGTGCACTAGTCTCGGATTTGAGGACTTCACTGACGATAAAGTCGTATCCGAACCCACCATGATACTGACTTAATATAGGCTTCATTGCTGCCCTATACTGCGTATATACCGCATCATCCGATACGGCTAACCCGACTAAATATTCATACACCATAATCTTTCCTTTCTAATATAGGGGGTTGAGTTAAACTCAATCACGTTCTCAATTGCCCGGCAATTCACCACGCTGCCAGCTCCACCAAACCCTATTTTCGACATATCAATTGAACTGCAATCGCTTAAACGCCCTGACCACGAGGCCTTGGATTAATGCCTTTTAATTTAATGCGCAGACCAGTTGAGTAAAGTCGGACGGTCGCCACTACAAATGTCATCCGTGATACGCATAGCCACTGACTTATCAGCCATCCATATAGCCAGCAGTGCTGAATAATGTGTTATCCCTGGCTCTTTCGAAGTGTCAATCGCAACAACATTTCCTGGGTGTCCGCATCCTTTGGAGGTATGGGGTTTATCAATACTGATTGTAAATTGATTGCCATAAAATTCAATAATTTGAATTTTCGCACCACTGACCTGGCTTATTCCCGCTTGAGTAAACATGGAAGCCATCGCCAGCGCGCCCATCAGGAGATATTTTTTCATGATTCTGACCTATCCTCGTTATTTAGTCTTATAAAATTTCAGGTTGTTATCTACCTACTCTACACTCACGTTTATGCGCTTTGTCTTCGTAATATAAGCAGCACTTAATCCACTGATAAAACCAAAAATATGGCTTGAACTGCTAGTTTGTGCAGAGAAGTCAAAGAGGGTCGCTAAAAAACTGATGTTGGCGTAATAAGTGAGTATCAATAAAGCGATAAAACTCACAATACCCAGCACGTTGCGGTTAAATACGGCTGCGCCAAGCAGTAAACCAAAATAGCCCATAACCACACCCGATGCACCAATGTGATTACCTGAACCAGCAAAAAGCCAGACAAGCAACCCTGTCGCAACCACAATGAACAAGGTTACCCTTTTAAAGTTAGGCAACCTGGCAGCCAGATACCCACTGATGGACAAGCCTACCAGATTGCTCACCAAATGGCCCCAGCTACCATGGATAAAAGGCGCAGTAAACACACCGCTCAAATGGTTGATACTCAGTGGTATCACGCCAAAACGCCCTACAGGTAAGCCAAAGACACTGCCTAACAGGTGTACTGAGATCATCAGTATCATCGCGTAAACAACCCACATAAAATTGGGCGGTAAAATCAATGCGCGCTTGCTCATTTATCTCCTCATTGTTTTAGTCGCAGATTTCTAAATCTGAGGCAAAAAAATAGCGCCATACGGCGCTATTTTTCTTTTACTTTCAATTAAAAAGGCATTTTGAAGCCCGGAGGCATCTGCATGCCACCGGTGACTTCTGACATGCGTTTTTGCGACTCTTCACCTACGCGACGCACAGCGTCATTGACCGCTGCTGCTAGCAAGTCTTCGATCATGTCTTTGTCATCTTCCATCAGGCTTTCGTCGATTTCTACACGGCGCACGTTGTGGCTACCAAGCATAGTGACTTTAACCAGGCCAGCACCGGCTTCGCCAACAACTTCAAGGTTTTTAATCTCTTCCTGGGCTTTTTCCATGCGCTCTTGCATTTGCTGCGCCTGCTTCATGATATTGCCCATTCCACCTTTAAACATACTCTGCTCTCTTACACTTCAAAAATTAAAATTCTATGGGATACAAGATAAGGGCTTACTCTCGCAATTACAATGCCCTTACCGATTTTTCATCGACCAAGGCCTCAAACTCACGGGCAAAGGCCTGGATCACGGGGTCATGATTAACCGCATCAACCGCCTGCAGGTATCTCTGCTGATCAATATCCTGCTGGATAAGAAATGGCGTGTTGTTCACTGCGTCAACAAATTCGATATTCAACTCGACCGGTGCATTTAGTCGCTCAGTCAGACTTTCATGCAGTTTTTCTCTGAGCATACTGGAATCCAGATGCTGCTGACTTTGCTCCACTTGTAATGTACAGTGCTGGTCCTGACGATTAAACATGGCATGCAGTGCAAACTGCCTTACCCGGCCACCGAGCTGCATTTGTTCAATCATCTGCGCCCAGTCATCTTTTTGATAAGCGAATTTAATATCGCTGATTGGACTGACAAAATTCTCTGGAGCAGGAATATCCAGTGTATTTTCCTGCGTTTCTTGCTCGCCTGGAGCTTGTGGTGCTAATTGCTCAAGCAGCTCAGGCGCCAGCTTACTTTCATCTTTTTTAAAGCGCTCAGCCATATCTGGCTTTTTAGCTTTACGGACCGGTGCAACAGGCTGAAAGCTTTGCTGAGGCATTGGCTCTTGCATCTGGGTTTCCGCAGGTCCACTTTGCACAGGCTCTGCTGACGTTGGCGGGAAATGTCTGCCTGATGCAACAGCGCCGGACTCAGGTCCAGCTCCCTGCTGTGGCTCAGACTTTTTTCCTTCGTCCTCTCCTCGCAATAACTTACCCGCCCCGGAAATTTGCCGGTTTTGTAATATTCGGGCAATGGCCGACTGCGCTTGCTGCTGCTTTTGTGCAAGTTGCTGAACCGGTGCATGCTCCGGTTGTTGACCTTGATCCAATGTCGGATCCGATTGCTGATGCGCTGCCTTTGGCTGAGACTGAGGCTCGCTCTGGTACTGCTCATACCCCTGAGATTCGGCCTGAGCCATAATGTCCTGGTATTGTTGCTCAATCGAGGCATCGCCCGGCATCGACTGAGGTGCTGAAGGAGGAGTCTGTTTCGGAGCTGCGCCTTCACCCTGAATAACTGGTGCCACTCGCTCTGGTATGGCCTGCGATACCGGAACTTGGTGCGCAGGGACATCCGCTTTGTGAGCAATAACTGGTACATCATTTTGTTGCACCTGTGCAGGCGGAGCACTCTGATGTGTCTGTGTTGCGCCTGACTGTGCAGCCACTTCCGCGTTCTGTTGCGGTGCGGGCTGCGGATCTGGCGTTACCGCCTGACTTTGCGTTGATGCACTAGGATGTTCAGGGGCAGATGCACTGGTTTGCGCCTGTGGACCACGTGGCTTCGTACTCAGCATATCTCTGAGTTTGCTGACCTTTCCAGGATCTTTTGCAGCTGAGGCAGGTACCGAACCAGTCGGCAGGCTAAAGTCAGCCTGTTCAAATGCCAGCAATCTCAACATGATCATTTCAAAGCCCAGCTTCGGCTCAGGCGCCCAGCTCAGATCTTTTTTTCCGGCCAACAATAACTGATACATAAACTGGGTGTTTTGCGGCGTTAATTGCTGCGCTAGCGTCTTCACTTGCTCAGCCTCAAACTGACCAAAATTAGCCGCCTGAGGAACCAACTGAGTTAACTGCACCAGATGCAGTAAGCTAATCAAATCATCCAGTACGCTGGTAAAATTACCATTTTTCAGTGCGATGTCCGCAACTTCCGCTAGTAAGGCTTCCCCGTCTTGTGACAGTACAGCTGCCATCAGTAATACCGCATGACTACTGTCCATCAGGCCCAGCATTTGCTGTACTGCGGGCAAACTCAACTGACCATTAGTTTGTGCAATCGCCTGATCGGTCAGGCTGAGCGCATCACGCATACTGCCGTCTGCGGCTTTAGCCAGTACTTCTAGCGCGGGCTCTTCAAAATTGACAGATTCCTGAGGCAAAATTTGCGACAGTTGCGTTACTATCTGGCTCTGTGCCATCGCATTGAGGTTAAACTGCAAACAACGCGATAAAATGGTGATCGGTAATTTTTGTGGATCTGTGGTCGCCAACAGAAACTTAACGTGCTCCGGTGGCTCTTCCAGAGTTTTAAGCAAAGCATTAAAGCTATGCTTGGACAACATGTGCACTTCATCGATGAGATACACTTTGTAGCGACCGCGAGTTGGCGCATATTGCACGTTGTCCAGAATTTCTCTCGTGTCTTCAACTTTTGTGCGCGATGCAGCATCTATCTCGATGAGATCAATGAACTTACCGGCTTCGATCTCTTCACACGCACTACATTGACCACACGGGGTGGAGGTGATCCCCACCTCACAATTCAGGCTCTTAGCGAAGATCCTGGCAATGGTCGTTTTACCCACTCCGCGAGTACCTGTGAACAGATAGGCATGATGCAAACGTTGCTCATTCAATGCATTTATGAGCGCCTGTTTAACATGCTCCTGCCCCATCATCTCGTGGAACGACTGTGGGCGCCATTTACGCGCCAGAACCTGATAACTCATCGTGCGTTACTCGCCGTCAAACTCGACCAGTTTAAGCACTTTAATGCCCATGTCTGTAACACGCTTCTCACCGCCCAGTTCTGGCAATGAGATGACAAAAGCGGCATCGGTTGCTTTACCACCAAGGCGCTCAACCAGTTTAGCGGTTGCTTCAATGGTACCACCAGTTGCCAGTAAATCATCAACCAACAGAACTTTATCGCCCTGCTCTACAGCATCAGTATGCAGCTCTAACACATCTTCACCATACTCAAGCTGATAAGATTGGCTAATCACTTCACGTGGTAACTTACCTGGCTTACGTACCGGAATAAACGGCAAACCCAGTTCATAAGCTAAAGGCGCACCAAAGATAAAGCCACGAGACTCAGTACCAATGATTTTGGTGAATCCCTGATCTTTGTATGCTGCAACCAGGCAATCCATCGTTGCTTTAAAAGCTGCCGGATTAGCCAACAAGGTTGTGACATCACGGAACATGATCCCTTCTTTCGGATAGTTAGGAACCGTTGCGATGCTGTCTTTAATCAGTGACAAATTTGCTTGTGTCATAATTGAATGCTTAATAAGTTTTAATATCAAAGAGCTCGATTATAACAAGAAAGCATTCACATGAAATGCCAGGAGGCAGGATTTTGCGATAAATTCACAATCTTCGGATAGAAAAAAACCACCCAATCGACAGGTGGCTTTTTAACTCTAGGTTCTATGTAGCGATTAAGCGCTCAGTGCAGTCGCCCAGCCTAGAATTGCATTCAGGCAACCAATGCCAGCAAATACAGCGATAAAAGCCAGGAAATACTTCGCGTTGAACGGATCTTTGAAATCACCTTTAGACATATTACACCTTTATTTATTAAGCGCTGGGTGAGCAAACAGCCTAAAGTGGACAAAACTGTCCAGAGTCAGCCGCTTGTCCTGCACTCAGCATAAGCACGACAAAACGGCGCCCATAATAATCGAACTTAACAAGCTGATAAAGGGGAATTATGCTTTTTTATCGACCAATATGCCAAGGCGAACAAACTGACTAAGCGTCTGGATTGCGCCATTAATCAGGGTCTCTTCGTCAAATTGGCTAAATTGCTCGGCCAGATGTGCAGCCAACCCACCTATGGTTATCCCGGGGTTGACAACAATATTTTGGACCAACAATGCCGTCATCGGGTTAGTTTCGATAAATTGTACGTCAAATGCTCTGTCGCGATAAACAATAAAACAATGAGGGCCTGAGGTGCTCTGGGGCTGATAGTCACAAGTTATCTGATGCACAGGATACTGATAACTTACACTGCGCGCAGCCTGTGCCAGATACAGCCCCGACTGCTCAGACAAAGGCAGCGGTATTGGCAACTCTGCTTCGGCTTCCTGCACAATCGCAACTTCCAATTCGGTCCATTCATAATGGGCCAGTTCGAGCATAAAAGGCGGATCCGCAGGTGTAGATGTATACCCTTCTTGCAAAAAGCCCAAAAATTCCCGGCTAATATCCAAAAAGTAAGGAGACAGGCAATCGTGTTGACTAAAAAACGCCCGTACCAAAGTTAGCCAGGCTTGTTCATCATAGAGGCTTTTCAGCACCGGAAATGTAGAGGCGACAAATCCTTCAATATTATTGAAAAATAGCTCGCGATAAACTTGCATGCGCCTGTCTTCAATGTCTTTCGGCGCAGGGTTTTTGCCAGGGTTCTTAATGTGAGCCATAAAATCGGCCTGGATTTGCTGAAATGACATCAGGCGATCCCTCTATGTGATTTATCCAGACGCTGTAAGGCATGGATCTGATCCACCTCATCCAATAACTGAGGCATAGGGGGAATATTGAAGTCTCGTTCAAGCAAAGTCGGAAACACACCATGTATGCGATACGCCTCCTGCAATAGCTGCCAGACAGGGTCGCACACTGCATCGCCATGCGTATCGACGAGCAGATCCTCTGCCTCAACATAATGACCGGCAATGTGGCCATATGCAATCCGCTCACTGGGCATCGCAGCTAGAAATGCGCTGGCATCATAACCATGATTAATTGAGTTAACGTAAATATTGTTCACATCCAGCAGCAAATCACAATCAGCTTCTTCCAATACCGCCAGGGTAAAATCCAACTCTGATAATTGCTGACCAGGTGCTGCGTAATAGGAGACGTTTTCTACCGCGATACGACGCTCCAGGCGTGCTTGCGCTTCCCGGATCCGTGCAGCGGTATGCATGACGGCTTCTTCAGTAAAAGGGATCGGCATCAAATCATACATGTGTCCGTCCCCTGAACAATAGCTCAAGTGTTCGCTGTAGCAGCGTATGTTATGTTGGCTAAAAAAAGACTTCAGATCACTGACAAACTCGGTATCTAGCGGTGCCGGTGATCCAAGTGATAATGATAAACCATGACAGACAAATGGGTGCCGGGCCGTTAACTCTGAAAACTGAGCAGCGTATTTGCCACCGAGCGTCATCCAGTTTTCTGGTGCGACTTCGTAATAGTCTACCTGCTGAGGCGGCGTAGCCAGAATCTCATCCAGCATTTCACGCCTCAGGCCCATACCCACCATACCAAACGGTTTATTCATTATCACTCCTTAGCCTGATCACAAATTATGCGTGGCCACCGCATTTGCCTTCACCACACTTACCTTCTTTTTTGGTTTTGCCACCACATTTACCTTCGCCGCATTTGCCTTCTTTTTTACCTTTGGCATCGCCGCCACATTTGCCTTCACCGCATTTGCCTTCTTTTTTGCCTTTGGCATCGCCGCCACATTTACCTTCGCCGCACTTGCCTTCTTTTTTACCTTTGGCATCGCCGCCACATTTACCTTCGCCGCATTTGCCTTCTTTTTTACCTTTAGCATCACCGCCACATTTACCTTCGCCGCATTTGCCTTCACCTGCGTCTAACTGATAACCAGCTGTCATCTGCTCAAAGCTAAATGGATTAGCAGCAGCCTCTGGTGCGCTGAATGTAGCCGCAGTAACGACAGCAGCACCTAATGTCATTGCAAGTGTGTTAGTTTTCTTTACTGATTTCATGTTGTTCTCTCTCAATCGGTAGCAATAAAAAATGGATGATTCGCTTAGTAGACCACGGACTGAAGATATTTATTTCAGTATTTGAGAAATTTTTATCTCCATTTCCCTATTAATAATCTGCTCCTCTCGTATAGAATAGCGCGAATTTTTTCTGGTGCGGTAATAATGAAACTATTTTTGGCCCCGATGGAGGGCGTTGTCGATTTCAAAATGCGCGAACTACTCACTGATCTCGGTGGGTTCGATATGTGTGTCACTGAGTTTATTCGTGTTGTAGACCTGACACTGCCGCGCCGTGTCTTTGTCCGTTACTGTCCTGAACTCCTCAATGGCGGTTTAACCCGCGCAGGCACGCCTGTGCGCATTCAGCTGCTTGGCCAGGTGCCCCATGCATTGGCCGCGAATGCCAGAAAAGCCGTAAAGCTAGGCTCTCACGGTGTTGATCTTAATTTTGGGTGTCCGGCTAAAACGGTCAACAAGAGTAAAGGTGGCGCAGTACTGCTCAAAGCGCCTGAGCAAATATATCAGATCATTCGCGCTGTTCGCGAAGCGGTACCGCACGAGCATGAAGTCAGTGCCAAAATTCGACTCGGCTTTGACGACGATGCAAACAGCACCGAAATTGTCGACGCCGTGCAAAGCGCAGGCGCATCCAGTCTGGTGATCCACGCCCGCACCAAACGGGATGGCTATAAGCCACCGGCCTACTGGGAAAAAATTCCTCCGCTGTTAGAGCGACTGACAATTCCTGTTGTTGCCAATGGCGAAATATGGCAGGTAGAAGACGCCATGCGTTGCCAGCAGCGCAGCGCCTGCGACAATCTGATGTTAGGCCGCGGCGCCCTGGCAACACCGGATCTAGCCGCCAAGATAAAAGCACACGTCGAAGGACGAGACTACCGTCCACTTGAGTGGCAGGAAGTGGTTTACCACATATTGCATTCCTCAATGCATCAGGACCCTGAGGTGGGTGAAAAGTACTTTTCCTCACGCACCAAACAGTGGCTAGGTTACTTAAAGTTACAGTATCCTCAGGCTCATACCTTATTCGATGAAATAAAACGTCTGAAAAGCAAAGATGACGTGGTATCCGTGCTGGATAAATACGCAAAGTCCCCGCTGCTTGATTCAAATCATAACAATGAGCCGACTGCCTAATAGATAATGGATGCTCAGAAAAGGAGAAGAGCGCCATGAATGAGAATTTAAAGAATCACTATCAGGTAAAACTGCAGGCTGAGCTCGACCAGATCCGACACGAGTTTCTTGCGGATTTGAAGCAAGCCAGTAACCATGCGACCGAGGCGTTGATCAGCACACTACAGTCAGCGCCACCACACGAATGGGTCGATATCGCGACTGACAGGATCTGTCCGGGTCAATTTCCGAACTTTGAACGCCTGGTCAAAGTAGAAGCCGCGATTTGCCAGATGGACATAGGCCAGTTTGGCTACTGCTGCGACTGTGAGAAAAAAATTGAAGACACCCTGCTCGCTGTTGACCCAGCCGCACAAAGGTGCCTTGAGTGCCTGGCTAAGCAGAAGTAATTTGGTTTAACAGCGCAAAGCTGGTTGCAGGAAAGAAAAGGATATTCTTTAACACAACAAAGGCCTGGTCTTCATTCAGCGCTAACCTAGATTGCAGTGCCAACAGTGCTTGCTTTTGCGACCAAGCAAAGTAATGAACCCCCAAATCCACTTCCATCATGACTGTGGCGAATTGAAGTTCGCCTTTAGTCCACTTGGTGTCACATTGACTGGCAGTTTGGCGCAAAGATACGAATTGGTCCCGCCAGTTTAAACCCGCAGCTTTATCGCACTTAGCCAGCAACTGATGTACCAAAGGTTCACTGGTCTTGTAATTCAACTGTACCATAACGTCCCTGGTATTACTTGTGACACTCTGTAATTCACTCAACAAGGATTCAGGCGCATTAACAGTGCCACTATAGAAATTGAGCTTGCTCTGATACCACTCTTTACCGTTCGGCAGCTGGTACATACCCAGTGACGATCTGACCCGATAACTTTCCAAATACTTCATCAGCTGCCGCGCAGCTTGTGATTGTCTGGTTACCTCAGGCGTAAGATGTTCAAGTAACTGATTTCTTTCTAACCGGTTAAGGACTATTTTACTTTCCCGGGCTTCGTTAAGACGTGACTCTACATATCCGTACCAGGTATCCAATTGAGAAGACGACACACCTTGCAATTTTGCAACCTTGGGGAGATTAATATGTACCGGCCAGGGTAAAAAGCGTTCAGGGTATCTCTGCTGTATGCTCAGATACTGAGCTTCCTGCACCGCCACTTCCCCGAAGCTAGTCAGATCTGCGCGCAACAAAAGATCGTGACGTTTTCTCAAATAAAGTTCAGTAAAAGGCAATCCGGCAAACTCATTCTCAGCCAAGACCTGTAACTGACTTGTTGATGAAAACCAATTAAGTTGTTTGAGCTGCGCAGACAACTCTGTGTAAGGGAGGTTTACTTGCGGTTCAGTACAGCCGCTCATCATAGTCAACAGCACAAGTGCTGAGGACACATAACGCCGAGAGGTTTTCATGTCGGTTTATCCACTTTGTTTCACGTTGCAGATATGCACTAGGCACAGCTGATCCCAATCGGGTTAGATTATAACAAAGATAAGGAGAGGTTTTAGTACTTAAATCAGTGTACTAAGGTCGAGAATAGCACTGTTGATGACAGCGTTAGGTGAGCTGGGGCTATAAAAGCAAAAAGCCCCTTGCGGGGCTTTTTCGACTTAAAGGCTGATGCCTTTACGCTGTGCTTTCTCTTTGATGAAAGAGGCCCAGCTGCGAGCAAATTTGCGTGTTCTAGGATCTTCCTGAGCCTTAACAATCGCAGTATATGCTTGCTTATACTTTTCCTGATAGAGGTAAGCTTCCGCTAAGTCTGAGTAGATTGTACCTTTTTTCTTAGAACCCAGTTCCAGCGCTTTGTTCAAACGAACAACGGCTGCGTTGTACTGTTGGTCCTGAAGTAACAAACTACCGGCTTTACGGTATAATTCAGCATCTTCGTCGAACTTTGCAGCTTCTTCATAGTACTTAGCAGCATCACTGATGTGCTTAGCCTGATGGTAGTAGCTGGCAATTGCCGTTACGTTTTGCTTAGTGCGCTTAACCTTCTCCTCTTTGACCGACTTTTCCATCACCTTGGCGGCTTTGTATGGAATTTCGTTCAATGAGTAGTAGCTGCTCAGAATTTTATAATGGTTTTCTTTTTCAAAATAACCATTCTTATAAGCCACTTCCATCACGGTCTGACCTTTTTTATAGTCTTCCGTTTGCATATAGAAGGAGCCCAACTGAGTCCACATTTTCGGGTCTTCAGGGAATAATTTCACCAGCTCTTCAGCCACCTTTACGGCGTTTTTAAACTGCTTAAGCTCAAAGTAAGAACCAATTTTAAGCATGTAGAATGACTTATTCGGTTCTTCTTTGTTTAACGCAATTGCCTGGTCCGCAGGCTCAATCACATCTCTGAACTGCTTGAGTTCATAGTTTGCTTGAGCAATACGGCCATACACTTTAGCGTCTTGTTCGCCAGTGAAATCCATCCAGTCGTAGTAAGCTTTCTTGGCACCGTCGTACTGCTCAGTACCAATCAGAAGGTCACCCAACAACTTGATAAGATCGCCCTGATCTTTAAAGTTCAACACATCTGGTGCAATCGCCTGACGGATGTACTTAATTGCTGTTTGATACTCTTCTTTCTGAGCATACAAGTTACCCAGGTAACGGTTTACCGTAGCGCGGTCGAAATCATCAGACGCGTCGATCTCAAGCAATAATGCAATTGCTTCATCAACTTTGTCTTCGTTATATAAATCAAACGCTTTGATAACCTTTTTACCTACTCGCTCACCCATAACCTTGGTTTTGGCATTTTTACGCGCTTCGATCTTTGCAGGATCTGGAGCGGCAAACGCGGCAGTGCTTAAAGCACCGCCAGCCAAAGACATCATCAGAGCAAGAGCTGTTGCTTTAGACATTTGCTTCATACCTTACTCCTATTAGTCTTGGTTAAGTTTAAAGTCGAGTTGTACAGTAATACCTGGTTGTTTCTGAGGCTTACCATCAACGATTTTAGGTCTGTACTTCCATTTGCGAAGCGCACGTTTTGCTTCACGGTTGAAAATACGCTTTGGTTCAGCATCGATGATCTCAATGTCATCTACACCGCCCAGCTCATTGATAGTAAAGCGCAGCTGTACCCAGCCCTCTTTACCATCACGCGCTGCTTGAGGCGGATACTTAGGTTCGATACGAACGATAGGTGTTGCTTCACCGTCACGACCGAAATCACCAGGACCACTTAAACCACCAGCTGTGCCACCGATGTCGATGCTAGGCATGTTAAAGCCAATTGCACCTGCATTTGGGTTAGCATTCTCAGGCTGAGGCGGCTGCGGTTTAGGCGGCTGCTTTGGCGGTGGAGGAGGTGGAGGCGGTACACGCTTCCTCTCCTGCACATCTGATTCAGGCGGATTCGACATAATCTCGACTATGATCTCTTCCTTCTTGTTATCAGCCCTATCCGCTCCTCCTGAGATTAGATAGGACATAAAGAAGAATAAGCCGAAGGTTACTGCCCCACCTGCAAGAAGTGAAAACAGAAATCGAATCATCACTTAGCTCCAGCTATTGAAATCTTCAAGGCGTCGTCAGTTGCCTTAATCTGGTCCATTACCTTAACAACTACACCGTGTTTCGCGCCTTTATCCGCCTGGATAATAACGGTCTCGGTTTGTTGCTCAGCTAACAGATTTTCAAGGTTCGCACTTACACGCTCAACATCAACCTGACGCTTGTCCATCCAGATCTCACCGTTTTCACGGATAGCGATAAAGATGTTCGCATTCTTAGTTTGTTGTGCCTGCGCAGCTTTTGGCTTTTTAACTTCAATACCGGCCTCTTTAACAAAAGAGGTAGTAACGATGAAGAAGATCAACATGATGAATACGATGTCAAGCATCGGGGTCATGTCTACTGCTGCTTCTTCTTCCTCACGAAAACGTTGTTTACGTGCCATAATAAAATCTCTCTCTAGTGATGTGGCAAGCTATCAATTAGTTTTTCTTTAGCCATCTTAGCTCTCGCTTCAAGACGGGTGCTAAAGAATACACCTGATAGTGCCGCAACCATTCCAGCCATTGTTGGTATCGTTGCCATTGAGATGCCTGAGGCCATCAATCGAGGGTTACCTGTACCTTGTGTAGCCATGGTTTCGAATACCGAAATCATACCTGTTACTGTACCGAGTAGACCGATTAACGGACACATTGCAACCAATGTTTTGATAATCAACATGCGCTCATCTAATTTTTCAGACGCTTCAGAAATCCATGCATCGCGGATTCTGTGTGCGTACCAAGATGTAGTATCTTGGCGGGCATCCCATCTGCTTACAATCCCCTTTTTAATTTTAGGAAATTCAGCCAATAGGAACCAATAGCGCTCAATCATTAATACCCACATTAGAAAGAGTGCTATCGCGACCACGTATAATACATCGCCGCCTGTAGCAACAAAATCCCTGATAGATTCCCACGTCTCCACCAGGACTAGCATTATGCTCTCTCCTTCTCCGCGTGCGCAGCAACGATACCCGCGCTTTGCTCGTCAAGAATGTGTAGGATAGATTTACTACGACCCGCAACGATAGCGTGAAGTAGGATTAACGGTAGCGCAGCAATTAGACCAAGCGCAGTAGTAACAAGAGCTAGAGAGATGTTACCTGCCATGATCTTCGGATCACCAGTACCAAATAGTGTGATTGATTCGAACGTCAAGATCATACCAACAACCGTACCTAGTAGACCTAGTAGCGGTGCGATAGCTGCAAGGATCTTGATGATGTTGATACCAGCTTCGATGCGAGGCGTTTCACGTAGAATTGCTTCGTCAAGTTTAAGCTCAAGGTTTTCAACGTCTTGGTTCTTGTTGTCATGATACACTTTCAAGATACGACCCAGTGGGTTGCTGTCACTTGGGTTGTTAGCGTTCTTGATTTGCGCCTTGATCTTCGCACCAACCAGCATTAGGTCTAGGAAACGAACAACTGCGATTAACGCACCAAGAGCCAACAATGCAGTGATGATGTAACCTACTGTGTCACCCTGGTGCCAACGTTCTTCAACAGTTGCACGCTGAGTGTTCAGACGTAGGATAGCACCACGCGTTGGGTCAACAACGAAAGGTGTGTACTGGTTAGCAGACGTGCTCAGAAGATCAGCAACAGTTGCCAGAACGTCTGAAGAAGGTTGCTTACCTAAAGGTACGATTTGTTTGTTTTCTGCATCGTAAACAACGTAGCCGTCTTTAGTTACCAGGTTGAAGTTACCAACACGCGTTACTTGTTTAACATTGATGTCGCCGCTTAGTTCTGCTACTTCAGATTCGAACGTAGAGATCTTTGCAGACTCAGTCATTTCAGTTTGGAAAGCAATCCAAAGCTCTTCCAACTCGCGAGTAGTTGGTAGTTCTTTAGCAGCTGCCAGTGAACGAAGTACTTCTGAACGTCCAGGCTTTTCAGCACTGATGATTGACGCTTCGATAGCACCGATTGCTTCAGCAGCGTTACGACGTACCACACCGAACATCTCACCCAGGGTACCCTGCGCGTTAAGTAGTTCAGTTTCTTTTTCAGCAAGTGTTACTTCGTTTTGCTTGAATTCCTTGTTAAGACGCTCACCACGTGCTTTTTCAGCAGCAAGGTCACGCTTAGCTTTGTTCAGCAAAGCTTGCTTGTCAGCACGATCTGACAGGAACTCTTGTTCGCGAGCTTTGTTGATTTTACCTTCAGAGATACGGTTCTGCTTTACTTGCTCAAGGATTTTATCCAGAGACTCAGTGCTTGCATGTGCGTTCAACGCGCCACCAGCAGAAACTGTTAATGCTGCAGCAACGGCAAAACCTTTAAATAGTTTCTTCATGTTTTATTACTCCGCGCCGAAAATAGGTAGTTTAACTAGTTCTGGGGCAGCCTGACCACGTGCGATACGGATCATGTCTTTGATAGGCTTCAGATATTCTTCACCTAACTGATCCCACTGCTTGCTGCTGGTGTTCCAAACCCACGCTTGCTTCTGGTCAAAAGACTGAGCAACAAATGCGATACGGCCTAGACGGGCGAAGTCAACATTGATGTTTTTACCGTTGATCTCAAGAGAACCTTGAGAAGCAACCATTGCTGAACCATAGTTGGTTTCAATGCTGTATGCTTCAAGTACCTGACGATATTTTTCAGACGTCGTTACTTTTGCATTAGTAAGTGTCTCACGTAATCTCTCAATACGCTCTAGACGCTTTTCAGTATCAAACGGCACGTCCGCTTTGATGAATTGCTCGAGTGTATCAATCATGCGATACATCAAAGGCACAACGTCTTGCTTAGTTTTATCAACCGTCGCGATCTGACGTTCTAGAGATTCGATATTTGCATTTTGGTCTGCAACCAAACGTGCTACGTGGTCGTTGTAAACTTTCAGAAGTTCTGTTTCGTCAACAATTCCACGGTACTCAGCTACCATTTCGATAGTTTGACCGTAGATACCATCAATCTTGTCTTGAGACTTTTTAGCAGCCGTTTGAGTTTGCTGACCTACTTTTTGTATGTCATTCAAAGGATCTGCCATCACATTGCTGCTTGCAATTGCCGCTGCGCCAAAAAGCGCTGAAGCTACAAGGCTCTTTCTGATTTTAACAGACATAGTTCCCAACCAATTAAGTAATGTTACTTTTATAATTTTTGCACTCTCTTAGAGAGTACCCCGGATACTTTTAGCAGTATCAACCGTGCAATAATGCTAAATGCTATTGCCCATGTCAACTTCATGTTTAAAACAATTTTTGCTTGTCGCGATGAAATAAATTGAAAAAAAACATTGTATTAACAAGGAAACCAAGAATAAAAACCTTAAGCACTTATATTTCATACACAAAGCAACTTATTTTACATTTTATTACAGCTATTTAGCCCTAATCCATCGCTTTAATTTTGCACAAACCAGTAATTTATTTCGTTTTAAATATCAATGACCTAGGCATTTATTGAACACTTAACATTCACCTTTACGCAACAACAAAGACAGCAAGCGAGGAAGGCTTAGCCTGATAACTGTTCACACAATAACCTGCATTGTATTTCTATTTCCTGGATAAATTCTGCTACGTGTAAGCCGTCCATCAAAGCATGGTGCACTTCAATAGAGAATGGCAATTCACCTGTTTGTACATCAAAGCGTCCGAAAACACACTTTGGAATGCCAAGGTTATCTTTTGCGTTACGGGCATGACTAAAGCTACTGAAATCCAACCAAGGCAAAATGGATAAATAAAGCTGCTGAGGAGTTTCAGAAGTCGCCAAAAAGTGTTCACTAACCAAAGGCTGTTCCAGATACACATTTTTCTGCGCTACATTCTCTTTAATGTAGTCGTGGATATCATCACAAGCAACCAAAGGTACGAATCGAAAGCTTCTGTCTTCACGCAAAAATACGCAACTCATCTCAACTTGATCAACAACGCAAGGATAGCTGTTCATTATCCTGTAGCGAATAGGTTCGTAATTTTGACAAGCTTTACTTAGACAATACAAATAACTATAGGTAAAGGAGAGTTGCTGTTGCTTGCACAAGGTGTATAGCTTGCCCATCTTAAGGCGAGTAGTAATATTAAAATAAGGCTGTTCAAAGCCAAGATAAAAGTCAAAGTGGTCGGCTCTGGGCCAGTCTGAGGATGTGATTTTTTTCATAATTCAATACAGAGGGAGTAATCCCCCTCTATATTGATTGCATCAGCTCACGATTACAAACCGTTTGCGATGATCTCCTGTGCCAGCTCATCGGCGATCAGGTGAGTTGACTTTTGCTCAGCATCAGAACGAGCAAAGATTTCAGTCAGGGTGTCATAGATGCCTTCAACGTGCTTAGTTGCGGCTTCTTCGCTGTACCCTTCAGGTTTTGTCTCATAATATACATTGATGATACCACCCGCGTTAATGACATAATCAGGTGCATACAGCACACCCTTTTCACGCAAGATCTCACCATGTCTTGATTCTGCAAGCTGGTTGTTCGCACAGCCCGCAATTATGCTTGCCTTAATACGAGGGATAGTCTCATCGTTTACGGTTGCACCCAGTGCACACGGCGCATAAACATCCACATCCAGGTCGTAGATTTCATCAATGCTCACCGCAGTTGCACCAAAGTCGTTCACAACTTTATCAATCGATGCCTGATTAATATCGGTCACAAACAGCTGCGCACCCGCTTCGTGCAAGTATTTACACAAAGTGTAAGCAACTGCGCCTAGTCCCTGAACAGATACTTTCACACCAGACAGGTCTTGATGGCCATGTTTGTGTTGGTAAGCAGCCTTAATACCCAGGAACGTGCCCAATGCAGTGAAAGGCGACGGGTTACCACTTTTGCCTTCGAGACCCATTACATAATTGGTCTCTTTATGCATTGTCATTACATCACCCGTGGTAATGTTAACGTCTTCTGCTGAATAGTAACTACCACCGAGGCGTTCGAGGTGTTTGCCAAATGCTCTGAATAACGCTTCAGATTTGATTTTCTTAGCATCACCAATGATCACAGATTTACCACCACCAAAAGGCAAACGCGCTACGGCGTTTTTATAAGTCATGCCCTTCGAGAGACGTAAAACGTCATAGACTGCATCGGCATCATCTGCATAGTCCCACAGGCGACAACCGCCTACCGCAGGGCCAAGCTTAGTATTATGAACGGCAATGATTGCCTTCAAGCCCGATGCTTCATCAGAACAAAAAACTACTTGTTCGTGGTTATCAAATTCAACTTGGTTAAATACAGCCACTTTGTTTGTTCTCCGTTATAGACTGACTTTAAGTCAGATAGCGCTGAAATTGATCGAACTGTATCACTAACTCCCTAACCAATCCAGAATATGAGTTGATATTGACCTTAAAAGCGTTAAACCTGCCTTCATGATACATAAAATAGCCATATATTAGCTTGATTATGCAGTTAATTTAACTATATGAGTTTAATTCTTCACTATTTTCACGATTTTTAGAGGTTAATCTTTACGTAAACGTCAACATTATTGAATGTGTATGGTTATTTGTACGATAAGTAGAGATCTGATGAGATGAGAAAGCGCGTTCAGAAAAAGCAGATAGCTGTTTCACAGTGTGGCGTTTGAAAGCAGTTCAGAACAATACAAAGCGACCAGATCAAAAAAAGAGGGACATGCCCTCTTTATCTATCAATTCGGATTGCCGTTATTTCAGCTTACTATCCAGCTCTTCAATCTTAGCTTTCCAAATTGCCGGCCCCTGAGTGTGTGCGTTAACACCATCGCTGTCTACAGCAACAGTGACAGGCATGTCCTCTACTTCAAATTCGTAGATAGCTTCCATTCCTAGGTCTTCAAACGCAACGACTTTAGATTTCTTAATCGCTTTAGCTACCAAATACGCAGCACCACCCACAGCCATCAGATAAACAGCTTTGTTTTCTTTGATAGACTCTACAGTTGCAGGACCACGCTCTGCTTTACCTATCATGCCGATCAGGCCAGTCTTCTCTAACATCAGATCGGTGAACTTATCCATACGCGTCGATGTTGTTGGACCTGCAGGACCAACCACCTCGTCGCCTACAGCATCTACTGGGCCTACGTAGTAAATAAACTTGTTAGTTAAATCAACCCCTTCTGGCAACCCTTCGCCTGAGTTGATCATGTCCTGCAAACGCTTGTGTGCTGCATCACGACCCGTCAGGATCTTTCCAGATAACAACACGGTCTCGCCCATTTTCCAGTCCTGGATATCTTCTTTGGTGATTTCATCCAGGTTAACACGACGCGTATCTTCTCCAACTTCCCAGGTTACTTCTGGCCAGTCTTCTAACTTAGGCGCTTTAAGATCAGCAGGACCAGAACCGTCCAGCGTGAAATGTACGTGACGTGTTGCAGCACAATTTGGGATCATCACAACTGGTTTAGATGCAGCGTGAGTAGGCGCAGACTTAATTTTCACGTCAACCACAGTTGTTAAGCCACCTAAGCCCTGCGCGCCAATGCCGAGTTTGTTTGCACGTTCGAAGATTTCTAGACGTAGTTTCTCTTCCGCTGTTTGCGCGCCACGCTCAAGAAGTTCATGAATATCGACCGGATCCATCAATGACTCTTTCGCCAGAACCGCGGCTTTCTCTGCGGTACCACCGATACCAATACCCAGCATGCCAGGCGGACACCAGCCTGCCCCCATTGTTGGCAGTGTTTTCTCTACCCAGGCAGCAACATCGTCTGATGGATTAAGCATGACCATTTTAGTCTTGTTTTCAGAGCCGCCACCTTTGGCAGCGATCATCACCTCAACTTCTGCGCCCGGGACCATATCAATGTGGACAACAGAAGGCGTATTGTCTTTGGTATTTTTACGAGCACCAGCAGGATCGGCAACGATTGAAGCACGCAATGGGTTATCCGGGTTGGTATAAGCGCGACGTGTGCCTTCATCTACCATTTGTTGGACAGTCAAGTCTGTTTTATCCCATTTAACATCCATACCGACCTTTACAAAACAGGTCACGATCCCGGTATCCTGACACAAAGGACGCTTGCCCTCTGCTGACATACGAGAGTTAATTAGGATCTGGGCAATGGCATCTTTAGCCGCTTTGCTTTGCTCTTTGTCGTAAGCCTTTTCTAAAGCCTGCACGAAATCCAACGGGTGATAATAAGAAATGTATTGCAATGCATCTTCAATGCTGTCAATGAAGTCTTGCTGACGGATAGTACTCATGACGGTTCCTTTATTCTCCGGCCTGTGACGAGTCAAACCGGTGTTTATTGAGAGGCGCGATTATATACCATCTTGCGATGAGTGAGTATCGCAATCATAGATTAGCGACCAAAGTCCTGCACTTATCTAAAATCGCTCGACGGAATACAAGGAAACGCACTAGGGATTCAATGATAATTATGATACCCTCCTCGCCCGTTTCGGGCTAGCATTCGGGTTCAGTAAATGACAAATCCAAGTAGTAATTCCATTGAACTAGACATTTCTTTATCAACCATCGAGGTGTTTGACACCCTCGCCTCCCAGCAACTGGCAGTCTTACTCGATTCCAGTGATGCCAATCACGAAAATAGCCGCTTCGATATCATGAGTATCAACCCACTGTGCATACTAGAAGCCAGAGAGGGTCAGTTTTACCTCGATGGTAAGCAGGTTGAGCAAGATGGCTTCACCATAATGCAAGACAAGCTCGCAGCGCTCGACTCAACGTCACATACAGATATGCCCTTTACGGGGGGATGGCTCGGTTACTTTGGCTATGACCTTGGCCGATATATAGAGACCCTGCCTCAAATTGCGAAGCAAGACATTACACTGCCAGATATGATAGCAGGTCTGTACCCTGATGCTCTGATACGCGATAATCTGCACAATCAATGGTACTTTGTTACGCAACCTGGATACGACCGGCTGGATACTTACCTGTCACTGATTCAAAATGGTTGCAGTGATAGCGATACCTTCAGACTCACCAGTCGCTGGCAGGCCAATATGACCCAGTCAGAATATACGCACAAATTTGCCAGCATTCATGAGTACCTGAAAAGTGGTGATTGTTACCAGATAAACCTGGCACAAAGATTCAGTGCCGATTATCAGGGTTCCCCCTGGCAGGCCTATAAAACACTGCGCGCCAATAATCAGGCACCTTTTTCTGCATTTATTAATCTTGAAGAAAATGCCATCGTGTCTGTGTCACCAGAGCGCTTCATCTCAGTACGCAATGGCCAGGTTGAGACTAAACCAATCAAAGGTACATTGCCCAGAATACACAGCGACAAACATGCAGATGCCCAGCAAGCCAGCCGATTGCAACAGAGCCCCAAAGATCGCGCAGAAAATGTGATGATTGTAGACTTGCTACGCAATGACCTTGGCAAAGTGGCGACACCTGGTAGTGTGCAAGTGCCTAAGCTATTCGAAATTGAAAGCTTTCCCGCAGTACACCACCTGGTGAGCACAGTGACCGCGCAATTAGCTGCAGGCAAAACAGCTGTTGATCAGCTCAAAGCCGCGTTCCCAGGGGGGTCAATCACCGGAGCGCCGAAGATCCGAGCAATGGAAATCATCGAAGAACTAGAACCGCACCGACGCAGCGCCTATTGCGGCTCCATTGGTTACCTGAGTGCCTGTGGGGCCATGGACACCTCGATCACTATCCGAACCTTAGTTTGTCATCAGCAAAAAATTCACTGCTGGGCCGGTGGAGGGATTGTCGCAGACTCAGACTGTGAGTTAGAGTATCAGGAGACTTATCACAAGGTGAACAAGATACTCCCCGTCCTATGAATCTAGAACATGTCATCAGCCGCTTTAGTTTAAGTGCTTCGGATCAGGCGCCTGCTTTAGGGCAAGGTCAAGAAAGCGCAGTATTAGTACCTTTACTTGAGGTGGATGGGCAAGCGTCTGTGTTGCTATGTAAGCGCAGTGCCCAGCTGCGCAACCATCCAAGTCAGCTCTGTTTTCCGGGTGGCAAGGTTGAATTACAGGATAAATCAGTGATCACCACAGCATTACGAGAGAGTCAGGAAGAAATTGCCCTCGATCCGCTACAAGTTAACCCGGTCGGTATTTTACCTTTGCATACGACATTGACCGGCTTTCGTATTACACCTGTGCTGGCAACCTTAGCGCAGAGCGCGACCTGGCAAACCCACAGTGATGAGGTGGAACAGGTGTTCACCCTGTCCTTATCTTTACTCGCACAACAAGAGGTCTGGCAACCGGTTCAAACGCGGTTGCGCGGAAAAACAGTGACCTTCAATGCCCTTATGACAGAACATGGATTGCTTTGGGGAGCCACAGCGAAGATTGTTCAGCAGTTACTTGCCAGGGTGGCATGACCAGCTAAGCACTGACAACAATACCCATATTAACTAAATGAGTTTGAACAGATTTCAGTATTTTTTACCCACTCCTGATTACAATACCAGCGCACCCGCTTAAAACTGTATACAATTTTGCTGTGAAGTGGGTTACTTATGCAATAATTAACGTTATGATGTGCGCCCGTTCAGAGGCAATGTTGAGTAGAATTTATGATTAGTGCATTTGACATGTTCAGTGTTGGTATTGGACCGTCATCTTCCCATACTGTTGGGCCTATGCGTGCTTCACGTCTGTTTGTTAAAGATCTGCAAAGCAACCGCATCATTGATAAAGTCACATCAGTAAAAGTAGAGCTATTCGGCTCATTAGGCCAGACTGGCATTGGACATGGTTCTGGCAAAGCAGTGATCTTAGGGCTGGCTGGATATGATCCTGAGTCGGTAGATGCGGACAAAGTCCCTGAGATCCTGGATACCATAGAGCGTGAGCAGGTGATTTACCTGGATAAAACTCATAAAGCTGATTTTCCTAAGCAAGGTGCCATTGTTTTCCATCGTCGTAAAACGCTGCCCAAACACTCCAATGCCATGGAGCTTCAGGCGTACTCAGGCTCAGAGCTACTACATAGCCAGGTTTATTATTCCATTGGCGGTGGCTTTATTGTCACTGAAGAACAGTTTGACACTGAAAAACAAGCCGCATTAGATGTGCGTGAGCAAAATCCAGCGCCTTATCCTTTTGAGAATGCGCAACAACTGCTCGAAATGTGTAAAGAAACAGGCCTGAGTGTCTCTTCACTCATGATGCACAATGAAAAAACGCTACGTAGTGAACAAGAAATCAAAACAGAGCTTTTTCATATCTGGGAAGTAATGAAAGCCTGTATTGAACGCGGTATGCGCACTGAAGGCATCTTACCCGGCGGGCTAAAAGTAAAACGTCGTGCACCAAGCTTGTATTTAAAGCTGAATGTTGAAAACAGCAACGATCCACTCCGGGCAATGGACTGGGTTGATCTGTTTGCGCTGGCCGTCAATGAAGAAAATGCAGCTGGCGGCCGTGTAGTAACTGCACCAACAAACGGTGCGGCCGGGATCCTACCTGCGGTCCTCATGTATTACCATACGTTTATCAAAGAAGTGGATGCTGAAATTGCAACCCGCTATCTGCTCACTGCCGCAGCAATTGGGATTTTGTACAAGAAAAATGCTTCTATCTCAGGTGCTGAAGTTGGCTGCCAGGGTGAAGTGGGGGTTGCCTGCTCTATGGCAGCTGGCGCACTCACAGAAATTATGGGCGGTAATGTGGTACACGTAGAAAATGCCGCTGAAATAGGGATGGAACATAATCTGGGGTTAACTTGCGACCCAGTTGGTGGATTGGTACAGGTCCCATGTATTGAACGCAACGCCATGGGCGCGGTAAAAGCCATCAATGCATCACGTCTTGCCATGCGTGGCAGTGGTGAGCAAAAAGTGTCTTTAGATAAGGTTATCAAAACCATGCTGGATACTGGTAATGATATGAAAACCAAATATAAAGAAACAGCACGTGGTGGGCTAGCGGTTAATATTATTGAATGTTAATCCTTACCGTCAGACATTAAAAAAGCCGCTTTTGCGGCTTTTTTAATGTCTAATCTCAAGTCACATTCAGCAACCTGATGTGCTCATTCATTTGACTGGTAACTCGGTGTTTTCAAACAACGCATCAACATCGTCCTGATTGCGCATCAGGCTGGCGCGTTCAACCAAGTCTTTAGTCAGATGTGGCGCAAACCGCTCGATAAAGTCATACATGTAACCACGCAGGAAACTACCCTTTCTGAATCCAATCTTGGTTGTACTTGCTTCAAACAAATGACTGGCATCAATGCATACCAGGTCATTGTCAGTGATTTCATCGACGGCCATCGTTGCCAGCACACCAACTCCCAGCCCCAACCGGACATAGGTCTTAATCACGTCAGCATCCGTGGCAGTGAAAACGATATGCGGAGATAGTCCATGTGCATTAAAGGCTTTATCTAGTTCAGAGCGCCCGGTAAAACCAAACACGTAAGTGATCAAAGGAAACTTTGCTACATCCTGAACTGTGATGTTACTGCCTTTCTTTGCCAATGGGTGATCTTTCGTCACCACAATACTGCGATTCCAGTGGTAACAAGGCAGCATGATCAGGTCGCCATACAGATGAAGCGCCTCCGTTGCGATGGCGAAGTCTGCATCACCTCGCGCAGCCGCATCAGAGATTTGTTGCGGCGTACCCTGGTGCATATGTAATGACACGGCCGGATATTTTTGCATAAACCCCTGGATCACATTTGGTAACGCATAACGCGCCTGTGTATGTGTGGTCGCGATATTGAGCTTACCCTGATCGGGTAAAGTATGTTCGTTGGCAACGGCTTTAATGCCTTCTACCTTAGACAATATCTCTCGGGCAATATTGATTATTTCATTGCCAGCACTGGTAACATGGGTGAGATGTTTGCCACTGCGGCCAAAGATCTGTACACCAAGCTCGTCCTCCAGCATACGCACTTGCTTGGAAATTCCCGGCTGGGAGGTATACAAGCTTTCAGCGGTTGCTGACACATTGAGATTGTGATTCAGAACTTCAACTATGTATTTCAGTTGTTGTAATTTCATAACTAAGCATTTGTTTTAATTGTTATCTGGTGTACGACTAGGCCAATTATCGTTAGATACAGGCAAATAATGACTCAGCCTAGCATAATTATAGTATATCCGATAGGACAATACTTTCCCCAGTGTATTAGAGCCAGCTTCCAAGCATTAAGCTATACTAAAAAATGATGGAATTTGGTGGATTTTCAAGTCTCTTGTTATTAACACTGTTCAATCCCCAATTATTTGATGTAATATAAAAAAACTGTCAGCTGTATGATTTACGAAGAGATCCGGGTATGTTTATTACCGTAATAATTTTGTTGATTGTAGCACTCATTGTCATTGCAGTTTGGGTCAGTGCTATTCAACAACACAAAGAAAAACAAGAAGCGGAACGCCGTAAAGAGCTGGCAAAACAAAAGCGGATCATTGAAGAAGCCGAAGATGTCATCCTCAACAGCAGCAACATTCCTATGTCCGGTGCCATGATCAAAGTCATTCAGCGCCGTGTGCACGATGCTCTGGTATCTATGGTCGAGCTTTCACCCACCTCTCGAGAATTAAAAAGTCGCATGCATGAATCTCAGGAGCGTTTAAACAACGAACCTCAAAATGCAAACGAATCTGATAAAGTCACATTGCCCGACAACGATAAGCAGCTCATCGCACTGGTTCAGGGCATTAAAAAATTGCGCCACCTGCTACGTTCAGAACACAGCAAAGGCAAAGTAGACACACAAGTGTTTGTTCAGGAAGACCGAAAAATGGAGCGGTTGCAATTAAGAATAAACGTTGAAAGCCAAATCAAGCGAGGGATGTCAGCTAGGAGCGCTAACATGGTAGGGTCAGCACGACAATACTTCGAAAAAGCCTACGCGATTATCTGCGGTGTCACCCACGTCGATGAGTACACCAAAGAGAAGAAAACTCTGCTCGAAGGGTACCTGAGTGAGATAAGCACTGAGCTTAAAGCCTCCAATGCTTCTTCGGTGAAAAAGAAAGCAGAGAAAGAAAAGGACGATCTCGATGTCCTTTTCGCTCCCAAGAAAAAGTGGTGATCAGCCTCAGCTGATCGCAAACTTGACAATAAACAGCACAGTCAATACCCAGACACTGATAGAGATCTCCTCGCGTTTATTACACGCCAGCTTCACCGCAGTATAAGAAATAAAGCCAAGCGCTATGCCATGCGCAATTGAGAACGTTAGTGGTGTCATAAGTAACACAACGCTGACCGGAATGGCATCACTCATATCATCCCAGTTCACCAGCTTCAGGTTTTGCAGCATCAATACAGCGACATACAGAATTGCTCCGGCAGTGGCATACGCAGGCACCATTTGCGCCAGAGGCGCGAAGAACATCATAAGCAGGAAACACAAACCAACTACCACTGCAGTTAAGCCAGTGCGACCACCCACAGACACACCTGACACAGATTCAATGTACGAAGTGGTGGTAGAGGTACCAAGAAAAGATCCCGCAATCGTTGCTGAGCTGTCAGCAGAAAGCGCTCTGCCAAGGCGCGGCATCCGTCCCTCTTTATCTGCAATGCCAGCTTTTTGTGTCACCGCAACCAAAGTACCACTGGTATCAAACAAATCAACGAATAAAAATGCGAACACCACGCTCAGCATCGAAATTTCCAACGCACTGGCAATATCAAGTTGCGCCAGAGTTGGGGTAATACTTGGTGGCATAGAAACAATACCGGCATACTCGACTAAGCCAAGGCCCCAGGCAAGCACAGTAACCAACAAAATACTCAGCAGCACGCCACTTTTCATATCACGATACATTAAGGCAGCAATAACAAAAAAGCTCAGAATGGCAAGTAAAGGGCCTGGGCTGGTGATGTCACCCAATTGCACAAAGGTTGCGGGACTGGCCACAATGATCTGCGCATTTTTAAGCGCTATCAGTGCAAGAAAAGCACCTATACCTGTAGCAATAGCTTGCTTGAGTACCAGCGGGATTGCCTGGATCACCCACTCTCTGACCTTAAATATACTGAGTAATAAAAATAAACAGCCAGACAAAAAAACCGCGCCCAGCGCACTTTGCCAGGAATGACCCATACCCAACACGACGCCATAAGTAAAAAAGGCATTTAAGCCCATGCCTGGCGCCAGAGCCAGCGGATAATTGGCCCACAAGCCCATGATAAAACAACCTATGGCAGCGGCTAAACAGGTGGCAACAAACGCAGCACCATGATCGATACCCGCTTCAGCCAACATGGCAGGGTTCACAAAAACAATGTAAACCATAGTGACAAATGTCGTCAGACCGGCAATAAACTCGGTTTTGACTGTGCTCTGCTGTGCACGGAGCGAAAATAATTTTTCCAGCATGTCTTTGTATTTTATATAGAAACGAAAGCCGGATTTTATCACAAATCTCTGGTGTAATCGGACAAAATAGTTAAAAATCAGCTACACTCTGATCTAAGTCGTATTAAGTGAAATCAGTATGAAAAAGAACCAATTAGCAGTTGCAAACGGCAGTGATTTGGAGCAACAGCTGCTCAATGTGCTGGAATTTGTTACCGCAACACCGGACTCTGAAAACCGCTGGCCCAACGAGAGTGATAGCAAAGCAGTCTATAAAAAAGGCCTTTATTATCTGAAAAATAAACAATATCCGCTCGCCGCGAAATGGCTCCGGCTGGCTGCGATGTCAGGTGACAATAAAGCCCAGTTTTATCTCGGCATGCTATTTGTGAAAGGTCAAGGTGTACCAAAAAGCGTTTTTCATGGTATTGCCTGGCTATCGCTCGCCCAGAGCCAGGGTAATCAGGCAGCAGCCGGCACACTTGAGCAAGTGCGTACTCATCTGACAGCTAAGCGATTCATTGATGCCCAGTGCTATGCAGCAACCCTGTATGAGCAAATCCATCAAATGATGCACTTTAGCTCGGATGCGAACCCAAAATAAAAGTAAATGTAATCAAAGCACTATTAAAAAAGCACAAAAAACACGCGATATTTTACTTGCCAAATAGCACTGTATGAAATACTGTATAAACACTGTATAGAAAATCAGTGGTCTGCTCATGTTACATACCCAAGTGCAAAATATATCAGTATCTCAGGCTAATACAGCCAATAAACGCTATCAATTAGTATATGCGGAAGATGACATAGTAAGCAGTTTAGAACTGCTTAAAATCCTGTATCGATGCAATTCACTTCATAGATGGACCCTGCTTATTGCACCAGACAACATTCCAGGCAAAGCTCTGCTAGATAACAGCTCAATTGATAGCAGCAAGTTACTGGTGCTCCGTCAAAGACATTTGATAAACTTAGAGTATGTTATTAACAGCGCTTTATGCAAAGGTAACTTTGCAGCGGTGATCACCTGGACAGACATTGTGTCGGAACAACAGCTGTCTCAGTTTAAACTTGTTGACAGTGATACTGAGATATTTTGCTTTACCCGCACTTCTGAACAAGAAGTATCTGTCGTTGCGCATTAAGTTCAAATGAGAAAATATGTGTTATTGCGGTTCTGAGAGAGAAGCACAAGCGTGCTGTCTGCCTTTCATAGCAGGCCAAAAGCTACCTGACAGTGCGGAGCAATTAATGCGCTCCAGATACAGTGCTTATTGCCTCAAAGACACAGGGTACATACATCGTACTTATGCACAATCTAAACGTGCAGAAAATTGTGAGGCCAGTATCAGTGCATTTGCCGAGCATGCAACCTTTGTTGGCTTGGAAGTCATTCAATGCAGTGAGTCTCCAGAACATCAGTTTGTGGAATTTAAAGCAACATACCTAGATGGCAGTACGTGTATCACGATGCACGAGCGGTCTCGTTTTTTAAGAGAAGACGGCCAATGGCGTTATCTTGATGGAGAACTGTTTGCCTGCCCTGAGAAAAAAATTAGCAGGAATGATCCTTGTCCCTGCCAAAGTGGGAAGAAGTTCAAAAAGTGTCATGGCTAGCTTGGCAGGCTAGATAATCTGGATTATTGAATATGCAGTAATCCAGTGTTAGATAGACGACCTTCTCGTGTTCGTCGCTCCCAATATTTTGTGCTCTGCAACCAAATTAAGGCCGCACAGCGACTTCATAGCCTGAGAAGCGGCCTGACAGAATCCAAAAGAAAGACTCGACCAAACGACAACACCATTCTAAAAGGCTCATGACGTTTGCACGCATCAGCTGGCTCACCTAACATTAATTCATCGCTTAGTTTTTTCAAACTCACTATGGTGTTTGTTAAACCGCGACCTGCAACATAGATTGCATTTCACCACCGGCTATCTGATCATAGAACCCCGCGGCATCTATATCGGGATTATCAACAAGCATTTGCGGATTTCTGGTATTTTCGAGCTTCTGTCTCACCGCAGGCTCCAAATTATCAACGATATGCAGCGGAATGTGCTTTTTGTCGTTACGTACCGCAAAAGGCTCTGGCTGCAAACATTCTTTGAGGCGAAGACTGGTCAGATCGCCCCCCTGGGCCAAAAACCCATTGCTCTGACCAATCAGCATATCGAACTGCTCAGGCGCAAGCGGCTTTTGAGGACCAAGCTGCAACGCCTTTTTAAGCGCCTCTTCTGATTTATCCGCTTCCTGTGGAGACGTATGAGGCAGGTCAAACTGGCTAAAATCCAATGCGTCCTGAGACAATAAAGATAGCAGCAAGCCAAAGTCGCCGCGTCTTGCTTCATGAACACTGTGATTGAGTGCACTGCCCAGCTGAGCCTCTTTGCACAAAATGCCATCTATCTGCATGTAAAATCGCCACAATTTATCAAATATGAAAATTTATCGGCATTTTTTCAATTTTCTTTAGGACATTTCTTTACTTCACTAAAAACTTTGATATTATCAGCGCCCATGTTGAGGAGGGGTTCCCGAGCGGCCAAAGGGATCAGACTGTAAATCTGACGGCACTGCCTTCGCTGGTTCGAATCCAGCCCCCTCCACCACATCACAATTTGTATTCTCTTAGGAGGGGTTCCCGAGCGGCCAAAGGGATCAGACTGTAAATCTGACGGCACTGCCTTCGCTGGTTCGAATCCAGCCCCCTCCACCATCTTACAATTTGTTTTTCTCTTAGGAGGGGTTCCCGAGCGGCCAAAGGGATCAGACTGTAAATCTGACGGCACTGCCTTCGCTGGTTCGAATCCAGCCCCCTCCACCACTTTCCTAACGCAGTATTGCAACCCTTATTTATCCAGGCAAGCATACATCTCCAGACAACCACATCAGACTGAATTGCGGACCAGTGTTTTTTATTGAAGTGACGGCATGAAAGCAAGCGTCAGGCTGCCTATCTCAAAACCAACACCCCATCAGTGTCACTTTGTAGATCCAGCCTCGCGCTATGGCTTTTCAATCTGTAACCCAACTCCATATTGCCTCAGGTATGCCTGCGCTTCCTGATATCTGGGATAATGACGTGCCACTATCTGCCAAAAGACCTGGTTATGTGCCATCACATGACAGTGTGCCAGCTCATGCACAACAACATAATCTACAACCCACTTAGGCGCACCAACCAACAGGCTGTTAAGCGCCAACGTGCCATTTGAAGACAAACTTCCCCAGCGGCGTTTATATTCCCTTATTTTCAATTCCTGATACTGACTGTTCATCAGGACCGAATACTCAGCCAGTACCGGCGTTACATAGCTGAGCAGTATCTGGTTTAAGAGCTTAAATAAGGCTTTGCGCGCCCCCTCTGTTCCTGGTTGTGCCTGGGTTTTTAGACCAATACATTTGGCGTCATGATCAATATAAGAACGACACTGCGACAGCACCAGCTGGTATCGTTCACCAAATATCTGAATTTCATACCGACGAAAAGGTGACTGGATCTGTTGCTGCTGGGCAGACACTGCGCGCTTTTTATCCTCTACCCAGCTCGACTTGCTTTTCAGCCAGGCCTCCAGCCATTGTCGATCAATACCCTGCGGTGCAAACACCTTAACGCCATCCGCTGTGACTTTTATCGCAACACTCTGTCTGCGCTTGCTGATACTTAACTGATAATCGAATGACATAGATACAATTTTTTATTTACCCTGAAAAAATGCTGCTACCCTTACTAATAGGAAGGATTAAACTGGCGTAACATGAATAACAAACCACTTTGCCAATATGAATCTCCAGACGGCCATAAATGCCAGGAAATAGACATGGGTTCAGGCTATTGCTTCTGGCATGATAGCAAATTTGACAAAAGCGGTCTGGAGTTAACACAAAAGCTGGAACGGTATGCAAAACGGGGTGGCCTTTTACAGGGGTTAGAGTTAAAACGTGCCAACCTGGAAGGCCTTAACCTGGTTAAATTTGGTAACCATGAAGGGTATGACCTGTCATACAGCAACTTCTATCGCGCCAACCTGCAAGGTGCTCATCTGTTCAACAGCACCATCAAAAATGCATCGTTAATGAAAGCGGACTTGCGAGATGCCAACCTACATTGTTGCAAGCTCGAAAACACCAATCTGCTCGGTATGAAGCTAGATAAAACCCGTATTGATAACCTCTACCTTGGCGGCAAGTTATTACAGGAAAAGCAAGCTAGTGAAGCACTAAAAGAACAAGATTTAGATGAAGCCAACGATTTGTTCTTACAATCAGAAGAAATCTATCGCTTATTGAGAAAAGGCGCAGAACAGCAAGGTCTGTTTGAAATGGCTGGCAAGTATACCTACAGCGAACTTCGAATGCGCCACGCACAATACCCTAAATTGTCCAAACGCCGGTTGGTATCCTCTTTTGTTGATATGTTATGTGGCTACGGCGAAAAACCCGAAAATGTAATCCGCTTCAGTCTGGGCATGATAATCGCCTGTGCGATTTGCTACTTTATATTTGGGATAAATTATAACGACGGGCTGATCCAGTTTTCCAGTCAAGCCTCATGGTCAGACAACCTCAGTACATTACTCAACTGCATTTATTTCAGTGTGGTCACCTTCACTACACTGGGTTATGGCGACATAACACCGACCGGCATTACCCGGTTAATCGCAACAGTTGAGGCGTTTACCGGGAGCTTTTCGCTGGCGTTGTTTGTCGTTGTTTTCGTAAAGCGTATGACCCGCTAGTCAGCAACACCTATCTCTCTGCCCAATTCGAGCAAAAATCCACGCATGAACTCAGTTCGGCGCTGCGCTTCTTGTTGTGCCGACTGTGTATGCATTTGCTCTGCAATGTTCAGAAGCTTGATGTAGAAGTGATCTAACGTGTACTTTTTATCATCCGCTTCTCGTTGCTGACAAAATGGGTCATCAATGTGATACATATGTCTGGCAATAGCTCCACCGACTTTCATGCATCGACTCACCCCTATCGCCCCAAGCGCATCCATCCGGTCTGCGTCCTGGACAACTTTTGCTTCCAGCGTATCGGGTGGCACGTTGGCACTGAAGCTGTGCGCAACTATCGCATGATGTACCGCTGAGAGTTTGTGCTCTGGATAATCTAGGGTTGATAAAAAAGCAACCGCCCTGTCCCCGGCCAATTTCGACGCAATCGGCCTGTCCGGGTGATTCTTTGCCACAGCCACACAATCGTGTAACCAGGCTGCGGGCAACACAACTTCAAGATCAGCCCCCTCCGCAGCACAGAGTTGCTTGGCGGTTTTAACCACACGCAGGATGTGTGATAAATCATGCGCGGTATCGGCAAACTCGGTTGTGAGCATAAAATCTCTGCATGCCGTCTCTAATTCCGTCATATTTACTGTCATTTATCCCTTAACCTTATGGTTCTGATTGTATGTTTTTATTGGCTTCACTAAAATGTCACCATTATCCATAGTAAGGAATTTATATGTCTTGCGCGCTGTATTTACAACCTGGCCGTGAAAAATCTTTAAAAAGAAAACACCCTTGGATCTTTTCCAAGGCAATCAAAAAAGTCAAAGGCAAGCCTGGGCTTGGCGATACAGTGACCATTTATAGTCACGACGGACAGTACCTCGCAACAGCCGCATACAGCCCCGATTCACAGATCCGAGCCCGGATCTGGAGCTTTGATCAAACAGAAGTAATCGATCAGGCCTTTTTCGAGCGTCGACTCGCACGCGCACTTGCAGCCCGCGAACAGGTCATTGAGGAAGGACAGTTAACCGGTTTCAGATTGTGTGCCGCAGAGTCAGATGGTTTACCTGGCATTACCATAGATAAATTTGATAACTATTTGGTTTGTCAGTTACTCAGCGCCGGTGCAGAGCGTCATAAGGGTGAAATAGTACAAGCACTCAGAACGCTGTTCCCTAAGTGTCACATTTACGAACGTTCTGACGTCGATGTACGTAAAAAAGAAGGGCTTGAAAAAACCACAGGCGTATTGTGGGGAGACGAGCCAACGGCACCCGTTGTGATCATGGAAAACGGCTTAAAAATAGAAGTAGATATAAAATCCGGTCATAAAACAGGCTTTTATCTGGACCAAAGAGACAGCCGGGCAGCATTGGAGCGCTTTTCAAAGGGTAAATCTGTACTGAATTGTTTCTGCTATACAGGCACATTTGGCTTATATGCGCTGCGCGGCGACTGTGCTGAAGTCATTAATGTCGATGTGTCTCAGCCAGCTTTAGATACCGCGAAACGCAATGTCGAACACAATGAGCTGGATGTATCCCGTGCTCAGTTTGTTAAACAAGACGTGTTTAAGCTCCTCAGACAGTATCGGGAAGAAGGCCGTCAGTTTGACACTATAGTCATGGATCCACCTAAATTTGCTGAGAGTAAAGCACAGCTCAATGGTGCATGTCGCGGTTACAAAGACATCAACATGCTAGCAATGCAATTGCTCAAGCCAGGTGGGACTTTATTGACCTTCTCTTGCTCAGGCCTGATGGAACAGAATCTATTTCAGAAAGTCGTGGCTGACGCAGCGCTGGATGCCGGTAAGGATTTATTAATTATGGAGCGCCTCAACCAGGCTGCTGACCACCCTATTGCGGGTTGCTATCCGGAAGGGTTTTACCTGAAGGGTTTGATCTGCAAAGTCTATTGATTGTTACCAGCAAAGTAAAAAAGGCCGCTGTTGAGCGGCCTTTTCTATATTACTTACTCAGTACTATTTAGAAACTGCCTTGCAGAGTCAGACCTGAGTAGCTGCTGTATCCACGCACCATGATGTGGTAAGTACCGCCATCCGCACCTGAACTCAGGCTACAGCTTTCTGTGTTGCCAGACAGATATGGACGACAATCATAGTTATTAGTGGTCGGTTGAGTGCCTTTACGAACATACAAGTCCGCATCACCTGACCCACCTGAAATGCTCACGTTCAAGGTAACATTGGCCGGTACTTCGATTGTATAACGGGTATCTGTGTTAGTACCACCAGACAAGCCAGTGACTGGCACGCCGTTTTGAAGGCAGTTTGCACCACAGCCTGAAGCATCACCAAAAGTACCTGTCAGCGTAGCGCCTGAGTACTGGCTATAACCATGTAGCATGACGTACCAGTCACCCGCTGCCGGGTTAGAGAACTCACAAGATTCGTTGTTGCCATTTTTATATGGACGACACGCGTAGCTGCTTTGAGTCGGTTGAGAGCCTTGTTGAACATACAGATCCGCATCACCCGAGCCACCAGCCAGAGTGAACGAAACCGACGCTGCACCAGCTGGAACAGCAAGCTTATAGAAGGTCTCAGAGCCAGACGCACCTGACGCCGACACACCTACACCTGAAACAAGCTCAGTCGGGCCCGGAGGAGGCGGTGGTGGTGGCGCATCACCTTCCAGCGTGTAAAGCAATTCATTAGGCGAGCTTGCTTTTGCATCAGACACCGCACCTTTAGTACTTCTGCTGCTCAGTAGTGAGTCAATCTGAGTTGGTGTAAGCGTCGGATCCTGGTCAAGGTATAAAGCCACCGCGCCGGCAACATGAGGTGCTGCCATTGAGGTACCACTGATAGTGTTAGTAGCGCTGTCTGAGTTATACCATGCAGATTTGATGCTTGAACCTGGCGCATAGATATCCAGACAAGAGCCGTAGTTAGAGAAACTAGAGCGGCCATCACTGCTTGTTGTAGAACCTACCGTTATCGCGTCAGCCGCACGAGCAGGTGAATAGTTACAGGCATCGCTATTATCATTACCCGCAGCCACAACGAAGGTAACACCCGAGGCAACAGCAGCATTAACCGCATCATCAACAGCCTGAGATACACCCCCACCCAGACTCATGTTAGCAACTGACGGGCCTGACGCATTATTTTTAACCCAGTCAATCCCTGAAATCACGCCAGAATACGAACCAGAGCCATTACACCCTAATACGCGAACGCCTACAACGTTGACATTTTTCGCAACACCGTACTCTGAACCACCGATAGTACCAGCGACGTGTGTACCGTGACCGTTACAGTCAGACGAGTCTGCATCGTTGTCAACAAAGTCATAACCATGGCTTGCACGATTACCGAACTCACTGTGCGAAATACGCACACCAGTATCGATGACGTATGCGGTCACACCTGTGCCGTCAAAGTCATAGTGATAGTTTGAATTCAAAGGCAATGCACGCTGATCGACACGGTCAAGGCCCCAAATCGCATTATTCTGATCACCAGAAGCCTGAGGTGTAACAGTGACAATCTGGTCTTGCTCAATATAAGCAATGTTAGGGTCTTTAAGCATTGCTTTAACATCGCCTTCAGATGCCTTGACTACCACACCGTTTAGCACGCCGTTAAAGCGTTTAGCAACGCTTACATTATATGCATTGCTAAGTGCCTGTGCCTGGGTGGTCGCATAATCGGAGATAGCCATAGCGCTTTGTGTATTAAGCACGGTTGGCGTTTTAAACACGACAATATAATTGTCTGGAATGGCTTTACCCTGATCTGCTGTCAATAACTCGGCCTGAGCCATGGACTGTCCAGATAGGCCTGCCAAAACGGCAAAAGCCAGTGTGTTTAGTTTACGCATACTTGTTCCTTTTTTGTTGTTTGGTTAATTTCCAATCAAAATGTAGCGCATATGAAGAAAAAATAAACAACAAATTAGAACATTTATTTAACTACGTTTACAAAGTTTGTAAATTTAAATTTACATTAGTTTTTTTCACTTTAGTGAATATTTCATTAGCCTATTGATTTTTAGAATTTAATTTCACTAAACCCCGCCTTTATTACCCATAACAGGTTTTCCTAACGCCAATTCTTTTCACGTAACCTGTAAGTAACAGGTGTTACACAAGTTCCAGCACCCTCTTTTTTGCAGTTCAATTAACTTCCCCCCGTTCACATACCAGCCTGAACTTTATTGCCCAAACAACAGCTTCCTTGAGGTCAAACCGTTCAAAACTTATATGGTGACATTATCAGAAGTTTTTTCAGACGTGTTGGTGTAGAGTAATTGCAAAGGGCAGGCAGACACGAATTTTAGAGTACCGAGAGTGGATAGTTGTGTCACTGACTGCAAACTCAATCATGCCCTTCTTGTAAGTCTATACGTTTAAGGAAAAACCATGAAATTTAAGTATATTGGCTTTATATTGATGGCACTCAGCGTGAATGGTCACGCGGGTATGTGGGCATGGGTAAACAACGGCGCCACAAAGTGGCTGAATGGATATCCGGAATGTCAAAGCTACTTTAGCCTTAACTTTGCAGAAAAAGTCACTCCAAAAAGCGCAACGCACTTTGAATATCAGGCGACCCCATATCAGATTGTGGCGATACCCATAGCTTCATTTTCTGACAAGGATGCAAAGAAAGCAGGTCTAAAAAGCATATTAGAAAGTCATCTGGATCATGAGTTTAATTATCTAAAACAGGCCTCCAAAAATCACGTCGTCACAGTACATCAACAAACGTGGCTCGATGGATCAGAGCTTCTTTACTGGCACCTAAAGCGCCATAATGACGCCGAAGTAAGTCATTTAGTCTCTTTCTCAACGCTCAGTAGCCAGTGCGTCTTTTACATTGTTTCAATGCTCGAAAGCGAGGGCGACATTGCCAGTACAAAGGAAAATATTCTAAGCATTATCAGAACACTAAATACCCATGTGCCAACTTCACAGGCAGAATTTGAAGCTTTGATCTCACAGTTCAAACCCAAAGAATGATCCTGCAAGATTGATAAACGCCTGAGTGGCGCACTAAATCCACTTTTGATGTTAAGTACGCTCCGGAGAGAAAGTGAATTACATACTGACTATACTATTTGCAATCAGTTTCCAGGCACTGAGCTGCTTGCCACCAATCTCAATAGGGCTGAGCGAATTCCAGATTGAAGTTCCAGACCCTCTTTTTTCTGACAAAGCAAATATTCAAGACAGCGAAGGTAGAGTCACAGCTACCGTGTTTTTTGACGCACAAGGGCACGTTGTAAAGCTGAAGAACCTAAAAACGTTTCCGGCAACCTTGCCTAAAGAGCCTGTCATCAGGGCATTAAATTCTGCCAGGCGACTTTACTCAGCAGCTAAAGCAACATCCCACGATGTTGACCTGGTGTTTCCAATTAAATTCAAAGAAAAAATGCGCTTACAACTGAATTTAACGCCACCAATTTTATAGACTGCTTTACCCGTTATATCACTTTAAGGACAATCATATGGCTATTACCATCAGAGCTGCGAAAGCGTCTGATTCACAGGAAATTGCTCAGGTCTCAGAGCACCTCGGATATACAACTCTGTCACCGACAGAATCTCATGACAACCTCGTTGCACTGCTGGACTCTCCGGACAATAAGGTATTTGTCGCTCAGCTGGGTGGTCGTATTGTTGGCTGGATACATGTTTTCTTCGCCCGGCGGCTGGCCTCCAACAGCTTTTATGAAATCGGCGGACTGGTTGTACTTCCTGGCACTCGTGGCCAGGGTGTGGGTCGTATGCTGGTACAACATGCACTGGCGCACCAGTTAGGGCAATATCGCGTTCGTTGTAATGAATCCAGAAAGGAGGCGCATACGTTTTATGAATCCATTGGGTTCAAGCGCAGCAAAGTGCAACATGTCTTTGGGGCCGCCTCTGATAACAAATGACATTGAATACGCGTGAGGGATTGAACCCAGCCGACTGACTGCCCCTTTCTGACTGTTGATAATATCACTTTGTTCCCAATACAAAACCACTTGTAAACTTCGCCAAATCTCGTTTTAATGGGCTTAGCGGACAGGCCATGTTTCAGCCCATATATTTATGCCGAGCACACAAACGTAATATGACTGAGACACCATGAGGCATGTATCACAGCGAGCAAGTCACTCAAAACCAATTCTGGACACAGAGCAACGAGCTCCTAAAATCAGAGTATGGCCAAGACGTGCCATACTAAACAAAACACCTCAAAAAGGCGGATAAGATGCTTCTGAATAACCCAGTGAGATATTTTGAAATTCCGGTGACCGACTTAGATCGCGCCACGGCCTTTTATCAAGCCGTTTTTGGCTTTGAGTTCGAACGCGCCCTCATCGATGGTCACAACATGGCTCTATTCCCATCAAACGATCAGGTAGCCGGGATCACCGGCGCACTCGTCGAAGGAGACAGTTACATTCCTTCTAAAGCGGGAGCACGTCTGTATTTCCATACAGAAGACATAGACGCCACGCTGGCCAAGGTTCTGTCATTGGGTGGAAAAACCCTCTACCCCAAAACATCTATTTGCGGGTTCGGCTGGGTTGCGGAATTTGAAGATTCTGAAGGCAACTGCATTGCCCTGCATAATGAGTAACCACTTTTTGATTACCTGAGTATCTTTTTGACAACCTGTGTCAGGAGACATCGCTCAGAACATAGGTACCGCGTGCAACTCAATTTAACCAGTGATAGCCTTTCCAGCAAAGAGCTCAGCCACACGCTTGCTGTCGTTGCGCAATATGGCCAGTCATAGAATGACATTAAGGATAATTAAGGATAATTAACTATGTTCAGAGTGATTTATCAGTGGCAGGTACCCTCTGAAAATATGACTGAATTTCGAACCACATGGCAAGTAACAACCGATGAAATACACAGCTCTGTTGGCGGTGCACTTGGCAGTTTTATGTTACAAAGCACCGATTAGCCAGACAAAATACTGATCATAGCCAAATGGCGTTCTCGCGAAGACTGGCTGCACTGCTAGGGTAACAGCAACCCTGAAAAAATGCAGCGGATGCGTGAACTTGCACAGCGTATTTCGGTAGAAACTTTTGACGAGGTAGAAGACAGAACACGCTAGCGCGGCTCCAAAAGAACCATGCCAAATAGTAACAACGCAGTTAAAGGATATGATCATGAATAAGCAGTCAGCATATGCAGACATCAACGGCACCTTGTTCCACTATGAACTCAGTGGCAATCCAAATAGTTTGCCTCTGGTCATGATCCATGGTGGCCTGGGTTCAACCCGGGACCTGGATGTGCTTAGTGAATATTTGATTGAGCACTTCCGTTTGATATCCATCGATTTACGCGGGCAAGGAAAGTCGCACCTGGGCAATGCCCCATTGACTTATGCTCAGTATCAGGAAGACATACAAGCCCTGCTTAGTGCGCTGGGTATCAGGCAATATGCCCTGTTTGGCTTCAGTGATGGCGGTATCGTTGCCTATCGCCTGGCAGCGCAGAAACCTCAGCAGGTTGTTCGCCTGGTTACCCTGGGGTCAGCCTGGCGGCTGGAAGAAAATGATCCGGCAATTGATGCTCTGCAAGGCCTGACGGTTGAACTCTGGACAGAATTATTTCCTGAGGGAGTCGCTTATTATAACGCCTCAAATCCCACCCCTGACTTCCCCGCTCTGGTTAGTGCGGTGAAGGCACTCTGGCTCGATACCAGTGAGTCGGGATATCCTTGCGATTTGGTAAGCCAGATCACATGCCCTACCCTCATCATGCGAGGCGATGATGACTTTTTATTTTCTTTGTCAGAAGCCGTTGCCCTCAAAGCAAAACTGACTGACGCGAGTTTTGCGAATATTCCATTCACTGCGAATGCCGCTCACCTGGAATTACCTGAGCTGGTTTGCCCTATCATTCAGCAGTTTTTTATTACGGCAGACGCCACCACTGCATCAAAGAATTAGAGGACGTTTATGAGCACACAAACGAAAATTGCACGTATTGTCTCACCCAGCAGATCGGCAAATATCTTATCAGAAGAGACTGTGGCCACTGCCATTGAAACGCTGGCGGGGCTTGGTATTCAGTGTGACTTTGCAAAGCATTACATCCACCAGTCGGATACTCTGGCGCAACTAATAACAGACAAAGCACAAGATCTCAATGAAGCCTATGCAGATCCTAACGTCGCACTGATCCTGACCACCATAGGTGGCCACAATGCCAACAGAATACTCGACCACCTTAACTGGGAAATGATCCGTACTCAGCCTAAACCCTTGTGCGGCTATTCGGACATCACCGTGCTGCTCAATGCCATCTATGCCAAAACAGGTCAGGTAACTTTTCTGGGACCACACTTTTCATCATTTGGTATGCAACAAGGCTTTACGTACACATTAAAGCACTTTGAACACGCATTACTGCATGGTACTGACTATGTACTGGATGTATCTGAAACCTGGTCAGATGATCTTTGGTTTATCGACCAGACCAGGCGGCAATTTATCAAAAATGCAGGCCCGGTTATCGTCAACCCGGGAAGTTGTGAAGGCACTATTTTAGGCGGCAACCTGTGTTCATTCAACCTGTTACAGGGAACCCAGTATATGCCAAACCTGACAGGTGCCGTCTTGTTTTTGGAAGAAGACAATCTCCTTGGAGAACTGACTCTGACGGAGTTCGAACGCAATTTACAGTCCTTATTGTCTCATCGAGGAGCAGAGCACATTCAGGGTTTGATGATCGGCCGGTTTCAAAAAGACAGCAAAGTCGAACTCAACGACCTGGTTGAGGTTCTGCGCAGCTTTGAGCAACTTGAACACCGCCCGGTTGTGTGCAATCTCGACTTTGGCCACACCACGCCCATCTTTACTATACCAATTGGCGGGCGATGTCAGATCAATGCACATAAAGAGACCGTCTCGATAAAAGTGTCACCATGCATTTCAGGCTCAGTGGAATAAAAGCATGTCACAGAGCTTAATCACCACGGATGATACACACGCCTCACACACTGTACAGCACGCAAACTCAGCCTTGCCCATGTCCTTCTATGTTAAGTGGCTTTGGGCAATTGGCCTGCTGATATTACTGGGGTTTATTCCAAGTTATGTGCTGCAATTTTCATCCTTAACTGAAGCGCATCACTCGCACGCCTCGGTGTCTTTTTTATGGATCGCTGGCATGCTGGTTCAGGTAACACTCATTCACTATCAGCGCTACACCCATCATCGCATTCTTGGGTACTTATCAACCTGTGTCTTACTGGCGTTTGTCCTTTCTACCTTATCGCTATACGCCAATATATTTCAGACTCAATTTAATACCTCCACTATTTTTCGGCTCGTATTGAGCCTGGATCTGGTACTTTTTCCTGCCTTTATTTTATTCATGTATAAAGCTATTTTGCGCACTGACTCACCGCATGCACACGCCCACTGGATACTCCTTGCAGCTATGATGCTATTACCACCCGGACTGGGTCGCCTGATCCATGGCCTGTTCTTCTTTCCGTTTGATGCACCAGTGCGGTTTTTCTACGAACCCACGGTTGTGCTCACAGGGCTATTCATCTACTCAATAGGGCGTGCACAACGCTGGCACTTTAAAAGTACCAAAGCATGCTTAGTGCTATTTATCGCTGCTGTTATTTTCAGTTATGGTGTTGGCTATGGCTTTTAATATTGGTCTTAATATTGGTATTAATGCCCCCTTTTAAGCTTCGGAAGAACACATGCCAAAAAGAAATAAAAGTAAAGACGAATTGATAAAGCGCTGGCAGAGCCAATAGAATACAGATACCGCTAACGCAAAATCCAACGGGACACATCCATTGCCCGACCATCCTGCTTATTTGCCTGATGTGCCTACCTGCGGCTCTACGCTCAAATCAAACCCTCTGAAAATGAGCCAAAGTGGTAATAGGAGCTCAAACAAGCCACCAGGAATATACATCCAGGCACCACCCATACTCACATCAAAGAAATCAAACAGCACTTTCAATAACAGCATGACATAACCCAGCAACCCAAGACCTGCTAATACACGCGGTACCAGGCGATACTTAAACAAAGTGATGTTCAGCAGGAATCCGAAAATAGCCAGTGCTATCATCCCCATCAGGAAACTAAAATAGCGCTCCGTTTTCAGCGCACTGCCCATAATATAAAGCTGCTCACTGTGCATCACCGATGCTGGCTGCCAGCTTCTCTCCCATCGCCCCGAATGTCATCAACATCACCGCACCAGATGTCAGCATAGCTGCTTCTATCACACGGCCGGCAATATAACCAATCGCAACCCGTTCGCTATATCGCTTAACAATGGGATAAATCACAATGGCAATCCCAACAACCGCTGCACAGTTAATAAACTCAAGTAACGAAGCCAGCGCCAGTGTTGACTGATTCTATGCTGCCTGATTAAGAAAGTCGGGTGGTCTGTGCGTGATTAGTAACGCCATTGTCAGGGAGTACCTCAGGATTGTCGTTCGATTAGGCCCGTTCGAACTTTTTATTCATATATTTTTTAGGCCGTTACGGCCTTTTGTTGTTTACGGTACAAAGATGGTGTGAGCCCCGTGGCTTTTTTAAATGCAGTATTAAAAGTCGATTTTGAGTTAAAACCAACTTCAAACTGAATAGTCAGGATCTGCATATCTGTTTCTTTTAGCAGTTTTTCGGCTTGTGAGATCCGATAGCCATTCACAAACTGAAAGAAATTGGTTTTTAGCAATTGCGATAAAGTCTCTGAAATATGGTTTTCGCTGATACCAATTGCTTTGGAGAGTTTGTTTAAAGATAAGTCTTCTTCCATAAACAACTGATCCTCTTTCATCGCGCTTTGTAGCTTAACAGCAATACGTTGCATTCTATCCAGACTGACCGTCGACGTGCGCGGCTGCTCGGATCTGGGTTCTCCTTTATCTGCCTTCACCAATATGGGTTGTTTCAACGCCAGATACGCAAATGCCAGTAAGACACAAGTTTCAAAGATAGGCAAAATCACGCCTTGCCCGAACCAACGCCAGCCATAAAAAACGGAAATGTAACCGGTGGCGTAACACAACCACACTAACCCCCAGAACAGTAAAATGACCCCAAACCAGCTCAAAGAGCGTGACTCTATTTCAGAAAACCGCTCCATTAATTGCTGACGATGACGACGATGCAGTTTCAATGCACGGAAGAAGTAAACAGCCGTATACAAAACAAAAATTTGCGTTGCTGCAAAACAGGAAAATAACGCCAGCTTATAGTGCTCAGGGTTACGGGTGGCCGGATCTGCCAGTGCCAGCTTTTCCGCAGAACTCAGGCTGATGATAAACGGTAGCATCACCGCTATCACCAGAACCGGGCCCGACAGCGCCCACAGATAGGTGCGTTTTGAAAACACAGGGTTGGGAGACATAGTGGCACAGGCATACAAATACAAAGCAGGCCCAAGCAGTACACGTAAGGGATATTGAGCCCCCACCAGCCAGGGGACGTACTGATAAGCGCCCGTATATACGACTAACTCACCGCAAACATGGATGATCAGCAAAACCAGCAAAGCTATCAGGTAAGTCGTTTGCATTTGCCTGGGTTTATTAACCGCCTGCAACAAAGCCAGCGCCAATATGCCAAACATACAGGCGTAAATTAGCGTACCCAATACATTCATTTATTGCTCCCCGAAAAAAGCGCCTTGCGAAACAATGAGCCTTCTGCTTATCTATTCTTGCTCATGCTGTCATTCGGCTTTATTTTTATTATTATTTTAGCTTTTCAATTATCCAACAGAAGGTCAATATTTACAATATGTTAGGGTTTTACCCTGACACACCTAAAAAGACTGAACGAGCACTGGCCACACGAAATCTCATCGAGTCTTCTATCTCACTTCGGATTTTATTGCCCTACCTTCACTACTTTTTCACATAGTAACTTGTTAAATTTAGCCGAAATTTATCAGCCCTCGCCTTTTTCAACTCAACAAATGTTCGAAAATCGTTGTACGGGCACACGACCAGAGCCGGGTAAGGAGAAGTCAATGCTCAGAAGTCTTATCATATTGGCCACTTTGTTGCTGTCAAATTTGACCCATGCAGAGCCCAAGCATACCAAAATACAAACATTGCTCGACGCGCAGGCACTGTCGGGGATCACCTGGGGCATGGTGACTCAGGCACAGATCACGACGGGCAGTGCAGGATATGCCAATATTGAATACTCGCAAAAGATGCTACCCAATCAAAAAATGCATGTTGGCTCAGTCACCAAAACCGTACTGTCACTGGGGGTTTTGCGGTTAATTTCTCAGGGGAAGTTAACACTCGAAACCCCGGTTCAGCCTTTGCTGCCTCACCTGCATTTTAATAACCCCTGGGAAACCCGTGCACCTGTGAGAGTTAAGCATCTGCTCACGCATACAGCCGGGCTGGACAATATTCGTATGTGGCAATTTCTGAGTACCGCGCCCACACCAGTTACACCACTTGCTCAGGCTTTTCCGACAGAGAATAAAGCGCTACTCAAAGTAAGAACTGAGCCAGGTACTCAATATTCATACTCCAATATGGGCTATACGTTGCTTGGTATGGTAATAGAAGCTGTCACCGGTCAACGCTATGAAGCCTACCTGGATCAACACTTGCTCATTCCGTTGGGTATGCATGACAGCACCTTCGAATTTACCAGTCAAAGTACCAATACCACACTGGCCATGGGATACCATGAAAACCATGTTGCTCAGAGCGCCGTGCCTGTTTATACCCGACCTGCTGGTCAATTCACAACAACTGCGTCAGATATGGCCAAATTCATCCAGTTTGTATTGAGCGATGGCGTGCTTAATGGAGAAGCCATTGTTGACCCCGAATTAATGGACAAGCTTTTTGATTATCACATTACCAACGCAGACAAAGCGGGTCTGGAAATTGGCCGGGGTCTGGCATTTTCAAACCGCGACAGATATGGTGTTATCGGCCATTGCCACCCAGGCACAACTTTTGGTTTTCGCGCCAATATCTGCGTGTTCCCGGAGCAAAAGAAAGGTTATTTTTACGCTATCAACACGGACAGTGAGAGCGCCAACTATGAAGCGTTCAAAGCCTTGTTCGTCGAATTACTCGAGTTAAATGAAACCAAAATTGCTCAGCCCGGCACATCGACAAATGACATGTCTGCCTGGCATGGCCTGTATGAACTGTCGCCCAATAATATGGCTGAATTTGAGTTCCTTGATAAACTATTCGGGCTCGTTTGGGTCGCGGCATCAGGTGAGCAGATCACGCTACACTCGTTGCAAAGTGCCCCTCGAATACTGTACCACATCGAAGGTGGTCTTTACCGGGACTCTGAACGAACTCTGGCATCTCATGTGTTTTTTACCAATCAGGCCGGTGAGCCAATATTAAGCAACGGCCTGAAAAGCTTTAAAAAAGCCAATACAGTTGAAATTTCACTATATTGGGCCAGCCTGCTACTCGGATTGTGTGGCTTTTTATACACTCTGATCTTTGCACTGTTCGGATTGGTAACCAAACGCTTTACTGGATTCCGGCGCTTGCGGTGGGGGTTAGTGAATTTACTGGCCTTTACTGTGCCAGTCATCCTGTATTTAAATCAGTCTTTTCTGGCTTTTGGCGATGTCACTCTGGCGAGTATCTCACTCGCCACTCTGACCGCTTTGTTGCCATTCAGTTTGATCTGTTCATTGTGGCAGTGTTACCAGCAAGGTATAACAACAAAAGGCAGTATGAGAGATGCTATATTTCTTATTATGGCCCTACAGTTGTGCGCAGTCCTGGCAGCCTGGGGGCACTTACCTGCACTATTCTGGCGATGAGCAAAACCTGCGGATAAAATTAAACATACCGGTCTGTCGCCGGTATGTTTAAAACGCCAATTCCTGTTACTGGCGTTGATCCACTTCTACTTTGCCGTCTTTGATCACCAGAGTAACGGTTTCCATAACCTGAATGTCCTCCAGCGGATTGCCTGGTACAGCAATAATGTCGGCCAATTTTCCAGCCTCTAAAGAGCCCAGTTTGTCCTGCATTTTTAGTAGTGATGCAGAGTTGATGGTTGCAGCCTGAAGCGCCTGTAGCTCATTCATGCCAAATTTAACCATACGACTGAACTGCTTACCATTTTGGCCATGGGGGTAAACCCCGCCATCGGAGCCAAATACCATGTTAACGCCAGCTTTAACGGCTTTGGTAAAACTCGCCCGCTGGGTGCCTCCCACTTTACGCTCTTTATCCAGGCTTTCAGGTAAAATACCGGCCTTTTCCCCTTCGCTCAGGATATATTCCGTGTTGTAAATATCCATTGAAAAGTAAGTGCCGTGTTTTTTGGCAAGCACAATGGCTTCATCGTCCAAAAAGCTCACATGCTCAACTGAATCGACCCCGGCACGGATAGCAGACTTAATACCATCGGTGCCATGCGCATGCGCTGCGACCGTCAATCCACGCAAATGGACTTCTGCCACCAATGCCTGCATTTCCTCAAAAGAATATTGCTGTGCCCCGACTTTAGTGCCCTTTGACAATACCCCACCGGTTGCACAGAACTTGATCACATCAACACCATATTTGATGTTCTCACGTACTTTTTGCCTGACAGCCCACGGGCCATCCGCTACGCCAGCTGCAACCACCTTATGCTCATGGGTAAAGAGGTTATTATCACAATGGCCACCGGTGATCCCAAGCGCTGGGCCAGAAGCAAATATCCGTGGTCCTGGCACATCACCATCATAGATGGCATCTCGTAATGCCAGGTCGGCATAACCCGGTGCACCCAGGTTACGAACAGAAGTAAAACCTGCAGCCAATGTGCGTTTGGCATTGCGCACCCCCGTGATTGCCGAGCGCGGTGCTGTGCGACGTAAACGTTTATAACCGTGAACCTGAGAATCTCCGGTCAGATGCACGTGCATATCAAATAGTCCGGGCAATAATGTGTGCCCCTTGAGGTCAATCACTGTCGCGTCTTCAGGGTAAGCCCTGCGATTACTGCGCGCTACAGATACTATGGTGTTATCTTCAACCACCACAGTGGCCGGGCGGATCAACTTACCCGTCTTCACATCCAGTGCAGCATCCGCATTAAGAACCAGGGTGTCAGCAAATGCGTTGCCACAGGCCATAAGCACAGCAGCACTGATCAGAGTTGTTTTCAACATATTCGCTTCTTTTTTGTAGTAATTAGTCGAGTCAGTCTAGTCACAGCACGCTGACAAAGGCAAACTAACTGCGACTAAAAGCAATCAACCTCACGCATTCTGGCTGCAAATACACTAACTAGCTTGTCTGTGGTGCAGGTGAGATCTCCTGCGCAGATCTCTGAATCACATACCGATTAAACAAATACAAAGCGATCGCTGTCAGCAACGCAAGACCACCGAATAGCGCCCACATTAAATCGGGACGGCCATCCTGTTGCACCAGAGTTGCATAACTCCAGCCAGATAAGAACCCGGCAAACAAGAAACCCAGTGCCATGGAGACGAAATAGTAACCCATATATAAGGCTGCCTGAGAAGGCGGTGCAATGCTAGCCACATATTCCTGGCTCTTCGGAGAGGTGAGCATTTCGCCCAATGCAATCAACAGGATCACAGTTACTATTAGCGCACCACCCGTGGCTGTCAGCTCTACTGCCATCAAAGCAAACGCACAACACATCACCACCAGCCCGGCTGTCAGCACGTAAAAAGGACGGATCCGTTGACACAAATAACTCACCAGGATCTGGAGCAGCACAATGGCCGCAAAGTCGAGGTTAATCAAGTACTCCGGATTAATCTGGCGATATACTAACAACGCGCCTGTAAACTGCTGCAACTGGGTCGTTGTCAACACTTCCAGGCCTTTTAAATGCGCCATCAGGGTTGAGAGCTCTGAGGCTGGCACATTTACCTTCAAATGCACCCACTCTAGGCGCAGCGCTTCAGCAGCTGGCTGAGTACCTGCATGCAACTGGATATGCAATGCCTGCACCGCTCCTTGCAGCTGCGCCCTGTCGACATAGGCAAAGAACGAGACGGCATCTTCACCAAACCAGGCGATAAAGTTCAGCAAGTCGCGCGTATCAACATAATCACGAATAAATAAGGGCAAGGTATAAAACAACTGATTGTATACCGTCCAGAACCCAGCAATAATGGCCAGGTACAGGGCAAAACGGACATTACTCACTCGCATCGGCTGAGCCCACCAGCTGACACTCGATGAGACCGCTTTCGGTGCAATGCGATCCCAGATCAGATTAATCACCAGCCACAACCCAATGCAGGAGAATGCTTGCACATAGCTGAGCACCTCGACACCTGAACACATCAGCAGCAGGACAGCAACCAACAAAGTCAGTGCAAAACGACCATTGCCCAATACTGACTGGGCTTCTCTGATCACGTTGCTCAGAGGCGCTTTTTCACGTTTGAGACTAGGTGGGTCACGATAGAACCACAACACGGGAATAAAGTTAACCAGGATCCAGCATGCCGACATCATAAACACCGCATCCCAGCTGATAGCACGCAATGCGCCGGCCAGCAAAGGACCCAGAAAGCCGCCAATATTCACCATGGTATAAAAAATACCAAACCCCAGGCCGCGATTGCTGTCATTGGTACTATGAGAAATGGTGCCCACAACCACAGGTTTAAAGCACGCAGCGCCCAGTGCCACCAAACTCAGCGCAGCAAAAAACGGCCAGAAACTTTGCGCCTGACCCAGTAAATAATAGCCGGGCGCCATGATGGCAAACGACAGTAAAAACATTTTCCGATAACCGAGCTGATCACCCAGCGCGCCGGTCAGCACAGGTAAAAGATAAAGAAAAAATGGAATTATCCCTTGTACAGCACCACGCTCAAGATCAGTAAAACCCACACCCCCTTGCGCACTGGGCGTGGTCATATACACAGACGATACAGCAAAAAAGCCATACCAGGCTAACCGCTCAAAAATTTCCATCAGATTAGCCACATAGAAAGCGCGGCTAAACCCACGGTGCTGAACATTTCCAGTTTGCAGCTCAGGCCCTGGCTGACTGGACGGTGTACTTATCGACATTGACTTGGATCCTATTGATTATTATTGTATACAATATACATTAACCACTAATAAGAGAAAGTCAAAATGTTATGTTTGAGTTTAATTGCGCTGGCACTACTGAGTGGCTGTCAGTCAATAGAAAAACCCCATCAGGAACCAAGAGCACAATTATCACAACAGCGTGCTCAGGCCATACCAAGCCCGGCTCAGATGCGCGTTGATATTGACGTTGCTGGCAGAACCAGCACGTTAAATCACATAGACATCACGTATGTAGGCAAGCAGATCCCGCGCACCTATAGCGAGGGCAAGATCACCAATAGCCGAGGTTACAACTGGTGGGTCAGCAAACACTTTGCACTGAAAAGTGACTTGAGCGAAGAAAAAGTGCGCTTATATCTTGAGTTACTAGAGATGTCTTACCCTCATTATGTTGAGCTGTTTGGAATGGCGCCTGCTAACATAGAGCATCAGCGTATTGCCGTAGTGTACGGCAGCTCTCGGGAGCGCGTGCGTGAAGCCATGCTGGATGATGGCTTTTTGCGTGGTGTACACAAAACGGCGGGCGGTGAAACCATGTATTATAACCGTGCCGGATATAGTTTTCCCAGCCACCGCCAGCACCACCAGCGTTATATTGTGATCCACGAAACCATGCACGCCTTTCACATGGCACTGAACGGCCACTCGACCTGGGCACCGAATTGGATCACGGAAGGCATGGCTGATGCCATCGCAAGCCATACCTATGACAGCAACAAAAAGCAGCTCAGAGTCATGGTGTTCGACCGCGCTCCGATGAACTACCAGTCACTGGGGCTGGCGCAATATCATCAAAATGCACAGCCCAGTTTTGAGCAAATCAACGACGACCCACAATTACGCCGGGGCCTTAACTTCTTTATCGTGCATTTTTTACTTAACGACCCCATCCGTTACCAATACTTTAAGCGCTATCTGAGCTCACTAATGGCTTTGAACCCGGACTCAGAAGCCACATTGCCAACGGCCAATGCCCTACTTAAAGAGACCTTTGCAGACTGGCCAAAACTGGAGCGCGATTTTGCCAAGTTCGTCAATTCCGCACACCCCAGCTTTTATATTGTGCGTGGGCCCTGGGAGCAAAATGGCGCAGGCTATTGGCTGCGCAGCAATGACCAAAAGCAGCTACAACGCTTAGATATCACCCCAAAACACAATGCCACACATCCGGTGTTAGATTACCCGGCACCCGCTCCACACCCTGCCATAAATCCAATTAGTAAGGAGTCATTTTCAGCTTTGCTGACTCTACAACCCGAACAACACACACGCGGGGAAATTGGGTTCGGCTTACTTACCAAGCTCACGACAGACAGTCTTGCCAAACGCGCCGGACTCACAGACAAAGCCGAGTTTAAACAAGATCAAATGATAAAAGTGTTACTTAAAGATGGCACCCGGTTATCGGTCTATAACACCTCGAAGTGGACCTCTCAGGAAATAGCGCTGAAACCCACCGTATTGCAGAGTTTAAAACAAACATCGCAGCTCGGCCTGAATCTACAGCGCACCCCTGCTGGCCTCGCCATTGAGATTAAATCCGGCAACAGCCAGCAGAGCGTGCTGTTTAAATTGGAGGACGACACATTAAGCGCAATCAATTTTCAACAGGTTGCGCTGCTTGGTCGCAACATGAACCACACAATCACCCCTTACCTGTTCGGTCACACATATAAGGTGCCAGAGCTAAACAATGACACTGCCAACCCCTGGTACTTTGCTAATGCGGCTTTAGCGCACCGGGCTTTTAATGCGTGTGTCGAGTTCTCCGCTCAGCTGCCGGGCTGCATGGCAACCTTGCGCGACCAGTTAGCTCAACAAGCAAGCGTTACTAAGCACCCCGCTATTAGTAAAAACCTGCACTCCCTAATGCAGGACTGGCAAAGTAAGCTCTCTGACACCGCCCTGTTTACGCTCAGTGGTATTGAATTAAAACTGAGGTTTGACGGCCAGACCCCGTTTATCTTTGCCCATAATCCGAGTGAGCAGGCAGCAGAAATCACGCTGCGAAATGGGACATCCTACTCCCTGTTGCCAGGGACACATAACCTGCCTCTGTCAGCCAAACAGAGCAAAGTTGACTATTCTGTGAGCTGGCAAGGTTTAACCCAGCCGGGTCAGATCACACTTGAAAATCAGCACTTTGACGGTGTGTATTTAAACGCACAGTTGCATCGAGATAAATCAGATATAGAGATCACCCTGACCGGCCCGTATTCGGGAGACACACATGGTAAAGTGTCAGTGCAGTTTCTGCCCTATCAGACTCCCGAAACTCAGCCAACACTCTGGGAGCAGGACGTCACCATTGCGCCTTATGAGAAAAAGCGCTGGCAACCACGCTTGAACGAAGCAGGTAATCTTGAAAATGGCGTCCTGAAAGTGATTGCTGTATTAGATGTGGATGGTGAACCCATCAGATTGGTGGAGCGCTTTAAGCTTTAAGAAACAAGCAGGGCCGACCGAATGAGTTGGCCCGGATACGCTAAAGCCAAATATCGTGATATTGGCATCGCTTGCATTTACTTCAATAACGCGCTATTTCAGGTAAAGCCCTTCAAGTTTAATAGCTGATGGCAGGCCACCGCATGCACTTTGCTTGTCATAAACAGTTACGGGTCTATCGCGTGCCTGGGCCGACAGAGCCATCGCATACCAAGCGCTGTGGCTGGGGTCGTTAATACTCCAGCCCCACCAACTATCTATAGCGCCGCATGCACCATAGGTAACGCCTACCTTCAGCCTCACCACTTCATCAATTACCTGTATCTCCTCGATTTTACGTTCAAATGAACTCCCGGCAAAACACAGCGAAGGGGCAAAAAAAAGTAATGGCAGAATTCTCTTCATAATGTTTCCTTATAAGCAATAATAATACTGTGAAATTTGGCTCAAACTGATTGATTAAGACACACAAAAAACGAGGTCATGACAAGTCATCAATAATATCAAGTAACGTTAAATGAGTAATAAGCAAGCAATGCTTTCGCTTTGTAAACGCGTCTAAATTCACGATAGAACTGCATTAAACAAAACAATCGGAATATACCTAAAAAAGGAAACTAGAGAAAGTCTGAGTACGACTATTGCTAGCTTATGATGATTTACTGACGAAACATGCAACAATAAGCGTGCCATGGCTCAGGGAATTCTCAAAGTACACATCAGGCACCAACAAGCCAAGCAAGTACGCTGCTATGATACTGACGAAAACCCCGAGTAGAGGCTGTAACTAAATTTGTGTTCTGTCTTGATGAAGCCATTGGACGTTTGTTTCTTTGATACCTAAACCAGCCATAAACTTGACAGGAAACGCTAATGTTGGTTTTCCTGCCCAACCTCGCTCCAGGTATAAATGATACCCTTCGCCATTTCTTTCGTACCGTACGGCAGATAACCATATACCATCCCAGTCTCCCAAAAACTCCAACTCACTCAGGCTATTAGGATAGTGACCATTTCTTAGTTTATGTAATTCTATGATTGATACGGCTGATATAAAGTTCTGCTTACCAAACTTCTCGTCGGCACCGGGGACTTCAAGGTCACAGCCCAATAAAGTTACCGCGAACACTATGCTGATTATTGTTTTGAACATTTACTCTCTGTCCTTTTATAAAAATCCACACCATTTCCATGCTAGATATGATACTCAATAGCTGCTGCAGTTTATGAGGGGTTACAAGCTTATGCCACACGTTGCACCTTCCCCTAAATCAGATTGCCAGTTTTAGTGCTGACGACTTAGCAACAAATTTGCTCCAGATATAGCCAAAAAGGTTGCGCAGCCTCTATTGAAGCGCTTTGCTATTTTCGGCTTCGTGAACCACAGCCTTAGATATACTCCGAATAGAGCATAAATTGATAGTGCCACTAATTCTAAAAAGAGAAAAGTGGCTCCTAAAACGAAAAACTGTTCATTTACATTGGCTTTAACATCAACGAATTGAGGTAGAAAGGCAGTAAAAATTAAGATCGCCTTTGGATTTCCTGCAGCTAATAAAAATTCCTGCTTCGCTAAACCAAGTCGGTTGCGTGTACTATCGGGTTCAGAGACTGGACTTGCTTCCGAACACCAGAGATTAAAGGCAATCCACAACAAGTATGCAGCACCGGCAACTTTAATGGTTAAAAACAGCGTCTCAGATGCAAAGAGCACAACCGCTAAACCTGAAGCAGCCAAAGCAATCATGACTGTGAATGCCAAAATTCGACCCAGACCAGCAATAAAAGCGGACTTAAAACCGTAACAACGCGCATTGTTCATAGACAATAGGTTGTTTGGACCAGGAGTCATATTGAGCGCAAAACACGCCAACGTAAAGAATAGTAAATTCCAAAACTCCATAAATTCTCCCCATAAATATAACGCTCTTTTGAGCGGTGAGCCATAATTGGTCAGGTTTGAAGTAAAGCAGAGCCAACTACTATAAATCTAACTTTAAGGCTTTATAATTATCTTTTCCTGTATTCATAGCAGCGCCTTTCTCGCTCTTTCATTTGCAGTACTAATACGCCAACCCATATAGTTATTTACATCTTCTATTGACGCTTGATCACACCTTTTATCTCAATCACTAAAGTCTTACCTCAGTGGCCACGAGAAACCTGTTAAGCGCCTTGCTCACCTTCATTTTTGACCATTTTATTTACCGTTACTTTTACAGAATTGTAAGTGGTTTCAAATGTTTCTGTGATCACGAAACCAGACTTTTTATACATTTCCTTTGCCGGAAAGTTCGAAGCCGCAACATACAAACTCGCACTTCGCGAGGTAAGAGACACTAGATGTTCAAGTAAGTCTTTGCCAATTCCGTGCCCGCGATGGTTAGGGTGTACAAATAACGCCCTAATTTCTGACTCAAAGATTGCGCAAAAAGCGACTATAGACTCAAGTTCGTAAACGAATATTTGTGATTCAAATAACAGTTTGCTTCGTTCCTTGTCTTCTGACAATGGCAATAAAGTAAATTGTGTCTCTTCCTGCGACAATTCGTCTAATTTGGAGAGGTTATATATTTTTTCTATTGACTGAAAGTCAACCTCTGAATACATCCTTATGGTCAAATTTTACTCCTGACGGCTAGCGCCTTATTTGGCGCCTGAATGTTTGGCTAAATTTGACGACAAAGAAGCACCTGCTTCTGCTTTTCGTCCTTGGCTAAAACGTTTTTTAAGTTTGTGTAATGACTCTTCGTTGCCAGAGCAATAACACCCCAGCAAACACAATTGAAATAAATGACAAATAGAACAGCGGTTGCGAAGTTCCGGTAACACCAAAGGCCGTTAAAATTATCAGGCTTACAGCTAAAAACAAGCAAGTTAATCTTGTCACATTTGGAAAGTCATATATCGATTTCACACCAAAAAAAATACACGTCAACCCCAGTAAAGAAAAAGTGAACAGACCAAAATAAAATAAACTTTCAAACATCATGAATGCACTGATAAACAAACTAATCAAAGATAACACGCCCCAGCCGACTGCTGAAGGAAGTATTAATACCATCAAAAGTAGTTGTCTTATAAAGTTACTTTTCCGATTCAAAGGTATTCCTAACGCTCTTATTTCCGGCTGGTTTGAAACTTGACGAACAACCAGTCCCGAAACGTGCACTTGTTAGCTGATTTAGATTGATTCTAACAGGCCACTATCATTTTCTTTTACAAGTACCATGAAGTCTATATATTGAAACTAAGCATTCTCCCCCCCATCTGGCCTTTATTTTCAAAGCGTTAGATGAAAATCTGGCCTCCTCAGTAAAACCAAGAAAGCAGTCTCAACTACCTGTGTTAGAAGAGCGATCATTACCTTGCACGCGATGCGAAGAGATCAAGCAATGTAAGAAGCGCCAAATACTGACATTTAGCTATTGACGCCATAACGTTTTGTTAAGTACCACTATTAGTAATAATCATTTCCTTTGCAACCAGAGCAGCAGATGGGCGTTGTTTCCTAAATCATTGAACTAATTTAGCCTTGTGTGATCAGATCTCAAAAGCAAACACCGAGACTGAACTTTGAAAGAAAAGCGTATCATCAACTGGCGCGAATATAACAAAGCCCTTATCGCCAGAGGTAACATCCAACTTTGGTTTTCCGAGGATGCGATTGAACAGTGGAACAACACGCAACATCACGGCGGTAAAGGCCGGGCTAATCATTTCTCAGAGCTGGCGATTGAGACCTGCCTGACTTTACGGGCTGTATTTCGCTTGTCTCTTCGAGCTGCACAGGGTTTTGTTTCCTCATTAATATCAATGATGAAGCTTGATTTGGATACGCCAACTTATAGCTGTTTGTGCAAGCGTAGTGCAGAGCTGGCAGTTCGCTATAGGCCACACTCCAGTGCATCCGGAGGCATTGATATTGTGGTTGATAGCACTGGTTTGAAGGTGTACGGAAATGGTGAGTGGCACGCAAGAAAACATGGTGCAAACAAGCGCCGAACATGGCGAAAGCTACACCTGGCAGTTGATCCAGATACACACCAAATCGTAGGCGCTGAGTTGTCCACAGTGTCTGTAGCTGATTCAGAAGTTTTGGGTGACCTACTCAGACCATTGCGCAGGAAGATCAGCTCAGTTAAAGCAGATGGTGCTTATGATACCAGAGGCTGTTATGCCGAAGTAGCAGCTAAAAAGGCCGAAGCAGTGATCCCACCAAGGAGTAACGCGCAGTTGTGGGAGGGTGGACATGCTCGCAACAGCGCGGTCATTTTAACAAAGCATATAGGCAGCAGTGAGTGGAAAAAATGTGTGAACTACCACCAACGTTCACTGGCGGAAACGGCAATGTACCGATACAAACAGCTAATGGGTGACAAGCTGGTCAGTCGTGGATTCAATCAGCAACACACTGAAGCGATGATCAAAGTGAAAGTACTCAATAGAATGACTGGGCTAGGTATGCCTGAATATCAGGGAAGCAGTTGAAATCTCGGTGTTACCTAAGTTATCTGGATTTGATCAACAAGGCCCAGCAGATGGTAAAAACATAGTTGTAACCACACGTTGGTCAATGACAACATCATGTTTATTTTTTAATGTTTCCTTATTTTGCGCAAATGCCCCGTTCTTATTAAACTGGCTTTCAATCAAAAAGGGTAATAGCGTCCCTTGTTTCGCCCACTTTTTCGATTTTTCTGTGGAGTTAGGGAAACCTGCGACTTTTTTACCCTTAACGAGAAATTGCCCGGAAGCCAATTTCACGTTAGCAATACCTGCAGCCCCATGACCCCCCGTGCCTACAACACCGCCCGACTCATAGATTCTGGCAATGATTGACTGTATTTCTTTATTGCTCGCCACATCAAAAACAGGGCCGTACCCTCCACCTATATATACGCCCCAGTAGTCATCAGGATTAACGTCTTCTGGTTTAAGTGAACTGTTAGCTTTACCTAAAAAGTTCTCGTATTTTATTGTATAACTGCTGATTCCGAGAGGGTCCATCATAAAAGGAACTTTCCCACCTTGAGGTGATACAAAGTCCACGTCAAAGCCATGACTAACAAACACATGATATGGCGGTGCCACTTCCCATAGGTTGTTTCTTGCATCATGTTTTTCTGGATCTCCCATGTTTTCCATATTTGATACAATAATCAATACTTTTTTAGCTGGCTCAGCGTACAAAACACTTGATAGCAACAGACAAAGTGCACTAAAAAATAAACTAAAAAACTTCATAATTTCCCTTAATTAAACCTGTGCCACAAAGACATATAACCTGTTGATTTTTATATATTATTACATTTCACCATGAATGCCCAGCAATAAATTCCCGATAACAGAAACTTTTGCAAAACACTTACCTCCCCCCTCAAGTGTTCTTTGAACAGGTTCTCGCACGCTTAATGCTATCCTGCTATCTCTTGTCTGGGATCATGAGTTCTGACATATTAGATGACTGCCCACAGTCAGATTCGGCAAAGAGGTCGGACGACGAAATGATTATTTTATGCCAGGGAAACGATTGCACGGTGCTATACACGAATACGTGCGTTTGATACACCAGCTTGAGCGAACTCAATTATTTAAGAAGCTCCACGCGTCGCTGTAGCTGGCTTAAAATATAAGCACGAACAAAACAATGGTTTCCTGCCCGCGTTGATAATCTGATTAGATTACTGTTCATAAACACGTATTACTGCGAATTCTGCGTACTTTTCGCCCTGTACTTGAAATAAACACAAATGATTTATCATCGATAGTGACTATTTTGTCTGTAACTATTATGCCTGTAGGCAACGGGTTTTGACCTTGGCTTTCTGTTACCGTGATCGTGAGTTGTCCATCTTTAATCAACCAACTGCCGAGAGTAATTGAGTCTATCGAATTGCATTTACCGGAAGTGTATTGAATATGCTCTATAGTGCCATCACTTCTATAAGTACTGATATGACCTTCTTGCCCATAATACTTATCTGTTTTTGAAATTGACCATGACCCAACCAGTTTTTTCGAAAGTTTAAAATCTGAAATTGGTTGAGCAGTAACATCAACAGACACAGATAACAGAAACGCGACTATTATATATTTCAAAATAAGCTCCCTTTTTAAATAAACCTGACGCCTTGCTCGGCCGCCGCCGGGGTGTAGTCGATTAGATGCAGTACCTTACTATGCAGCTAAAACCTTCTCCATTAAGACTGCATTTTTTCCATAACCTGGATATAGATTTGCTCCTGAGATTTCTTCGAAGCCCAGTAATGACCAAAAGCGACTTGCGCCTTGAACGGCGACAAGAGTGATTCTCTTAACCCCTTTCTTTACAGACACTTCTATTAGCAATTCCATCATTGAACGGCCTATTCCTTGGCCCTTGAAGTGTGGACCAACTGCCATATCATGGAGAAATAAGGAGTCGCTATTTACAAGGTCTGGCAAAGGCTCAAACAGCTTGGGAGGCTCTTTCCCGCTCCATGGATGTGCCAACAAATAGCCTAACACATCATCTCGATCTGACACGCAGACAAAGCAAGTGTCCGGCGAAGCAGATTGCTTAGATTTGAGTACCTCTAGTTCTTCTAAGCCAACTTCATGATAGGCACTATCTTGAATTTCTAAGATCCCGATCCAATTCTTTTCTTCGATTTTTTGAATTTTCATGTGTTTTGTATGACAGCGTCAAAGGATGATACTACTTGGCTATACTTGTGCAACGAAACGGAGCTGAACCAAGTGTTAGCAGCCCCACCACTTAACCCGCTTGTTATAATTCACTGTGTACTGAATGATTAGCGTGCTTTCCAAAGTGGTCAACAGCAAAGCTAAACAGTACCTTGATCATGAAAAAAATACTCACCATCAAAAACCAAAGCGGCAGTGATAAATAAATCAATAAAATGATGCCATAACACATAAAATTGGCAGCAACGAAAAATTGAATTGACTTCCCCTTTAGCGCATTGACTATCAATGCTGACACGATAGTGTAGCCCCAAATCATGATTGCACTGCCCATCGGTTCAGAAAGCAACCATGCAATAGCTAAAATATGCACATGAATGGCGATAAAAATAAGGCGACTTTTGGGCCGCTGAGAATAAAATTCATTAGTGCCATAGCTAAAATTAGCAATACAGCCTGCCAACACATCAAAGATTAATAGAAAAGCTATGATTGATTTCCAATTACCTAAGCGTATATCTGCAACTGAATAAACAACCAAACTTCCAAATAAGGCAAATACAATCGTACAGCAAACCTCTAAAAGTGATTGTTTTTCACCAAATACTTCGAAGAGAAACTCTGGGGTTTTAAAGTACTTCATTGTCTTTGTACCACTTCCTTATATGCACCGAACTTTAATGTGAAATATAACGCCATAATAGAGCAGCCAATACGTAGATTGCTTTGTGTTAATTTGGAGCAAAACGACAACACAAAACAATTAGAGTGTTGAACATCCAACCGACCCGTTTTTTCCGGCGATCTTTAATTTCCTTGTTAACAGTTTAGTTTAGCAACTTAATACGTTTAAATATCAATACTCTTGTACCCATTTGAAGATTAAGTTCATGATTATTTCTTAATAGAATCTTTAACTTCTGACTTTGAACACCATTTTGTAAGAAAGATGGCTGATTAACCTTACGGTTAAAGAAGTAGAAATAGTCGTTATCGAACTTAATATTTCCACTTTCGATGATGGGCTCTTTTGGATCGAAACCGTAGCAATCATTATAAATCCTATAATTATCACCCTTAAGTTTTAGGGCATCAGGACATTCAAGTTCTTCACCATACTGAAGCCATGTGTCGGCACTTACCGGAAAGTTCAGTAGGAATGTAAAGATAGCTACTATTCTGCTCATAACCAAAGACTGCTACCAGTTTATTTGTGAGAATGCCGGTTAAAGCCTGTTTTCAGCTTTCTCCAGCCCACCACAAGAAAATTAACATAATAGGAACAACCTACCACCCTGAACCTTAACCTGCAAGCCTGATACAGCCCGCAAAAAGCGAGCCTTAGTATTGGCGAGACCTGAGCGCTTGGATAAACACGCATATAAGACTGATATAATGGCGCATTCATTTTTGCCTGTGTATGTCTTTTGATATGTACCGCAGCATCAGGGAAGACAAGGAACGTGTTTTTAGCTATTCATTCACCTTAGCGCGAGCTACAGAAACCTGACAAACTCAACATAGAGCGCCCTCCCATTTCCAGAAATCGCAATTCCATTTCCACAAATAAAGCCGTTCAAACACACTCAAGAAACAGACAAACCAAATAAATACAAACACTTAAATAGTGGCACATACCTTGTAACGTCTGCTATCAAGTACCCGCAGAGGATTGAGTATGGACATACAAGTCGAACAAAGAAAGAACATCAAAGTGAACTGGCTGTGGCTGGGTGGGATTGCCTTGCTCGTGATCATGACGGGCTGGCTGCTTGTCCAGCCCAGCGCGCAGGCCTCTTTGCCGGCAGAAGATGCCTGGATTGGTGAGGTCAGACAGGGAGATTTAGTCATTTCAGTGGCCGGATTTGGTCAGCTTAAATCGCGCACGCCACGTTTGATCAGTGCTGCCAGTGAGGCCACGGTAGAAGAAATTGTACTGCGCCCGGGCGTTGAAGTTACGCCCGACAGTGTGATCATGAGACTTAAGGATGCCAGCCTGACTCAGTCGCTAAAAGACGCAAAACGGGCGCTACAACAGGCAAAAGATCAGTATCTACAGTCAAACATTAATCAGCAGCGTGAAATGCTGTCGCATCAGGCAGATCTGGAGATCTTAAAATCTGACTTAGAGCGCGCTGAGCTGGAGGTATCTGCTCAGGCAGGTCTGGTTGAGGATGGTGCGGTATCCAAGCTGGATTATCAGCGTACGGTTCTGGAGCATCGCCAGATGACCCGCAGGATAGACATAGAACAACGTCGTATTAGTCAGCTTGAAACCTTGCATCAGGCTAACTTACAGCTGGCCAACTCTGATATCGAAGCCGCCGAAGAGGCTTATCAGCTGATCCAGCACAGAGTTGACCGCCTCACTGTGCGGGCGGGGATCACAGGTGTGGTGCAGCAGGTACATGTCGAACTGGGGCAAAGTGTGCCCATGGGCGCACAGCTGGCGCTGGTTGGCAGCACCCGGGATTTATATGCCCAACTGCAAATACCACAGGCGTATGCGGAGCAAGTAGCACTGGCGCAATCAGTTCAGGTGAATACCCGCTCAGATCTAATCACAGGCACTGTCTCACGCATAAATCCTGTGGTGCAAAACGGCAATATTGAGGTTGAAGTAGCACTGCCTAAGACTTTACCCGACAGCGCCCGGCCCGAACTCAATATTGAAGGCACAATACATATCAACACACTCAACGACGCGCTGTTTATCGACAAGCCTGTCGGTGCCAAAGCCTTTAGCCACGCCACTTTATACCGTATCGACACGAATACCCAACAAGCACACGCCATTGAGGTACACTATGGCGCCCAAACCGCACAGCATATTCAGTTGCTATCCGGCGCACAGCCAGAGCAGCGCTTTATTCTGTCGGATATGGCATCCTATCAGGATGAGCCGGTCGTGTACCTGAGTAAATAAGGAAACCACAATGAACAACAAATGCGTTATTGAACTCACAAACATCACCAAACACTTCTTGCTCAGTGGTATGGAAACACAAGCCTTACGCGGCGTGAACCTGAGTATCAACGAAGGTGAATATGTTTCTATCTCTGGCCCATCCGGTTGCGGCAAATCTACCCTGCTCAATATTCTGGGCCTGTTAGACACACCTACCGACGGCCGTTATCAGATTGCCGGAAACGACGTCAGCCAGCTCAGCGTCAACCAACGCGCAACATTAAGGAACAAGCACATTGGCTTTGTCTTTCAATCGTTCAATCTGATAGATGAGCTGAATGTATTCGATAATCTGGCGCTGCCAGTTAAGTACAGCGAGCGCCCCCTGAATGGCCCTCAGCTCAAAGATCGAATAATGCACTGTCTGGAGCTGGTGCAAATGACACACAGAATAGATCATCAGCCCAATCAACTGTCGGGTGGCCAGCAACAGCGTATTGCCATCGCCCGGGCGCTGGTCAATCAGCCGGATATTCTGCTGATAGACGAACCCACAGGTAACCTGGATTCCAAAAATGGTGATGCCGTCATGCAGATGTTGCACGATTTAAATGCACAAGGCACCACCATGTGCATGGTGACGCACGACCCGAGGTATGCCGATATGGCCAGTCGCAAACTGTTTCTGCTTGATGGCGTTATGGTGGATGAAGTGAAGCTGGAGATGGCAGGATGATCAAAGAAGAACTTAAACTGGCTGCGTCTAATCTGAAAAAGTTACCCGGCTTTAGCGTGACCGTGATTTTCACACTAGCGCTGACCCTCGCAGCATTGTGTGTGGTGATCAACATCAACCACCGGTTGCTGACTAAGCCTTTACCCTACCCCAATGCCGATACTTTATGGGTCACTGATCAGAGCGAAACCATCAATGGCGAGACGCAATACGGCTTTCAAATGTTGCCAACTCAAACGCTGATCTACCAGGACGAACAGTTTATTGATGAAATGGCCATGCTGCATCACACCTCACCTCGCCTGATGGATGTCGACGGACGACCCACCGTGGACGTGCTGCGTGTTTCCCCTGAATTTTTCTCGTTACTCGGCGTGCCCATGCATTTGGGTCGTGCACTAAGCAGCAATGAAGGGATCAGTGATGAACAAAAAGTGCTGGTACTCAGTTATCAGACCTGGCTGGAAGACTTCAACGCAGATCCCGCCATAATTGGCACCTTTACCCAGCTTAACCGGGTGGCTTACCAAATTGTGGGCGTCGCTGCCGAGGATTTTGAAGTACCAGAGATTTTCCGCAGCTCTGAGATCAGTGGATTCAGCAGCTTTCCAGAAGCACTCAGCACCACTAATAACTGGAACAGCATCAGCAGCCAGTTTAACGGGATCGCCCGCTTTAAGCCGGGTGTGAACACAGCGCAAGCTAATCACGCGCTGGGTGAGCAGATCAATACTCTGTATCAATCCCAGGAAAATGTTGCCCCCGATACCGCCATCGGCGCACGCTTCACGCCATTGCGCACCAGGATCATCGCCGAAAGCGATAATCTGGCACTGAGTTTGTTGTTTTCCGCAGCAGTGCTGGTTTTGATTGCGCTGACCAATGTCACCAACCTGTTTTTATCACGGGGCGCACAAAAGCAGCGTACAATGGCAATTCAGGCGGCACTGGGAGCCAAACCGCGCCATATTTTCATCAGTATGTTTTGTGAAAGTGCTCTACTGATTGGCGCCGCAACCGTGCTGGGCCTACTGGGTGCTCAGTGGCTGAATGTCCTGTTGGCCGAAGACCTGAGCTATCTGTTCACTCGTATGCAAGCATTGTCGCTTGATGCACCCACAATTGTGGTTGCAATGATCCTGGCACTGCTTATCACCCTGCTCATTGCCGCCATCACCAGCAGTCAGGTGAACTACCATGCCCTGACGGGCGCCCTGCATGCCAGCGGCAAAGGCACAGGTACACAAATCTCAGCCCGTACCCGTCATATCCTGGTGGCACTGCAAGTCATGTTTGCCAGTCTATTGCTGTTTCTGGCGGCCAATAAACTTCTGCCCGCCTATCATACAATGACCCACCCGACCGGATTCAACACCGAACACCTCTACTATGTGCGTGTTGATGGCAGTGCCACTGAGATTGACCCATTTGAACTCACCCGGCAGGTTAAAAGTAGCCTGGGCACACAAGCAAATGTCAATGCTGTAGCAGCCAGTATGACCTCTCCGTTGGTCATGGGTTGGAAAAACTACCTGTATGACGAACAAATAGCGCTACTGGGCATAACCAGTATGGCGTTTTTAGATCAGGATGCCTTTACCACCTTATCTTTGCCTGTCAGGCAAGGGCGCAGCTTTACCCCCATTGCAGCACCTGGTGAAGATAACAACGAAATTATCATCTCAGACTCACTGGCAAAACGCCTGTATGGCACAAATAACCCGCTGGGGAAAACACTATACATCGACCAGGAAACCCCCAGACAGGTTGTTGGAGTTGTAGGCGACGTATACGTACCCACCGGCCCACTGGGGTATGAATTGGAGCGCTACTATGTGCCGCTCACCGAAGGCAGCAGTGCGTTTATTATCAAAGCCAACGGGCCTTTGTCAAAAGCGCAGCTTGGCGAGTCACTCAGGGATATTCATCCGACCTTAAACTTCTCGGTTTTCAGGAAAGTGGATGATATGCTCAGTCAGCGACTAAGACAAACCTGGCTTCAGGCCATGCTGACCGTGGCGCTGCTAACACTGACGCTGAGCCTGGCTGGCGCAGGCATTTACGGTGTACTTACCTATAGCGTGCAAATGCGCCGTTACGAGTTGGGCATTCACTTGTCTCTGGGCGCACACACGCACAAGCTGGCCGCCATGATCATTAAACAGAGTTTTGTGCCTATTTTTACCGGCCTGGCCGTCAGCCTGCTGTTTGCAGGCCTGGGTTATCTGGTGTGGTCTCGTATCGGCGACGGACCAGTCGATGTGAACTGGCTGGCCATTATCAGCAGCATTCCGGTGATGTTACTGGTCGCACTGATTGCCAGTTATCTGCCGGTACAAAAGGTGATCCGTCAGGATCCAATCCGGGCATTGAGAAATGAATAACAAATCGAACAACAGTCAATAAGGAAATGCAGGCGCTTCAAAGCGCCTGCCAGTTATATCATGCAAGGCACCCTACTTATCGTAGATGACAAGGCCGATATTCGCCTGAGTCTTCACATGCTGCTGAAAAACAGCGGCTTTACTACCCTTCAATGCAGCTCATTGAGTGCGGCAGCAGGCACACTTGCACGACACGCCGTCGACCTGGTGTTGCTCGATATGAATTATGAGCTGGATACCACGTCGGGCCAGGAGGGTCTGCAATTTCTATCTGAGCATGCCAAAGCAACCCCAACCAGCCCGGCGTTTATTGCTATGACTGCCTGGTCGAGTGTGACCCTGGCTGTCGAAGCCATGCAGCGAGGCGCTGTGGACTTTTTTGCCAAGCCCTGGGACAACCACGCCGTGCTGATGATGATTAAAAAACACCTGGGGCTCAGACAAATGGCCCAGGCTCAGCAAAGTGCAATACCTCAAGCTAAAAAAGCGTCTGACACAACACTACTGTGGCTCAGCCCGCAGATGCAAACACTCAAAAAACAACTAGATAGGGTTGCACCAACCGGTGCCAATATTTTATTACGCGGTGAAAACGGCACGGGTAAATCCCAGATTGCTCAGTACCTCCACCAGCAGAGCGCCCGGACAGGCAAACTGGTCAGCGTTAACATGGCGGCTATCCCAGAGTCCTTGTTCGAAAGCGAACTATTTGGTCATGTTAAAGGCGCCTTTACCGATGCCAGACAGGACCGCGACGGCCGTTTTACTCAGGCCACTGGCGGCACTCTATTTTTAGATGAAATTGCCACCCTGAGTGAAGCGCAACAAGCTAAGCTATTGCGGGTGCTGGAAAATGGCGAATACGAGCCTGTGGGCGCGGATCATACGCTTCACGCCGATTGTCGCCTGATCAGTGCCACCAATGCAGATTTAGAAGCGCGTCAAGCACAAGGGGAATTTCGCCAGGACCTGTATTTCAGACTCAACACCATAGAGCTGACTGTGCCACCCCTGTGCCAGCGCAGTGATGAAATCATCCCGCTGGCAAAACACTTTATCTCGCACCATGCGCAAACGTACGGCTTGCCTGAATTAACTTTGTCTGATTGTGCATGCAACACCTTGCAAGCCTATCACTGGCCGGGAAATGTACGGGAGTTAAGTCATATCATGGAGCGCGCCATACTGATGTGTGACGAGCCCGAGATCACCGCCCGGCAGTTGCAAATAAAAGCCGTCAAAACCGAGAGCAACAACCCGGTACCAGAGCTGGTGACACTGGAGCAGGCAGAGCAAAAACTCATCCGAATGGCACTGGCTCAGTGTCAGGACAATGTTGAAGACGCCGCAATCCTGCTGGGGATCAGTAAAAGTGCGCTCTATCGGCGCATGGATAAATTCAGCATTAAAACCCGGCAGTCATAAATATGATGGCGCTAAGTTACGAACGATCCGCGACCTTGTTTTGCATGCTCGCCTGGCTGCTACTAGCCTCACTCAGCACCGGGTTGCTGCTCAGCCTGGGAAGTGGCTGGCTGGGTGTCATTACACTGTGGATATTGGGTTTGTGCCCCGCTGCAATGCTGTTACAGCATATCAAAGTACGTCTCGTTCAGCCTTTTTACCACCTGACGACGACCATCGAAGCCATGCGGCTGGAAGACTATGGTCAGCGCTTTTACAGTACCGACAAAAGCGGTATTCTGGCCCAGCTGCAAACCGAAACCAGCCAACTATGTGATCATTTACAAGCGTATAAATCTGCACGGGATCATCAAGCAATCTTATTGTTCAGGCTCATAGAGCAGCTGCCCAGCCCCATTGTGGTGTTTGATGAAAGCAACACGCTGGTTCATGCCAACGACGCTTTTTCAAACTGGACCGGCAAACCCTGGCAAACGCAAAGACGACTCAGGGCCGCTCATTTTAGCCTGACGCAAACTAACGGACAGTGGCAATTCAGTCACCCGTCGCTGGCTCAGCAATGGCAGATCCGGCAAAGCCAGATCCCCATTGACGACAGCCACGCCCATTTATTGATCCTGACCGATGTCCAATCTGTGGTCAGTCAGGCGCAACGCGACGCCTGGCAAAAAATGATCCGCATTCTGAGCCATGAGATCCACAACTCACTGTCTCCCATTAAATCACTGGCACAGACACTGCAAACGTTACAACCCGGCGCCGATACGCAAGCTGATTTTGAGCAGGCGCTGGCTGTAATAGTACAGCGCAGTGACGGACTGATGTCATTCGTCAATCGCTACGCCAGCGTTGCCCGGCAACACCAGCTGCATACAGAAACGGTGAGTATAGACGCCCTCCTCAGCCCCATGCAGGTTTTATATGACACCCGGGTCCGCTGTTCAATTGAGCAGAACTTTGCATTGCATGTGGATGTCAGCCTGCTGGAACAGGTATTGGTTAACCTGATCACTAACGCGCTGGAGGCCAGCGATGAAACCGGGGGGGTTGATATTATCGTTGGCAAAACAGCACAATACGCGTTTATAGATATTCTGGATGAAGGTCAGGGACTCACTAATCCGGACAACTTGTTCGTGCCCTTTTACACAACCAAACCAAATGGCAAAGGCATCGGTCTGGTGCTGTGTAAAAACATTGTGGAGCAGCACAATGGCCAGTTAACCCTGGTCAACCGTACAGATAAGGCAGGTGCCAGAGCCAGAATTCAGTTACCGCTGGAGCTGGCCTGAGCAAAACCAGCTCATTGCTCAACAAAGATCAGCGCATCGGTATCAAAGCCGCGCTCGGCAGCCATGCTGACAAACTTATCGATGATCGCCTGATCGACTTGTGGAGTTCGGGAGAGTAACCACAAATACTCCGTATCCGGGCCAGACACAAACGCATACTGGTAGTTATCGTAGTCGAGCTCAAACACAACATAAGCCCCATAAAACGGACCAAAGAACGACACTTTCAGGTAAGCTTCATCATCCTGGTTGACAAAAAACGCTTTACCTTCGGCTTCGCGCCACTGGTTCTCTACAGAGTTGAAGCCACGATTAATGACCTTCACGCCGCCGTCTTCGCGCATACTGTATTGCGCCGTCACCCGGGTCAGGCCGCGCTCAAAAGAGTGATCCAGGCGGGCAATCTCGTACCACTTGCCCAGGTAGCGATTGAGCTCAAAATTCCCGACTGGCTGCACACCCTGTGGCATGCCCAGACAACTACTGAGGACAAGCGTCATCATGATAATTAAGACTGTTTTCAATGTCTGCTCCTTGTATAACTAATAACGGTTAATACGACATTGCAAAGAAGTAGGTTCACAGGTTTGCAGGCTTTTCACGACGCTCCGCAATCCAGTAGTACAATTTGTGCAGGTGCAGCCACCCGCAATGCAAATCCAACAACGAAAATGGTCAAACAAACTACAATTCTAGGCTGCTTGTAAAAACGACGCCGACTTTTCCGTCTGCAACGCTCACTGGCAATAGTTCAGTGTAATCAGAGTATATGCTCCCGTGGTTGTCGGACCACAATGAGATACACCCATTCAATTACTAATAGGTCGACGTGTATCCAGATCCCAGATAATCATTTGAGCTCCCTCATCGACAGACACTAGTATTGATCCATCAGGCGATGCGCCAAGTGAAAGGATTATGTCATCATGCCCCTCTAGAGATGCACCATCGGAATGCAAGCTATCTAATTCATATATAAATATTTTAAAAAACCAATCCGTAGAAACGACCAATCTCTTTGACTTAATAATCGAGGGGTAAATAGCACCACCGACGAAATTGCTAGCATTGAAGTGCTTTTTTAGTTTATTTAGATTCCAAACTTCATATCCAAAAAATATTGTATTCTCAGCTCTATATATTCCTGCGCGTAGAAAGCTATGCTCTCCAGACCATATCATGTTTGCTATCTTACCAGAGTTCATATCGAGTCGGCAGAATCCATTTCTCAAACCTTTGCTATGTATACCCACCCAAATTACTTCGTTGCCAGGTTCAATGGCAAAAGCATCTGGAATGACGACAGGTTTGCCAATTATTTGGCCCTCTAAAGTACTGCGAAAAATAGCAAACCATTCTGTAAGGCAAACTATGGATTTGCAATCAGGTGACAACTTTGCGGCGAGAATACCTCGCGGCACATTGGGTGGGATATCGCGGTAATATCTCCAACTGGACCAATTACGAAATGGCCACCAAGACCCTTTTTCAGCTAGAATTACGTTTTTAAGTAAGAAAAAATTATTTTTTAGTAATGCTGTGGTAGATAGTAAAAATAAACGTTCATGTAGCCGCCACTTTTTTAAATTACCATCGTGCCCTACAGTGACAAAGCACGACTCTTCAGGCAATAATTCAATATAATAGAAACAATCTCCTGGGTAGTTTATCTCTCCTCCTCCTGGCGTAAATTCGCCCACACGTATACCATCTTTACGTGAGTCGATGAGCTCTCCCGTTGTTAAGTTCACAGCTGCTAATTGCCCTTTTTCTCCACCCAACACAGCTGTTTTTCCATTATGGAGTACTTTTACAGCGACGACTTTAAATGGCAACTTGTATTTACCCTGACCAATCGCAAGTAATTGGTTAATTGCAAGCCTTTTTTTGGGTTGCTCAACGTGTGTCGAAGTTGTTGACTGTTGGGTAGCTTTGTTTGGCTGAGCGTAAATGTTAAGCCAGCGCTCCCAAAAGAACTTATTTAGTGCGTGTCTATCATCGGAAGAGATAACAGCGTCACAAGCAAACGTTAAAACGGCTTGCCCTGTTAGAGTTTGCTCTTGATTAGTAATTTGTACAATTGTTAAATTATAAGGGGCTTTGTACCTCACCGCCGGCATTCCTTTCCCCTCACCTTTTGCGGTAAAAAGTGGCATACCTTTTTCTAACTTATTATCAACTGAAAGAGCTTGAGGCAGCAGAATCGAGAGCTTATCAGACAGTATGGTAGGTATAACTACTTGATATTTATGATCTTCAGAAAAGGTTTCATGAATTGAAGTATTGACTCCTTTTAGCGCATGAAACCAACTGCTAATGGCCCAAGCTGCAGCAGTTTGATCTGTGCCATATTTGTCGTGTAGACGTTTTGTAAGCAGAGGAGAAATAAATTCTAAATTTGTGGCAGAATCAATTTTGTGCAAGATATCTTCTTCAACGACAAGAAGCCACAGATTGACTTCTCGGGTATATTCTCCACATGCGTAATCACGAACTAAAGACTTTAAGCGTTGGGGGCTGCTAATTACATTTTTCCCATGTTCGTCGATCAATTCCCTAAGCATCCTTTCCGCTAATTTAGTCAAAATAACCTCTCTTATTTAGCTTTGCACGTTCAATCAAAACGTGGCGCTGCTAATTTGCTGTTATATCTTACTGTTGAATTACTTTTTAAAAAAAGCCTAAGTTTGCTAAACCCCTACAATACCGATTTCTTGCGTACCGATTCGTATCTTTGCTCCTGGTACAAGTACACGAGCAACACCAGAATCAAAGCTATGCTCGCTATTATCAGGCCCGATAAATGCCCAGTTTTGCTCAGATATATTGCGCAGAATAAGATGTTTATTTGATTTTGGGTGCAATTCCACTACGGCTAATGGCTTTTCTGTAGCTACTTCCTGATCTAAGCTATTTAACTGAGAACCAAATACTTCTTTCCCTGTACTTAAAAGCATAACGCGTTTTTCATACCTACCTAGAGGTATAGAAAGGCATAAAGGTAGCTTTATTTCTTTCTCGCAGCGCCAGCACATTAGCGGCTTATTAACCCCATCCCACACATTTTTTGCTCCACATTGGCATGTGACTTCATTTGCCTCCATATCTTGGAACAGTTTCTTCCATTCAGGGAGCCTTGGACGACTTGAAGGGTTATGCACACCGTCAGTGAAAATTTTGATAAATAATGTCTTAAGTCGCGGAGGACACATTCTATACCAACGCCTAACATGCGTATCAGGCTCGAGACCTATCGCTGTATTACTTTTGTCGGTTGGGTGGAACACAAAAATGGGCTCTTCACAATAAATCTTTGATCTCACAACACCATCAAGACAGCGATAACCATCAGCTTTAATGCCATACATTGGGTGTTCCCACATCCAAAGGAAATAAATGAGCATAGCTACTGAATATAAATCAGAGTCAGCATTAGGCCTTGAATTTCCTAACCCAACTTCTGGTGCCATAAACTCCCAGACACCAGCTATGGATGGTCTACAATTGTTAATAACAACATTGTCGTTATCACAAATCACGATTGCACCGTTTACGGGGTCCATCATGATATTTCCGGCATTTATGTCGCAATAAGCAAACCCTGAAATATGAATTGCATCAAGAGCCGTGATCAGTCTTCGGCAAATACGACTCAGTGTAGCTTGTAAAGGTTGTAAAAACTGCTTATCTCGTTGATCTATTATTCTATTCATTGAGGTAAACACACTAGTGTCGATTAAAGGCATGACGTAACCAAACGAATTATTGCCTTCTTGGGTAACGCATTCCATTGGCCAAATAAAATGAATACCGTCGTCCAGAATAGGTGGTGCCCCCCGCGCTACTAAAGCTTGTATTTGTTCTTTTTGAGCAATAGAACCTGCGGCCTTGTTATACCATTTCACTGCATATTGAGCCCCCTCCAAATCATCTTCAACTAAAAAAACGGAGCCTTGCCCTCCTTTACCTAGTAATTTCTTTTTATGATAAATTCTGTTGCTATCTAAACCTTTAAAATGATCCATTTAGTTAGTCTCCTGCTTGCTGGTTTGGCAAGTAAAATATAGAAGCGACATCATCTCCAACACCTTCTTGAGTTAGATGAGTGAGAAAGCCTGGCAAGTTTTCCGACAGCCATTCAGTGCCCTTGCCTATGACGCGGTCGGTTATAGAGTTAAGTGTTAGCTGTATATCAGCTAATGAATCAGAGAAGCCATCAGTCACTGCACACATCATTTTAACTTCGTCCAATGCAATTATTTTGAACTTCCATTGCTGTGGAGCGTCGCTTTGCGAAAGGCTATTGGTTGTGAGCCCTAAATTATTGTCCTCAGTGTCATTGAGAACGAAAAACTCTCCGTTGTTTAGGACGGCAAAAACGCCACTGTCTCCAATTGCTCCCACAAAAACCTGACCATTAAAGACAACCGCCAAAGCGATTGTTGTGCCATATGCGTTTATCGGTGTGGAGTTGAGCGCTAACTCATCTTCTTTAAAAGGGTGTTCCTTTAGATGTTCTGTCACTCTATCAAGCCAAGTTTGCCTCAATTTGTGCGCAAATCTTGGTCCAAAATCATGTCGCAAATGACTAAGCCAATTGCCAGGGTTATCTCTTGATATTTGCTCTACGGAGACTAACCAGTCCGATACAACAGAGCAGGCAGACTGAACCGCAAAGTGGGCACCAATATCGCTTCTTACGTAGCGAGCTGAACCATGACCATCTGCTACTGTAAAAAGAACATATGGCTGTCCCTTTATATACTGAACTGATGTTAAGCAGGCATCTTGGCATGGTGTATTTTTTGATACGTGATTTGCTCCGATAACGTTGCCGCATATCAGTATGCCATAACGCTGATCGACGACCGTAGGTGTAGACATTTTCTTTCCTTCAAAGTGGTGTTGACCAGTCGATTTCATCATCGTTAATTGATTCAAAATCCTCTTCATAAGGAAGAGGAACCTCAGCCGGTTTTATTGCCGCATCAGCTTGGGCTTCTTCGGATGTGAGCTTGGAGTCAGGTTTCGAGACAGCTCGTATAGCACTCTCTGTTAGTACTTTAATGTAGTTCACCAACGATTCGGCGGTTTTGGCATTGAGGGTTTCCATTGGGGGTTCCGCTTGCTTTAAATAAGGTGAGACAAACTGGTCAAGTTGCTCTTTGTTATAACTACTGGAATCATTTGATATGCCTATTGAGAGCCTAACTGCTTTACCTCCCCAAGGTGATTTATTAAGTGCGTCTATCGAAAAATCATATTGTGACTCAGGATCAGTAGAGTAGCCATCAGAAAGTAACACCGCTACAGGAGGTACGTTTCGACCGCCCATTTTTTCTAAGGTTAATTCAGAGCTCAATAACTCAATAGCCTGGGCCGTGGCTGTTGCGTGTTCATTTGCATCAATATCTACCCACTGAAACTCTTCAATAGGGACTGGATCAGGTCCAACAAACCAATGAGCCCCTTTTCCGAAAGTTATAACGCGCATTTTGACGTTAACTCTCTCTTCGCGTTGAAGGTCTTCAACTTTTGGTAATACATTTTTTATTGCGTAATTAACACTTTGTATTTTAGTTCCAGCCATTGAGCCTGATATATCTACCAGCCAGAAGAAATGTAAGTCTCGGCGTACAACTGGTCCTGCAATTCCGTTTTCATCAAAATCTTGAGCCTTCATTGTATTTACTTCCTGTTGTGATGCGGAAAGTTCACTCGCTGCGTCTAGCATGCAAATTGTTAAAGTTACAATGCATCAAGGTGACCGGAAAGTTTCAAAATACCAAACCAGCTAACTCAATAGTAACAACAGGATAAAATTTAACCCACAATATTGGTGATAGCAAGCGTTTATCCAATCGTGAGTTTTCTAATTGGCTCTAAGTATTGATACTAATAATCACAAGGGAATATATGCGTTACTAGTTCCGTTTAGCAAAAATAAACTCATCATTGGAACTGGCTCTCATGCTGCCAAATAAGAGGAAATTGCAACCGTTCTTAAACTAAACAACTATGCTGGCCTGAACCCTACCAAAATCAATTTTAGCTATTTTTGATAAGCTCTTGACTTGATTAATATCAATTTCAGACTTTTCACCGTTTGTAAGTTGTAGTTTCCACTTTTGCTTAGAGCAATTCTTTAGTCCTAACATTTTTGGTGTACTGGTGCTTTCTACAATCTCAAGAAAAAGGTGTCCTGATGGGTTTCCAATTTCAGGGATATCTTCTCCAAATAATTTGCAACCGCTTGTCAAAATAAACTTCCTTCCATCACGAAGTTTCAATGCATAAGGGTTCTTTTGCACCACCAAAGTCGTATTATCGATTTCTATTTTACAATACTCTCCGAGCAAAAAGCCTCGGCCTTTGCTAATTTTAGCCCTATTTCCTCCGCTTCCTAGCACATTCCAAGTGAATCCAGAGTGGTTTTTTAATCCAAAAGATGAAGTATCATTAGGGTTGGACAAAACTTCCATCACGACCTGCTCGCCTGTTGAACATGGCAAAGAAAGAGTTCTTGCTGTAAGTTTTGTTTTGCTTTTCAACGAAAAAACATCACCTTTGTTTACGCTTAGTACAAACCCAGTATCAATACCAATATTATCTTGCAACTTAGTATCAACGGATTCCCCCACAGATTTGAAGTTATTTATGGGCTCTGATTTATGGAAGGAAGTCTTTTCTATATTTGGCGAGAGTATGATGTTAGAAGTACTCCCCGCAGTATCTCTCCCCTCATACCAATTTTTAGGAAAATGCTTGTAGTAATCATACAGTTCCAATAATGCTAATGGTCTGCCTTGAAAAGATATAATCTGCCTGCGCGAGTCTCTTACCAAGTAATCAGTAGTTAGCGCGTGAGTGCTTAACAATGGAGCCTCGTAATAGGTACCATCTGGGCGCACCTTTTGCTTTTTACCACTTTTTTCTTCGATGTATTTTAGCGTATCAGGTTCTTGCTCATTAAAGAACTGAACGGCACGACAATTCGTCATAAAAGTCTGATAATTGTTGGGGTAAAGAGCTTTTAACTGGCCTATATTCTGCAAAACAGGCCACAATGTCACACCAAACCCTGCAAATAAGCCCATACCTACATCAATTGAATCGTTCTTACCCAAGGCATAGCATTCATCGATTATATAAAGAATATTTTCTTTAGGAGAGTGTTTGTCTGTACCAAACGCAACTATCGACAGTTCAATAAACACTGAAAGAATTTTAACGAGCTGGGTTGATAAACTAGTAGATTGTATGCATAAATATACTGTGGTTGGTGAATGCTTCATTGCGCTTAGTGAAAAGTCAGAACGAACCATTGCGTTTTCTAACCCTGGATCATCAAAGATATCCGTCTGTTCTTGCAATGTACCCATAACACCACTACGCTGCTCTGGAGCGGACCGAATGTAACTATCTGCTGCGCGAGCTATTTTCCCATTCTGAGCACCTGATTGCGCCATGAACTGAAACAATGCTTCTTCAGCGTTAGTAAATGTAGCCCCGTTGGCCAGACAACTTTGGTATAGCTCATCGTCGCCTTCCATTATTAACTTCCTGACATAGATAAGGTTCTGTTTTTCAGGGGACTCCGTTTCTAATACATGAACAATTAATGCAGTAAGTAAGGTTCGAGCATGATTGGTAAAAAAAGCTGAATTAGGGTCATCATTTTTTGGGATAATCGCCGCAGAAATTCGTGACACGTGTGCCCACAAGCGGGGATCATCAAGATTAAGCTCAGAAAGTGGATTCCAAGAAGCAGATGGAAAACCCGGCACACTGTTTTCGGGATCAAACACAAAGACATTTTGGCCCATATAAGAGGTGACTCTTTGAGATCCGCAACCGCGCCTCGATGCAGTAATGGAGGCAAGCTCTCCCTTCGGGTCAATCGCTATCACAGAACCTGGATATAGAAGCAAATTGGGAATTATTGCCGCAGTTCCTTTACCCCCTCTGGAACCAGCAATAGTTAGGAGGTGTCTGTCGTCTTTTGGACCAACTTTAACGCGGTTAAATAATCCAAACAACCTATGCTCAGGTAAAGGTCTTCCTAAAAAGATTCCACCTAATACGAATCTATAAGTTGTAGCGAGTTCCCACAAACTAAGAAAGCGACCTTTGTCTTCACCAGAAACAGGTTGGAACGTGCCCCACCCGGGTGGGATGTAGGACAGACCATATACTAACCGGACATATTTCAACTCCAAGACCACAACAAACACCATACCCAATAAAACCACAAAACCAGCTCTCATTTGCAGCAAACCATCTGGGATATCTGGCGCTAGTAAAATCCAAATACTTGATAATACGAGGATAGAAAAGAGCCACTTATGCTTCAATAAAGAAAAAGCTGCTATCAAGCACAAACTAGTTACAACCGAATAAATTAGGTACTGTGGTAGTTCATCTGAATAATGACCAAAGCTGACACTGACAAAGCAGAACGCCAATATTAACAACTGTCTAAACCTCATGAAGTAATGCTGACGATTCAAGATAATATCTTTTTTTTGTACTCATATTAGACTCCTTCTATCCCTCTTCCTTGCTTGATTTAGTTTTTTTTTTGTACAATTATAATACCACCCGCAGCAAATATAACCCAATCAAATTACATGATCGACGGAAAGGAGCAAATATTATGGAAAAGTCTAATGTAAGGCAGGCGTTCAATAGTGCAGCTTCAGCACAAAGTAAACAAAAACAAGACTTTATACAACAAAAAGCGCAGGGTAATTCTTCTCCAGCCCTTGTACTAAAGCCTCCTACAACACAAAAAGCGATGCAAGCCCAAATGGCTATGGATAAAGTGGCAGCACATAGAAATCAAGACAAAAAGTCACCAGAAAAATCACCTGTCAAACCATCTTCAAAAGAGCAATTTGCGAAGAATGCAGCTAAACAGAATACAAAAACGAAATCGACTGAAAAAACTCAAGAAAAAACAGGAAACTTAAAACAAGCTTTTGCTGATTCGGCAGTAAAACGACCTACTCAATCATTCAATCAAAGCGCAAAACAAGGACGATCTAGATGAAGCTGATATTGTTGCTTAAAAACAATTAATAGTATGAGAAAATTCGACTGTGTTTGAACAGACTAAAATAGTCAAATCAGAAGATTCACTACTCTTCAAAAGTACTGAAGTAATTTGAATAAGCTTGGTTTAAACAGGAGTCAGTTACACCCTCAGCATTTAAAACTCACTGAGTAGACTCTATAATCCATTGAGCTAGGAAGCACCGCCAGTCAGGGAAGCGTTGTTTGATATGTACTATCTAAAACAACGCTATCCACACACCACCTGAAACAAATCAGGCCTTTTTCACGAATTTCGCGGTGACCATCATTTCGCCTACACCATCGACCTTGCAATCCAGTTCGTGGTCTTTTTTGTCCAGAACACGACGAACCAGAGCTTTAGTGCCAATTTTGATCACCTGAGAGCTGCCTTTGATTTTCAGATCTTTGATCACAGTCACTTTGTCGCCGTCGGCCAGCAATGCGCCGTTGGCATCTTTCACTGAGATTATATCATCTTCGTTGACTTCATTGGGGTTCCATTCATAGGCGCACTCCGGGCACACCAGGTTGCTTTGATCCTGATAGACGTATTCAGAATTACATTTCGGGCAAGGAGGTAAAGACATGCTGACTTACTACATTTTGATTCATTTGGCCTGCATAGTAATGGCTCGCACGCGGATGTGCCAGTGCTAAGCCAATATTTATTGATTTAGTGCAGATTAGAATAAACTGGTCAGTATTATAAACTACTTTTTGCGTGTTCCATCACAGTCAGTACTCTGGCTGGCAGTGCTGCATGTCGCGCTGTGCATAGGTAAATTGTCTCGCTCACGGGTTGGCTCAGCGAATGTACCCGTATCAGTTCTTGTCGGGCAAAGGCCTCAACCGCAAAAGCAGGCAAAACACTGAACCCTAAGCCCCGGCTAACCGGTTCAAGGATCAGGCTTATCTGATTAGAAAACCCTTTACGCGCAAACTGTGCACAATGCTGGAACTGGGCAAAGTTAGCTCTGAGTAGCAACTCACTATGGTGTGCGCCATCGGGGTGGTCGATAAACCCCAATAACTGCAAGCTCTCCCAGCTGGGTTCATCTATCTCAGCTGGCGTAACCAGCAACAAGGGTTCCGTCGCTATCGCCTCGCTCATTACTTCGGCCGTCTTAGCCGCGACAGTGGTAAAGCCCAGCTGCGCACTGCCATCGGCTACGGCCTTTTCAATGGCCTTATTAGGCGCAAACCTGTGATCAATAACAAGCCCTGGATGGCGGCTTTGCAACGTCAACAACTGTGGATAGAGCCTGAGTCCGAGGCTCCCCGGCGACATCACCCTGACTTCTCCCTCATAAGGCGGGTCCTCCCCAATACTGAGTTCCAGTTCCGACAAATCTTGTAGTATCTTTGATGCCTGAACGCGCAACCGCTTACCCACTTCTGTCAGCTGAACCTGTTTGCCATCACGCAGTAGCAAGGCCACAGCAAAATGCGACTCTAACTTTTGTACATGCTGGCTCACCCCCGACTGAGTCATATGCAAGTGTTCAGCCGTGCGGGTAAAGTGCCCTATATCCGCCAGGGTACAAAATGTACGGAGCCAGTTGTTATTTATCATTACAAAAAATACTTATTTCGATAATTTTTAATAATTTTACATTATAGTGCGACGTTTGTAATCTGCTCACTATTCAAACACAGGAGCGTATTTATGAACCAGGTTTACCCACGTACCTTTTCACATATCGGTATCTCAGTGCCCGACCTTGAAAAAGCCGTTGAATTTTACACTCAGGTCATGGGTTGGTATGTGATCATGGCCCCCACCGAGATCATCGAAGACGACAGCGCCATCGGTGAAATGTGCAGTGATGTATTTGGTCCTGGATGGAAACGATTTCGGATCGCACACTTGTCCACCGGCGATCGCATTGGCGTAGAGCTGTTCCAGTTTGATAACCAAACCAGCCCGGAAAACAACTTTGAATACTGGAAAACTGGTATTTTCCATTTTTGTGTACAAGACCCGGATGTTGAAGGCCTGGCAGATAAAATAGTGGCCGCAGGAGGTAAACGACGTATGGCAGAACCACGCTATTATTACCCTGGAGAAAAGCCCTATCGCATGATTTATATGGAAGATCCGTTCGGTAATATCGTGGAAATTTACAGCCACAGTTACGAACTGATATACAGTGCCGGTGCATATCAGGAGTAATATCTGGCAGGGCTGAACATATCGGCCCTACTTATTTACCAGCTTGCTTATTAGCCCCCCACAGGGCAACACCCAGCGGTTATGCCAACCGCGGTGCCAATACCTGCACCAATCCCAATATACAGGCCCGGGTTAGGCCCGACTTGTGCTTGCTTATCTGTCATGGGGATTTCCTTATCTTCATACTAGATAGGCTTAAATTTATACACAGACGTAAACAAAGCACAATACAAAATTGTATGCCTATCTCTTGCAAAAATACGATATGCTTTAATTGAGTGACGACAACCTCAGGTTTGTATGCATATTTTATTAGTTGAAGACGACCCGGACACGGCTGAATTTATCTGCGCCGGACTTGCCCAGCACAATGCACAAGTTCAGCATTGTGACAACGCAGAGCGCGCCATGTTAAGTGCCTCTGCCCACGCATTTGATGTCATCATTTTCGACCGCCTATTACCCAATATGGATGGCCTCGACGCAGTACGGATTTTACGTGCCAGTAATGTCACTACCCCAATTATCATGCTCACCGCACTGAGTGATACCGCCGATCGGGTAACCGGACTCGAAGCTGGTGCCGACGATTACTTAGTGAAACCCTTTGCTTTTGCTGAGCTGTATGCACGTTTAAAAGCCCTGGCCAGACGCCAGCCTCTCAGAGCCGATACGCTGGAGCTGGTGATCGGCGAGCTGCGACTCAACCGCACATCCCGCAAGGTGCTAAGAGCTGGGCGGGAAATTGAACTGATGCCCAAGGAATATCAGATCCTGGAATATATGATGCAGCACCCCGAACAGCTGATCACCAAAACCATGCTACTGGAGCAGGTCTGGGGGTTTAGTTTTGATCCCAAAACCAGCCTGGTGCAAACCCATGTCAGCCGCTTGCGCAATAAACTGGATAAGCCTTTTACGTTTGACATGATCAAAACCATTCGCGGCAGTGGTTATCTGCTCACAGGTTCCACGGATGGTTAGTCATTATCATTTAAAGCGAGCGTTGCTTTCAGGCGGCGCACTCTGGGCTGCTATGTTGTTGCTGCTATGGCTCTTAGGACAGCTACTTGTGTGGCAGGACAAACAAACACAGCAACACGAGTTTAGTGAATTTCTCAGCGACATTGAAAACATGCTTGAAGAGCATGGCTTTGAGCAGGTATTGCAGGAGTTTGAACTCGAAGATGAGGTTATCTGGCCAGAGCATGAGGCACGCGCACACCTGGCGGATGAAGGCTGGCTGATTGCTGTGTTTGAGCAAGATAAACTGCTTTTTGGCGCTGAGACTCAACTGACGGCGTCGCCCACTCTCCAATGGCAAACCGTATCGCTTGGCGAGGAAGGTGATGCAGAACTGTTGTCTGCCACAGTGAACTTGTCCGATGGCCTGCGTATTCATTACTGGCAAAAACAAGATGAGCTGCATGCCCATAAAAACGCGTTTTATGCGCAACTGATGTACTGGTTTGCCCTGCTCAGCTTGCCCCTGATGGTAGCAGCAATCGCCTGTGTTCAGGCTAAGCGCAGCCGTGCCCTGCAAGCACTATCAGAACAACTGGTCCAGGTCGCACATTCTCCAGACTCTAAACGCACCAAGGTGGCGACATCAAACTCAGACATCATTACCCTGAGCGTCTCAATAAACCGCATGCTTGATGAAATATCCCGCCTGCATGGCAATCTGAAAACCATGTCGGTGGGCATCGCCCATGATCTGAAAACCCCTTTATCCCGCATTTCTAACCGCTTGCAGAGTATGTATCAGGATCTCGATGACCCGACAAGACTGGAGGGACACATAGATAAAGCGAGTAACGAGCTGGCCCAGGTAATCAACACTTTTAATAATCTGGTGCGACTGAATGCCATTGAGTCTGGAAAGCATATTCAGGGCTTTAAAACATTTGATTTGTCGGCACTTATTGATGAGCTGGCACAAAGTTATTTACCGGTCTTTGAAGACAGCGAAAGGCACTTTGAAGTGTCCATTGTGCCGGCTGTGCACTGCCACGGTGACAAAGACTTGCTTGGTCAGTTGATCTGTAACTTGCTGGAAAATGCACTGGAACATAGCCAGCCAAATGCCCATGTGTGGCTCAGACTGCAAAGCCATACCCTGAGTGCCCTGCTGCAAATCGGGGACGATGGCCCTGGCATCCCGGTCAAGGATCAGGCCAAAGTGTTTGATAAATTTTATCGTGCCGACATCAGCCGAGGTCGCCCTGGTAATGGGCTCGGGCTGAGTATTGTGCGCGCTATTTGCGAGGTCCATCAGGCCCAGCTATGCCTGCTCGACAACCAACCCGGTGCGGTGTTTAATATTGAGATCCCGACACGCCAGGCGCTGAGTAATTAAGTTTGTTAATGCACCGGTTCATGTCACAACACGCATGAGGGCTCGGAGTAACAGAATGCACAGAACCTAAAAGCATACAATTTTGTAAACAAGCCGTATGACAACTGTATGACCATTTGAGCTCGTTTCACTCTAGACTTAAGGTATCCGCAAGTAAGAGAGTGAAACCATGTTCAGACTAACCCCGCTTAACATACTGCTGCTCAGTGTTTGCCTGAGCCTGACTGGGTGTGGCGGCAGTGATGCCAACCCAAACAACACAAATAATACCAACAACCCGACTACCCCACAGCCAGAACCCGATATTTCGGGGGGAGATACTAACAACAATTCTGGCGGCGATAATAGCGAGCCCGATGACGGTGGCGCAGACGAAACACCCGACGACAACACATCTGAAATCAACCCGCCCTTTGCCACAGCCCTCACTACATCACGATTTTTACAACAAGCCACCTTCGGGGCCCGGCCACAAGATTTGGATGCCCTGACAGGAAAAAGCGCATCAGACTGGTTTAAAGCACAGCTTAAACTGCCACCCAGCCTGATCATGCCGGTGGTAAGTAAGTTTACTCCACCGCCAACCGCAGAAGATGACTTTAATGCTCTGTATATTGAATCAACCAGTGTGGCATTCTGGCGCAATGCCATTGCCGGTGAAGATCAGTTGCGTCAGCGAATGGCGTTTGCCCTGTCGGAACTGCTGGTCGTGTCCAATGCCGGCGGAGAAGAACTGACCGATATTCCAGAGGCTGTCGCTTCTTATCAGGATATTTTGATCCAACATGCCTTTGGCAACTACCGGGAATTACTCGAAGCGGTGACCTACGCTCCCGCCATGGGCTTTTATCTGACCTATATGGGCAACCTCAAAGGAGATGAGGCCACCGGCCGGATGCCAGATGAAAACTATGCCCGAGAATTATTGCAACTGTTTACGGTTGGCGTTGTTGCACTGAATCCAGACGGTACCGAACAGCAAGATGAACATGGTGCAACAAAAGAGCTGTATAATAATCAGGATATCACTGGCCTGGCACGAGTGTTTACGGGTCTGGATATGAACTATGACATGTCCGAAGAACTGGAGATAAACGAGTTTGCCCTCCCCATGACTGTCTACCCGGAAAATCACTCTGAGAAGAGTAAAACCTTCTTGGGTACCACAATTGCCGCCGGAACAGGCCCCAAAGCCTCGGTAACACAGGCGCTGGATCATATATTTGCCCATCCAAATCTGCCCCCTTTCGTTGCAAAACAACTGATCCAACGCCTGGTCACCTCTAACCCCTCTCCCGGCTACGTGACACGTGTTGGCACGGCATTTAGCAACGGTCGTACAACTTTGCCCGATGGCACCTCAGTAGGAGATGGCCGTCGTGGCGATTTAACCGCAACACTGGCAGCAATTTTATTTGACCCGGATGCCAGAGCAAACGCCACTGAGCGTGGCGGTAAGATCCGTGAACCTATCTTACGCTTTACACAATGGGCGCGAGCGTTTGCAGTCAAAAACATCACCCCGGAGTACCAGGAAATGCTGTGGGACACCCGAGATGCCAGCATGCTGGGCCAACACCCTTATCGCTCACCCAGTGTCTTTAACTTCTTCCGCCCTGGTTATGTCGCACCGGGCAGCGTGAGCGCAGCCAATGGCATGGTGGCACCTGAGCTGCAAATCACCAATGCCAGCACCATTACCGGCTACGCCAACTTCATGACTTACTACATCACCGGGTTACAACAAGAAGTAGATGTCGAGGAACTGCAAGTCATCTATGACGAAGAGAATATTCCGCTCAATGCACAAAACGCCGCAGAGAGCTTCCTGGCAAGCTATGACACAGAGCTGGCACTGACAGCTGATCTCGGCGCACTAATAGACCGTCTCGACTTGTTGCTATGCGCCGGGCAACTCAGTGCCACCAGCAAGCAGTCAATTCAGGACATATTGCAAACGGTGACCCAAAACGACGACGCCGAGCCGCTGCGGATCGTACACCAGGCCATTTTATTGGTTATGACCTCACCTGATTACTTAGTTCAGAAATAGGAGTAAAACCCATGAACAGACGCGATTTTATCAAACTCAGCGGTGCCTCGGTAATGGCTTCTTCGATGTTTCAGTTAGGTCAGGCTCTGGCAAACAGTCCGGCGCAGGATAATGATTACAAAGCCCTGGTCTGCGTATTTCTATACGGTGGCATGGACAATCATGACACCATAATCCCTTATGATGAAGCCAGTTACGCGCAATGGGCGGGACACCGGCAAAGCCTGCTGGGGAAGTACAAGACCCCACGCACTCCGGCCAACCTGCTACCGATTGCAACACCCGGGCGTTTTGGTTCGCGCCGCTTTGCTCTGCCAGCGGAATTTGCCGGGCTGGCAAACTTATATCAGCAAAATAAGCTAGCCGTGGTTGGCAATGTTGGTCCGCTACTGAGTCCGGTTACGGCCGCTATGATTGCACAGGATACGGCTCGTCTGCCATCCAGATTGTTCTCACACAATGACCAACAATCAACCTGGATGTCTGGCGCTGCCGAAGGCGCACAATTTGGCTGGGGAGGCTTGATGAATGATGCCCTGATGGCACAAGGCCACACCGCCAATACGCCTTTCAATGCCATTACGACGGCAGATGGCGCATTATGGCTGACCGGCAAGCAAACCGCACCATACCATGTCAGTGACGGACAAGCCGCCACCATAGAGGCATTGGAAGAGTTTGACGATCATCCAGAACTGGTCGCACATTTCAGCAACCAACCTCAGAATGCGCAACAGTTTTTGCAGCAAGACGTCACCAACGCCATTAACAATGCTTATCAGGCCAACAGCCAGTTTAATGCAGCGCAAGTGAACACGACCGTCACACTACCAGAGTTTCCGGCAACTTCGTTAGGCAAACAATTGCAAACCGTGGGTAACAGCATTGCTGCGCGCCAGCAACTTGGTGCCTCAAGACAAGTCTATGTAGTCGCGATAGGCGGCTTTGACACCCACTCCGGGCAGGCACAAAACCTGCCCAAATTGCAGGCTACGCTGGACAGTGCGCTGGTGGCGTTTAACACTGCAATGGAAAGCCTCTACCTCAGTGATCAGGTCACTGTATTCACGGCATCTGATTTTGGCAGAACACTGGCTATTAATGGCGATGGCACCGATCATGGTTGGGCAGGACATCACTTTGTGATGGGAGGCGCGGTCAATGGTGGCACCATTTTTGGCGATATACCCAATGCAGAACTCAACCATGAACTGGATGCCGGTGGTGGTCGCCTCATCCCGACTATCTCAGTTGATCAGTACGCTGCCAGCCTGGGTCAATGGATGGGGTTAGATCTGGGCACGCTCAGCGGCATCTTTCCCAATCTGAATAACTTTAACGGGCCACTTTCTTTATTTAAATGACATCAAGACTAAACGTTCCTTGTCTATAGTTCGTAAGAGGAGATGCCTGACTCAGTGTTCAGGCTTCAGTTCATCATGCATACGTGAGAACAGAATAATAAACTCAGATAAGGACACACTATGTTTAAACACGCATTTTGTATTGGTACCCTGCTGGTTGCCTCATTGCCACTTCAGGCTCAAACCGATGAACGGGGCGCGGCAAGAGCTCAGCTTGAACCCAAGGGCTTTTTGTACGGTATCGGGCTGGGCGTCAGTGAAGAAATATATCAGGGCTACGACAGGCGTGTGATCCCCCTGCCTATCTTGGGTTACCGGGGAGATAAACTCTCCGTTCTTGGACCATTCATCAGCTATGAAGTGCTGGAAGTCAATGATATTGAGATCCTGCTACAAGCAGCCCCGCGCTTTCAGGGCTTCGATGAATCGGACAGCGATGTGTTTAAAGGCATGGCTGAGCGTGACTTATCAATGGATGCTGGTCTTGGTATCAGATACGAGCGTAACAACTGGAAGTTTAATGTCTCTGCTGTACACGATGTGCTGGATAAATCGGATGGCTACGAGCTGTCAACCGGGCTTGGTAAGGTCTTTAGATCCGGTCCGTTTTTCTACGAGCCCAGCCTCACCGTCAGCTATCTCGATAGTAATCATGTTGACTACTATTACGGGATAAGGCTGAACGAAGCCACCAACATGCGCCCCTACTATCAGGGCGATAATGCCACCAATGTTGCGCTCGGGTTCTCGGTATCAACGCCGATCTTTTTTGCTGGCTTTACCCAGCTTGCATTTGACTACACTTGGTTTGATGACAGCATAACCAATAGCCCGCTGGTCGACAGCGACGGCAGCTTCTCGCTCCGCTTACTGTTCAGCAAATTCTTTTAAGCACAAAAAGGCCGCAGCTCATATATGAGACTGCGGCCTGTTATGTCGGATTAGATGCTTGCTGGCATGCCCATACAACTAGCATAGTAAGTCGTCGTAGCCGGCCAATCAGAGAATACGCCCATTACGCCCACATCTTTCGCCAGTATATCAAGTAGCTTAAAGGTATCACCATCGTTGTTAATCATACTTTCACCACGATGTGCGCCATTGACACTTTGATAGTACCAGCCGCCACCAGCTGCAAGATGGCCTGAACGTTCCAGTGTCCAGGTAATGATCCCAAGGCCTGCGTCACGCGCTGCTTTGGCATACGCAGATGGCACCATTTCGCCGTTTTCTTCGGTTACCAGCACCCACATAGGTGGTGCAATGATCTTCACGCCGTCTGCTGCCAGCTCAGCCATGGTAGGCACCAATAGTTCAGGGTTGTTGACCAGTTGCTGCGGCGTAACACCCTTTTCATTCTCAGCGGTTTGCGCTTCGTAACGGTCATCCAGATAAACTGCCTGTGCACCAAACTGCGGATTTTGCACTATCCAATAGTTGATGTCGTCACGGTTAAATGACTGTGCCCAGACGTGCTTAGGATCAACCCCCGCAGCCTTGTACTCGTCAATCATTTTCTGAGCATAATCCTGCTGAGAAAATCCATCGAACGGCATAGTGACGGACGGAGACTTAAGCTCAGGCGTCATCTTAGTGCCCAGCTCTTTGAACAAAGCAATACTTTCTGCATGGGTCATCAATGTACCCCGACTGGAATACAAGTCAGTGCGCCAGTTGGACGTACCATTCATGTATTCTTCCACTGTGGTACCCATAGAGTTTGCAGCGTCCATTTTACCTTCAAGCGTCATAAATTCCGCCAGCGTAATGTCGCTGGTACAGCACTTGGCCTGAGCCACAACGCCATTTTCAGGATCTGCCGGTACAAATGGCGTCGAACATTTCTGTGCCAGATCAGTTTCCAGAATGTTAGTTGTGGTGTGTAGATCGCACTGAGAGTGGCGGCACACCAGTTCTTTGTCTTTGGTGAAGGTCACATCACACTCCAAAATACCCGCGCCCATTTTGGCCGCTGCGAGATACGACTCTTTAGTGTGCTCAGGAAACTGCATCGGTGCACCACGGTGGCCGATTGAAAAGTCTGTCTTGTAGAAAGGCCCATTTGAACATTGGGCCAGTTTGTCTTTTAGCTCACCCTCATCCATGTCCTGCACCAGAAAATCCGGGCGCGTACCGACCTGCATGTTGTTGGCACCACCCGCTGGTACTTCAACTACAACCGGTACTTCTATGGTTTTGATCTCAGTAATGGTATCGGTAACCACTATGGTCTTTTCGACTTCCACTACCTGCGTTTGCGTGTCTGTGGTGACAACCGCTTTTTCTACTTCAACGACTTCGGTTTTGTCGTCATCACAGCCTGCAAGTAGCAAAGCCGCAATCACAGCAGAGAGAGATGTTATTTTTTTCATTGTTATTCCTAAGTTTACGTCCAAAGAAAGCGTTTTTATTCTTCAAGGAAATAACAATAGAGGGACACTATTACTGAAGTAGGAACAGTCAGTGACCTTTTTATGACTCGTCGCTACTGATATTGCGCAGCTGTAATAAACTCTCCAAAGGCTTCACACCAGACAATCACAGTATTGTAATCCGCCGGATTGACCTGCTGGGGTACATCGACCACAAAGTTGCTAAAGGTTTTAATGTCACCGACTTCAACCATGGTGCTCTTGAGGCGATTAAAATCCGCTTCTGTTTCCACAAACTGAGGTGACAAATACAAACGATAATCCGGCCCCGGGGCCAGCTCGCCAAGCAAAGTTATGTGATCTTCGCTGATCGAAACCATGCCTTCCCCCCAATGTAATGCATCACTGTCTTGTAAAGATTTACGAAATTGTGCCGAATAATCGGCCCCTAAAGATGCAGCTGTGACGGCTCCCTCGTTAGGTGCAGGTGGCGCAGTTAAAATGGGCAGCATATAGATGCCACCCACAAAACCGGCGAATCCAACCAGGCCATGGGTAATGATGAGCGTAAGCGCACGTAATGTCATAGTCTCTTTCCTTATAGCTGATGGGCTAAAGTGTAGTACAACTCAGCACACACTCGGGCACTCATCACACAGTGTTTTTATGGGCATAACCTTTATGGGTACATTGAACATTTGCCCGTAGCACAATTACCTGCACCGTACATATGAGTGCTGCAAAAGTTAGACCCGATAATAGGCCAGAAAGAACGCCACGGTTTCCGCTGTGAGTACTTCAATCTGTTCATGGGTCAGTGCGGGTTGTTGATGCAAAATCTGAGGCCAAAAGGCCTGCCCTTTTAACAGACTGATCAGCTGGGCATGTGCGCTTTGAGGATCTGCCTGACGCAACTGTCCATGTAACATGGCTTGCTTAATCCAGCGGATTAAGGCGGTTTCCTGATCAAAAAACTCACTCATTTCAGCAGTGAAAATATCAGGGTTAAACAGACAATACCCTATCGCTACTCGGATCAGTTCCTGTAAATTTTGATTGCTCAAAAAGTCCAGCTCATTCTTCAGTAACGCAGCCAACTGTGCATCCAGTTCTGTGTCATGCACATACTCTATGTCACACGTCAAAATGTTCTGACGCCAGATTTCTTTGATGATATGCGTCACTAACTGTTCTTTGCTTGCAAAGTGATTGTATACGGTACGCTTTGAAACCTGGGCTGTTTCAGCAATCTTGTCCATGCTGGTATCGCTGACACCATATTGCTGAAACGCGCTCAGGGCACCATCTATAATGGCCTGTCGTTTTAGCATACTACGGGTAATTTTTACGGTCATTGTGGGTTCATTGTATGTAACTTTATTCTGACTATTTTTACACTTACCAGTTTACTTTTCAATTTATCCTTATTGTTCTAAAGCACGGCTTCCTTGCAGTCATTACTTTGATACTCAATCGAATTGTGCAATCTGCTGTTGTTTCAGTATGGTCTCTGTGATCTGCACGTAATGATAGCGTTCAGCCAGGTCCAGTGGCGTGTCATTTTCATAAGTTTTGAGCTGCAATTGTGCGCCACCTTGAATAAACACTTTGGCCGCATGTGTCCGTATGCCCCGCTCTATGTGTACTTTCATCGTTATAGCCAAAAAGCCAGACGCGTACGAGTGCTGATCGACTTTTTACTGGCGCATTGTGGTAATGACTGAGCGTAAGACACAACCCTTTGCCGTGTCTGACTTTTTAGTGAATTTAACGCAAATATTCTAACTTCTATCATCAAATGGCAATAATCTTGATACACTATAACACTATTGCAATTTTATGAATTTAAACACTTCATGACTCTTTCAAATCTAAAGCCTGTTGCAGCCTTATTAACACTCGTGTGTGCCGCACCCGCGCTGTCGCATGGTCATCAGGAACATGCCACATCGAAGCAACCGCTGCGTGTTGCAACCTGGAACATTGAACACCTTTCTGCATCTGATAGCACAGGCTGTAAGCCAAGAACCGCAAAAGACATTCAAGCCCTGAAACAATATGCGCAGGCACTTGATGCCGATATTATTGCTCTGCAAGAAGTCGCCTCAGCGTCAGCCGTGCGCCAGGTATTCGGGGAAAAAGACTGGCACGTAGTAATGTCAGACAGAGCCGACAGTAAAACATACACCTGTCGTAAAAGCGGTAATAAGTCGACACAGCAAAAAGTCGCCTTCGTGGTAAAAAAATCACTGATCGTCGATAAGGTCGTGCAACACAGCTCTTTATCAGCGGTAAAACCTGGCCTAAGAAATGGGCTGGAGATCCAACTGACCTATCAGGGTGATGCGCTGCATCTGCTGAACGTACATCTGAAAAGCGGCTGTTTTGTTGATGACTACCAGCGTTCAGATAAAGAAGCCTGTAAACTGTTGTCGAAACAAGCCCCGATACTGGACAGCTGGGTTGAACAAAAAACCCAACAAGAGACAGATTTTGTCGTGCTTGGCGACTTTAACCACCGCCTCACGGCACCTTACAACCGCCTAAGCCGGGATTTGTATTTTCCACAAGGTGCTGCCAATACACAGCCTAACAACATAGACAACGCGCCTTTGTTTAACGCAAATCAGATGCTGACTGGCTGCCACCCCTACTACCCGGCTCCCATCGATCACATTCTTGTGGCAAAAACACTGAAAGACCAGTTTCAGTCAGGCAGTGCGCAGTTCCACTATTTCGCAGATATGACCCCACAAAGCATGCTTGCGGATCACTGTGCTTTGAGTATCGACTTTAAGTAACATGTCGTTCATGGGCCAGCTTTGCCTGGCCCAATTACTTACTTTTCAAGTTGTTCTATTAAATCAACCACGGACTGGAATACACGCCTGTTTGCCAGTCCTATGTGTTTATTTACGACCGAGCCATAGGCACCAAAACGAGCCACAACAAGTTGCTTTGAAGGTATGATCACCACATATTGCCCCCGATGACCACGCAATGATACTGTATCTTTGGGTAACCTTGGCATCAACCAGCCCATATCATTGAGCCATAGCTGACCACCGTAGTGTTCGGATACACCGGGAGACATCATTACGTCAGCAACCCAACTGCGCGGAACGACTTGTTGACCCTGCCAACTGCCCTGCTCAATAAACAACTGACCTATCTTAAGCCAGTCGTGCACGGTAAGGAACATCCGAGCCCCGCCCCTTAAGTTCCCGGCCTCATCATACTCTGCAACGGCATTGTTGATCCCCAGCGGCTTAAATAGCCCATCATGATAAAGATTGAGCAGAGACTGCAAGTTACCGCCTGATGCTGTTTTTAGCGCATCACTTAGCAGTTGTGTGGTCCCGGTAGCATATTCAAATCGCCCCCCCGGTTCATACTCTTTAGGCAATTGAGTAACATATTGAACTGAATCAGGCGTGTGGTACCACATTGGAGCCAAATCCTGATAGCCATGAATATCGGCCGTTTCAGACCATTTTACGCCTGAACTCATATGCATCAGGTTTGCGATTGTCATAGAATGTGAACCAGCCACCACATCCTGATCCAGAGTCAGTTTACCCTGTTGAACCAAAATACCCGTCAACAGACCTGTCAGCGTCTTAGCCATTGACCAGCTCAGCATCCGGGTATCACCATCATGGTGCTCATCGTAGTGCTCAGCCACCAACTTCCCCTGGTACATGACTGCCACGGCAAACGTATTATCACTGTGTGCGTAATTACCCGTGTTGTGAGCGAAAAAACCACCCAAAGACACATCCTGGCGAATAGCGTGCTCTAACGGGGTGCTGGGAGTGAGTTCAGGTACGCTAACATGTTGAGCTTGTGCGTGTAGTTGCTCAGGGGTCAGATCAAACAAAAGGGTACAACCTAAGCCAGCCCGAAAAACGGATGTTTTATTCATGACTGTGCCATTTACCTGTGCACTTACACTCACCGTCTTTAGTCTTGTATCAACGCTAATTTCAGGCCTATCAGGTAATGCCGCCAACGCCTCCGGAATCACGTTTTGAGTAATAAAATCAATGGACTCATTAGAAACAAAATGTCTGGAGCACAGTTGATTGGCACTATAACCCAGTAACTCCTGAGGGTCAGATTGACATCCTGATAATAGTGCTGCAGATATTGAGGTCACTGCACTCATAAAAAGGGGTTTCATAGTTATCCTTACATAGCGTTTTTAATTACTGCTATGACGAATAACTAATCAATAAATAAACGATTATGTCATAGTGAGCACTTGTGGTCTGCGCTGCACATTCAGTGCCCTATACAATAACCATGCACCCACCATAAAATTGGCCAACGCCAGCGCCCAGATAATTCCCTGAAAACCGTTCAACTGAGCACCGATATACGCACCAGGTAAGGACAAGGCAAACAATCGGACCAAAGTCACATTCAGCGCCAGGCCGGTGCGGCCAATGGCATTACAACAACTCACATATAGCATCACCCCCGCCAGTGCAGCATAAGATATCGGCAAAATACACATCGCCAGCTCAATAGAGTGACTCACAAAAGACTGTTTACAGAAACCAACACCCAGCATGTCGGCACCCCAAAAGAGTACCAACGCAATGATACTCTGCCAGACCAAACAGGCGGCCATTGCCTGCTTAATGCCTCTGCGTACCCGTAGAGATTTGTTCGCAGCCCAATTTTGACCAACAAAAATGGGTAATGACGTCGTCAGTACCATAGGCAGCAATAATGCAAGCGGCTCTATACGCATGACGACGCCAAATGCGGCCACGGCATCACTCCCCTGCGAAGCAACGATCATCATCAGTAACGACTGAGCCAGCGGCGTAAGCAATTGCATAGCCACAACGGGCACGAACAGTCGGAATAAACGGCGAAACGCTTGTCGGCTGCGCTGTGATAACAGATGTACTTTGAGCCTGATATTTTCTTTAACACGCAATAAATAAAGCGCATAAAAACTGGCACTCATTGCAGCTGCAAAATGGGCAACTCCCAGTCGTTCCAGGCCACTCATCGATAACGCAGATTGCGCCCAGGGCGTGAACAGTGCAGCGCTAATGAGGATTTGTGCACCTGCAAACATCACCAGTAACTGCGCAGCGCCGCGCATATTGCCAAATGCCCGAAGTACGCCAAACACCACCATGACAATAAAAAAGAATACGACTGCGCCCAGTCGATATTGCATATAACGTTCAAGTGTCGGCCAGACTTGCTCACGAGCAGAAAACTCAGCAAACCCCAGCATGGTCAATATCGGCTGTAAACCAAACCAAATGATAATCGCCAAACTGGCACCTATCAGTATGGTGAAAATCAGACTCACCGCTGCCAGCTGCTCAACCTCGTTTGCCTGTGTTAAACGGGTCGCTACAACAATCCCCAGGCCAATCGCAAAAGCAAACAAAGTGGCCTGAACGGGTAAGGTATAACTCATCGCTGTGAGCTCTTCTACACCCAAACGCGAAGCAAAATAAAGTTCCATCAGGTCGGCGCTAAACAGTGCCAGAATTGCCCACAGCATAGGTAAAGTCAGTTGCTTTAAAACTGCGCTGGTAGAGCCGGTTAATATCCAGCGCTTTCGCACCGCCCGTTTTCTTTGTTTATCACATACCTGAAGCGGCTCGCCCAGGCTTAATGCAAGTGAATTATCTGATCCCATAGTGGGTCGTTTACTCCCTCAGTAACGCGGTGTATTTATTATGGCTTGGTTCTTTTACAGCATTTATCTGCAAAAGAGGAACGCCCTAGAGTCTTGACCCGGTTTCAGCATAAGAGTTCACAAAAAGCGGGCAGCAATTCGATTAACAAACGAGATTAGAGGATGAATGGAGTGACGTACATGTGCGCATACTTTCTCAGGCTGTCCTCTGAGTCAAACATTCACATAAAATGCCCGCCGCTAACTATCTGACTTTAATGTTGGTTTTGCACACAGATGCTCACTGTCAACTAAATTTAACCTTTCGCCATTATGCTGGTTCCGGTTTTGTTCCAGATTATGGTAATTCATTTAACGTCTGGACTAACACAAAGGAAAAACAAACTAATTAAAAAATACCAAGGATATTTATGTTTAAAAGATCATTGGGGGTTGTGCTTTCTTGTCTTTGCATGACAGAAGCCATTGCAACACCAGAACTGGATAATCTTGCCCTAAGTGCTCAACTTAACAAAAGCTATCAGGCGTTAAAATCTCAAACACAACAAGGAAAAAATGTTCGTGTGATAGCCAGGTTAAAGCCTATACAGCAGCCAGCTACCTATGTTTACCGTACCGAAAAATTTGCCAAACAGAATCAAATTCAGGCTCGCCTCTCAGAAGCTAACTCAGAATTACAAACGCTCGGCGTCAAAGTAAGTCGCAGCCTCCCACGCTGGGGATATATGACAATGGAGGTCAGCGATACCGAGCTGGACGCCTTAGCGCACAGTGGCTTATTCGACATGATTTCAGAAGATACTGCCAACTCAGCGCATATTTCTGCCTCATCACAACACGTAAACGCACAAGAGGCTCATGATATGGGCTACTCTGGCGCAGGTCAGACGATAGTTGTATTTGATAGTGGGTTTGACGTTGACCACCCATTTTTAGGTGGCCGGGTTATTCAGGAAGCATGTTTCTCATCAAACGCTACTAACCACGATACCAGTTTGTGTGCGAATGGTGCAACGACAGGGATAGGGCCAGGCTCTGCAAGCATATGTGAAAATGAGGACCTCAATGAATGTCACCATGGAACACATGTTGCCGGAATAGCAGCAGGTGCCCTTACCGGCTTCAGTGGCATTGCGCCAGAGGCTAATATTGTTGGCGTACAGGTCTTTACCCGCGTTAACCACACAGCAATCTGTGAAGAAAGCACCCCATGCCTGCGCACATATGACACGGATCTGTTAGCAGCATTTAACTGGGTCATCGAAGAGGTTGAACGTGGTGCATTAGAGAATGTCGCCACACTTAATCTCAGCCTGGGTGGCGGAGAGTTCGCTGGGGCTTGTGATGATCGCTTACTTGCGGCACCAATAGAAGAACTAAGAGAAATGGGTATTGCAACCGTTATATCCGCAGGCAATGACTACTTTAATGGCTCAGTTGGGCAACCAGGGTGCGTTAGTGATGCGATTACCGTAGGCGGTACACTGCGCACAGAGGACGACCTGCTCATTGTGAGGGACGCAAATGGCGTAATTGACTGGGGGACGAACATGTCCGAACAAGTCGACGTGCTTGCACCTGGACGTCGAATTGAATCATCGATACCCGGCCCAACCTTTGAGACAATGTCTGGTACGTCTATGTCTGCGCCGCATGTTGCCGGTGCGATTGCTGTACTCAAACAAATCAACCCAGATGCCAGTGTAGATCGTATTGAGCAGGTGCTAGAGTCAACGGGCGTCAATGTAACCGATCCACGAAACGGCATAACGCGTCCCAGAATTGATGTACATGCTGCCGCTTTGGCTTTAGAAGGAAAACCCATCGCTGCGCTGGATCAACCTTCCTATTCTGTGATGGTAGGCACACAAACCACATTTACTGCGAAAGCGTCGTCAGACCCCAATGGGCACACACTCAGTTACGGCTGGGATTTTGATGGCAATGGAGTCGTTGATGAAGAAACCAGTCAATCTTCCGCACAGCATACCTATGAGAATATTGGCAGCTACCAGATGAAGCTCACGGTGAGTAATAACGAAAGATCGGATACTACGCAAGCAAGTGTCACTGTTTATGACCCCGTTTTACTTTCCATCATAATCAGTTCATCGTTGCTCTAAACAGAGTGCACAAGCGCCTACCGGTGCTTGTGCATCTCCTGAGTACCTGCATGCCAGTACGTTGCTCGATTGCCAGGAAGAGCCCCGGAGTTTAACCCGGCACAGTCGTCAGGTTGGTCCTGGAAGCGTAACGCGCGCCCCTGATATATCTGGCAAGTGGTTTTTCTATACAAACAAAAAACACAAACGCAACGGCAACACTGAGCAAAAACGACGTTAGCAGTTTTATCTCCACAGCCCAGTCGAACTGATGCACAAAGGCTATCACCGGCATGTGCAACAAATACAGTGAATAAGAGATTTTACCGAAGCAATCACCTACCTTGTTTGCCAGTGACAGTCCCTGGCTACCAAAAACCATGACCCGAATCCGGGGTAACAGGTCACACATTGTGAGAGGGAATTCGATTAACGACCAAGAGTGGGGGGAATGACTTATGGGTGCACCAGTCGTCTTATTTTGCTGGTAACAAGTCCGACAGAATTAACGAACAGACGGTGCTGAGCGAAACTGGTAACACAGACCAGTTTCGCTCAATCTAGGTTTTACCGGCCTAGAATTGAGATCGATTCTATCGATTCAAGCCGTGTCAGCAAGTCTTCATCCATCTCAGTGTCGTAAAGATAAAGAGCTAATGGCCGCCCACTTTCGATGAAAGCATCCAATCCATGAATCGCATTGAGCGTATTGTGTTGGAAAGTCACATAAACTAACTGTGAATTGTCAGGAATAGTGAATTCTGTCATTGGGACACGGGATGCATGCAAGCCACTCAGGCTAGCAGGCACGGTTACCTGCGCAATATTAGTCTCAGCTATATTTAGCCTGTCAAGATGCTTCACTGCCGTCAAATCGAGCGCGGTTAATTTGGTACCACGCAGGACTAAGCTATCGGCATCAAGCTGATTGGCAATAAACTCCGTCAGGGGATTGTTCATCAAATTAACGGTTGGAATATTGACCCCCTCTTCAGGCATGATAACGCTCGTTAATTGAGCGTCTGCTAGCCGGATTGTCGACAACTCAGAATTGAGTGATAAGTCGAGACTCGAGAGCATCGAGCGCGTCGCATCCAGTGAGCGTAATTTTTTCATAAACGCTGTATTTAGCTGCGATAGAGGGACATTATCAATTTCCAAACTTGTTATATTAGACTCTCCATTGAGTGTCAGAACACTCAGTGGCGTATCTGACGCTTTCAGCTCAGCCAGTTTTTGTGCAAAAGTGATATCCAGTGATGCAACCTGCGTCCTTCGAATATCCAATTTTTCAAGGTGTGTGAATTGACTTAAGTCCAGGTAGTTTAACTGGGAATTCATAGCTGACAGGGATTCAAGCATGTGCGCGTGCGTCACACCAACCACTTCGAGTACTTGAGAATAAGATATGTTCAATACAGTTAACTGCGTATTATGACTGATATCCAAACTGGTCGCGTTTATTCCCGATGCAAAGAGAGTTTGTAAACCCGTAGCTTCTGCTATATCAAACTCGCTAACGTCGGACTCAGAGACATTTAGCTCTGTAAGTGAGTGTGCATTGTGCAACGAAACCGCACCAAAGCTCCCGTGACTCAGGTCAATTGCTCTAAGAGACGGTAGGTTAGCTAGATCCATTTCAAACACGCCATCGTCCTTTTCGCCATCTCGGACAGTCAGCTCTTTTAAATTTGTCAGTTGTTCAATTGTTTGCAGCGCATTCGAACTCAATACCGTCTCTTCTAGATACAACTTTTCCAGAAACAGAAGCTTCTCTAAACCAGCTAAATCTGTTGGCTGTTTTTCTTGTTTGTAACAAGACAAGCCGGAACCATATTCAATATAGTTGCCTGATTGAGCATCAATACAATCACGCAGGTAGTCATCTGTGATACCTAACCTGTCAGCATGCGACTCCGGCTCTTGGTCCACGGTTATCCTGAAATCGCAGGACTCGGTAACCGAATCGACTCTGAAAGTTAAACTGTTGTCAGAAAAATACAAGGGCTTTTCGATACCACAGCCTTCGAAAGACGACACAAACAAACTACTGTCCCGACCAAGAAAAACAAAGGCCTCCAAATAATCACCATATTGGATATAAGGTAAAGTGAGGTTACTTGACAAGTATACACTTTGTGGTGCTGTAATAGCCACTTCAACCATAGCAGGCTGGTAGTACAAGATAACGTGCTCATCTGAATCGCATTGACCATCCGTTAATCGACACAAGGTAATAGAGTCAATGTCATTATCGATCAATTTATACTGCTCAACTAACTCACCACTCAGATCCAATAACTCAATAATATCATTTTGCTCGTCGACGAGATATTTGGTCTGTGGGAATTTATCATCGATCAACAAAGTACCATGTGAATAACCACTTTGGTGATAGAAAGACCACTTTCGAAGTGAGGACCCTGTTTTCTGATAATACTGGTTGTTTGACCTCATGGAGTAGTCAATTTCATTGAGCTTGCCATCCGGGTCAATATCCACTTTTACCAGAGTCCCGGTTGATCCCGATTCGTTATGCTCATACACATAAAGGCGACCTGAGATAAAGGATAAAACGGTATACGAACCAACTAGTTGCTCTTGACACTCTGCTCTGTCAGCGCTACATAACGCATCATGCCTTCCTAAAATATCATTATAAAAAGCGGTCACTGTGAGTTGATGATTGTCCAACTTGGCTGTCGCGGCGCCGCTAAAGCGACCCGAGCGAACCTCACCGCCCTGATACAATTCAAAACCATAATATGAATCATTGAGATTGAAACGCCAGCTCCCAGCCAAGTTATCCATAGTCATGCCTTTAAGTGGAACCAGCAAACCTGCCCCGTAACTCAACCAGGTTGGCTTAGCACCATTTGACATGCCACCTAATTCAACCTGCTCAACAGCAAAGGCATAGCCCCCTTCCCTTTGTTCATATAGCTTCACTGTGGCTGAATCACCAGACTGTTCGCCATACAAGCGGATTTCACCCTGCGCGGTCAACTCCCAGGTAAGCTGTGACGGTACACCCACTCCCGGCTCAATTCTCGATAACACTCCGGTATGGTCATCATTGAGAGTTAGCCGAACTGTTTTTCCGTGCTCAATAGAAGTGACTGACCATTCACCGATCAAATTATCTCTGTCTATGTCAAGCGACGCCAGATAGTGACTAGGGTGTACCGAGCGCACTTCCGTCATACTGACCGGCCCCCATTGCCAGTCAGACGCACTCCAGCGAATATCCACGTCTTGCCCCTGATGGGAGAGTGTGAACCCATTTACCCACTTTAACTTACGATGATTAAGCTGTACTGCTACTCTCTTTTGATCATCAAAGGTAAAAACAGAAATACCTTCACTCTGTGTTACTGAGAAATTAGCACTAGCGTCTGTACCATAAAAAACTCCACGACTATCACCCGTCATTTCATAGTACCAGCCGGTTGGTATAGCCTCCGCGTTTGTATCGATCAGTAAGGTTGACTCTGTCGGCACAAAATCCTCAATAAAGCTGGCGTTGACCTCACAATCTGCAACCGGGTTATTCACCTGATAGTAGGCTTGTCCCTGACGTTCAATAAGACGGCCATTACACCCCTCAATACTTGCAAGATGTGAACCTTCTTGCGCGTTTACAGTAACTAAGAATGCTTCACCATAATAATACTCAGCGGTAGTTGGCAATAGCTCCCCCAGGCCTGAGACAGTGAAGCTGATGTTCAGTTCAGGTTTCGTATAGCTAAAACGGAAGGTGTTATCGACACTGCACACATCTCCTTCGGCAACATGACACAATACCAAATCAGACTCAGATTCGTCCTGGATCAATAATTGCGAGCGTTCTCCGGTAACAAGGTGTTCAAGCTCTATGCGCGTGCTATCCAGTCGTGCTTTATACTCAACGCCATCGATAATCAAAGTGTCGGAACACAAGTGAGCGGGTGACGGGTTAGTCGGGCAATGAGAGTCTCGTTCAATATGCGATACACCATTATCGGTTACATGATAAAGACCCACACCATGATCCAGTACTCGCCCAAAGCGCTCATTCTTGTAGAGCGACTTGTCAAACTGGCCCAGCTTCCAATCCCTGTCAGACAGGCGATAAAAATGTATACTTCTAGAGATATCATAAGATATACCGAAATCACTTCTGTTATATACATCTTTGGCAAACTCTACGGCAATGTGATCACCTTGAACTGCAAGCAGTTTGTGGCGGAATACTTTGCTAATATCACATTCTGGTTGACTGGTGTCACAATGCCCCACGGCCTGGCCTGCAAACTCATAGTGATACTGGTGAAAAGAGCCATCTGCTTTAACCCCTTCAATACCTCTGTGCCAGCGGTAATGGTAGCTGTCATTGCTATCAACCTTAAATTTGCTTTGAGCTCCCTTGTTACCTATCTGGCGCCACATTTTCTGGTAATCAATATCGTCGAAGCTAATGTCCTGATGCTTAATTAGATTTGCCTGAACTACCCGCCGGTGCTCATCGAACCCTTGCAACATCAGGCCCTGATAACCGAATTCAGTCTCTCTGACCGGCACAAACCCAAAATTGAAAAAGAGGGCATCGATCCTGACCTCTTCCCAGGGCCTGGTGTAATACCAAGTACCTAAAACTGAAAAGACTTCATCATCGGAAAGCATGGGTTCATCGGCGAACACCTCACTTTGATTACCGGCATTCATATCCAAACGAATACGCCTTGGCTCACTCTGATCATCACTGAAAAGCAGCGACCATTTACCGATAAAGGCATCGTCTGCTAGCTGAGTGGTCTGGCGGCTATCAAACAACTGGGCATTGACAGAAACTATACCATCAGGTGCCTGAGGCAGGTTCTGGGTTGGCACAAAATCAATGGTGACGGCCTGAGCATGCTCCGCACTGTCGAAAATAGTCAGGGTAAGCTGGGTCGTCTTAAAGCCCCCGCGGGTGCTAAATTGACTGGTATTGACATCAAGTTCACTCTCAAGGTTGATTAGGATTTGCTGCCCCTGAATTTCCCATGTGAAGTGAGACAGAGATCTGCCTGCCAGAGAACCGGTCTGATCTTCTTTAAACTCTATGCTGGCGCCGAAACCATCAACCACTGAGGTTTCAAGTAAGTAATATGTACCCAAAGGAGAAAAACGAGAGACATCAACTAAAGTATCATCCTGTTTAATTTCCTCTTCAATTTGCGCCAGTAACGCAGGCTGCTCTGTGTCCAGGGAGTCAGTCAGCTGAGCGAGTAATTCGGCATTTTGTGCAAGCGCCAGTGTCGAAGTTGCTCCTTCTGGTAGTGCAACCCCATGGTCAATCACCGCTTTTAATATCGATGCAATCGACAGTTTCTCGCCCGTGGCAATGTGTTTACGCGCTTCTTTCAGCGCGCTCGCATTATTGAAACCGACTGGGTGCCTGCGCTGAAGTAAGGCATATTCTGCTGTGGTCACGTTGGTGACGTTCACGTCAAATAACTCACTACTACTGACTGTGCTATCTTCTCCTGCTGCTTCTTGAAGCTCCGACACGGCCCCCAGTTGCGATACCAGTTCAACACGCCCTTGCGTTTGAGCATCCGTCGCGCGCAAAATACCCAGGGCATTCACTTCACTTTCATCAACGCTGAAGGTCAGTTGATAATCGCCCTGTTCATCTGCCTGCGCGGTAAAGCTTCTCTGCGCTACTTCCAGGACGACATCGGCAAATGGGATCGGGGCATCCGTGACCTTACCCGATACTGTCAGCTCGACCATCTTGGGCTCTATGGTTACCAAGTGAGTATAGCTGGATTGCGCTTGCTGATTATCCGTCACAGTCAAGGTAAATGTCACCGCTTGTGCTTGCTGGATATCCGGGCTGGTCACTGACAGGCTGGCACGCTCGCTACCGTCCAGTATCAGCGACAGACTCGAATCATGATGCCACTGATAAGCCACCACTTCGCCGTCGGAGTCATTCGTATCGCCAATCAGTGAAAAAGCCGAGCGTTCGCTCGCCTGTGCGGGGCCTGCTATGTTCACTTGCGGTGCAACATTTGGCAGCGCTTCTATCTCAATGTTATGTGCAACTCTGGTAACCGCACCTTGATTATCTGTGACTTCAAAGTACACAGTGGCAGTACTGTCGGCCATAATATCTGGGGTGGAAAGGGTAAGCTGCCCCTCAACTGTGGTGTCTAATACCAGATCAACAGATGCTGTATGACTCCAGCTATACTGCTCAATTTCGCCATCACTATCACTGGCCTGCGCTGTGAGTATTAGCTGTTGCCCTTCAAGCAGAGTTGACTCGCCCTGAATGACTGCCGTTGGCGCAATATTGGGCAGTGCACGAACCACAACGGAATGCGATGCCGTCGTGGTTGCCCCCTGGTTGTCTTCTACTGTCACGGTAAATTGAGCGGTCTTGTCTGACATTATATCGGGCGCAGTTACCTGCAAGATTTGCTCTGTCACATCTGACACACCCAGTTGCATCTCAGAGCTATATGACCAGGAGTAGCGCATTACCTGACCATCACTATCAGAGGCATCAGCTGCCAGCGTAAAAGTGACTCCCTCTATCACTTCATCGTCCGCAGAGACAGAAACCATAGGAGAGACATTCGGTAATGCCTGGATCTGTACCCAATGCGATTCAGATTGTACTCGCCCATCGATGTGCTCAACATTGACTGTGAAATTCACCCCCAGATTATCCGTGAGATCCGGGGCGCTAACAGTGAGCTTGGGCTCATCTGCACTACTGAGCAGCAAATCAACCGCAGCATCATGCGTCCAAGTAATCTGCGCGATATGGCTAATGTCAACAGAGGGCACCAGGGTAAGTACAAAATCGGTTTGCTCTGTATATGCGCTTTCACCGGTCACTTCAATCGAGAAGGGCTCTAACACATTTTTGATAGTGACCGGATAGGTCGCGGTTGCCTGCGCGCCCTTGTCGTCAGTAACGGTCAAAGATACTGTGACCAGGGTATCTTCATCGACACCTTTGCTTGTCATCTCAAGCGTCGGGCTGTCCGCACCGGCTAGCTGCAATTCAGAGTCGGCCTGATATGACCACGCGTAGGTATGAATACGGCCATCGGGATCATCAGCGTCGGCTGTTAGGGTCAACGTCTCATTTTCGTTGACGCTTTGCGCTCCAGTGATTGACACAGTCGGTACTCTGTTATCCACAGATACAGTAGACCCACCATTGCCTGTTTGAGTGTTTGTCTGGGATCCAGTCGATGTATCACCACCGCCTCCCCCACATGCACTTAGTCCCAAACCAAGCAGCAAGATCACCAAGGACCTTCTCACTACACCAACGATATTATTTTCCACTAAACTATGCCTCGCTCTCAGCAACCGATATTCGAACAAAAAAGGAGCGATCTTAATTAAATTACCGTACAGGTCAAATATAAATAATGTTATTTAAAAGGGCCCTTTGTTAACACAACCAATCAAGCCAACACCAAGAGTTGCAAATGTTTAATATAAGTAATTTAGTTAAATGGGTTGCTTATAAAATAAAAAAATTAACTTCAAAATGTCGCGCACTACACCTGTTGGTTTTTGAGTGATTTGATATAACTCTGCGTCGCAATATTTTACGACTCTTTTGAGAACAATAGATTACGAATACCCTGTTTTAACTTGCCACGAACCGGATAGCTTCGAACTAGCCTAGCGAGCTGAACGTCTTAAAAACCCGGCAATGGGCTTTTCAATACAAACAAATGACACAAACGCAATCGCTGTGCTCAATGCAAACGAAGCGATAAGTTTAATCTCAACAACCCAGTCAAACTGATGTATGACAGTGATCACTGGCATGTGTAATAAATACAGTGAATAAGAGATTTTACCGAAGAAATCACCAACCTTATTGGCCAGCAAGACATTATTGTCTGGCACCAGAAAAACCACACAGAAGAACACGGAGCTCATTACCAGCAACACCTCGTAAGTCAGCCACATGCGATTTTTTGCATCCGATGTCACCGGAGACAGCTCAGGGTACATCAGTGGAATAAGGCATAAAGCCAAAATAAATCCGTGCTTTTTCAGATATGAGGGAATAACCAGGGTTTTATAATGTAACCCGAATATCACTCCGATAAAGAAATAAGGCAGACTGCGCAACACAGTGAACTGATTGTAAGGCACACCGTATATGTCACCGTAAATACGGGGGAAATTAGTAAAAAACAGAAGCAGCAGTCCCCCGACTATAAAGAGGTAGATGTAGCCTCGCCTTGTCGCAGCGAATGACCATAACAACACAAATAAAGCGTAGAACTGCACTTCGGGCGGGATAGACCAAAGCACGCTGTCGCCATATAAAAACAACCCATGCGCCAACAGCGCTTGGTGGTCAGGGATATGATAGAGGAGATCGCTGCCTTCCTGAGTCAGCACGAACGATGCAAAGACCACCAGCAGATAAAGTGGCACAACACGCGCAAAACGCGCTACAAAGTATTGCTTTACACCCCTTAGAGTAAAGTCTTTGTCCAGATATAAGTGCGACATCAAAAAACCGCTCAGCAGAAAAAATAACATCACACCATACGCACCGGCTCCACCTCCCAGCGCCCCATCCAGCCAGTGTGTGATGTCGCTGAAATGCGTTACAAACACGATGATTGCCGCAATGCCTCTCAGGGCATTGAGTTTTCTGATCTCCATACTGGATCCTTTTTTATTATTTTTATGACGTGCAACAGGATGCGTTTATTAACTAAAGCGCATCAAATATTTATCGTCTGATGCTGGTTTATGCCAGGGCGATGTCGACGATTTTAGCTGCTTTTTATCACACTCGAGCAAACATGCCAGTGACAATAAAAAGACACATTAGGTCCTATAGTTGACACACTGCAAGCGTAAAATGAAAGAAAAGTAGAGACAAATTAGTATAAAAGAACTAGAATAGGCGAATTTTTGACAAGGCAGCTGCGCAAAAACCTAAGTGCAGGCCTAACTCGTGGAGAACTTAATGAAGAAAAAGCTGTTCGCAGGCGCACTGGTTGCTTGTGCATTTTCGGTAAGCGCGTCATCTGAGCATGACCTGGATAAAGGCTATGCCGCACTGGTATTTGATGACTTTTATTCAACATCGGGAAATGCACTGGGTGCCGTGTTTGCAGGCGATGATGTCAGCCTCAATGGCTATTCTATCGGGTATGGCCATAACAGTGCACTGAATGCGCATTATCTGGTTGCTGGTGGAGACATTCAGTATATCAATGGCAGGCAGTATGTTGGACATATCATTGCTGGTGGCCAAACAGACAAGGTGAGCGAAGCCGTGCGTTTAGGTCTTGAAGCCGGTGCCGAGGTCATTGCCAACGCTACGACTCTGCCTGTCGACTTTGCCGATGCTCAGTCGGATATGTTAGCCCTGTCTGCCAGCCTGGCTGAATTGTCACAAACAGGTGAAACACTCAAGCAATGGGGTGGCCTTTACCTGACAGGCGATAATACCAGTGAGCTGCAGGTATTTAATCTTTCCGGTCAGGACGTTCAGTCAAGTCATACATTTGATGTCTCGGGTATTCCAGACAACGCCACGATTGTGTTCAATATTTCAGGTGCCGACGCTAATTTTGCACCGCTAAATAACAAAAGCTATGCAACGCTGAGCAACCACAGACAACGCACCATTTTTAACTTCCCAGATGCCACAGCACTAAACCTGGCCGGCTTGCAAACCGAAGGCGTGATTTTAGCACCCAAAGCCGATATCACAGCACCACACGGTACGGCAACCATGCCAGTTATCGCAAATAGCTTTAATGGCTCTATGGAGTTACGTGGCGGAAGCTTTACAGGTCAGCTGCCTGATGACAGCGCTGTATGTAACGGTGGTTTGTATGCCATTAACTATTACGGCGATGCCGAGCAAGGCTACGTACACCAAATAGACCTGGGAACAGGCCAGTCGAACAAAGTAATTAACCTGAATAACACAGCATCAAATATCGCTGCACATGACGGTAAACTTTACTTCATCGACCAGCAAAGCGCTAAGACCCGTAGCTCACACATTTACAGCTATGATCTGTCTGCACAAACGCAAACCCTGGAATCAGTGACTGATGGCTATAAAGTTATTCGTCTTGCCTATGACATCTCGGGTGACGTTCTGAAGGCCACCAGTCGCACATATGCTTACGACTACGATGTAACCACGGGTGAAAAGCGCGTGCTGGGTAAAATGAAAGCCTCGAACGAAGACTTTAAAAACGGCGATATTGCCTACTCAGCGGATGGCAACACGCTTTACGTGCTCACCGGCACTGCGCTGTACACCGCAGACGCAAATCTGGAGCTAACCCTGATTGGCAAGCATGGCATTAACTGGGCATCCGGTTTGGCCATCTCACCAGAAGGGACACTGTATGTGTCGGGCCGTGAGCGTAATGCTGAGGCGGCAATCTATGAGATTGATCCGCAAACTGCACAATCAACTAAGCTCTTCCACGTTCCGCATCGCGTGAATGACCTTACCTGGATGAAGAACTTCTGTAACTAACACCAAGTTACGACCTCATCAAAAAAAGAAGCTGCCCGGTGCAGCTTCTTTTTTTGTCTCATATTCACTTTAGGCCTAAAGTTGCCCTTTAACCCCAGTTTGCCGTACACTCAGGCCATTCGTTGTTTAGAACTACAGGGGACAAAGTGTCGTCGTCCAATAAGAAACAAAGCGGCTTTTTTAGCCAAATGATTTTTAACATTATTATTCCGGTGGTTATCCTGACTAAGTTTTCGGGAGAGCAATACTTGGGTCCGGCACTCGGGGTTGCAGTCGCGCTGGCCTTTCCACTAGGGTTTGGTCTGTGGGAACGTAAAAACACAGGAAAGTTCAGCTTTATCTCTGGTCTGGGTATTGTCTCCGTCTTGCTCACCGGAGGGATTAGTCTGCTGGAGCTGGATGCAAAATACATCGCCATCAAAGAAGCTTTAATCCCGGGGCTTATCGGGATTGGCATTATTGTCAGCCAGTATACTAAGTATCCCTTGCTAAAAACGCTGATGTTCAATGACACTGTCATGGACATTGAAGGAATAGAAAAGGCATTAGCAGAAAAAGGCAACAGCGATAAGTTAATCAAAGTGCAACAGGTTGCCTCCAAGATCCTTGCCAGTGCATTTTTCTTATCTTCAGCGCTAAACTATATTCTGGCAAAAATGATTGTCGTCAGCCCGGCAGGCACAGAGGCCTATAATAGTGAACTGGGCAGAATGACTGCGCTGAGCTACCCGGTGATTATGGTACCAACAATGATTGTCTTCTTTATCGCGCTCTATTACTTACTGAACTCTTTGAAGAAGCTCTCAGGACTTAAGCTTGAAGAGATGTTTCACGACCAGGAATGATCCCAGCGTCAACTGGTGAATGAATTGGGATGCTGGTCTGGCATCCCTTTTTTAACCGCTTTGAGTTAATGTGATTAATGACTCTGGATTTGCTGTTTAAGCCGCAAAAACGCCACCTCCTCTGCCGGACTCATAGGCAATGGCGCTTCCGGATAGGTATTCGTCCGTAACAAAATGCCATCCTTGATGTAAAACAAGTATTTATAAGTCTCAACAGCATACGCGTCGTCTACACTTGGCTTCTGAGCCTTGACACAAACATAGAGATCGTCAATTCGCTCTGCATCTGAAAGCGATTCAGTTTTTAACATCAGCGCGGAAACCTCAGCGCTTGCAGCCCCCTTGAGCACGCTATACACAGTAAAAAAGACCCTTTGCTGGTAGCCCCAGACTTCTTCATCAACAGAACGTACTTTTACTGCGCGACCAATCCCGATAAAATCGGCCTCTTGTGCTATCTGCAATGCAAAAGTCTCTTCCAACTGCCTTTCCTCCCGGAGTTCGTTGGAAAACGTCGTTGCATTCGGGTTACAAGCAAATAGCCCGGATGAGAACAAAAGCAGGCTCAATACAAACCATTTCATAGACTTTAACCTTCTCTAAGTTTCGCTGCACTCTGTGTGGGTGAGATTTCCCCCCAGGCTTGCCAGGAAATCGCTCTTCCTACAAAAGCAACCTTGTTAAATGGCCATTGTTCGCCGAGCCAGTTCTGAACCGTTTTGTATAGCACGGGATCCAATGCCTGACTGTCTGATCGCACCCATAAATACACTTCACAGTCATATTCAGGTGAACGGCTTGGATCAATATATACCGACCCCAGACAGCGCTTTTGTGAACAATCAAAAACGGAGTAGGCAAATGCCTCACGGGCGGCAAATTCGCGCTGATGCACTTTCAGGCTTGCTCTGCTCCCATCCAGAGTCATATCTGCTTTCGGCCAGTCAAAATCCGGGCCGAAGATCCCCTGCAAGTTTTGCAGGCTTGACATTACCGCTTCGTAATCAGGTTCGGCAACATTGATGTCCAATACCCTGAAATGAAAGTGCTCCGTATCCAGATTAACTGGCGGTTCAAATGACTCCGGAATAAACTGTTTATTCATTCGCATATCCCATGCCTGATATAAAAAATTGGCCGGTTAATCGCAGCCTGGTTACCTGGACGTTGTTGCAAGAAAACAGCCTGCACCAATAAACGTGGAACCAAATAGTTTACCCAGCCATTTACCCGACACCAGATTGCGTGCTTTAGATTTTGCGCGCTGGGCTGCAAAAGCGTAACTGGACAAACACAACACCGACAAAGACATAAAACTCAAAACCAGGACAGAGAACTGAGCAAACAAAGGCTCTGAGACAACAATAAACTGCGGAAAGAGCGCAGTTGTAAAAACGATTGCTTTGGGATTAGTTAACGCGACCAGCACACCCTGACCGTATAAGCTGAGTGCGTTACTTTTAGCACAGCTGGATTCGTTGACGTCTAGTTTACTCAGCCCATGTCGCCACAATTTCACACCCAAATAGATCAGATATAATGCACCCAGGGCTTTAACCATGGTAAAGGCAAGTGCAGAATGCAGGATCACCGTGCTAAGACCAAGTACAGCTAACCCGGACATAATGAAAAGCCCGGTGATATTACCCAGTACGGTCAACATCGACTTTTTAAAACCAAAACTCAAACTGTGCATAGACACCAACAAAGCCGCAGGTCCGGGTGTGGCAGTTGCCAGTAACGCGATTGAGCAAAAAGTTATCCAGCTTTCAAATTGCATGGTGTTTTCCCTACAAATCATTGCTTATATAATTAGCAAAAAGAACAAATACAGACATTATCTCACCAGAAGCCTTGCCTTTATTGTTCTTTCTCTACTTTAGGTGTCAGAGGAAAAGCCCCATTATAACTCTCTGGTACCGTTTCAAGCACCGGCAATCGTAGTTGGCTTGTGTAGGTGTTATCATGCCATAGCGTGACTTTTGCGACCTTGGCATCTTTAGCGGTTTGATGGGCAACCGCACCTTCCCCGTTATAATGCTTCTGATGATACCAACTGCTCGATGAGACAACAAAGCGTAATTTGCAGCCCTTGGATAACACACGTGAAACATAATTGAAATCGTCCATATTCAGGCTAAACGGTTGACCAGGCGTCACCATTTCTGGTTTTTGAAGGCCGTTACGATACCTTGCTCTTTTAATTGCAAAAGCTAATAGCAACGGCTTATTCTCAGGGCACACTTCAAATGCGCTCGCATGAAAATCCGTATCAGGGACATTGATACTCAGCCACAATCTCGCCTGGATCCGACCCGATAGTACAAGATCTTCGGAAAGCTCTGCACTATCAAAGACAAGCTTTTCATCATCAGCATGCCAAAGAGGCGCTTCTCCACTGAGATCAAACGCCGATGGCGCACTGACCTTACGCATAGGATCATAAACATAGCGGGAGTGACGGCGATCAGCATCAACCAGAACAGAAGGGGATGCAGATAACTCTGGCCGCTTAGTACGTGCTAAGTACAGTGTATGCCAGCGGCCCTGTGCCAACTGCTTGCTGGCATGCCAAATACCCGCTTTCTGGATATATTTACTGATCTTTCCTTTGAGATAGCGTGGTTTACCTTTGCCTTTCAGAGTCCAGTTAAACCAATCCAAATACACTTGCTTCATATCCAGCACGCTGTGCTCTCCCAATTGCAACTGCCCCAGAACCTGTTTTGGGTAACGAGTGCCACCGTGATCCCATGGGCCCATGATCAAATAATGCTGATCAAACACCTCTGGGCGACCCCATTTTTGATGGTTTTGATAGTAAAGCAAAGTGCCATGCTGATCTCCATCATAATGCCCGGTCACAGACAGGATAGGTACATTGATCGCCCGGTAATTATCGGCGTTTGGTACAAAGCCCTGCCAATAATCATCATACTTTGGATGCTGCAACCAGGTTTGATACTCAGTGGTTTGATTGCCAGCTAATTTATCTAATTCAGAAAATGCGAGTCCGTTATTTTTCTGCTCTAAGTAAAGCTCATTCCAAGGACCCCCTCCGTACGAAGCGCCCTTACCTGCTTTTGATACCATGTTTAACCAGGACATAGTGTAATTCACAAAAATGTTGTTTCTGAGGGGGAAATCCTTACCGGGATAAACAGAGGCAATGGCTATCATAGATTTTAGGGATGGCGGTGAGAACTTTTGCATCGACCACTGAACAAAGCCACGATACGAGCCACCCAGAGTGGCAACCTGACCGTCACTAAATGACTGTTTCGCGGCCCACTCCACGATGTCATAAGCATCCTTACCATCATCTGCAAAAGGGACAAACTCACCCTGGGAGTCACCCGTTCCTCGGCTATCAACGGCGATAAACACATAGCCATGATTTCGGAAAAACTCACCACGCTCGGTCGCTTCATCTCGACCATAGGGCGTGATCTGTAAAATAACCGGTTTTTCCTCATCTGTCTCAGGCAGAAATACAGTCGCCCTGAGCAAAGTGCCGTCCGACAAAGGCACAGTGAGCGGACTAGCAGCTTCCTTTGCAACTAACACACGACTGTTGAACGTACAAAACATAAGGACTAAAAAAAGATAGACCACCTTCATATTTATGCTTCCTTGAATAATTTAGCCTAACAATTAAGTTACGTTATAACACACCAAAAGTGGAGCGAAAACAGGTAAAGTAACGAGATAGAACAAATGGGCTGGATTAACGCACCAAGGGGCTTATCAGTATTTTAAAGAAGGTGAGCCAACAGATAGAGAGCTTTGTACAGGCCCTTTCAGAACAGACACGCTTTACTGGTGGCCCGTAAAAAGAACAGAAAGAACTTCCTGTATTAGCAAAATAAAACCATTGACCTATACCAAAAGCTTTCCTGACGTGAACTCACAAGATAAATTGAAGCGACTAAGATGGGCACAACTAAAAATATAAATGACTCTGTCGTTTTGTTTAGCAGCTTTAAAATGAACACCCTCAAATTGTAAAATACGACAAAGAGAGGTACTAGAAAGATGACGTATAGCAAAATTTTCCCTCTATTAAAACAGTAACATAACACGCTTAATTAGGTCGCCAAAATCACTATGCCACTACGGGATGAGTATGTATATAGCCGTCCACCCTGAATGGAGCTACTGCTAGGTTGTCCTTAACAGGCTTCAGCTAGCAGGCAAGGATAATATGCAAATAGCAAAGCTTGCCACTAACGGCTACAGAACAATGCTGCATGGTTTTAGCTGGCACTCGTGTCTGTGATGCAGGGTGAAACCTTTATACTGAAGGGCTAATTGTTTGTCAGTTACTCCCGGAAACAAGAAGGCAGCTCCAGACCAGACGGGAAACACGGCAAGGACCTGTTCTGTGTTTCAAGCTACTCCAAGGCGTGCGCTGCAAAAAGCCCTCTTTTAAGGCATGTTTTTTAGTCCCCCTTAAATTTCGGCCCTTTGTTTGACTATTTCTCCTCCAGTATGTTGAAAAAAAATGCAATCAAGCTGATTTAGCGCAGCTTTTACTGTCTCTACCCATTGAATTGAGACCCTTATGGCCTTAGTATCGGTAAAAACAATAATAATAACTGTAACGTTTTGAGTTCTTTAAGCCGCTTTTTCTTACTTGAGGAAGAAACCCAATCGCCAAGCGAGGTGCCTAACTGGCGTGTCAGTGCACTGCGCATTATTTTGGTGACCGGACTTTTATTGTGCCTGGGGATCTTTATCAACAGCTTGCCTGCTGCATTGGCATTTGAACTTAACTATGTGCTGGCGCTCACATCCGGCTTTACACTCACCATAGGCGTGTTGCTTACGCTGAGTCGCAGTGCCTACCAGCTGTGTGCTCATCTGCTGATGATTGCCATTGTGGCCGCCGGTGTGGCCATTAAACTGTTTATCCCCTTGTTATCCCTTGCTCAGCTTGGCTCTATTTTTGTTTACATCACGCCTATTCTGGCTTTACTGCTGCTGGGTAAGCGAACCGCGATTTTTTACGCAGCGTTGAATATCCTCCCGTTTCTGATGATAGTACAGCAGGTTAATGTCTCGGTGATCCCGTCAGGTGAACGCATGCTGGTAGACGGAGACATTTACATACATTTTTTATTGTTTTTCTTCTTTAACTGCACGGTGCCGCTGGCCGTGTGGCGCACCAGTCTGGCCGCCAGCCGACTGAACTTGCATATGGCGAGCAATAACGACCTACTGGCTTCTCAGAAACAAATTTATCAGCGCTTCTTTCAGAAATCATTTCATGCCATTGTGCTGGTAGATCAGCAATTTAATATCGTTGAAGCCAATGAAAAAGCGCGCCGATTACTGGGGATCCAAACTCAACCCCTGCCCTGTAATTTCGCCCGCGTAACTCAGGACGACCTGAGCCGATTGCTAAACAACAACGACCTGATTGATGCTGACCTGAATACCTTTCATGTAGGCGAACGCATGATAGAGCTGGCGTCGCGGGAATATCACTCCGAGCAGCTATGTGCCTGGTACCTTAATGACGTCTCTGATCAGCATCAGCTTCAGCAGGATCTGCTGACGCTGGACGTCGCCCACCAGCAAGCCAAATATTTTGATGCGCGGACCAACTTACCGAATAAAACCTGGCTTACCGAGCAATTACAGGTGCACATTGATCGCGGTCAGCCATTTGCCCTGCTGATTGCTGAAAACCTTAACAAGCATGTACTGGATTACCTGATTGATGGTGAGCTGCACAAACACTTATATGGCCACATTAATCAGGTAGCTGAGCACGACCCCAGCTTGCTCGATCAGATTGCCTATATTGGTGCCGGAAGACTCGCTATTATCATCGAGCCCGATGCACCTGTGCTGGAAGTAGCACAACGCTGGCATCAGAATCTCGATTTCTGGCTCAAACTGGGTCAACATCAGTTCCACGCTCGTTACGCTGTGGGCATTGCCACCTACCCTGAACATGGTTACATCCCGGAACGACTGCTGAAAAATGCGCAGCAGGCTTGTGAATTACGTGGTGCAGGCGATGACCTGGCCATCTTTGACCACGGCACTCGGCGTCAGACGCTGGCGCGTCACGAAATGGCCCTGTTGCTTGAAAAAGCACTGGAACATGACGAGTTGCAAATTGTCTTACAAAGCAAGCACGATAACACCCACTCCGTGATTGGCTATGAAGCCCTGGCCCGTTGGCACAGCCCCTTGCTGGGCTGGGTATCTCCTGGGGAGTTTGTGCCCATTGCTGAAGAGTTTGGCCTAGTCAATCACTTGACACAACGCATACTGCACAAAGTGTGTCACACCTTACAGAGCCACCCGGATATTCATGTGCCTATCGCCATCAATATCAGCTCCCGAGACATTGCCTGCGAGCAGTTTGCCCGCAATACACTGGCTATAGTGCATAGCTACGGCCTGAATCCGCGCATGTTTGAATTTGAGCTAACGGAGTATAGTTTTGCCGATGATCACAATCAGATCATGGAAGCCCTCGATAGAATGGGATTCAGCCTGAGTATTGATGACTTCGGGATAGGGTATTCCAATATTGCACGTGTACTGGCCTCGCCCATTAAGCGACTTAAACTGGACCGCTCTTTGGTCACGCAGATCACCTCAGATCAAAAACAGCAGGCGCTGTTGCTGGGGATCCTGACTATGTGTGATAACCTCGGTATTGCGGCACTGGCAGAGGGCGTTGAAACCCAGGAGCAGCTGAATAAACTGCTCGAACTGGGCGTTAAAGAGTTTCAGGGCTACTGGTTTAGTCGTCCTGTGGCAGTTGAACAGGTGCTGGCGAACTCACACGAGGCCTCAGCCACTTAATCGCTTTGCTGATCTTCCAGCGCCATACACTGAAATCTCAGCTCCCCAAGAAACGCCCTGGCAGCCGGGCCGAGCGTGTCTCCATCTTTAAAAATCAGGTTGAGCTGAGCTTGACGTGTGCGATTGTGAGTTAATGGCAGCGGTCGTAACGCGCCTGTGCCCAGCTGCGCTGTAATGGCACTTCTGGGCAACCAGGCAAAACCCAACCCCTGAGTCACCATATCCACCATAGTGCGCAAATGACTTACGGTCCAACGTTGATCAGCCCCCAACCAGCCGCTGTCTGTCCCCTTACCCAACGCAGAATCTCTGACTACGATTTGCCGGAACGATTTGAGGTCCTCCAGCGTCAGCTCACGTTCCAACTGATGTAACTTATGCTCCGGATGAGCAACAGCCACAAACTCCACCTGACATAGCTGTTCACTGAACCCATCCGCCAGCACCATAGGCGAGATGGCAATATCAACCTTGGCATTCTGAAGCGCCTCAAACGACCCTGACAGAATAGACTCAACCAGTTCAATGCGAAGCAATGGATAGGCCTGAGAAGTTGTTTCCAGCACTTTGTAGAGCAATGACTGAGGAAAGATTTCGTCGACGGCAATACGCAGGTGGCTCTCTACGCCTTTTGCCAGAGTCTGCCCAACCGCTTCGACTTTCTCGGCTTCGTCGAGCAAATAATTGGCGCGGCGCAACATCATATCGCCCGCTTCCGTCAGGTGCGTTTTGCGCCCTTCCACCTGAAATAGCTTAACCGATAACGCTGTTTCTATTTTCTGTACTGACGTATGTATGCTCGACTGACTCTTATGGATAGCCTTAGCAGCCTGATTAAATCCGCCATACTCCACGACAGCGCGAAACATACGCCACTGCTCAAGCGTAACTCGTAACATCTCACCTTCCTCGTCATTTGACCCTGCAGGCCCTTAGTCTGTAACTATTCTAATCTATTCAAGTACTTTTCTCTATTGACACACAGGGCGTTCAACTTTTCATTACCTTAAGCAGACTCACCTCAGAAACGAAAGAAAACTAAATGGCCGGCACAGTTTGTCATAATTTAGTCATCTAACAGGGGTATGATGCGCCTGCTTTTAACCGGTATGTACTCTTATTGGTTACTTAGATTTTCAACCTACCTTGAGTATTTACTGCACGGAGGCAGTAAGATTTCCCTTGGTGCTTTTGGCCCAACCAATAGCTGATCCACATAGCCGACAGAAGTCGGCTTTTTTCTTTATTGCTATCAATAACCTGCTACTTTGCCAGAATGAGTGTAAAAGATGTCTGTGAGAAGATACGGTTTTAACTGGATGTCTATGGAAGCGCATGGAAGCAGGCGTAAACAGTTGCTTGAGAGGAAAACTGGATGAGGCATAACAGCCTCATCCATAGTTCAGCAGATTAACCTGCCGGATAAATATAGCTAGACTGTAGACCCAGAGGAATGCTCAGGCCCCAGTATGCCAGCAAGAATAAGCTCCAGCCAATCAGGAAGGCAATAGAGTATGGCAACATCAGTGCCAGCAACGTACCAATCCCGGTGTCTTTCACATACTTCTGACAGTAAACCACCACCAGCGGGAAGTAAGGCATCAATGGCGTAATGATGTTTGAGCTGGAGTCACCAACACGATATGCCGCCTGAGACAGATCAGGTGAAATACCCAGTTGCATCAGCATAGGCACAAAGATTGGGCCCAACAGTGCCCATTTTGCAGAACTTGAACCAACGAACAAATTCACAAAAGCAGTCAGGAAGATAATCCCAATCACTGTCACAGAGCTTGGCAGCGCCATTGCCTTTAAGACTTCAGCCCCTTCGATGGCCAGTAATGCCCCCAGATTAGACTGGCTAAATGCCGCGATAAACAACGCACAGAAGAACGCCATGACGATGTAATAAGACATTGAGTTCATCGACTTACTCATTGCATCTATCATGTCTTTTGATGACTTAAAGGTGCCAACCATAAAGCCAAATACGGCACCTGGGATCCAGAACAGTAAGAAAATCAGCGGTACAATGGACTGCATCAGCGGCGCACTAAAATCGGTCAATGCACCACTTTCACTGCGTAGTGCCGAGTCTTCACCACTGGCAGCATAGATGAGTAAACCAATACCGGCCAGCATGACAGCAGACGCCGCGTAAAATGCCGAACGCTCTTTACCCGTCACTTCATTAAATTCAGGCAGATCGTCAGTATCTCCATCGACTTTGGTCGATGCCAGACGCGGTTCAATAATTTTATCAGTAATGTACCAGCCAAGCAGAATGATAAAAATGCTCGACGCCGACGTGAAGAACCAGTTGTTCAGCGGGTTGACCGAGATTTCAGGGTCGATGATTTGGGCTGCGCTTTGTGTGAAGCTCTGCAGTAAGGGATCAATACCTGAAGGGATAAAGTTCGCACTAAAGCCACCACTTACCCCGGCAAATGCCGCTGCAATACCAGCCAACGGGTGACGGCCCATGGCGTAGAAAATTACACCCGCTAATGGAATTACCAGTACATACCCGGCATCGGTCGCCGTATGGCTTACAATCGCAATCAGGATGATAGAAGGAGTAAGCAGGGCCTGTGGCGTACGCTTCAACATCAGCTTCAAGCCCGCATTAATGTAACCCGAGTGTTCAGCTACACCGACACCCAACATAGCAACTAAAACTACGCCCAGCGGCGCAAAGCCAGTGAAGGTTTTAACCATTGAGGCCAAAAATCCGGCCAGTGAATCACCGCTAAGCAGGTTATGAACAACAATCGCTTCTCCGGTGCGCGGGTCGATCGCATCGAAACTGACGCCTGACAGCATCCAGGATAATAGCCAAATAAGCAGCATGGCACCGAGGAAAATCATGGCAGGATCTGGCAGCTTATTGCCCACCCTTTCAATGTTGTTGAGGAATCGCATAACGAAACTGGTGTCGTTATTCGCGTTTTTCGCTTGTTCCATAGTTAATCCCTAAAAAGAAAATTAGCCAACTTTAACTTAACAACCGTAACAATGCCAATTCAATTGTTCCTTAATCCATTACGTGGGTATTATTTATGCGTTTTTTTGCGTTATCACAAAGCATGTGCAATTCAACTCAGCGACTATACTTGGGAAAAACAGCCAGATTCCAAGCTGGCTGATCATGTTTTCAGTATTTTTCTCAACGAGACCGCTATGATCGAAATAGACAACGCCGTGCTTAAGGATATGAATCATGGGTTTTGCCTGCCAGCAAAGCCCGAGCTGTTGCAAAGTTTGCATCAGGTATTGCAACAACCAGAACCTGAGCTAGGCGAAATTGCCGCGCTGATAGCAACAGATGTAGCGACCTCTGCCGCAGTATTAAAAGTAATTAACTCCTCCAGCTATGGCTTTTCACGTACCATCACGGACATTCGTCAGGCCGTGATGTTTTTGGGACAGTGCTCAGGAAATTGCCGATGTGGCGACACTGATTGGCAGTAAGATAAAAAGTAAAGTACCAGTCGAAAACCTCTACATGCTTGGCCTTTTCCATGATGCAGGTATCCCCGCCATGGCGTTCAATTATCCGGATTATGTCGAGGTATTGGGCGCCGCAAACCGTAATTACGATACCTTGCTGGTTGAGTTCGAAGAAGCCCGCTACCAGACCAATCACGCTGTGATTGGTTATTACCTGGCAAACAGTTGGAATTTGCCCAAGCCCATTTGTCAGCTTATTCTGCGCCATCACGACATTACCTATCTTCAGGAAAAACGTAATGATGAAGAAGTGCTGACCTTCTCAACACTGAAAATGGCGGAAAACCTGGTCCACACCAATAAACGCTTTGTCGCGGCACCAGACTGGCCACTGATGAAACAAAGTGTACTGGATGCGCTTAACCTCGATGAAGACGACTATCAGGACCTAAAAGACGATACCGAAGAATACTTCACCAGCTAACTAAGTTATACGTTCTAACAGGGCTTTTGATCTCCCAACCTCATTAGCCCAGTCATTTTCCACTTGGCAAATGCTTTCAAATCGTTAACATGAGTGGCAAAAATCATGGAACGTCGTGTTGGAATCAATGTTTGCTAAACTCAGGAACCTGGGCCCCGGGATCCTCATGGCTACCGCCGCAGTCGGAGGCTCTCATCTGGTCGCCGCCACCCAGGCAGGCGCCTTATTCGGCTGGCAACTATTATGGTTAGTGGTTGCGGTTAACTTACTCAAGTACCCCTTTTTTCGTTTTGGCGTGGAATACACACTGCATAGCGGTAACAGCCTGGTCACGGGCTATCACAATAAAAACCGGGCTTTGTTCTATCTGTTTGTGGTGCTCAATGTTATCGCCGCAGTAGTGAATACGGCAGGGGTACTGTTGCTCACCGCTGCACTGCTTCAGTATGCGTTACCCTGGTCTATCTCGCTGACCACTTTATGCTATGCCTTGCTATTTATCTGCCTTGGGATCTTATTGTTTGGTCACTATAAACTGCTCGACAAAGCCAGTAAGTGGATCATGGCCATCTTGTGCTTTACCACACTTGCAGCCTTGCTGGTCGCAGTATCACAGGGTCAGGCCCACCCATCACCACAACCGGCCCCGTCACCCTACTCACTTGCATTACTGGGGTTTATGGTAGCCCTGATGGGCTGGATGCCAGCGCCGATTGAGATCTCAGCCATCAATTCGCTCTGGCTCAAAGCCAAAACTCGCACTCAATCGCTCAGTAAAGCACAGGGCTTATTTGATTTTAACCTTGGCTACTTTCTGACGCTGTTTCTGGCCGTGGTGTTCTTTTCGCTGGGTGTGTTACTACAGTATGGCCAGAGTCAAAAAATCGAACTGGCAGGTGTCGCTTTTTCTAAACAGCTGATAGACATGTATGCACTGACACTGGGTGAGTGGGCGCGCTGGTTGATAGCCATGATAGCCTTTCTATGTATGTTTGGCACCACCATCACGGTACTGGATGGCTATGCCAGAACCCTGGACGATGCTGTGAAACTGATCAAACCACATAAAAACAAAGCCAGCCTGTCATTGTTTATTACCCTGCAAGCCCTATTCGGTATGGTGCTGGTGCTGTTTTTTAAAGCCAATCTCAAAGACATGCTGATGTTTGCCATGACACTGGCGTTTTTAACCACGCCATTTTTTGCCTGGCTGAATTTCTCGCTGATCCGCAAGGAACTGTTTGCGCAGCAAAGTAAGCTGGTGCAAATATTGACCTGGACAGGTCTTACCTATTTGATTGCGTTTGCAGTGTTATTTGTGGTGTGGCGCTGGGTGCTCTGAAGTAGTAATACCAATTTCACTTAATACTTGGTCTATTTGAAGGAGCAAATAGGACGCTGACAGCGTTAAAAATTTCTCATTTAGAACAACTAAATAGCAAAACTTTTGCCTCGCCTACATGGATGTAGGTGCCTCAGCGATAGCAGGACGCGGTAGCGGTGTTATCGCCCCTACTTTCTCGCCTCAAAATAGATCACTTAATTAAGCAAGTTGCTGTAAAAAGGCGGTATAAACCGCCTTTTTCTTTGGGTAAATTAAGCACCTAACTGCTTAAGTCGTTCCCAGATGGTGACTACGTGATGCTTGTCTTCCTCATTAAGCTCACCGTCGCGATATGCTTTCACCAGGCTGGACTCAACTTTGGCATTCAACTCATCGACTGATAACGTCAGTTCCTCAACCTGAGCATACCCAACTGCCAGGTCAAAATGACCGCGTAAGTAGCCACCAGCAAACAGTTCATCATCGCTTGCTCTTTCTACTAATTCATCAAAAAACTGCTGTGCAGCTTCTATATACGCTTGAAGTGACATTCTGTCTCCTAAATTAAATCCTGATGCCCGACGGCATACATTACATGGTCATTATAACCTGTTACTACTTTAATGTAGCCACTCAGTTCGTTGTCTAAGTCCTGATCGCCCGTGTCTGCTATCAGAGGACGACCATTGAGTGCCTGCAACTTGCTTTTAGTTGCAACCACGATGATATTGTCTTTGCCGATATGGCGGATCAGCGCCGGACTCAACTGCTGATTACCCCGGCCAAAGATATGGCCTTGTCCGCCAATCAAGGTAATAACCAGCTTGGTAGGTGCCTGCCCGACGTTATCCAGTAACTGTTGTGCAGTCAGGTCGCTCCCTAACAGAGTATGGTCGCGGATCAAATCTACTCCGAGCAGCGTGTTATCAAGCCCCAGCTCTTCCATAATCGCGGCCACGGTTGAGCCTGAGCCCATGATATATTGCTCGTCTTCTTCCATCTCTGAAATCACGTACGCAGCGATATCGGCCAGCACCAGTTCGTCGCTTTCTTTGCCGCCATTTTTTACGCTTTGTACGTAACGCAGTTCACTGGGTACCTGCATTTCACCATAACGCTTAGCACGCACCGTTCCGGCTCTGAATGCATTTTCATCTATGTCCATAACATCGGCATCGTCTATCGTAACCAATTCACCTTTGATGAGCATTTCAACCACCCGGCCCGCCGCTTTCGGCGTGATGGCATACACGCCGCTGTGGATCTTGCAGCCGGCAGGCACTCCCAGCACAGGGGCCTCGCTCCCGATCGCAGCGCAAATATTGCGTGCGGTTCCATCTCCACCCGCAAACAACAACAAATCTACTTTCGCTTCGGCGAGTAACCTGGCGGCCTGTTCAGTGTCCTCAGGGGTCGTGGGCGTACTACAGGTCATAATGACCTGGGTGGTAAAACCATGCGCTTTAGCAAGGTCCTCCCCCATTTCACCACTAACGGTATAGACCTCCAGCACATCCCGATAAGGATGTAACAAAGCCAACGCCTGCGCCGTACGGCTATGTGCTTTTGGCTCAGCACCCATGGAGCGGGCAAGTTCAGCGGTGTCGCTACCATCACTGCCCTTCAGCGCCACTGCGCCGCCCAACCCGGCAACCGGGTTGACTATCAATCCTAGTTTAAACTGCATCTGCAAACTCCTGTGGACAATGCCATTCAAACTGGCCAGTACTGAGTGGCCAGGGGGTCGAGTAAAACTGAGATAACGCTTTGAGTAAAGCCTGAGTGCGAACGTTGAAGCCGGATGTGAGCATCTCCGTCACCTGTGAATGAACACGCTTTTGAAAAGCGAAACGGCAAGTCGGCTCACCATTTAAGTTGTCAACGGAGACGTTAAATGCAAACCCCGCAGCAGTGCTCAGGGCCCATTCGATAGCCTGAGGTTTCACTTCTACCTGTTCAAATGCCAGTTGCTGATCTTTACTGCGCCCATCAGGACAGTACCAGTAACCATAATCTTCCTGCTCCCTGCGCGCTGTACCCGCAACCAGCCAGTGGGCAATTTCATGCAAGGCACTGGCATAGAAACCATGCGCAAATACAATACGGTGATAATCACACTGTGCATCTGCTGGCAGATAGATTGGCTCATCTGTGCCTGTCACCAGCTTGGTATTGTACTTAGGATAGAATAAGGCATTAAATATCGAGATCAGATCGTCAATGTGGTGCATACAACTCGCAGGTGGCCCTCAGGTTGGTTAATGGCCGCAGATTGTACGGATTTTTGGGGCTAAAGTAAAAAGTCAGTGCTGTTCAGCTTCAAATGACACCGCTCTGCTACGGCCCTGTGCCTTGGCCTGATACAAAGCCTGATCGGCCTCCTCAATCAATTGTGCCAAATCTGATTTTTCGCCCACTTGTGTGCGACTGGAAACGCCGATACTTAAACTCAGTTGATACTGGTTTTGTTCGCAATAGGCCCGTACCAGACGCTGTGCCATCTGTAAGGCTTCTTGTGCATCAATTTCCGGGCAAACCAGCACAAATTCATCTCCTCCCCAACGACCCAGCGCGTCACTGGGGCGCACTGAATGGACCAAAAAACGACTTAACTCAGCCAGCGCGCGATCACCAGCTTGATGGCCCAGCGTATCGTTCAGTACCTTAAATTTATCTATGTCGACTATCATGACCGACAAAGAGCGCTGATAGCGACTTGCCCGACTCAGCTCGTCATTCAGAATTTGCTCTATCTGACCCCGATTGTAGACCTGAGTTAAAAAATCGACTTCTGCTTTCTTCTGCAATTGTAACTCATGACGAAGATCGCGGATCACCGCAATGAAGTAAGTTTCTTTTCCCAGCGCCGTTCGGGCAATCGCGATATCCAGAGGTATCTCATCACCAGATTTATGTACACCTATAATATTTAACCCATTTTGCCCTTTACGACGCATTTGTGCGCGACCCGTAAAATTGCGCCGCTCTTTGCTGTGCAAATCACGAAATCGCGCGGGGATCAGCTCTTCTACCGACATGTGCAGCAACTCCTGAACGGAGTAGCCAAACAATTCGGTGCACGAATGATTAACCCGGGTGATCTTGCCACTGTACTCACAATAAAGCAGTGCATCTGGGATTGCATCAAACAAACACACTCGCTCCTCGATAGTCCTGAGCTGACCACGTAACACCACCGCACCAGCACAGGCCAATATGACAACCAAAGACAACAGCAACCAAGCTTCAACAGAGCCCTTATTAATAACACTGGTAAGGGCTGCCTGATGCTGACGCTTGGTCTCCTCAATTCTCGCCTCCATACCTAATCGCAACGACTGGAGCGCGTTGTCCAACCGACGATATCGCTGTGATGAAGAGTTTTCAGGTGACTGGATAGATGCAGTGTCTGAGGATTTGTCTGGGGTTGATTGTCGAGGCGCACTCAAAATACGTTGTACTTCATCAAGCGCCTTTCGTTCGGCATCACTCAGGTCCATCTCAGCAATCATCGTCTCTATGTGTAAAGCAACATTAGCATCCGCATTGATATTGTACGCGCGCTGCTCTGGCGAGTAATCTCTGACCTGGTGCTCAGGTTCAATGTCACTCAGTTGACGTTCCAGTTCATTGAGCAGCTGTGCTTCTCGCAATATAATGTCGGCCTGTTGCTGCCAGTGCTGCTCAAATCGTGTGATCACGTCGCTGGTATCATCACTGATGTACAACATGACCACGTTCGCCAACACCGTCGCGCTAACAAGTGTGGCAATAAAAGTGAAAAAGTACCTGCTGTGCATGCCTTATCCCCGGCCACTGACGCGCACCATCACGTGCAATCACCATTGCAAGATGAGCAAACAAGGTGACGATACTCATCCCCTTATTTTAGCCGAAAATAAAAAAGCCGCATAAATGCGGCTTTTTTACATGCTCAGACAAAAAGTTAACTGTAATACACTTCGCCTGCTTCAGCCTTTGCCAAAAGCGGCTCAGCGGGGGTAAACACCGCATTGTCAGTCGCATAGGTAGATAGCTCAGAACACACCTTGTTCAGGCCGCGCTTGTCCATGTAGCTGAATGGTCCGCCCAAAAATGGCGGGAAGCCAATACCAAAAATGGCACCAATGTCGCCATCTCGGGCGCTGGCAATAATGCCCTCGTCCAGACAACGAGCAGCCTCATTTAGCATCTGCGCAACACAGCGGCTGGCAATTTCTTGCTTGTTGAGACGCGGTGCCGGTGTAATACCCAGCAAGTCATAGACAGAGTCATCCACTTTTTTGCCTTTGCTTTCGTATTTGTAAAAGCCTTTTCCGGTTTTACGACCCAGACGTTTGCTGTCAATCATACGAGCGAATGCATCAGGCGCTTTGAAACGATCACCCAGCTCTTTTTCCAGGATTGGCGCAATTTTTGAACCAATGTCTACGCCCACTTCATCCAGCAGTGCCAAAGGCCCAACCGGGAAGCCAAATTCAACCAGAGCCTGATCAATTTTCTCAATCGGCTCTCCCGCCAGCAGTAAGTTCGCCGCTTCATTCACATAAGGCGCGAGGATTCGGTTAACGTAAAAACCCGCTTTGTCTTTTACCACAATGGGCGTCTTACCTTGCTTGCGGGCAAAGTTAACGGTGCGTGCGATGGTCTCTTCTGAGGTCCCTTTGTGCGGGATGATCTCAACCAGTGGCATTTTTTCTACCGGCGAAAAGTAATGCAGACCAATGACATTTTCAGGGCGCGTAGCGTTTTCTGCTATCTGCGCAATCGGTAACGACGAAGTGTTGCTGGCAAAAATGGTTTTCTCTGTACATTCACGCTCGATGTCTGCCACCATGCTTTGTTTTAATGTCAGGTCTTCAAATACCGCTTCAATGACAATATCGGTATGACGCATGCCTGTGTAATCGGTTGTGCCTGTGATGCGATTCATCGCCAGCTGTAACTCAGCTTTGGACAAGATACGTTTTTTCTGTTTTTTCGACAGGATCTTGTAACTGTAACTCAGGGCATTGCTGATCCCCTGATGTGCAACATCTTTAATTCGTACCGGCACACCGGCTTTCACTGCGCTGACATGGGCAATGCCACCTCCCATCAGGCCGCCACCAAGTACAGCTGCGCGGTTAATCTTAGGTGCGTCGTCACTTTGCCATTCTTTTTTCATTTCAGTGGTGGCAAAGAAAATGCCACGTAACGACTGAGATACCTCTGTCATGACCAAATCGGCAAAACCTTCGGCTTCTGTTTTATAGGCTTTCAGTTCGCCCAACTCAACCGATGCACGGACCGCCTTGATGATAGCCAGCGGTGCCGGATAGTGGCCGCCTGTTTTCTTCTCAACATTTTCTTGCGCTTTTTTGAAGATGATATTGCGGCCAAACGGGTTTGACTCCAGCAGCTGACTCAGTTTATCCAGCTTAGGCTTGCGTGCTTTTGGCTTGCTACCCCGGGCCAGTTTAATGGCCACATCCAGCAAGATGCTGTGTGGTACACTGTCATCCACCAGGCCGGCCTTTTTAGCCTGCTTGGCACGTACTTGCTTACCTGTGAGCATCCACTCCAATGCTTTTTGAATACCAACCAGTTTAGGCAGACGCTGTGTACCACCACCGCCCGGTAACAGGCCTAGCTGTACTTCTGGCAGACCCAGCTTGGTTTTATCATCGTCGCTACATACGCGATAATCACATGCCAATGCAAATTCAAGGCCGCCACCCAGAGCCGCACCATGAATGGCAGCGACAGTTGGGAATGGCAGTTTCTGCATTTTGAAAAACGCCTGCTGACACATTTCAGATAAACGCAGCGCATCTTCGCGCGTTTTTGCCTGATCCAACATCTTGATGTCGGCACCGGCGATGAAGTTATCGTCTTTACCGCTGACAAACACCATGCCAGTCACATCATCATTGCGGCCCTGCTCCAGAATAGTCAACAACTCATCGGCAAAGCTATCACGCAACGTATTCATCTTCTCGCCCGGCACATCTATGGTGACGATGGCCACGCGGTGGCTGTTTAATTCATAGCTAAATACTGACATTATGCACTCTCCAATACAAAGGCTGCACCCAGACCACCAGCCGCACAAGCGGTAGTCAGCGCAAGTCCGCCGCCACGGCGTTTCAGCTCATTCAGGGTTTGCGTGATCAGACGCGCGCCTGTTGCTGCAAACGGGTGTCCATAGGCCAATGAGCCACCGTTTACGTTGAATTTATCCATATCGATTTCGCCCAGCGCTTTGCTGCGACCCAGCTTTTCTTGTGCAAACTTATCAGAAGCAAACATTTTCATGTTAGCCAGCGTTTGCGCCGCAAACGCTTCGTGCATTTCAATTAAATCTAGGTCTTGCAGAGTCAAACCAGCGCGCTCCAGGGCCAGTGGCGTGGAGTGAGCCGGGCCCATCAACATGTCTTCATGCACACCGATAGCGGTAAATGCATAGTTGCGCACATAGCCCAGGATTTCGTAACCCAGTGCTTTGGCTTTGCTTTCGCTCATCATCAGTACCGCAGCGGCACCATCTGTAAGCGGCGTTGCGTTTGCGGCAGTGACCGAGCCATGTTTGCGATCAAAAACCGGACGCAATTTCGCATAGCCTTCCAGTGACGAGTTCGCACGAATATTGTTGTCTTTATCAATAAAGCCTTTGTACGGTTCAACGTGCGCTGCCATGACTTCATCTTTTAACAAGCCATCATCCCAGGCCTTGGCAGCCAGGGTGTGTGAACGGTGCGCCAGTGCGTCCTGATCAGCACGGCTAATTGCATGAGTTTTGGCCATTTGCTCAGCAGTCTGACCCATGGACAAGCCTGTTGAGTACTCTGCAACCGCAGGGGGGACCGGCATCAGGTCTTTCAGTCTCAGCTTTGAGAAAATTTTCAAGCGCTGTGACAAAGTACGCGCCTTGTTGAGATCAACCAGGCTGCCTGCCAGCTTTTTGCTTACACCAATCGGTAATACCGACGATGAATCTGCACCGCCGGCAATGCCCACAGCCGTATGACCTGCAATAATAGATTCAGCAACATTCGCCACAGCCTGGAAACTGGTGGCACAAGCACGTGAAACAGAATAAGCATCGACTGACACAGGCATGCCTGTACCCAGCACGATTTCACGCGCGATGTTAGGTGCTTCAGGCATTTGCACAACCTGACCAAAGACCAGCTGATCTATCTCTGTTTTATCGATATTCAGACGTTCCAGCATTTCATTGACGACGACCTTACCCAGGTCCAGTGCTGGTACATGGTGATAGGCCGTGGCCTGTTTAGCAAAGGGCGTACGCAAACCAGAAACAATGGCAATGCGGTCCCCTTTTGTTGTTTTTAGAATGTTTTGTTCAGACATGAATTTTGCTCTCCCGCTGACAGGTCTGACCTGTTATTGTCGCTTGATTCTAAACAACCGAATCCTTAATGCCAATAGCTAATTAGAAAATCTTGTAATTCAAGCGCGACTCACAGGGCCTATCCAATTGCCGCTTTTAAATCTAGTCTGATTTTTGTTCAATTCAAAAAGTCACTGAAAAATAAATGAAGATTTATGAACTTTTACCCAATTCAGTGTCTAATCAAGTTACAAAAAAACGCCCGCAAAACCTTGAGTTTTGCGCCTCAATCCTTATAAATAAGCAAAAAATTTGTCACAACAAGGACAAAGCACCATGGCAGTAAACGCATTTAGTGAACTGAAAAACTACCTCGACTCGCAAATCTTAGGTCAGAGCGCACTAACAGAAGCGCTATTGATCGCCTTACTGGCTGATGGCCACTTACTGGTTGAAGGCCCGCCGGGTTTGGCTAAAACCCGTGCAGTAAATGCCCTGGCAAAGGGCATCGAAGGAAGCTTTCAGCGCGTTCAGTTTACCCCGGACTTGTTGCCTGCCGATATTACCGGTACCGACATTTATCGTCAGCAAACCAGCGAGTTTGTGTTTGAAAAAGGCCCCCTGTTTCACCACCTGATCCTCGCGGACGAAATTAACCGTGCGCCGGCCAAAGTGCAGTCTGCGCTGCTCGAAGCAATGGCGGAGAGACAGATCACGGTTGGCAAAACAACCTATCCACTGCCCGAGCTCTTCATGGTGATGGCAACACAAAACCCGCTGGAACAGGAAGGGACCTACCCGCTACCAGAAGCGCAGCTTGACCGTTTCCTGTTACATCTGAATATTGATTACCCGCAAGCCAGCACTGAGCTTGAGATACTGCGCTTAACCCGTGGCGAAGCGCTATCAGAACAAAGTGTGCAGTTCACCCCTATTTCACAACAAACCTTGTTTGAAGCACGTAAAAAAGTACTTTCTCTGCATCTGGCTGAGCCACTTGAACAATATCTGGTGCAATTAATCATCGCCACGCGTGAAGCGGGCAAGCTGGACACGCAGCTGGGCGCCTGGATTGAATATGGTGCCAGCCCGCGAGCGACCATCGCTTTGGATAAATGTGCTCGCGCCCATGCCTGGTTACAAGGACAAGACTTTGTCACTCCGGATGATATTCAGGCCGTCCTGCATAATGTGCTTCGCCACCGTATCATTTTGAGCTATGAAGCACAGGCAGATGGGATCAGCAAAGATCAAGTGATCAGCCGTATTCTGGAACTGGTACCCGTTCCGTAAGTGGTTGCGACTATGAAACATGCTATGCAACCCGATGATCACACAAGCTGGCTGACACAAAGCCACAGTAATGGTGTTGAACTGACACTAAAAGAGCTGTTGTACTATAAAAGTAAAGCTCGCCTGCTGGACCTCAAGCCTAAACGTGCAATTCGCAGCGATCAGGCCGGACAGTATCTGGCCCCGCATAAAGGCCGGGGGATGGAGTTTGCAGAAGTACGTCAGTACCAGTACGGGGATGATATCCGTGCCATAGACTGGCGTGTGACTGCGCGCACCGGAGAAGCGCATACCAAGCTCTATCAGGAAGAAAAGGAGCGTCCGGTCTTTATTTTTTGCGATCTGTCCAGCCCGTTGCTGTTCGGCAGCCGCTTGTTGCTTAAGTCTGTGCAGGCGGCACACCTGAGTGCCCTGGTTGCCTGGTCTGCGTGCGCCCGTGGTGATCGACTTGGTGGCGTCGTGTTCAGCGAACACGGTCACCATGAACTTAAACCCACCGCGCGTGACAAAGGAGTGCTGGCATTTTGTCACCAGTTATGTGACATCCATGCACAAAGCCTTGCTCAGCGCAGCGATAATCAAGCCTCAAGCTTTGACAATAACCTGAAACGTTTGTCACACTTGGCCAAGCCCGGCAGTCTTATCTATTTGATCTCAGATTTTAGCCAGCTCAATGAAACCAGTTTTAAGCAGCTTGAGCACCTTAGCCGGCATTGTGAGCTGATTGGATGCCAGATCAGCGACCCATTTGAACACACCTTACCGGCTTATAAAGATGCGGTAGAAGTCAGGTCCGCGTCTGGCAGTTGGACTTTACCGCTAGCGGATGCGCAATTCAGAACCCAATTTGCCAAGCAGGCTGAACAAGCTTTTCAGAGCAGGCTGGCACGCTTGCAGCGTGCCGGAATGACCATGCAAACGTTTTGTGCCTCAGCGCCAATTGAAACCCAGATCTCCAGGTAAATGATGATGCAAAACCCCTTAGACGCGCTTCATGATGTGATCCCACCCGAACAGGTTGACTGGTGGCCGCTTACCCCTGCCAGCTGGGCGGTGATCATTGCAGCCATATTGATAGTGAGCGTCAGTATCTGGCTGGCTGTCAAAAAATGGCAGCATAATGCAGCCAAACGCGAAGCCATTCAGCTGAGTGAACAACATGCCCAGGATGCACTGGCATTACACGGTATACTCAAACGTCTGGCCCGACACTATTATGGTAATGAGCACGCAGCTCAGCCTACAGCACAGTGGCTGAAGTTGCTAAACAGACTCACAGGACAGCAGTTCGAGCAGCAGGACCTCAATTCGTTATATAGTAGTAACCCGACGCTGGCGTGCACTAAACTAATGGCGGCAATTAAAACCTTCAAAACCAAGGAGGCCATCAATGTTTGAACTTGACTGGCCACTGGCGCTGCTCTTGCTTCCCCTGCCCTGGCTGATTGCGCGCTTCAAACCAACCACTGCACACACTCAGATCCGTATGCGGATGCCCGGCTATCAGCAACAAAGTGGCTCCGGGCAAAATGTGGCTCGCCCGAAAAGCAGCGTTAATGTACTCGAAGCATTGATCTGGTTATGTCTGATTGCGGCACTGAGCGGCCCCAGCTGGCTTGATGACCCTATTACCTTACCCAACGAAGGACGCGATATTATGCTAGCCGTTGACTTGTCTGGCTCGATGACAGAACAAGATATGGCTTACCAGGGCAAATATGTCGACCGTCTGTCGGTGGTCAAAGCGGTTTTGTCTGATTTCATCGTTGAACGTCAGGGAGATCGACTGGGCCTGATCTTATTCGGCGATACCGCTTTTTTACAAACCCCGTTGACCCGGGATTTACAAACCGTAAGTCAGATGTTACTCGAAGCACAGATAGGTCTGGTCGGCCGCGCAACCGCCATTGGTGACGCCATCGGGTTATCGGTTAAGCGCTTCAACCAAAAGGAGCAAAGCAGCCGTATTTTAATCCTGCTCACCGATGGCCAGAATACTGCCGGTAATCTGAAACCAGAAGAAGCGCTGATCCTCGCCCGCGAAGAAGGCATTAAAATCTATACCGTCGGTGTCGGCTCGGATGGCCAGGGCGGGTTTAGCTTGTTTGGCATGGGTGGTATGACTGGCAGCAGCATAGATGAGAATACCCTCAAGCACATCGCCTCTGAAACCGGCGGCGCGTATTTCCGGGCCAAAGATGTGAAAGGATTACAGCAGATTTATGCAGAGCTCGATAAACTTGAGCCGATAGCCGATGAAAACCAAACCTTCAGACCCAGACTGTCGCTCTTTTATATCCCCTTACTGATAGCGCTGGCGTTGTGGAGCCTGACGTTACTCAGTAAAGCCATCAGACAATTGCGAGTGAAGCCACTATGACCGAGTTTATTTTTATTCGCCCCGCTTTGTTGTGGTTGCTCCTTCCCTGGCTGCTGCTGACAGGCATACAGTGGATTAAACGTCACCGTAGTAACGACGGCCAACTGATCGCCCCGCACCTTGCACAGTTCGTATTGGAAGATGGCCCCCGAAAACAGAGTAGTAGTACACCCTGGCTGGTTAGCCTGTTGTTGTTACTCAGTATTTTAGCCGCAGCAGGACCCAGCTTTGAAAAACACACCGTACCCGTTTTTAAAAGCAAACAAGCCCGGGTACTGGTCATGGATATGTCGTACTCAATGTATGCCACAGATATTCAGCCTAACAGACTTACCCAGGCCCGTTTCAAAACCCTGGATATGATTGGTCAATTTACCGAAGGTGATACTGCACTGGTTGCCTATGCAGGGGATGCCTTTGTGGTGTCGCCATTAACGGATGATATTAAAACACTAGAAAACCTTGTGCCCAGCCTGAGTCCTGAAATTATGCCCAGCAAAGGCGCTAACGTGCTGGCAGGCCTGGATCAGGCCAAGATCTTACTCGACCAGGCCGGTTACGCTGACGGTGAAATTATCCTGATCAGCGATGAGGTAGAGCAAGACGAACTGGCGGATATCTCAGATTTATTTAATGGCACAAATTATACCCTGCACGTGTATGGTATTGGCACATTGGAAGGTGCACCAATCGGCCTGCCCGAGGGGGGCTTTTTGAAAGACCGCTATGGACAAATTGTAGTTCCTAAACTCTACCCTGAGCGTCTGTCAGCCCTCGCCTCGCGTCAGGGAGGCCGCTATGCCACTTACACACACAGCGACAGTGACATCAAAACATTTGCATCGAATAAAGTGACAGACTTGGATAGCAATGAGCAACCAGGCGAGGCCCTGTGGCACCTGGATGCAGGTAAATACCTGCTATTTATCATAGTGCCGTTGGCGCTGTGGTTAATGCGCTCTCAGCCACTTACGCTGGCAATTTTAGTCGTGGCACTGATACAGCCGCAAGTCGGATATAGTGCTGACTGGAGCAACTGGTTTAAAAATCAGGACCAGCAAGCACTTGAATCATACCAACAAGGTGACTTCAAACAAGCGCAGAGTGCTCAGGATCCCGTTTTAAAAGGGAGCGCTTTATACAAGGCCGGTGAGTACGAGCAGGCAGCGGAACAACTTAAACACGCGACTTCAGCCATTGGCCAGTACAACTATGGCAATGCGCTGGCCAAATCAGGGCAACTGGACGAGGCCATTGCGGCCTATGAACACGCTTTGCAACTGGACCCTGATTTCACACAAGCACAGGACAATAAGAAGCTTGTTGAAGATCTAAAAGCCCAGCAACAAGAGTCACAACAGCAAAATGGCGATCAGTCTGACAACAAGGAACAATCTGGCAAGCAAGAGGATCAGTCTGGCGATCAGCAACAAGGTAGCGAACAACAACAAGATGGCCAGCAGCAAGGTGATGATCAACAAAGCGACCAGCAACAGGAAGGCGGGCAGCAACAAGGTGGTGAACAACAAAAGAGTAACCAGCAAGGTGGCGAGCAAATTGACAGTGACGCGCAAGACCAGCAAAGTTCGAACTCAGATCGCGCTGGACAATCAGACAACGAGAATGCACCTGAACTGGCGCAATCTGCAGCACAGAATGAGCAACAGGCTGAGCAGGCCGCTCAGTCTGTACAACAAGCTCAGCAACAGGCTGCTGACGGTGAGGAACAGTCTGAGCGTACACAGCAACTGCTGCAAAGTCGCCCACTGACACCAGAAGAGAAAGAAAAAGCGCAGCAACTCGACCAGTTACTTCGCAAAGTGCCGGACGATCCGGCCATCTTGCTACGCAACAAAATGTTATTAGAATCACAACAACGGGTGCGCCAGCGTCACCCGCGAGGAGTCGAAAAATCATGGTAACGCGATTACTGGGATCCGTGATCTTACTTATTACAATGATGCCTGTCTGGGCCGTAGACCAACTCAGCGCAAGTGTAGATAAAAACCCGGTGTTGGTCGGTGAATATTTTACACTGACCATAGAAGCCAACGGCAAGGTCTCGGGCCAGATCCCTGACACTAGCGCGCTGAGTGGCCAGTTTGTCACCAGCCCAATCAGCACCAGCTCCAGAACCAGCATCATTAATGGCAGCATGAGCAGCACTACCAGTTGGCAAATGCAGCTGTTGTCACGCAAAGCAGGCGAATTTACCATTCCCAGCTTTGAGGTGGCGGGCCAACAGTCCCGTCCTATCAAACTCAAAGTGCTTGCCCGCGAACAAGATGGCGAAGCGCAGCAAAATCTCTTTATTAAAACGACCCTCAAGCCAGACACATTGCATGTGCAGCAAGCTGCGCTGTACACAGTGAAACTCTATATAGGTCAGGATCTGCTTGATGGCCAGCTCAGTGCGCCACAGATGCAAGAGGCACAAATTGCACAGCTGGGCAAACAAAGTGAAGACTATGAAATCGTTAATGGTCGACGTTATATGGTGGTGACTCGAGAGTATCTAGTCCAACCACAAAAAAGCGGTACCTTTACACTTGAGCCGCCCATCTTTAATGGCCAAATACGCGAAGGCTACCGTCGTCTGGCTGTATCGGCGATGGGCGAAAGCATTGAGGTAGAGGTCAAGCCAATCCCTGACAACTACTCAGGCACCTGGCTACCCAGTGAACTGGTCAACCTCAGCGAAGAATGGCAGCCAAGCGACCAAGCCGTTGTGGTTGGCACACCAATCACACGTACTCTGACACTCACAGCACTCGGAGTAACTAAAGAACAACTGCCTGACATAGAGGTGCCCGATGTGGATGGTTTCAGGACTTATCCAGATGAGACTGATCGCAAACAGATGACCCGTGATGGTCGGGTGATCTCTCAATTGATCGCCTCCTACGCCCTGCTCCCTCAAACGCCGGGAACGTACACTCTGCCAGAGATCAAAGTGCCGTGGTTTAATACCGTCATTAACAAAGTGCAATATGCAACCTTGCCATCACGCACCATTGAGGTGAAAGCCGATCCAAACCAGATATCCGTTGCACCAGCACCCGTTTTCGAAGCCCCCAGACAAGCAGACATCGACCCCGAGCCAAAGGTTGTTGTCCAGAATGCAGAAAAAACCTGGCTTGACTGGGCACTGCTTGCGTCGGGCTATCTATTGTGGCTCGTTACCTTAGTGATTTGGTTTCTGACTCGACAGTCAAAGCCAGCCAAGGTGAAGGCACCCGAACAGACAACAGCAACACCGGACGAAACACAAGCAATGCAGCAGATCAAGCGTGCTGTCCAAGCCGCTGATTTGGCCGCCTGCTATCAGGGGCTAAAAGCCCTTGCCCATGCGCAAGGCCATATGCAACTTCATACCTGGCGTCACCAACTTAGCCAGGAGTTGCAAAACGAAATTGCAAAGTTGCAAGGCGCGCTCTATAGTGCCAAGCAGGAGAATGTCGATCTGGTGTTGTTGCATCGCCTTTTGGCGGCACAACATAAGCAGATTAAAAGCTCTAAAAAACAGCATCTTGAACCGTTGTATTAATTTTTATTCGGTTTGATGAAATAACTTTGCTAGAGACAAGGTCTTATTAGCATGACCACAAAACAAAAACGTTACGAAAGTCTGGTCCAGGTCTACAATAAAGAGCTTTATCGCTTTGCTTATTGGTTGTGCCAGGACCCGACCATTGCTGAAGATTTGGTACAGGAAACCTTTTTGCGCGCCTGGCGTTCACTTGACGCTTTGCAAGATGATAGCGCCGCCAAGTCCTGGTTATTAACCATATTGCGGCGTGAGAATGCGCGTCGCTTTGAGCGCAAACAATTTGATTATGCCGATGTTGAGCAGGACACGCTGATTGATACCAGCAGTGCTTCTCCCGACTCACAGACTGAGCAAATGATGATCCAAAAACAGATCAGCTTATTGTCATCTGAGTACCGTGAACCACTGCTATTACAAGTTGTGATGGGCTGCTCCGGCGAAGAAATCGCACAGATCCTGGAACTCAACAAGAATACTGTGATGACCAGGCTATACCGTGCCAGAAACCAATTGAAAGAGGCTTTAACACAAGTGACCGAAACAGCAAAAGGGGCATCAAACTGATGGATGAACTCGAATTTCGCCGCCGCTTGTTTGCCGATCCCAATGATAAGGATGTAGTTGCTCAGGCAGACACCGATCCGGCCAAACAGCGTCTCGTTAAAGAAATGCAAGACTTTGACGCGACACTGCATAATGCGTTAGATATTTCTGTGCCTGATGATTTAGCACAGAAAATTCTGGCCAAACAGCAGGCAGATACAGAGACCTCGATGCAGCAAACCGCCGAGGTCAAACAACTAGCCTGGTATAGACGCTTCAAAGCGCCGCTTGCCACGGCAGCATCGGCTTTACTGGCAGTATCCTTATACTTCGCCACGTCAGTCCATGCTCCCTTGCACGCAGGCGAACACGCCCTGGAACACGTTTATTATGAAGCAGAGGCGCTTGCACTGACTCGGGAGGTGAAACTTCAGGAGGTCAACGAGAAACTGGCAATGTTTGGTGGCAAGCTTGAAGCTATGCCAGGCAAAGTGACCTACGCGACATTTTGTAATTTTAAAGGACAGCGTAGTTTGCACCTGATCTTCCAATCAGATCATGGGCCAGTCACTGTTTTTATTGTGCCAACCGATAGCAATGATGCAAAGAGCAACAACGAACGTTTTGCTGATGAACGCTTTAGTGGCAGCATCAAACCCGGAGATCGCGCTGACACCATTTTAGTGGCAAATCTCGACACCCCACTGGAGCAATACCAAGCCGCCGTGACTGAATCATTGCGCTGGTTGTAAGCACCACTTACAGATTAATCCCTCAGCCCCAAGCAGGTTATGGGTGCTGAGGTTTTGTCATTTTCCAATTTTTGCGAACAAATAGCTGACAATAAATTCAGTTAACGCAGATATTTTCGAGCAATTAGCAAGAATATTTCGACGCTAATCAAAAGCTCTGAAAACCCATTGTATTTCATAGCCTTACAAGTTCCTTAAACCATGTTGCTGGAGTAGGCTCTTGAAATCGCTTCGCTTCACCGCATTGATTAACTACAATGCGTTCAGAACTAAAACTCAGAGGAACACCATGAAACAGTTTGTTGTTTTAATGACACTCATTGCCGTTCTGGTATCTACCAGCTTCAGTGCAGAAGCACGGAAAAAATTCGGCAGCAAGAAAAGCGCAGGTAAAACCCACGCAACCAGCACCACAGCACAAAAAAAACAAGTCGATACTAAGACTCTGGCACCTAATACCGCTAAACCTAAGTCCAATAAAAAAGGCATCATGGCAGGTGTACTGGGTGGCTTGCTTGCCGGAGGCTTGATCGCCGCCATGATGGGCGATGATTTTGAAGGCTTCCAGTTTATGGAAATGATCTTGTTTGCCATCCTGGCTTTTGTGTTGTTCAAAGTGATCAAATCCTTTATGGCCAAACGCCAACAACCCCATATGGCGGGTATGCCGCAAGGTGGTAATTTTGGTGGTGGCAACTTTGGCCAAAACAATGGTGGGCAACCGCAAAACCAACAGCCACAATTTCGTCAGCAACCACAATCAGCCCCGGTGAGCGGTGGATTTGGTCAGCAGCAGGAACAGGTTCCCTTTAATCTACCTGCCGATTTTGATGTGAATGGCTTCTTGCAAGGCGCGCGTGATCACTACCACACAGTTCAGAATGCTTGGAACCAGAGTGATTTTGCAACCCTAGCCGAATACCTGAGCCCGGAGCTGGTTGAAGAATTCAAGCAGGACCGCGCACAACACGGTGACGTAGCAACCGAAGTGATGTTTGTTGATGCTCAGTTGGTACGTGCAGAAACCACACCGGTCGCCTGGGAAGTAAGTGTCATGTTCAAAGGTAAATATCGTGACCTTGGCGATAAGCAGGAAGAGCCAATTCACGAAGTTTGGCACCTGGAAAGAAAGACACAAGGCGATGCGCCTTGGGTTATCGTCGGCGTGGAAGATTTAATCGACTAATTCGACATCTGTGCTACCAGCACCGCCTGGTAGCACTCTTTATTTCACTCAATAGCTCCCCTCACCTGACCTAGCAAACGCCGACTGACAGGCACCCGATTACCGTCACTAAGATAAAGAAACGCGTATCCAGATTCCGCTTTATCCTTATTCAACGCAATTCGCCTGACATTATCTAAGTCAACCAGGTAAGATCTGTGGACCTGCATAAATGTGCCAGGTAGTTTATCAATCAGGCTTTTCAGTGATCCAGAATACAAGCGCTCACCACCTCCATCCAGATGTAACTCAACATAATCGCCAGCAGCGCGGCACCATAACACCTGTCCGACATCAATACGTTCAGTTGCACTACCAAAAGTCAGCATGAGATACTGCTGCGTGCCCGTTTTATTCAGTTGGGCAAGTTTCACCTGCAACTTGACAATGGCCTGTTGATCCGCCATGGCCTGTATCTGAAGTTCGCCCAGTTGGCAAATATGCACCCCCAATAGTACGCCCAACAACAGGGTTACCATAACGTAGAAAAGCAGACTGTGGAACGATTGCAAGCTCAACATTGCTGCCATAACAAAAACACACAAAGCAGCAGCAAATAATAAGGCTTTGCCGGTACGATGCCGATAATAGTACCAGCACACAACCCCCACCCCGGCAAGCGCAGGAATAGTCACGGCCAGAGTCGTTTTTAGGTCAAACCCGGGACTAAAAAATACCAATATAGAGGTGAGACTCATACCCGCCGCCAGAACGCTCAGCTTTGCTTTGATATCGAACTGACACAGACGCAGTAAATATACCAGTAGCCCAAAGCCAAAGGTCATGGCACAAACTAAGATCAGCACTAATCTGACGTCATGCAAAGGATACAGGTAACTGAACCAGCCACGCAGTTGTTCAACGGCTAGCTGAACCACTGCGATACCAATTAACCAAATCAAGCCGGAGGGGATCTTTGCCCGCAAAGGGCTTAACCTCAGTATCAGTAAATACAGTCCCCCAAGGAACAGGATACACAACACACTGAGTTGCATATACGGCTCAATGCCAAAGTAATCCGTGCTGTTTTGATACTTGCCAAGCGCCGCCAGATGTAAAGGGGAAGATAGACGCAAGATACTCTGGTGGGAAGACAAATGTATGACCACCCGGTTTTCGCCGGCTTTCATTAAACCCGGGGGCACATAAAAGCGGGTGTCCATGCGCCCGGCAAGCTCATGTTCGCCATCCAGCGAAACACGACCATTAGTGCCCAGCAGCCTGCCATTGAGGTAGACCTTACTGGAAGCTTTCGCAAACAAGTAAAATGCAAGTGGTTCAGCGCCTTCTTGCCAGCGTTCAGACAAATGCAGCGAAGCTTCTATCCAGATAGTCCGCCCCTGTGGGTCAGCACTAAAAAACGACTGTGTTGTGCACGCATCATCTTCAAAATTTGGTATTACGTCACCACCCGGACAGACACGTACCTGTTGATAATTTATGTGTGCCCAGTCTAGTGCTAGCGAATTCGCTGATACTAATAATAGCAGCGTACAAAACACGACTCGTAAATGCTGGTAACCACAATACTGCACACTTCCCCCACCTCGACCTTTGGCCGTCTGAATTCAACCGTTTATCGATATTACTATTAAAATCAATATATTTGATAGAATATCGCATGATAGTTCAAATGCAACAAGGTTAACTGGAGGCACAATTAACAAACAAGAACAGCACTATGATAGACTTCAAATACAAGCACTTTCGCAGTTACTTCATGCGCGTACTGCTATTCCTTAGCACAATAATGACCTTAGGTACTTTCGCTCAGGAGCAGCCCCCTCTGATGTATGACAACGAGCAGGCTATTACTTTCAAAACCCAGGACAACCAGCAAGTGGCAGCCTTTTCAGGGTTTATCACAGTTCCGGAAAACCGGAACCAGGCTGACAGCCGGGATATACGCATTCATTACGTACGCTTTCCTGCCACTACTAAAACACCTGGCAGCCCTATCATCTACCTAGCCGGTGGGCCTGGTGGCTCTGGCATCAAAACGGCTGAATATGCCAACTTTCGCTTTCCTTTGTTTATGGCCCTGCGTGAATTTGGGGATGTGATTGCACTGGATCAGCGTGGTACCGGTAAATCCGATGCTCTACCAGCATGCCAATCGAGCATTTCCACTCATTCAGCTAAGCAACAAACAGATGTGGAAGTGGCGCACTTGTACCAACGCGCTGCGCTTGAGTGTGCCACATTCTGGCAACAGCAGGGAATTGACATTAAAGGCTATACGACAGAGCAAAGTGCCAAAGACCTGAATGACCTCAGACGTCATCTAAAAGCTGAAAAACTGACTTTATGGGGGATCAGTTATGGTACTCACCTGGCATTGGCCGCAACCAAAACCATGCCTAACAATCTGGATAAGCTGGTCCTGGCCAGTGTCGAGGGACTCGAGCAGACAGTTAAACTCCCGGCTCAGACAGACGCTTACTTTGCCCGCGTTCAAAAGGCAATTAACACGCAACCCAAAAGCAAAGAACTCTATCCGGATGTTGCAGGGCTAATCCGAAGAGTCCATAAGCGCCTCGAAACGGCACCAATAACCTTGCATATCTCTGACGATAAAGGAAAGAAAACAGATTTTCTGTTTCAGCGCTGGCATATGCAGCGTCTGGCATCAGCAATGATAGCCGATCCACATCGAGGCCTGAAACGCCTGTTGGCACTTTACCAGGCTTTGGATATGGAGGTCATTGAGCCACTGCAGCACATCGCCAACAGAGGTTATTTTAGCGAAGCGCAAATTAACTTCAGACTGATGCCATTAGCCATGGACATTGCTTCAGGGATTACACAACAACGACTGGAACAAGTGAATCACCAAAGCGGTTCAGCTTTGCTTGGCCCGTATCTAAACTTTCCAATGCCACAACTTCAGGGCGTGCTCGACAGACTTGACTTAGGTGATGGGTTTAGAACCTCTCCAGTATCTGATGTACCAACATTAGTACTCTCAGGTTCACTAGATGGGCGCACTTACCCGCAAAGCCAGCGTGAGGCTGTCAAACACTTCAGCCGTGTTACGCAGGTAATTATAGAAAACGCAGGTCACAATTTGTTTATGCGCTCACCAGAGGTCACACAAACCATCCGCAGGTTTCTGGCCGGCGAGTCTGTGAATGAACAAAAGATTAGTGTGCCGCTACCGGATTTACTGATTAAACGCTAAACCATTAGTTTACATTTGGAAGGCCATTTTAATCTGCTTATCAATGCAGCTGCTTTGATAAGCCAACACCTCAGCGTCACAATAAGGCGCTGAGGCTAGCAATTGTGGGCTATCAATCCCGACACGCACCGCCTGTGCAACCCCAGTTAGGCTCACTGGCAACACACTGCCTGTAGTTAGTAATTTCAATATGCTTACCACCTGCCACCTGAGGTGTCTGATTAGCAAATAAACGGTTATTGCCAGACAGGTTTTTCAGTTTATTTATTTTAACTTTCATTTTTTGTTTCCTTGTTCATTTAATCGCCACATTTACGTTAGCCCTTAAATCCAAGGAGCACAACACATTAAATAAACCAAAATGCAACAAAGTTTATATACTGAAATATCTACCTGCTGGCACGTGCCGTTTTTTTATATTCACCCGGTGTCATTCCTGTATGTGCTTTAAATGCCTTATAAAAAGACGAGCGCGCGTTAAAGCCGACCGCCATAGCAATGTCCAGTACTGTCTTATCATCAGCCAGCAACAGCTTAATCGCTGCGTCAATCCGTGCCTTATTGATATAGTCAAAAAACGATTGCCCCAAGGTCTGATTCAGGGTTTGAGACACATAATTGGCTGATACTCCGATAGACTCAGCCAGCCTGTAGAGAGTCAGATCGGGATCCAGGTGAAGTTGCTCAGCCACCACCGCGCGATGGATCTTCTGTGCAATGCGCTTTGACTGCTCATCGCTCAGCGCTGAGTGCTGGTATTTAACATCGCTGCGATCCTTAGCCACAACACCATGCTCATCGCCTGTCACATCAAACTGCTCGGTGAAACCATAGATTTTGTCAAAACCTGGTTTTTGCCGTAATGACCAAAACAGCACAAACCAGATGCTGATAGTACTCAGCACTGCGACGCCCCCTTCACGCAGTAACGTGGGTTGCGCACTTAAATCCTGAAAGAGTGTCAGTGCCAGCCAGCACCAGGTAAATAACATCAATATTAGTACCACAATCAACCAGTTCAGTTCGCGTTCCTGGGTATTTGAAAATACCGCTTGCAACTTACGCCTGTAGTTCATCACCTTGCGCCAGGCCTTGAGTACATAAAACAAACTTTGCACCGGCCAAAACAGCATCAAGGTAATGATCAGCCAGACTGTAAAACGTGCATCGGCCGTCAGCTCGACATCACCCTCTGCAAAGAAAATGGCAAATAACTCGGATTCAGGCAATTTCATCAGACTCATTGACAGAACACATGAAAGGCAGGCAGGGATAAAATGCCACATACTGGCGCGATTAAATTGCCAGGGAACGGGTGATGTTAAAGCTTGCGTGTATAAATAAAAGCAAGGAAACAGCAGCAACCAGGCAGGAACGATAGCTGAAATATAAATATATTGGGCTGACGGATAATGTGTAAAGACAAACGGACCCGACAAAATAATAAACAGCGAAAAAAGAAACAGTACCAACGCCCGATAGCAATGCCTGCGCCTAGCCCTGTCAATTAACACAGTTAAAACCAGTCCCACAGCACCGAGTAAAAAGGTGTACAAAAACGCTAATTCAGCCTCAAACAAAACCACTCAACCCCATGAATTAAATACTTATAATTATTATTCATGTCCTAACCTTTAGTATCGGACGACAATCTTTGACTAGTCAGTATAAAGTGCAACTCAACCACATCGCAATATACAGGATCATAAGATGGAACAGATTACATTCACCATGCTAGCGCACATAATCACTGGAAGTTTGGCCATTGCCGCCGGTGCAACCGCTATCGCGGTAGCAAAAGGAAAGTCATTACATGCTTTAGCAGGTACCTGGTTTGTCTACACTATGCTGGTAATGGCTGTCAGCGGCACAGTGATCGCGATATTACAGCCTATGATCATCACCGCCATCGCAGGCACCTTTACAACCTACCTGGTTCTGTCAGGATGGCTGGCTGTCAAATCTGCACCTAGTACAAAGGGAAGGTTTGACTACACATTACCTGTTTGCTCGTTGCTGATTGTGATTGCCTGTGTTTACTTCAGCAATCAGGCGGGCACCAGCCACGCTGAAATAAAACATGGCATCAGCACCTATGACTACTACTTTTTTGCACTACTCGCCGCACTGTCGTTTATTGGCGACATGCGCCTGGTGTATGCGCAAGGGCTTGGCTCCACAGCGCGATTGATGCGCCATTTATGGAGAATGTGCTTTGCCTTGTTTATATCGGTCGGCTCATTTGTATCGCAAGGTGCCGCCAAGATACTACCACAGTCCTTAGTCGGCTCTGGCGTGTTAGAGCTACCAGGGCTGGTCATTTTGCTTATGATTGTTTACTGGCGCCTCAAGCTCAGTTTTGGCAACAAAATACGCCAGTGGCGTGCCAGTCGCGCTGCTCAATCGTCCACCTGAAGCATGTGCTGTCGGCATAGTTCAGTGGCCGTTATGCTTTGCCGACAGTGTTGCGTGATAACCTGGTTTTCTGCTTTTCTTATTAACTCTGTCAGTTCACCGCTTTGCTTCATGCCACGCAATACGGCGTCCACTTCTTCGACCCAATGTTGCTGATCCTTATGAATATAGTGGTAGAGTGCGAGTTCACGAAAACTGCGCTGATGGGGTATGACATTTTCAATCCCCGCCTGCGCCAGCATCACCAAACCATCAATGCGATTGGTCAGTGCAACGTCAGCTAATCCCTTGGATACCAGATTAAGCGCCTGGATAGTAGTGTCTGTGTCCTCGACTCGGGGCATCCCCTCAGTGATGTTATTGGTGTGTTTTACACCACGTACTTTTGCAATTCGGTACTGGCTTAAGTCTTGTTCACTTTGGATGTTAACTTTGCCATCATTGCGAATAAATGCCATTGTCTCTAACGTATAATACGGCGTAGGAACACGGATGGTGTGAGGGTTTTCGTTACCGTAGCTAAAAATGCGCATGATTTCACCATGTCTTTTTCCGCTGCGTACCAGCTGCTGTGCACGCTTGCCCGGATAAGGTGTAATGACAATTGACACGTTCAGCTTTTGATAGATTTCAGGTAAAACCTGTCGGCCCACTTCCTGCTCAATCAGATAATTAATTGACACAAACTGCAAGGACCCGGCAAACGTGTTGTTGCATAACAACAGCAACAATAACAGGGACTTCTTCATCTACCTATCGAGCTTTTAAGGTTATGTTTATTAAATTATTTTAGTATCACTAAGGTAAATATCAATGGTTAGTTGTACAAGTATCCGAATTTCCTTTATTGCAATAATGAAAATCCAAAAAGTAGTGGGATTGAGCAGGTACAGTCCTCTGCATAATAAATTGATGCAGAAGCTCAGCACCAAGGCGTCCCATTTCAAAGGGCTTCTGTCCGATATTGGTCACTGATAACCCTCATTGTAGCGCCTTGAGCTGGCTGTTTTCAGTATCAGCGGAAATAATCACCCGCTTCTTATCGGCAATAAGGGATTTGAACTGTGCCATGCGAGTGATGTAATCAGGATTAAACTGCGCAAACCCGGCAACAGCCAGAAAAATCGGGGGTTCGGGGTATTTCATCATAGTGACGAGCTGATCCAATGCATCAGCCCGTCTGCCAAATGTAAACAATGGACAGCGATGGTGTTCAACCCAGCCGTTTTCACCTGATAGTCTCTTGGTGCTTTGACCGGACAACGCATAGCGAACACCCGCAATACGTTGGTTCAGGTTTGGGGTCGTCTGGTGCCCTGATTGCAGGCATATGTGCTGCTGTGGTTTGACTTTAAAACGCTTAGCCTCTTCACCCAGCGCTTTACCGAAATCAAAATTATTAGTGCCGACGTACGCAAGCCGATAGGACTCGTGCTCTGAAAGCAGATCGGAGTCAAAAGTGATAACCGGGATGGCATGTTTTGCTGCCAATTTGAGCGCGCCATCAACAAGAAACTGAGAATCCGTGGTGGAGATAAGTAATCCGTGAATGCCTTTTCGGATCAGCTCTTTGACGATCAATACCTGTGTTCTGACGTCCTGATAATCATCCGCACCATCATAAATGCAATGCACATTTGGATAGTCCCGGGCAAAGCGCTGACAGCCTTTGTGAGATTGCTGATAAAAGCTGTCGTTTTTGGTCTTGCCCACAACGGCAATATTGATTGGCTCCTGCGCTTCGGCGGCACCATAAGACAGCCCCTGCCAGCACAGCAAGATAACCAATAGAAGTGAAAAATGAGCAACCTGACTGAGCATGCAAGTGCCTGGTCCAATATCTAACGACTTGTTAATAGTGTACTCAAATCGCTCTAAAAAACAACAACCTTTGGACTCCTGTCAGACTCAGAGCGGGTGATAAATCAGCGTAAGAACTGAGTATCAAAGACCCGCTTTTAGCTCTGACATTAGATTACTTACAGCTGAATGCCAGAGTAATTTGATAAGGTTCACCCATTGAATCTTCTGCAATACCACCACCAATGCTCATGGCTGCGCCCACATCATCAACGGCATTTTCACCCAAAATCCACATCGCCGTACCAGCTGTTTCAACCGCCGTTGCGATATTACGCTTTTGCAGATATTCCTGCTCGGGCATAGACCCCATGTAGGTAATATCCTCATTTTGAATATAAGCGTAACCACGCTCTTGCTCATCGCAATAATGGTTTGCCTGTTCAAGCGCTTCCTTGCCCGCAGCCTCTCTGGTTTCTGCGGTCAAGTTCACATAGTGCTTGCCATCCGCTGAAGGACGGACGTTATTGTGATGCGCGCAGCCGCTTGCAAATACAGCGACCAAAGAGAATGCTATCCAGTTTTTCATAATATTTACCCTGACTGTGTTTATTTTATTCGGGTAAAGTGTATAAAGTCTTTGCGTACCTTTCAGTGAGAGAGTGTTTGAAAGTGTTAAGCCTGAACAATACCATGACCATCAGCCAGCACCTGACATGGCTGGCCTGACTTGAATCGCTCAAGCAAAATCGGGTCATACAGTAAGGTATCGCTCCTGGATTGCCCACCGTATTGATAAGTCACCAGCATATGAGCCTGATGGCAAACCAGCGGATTAAGCAACCGTTTATCATTAACAACCACAAGCCCAATGATTGGACACATACGACAACGCTGTTTATACCTCCTTGTCGATTTCCACATCTTAGCTTTGCTCCAGCACCAGTTTCGCGGCCAGCAAATCACTGAGCGCTGTACCAACCGATTTAAACAACGTAATTTCACCGCCATCCTGCCTCAGGAAACAGTTTTTCCGAGCCATGTCGGCCAGCTCTCCTGCAACTTGATCTGCACTAAACACCCCTTCCGCAATAGGAATAAGCAACTCTCCAGCCTCATTCAGAACATTGGTTTTACTGTCAACATATACCCGGCTGGCAAGCAATGTCGCAGTATCAATCTCCCGTGCATCTTTATGATGATTCCCAATCAGGTCTATATGTGTTCCCGGACTCAACCAACGCCCGTCAAACAACGGGATGTGGCTACCAGTCGCAGCACAAATCACATCTGCTGAACCTATAAGCTCGGCATTACTCTGTCCGAGCACGAAGTTAACCTCAGGAAAGGCCTGTGACAGAGTCGCTTTAAGGGTTGCCCCTTTATCTGGGTTTCGGGCAACCAGCGTCACTTTTTCGTAGTTCCTCACAGCCAGATGGGCACGCACCATGTAGGGTGCCAGATTCCCTGCACCAAATATCACCAGATGCCTCGCATCTTCTCTGGCTAAATAAGATGCCGCGAGCGCAGAAACAGCAGCAGTGCGCCATAAAGTCACCTGAGTGCCATCCACCAGCGCCAGAGGCTCACCATGCTCACGATCAAACAACATTATTTTTGAATACAGGCTGGCTTTACCATGTGCTTCATTGCCCGGAAAGTAGGTAAACGCCTTAACACCTATCACTGAGTCATTCCATGCTGGCAGCACAGCAAAAGCGTCATGATTAGTTGCTTGTGCATCCAGCTCAAAAACGCTACGTCTGGGCATGATATGGGCGCTCGCAAACCCTCGTTGCAGTGCAGCAATCAAAGTGGGAAAACTGAGTGCCTGCTGCACCTGCTCTCGCTCTATCATTTTCATAGTGCCTCCTTTATAACTCAAAATCTTGGGGAGCATGAGTCAACAACTCATAGCCAGAGTGCGTAATCACAATATCTTCTTCCAGTCTTACCCCACCAACACCCGGAATATAAATCCCTGGCTCAATAGTGATCACATTGCCAGGTTCCAAGCGGTAATCGACTCCCGGTTTAATGAAGGGCTGTTCATGCAGAAAAAGTCCAAGACCGTGGCCCAGCCCTTCTCCCGCATACTGAGCAAAATCACTGTTTATCATAACCGCGTGCGCTGCTGCGTTGAGTACCTGACAATCCTCGCCTGCACAGGCCCTTGTCAGTGCTGCCTGCTGGGCGCTTTGTACCGTATCAAATATGCTGCGCTGCTCCGCACTGGGTTTTCCGTACACATAAGTACGCGTCATATCGGAACGATAACCATCAACAACGGCGCCAAAATCAACCAAGATCAAGTCGCCATGCTGGAGCTTCTGTGTCGAGGGGTTGCCATGGGGCAAGGCACTACGTGAGCCAAATAGGAGAATGGTGTCAAAAGATACTCCCTCAGACCCCAGCTTTTTCATACGATAATCCAGTTCCAGGGCCAGGTCGCGCTCACTGACCCCTTCTTTTACGAGTGGCAAGGTATCGGCCAATGCCTGATCAGCGATTTGAGCGGCCTGACGAATGCTAGAAATCTCCTGCTCAGTTTTAACTTGCCGTAATTGTTCTATAAAGCCTGTGCTGGGCGTTAACACACGACCACAAAGCTCACAGCTGATCTCTTGCCACTGGCTTACATCAATGTGTGCAGCATCAAATGTCAGCGCCTTAAGCTCTGCGGATAGGCGGTTAAGGCACTGACCCAGGCTTTCAGTGTCTCTGCGCCTTAATATGACATCGGCTTGCTGCGCTTCTGCCTGCGCGCGCTCATAGTAGCGATAGTCTGTGATCAGCTGACACTGCTCATGGCTGATCAATAGCGTTGCAGCATGCCCGCTGAACCCACACAGGTAACGAATATTTTCATAGCCGAATACCACCATAGCCTGGTACTCGGATGACCTAAGCAAATTACGTAAATTGGTTTGTCTTTGTAGATACTGATTCATCGTAGAATAAACCCTTGTTGAATTGGATCCTCGGGATCCAAGCAAAATCTATGTTCTGCGGTAACATATGCCTCGCCTGTTACTTTTGGCCGCACCGCATCCCGGCCGTCATATTGGCAAAACGCATCGATACTGACATCAAACCCAGATGCCAGTATCCCTTCAATATGGATAGTCTCGCCCAAGGCAAGTGCTCCCTGCGCGGCCAGTAATGCGGCTCTGCCGCTAACACCTGTACCTGTGGGGCTGCGATCTAGCGAACCATCAGCAAAAATACACACATGACGACTATGGCAATGTGGCCCGCTCACCTGAGAGTTGGAATAGAACACGACACCATATAAGAAACTCAAGGACGTATCTTCGGGGTGTTCAAGTTGAATCTTGCCTGTTAATGCACGTTTTATTTTCCTACCCAGACAAATGATCTCTTCACTATTTTTCAGGCTCAGAGCCAGATCAAGTTGATCGGCGTCGATATAGGCATAATAAGCACCACCAAATGCAATATCACAGTACACAGTGCCCAATCCGGCCAGTGTTACCGGCACATTCAGCTGACAAACGAAAGACGCGACGTTGTAAAACCCCACCTGTTTTTTGTCACCAGAATAAAACGCGCAGATCTGCCCCGCAGGCGTATCCATCTTCAACTGTTGCTCACCCACAGTCTCTGGGCTCTGGGTTCTTACCAGCTCAGTCAGTGCAATCACCGCATGACCACACATGGTGGAATACCCCTCATTGTGCATAAACAAGACACCAAAGGCGCTGTCTGCACGCTGCGGCTCAGTCAGCAACGCACCATACATATCTGCATGTCCTCGTGGCTCAAACATCAGCATTTTGCGCATGTCCTCATAGTGCGTCAGGCAATACAAGCGTTTGTCGACCATGTTATTCCCTTTTGGCTCAGGCAAACCTGAGGTAATAATACGCAGCGGTTCGCCAGCCGTGTGCATATCCAATGCTGTTATTTGCGTCCAGTGTCGTGGCATCTGCCACCGGTTAAAATCTAGTTTCATCACTTCTCCATAAAGAAAAGCCGGGCACGAAGCCCGACTAACCAGGGAAACAAACGATCAGAAAGTAAAACGAGCAACCAGGGAAATGTATCGCTCCTCCTGACGACGGGTCACCAGACCATAATCTGGGTTCAACTCCAGCTCCTGACCTTCTACCGAGCTATTTCGAGTTCTCGTTTCGGTGATGTCCAACGCGGCATCGTTATTCAGCAAGTTGTATACTGTGGCTTTGAGCATCAAATCATGACCTGAAACCTCAGTGTTATAAGTCATTGATAAGTCAACATTAGTCAACCAAGGTAAGGTATCAATGCTGCCACGGGGTGCCGGGTTTCCGTGCTCGTCGTAATGGCTAACATGACCGTAATCCCGGCTCACACACGTATCCCAGGGACTGCCGCTTTTACAGCTATCAACATTACGGGGGTGCAAAGATAGGTAATTGGTCGGGCGACCTGAAATGGCGCGCGCAACCATTCCCAGTGTAAACTCATCAGTCAGCTCATATGCACCGGCAAACTTAAACGCATGGCGGTGATCATTAGGCAAATTGCCGTAACCATTGTCCATTAGATCTGCGTAATCATAAGACGTTGTCCAGCCGGGGTCTGCTTGGTTATTGTCGGTTTTGACCAACCCCTCGGTGTTACCATAACTATGTGACCAGGTATAAGATGAGTTGATCCTCAAACGATCTGTGATGCTGCCTTCAAGTGTAAACTCCAGCGCCAGATACTTACGCTTAGCTTGCTGTAATGCCAGCTCCTCTGCACTCAGGCTAATTTCATCCACCTGACCATCGCCGTCGAAGTCGTAGCTCATAGTAATGGCTTCGCCCGGGTTATTCAGCACATAGTAGGAACTTTGCCCGACATTGTCTGAAATACCCATTTCAGCCAACTTTTTAGCTAGTACAGGACCCACATCGGTATCTTCTACGCTACGACCCAAATCCCGATAAATGGCACGAATACCAAGTGCCATATCGCCGAACACTTCTTGCTGATAACCCAGCGTGAATTCATCTGAGTACATAGGCTTTAGGCTTGATGAAGCAATCAACCCGGGTTCCGTAATGCCGCGCTGACGCCAGTAACGATCACGAAGCTGTGCACCTCGGCTGGGAGAGCCATCTGCGCCCAGTACTGGCAGTCCATTGGCATCCACTTCGTCCAATGCATAATACTCAAACCATTCAATGGAAGAAGACCCTTGTGTCACGTTCATATTGACCGAGACGGGCTGGAAATAACGACCATAAGTTGCAAAGATTTTTGCACTGCCATCACCATGTAAGTCATAAATGGCCTGCAACCGGGGTGCAAACTGATCTTTCATATCAATGAAAGCACGTCCATCGGAGACCGTGTTTTCAAATTCACTGTATCTGAAGCCCAGATTCAGTACCAGATTATCCGTCGCCTGCCAGCTGTCGTTTACATAGAATGCCAGTGCAGTCGAATCAGAATCCACCTCTCTGGTGCGCACCCGACGCTCAATATAATCCGTGCCCTGTGGCGCACCAGAAATATCGTCTTCTGATGCGGTTAAGATAGTCCACCACCCCTGTGCCTCACCTAAGCCATTTTGACCTTCATAATAGTCAACCGTGATCTTGCTGTAATCCAGACCAAATGACACCGAGTGCATTTCGAGATCCCAGGTAAAGTCGAGTTTAAACTGATCGCGCACGAACTCTTCTTCTGTGACACTGCTCGCGGTATGAGACGACACCGTGACAAAACCATCACGCTCATCCCACACACCCGGCTCTGTGGATGCGACCACGTTTTCGACATTTTCCGATACCCGACCCAATACAGCAGAGACTGAGAAAAAGTCATTGATATACCCGTTGTAATTAAGACTGTATACTTTGCCGCCGTCTTCACCGGGGGCAGCAACACCACGTTGCTCCCCTATTACATTGGTTTCCCAGTCATATCCATAGGATGTAGTATCCCAGGTCCGTTTATTGTTCATCGCTGAAAAGCCCAGGGAGTGGTCTTCACTGATAAACCAGTCTAACTTAGCAAACCAGCGATCTTCTTCGCGATCACGGTCGTTGTAGACAGTTTGTCTTGCCCAGGTATGGTTTTCTCTGCGTGGAGCTAGTAATCCATAGAAGAACAGAGAGTCTTCAATCAACGCGCCGCTGGCCCATACCTGAATTTCCTTAAAAGATTCGTCGGACTGCTGGGTATTGGTGTCATAACCCACAACACCATTACTCTGGTAAATAGAGTCATGCTGGTCTCGCAAACTATTGGGGTCATAACGCATTTCGACACCCAGTTTGAAATCGTTATCACCGGATTTAGATACCGCATTTACAATACCACCGAGGGCCCCGCCAAATTCGGGGCTGACACCCCCTGTTTTAACCTGAGTTTGCGCAATGGCTTCCCAAGGCAAACGAATGGAGCCCAAGCCAGTGCGAATACTGGTGACATTCAGACCATTAAAATAATAGCCATTTTCAGCAGAAGAGGAGCCGCCAAAGCTAGACGCACCTTTAAAGTCTGAACCTCCAGGTTCTGCAGTGCCGGGAGCCAGCAATGCGATACTTTCAAAACCAGTATTAACGGGCATGGCTTTGATTTCTTCATCTGTGTAAGTGACACCCGCAGTTGATGAAGCCATATCGACCCGGCGAATGGCAGTACCTGACACAGCGATACGCTCAATATCCGTGGCACCGACGCGATAGAGTTGCGCATCCAGTAGCACTGACTGGCCAATGTTTACTTGGATCTGTTCTTCCATAACCGACTCAAAGCCATCTTTGCTAATCGTTACCTGATACTGACCAACAGGCAAATTACGCAGGATATATTCGCCCTGAGCATTGGTTGTTGCGCTGAAGGTCAATCCCTTCGCTTTATGTGTAAACACCAGCTCGACTTCATTGAGCTCACTGCCCTGCCCACTGACGATATTACCTCTGACCAGACTGTTACCGTCCGCTGCAAATACAGGCACCGCGCTCCCTATTGCGAGCGCTATTGCACTCGCAGCCAGAGTATGACGGATCGCCTGCGTTTTATTTTTATTGTTACGCATTTCTAATTCCTGTTGAGTTCCCATTGATGATTTGCCTGTAATAGGCCTATTCACCCTACAATGAATTTATATTGTATACAATATTTTTTATTCCAAAATACTTGAACTTGTCATCTTCAATATTTTTAACCACACAGCTATACAGAGGCTTGCCAAATACAAGACTCGGCTCAGAGTCGACTTCACACCCTGTTATCCGTCGCACAGCTAGGATTCTGTGATAACGAGTATCGAGGAAGTACTTGAGTAATTGGAACAACGAATAGAATTGGAAAGTTACGATGTGTCTAACAGTAGCCAAGCGGCATAGTTCTGTGTTTATACCGACTTCGTAAGCAAATATTGAGGGGTTATTGCTTTGTAGTCATGATTTTTGAGAGATTTAGTGAGTATTCACTTTGGAGATTCAGGCAGGTACTTTTAATTTTGGTGAAGTAATAATTTGTCAGTACACAACCAACACTGTTCAAAAATAGCAGTGCTGGTTGAAGTTTAAATCAATAGGTAGTCTTTATTAGTGTTTGTGTCCTTCAGCACCCTGACATTCAGTATCGGAGTTTGTGAGTCCTCCTCCCGCCACATTTGGTGTCAAACCTCTTTCCAAGCCTTTGTTTTCACTTGCTAATTTTTTTACTGGCTTTTTCTTTAAGTTAAGAATCATTTTAAGTCTCCTTGTATTTAACTCAAAACCACACTAAACAAAAGTAAACATAAAGGAGTCGCTATATGAATTAATTAATAAGGTAAAAACTTCCTCATCACCTAAAAATAAGGTGGCAAATAGCCACCTCAATAATTTAAATTTGTGATGCCACCCAGCGGTCAACATCATCTTCTACAATGGCCAGTGGCCTTGCGCCTTTAAGCAAAATGACATCATGGAACGCTTTTACATCAAACTTATCACCCAGCGCCTTACGGGCTTTATCACGTAATTCAACGAGTTTGATCATACCCAGTTTATAACCAAGCGCCTGTCCTGGCCAGGCAATATAGCGGTCAATGGCCGACGTCACATCGCTCATTGCCGAGCCTGTTGCCTCCGCAAAATACTCTATCGCCTGCTGACGCGTCCACTGTTTATAATGCAGACCCGTATCAACCACCAAGCGCGCGGCGCGATAGGCTTCAGCCTGTAAACGACCCAGATCACCGAACGGATCGCCTTCGTACATGCCCATTTCGTAGGCAACGAGTTCAGAATACAGCGCCCAGCCCTCAATATAGCCATTGAATGACGCATTTTGACGCATCAGACCTATGTCCGTTTGCAACATATTCAGGGCAATCTGGAAGTGATGACCGGGAACCGCTTCATGATAGGTCAACGTTTTCATGCCAAAGCTGGGTACCGCTTTCATGTCTTTAAGGTTGATGGCAAACACTCCCGGTCGGCTACCATCTAAAGAAGGTGCACTGTAATAGCCACCCGGTGCACCGGCTTCAACTTCTTTGGGAATACGACGAACCTCAACTTTTTGGGGCGGCAATGTCGAGAAGTATTGCGGTGCCTTTTTATTGATGGTCTCAATTTCACCCCTTAAAAAGGCTAACAGGGCTTCTCTTCCAGCATCACTGTCTTCGTATAAAAAACGTGGCTCATCGTTGAGCTGCTTCATACGATCGCCCACAGAGCCCGTAGTATAGCCATTTTCGCGTAGGATCTGATCCATACGCTCGGTGATCCGTTTAACTTCGGCCAGACCAATATCATGGATCTGCTGCGCGCTGAGATCTGAGTCAGCCAGATAGGTAATTTCATGCTGATAGAAAGCTTCCCCGCCTGGCTGAGCCCAGATCCCGACTTTTTCAGGCGCTTTTGCTTGTAACACTTCCAGATCAGCAATCACACGGCGATATGCTGGATAAACCTTCTGGTCAATTAATACTGTAGCTGCACTAATGAGCTCGGCTCTTTGTGCTTCAGAGATTGACTTAACCTCGGATAACTTGGACTCGAATGAGGTAACCAACGGGTGTTTCTTGCCTGAATGTGCGGTGAAGTTATTCAGGTAACCGAATGTATTCGGGAACAGGACCTTGGGCAGGATAATGCCTTTTTCCGCATCGTCTGCCAATTTATTCCGGACTTGATCTGTCAATGTTGCAAACGCTTCTAGCCTGCTCAGGTAATTTTGTGCATCCTGCAGGTTTTCAACGCTGTGCTGATCTTTAAGTAGATTCGGAATGTCTACCAGAGGTCCGGAAAGCTGGTTAACGATATAAGGGAGGTGCCCGCCCCAGGTATCAATATAGCCGCCACTAAATTGTGCATCACCAGCATAGTAGCGCGCCAGCACCTCGTTCACACGCAGGTGCAGGCGATCATCTTCGCTCATGCTATGTGATTGCAGCCGTTGTAACTTTTGTGCGGCGTTATTCATATCAATTTGCAGTGCCTGCATGCCAGATGCTGAGTAATCAGGTAACCTGTCGGCATAACTACCGTATTGCTCAGCAGGCAACTTTAACGAGGTTGCCAGCGCGGGCTGATGATTAATAAAGGTTTGTGTATATGCGTTAACTTGCTTGTCGATGTCGGCACGGGATAATGGTGCAGCGGCAGTGGCTGCTGAATCGGTCTGATTGACCCGGCTATCCTGAGCACAGCCCGTCAGAGCCATCGCTATGGCGAGCGTGAGCGCGTTCAACTTATTCATTTCAGAGCTCCAGTTTTTTATTCTGTATAGTGTCGTGATGCTGGTATACCATATTTGTCTACAATATACAGCTGATTGAGATCAGAGATTAAGGGCACTCACTTATTTTCAAGTACTTAGCCCTTATGTTTGTTCAATATATAACGCTGTACCGCCTGATTATGCTCTTTTAGAGACTTGGAAAAATAATGGCTTCCGTCACCTTTGGATACAAAATAAAGGTAATCGGTCTGTGCGGGCTGCGTTGCCGCTATAATGGCGTCAAATGACGGCATTGCGATGGGTGTTGGAGGTAAACCTTTAATTCTGTACGTATTATAGGGCGTATACTCGCGCAAATGACGACGTTTAATGTCACCGTCAAAACTATCTCCCAGCCCATATATCACTGTTGGATCAGTTTGCAATCGCATTTTACGGTTCAGACGATTTACAAAAACAGACGCTATCAATGGCCGCTCCTGTGCTTGACCGGTCTCTTTTTCAATGATGGACGCCAGGATCAATGCTTCATAGGCTGAACTTATGGGCAGATCCTGTGCACGTTGCTGCCAGGCCAAAGCCAGCTGGGTTTGCATACGTTCACTAGCATGCCTGAGCAAGGTGGACGCTTTATTATAAGCATGATAATGATAGGTCTCGGGATACAGCCAACCTTCCGGGTGAGGGCCCGGAGTACCAAACAAGCCGTCTACATCTTCCCCTACGTTCGGAACAAAATCCATGTCAGTCAGGTCAAAATCGATAAAAGGGGCCGCTTTGAGGTTTGCCAATACCTGCTTAAAGGTTTGCCCCTCTATAATCGTGAACATAAAATCGGCCTGTGCACCGGTGGATAACTTTGACAGCGCGCCCAGCACGCTCAAGCCTTGTAATTCATATACACCCGCTTTAACGTTAACCCGCTCAGGGAACAATTTCCCGTAAACTTGGTAAGGCAGGCAACGCTCAATCCAGTGCACTTCTTGCCAGCGCTGACAAATTGCCGCAAAAGTATCACCCCGTTTAACCTCAAAATAGCGAGTATCACTCAGCAAAGGCGCATCGCGAACTTGCGACACATACTGTGCGCCTGTCAGCATAACAACGACCAAGCCAGACAACAAAAGTAAAATCAGTTTTCTCATCATGCTTTAACAACAAGCTCCGCAGCCAATGCCTGTGCCTGACTCAGACTAAATTGCCGATGCGCTATCTGACGCACTGGTACAAGGCCCATCAGGCTGTTACACAGATAAACAGCATCCGCTGCACATACAGAAGTTAAGTCCAACGTAGCCGTTTTTATGGTGTTATGCTGTTGCAGGCTTGAGAGAAACACGCCCTGGATCCCACAACGAGACAAATCCGGGGTATACCAACGCTTATCTTTACAGATCAGAATATTAGCGGCGGAGCTTTCAATCACCTCCCCCTGTAAATCCATGACCAATACGTCATCAGCGTGTTTGGTTGCGGCATTTTGCTTAATGAGGACCTGTTCAAGGCGATTCAGTGTTTTTAACCCGGCTAACAAAGGTTGGTGGCCCAGGCGAACATCAGACAAGGCAAGACACACGCCGTTTTCACGCCAATCGGCATAGTGAGCAGGATAAACCGATGAAGAGACCAAAGTAGTTGGTCTTGGTTCGTCAGGTAATCCGTAGCCTCTGCCGCCCTCGCCTCGGGTGATCACCACCTTAAGCACCCCATCATTTAGCTTCGTCGCAACGCTTTCGCAGTGTTCTGACAACGCACTCAGATCAAGCGCCGGGAAATACAACGCGTTTGCACACCGCTCCAGACGTTGTAAGTGTCCTTCCCACCTGTCCAGCTTGCCTTCATACACTCTGACCGTTGTAAAAAAACCATCGCCGTAATTTAATCCCCGATCCCGGCTGTATACCTGCTGCATCACTCTTTACCACCTCAAAAATATTAGCCCAACTGTACCATATTCATTGTTGAGACAACGTCAAAAAGGCATAAAAAAACCCGGCTCTGCCGGGCTTTTATGATTTATCTACTATCAGACTTTCTTAAATAGCAAAGAGCCATTTGTTCCGCCGAACCCAAATGAGTTACATAGCGCATAGTCCAACTTGGCATCACGTGCAGTATGTGGCACATAATCTAAGTCACACCCTTCGTCTGGGTTGTCCAGGTTAATAGTCGGTGTCACTTTTTGGTGCTGTAGTGATAAAATACTGATAATAGACTCTACAGAGCCTGCAGCCCCCAACAAATGACCCATCATTGATTTAGACGAGCTCACCATCACATCTTTTGCAGCATCACCGAACACAGACTTAACCGCAGAGGTTTCAGCTTTGTCACCCGCTGACGTAGACGTACCATGTGCATTGATGTAGCCAACTTGCTGAGCATTGACACCCGCGTCTTGTAAGGCATTTTCCATCGCCAATGCAGCACCAGCACCGTCTTCAGGCGGCGATGTCATATGGTATGCATCACCACTCATGCCAAAACCAACCAGTTCTGCATAAATCTTAGCGCCACGCGCCTTAGCATGTTCATACTCTTCCAGTACAATCACACCTGCACCATCAGCCAGCACAAAACCGTCACGATCTTTATCCCAGGGGCGAGACGCGGCTTGTGGGTCGTCATTACGTGTAGACAGAGCGCGGGCTGCGCTAAAACCACTCATACCAATTGGCGTTGATGCTTTCTCGGCACCACCGGCAACCATGGCATCTGCATCACCGTAGGCAATCATACGCGCCGCATGACCAATATTATGCAGACCTGTCGTACATGCCGTAACGATAGAGATATTAGGACCTCTAAGACCGTGCATAATCGACAAATGACCCGATATCATATTGATAATGGTCGAAGGTACATAAAATGGAGACAGCTTTCGTGGACCACTGTTAAGCAACTTAACATGGTTCTCTTCAATCAGTGTCAGGCCCCCGATCCCAGAACCCACAGCAACACCAACACGATTGGCATTGTCTTCTGTGATTTCCAATCCGGAATCTTTAAGCGCCTGTACGCCCGCAGCAACACCGTACTGAATGAACAAGTCCATTTTCTTGGCGTCTTTCTTTGACATGAATTGAGTCTCGTCAAAATCATTGACCAGACCCGCAAATTTAGTACCGAACTGAGTAGTGTCAAAGTGCGTGATATTGCGAATACCACTTCGGCCTTCTAACAAGCCCTGCCAGGTTGACTCAACGTCATTACCTAACGGCGTCAACATACCTAAGCCAGTTACTACGACTCGACGTTTAGCCACGGTTTCCTCCAAAAGGGATTTTCGAAATGATGGGGGGTATAAAGAATCAGGGCAGCGAACGCTGCCCCAATTTAAAGCCGTTAATTACTCAGCGTGAGCAGTAACGTAGTCGATCGCTGCCTGAACAGTAGTGATTTTCTCAGCTTCTTCGTCAGGAATCTCAGTGTCGAACTCTTCTTCAAGAGCCATTACCAGCTCAACAGTGTCAAGAGAATCAGCACCCAGATCGTCTACGAAAGACGCTTCTGATTTTACTTCTTCTTCTTTAACACCTAGTTGCTCAACGATGATTTTTTTTACGCGTTCTTGGATGTCGCTCATTCTTCTTTCCTTTATTTAAACGCTATCGCGTTAATTTCAGATTGCGGCGTAGTTTACGGCGCATCATACTGTGATTCAAGGATTGACCATGACTTTTTTTTCTGGTCAAACCTGTTACTAAATATTTTTTACTTTTATCGCCTATTTTACTAGCAATTTCAAGTAAGATTGCAGCAAGATCACAAAAACTTCAATCTCGCTGACAATTGTTACACCATGTACATAGCGCCGTTTACGTGTAAAGTTTCGCCTGAAACATAAGCACCAGCGTCTGATGCGAGGTAAACAGCTGCTGCTGCGATCTCTTCTGGCTTACCAAGACGTCCTGCCGGCACGTTCGCGAGTGTTGCCGCTTTTTGCTCGTCAGTTAGCTCATCAGTCATGTCAGTTTGGATAAAACCAGGTGCGATCACATTCACAGTAATACCCCGTGATGCGACTTCACGAGCCATCGATTTCGAGAAACCAATAACACCCGCTTTCGCAGCGGCGTAGTTTGCCTGACCTGCGTTGCCCATAGTGCCCACTACTGAGCCGATATTGATGATACGACCCGATTTTTTCTTCATCATAGGACGCAAAACAGCCTTAGACAATCGGAAAATTGAGCTCAGATTGGTATCAAGAATCTCATCCCACTCTTGATCTTTCATCCGCATCAATAGGTTATCACGGGTAATGCCGGCATTGTTTACCAGCACATCTACATCACCCAAGTCTTGTTTAATCGCCTGTAGTGTTGCTTCAATTGAATCTGCATCGGTTACATTTAGTTTGTAGCCTTTACCATTATCACCCAGGTACTCAGAGATTCTGTCTGCACCTGACTCACTTGTTGCAGTACCAGCTACTTTTGCACCCTGTGCAACCATCGCGTTCGCGATTGCTTTACCAATGCCTCGGCTTGCGCCCGTGACAAGTACAACTTTACCTGTCAAATCAAATAAGTTTGTCATATATAATTCCGTCAATTACTTTGCAGACGTGATTGCGGCCGCATCATTGACGGCGCTGCACGCTACAGATTTATCAATTCGCTTGGCCAGACCGGTCAGTACTTTACCTGGACCAAATTCGTAAGCCTGTGTGATCCCTTCTTTCGCCAATTGCTGAACAGTCTCGGTCCAACGAACCGGGCTGTATAACTGACGAACAAGTGCATCTTTAATTGCTTCACCACTTTGCTGCTGCGCAACATCAACATTATTGATGACAGGGAATGTCGGCGCCGAGAACTCAATCTCTGCCAGATCTGCAGCCAGTTGCTCTGCAGCCGGCTTCATCAGCGCACAGTGAGAAGGCACGCTTACAGCCAATGGCAATGCGCGTTTAGCGCCCGCTTCTTTACAAGCAACAGATGCACGCTCAACCGCTTCTTTATGGCCGGCAATGACCACCTGACCCGGTGAATTATAGTTAACCGGGGCTACCACTTGCTGATCAGCCTGCTCTTCACAGATTGTCGCAATGACATCATCGTCCAGACCAATAATTGCCGCCATAGAACCCGTACCTGCCGGTACTGCCTGCTGCATGTACAGGCCGCGTTTTTCTACCAACTTAACTGCCGTGGCCAGATCAAGCACACCTGCACACACCAGCGCTGAATATTCACCCAGGCTGTGACCAGCCAATACCAGCTCAGCGTCGACCTGTTCAGTCTGCCACTGGCGGAAAATCGCGACACTGGCAGTCAACAATGCCGGCTGAGTGCGATGTGTTTCGTTCAATTCGCTTTCAGGACCATCAACGACTAATTTAGCTAAGTCGTAACCCAGTGCCGCAGAGGCTTCTGCAAACGTGTCCTGAACAACCTGAGAAGTTTCTAATAATTCCGCCAGCATACCAACGCTCTGAGAGCCCTGGCCTGGGAATAGTAAAGCAATCTTTTGTGACATAGTGTGCTCTTTTGATTTCTATATCCTGCCGTTTCCTTAGCAACACTATTTGGATGAAACTAGGATCTGGCAGATGTCTCTTCAATCGGCGCCATTTCTTCAAAGGTCGCCTGGATCTTATCTGGAATACGTCTGTCGATCTCTCTGGCCGCTTCTTCGATAGCAGCCATAAATGCCTTCTTCGACGCATTTCCGTGACTTTTCACTACAATACCGCGCAATCCTACCAGACTTGCGCCATTATACTGGTCGGGGTTCACACGTTTATACAGTTTTTTTATGACGGGTCTAAGTAAAAATGCCAGACAGCGGTAAAAAAGGTGCTTTTTCAACGCTTTTGTAAACCTAAACATGATAAGTTTGGCAATTCCTTCACAGGTTTTCAATGCGACATTGCCAACAAACCCTTCACAGACAATGACGTCTGACTTACCCGAAAATATATCACTGCCTTCACAATAACCCTGATAGTTAATGACTGGACAGTCCTGCATTAATTTAGCAGCTTGCTTGATACCATCATGCCCTTTGATATCTTCCAGTCCAATGTTGAGCAAATGTACCTTGGGTCTGTCCAGTTTAAGCGCCGCACCCGCAACAATGGATCCCATAATTGAGAACTGTAATAAAGTTTCAGGATCACACTGAACATTAGCACCTAAGTCTAACAGGTATACGGGTTGTTTCTTTTCTGTGGGTACAGACGTAATAAGAGCTGGTCGTTTGATGCCCGGTAGCATCTTCAATACATAATGGGCCATGCTGAGTAGTGCACCTGTATTACCCGAGCTCACGCAAGCTTGTGCTTGTCCGGCTTTCACAAGATCCAGTGCAACGCGCATAGAAGAGTTGCGTTTGTTACGCAGCGCCTGAGCAGGTTCGCAAGTATTGGTGACGACTTCATCACAGTGTTTGATGATTAAACGTGGATGAGACAGCGCATTGGCTTTTTCCAGTGCACTTTCAAGAACTGTACGGTTGCCACATAGCAACAGTATCAAACGGGGATGTTTTTCTACCGCTTCGATTGCGGCGGGTATTGATGAACGGGGGCCGTAATCGCCCCCCATCATATCTAACGCTATGGTTAGATCAGCGTGCATAAAGTAATCTCTTACTTAGAAATTACTTTTTCGCCTTTGTAGTAACCGTCAGCAGTTACGTGGTGACGACGGTGAGTCTCACCAGAAACTTGATCTACAGTTAGTGTAGGACCGTTAATAGCATCGTGTGAACGACGCATGCCACGACGTGAACGTGACACTTTACTTTTTTGTACCGCCATTAGCCTATCTCCTAAGAATCTTTCTTAAGTTGTTTTAAAATTTCAAATGGATTTGGTTTGCTCTCTTGTTCTTCTATGTCACCAAAGCTAACTGGCTTATCAGAAAAAGAACAAGATCCTTCTTCATGCTTAGGAACGATGGGGATCGCCAGTATCAATTCGTCTTCGACAATTTGCCGGAGATTCATCTCACCTTCTTCATCCAACTCCACAACATCATAGCACTCAGGAAGTTCGTCCGACTCTGCACCTAATCCGACTGGCGAATACGCAAAGTCTTGTTCCAAATCCAACCCTAGTTCATCGTTACAACGTTGACACAACACAGTGACTTTGGTCTGTACGCTTCCACGCACTACAACCAAACCTTGCTGGTCTGTTTCGCAACGAATAGTTACCGCTATTTCACCTACTTGATCTTGCACAACTTGCTGCAAACGAGGAAGTTCTTCAAGCGCTATCACACCGTCATAACTGGCCCGGCGTTGTGCCGCTTTGCAAGGATCAATGGTGATGGGAATTTTCACCTTTTGCATAGGGGCTGCATCATATAGATAGTTACTGCTTTAGTCAAAGCAAAATTAAACTTTCATATTGTTTTTAGCCGCGTTGTGATTATCCTATGGGAAATTTTCTCAAACGCGGTCCCGGTACTTATGAAATCACCACTAATCTTAGCCTCCAGCTCACCATTTAGGCAGCAAATTTTGGCAAAATTATGCCTGCAATTTGACAGTTTTTCACCTGACATTGATGAGTCGGCACACCCACAAGAAACACCAGCCGAACTGGTGGCCCGATTAAGTGAGGCCAAAGCGCAAACAGCGCACCAGTATTATAGCAATGGATTGGTGATCGGTTCAGATCAGGTGGCTTTATTTAACGACCAGATCCTCGGCAAACCCCATACTGTCGAAAATGCCCATAAGCAGCTTCTACAATTCAGTGGACAGGTCGTGACGTTTCTGACCGGGCTCTCTGTTTACCAACTTGAAACACAGCGAGCCATCACGAAAGTCGTACCATTTAAAGTTCACTTTCGGACACTAAGCGAAGCTCAGATAAAACATTATGTTGCTAAAGAACAACCGCTCAACTGTGCCGGCAGTTTTAAAAGTGAAGGGCTAGGCATTTGTCTATTCGATAAATTGGAAGGAGAAGATCCCAATACCCTGATTGGCCTTCCCCTGATTGAGCTGACTAAATCACTGGCTGAGTTCGGCGTTGACGTACTCGGACAATAAAAAGTCACTCAGCTGCGCATAGTTATGGCACAAGGCCAGTGGTGCATGCTGTTTTAATTGCGTTTCACTGGCTGCGCCTAATGTCACAGCGACAGCCGGTACATTTGCATTGCTGGCCAGTTGCATATCAATGCCCGTGTCACCGACCATAATTGCATCGCGGGCATCGACTGCAAGCTCGGTTAGGATCTGCTGCAACATATCAGGATCCGGTTTTGACTTAGCATCATCTGCCGTTTTAGTCAGACAAAAGTAATTGCTCAGTCCACTATGTGCCAGCAAGTTATTTAACCCCACCCTGCTTTTTCCCGTTGCAACTGCAAGCAACACACCTTGTGCTTTGAGGTCAGCCAACAGTGTTTCAACGCCATCAAACACCGTAAAGGGTGTTGTGTCTTCCTTATATAGTCGTTTATAACTCTTTGCCAGCTCTGTGGCCTTGTTTTTTTGTTCGGGAAACAAGGTCGCTACGGCCGTTTCAAGCGACAAACCAATAATGGACTTAGCAGCATCATCCGAGATAGGAGGCAGTGCATGATATTGTGCTACCTTATGTAAAGTATTAACAATTTTAGGCACAGTATCCATTACCGTGCCATCCCAATCAAAAATGACCAGTTTACGCGCCATTATTGCCCCTTAGCGTTTTCAGGCAATGTTCCAGCGCTTTATCCAATGGTGCCTCGACGTGCAATGTAGTTTCGTGTTTAGGGTGAAGAAACCTCAGTTCCCGGGCATGCAGGAATAATCGACCCAGGCCCAACTGCCGCATTTTACTGTCAAACACCTGATCACCATACTTATCATCACAGGCTATTGGGTGGCCCTTACATTGAGTGTGCACCCTAATTTGGTGAGTACGACCCGTCACGGGTGATGCCTGGACTAGTGTTGCGCCTTCAAAACGCTCCAGTACGCGAAATCGGGTATGAGAGGCTTTGCCCTCTTCATGGTCTACACGTACCACGCGCTCGCCAGATTGCAGCGTATTTTTCCGCAGCGGTTCGGTGACATTTTTATGTTTAGCAGACCACTCACCACAGACCAGTGCCCAGTAATTCTTTTCCATGGTTTTCTCTCTGAGCTGTTCGTGCAACCCTTTTAGAATTGCACGGCGTTTTGAAATCAATAAACAACCAGAGGTATCACGATCTAATCGGTGCACCAACTCGAGGTTTCTTTCATCCGGACGCAATGCTCGGATGGCCTCTATCAGCCCATAGCTCAAACCACTGCCACCATGAACCGCCATGCCGGAAGGCTTATTCATAACTATCAGATACTTATCTTCATAAAGAATGGCGTCCTCTAACCCAGCGACTTTATCCAGGTTCTTTGGTACAAACTCGGACTTTTCCGCCACTTTAACCGGTGGAATGCGCACTTCATCATTCAGTTGTAGTTTATAAACCGGCTTGACTCGCTTTTTGTTAACCCTGACCTCCCCTTTGCGAAGAATTTTGTAGATTGCGCTTTTCGGGACCCCTTTGAGATGGGTAAGCAAAAAGTTATCTATACGCTGACCGAGTTGGTCTTCTGTTATGGTTACAAAACTTACCTTTAAGCCGGTTTTTTCTGACATTGCCTAATCACTGAATTGAGTAATAATTTAGTTGCTATCACGCGGGTATTAGTGGGATAATCGGCCCGCCTATCTTTGCGAGCGTGCTTTTTATCGCATTGATGCCGCTGTGATGCACATCTTGGGTGGAGGATCATACAGATTAGAGCTGAGATTTCCACAGCTTTATCGACCCGACCCAGTGACAAATACGTGCGTTTAATCTTAAATGAAGCGTGTAATAGTTCATTGTATTGATTAAACACAGCTAAATAACCGAAATTAAAAGCAATAATTATTAATGTCTTGTGTAGATTAGTCGGGTTAGGTTTAGACCCGTGCGACATCCGTAAGCCGAGTGAAACACTCTATAACCCGCCACTTAAAAGCAGTGTGGCATAAGCGTTATATGCGGAAGTAAATGATTGTTCCCGTCTCCCAGTCGTGAGACTGCATTATAAAAATAGGAACACTAAACACCTGAACTAAGGTGCACAGGCAAAGTGTAAAAAATTAAGTAGAGTAAAAATATGAAACGTATGCTGATCAATGCGACGCAGCAAGAAGAAATGCGCGTTGCACTGGTTGACGGCCAGCGTCTGTACGATCTCGATATCGAAAGCCCTGGTCATGAACAAAAAAAAGCCAACATTTACAAAGGTAAAATCACTCGTATAGAACCTTCCCTAGAAGCCGCTTTTGTCGATTATGGTGCTGAGCGCCACGGTTTCCTCCCTCTCAAAGAAATTGCCAAAACATACTTCCCGTCAGGCTACACCTTCAATGGTCGTCCAAACATCAAAGATGTGATCAAAGAAGGCCAGGAAGTCATTGTTCAGGTCGATAAAGAGGAACGAGGCCAAAAAGGGGCTGCGCTAACGACTTTCATCAGTGTCGCTGGTAGCTACTTAGTGCTGATGCCAAATAATCCACGTGCCGGCGGCATTTCTCGCCGCATCGAGGGGGATGAGCGCATCGAGCTGAAAGAAGCGCTGAGCCGTCTGAACCTGCCAAAAGGTATGGGTCTAATCGTGCGTACAGCAGGTGTTGGCAAATCGTTTGAAGAGTTAGAGTATGACCTTAAAGCGCTGCTTGTGCACTGGGAAGCGATCCAAAATGCAGCAGACAGCGGTAAGGCACCATTCTTAATTCATCAGGAAAGTAACGTCATTTTCCGCGCTATTCGTGATTACTTACGTCGCGATATCGGTGAGATTCTGATTGATAAAGCACGTGTATTTGAAGAAGCGAAAGCCCATATCGAGCGATTCAGACCTGACTTCATTAACCGCGTTAAGCTATATCAAAATGATGTTCCGTTATTTACACACTATCAAATCGAAAGCCAGATAGAATCGGCTTTCCAGCGTGAGGTACGTCTGCCTTCTGGTGGTTCTATTGTTATAGACCCAACGGAAGCACTTACCTCTATCGATATCAACTCGTCAAAAGCAACCAAAGGCGGTGATATCGAAGAAACGGCGTTAAATACCAACTTAGAAGCTGCAGACGAAATTGCCCGCCAATTACGTTTACGTGACTTGGGCGGCCTGATAGTCATCGATTTCATTGATATGACGCCTCCTCGTCACCAACGTGAAGTGGAAAACCGTCTGAAAGACGCCGTACGCGCAGATCGAGCTCGAGTGCAGATAGGTAAGATTTCACGTTTTGGCCTGCTGGAAATGTCTCGTCAGCGTCTGCGTCCGTCATTAGGTGAAGCCAGCCAGCATACATGTCCACGCTGTGATGGTCAGGGAACCATACGTTCAAACGAATCGATTGCTTTGTCCATCTTACGTCTGATCGAAGAAGAAGCCATCAAAGAAAACACCGCTCAGGTTAATGCACAAGTACCGGTGAAAGTGGGCTCTTACCTGCTTAACGAAAAGCGCAGGGCTGTACAGCGCATCGAAAAACGCCACAACTGTGATGTTGTGATCATCCCTAACCAGCACATGGAAACGCCTCACTATGACGTTGTCCGTCTGCGCAAAGATGATGTGCCAGAAAGCGTCAGCTATGATCAGGTTGTAACGCCTGAAGTTGAAGTTGTCGCCGCACCGATTGCTACACCAGTGGTTAAAGAAGAACCGGTTCTGAAAGGCGTAGCCATGCCAACAGCTCCAGCACCAGCACCACAACCAGCGCAAGAGACAAAACAACCTCAGACACAAAAGAAAGAGGAAGAGGAAGCGGGCCTGCTAAGCCGCATTGGCAAATGGCTGAAAGGTCTGTTTGGTACTGAAGAAGAGCAAAAAGAGGAAGAGCAGCCAAAGCAGCAACCTCGCCAACGTCAGGACAACCGCCGTCGCAATCAACAACGTCGTAAAAATCGCAACCGCAATGACCGCCGTAACGATGGTCGTAATGACGGCCGCAACGATGAACGCAATGACAATCGTAAGGCTGAGCAAGACAACAGCGATAATAAGGCACGCAAAGAAGATCATAACGACAACCAGGAACGCAGCGAAGGTCGTAACAAACGCCGTCGTCAAAACCAGCGTCGTCGTAATGATTCTGATAAAGCGAAGCAAAATACAGAGCAAAGTTCCGAACAGAAGCAGGACAATGCAGAACAAGCAACGCAGGAAAAAGCGAACAAACCTCGTCGCCAACGTCGTAACTTGAAGAAAAAAGTGCGTATTGATGGAGAGTCAAAAGCAACCCAAACCGCTAATGAAGCAGTTGAGGCTGAAGCTGTAAATGATTCAACGCAAAAACCTGAACAAGCACAACAGCCAGCTGCGGAACAAAAAGCAGAAACTGTCGCAAAAGAAGTGACCCAAGACGCAGTGGAAGCTCAAGTAGCAGCGTCTGGTGTCCCTGCTGATGAGGAGGCAAAACTCACTCAGAACCAAGCTCAGGATAGCCAAAAAGGTGAAGAAACAGCGGAAGAAGACAAAGAGCAACGCGAACAGCCACGCACTCGCTCTCGTCGCTCTCCACGTCACCTTAGAGCTGCTGGCCAGAAACGCAAACGTACTGAGAATAAAGATGCAACACCTGCATTTGTACCAGTCGCGGATCAGGCTGCTGCGGAGTTTGAAGCTGAGCTTAATGCCACGGCTGAGCAAACCGAGGAAGCGCCTGTTGCTGAGCAAGCTGTAGAAGCACCTGCTGCTGAGCAAGCTGTAGAAGCACCTGCTGCTGAGCAAGCCGTAGAAGCACCTGCTGCTGAGCAAGCCGTAGAAGCACCTGCTGCTGAGCAAGCCGTAGAAGCACCTGCTGCTGAGCAAGCCGTAGAAGCACCTGCTGCTGAGCAAGTTGCAGAAGCACCTGCTGCTGAACAAGTTGCAGAAGCACCTGCTGCTGAACAAGTTGCAGAAGCACCTGCTGCTGAGCAAGCCGTAGAAGCACCTGCTGTTGAACCAGTCGTTGAAGCGCCTGCTGCTGAGCCTGTCGTTGAAGCGCCTGCTGCTGCTGAGCCTGTCGTTGAAGCGCCTGCTGCTGAGCCTATCGTTGAAGCGCCTGCTGCTGAGCCTATCGTTGAAGCGCCTGCTGCTGAGCCTATCGTTGAAGCGCCTGCTGCTGAGCCTATCGTTGAAGCGCCTGCTGCTGAGCCTGTCGTTGAAGCGCCTGCTGCTGAGCCTGTCGTTGAAGCGCCTGCTGCTGAGCCTGTCGTTGAAGCGCCTGTCGCTGAGCAAGCCGTTGAAGCGCCTGCTGCTAAACAAGTTGCAGAGACAGCTGTTGAAACCACTCCACTAGTGAAATCCACTGAATCAGCGGTATCGGTCCGTGTGCGTTATCAACATGTTGCTGAAGCACCAATGACAAAAGCTGCTGCTGATGAAAGCGCTGATATCGCCATTACCGTTCTGGCAATGCCAGACTCCATGCGCGAGAAAGTGAGCGACAGTGGACAGGGCTCTGGCTCTAAGTCTCCGACAGCAAGAGCAAGCTCAGCTATGGCATCACCAGCCAGTTACGAGTAGGTTTTGTACTAAACCTTCTAAAAGGGCCGCAAATGCGGCTCTTTTTGATCCTTCCTGACTCATACGTTCAGAGTAAACCTGTCATGTCAGCCTGCATAGCTAAGTTGTTTATTTTCTAGCAAGAAAACCTCTTGATAGCCCCCTTTCACATCCAGCCGTCATTCTGGCATCTATCTATTAAGAAGATGAAAGTGTGCGGGCTGACAGCTAATGAGGAACCCTTAGGCTGTATTGTCGAGATTAACTCTGTAATTCATTAGATACTCAGTATGCTATCCACTCAAGAGAACGAAAGTGTCGGGGCAGAAACAGGTGAGCTGTTGTACACTGCGACTTCACTGCCTTCCACATTGACCAATTTCTTTCTGAGCAACGAAGCACTCAGGCAACTAAAATGAACCGCTACTCTAAGCTGGGGCTCACTTTAAGATAAAAGATGTCCAACAAAATTAGAAGCGTGTGAAACGATATCGGGGTAAAGGTAGATTCAGGAAGTTGTCCGAACGAAGAAGCGTTAATCTAGATACCTGGACGGCGTTGAAACTATGTGAAGAGAAAATAAATGGCTGTATTTAGAGGATAAACGGAATGGCTACACCAGTGCTATTAGCACTGGCATACCAGTATCAGAGTTAGATATACAACTTTTCAGTCACCAGCACTTTTTTCAGATACCTACGTGTCTCATTGTAGGGCAAACCTTGCTGTAGTGCTTCCAGAACGCGCTCAGGTGACAAGGAGTTAATCACTCTAGCCGCACGCTTGATATTTCGAGATCCGTCAGCATTAAACACACTGGCGACATTACCGGCGCCCGTATTATAAGCCGCTATCATACAATACTTACGACTTAGTGGGTCCTTTATCGCGCTAAGATATCGATCGTTGAGAAGATGCAGATACGCTGTGCCTGCTTCAATATTGTTATCAACCACATACAGATAAGGCGGGCTCATTGGCTCATCCAATTCATAGAGGAATCGATTTACATCAACGCCTGCACTGGTTGGCACGATCTGCATTAAACCAAATGCAGGAATATGTGATTTGGCGAGCGGATTAAAGTGACTTTCTGTATGCATCACTGCCAGTACCAGACTGGTATCGATCTCAAAGCGTTCGCTTTGCTTTGCAATTTGACCTTGATACTCAGAAGCGCGCTTGTGGGCCAGACCATTTTTCGGCATTTTGATCCGAACCTGAGTGATCTGCTGCGGTTCTGTTTTAGAAATTTGTTTAACAGACTTAGTCAGGTTTTTAATGCGCTTGGTTGCCAGCTCATCCAACTCCGCTTTTTTTGTTTCCAACTGCTTATTTGCTGCTTCAACCAATTGCGGTTCCGATTGCAATGCCCCAGCGCTTCATCGGCCTGTTGCTCTGCTAACTTTTTCTGTTCCTGTGTTTGCTGCTTGATCTGAGCTTTTGCTGCAATGATGGATTTAACGCGCAGTCCATTATCTATTGCAACCTGCTCACGTTCACTGGTGCCACTTGCCAGTGATTCGCCGCTCAAAAAAGACTGAAACAGCTTACGTTCAGATTGCCTGAACCTCTCGATAGCCTGAGAAATCTGCTGATCCGAGACATGTGTTCCTGCATGATGCCGCACACTGAGAACTAACTCATTGTTCTGGAAATCAACTTCCAGGCGTTCCCGGTTATCGTCTGAATAACCAACAAACTGGCTTTGGTCAGACACTTTCGCCTCACCCCACTGCTGGATCAGTTGATCGCGAAACGCATCAAACTCTTCAAAATGCGCCTCAACATAGTCATTAAATTCTTGTAAATGTTGCGCCTTGTAGCGCTCAAATTCCGTTTGCTCCTGGGCGCTGCTGTCATAGGTTTGCATTGCCGCTTCCAGTTCATTAAACAAACTGGATGTGCTGGCAACCGCTGCTGCGGCGGCAAACTGAGATGCAATCGTCAATGCAAGTATGGTTTTCACAGCCCACTCCTATCAATGAAAAGCGCACCTTTTTAAGGTGCGCATACAATTAATTGGTTAATCTGGCGATTTCTTTTTCCAGATCTTTTTCAGCTTTAAACGCTTTGAATTCCTGATAGAGGAATTGCTCATCTTGCGGATTAATTTGCTTTTTACTTTCTTTTACCAAGTCTTTGAACAAGCTTTTCGTCAATGCCGGTGATAATGTCGTCAGGGCACAGAAATAATCTTTGCCGCCAATCTCAACTACATCGGCTTTAATTACACGAGAGCCATTAAGCGTTTGCTTTGTTAGCTGCTTTGATACCGAGCTAAACGTTGCACCGACCGTTGTTTCTTCATTCGCATCAGTACGATTAGAGAAAGTCTTATCCAACCCTTCGATACGCGTTTCAATTTGCTGTGCCAGCGCTAACCTTGCATTAGCGACGGCCATTTTCTGGTCAATTGAGATATTGCCTGAAAACTTCACACAATCCGCAGCAGCGATGCCATTTTCAACAGCTGGGTTTAATACCCAATCTGGTATATTAATCTTCGACTCAGAGGCAGTTTTTTCTCCAGTCGAGCTACAGGCTGTTAACATCCCTGCTACGAGCATAGTAGTAATAAGCGGTTTGATCTTCATGATATTGTCCTTCGAGCTATTGATTGCTAAGCGATGATTTAAATTTAACAAAAGCCTGATTGCTTTACAGTAATAAATTGTAAAAACGATTTTTTACAATATTCAGCTTCAAAAAAAGCAAAATAATCTTTAAGTTAGTGCAAATATATCCAACTTCTTTGATATAGTCACCGTAAACTTTATTACAAGCAAAGGAAGCGTAATGCTATCTCTATTCAACACTTTGCATTATCGAGCTTGGTTAACAGTGACCCTGATTGTGGTTCTGACTGGATGTAATACAACACCCGCCAACAAAAATGCAATTTTACTTGCTCAGCAAGGTCAGTTTGAGCAAGCCAAATCGGCGATAGAAACAACCTACTCTGCATCAGGTAAAAACAAGTTATTGCGATACCTTGAGCTCGGTACATTGTATCACCTCGAGCAACGATACAAATTAAGCAATGATAACCTTGACCAGGCAAAAGCCATTATTGAAGAGCAATATACTATCAGTGTTTCAGAGCAAGCGCTGGCACTGCTCAGCGGCCCGACTTACACCACTTTTTCAGGTAAAGAGTTCCATCGCCCTCTGATCAATGTATTTAAAGCACTGAACTATAACGCGCTCGCAAACCAAAACCCTGCTCAAAGACAGTACTACCTGGATGCTGCTCTGGTTGAAATGCGTCAGCTCGATACCTATTTGTCGACACTCACCGACGAAACGGGTGGTTATGATGGCAAACCAAGTGGCGATGGTCTGACCGACCGCGTTATGCGTATTTTACAGCCGCTTCTGGCTCCTAACGATCTGTTGAAAAACGTGGACTACAAAGATGATGCATTTGCCCACTATATCAGTGGCATTTTGTATGAAAGCAGCAACGAACTGGATGCTGCCCGTATTCAGTACCAAAGAGCCGCCACTGCATTTGAACAAGGTTTTGCTAAACAATACGATTTAGACAGCACTGTGACACAACAAGCTTATGCTGATTTAGCTCGCGTCATGCGTAAAGCGGGTGGATACGGCAATGAACTTCGCGCTATTGAAAAAAAATGGGGCGATAGCATTGGCGCCACACAGCAATCAGGCCCCCTACTCACCGTCGTTCAAAACGCAGGGATTGGCCCACAACGCAAAGAGTTTAATTTATTACTAAAGGCTGACCATGATGCCAAAGCGCTCGTTGTTACTCCCATTCTCTGGGGGACTTCTTCTGAGCGAAAAGCGCAAATGTGGTGGTTTCAGATGCTATATGCCGATACCAGCTTATTCGACATGATGCAGAATTATGCCACTGGCGATCTGGGGGACGTTGCAATGGGCGCATTGACTAAGCGTTTACCATTGGGCGATTCTCTGTGGCAAAGTGCGAAGGCTACCGGGCTAATTGACGCACTTGAACACGGTAGTCGCATTGCGGTGACTTACCTGGAGCCGTTTGAGCATAAAATAGAAAAAACGGAACTTTGGATTGATGGCCAAAAAGTGTCGGAGCTGGGCAACTATCACTCTGTCAGCCTGCTGACTTTGCAAAGCGCACTTAAAAATGCCAACAGAGAAATGCAAATCGCACTGACTCGAGAGGTCGTTAAAGCAATGACAGCGCACAAAGCAATTCAAAGCACCGGTCTGCAGGCATTTGATGGTTTTGCCAAATTAGCAACCAGTGTTGTCAACGCAGTCACCGCTAGTGCCGACTTGCGTCAATGGCAGTCACTTCCGTCTCATATAAAACTGGCACAAGTGCCTGTCAATCAAGGTACTGTCAATATTACGCTTAAGACTAAACTGCGCTCAGGCAGAGTCATAGAGCAATCTGACACATTAGACATAAATGAAACTATGACGCTGTGGCATACTCGTACTTTTATTGAAAGTGCCAAATCCGCAGCACCATCCACTCTGTTTACAATGGAATAATTGTTATGAACTGTAAAACCACACTTTTAAAGCTAACTCCTTTGGTTGTTGCATGTAGCTTAGCCATCACAGGCTGCTCCTCAACAAAAGTACAAAGAGTAGATGCAAATCAAGAGGTTGCCCTTTCTGACAAGTGGAACGGCAAGGACTCGCAACTGGTTGCAGAGGCCATGATCAACGATATGTTGAGCTTTCCATGGGTTAACGATCACTTACAAAAAGAAGGCACGCGTCCTGCTATTATAATCCAGTCAGTACGCAACAAATCACATCAGCACATCGCAGTTGATACCTTTCTGAATGACCTCAAGCGTTCAATATTACGCAGCGGTCAGGCGGACTTTGTTGCGAACAAAGATGTTCGTCAGGAGATCCGCGACGAAAGAAAAGACCAGGAGCTGAATGCCAGCCTGGCAACACAGAATGAAATGGGTCAGGAACAAGGCGCAGATTATGCTCTGTCAGGCACCATCAACTCTTTCGTTGATCAGCAAGGCGGCGATCGCGTAACTTTCTATCAGGTTGACCTGAGATTGATCGATATGACCACAAACCGTGAGGTATGGAATGGACAGAAGAAAATTCAAAAGCTGCAGGAGCGCTCGCGCTTTGGCTTCTAATCCCTTGATAGCAACGCTGCTGAGTGTCGCGGTACTCAGCGGCTGTGGCGCGAACAATGCCACTCAGGTGCCTGTTGACAACAAACCGGCATGGATCACTGCTATGCCAAGCTCAAGCTATATGATTTATGGCGTTGGCAGCGCGCAAAATACCGGAGATCTGCAACAGGCAAAACTGGCGGCGCAGGAATCAGCCCGACTGGCACTGGCTAAGCAATTAAATGTTACCATCTCAGCCAACACCAGAATTGAGCAATCAGCCAGCGAAAAGTCGATGCAGTTTCATGTTGATGAGCTGATTAACTCTCAGGTCCCTGACATTCATTTGCAAGGTGTTAAAATTGAAGATGAATACGTCAGTGCCGATAAGCAAACAGCGTTTGCACTGGCCGCCTTTAATCGCACCGAAGCCGCAATGCAAACGGAGCTGACCATTAGGGCTTTGGATGAAGATATTGCAGCCTTCTCAGTGGCTGCCAATGGCAGTAAATCACAACAGCTGAAACAAGCCGTTGCACTTAAGGAGTTATTGGTCAGACGGGATAAGCAAAACCACTATCTTACTCAGCTTCAGGCTGCCCCTCTGCCCTTACCTGCATCTGTTCGCGATAAACAGCAACAGGCCGATGCGCTTATTAACAGCATCAGCTTTAGTATTGAAAGTGATCATCAGGCACATCGTAAAGTGCGTGACATCCTGGCAAAAGCGCTCAGCTCTCAGGGGATCAAGGTCACCACAGGTGAGGCTGATTTTGCGCTAAAGTTCACTGTTGACTGGCAGGATATGAACAAAGCAGGTACCTTTTACAGTGTGGCAGAAAGCTACCTGGTGGTGATGGAAAATGGCGAAGAACAGGCGCACTTTAATACCAAGGTGAAGGCAGCGTCGAGCTACAAGGACACTGCTAAGAGTAATGCGATGACCAAATTAGCCAACAAGTTGGGCACCCAGCTGGCGCAGTTTGTGGTTACAGGTAAGTCCTGAGCAAAGCAGATATTTAACTGACATAAAAAGGGGCTAACACAGGTTAGCCCCTTTTTATTTACTCACTTTCTTTCTGGTAAAACTTTTCCAGCTGATCTTTAAGGTTTGGTGGTACCCCTTTAATCGTCAAAGTGTCACTTTGCGGATCATACAGCACGCGCTCCCCCAGATGCTTGCGCTCAAACCCGACACTGACACCGCCACCCAGGCCTGAAAATTTGACCATAGTCGTGACGGTCTTTTTATCGAGCGGAAATGACTCTTCCAGTTCATAACCTTGTTGCTTATAAAAGTCTTCAAACTGAACATCAGATGATTTAGATACGGTATCAGACAAAGACTCCACATCTGCATCTTCGCCACTGTTAATACAGTCATTACAATAATCAAAGACTTCTTTGCGAATTGCATCTTTCTCATCTTTACCAAATTGCTGCTCGGCCAGATAGTCTTCCACAGCATGTAGCATAGTTTGCGACTGCTGCTTAGGGTCAATACCTTCGGCACACCCCAGAAAATCAAGAAAGAAGTCGGCTACTTTTCTGCCAGCTCGGCCTTTAATGAAAGAAATATATCTATTTTCATCTGCCTGCGTATCCCACGCAGTTAAGTCAATGCGCGCTGCAAGCTGCATCCGTGAGATATCCAAGTGTCTCGACGCAGCTAAGTCCAGATCAGACGTAATCGAATAGTGTTCTTTAATGTTAATCATGGCTATCAGCAAGTAATCGCTGGCAACGTATTGATAATGACAAAACACCAGGTAACCTGTTTCATTGAACGCATATTTGTTCAACTCTTCTTTCAGAACTTCCGTTGCTTGCTGCGTTAGATGCCAAAATGCCAGCTCATTATTGCGGTAGCTTTGCATTGCCGACGCGACACGGCTATCTTTGTCGGGATCAAAGGCACAAAAGCCTTTCCCAGGCTTGCCATTATATGCATGATGAAGTTGCTCTATGAATACGGCTACCCGGTCATTAACCTGCATTTCATCTTCACGCAAATGAATTTGTGTTTCTTCGTCTTGCTTGTCGACATAGTGTACAACAAGCTTGTTCACCTCAATGCTCATCTTTGTTTTTAACGCCTCTGGTGTTAGAATAGAGAGAATTATAACTCTTTTTATTTGAACCAACCGATGCCTATCCAGTCTAAATATTCCAACGAACAAGTAGAACAAATTGTCGACCAACTGTTAAACGTACTGACAGAGAATCAGGCAACCGTTGATTTAAGCTTAATGTGTTTGGGAAATTCTATCACGCACATCATCAAAGAGCATGTGCCAGAACAGAAAAGACAAGCGGTTGCTGAAAATTTTGCCAAGGCGTTGACCCAGTCGGTAAAGTAACTGAATGAATCTTTCTGCGCACAGCCCTTTTTCATCAAAGGCCAGTCAGCTGTTGAGTTGGGGCCATTGGTTTACCTTTGCCAACATCGGCTTAGTATTACTCATTACATTAAGCTATCTGGCCGCAGACAAAGCGCCAACAACGGCGCTTGGCTGGCTATATATGCTGGTAACCTGGCTCAGCCACACCAGCTTTATTACCTTCTGTGTATTTGTACTGAGTATTTTTCCGCTCAGTCTGATCTTCCCTTACCCCAGGCATATCCGGGGAATGGCCGCCTGTATTGCCACCTTAGGGATCACCGTACTAGGTGTTGATGCCTTTGTCTATTTCCAGCTTGGCTATCATTTGAACCTGCAGGCGCTGCCCGAAATCCTTTCTCTGTTTTGGAAGACCATCAGTAGCTCCCCTGCCATAAATAGCCTGATTGTGCTCGCCATGATCGCCGCTATTTTAGGGTTTGAACTGATTGTCGGTAATCACGCCTGGCGTCACCTGGAGCGTTTAAAGTGCTACTCCTTTCCTAAATTCGCCAGCACGATACTGGTTACTTGCTTTGCAACCAGCCACATTATGCATATCTGGGCAGATGCAAATAGTTACTTCGACATTACAATGCAAGACAATGTACTGCCACTGTCTTATCCAACTACAGCCAAAACACTCCTTGCCAGACACGAGCTACTCGATATGCAAGAGTACAACCAGGCAAGATCGCTGAATGTCGGACCCAACGAAGTAAACTATCACCCACCAGCTTCACTGGGGTCGTGTCCAGCTCAGGATACACCGGTTAGCCTGAAGATAGTGAAAACACTGTCAGAGCAAACTGAGCAACAGCTAATGCAACTTGGTTGGTATGGTTCAGAGCAGCTGCTGGTTCCTACGTTGCGTGAGGATTTCAGGTTTAACCTGCTGTATGGTCTTCCGGCCTACTACAAACAATCTCTGATGGACAATAAAGCGCCACCAGTATGGTCTACCCGCCTGTCCTTATCAGTCTCCGGACTGCCTAAATTTGCTTATATTAATACTGTTGAAAATGCGAATGTACGGGTGTCGTATAGTGAGCAAAGCCCACTTATTGCAGAGCACACGTCACCGACTATCATCATCATCGAGCCAAACAGCTCAGATATAGTGACCACAACACGCTTTTTTACCAATATCCCGGCGTTTGAAGGACACTCTGAGTTAATGCAGATCAGCGATGTTATGACAACTGTTGCAGCAGACCATTTCCAGTGTAGCACACTCGCAACGACAAGTATGCTGGGCAATAATGTTGCTACGGACACGCTCAATGAGGGAGTGAACTACTCACGTGGTGTGTTAGTTGCTTACAAAAAAGACCGTATTACACTGATTGCACAAGACGGAAGCTATAAACAGATTTCTGCAAAAGAAGGCTTTACCTTAGATCAAAAGCTGGATGTCCCCTTTTTAATTCAGAGTATTAAGCGGCTGAAACAATTCAATCAGACGCCTGCTATAAAGTAGTACGGCGTCTGTCGCAACACTTGCGATATCGAACAATTTTACTATCTTGAAATGTAAATACAGATTTCAGGGAAGCACACACTATGAAGATATTGATTATCATGTTTTCGCTGTTATTGCCTGCGCTATGCCAGGCAAAAACAACGTTCAGCTACTACAAATGTGTCACCGGTAAGACGGTTGTATACAGCCAACATCCGTGCGCAGCCAATGCTGAGCAACATACTTTGAGCCATTCTGATCCACAAGCACCAGCTCCCACTGGCCAGCACACCAAAACATTGAACAATATTGAGCGGCAGCAACTGGTCCTTCGGTTAAAAAAGACACTCAGAGCCAAAAAGCATCAGGCAGCAATCTTAGGTAGAAAGCGAGATGAAGCCACCCGGGATGAGCAGCGACGCATTTCGCGCATGATGGAAAAAAGTGAAAGAGCCAAAACACTTAAAGATGTGAAGCGTAATATCAAGTCTATCAATACAGCCTACCTCAAGGAAGTTAAGCTCCTGAACAAAGAAATAGCAAGCTTAGAAAAACGCCTTAAGCGCCTTGAATAATGGATGTTTTTATCATGACATGACCTCTGGTGATTAGCGCATAGTGGAGAGCCTGAATACAAACTTGAGAGAATGACACTTGTACGCTAAAGTAACTCGCAGATTGGGAGGTCCGATGAGTTACCAGATTCAAACAATTGCAGAGCAAATTCTATCCGGTTTTCATGCTCACTACGCGTTATTTCAGCAGATAACGGCGCGTGCTCCGCATGCCTTTGCACAGCAAAGATGGGGAGAAATCGAGCAGATCAGCAAACAGCGGATCACTCTGTACGACGTTCGTGTCAATGACACGGTTACAGCTCTAAAACTTCAAACATCGCTAGACACGCCTGATGAGGCTTTATGGCATCAGGTCAAGCACCATTATGCTGAACTCCTTTCTTTTCATCCCCAGGCAGAGCTGGCCGAGACTTTTTTTAACTCCGTCTTTTGTCGGCTGTTTCATCGACGCTATTACAAAAACGACTTTATTTTTGTTGAAACAACACTAACTAAGCCAACCACCTTGCCCATAGAAGCGGAATTTCGCAGCTATTTTCCAGTCATCTCCGGGTTAAAGCCCACTATTCGCAATATGATTTCACATATGGACTTACAGTGCGGCTTTCGCGATTTGGAGCAGGATATAAGGATGCTGGTCAAAGCGTTTATCAAACAAGCACCCAGTACGCACCACAGCCATCATGGCCTGCGCTTCGATATTCTTACAGCCCCCTTCTATCGCAACAAAGGGGCTTATATCGTAGGCCGCGTCGTGTCTAAATCAGGTGTTCAACCCTTTATTATCGCTCTTTTACATCATCCTCAGGGCGGTCTGTATATCGATGCGCTGTTAACCAAAAGCGCGCAAATGCGGATTATTTTTGGCTTTGCCCGAGCATATTTTCTGGTTGAAACCCACGCTCCTTCAGCCATGGTTGGTTTTTTGCAGCAACTAATGCCGAATAAAACAACGGCTGAGCTCTACAATGCCATCGGGTTTCATAAACAGGGAAAAACTGAATTCTACCGTGATTTCCTGTTTCACCTACAACACAGTGAAGATGTGTTTACCATAGCGCCAGGTACGCCGGGTATGGTCATGATGGTATTTACATTACCTAATTTTCCTTTTGTCTTTAAAGTGATTAAAGATGTTTTTGCCGAAAGCAAACCGTTTGGCAGAGATACAGTGCTGGCGCGTTATCAACTGGTGAAAAGCCATGACCGGGTTGGCCGTATGGCTGACACAATTGAGTATTCCGAAGTCGTTATTCCCAAACGAAAGTTCACTCCATCACTTCTGGATACCCTTAAAGCCACAATCAGTAACAGTTTGCGAGACGAGGGGGATTATCTGGTGATCAAACATCTGTACATTGAACGCAGAATGACTCCGCTTAATCTCTTCTTGCAAACCGCCGATGAGCCAACCGCTAACAAAGTCATCGAAGATTATGGCCACGCTATCAAAGAAATGCTCAGCGTAAATATCTTTCCGGGTGATATGCTGCTCAAGAACTTTGGAGTCACCAAGCACCATAGGGTTATTTTTTACGATTATGATGAAGTTCAATATCTTACCGACATGAACTTTCGACCTATGCCCAGTCCATCTTTGGAAGACTTATATAGCGGTGTGGCCGAGCCCTCAGCGGCACCAAACGACGTATTTCCACAACAGTTGTGTACATTTGTACTTACAGACCCTAAACTCAGAGCGGTGTTTGAACAGTCGCACGAAGCCTTACTGAAGGTGGACTACTGGCAGCAGGCTCAACGAGATATTCAGGCTCATGTAGTTAAGCAAGTTTACCCTTACCCGACCTCACAACGCTTCTATCGACACATAAAATAACAAAGGAACACAGTGAACATAAGCAAAATTGATCTGAATCTACTGGTCTATCTCGATACGCTGCTGCGAGAGTGCAACGTCACTCGTGCCGCAAACCAGCTAAGTATCACTCAGCCTGCGATGAGTAATGGCCTGAAGCGGCTTCGTAACCTGTTTAATGACCCAATCTTAGTACGCACCAGTGAAGGCATGGTCCCGACTGAACGCGCGCTAGAGCTCCAGCCCGTGATCCGCGGTATTTTAATGACACTGGAAGAAACACTGGCACCCAATCGTGAGTTTGAACCCGGCCAGAGCAAACGCGTATTCCGCATCATGGCCAGTGATTATGCAGCCAGCACTTTGGCACCTAAGCTGTTGAATAAGTTACATATGGAAGCGCCAGATACGACCCTCGATATACTCACTCCCAGTGATGTGACCTTTCACGATGTCGAAAATGGTAAAGTCGATATGGCAATTAACCGCTTTGAAAATTTACCTCAATCATTTCATCATAAGCGGATCTGGAAAGACAGTTTTTGCTGCCTGATTAAGTCAGACAACCCTATCAGAACGCATTTTAATCTGGATGCCTACTTAAAAGCGCGACATATCTGGGTCAGCAAAACGGGCTTTGGCGTAGGTGTAGGTATGGATCCGGCTGATGTGCAAAAACTAGGTTGGGTTGACGAAGCATTAGCGCACTTTGGCAAACACAGGAACATCGCCACATTTACACGTAATTACCATGTCGCAATCCACCTAGCGAAAGAGCAAAACCTCATCGCCACTTTGCCATCAAAAGCAGCAAACATATACAGCGATGACCCAAATTTGGCTATTTTAGAGCCTCCGTTTCCTATCCCACCTTTTGAACTGGATATGATCTGGAGCCCGTTATTACATCGCGACGCCAGCCATATCTGGCTAAGACAAAAAATTGCCGAAGTCGCAGAAGCCCTGAAATAGCACGTTACAGATGGTCAGATATAGGGATGAAAACCCTATATCTCGCTTTCTAACATAGCCAGTGCACGTTTCTCACTGTCACACACTTCCCCATTTGCTTCACTGATGCGATGCGCAATTGACACAGCAAGCTCACGCATGGGCTTATCAACAATATGACTCAATCTATGTTGAATAAAACACTCTGTCTCATCCTGTTTAATCGCAATTAAGCACTTACCCAGCGCATCATCCATGTAATCTTGCAACGTAATGGCTGAATTCCAATGCAATGTATTTGCCCAGTCACGGACAATGTCCATTTCTTCGGTTTCTATTTTTTCGTCAATGCAAACAAATAACAAAGCGATATCCAACAAGGATTCTTTTTGCAATTGCTCCACACAGATGCCCATGTCAAAGTGGTTCAATAGTTGTTCAAATTTCATCTTAGCTCCTTGTAATTGATATAACGCCAACTTACAACCCTGCACAGAGACCGGCTCCAGCATGCCTGCCCCTTGCTGATGTGCCTGATCCTATGGAGGCGCATGCCCTATGGGCAAACACACTCCATAGCATTCAAACATATTCTACAAACTCAAGGTTGTCACTTAAAAAATAGTCAATTAGCGTGCCCTGAACTAAACTTCTCTTAGTGCACACAGGAAGTCATTATGTCTTGCCTAAACCGCTTATACTTGAAACTGCTACTTATTTTAGGCCTTTCTTTCTCTGCACACGCCCGTATTTCGATTTCGATTGAGCAAGACATTTATAAATACGCCAAAGAAATACTGGCCGATCTATCCATTTCTGAATTCACTGAGGAGATATTCAATCATCCCAGGTGCCAACGTGATGTTGTCGAGTTTCTCATCGCACAACGCGCACTACTGGAAGGTGGCTTCAAGCATACCTTTAGCTTCACGCTTGGAAATTATGATGCAAGAAACTTAAAACTGCTTGAATCAGGGTTATTGCTCATGAGCTTTGATACTATCTGGCAGTCTCAAGCAAACACCATAGCTCACAAGGCATATATTTCTCCCCCTATCATTCACAAAGGAGCATACTTTGCGGGGATTTATACATCTGCCTCTAACAAAGCTCGATTACGAGACAAAATTTCTACAGATCTTAGCCAAATAAGTATCGTGAGTAGTAAAGCATGGTTGGTTGATTGGGTTACGCTCACAGCGCTTGCACCTCAGCAATTACATCATGAAGATGACTGGATCACTATGGCCAAACTGGTGAGTAATGGGTGGGTGGACGCAATGCTGGTTTCCTTTAACAACACCCAGCCATTTTACTATGAAGGTCAGGGTTATCGGATCGAAGCCATAGAGGGCGTTAAAGTCGCACTCCAGGACAGCCGACATTTCGTCGTGTCCAAACTTCACCCGCAAGGGGAAGAAGCGTATAACGCACTAAAACGCGGTCTGGCCAAATTGAAAGCAAAAAATTTCATCTATCAGTCTTATCGACAGTGCGGATTTATCAATCCTTTGGTGGATGATTGGCATACACTTTAACCCTAAAATCGCAATTGTTAGTTTTAATTTGGGGTATTCATATTTCTTCCATTTTCTTCTCCTAAATTTCCTGCCTCTCGGGAATACCTCAAATTAGGAACAGGTAATGAATGAACTAAAACTGGAAATCAATACGACTTTTTATTGTGTAGTTGGCGCTTTCGTTATTGCGCTATTAGCATTGGCAGGGCTGTTCACCGAACTCAATCTGTCTTTTCTGGCAACGATGCAAATCACCATTGCCAGTGTCGTTAGCATCGCATTCGCCATCAATTTTTTACTGAGCATGGCAGGTCACAAACGCGTTACGCTGTGCAATCAGGGTTTGTCGTTCTTTAGCCTGACAGGTCGCCAACGTTATATACCGGCTGAAAACATTCAGTCGATTGAATTTGTCAATTATATTGGTTTGACTATGACTCAGGTTAAAACGAACAACGGGATCATCAAGCTACTGGCATTCAGGGTACGCAAAGAGCAGCAACAGCACCTGAAAAACCTGGGTTACCTGGCGTAACCCACTTGCCCAAGGCTCATAATCTAATTAGCATGCAGATATCAAAACAGAAGAGACATGTTATGACTGAACAGTATTCTATCGGACAAACCGGTAAGCCTTGGCAAGCAGGCGAAAAACAACAATGGTTCGCTCAACAAACCAAAAAGCGTGATTATTTCGAAGACATTGAGCCTCAAATCAATGCCCTCAGTGCAGACTATCAAATTGAACAATATGGTGTGCTAGATTACGAAACACACTTTCCTTTGTACGCATTAAAGTCTGCCAACTGGCGCGCAGATTTACCTGTAGTGCTGGTTACGGGTGGCGTACATGGTTATGAAACCAGCGGTGTTTTAGGCGCACTGGCATTTGCGAAAAAACATGCAAAAACTTATGACGGTAAATTCAACCTACTCATATTACCTTGTATTAGCCCATGGGGTTACGAGACAATAAACAGGTGGAACCCGGCGGCTGTTGATCCAAATCGATCATTTTATGCCAACAGTCCAGCTCAGGAGTCACAGCTTGCGATGGAGTACGTCAATCCCCACTTGGCATCAATCATCCTGCACATTGACTTACATGAAACAACAGATACGGATAACAGTGAGTTTCGTCCAGCCCTCGCTGCTCGTGACGGTAAAATCAATCATAACTGGAATATTCCGGACGGTTTTTATCTGGTCGGCCACACGCAAAAGCCTGAAGCAGCCTTTCAGCAGGCAATAATCAACACAGTGCAAACGGTTACACATATTGCCGAAGCGGATGAGCATAATGCCCTCATAGGCGTGCCAATTGAGCAGTTCGGTGTTATCAACTATGATGCAACCAGTCTAGGTCTGTGTATGGGTATGACAGACGCAGCGTACGTTACAACCACAGAAGTCTACCCGGATAGCCCGAACACGACGCCACAAAACTGTATTGATGGCCAGGTTGCGGCGATTGAAGGCGCAATTACGTTTCTGTTAGCCCAAAAGTAATTCAGGCCATTAGCTCTCCATGCTCGTGAATGATCTCAAAGATATCTCTGAAAGAGTGAGCTTTTTGAAATATATTCACGGGCACATGCAGCGCACGGGCAATATCAGAAGACGATATCATGCCCCTCAAGCCCCCTTTTTCGTCCATCAACAGAACATGTTGCTGACCAAGCTCCCTGAGTGTCTGTAGCACATCCCCTATCTTGGCGCTTGCTACTGTCGAAAAGCGCATTGCGTGCAAATCCTGCTTTTTAGTCATCACATCCTCAACGGTTAAGTCACTGCGCGCAACTTGACGTTTCTGTGCAATGCTTAATACCCGCCGACCAGATAGATCCTTGGAATTGACCACCCCAAGAAAGGTGTCATCATGATCAACCACCAATTTTGACCTTACATGACCATTAAGCATCATATAAACCGCATGATCTATATCTACATCTTTCAAGATCATTTGTGGCTGACGTCTGGCAAAATCAGTGATCACTTTGACCGCAGGACTCGACAGACTCAATGGCTCCGCATCATAATAATCACAAAACTGATAGACCCCTTCTAACTTTAATGTTTGTAGCGATTTATACTCACTCATATCCCCTCCACTATCGACACTGTGGTCGAACCATATTGAAAATATGGTTCATCGTTGCATTTTATGCAAGGGACTAATCCGCTCGGTGTAATCCACTGTAATGGCAAGATACGAATTGACTCGTTACACTGATACTGTTCGCAATTGTCTTTGCCCGGACACAATAATAGTCTGTCTTTTAGGCTGTTATTATTGTGAATACTTCCTGAAATAACATACCCGTTTCGGCGGGTCCTTTTTATAAACTGAAGGTAACTAAGGAAATAGTCCCTTCAACAAGGTAGAATCTCCACCGAAGTGCAAATTCGTGTGCGTCACTTATACGGAAAGTTAGGAAAATCTTATGGCATATTTAATCGATGAACAGAAACTGGAAAAAATTTACCTAAAAAGTTATCACACTTTTGGACGTTATAAATTTAATGTAGATACCTTCGTCGATAAGCCTGGCATATCAAGGCACCATGCCATCATTGAACATGCAAACAATACTTGGTTGATCCGCGACGTCAGCACCAATGGGATCTGGATCAACGACAAGAAGATTGATAAGAACCTGCCTTATCAACTCTCCGAAAATGATAAAATTGACTTTGCAGCGCCCGGGCAGAACTCCTATGTCGTGGCAAATTTAAATGCCAATTGTCAGTACCTAGTTTCACAGACGAACGCCAACCAGGTGATCGAACTTGAAAACCAAATACTGCTGCCCAATGACGAAGAAGCCAGTCATATCGTCTACTTTGATGCCTTATTGAATTACTGGTTTCTCGAAGATTTAAATACCTCGGACCGGCAAGCACTGATTGACGGAGGTGTGGTCTCCTTATTTGGCCAACAATGGTTGTTCTACTGCGCCAACACCTCAACCATGACTAAGCACCTTGACAATCAGCCGATTGTAAAGCCCATCGCACTCAACTTTAGTGTTAGTCAGGATGAAGAAAAAACCGATCTAACACTGGAGCTGGAAGGCCAGGAGATTGACCTGGGATGCCGTACTCACCACTACCTGATGCTGCTGCTGGCAAGAACACGCATTGACGACAAGCAAAATGGGATGGACACAGAATCTCAGGGTTGGCTTTATCGTGAAGACCTGGCCAAAGCGCTTGGCGTGCAAACCAATCATATGAACATTATGGTGCATCGTGCCCGCAAACAACTGACCGAAGCGGGCGGCGACAAAGCACCCGAGTTAGCCTATGTGCTGGAAACCAACAACGGGAAAATTCGCCTCAATTGTCAGAATATCACCATTGTCAAAGGCTGCCAGCTGGAAACCCGTATTTCAATCTAACGCACGTGTTATTCAGGGCCGGTACGGACCGGCCTGATTGTTTACTGATTGTTCCAGTGTCTTAAAGCATCCAACTTTGTTAAGCAATTCCATCATGACAAATAATGGCCCAATCAATAGTCCCATCAGATCATCCGCAAAAGCGGGTTTCTTCCCTTCATAATAGTGTCCTATAAACTGAATAACCCAGCCAATCACAAATAACCCGAGCCCCATGACATAAAACCAGACAACGTCCAGGCCGGCATGTGCGACCGCATCGAATGCTAAAGTAACAGCGCCCTGACAAATTAACAGAAAGGCTATCATCCAGCTACCAAGCGTAGGCGACAAATATAAGTAGTACATACTAGTCAGCAAAATTAAGCCGCCAGACAAGCTCAGTTGCGTTTGAAAAACGCTTCCCAATGGCCAGAATGTCATCCAGACAACGGCAAACACAATCAGTGGGACGCCAACAAAGTGGGTCGCAATGTTGCGCTTATCTCTGTGATACAAGGCGTAATTGACCAGGTGTTGCTCAAGTGTTTTCATCTTTCTTGTTCTTTTGAGTAATTACTTTATTTTATAAAGCAACAATCTGCTGAAAAAGTCAACACTGTACCAATATGTGGACTATACAACGTCCGAGAAGGAAAAATAAAAATGCCGCCAGGCGACTGGCGGCATAAATCACTGGGTTATCAACGGTGATGAACACTGTCTGTCATCTCCGTTATCTACTACTGTAGACCAAAGAAAAAAACAAACAAGATGAAAACATAAATTTAACCCAACCGTAACCTATCCGACATTCCTGAATGCCGTCCGGCTTGCGCTTGCATAGACAGTTGTAGTACTTGTGGCTGACAATTGAGTTCCAGATGTCGCTTTGCGCGGGTAATTCCTGTGTACACTAACTGGCGATTTACCCCCTTTCCAGCGCGTTGAATAGGCGGCAAGATCAGCGCCGTATAATCAAACTCCGACCCCTGTGACTTATGAATCGTCATAGCATACACCAGCTCATAACTGGGTAGCCTCGCCGGGTAAAAGTGCCTGACCATATTTTGCTCGTCGATAAAGGTCGCGTAGAGCTGACCTTGCTCATCAGGCAGTAGAATGCCAATATCACCATTAAAAAGTTTTAGCTGATAATCATTTTGCGTGATCATAATCGGCATCCCGGCATAGAAACGGTTATACGGCGATATCAATCCACGCTGAGCAAGCTTCTGCTCAATTCGCTTATTCAGCTCAGAGACACCATAAGGGCCCTCTCTGACAGCAGCCAGCAGCTGATATTGACTAAACAGCCCATGCACCTCCTCAGGCTCTCGTTTGTCCGTAATGGCCGTCAGGTATCGACTGTAATGATCAGCCGCTCGTTCCAACAGCGCATTGTATTGCTCCACACTCAACCCATAAAAACTCAAATCGCTGAAGCCGTGGTTAATCACCTGTTGCAGTTGCTCGGGCAGGTTGTGATTCACCGCACTCGCCAGCTGGCCGATCCCACTGTCACTTTTAAAGCGGTGGCTTTGTTGTAAAAACGCTGTGGCATCAGCCAGTGCATAACGCGTTGCCTTGCCTTTTAACACAGCCTGGCCCGCAAAGCACACCTGATTCAAAAACGCAGCACGGCTGGCAGTATAGGCGGGCTGTGACCCCAGCTTCAGATGCTCACACAAATCACTCAGAATACTGCCGGTATCCACCGACGCCAGTTGATCTTTATCGCCCAACAGGATCAATCTTGCATGGGAAGGTAGTGCCCTGACCAGCTTGCTCATCAAAGCCAGGTCCACCATTGACGCTTCGTCTACTATTAGTAAATCGATGTGCAACGGGTTTTGTTCGTGATGAACAAAGCGATTGGTATGTGGGATCACGCCAAGCAAACGGTGCACTGTTTGCGCCTGTTCGGGGATCAGACTGGCCAGTTCGGGGGCCAACGACAAACGCCCTTTAGCCCCAATAATTGATTCGCTGAGTCTGGCTGCCGCTTTTCCGGTAGGTGCCACCAGCTTAATGCTCAGTGGCACTTCGGTATACAAAGATTGTAAAATAGCCAGTAACTTAGTCACTGTGGTGGTTTTACCGGTTCCCGGACCTCCAGTGATCACACAAAACCCGCTCGATGCCGCCATCGCACAAGCAACTTTTTGCCAGTCTACCCCCTCTGCATTGCCACTGGGGAAATACTGATCCAGCAAACCACTTAATTGTGATTCATTCAGTTGGATAGGTTGCCGGGCCATCTGTAAAAAACGGCTACTCAGATACGCTTCATATTCTGCTAATCGCGCCAGATATAACCGCCCTGAAAATAACCTTAAAGGCTTGTTTTCTCCTACCGCTTGGTGCGACTGCAACGCACAGAGGGCAGCGTCCGGACTATCAAATGGCGTATAGGGTAAATTATGCGCTGCGCCTGACATGCCCGTAAAGACTGTCACCTCTTCAGCACTTAACGAAAAAGGGTTCTGCCAGTCGATGTCTGCCAGCAACAGGCAGGTATGCTGACTCTGTTCAGCCCGTTGCAGCAACAAAACAAGATAGAATACCGCGTCAAACTGCTCCTGACACAACAGCTTTGCCAGGGCGACGTCGGCAGCACGCACGCGCCGGGTATGTACCAGCAGCGCAATATATGCCTGATGATCGAGAACATCAGACTGAAATTCAAACATCCCCTGCGTCATTTTTGTTCTCCCGCATCAAATAAGGCGTCCAGTTGTAATAACGTGCTTTCATCCAGTTGCGTAAAGAAGCAGCCGGCACCGTCCGGTAACGCACGCAAAAACAAATAATACACGCCGCCGAGGTGCTGCTGAGGGTTGTAATCTGCGAGCCGGTGTTTTAATAGTCGATGCAAGGCCACAGAATAAATCAGATATTGAAGATGGTACTGGTGCGAGCTCATCGCCAGAGCCAGATTGTCGGCCTGGTAGTCTGCCGCCGTGTCGCCCAAATAATTTGATTTATAATCGAGGATAAAATATCGTCCCTGCCAGACAAAAATCAGATCGATAAAGCCTTTTAGCATGCCCTGCACCTCATCAAAACGTAGGTGGCTGGGTACACCGGTAATTTGCGCAACCAACTTGTTGAGCCGGGTATAGGACAAACGCTTCAGGGGTAACTGAAACTCCATTTCAACCAGACAGTCAGATACTGACAACTGACCCAGTGTCAGATCTGATGAAGGCATTAAGGGGGCATGTAAACACCCCTCAATCCAGTGCTCAAGTGTCTCCTGCCAGACAATATCCAGATGATATTTCTCCAGGCAAGTCTGAGTTGCCTCAGCCAGAGTCAACTTGTCTGGCCGGGTGGGTGCGTGTGGCGCCGTGAAATCAACCTGCTCGAAAATTTCGTGTAAACAGCTCCCCGCCCGGGCGCCTTTAACAAAAGTGTAAGGTGTATAACGCTTGATCACATTGGGTTCAGGTAAATCTATTTTGTGATTTTCATCTTGCGCCCCCACAGGCCGCTCAGCACTAGTCTCGTGATAACTCAGCTGACTAAAGCTGGTCATTCTCCAGTTTTGTTCAATCACCACTTCGACGGCTCGACTCTGCAAACGCTGAAGCGACTCTGTCTGCTCTGGCTGATATACACAAGGTACAACCTGCAATGATTGATAAACCATCCCCTCATGGCCTGAACATAAGCTGCGAAGCTGTTCATGCCACTGTGTAGCTTCAATAATTTTATCATTGCCAAACAACACGTGCCCCAGTGCACACTGTTGGATCCCTGGTTTTTTGCTGCGCCCCAGTGGCAAGTTATACAAACCCAGGCTGCAAAAATGAATCGCCCGCGTTAATGCCACATAAAGCAACCGAATATCCTCTGCAAGACGTTCCCGATTAGCGCTTTGCTGTGCGCTATCGTCGCCATCCAGATCCAGCACCAACTCTCCATTGTCATGGTAAATCGTTTCGCTGGCCTCCCGGTAGGCACTGGCAAAAGGCAGGTAAACCAGGGGGTACTCCAACCCTTTAGACGCATGCATGGTGACAATTTTAACCAGATCGGCATCACTCTCCAGACGCAGCTGAGTGCCCTCGTAGCTCGGATTAGCACACTGAGATTGTAACCAACGCATGACCCGCTGCGTACCTTCAAGTTCGATTTGTTTATGTTGCAACAACTCGGCCAGGTGGCGGTAATCAGTCAGCCAACGCTCTACTTCAAAGCCTGCTTGCTGCCACAGTCTGACTAATTGGTTGTCTACCAGTAAAGACTCCAAAGTGGCCATGGCTCCCTGTTGATACCAAAGCTGTTTCAAGTGGGCAAACTGCATCAGATAACGCTGCCATTGCCCTTCCTGGGTACGCAGTGCAAAAATTTGCTGTTCACTCAACGCAAACAAAGGCCCGGCCAGTACGCCACGCAAAGCCGCCTCATCATAACTGCCATGCACCACGTGTAATAACTGCCACACAGCAACGGCCACGGGCTGTGAAAAAACACTGTCCCGGGCCAGGTATACGCTGCTCACACCAGCCGCCTGTAAAGCATGTTTAATAACGCCCGCTTCTCCCCTGTCACGGACCAGTACACAAATATCTGCTGCCAGCACCGGACGCTGACCTATACAAGCACGCCCTTGCTGAGCCTGAGTGAGGATCTGCGCAATCTGTGCGGCAAACCCCTGCGCTAGCAGTGGGTAGGCAGTGGCCTTGGTCGTAACGGGCGAATCGTCGTCCATGAGTACATTGAATTGCAGGGCCGCAGGTTCAACACCATCCAGAGTAAACGTATTGTCGGCGTCTTTACCTGCCGCCTCAACTTCAATAAAAGGTATGTCGCGATTGAATATAAAACTATCTGCCTGCGCTGTAAAAATTGCATTCACGGCAGCAACTACCCGCTTGGCTGAACGATAGTTCTTATCCAATGTAAATTGCCGGGCTTCGTCGACCTGATGTTTGGCACCGATATAGGTGAAGATGTCCGCCCCCCGGAAGCCATAAATGGCCTGTTTCGGATCCCCTATCATGGTCAGACCGCAACTGCTGTCAGTGCCATAAACACGTGAAAATATGCCAAACTGGATCGGATCTGTATCCTGAAACTCATCAATCATGGCGACCGGATAAAGCTGTGCAATTTTCTCTGCCAGCGCCTCACCTTGTGCGCCATGCAATGCCTGGTGTAAATTCTGTAGCAGGTCATCGGGCGAGATCAGGCTGTGTTCGAGCTTAGCTTGCGCCATCAGAGCACGCACTTCACCCAGTGCATGTTGTAACAATGCAATAGGCAGTCCCCTGGCGACACTCTTATGTAACTGCGCCATTTCATCAAACCAACCCAGCGCCGGATGTACAACCGGTTTACCTGTTTTAGTGTAGTTCTTCGGATCGCCTAACTGCGCCTCTCCCCATAAAGCAAAGGAATGTTTACTGGTACCAAACTCAAAATACCAGCCATCCCCCATACAGTAGTCGATTAACGCCTGTATATTGGCAGGTCGCCCGGGCGCTTTATTCTTCGCAATACCGGAATCGCGCAGCACCTGAAAAAAGTCTGAGTTTAACAGTTGCTGTTTAAACTTACCTGCGCGGCTCTGATATTCGGCCCGCTGCGCCAGCACAACTGCCAAATCCAGTTCTGGCTGTAATCGAGCGTCACCGCGCTTAAGCAAGGGATAGAGGCGTTTTGCCAGCGCCTGCGGATGAGAGAAATGCGATAAAACCAGCTCAGTTTTGTCTGAGTCTAACGGGTAAACAAAGCGCCGCCAGTGATCCTCCACAGCCGCGTTAAACAACTCGCTGTCATCCAGAATGAATTCCAGATTAAAGCTGAGGTTAGATTCAAATGCATGCTGCTTTAGCATGCGCTGGCAAAAGCCATGAATGGTGAAAATGGCCGCTTCATCCATGGACTTAGCGGCAGCATCTAGTAAGTGATACGCAGATTCCTGATCAGCCACTTGTGCCAGCAATTCGATGATCAGCGTGTCATTGCATTCACTACCCAACAAAGCATCCCGCGCCTGTACGATCCGTTTGCGTACCCGATCTTTGATCTCCTGGGTGGCTGCATCGGTAAACGTCACCACCAGGATTTGCTCAACACTAAGTGGGGTGGTTTGAGTCTCGGTATCAATTAACCCCAGTAAGTAACGCAAATACAACCCTGTGATGGTGTAAGTTTTGCCAGTGCCGGCACTGGCCTCAATCAGGTTATGGCCCGACAGAGGCATGGTTTGGGGATCAAGCCGTCTCATAGCGGGTCTCCTGTGCAAGATCAATAAGGGGAGTCAGCAGATCACCACTCAACTGAACAAACTCGGCTTCACACGCCTGTAAAGACGGGAAACTCAACGCGACATAAGGGTCCTCACTGTCGCCAAACCCTATGTACTGACCGCCCACAAATTTATTCAGGGCTTTGCTCATATCTTGCGTTTTACAATATTCGTAACTGGTGGCGGGGAAAAATGGCACAACATGGGTAACCAGTTGGCTATAGAACGCCAACCATTTTGACAGCTGCGTATGTGCCACATCACGGCCAAGCGGTGCAAACACAACTTGCTCATCCAACCCATAGATATGGGTTTCTATATCCTGGGTTACACAATTAGCTATCAGATGCATCAAATAGCCACGGATCCTATCTTTACCTTTGATGCTGGCTGTACGATAAAATACCTGTTTGCTCTGATAGACATTGGCAAGCCAACCGAGTAAGTGTGTTGCTCCAATTTGCAGCGATACTTCTATGGGTTCCGCATGCTCAGTCATCACGTCTTTTAAACGCCCCGACATGGCAGCAACACGCCCTTTAAGCTTTTGTAGTTCCACCACACCCACATTAGCCTGCGGCAGCTGAGCTCGCTGTAGCAGCTGGGCTTCAGACAAAGGGGCATCGGTCAGTTCACTGTGCAAAATTTCATCCAGATATTGATAGCGCGTCATAGGGTCTAAAGCAAATGGTTCACTGTCCGGCGTGTCCTCTTCCAACGTGACCAGACGTACGCCCAATGTATGTTGATAAAACCAGCGCTGCGGTGCCAGACAGGCACGCAAAAAGTCGGGTAACTCCAGCTCTTCAGCCAACTTAACCTCAATATTGGACTCCGTGCATTGTTGCGCCAGTTCACTCTGTATCTCTTGCTGTGACGGGCACCAGTTGGGATTAAAGCTATGCAATGTGCCCGGCTGATAATGCAGGTTGCTGAACGGCTGCAAAGGGGCCTCGCGATACACCTGCTCACTGGGTTTGAGTGACTCATCGGAATAGCAAAAAGCCCGGTCCAGATATTCACATAGCTCGCTGACCAGGATCGACGGTACCTGCGGCTCATTGTTATAACAAGAGCGCCCCAGATAACTGATATAGAGATGCTGACGTGCACTGAGCAGTGCTTCCAAAAACAAATAACGGTCATCCAGCTTACGGGAGCGGTCCCCTTTCCGGCGGCGCGAATAAGGCACTAAATCAAAACCAATGGGTTGCACTTGTCGCGGGTAATCGGCGTCATTCATACCCAATAAGCAAACGACTTTAAACGGTACCGCCCGCATTGGCATCAGAGTACAAAAGTTCACAGCACCGGCCAAAAACCGTTGTCCTACACCCTTATCTTTGATTCCCTGACGAACTTGATGCAACACAATTTTTGCGTCAACGGCACCTGAAAAGTCGCCATTCTCATGGTGCTTTTCCAGTCCATCGATCACCTTATGCAACTGCATCAGATCCCAGCTCTGCTCTGTGTCCTGGTCGTAAAAGTCTGCCAGTATCTGTCTCAACACTGCGCATTTCTCATTCAGCGGTGTCGCAACTAATAACTGCTCACGCGCCTGTGCCAGTGCTTCAATAAAGGCAATCAGCTTACTCAGTGTATTCACTGCCATACCTTCTACCGCATCTGCCGGATATATCTCATTGTACGCCGTCAGCTCATCGGCACTCGCAATCCCCAAAAGCAGCCGTCTGAGTCCGTGTCGCCAGGTATTGAGAGCAATCTCCGGTAATCCATAATCACCTTTGTGTTCACCATTAAGCCCCCACTTTACAGCCACCTGTTGAAGCCAGGTCTGGATCTGAACAAATTCACTCAGCTCAACATCAAAGCGGTTACTGATGGGTTCAACCCCCAACAGGTCCAGTATATCCGACACACTAAAACGACTAAATGGCAGGCCAACCAGCGTTACAAACGAGTTCAGCACAGGCTTTTCTTGATCTATGCTCATATCGGCCAGTGCAAAAGGTATTTTTCTCGCTCCCGATGCACTGCCAAATACGGCTTCAATATACGGGCTATAGGTACCCACGTCTGGCATCATCACAATGATGTCTTTGGGCGTCAGCGTTGGGTCTTCGTGAAACAAACCCAGCAGGTGATCATGCAACAGCTCAACTTCACGCAAAGGAGTATGGCAATCACACAGTAGCAACGAGCTATCCGCCTGATCTATGGTCAGACGTCCTTGGGTACTCACGTACCAATTTGGATCATCGACCAGAGACTCACCTTTAAAAGCAAGTTGATATATTTCCTGCTGCAACTGGGCCAGCAAACTGTCGCCAAACTGATCAACAAAACCATCCAGCCAGCGTGCATCAGTTTGCAATAGCTGCTCCAGATAATCTCGCCCAAGCTTACCCCAGGACGACAACAAGGGATTACCTGTATTGTAATAGCTGGCTTCCCCTGATTGTTTTTGCAGCTGCGCATCCACTGCTGGCCTTACCTGATACTTGGCCAGGATCTTAGCCTGAGTTTTCTCATCAACCAGATCGCCCCAATAATGCTCACTGGGATTAAAAAAGAACAGTATTACATCACTCTTTTGCGCCAGTGCGGTAAATATCTCTAACTGGTTAGTCGCCATGGCTGAAAGACCAAATATGCAGATCCGCTCAGGCAACGTTGCCGGGTCGGCTTCGGCCAGTTTAATCAGCAGCTGCTGGTGCATATTAGCCCGGTTATAAGGGCTTTGCCCCAGACTATGGGTGTGTGCGACCAGTATCCGCCACAGATCAGGCTGCCAGGGCGCGATACTGATATCAACATCCTCAAGCGTATCCGTGCCTTGCTCCCACTGCTCTAACCAGTTTGGTCGGTACATTAAATATTGGTCATACACGTCGGCGATTTTCTCACACAAAGCAAAGCGCTTTAGCTCACTTTGTGGCTGGTCACTGGCATCCTCAAGGTAGACTCTGAGCGGCTCGTAAAGCGGATTTGAGAGCTGCTGTGGTAGCAAAGTGAAAAGCTTCCAGCTCATGTTATTTTTATTAAACGGCGACTCTTTCGGTACATCTGGCAGAAACTGTTGATACAGCTGCCAGATAAAGCTCAGTGGCAACGGAAACTCCACCTGTGCAGCATACCCAATATCCCGGCTCAATCCGTTCTTGAGCCACTGAGACATGCCCGGAGACTGAACCAGTACAATGTCATTGGCAAAGGGATCCGTGAGCGGAGCCTGCTTCAGCAAGGTCGTAAATTGCGCTTGAAGGGCTTCCATGCGATTTGATTGGATTATATGCAACATAATGATGTCTCGGGCTTTTTAACCAAGTATTCGGGCATTGGTCAGTGTAAGAGATTTCGCAGGCTAATATCAACGTGCCTGATCGCCTGTAACCTGAGGAAAATGAATAAAGGGCGCGGTAACTGAATGGTGTTACCGCTGAATGTGCGAGCCGTTTAAAATAAGTCGATCCCGGAGCCTTCGTCATGACGCTCCAGTTTATGTTCATTTAACAGCGCCTCAAAAAACGCCAGCTTATCGCGGCCATTTTCTTTTGCATAATACAAAGCTCTGTCTGCATTCTCTAATACATTGATTGGGAAATCATAAGGGCTGATCCGCGCAAGCCCGGCACTCACCGTAAGGTTCTTTACAAACGGAAAGTGCGTTTCACGAATAAGCGCTAAGAACTCTTCTAGTTTTGCCTCAATGGACGCCTGATCTGTGGGCTCAAACACTAAGACAAACTCTTCGCCACCAAAGCGAAATAACAAGTCCGTTGAACGGAAGAACTGTTGCATTTTTTGCGCAACCAGCAGGAGCACTTCATCACCGCATACATGACCATAGTTATCATTCACTTGTTTGAAGTGATCTATGTCTACCATAGCTAACCAGGATGTGGCACCTTGGTGAAATGTGCGTGGATCCTGATCATCGCGAATATGGCGGTTTTGTTTTATAACTTGCTTCTCTAGCAGCTGCTTGAGTTTTTTCTCAAAGGTCTGGCGATTCAATAACCCGGTCAGTTTATCCCGCTCATTTTCGTGCAATATGGTCAGATAATTTTCGTAAATGCGCACAAAGGCATTAAGCAGCACCTGCTCACTACTGTTCAGGCCACCTGAGTGCACTTCTATAGCACCCACCGGCGTTTCATGGATGTTGATAGGCAGCCAGCGCTTTTCTATGCCATCTGCGCTTTGCACCGTAATAATACAGGACGACTGCAAACAAGAAATCAACTCGGACTGAGGTTGCTCAATCACTTGTCTGTCGAGCCATTCAAATTCCCGCTCACCATGCATGGTTAATCCAATACTCCGCTCAACCGCCAGATCTTCCTGAGTATTAAAGTTTTTATACACACACAGATGCTTACACCCCACCAGCTCCTGGATCGTCGAAAGCAGGCTATACTCGAGTGAATCTATGTCTCTTGTTTTTGTTATTTTGATGACTGAATTGAGTAGTTCTTCTTGCATTGGATATTCGCAGACTCGATTAATGCCGAATATAGTAACGGCTTTTTAGCCAACTGTGTACTACCAAGTATAGCGTCACCAGAAACTATTAGGCGATAAGACAGGAAAAATAAAACGCAAAAAGGCGTCCGATGGACGCCTTTTTTAAATTAGGAATGGCGGAGAGAGAGGGAGTCGAACCCTCGATACGCTATAAACGTATACACGAGTTCCAGTCGTGCGCCTTAAGCCACTCAGCCATCTCTCCGCACTGTAGCACCGCTAAGGTGCGGCGCTAATACTATGAAAAGCGTAACACTTTAGCAAGTATTTTTTGTAAAAACACACCTAAGTGCTTAGTATCTAAGCAACTTAGCCTACTTTCGCAGACTTGCTGAGAAGTCCAACATGCGATTCAGTGAGCGCAAAGCACCTTCACGAAGTGCCATATCAACGAAGACTTCTTTGCCATTCGGATCAATCAAGGCTTCTTCAATGGCTTTAAGGCCATTCATCGCCATCCACGGACAATGCGCACAGCTCTTACAGGTTGCCCCTTCACCTGCAGTAGGTGCTTCAAAAAACTCTTTTTCAGGACACAGCTGCTGCATTTTGTAAAAAATACCGCGGTCAGTTGCCACTATGAACTTCTGATTCGGCATATCCTGTGCAGCTTTAATCAACTGACTTGTTGAACCAACGGCATCTGCCAGGTCAACAATTTCAGCCGGAGATTCAGGGTGCACCAATACTGCTGCATCCGGGTGCAATGCCTTCATGTCTTTCAGTGCCTTGGTTTTAAACTCATCATGAACGATACAGGCGCCGTTCCACATGATCATATCCGCACCGGTTTTCTTCTGAATGTAAGAACCAAGGTGTTTATCAGGGCCCCAGATGATTTTCTCACCTTCAGAATCCAGGTGCTCCACAATCTCAAGTGCACATGACGAAGTAACAATCCAGTCGGCTCGTGCTTTCACCGCGGTTGAGGTGTTTGCATACACAACCACTTTTCTGTCCGGGTGTTGATCACAAAACGCAGAAAACGCATCTATAGGGCAACCTACATCCAGTGAACAGGTTGCTGCCAGAGTTGGCATAACAACGGTTTTTTCTGGTGTCAGGATCTTGGCCGTTTCACCCATGAAGCGTACACCAGCAACGATGATCATATCAGCATCTTGTTGCTTAGCACCAAAACGCGCCATTTCCAGTGAATCAGCGACACATCCGCCCGTTTCTTCAGCCAGAGCCTGGATCTCGGGATCAGTATAGTAATGGGCAACCAAAACGGCGTTCTTTTCTTTTAACAACGCTTTAATTCTGGTTTTATATTCGGCTTGTTCCTGCTTAGTTAAAGGGGCAGGTTTTGGAGGAAAAATATAATCCTCCGGCATAATTTGTTCTGCTAGACTCATTCTCTCGACCACTAGTCCACATATACGGGATATTCGCGAATTATACGAAAATCGGGGCGATAATCCTAGTTGAAGTCGGTATTTTGAAGGAATATTTAAAAGATTATGATAAGAAAGAGAGGTAACGAGAATGGTGGGTCATGATGGACTCGAACCATCGACCAATGGATTAAAAGTCCACTGCTCTACCAACTGAGCTAATGACCCGCTCGAAGATACTTAAGTAATACACCAAATTTAAAATGGTGGGTCATGATGGACTCGAACCATCGACCAATGGATTAAAAGTCCACTGCTCTACCAACTGAGCTAATGACCCGCTCGAAAGTTACTTAAGTAATACGCCAAATTTGAAATGGTGGGTCATGATGGACTCGAACCATCGACCAATGGATTAAAAGTCCACTGCTCTACCAACTGAGCTAATGACCCGCTCGAAAGTTACTTTAGTAATACACCAAATCTGAATGGTGGGTCATGATGGACTCGAACCATCGACCAATGGATTAAAAGTCCACTGCTCTACCAACTGAGCTAATGACCCGCTCGAAAGTTACTTAAGTAATACATCAAATCTGAATGGTGGGTCATGATGGACTCGAACCATCGACCAATGGATTAAAAGTCCACTGCTCTACCAACTGAGCTAATGACCCGCTCGAAAGCTACTTAAGTAATACACCAAATTTAAATGGTGGGTCATGATGGACTCGAACCATCGACCAATGGATTAAAAGTCCACTGCTCTACCAACTGAGCTAATGACCCGCTCGGAGTTACTTAAGTTATAGACCAAATTTGAATGGTGGGTCATGATGGACTCGAACCATCGACCAATGGATTAAAAGTCCACTGCTCTACCAACTGAGCTAATGACCCGCTCGGAGTTACTTAAGTTATAGACCAAATTTGAATGGTGGGTCATGATGGACTCGAACCATCGACCAATGGATTAAAAGTCCACTGCTCTACCAACTGAGCTAATGACCCGCTCTGGTTTTACTTAAAGTAAATATAACAAATTTGAATGGTGGGTCATGATGGACTCGAACCATCGACCAATGGATTAAAAGTCCACTGCTCTACCAACTGAGCTAATGACCCACTAAATTGTTTCGCTGCAAGAAGTGTGTAACACTATCGGCTGCTGCGGGCGCTTATAATACTTATTTAAAAATCTTGTGCAACCGAAATCGCCTGTTTTTTTCATTTTTCGCGTCTAAGCGCCTAATTTTAAATCACTCTGAGAAAAATTCAGCCATTTATATTTTGCTGAGTCGTTCTGTCGCCAGTTTTGCCGCTGTGGTACTGGGGTATTCTTTGATTAAATTCTCAAACAGAGCCTTTGCATCAGCAGATTGCCCCACTTTTTGCAGTAAGGTTCCCAGCTTTAACATCGCATCAGGTCGCTTATTTGAGTCAGCAAACTGATCAACCACTGTGCGAAAGTGCACCATAGCCTGAGCATCCTGATTCTTAATAGACTGAAGCTGACCCAGCCAGTAATGTGCATTCGGAATATAAACAGAATTTGGGAACTGCTTTAAGAAGCCTTCAAATTCAGGAATAGCAGCATCGTAGCGCTTATCCTTCATGATCAAAGCAACCGCTCTGTCATAGGCTTCATTTTCAGATAAATCTGTGCTCACAGCCTGCGCAGTCGCACTATCAGGCGTCACAACGGGTTGTAGCTGCTTACTTTGCTCATAAACTTGTGTAACACGTGTTTCGATTTCCTGATACAGCTCACGTTGGCGCTGCAGTACTTTTTCGAGCTTGTAACTTTGCTCCTCTGTCACACCACGGATCTGGCTCACTTCATCCTGAAGTTGATCAAGTTGCGTTTGCAGTTCAGCCTGGATCAAGTTGCGATTACGCATCAGGTTTTCAAGCACAGACAAACGTTGTTCAATAGTTTGGTTAGCACCAGCAGCATCAGATACAGCAGCGGGAGCTGCCCACAATTGGGAGCTCCCGCTGACTAAGATGATGGCTGCCAAAATAGTATTCGGCTTCATAGCATCTCTTTACAATTAGTATACCAGTACCGCGCGGCGGTTCTTAGCAAAAGCTTCTTCGTTGCGCGCTTTGTCCATTGGCTTCTCTTCACCGTAGCTCACAACAGAAATTTGGCTGTCAGATACACCCAGGCTCTGTAAGTACTTAGCAACGGCTTTACCACGGCTTTCGCCCAGTGCGATGTTATACTCAGGCGTACCACGCTCATCGGCGTGACCTTCAATCAGTACTTTTACGCTTGGGTTTTTAACCAGGAAATCAGCGTGTGCTTGTAGCAGCTCTACAAATTCGCTGCGTACAGTAGAACGGTCAAAGTCGAAGTATACGATCTGCTCTTGACGCAACGCTTCATACTTTTCTTTCAGTAGCTCTTCTGCTGATTTCTGACGTGTTGCAGTGTTCACATCAACATTGCTGCCATTAGATGCAGTAGCTGCGTTTGTTTCGCTGCCAGCGCCTTCACCAACATCTGACGACGAGCTACATGCAGCCAGCGTCATCACAGGCAACGCGACCAAAAGGGCCTTGAGAGTTTTGTTAAGTTGCATCGAGTATATTCCTATATCTTTTATAAGTCTTACCAGCAAAATTACTGTAAAAATGGCGACCAAGCTGGTGCCTTAACCTGTCCGTCTAATACCGGCAGGCGAGCCTTAAAGCGGCCATCCATCGACACCAACGCCAGTACCTGCTTATTATTATGCAAGGTACTATAAATAATCATAGAGCCGTTCGGCGCAATACTCGGTGATTCATCGAGTCTGGTGCGCGTTAATACCTGAAACAGCCCAGAGTCCAATTCTTTCTTGGCAATATGGTAACGACCTAATGTCCGATTTACCATTACCAGTTGTTTACCATCAGGCGTGATTGACCCGGCTAAGTTCATGTCGCCGTCAAAAGTGACACGCCGTGATCTTCCTGTATCTAAATTTAACTTATATATCTGGGCATTACCACCCCTTTCAGATGTATAGACTATTTCTTTGCCATTTGGATGCCAGGTTGGTTCAGTATCTATACTACGGTGCTTAGTCAGGCGTCTTTCTTTACGCGTTTCAAGGTCAATCAAATAGACCTCTGTTGCGCCGCCTTTATCTTTTGACAACACGATCAACATTTGTGTGCCGTCCGGAGAAAATTGCGGTGCACCATTAATCCCGGAATAACTGGTTAAGATCTCACGCTTACCCGTATAGATATCCTGAATATAAATTTGTGACTGACGATTCTCAAACGTGACATACGCCAGTTTGTTACCATCCGGTGACCAGGCCGGCGACATCAACGGCTCTTTAGAGCGCAACAGCACCTGTTCATTGTAACCATCATAATCTGCCACAACCAGCTGATAAGGTTTATCCTGCTCCTCACGAACAATGACATAGGCAATTTTAGTACGAAATGCGCCTTTTTCACCCGTCAGAGATTCGTAAACAACGTCGCTGATCTGATGCGCATAATAACGAAAGCTCTGCGCATCAATGACACTCTGGCGCGCCTCCAGGACATGATCCTGGCTTTTCATCAATTTGCCGTTGGTCATCATGCGAGTTTCCCCACCGGTGATTTGAGCACGGATCACATCGATCAGCTCATATTTCACCAGATAACGATTCGCAGGCTGTTGAGTAATGGTGCCCACAACAACGGCTTCGACGCCCAGTTCAACCCAGGCGTCGTAATCTACTTCTTCATCTGTTGTTGGTAGCTGAGGCATTTGTTCCTCTGCCACCGGCTTAAACTTACCACTGCGGATCAAGTCCGCTGCAATCACTGAGCTCAGCTCAGCAGGTGCTTCGCCATTGCCAATGTATTTAAACGGAGCTATCGCAATCGGTCGGGCACTGTCGACCCCTTCTGTAATTACGATCTCCAGTGCGGCGTAGGCGACCCCCTGCGCAGCGAAAGCCAGAACCAAGAGTAAATTTCTTAAATGGTTGTACATGGTCTTCCTTTATAGAGTTGGTTTAATCGTCAGGTTAATATTCTTAAGCTGTTCGAAAACATCTTTATTTTCAGAAACAGGTAACGTATCTGCCATTCGCACTGCTCGTAAAGCCGCTTCACACACCAGTTTGTCACCACCGAGTGACTCTGCTTGTGTAACCAGACCATTGAAGCCCAGGCGAATATTCAGACGACACTGCTTACCCTTCATTTTCTCATCGATCAACAGGTTAGATTGGATCCGCTGCATGATCAGTGCCTTGTACTTGTCGACTTCCGTCAGGATCTGTTGCTGGCGGACCTTGGCTCTGGCGGCTTGTTCCTGTGCCAATTGCTCCTGAAGCAGTTGCTCTTGCAAAGCTTTTTGGCGCGCTTCTTCAGCAGCCTGAGCCTTACGTTTAGCTTCTTCTTCTTGTTGCTTGCGCTTGGCTTCCGCCTGTCTCAACCTGCCTTCCTCGGCTTTACGCTTTTCGGCAGCGGCTTTAGCAGCCTGCTCTGCGGCATGAGCTTCCTGACGGGCTTTTTCAGCCTGTTGACGCTCTTTGTTTTGAATTTCCTGAGCGCGTTTCGCCTGCGCTTCTGCCTTACGCTTTTCTTCAAGCTTGGCCAGACGCTGCTGCTCTAGCTTTTTGATCCGACGGGCTTCGGCTTCACGGTCTTTACGTGCCTGAACAGCACGACGCTCTAAATCACGGATCCGTTTCTCTTCGGCTCGTTTTTGTTGCGCTTCTTTTTCACGAAGCTGAGCAATCTTCTTTTCTACAGCCTGCTGGTCAACCGATATCGCTGACACGGCTTTGGCTTCTTCAATTTCATTAACGGCCGGATTAAGTTGAACTTCCATCACGCTCGGGCTGGAAAATTGGAAATTAGCCGTTGCAAACAATAACCCGGCTATCGCGAAATGAAGTAAAAATGACTTAAATATGCCGCTGGTTAAAGCATCCATTAACTATCCTCAAACGATTTAGTCATTAACCCAACAGACGGCACACCGGCATTTTTCAAAAAATCCATGAGTAACAGAACTTCCTGATATGACACATGCCCTGAGCCTTTAATCATCACTGGGGTCTCCGGGTTTTGCTGTAACTTCAGCTTAATAATGGCTGCCACTTCGACGGCATCCATTGGTGCGTCAGGGTCAGTGCCCACGGTCACATAGTAACGGCCTTCAGCATCGATAGTAGCAATAATAGGTGGCGCATCTTTGGTGTCTACCAGATCTGACTCCTCCATCTGCGGTAAGTCCACTTTAACACCATGCGTGATCAGCGGCGCCGTTGCCATAAAGATGATTAACAGCACCAGCATAACATCAATGTATGGCACCACATTGATCTCTGCGACAGGACGGCGCCTCTTATGCTGATACATTTTGCTTAGCCTCAGTTAAGCTGGCAGCCTGGCGATGCAGAATATTGGCAAACTCTTCCATGAAGTTGATGTAGTTTGACTCCAGCTTTTCTACATTCTTTGCAAAGCGGTTATATGCCATGACCGCCGGGATGGCCGCAAACAGACCCATGGCCGTAGCAATCAAAGCTTCAGCAATACCAGGCGCAACCATTTGCAACGTTGCCTGCTTCACTTCACCCAGCGCAATAAAAGCATTCATGATCCCCCAAACAGTACCGAATAGGCCGATGTAAGGGCTAATAGAGCCAACCGTTGCCAAAAATGATAATCCAGATTCAACTTTCTCAACTTCGCGTGACAGAGCTACACGCATGGAGCGATGTGTCCCTTCTATGATCATGCTCGCCGATCCTGTGTTTTGTTTTTTGTGGCGTGCAAATTCTTTAAATCCGGATACAAATAGCGCTTCTAAGCCACTTGAGCTGCCCGCTCTGGCCGTAATTTCATTATATAACTTGCCCAAATCCATTCCCGACCAGAACTTTTGTTCAAATTTTTTCGCATCTGCCAGAGACTGTGCCAATATGCTGCGGCGCTGAAAAATAATGGCCCATGAAGCAACCGACATGCCGACCAGTGTCAACATTACAAGTTGCACGAGGATACTGGCTTCTAAAATGAGATCTACGAAATTAAGTCCCGATTCCACGTTGTTATACTCCTAGAAAATAATTGTGTTCTCGGCCAAGGCAGCCGTCACCGTATTGACTGTAAGCCAGCAAAAAGGTTCCGGTAGTTTAACCACACTAATAAGGGCTTACAATCTCAATGCCGTAAAATCCACTTAAATGCCGATAATTCGCACATTCAGCCCCTTGACTCTATATTTTGGCCCGATTGACGGACCTCCACCCAGCACCGGAGCAAATATAGCTCATACAAAACCCCACCTTCATTACACACGGTTAGCAATAAAAACAGCCCATAACAAAGTGAACTTGATCCTTATTTGCAAAGCCTAGCGCGTGTTTGTGACATAAAATTAATGTGGTCGGAACTGTACAGCGTTGAGCGTGTTTATTTATTTATGCAACCTGCATAAAAGTAAAGTTTTATTCACTATCTCCGAATAAACCCTCAAAAACCGATTGGTAATACCAATTAACAACAAATAATCTAATATTCACAAATTGGGTATAATAAATACAACTCCTTATTTTACATAAACTTACAAAACACCATCAGTTTATGTTTTATTCAATAAGGGACTAAAAAAACTCATCGCATTAGTTTTTTTTATAGCAAAACCGCAATTTTTCTAGTTTGATAAAATCCCTCAGTCACCTTATTATACTCCCCGTACTGAGCGAGCAGCATCTCTCAATGCAAATGCACAGTTACTTAGGCCGCAGAAGTCTGATTTATTCTGCAGTCATGATGAGGAAATTTTGGATAACACCTTAATGTACTCATCTGTTCCCTGGATTACTTCCTTCAACTTGTTGTTTTCGCCCGCACACTGTGCGGGCTTTTTTTTGTCCGCAGTTTACGAACACATCAGAATATTGATCTGCTTAAAATAAATGAAGCAAAATGAGCATGAAATGAATACGAGTGTGCAGAGGTGGGAGTGTAAGATCCAGGAAGCGCATTGCGCGCTGCCTGGCAGGTCGTCTGAGAATTAAGAGTATACGCGTTAGTCGCCTGGTTTCGCTAAATCGAAATGCAGATAAGCCCTGTCTGATACGATCCGTCCTCTGGGCGTGCGCTGAATGAAGCCCTGCTGGATCAGGTAAGGTTCTATCACATCTTCTATGGTTTCACGCTCTTCACCTATGGCCGCTGCCAGATTATCCAAACCCACAGGACCCCCCATGAATTTTTCAATAATTGCAAGTAAGTACTTACGATCCATGTAATCGAAACCACACTTATCGACGTCAACCATGTCCAGCGCCTGACTGGCAATCAGCTCGTCTACGCTGCCGTCCCCTTTAACCTGGGCGAAATCCCGAACCCGTCGCAGCAAGCGATTAGCAATACGCGGGGTGCCTCGGGCACGTTTCGCCACTTCAACCGCACCCGCGTCACTGATTTCAAGATTAAGAAAATGCGCAGAGCGCGACACAATCGATGCCAGCTCAGCCACAGAGTAAAACTCAAGACGTTGCACAATACCGAAACGATCTCTCAGAGGGGAAGTCAGAGATCCTGCACGGGTCGTAGCCCCCACCAAAGTAAAAGGTGGCAAGTCCAGTTTAATCGACCGCGCGGCGGGCCCTTCACCAATCATAATGTCGAGCTGATAATCTTCCATTGCAGGGTATAGGATCTCTTCAACCTGAGGGCTCAAACGATGTATTTCATCAATAAACAACACATCTCCTTGCTCCAGATTGGTCAGCATTGCAGCAAGGTCGCCGGCTTTTTCAAGCACCGGCCCTGAGGTGGTTTTAATATTCACACCCAGTTCATTCGCCACAATATTTGCCAAGGTCGTTTTACCTAAGCCCGGCGGGCCAAATATCAGCAAGTGATCGAGTGCTTCTTCACGACTGCGTGCAGCTTCAATGAAGATTTCCATTTGCTGCTTTACATGCTGCTGACCGGTATAGTCCGCCAACAACTTAGGTCGTATTGCTCTGTCTACGGCCTCTTCACTGCCCTGCACTTCTGGCTCAATGAGTCTGTCTGCTTCAATCATAATTATCTAGTCAGCCTTTCTTACATCATAGATCTCAGGGCTTCTTTGATTAGCCCTTCGGTATCCATGCCTGGTTTACTCACCGCTTTCAGTGCTTTTTGCGCTTGTGCAGGTTTATAGCCAAGAGCTAACAATGCTGCCAACGCATCGTCTTCAGGCGTATTTGCCACAGTAGGATCTTCCTGAGGCGCTAAAATAGCGTTATCGCTGAATGGAGTCAGTAAATCATGACCAAAGTTCTTCAGCTTGTCTTTCATCTCAAGCACCAGCCGCTCAGCGGTTTTCTTGCCTACACCCGGGATTTTCACCAAAGTAGACGCGTCGCCCTGATTAACACACTGTACAAACTGCTCTGCCGACATACCGGATAAAATCGCCAGTGCCAGCTTAGGGCCAACACCATTAGCCTTGATCAGCTCGCGAAATAACGCCCGCTCAGTTTTGTGGTTAAAGCCAAACAGTAATTGTGCATCTTCGCGCACCACAAAATGAGTATAGATGGTTGCTTCATTACCCGCCTGAGGTAACTCATAAAAGCACGTCATCGGCATTTGCACTTCATAACCGATGCCACTTACGTCTAACAGGATCTCTGGTGGCTGTTTTTCTACCAAAGTACCTTTGAGTCTGCCTATCATAATTACCTCAATCTTCCTCGTACGGTTTTTTTCGCACTACCTGCCAGCTTGATCAGATTTTGCTCTGAATGAGCATGACAAATTGCAATGGCCAGCGCATCAGCGGCATCGGCCTGGGGAGTACCCGGGAGTTTTAATAGTCGTTTCACCATTTCCTGAACCTGAGACTTATTCGCTCCGCCAGTGCCAACAACGGCTTGTTTGACCTGCCGGGCTGAATATTCAAATACCTCAATCTCGTTCATCGTGGCTGCGACAATGGCTGCACCGCGTGCCTGACCGAGCTTTAAAGCGGAATCAGGGTTGTGCGCCATAAAGACTTGCTCAATCGCAAACCCCTGCGGGTTAAACTGTTCGATAATCTGGCTTACGCCCTGATAAATCATCTGTAGTCGTTGTGGGAATGGCTTATCACCAAGTCGAATACAACCGCTGCCCAGATACTGAAACTGACTGCCTTGACGTTTAACTACGCCGTATCCGGTCAGCCTGGAGCCTGGATCTATGCCTAAAATTACTGCCAAGGCGCATACTCTCGTTGTTTTTTCGCTATCATGCCAAAATACTGTATGGATTTCCAGTTATGTATAACTTGCAGAATAAAAAAAGCGGCATAATCGCCGCTCTTTCACTCTATTCGCTGTAATTATTCAGCATCTTTTTGTTGCGCGGTTACTGTTACCGCGAGCTCTTTCAGTGCATCCGGGTTTGCAACGCTAGGTGCATTGGTCATCAGACATGATGCCTGAGTCGTTTTCGGGAACGCAATCACATCACGAATGTTGTCTGTACCACACAGCAGCATTACCAGACGATCCAGACCAAATGCCAGACCTGCATGCGGTGGCGTACCGTACTTCAGTGCATCCAGCAAGAAGCCGAATTTGTCTTGCTGCTCTTGCTCATCAATACCCAGGATACGGAAAGCCGCTTGCTGCATATCGTTGTTGTGGATCCGCACAGAACCCCCACCGACTTCGTATCCGTTCAATACCATGTCGTAGGCATCTGAGATTGCACCAGCCGGATTGGCTTCCAGCTCTGCCGCTGAAATGTCTTTAGGTGCTGTGAACGGGTGGTGTACTGCGTGCAGGTTACCTTCGTCGTCTTCCTCAAACATTGGGAAATCAACAACCCACAGCGGTGCCCACTGGTTCAGGTTTGTCAGCTCAAGGTCCTGGCCCACTTTCAGACGCAGTGCACCCATAGCTTCGTTAACAACATTACGCTTATCAGCACCAAACAGAATGATGTCGCCAGTCTGTGCATTTGTGCGTGCCAGGATCCCTTTGATCACTTCTTCATTCAGGAACTTGGCAATCGGCGACTGAATACCTTCAAGGCCAGCGTCCAGATCGTTCACCTTCATCCATGCCAGGCCTTTGGCCCCATAGATACCAACAAACTTTGTGTACTCATCAATTTGCTTACGAGACAGTGATGCACCACCCGGTACAGTCAACACAGCGACACGGCCTTTCTCGTCATTTGCAGGGCCGGCAAGTACTTTAAACTCAACGTCCTTAACCAGATCAGCAACATCAATCAGCTCCAACGGGTTTCGCAAGTCAGGCTTATCTGAACCATATCGACGCATTGCCTCTTCGTAGCTCATTACCGGGAACTGGCCCAGATCAACCTCAAGCAGTTCCTGCCACATTTCGCGGATCAAGCGCTCTGTGATATCTCGCACCTGATCAGATGTCATGAACGACGTCTCTAAATCGATTTGAGTGAATTCAGGCTGACGATCCGCACGTAAATCTTCATCACGGAAACATTTCACGATTTGATAGTAACGATCAAAGCCAGACATCATCAGCAACTGTTTAAACAGCTGAGGCGACTGTGGCAATGCATAGAAGCTCCCTTTGTGTACACGGCTTGGTACCAGATAATCACGCGCACCTTCTGGAGTTGCTTTTGTCAGTACCGGCGTTTCAATGTCCAGGAAGTCATTGCTATCGAGGAAGCGACGCACAAAGCTCGAAGCTTTAGCGCGTAATTTAATGCGGTCGCTCATTTCAAGACGACGCAGGTCAAGGTAGCGATAGGTCAGACGACGCTCTTCTGAGTTTTCCTGGTTAAAGTCCAGTGGTAGTGGCTCAGCGCGGTTAATAATTGTCAGGCCCGTACCGAGGATCTCTACTTCACCGGTTGCCATATCCTGATTAATTTGGCTCTCAGGACGCGCACGAACTGTACCTGTCACTTTAACACAGAACTCTTGACGCAATGTGTTAGCAACATCCATCAGGCCATCTACTTCTGGATCAAACACAACCTGGACCAAACCTTCGCGATCTCGCAGATCAATGAAGATCAGGCCACCCAGATCGCGACGTTTGTTGATCCAGCCACATAGCTCCACTTCCTGACCTACATGGTCCTTGTTTAATTTTCCGCAGTATATTGAGCGCATAATAATCCTATTTGCCTACTTACTCTAAAGGGCATAATGAATGATAAATTTAATCGCCAATTATATAAAATTGCCACGCTTTGTCATCCCACAAAGGCCGGATTCTTTCGCTGTTGCGATTTTTTCTCCATCCGGACTTTGCTAGACTCCAACGCAAAGCAATATGGGAGCGAATGAGATGCTGTATTTGGGGTGCCCTCAGTGGAGCGCAGCGCATTGGAAAGGCCGTTTTTTTACGAGTGACTGTAAAACCGCAGATATGTTGCGTGAGTACGCACAGATCTTTAATAGTGTAGAGGGTAATACCAGCTTTTATGCCAGTCCTAAGCCAGAAACTATCACAACCTGGTCAAACGCCGTCCCCGACACCTTTCGCTTTACCTTTAAAATCCCGAAATACATTTCTCACGAGCTGGCGTTAAGCCAGTGCCAGCAAGAGCTCAAGCAGTGGCTCGATTTATTCTCGCCACTCTTTTCACGCCTTGGCATGGTGATGTTGCAACTCCCTGCCAGTTGCAGCCCCGAGTACCTGACCCGAATTACAGACTTCATAGCACAAATACCAAAAGAACTAACACTGGGTATTGAAGTCAGACATCGGGATTTTTTTGCCAAGGGGGACGCAGAAAAACGCTTTAACCAGCTCTTAATGCACACAGGTGTGAATCGTATTATCATGGACACACGGCCGTTGTTTAGTGAGCCCCCGGCGACCCCCGCCATCATAGATGCTCAGCAAAAAAAGCCCCGGGTCCCCGTAAATGTCATCGCTACTGCTCAGGCACCGATGCTGCGCTTTGTTGGCTGTTCAGATTTAGCTGCAAACCGCACATTTTATGCACCCTGGCTTAACAAAATTCGTGGCTGGTTAAATGAAGGCCGTACCCCTTATGTGTTTTTTCACACTGCCGACAACCATGATGCCCCGTTGCTGGCCAGACAGTTTATTGAGGATCTGGGGATACCGCATCAAGTGTTGGCTCCCTTTCCTGCAGAGCGTCAGCCCCAACAACAGACGTTAATTTAACCACTTGACAGTGAATGGATTTTGCTGGATGTTAAAGGGGCAAACAACAATAAGGAAAATACTATGCAATTAAAACTCAATAAAAAACCAGTTAAACAACTCTCTGATGACCAGTCAGCATTGCCAGCAAAAGCAACGCGTGCGGTTGGCGGTGCAGGAAGAGCGGCACTGCAAAAAACAGGTGGCAACTCACGTGCATCTGATTGCTGTACAATGACAGACAACTAAGCTGACAATAGCAGGGCATGCTGGCCCTGCTCATCATTCCCTGCCCGGCTCTTTAGCCTCATAGCGAGGTAAGCTGGCATCTAACTCTTCCCAGTTTGCTTTCGACGTCACATAATTATGCGACATAGGCCGCTCCGAAATATCAGAATCCAGGATCCCCAGCCGCAGCCTGAGCTTGCCCGGATTGTCCTCATTAGAACTGAATAAAGGCGATGCGCAAACGCCACAAAAATGTCGTAACCTGCCAGGTTTGAAGGCATAGTGACGAATATGTGTTTCTCCGGTAACGATCTGCAAATCGTCCCGATTGACAAACCCATTTGTGGCATAAGCTGTGCCTGAAGATTTACGACATAAGGAACAGTGGCAATGGATAATACTCGAAATAGGCCCGTTTAACTCCAGTTTAACCGCACCACATAAACAACTGGCTTGATACATTTATTATTATTCCTGTTATGATCATGAGCTAACTAGCTTAAAATGTTTGTTTCCTATTTACTACCGCCATTATGAACTATTTGCAGTACTTTCAGCACTATCCACCCAGCTTGCAAGCACAGATCGAGGCCCTGCTGGAGCCCAGTAAACTCGCCAACTACTTTAAAAATAAATATCCGCAAGGCCATCAGCTGCAACATACGCAGGCACTTTACGATTACTGCCATGTTTACAAAAACAAATACCTGAAAAACGTGCCGCGTCTTCATAAAGTCCACTATGCAAAAGGCCGGGATCTGATGACGGGGACGCTGGGGCATCACAGCCAGACACGTAAACAACACGGCGGAAAAGTCAAAACACGCTATGAAATTGTACTTTCTCAATTGGTGAAACATGCTCCGGAGGCAGTATTAAGAGCACTGGTTGTTCACGAACTTGCGCATTTTAAAGAATTGGAACATAACAAAGCGTTTTATCAACTTTGTTGTCATATGGAACCGGATTACCATCAACTAGAGCTGGATCTCAGACTGTTTATTGTGCTCGACAAACTGGGCAGTAACTTTTATCAGAGCCCCGCCCAGCAGCTTTAGTTTACCGGCAAGATGGGTTACGCCCCTGCCGCTTTGCATCAGCAGCCAATGTATTTGCCTGTGTCATTTTGCTTTTTAGCATAGCTATTCTGTTTTGCGGCGATGGGTGCGTGGATAAAAATTCCATCGGGCGATCTCCTCCGGCTTTTTCCATGTTTTGCCACAGCTCAACGGCACCCTCTGGCTTAAACCCGGCTTTTGCCATCAGGTCGAGCCCAATGACATCCGCTTCACTTTCATGAGTGCGACTAAATGGTAGCGCTATCCCATATTGTGCACCTAGGCCAAGGCCCTGCATGATGGCATTTCGATACTGCACATTGCCCATTTCAAGCGCCGCATTACCGGCCTGAAGCCCTAGCTGCAACAGGTTGTTCTGAGATACCCGCTCATTGGCATGCTGGGCAATCACATGGCCGACTTCATGGCCCATCACAGCAGCGAGCTGATGTTGATTTTTAGCTACCTTCAACAGTCCGGTATGAACCCCTATTTTACCACCTGGCAGGGCAAATGCGTTCGCACTGGATTCTTTAAAGACAACCACTTCCCATTGCTGTTGAGTGTATTGCGCTGGTAACTGTGCGATCAGTGCATCTGCAATGCACTTCACATAGCGATTTGTACTGACATCGCGCTCTATGGTCTGCTCCTGCTTCATTTGCTCAAAGCTCGCCACCCCCATTTTATCCATCTGCTGCTCTGAATACAGGGCTATCTGGGTACGCCCGGTCGGGGACGTTTTGCAACCAACCAGTGCTAACGCTATGGCCGTTGCAACTATGATTTTTTTATTCATCGAGTCATGCCTGCTAAAACATACTAATAATTAGTGTAAAGGAGCCTGTGGGCTATGCAAATCAGATCAAAAAAGCCCGCACTAATGCGGGCTTCATAACTTTTTTTTCCGTCGCTTAATCGGCCGCTTTTGAAACCATCACCATGGCTGGGCGAAGCAAACGACCATTTAACGTATAGCCTTTTTGCATCACAGCTAATACTGTGTTCGGCGACACGTCATTGCTAGGCTGAATTGACATTGCCTGATGCAGTTCAGGATTAAACGCTTCCCCTTGCGGGCTTACCGCTTCAACACCAAACTTAGCCAATGCATCGTTAAATGATTTTAACGTCATTTCGATGCCTTCTAAAATTGACTTAGTCGCTTCGTTTTCTTTATCAGCAAACTCAATGGCGCGTTCTAAGTTGTCAACCACAGGTAGCAACTCATTTGAAAACTTTTCCAAAGCAAACTTCTGTGCTTTTTCTACATCCTGTGCGGCACGGCGACGGACATTTTCAGAATCCGCAGCGGCACGTACCACGCTGTCTTTCTGACCTTCAATGGTTTGTTTCGCCGCTTCCAGCTCTGCATACAGACCTGCAATCTCTTCTTCTGGGCTCAACTCAGCTTGCTCAGTTTGTGCACTCTCTTGCGCTGGTTCTGCTTGCTCAGCCGTATTTTCCTGTACGTCTTCTTGCACTAACTCTTGTTCCTGCTCTTGGGCTTTTGTCTGCTCAGACATGAAAAATTCTCTCCGATTCTTTACAACTGCCGTAATTATGGGGATTCAAATTCGTTATTCAAGCTTCTTTTTTTGGGATTTGCGTAAATTCACCGATAATTGCTTCAATTGGTGCATCGGCCGGACAAATCAAACAAAAACGACTCTGGTATTCACTGGCCGTAAAATAAGGCACGCTCAGAACAACAAACCGTTCTAAATTCAAATAGCTAAGTTCACTACCAAGTAACACGGACAGACCGTTTTTGAATGCCAGATGATCTTCTACCTGATGCAAAAAGCTCACACCCAGATTCAGTTCATTGTTCCCTTCCAGGCGGTTATACAGATACCGCTCTCCAACCACAATGCTGTTATCTGTGCCCAGCTGCAAACTTAACTCACGGCTCCATTGCATCAAAGAGCCCCGGCAGTCGGCCATCGCACTTTTGGCCATCGCCCGCATTCTGTGTAGCCCTTCTTTGAGTGTTTGCTGACTAAATACGGTATTCATCCAGGCCGCAAACTGATAGCGCACCTGATCGGAATTCGACTCCGGTTTATTAATCAAAATATTATTGGACTGGCCTGTGCGGTCAATCAGTAATACCAGCCAGTGCTTACGGTCAAAATCTAATACCTCAACCCGAAAGATGGTCTGTTCACTCACCTGAGGTAAGCCAACAATACAACACACTTGGTATTTCTGACTTAACGTATGGGCAAAGCCTGTTAATTGTTCGCGCTCAGGCTCCCAATAAGGCGCAATGTCCTCAAGCCCGAAATACTCCTGTAGCCAGTATTTGATCCCCAAATCGGAAGGAACTCGCCCTGCCGATGTATGAGGGGAAAAAAGCAACCCCTGATTTTCGAGGCGAGCCATGGCATTGCGCACTGTCGCAGAGCACACCGCCATACCTTTTAGTTTTGCTATCTTACTCGATGCCACAGGGTGGCCGTCACCATTACAGTAAAGACTCATTACGGCAGAGAAGACTTGTTTATCACGTGCACTAAGTTTCATAACATTATAAATAAGGCTAAATTTGCGAGTTTCAAGCAAATTCATTTTAAGATAATCTTGGCAACAGATATTTTGCCAAGGAAACTCACTGAATGAGCACACCATTTAAAACCATCGGCCTGATTGGAAAACCCAACCATGATGGCGCTGCCCTGACATTACAACGCCTGTACACTTTTTTGCAAGCACTTGGCTATGAAGTTTTTGTGGAGCAACGCGTTGGCAGACAGATAGCAGAATTACCCGACTCACATATACTCGATGTGGTTGCGCTGGGCGAGCGCTGCGACCTGGCAGTGGTTGTGGGTGGAGACGGTAATATGCTTGGAGCTGCCCGGGTACTGGCCAGGTTTGATGTGGCTGTGATAGGCGTAAACCGAGGTAACTTAGGATTTTTAACCGACCTTGATCCGGATGATTTTGAAGCCGAGCTGGAGCAGGTGCTGAGTGGCAAGTTTGTTGAAGAACAGCGCTTTTTACTTGAAGTTGAAGTATTTCGCCATGCCGAACTAAAAAGTGCCAACCTGGCCGTTAATGAAGCAGTACTGCACGCAGATAAAGTGGCCCACATGATTGAATTCGAAGCCTTTATTGACGAGCAGTTTGTGTTTTCTCAGCGCTCCGATGGTCTGATAGTGACCACCCCAACAGGATCTACTGCCTATTCGTTATCGGGCGGTGGCCCTATTTTAACCCCGGAACTGAATGCCATGGCACTCGTGCCTATGTTCCCGCATACCTTATCCAGTAGACCACTCGTGGTCGACGCCAGTAAACAGGTCAAACTCAAACTGAGCCCGGAGAATACCGCAAGCCTACAGGTCAGTTGCGACAGTCATGTAGTACTCGCGCTGCTACCCGGTGATGAAGTGGTCGTAAAAAAAGCAGAGAAAAAGCTTCGTTTAATTCATCCTGACAGTTATTCCTACTACAATGTTCTGAGACAGAAATTAAATTGGGGCAGCAGGCTTTACTAAGCGCTGGAAGTTCAGCAGAATAAGTGAAATTTGTTTTCTATTTTAGGGAAAAGTAAACCAACATGAGCTACGTTGTTTTCGTATCTATTACTTTGTTGATCACCATTTTAGGTGTCTATGTGGTAATTGAGAATAACCGTAAAAAAGCACGCGAAGCCGAAAAGCGCGTGTTCAATGAGCGCCTGAAAGAGATCAGCAGCCACTTTAAAAGTAAAATCAGCGAATTTGTAAATTATAAACTGATCCGCCCCAAGCATGCGCCCCAGTTTAACGCCATTGTCGGCAACTTTTTTGTTGTTCAGGCCCATAATGATGACAATCTTGAAGCGCTGGAGCGTGTGACAGATCAACTACTTGCAACAATAGGTAAAGAACTGAATAAATGCAGGGAAAATGGCAATATGGATTTATTGGCCGACCAGCTGTTTATGTTTGTCAGCGAGTTACCGTCTGCCGGGCTTGCCTACAATAAAGCATTTTACAGTGAAATATTACCTGCGCTGATATCTCGGATCCAAACCCCTGATACGCCGGCTCAGGCCGATACTCAGGAAGCCGTGCAGAATGAGGAAGAGTCTGTAACATCGAACGAAAGTGACGACTCTTCAACACATCAGCAAAAAGCGGCGGCTCTGTAAGAGCACTCACACACCAAAGTGCAATTTCAAGTTGCATTTCCTAAGAATGCTGTATAAATTAACAGTAATTACACTGTTTGGATATACAGCATGCTTATCAGTCTGCAAATTAAAAACTTTGCCATTGTTAACGAACTAACCATCGACTGGCGCTCAGGTATGACCGCTATCACAGGTGAAACCGGAGCGGGTAAATCCATTGCAATCGATGCATTGTCTTTGTGTCTGGGTGAACGCGCGGATGTTGCCAGTATTCGTCCGGGTGCCGCCAAAGCTGAGATCTCCGCTCAATTTGATATCAGGCAGCTCCCCTACGCACAGCAATTTCTGAGCGATCTCATGTTAGATGACGAAGAGCAAAACTGCATATTGCGCCGAGTCGTCATGCAAAATGGCCGTAGTAAGAGCTTTATTAATGGCAATTCAGTGACCGCGGCCCAGTTAAAAGAACTAGGGCAACGCCTCATCGCCATTCACGGTCAGCATGCTCATCAGCTATTGCTCAAGCCCGAACACCAGCTCGGTTTGCTGGATGCCTATGCCGGGCACGACACTTTGCTGCATGCAGTACGCGCTCAGTACCAGCACTATCACACGCTGCAAAAAGAGCATGCCGAGCTTATTAAACAGCAACAAGCACAAGCTGCCAAAAAACAGCTGCTTGAATACCAGGTTCAGGAGCTGGATGAATTCGCTTTGGAAGAGGGTGAGTATGAGCAGATTGAAACGGAACATACACGACTCAGCCACAGCCAGACACTGGCTGAAAGCTGCCAGCGCGAATTAATGTGCCTGTCAGAACAGGACGATCAGACTGTATTGGGCCAGCTGCAACATAGCGTGCAGACTTTCATTGAGCTCAGTAATTATGATCCCAAATTGCAAGAGATCAGTCAGCTATTAGGAGAAGCCGCGGTACAACTCGAAGAAGGCTGCCGGGAGCTGCGCGCTTATGGTGAAAACATAGAGCAAGACCCGGAGCGCCTACAGAGCGTTGAAGACCGGCTGGCACAGGCCATGGCTTTATCACGTAAGCATCAGATAAACCCGGAGTTACTGCACCAGCATCATCAGCAGTTACATGAAGAGTTGGCTTCCATTTGCTCTAACAACGAACGCATTGAAGATCTGCAACATGAAATAGCGGAGGCACTACACGCCTATCAGATCTCAGCAGCACAGCTTAGCGAAAGCCGCGCACAGGCGGCACTAACTCTGAATGATCTGATCAGTGAAAGCATGCATGAACTGTCAATGGAAAACGGCCACTTTGCGATTCAACTCAGTCAGCATGAAGACAGGCGCCCGAATGAACTGGGCATGGATCAAATTGAATTTCTGGTTTCGACCAACCCAGGCCAACCTCTGCAAGCGCTGGCCAAAGTGGCTTCTGGCGGTGAACTATCGCGGATCAGTCTGGCCATTCAGGTGATTATCGCAAATCGCGTAACCACCCCCACCCTGATTTTCGATGAAGTCGATGTGGGGATCTCCGGCCCAACCGCTTCTCAGGTCGGTAAACAGCTGCGCTTACTTGGTAAGTCAACTCAGGTTATCTGTGTAACGCACCTGCCTCAGGTTGCCTGTAGTGGCCATCATCAGTTCTTTGTATCTAAGCGCGTTGAAGGCGGAGAAACCTTTACGTCTATGCTCCCACTGGTTCAGGAGCAACGCATTGATGAAATCGCCCGCCTGCTTGGTGGCGACAAAATCAGCAGCACTACACTTGCCAGTGCTAAAGAGTTGCTTGAGGTGCAAGGGGCATAATGCGGTAACTTAGAGTAGTTTGATGTAAAAACAAAAGCCTACCGTACAGCACAGCTGATGCACGGTAGGCTTATTTAGAAACAGAATCACTCTTAGTGCAATTTCACAACTTTATACCCCAAGATAGTCCATGATCCCTTCTGCAGCATTCCGGCCTTCGAAGATGGCTGTTACCACCAAGTCAGAACCACGCACCGCATCGCCACCTGCGAAGATTTTTTCATTGCTAGTTTGATGTGTGAAGGCGCCTTTTTCAGGGGCAACAATACCACCCCACTCATTGATGGCAACGTCATATGCAGCAAGCCAATCAAGGTTATGTGGTTTAAAGCCAAACGCCATGATCACCGCATCAGCGTCTATCAGATGCTCTGAACCAGAGACTTCCTGTGCACGCCTGCGCCCATTCTCGTCTGGCTCACCCAGCTCAGTTCGAACCATGCGTACACCCGTTACCTTGCCGTTTTGGTCTAATTCGATGCCTTTAGGCTGAACGTTAAAGCTAAACTTAACCCCCTCCTCTTTGGCATTTTTTACCTCACGGCGTGACCCCGGCATATTGGCTTCATCACGACGATAAGCACAGGTTACCGACTGCGCGCCCTGGCGCACAGAAGTGCGCACACAGTCCATCGCGGTATCACCGCCACCTAACACCACCACACGTTTACCTGCCATGTCGATATACGCCTGCTTATTCTCGTCGTATCCCATCACGCGGTTGGTATTTCCAATCAAAAACGGCAGTGCGTCATACACCTGATCTGCCTCTTCATTGTCCAGCCCGGCACGCATGTACTGATAGGTACCCACGCCGATAAACACCGCATCGTACTGTGACAGTAGTTCATCCATACTGATATCTGTGCCAATTTCAGTATTCAGGCAAAACTCCACCCCCATTTCCGTAAATATCTCTCGACGCTTCTCCATCACCGATTTTTCCAGCTTAAATGATGGTATGCCAAACGTCAGCAAACCGCCGATCTCTGGGTTGCGATCGAATACCACAGGTTTCACCCCATTGCGTACCAGAATATCGGCACAACCTAGCCCGGCAGGGCCCGCGCCAATGATGGCTACCTTTTTATCGGTCCAGGTCACATAAGACATGTCAGGCTTCCAGCCCTGTGCAAATGCCGTGTCTGTGATGTATTTCTCAATATTGCCTATGGTCACGGCACCGAACTCATCGTTCAATGTACATGAGCCCTCGCAGAGCCTGTCTTGTGGACAAACTCGACCGCACACTTCTGGCAGACTATTGGTCCGGTGCGACAACTCCGCAGCTTCCTGGATCCTGCCCGTACGGATCAATTTAAGCCACTGCGGAATATAGTTGTGCACCGGACACTTCCACTCACAATACGGGTTACCACAATCCAGACAACGATCAGCTTGCGAGCTGACCTGCTGCTTGGAAAATGGTTCGTAAATTTCAACGAAAGAGCTCTTACGCGTCGTGATTGGCTTCTTTCTCGGGTCGATGCGCTGAACATCGATAAATTGATAGACATTTTCGCTCATACTTCCCCCTACTGTGCCTGTACACGTAATTCAGCACTGCTGCGTGCACGATGCCCCAACAAGCTCTTCACATCGCTAGATTTTGGTTTGATAAGCCTAAACATAGGCACATACAGCTCAAAGTTAGCCAGGATCTGCTCTGCCCGGCATGATGACGTGTGCTCAAGATGTTCTGCGATCAAACCCCGCAAGTGCTCCTGCATGGTTGCCAGCCCTTCCAACGACAACACTTCGACTAGCTCAGGGTTATAGCGTTTATCAAAATCCCCCGCTTCGTCCAACACATAGGCAAAACCGCCTGTCATACCAGCACCAAAGTTAACCCCCACCTGACCAAGCACGCATACCACGCCCCCAGTCATGTATTCGCAACCATTATCACCCAGCCCTTCCACTATGGCCTGAACACCTGAATTACGCACTGCAAAGCGCTCTCCAGCGCGACCAGCTGCATATAACTTACCGCCGGTGGCCCCATACAAGCAGGTATTACCAGCAATCGTGGCAAGGTGCGTCTGGAAGCTCGAACCAACCGGTGGGCGCAGCACCAACTTACCACCCGCCATGCCTTTACCAACGTAGTCGTTCGCATCGCCAACCAGAGTCATTTCCAGACCTCCGGCATTCCACACACCGAATGCTTGTCCGGCAGTACCATGTAGTTCAATCACAACAGGATCAGCAGCCATTCCCTGATTGCCATGACGAGATGCAATATAGCCAGACAACATGGCGCCCACAGAGCGATCGGTATTTTTGATCCGATTCACCAAAGAGGTGCCTGTTTTATCGTCTATCGCCTGCTTTGCCTTATCCAGTAAGCTCTCATTAAGTTGTCCTTGGTAGTGCGATGTATTCGGCGCACTGCAATAGAGCGTTTCGCCCGAAGGATTCGCAGGTTTTGCCAGTAAAGGTTGTAGATCAAGCTTTTGCTGTCTTGCAGTCGTGCCTTCCAGCACCTCAAGCAGGTCCGTTCGACCAATCAGATCGGTCAGCTTGCTTACCCCCATCGACGCCATAAGCTCTCTCGCTTCCTGAGCGATAAAGCGGAAGTAATTCATCGCCATTTCTGGCAGGCCATGGTAGTGCTTCTGTCGCAGTGTCTCGTCCTGTGTTGCGACACCTGTCGCACAGTTATTGAGGTGACAAATACGCAGGTATTTACAACCCAGCGCAACCATAGGTCCGGTGCCGAAGCCAAAGCTTTCAGCGCCGAGAATGGCCGCTTTGATGATGTCCAGACCGGTTTTCAAGCCACCATCCGTTTGTAAACGGATGCGGTGACGCAGCCCATTTTCAACCAGAGCCTGCTGAGTCTCAGCGAGACCAAGCTCCCAGGGGCTGCCGGCATACTTAACCGAGGTAAGCGGACTGGCGCCTGTACCACCGTCATATCCCGCTATGGTAATTAAATCTGCGTAGGCCTTCGCCACACCAGTGGCTATCGTGCCCACTCCAGGCTCAGACACCAATTTGACAGAAACCATGGCCTGAGGATTGACTTGCTTGAGGTCAAAGATCAGCTGCGCTAAGTCCTCAATGGAGTAAATATCATGGTGCGGCGGTGGAGAGATCAACGTGACCCCAGGCACTGAGTATCTTAATTTAGCGATATAAGGCGTCACCTTTTCACCCGGTAACTGACCGCCTTCTCCAGGCTTCGCGCCCTGCGCGACCTTTATCTGGATCACATCGGCACTTTGCAGATAATGGGGTGTCACCCCAAAACGGCCTGATGCCACTTGCTTGATACGCGAGTTTTTCTCCGTACCAAAGCGGAGTTTATCCTCACCGCCTTCACCGGAGTTAGAACAGCCACCAAGCCGGTTCATAGCAATCGCCAGGGCCTCGTGAGCTTCTGGTGAAAGCGCGCCAATACTCATTGCCGCTGAGTCAAAACGTTTATATAACTCAGTGGCAGGCTCAACCTGATCAACATCTATTGCAGGACCGCTGGTATTGAGCTTGAGTAAGTCCCGTAAATTGGTCACTGGCCGGTTGTTTACCAGATCCGCATATTTTTGATAATCCGTGTAATTACCGGAGCGCACTGCAACCTGGAGTGACTGTACAACATCCGGGTTATAGGCATGATACTCGCCACCATGGACGAATTTTAATAAACCACCGTGTGACAGTAACTTGCGCTTACTATACGCCAGCTTGTGTAACTGCACGCCGTCAGCCTCAAACTCCGCAAAGCCTGCACCCTGTATCCGACTGCTGACACCTTTAAAACACATATCAACGATTTCGTCTGACAGACCGACCGCCTCAAACAGCATAGAACAACGATAAGACGCGATTGTACTGATCCCCATTTTGGACATGATCTTGTACAGGCCTTTATTAATCGCATTGCGATAAGCTAGAGTGACATCGCGATAAGTTTTATCAATGACTTTACTGTCGCACAAAGCAACCAGCGTCTCGTAAGCCAGGTATGGATAGATAGCGGTTGCACCAAACCCGAGCAATACAGCAAACTGATGTGGATCGCGCGCACTGCCCGTCTCCACGATAATGTTAGAGTCACAACGCAGATTGGTATTTACTAACCGTTGCTGTACTGCTCCGACTGCCATCGCTGCGGGTATCGGCATAGTATCTTTACTGATAGCTCGGTCGCTTAATAACAACATCACACAGCCATGCGCCGCTTTTTCCTGTGCTTCATCACAGACTCGAGCGATTGCACTTTGCAGACTTTCGGTTTGCGGATCGTAGTGCAATGAAATACGACACGCACTGTAATGGTCATCGTCAGCAGCCAACAATTGCTGAATGTCTGAATAGGTCAAAACTGGTGAATCAAACTGGAGCCGTTTAGCATGCCCGGTGGTTTCGTTAAACACATTCTGCTCACGACCAATACAGGTCGCCAGTGACATCACGTGGTTTTCACGTAACGGGTCAATTGGTGGATTGGTAACCTGTGCGAATTTTTGTCTAAAGTAGTCGTAGAGCGAACGGATCCCTTCCGACAACACAGCGAATGGCGTGTCATCTCCCATAGACCCTGTTGCTTCCTGACCATTTTGGCCCATCACCCGGATCACTTGCTCAATTTCTTCGTTGCTGTACGCAAACAACTTTTGATAAGTCAGCAAGGTATCGTCATCAAAATCCCTCTGACCCGCATCCGCCTCAGCCAGGGCTTCAAATGGTGTCAGCCGCTTCACGTTTTGCTCTAGCCAAGTTTTATATGGGTGTCTGGCTTTAAGATCTTCGTCGATTTCGTCGGATTGCCAGATCTTGCCATGCAGTGTGTCCACCACCAACAATTCACCTGGTCCAACACGGCCTTTCTCAATGACTTCATCGGGCTCGTAATCCCAAATTCCGACTTCAGAAGCCAAAGTAATAAAACCATCTTGCGTTATCACATACCGCGCAGGTCGCAGGCCATTTCTGTCCAGATTGCACGCCGCAAAACGACCATCAGACATCACGATACCTGCTGGGCCATCCCACGGCTCCATGTGCATTGAGTTAAAGTCGTAAAATGCTCTGAGCTCATCATCCATAGCACGGTTTTTTTGCCAGGCAGGCGGCACCAACATACGCATCGCGCGAAAGATATCCATGCCACCAGCCAGAAATAATTCGAGCATGTTATCCAGGCTGGAAGAGTCTGAACCGCTTTCATTGACAAACGGCGCAGCATTTTGCAAGTCTGGCAACAACGGCGAAGCAAACTTATAAGCCCGCGCTTTTGCCCACTGACGGTTGCCGGTAATGGTATTTATTTCGCCATTGTGCGCCAGATACCGGAATGGCTGCGCTAACGGCCAACGCGGTTGCGTGTTAGTTGAAAAGCGCTGGTGAAATACACAGATAGCGCTTGTCATACGGATGTCTGCCAAGTCCAGATAAAAGTTTGGCAGATCGACCGGCATCATCAGGCCTTTGTATATAGTGACAAGGCCTGACAGACTCGCTATATAAAAGTCCGGATCTGCTTCCAGGCGCTTTTCAATACGTCGTCGCGCAATATACAGTCGGCGCTCCAGGTCTTTTGGTCGCCACCCTTCCGGTGCAGACACAAACACCTGTTCAAACTGAGGTAATTGCTCGGTGGCAATAGGACCTAACATGCCTGGATCTGTCGGTACTGTCCGCCACCCTACGAGCGTTAAAGTTTCTTTTTCTAATTCTTCGTTGATGATGTCACGTGCTTGCCTGGCAAACGACGTATCCTGGTTAAGAAACACCATACCCACGGCATAGTTTTTCCCCAGATGCCAGTCATTTTCAGCCGCGATTGCTCTGAAAAAACTATCAGGCTTTTGCAGCAGCAAGCCACATCCATCTCCAGTTTTTCCATCCGCAGCTATGCCCCCACGGTGCTGCATTCTATCTAGGCCAGTAATTGCCGTACGGATCAGCTTATGGCTCGCCTGACCTTGCGTGTGTGCAATCAAGCCAAAACCACAGTTTTCTTTTTCTAATGCCGAGTCATATAACATGGACTCCTCCCCTTGCTACAACTGCCAGCCGGTAATTTCAGACGAACTACTGGCAGATAATCAAAGCTAGCCTTGATTAGTATTCGAGTCAATACAATAAAGAATAGTTATTCACATACATGAATATTTCTCATTAAAAGGTACTCAAACCACTTCTTCTCATATAAAAATATATTGAATAAAGGTAGAGAACCACAAAATGACACCGGTATCAAATCAAAAAAATAGGACAAACCGCACAAAAAAGGGGAAGTTTACGTTAACGTAACCCAACCATTATAATGAATAAATATTCACTATTCATCTTGTGAATTTGGCAACCCCTTGATTTGTACAGGACGCGCGCTTGACGCATGCGTAAACTGAGTGTTGCAAAACTTAAAGTACACCGTGAAACAAGAGAAAAGATATCAATGATAAAAGCACAAATAAGCTGATGCGGACCAAGATCAGAAAGGAGGGAAAAGAAACAAAAAAGGGGCATGCAACCAACAGTCACATGCCCCACTATGAGTTAAATCAGACTCACTCGGCTTTTTCAGCGTCGTCTTCTTTGTACTTAGCGGCAGTTTCAGCAATCAATGGCTGCAATTCGCCTTTTTGGAACATCTCGATAATGATGTCACACCCACCGATAAGCTCCCCCTCAACCCACAGCTGCGGAAAAGTCGGCCAGTTGGCATAATGAGGCAGCTCAGCACGAATGTCCGGGTTAAGCAAAATATCGACGTAAGCAAACTGTTCACCACACGCCATCAGCGCCTGAGATGCCTGCGAAGAAAAACCGCAGTTAGGTAACTTAGGTGACCCTTTCATATATAGAATGATCGGATTCTCTGCGATTTGCTGTTTAATCTTTTCAATGGTTTCCATTATTTACCTCAAAATGACGATAGCATAACTCATAACCGCACCCGCTTTGTCGGGCACTGCCTGTCAGCCGTTACTCTGCCCGTACAAAATAAATGCAATCTGAGCCATTCATTTTACAAGTCTTGGCTATTGCCATTGCTGTTTGCCAAAACTTGAGTAAAATACTCAGGAATTATAGTATCACTATATGCCGTCAAATCGTATAGAAATGTAAGCTAAGAAAGATATTGCTTTTATTTGCTTTGACAATTAAACAACGAAATGGAGATTAACATGGCTTTTGAACTACCGTCACTTCCGTATGCTATCAACGCGCTTGAGCCGCATATTTCTCAGGAAACGCTTGAGTTCCACCACGGTAAACACCACAACACGTACGTTGTAAAACTGAACGGCCTTATCCAGGGCACAGACCTTGAGAACAAATCTTTAGAAGAAATCGTATGTAACTCAGAAGGTGGTGTATTCAACAACGCGGCACAGATCTGGAACCACACTTTCTACTGGCACAGCCTTGCACCAAATGCAGGTGGTGAGCCTACTGGTAAAGTCGCTGAGCTTATCAATGCAAAGTGGGGCTCTTTCGCAGCATTCCAGGAAGCATTCAATGATAAAGCTGTTAACAACTTCGGTTCTAGCTGGACTTGGTTGGTACAACTTGCTGACGGTTCTTTGGATATCGTTAATACATCTAACGCAGCGACTCCGTTAACAGAAGCAGGCGTAACGCCAATCATCACTGTAGACCTGTGGGAACACGCTTACTACATTGACTACCGTAACGTTCGTCCAGACTACCTGAAAGGTTTCTGGGCACTGGTTAACTGGGATTTCGCAAACGCAAACCTTGCTTAATTCTGAGATAACGCAAAAAGGCGCGTTTTAGCGCCTTTTTTGTTGCCCTTTATATCTGATTGCCATCACTTATCACCGCCCCGTTATCCCAATAAATAATACTTCAATTCCATCACCTGCGATCTAATCCGCATAGGCCATTTCCGTTATAAGCTGCTGACACCAAATCAGGGACTGACAAACATCTTCAACCCGGCCAATCGGCACAAAGATACCTGCCTTACTATCCTAATTAGACCATTTATATGAAATCTGTAAGTAAAAGCTCCTTAAAGTCAATTGGCACCCACATTCCGCACTAATGCATTGAGCTGAATAGACATTAAATTACTGGAATTTTTAGGCAATTTTTAAATAACCCGACTAAGCTTTAAGTAGCCTTGCATTAAGAGACCGCATCATCAACAGGTTATTGGAGTTCATTATGAGTATATTTGAGCACTACCAGTCCAGATACGAAGCGTCCCAAGAAGAAGAGTTCACGATTGCGGAATATTTGGAAATATGTAAAGAAGATAAAGCTGCATATGCGAGCGCCCCTGAGCGCCTGCTAATGGCAATTGGTGAACCTGAAATGGTTGATACTTCGACAGATGCGCGGCTCAGCCGCCTGTTCTCAAATCGCGTGATCGCGCGCTACCCAGCTTTCCATGAGTTTTATGGCATGGAAGACGCCATTGAACAGATCGTTTCTTACCTAAAACACGCCGCACAAGGCCTGGAAGAGTACAAGCAAGTACTTTACTTACTCGGCCCGGTCGGTGGGGGTAAGTCTTCGATTGCCGAGAAGCTCAAATACCTGATGCAACAGGTGCCCATTTATGCAATTAAAGGCTCTCCGGTCAACGACCACCCGTTGAGCTTGTTTAATCCGCTCGAAGACGGTGAGTTACTCAACAAAGAGTACGGCATTAACAGTCGTTATTTACGCACCGTGATGTCCCCCTGGGCGACCAAGAGATTGCATGAATTTAACGGCGACATTTCTAAATTTAGAGTGGTAAAACGCTATCCCTCTATCTTAGACCAGACAGCCATCGCGAAAACTGAACCTGGCGATGAAAACAATCAGGACATTTCCGCATTGGTTGGTAAAGTCGATATTCGGAAATTGGAGCATTACGCTCAAAATGATCCGGATGCATACTCTTATTCAGGCGCACTGTGTTTAGCGAATCAGGGCTTAATGGAATTTGTGGAAATGTTTAAAGCCCCCATTAAAGTGCTACATCCATTGCTCACCGCGACGCAGGAAGGTAATTATAACGGCACAGAGGGTATCTCTGCTCTGCCCTTTAACGGGATCATATTGGCGCACTCCAACGAGTCCGAATGGCAATCATTCAAAAATAATAAAAACAATGAAGCGTTTCTGGATCGGGTCTTTATCGTTAAAGTGCCGTACTGCTTGCGTGTTTCAGAAGAAGTTAAGATTTACAAAAAGCTCATTGAAAACAGCGAACTTAAAACTGCACCTTGTGCACCAGGTACGCTTGAAACCTTGGCTAAGTTTTCGACTCTGTCGCGTATCAATGAGCCTGAAAATTCCAGTATCTACTCTAAGATGCGTGTTTATGACGGTGAGAGCCTCAAAGACACAGATCCAAAAGCGAAGTCTTATCAGGAGTATCGAGACTACGCCGGAGTCGACGAAGGTATGACTGGCCTGTCTACGCGCTTTGCATTCAAGATATTGTCTCGCGTATTTAACTTTGACCATGCAGAGGTTGCTGCAAACCCTGTACACTTATTCTATGTACTGGAACAGCAGATTGAACGTGAGCAGTTTAGTGCCGAAGTTCAGGAGCGATACCTCAGCCACCTGAAAGGCTACTTGATCCCGCAATACGTCGAGTTTATTGGTAAAGAGCTACAAACAGCATACCTCGAATCATACTCAGAGTACGGACAAAATATTTTCGACCGTTATGTTACGTATGCTGATTTTTGGATACAGGATCAAGAATACCGCGACCCGGATACTGGCCAGCTATTCGACAGAGCGGCGCTCAATGCTGAGCTTGAGAAAATTGAAAAGCCAGCTGGTATTTCAAACCCCAAAGATTTTCGTAATGAGATCGTCAACTTTGTCTTGAGAGCCCGCGCTCACCATAATGGCGCGAACCCTGTCTGGACCAGTTACGAAAAACTCAGGACGGTGATCGAGAAAAAAATGTTCTCAAACACAGAAGAGCTGCTACCGGTTATCTCATTCAATGCGAAAACCTCAGCTGAAGATCAGAAAAAACACGAAGACTTTGTCAATCGTATGATGGAAAAAGGCTATACCCAGAAGCAAGTCCGCTTACTTTCCGAGTGGTATTTACGGGTTAGAAAATCTCAATAACATTAGCGGTTGGAGGGTGTTCTATGGCACATTTCATCGATCGTCGACTGAATGGCAAGAATAAAAGCACGCTGAATCGTCAGCGCTTTATTAGACGCTACAAGAAACAGATAAAAGAAGCTGTTTCTGATGCCATCAATAAAAGAAGTGTCACTGATATTTCCAGCGGTGAGAGCATCTCTATACCGCAGCGAGATATCAGCGAGCCAATTTTCCATCAGGGCAAAGGTGGTAATCGCGAGCACATTCACCCAGGCAACGATCAGTTCACAACAGGTGACAAAATTCAGCGCCCGCCCTCTGGTCAGGGCGGAGGCGCTGGCGAGGGTAATGCGAGCGATCAAGGTGAAGGCCAGGATGATTTCGTTTTTTCCATATCGAAAGACGAATATCTTGACCTGTTGTTTGAAGACCTTGAGTTACCAAACTTGCAAAAAAGCCAGCTCGACAAATTGGTACAAATGAAAACACACAGAGCAGGCTTTTGTAATGACGGTATGCCCAGCAATCTCGACATTGTACGATCTTTAAAAGGATCTGTTGCACGCCGAATTGCCATGACAGCCAGCAAAAGAAAACAACTCAAAGAGTTGGAAGAAAAACTAGCGCTCTTGTTACAGGAACCTGTTCCCAAGCAAACCGAGATCCAACAACTAGTGCAGGAAATCGCAGAACTCAAACGCAAGATTGATGCAGTCCCATTCATTGATAATTACGATTTGCGGTTCAGAAACTACGAAAAGCGACCACACCCTACGAGCAAAGCTGTTATGTTTTGTTTGATGGATGTATCAGGCTCAATGGATCAAGCAACTAAAGATATGGCAAAGCGCTTTTATATTTTGCTATATCAGTTCTTAACACGTACCTACAAAGACATTGAAGTTGTTTATATTCGCCACCATACGCAGGCCAAAGAGGTCGACGAGCAGGAGTTTTTCTACTCGCAGGAAACCGGCGGTACCATTGTATCGAGTGCGTTGAAGTTAATGGATGAAATTATCGCTGATCGATACGCGCAGGGCGATTGGAATATCTATGCTGCGCAGGCATCTGATGGCGATAACTGGGCAGATGACTCTCCACACTGTACTGATATACTAACGAACAAACTGCTAAACACGGTGCGTTACTACGCCTATATCGAAATCACCACACGTGCTCACCAGAGTTTGTGGCGCGAATACCAAGGTATTGCGGACACATTCGACAACTTTGCCATGCAGCATATTCGGTCAGTGGAAGATATCTATCCGATATTCAGAGAGCTGTTTAAGAAAAACCGACAACAGAATGCAGCCTAACAAGGGGAGTGCCTATGACGTATAACCCGCTAAATGATGGCCCGGATTGGACGTTCGACCTGCTTGAAGAGTATCAGGCTGAGATTGCCCGTGTAGCGGCCCATTACAGACTGGATACCTATCCGAACCAAATTGAAGTGATCACCGCAGAGCAGATGATGGATGCCTACTCCAGCGTGGGCATGCCCATTGGCTATGCGCACTGGTCTTACGGTAAGAAGTTTATTCAGACCGAGCAAACTTATAAACGAGGGCAAATGGGACTCGCTTATGAAATTGTGATTAACTCAGACCCTTGCATTGCCTATCTGATGGAAGAAAATACCATGCCAATGCAGGCGCTGGTTATGGCACATGCATGCTACGGACACAACTCGTTTTTCAAAGGCAATTACCTGTTCAAAACCTGGACAGATGCCTCTTCAATTATTGATTACCTGGTTTTTGCAAAAAACTATGTTGCCAAGTGCGAACAAAAATATGGGATAGATGAGGTAGAAAACCTACTAGATTCTTGTCATGCCCTGATGAATTATGGCGTGGATCGCTATAAACGCCCTCAACAGATCTCAATGTACGAGGAACAGAAGCGTCAAAAAGAGCGTGAGGACTACCTGCAGTCACAAGTCAATGAACTTTGGCGAACCATTCCACAAGGCAAGCAACAGGACGAACGAGAAGACGTCAAGTTCCCATCTGAGCCGCAGGAAAATATCCTGTATTTCATCGAGAAAAACGCACCGCTGCTAGAATCCTGGCAACGTGAGATAATACGGATTGTACGCAAAGTCTCTCAGTACTTTTATCCACAACGACAAACGCAAGTCATGAACGAGGGGTGGGCGACATTTTGGCACTACACAATCCTTAACCACCTATATGACGAGGGTAAGTTGAGCGATGCATTCATGCTGGAGTTCTTGCAAAGCCATACCAATGTTGTTTATCAGCCTCCCTATAACAGCAAATTTTACTCGGGCATTAACCCCTATGCGCTGGGCTTCAATATGATGGTCGATATACGTCGGATCTGCGAGAACCCGACTGATGAAGACAAGTATTGGTTTCCGGAGTTTGCAGGTAAAGACTGGTTGGATACCCTGCACTTTGCTATGGAAAATTTTAAAGATGAGAGTTTTGTGAGCCAATTTTTATCGCCAAAGATCATGCGCGATTTTAAGCTGTTCACCATTATAGATCAGGAAAAGTCCCCTCATCTGGAGGTTGGCGCTATTCATGATGAATCGGGCTATCAGAAAGTCAGAAATAGCCTGTCTGCTCACTATAACTTGAGTAACCATGAGCCCAATATTCAGGTTTACAATGTAGACATACGAGGTGACCGCTCACTTACTTTGAGGTACGTACCACATAACAAAGTGCCTCTTGCAGATTCAAAGAAAGAGGTTATAAAGCATTTGTATCGGTTGTGGGGCTTCCCCGTTAAGCTTGAAGAGCTTCAGGACGATGGGTCAGTGAACATATTAGGCCAGTGTCCTCAGGAAAGTAAAGAAGACGCTTTATAGCAAAAAGCCCTTTAAAAAGGGCTTTTTTGTTTTTACAAATACCAGGCTTAGTTAATGAGCCATCGAAGGGTCGTATACAGTCACCGTGTTACGACCATTTTCTTTTGAATGATACAAAGCGGTGTCGGCGGCCTCTATCCACTGCTCGTACTTTTCAAAATTGTCGTCACAGCAGGCAATGCCCAGACTCACCGTTAATTTAATTTCTTTATTATCATAATAGATGACTGAGTTCTCAATTAAACTACGCAACCTCTCAGCAAATACTTTGGCCCCTTCGGCGTCAGTATCAACTAACGTTACCGCAAACTCTTCACCACCATAACGCCCCGCAACATCTGTTTCACGGAGTGTCTTTTGCAGCAGATCTGAGATATGGCGAATAGCCTCATCACCACCGCTATGTCCATAGGCATCATTTATACGCTTAAAGAAGTCGATGTCGAACATCAGCAAACTGCTGCTACCATGGCTGCGCTGCAAGCGTTTGAACTCTGTCCTTAAGCTCTCCTCCCAGTAGCCCCGATTGGCCAGTTTAGTCAGGCTATCTGTGCGGCTCATCTTTTCCAGAGTTTTATTGACCTTTTCAAGCTCAAGCTTGTTCATGGCTTCGTCAGTCACATCGTAAATGATGACACAGATGTGCCCCACTTCGCCGGTCACTGTCGTCAGTGGAATAAAGGTCGCATTTTGATACATATAGTCGGCCTTGCCAGTAATTGGCCGATAATTCTTGAACCGAAAAATATAGGGCTGCTGCTCCCAGATAGTAAACGAGCGATTCTTCAATACAAAAACAGGTTCTGATTTACTCTTAAACCAAGCTTCGTCAATACCAGGGAACAAGTCGAACACGTCTTTGTCTTTAACCGCGCTTGGCAATAATCCAGAATGGTTTTCCATAAAACCATTCCAGACGCACACTCGATACTGCCTATCCAGCACAACCAGGCCGACATCCACTGTGTTAAACATATCCATTAACCAATGGATCTCATTCATGTCAAAATCAGATGCAGGCATAATTTTAATCTTCTAGCAGATACTCAACTTTATATTTGAGTGTTTTTAGTGAGTCTTCGGTAAACAACAACATTAAATCACAATTAATGTCATGGTTTTCGATCCCGTAACTAATTTCAATCGCTAACGTACGCTGCCATCTGGCTTTATTTGCCTTCACCAGTTCAGACACTTCGCAGTGCTGTCCTAGTACCACAGGATGACCCTGGCTGAATGGCATGTCGAGTTGCTTCGAGAGTCCTGTCAATATTGCCCCTATCAGAATATTACTGATGTCCATGAGCAACTCAAGCTCCACTTTTTGGTTGAGCTCTCCCTGATAACTCATCAGCGACGCAATTTCTTTAAAACTGGAATCATTGAGCAGCAGTAAGGCTTCTCCGGACACGCCACCACCAATGAACCCCTGACACACACCCGATGTTGTTGCACTGGCATCGATGGCTTGCAATGCCATATGCAGTTCACTGACTTCAAGGACATTGACATTCGGAATAGGTAATTCCACGAAAACGTTCAACAGACGAGCTAGCAGATCACCAGCCTGGCCCATTGCCACATTAGTAATTTCCTGATAGATATCACGGATCTCAGGTTCAAGTTGCTCCCCGAGTTTATGCACCAGATTGGCCCGGATGGCTTTGTCTTTGATCCCATGATGCGTGATGATTTCTTCCAACTTCGCGGCATCACAGGGTTTTCGAATAAAATCTATTGCACCTAGCTCCATGACTCTTTGGTGCGCGTTTGGCTGGATATCTCCAGAGACGACGACTGTCAAAACATTCAATCCTTGTTCGTTTATTGCTTGTAGCACCTCATATCCATCCATGTGAGGCATATTTAAATCTAGAAAAAGTATCTCTGGCGAGACCACTTTTATTTTTTCAATACAGTCCAGGCCGTGCTCAGCAAATTCTACTTTAATATCCCAGTCGTCCGGCAATGACCGCGCCAGTTGCCGGCGAGCCAATTTTGAATCATCGCATATCAGGACAGGTGTTGACATAAAAGCTCTCTTCGCTTAGCGGCTAACTCGTTGTAAGAAGCCTTAATTTTTCTAATTATAGTTATGGCACAGCAGCATTTAGGGACCTACATGGTAATCAAAGCTTGGCCGATTTACAATCCAATTTACTGCAAAGGTTGGTTATATAATTTCAGTATAATACACTGACGAGAATTGCAAAAAATTTAAAAGGGAATACGTTATGCGGATCATCACCTTGCTTGCTGCGTCTTTATTGACAATGACCAACCCAATCCATGCCAGTGAGCTGCCTGAGAACCTGGTTGACGCGGGCAAAGTCAACGCTCAGGGGAAGCCTGTAACCTTATTAGGCCAGGGTATTAAAGTCGGGGACGCTGCACCGGAATTCAAAGTTGTCGATGGCAACTTTGTACCTGTTACCTTAGCCAACTATCAGGGCAAGCCCGTTCTGATCAGTGTGGTGCCGAGCCTGGACACCGGGATCTGTAGTCTGCAAACCAAGTACTTCAATGAAAAAGTAGCTGAGGAGTTTGCAGACGTGGCAATGCTCACCATCAGTGCGGACCTACCCTTTGCACAAAAGCGTTTTTGTAAAACAGAAAACATCGACCAAATTGATACCCTGTCGGATTCAGTCTGGCGCGACTTTGGCGCTAAGTACGGACTTTACATTAAAGATATGGGACTATTGAGCAGAGCAGTTCTGGTGTTAGACAAAGACCACAAAGTCGTATACAAGCAGTTAGTCAGTAACCTGGCCAGTGAGCCTGACTACCAAGGTGCCATCGAAGCACTTAAACAACTCTGACTAGCATAATATGCTACTGCCCTGGTATACAGTAAGCACTGTATACCAGTACCTAACCTAGCGTAATATCATATCTATATGCTCAATCCCATCTTCCAGATAGGCCTCGCCACAAGGTACAAAACCGAGAGACTGATAAAATTGAGTCAGGTAAGTTTGCGCTGCGATTTTTATCGGTTGTGCTCCATAGTGTGCGTGACAAGCTTCTATCGCTCGGGCCATCAAAGTTTGTGCAACTCCCTTCCCACGACATTCTGGTGACACCAACACACGTCCAATTGCACTGACAGTAGATTGCGGCTTGTAACACCGTGCATAAGCCTGCACTTCACCCTGCTGAATTAAGAAAACATGAAGTGTATCAGCGGCTCTGTCAACTTCATCAACTTCCTGATATGCGCAGGCTTGCTCAACAACAAACACGGCAACTCGGGTCTTCAAAATGCTGAAGAGCTCGTCGTGTGACAACTGGTAAAAGGTTTTAACTTGCATGGGTTTTATCACTGTGGGTAGATACGCCTCCGGTGAGGCGTAGAATAGAGTTAGGCAAATAGCCTTTCAAGCTGATCGCACAGTTGAGACAGGTTCACGTGGTCATGCTCAATTGTCAGGTCTACATAGCCATCTCCACGAAAGGCTCTGTCGAGTTCAATCAACACATGGGTGCGATGTGCTTCCGGCACAAAGGATAACTCAACTTCCTGAAGCCCGAACAAAGACGTATTCGCCGGGCGGTATTCAATTTCCTGATAGCAACCAGATACCGACTGAAAATTCGACGCTTTCAAATAGCCACGCTCAACATCCGCTTTAATCATCCGAAAGCCGAGCTTCTCCATAGCCATTAAACAGTTCTTAACCGCTTCGTTTGGATAAATATGCAATAGGTCTTTATCACTGGGATCTAAAGCAAGATCGATATCCAATCCGGTTTCCAGCCACACATAACTGTGGTTATACGGCGCATTAATTTCAGTGATTGGGGTTTCTGAATGCAACCGGGCCTCAAACGGGAGCACTTTTTTCTCACCTGGTGCTATGGTGAATTGGCTACCCACACGCCACTTTTCAATGACCTGATTTGCGTAGTACTCGCCATTGTCTCCTTCAACCTTGACTTTGGTCATCAGCGCTAACTCTAAACCGCTAATTTCTTGTTCGACATCTCCACCCACAACAACGATCTGGGCCTGAAATTTCTGACCCGGATGCAGGTGTTCTGTTTCTAAAATTGTATCTACTTTCGCGGCACCAATACCTACGGATGCCAAGAGCTTTTTAAACATCTTATCTCCTCTCGAGGATGTCCCCTTATCCGCATCTTAACCACATTTTTTCTGGTTTGTCAGCGAAAATTTATAGCAATCAGCTAAATAGTTGAGGATAAACCTTATAACAATCGCCATGCGGCACTTACCATTCACTAGAGCAGCCAATTTTTCATTTATATATCAGATTGTTTTGTTACACTGCTAACACCTTCGACTTGACTGAATCACTATGGAATTACTGTACTTTGCCGTTGCCTTTGCCTGTGGCTTTTCTGTCTACCAACTTAAACTCCCGCCTTTAATTGGCTTTTTGCTGGCGGGTTTTGTGCTCAATCTGTTAGGCCACAGCAGTACCGATTTACTCACCCAGCTGGCCGACTTGGGTGTCACACTATTACTGTTCAGTATTGGTTTAAAACTGAAGGTTTCGAATTTGATTAAACCTCAGGTTTGGGCGCCCGCCAGCTTACACCTGTTCACCAGCATTGCCTTCTTCGCCTCCCTGTTATTGATGTTGGGTGCGTTTGGCTTACCCTTATTTGTCGACTTGTCCTGGCAAAGTGCCTGTCTGGTTGGGTTTGCGTTCAGTTTTTCAAGTACCGTATTTGCAGTTAAAGTACTGGAAGAGCGAGGCGAGATGGCCAGCTTGCATGGTAAAATTTCCATCGGGATCCTGGTTATGCAGGATATTTTTGCAGTGATCTTCCTCGCTATTAGCACAGGAAAATCTCCCAACATATGGGCGCTTGCTCTGCTAGTTGGACTGCCACTGTTGCGACCGCTGCTATTCTGGGTACTCAACCGCTCAAAGCACGGCGAACTCTTACCCTTGTTCGGGTTTTTCTTTGCACTTGTGCTCGGTTACCACGGGTTCGAGTTAGCTGGTCTGAAAGGTGATTTGGGCGCACTGATAATAGGCATGTTGTTTGCGCCACATAAAAAAGCAGGCGAGCTATCCAAAGCTTTGCTGAATGTTAAAGATATCTTATTGGTTGGCTTTTTCCTCAACATCGGACTGAATGCCAATATCTCACTCGAAGCCGTGTTGATTGCCGTGCTACTTGCCGTCGTGCTACCAGTTAAAGTCTTTATTTATTATCTTTATACCAACATGTTCAGACTGCGTGCCCGGACGTCACTACTCAGCGCATTTACACTGTCAAACTACAGTGAATTTGGTCTGATCGTATGTGCTGTCGCTGCCAGCAGTGGCATGATCACCGCCGACTGGCTCGCCGTGGTCGCATTGGCTGTCTCAGTTACATTTGTGCTGGCCACACCGCTCAACAAGAAAGCCAATGAAATCTACGTGAAGCTGGAACCCCTGCTGGTTAAATTCGAGAGTGATAAGCGGCTCGAAGAAGAGTTACCTGTTAATCTGACCGACACACGTATCGTGATCTTTGGCATGGGACGTATTGGCACAGGTGCTTATGAGACCATTCATGCCTCTTATCCGGGCTCAGTCGCAGGGGTCGACATCAAGCCCGAAGTCGTCGAAAAGCATATTAGTCTGGAACGTCGCGTACTACTGGCAGATGCAACGGACCCTGACTTCTGGCAACGCGTCAATCACTCCAATGTTGCTATGGTTATGCTGGCAATGCCAAAACACATGCAGAATATTTACGCACTGGAGCAGCTAAAAGCGTCAGGCTTTTCAGGTCAGGTTACTGCTATCGCCAACTACCCGGATCAGCAAAAAGAACTTGAAGATTTAGGGGTACATTCCACTTATAACTTCTACCTGGAGGCCGGTAGCGGCTTCGCAGAACACGTTAAAGAAAAATTATTTTCATAGACTAAAAAATAATTCTCAGTATCGATAAGGGTACTGAGAATTATTTCTAATTCCGCATCATATAGTTACATCTAGACGTCTAAAAATCAGGCACATAACTCTGGCGGTTTTGTAACTCTACGATTTACAAAGCTTTACATCATCGTTGGTAATTGCCCCTCAATTCGAAGTACACTGAGCTCAGTAGGTAGGTTGCACTAATCTATTTTCTCAATTTAAATCTTATACTTATACCCCTTAATCAGGAACATTGAGTGGGGACCATATTATTCGAGAGGGCAAGCATGTTAAAAAATAAATCGGCTTCTTACTTTCCTGCAGCGGTGGATGATGCAAGTGCAGGCCCGCTCGCAAAATTGCAAGCGCAGTTGGATGCTATACAAGATTCAGGAATGACAGCGTTGACAATTAGGGACATTCTTTTTCACAAAATGCTGGACATGCATGCGGTCCCTAAAGAACACTTTTTACGCGATCAGGCAACCCCTGACAGATTAGACGACCCAGCGATTATTGAACAACTAAACGCACTGGGATTCTACCGCACCTCGCCAGGTCAGGTGCACTAAGTCTCAATTTATGGGAGCCTACTCTCCCTTATAGGCTGGCAATGCCCGTCGCCAGCCTATTTCTCTTCTCTCACATCGCCACGCGCTTTTTTAGACAACACGCTAAGCCACGCTTCTCGCAGCGGTTTCAGATATATGGCGCTCAAGCTATCATGGCCAGCATCATAACGACCTACGCCGATTTCAATATTGCTCACTGCTGATGCGCGGATCAAGCTCCTGCCCATTCTGTCCCATATGGCCAGCGCCGAGCCCAGGTTCGTATCAAAATGAGCCGGATCTGCACTATGATGGATCTGATGTTGTGCCGGACTAATAAACCAGTTTTCTATCTTGTCTCCCCAACTGAACCAGATGTGTGAATGCCTCAGATTTGAGCCAAAAATGTTGAATAGAAAGACAAAAGCATTCGCACCTAAGATATCAAACATACTCAGCGCCGTACCGAAGACAAAGTAGCCCAGCCCAACCACAACCCCCTGCGTCAAAGCCATTCGACATGCATACAAATAACTTTCAACCGGATGGGAGCGATAAATGGTGAATGGGGTCAGCACTTTTGCAGAATGATGCACCTTATGAAATTCCCAAAGAAACGGGATTTTATGTAACGCCAGATGTAACAGATAGCGAGTAAAATCATCGACCAAAAACAACATCAGTGTAAACAGAAAAATCACCACGGAATCATCCCAGGCCAAATGCAGAGGTGTCCCAAATAGCCATTCGAGACCATCAGAGACAGCAATCGCAACCGGCACCATAGTTAATACGATAGGTGCAAAAGTCAGGGCTTTGATCAATTTGTTGACGACAAATAAGCCATAATCCAGCTTCGCACTGTCAGACAACCACACATCACGCGGGAACAGAAACCCCAGGAAACCTTTAAGCGAACGAGGGCCTTGCAGTTTGTTGTAAACCAGGCCAGCCATCACCACTGCACTCAGCAGGTACAGCCAATAAATGCGTTTATTTGCATCCAGTAAATAACCGGGCAAAGATAACAAGCTTTGCCAGAGCGTTTCGATCATAAAGTGGACTGACTCCTGTAAAAAAGGCCACTAATGAGTGGCCCTGTTAGTATACATAATTATGTCATATACACCGCAGATTGTGCATCTGACATTGTTTCATTCAGATTAGAATGAGTACTTATAACCCAATGTAAACTGGCGAGGTTTGCCTGGTCGAGCCCCATAAGGACGACGACTAACAATCTTGGTCTCATCCAGCAGGTTATCAACTTTAGCGTAGACCTGACCATATTTGCCCAGCTCATAAACAGCTGACAGATCAACGGTTGTGATCGCTGACACCTCTTTGCCTTCAAGTACCAGGTCATAGCTACCATTTGGCGCATTCGGATCTGTACTGCTATCCCAGCTTCGTCCAGCCGCTTCAGACATAGAGCCAACATACTTGACAGCAAGCGATACACGCCAGTCCGGGGCAGATACACCAATGTTAAAGCTAGCCTGGTGCTCGGGCAAGTATGGCAGCTCGTCACCACTTTTCACATGACCCCATTGCGCAAAATTAGTGTATCGATCGTTTTTGAATTCACCTTTGGTATAGGTGTACACAAACCCGTAAGGAATATCAATTTGCAGGTTCAAAGGGTAACGCTGACTAAACTGGGCTTCCAGACCATATACATGTGCCTCACCACCGTTGAACTCTTTGCCGACTTCCAACGCACCACAGTTAGACTGACCACAGCTTTCTTTCAAATTACTGTAATCATTGAAAAAGCTTACTACCTCAAGCTGCGTTATCCCATCATTAAAACGGCCGCCGAATTCATAGTTAGTGCTCTTCTCAATTTCGATATCAACCGATTGTTGCGGCGATGCTGGAGAGAAACCCTGATGAACGCCAAACAAAATACCGGAGTCTTCCGACAACTGATAGAAGCCACTCATACCCGGTAACCAGATCCGTGTGGTTTTGTCCTGCCAGTCATCCGCATTAACAGTATCCTGATACGCCATATCCATCAGCTCACCACGTATACCCAGGCCAAGAGTCAGGGCATCTATGGTGACCTTGTCCTCAAGATAGACAGACCAGGCCTTGGTATTTTCGGTGTTCTGAGAGGTATAAACCTTATCCAGGCCCAGATTAAACGCACTGCCATCTTTCATCCCGTAGGTTTCTTTAAAGTGCTTACGCTCAATCTCGTCTTCATGAAAGCGCACACCAAATGACAGGGTATTGTCATAGCCTGCCAATTTAAACTTAGCTGTGCCATCTACCTGCATACCTTGTGAGAAATATTCTCTGTCATTCGTCCCCATACTAAGGAAGTTTGGTCGCCCACTAAATGGGATCGAATCTTCTACCCCACTTAATACATGGTACAAACGTTGATACTCTTCATCTTGCGGATTTGCCAGTATCTCAGGCAATGTTGCTTCTGTATTGGTCACTCCATCCAGCTTAAGCCAGGCACGTTCATAGTCATTACGATAAACACGCGACGTTAAACTCACATCCTGATACTTCAGATGGTGGGAGAACATCACCTGACTGTGCTTAGTATCCATGTTGTCTGGCTGAGATGCTGCATAACGACGATAAGGCGTAGCATCAAAATCCGCATCTGTCAGGCCAAGATACGTTTCATTAGAAAGCTCATCAGCATAACTGAGCTTAAGTCCGAACGTGTGCTCAAACTCCCCTTGTTGCAGCTTATAATTGAACTTTGCCAGCAGGTCATTTTTCTCGAATCCGGTATCTGTACCACCATCCAGGTCTTTAAACCCATCCGCTTGCAGATTCACCCCTTCGAGTAAAAACCCAACATTGTTCACTACAGACCCAAAATACGCATGCGCTTTGGTATATCCGTCACTGCCCATGGCAAGATCAATGGCACCCTCCGAAAACTCAGGTACAGCACGAGTCACCAGGTTCAGTGCACCAGCGACAGACTGTGGCCCATGTTTGATAGCAGCAGGGCCTTTAAAGACCTCAACGGCTGTCATCCTAGTTGTCACAGGGAAATAATATGCAGCTGGTGCTGAATAAGGTGCCGGGCCAATCAACACACCATCTTCCATAATGGTGATTTTCTTACTTCGTTCTGGTGTTACACCACGAAAGCCGATGTTAGGGCGCAAGCCATAGCCATCTTCCTCACGGATATTCACTCCCGGTACTGACGCTAGAATACGATGGATATCATCATACTCAAACTCCGCTAATTGCTCCTCACTTAACAGTGTTGCAGAGCCCGCTTCTGTGCGAAGTTTATCGTAATGACTCAGGATCTGAATATGCTCCATGTCGTCACTTTTTACGTCATCATTTGCCAGTGCCTGAGGCGCAGCCAGCGCAACGGCAATGGCTAACATAGATCTCTTCATCATAGGTCCTTTAGTCATTGTCACCTGCCGATGTTTTTGGAAGTTCAAGTGCCAGCTTTTGGATAAAATCATTCTTTAGTTGATCCGTAACATCCTTCACTTTGTCATGCGTATTCTGCACTCCAGCGACATTCTCTTCCAGAGATTGCTGTAAACTGTCATCAAGTGCGCCAGTTGCCGCCTTAGCGCTTGCGATACCAGCCAACATAACCTCTTTGGTCTGGCTGGCATTTTGCTCATCCAGGAAATCATCAAAGCCTGTTGTGTCTTCACTGTCTGTGCCCTGACCCAAGAAAATCTGCTCAAAAGCAGCTATGTTGGCCTGAATATTCTCTATAGAATGCTTGGCAAAACGAGACTCAACAGCTTCAGGACACAGATCAATGCCACACTGGTTAGCAAACATGCCTAATGGCGTGGCAAGCTTATAATCTTTCAACTCTTCAGTCATATAAAACAAGGCATCTGAGATATGATTAACAGCCTGAGTAACAGACGTAAACTCACTGCCTGATTCACCCGCCTTTTTCAACTTAGCAGCATAACCCTGGTCTCCCGCCCACTCGAACATCAAACGTTCAGACGTCGTCTTAAGATCACCAGAAACTTCCACTGCATATTGACAACGCATCGTACGTCGCTGCTGTTCACTTAACGTATTCCATTGAGCCAAAACTTGTCCACTGGCCGCAGTCGAGCAGCTATGATTGAGATCATTGTTGAACAGTAAATATTCGAGCGCATCCAAGCCGCGACGCTTGTCACTGCGCTTGCTAATGTCGTAAGGAACACCGTTAATGTCACCTTGCGCAAAATAAGCTACATCCTGATCAACATTACAATAGTTGGTATCCGGCCAGGAATAGATGTCTTTACGTAGTGCTTTATCATCTTCCAAAAGCGGACCGACGATCATTAACTCGGCATGCTGCCAGCTCACCATCGTTTCTTTCCAGCTATTCTGCGCAGCCAGCTTTGCTTCATCTCTTGCTGTTTTTGCCGCATCATCATTCAATGTCGGATCAAACACAGTTTCCAGATCGCAATATGCCCGTATTACATCAGGCTGAGCACTTGCTTTACTAGCAAACTGTTGAAAGGTAGGAGTAAATACATTATCAGTCAGGTTAGCAATCAGTTTTTTTTGACTGAAACTTGTCTGATTATTGTCATCACCAGAATTAGGGTTATCACCCGTCGAATCCTGATTATCACCTGATGAATCCTGGTTGTCGTTTGACGAATCCTGGTTGTCGTTTGACGAATCCTGATTGTCATTGCTCGAGTCTTGGTTATCGCCCGGGTTAGCTGCTTGTTTATAACCTGGACCCGCAGAGCTCGATGTGCTTTCACCACACCCGCTTAATGCCAACCCAATGGCTACAGCCAATAAAAGAGGTCTGGATTGTATTTTCATTGTCTGCCTCAAATGAATAGTCTAGATACACAAAAGGCTAGCAAAACCTGCTAACCTTTTGACAGTTCAAAGAATGATTTATAACTTACCAGTTAGCAACATTCTCTGCATCAAAGCCGTATACTTCCTGAAGGATGTCACGTGCTTTTTGCAATTCTTCCTTATAAGTCGGAATAGCATCAGCTGTTATAGCAGGCTGTGTGCCCATGAAGTCATGCATTTCCTCGAATTTACCGATATTGCTTTCAGTGTAGAAAGGTGAATGTCGATTAAACTGGAAATTCAGTGCAAAGCCTTTCATTTCAGACCAGTGCTTAGCTAACGTCGCAAAATCTGAAGGCTCGTATTGTTCACCGTCATAATCATCTGCATGTGTTCCTGCCAGCTCTGACGCTAGACGGTCCAGGTCTTTTTGAGTGTCGTTGATATAGTGAACAACAGTAGCAGCAATCGCTTTCTCCCACGCAAGTAACGCATCTTTCGCGTGACCTTGCAGCGTTTCCATTTGCGTTTCGCTCAATGCACCTTCAGTTGAATTAATCAACTTACGACCATTGTAAAATGCTTCAAACGCTTCTTTCGTCAGGTCCGTTGGTTTTGCGTTATCTACAGTACCGCGGTCACGCTTAGCTGCGTTAGTCGAGTTACCGAAGTTATACTCTGAGTTAAAGTCAATTTTACCGTCAGCATTGGCATCGTTGTACCCAGCACTAAAGCCATCACGTCCGCCCTTACCGGCAATCTCGTCATCCGAGTAGTTCATGTAATTACGCGCCGCGCCGAAGTAGCCAAAACCTTCGTCCCATTGGTGCTCAAGATTGGTGTAAGTCTTGCCCTCAACAGCTTCTGTATTGTCAGTCAGCAAGCCTTTCCCTTCTGTATTATAGTCCAGATAATCATCTGCTGACTGAGAGAAAGCCAATGCGCCATACAAGAACTTTTGGATCATCTGATTCAGATCGACACCGGTTTCAGTGACGTAAATAGTCTCGATTTCTCGACCAGTTGAATCTGATGGAGCTTCAGACTGAGCACGTTCCGCCAACTGAGCAAACAACTGTCTTACAACTAACTCAGGAATGGGTGTCTCACCATCTGCGGCAATCGCTGTCCAGCCTGCAAAGCTGCCATCTTCTTTCCAGTCTTTGTGCTGACCTTTGGCATCATTGCCTGCCACTTTGCCGTTCAGATCTTTATGAGATGACGAAATATCTGTCAATTTAGTCTGTGCAGCCGGATCTGTCACAACGGTAAGATCACGCTCTCCCCAGATACTTTCATAATCTTCTTTAGAAACGGCATAAAATTTATCCAACTCTGTCAAAATGGCATCTTTGCCTTGTTTTGAATCAGTGACAAACTGCTCACTTTTGATGTAATTGAATAATTCTTTGATTAACACGTGACGCGCAATCTGGCCTGAGTAAGCAACACTGGATTCACCTTCTGCAAAGCGGCTGATGAAGTCATAGTCCATTTCGTCCAGTACTTTAAATTTAACCTGAAAATCTTCAGTATTATCACCGTCATTAACGGTAACAGTCACAGTAACTTCCTGCTCTAGTTCATAGTTCAGGTGTTCACCGGCTTTTAATCTTAAAACGCCTTCAACAACTTCAAAACGCGCATCAGACACATCAAAAGTGTGGCTGTCATTATCGCTGTCAGTTACAACCAGTGTACCAATCTCTACCGCAACCATGTTTTCAGTCACCGTGACTTCTGTTGCGTCTGCATCCTTACCTGTCAGAGTAACAGCGGTTGGCGCTGCATTTGTCGATTGTTCAGGTGTCTGACCATTATTGATATTGTTGTCATTTGAGCTTGAACCACCGCATGCGGTCAAACCTAAAGTGGCAACTAAAATAGAAGTAGCAAGCAGAGATTTTTTGAAAATCATTGAGCATTCCTTAATAAAGCAATGTTAAAAATTAATCTTAGTCGCGTTAAGTATACACTGCTTTAAATAGCAATCAATTCTATTTACGTTGCTAAATACACGATTTAGATCAAGGAATGCGCAATTTCACTCTGCATGTAAAACAAGCTGGGGCCGTTTATGCAAATGCAATACAGGCCTATACAATTGATTTATATAGACTATAAATCTAAAATGTCACTAAAACAGAAGAGAGAAAAGAAGGGATGTACAAACGAGAGCGAATGGATAGTTCGAATAATTGGAACTATCCAATGTGGGAATTTCACCAAATTATGAGCTAAGCGTTAAGATCACCAGGCATCTTTTACAAACAAATAACCTTTGCGCCAAACCGTTTTGATTTTTTCTGCGCCGACAGCATTATCCCCCAGCTTTCTGCGCAAACAGGATACACGCACATCTACGGTTCGACTATTCGCCTGGTAATGCTGTCCAACCACTTTTTTATATATGTCTTCGCGACTAACAACATCAGGAGCGCGAGAAGCCAGCAGCCAGAGCAGCTCAAACTCATGACTGGTCAAGCTAACCGGTTGCTTTTTCAGTGAAACACTGCGCTCATGCAAATTCAGGTAAAGCTGACCAAAATGAAGCTCATTTGGCGTTTCAGAATGAATGACCGATGTGGCCGGATGTCTACGTACCAAAGCATCTAGCCGGGCACGCCATAACCGAGGTTTCGCGATACAAGGGATAACGTCATCCGCCCCCAGTTCCAGCATCAGGCTCTGCAAGTCTTCGTTGTCCTCATCAAGCGATACCATCAGGGGCGCATTGAAGTGGGATTTGAGTGTGTTGATAGTATCGTACTGCGCACTGGTCGCCAGGGCCTGACCAATCACAATGCTGTCTATCTGTTGAGCCGGACACCCTTTTCGGGTTGCCTCATGAATATTCATAAACCGCATGACATAGCCGTGCTGCTGCAATGCCTCAAAAGGTGCGATGCTGTGTCCTTTTTCATCTTGTGCAATTAATACCGTTGACACGAAAAAGCCTCGTTCAAACTAACTATGCTGGCTAGTCTAGTGACCCTAGCTGAACAACCGCTTTACGCAGCAAACAATCGCGCTGCAACCCGAAATAAGGCACTCACAACAGGGTCCTGCAGGCGTTTCTTTTTACATACCAGGCCAATTTCAATCTCTTCACTTTGCAATCCCAACGTTTGCACCTGGTTTCTGAACGGGCTCTGCTCCAATACGACTTCTGGTACATAAGCTATGCCAAAACCCAGGCTGGTCAAGGCAACCATGGCTTCATGACCGGAGACATGTGCATAGATCTTTGGCTGCAGTGCTTTTTTCTTGAAAAACACATCAAGGCGCTCCTTCAATACGCCATGCTCGGGCACAATGAAAGGTAATTGCTGCCAGGGCAAATCACCACGGTGCTGCTCCAGCAGCTCACTCAAGGGGCATTTCATCGTTGGCGCTATAAACAACAGCCGCGAGCGACCAATACTGAGGTACTCCAATCCCTGAGGCAGGTTACGAGGCCGAACGGCAACGGCAACGTCAACCACCTCTCCCTGTACCTGGGAGATAGAGTTTGCCGGATCACCAGTCAACAAATTGAGTTCGACCTGAGGGAAATCCTGTCGGTAACGCGCAAATAAATCGTAAATAAAACTGTAAGAAGCTGTCACAGAGCAAAACAGACTCAGTTCACCACTAAGCGGCTTGTCTTCATCCAGACATTCACTTTTAAACTGCCGCCAACTTGCCAGCGTCGCCTGTGCATATTGAATAAAAGCCTGCCCTTGTGATGTCAAAGCGACACTGCGATTGTCCCGGATAAATAGCGGCGCACCAACTTCTTCCTCCAGCTGTTTTATCTGCCGGCTCAGCGTCGGGGGGCTTATGTAGCAGCGCTCGCTGGCGCGGGAAAAATGTAACGTATCCGCCAGCGCCAGAAAGTACTTTAATTGTTTATGGTCCATCTTGTTATCACTTAGTGTGTTTCACAATGTGAAATACAATAGTTTAAATATATCATTTTACGCAACTTAAACTTATTACTAGTCTAGAACTTAACTCATAATGTTAGAACATTCAGACAGGACAAATCATGGCGAACTATTTCAATTCACTGCCACTACGTGAGCAACTAGCCCAACTGGCACAGTGCCATTTCATGGACCCCAAAGAATTTGAGGACGGCGTTAACGTCCTGCTTGGTAAAAAGCTGGTTATCATTGGGTGTGGCGCTCAGGGCCTGAACCAGGGTCTGAACTTACGCGATTCAGGGTTAGATGTCAGCTATGCGCTGCGACAGTCTGCCATTGATGAAAAGCGTCAGTCTTTTAAAAATGCCAGCGAAAATGGCTTTGAAGTGGGTAACTACGAAACCTTAATCCCACAAGCTGATCTGGTTCTTAACCTGACCCCCGACAAACAACACTCTGCGGTTGTTGAAGCGGTGATGCCACTGATGAAACACGGGGCTACCCTCGCCTACTCCCATGGCTTTAATATCGTTGAAGAAGGGATGCAGGTGCGTGAGGACCTTACCGTTATCATGGTGGCACCTAAGTGTCCTGGCACCGAGGTTCGGGAAGAATACAAACGTGGCTTTGGCGTACCGACCTTAATTGCAGTGCACCCGGAAAATGACCCACAAGGTCATGGTCTGGCTCAGGCTAAGGCCTATGCAGCCGGTACAGGTGGACACAAAGCCGGTGTGCTTCACTCATCCTTCATCGCCGAAGTGAAGTCTGATTTGATGGGCGAACAGACCATATTATGCGGTATGCTGCAAACCGGGTCTTTGTTATGTTTTGATAAAATGGTCGAGCAAGGTATTGAAGCAGGTTATGCCTCAAAACTTATCCAGTACGGTTGGGAAGTGATCACAGAAGCACTTAAACACGGTGGTATCACCAATATGATGGACCGCCTGTCTAACCCAGCCAAAATCAAGGCGTTTGATTTAAGTGAAGAGCTTAAAACACTCATGCGACCTCTTTACAACAAACATATGGACGACATCATCAGTGGTGAGTTTTCTCAAGGCATGATGGCTGACTGGCATGAAGACGATGCCAAGTTACTTAGCTGGCGCGCTGAAACCGCTGAAACTGCGTTCGAAAAACAACCGAACTGTGAACAAGAAATTACCGAACAAGCCTTTTTTGACAACGGTATTTTGATGGTCGCTATGGTTAAGGCGGGTGTGGAGCTGGCGTTTGAAACGATGACCGCTGCGGGCATCATAGAAGAATCTGCCTATTACGAGTCCTTGCATGAGACGCCGTTAATCGCCAATACAATTGCCCGTAAAAAGCTGTTCGAAATGAACCGGACAATCTCAGACACAGCGGAATACGGCTGTTATTTATACAACCACGCCTGTTTACCATTGCTTAAACCGTTTATGGAGAAAATCGGTACAGATGTCATTGGTAAAGGTTTACCTGAAGATAGCAATGAAGTGGATAACCAGACGCTGATCCAGGTCAATTCGGCAATCCGTAATCATCCAGTTGAAGTGGTTGGTAATACCTTGCGAGGCTACATGTCCGCCATGAAGAAGATAGTCTAACCACTTGAAAAATAAGAGTACAACAGCCTTTTAAGTGTTTTGTACTTTGCCATTTTAGTTCGCTTGTTAGAAACCAAGGCCCGCCTGCTATGCAGCGGGCTTTTTTACCTTATAAAATATGACAGTATTATGACAGTAACTTTATACCTATAGGTGTTAATTATTGTCCATGCTAAAATTATAAGCCACGGGATCTAGAAGTAGTAACTTTAAATGCATAACACTGGTTTAACAATTACACAACGTATTACTCTGCTGGGCAGTCTAATCGCGGTTGTTGTCGCTTGTCTGATCGGCTTTATTTCAACCTATCAGGCTAAGTCTATGATCGAGACGCGCATGCTGGGCTCTGAATTACCCAGCAAGGTTGAGAGCATCAACAAGTCGATTAGCCAACAAATTGACCAGCTCAAGAGTGCGGCAAAACAACTTTCAAGCAACCAATTTTTACTCGATGCGGTCAACAAAGGTAATTTAGATGAGCAAGTTTTGCTTACTGAATTGGCGCGAGTGCAAAATCAATACGCGCTGGTTACCGCCTCCTGGGCAAACAGAGAAACACAGCAGTACTGGAATCAGAACGGCTTTTTGCGTGTCCTGAACCAGCAACAAGACGGTTGGTTTTTCCATTTCACGCAAAGTGCTGAGGAGTACTCCATCAGCATTTACCAGGAAGCACCTGGTGATGTGAAAATGTTCGTTAACCATCAGCAAACCAATGGTATTGGTCTGGCTGGCCTTGCCAAAAGTATCGATGCCATGCAAACCATGCTGGCTAATATGACCATTGAGCAAAGTGGGTTTGTCTTTGTCGTAGAAAAATCACAGGGCGTTGTGCAGCTTCACCCTGATGCGAGTAAAGTAGCCAAAACCAAGTTAGCCGACTTGTATGGTGCACAAGCTGCAGGCCAATTGCGCAATAGTCGCGACTTTGTTGTACTTGACCTGGAAGCCAATGGCACGCCGTCTTTGGTTGCTGCCAGCCCAATAGCAGGTACCGATCTACTTGTAATTGCACAAGTGCCTAAATCAGAAGTATTTGCACAAGTCTCTTCTTTACAGTGGCAAATTGTGATCTGGTCACTGGTCGTCGTGGTTGTGGTCTGTATTGCGAGTATGCTGATGGCACGCAACCTCAGTGCACCGTTACTAAAAATGGCTGACGTGTTCCGTCAGCTTGGTAGCGGTGATGCCAAGCTGAATTACCGGGTGCCTAACGCGGAGCAGCCTGAACTACAGGCTCTTGGTCAGGGGTTTAACCAGTTCATTGAAAAAATTGAAGCCGCGATCTGTAACGTTGCAAAAGAAAGCAGCGATATACGCATTGCCAGTGAGCATGTTTTTACCCAGGCAAAGAAAAACTCATCGTCATTGGATGAGCAAAAATCTCAAACACTCTCTGTTGCAGCGGCGATAAACCAGATGGCCGCAACGGTGCAGGAAATAGCAGGCAGTGCCAACAATACTGCCAAGCTCACCGATGAGAGCCGTGAGCACACCAAACACAGCCACAGCTGTGTGCAACAAAGTCAGTCTACCTTGCATCAGTTAGCGCTGGATATACAACAAATGGCAGATCAGGTCGCAACGTTGGCGAGTAAAACGCAATCCATCGCCAGTATTTTAGATGTTATCAGAGGGATTTCGGAGCAAACCAACCTGCTCGCACTCAACGCAGCGATAGAGTCTGCCAGAGCTGGTGAACACGGTCGTGGGTTTGCTGTTGTTGCAGACGAAGTCAGGGCACTGGCAAGCAGAACTTCTCAGTCAACAGACGAAATTCAGGCGACAATCCAGGAGCTGACCGCAGCATCGGACTCTATTGTGACACAAATCGCACAATCCTCTGATCAGGCGCAGCAAAGCGTCAACAACATGCAAACGTCTGTAGAGTTGATGAACACCATTAGTGAAACAGCCGATCAGATCAACGATATGACCACTTTAATCGCGACAGCCACCGAGCAACAGAGTAACGTGGTCGCAGATGTAGGACGCAGCATTGAGCAGATCAGTGTGATCAGCGACGCTGTAATGAGTGAGCAACTCGACACTGAGCAGGCAATCCAGCAGCTGGCTAATTCGGCCAAAGCACTCGATAAACTGGTTGCCAGCTTCTAGCATTAGCTATCAAGCGGTCACCGGTATGTGGCCGCTTACTTTTGCCAAAAAATCCTGCTTTTTCGTTTCTTTCGAAACCTTTCCCAAAAGCGCATTTCTCCGATAAAACGTGCATTTACTGCAACGGATTGTAACAATTTTTGCTTCCTTAAACGGCCAAAATAGCTACACTGAAAGTAAGCTGTAGAATTTAGGAACGTCTTTATGTTGTCGTATACTCGGTTTGCCCGTCGCTATCTCTGCCCTTTGTTGGCCGCCTCAACTTTGTTACTCAGTGGATGTGAAACAACTAAGGTCGAGCCAGAAATCAACATGCTACTGCTCGATAATGCCCCCTTCCGACAATATGAAGTAGAAACACAAAGCAGTATCTTTGCATTAGACACCAATATTCGGGCCACGTTAGACCGATACCTGGATCGCAACAATGGCTCTAATATCAAAGTGGCAGAGCAGTTACTGCAGTTTTTAGTCGAAAATGGCGATTCAAGCCTCGCATATATGCGCGGTGCCAACCTCAGTGCCTCAGATGCCTTTTACAATCTCAACGCCAACTGCCTGTCACTGTCGATCCTGGCTTATAGCTTGTCTGATTACCTGGGGTTTAAGGGCCAGTTTCAGCGCGTGCATATTCCTGAGTACTGGGCACAAACCAAAGGCTACAGCCTGTTGACCGGGCACGTCAATTTGGTGGTGACCCAGACCAATTCCGGCGCCCGAAAAAACAGCGATAATCGCGAGGTGTTATATACGCGCCCGGCGCGTGTTGTGATTGACTTTGACCCCAACAGCCGACAACAAAAATTCACTACATCTAAAATCAGTAAAGAGCGCATCACCGCTATGTTCTATAGCAACAGAGGCGCTATGCACATGATCAATAAAGAGATGGATCAGGCATACAGCTACTTCCGTGCTGCCATAGACATAGATCCACTCTACTCCGCAGCCTGGGGGAATTTGGCCGTGCTCTATCGCATTAATGACCACAACGCACAAGCCGAGTCTCTGTATCAACAAGCACTGCTCATCAATGACGAAAACAAAACTGCGCTGGGTAATTTAGCACTGCTATACGAACTGACTGACAGACCACACAAAGCGCAAGAGATCAGAACACAGCTACATGCCCTGCGTAAAGATAACCCCTATTATCTAATCGCACTCGGTGATGAAGCCTTTGCCGCTGAAAACTACGATCAGGCACTAAAGCATTATCGCGCCGCAAACAAATTGTCGGCGTCTATCCACGAGGGCTATTTTGGCCTGGCAAAAGTCTACTATGTACAGGGTGAGCTTGAGCTGAGCAGAACATTTCTAAATCGGGCTTTGAACCACGCCAGTTTCAACCATGACAAGAAACGGTATCAGAACAAGCTGGAGTGGCTCAGTGCAACAGCTAAAAATTAGTGCCCTATGGCTTTGTTGTATTACCGCTACAGCGCATGCAAATACGCAGCTGGAAACAGACCTAAAGGTACTGACCAGCCCGGAACACGCGGGTCGGGATTCGGGCAGCATCGCCATCAGTGAAAGTGCCCGCTATATTCACACACGCTTCGCGGAGGCGGGGTTAGATACCTATTATCAGTCTTTTCGCTTTCGTCAGGGGCTCGGTAAACTAGGACACGGTCACAATGTGGTTGCCACCCTGCCCTGCAACGCGCTTGTGTGTCACAAAGCATTAGTGATCAGTGCCCATTACGATCATTTAGGCAGCAGGGGCTCTCGTTATTATCCCGGCGCCAATGACAATGCCTCTGGCGTGGTGGTAATGCTGGACATTGCGCAGCGCCTGGCCTCACAGCTTAGGCACCGGGAAATCACATTTGTAGCCACCGATGCCGAAGAAAAAGGCCTCTACGGAGCACATTTTTTCGCAGCCACGCTGACTCCCAGCCAGGTTGCCCTGAATATCAATCTGGATATGCTCGCTGTGAGCGGAAAAAATCGTTTGTATGTCCTTGCCTCAAAACAGGCAAGTGAGTTTATCGATGCCATTGGGCCTGCATTTGACAGCCAGATCCGTGCTTTGGTCTATACATCTGCGACCAGTATGGCACGTCGTTTAGATACCCCCCGGGTAGACTGGCTCCGAGCCAGCGACCACTATGCCTTTCATAAAGTCGGAATACCTTTCGCGTATTTTGGTGTGGGCATTGACCCCAATCACCACACCCCAAAAGACCAGTTTGATAAAGTAAATTTACCTAAACTCAATCAGGTGTCGGAACATATCAGTGCTTTTATATCAGCGTTATCGGTGTCAGCCGCGCCCTGAACGAGCGCAACCTTGCGTGACTTAGACAGCCGCTTAAACCGCCACTCAAGCCGGGCGGCAGTGCGCTTGTCTTCAACCGCCAGACTGTAGACAAGCTTAAGCGGACCTTTGCCACGCAAATTCTTAGCACCTTTGCCTGCATCATGCTCGGCAAAACGCCGAGAGACATCGTTGGTGATCCCGGTATACCAGTGGCCAAACCGATTTTCAATTATGTACAGATACCAGGGCTGCTGGGGTTTACTCATGGCTTTGACAACTCAATAAAGTTAATGGAACTATTTTAACGGTGAACAGTCGAAACTTACCAATAATTCTACTTTACCTTCTTTATCCATTCTGTATCATTCATACAACCAAAAATAAGGATACACATACATGCAGTTAAAAAAGCGCCTTTTTGTTTGGCTTAGTATTATTCTTGCGACGACATTGCTGTCTGCCTGTTCCAGCTGGGTATACCGGATAAACGTGCCTCAGGGTAACTTCCTGGAGCAATCCGATGTCGATAAGCTCAGAATTGCTATGACAAAAGAGCAAGTTTTATATGTATTGGGCACGCCAGTGGCTAAAGACGCGTTTAACAGCGAAATCTGGCATTACTCTTATGTCTTCAACCTGGGTCGAGACTCAGAGCAACGCAAAGAGCTGGTGGTTTATTTCAACGGTGATGCATTGAATGATATTTCAGGGGATTTTGATAAACCGGCGGATTTCAATACGCCGCTTACAGAGTGATTTGATTCACTCGCCACTCTCTCCCCATTAAAAGCAGAGCTTGTGCTCTGCTTTTAGCTGCCCATCACCGCAATCAACACCACAACACTAAATAAAAATTGCAGTGACATACTCAGCCAGGCCAACACATTCACACCGATCAGACTCCAGGGTGATGCATCCTGAGGGTAAAGTGGGCTGCGCTTTTGCCAACGAGCTAGCGCGAAAAACAGCAGTGTCAGACTCGATATCATGATGGTCGCTGACAGCTTGTCACCGTGTGACTCATTAAAAAAGAAATTCAACTGCACCGGCATCAGAATTGCCACCAACGCATACAAGCTGTAAACCCGTGCTACTTTCTCGTATTTAGCTGCAAAAGATAGCTCTATGATGTCCCGAGCTTCGAGAAACTTCTTTGCGGCGACCGCTTGCGCCTGATTTGCCAGACGATATGGTGTCATACCCGTGACATCTGCCAGTCTCGGGTCGACCCCCATAGACTCAACCAATTCAAGCATGGCGGTTGAATTAGAGAGCACCGCATAGTGCATCAGATTGCGACCTAGATCATCCAGGGATTGAGGACAATACTGCTCTTTGAGCGCCTCGGCAGCGCTCACGAAGCCCTGCTCTACGAGCCACATCATGGCCGATTTACCGGACTGATCTTTGCTTTGTCCGCTGGCCCCTTTTTCTATGAGTTTGAGGGCTATAGATTGCTTTGCCTGTTTAGACACCACATGAGCCAGCAGTGCCTGATCCAGCAAGCGTTCGACTTCGTCACCATCACACAGATGTTGCAACAGTTCAACATAGGCTTCATCGTTTTGCAGGCACTCAACAGCTAACTGTAAGGTCGCTACGGTGTCTTGCAACACCGAGTTAAGCATATCACTGAGCTGCTGTCGCATTGCTTCATCAGCAATACGCCATAGCTCGCAGGCTTCTTGTGCTGTTAGCGTTAAACCATGGTGCAGAAGTAGCAACAAAGCACGGGTGTAAGTTTTATTTAGCAGCAGTGTCGCAGGCGATACTTCAGTATGATAAGCAAGCTGCGCCTTAATGTCCGCATACTGAGCAAACACGCCCAGCAATTTGGCAATCAACTCATCCTGGCTAACGCCTGCATCGGCAATATGTGCCAATAAGTCATCACAATAAGTCTGGTGCGCTTCGTCGTAGTCATCAATATGCTGATAATGACAAGACTCGAATGGCTCTAATGGTTTAAGCCACAAGATATACATCAACGGAGGTAAAACCGATGAGCGTACGCCTTGTTGGTCTGTCAGTGTTTCACACTCAGGCCAGGCCTCGAGTGCATCCAGAATAAACGCCCCATTATTTTCAACCAGGCCTTTGAGTAGCAAAGGAAACTGAGCCGGCCAAATTAAAACATGCTCCATTAAAGAATTAACCACCTTATTAGTCATATCACACGCTTATTGCCATCAATATTGTCGCAGTGCTGTTAGCGGAATGATACCAATTGCATCTTAAAAAAGCTGCTGCTGATCTCAAGAATTTCGCCAACTTCCCTAATATAAGGACATCCAAACATTCAATATGTACCTTATATGATTACATGCTGCCCTATGCACTCCTGTACTAAATGCCGTACGAACTTTCTAGCGCATCGAAATAGCTCACTACCACATTGTTATAATGGAAAATACCTGATTATTTGATGCACCGACGCGATGAGTAGTGGCGGTGTTTTGTAAGTAACTTAGGTCTGTGCTTGAGGTATTGTGCGCTTAAGATATACAATGGAGGTGAACATCCAATGAAGGCCCTGTGATAGGGAGCAAGTCAAGATGGAAAATACCTTACCAACCTGGCACGTGATACTGATCATTGTCATGGTCCTTGGGTTCATCATCAGTAATATTATGTTATTGAAATATATGACCCGCTTTGATGTGAAAGGCAAGCTCGATAAGCAAACCAAACCAGAGCCAGAGACCAAGCCCGAGGAAAAGGAAGATAAGTAGGGCCGCTCTGCGCCAGCCCTACTTCCATTGCTTAACCTACCAGCCAGTGCGCCATCAGCGCAATCACCGGTAATGTCACCAACGTACGCAAAATAAAGATGCAGAATAGCTCAAACAGATTAACCGGGATCTTACTGCCCAGCAGCAACGCGCCGACTTCAGACATATAGATCAACTGAGTAACACTCAGTGCCGCAACAATAAAGCGTGTCACGTCACTTTCTATGTTTGATGCAGCCAAAATAGACGGAATGAACATGTCGGCAAAGCCAACGACTATGGTTTCAGCAGCTTTGGCAGCTTCTGGTACCTGAAGCAACTCAAGGTAAGGGATAAACGGTTTACCCAGGATCTGAAAAACAGGTGTGTGCTCAGCGATGATCAATGCGAACGTACCAACCGCCATCACCACAGGCAAAACAGCAAACACCATATCCAGTGCATTATGCACGCCTTCTTTTAGCGTCCCTTTTACCCCAGGGGCTTTTTCTGCTTTTGTCAGTGCCACGTCCAGCGCATGACCAAACAAAGTTTTACCCTCAGGTACCAGCTCTGCACCCGGGTTTGCATCACTGCCATCAACATAACAGTCTTTTTTCCATCGCAATGGTGGTAAGCGGGGAACAATAATCGCGGCGGTAATACCAGCGGCACATACAGTCAGATAAAAGGGGGCAAATAAATGCTCCAGTTTAACCTGACCAATGACCACCAGGCAGAAGGTAATAGACACTGCAGAGAAAGTCGTGCCAATGATGGCAGCCTCTCTTTGCGTATAGTGCTTGTCTTCATACTGACGAGAGGTCATCAAAATACCCACGCTGCCGTCACCAAGCCAGGAGGCCACACAATTCACCGCACTGCGTCCGGGTACCCCAAACAAAGGCCGCATCACTTTCGTCAGTAAAGTACCAACCAGTTCCAGTAAACCAAAGTTCAGTAACAAAGGCAGCAAAAGACCCGCTAACACAAACACAGAGAACAACACAGGCAAAAGCTCATGCAGAACCAGTGTACCGGTACCTGACGAGTAAATGGCTTCAGGGCCCACTTTGAAATAGGTCATTAGAATGAACAGCATACCCGCCAGTCGGGTTACTAACCAAATTGGACTGACAGCAAATAAGTGCCGGAACAAGTGATTCTTTAGCAATTGCCTGGGTTTGACGAGAGCAACAAAAGCACTCATTACCCCGGTGATGCATACTATGGTCACTATCATGGCCTGTGCAAAGGGGGCTATCCAGCCTTGCAGAGTCTTCGCCATCACAGCAATAGGAATGGTCATGGCTTCGCCTATTGCAACAGGTGTCATAAATAAAAACACCCCAATCAGGGAAGGCACGATAAACGCAAATAGCGTGCGCCAGTTTGGCGACGCTGAACCCGTAGATTCTGACATCATATGATTACCCACTAAAAAGAAAAAGAGCATAAGGCTCTTTTTCGTATTACTTCAACTCATTGTTTTTATTTTAATATTTTGATTTATATAAAATATTATAGTTGCAGACCTCGACTGCGTAACACCTCTAACAGAGATTGTAACAACAGCTCCATAGTCGGTGCATCCAGCACTTGCTCCTCGCTATCCAACCAGGTCAACGCCGTTTGACCATCATCCGTTGTAGATACTTTCACGACATAATCGCCGTCCGCCAGTGGTAAGACCATCGCTTCCTCGCCCCAGATAGAATCCCAGACGCTCTGCTCAGGTGCTTCATAACGCACTTTCACCAGATCATTGTCTCTGTCGAGGCGAATAACCGTAAAGTTAACACGCTCTAGGAAGTTCGACAGGCGATCCATCACCGCACTTTTGTCGACCAGCGTCAGCATGGCTGCATTGCCATCCTGATCAAACCCGCCTTCCAGAGATAACAAACCCTGTTGTTTGCGTAGTTCAACTGCCAATAGTCGATAGCGGTAGTCAAATTCTGCTATCACTTCATTTAGTGCACGCACTTCTAACTGCTGTTTAAGCATATCAGTGAGTGGCTGCTCTTCACTTTGATAATCAAGCAGCTTAGCACTCAAAGAAGCGGTGCGCTGGTGTTCTTTTTGTTCAACCGTAAAAGCGAAACGCTGACGCGATACTTCAACAATGTCTTCCCACAACCAACCTTCGTCTTTTTTAATCAATGCATACCAGTCAGTCTCGACTGTGCCTGTCTGGCGGGCATCCTTCGCAATCTGGGTATTGTGGTTCGCTAAAACGCCATCCAGCGACTGCCAGATAAAACCTGCCAAATCGTCAATGCCATCGTTTTTATCAAAATACACTCTGGCGACTTTATCTTTGCTCTCTGCCCAGCTGCCCTGCGCCAGCGTCAGCACTTGCTGAGGGGGTCGATACAGCTTATTTTCGCCATCCGCGTCGTTGTCATAAACAGCAACGGCCATCTTATACTGCGGATCCTGATATGGCTGTTCCAGCCCTTCAGGGACGCTAATGGCTTCACTAACGCGGTAGTTTTTGCTGTCATGTGCATCATTTGGAAATACACTACATCCCGTTAAACCAAGTAAAACACCTAAAGTCAGTGCTTTTGGAACCCAATACTGCACGAATAAAACTCCTTAGCAAACCCTGTTATATTTATTTACGGTAAACGAATATCGTCTTTATATGAGTGGGGATTGCCGATTTGGTTCACTGCCGGAACAATTTTTTATATCCGTCCGGCGAGCCTAAACAACTTGCAAAATTTGCCCTATGTTACTTGCCTCGCCCTGTAAACACAAGATGTGAGCCAGCCCGACCCATTATCTGGCACAGCTAAACCGTAAAGCCTGTCGCTGCCGGTATCCCAAGTAACCAAATTATGTTAGTATTTACGGCTATACATCTAAAAACTGCCGTTAGGCATTACCATATTCTCAGCGTATAGGGTGCTCTTAAATGACCACATTTACCAACCAACAACTGGTTTTGACCGCAATCGGCGAAGATCGCTCGGGGATTGTCAGTGAACTGACTATGCTGGTCAGTGAATGTAATTGCAACATCATCGATAGCCGTATCGCGATACTGGGTAACGAATTTACGTTCATTATGCTGTTATCGGGCGACATGGCGGCAATCAGCCGGGTTGAGCATACCCTGCCGACAAAAGGGATGGAGCTTGGCTTACTGACCATGATGAAGCGCACCGCCAGCCATCAGCAAAACGAGTTCAGTGCCGGTTACACCCTGGAATATAAAGGGCTCGACGCCCCCGGCACGCTAAGCAAGGTGACGCGCTTTTTTGCAGAGCAAAACATCAGTATTTGCTCTTTGAAGTCTGATACATACGAAGAAAGTGACGCATTGCATATGCGCTGTGAAATCGAAGTCAACATTCCCATTGAGGTCGATGCCGACGCATTTAAAATACAGTTCGAGCATCTCTCAAACTCACTAGATCTGGATTATATTTTTCGACGCATTCGTTAAGGAGCATCCTATGAATACGCTACAAGCAGGCGCTCAGGCCCCACAATTTACGTTACAAAATCAAGATGGTGACAGTATCGTACTCAGCACACTTCTGGAGTCAAACCAGGTGCTGGTGTACTTCTATCCAAAGGCACTGACACCAGGCTGCACCGTTCAGGCTGAACAACTCAGAGATCACAAAGCTCAGCTAGCGCAGTATAATACGATTGCAGTTGGGATCAGCCCAGATCCGGTTAAGAAATTAAAAAATTTCGAAACCAAAAAAGAGCTGAATTTTGACTTATTGTCAGACGAAGATCATGCCATCGCTGATGCATTCGGCGTTTGGGGACTGAAAAAGTTCATGGGCAAAGAATACGACGGTATCCATCGCATCAGCTTCCTGATCGGGCAAGATGGCACCGTTAAACACGTGTTCAACAAATTTAAGACCAAAGAGCATCACCAGGTCGTCATTGACTATCTGGCAGCACAGTAAAGAAAAAGGGGCTGAATTCAGCCCCTTTTTAGATCCTTTCGCATCATATTATACCAATTTGCTTAATTCAGTGCTCCATTTTGAGGCGAGAAAATAGGGTCGATAACAAGGCAAAAATTTTGCTATTTAGTTATTCTAAATAAGAAATTTTTAACGCCGTTAGCGTCCTATTTGCTCCTTCATATTGAATAAGGTATTAAGTGAAATTGGTATTAGCTGCGTGCATCCAGCATCAAGCGCTTCATATCTCTGACGGCTTTTTCTAATCCATCAATGGCTGCTCTGGCAATAATCGCATGACCAATGTTGAGCTCATAGATTTCCGGCATTTCGGCAATGGGCTTCACATTGTGATAGTGCAGACCATGACCCGCGTTAACAACAATGCCCAGGCCATGCGCATATTTTACGCCGGTGCGGATCCGTTCCAGCTCAGCCTGCATTTCAGCGTCTGACTCAGCGTCAGCATAAGCGCCAGTGTGAATTTCAATATAAGGCGCCCCCGTCTCTTTGGCTGCATCAATTTGCTGAGGATCAGCATCAATAAACAAAGACACCTTGATACCCGCATCAGCAAGGCGCTCAACGGCCTGAGCCACTTTTTCTTTATTGGCTATCACATCTAGACCACCCTCAGTGGTCAACTCTTCACGCTTTTCCGGCACCAGACAAACATAAGCAGGCTTGACCTCACAGGCGATATCCAGCATTTCATCTGTCACTGCAATTTCCAGATTCATACGTGTCTGAATGGTCTTCGCCATCACGTACACATCTCTATCCTGAATATGACGACGATCCTCACGTAAATGGATGGTGATCCCATCTGCACCGGCATGTTCAGCCACTGCCGCAGCGTGAGCCGGATCTGGATAGCTCGTGCCTCTCGCCTGGCGCAATGTGGCAATATGGTCGACGTTTACACCCAATAATATCTCTTTCATTGTTATTACCTTGGTTGAAATAACTCTCTGCTTTTCAGCGGTTTATGGCCAAGTAATGGCCTGAGTAAATATCTGCTTAAGCCCTTAGCCTGACGCCTGACCTGATCATCAGTAAAGTCATGCTGAGCAATCTGTTGCAACACCCGACCCAAAAAGCCGATGTGCCTGTCATCTGTTCTGATAAACCCCAGCTCTCGGGTATATTGATAGTAGGCAGTCTCAACAATAGCCTCGCCATCAGCATCACAGTCAAATTCAACACCGAACCCCAGTTGCTCGAGTAACTGAAACTCAAAGCTACGCAATGTCAGTTCAAACTGGTGCTTACTTGCACTTTCAACGAGACTATGAAGCTGTAATAAATGCTGATGGTAGAGTGAGAATATCGACTCCAGTGGTTCATTAACCGGAATTACCCGTGCACTGAGTTCGTTGAGGTAGAAACCACAATACAGTACCTGCCCTTTTAAAGCCAAAGGCTGAGTATGTAGCTCAATGTCGTTAAGGTATTTTAAATCGTGACGGCCACTGTAGCGAACCAGCAGCAGGCTGAAGGGTTGTAGATGTGCATTCTGTCTGAGCGCCTGACGCCCTTTAATACGGGCCAGCATCATCAGCTGGCCCACCCCTTCGACCAGCATATTGAGCATCACCTGAGAGTCGCTATGCGGTCGGCGATGCAGCAAATAAGCCTGTCGAAAGTCATTGTTCAATTAGTCTTCCCCGTAGCCAAGACTACGCAGTGCCCTCTCATCATCTGCCCAGCCAGACTTCACTTTTACCCAGCACTCGAGGAATACTTTGTTATCCAGCATTTCTTCCAGGTCACGGCGCGCTTCACGGCCAATGACTTTGAGCTTCTCACCCTTGTTGCCAATCACCATGCGCTTTTGCGACTCACGCTCCACCAAAATAAGCGCGTTGATCTGCCATACGCCATTATCAAGCCATTTAAACTGCTCAATCTCAACCGTGACCGAATACGGCAGTTCATCACCCATAAAGCGCATTAGTTTCTCACGCACAATTTCAGCGGCCAAAAATCGCATTGAGCGATCCGTAACATAATCATCCGGGAAGAAAAACTCGCATGCAGGCAGGTGCTTATGTACTTCCGCTTTAACCATATCGACATTGCGATTTTGCTTAGCCGAAATTGGAATAATGCCCACGAAGTCACCTTGTTCAGATAACCACTGCAGGTGTGGCATCAAAGCTTCACTTTTATCTTTAACCTGATCGCTTTTATTGATCACCACCAAAACCGGTCGGCCGCTGGCTTTAACTTTGCTCAGCACCATTTCATCGTCTTTGGTCCACAAAGTGCCTTCAACAACGAAAATTACGAGTTCAACGTCGCCAATCGAGCTCGACGCCGCTCGGTTCATCAAGCGGTTAATGGCACGCTTTTCTTCGCTATGCAAGCCAGGAGTATCAACATACACCGCCTGATAGTTATCCTCGGTATGGATCCCCATGATGCGATGTCGGGTGGTTTGCGGTTTACGCGAAGTGATACTGACTTTTTGTTCAACCAGCTTGTTTAATAACGTTGATTTACCAACGTTGGGTCGCCCGACAATCGCGACCATGCCACAATGGGTATTAGGAGTCATTCTTTAAAATCTTTAGTGCTTTTTCAGCGGCTTTTTGTTCAGCCTTACGACGAGAGCTGCCTACTGAGATAATACTTTCCATCCCTTCCACAATACATTCAACCGTAAAGGTTTGATTGTGCGCTTGTCCCTTAGTGTCAATTACAGTATAACCGGGTAGCGGTAACTTGCGTGCTTGCAGGTATTCCTGCAACAAAGTTTTCGGATCTTTCTGGTTATGTCCTGGAGAGATTGCCGCCAAACGCGAGTCATACCACTTTAATACCAACGTCTTACAGGTCTCGATGTCTGAATCTAAAAACACCGCGCCAATAATCGCTTCAACTGCATCTGCCAGGGTTGATTCTCGACGATAACCGCCGCTTTTCAACTCACCCGGACCCAATCTGAGGTAATCGCCCAACCCAAACTCAACACCAAACTCTGCCAGCGTCTGACCTCGTACAAGCGTTGAACGCATCCGGCTAAGATCGCCCTCTCGCGCTTTAGGAAACTGCTTATACAGCGCATCTGCAATAACAAAGCTTAAAATCGAATCGCCCAAAAATTCCAGACGTTCGTTATGTTGACCCTTATGGCTACGATGTGTCATAGCCTGCTCAAGCAGGCTTTGATCTGTGAATTCGTAACCGATTTTCTTGTATAATTCTGTGACGTTTTTTTTCATGCTACTGAATATTACCTAGGCGTTCAAACCGAACTCCTGTTGGAACCCAGGAAGGCAAAACACTGTCCTGGCCATTTTCAAAATCAAAACTCATCCAAATAAATACCGCTTTACCAACCAGGTTTTCCTTTGGTACAAATCCCCACATACGGCTGTCCTGACTGTTATTACGGTTATCACCCATCGCAAAATAGCTCCCCTCAGGAACTACCCACTCGTCGCGGCGCGTGCCAGGCTGCTGATAATAGCGCTCGGTTAGCTCTGGCAATTGCGGCGTTACCAATACATCGTGCATCACGTTAGGCAAACTTTCGGTCAAGCGAACCATTTGCATCGCGCCTTGTTTAAACTCGTCGCGATTAACAATGTCCAGATTGATCTTGTTAAACTCACCACACGCTAAGCCATCCCTCTGCTGTTCACCATCATTACACTGAGGCTTAATATATAACTGACGATCACGGTACACGATGCGATCTCCCGGCAAGCCAATGATGCGCTTAATGAAGTCGATGCGCTCATCCAGTGGGAACTTAAATACCGCAATGTCACCTCGCTGAGGATCATCCACATCAACCAATTGACTACGCCAGACCGGATCTTTAATGCCATATGCGTACTTTTGCACCAGGATAAAATCACCATCCAGCAACGTAGGCATCATAGAACCAGACGGGATCTGGAAGGGTTCAAAAATGAACGAGCGAAACACTGTTATCGCCGCAATCATAGGGAAAATAGATTTTGCGCTTTCAGTGATGGCAGGCACTGGTGCTATCTGCTCAATTATTTCTTCATCGAGCGGCTGCTCAGACGCGCCTTGTGCTAATGCGATACGCTCTTTACGCTTTGGCGCATACAACAAGTGATCGATTAGCCAAATCAAGCCCGAACCGAGCGTCAATAACACCAAAAATACTGAAAAATAACCTGCCATAATAATTCCTGTTACTTACCTACTTTAAGAATCGCCAGGAAAGCATCCTGTGGCACTTCAACGTTGCCCAGCTGCTTCATGCGTTTCTTACCTTCTTTTTGCTTTTGCAGTAGTTTCTTCTTACGACTGACATCACCACCGTAACACTTCGCGATGACGTTTTTACGTAACTGTTTCACAGTGGTTCGTGCAATCACATGGTTACCGATTGCAGCCTGAATAGCAATATCAAACATCTGACGCGGGATCAGCTCACGCAGTGCGTCTGCCAACTGGCGTCCACGACCTTGAGAATTCTCGCGGTGTGCAATAATCGCCAGGGCATCAACCCGATCACCGTTGATCAGAATGTCCACACGGACCATGTCCGACGCCTGGAAACGCTTAAAGTTGTAGTCCAGAGAAGCAAACCCTCGGCTAGTCGACTTAAGCTTATCAAAGAAGTCCATGACGACTTCGGCCATTGGCAATTCATAGGTCACTGCAACTTGCTTACCGTGGTAGCTCATTTTTGTCTGTACGCCACGCTTTTCAACACACAGAGTAATAACATTGCCCAGGTATTCCTGCGGTACCAGAATATTCGCTTCTACAATCGGCTCGCGGATTTCGATGATGTCGTTCACCGGCGGTAAGTCTGATGGGTTATCAATCTGGATCACCCCATCTTTTGTTTCTACTTCATATACAACCGTGGGTGCCGTCGTGATGAGGTCCATGTCATATTCACGTTCAAGACGCTCCTGAATGATTTCCATGTGAAGCATGCCAAGGAAGCCACAACGGAAACCAAAGCCCAGTGCTGTTGAGTTTTCAGGCTCGAAGAACAAAGACGCATCATTCAGACTCAGCTTATTCAAAGCATCACGGAAATTTTCATAGTCATCAGACGAAATAGGGAACATACCCGCATAGACCTGAGGTTTAACCCGCTTAAAACCAGGTAAACGTTCCTCCGCTGGTTCCTTAGTCAGGGTAATTGTATCCCCCACCGGAGCACCATGAATGTCTTTAATACCGGCAATCACGAAGCCTACTTCACCCGTTTTCAGGACACCCGTTTCTGTTTGTTTGGGTGTGAAAATACCGACTTTATCAGCAATGTGCGTCTGATCTGTCGACATAATCTTAATCTTGTCACCACGGCGTAACTCACCGTGCTTAATACGTACCAATGACACAACACCCTGGTAAGAGTCAAACCAGGAGTCGATGATCAATGCCTGTAAAGGTTGCTCTGGTTCACCCTCAGGTGGCGGCACGTCGCGCACGATCATTTCCAGTACCTCATCGATACCTATACCGGTTTTCGCACTACACTGCACCGCTTCTAGCGCTTCAATACCGACGATTTCTTCAATCTCTTCAGCAACACGCAATGGATCAGCCTGCGGCAAGTCGATTTTATTCAACACTGGCAGTACTTCTAGGTCCATTTCAATCGCGGTATAACAGTTAGCCAGAGTCTGAGCTTCAACACCCTGACCGGCATCAACAACCAACAAGGCGCCTTCACAGGCAGCCAGCGAACGAGATACTTCGTAACTGAAGTCTACGTGTCCCGGTGTATCGATAAAGTTGAGCTGATACGTCTCGCCGTCATTGGCCTTATAATTTAGCGTTACGCTCTGCGCTTTAATGGTGATCCCACGCTCTCGCTCAAGGTCCATCGAATCCAGCACCTGCTGCTGCATCTCGCGATCTGTTAAGCCGCCGCATACCTGGATTAAGCGGTCCGAAAGGGTCGATTTCCCGTGATCGATGTGGGCAATAATTGAAAAGTTACGGATGTGCTTCATATACTGGATTCTAAACTTCTGTTTTTCACAAATAGAGATTAAACGCCGATTTTACAATTTATTTGGCGCAATCACCATCTATTTGCGTTAGGGGAAGGCTAATTGGATAAATTTTTATCACTTTGATGTCGTGACGCAGTGCTTTTGTGCGCTGTTTTGCGATTTGGAAGCCAACCAGACCGCCCAATACGGCGGCCAGTATTTGCCAGGGCTCAGCCGCCTGCAAAAAAAGATGTGTAATAAACATCGCAGCAAACGCCATTGCCAACGGTAGCAGGTAAACCCATAAAGCATTTTCGACCACTTTGCTGTCATCCAGCCTCAGGGTCATCTTTTGCCCAACCTGAACTGGCTCCTCACAGGCAATGGGTAAAGCTTTCTTGTGACTGCCAAACAGCTTACTAAAAATCTGCGAGCCACATTTACCGTTGCAACCCGCACACGCCGGCTTTTCTTCAGCAACAAGCCAAACGGTACGAGGCTCGACGCGTGACACTGTGAGTGTTTGTTCAATCATAATGGTCGCGTTACCGACTCTGCAATTGCTTTGGCCGTCATAGTAGGGATCTTACCAACCACAGACACATCAAATGCACCTGAGTTGTGAACATAAACCGTGGTTGCGCCAGAACTGAGCGCACCGCTGGCTCTTTGCCCCGATAAAGGTCTTTGTACAAACACAGAAAACTCAACAAGCCCGTCAGAAAACAAAAAGTAATCCGCCAGTTCATTATTTAAATCCAGCTTATGCCGGTCTGATTTGAGCAGTTTAAAACCCTCTGGTAACCAGCCAATACGCCAGTTATTTTGTAGCTTTTGGGTGTTTTCTGTCTCTGCCAGAGAAGCCAGAGGCATTGGGAAATCTTTGCTGCTTAACTCTATCAAAGGCTGTGCAGGTTGCTCCGTCACACTGATGTGAGTAAGTTGTAATTGCTCCAGCACTTCACCTTGCTGTGTAACATACGCAGCTTTAAGCAATAACGCAGACTGAATGTCGATCCACAACCAATAATTGTATTTGTGTTCATCTTTAGAAACCAGACGAACGAGCTGCGCAGCCCGATCGGCGATACGCTCTTTACCACCGAGCACAAAATCGTAGCTATTGGACAGGTTGCCTATCTCGCCAAACAAAATCTCGGGAATAGGACCCGCAATGGCGTCCGTTTCTATAGAATAAGGTTGAGTTTGTGGTTCAAAGTAAGTGACTTTGTTGTCGACCCGCACTACTTCCAGACCAGCACCATTTTGTCGGCTGAGAATTTCCAGTTCGCTGTCATCCACTTTACCATGGAGCCAGCGATAGGGTTCCATACCTTTACCTTTTACCACCACAAATGATGCATCAAAGTTACGCTCCTGAATGGCAGAAGACATATCTGTGAGCAGCTGTTTTGCATTAATGATATCGCTGGCAACAACCTGGGCACTCAGGCCCACTCCCAGTAGTAACGCAAGCCACTTCATCTACTTTTTTTGTTCCTCTTGTTCTTCCTGTGCTTGTTGAGTCAACGCATGTGCCATTCTGGACTGGCGTTGATGCTCCAATACCAGTGCACCAATACGTTGCTGTTGCAACTCTCTTAAACCTTTTTCTGCACTTTCTAGTGCAGGTTCCGACGAGAGGCTCACTGGCGACACAGACCCGGTAACTGGGGTCGATTGTAACACAGGAAAATCACCATTGGCTTGTTCCTGTGGTGCATAATTACTAACACCCAACACAGCGACCAAAGAGACACTTGCAGCGATCGCTACTTGTGCCAGAGGCTTACGCCAATTTGACAACGCAACGACATTGTCTTCCTGACGTACTTTTTGCGGCTCTTGTTGTGGAGCCTGTTCGCCATAAGTAACTTCATCTGCTAGCGCATCAGCCATTCTGGCTGTGATATCTATACAAGGTGCCTGATTTTGCTGGCTACGCATTGCATCACCTATCAGCGCGTAACGGGCAAACTTATCTGCATCGAACTGTGCCTGACTGGCATTATCCAGTGCCTGTTCGGCATCAAAAATACTGGATGTTACTTGCCCGTCTTTGACATTAAAGTTTGATTGCGTCATCTACTATTACCTATGAGTGGGTTAATATTATTGTCAATGGCCTCACGTGCCCGAAAAATCCTCGACCTGACAGTGCCTACCGGACAATCCATCACAACAGCGATTTCTTCATAGCTCATGCCCTCGATCTCGCGTAACGTGATCGCGGTTTTAAGATCATCGGGTAAGGATTCAATGGTTCTGAAAATTACCGCTTTGATCTCATCGCTTAGCAATAAGCTCTCCGGCGATGCATTTGACCGCAATTGCTCTGCACCGTCATAAAACTCTGCTTCCTCAGCATCAACATCATTGGCAGGTGGCTTACGCCCCTGTGCCACCAGATAGTTCTTCGAGCAGTTAACCGCTATTCGGTACAGCCAGGTGTAAAATGCACTGTCGCCCCGAAAATTGGGTAAAGCCCGATATGCCTTAATGAAGGCCTCTTGTGCTACATCGGCCACGTCGCCCGAATTGGATACGTAGCGCGAGATCAATGCTGCAACTTTGTTCTGATATTTGGCAACCAACAAATTGAACGCATTTTTATCTCCTTGCTGAACACGCCGAACTATCTCTAAATCTAAATCCTGCTCGCTCATTCGAGCCGGTACTCCTCTTTGTTATTACTTGTTTTTCACACACATTGTCGCGCATTGTTGCCATCTTTTACAGCTACTCTGACTAAGTGCTGAATAAAAAGTTCTGTTTTTTTGATATTTTTTTTAAAATACCCCGTATTGTCACGTCATAAACGTATTCGGTGTTGGATATGTCAGCTAGCCGCCTTACTGGACTAAGCATAGCAGAATTATCAAAACACGCAGAATAACAGGTTTAATTAGCTAAGACCCACTAACATGAAAGAACAAGTTCAACACCAAACAGATGTCATTATCGTCGGCAGCGGCGCAGCTGGATTAAGTCTGGCCTTATCGCTTGCAAACACATGCCGCGTCACTGTGCTCAGTAAAGGCGAGCTGCGCGAAGGCTCAACTCTATACGCACAAGGTGGCATAGCTGCGGTGTTTGATAAAAAGAATGACAGCATAGAATCACACGTTGATGACACCCTGGCCGCCGGTGCCGGCCTCTGTGACAGAGAAGCGGTGCACTACACAGCCACCAATGCCAAGCAATGCCTCAAGTGGTTGATTGAGCAAGGCGTACCATTTGATATGGAGTTTGACAGTAAAGGGCGGGAACGTTTTCACCTTACCCGAGAAGGGGGGCACAGTCATCGCCGTATACTGCACGCCGCCGATGCCACTGGCAAAGCAGTGCAATCAACTTTGATTGAGCGTGTCCAGGAGCATCCTAATATTCTGCTACTGGAACAATACAACGCCATCGACTTAATCACCCAGGGCACCTCAGGCCACAAGGTCGTTCATGGCTTGTACGTCTATAACCGTCGTGCTAACCGGGTCGAAACGGTCACTGCCAAATTTGTTGCCCTGGCAACAGGTGGCGCGAGTAAAGTGTATCTTTATACCTCTAACCCGGATGTGTCCAGTGGGGATGGTATCGCTATGGCGTGGCGTGCCGGCTGTCGTGTAGCAAACATGGAATTCAATCAGTTTCACCCAACCAGCTTGTACCATCCTGAGCTTCAGAATTTTCTGATCACCGAAGCCATGCGTGGCGAAGGCGCTTTGCTGAGACGCCCGGATGGGACCCGCTTTATGCCCGATTTTGATGATCGGGAAGAGTTAGCACCCCGCGATGTTGTCGCCCGTGCTATCGACTACGAGATGAAACGTCTGGGCGCCAATTGTGTCTATCTGGATATTTCTCATAAAGACAAAGACTTCATCATCGAACATTTCCCGACTATCTATGCCAAATGTCTGAGTGTCGGCCTGGATATCACCAAAGAGCCGATCCCGGTCGTCCCGGCGGCACATTATACCTGTGGTGGCGTCATGACAGACTTTAACGGTCTGACCGACATCAGTAATTTATACGCCATAGGCGAAGTGGCCTATACCGGACTTCACGGTGCCAACCGCATGGCAAGTAATTCGCTGCTTGAGTGTATTGTATTTGCCCATGCCGCGGCTAAGGACATCCTCGCTAAGATAGACACTCAGCCGCTCCCGCCGGAGTTACCTGAATGGGACGAAAGCCAGGTCAATGATTCCGACGAAGAAGTCGTGATCACCCACAACTGGCATGAGCTCAGATTATTTATGTGGGACTATGTCGGCATTGTACGCTCAACCAAGCGACTGGAGCGGGCACTTCGTCGGGTTGAATTATTGCAACAGGAAATTCAGGAATACTACTCTCACTTCAGGGTAAGTAATAACCTGCTCGAGCTGCGCAACCTGGTACAGGTGGCTGAGCTGATCATTCGCAGTGCGCTGGCCAGAAAAGAGAGCCGAGGATTGCACTATACGCTGGACTTTCCGAACAGTGCTGAAACTACAGAGCCGACAGTGCTCAGCTCAGACGCGCCAAAATGCCAGTCTGACGGCACTTTATAACGGTAGATAGCCTGGAAAACCCTTATACCATCAAAAATACCTGGCGGCATAATTGTCGCCAGTATTCTTCTTGCATAGCGTGACGCATGATCCCGATATGTCGGGTTCCTTTGTCTGTCTGAACAGTCAGCAACAGCGAACAATGGAAGTATAGACGTACAGACTTGAGTTGCCCCTGCCAACGATGCTGCCCGGCAGACACAATGAGTGTGCCTTGCTCTGGTAACACCCCCAATTGCCCCGACAGTATGAAATAGTGTTTCATCTTATGTCTGGCAAAGTAGTATCCCAAAAAACACGTTGCCAGGTGCCACCACCAAAGTGTTGGCGTCACGATGAACAACGCTGACATCAGGCAACAAAAAAAGACCACAATAATTTTGTGGTCAGGTGTATTTTGCTGGAAATAAAAACTAAGCGCGGACCCGGTCAAGAACAAACTTTACCATAGTATCCAGCTCAGGATATGGACAAGCTTCATGGCCCATAAACCAGGCAAATAAATCGGGGTCTTCTACTTCCAGTAAACGTTGAAACACCAACTTATCTTGCTCAGATAACTGGTCGTACGCTTCATCAACGAAAGGCTCCAGCAAAATATCCAACTCCAGCATGCCACGGCGACATGCCCATTTTGTACGAGCCTTTGAATACAACTCAGCCATAATTTCCACATACCCTTAAATTTTATTGTGTCACCATGATTATAACGTATCCTGCGGTGCGCGTTAACTGTGTGAAGAAACAATAATCGCGCCCTTCGCGCCTATCTCAGGCGCAAGATTTGCGGTAATATTAGGTAAATTCTTTAACAAGGATCAATAAGATGGCACAAGCAAATGCATATCCTCTTAGTTTACAATTGATCTCTGTAAGCGGCGCCGATAAGTTAAGTTACCTGCATGGCCAGGTCACCCAGGATCTTAATCTGCTAACGGATGATAACTTCCTTTGGGCCGGGCATTGCAGCCCGAAAGGTAAATTGTGGGCGACCCTCAGGCTCAGTAAATTAAACGATGCCTATCTGCTGCTCGGGTCTCAGGCCGAGACCGACGCTTCCTGTCGGGAGCTCAAAAAATATGGTGTATTCGCCAAGGTTGAGATTGAAATAACGCATCATCAGGTGCTTGGCATACTGACAGATGATCTGGCCCAAACGTGCGACCTGTTAGGGCTTAGCTTTTCTCGAGATGCCAACGCCTGTACATTTGGTGATAATAACAAAGCACTGAAATTAGATGCCCAGCGCCTTTTACTCATTGTCGAGCATGGCTACACACTACCGCAAAATGTTGCGCTTCACACTGACCCAACATCGTTTGACAGGGCCACAATCCTGGCTGGAGAGCCACAACTTGGTGAAGCCAGTGTCGATGAATACGTGCCTCAAATGGTAAACCTACAGGCGCTGGGTGCGATCAGCTTCAAGAAAGGCTGCTATACTGGTCAGGAGACGGTGGCCCGGATGCGTTATTTGGGTAAAAATAAACGTGCGCTGTATATCTTAAAAGGCCAGGCCAGCACGCATCCTCAGGAGTCTGAGCTTGAAGTCCAACTGGAAGGCGACAACTGGCGCCGGGCAGGTAAAGTGATCCACCAGGCCTACGACAGCGCCAATCAGAACTATTATGCACTGGCCGTGATGGCCAACGATTTGACTGACTCAGCAGTTTTGCGTTGCAAAACGCACCCGGAAGTTGAGCTGACAATTCAGCCACTCCCCTACTCTTTAGAAGACAATTAAGCGGAAAGATTATGAAGATTGCCCCGAATACCGTTGTAAAAATGCACTACGCTGTGTTGGACAATGATGACAACAGCATAGACAACACCTTTGATGATGAACCGCTTGAGTTTATCGTGGGTACGGGTTATTTAATTTCAGGCCTGGAAGAGGCGCTGATGAGCAAGCAGGCCGGAGACAAGCTCAGTGTGTCTGTTGAGCCACAAAATGGCTATGGCGAGCGCCACGATAACTTAATGCAGGCTGTGCCTAAAAGCATGTTTGAGGACATGGAAGTAGAGGTTGGTATGCAGTTTCGTGCTACCACAGACGAAGGTGAACAAACGGTGATAGTAATTGGCATAGAAGGCGACGAAGTCATTGTTGATGGCAACCATCCACTTGCCGGTATCACATTAAACTTTGATGTGGAGATACTGGATGTGCGCGAAGCAACAGCGGAAGAACTAGCGCATGGTCACGTCCACAGCGAAGGCGGGTGTGCTCACTAGCTCTCACCTACCCATATACTTAAAAAAGCGCCTATTTGGCGCTTTTTTTGATCTCCTCAAGCGCTGCAAGCACGCCTTCCTGGTCGTTAGTACCAATGCGGTACTGTGAGCCATCCTCAAGCACAAACTCAATGGCTTTAAAGCCATGTGCCGCATATACCCAGCCATCATGAGTGATCTTGACACCAATGCCATGGCGAAACGAGTTTGTCACGGCTGAGAACGACTGTAACTCTGTTATCTTAACCGATTTCTTCAGTATGCCTGGGCCAAACCACCAGCTCACTGTTTGCTGGGCTTTATCTACCTGCACAGTGAGTCCGTAGAACAAGTAACCTATCAGCACCAAAATACCAATGAAACCATACAGTAGTGCATTATGACCTAATAAATAAATTGCCATGGCAACAAAAGTGGCAAACCAGCCTAAAAACGCCCAAATTATCCAAGACCACTGCGTCTTTTTATACATGCACTTACTACCTTAATTAAAACTATAAACGAGCGTCACACCTATTTCGCTATCTACTTTTTCTTTGCCTTCTTCAGGCTGGGAGTGATAACGATAGGTATAGGCCACTTTCATAGAAACACCGCCCATGACCTGACTGATCAAAGCTGTTTCTGAAAAAATACGTGCCCCCAGACCCGACACGGATCTTTCATAACTGATATCCTGATTAAAACGCGTGCGCTTAGAAACGGTGCGCTCCCACTGTAATGCAGCACGCAACAGGTGACCACGCTCAACCCTTTCCTGCTCAGGCTCTAACTCGGTCTCATCGTCTCGCCTGTACATAGACAAACCCGGACCAATATCTAAATCAACGGTATTTTTGCGCCCTTCAAAGACACGCTTACCATAACCAATAACAAAAGTGGTGGTGTATTCACGCCCATTAAACTTATCCAGCTCATAGTCGCCATACAGAAACAAGGACGTATTCTTCTGCCCTATTTTATAGTTACCTTGGGCTGAAATGAAGTAACGGGACGCGGTTTCGTCTTCAATGTTTGTGTCCGGGTCAACCTCGCGACGATACGCCCCATCAAACTTAAACTGGTTACGCCAGTATTTAAAATCCTGATAGAGATTACTCTTGAGCTTAAACGCGGTATTACTGGTATTACCCCGATTGAGCAAAGCACCAAATTCAACGTCGCCGTATAAAAACTCTCCTTCATGAAGCGCATGGATCTCTTCTTCCGATAACTCTCCATACTCATGGAAATCTTCAAACGGATCAACGGCCAAAGCCTGCGTACTGACTAGCACCCCTGCGCAGGCAAGGAAAAAAGTGGCGTATTTCACAGCGCTGATTTCTCTTACTGCTTCCAAACAATGTGGCAAAAAGGCGCATCCAGGTCGCGACTGATCAGAATTTTGGCATAAATGACATCGCCTTGGGCTACCTCCAGGCCAACACTCACCTGAATGAAGTGCTCAGCTTCAGCTTCCTGATCATAGGCAACCAACGTATGCCAGCTGTCGTCAGGGACACTGTCTTCAATAAAGCCAAACTCTTCACTCTGGCTGTCGAACAACTCAACGTCTTCAGCTGTCAGGTTATCACCAGCCAGCTCAAGGAAAATATCATAGGCTTGTTGCGTTGCTTCTTCGATAGAACTTAAACGTGCAGACATTACATCACCTCGTCTGTCAAAATTGAGGGGTATAGTAGCAAATTGCAAATTTACAAGGCTACGGCTTTTAGTTAGTTTTAACAAAAATGTCGCTCAAATGCATGAAAACAGTAAATTGACCTACTCACGGTACCACCCTCAACGGTGGCATATTTAAAGTAAATACTCTATGCTGGCTCGACAAGAATAATGAAGATGAACAGCAAAAGGGCAAGATATGGTCCAGTTAGAGACAATTGATGACATCGCCTGGGTGACCCTCTCCCGGCCTGAAAAGCAAAATGCGTTATCCTTTGAGATGTTCAGGCAGCTGGATAACATTATTCACACGCTCAAACGTAACCATCAGTTACGCGCTGTTGTGATCCAGGGTCAGGGCGCGCATTTTTGCGCTGGTCTGGATGTCGGTGCGGTCATGAAAAAACCCCGCAATATCTTCTCACTGCTGGGGAAGTGGCTGCCAGGTAATGCAAACCTGGTACAGCGCGTTGCGCTGGGCTGGCGTGCTCTGCCCGTGCCTGTTTTCGCATTAGTCCGTGGTAATTGCCTGGGTGGGGGTTTACACATCGCACTGGGGGCAGACTATCGCATTGTATCACCCGATGCTCAATTCGCCATTATGGAAGCGCGCTGGGGACTGTGTCCGGATATGAGTACCAGCATCATGTTGCCAGGTATTGTGCGTCATGATCAAGCGCTCTGGCTGGCCTCCAATCCACAACGTATCGATGCCCATAAAGCCTGTGAGCTGGGACTCATTACGCAAATCAGCGACGATCCGCTGGACACGATAAAACAACGGCTCGCTCAACTCGCACACATCTCGCCCGATGCGCTGGCTGCTATTAAACATCTTTACAATCGCGCTTATCATCCGCCTCGACGTAAGCTATTGTGGCAGGAAACCTGGTACCAGATTAAGTTATTACTGTCGAAGAATACCCGCATTGCGATGCACAATGGCCGTCAAACGGAACAAGCCAAGCCCTATCGCCCAAGAGGCAAATGGTAATAAGGTCGCATTGTGCGCCACGCAGATTGTATCCAGAATAACCCAAGGCTTAATCACGAACGTGTCTATTATGATGACTGCTCTTAGATTTATTGCATCCCTGGCTATTCTGATTGGGTGCCTCTGGGCTGCCAAACTCATCACAGCAACCTTTGCTCTGAACTTGCCTGCACCTTTGCTGGGGCTGTTAATCCTATTTGGGCTGTTGCAATCAGGCTTATTAAAGAGTAAATACTTACTCCCCGCCTGCAACCCTATTTTAAAATATATGGCACTGTTTTTTATACCAGCAGGCGTTGGCTTGATAAACTACATGGCAATATTTAGCCAATATGCCTGGCTGCTGGCAAGCGTGCTCATCCTGGTACCCGCACTAGGCCTATTTCTAACGGGTAAACTGGCAAGTCAGGGCAGGTTCCATGATTAATATACTAGTGGGCTGCGCATTCACGCTGGTCTTATTTGCCATCATGCGACGCATCAATCATCGCTGGCGCTCCCCTATACTCAACCCCGTGTTGCTCTGCATTGTGCTGGTCAGTGCCATTCTGCTGTTCGGTGACATTGATTATATTGACTACCGCAATGCGACTACACCAATCAGTTTCTTTCTTGAAATAGCCGTGGTTGCCCTCGCTTTGCCGTTATATCAACAACTCCATGCGATACGACCTTATTTGATGCTTATTGGCCTCAGCAGCTTCTTGGGGATCTCCTGTGCAACAATCACGGCCTTTATGCTCTGTCATTGGTTTAGTGCACCTGAGCCCCTCATGGCGTCGTTAATGGCTTTGTCAGTCACCACACCTATTACCTTGATCGTGACAGACACACTAAGCGGTCTGCCTGGTATTGCCGCCATTATGGTGATCCTGATTGGTGTGCTGGGCGGCGTGTTTGGCTTATCACTGCTCACTTTAGCTGGCGTGACACAACCTCAGGCCAAAGGCATCGCACTGGGTGTGGCCTGCCACGCAATCGGCACAGCCGCAGCGATGGAACATCACCCTGCCGCCGGTGCGTTTGCCTCCGCAGCAATGATAGTCAGCGCCGTGCTCACAGCGAGCTGGGTGCCAGTGCTTTTTACACTGTTACAGGGCATAATCAGCTAAACTAAAAGAAACCCCAATGTGATCAACCGATAAGCATTCACAAATATCATAACGGCAAGGCAGGAGCACAGCATGATAGAACAAGAAATTGCACAAATTGAACACTACTACGTGCTGATCCGGGACTACCTGGTTACCTACAGTATGAAATTAATTGGTGCCCTGGTGATCCTACTGCTCGGGCTATGGCTGGCTAAGAAGCTGGCTAAAGCCACCGAGCGCCTGATGCTCAGACACAACATTGATGTGACACTGACAAACTTCATCAGCAATGTAGTCAAAGTGCTGCTCATTATTATGTTCACTATCATTGCGCTGGGCAAAATAGGGATCAGTGTGACTCCGTTTGTAGCCGCCATAGGTGCGGCCTCACTGGGGGCTGGCCTGGCAGTTCAGGGCATGTTATCTAATTACGGCTCTGGATTAGCCATCATTGCGACCCGACCGTTTGTGGTGGGCGATACAATCGCTGTTAAAGGCGTGTGTGGTCAGGTAAAAAGCATTGAGCTGGGTCATACCATTTTGGTCAATGAGGAAAAAGTCGAAATCACGATCCCCAATAAGCATATCATTGGTGAAATTATGCAAAACTCCTTCGCTCACTCGCTGGTGAAAGGAGAAATTGGCATCGCTTACAGCGCCAACGCCGAGCAAGCAATTGCGATTATAGATGGTATTTTGGCGGACCATGAAGCGGTCGCAGACACCCCGCAAGCTCAGGTTGGCATTGAAGCATTTGGCGACAGTGCCGTACTAATAAGCTACCGTTTCTGGGTGCCGACTACTCAAATCATCGAACATAAACTGGCTATCAACGGAGCCATATATTCCGCAATCCAGACCGCCAACATAGAAATCCCATTTCCACAGCGAGTTGTCACAATCAAAGAGAAGCCTACGTCCGCAGATTGATCCTGGTTGTTTTTCACTCTATGCTGTCAATGTTTTGTCTACAAAACATACAACATGTAAAACGGAGTGATCTATGAACACAAGAAAGTTAATGAAGATATGCTGTGCCGCAGGCCTGCAAATGATTGCAGTACACAGCTGGGCCCAGGGCGATACAACCAACTATGACTGTAGTGCCCTCGCCGAATGGTCCAGTTCAACGGTGTACCGCAAAGGGGATCAAGTGCGTGCTCAGGCTCAAGCTTATGAAGCAAAATGGTTCAATCAAAATGAACTGCCTGCGAATAATTCAGATACCTTTGACGTATGGCGACAACTTGGCCAGTGCATAAGCGGCAACGCCCCGGTGGTTACCTTGGTAAGTCCTTCAGATGGTGCTGTGCTGAACAAAAATGACAGCGCTGTTTTTGCTGCAAATGCCAGTGATCAGGATGGCGATCTCGCCCAGGTTGAGTTTTTTGTCAACGACATCAGCATTGGTATACTCAGCCAGCCTCCTTATCAGCTTACCTGGTCTGCACAGCTGGGCATGCACACAGTGAGCGCAGTGGCAGTAGACGCCAAAGGAAATCTCAGTACACCTGCAACAGCTGGTATTACGGTGCGAGATGACAACGGCAATGTCCCACCTGCTCTCACCATTGACACACCGACAAACAACCAAGCATTTAAAGTTGGCGATACCGTTAGCCTTGCTGTGCAGGCCACTGACACCGATGGCCAGGTTGTGCAGGTCGAAATGTGGCGAGATGCTCAGCGTCTTACAACGCTCAGTACCCCGCCTTTTCGCCATGATTTTGTGACCGTGAGCCCCGGCAACAAACAGCTCAGAGTCATTGCACAAGACGATAAAGGCGCCACCGCTGAAGCCAGTGTGACCATTCAGGTGAGTGCAGCAAGCTCAGGTGGCTGCGCAGGTCTAAGCACTTATCGAGCTGGTCAAAGCTATCAAAGTGGTGAGCTGGTGGCACACAATAATCGCAAATACCGCTGCGACATCGCTGGCTGGTGTAGTTCCAGTGCTGCGTGGGCCTATGAGCCCGGCACAGGTCAACACTGGCAGGACGCCTGGAGCGATTTGGGGATCTGTGCAATCGCGCCCGAAATTAGCTTTACTCAGCCTAATGATAATGCCAGTTTACTACGCAACCAGCCGACCCAGATAGCCGTCAGTGCCTCAGATACAGACGGGACCATCTCGCAGTTAGAGTTATTTGCTGATCAAACCTTACTTGGCAGTACCGCACAAAATACACTGACTGTTGAGTGGACTCCAACCAACACCGGGCCGGTTATACTCAGTGCCGTTGCAACCGATAACGAGAGCAACCAGAGCCAACAAACTATCCAGGTTACGGTTACAGCTCAGTCACTGGTCGTTGATTTAACCTCCCCGACTTCGGGTACTAAATATGTATTGGGTAATACGATTTCTATCAAAGCCAATGCTCAGGCGCTCGGCGGTCAAATCTCGATGGTCGATTTTTATGCCAATGGGGTAAAAGTTGGCAGCGATACTCAGGCTCCCTATGAGTTTAGCTATGCGCCAGCGACAGTTGGCCAACACAGTATCTATGCAACCGCGACCAGCACGTCGGGAGATACGGCGAGCAGCCCGGCCGCTACAGTCACAGTCATTGCGCCGCCGGTTGGCAAAACCCATAAACTCATAGGCTACTGGCATAACTTTGTTAATCCGGCTGGCTGCCCTATTCCATTGGATCAGATCTCCGATGCCTGGGACATCATTGACATTGCCTTTGCAGAAAACGACCGTTCCTCTAATGGTACGGTTCATTTCAAGCCTTTTGAAAAGGACATCCGCTCTAACTGCCCACCCATTGACCCCGCTAAATTCAAAACCGATATGCAGGCATTACAGGCCCAGGGCAAAATTTTTGTGCTCAGCCTGGGTGGCGCTGAAGGCACCATTACGCTAAACACAGATGCTGACGAAGCGAATTTTGTCAGTAGCCTCACTGCCATTATTCAGGAGTGGGGATTTGATGGCCTGGATATTGACCTTGAAAGTGGCTCAAACCTGTTACACGGATCCCAGATACAAGCTCGTTTACCCAGGGCAATTAAACAGATAGAGCAGAATATGGGCGGAAACATGGTCTTAACTATGGCACCTGAGCACCCTTATGTACATGGAGGTATGATTGCCTACTCAGGCATCTGGGGCGCATACATTCCATTGATCAACGAACTCAGAGACACGCTGGATTTACTGCATGTGCAGCTCTACAACAATGGTGGACTGCCCAATCCATACGAGCCAGGCAGTGCCCCTGAGGGTTCAGTTAACATGATGGTCGCCCACGCAAAAATGCTAATTGAGGGCTTTGATCTTGCCGATGGCAGTCGCTTTATGCCACTGAGAGATGATCAGGTTGCCATTGGGCTACCCTCAGGTCCGCAATCGGCCAACTCAGGCCAGGCACCTATTGCCAATATCATTGCGGCACTGGACTGTCTAACCAAAGGGACGCAATGCGGCACGATTACGCCCAGCCAGCCTTATCCCGCTTTTGGCGGTGTTATGACGTGGTCAATTAACTGGGACAAGTTTGATGGTTACAACTTCTCTGTGCCTGTAGGCAATAAGCTCACAGAAATGAATCAGGGACTTTAACGCTTCCTCAACAAGATAAAGGGGAAAAATCACCCCTTTATCTTGTCACGCAAAAGCACCAGAAACTTAATGATAATGACAATTGATATCACTTGCATGTTAGTGTTAGATTATTGTTTACTAATTAGATACGTATTAGTAAAACTCTCGACGTTATTTAAACCTCAGAAGGACTATAAAGTCGAAGTCAGTCTAATAGCATTTCCTAATTAGTTATTTAACAGCCGTAAACTTTTTACAAGGAATATCAATGAAAACTAAAATTTCAGCTTTGGTCTTATCTGGCGCACTGTTGTTATCGCTGGCTCCGCTTTCACAAGCTAAAGTGGTTGATGTCGCTGATTGCGACTTTTATGCAGACACTTGGTCATGGCTTGGCTCGGGCCTCTATGACTACGCTGAACGCGATACAGTCAGAGTTAAATACAAAAACGACTTAGAAATCTGTAAAGCAGTACCATTAGGAAATACACGCTCGGTACTCAACAAAGTTTATGAAAGAAAGGATGCTCTTATTAATGACGCAAAACAAGCGGCTTTTGATTCAATCAGAGCAGGAATCAAAAGTAGTTACAAAGTAGGTAAGCTAGACGCAGACATCACCGGAGATCTGCGTGTTAAAATATCTCCCTCAAGCAATGGCAGAGTAACTGCATATGCAGGGGGCTTCGGACTAAACAGCTCAGGGGAAGTCAGAGTGAAAGGCATCCCAGGCTGGATAGTCAAAGGTAAGCTCAGACTAACCATAGGCCGAATTGATGCAACCGCTGACTATAACCTAGCCACTGGCAGAGCAGATAACTTAAATGTCTCCCCTCAAAATATTCACATTGATGCCAAACTGAGCTTTCTTGGGCTTAGTATTCCGGTTCTTAGTAATTACGTAGAAAACAAGGTTGAGAGCAAACTGCGCGCCTCTATCGACAACCTGATTGAAACCAAAGCAGACACCTTTGATAAACAATTTTTCTCATTAGATGAGGCTATTCCCAATGGAGAATTTGTTTATCAAGGAAGAGATTTGGGTCAGGAAGCAAAAGATCAACTCTTCGACTTATTATCTGGCCAGTCTATTGAAGTTGTGATCGGCGGAGGGCCCCAGCAGCAACCGGGAATTCACAGAATTAAAGCTGTACAAGCGAAGTTTGCCGACCGATTGTCTTTCGAAATAGTACATGAAAGCGTTGATTTTCCGTTCCTGCGTTAACCCCGCTCTATCTAAAACTTTTTTGGCAGGTCTTTACGACTTGCCTCTCACATTCTCTGCGTGCAACCACCCCAAACACACACTGGCAATAACACTTGATTAACGTTAAGGTGGTATCCGTATATGTATTTAACCCTATTCAAAGGAGATGCTATGAGTAACAACACGTATACCCCACCCAAAGTGTGGACACACCAGCCCAACAGCGACAACAAATGGGCCAATATCAATAGCCCGGAATCCGGTGCCCGCCATGAACAAGCACTGCCCGTGGGCGCACACCCACTGCAACTCTATTCAATGGGCACACCCAATGGACAAAAGGTCACCATTATGCTGGAAGAGCTGCTGGCGCTTGGGATCAGTGAGGCAGAATATGATGCACACATGATCCACATTGGTGAGGGTATGCAGTTTTCTTCAGGCTTTGTAGGCGTCAACCCAAACTCGAAAATTCCTGCTTTGGTTGATAAAAGCTGCGAAAATGATATCAATGTATTTGAATCTGCTTCCATCCTCGTTTACCTGGCTGAGAAATTTGAACAGCTATTGCCCGCATCAGGCACAGACAGAATAAACACCTTTAACTGGCTGTTCTGGGCACAAGGCTCAGCGCCCTTTGTTGGTGGCGGGTTTGGCCACTTCTATGCCTATGCAGATGAAAAGCAAGAATATCCCATCAACCGCTTTGCCATGGAAGCAAAACGTCAGCTTGATGTACTGGATAAACACCTGGCAAATAATACCTATGTTGCCGGTGAGCAATACACCATTGCCGACATTGCCATCTGGCCCTGGTATGGCAGCCTTGCACTGGGCAGAATGTACGACGCCGGTGAGTTTTTACAAGTTCACCAATATGAGCATGTTGTACGCTGGGCAAAACAACTGGATGCACGTCCTGCCGTTCAACGAGGCAGAATCGTCAACCGTACCTTCGGTGAGCCATGGGAGCAATTGAGAGAGCGCCACAATGCTGCCGATATTGATGCTGTACTGGCATTAAAAGCTTAATGAGTAAGCGCGTGTCTTCCACGCGCTAATTTTCCGTTCTGTCACCGCCATAGCCCCTCATTTCTTACCTCGCACGCTTTCTGATACCCAATAATATGCAGTACACATTCATTTAATACCAAATATAAATGACAATCATTTCTATTTATGTTTTCATATTGAAACTGTAACAATTGAGTGGTTCAAATCCGGTAACCCTTGACGAGGAGTCCTTATGCTGCAAACTAATTCAACGTCGAATAGCGCGGCAGAGCCGTTAGAGCATGCGCTAGCCCCCTGGCAAAAAGCCATCACCGCTGGGAACGGTGCTTTTGAAAATCAATCATTCTATAGCGCAAGAGACCACTACCAGAGCGCACTGTATCTGGTGAGCAATTTAATTGCCCACTTTACTCATCAGTATGATCCGCAGCTCCAGGAAGATGCACTGATGCATTGTTGCCCGGCGCTAATTGTCGCCTCACATAACCTGGCTGATTGCTACCAGGCGCTGGGTTTACCGCACAAAGCGTGTGAGCAGCTCATTGACGTCCATCAAAGTATGATCCGGCTATGCGACCATGCCAACCCACAAGTTAGCTTGATTGCCATGCGCCATTGTATGCGAACACGAACTGAGTTAATGCACTTTATTACCGCCCATAAAGCCCATGAAAATCTAGTCAGTTGGGCCACTCAGGCACTCAATACTCCCCAATCAGCACACCATTATCATTAATTTAAAGGAGAGAAGTATGGCATTTACACTGCCCGCGTTACCTTATGCTTATGATGCGTTAGAGCCGCATATTGACAGCAAAACCATGGAGATCCATCACACCCTGCATCACCAGACTTATGTCAACAAAGCCAATGCTGCGCTTGAAGGCAGCGAGTTTGAAGGTCAATCCACCATAGAGTTGCTAAACAATATCCATGATCTCCCTGAGGCATTGCGTGGTGCTGTGCGCGATCACGTCGGTGGCCACAACAATCACTCTTTATTCTGGGAAGTCATGTCGCCACAAGGCGGGCAACTGCATCAGGGAGAACTTTCCGCAGCCATTGATAAGCACTTTGGCGATTACGACACATTTAAAACGCAATTTACCCAGGCTGCGGTAAGTCGTTTTGGAAGCGGCTGGGCCTGGCTGGTCGTGGATGATCAAAAGCGTCTGCAGGTCACCAGCTCACTCAATCAGGACAGTCCATTTATGGACGGCCTGACCCCTGTGTTAGGGCTCGATGTGTGGGAGCACGCATACTACCTCAAGTATCAAAACCGCAGACCTGAGTATATAGAGGCATTTTACAAAGTGGTTAACTGGCAAGAAGTAGAACGCCGTTTTCTTGAAGCGGTAAGCTAGAACCAATTTCACTTAATACCTGTTCAATTTGAAGGAGCAAATATGACGCTAACGACGTTAAAAGTTTCTCATTTAGAACCTTATACCTTAGACATAGGTTCACAATTTTTTGCCTAGTCTTCGAGCATGTTTTCTCGCCTCAAAATAGAACACTTAATTAAGCAAATCGGTATAACTCACAAAAAAGCCAGCGACACAGCGCTGGCTTTTTTTTTCTCCTAGCCGCCGTTAAGTGCGTTGCGCAGGAATAGGACCGTGGGATAACTCAACATGTGGATTCTGACCACGTTGTCTGAGCAAATGGTCCATCAAGGTGATTGCCATCATCGCTTCTGCAATCGGTATAGCCCGGATCCCGACACACGGATCATGACGCCCTTTGGTGATCATCTCTACCGACTCATTTTGCGTATTGATACTCTGACCCGGGATAGTAATACTGGAAGTCGGTTTAAGTGCGATGGAAGCAATGATATCCTGGCCTGTCGAAATACCTGCCAGTACGCCACCAGCATGATTACTGGTAAACCCGTCTGGTGTTAGCTCGTCGCGGTGCTCTGAACCTTTTTGCTCAACCACCTCAAAACCGTCACCAATCTCAACGCCTTTTACGGCATTGATACTCATCAGAGAGTGCGCCAGTTCAGCATCCAATCTGTCGAATACCGGCTCGCCTAAGCCAACCGGAACCCCTTTTGCCACCACTTTGACTTTGGCGCCAACCGAATCACCTTGCTTTTTCAGATCCCGCATATATTCGTCCAGTGCGTCCAGTTTGGCTACATCGGGAAAGAAAAAGGGGTTCTGCTCAACCTGTTGCCAGTCAAACTGCTCAGCTTTAATAGGCCCAAGTTGAGACAGACAGGCATGGATCTCAACACCATGCACCTGCTTAAGGTATTTTTTAGCAATGCCACCAGCCGCAACACGAATGGCCGTTTCTCTGGCTGACGAGCGTCCGCCACCGCGATAGTCGCGGTGTCCGTATTTGTGCCAATAACTGTAATCACCGTGACCTGGGCGGAAAACATCTTTGATTTTGCTGTAGTCTTTGGAACGCTGATCGGTATTCTCGATTAACAAACCAATACTGGTGCCAGTCGTTTTCCCCTCGAACACCCCAGAGAGGATTTTAATTTCATCCCCCTCGCGGCGCTGAGTCGTATAGCGGCTTTGTCCGGGTTTGCGCCTGTCCAGATCAACCTGAAGATCCGCTTCGTCCAATTCAAGCCCCGCCGGGACGCCATCTACCACACCGCCCAGTGCGAGACCATGGCTTTCACCAAAAGTCGTTACCTTAAATAGTTGGCCTATGCTGTTGCCTGCCATTGATTTTCCTCATTCCAAAAAAACACCATCGCGCTTCCCTGCCTGCAGGAAAACGCTTAGTCGTTAAAGTAATCCAGTAACTGTTTTTTACTGATCACAAACACGCCCAGTCCGCCGCGTTCAAATTCCAGCCAGGTAAATGGCGCGCCTGGATAAAGCGCTTCCATATGTACCATAGAATTACCCACCTCGACAAATAACAAGCCCTCATCTGTAAGGTGTCCGGCAGCCTCTTGCAATAAAGTCCGGGTAACATCCAGACCATCTTCACCTGAGGCCAGGCCGAGTTCTGGTTCATGGTGGAACTCCTCCGGGAGATCCGCCATATCTTCCGCATCAACATAAGGTGGGTTTGCGACGATCAAATCATATTGCTGCCCAGGTACACCGCTGAACACATCGGACTGAATCGCAAACACCTGCTCCTGTGCCTGATGGTCATGAATGTTCATTTCGGCCACCGCCAGGGCATCGAAAGAAATATCAACCGCATCCACCTGAGCCTGTTCAAAAGCTTTGGCCAGTGCGATTGCAATACACCCCGAGCCCGTACACATGTCTAATATACGCGTTACTTTTTCCGGTGACTTTAACCAGGGCGTGAACTGCGTTTCGATCAGCTCAGCAAAAGGCGAACGGGGCACTAACACACGCTCATCCACATAAAACGGCAGCCCCGCAAACCAGGCCTGATTAGTCAGGTAAGCAACCGGAATACGCTCATCGATGCGCAATCTAAGGTACTCTACCAGCCGGACTTTCTCGCTGTGTGTCAGACGCGCACTGATTAACTCTTTCGGCGCATCAACGGGCAAGTTAAGCAATGGCAGAACCAGGCTGACCGCCTCATCCCATGGGTTATCGGTGCCATGACCAAAAAATACACCATTGCCCGCAAACTGACTCGCAGTCCAGCGTAACCAATCCTGTATGGTGACTAAATCCTGATAGGCTTCTTCAGCCATCGCCTGAGAAATAACAGAGTCGCTCATGAGTTGCTCTCACTACTAAATGCATGGCGGCATTGTAACGGTTTTTACGCTAGGTTTTTACGCTTTTTTTCTTTAAAATGGCGCTATGAACACAGATAAACCAAACTCACAACTGCCAGCTGATGATTTCGCCTTGTTCCGCGAGGCAATATCGGGCACCAGTCAGTTCAAACAAGATACCGTGCAACAAGCCAGACGTCAGACGCGCTTTAAGGGTGAAGTGATCGCCGAACAAAAAAAGCAGCATCAGGCAGAGTTCTATTTTTCAGACGAATATGTTCCGGATATAGACACTCATGGCACCGTCAATTATGTTCGCCCGGGTGCGGACAAGTATCTCGCCAAGCAACTGCGCCGCGGTGATTACGCGCCTGAGCTGATCCTCGATATGCATGGTATGAACAAAGAAACGGCCAAAGATGAGCTGGCTGCGTTGATCCACGCCTGCAAAAAACAGCATGTCGCTTGTGCCTGCGTTGTACATGGCATTGGTGAGCGCGTGTTAAAGCACAAAGTGCCGCAATATTTAGTGCAACACCCAGATATATTAGCAATCCACCAGGCCCCATTAGAATATGGTGGCAAAGGAGCCGTCCTGATCCTGGTCGATTTGCCACAAAATATGGAATTTCGCCGCTAATGATAAGCCGGGCGTGTGCAGTCAAAGTCGCATCGCCCTGTCGCGCCATCCTGATTTACCCAATAGACAAACACCCGACTTTGCCTATCGCCTCTCCCATCCTATTTTCGTGTAAGACCTTTTAACACTCTGCTCACCAAGCTAGCGACACGGTTGCAAATACGTTATATTGCTAGGTAATCTGACTATTTATTTTCAACATTTTCTGTCATACCATGAATGAACTTTTAAGCTCAGATCTGAGCATCCTACTTCTGGAGCCGTCCCAGACACAAAGACGGATCATCAGCAACGAACTTCAGGAAGAAGGGATCCGCAATATCGAGAGCGTGGACACACTTGCTGCTGCCATCGAGAGCCTGAATAACAGCAAGCCTGATCTGGTGATCAGTGCACTGTATCTGCCTGACGGTGAAGCACTCACCTTATTGCAGCACATCCATACCGAGCTGGCTGATCACCAGCTGCCTTTTATGCTGGTATCCAGTGAGACACGCAGAGTACAGCTGGAAGCGTTCAAGCAATCTGGTGTGGTTGCCATTCTGCCGAAACCTTTCAACAAAACGCACCTGGGCAAAGCCATCAACGCGACACTGGATATACTCTCTCCGGAAGAGCTTGAGCTGGACTTGTATGATATCCAGGAGCTGCGGATCCTGGTCGTAGACGATTCACGCCTGGCACGCAATCACATCCGCCGGGTGCTGAACAACCTGGGCGCAACTCGGATCAGTGAAGCGGAGCATGGGGCTGAAGCGCTCACAATCTTAGAAGAGCACATGTTTGATTTGATCATTACCGACTTCAATATGCCTGAAGTAAACGGCCAGGAGCTGGCTGAAGCCATTCGAAACTCCAATGAGCATAATCACGTGCCAATCCTCATGGTGTCCTCTGAGGCCAATGAAACGCATCTGGCTAATATTGCGCAATCTGGCGTGAACGCTTTATGTGATAAGCCATTCGAACCTCAGGTAGTGAAACAATTGATCTATCAGCTACTTGAGCAAAGTTAACCATTTATTGGTTAAAACCACCATCCAGACTGGTCAAAAGACTCAACCTAGATTTTGACCAGCGATATCACAAACTTAAAAATCAATACAATTCATATACTTATAAATTTTCTTTAAACTGGCACAACCTTTGTAATAGTTAGAACGACTAACACAATAAAGTCATCGAAACTAACGCAAAAGGAACCAGACAATGAAAACTGCAACCCAACTTAGCATCCTTATCCTGACATTTGGTCTGAGCACCAGCGCTATCGCAGCGGGCAATACCAGCGTGACAGCCAGCGTCAATGCCACAACCGTTGCCAGCGTCAGCGCAATGTCAGCTATCAATAGCGGGACTACTTCTGCAACTCAGGAAATACTCACTGAAATGAAGTCTCACATCAGCCAGACCATCAAAGCAAATCTGGTAGAACTGAAAGAAAGCACCAAAGCTGCATTGATTAAGTCATTCACGCCAGAGCAAGAAGAAGCACAACAAACATCAGGCAAGGAACAGTAAGATGCTGAATGAAATGACACTTTTTAGCCTGCTGGTCACGCCAGTTATCAGTTTAATGCTGGCGTATGGTTCGGTAGAGTTAATCAAACGTCTCAATCATAAGTGGTCGATAGGGCGTGCATCATGACAAGGCAAAATCGGGGTATAAAAAAACCCGCACAAAGCGGGTTTTTCTCAGAACAACAAAGTCGAGCTTACAGGTCGCCTTCGTTTTCAGATAGGAACTTAGCAACACCTTCAGGGCTTGCATCCATACCTTTTTTGCCTTCAGTCCAGCCAGCTGGACATACTTCACCGTGCTCTTCGTGGAACGCCAGCGCGTCAACCATGCGCAGCATTTCGTCGATGTTACGGCCCAGAGGCAGATCGTTTACTACCTGGTGACGTACATTACCTTCTGAGTCGATCAGGAATGAACCACGGAAAGCAACGCCAGCTTCTGGGTGCTCAACGTCATATGCCTGACAGATTTCGTGCTTCACGTCAGCAACCAGGTCATACTTAACCGGACCAATACCGCCTTCGTTTACTGGGGTGTTACGCCATGCGTTGTGAGAGAACTGAGAATCGATAGATACACCGATCACTTCAACACCACGCTTTTGGAATTCTTCGTAACGCTTGTCAAATGCGATTAGCTCTGAAGGACAAACGAAAGTGAAGTCTAGTGGGTAAAAGAAAATAACCGCTTTTTTACCTTTAATACGCTCATGTAGATTGTAACCATCTACGATTTCACCGTTACCTAAAACTGCTGCTGCTGTAAAGTCAGGTGCCTTGCGGCCTACTAATACACCCATTGTTATCTCCAAATAGTTAGTTTGAGTTCCAAAGTTCCACACTCACACAGAGTGACACGGCCAATAAGGCAATGTGTTTCTGTATCACTGTGAATTGTCACTTATTATTGAGGCGTTTTATAAAAAAACAACCCTTATACCAATTGGTATTATTTGGCGCTCAGTTTATGCTGTTCCTTCTAAAGGATACAATCGAATTATCCGATAGCAGTCATCTAATAAATTGATGGCACAGTGATTAACCACCCTCACAACAATTTTCGGGTACAAAAAAAGCACCCTGAGGTGCTTTTTCATGCGGGTCGGTTAACCCTTAATCCATGATGTCGTCAGGCATATCACCACGTAGCTGCTGCCAAATCTCACCGGAGCGGTGACCGTATTTACGCATCAGTGCAATGGCACCGTCGTGCTCACCTTTTTCTGCCAGCGCTGTCAAATCAGCATAAAACTCGCGAGCAAGTTCGCGGGTACGCGGATCTGAGAAGTAATGACAGCCAATTTTTGAATAGAGCCCTTTGAATCCGTTAAGGATTAGCACATAAATTTTATTGTTGCCGGCACTGGCCAGCTGATGATGAACTCGGTAGTCGTACTCAGCAAACGCTTCTGCCGTATCTGCAACTTCCGCATGCTTAGACAAAATGTCGACCACAGATTGAGGATTGAACTTAATCGCTGCACGCGTATAGATAGCGCTAATATTGGTGCGAGCAGACAGCAGCTGATCAGTCAGTTCAGGGACTTTGTCCTCGTCCAGCCGTGCCAGCGTCTCGAGAATATTCAGACCTGACGTTTCCCAGAAATTGTTTACCCGCGTTGGCTTACCATGTTGAATAGTCAGCCAGCCATCACGCGCCAAGCGCTGTAATACTTCACGCAAGGTGGTGCGAGTAACACCAATAAGCTCCGACAGCTCACGCTCGGCTGGTAAAATGGAGCCGGGAGGAAATTCGCCATTCCAAATTGACTCGACAATATACTCCTCAGCAAAACCTGCTGGGCTCTTGGCTTTAAAGATTCTCATTTAACACCACTTTTGACAACATAAAGTACGTCGACAAGCCTGTGCTTCTGTACGTAGCACACCGACAGGCTTCTGCAACTCAATAATCCACTGATTGTACCAGATGATTTAGAACTAACAAGGCATATCTGTGCCACTGTGCGAGCTCAGATAACATCATGAAGGAAAAGCACGAATAAAGGAACACACCAGGCCAAGTCGCCATACTTTTTTACCGGAACATTAAGGTTTAACGCCGATCCCCTGAACCACAGCAGCCAGCCCTGTATGGTATTGACCCTCTACAACCGGGCGTTCCAATTGTTCAAGGTGTGTCCAGTCCAGCCCCGGTAATTCTTCAGCCAACTGGGTTGCACTCAACATGGTTTCCACATCACTTCCACCTCCCGTCCCTAACAGGATCTGTTCAGGTGAATAGGCCTCTGTTAAAAACACCCCATTGGGTTTAAGCGCCTTTACCACTCGCTGGTGTAATTGCGCACGCACAGGCTTTGCAAACGGTGCAAATATCGACACAATACTATCCCATTGCTCTATGCCCAGTTCAAACTCAGCCAAATCAGCTTGAATAAACCTGACCCGCACATTCATCGCCTCGGCCAACAGCCGTGCTTTCTCTATCCCTTTAATGGAGGCATCGACAGCCGTTACCTCAAAACCCTGCTTAGCCAGATACACCGCGTTACGTCCTTCTCCTTCCGCCAGACTCAATACACGTTTGCCTTTAAGCTGCTTTACTTTTGCCTTTAAAAAATCATTCGGCTCTGTGCCATAAGCATAATCGGATGCAGCAAAACGAACATCCCACATAGGATCAAAATTCATCATAGTCTCCTCTCGTCAAGTGATATAAACCATGCTACAACTTAAAGTCGACTTTAGGTCAAGCACTGATAGGCACACTTTGCCTGCGATTTCATATCAAAGAGGAACACATGGATATTGCTGATGTCGCCAAAGCCTCCGGGCTGAAACCTTCCACACTCAGGTATTACGAACAAAAAGGCCTGATCCACAGCGCTGGTCGACACGGGCTACGTCGCTATTACGACGCCACCGTGCTGGAGAAGCTCGCACTCATAAACCTGGGCCGTTTTGTCGGTTTATCTCTGGATGAAATCGGCCAGATGCTGCTGCCCAAGGGGGTAGACATAGACCGCGCCCTGCTGCGCCAAAAAACCGCGGAACTGGATAAGCAAATAGCCTCTATGCAAGCCATTCGAGACGGCCTCCATCATGCGGCACATTGCCCGGCGCCTAATCATCTGGCCTGTCCGACTTTTCAGCGACTCATGAAACTGGCCGGAAAGCGCCTAAAGCCACAAAAAAGTAAACTTTAACCACTTTTTTAAATACTGTGTCCAATCAGGTTTTATAAATAACAATATCAGACAGTTAAATGTTTCACTCGCATATTTTCAGTGTGCATTGATGTCAATTCCGGCCAGATTTAGCAAGCCGACGATCTGAACATGTTAGCGTTCGGCATGATTTAAATTTAGCTGAGCATTACAATGAACCAACCCAGACAAACTTTACTCGACGTTATCAGAGGCACCGCCGTCCTCGGTATTCTGTTAATGAATATTCGTCTTTTCTCTGAGCCCTATGCCGCCTATTTCTCTCCCCTGGCACACACAGACCAATCTATCAGTGGGCATCTGTGGTGGCAGATACAGTATCTTTTCGCTGATCAAAAATTTATGGCTATCTTTTCCATGCTGTTTGGGGCCAGTACAGCCCTTATTTGCGATAAACAACTGACTATGGGCAAGTCGCCCTATGGCTATTACCTGAGACGGTTAGCCATTCTGCTGCTCATTGGTCTGATCCATGCCTACCTGATCTGGCATGGTGACATTCTGGTCTATTATGCTCTGTGTGGTCTGCTTCCCTTATTATTTATCCGTGTGCCTGCTTTGTTCACGCTGCTCTTTGGATTGCTGATACTGGCTGCTGGCAGCACCAACAGCCTGATGACTTTCAATGCACTCAAACACCTGCCAGACCCGGTTTTGTCCGAAGTCGTTGCACAACACTTTGCCCATTCCGTACTCGTCAATCAGGCCGAACTGGACGCTTTCACTTCCGGTTGGTTAGAGCAAGTCAGCATGCGTACGCACCTGGCCGCCGAGTTTCATCTCTCAACTTTTCCTGCGTGGGGAGTCTTTCGGGTATCGGGTTTGATGCTAATTGGCCTTGCGCTCTATCGATTCAGGTTTATATCGGGTCACTTGTCTTGTCGCAGCTATCGCAATGTGGCGCTGCTTGCGACCCCTGCTGGCATGATTTTATCTTTCACCGGGCTGTGGCTTAACCAGCACCAACACTGGCAATTCCCGGAGTACTTTTTCAAAAATACACTCTGGAACTACTGGGGTTCTGTACTTACTGCATGCGGCTATATGGCTCTACTGGCCTATATCAGTAAGCGAGCATGGCTGAAGCACTGCCGGGATTATTTGGGTCTGGTTGGCCGCATGGCACTGAGCAATTATTTACTACAAAGCCTGCTCTGTACGTTCTGGTTTTATCGACTCGGTTTCTATGCCAATACCCAGGTATCGGGTGCTATCATCACTATCATGGTCGTCTGGGCTATCCAGTTATATGGCTCAAAACGATGGCTAGAACGCTATTCTTCTGGACCCGTTGAATTACTCTGGCGTAACCTGTCAGGTCGTTGAGACTGAGTACGCCACTGTGCAGGAGTAAGCTGACGGTGCTTTTTGAATGCTGCATAAAATGAAGCGCGGGTACCAAACCCCGCGCGAAAAGCAATCTCTTCCACCGAATAATCTGTGGTTGTGAGCAGTTCAGCCGCCTGTCGGACACGGAAGCCATTGACATAGTCATGGTAGCCAGTACCAACATGTTCATTTAATAGCTGCGATAAATTATGTGGATTAAGCCCGACTCGCTCTGCCAATGTGCCTAAGGTAAGTTCACTGTCCAGAAACAGTTGCTCATCATTCATCAGGGTATCCAGTTTGCGCCCATAATAGGCTGACAGCGCAGGCGTCAAACCCGACTTTTGGTACTTTTTGCGCACTGCCAGACATTGCTGCTCGGTATAGATCACCTCAGGTGAACGGATCACCTGCCAGGCTATCAGCAGTAAAAACAACTGCAACGCTATATTGATGAACATTCTGCTATGCGCCACTGATAACGCTCCGGCTGAATGTGAAATATGATAAATAATTTCAAACACCAAGATCAGCATATTGAGATAACACAACGAGTGAAGCCAGCGCAGTTTGACTGGCTCAGAGGCGCCTGATGTCTCGCTGAGCAAATGAGATGTTTGTTTTAACCTGAGACAGGCGGCAATGACATAGACTAGCTCAGCTGGTGCCAGTAACATAAGGGCTGTTTTATGCGCCATTAACGGCACTGTGAGCACTGACGTCTTGACCAGCACAATGTGCAACAAAAACAAGCCTGTTGGCAAGAATAGTAAACACCGCTGTCGCTGACTGACAGTCTGATGAAGGGTCTGAGATCCCACGTATAAATAAAAAAACGGACCCAGCATCAGTGCCATTGGCACGATAAAAAGGTGTAAGGTGTCACTGGTATCGCTGGCAATATCCAGCAGCTGAACCAGCCCAATTAACGCAAAATAGCTCAGCAGATAACGGCTTTTTTTACGTAGTTTGTGATCCAAAGACAGCAATAAAAACGCAAATAACAAGCAGGTTGTCGCGCTACTTGCCAAAATGAGATCTTGAAATGACACCTACACCTCAGCGTGTTAACTCAGCCCAGTGGGGTTTTGAGCCAATAAATTTTGCAAAGATAAAAACAAAGGTTGTGGCAAAGCATCGGATGAGAACCAGCGCCACTGCAGACATTTATCAGGCTCCAGCAACTGGGCTTCACCCTCTAAGCACTCTCCCAGCACAAATAAGGTGATGTAGTGCTTACCTTCGGATTCAAAAACATCATTGGTATAATCCAATTGTGTGATCCGGGTCAGTTCAAGGCCGGTCTCTTCCAGGACTTCACGTCGCGCACACTGCTCTATCGTCTCTCCAACTTCAAGGTGACCGCCTGGCGTCGCCCAGGTATGGGCACCATGCGCACCAATGCGTTCACCCAGTAAGATTTGTCCTCGGCGTTTAATCACCACGGCCACACCAACTCGTACAACAGACTGCATTGCTCATTTTTCCTTTACTATTTAATGGCACAGAAGATACCACATTTAGCCTTTGAAACACCTCTGTCCCTGAAACTATTATTACATTCAGCAGTCAAACTGCACGACTAGTCTGAAACCAGTTGCCCGGATGCAGTGACAAAGCCATAATAATGGGCAAAAAAAGGAACACTTATGTTAAACAAACTTGCTGAATTTTCTCGCACCCGACTTGCCTGGGGCCTATTGTTTTTTTCTGCTTTTGTACTAGAAGCAATCGCCCTGTATTTCCAGTATGGTATGGGTCTTGAGCCCTGCATCATGTGTATTTATCAGCGCACAGCCACATTGGGTATTGTCGCTGCAGGCTTGATAGGACTGGCTTCACCAGCGAACCTGCCTGTAAGACTTATTGCCATGAGCTGTTGGGGCGTATCGGCCATTTGGGGCTGGTTACTGGCAAAAGAGCACATTAGTATGCAAACCACCACAGATCCTTTTGCTTTTACCTGTGACTTTGTGCCTAATTTTCCAAGCTTTATGCCGCTGCATGAATGGCTCCCGGCCTTCTTCGCGGCAACTGGCGATTGTGGTAATATAGATTGGTTTTTCGCAGGCCTGTCGATGCCTGGCTGGATGGAAGTCATATTCGCACTTTACAGCCTCTGTTTTATCGCCTTCGCCGCTGTATTTATTGCTAAAAGATGAGAAGTAAATGATTTTCAGACTCAGTAAACTTGCCGAATTAGATGACTTTGCACTGCGCGATAAACAACGTATCAAAGCACTGGCTCTGGCCCAGCTGTCGGCATCGCACAAGATTTTGCTTAATATAGCCAAACTTTTGCTACTGACGCCACTGTTTATGGCGCTGGCGTTTATAGAGGGCTGGCTTTTGCTACCTGTGCTACTTGTGTGTGGATTGGCATACCCTTTGCTAACCGTACCACTAGAAATACAGTTCGCCCGGCCTCATATGCACCACGCGATCTCAGAATTTCGTAAAAAACACTCCTAAAGAAGTGGTGCACCGCACCACTTAACTACTCGTCAGTTTTCAGCGCTAAGCACGGCAATCAGGTCCTTTGCTCAACTCTTCACACCAGACCGTCCAGGGCTTAGTCGTGTATCCACCTCCCACCTGAGGTGTATTAGCCTGGTCCAATTGTTTATGTTGTTCATTCAGACGCTTAGCTTGCTGGTTTTTGACTGTAGTTTCATAGTTTAGCTTCCTTCTGAGTTGTTGTTTCGTGACCATCAAAGCACAAAAAACATACAGATGTGCAAAATAATGCATTCGACACACCCCATCACATTATTGAGATTTGCTGAGCACCCTGCTGGTGTTCTTCTGCGTAGTTGGGTTTGTGCAGCAGTCCTGCGAGGCGCAATTTAGCTGCTATACTCAATGGCAACGATCCGATAAATGGGGTCATTGGAGCCGCATTATTCTCCAGGGAGTAGGAATAATTGTCATCAATAAGGTACTGAATGAACAATAGACTCCCCTGCATCACGCGCTTATGCGCAGGTTGCGTGCTATTTAGCTCAATTTCCTGGGCCGACACACAGCCCGACAATGACAATGATGTATTTGCTTTGTCGATTGATGAGCTGATGGAAGTCACCGTTGAAGCACGTAAAATCAAAGAGGATGCATTGGCTATCCCCGTCTCTATTTCTGTTATGCGTGAACAATTTCTGCGCGAACGCAACGTCAATACCTTGCTGGAAGCCGCGTACTTTATTCCCAATATAGATATCACCACAGTTGGCGAAAATTCTGGCTGTACACACTGCGCCAACATCACCATTCGCGGCATTGGTCAGGTGGACCCGCTGCCCACAGTCGACCCCAGTGTGGGGCTCTACCTTGATGGGGTCTACTATGCCCGTTCCCCTGGAGGAATTTTTGACCTGTATGATGTGCGTCAGATAGAAGTGCTGAGAGGCCCACAGGGCGCTATTTTCGGTAAAAACACCATCGGCGGCGCTGTCACAATCTACACGCACGACCCCGTCGCAGATACATTTGCAGATGGCGAAATCACGCTGGGCGCTTTTGAACGCCGAGATGTTCGTATGCGCACTAACCTTGGGCTTAGCGACTCACTCAGTAGCCGCCTGACATTCACTCACCTCAACCGGGATGGTTTTGTCAGGCGTGATAATGGTGAGTTTGAGGGCGGGCAAGATGAATGGGCGATCACCGCCAAATTTCGTTATCAGATGACATCAAATTTAACGGCACAGTTGTCTCTGGATCAACGCAGGATCAATTCAGGATCCGCGCCTTCTATCCTTGCGGCTAAGAACGATCAGGCCGACTTGCTGGTGCTGTACAACAACTTAGTCACACAAAGTGGCGTTGCTGACCCTTATCCGCCATTGCAGATCTTCGGCTCATCACACCAGAGTGCTTCGCTCGGCACGAACTTTAACACACTGGATCAATCCGGGGCTTTACTCTCTGTCGCATGGCAAACCCCACAACAGTGGCAAGTAAAGTCATTGACGGCTTATCGGGAGTTTTACGCAACCTATGGCCGTGATTTTGATAATAACCCCGCGATCATTGGTGATACGCAGGATTTTCAGCGGCAGTTTCAGTTCAGTCAGGAGCTTAATATCAGCGGCAGTGCGCTGGACGAGCAACTCAGTTGGTTAGTCGGCTTATTCCACTTTGATGAACACATCAATCACCTCACCGATCTGGTCTTTATTGGTGGGCTATATCAGGCATTGGAAAATGTACCAGGCCCGTTAGATGGCTCACCACTGAATAACCCCACCAGCATAGGTGGCCCTGGTAACCCGCTCAATATTGGTCTGGATATAGACAGTGGTTTTGATAATGAAGTGGATATTAAAAGTACCGCAATATATACCCATGCCAAATACGCACTAACACGTCACTGGGCTTTTCACCTTGGTGGACGGCTCACATTTGAAGATAAGATGCAACAGGTTCAGAGTGACACTGACAATGCCGGGGTCATTTTAATTGACAGGACGCTGCAAACTCAGGGGCAAAAAAACGGCGGTCCCATTGAACGAAGCTGGCGAGTGTTTTCTCCGCAAGGCGGGTTGGAGTATCACTTCAGCGACAAACACTTCGTCTATCTGAGCGCATCACGGGGCTTTAAATCAGGTGGTTTCAACGGCATTCCGAATTCACCTACCTCAGCCCTGCCATTTGACCCCGAATACCTGACAGCTTATGAGCTGGGCTATAAAACTAAATTGCTGTCAGATACCCTTCAGCTCAGCGTTGCGGCTTTTGATATGCAACACAAAGCCATGCAGCTGCGGGGCGGTCAATCGACAGAAGCCGGCCTTGAGATCTTTATCGACAATGTCGGGGAAACCAGTATTCGGGGTATTGAAGCCAGTTTTGAGGCCATACCTGCACACGACTGGCACCTTTCCGGTAACCTGTCGTATACAGATGCACAGTTTGATTCAGTCGGTACAGCCACGCAGGTAACAACAGACAGTACAGTAATGCGTTCCCCGCGCTGGACCGCAGCATTTGGATTACGTTACCACTGGCCGATTGCACAGCGGCCCCCGCTAAAAGTGTCACTCAACTGGGGCTTTCGCAGCAAAACGTATAACGATGTTTATAATACAGAACTTGGGGCGCAAGGCAGTTTTGCTCTGTTAAATGCACGTATCATTCACGCCATCACAGCCCAAATGGAAGTTGCACTCTTTGTTCGCAACCTCACAGATAAACGAGTGTTAATTGGCGGCAATGACTTTACCGAAGTATTTGGGGTTGCGGAGCATTACCTGGCCCCACCCAGAGAGTGGGGTGTCTCCCTGTCTTACCAATTTTAAAGATGTACGCTATGATGACAATCACGCAGTCTGTTTTACTCATAAGCATTGTGGTTTTACATACTTGGATTGCATTTTCAGCAAGTGCTCAGGTCCAGCTACTTAGCGATGACCCACTAGACATCGAGATGGTGTTTTCACAACAGCCTCTGGATATTTCAACAGACTCAAATAACCTGGTGCTGAATTACATCTTAAAAACAGCCCCTTCTTTTTCCCCCCCGCCTTTGCTGCTTGCTCCGGGCACACGCATCGATCAGCTGCTCCAAAGCAACCTGCCCTTTTGCGCCCTAAACCGGATAAAAACACGCCAGCGAGCAAAGCAGTATTTATTCAGCTTGCCTGTGCACCTTTACCCCAGCCACAGGCTGTACTTTTTGCCATTGAACATTAAACTTGCCCCTTTTCTTAATGAACAGGGACAATTGACCGATCTCATTGCCCTACTCCAGGCACACCCCAGAACCACCTTACTCACGGAGGCACAACGCTCATACGGCGATTACCTGGACGCACAACTGGCCAGGGTTGATAAAATTCAGTTAATCAGACGCCCTGGTGGTGACAGCTATAAAGCAACCATCACCATGTTCGAGCGAGGCCGGGTGAGCTTTATTTTGACTTACCCGACAACGATTCAACGCTATGCAAGCAAGCTGACACTTTCGCAGGTACATAGCATCGAAATAGCAAACAATCCGCCTTTTATTCTTGGCCACATTGCCTGCTCTGATACCCCCGAAACCCGGCAATTTCTTAAAGTTGTCAACGCCGCACTGCTGCACTTGTACCAAACAGCGCGCTTTTATGAGCTGCATCTGCGCTACCTCCCTGAGTCAGAGCGAGATTATTTCAAATTACAACTCGAACAACAAATCACCAAGGCGCAATTAAATAATCAGGAAAGATAAGAAAAAGAGCAGCCTAAGCTGCTCCTGGAGATGACCAGACTCAACTGGAACAACGCTAAAATGTTACTTTGCCTTTAAGTTTGGCAAGGATGTTCACACCTATTCCGTTTACCCTCAGTAAAGCATCCATATCCTGAAAGTCTCCCGCTTCTTCGCGAGAGCGAACAATCGCTTGCGCTTTTTTCATGCCAATACCAGGTAAACGGGTTAACTCTTCTGCGCTGGCATGGTTTACATTCACCACAGCATCAGCAACTTGCTGGGTTGTAGCAGGCGCTTGCTCTGGTTGAGCCATAATTGGCAGCGCGGCGGACAGCGCCAATGTCGCTAAAAGTGTTTTGATATTCATCGTGAGATCCCTCAATTAAAGTGTCCATGTTTTAAAGTATGCATTGCAATGTGCATGCACAGTTAAAATAAAGTAAACACGGAGAAATATGTCAAAATTATGTCTATATTTCCTGTTGCTAATTTTTCATCTCACTCTGTTATGCTAATTTTTATAAACTATGCTATTGGCAACCTGACACTATCTACGGAGAGCATACAGACTATCAATATCAATTTGTTTTTATTGATAAAGTTAACATTGGATAGGTGCTCAATGTGTTTATTAATTGCACCAGGATCCTCTGTATCGGTACATTACAGCACTTTATCAGTTGTAATTCTTGACAAGACAAGTTACTGTACAAAAAAACAGTGTTCGTGGAGAGTGATCATGGCGGTTATCGTTAAGTATGTGGTAGAAAGAAATGGAGTAGAGCGTATGACATTTACCAGCAAAAAAGAGGCTGATGCTTATGATAAAATGCTGGATGTTGCAGAAGCGCTTGAAGGCATGTTAGAAAAAGTGGATGTTCCACTCAGTGAGCAACAAGTTGAGTCGCTCGCACTGGAAATTGCCAAACAAAAAGACGATTTTATGGCCATCCTGAAAGGCGGAAAAGTGTCAACAAAGAAAGACACTGAGGAAAAACCCGCTAACAAGAAAGGGGATGACGATAAAGTAACGGCCATTAAACAGGCCTAATGTCTCTGACCATACCTACAAAAAAGCCAGCTCTTTCGAAAGAGCTGGCTTTTTTAGTATAAGCGAGCTTATACCAACCTGCATTAATACATAACCAACTGGAGAGGTTTACTCACCTCTAGATTGGCTACTTAATTATGCGAACTGGTATTATTTCAGAACAGTCGCAACTGCATCGGCAAAGTAGTCGATGTTGTCTTTGCTCACACCTGCCACGTTTACACGGCTGGAACCCACAATATAGATTGAGTATTCCTCACGTAATCTGTCGATTTGGGCCTTATTTATACCCAGGAATGAGAACATCCCATTCTGACTTTCAATGAAAGAGAAGTCCTGTCCCGCACCTCTGGCGTTCAGATTGTCTTTAAGTAAGCTACGCAGGCCATTAATGCGGTCACGCATTTCAGCCAGCTCTTGGTGCCACTCCTGAGTCAGCTCCTCGCTACCCAGAATCGTGTTCACAATGTCCGCACCGTGTGCAGGTGGCATTGAGTAGATGCCACGTACAACGCTGAGTAACACTGAGTTAGCAACATCAGCCACTGCAGCATCCTTAGCAATGAATGTGCACGCGCCGATGCGTTCACGGTAAAGTCCAAAGTTTTTAGAGCATGAAGAACAGATCAGCATTTCGTCGACTGTTGAAGCCAGCAAGCGCATGCCTTGAGCGTCTTCTTCCAGGCCGCTGCCAAAACCCTGATAAGCGATGTCAACAAGTGGTGTAAAGCCCACATCTTTCGCTAACTCAGCAACGATTTGCCATTGCTCTGCGTTTAAATCCATACCGCTTGGATTATGACAACATGCGTGAAGTAGCACGATGTCGCCTTTTGGTACTTGCTTCAGCGTTTCGATCATTTCATCGAACAGCAGGCCTTTATTCTCATAATCATAATACGGGTATTCTTTGACTTTCAGACCAGCTGCTTCAAATAAGCTGATGTGGTTCGCCCAAGTTGGTGTAGTAACCCATACAGTAGCATCTGTGTTACAAAGCTTAATAAATTCCGCTGCAACACGTAAAGCACCTGTACCACCTGGCGCCTGAGCTGTTCTGGTGCGGTTAGCCAGTAAGGCCGGGTGTTCATTGCCCAGCAGCAGCTTTTCCATCTTGTCGCAGTAATCCAGGTTACCCGCTAAACCGATGTAAGATTTAGTTGTTTCATTTTCCAGACGAAACGCTTCAGCCTTTTTTACCGCCTTCAGAACCGGGGTATGACCCTGCTCGTCTTTATACACCCCAACCCCTAGGTCAATCTTATTTGGGTTAGTATCTTTTTTATAGGCGGCCATTAGGCCCAGGATTGGATCCATCGGAAGTGGTTTTAGTTCTGAAAACATGGTTCTCTCTTTTCCTAATTAACGTAAACGAGGTTTTCTAACTCGTTTGTCATGGGGTTAACTCTGAGCTCATATTAACATAAGTTGCCGCGAAGACGAGCCCGCTTAACTTGGAAGATACTCAATCGCACGAATACAAGCGGCAACTAAAACTGCCAGCTTGTATTCATCAAAGCACTCCTGCTCAAAAGCTTCTGCATCAATAATCCCCAGGCATTCACCCTGTTGATTTAACAATGGCAAACACACCTCAGCTTGTACTTTAGGATCACAGGTATAATATTCGCCCCCCTGAGCCACATAATCAGGGATGTTATTGATCACACGTGCCTGCTCAGACAAATACGTTTGAATATTGTTTGATGTAGCGGCAAACGCCTCGGTAATCGGAAATAGAGGACGACTAGGCGCACCATAATAAGCCAGCTTCAGCAACTGCTGTATACCTTCGGCCGGACGCGCCTGGTAAATACCAAACCAGTCAATCTTCGTGGCAGTTTTGACATATTCAGCAATTGTTTGTAAACGCGACAACTGCTGCTCACTCTCACTGTTACAAGTAACAAAGTCCGTCAGTAAGAAAGGCGCTTCCTGTAGATTGCCGAACAGACTGCAACTGCCCCCCTCACCCAGCTCTGGAATTTGGTATGACCATGTGGCACTGAGGCTATGGGTATCAAGATACGCATCCAACTCAGCGAGCTGACCCGCCACTACGGCTTCGCTAATAGATAAATTACAATGAGAAAGATAGGTAGAAATCATTTGGCCATCCAAACATCTAAATATCCATCAAATTTAACATGGACGAATTAGGTATGCCAGCGTGATATTATAATTTTTTATTTTCAGCAAGAGTGGCAACAGAAACAAAGTCGTGTTATCGAAGCGAATATACCAGCTCAACCTCGTTACCCACCTGATTGTACGTCACGCTTTTTGCAATTTCAGAGAGTAACTCAACGCCCCTGCCATGTTCCTGCTGTGATTGATGTAGTGCGGTTGAACTGTGATCAAAGCCATTTCCCGAATCACAGATATTAAAAACAAGACAGAACTCATCCGGGCAAAAACGCACATTGATGATGATCAGCGCATCCTTGAGGCTTTCCAACGCACGTGCCCTTTGCTGATAATATTCAATAAAACCATCGTCCTGACTTTTTAAATCCGACTGCAACCCCAACACACCATGGTCCAGCGAATTATTGTATGCCTCAGAAAGTAATAAGAAAACATTTGACCTGTGCGCGTGTAAACCTTCGACCTGCGACAAGATATCAACCAGCTCCAGCACCGGATCGGTATATCGCATCTGTTGCGCATTCAGTGAAATGCTAATGTTAAATGGCAAAGTTGAATACTCGGGAGGCAAGGTTTCAGTGGAAGTATCAGGCAGACAGTTGATAATTGCGATGCTCAAATCATCCTGCTGCTCTTTGTGTCCGCTGTATTCGCGCACTTGCTGGATAATATCCTTCGTCGAGACATCTACTGTGCAACTCAATACATCGATCAGGCGCTGCTCACCAAACAATTCACCGTCAGGGGCTTCACTTTCAATAATACCATCCGTTGCCATCACAATACGGGTGCCCACATCCACTTCAAAGTGCAGCGTGTTGCGCTCGAATTCATCCTCATCGAGGATCCCAAGGGACATGTGCTGAGACTCAATGGTTTTAAGTATTTGCCCCTGCCCATCTATCAAATAGATATCGGGGAATCCACCTAACCAGGCAGACAGGTTTCTCCCGGAACTGCTAATCTCTATAATGGCTGCAGCGCAAAACATATGTCCGGGCAGCAGTGTATTCAGTGAGCTATTGAGCTCTGCTGCAATGTCATTCACCGCCATCCCTTTTTGCACCATAGTGTAAAAAATTTTAGATGCAGGCAACGCCCCCACTGCGGCAGCCAAACCGTGCCCGGTAAAATCACCTAACAAGCAGTAAAAGCCACCAATCGGGCTTTTTGCCATCAGGAACATATCTCCGTTAAACATTGAGGCAGGTGACAGGTGATAGTCACATAAATCCGCAAAATCTTGCTGCCCAGATAAAGCATTACGGAAAATATGCTCGACAATTTCGTGTTCTCGTTCGATTTGGTTATAGTGGTACTCTAGCTGCTTTTTTTGCTCGTTGGCTTCTTTGCTGAGCTTTCTCGTTCTGGCATGTGCGCGGATTTTTGCTGACAGCACAATCCTGTCGAAAGGTTTATGTATGAAGTCATCTCCTCCAACGTGGAGGCACTTCTCAAAGCTGGCGTGATCTTCCAGCGCGGTGATGAAAATCACAGGCAAGTATACGTCACCCGCATGTTCCTTAATCCTGGGCGCAGTTTCGAAGCCGTCCATTACTGGCATCATTACGTCCAACAAAACGATATCCACATCATGCTCATAGAGCAAGTCCAACGCTTCCTGACCATTATTTGCCACCAGCACATCGTAATGTTGGTGCTCAAGCATGGTTTGCAGCAATCGACAATTGAGTGGCTGGTCATCCACAACCAAAATTAACATACACGAATCCCTCGTGAATCAGTCAATATCGAATTTTTTATCGAAGCGTGAAATTTGTAAGATCTTCTTCAGCTGAGGTCTGCAATTACTGATCTGTATACTAGATACCGAATCACCCAGGGTCTTCTTCATGTTGAGCAACATACCTAATGCGGAGCTATCCATGTAGTCAGTGTCGCGAAGATCAACAACCACTTTCTCCGTTTGGTTACCTACGTCGGCATAGGCCTGACGAAAAGACTGGACCAAGTTGAAATCAAATTTCCCTTTGATCTGAATCGTTAGAGTTTTTCCGTCCGCTGAAGCATTTTTGCTCAGGCTCATCGCAAGCTCCTACTTTGGTTAAATTTTAGTATCCATGATGTTGTTTTAAATATAAACCGATAAGTGAAATTAGCCAAAAAATTATCTCGCTTCAAACCGCTTTTTGTTACCATAAGGGTATTAAGATTTATACAGGAGAGGCAAAATGTCAGAAAGTCGTTTGGTGTACTCCACCGAGTCTGGCCGGATCAAACATACCGAAAGCCAGCCAGAACCAGAAGTGAAATTATTTAAAGATGGCGCTGTACGAATAGAGCGACAGACAAAAGGCCGCAAAGGAAAAGGCGTCATGCTGGTCGTGGGTATCGACCCGACAGAACATGATCTGAAGAAACTGGCAAAAACCCTGAAAAGTAAAATGGGCCAGGGCGGCGCACTCAAAGACAACATCATTGAGATCCAGGGCGATGATCGCAACAAGCTGAAAGCCTTGCTGGAAGCACAGGGCTTTAAGGTTAAAATAGCTGGCGGCTAGCCTGTATATCGTGCGAAGTCTGACACGGGCTGGCTTCGCACGCCAGACTAATGCGCCTGTTTTCCCTGGCCAATATCCGGGTGCTGACTTTGCATCAAAATTTCATGCTCAGTCAAAGGCGCGCTGTAATAGTAGCCTTGTACAATAAAACAGTTATTTCTTTGTAAGAAGGCCACTTGTTCCTGAGTCTCTACTCCTTCTGCAATCACCTTCATACTGAGTTTTTGTGCCATCGCGATGATAGCCGCGGTGATTTCCATATCATTAGAATCCTCAGGGATGTCCTTAACGAAAGACCGATCTACTTTGAGTACATCGACCGGAAAGCGTTTCAAATAACTCAGTGACGAATAGCCCGTGCCAAAATCATCAATGGACAAAGACACACCGAGCTTTTTCATTTCCAACAATTGCTCAATGGCGGCTTCAACATCTCCCATTAACATACTCTCTGTCAGCTCCAAATGTAGCATTTGAGGTGATAGCCCTGTCTCTTTTAATGTCATTGCAATATTGTCAATCAGCTCAGCATCTTTAAACTGACGAGCTGACAGGTTGATTGAAATATCTGCGGTACGCCCACTGCGGCGTAGTCTGGCTGAAAACTGGCAAGCTTCACGCAATACCCAGGCACCAAGCTCTACAATCATGCCGGTTGCTTCAGCAATAGGTATGAACTTTGTCGGTGCAATAAACCCTTTTTCAGGATGATACCAGCGCACCAGGGCTTCGTAGCCGACCACTTGCTCCGTAATGCTGTCAATCTGAGGTTGGTAGCGCAGACTGAACTGTCCTTCCTTGATGGCCTGGCGCAGCTCGTTTTCAATGTACAAACGCTCGTTGGCCGCTGCATCCAGTTCCTGTGAGTAAAAATGAAAGGTATTGCGCCCTTTCGCTTTGGCCTCATACATTGCCAAATCTGCGTGTTTCAGCAGCTGTTCTTCTTCTTTACTATCAAAAGGAGCCAGTGTAATGCCGATACTGGCGCTGACAATCACTTCATTGTTACCAAGCCGGATTGGTTTGGCCAATGTTCGCTGAATGGTATGTGCGACATCCATCGCATTTTCGCGGCTCTCAATCCCGCTGAGCAAAACAGCGAATTCATCACCGCCCAGGCGTGCAATCGTGTCTTCTGCGCGCAGCCTTTGTTTTAACCTGTCCGCCACTTCGACCAGCAAACGGTCTCCGGCATCGTGGCCCAGTGTGTCATTGATGCGTTTAAATTCGTCAAGATCAAAATAAAACAGTGCAAAGGCATAATGCCCGCGCTCTGCCAGTGCCATCGACTTACGCAGCTGCATGCGGAAAAAAGTGCGATTTGCCAGCCCGGTCAGAGTATCAAAATAAGCCAACTCTTCCATTTTTCGCTGGCTCTCTTTTACAAAGGAAATATCCTGAGCCGACGCCACATAGCTGGAAATTCTCCCATTCTCCTCTCTGATTGGGGAAATACTCAAACTCACCCAGATCGGCTCATCAGAGATGCCTTGCAGCAGTGTATCACCACGCCAGTAATTACGACTGCGCAGATCAAAGTCTATGTCATCGATAATGATCGCCATCTCTTTCGAGACAATACCGAGCAAGGGCGCACCGGTGAAATGCGCTTCGTTAAAACCGGTCATTTCCAACATTTTGGGATTGACATATTCAATCTTGAATCTGTCATTGGTGATCAGCACGCCGGTGCCAGAGAATTCCACAGCCTTACCTAACCGATTTGCTTGTTTTTGCGCAGACTCCCTTTCTGACACCCGGGTATTTAGCCCATGGATCAATTTACGGGTTTCATCGCTCATATCATTGATCGAAGCGTTCAACATTCCCAGCTCATCATTAGCATCTGGCAGTTCAGGATAGTCCAGCTGACCCTTACCAAACGACACCAACGCATCCACAGATTGATTAATGCGCCTGAGGATCAAGTGATAGATCACCTGATGCAGTAACAGAGAAACAAACAGCCCATAAATGATAAACAAGCCTGAGAACTTCCACTTCAAGTCATGCAATGCAAACAAAGCCGAATCTCGTTTCTTGTAATAGCCGATATACCAATCCAGCTCGGTAAGGTGCACAACGTTCGCCAGATAAGACTCCTGCTGATATCCGAATTCACTTTGCAAACTAGGTAAGTTAACGCGCAACGTATTGTCTATCATTTCCTGAAAGGCAGCGGGCAAGGAACCTTTATCTGCCAGTTGATTATTATGCGCAATAATCCCCATATTGGGTGCAGATAACACACGTCCCTGCTTATCAAAAACAATGTATGCTGATTCTTCGGTGGATTTCGGTAGCCGTCTAAGCAACACATCGAGCTCCAGATCACTGCCCGTAAACCCCTGATAAACATCGTCAACATACAATGGCACGAGTACACTAACGACCCATTTGCTCCAGACTGCATCATAATGAATCCCAGACCACAATGCCTGGCGAGTGGGGTTAAGCTCTTCGCGCAACAATGGCAACCCATGAATACTGAAATGACTACTCCCTTTGCCGTCCACCAGCAACGAGTTTGGCGGTGAAATACGCACAAAGTCATCTGTGGTATGGAGATAAAAATTAAAAAAGTCCTGCAATAACAAAGGGGACAAAGAATTCCAGACGAATTCTGATTCGGTAAGTAATGCCTGAGTCTGTTCGTTCAGGTTTTTTACTGGCAAGTAGGCCGCTGAAATACCATTTGCGGCGATACTATTAATACGCTCATCGTTTCGATTAATTTGTACCTGCTGTTCAGATGAGGTTTGTCCGGGTTGCTCCGAAAACAAAGACCTGCTCACCACCATGTTGGCTTGCTGCGCCAACTTTTTCTTTAGTGTGAGAAACTCAGAGAAGTGCATCTGGGTTTGTTCGCTTTGCACCCTCAACTCATGAAATTCTTCGTAGACAAGCTGCTTTTCTTCGGTTTTCAACATTAAAGCAGCAGCAATTGCCCCGGCAATCAAACAAACAGCGGCAGTTAACACCGGAAGTTTGACACTAAGCGAGTTAAAACCAAAGCGAGACACAGGTCGTCGATAGCCCACGATAAACCTTTTAGCTATTTATAGTTTTTTCAGGATAAGTGCGCAGAATATACCAGATCATGGGGAGCCTCGCCAAACACTTTGCCAAATATGTCTCAATTCGGACTTGTATAGTTAAAATGATCTGTGCTAATAATAGCGTTAATTAAATTAAGCACCAAAATTTAGACAGATTTATGACTATAACACGCGACTATTTTTTCTTTTTTAGCTTCTTTAGGTGAAGAGGCTTAACTGTTTGCGTGTAAAAGTTCAGATAGCTAAGCCTCCCACACTGGGAGGCTTTTTTTTGGCACAATGGGAGTGAGGACCTATGACACAAGATACTTTGGATGCTCTGCGTAAAGACATCAACGAAATTGACTCTGAGCTGCTTATCCTGCTGGCAAAACGCCGCAGACTAAGCCACAGCGTATTGGAATATAAGATCACCAATAACAAACCAATCCGAGACGAAGCTCGCGAGCTCGCGCTACTGGAAAAGCTCATCAACTATGGTAAATCACTGGGCCTGGACCCTTTTTATATCAATAATGTTTTTCAGGTTATCCTGGAAGATTCAGTATTGAATCAACAAGCGATGTTACAAAAAAGCCTGAACCCGGAGTCGTTAAGCGATACGCATAAAGTGGCTTATCTTGGCGGACAGGGATCATACAGCCAGCTTGCCTGCCACAAATATTTTAGCCGCCGCCCGGGTACCCTGGTTGAACTGGGATGCCAGACATTTTTAGATATCACCCAGTCTGTCGAAAAAGGTCAGGCTGATTACGGTATTTTACCCATTGAAAACACCAGCTCTGGCAGTATCAATGAAGTCTTTGATTTACTCCAGCACGCTCAGGTCTCGATTATTGGCGAGGTGACGCACAGCGTAGAACATTGTTTGTTGGCGCAAGAAGGCACAACCCTCAAAGACATCAACAAAATTTTTGCACATCACCAACCTTTCGCACAATGCAGTCGCTTCCTGGAAGGCCTCGGCGACCTGACGCAAGAAGCCTGTGACTCCACCTCCAGTGCGCTTAAACTGGCAGCCGATACCCCGAATAGTGCAGCTATTGGTTCAGCACAAGCCGGGAAAGGATTCGGCCTTGAAGTGCTGAAAACGGGTCTCGCGAACCAGGCTGAGAATCACAGCCGCTTTATTGTCGTTGCACGTCAGCCACTGCAAGTATCGACACAGATCCCGACCAAAACCAGCCTGATCATGGCAACCAAACAAAAAGTCGGCTCCCTAGCCGATGCCCTGATGGTTTTCAAAGAGCACAACATTAACATGACTAAGCTGGAATCACGTCCGGTACCAGGTAACCCTTGGGAAGAAGTCTTTTATGTTGACCTGCAGGCCAATGTCGCCGACAAACTGGTGCAAAGCGCCCTTGAATCGCTAAAAGAGCATACTCAGTTTGTGCGCATTCTGGGCTGCTATCAAAGCGAATCTTTGCAGGCAGTCGAAGTTGTATAATGCCAATTTGCTTAATTAAGTGCTCTATTTTGAGGCGAGAAAATAGGGTCGATAACAAGGCGAAAATTTTGCGATTTAGTTATTCTAAATAAGAAATTTTTAACGCCGTTAGCGTCATATTTGCTCCTTCAAATTGAGCAAGGTATTAAGTGAAATTGGTATTAATTATTCTGAGCGAGGCCTGCCTCGCTCTGATATGAAGCAATTATGAAATGACCTTAGCGTCGTTAGCCTTGTTCAGCAAACCACGGCTTTGGCGCAAAAAGGTTTGGGCACTGTCCGAAAAATATCCCTTCGCTTCTTCAAACGCGGCCATTAAGGCAGCTTTATCCCCGGCCTGTAATCTGCTCAGGGTCTGCTCAAACGTATCCTGATAGCTCGCGAGTAACCCTTCTACTTCGTCAAATTGAGCTAACATAATGTCGGTATAGAGCTCTCCCGATTGCGCGAACAAACGACCGACCATCATAAGTTCTAACTGATAAATTGGCGATGAGCAGCTTCTTAGCTCTTCCAGTGTATGACATTGCCGGGCCAAAAACTGGCCATATACAAAGGTTGTCAGGTGGCGCATAACCTGAATGATCTGCATTGCCTGATCGTGCTTTTTAGCCGCCATGTTCGCCAAGTGACAGCCCCAGATCTGTAATTGGTCAAGCAGTCCCTGATAAACTTCACCACCACGCCCGTCGCACACTACGACTGTTTGTTTAACCCAGTGTGAAATATCCGGTCCAAACATAGGGTGTAGCCCGACCACAGGTCCCGGATGCTTTTTCATCATCGCCTGTAACGGGGCTTGTTTAACCGATGTAATGTCAGCGAGTATGCACTCATCGGGCAATGGTGGCAGGTCCTGGATAACCTGCTCTAAAGCATTGATAGGGACACTCAACAATACCAGCCTGGCGTCTGCAAGAATGCTAGCCTGATCGGCCTGCTGTGCCTTGTCGAGCACCCGTACTTCATATCCAGAGCGTTGCAACTGGCGAGCAAAAAGCTGGCCCATAGCCCCCGCGCCACCGACAATCACCACAGGGGATAATTGCGGCGCTGCACATGCCAATTCACTTTGCTGATTTTCATAAGCCTCGCGCATCATACGGCGCAAAATGTCTTCAACCAGATCCGGGTTTACCCCTTTGCGCTCGGCCTGTGCTCGCCGGGCCTCAATCAGGCTGGCTTCCCGTTGCGGCACATGCAGTGGTGCCCCGGAGGCTTGTTTTATTTTCCCCACCTGCTCAGTGAGCTCACGCCGCTGCGCGAGCAGGTCAACTAACGCACTGTCACACGCGTCAATTTTGTCCCTGAGCAAGGATAGTTCAGATGTTTGACTCATTCCCATACCGTAAACTATTATTTACTTCAGTAAACTAAAAGATACAACCAGTCTAACAGGAAGAAATAGGATTAGGAAGCGGATTGATATTATAGGATACAGAAACCAAAACGGGCCACTCAAAGAGTGGCCCGTTTTTAAGCATTGGTAAATGCGACGTATTAATTAAGTTTTTCTTTAATACGTGCAGACTTACCAGAACGCTCACGCAGATAGTAAAGTTTCGCGCGGCGAACTGCACCACGACGCTTCACTGCAATGCTGCTGATAAGAGGGCTGTGCGTTTGGAATACACGCTCTACACCTTCACCGTTCGAGATTTTACGAACTGTGAATGCAGAGTGAAGACCACGATTACGCTTAGCGATTACAACACCTTCAAAGGCCTGTAGACGCTCTTTGTCACCTTCTTTAACGCGAACCTGAACAACAACTGTGTCACCAGCGCCGAACGCAGGTACGTCTTTTTTAAGCTGCTCTTCTTCAAGCGCTTTAATAATATTTTGGTTTACTTTTGCCATTTTATTTCTCACATTCCTAGGAGTAACTGTCTTCTAGCCACAAGCTTCATGTTCTTGCTGAAATTCAGCAAGCAAACGTACTTGCTCCTCAGTCAGAGCTAGGTTACGCAACAAGTCTGGACGGCGTAACCAAGTTCTACCCAGTGACTGCTTTAAGCGCCACTCGGCTATCGCTTGGTGGTTTCCACTGAGTAATACAGCAGGCACCTGTTTTCCATCCAACGTTTCTGGCCGAGTATAGTGTGGACAATCTAATAAGCCGTCTGAAAACGAATCTTGTTCAGCAGACTGGTTGTGTCCCAGCACACCAGGCACCAATCGAGCGACTGCGTCGATCAATGTCATGGCAGGCAGTTCACCCCCACTTAAAATAAAATCCCCGATGGACCATTCTTCGTCGACATACGACTCGATGATCCGCTCGTCTATACCTTCGTAGCGACCAGCGACTAAAATCAACTTTTCGGATTGAGCCAGTTCGGCCGCACCTTGTTGATCTAACTTCCGCCCTTGTGGAGACATATAAATTACTTTAGCGCCCTCACCTGCCGCCTGTTTGGCGTCAAGGATAGCTTGCTTGAGAGGCTCGACCATCATCAACATCCCCGGACCACCACCATAAGGCCGATCATCAACGGTTCTGTGTTTATCTAGCGCATAGTCTCTCGGGTTCCAGCAGTGAAAGTCGATCAGCCCGTTTTTTACGGCCCGACCGGTTACACCTTGCTGAGTTACCGCGTCAAACATTTCAGGAAAGAGCGAAATCACCCCAACCCATAGTTTTTGCTGTTCACTCATTAAAATGCCGGATCCCAGTCTACAGTAATTTCTCTATCTTCGTGTTTAACCTCAATCACGACAGAATCTGTCAGGAATGGAATTAAACGCTCAGACTGACCAAATGCATCTTTTTTGTTTGCTTTCACAACCAAAACGTCATTTGACCCAGTCTCCATCAAGTCATCAACATGACCCAGGTTATACCCTTTTGTCGTAACGACTGTCATACCGATGAGATCTCGCCAATAAAACTCCCCTTCTGGTAATTCGGGAAGCTGCTCTACATCTACTGAGATTTCTGCATTGGTCAGTGCCATTGCTTCGTCTCTGTCGTTGATGTTCGCAAACTTAGCGATAAAGCCCTTGCTGTGTCGACGCCAGTCGCTCACCTCAAGGGTTTGCCATTTACCTTGTTGACCTATCAACCATGGGCTGAAATCGAAGATCCCTTGGGGATCATCAGTAAATGAATGCACCTTAAGCCAACCTTTGATGCCATAAGGAGCACCAAGTTTACCAACAACGATTGTCGAGGCTTTTTCTTGACTCATGGTTACACTTACGCCTATTAAGCCGCTTTACGAGCGTCTTTAACCAGTTTAGCTACGCGATCAGAAAGACCAGCGCCTTGACCTACCCAGTGATCAACACGGGCAAGGTCCAGACGAAGCTTTTCTTCTTGACCAGCAGCGATTGGGTTAAAGAAACCTACTTTCTCGATGAAACGACCGTCACGCGAGAAACGGCTATCCGCAACCACGATTTGATAGAATGGACGCTTTTTAGCGCCGCCACGTTGCAAACGAATAGTTACCATACCGTCCTCTACATAGATTGACTGTTTTCATTAATAAGATTTGCTTCCCACTTTGGGAAGCTGGGGAATTGTACGTCTTTTTTCACGCATTGCAAGTGTGAAATCCATTTTATTACCAAATGATGAAGACGCAGTACCATTGGCAGGGAGTAACGCGTTGGTGGGTATGTCTTTGCAGCACTGTCTCCATGAACTTAGACCAACATAGTACGACGAGTCTGAGATTAGAAGGGCCTTAAACGCAAAGACCCTTCTATATATAGGTAAGGTGCCAGAGGTGGGCTAATTAGAAAGTCACTTTTACCTTAGCTGCCAGATATCGCCCAGGCATGGTGTACTGAGACAAGTCCGTGTCTGAGGCACTGCCCGCGACACGCTCGTACTGCACATATTCTTTGTCCAGCAAGTTAAACACGCCCATATTCACTTTCCAGTTGTGCCATTGATAGTCAGCAAACACATCTACAGTCGCCCAACCTGATGTTTTAATGTTTGCATCGGAAGGCACTTTGTCCATGTTGCTGGCAGCACGCAACGCAGTGGTTATCGACCAGTTATCAGAGTCGTACCGCGCTTTAACAAACCCGTTGAGCGGGCTCAAAGACTCTATATATTCATCGGTTTGTGCGTTTTTCCCATGCAGATAAGTCAGACCACTGTCTAAGGCAATCTGATCATCCAGCCACAGAGTCATGCTGGCTTCAATCCCTTTGATTTTAACTTCCTCGATATTTTGATACTGGAATACCTGCTTACTGACGTTTGGAATAAAGGTGGGCTCAGTGCGGATCAGCTGATTGGCAATAAAATCATCGAAAGTCGAGTGAAATACCGCCACTGAAAACTGGCTGTTATCAAAGTGCCCCTTTAAGCCAAGTTCAAGGCTGTCACTGGATTCCGGATCCAGGTCTGAATTAGGCATGATCTGGTAAAATGGCTCAACGCCATGGTTCTGGTAAGCCTGGTCATGTGGCGGGATCTTAAAGCCCCTTGCATATTGGCCAATCAGATTCAGATGCTTCGTGATGCTGTACACAGCCCCCAGCTTAGGCGACAACGCGGTTTCATTGATTTTTTCAAATGCGCCTTCTGTGTAAAGTGCATTGTCTTTTGGTGTCATCCGGTAGCTGTCGAGACGCAGCCCGGCATTCACCGTCAGTGTATCAGGGATCAATGCCATATTATCCTGCACAAATACCCCCAGCAGCGTTGTATCAGCACCTGGAAAAGCCTTTTGTGCTTCGCGGTCCTTCACCAGAGTGCCTTGCAGCGTACGCCGTGATTTATAGCGAGGCCGTTGTGTTTCATAACGATCAACATCGAATCCGTACACTAGCTGATGCTGAACATTGCTCAGGTTAAGCTGCTTGTCGAGTACCAGGCGGGTGCCAATAATCGTTTGCTCAAAACGGTAGTCATTGTTATCCACATACGGCCCGGTGCGATCTGCGCCAGTACGGACTTGATCACTTGTTTGTTCATAATCACTGAAGTAACCCTTCGCTTCAAGGTTGTCAAACAGCTTCGTTGCTGCACTGCTTTTATACTGCGCCGACACCGCCAGACTATCATTAACCTCGGCCGTTTCATTGCGTTGTACTGTCAGCACCTGATCAGTTTCCTGTTGATAGTAGTCCAGCGTGACCAATAAACTAGATTGTGTATCCAGTGCGAGCTCACCTTTAAGCACCGCAGCAGTCGCACTGTAGTCATAGTTTGGAAGAGATTCGTCATAGTTTTGTGTCTGCTCGCCCTCACGGCGGGTTAATTGGGCTGAAATTGCATGTTCACCCAGACGCGTTGCGAATACACCGCTGAAACTCTGCTCGTCACTGGCACCATGATAGCCAGCGCTCAAGTGCGCATAACGGGTGCTGCCAGCCAGGTAGTCAGTGGGCGACTTAGTGGATACGACAACAATGCCACCCAGTGCGTCGGAGCCATATAATGAAGAGGCAGCCCCTTTAGCGATTTCAATTTGTCTGACACCTTCTACATCCAGATAACCACGCCCAATCAACAGCCCCTGCCCCCCTTGGTATGCATCATTGAGACGACGACCATCTTTAATATATACGATCCGATTACCGCCAACCCCGCGCACAGTGATTGCCTGAGCACTACCTGCACTGCCTTGCGTGGTCATGCCGGTCTGATAACGAAGCGCCGTTGCTAGGTCAATACTGACTTCCTGATCCAGAGTCTGCTCTGTCACCACGCTAACGCTGCCAGTCACATCCGATAGCTTTTGCGCGATTCGCGAACCACTAACGACAATAACCTCAGCGGACTTTTCAAATTCATCGGCCTTTACATCGGCCTTTACATCGGTTGTACCAAGAAGCGCCGACACTATACCAAGCGCAATACTGCTGTGCTTTAGAGTCATAGAAACCTCATTCAGTGAATTGAACAGAACTATTTTGCTGTGCACTATAATGTCCCGACAAACCAATTGCAAATGATAATGGTTTGCATTTTTATATTTATGTAGATTTAACCATCCCCATCCAGTAGAATCAAACCCTCGCGGGGGAGGTACCTCTTTAGCAGCGGTTGCCCTTGCATTAATAAAGTGTGACTCAGGCGACACTTTCGCTTAAAACTATTGATCTTAACGGGATAAACAATGCGTAAATGTGTATTTTTAATCTTGGTACTGACAATCAGTCAGCCACTGCTTGCCGCGCAACGGATCGTTGTCGCTGGCGGCTCATTAACGGACATCGTATTTGCTCTGGGGGCCGGAGAGAAGGTCGTGGCTGTTGACACCTCCAGCACATCACCAGTTGATGCAACTAAACTACCTAAAGTTGGTTATTACCGGGATCTTGCCGCTGAAGGCGTACTGTCACAGCATCCGGAACTGATCCTGGCATTGGCAGGCAGTGGCCGACCCGAAGTATTAAAGCAGTTACGTAGCACTGGGGTACCACTAAACCTGTATGACAAACCAAAAAATATCGGTGAACTGTTCAACCTGATAGGTCATCTTGGCCGAGATCTGAACCGTCAAAGTCAGGCACAACAGCTGATCACCAGACTCAAGCAAACCATACCAGCCAAAGCCCCCCCGTCATCACACAGCGCCCTGTTTATTCTGTCTGCCGGCGATCGCGGTGTGACCGTAGCAGGCCCTGAAACAGTACCCGATCTCTTATTTGGCTATACGGGTATACGTAACCTGGCAACAGCGCCCGGATATAAACCCTTTAATCGCGAAGCGATGCTGGTCAGCGCCCCTGATTTTCTGGTTGCACCCAGTCATGTTGTCTACAGCCTTGGTGGACCCGAGCAGTTTTGCCAGCAAAGTGCGCTGGCCTTATTACCAGCCGCACAGCAATGCAAACTGCTGGTAATGGACTCTCTGATGTCGATGGGAATGACCACTCGCCTGCCTGAAGCGATTGCACAGCTTGCGGCATACCGTGAAAACTCAGTGCTATGAGTCAAAGTTATGCGATTTTAACCGCGCGTCATCACACTGTCTGGCTGTGGTTTTGCGGTGCTGCGCTCACTGCACTGGCCTGGCTGTCTCTAAGTAGTGGGCCAGTTGGCTGGGACTGGCGCATCCCGCTGGCGGTCCTCCTCCCGGACTCGGCTATACAAGGGATCAGTGAATTACATATGACCGTCGTTACCCAAATCCGCCTGCCCAGGCTACTGCTGGCGCTACTGGTAGGGTGCGTCCTGGCCTGTAGTGGTGCCGCCAGTCAGGCTCTGTGCCGTAACCCCCTGGCAGATCCGAGCCTGATGGGAGTTACCGGTGGTGCAGCCGTCGCTGCCATAGCAGTCATTGCACTGTCGCCCAAGGTGCCTTTTATCAACGAAGCCATGGTCGCACCGGCTGCCTTTCTGGGCGCTCTGACTATCACTTCTTTGTTGTATCGTATTGCCAGTCATAATGGTCAGATCCAGATCACGGTATTATTGCTTGCCGGGGTAGCAATCAATGCCGTGGCCATGGCACTGATAGGGTTGTTCAGCTTTTTTGCTGATGACACCTCTTTGCGTCTGATGACATACTGGCAGATGGGTGCTCTGGCGGGTGCCAGCTGGCCTGCCATGCAATACGGTGCGCCTCTCATTCTCATTTGTGTCGTGATGCTATTCATGCGACGCAAGCAGATCAATGCCCTGATGCTGGGAGAGCGCGATGCAAGACACCTTGGCGTTAATGTCCGTCAGTTAAAAAACGAAGTGATTTTTCTGGTTGCACTGGGCGTTGGTGGCGCCGTTGCCATGTCCGGCATGATTGGCTTCATTGGTTTGCTGGTACCTCACCTGGCACGCCTGCTGGTCGGTCCGGATCTGCGGCGTATGCTGCCTTTGAGCATGTTACTGGGCTGCGTAGTATTACTCATCGCAGACTGGCTGGCACGCCTGGTTGTTGCACCTTCAGAGCTGCCAATTGGTGTGATCACCGCCCTGTTCGGCAGTCCATTTTTTGTGTATTTATTGATACAACAAAAGCGAGGAGCCCATGCTTGAATGTCGTAACCTGACTGTTACCCGTGGCGGCAAGCCGGTATTAACTGACTTGTCACTGACGCTTGAAACAGGCCAGCTCATTGTGCTGCTGGGAGAAAATGGCGCCGGAAAATCGACTTTGCTCAGTGCAATTTGTGATGATATTTCTTACCAGGGCACGATCTTATGGCACGGCGAGCCGCTCAACAGGCGTGATGCACTCACACTGGCCACTGAGCGCGCAGTATTGTTGCAGCATAACCGGGTCAATTTTGCTTTTAACACCGCCGAGCTTATCGCCATGGGCCGCTACCCTTATCAGGAAAGCGCTGCTGAACAGGCTCGCGTCGTTGATGAACTCATCACACAACTGGCACTGGAAAAGCTCGCCAAGCGTGAAGTTACGCAACTGTCCGGTGGCGAATTTCAGCGCGCTCAGTTTGCCCGCTGCCTGGCCCAGTTGAATGCGCACAACCCGGCCACCCGAAATAAGCTGATGCTACTGGATGAACCCACATCAGCACTCGATTTGCATCATCAACATCGGGTGCTGAGTACCGCACAACGCTTTGCCCACCAGGGTAACACCGTGATCGCGGTATTGCATGATTTAAATCTGGCTTCGTTGTATGCTGACCGGATACTCTTGTTAGATCAAGGCCAGATCCGCAGTGATGGCACACCACAAGACGTACTCAGGCTGGATGTATTGCAACCCATTTACCAAACAGGCATGCAGATTAACCTGCATCCTGGATATAATATACCTATGATATTCTCAGAACCGCTAACAGGAGCTCCCAATGCGTGAACAAGCCGTTTTTGAAGCGCGCCAGCTACTCAGACAATCTGCCGTCTGTGTCATGTCAACACTATCTAAAAACCTGGCGGGCTACCCTTTTGGCTCGGTCACGCCATTTATGAGTGACGATCTGGGTAGGCTGATTTTTTACATCGCAGGCATTGCACAGCACTCGCGCAATCTGACAGAAGACAGCAGAGTGTGCGCGACAATTTTTGATGCAGCACAAAGTGGCGATCAAAATGAACATGCCCGTGTCACTATCGTCGGCGACGCAGCTCCGGTACCGGATGAGGAAGCAGCCGAGCTACTGCTACGCTATGAACGTCACTTTCCGGAAGCCATTAGCTACCGGCAAGCCCATGACTTTAAATTGTGGCGCATGGAAATTAAACGCGTGCGTTATATCGCTGGCTTTGGGCAGATTTTCTGGTTAGAGGCGGAAGAATGGGCACAGCCTGCTGCGAATTGGGATCTGGCCACTGAAGCACACATGGTCAAGCACATGAATGACGACCATCAGGATGCCAATCAGTTGATCCTCAAGCTGGTGCATAATGTTGCTGCCGCAGAGGTGACTATGACGACAATCCTCAATGAAGGATGCTATTTCAGAGCAAATGACAAGTCTTATTACGTCCCCTTCGAAGCGCGCTGTGAAGACGCTATGGCTGTGCGTAAAGCGCTGGTAAGCCTTACCAAAGCCGCCCGCGCACAATTTGATGAAGCCGTAGAAAGCTGAACATTAAAAAGGACAGAGTGATGTGAATCAGTCTGTCCTTTTCTCAGTTTGGGTCTGAATTAAAACTTCGGACCACCACCACCGAACATGCCTGGTGGCATCATACCTTTCATGTTCTTCATCATTTTCATCATGCCGCCTTTACCCTTCATTTTTTTCATCATTTTCTGCATCTGGGTAAACTGCTTAAGCAATTTGTTGATATCCTGAACCTGAGTACCGGAACCGGCCGCAATCCGCTTCTTACGCGAGCCTTTAATCACTTCAGGGCGCGCGCGCTCATGTGGTGTCATAGAGTTAATGATGGCTTCCATCTGATTAAAGGTCTTGTCATTCACCTGACCTTTCACGGCATCCGGTAAGTTAGACATGCCAGGGAGCTTATCCAGCATCGACATCATGCCGCCCATGTTTTTCATCTGGCGCAGCTGCTCAGCAAAGTCTTCGAGCGTGAAGCCATCGCCTTTAAAGACTTTCTCAGCGACTTTAGCCGCTTTGTCTTTATCAACCTTAGACTCAACTTCTTCAATCAATGACAGCACGTCGCCCATGCCAAGAATACGTGACGCAACACGATCCGGGTGGAAGGGTTCCAGTGCATCCGTACGCTCACCAACACCGATGAACTTAATAGGTTTGCCCGTGATATGACGAATAGATAAAGCCGCACCACCACGCGCATCACCATCGGTCTTGGTCAGGATCACACCTGTCAGTGGCAAAGCTTCGTCAAAGGCCTTTGCAGTATTTGCGGCATCCTGACCGGTCATGGAGTCCACAACGAACAGGGTTTCAATCGGAGAGATAGCTGCGTGCAGATCTTTGATCTCGCCCATCATCTCATTATCGACGTGCAAACGACCGGCAGTATCCACCAGCACCACGTCAATGAATTTTTTCTTCGCATGCGCAATTGCATTCGTCGCGATGTCCACCGGCTTTTGCGAAATATCACTGGGGAAAAATTCAACGTCCACTTCCTGGGCCAGCGTTTCAAGCTGTTTGATTGCCGCAGGACGGTATACGTCAGCACTGACTACCAGCACAGATTTTTTCTTACGCTCTTTTAAAAACTTAGCCAGTTTACCCACACTGGTGGTTTTACCCGCACCTTGCAGGCCGGCCATCATAACGACCGCAGGTGGCTGCGCTGCCAGGTTCAGCTCCTCGTTGGCCTCCCCCATAGCTTTTTCGAGCTCTTCACGAACGATCTTGATGAAAACCTGGCCCGGGCTAAGGCTCTTAGTCACTTCAACACCAACCGCACGCTCTTTGACCTGCTTCACAAAGTCTCTGACCACAGGCAAAGCTACGTCTGCTTCAAGCAGCGCCATACGCACTTCACGGAGCGTTTCTTTAATATTGTCTTCGGTTAGTCGGCCACGGCCGCTGATGTTTTTAAGCGTTTTTCCTAAGCGTTCTTGGAGGTTCTCAAACATTTATCGCTTCCAGTATGTCGTAATTGCCCGGTATTATACTGATATGCGCGTCACTAATACAGTATTCAAGTCAGTTAAGAAACTTTTTCCCTGCCTCTATGCAAGAACCCGAGCTTAAAATACAATAGCCTACAAAAGGAGCATGTAAGTAGAAAGCCATTCATGTTGATCATCAGTTTATCGTTGTTTGCCAGTCTGTTTTATGTACTTGCCACAGGGCATGTATTGTCGCGCCTATTCCATAAGGAAGGCCCTAGCCAAAAGCTGACCATTATCTTCAGCACAGTGGCGATCCTCAGCCACATGCTGGTGCTGGTAAACTCCGTGTTTACGCAAGATGGACAAGACCTCAGTACCATCAACGTTGCCCTGCTCACCTGCTGGGTCATTGTGGTATCGGTAACGACTGTCTCCTTGAAGTTCCCAGCTACCTTATTGCTACCCGTTGTCTATGGGTTCGCCGCGATACTCCTCGTTGCCAGCTTGTTTGTACCCCACCACATAGTGATGAAGTCACTGGAAGTCGACATTGGCCTGGTGGTTCATATTTCTCTGTCGTTACTGGCATATTGTGTACTCATCATCGCCACGCTATACGCCGTACAGTTTTATTTCATTGACCGTCGCCTGAAAGAAAAAGATCTAGCTATTATGCATAGCCACTTGCCACCCTTAATGCAGGTTGAATCGCAGCTTTATCAGCTGCTTACTGTAGGCACAGCACTGTTGACCCTGGCACTGTTGTCTGGCTTTGTGTTCCTTGAAGGCATGTTTGCCAAAGAGTTTTTGCACAAAACCGTACTGTCACTCATTGCCTGGTGTATGTTCAGTGCAGTCACCGTTGGCCACCATCAGTTTGGCTGGCGGGGTAAATCCGTCGTATTCGCTGTATTAGGGGCCTCAGGCATCGTTACGTTAGCCTATTTCGGCAGTCGATTTGTTCAAGAAGTGATCTTAGGTAAGTTTTAATCTAAGTTTTAACTTAAGTTCATGCTTTTTGACTTGACTCTGAATTCTGGCTAACGCTTAATACTCCTTCGTAAGCAAAAAAGGGATCCTCTGTTGGACGACATATCAACCAGCGCCTTGTTTATTATTCTTGGCGTGCTTGTTCTGCTCTCGGGTTATTTTTCCAGTTCGGAAACCGGGATCATGTCTATTAACCGCTACCGACTACGCCATTTGGTAAAAGAAAAACACAAATCGGCACGGCGCGTAGACGAACTTCTGAAGCGACCAGACCGCTTGATCGGTCTGATCCTTATCGGTAATAACCTGGTTAACATCGCCGCTTCTGCGGTTGCCACTGTGTTAGGTATGCGCCTGCTGGGTGATGCAGGTATTGTCGTCGCCACCTTTGTACTGACCCTAGTTATCCTGATCTTCGCCGAAGTCACGCCTAAAACGCTGGCAGCGCTGTATCCAGAGAAAATCGCATTCCCAAGCTCTGTGATCCTGAAAATACTTCTAAAAATACTCTTTCCTGTGGTTGTGACGGTCAACTGGATCACCAATGGCATGTTAAAACTCATTGGCGTATCACCGGAGCAGATAGAAGAACACAGTCTGAGTAAAGAGGAGCTCAAAACGGTATTAAATGAGTCTGGTGCCATGTTGCCCACCAATCACCAGGACATGATGACCTCTATTCTGGACTTAGATCACGTTACGGTTGAAGACATTATGATCCCACGCAGTGAGATCAATGCCATCGACATCAATGACGACTGGAAAGACATTTCTAAACAGCTGACCAATGCGCAACACACTCGGGTTCTGCTATATCGGGATCAAATTGATGATGCCGTTGGTTTTATTCACTCACGCGATGCATTGCGTCTGTTGACCAAAGAGCAGTTTGATAAACCATCACTGTTGCGTGCTGTGCGAGAGATCTACTACATCCCGGAAAGTACCTCACTGAACACTCAACTTTTGAAGTTCCAGCAAAATAAAGAGCGTATCGGTCTGGTGGTTGACGAGTACGGAGATATCCAGGGTCTGGTGACACTGGAAGACATCCTCGAAGAGGTTGTGGGTGACTTTACCACGACTAAAACACCTGCCCCCAGCGATGAGGTCGATGTGCAGAACGATGGCTCGGTTGTGGTCGACGGTGGTGCCAACGTACGTGACCTTAATAAAGAAATGCACTGGCATCTGCCAACAGAAGGGCCTAAAACACTCAGCGGCCTGATTGTTGAGCACCTGGAGGATATTCCTCAAACTCAGCTTGGTCTGAAAATCGCGGGCTACCCCATGGAAGTGGTCGAGGTGAAGGAAAACATGATTAAGGTGGTTAAGGTTTACCCACACAAGAAAAGTAAATCTGCCAACGCTGAATAAAAAAAAGCCGCAATCGCGGCTTTTTTATGTCCTACTGTTTAGTTACTAAGAAAACAAACGCTCAAACCAGTTCTTGTCTAAGTCTGCCTCGCAGCGCTTGAGCTGAGCACCATAACGCGCAGCCCGATGTTTTACTTTATTCGCTACTTGCATCAGCCACTTTTTCTTTTTATACGTACCACGGCGGTAACCGCCCCACCCTTCATGGTAGTTGAGATACTGTGCATAAGCATCCCACTTCGAAACGCCATTAATTTTATGCGTTTTATAAACAAACCAGCCCATGAAGTCGATAGCGTCTTCGAAGTCATCACGATCTGCGCCTGAGTTGCCGGTTTCACGAATATAGTCACTCCAGGTGAGTGTTTTTGCCTGAGAGTAGCCATAAGCACTGCTGGCTCGACCAATAGGGATGACCCATAAAAAATACTCCATCGGCGGAGCAGCATCATGTCTGAAAGAACTTTCCTGATACATCATACTCATCAACACATGTTTGGGCGAACCCCACTTTTCTTGTGCGTCTTTTGCATCAAAATACCAGTCGTCTTTTTCCTCAAAAATCTTACAAATATCATTCGGCTGCTTCGGAGGTGCCGTCGCACAGCCGGTTAGTGCAGCCAACAAAGGTAATAAAATTATTTTTTTTCTCATTTTTTTATAAACTCGTTGAACTTTTCTAAATTGTGCCGGTCTTACTCTCTGAATGCAGCAGTTTAGCATTGTTTCATCCCTGAAATTTATTTGCGCAGCCTCTCGGCTGCGTTTTTTTATGCCCGGGAAAAATAATCCCGCAGAAACGCATTAAACGACACGCTATCGGCAGCGACTACGTCTTTTTCATCCAAAAACGACTGCGCACTCATAGCATCCAGCTTTTCAGAATCAAAGGTCTGGTAATCATCCGCTGCCTGATTGTGCTTGTAACGCTCTGCCAGCAACAACGCGAGTTCTCCACTGTCCTGATCTTGCTCTACCAGACTCGCGATGATACGCCCTGACAAGGTCAACTCTGGCTGGGTAACCCAGCTATGTAACTTAGCAATAACCGGGGCGTAGCGTTGTGAACCATGCGCTTCATCCATCAAAGCAGCCACTGCACTTAATTGCGCAAAAATGTCCTCGCCCCATTGTTGTAGTGAGCGTGCCTCACCATTTTGCTGTAACTTAACCTGCGGATTTCGCCCTTCATTAATTACTTGTTGTAAGTTTGCGTCACAGGCTTGCTGTTCATCCCAACTCAACTCAGGTGAATCTTTGAGTAAGCAGTAGCTGAGGAAGACATCCAGGAATAAAATTTGGTCAAGGTCTATGCCTGTTTCACTGAATGGGTTCACATCCAGCGCTCGGATCTCAACGTATTCAATACCCCCGCGGCTTAATGCCTGAGTTGGCGTTTCACCGGAGCGCCCATTACGCTTTGGTCTGATAGGAGAATAGAACTCGTTCTCAATCTGCAGAATATTCTTGTTGAGCTGCTTAGGAGCCTCATGCTGATAATCCGGAATATGGTCATATAAATCTGAGCGACAACGGATTGCTTTTTGTAGGCCAATAATATATTCATCCAGGCTATTATAAGTAACACGCAGCGAGGACTGAGCACTATTGGTATAATCCAAATCGCCGAGTCTCAACGCAGTGCCATGCTCCAGATACAGTGTACCTTGCCCCAACTCCTTGAAGGGTAACTGACTGTTTTTACCTTGTAAAAACGAACTGCATAAGGCTGGAGACGCGCCAAACAAATAGCTGATAAGCCATAGTTCACGCTTGAAGTTGCGGATCAGGCCAAGGTATTGGGCCGAAACGAAGTCCTGCAAAGGACGTGTATCATGCTCCAACTGCTGCAAACTCTGCCATAAGCTATCCGGGAAAGAAATATTGAAATGCACACCGGCAATGGCTTGCATCATACTTCCGTAACGGTTTTTAAGGCCTTCACGGTATAAGGTTTTCATTCGGCCAATATTAGACTGACCAAACTGAGCCAATACGATGTCGTCTTCTTGTTTGATGTAGCATGGCATGCTCATTGGCCATAATAACTCATCGCCCATATGACTCAGAGTATACTTTTGCAGATCTTTTAACTGAGCGAGTGTTTCTTCAGGAGATTCACTCACCGGGGTAATAAATTCTAATAAAGACTCAGAAAAATCAGTTGTGATCGCACCATGAGTCAAAGCGTGACCCGCTCCCTTTGGATGGGGCGTTTTTGCAATCTCTCCGGATGGCTTAATTCTCAGCGCTTCCCGTTCAATCCCGCGCTTAATACCACGCAAAGAGTTCAGATGTGCCGGTGTCGCAAGCGCTTTTAACTTGCCTTGTAAATTTAATTTGTTCAAAAACTAATACCTCGAAGCCCAGGTGCCCAGTAATACACAATGCTACTGTCAATTGGGGCAAATTACGAATACTCAAGCGGTGATGATCACTTTGCCACAATGAATACCCTGTTCAACGTACTCATGTGCATGCTGAATGTCATGTAATTCAAAGCTCTGATCAACCATAACCTTTATGTGGCCAGCTTGCTCTGCATTATACAACTGGGTCAGGTGCGCCTGATTTGCCTCAACCAGTAATCCGCGCCCTGAAACCTCTTGTACCCGAGCAACCTCTAATACCTGATCTTTGGTAACCGTTGGCACTGTGACTAATTCAGAGCCTACCTTCAGGTTTTTAGTCATACTTTGGCCGAACTCCCCCCCTACCAAATCTATCAGGATCCCTTCACGGGGCTGTGCCAAATAATCTGTGGGTGTGATGGCATGTATATCCAACTCAGCAAACAGTGCATGATCAATACGTCGGCTCACCGCAATAACTTCAAAGCCGCGTAATCGTGCCACTTGCAGCACAAGGTGACCAACACCACCCGTTGCAGCATTGACATACACAGGCCGATTGTCGGGTTCGAAATCAGCCAGCGCCTGCCATGCAGTCAGCCCTGCCAAACATAGACCGGCTAAACTCGCATCCGCTTTCTCGTTGACCTTAATTAACTCATCAGCTTTGGCATAGGTATACGTTGCATAGCAACCTGGGTGTGCAGCGAAACCAACCATACCTATTACCCTATCACCTGGGTGTAATCCGGTCACATTATCGCCAACTTGCACAACTTCACCCAGCACATCGTAGCCTAAGGGTAAAAATGCGTCAGCAGGCTTTCCGTCTGCAACATAGCCCAGACCACTTCGGGTTTTGATATCGATAGGATTAACAGACGTTGAAATAACTTTGAGTAGTACCTGCTGATAATCAGGTGATGTCAGCGGCAACTCCTGAGCACATAGTTCAGTGCTGCCACCAAATTGAAAGATGCCATACTGGCGAAAGTACTTTTCCATGGAAAATGCAGGTTTAGGTGATGGTAAGACACTCTAACATATCACAGGAAAACCCCCAACCTCAGCAAGTTGAAATTAGGAAGCGGACGTTCAGCCGACCGCAGCCCGTAGCATCTTCCTTAACGCGCAAACACGATGTCCTCTGCGTTTACGTCCACTTTAATCACATCGCCTGCCTCAAAGTCCCCTTGTAATAACTGCTGTGCAAGCGGATTCTCAATATAGTGCTGCACTGCCCGCTTAAGAGGGCGCGCACCATATACTGGATCAAAACCACTAGCTGCTATTTTATCCAGCGCGGCGTCGGTCAGTTCAAACCCAAACCCTTTTTCATGCAAACGTTGGCGTAATTTCGCCAGCTGAATATCAGCAATTTGCTTGATATGCTCATTGATCAATGGATGGAACACCACCGTTTCATCAATCCGGTTTATAAACTCAGGCCTGAACTGAGTAACCAGCACATCCATCACGCGTTGTTTCAGCGTTGCATAATCATTGCTGCCAGCCTGCTCCTGGATCACATCTGAGCCCAGATTAGAGGTCATAATGATCACCGCATTTTTAAAATCAACGGTGCGACCCTGGCCATCCGTCAAACGCCCATCGTCCAGCACCTGAAGCAAAATGTTAAAGACATCCGGGTGCGCCTTTTCCACTTCATCCAGCAAAATCACGGAGTAAGGGCGACGGCGAACCGCTTCGGTCAGATAGCCCCCCTCTTCATACCCGACATATCCCGGGGGTGCCCCCACCAGCCTTGCTACAGAATGTTTTTCCATAAACTCAGACATATCAATGCGCACCATGGCATCTTCTGTATCGAACATAAAGCCTGCCAGCGCTTTGGTCAGCTCGGTCTTACCTACCCCGGTTGGGCCTAGGAATAAGAATGACCCTATCGGTCGATTCGGATCGGCCAGCCCCGCACGAGAACGGCGAATGGCATTAGCCACTGCGCTCACGGCTTCATCCTGGCCAATAACCTTTTTATGCAGCTCATCTTCCATCTGTAGCAGTTTATCACGCTCTCCCTGAAGCATTTTAGCAACAGGAATGCCTGTCCAGCGCGATAAAATTTCGGCAATTTCATCTTCTCCGACTTGATTTTTCAGCAGGCTCATTTCCTGCATTTCGGCCTGAGATGCCAGATCAAGTTTACGTTCTAATTCAGGAATACGACCATATTGGAGCTCTGACATACGTTGTAAATCACTGGCACGACGTGCGACCTCCAGGTCAAGCCGTGCCTGCTCGAGCTCGGCTTTAATCACTTGTGTGCCCTGCAATGATGCTTTTTCCGCGTTCCAGACTTCATCCAGCTCACGGTACTCCGTTTCGAGCTGCTGGATCAGCGCCTGCATCTCACTGCGGCGTTTCTGACTGGCTTCGTCTTTTTCTTTTGCCAGCGCATTATCCTCAAGCTTGAGCTGGATAATACGACGTTCCAGTTTATCCAATTGCTCTGGTTTTGAATCAATCTGCAAGCGAATTGACGAGCCGGCTTCATCAATCAAGTCAATAGCTTTATCTGGCAATTGTCTGTCACTGATGTAACGGTGCGACAACTGCGCAGCGGCCACAATCGCCGGATCGGTAATATCCACAGAGTGATGCAGTTCATAGCGCTCTTTTAAGCCACGCAAAATGGCAATGGTGTCTTCCACGCTGGGCTCTGCGACAAACACTTTCTGGAAACGTCGCTCTAACGCCGCGTCTTTTTCAATATACTGTCGATACTCGTCCAGCGTTGTGGCACCGACACAATGCAACTCACCCCGAGCCAGTGCAGGTTTAAGCATATTCCCCGCATCCATGGCGCCATCCGTTTTACCAGCTCCCACCATAGTGTGGATTTCATCGATAAACAGGATCACCCGGCCTTCTTCTTTGCCCAGCTCATTAAGGACCGACTTAAGGCGCTCTTCAAATTCGCCACGGTACTTAGCGCCGGCAACCAGTGCACCCAGATCCAGAGATAAGACACGCTTATCTTTGAGCCCCTCTGGCACCTCGCCATTGATAATGCGTTGGGCCAAGCCTTCAACGATTGCGGTTTTGCCAACACCAGGCTCCCCGATCAACACAGGGTTATTTTTTGTGCGGCGCTGTAATACCTGTACCGTGCGACGGATCTCATCATCACGACCAATCACAGGATCAAGCTTCCCCTGCTCCGCACGTTCAGTCAAATCTATGGTGTACTTTTCCAAAGCCTGACGGGTATCTTCTGCATTGGGATCATCGACTTTCTGCCCGCCACGAATGGCCTTGATGGCCTTTTCGATTTTTTCCTGGGTGATGTTCAGTGAACGAAAGATCTCACCCAATGGCCCTTTGTCTTCGCATGCAGCAAACACAAACAACTCACTGGAGATGTACTTGTCCTTGCGCTTTTGGGCATATTTATCACATAGATTGATTAATGAGATAAGGTTATTCGACAGCTGTACATCACCACCGACCCCCTCTACCTTGAACAATTTCTCAATAGCCTGAGAGAGTTTAGTATTGAGTTCATCAGCGCTCACGCCGGCCTGCGCAAACAGGGCCCGGACACTGGAGCCAGTTTGTTGCAATAAAGCGTACATTAAGTGTACGGGTTCAATAAACTGATGATCACGACCTAATGCGAGAGACTGCGCATCAGACAGCGCCGCTTGAAATTTACTGGTAAATCTATCAATTCGCATACACGAAATAACCTTATAAATAACTTAGTTATCTATAAAATGGGTATCAGAGGGGGTTTGATCAAGGTGCAGATGACAAAAGAGCGTGATTTATTTGCGCCAAATCAAACTGGCCATACGACCACACTGGCCATCGCGCCGATAAGAGAAGAAGTGCGTAGGGTTGGACACTGTACATTGCGTATGTACAGATACAGATTGCACGCCAAGCTGCGTCAACTGCTGTGTTGCCAGGGTATAAATATTAGCCAGGTAGCGACTGTTTACTTGTGCTTTAAAGGCATTCAGATGCGCCTGATGTCGGGCGACAAACTGCTCACGTACTTCTTCGCCCACTTCAAAAGCCTGAGGGCCAATTGCCGGACCCAGCCAGGCATGTATTCTGGGCCTAGGAGCGCTGAAAAGTGCTATTGTCTTGGCAAGAATACCTGCCGCCAAAGGGCGCCAGCCGCAATGAACCGCGGCGACCTCCTGACCATCGTCGCTGGCCAGCAGCACAGGCAGACAGTCGGCTGTCATAATTGCTAAAGCAATTTGACCAGAGCGGGTAAAGATTGCATCTGCCTGCGGCGTATGAGTGATATCGTACTGCTCTCCTGCCTGGATCACGGTATTTCCGTGTACCTGTTCAAGCCATACGATAGGCACCGGGACCTGAGCCTGCAACTGTGCTCTGTTGTGTGCAACAGCTTGCGGATCGTCTCCAACATGACAAGCCAGATTGAAACCATCAAAAGGGGCCGCTGAAACGCCCCCCTCACGAGTTGTCGACAAGGCACCGACAACCTCTTTTAATGGCCAATCCGGGCGCAGCATATTAGTAATCTATCTGTGGATTAAGCTTAAAGTCTTCACGCAATGCGGCTGTCAGTTGCTGCATATCTTCAGGGATAGGTGCTTCCCAGGTCATGATTTCGCCGCTTACCGGGTGCGCTATGCGCAGCTTGACGGCGTGAAGTGCCTGACGTTTAAAGCCACGCAAGGTGTCGAGGAACTCTGGCGAAGCATTGCGCGGTGGGCAAGGACGTCCGCCATAGAGCTGATCACCAATCAGCGGGTGCTTCAGGTACGCCATGTGAACACGGATCTGGTGCGTACGACCCGTTTCAAGGCGTAAACGCAATCGGGTGTGCGCGCGGAACTTTTCGGCCACGCGATAATGTGTTATTGCAGGCTTGCCCATTTCATGGATAGCCATGTGCGTACGCTTTGTCGCATGACGACCAATGGGCTTCTCAATCATACCACCGGCAGTCATGGTACCGTTACAAATGGCTTCATATTCACGGGTAAAGTTTTCACGTGCCTGCAGGTTTTTCACCAAATGGGTTTGTGCCACAATCGTTTTGGCCACCACCATTAACCCAGTGGTGTCTTTATCAAGACGGTGGACGATACCCGCGCGCGGGACATTAATGATCTCCGGGTGGTGATGTAACAACGCATTCAGCACAGTACCATTTGGATTACCCGCTCCGGGGTGCACCACCAGACCCATAGGCTTATTAATCACCAGGATGTCATCATCCTCATAAACGATATCCAACGCGATGTCCTGCGCTTCGTATTCCCGCTCCGCCTCAATTTGTGTTTCCACCGCAACGACTTCACCGCCCAGCAATTTTTCCTTCGGGATCGACAGTACGTCGCCATTGACGGTGACTTTTTCATCCAGGATCCAGGTTTTTATTCGAGAACGTGAAAAATCGGGGAACAATTGCGCCAAAATCTGGTCTAGACGTTTACCGCCCAGTTCCACTGGCACATCGGCTTGTAGAGAAATTTGCTCAGACATGTGTAACTTTACCTAAAATACCAGTGCAAGCCATGCTCGACTGGGTTAGAATCGCATAAATGCATAGTTTACTCGGTTTTGCCGACTTGGCCTAGCCTGATAACGAAGGTAGTAAAATAAAATGATAAAGACGTTGGGAAAACGCGCTTTTGCAATCGTATTGAGCGCATCTGTATTAGGATTAACCGCTTGCTCATCCGCCCCAGAACAAGAAGAAATAGAACGCGTACCAAATAAATCTGTGCAAGCATTGTACGAAGACGCCAAGCAAACACTCGATTCAGGCCTGTACGCACGTGCCATCGAGCTCTTAAGCGCTATTAACTCCCGTTACCCATTTGGCCCATACTCTCACCAGGTACAAATGGACCTGGTCTATGCTTTTTATCAAACTAGCAACACCGAGCAGGCACTCGCGACAGTTGACCGCTTTTTACGCCTGAACCCCAATCATAAGAACCTCGATTACATGTATTACATGCGGGGCTTAATTAATATTAAAGCGGATGAGAACGGCTTTCAGGAATATTTCGGCATCGATCGCGCAGACCGCGATCCAAACCGTACACGTGTTGCTTTTCAGGACTTATCAACCCTGGTTAAAAACTACCCGAAAAGCGCCTATGTGCCGGAAGCTAAGAAGCGTCTGGCCTGGTTGCTCAACAAAATGGCTCGTTACGAGCTGAAAGTGGCCAACTATTACTTTGAACGTGAAGCCTACCTGGCCGCAGCCAACCGGGGTAAATATGTGGTTGAACATTTCTCACAAAGCAGCTACCTGGTGCCAGCACTTGAAATGATGGAAAAAAGCTACGCTATGTTGGGGCTTGATGAACTGAGCAACAACGCGCGCAAAGCAAAAGAGTTAAATCAACAGCGCTAACTGCGAAACATCAGCACTGAATACAATAACGCCGGATTGCAACAAGCATCCGGCGTTTTTTGTTCTGCGACTAAGCGTGGGAAGATTAAATTGCTTCTTCGTCTTCTTCTCCGGTGCGAATACGGACAACCCGCTCCACTTCAGTGACAAAGATTTTACCGTCACCAATCTTACCGGTTTGCGCCGTTTTTAAAATAACGTCGATAGCCCGATCTACGTCTTCTTCAGCAAGCACAATATCCAGCTTCACTTTTGGCAAAAAGTCGACCATATACTCTGCGCCACGATACAGCTCAGTGTGCCCTTTTTGTCGGCCAAACCCCTTAACTTCGCACACGGTCATGCCGGTAATACCTATGTCGGACAACGCCTCGCGAACGTCATCCAGTTTAAATGGTTTAATGATGGCTTCTATCTTTTTCATGGTTGATTGTTATCCCTTTGGTAATGCGTCGATTTTAGACAATCACACAAAACAAGGCAAACAAAGCGATTGAATAAATAAACAAAAAGACGCACTATATTAGGTAGTAGTTATTCCTGTCTTTGGCTGTATACCATGAAAAAAAATACAGGCTTTACACTGTTTGAGTTAGTCATCACTATTGCTATTTTAGGTGTACTGGCCACGCTGGCCTTTTCGTTCAGCGGCAGCCTGACTACCTCAACCCGCGCTGAGTCCTACCTGAGAGAATTAAAACGCACTGTAACCTTTGCCCGAGCGCAAGCAACGGCGACGGATGAGATCATCATTCTGTGCCCTGCCACCGCAACCCTGGTTGAAACTAACAGTAGCTTTGTCTGTCAGGACAATTGGCAGGCTAACCGCGTTACCGTTTTCCTCGATAGAAACAATAACGGCACCTACAATACAGGTGTCGATGACTTGCTGCGTGTCATGGAGCAAGTTCCCAGCAATGATGGCCTGACCTTCCCTGCAGCCAGCTTACGCTTTGACTCCAGTGGCCGTACAGCCATGCTCCAGGCCAGCAGCTTTATTTATTGCCCTGCCGCAACGGACTTCCCTAATCAACAACTCGAGGTGAGCGTTGTTGGTTCTGCACTATATCGGGGTGATACAACCCTGACTTGCAACTAAAGCGTGTTTTACACCCGAAAGTCGCTCTGGCCTGCCCACTATTGCATCAATTGCGCCCGATAATTAAATCTATAGAACCAAAAATGAGTGAGCCTGTGTAAACAGACAGGCTAATTGAGGTGATATTTATTCATATACCTTGCTCTCCATACTACGGCAGCTAGGCTAACACTATGACTCATGCACGGATGCATACTCATGACAATAAGGAAGCTACAAGGGTTTAACCTGTTTGAATTACTCGTTTGCATGGCGCTTCTTAGCGTGCTTTTACTACTGGCCGCTCCGGCAGTACACTCTATTACCGAAATGGACAGAGCCAAACAAGCACTGGTTGCGCTCGACAGGCATCTGACCTTAACACGGCTGCACGCAGTAACTCATCAGACGCCAGTCACCATTTGCCCCCTGGTCAGTAACCGATGTACGCACCTTTGGCATCAAGAGTTAACCGTTTTCACAGACCGTGATGAGCGCGCGGCCTTGGATAAAAAAGATGTGAAACTTATGGTGCTCTCAGGGATCCGTAACAGCGATACCCTGGACTATCCCAGATCGGCTATCACCTTTAAGCACACTGGTACCTTGAAAGGGTTTGGTAACGGGACTTTTGTGTATTGTACACAACGACTCTCTGGTGCGCCTATCGGGCTGGCATTGTCAGTCAGTGTGGTCGGCAGAAGCCGGCTCAGAGAGACCAAAAAATGTGTCTGAACGACTTAGCTCACAAAGGACGCAGTGATACGCCCTAAACGCGCTGGGATCTAACGGCCCCAGCAACGATCGACAGCAAAGCTCCCTGTACTACCCCGGATATTGAGGTTATTAATGGTCAATGTAGTGCACTCAGTGTCATCCTCTAACGGTCCACCAGAAGCTGACGCTCTGATAACAAAGGTATTTAAATCATTGCCTAGCTCAATTTCCAGCGAAAAGTAGTCATTTTCCGTAGTTGTTGGTAATCCGAGCGCAGCCAGAGAACTGGCATACTCCCGGTTATCGACAAAATATTGCTCTTGCTTATTGGCAGCATCCAGCAAGGTTGCCGCGGCCTCCGCTCTGGCCGCTCGCCTCACATATTCCGAGTAACTGGGATAAGCGATGCTTGCCAGGATCCCCAGGATCGCTATGGTGATCATCATCTCAACCAAGGTGAACCCCATCACAGTGTTACTAGTTCTTTTCATCATGCTCTTCTTTTTTGTATATGTACAACAACCGCGTTTGCATTTTGATTTCTACTTCGTTCTCAGCTTTTACGCCCCCGGTAGAGCCATCTGCCTTCTCGTAAGGCGCTGCAGCAGGTGGTTCTTTTAATATCACTTGACCATCAACCACGTCTCCACCAGAACCTCCATCAATAACAATAGGGCTGATCAGCTGCGCTTTAATCGTGGTGCTACCATCTTCATTGGTGTGTTCACTGTAATGAACTCTTGGTGTATCCGGCACTTCAGCGGTGGTTTGATAGCTGCGCTGATCTAACATCTGCATACCATAATTTAAGTGCAAGACGTACAGCCTACCCTTACCGGCAGTGATTGAACACTCGTTCACCTCCACACTCGCCGGTGTAAAGGTCGTGTAATAGGCTACACCCGCAACAACTGTCGCAGCAGCCATCGACTTCTCTCCACTACCCAGCTTTAACTTCCAGCCTTTCGCCGCGCCAAGCTCGACCTCTTTTTCGACAAAGCGATCAAAGTCATTTAGGCGAGAATAAAATGGATCGTTTGTGACATTCAGTAGAGCTGACGAGCGAATAACTGCCGGTGCCGTCTCACTATCAAAAGAACGGGTTTTGGTGTTCTCATCCCGAACCATATACAGAAAATCCTGCACAGACGTTGATGTAGGCTTAGCCCGGTTGCCACTGCCAATTAACAGGCCCTCGTAGGGAATATCCCGACGTATAGTGATGGTCTGCCCATTCACCGTTTTGGTTGATACCTTAGAAAAATAGGTACGCGCTACCACGGGCGGATAGAAAAACCGCCTTTTGTTGTTATCCGTGCCGCCACTCAGGTTAGCCAGCTGGAAATGCGTCCAGGGATTCTCTCTGTCATTCGGGTTGGTACCTGGCAGGTCAAACCGCCACACACCGCCTCCAGTATCGGTGGCATAAATACGATCCACATACCCATCATAGTCAGAATCAACCGTGCTCAGATCGGAGGCGATACTGTGTTTACCCTTAAAGCCATTCTCTGCTGTTAAACTCCAAAACGGCTTTCCGGTTTCAATGTCAACGATGTATATGCCACGACCTATATTGTCGTTTGAAAATAACGCATTATCTTTATTGGTGTCATAACCGGCACCGAATACCAAAACTGGCATATCAGGCTTGGCCTTAATAAAGGTGACCTGAGGCTTAGACCAGCTCTGTGCTAATTGCTCATAAGGTGCCACACCACCGCGAATAGGGCCGCCCCATAGCAGCTGGGGGCTATCCGGCGAGGTAATATCGAAACCGTAATACTCGTTGCCGCCACGGCGCAAACCCACAATCAGCCAAACGCGCTCTCCACTGCCAACCTTACCGTCATCATCTTTATCCCAAAAATAAACGGTAATGGGGCCATCGACGCCGTAGAGCTTAGTGTCATCCAGTCGATCCATTTGCGGTTTAAGGATATCCAATAAGGACCCGGGCACAAATGCCCAGCTTTCACTCACTGTGTCGCCATGGTCTTTAAACATGTGTAAAAAGCCAGCGTTGGTCCCCACAATCACACGAAGGTCGCCATTGCCATAATCTAGGGTTACTGGTCTGGAGTGCAACGGATCGCCGAAAATGGTTTCACGTCTATCCAACGTTGAATTGTTGTTATTTTCATCATTAACATCAATCCCCCTGGCCCAGCTAATTACATTGGGTAATACATCCGCATTATCCACAGAAAACAAGGTGCTGAGTTTCGACAAATCCCCGCCCGCAGCGATTAGTGCAGTGGAATAGTCAAACGACATTAGGGTGCCTTTGCCATAATCTGAGTAGATTTTGCGGCTTGTCTGTCTGGAGAGCTGATAATTAACACCGCCAACACCAACCTTAGAGCCGTCTTTTGAGCCAGGCTGAGACCAGTATGTCGTCACATTGTCAGCGATGGTGCCTTCTTCATTGATAGCATGACCACTACTGCCCATGCCATGGATCACGGACCCCTTAACTTTGAGCTTTTTCAGATTGCCGCGCCAACGGGTATGGGTTTCCGGGTAAAACATCGTGTAATAGATAGAATCACCACTGCGGCTTAGATCTGAGCTACTGGTCGACACGGACGGCGACGAAAAGCTATCGCTTTTCTCGCGGATATTGGTGATCGTGGCTTTCAGCGCCTCTGACAATTCAGAAGCGGTATTTGCATGCTTGTATTCCCCCCCACCATCCAGTGCGGTTTGCTCCAGTAAGGCTTTACCCGCATTCGACATCCCGGTGCCAAACCCGATGGTATAGGTACGGGCAAAATCTTGTTCCTGGGGCGTGTCGGGATACAGGTCAACCTGAGTTTCAGGCGTGCCTCTCATCACCTTAGCCAGTGAGTTCAGGTAATTATTAGATACCCGGCTGGGTGCAGAGCCGAATGTAGACACATATTTATTATAGATATCTGTGTTACGTGCAGAGTCACTCGTGGGGTCCCCATCCGTCATTAAGATAATATTAGTGGAGGTATCACAGCGTTTAGGGGCTAGTGGGTCTGGCTTAAACGGCGAAATATACACCCCACCGCTTTCAATGCTAGTATCGCGGTCCCACTTATCCCGCCCATAATAGACATTCTTTCCGGTCAAATAAAGATATGCCTCCCAAAGGGTTTCGGACAGAGGCGTATTACCGCTTGCTGGCAGGTTAGCAATTTTGTTTTTTAAGGTTGTTTGATCAGCCCCCAACCCATTCAGCACATATCCACCAGAGCTTGAATAGAGCCGCATCAGGCCGATATCAAAGTCAGGATTATCATCCACCAATGTGGTAATCGCATCCTGTGCAACCTTTAAACGGCTGTCACCACAATTGCTCTCTCTATACCAACCATTTATCACCTTATAACACCGCTTACTCGTCTGCGAAGAGTCAAAGCAATTAATACTACGAAACCGGCCACTACGATACTCGTAGCATCGCTGGCCATCTTTAACATCCCACGCCATGCTGCCAGAGGTATCAAAAACCACCAGAACCCGGGATTTTTCTGAATTCGAAATATCGTGCTTTACAAATAGCTCTATGTCTTCGGCCTGTGTGCTGAATACCAGTAAACTACTCAGGGCCAGTATGATTCTGTACCACATTATTGATTCCCCAGGTTACCAATGACTTCCTGCGCAACACCAATCACCACAGTCACCTGATGCCGAGACTGGTCGCCATACTGGATACTGCTTTCCACTTCGGTGATGACACAGCTGAGCCCCTCGGTAAAATTAAAAACACGGGGACATTCAAGTAATAACTGACCACTGTTAAGATTTGCCTGCATACTCTCAAGCTCAAGCTCTTCATCAATATGGATGGTCCTTCGCACCAACTCACCCTCATCGTTTGTGAACTCACCATTGCGTGACTGAAATACACTTTCATTTACGCGCGCTTTCTCCTGAGAGATGATCCGCTGCACCTCCCCCATGAGTAATGCCTCCGCCGCTTCTCGCTCCTGCGCCGCGTTAGTCACTTTTATATCTATGGTGCTGCTGCTCATTAGTGTCACGGCAACGCTCATTACTGCCACGATCAGTACCATAGAGACGATCAACACCATGCCGCGCTGTTTGTGTGCCATTACCATGTCGAGATCCCCATGTTGTAAAGCTGAATGGTGGTCGAAAACACCGTGCGCCGATAGTTATCATTAAAGGTCAGAGTACGCCTGTCCGGGTCGTTACCAAGGGTATAAGTTTGATTCTTTAACTCCAGACCCGCATCGGCTTCCAGTACCCGAACCAGTGCAATGATTTGCACCGTCAATATCCCTCCTGAGCGTTCCCAATCACCTGCTGTCATATCCTGCGTACTTCGATAAGTATCCACGCGACTGTCACCATTTGTATCTAACCCAAACAGATAGCGAATATCTTCAACCCCTTCTATTACTGCCTCGGTCGTCATGCCACCACCCACAGTCAACCGCCTGCGCATTAAAATTGGGGTAGTAATGGTTTGGCTATTAATTCTGATTGGTTGCTCTTCGATGTAATAAGCATGGTGACTATAAGGCCACAGAGTCGAGTTATTAGTCGGCTGCCCGCCATAACTGCTTCCCGCCACAAAAGTCCCCTGCTCCTGCTGAGCGATAAAGTAGTAACGATTATTTTCTACGTCGTTATCGTCCGTGATCTGCCGCCCTTCAAGAAACTTAAGCTGTAATACTTCTGTGTTGTTTTTAGCACCTGAGATGCAACTCAAAGCGGCGCCACTGGTCTTTTCGGCGTAAATAGAACGGAAATTGGTTTGCACCGCATTCGGGAAGCTACCATTATTCAGACCACCAAAGCAGTCATTGCTTGGGTTTGCTGGGCTAACTGAGTTCCTGGCCGTCAGACCTTTGTCGTAAAATGTGCCCCAAAACCCCACCTGCTCAAGATCGCGCCGCAGTAAAGTTAGTGTTAACCGCCCAACTTCCTGAAGCTCGCCGATGGCCATAGTATCTCGGGTGGTGACTTTCATGCTAACGTACGCCGTAACAACACCGCCGAGCAACAGCGCGCCAATAAACATGGAGATCAGTAACTCGACTAAGGTGAAACCAGAGCGCATCATTTCAATCCCTCACCAGAATATAGCTATTGATACTAACAACACGCCGATAATCGTTATTCTCACCACAATTGATGGCCTGATTCGTTGCATTCATTTCAAAAGCCTGGCGACCAGCCCATGCCACACTCACAGTCACATTAAATCCTCGGCCCTGAGTACCTGCAACCGAAGCCGTGGTAATGCACACTGTTGTGTCATCGAGCGAGCCGGTATTTTCTTTGGCCTGGATGGCCATGACCCATTGCTCCAGATCCATAGCCGCAATGTCTGCATTGCTACATATATTACTAAAACAGCTGTTATTACCGTTCACTGTAGCTGTGCTGCTAAACACTTGTTGGTACTGATCATCAAGATTCAGGGTATCATTACTGCGGATCCGCTGCATGATATCGCCAGCCAGGGCGACTGCTGCTGCGCGTTGCATAGAATCGAAACTGGCTTGCTTGGCTTTTGCCTGAAGTGCCACTGCACCGAGCAGGCCAAAGCTCAGCACCATAAACGCGATGAGCGATTCTAAAAGGGTAAATCCACGATTGGTGTTAATACACACAGTGTTTGCCATCATTTTTCAAAGTCAGTTTGCTCCACTACATAATATAATGAATCACTTCGTCATGAACCCGGTCGTGGGCTCAACGGTCAATCAGTCGGGTTTAATGGTCAGAACAGTGATTTGAAGTTAGCTGCAGCGCGGCGGCTCACAGTAATGGGCTCAGCAAAGCCATCCAGCCTGACCCTGTGGGCTCCTTCGACAGACTCCAGGCTACGTACAGCCTGTTTCTTTACCAGAGTGTTTCTGTGCACCTGCACAAAATGCCGCGGATAAGTGGCCATGAGCTTCTTCAATGGAATATCGATCAGCGCTTCACCATCCTTAAAATAAATGTGTGTGTAGCGGTCGTCACTCCTGGCAACCAAAATATCAGATACGGCTACCCAACGAGTGTCATGACCAACCTGATATTGCAAACGCTGCATCTGTTCGCCGTATATATGCTCCAGTAAGGCGACCAAACGTTCTTTGTCTATGGGTTTAACCAGGTAACCTTCGGCCAGCAAATCAAATGCCTGCAAAGCGTGTTCTGCAAAGGCAGTCACAAACACAATCTTGCATTCAGGCATTTGCTGCCTCAGCACACCAGCAACCTCAAGCCCATCGATACCAGGCATCGCAATATCTAAAAACACCAATTCTGGTGCAGTGCGTTCGCATAGCTCAATTGCCTGTGTACCGTCAGCGGCTTCCGCCACGCAATTGAAATGATCAAACTCCGACATCAAGCGCCGTAATCGCCGTCTGGCGATCGGCTCATCATCCAAAATCAGATAATTCATAAGCTCCGGTGTCAGGTAAAAGGATGGTTGCTACGAATTTATCATTATCTCGCGCAATCCTCAAACTAGCCCGGCGCTGATAATACAGAGAGAGTCGTTTATCTATGTTTTTAGTTGCAATCCCATTGCCGTTAGATTGATGTGTAGACAGAGACAAAGGATTGGTGACACATAATGAAATGGTATCGCCGGTCTGTTCAATTTGGATAGTAATAGTCCCACCCTGGACGCGTTTTTCTATACCATGCAATACCGCATTTTCGACCAGTGGCTGAAGCGTTAATGTTGGGATCGGCACGGTCAGTAAAGCATCGTCAATTATCCATTGTGCCTGTAATCTTTGTTCAAAACGAAAGTGCTCCAGGTTCAGATAATCTTTTGTCAAAGCCACTTCATCCGCAATGGTGTGCCACTTTTTCTCGGCCAGCGACACGCGCATCAGACGTGCCAACAACAATGCTGCCTGCTCCGCGTCTTGTGGATTCTCGTGTGTCAACTCGGCGAGGGTGTTGAGTGTGTTGTGCAAAAAGTGTGGCCGGATCCTGGCGTGTAATGCGTCGATTTCTGCTCGCGCGGCCAGTTCAAGTGCATTCACATTATCAATATAGATAGACATAAAATACAGCAGAATAACCACAACAAAGCAACAAATTGCGCTATGACTAAACACCGGCCCCCAGTCTACCGGGACGTGAGAAGTGAGAGGAGTAAACTGGATCCCAATACTCAAGCCTATACATACGCTAAGGAATACCACAAAGACAATGCTCAACTCAAGCACCCCATTGTGCTGCGGTTTAGACACGTTTAACACACTGATAAGGGAGATGATAGCCAAAGACAATAACGCATTGCTGTGGGTAAATAAACTCACCAGACCCAGGGTAAGCCAGAAGTCATCATAATCAGCGAGTGTATAAATAAAAGAAAGGGACTGCGAGGCGATCAGCATGGCCAATACACCTCGCTCAGACACCATGGCTTTTAACAGTCCCAGGCCTATTGCCTCTGACTTATCCATGGTGAGGAAGTACTACCTAAGCTCAACAGGAACAGCGAATACCACGTTTTCTTCCTGACCTGGGTTTTCTACAACGGTTTCCCCACCCAATGCTTTAAGACGATCGATCACTTGCTGCACCAGCACTTCAGGCGCTGATGCGCCAGCAGTCACACCTACTTTACCAACCTCTTCAAACCAACTTGCTTCCAGACACTGGTCATCGTCAATCAAAAAGGCGCGAGTACCCATTTTGTCTGCAAGCTCTCGCAAGCGATTTGAATTGGAGCTGTTCTTTGCCCCGACAACAAGCAGCAAATCGACCTTGTTAGCCAAATCTCTGACTGCATCCTGACGATTTTGCGTAGCATAGCAAATATCATCTTTACGGGGGCCGTGGATCTGAGGGAATTTCTCACGCAATGCTTCAATCACGTCAGAGGTATCATCCACTGACAGTGTCGTCTGACTGCAGTAAAACAGGTTACTGGGATCTTTTACTTCAAGCGTTTCGACGTCTTCCGGTGTTTCAACCAGATAAATTCCGCCCGCCGAATTATTGTACTGACCCATAGTGCCTTCAACTTCCGGGTGGCCATGATGTCCGATAAGGATACACTCAGTGCCTTTGCGGCTCGCACGTGTCACTTCCATATGTACCTTGGTCACCAAAGGACACGTGGCATCAAACACTTTCAACTCACGACGCTTGGCTTCCTGACGCACTTGTTGTGACACGCCATGCGCACTAAAGATCACGATACTATCATCAGGCACCTGATCCAGCTCTTCGACAAATACCGCCCCACGAGCGCGCAATCCGTCAACCACATATTTGTTGTGTACAACTTCATGACGAACATAAATCGGTTTTTCAAAGATATCGAGTGCGCGCTCAACGATACTAATAGCGCGATCAACCCCGGCGCAAAAGCCACGTGGATTGGCGAGTAAGATCTCCATTAGTTTTTCACCTCTAAAATATCGACTTCAAAGGTTACTTTTTGCCCGGCCAATGGGTGGTTGAAGTCAACGGTCACTGAATCACCGGCGACTTCACGTACCAGGCCTGGAAGCTCAGTGCCATCAGGCTGAGTAAACGCGATAATACTGCCCACTTCAGCTGGTGTATCGGCGCCAAACTTACTGCGATCAACATAATAAATATTGTCCGGGTTTGGCATCCCAAAGGCATCTTGTGGCTCAAGTTCGAATGATTTGCTGTCACCCGCTTGCAGCCCTAATAAACACTTTTCAAAGTTCTCAGTCAGGCTACCGTCGCCCATAAAGAGCTTTGCGGGCTTGTCGTGCACTTTCGTTGAGTCCGCTGCGGATCCGTCAGCCAGTTTTATCGAAAAATGAAATAAAACTTCAGATTGTGGGCCTATTAGCTGCTCACTCATGCCTTTTTCTCCTGCGTATCCACGTTGTCACCAAAAATGGCGTCAAATAACAATAAACCAGCACCACCTACAATGGCCATGTCTGCGACATTAAATGCCGGGTAATGCCAGTCCTGATAGTAAAAGTGTAAGAAATCCACCACATAGCCTAGTGTAACCCGATCATACAGGTTCCCTAAGGCACCAGACAGGACAAGCGCATACGCACTACACAACAACCAATTTTTAGCAGGTAACTTCTTCAACCAGTAAACTAGTAAGCCACTGATAGCAACGGCAATGGTACTCAAAAACCAACGTTGCCAACCGCCCGCTTCACTTAAAAAGCTAAACGCCGCGCCATAGTTGTGCATATAGGTAAAATTAAAAAATGGCAGTAACTCAATAGACTCATAGAGCCGCATGTTTTCGACTACCAGTGCTTTCGTGCCGAAGTCTACTGCAAAAAGCAGTAGACTCAGCCACAACCACACCAGACCACTTCGCTCGGTCGATTTGGTCATGTAATACTCCTAGATTAAGCGAACTGACGCTGTTCACCAGCGCCATCGACATTGGTCACACAACGGCCGCACAACTCAGGATGCGCATCATGCTGACCTACATCTTCACAATGGTGCCAACAGCGCTCACACTTAGGTGCCTGTGTTGCTTTCACTGAGATAAATAAGCCGTCAATCTCCGTAGAAACAGCGCCTTCTGGCTTAGCGTTCACCACTTCCACCTGAGCTTTAGATGTCAATAATACAAACCGCAGCTCATCTTTCAGGGTTTGAAGTTTCTCTGCCAGGTCGCCGCCTGTGTACAGCGTCACTTCCGCCTGTAAAGTTGCACCAATGATCTCTTCTTTACGCGCACTTTCCAGCACTTTGTTCACTTCGTCGCGCACGGCTAACAGCTCTTGCCAGAAATCATTACTCAACTGGCCTTCGCTCACCTGTGTCAGTCCATCGTACCAGACATCTGTAAAGACAAACTCACCACGCTCACCTGGTAATACTTCCCAAATTTCTTGCGCAGTAAAGCTCATGATAGGTGCCATCCAGCGTGTCATCGCTTCTGCAATATGATACAGCGCACTTTGACATGAACGACGCGCATGGCTGTCACTCTTAGCGGTGTACTGACGGTCTTTAATAACGTCAAGATAAAACGAGCCGAGTTCACCGGTGCAGAAATTCATGAGTTTCTGTGTCACAACCAGCATTTGGTAGTTATCGTACGCTTCTACAATCTCTTGTTGTAATTGCGCTGCACGGCTGACAATCCAGCGGTCCAGTTCAATCATGTCTTCAACAGCAACCAGATCCGTCGCCGGGTTAAAGCCACTGAGGTTCGACAACAGGTAACGGCTGGTATTACGGATACGACGATAACGATCTGCGGCACGTTTGAAAATCTGATCTGAGACGGTCATCTCAGCCGTATAATCAGTTGAAGCGACCCACAGACGAAGAATATCGGCACCCAGCTTATTCATGATGTCCTGAGGTGAGATCACGTTACCCAGCGACTTTGACATTTTGTGGCCTTTTTCATCCACCGTGAAGCCATGTGTCAGAACCTGACGGTAAGGTGCATGGCCGTTGATGGCTACTGATGTCATCATCGATGACATAAACCAACCACGGTGCTGATCCGAGCCTTCCAGATAAAGGTCAGCAGGACCGCTCAGCTCTTCGCGCGCGTCAACAACACAGGCGTGTGTTACGCCTGAGTCGAACCATACGTCCAGCGTATCTTGTACTTTGACATACTGTTGCGCATCAGCCTCATTCAGCAAAGTCGCAGGATCGAGATCATACCAGGCTTGAATGCCTTTTTGCTCAACCAGCTTAGCGACTTCTTCAATCAAAGTCTCAGTTTGCGGATGCAATGCACCTGTATCTTTGTCAACGAACAATGCGATTGGAACACCCCAGGTACGCTGACGCGAGATACACCAGTCCGGGCGCCCTTCAACCATGTTTGCAATACGGTTTTCACCCCACTCAGGGATCCACTGAGTTTTACCAATTTCTGCCATAGAATCCTGACGCAGATTCGCCTGATCCATACTCACGAACCATTGTGGTGTCGCGCGGAAGATAATCGGTGTTTTGTGACGCCAGCAGTGTGGGTAGCTGTGAGTCATCGCATGATGATGAACCAATGCGCCCTTTTCTTTTAAGTGTTCAATGATCGCATCATTTGCCTTAAATACATGCTGACCTGCGAACACAGGCGTATCTGGCAGGAATACACCATTTGCACCGACCGGATTTGCCACTTCCAGATCATAAGCTTGACCTGCAGCGAAATCCTCCGGGCCGTGGCCAGGTGCTGTGTGAACAATACCTGTACCTGAATCAGTTGTGACATGCTCACCCAGGATCACTGGTACATCAAAGTCATAGAAAGGATGCGCAACACGCAAGTTTTCCAGTACCGCGCCTTTGGCATAACCCAGCACGTGATAACGATTAAAACCAAACCGATCCATCGCATCTTTGACCAGCTCAGAGCCCAATACCATACGTTGCTCATGGCCTTCATCTTCGATTTGTACCAGCGCGTACTCCAGCCCACCATGGACAGCAACCGCGCGGTTGGCAGGCAGGGTCCAAGGCGTCGTTGTCCAGATCACAGTGCTGACAGCGCCGCTACCCTGATGTTCATCAGCCAATGCAAACGCGCTTACCAACGCCTGTTCATCAACAAAGTCGAACTTAACATCAATCGCAGGAGATTGTTTGTCCTGATACTCTACTTCCGCTTCCGCCAAAGCCGAGCCACAGTCTGTACACCAATGGACTGGCTTAGCCCCTTTATGGAGGTGACCATTTTTAATGATGCGACCCAATACACGTAGTGCATTGGCTTCAAAGTCGAAGTTCATTGTCAGATAAGGGCGATCCCAGTCACCCAAAACGCCCAGACGTTTAAAGTCTGTTTTCTGACCGTCAACCTGTTTGCGCGCGTAGTCACGACACTTTTCACGAAATTCAGCAACAGATACTTTTTTACCTGGCTTGCCAACTTTCTTCTCAACCTGAAGCTCAATCGGCAATCCATGACAATCCCAGCCTGGCACGTACGGTGCATCGAAGTCGGAAAGTGTCTTTGACTTAATAATAATATCTTTAAGAATTTTATTTACGGAGTGACCTAAGTGAATATTACCGTTGGCATAGGGAGGACCATCGTGCAAAATAAATGGCTTTTTACCTTTTTTGGCATTGCGGATCTGACCATACAGATCTTGTTCGTACCATTTTTTAAGCATTTTGGGCTCGCGTTGTGCCAAATTGCCACGCATTGGAAACTCAGTTTCCGGTAGATTTAACGTATGCTTGTAGTCGCTCATTTACTTTACTTTCCGTATCGGCTACTTAAAATTATTGAAAAAAGTGTTTTGCAGCAATGACGTCCTGAGCAATTTGCTCAGTTAACTGCTGCAATGACTCAAATTTTTGTTCATCACGGAGCTTATGAAGCAGCTCCACTTTTATAAATTGACCATAGATTTCCTGGTCAAAATCGAAAATATGTACCTCTAGTAAGGCTCGCTTACCATTCAAGGTGGGCTTTGTACCAACGTTTGCAACACCGCAATAGTCAGTGTCCTGTACCCTGGCACGCACTGCAAATACGCCCTGAACGGGGCTGACCTGACGTTTAAGCGCAACATTGGCAGTTTTAAACCCCAACTCACGACCTTTTTTCCAACCATGGATCACCCGTCCTGAAATCGCATAGGTGTGGCCAAGCATTTCATGAGCCAGCCCAACATCGCCTTCGGCCAGTGCAGCACGGATCAATGTACTACTGACCCGGCTATTCCGTTGTCTGAAGCTTTGCGTATCCGTCACTTTCATGTTCAACTCGCGCCCCAGTCGTTGCAACATCGAAAAGTCCCCGACCCGGCCTTTACCAAAGCGAAAATCATCACCAACGGTCAGGGCTCTGGTACCCAGTTTTGCACTCAGTACTTCACGAACAAAGTCTTCGGCCTGAAAGTTGGCAAATCGCGCGTTAAAACTGACACAGATCACACGCTCAATACCAATATCAGCCAATAGCGCGAGTTTATCTCGAAGTCGGGTCAATCGAGCTGGCGCTTGTTGTTTGGCAAAAAACTCTTGTGGTTGTGGCTCAAACAACATAACCGTACTTGGCAAGTTATGCACCCGAGCATCTTCCACTAAGCCCTTCAGTACTTCGGTGTGCCCCAGATGTACGCCATCAAAGTTCCCTATCGTCAACACACAGCCATAGTGGTGGGGTCGAATATTATGGATCCCTCTGATCAATTGCATACAACTAACACCTGTGATTACTAAAGCAGTATAAAAGCCCGATTATACCCAAGTTCCCGGCAAATGCGAATAATGCCTATGCAGTGCTTGCAGGAACCGCTGAACTGTCCCTAATCGTACTCAGTCTAACCCCTGTAAGGTACATCACAACGAAGTACGTCAGTATTGCAGCCACCAATTGCAGACCCAATATGCCGACTTGCTCCAGAAACGCTAGCCCCTGCCAAGGCAACATCCGATCAAGCCACATCAGCACGCCCGACATCACCAGACTAGCAAGCAAACATTTGGCAGCAAATGTCAGGGTAAAGCCCGACACGCGATATACACCTGCCTGATTGAGGTACCGGTATAATAAGGCAGCATTGCAGGTGGCTGATAATGCCGTTGCCAGTGCTAGCCCAAGATAGCCAATAAACGGTGCAAGCATCAGGTTAAACAGCATGTTAAGCGACATCGCAATAATACCGATTTTAACCGGGGTTTTGGTGTCCTGGCGGGCAAAAAAGCCGGGGGCCAATACTTTTATTAGCATGAAGCTGACCAGACCGACTGAATAGGCCGTAACGGCGCCACTTACAGCACCAACGTTGTCCTGCTCGCTCTCAACAAAGGCACCATGACCAAACAAGACAGAAATAATAATCGGGCTGATGAGTATCAATCCGGCCATTGCGGGGATCCCCAAAAAGAGCACAAACCGGACCCCCCAATCTAGCGTTTGCTGAAACTCCTGAATACTATCTTTTGCGTGGAGCTTAGACAATGCGGGTAAAATCACTGTGGCAATGCCAATGCCAAACAACCCGAGTGGAAACTCAATTAGTCTGTCTGCATAATACAACCAGGCAATAGAGCCGGTTGCCAATGCCGCAGCAATAATAGTGTCAAGCAATAAATTGATCTGACTGACCGATACCCCAAACATTGCCGGGAGCATCAGTTTACGAACTTTCACTACCTCGGGTGCATGCCAGGCAAATGTAGGCCTCGACAACATACCGAGCCGAGCCAGGAAAGGCAGTTGAAATAAAAACTGTATCAGTCCACCCAGAAATACCCCGATGGCCAAAGCATATGCGCCCTGTTCAAACTGGTCGTGGAGCAACAGTGCACTGGCAATGATAGAGATATTCAATAACACAGGTGTAAATGCTGCCACAGAAAAGCGATTATACACATTCAGTACAGCGCCACTCAGTGCAACCAAAGAAATAAAGAACAAATATGGAAAGGTCAGCTTTAACAGTGCGCTGGCTAATACAAACTTCTCTGCATTCTCGCCACCCTGCCACCAGTCAATAAACCAGCTCGTGCCAAACAGCCCTGCTATTACAGGAGAGCCAATGACGCCAATTAAGGTCACCAGCATAAGAATGGTACCCAAAGTACCTGCGGCTTGCGCAACAAACAACCGTACCTTGTCATCTCCATGCTGCTCTTTTATCTCGGCGAGCACAGGCACAAATGCCTGAGCAAAAGCGCCTTCGGCAAAAAGGCGACGCATAAAATTCGGAATACGATTAGCAAATAAAAACACATCGGCAGCAAGCCCAGCCCCCAACAAATTTGCTACTACAGCGTCTCTGACCAGTCCCATCACCCGGGATATCATGGTCATGGCACTCACGATCATGCCCGATTTAAACAACCCCTTCGCCACTCAATTTCCTCACAGTATTATTTGCGCGGAATTATGCCATAAGCCAGTCCAGATAAATACTCATACACCTGTTAGACATAGCTCACGTTAATGCTTGATGATGAGCACAGATATAGGTCTAAAGAGATACCATCAAAGTAAGCCTGTCTGAAGGAACAACACAAACACTCTAGTAGAGCGGTAGGGGATTTGCTACAATAACTGCAGTGTGCCAAGTGGTGTGCTCTAACAGAGCGCTAACTTGGTATAAGATCTGAGATTGCGGTTGCCCCAATCATTTCAGACTCGCTGTCGTGCAACCCAACTAGCCGCTTATGGCTGCGAGGGGCTAGGGACAAGCACGATATGCAAACAAATTGACCAGCCGAGGGGAATTTTTATTGACTTTAAAGAATAAAAAGGGCATATTCCTCGGCCTTTAAACTAAGCTTATTTTAAGATTGTTAGGAGCATACCTTGGCTAACATCAAGTCTGCAAAAAAACGCGCTATCACTAGCGAAAAACGTCGTCAGCACAACGCAAGCCGTCGTTCAATGATGCGTACTTACTTCAAAAAAGTAATCGCTGCAATTGAAGCTGGTGACAAAGAAGCTGCACAGCAAGCTTTCGCTGTTGCTACACCTATCCTGGACCGTTACGCAACTAAAGGTCTTATCCACAAAAACAAAGCTGCTCGTCATAAGAGCCGCCTAGCTGCTAAAATCAAAGCACTATAATTGTGGTATTGGATATGAAAAAGCCGACGTAAGTCGGTTTTTTTATGCCTGCGTATTAACGCTAAAGTGTAAAATGCACAAACCCCCCTGTAGAAATTGCCTATCGGCAGCGTCACAGGGTGAATGATATACACCACCCTGTTATCAACATAGATTAAGCTAATTCAAGTTTGGGATAGAACTTTTTCAACATTGCGGCAATTTTCTTGGGTGAAAATGGTTTAACCACAAATCCTTTAGCTCCGCGCTCTATCGCATCTTTCACGTTATCGACCGTTGAGTGTGCCGACACCATAACCACATTAATATCCGGGTTAATTTCAGCCAGTTCTGCGATCAGCTCTTTACCATCTCCATCAGGAAGTTCGATATCCAAAAACACGATATCGAAGTGCTGCTCTTCACATGCAGCAATACATTGTTTTGCCGTTGACGCTTCTTTTACGTTATCGATGCCCAAGTGCATCAGAGTCTGATGCAAGAAACTGCGAACAGTGCCTACGTCATCAACAATTAATATAGAGATTTGTTGTTCCATATCCTTTCCCGTGGGCTAGTCAATTGAAATGCGCTATTATTAGCATAGAACTATTATAGAGTCCTGCAAACAAAAGGCTATAGCAAAGCATGGCACAAAGACCAAAAAAACAGGCATTGCTCAATCAGGTAGATGCCAGGTCCAAGAACAAGCGACCGAAACAAAAAAAACGCTTATCACCTCAACAACAAAGAGCATTACAACAACAGCAACTTCAACAACAAGCACAACTCGCCGCAGCACAACAAGAAGAGGCCAAACCAAATAAAACCCGCTGGATTATCACCGCTGTGGTTTTACTCCTAATGATTGTTTTCCCCAAGCCTAAACTTATTACCTATGAAAAGCTCGGACTGGTCGCGCAAAGTGTCTATTGGCCCGGCTTACCGGGGGTAGACCCTGTTTTGTTTGACTCAAACCTACATATCCGACCGGCCCTGGAACAAAACACACTTTATCTGTGTCAGGATGAGCGCGACCCGGATTCTTGTCAGAAATACCAAATCATCGAACAACAAGGTTTTATCTCTGCCTTCATGAAGATGCTTTTCGATTAGAAAAACTAATCCGAAAAATATAAAAATACTCGTTTGAAGAGACTGAGGTTGGGGCGCATAATGGCGCCCCTTTATTGAACAACCTGGAGTACTTTGACGATCATGCCGAACGAATTTGACTGGCTACTTAATTTATTACTGCTAGTGCTAGGATTTGGTGCCTTTTTTATTAACCATAAAACCTTGCTGCGTGGTGCAGCATTGGCGACCTGCAGCATCCTGTTTATTTTGTTCAGCCTCGATCTGATGAACACGTCAGTGATCTCCAACTTGGGCTTGATTCTAATTAACTCATTTTATCTGTTTAAGCTCTTTACTCACGAGCAGTATAATACGCCCTAGTATGGGCAGTCCTGTCACACCACTTTAGTGACAGGACGTAAACTGCGCAACGAGACTTAAAGATATTTTCTAATTTCTGAGCCTGCGCTACAATCTGGCCACACCCATTGGTTTTGGAGACGCAGTATGGCCATGACAGATGAAGAACTTTTTCTCGCCTCAATGGGGGACGTGGTCCCCTTAGCACAAGACAAAAAAGCTGAGCTCAGGCGTCAACAAAACGAGCCTACACTGGCACAGCTTGCACGTCGGGAAGCCGCTGAGCAGGAACAAGACTTCGATCCAAATTTTCTCTCCACCGAATATGTAGACTTGCTCGACCCACACGACCTGCTTAGTTACAAGAAAGATGGCGTGCAACAAGGGGTATTTAAAAACCTCAGGCTCGGCAAGTATCAAATTGACGCAACCCTGGATTTGCATGGTAAGCCTTTCCGTGAAGCCAGAAAGTCTCTCTTTGATTTCATCATCGACTGTCACCAACGCAGTATTCGAGTCTTATTGATACGTCATGGCATTGGTCTGAAGAGCAAACCCTTTCCAGCTATACTGAAAAGCTACTGCAATAAATGGCTACAGGAAATGCCGCAAACACTCGCCTTTCATTCGGCGCTGAGTTGTCATGGTGGAAACGGTGCGACCTATGTGCTGCTGAAAAAAAGTGATGAGAAGAAAGTGGAAAACCGAGAACGCCATGCAAAACGATGATAGCAGCCAGCGCTGCTATCCTATGTTAGCTTTCTGAGGACGTGATTACTGCTTCTTCATTATTTTGGTGAGTCGCCTCAGGAGACTCTGCATTGGCCTGATTAAACCACGCCATTACACCTAATATAATAACCGTAAACAGAACAACGGAAAGCTTAACGCCACCTTGATTACCATTCATGAAAAGCGACTCTTTATTATTTTTTTTCATAACTTACTGAATGTAATCAGATGTCACAAGATGTTTTTTTATACAGTATTTTGTATCACGCCAATCCAGCACTCAATGACCCGGAAAATGAAGCGCATCATGCTCCGGGTGACATAAAATTGATGCCACACGATGGGCCTCAAAGTTGCACTCACTTGCATTTGTGAGTATTAACAAGTGTAAATCAATAACCCAGGCTAATATCCACACAATGCGACAAAGGCTCACCCTTTTGCATCGCTTGCATGTTCGACACTATTTGGGCCATAGCCGTTCTCAGGCTTGTCAGCGCAGCCACATGGGGTGTCATCGTAATTTTTGGATGCAGCCAAAACGCATGCTCGGGTTCGACCGGCTCTGATGTAAAAACATCTAGCGTAGCCGCTGCAATTTGCTCAGTATCCAGCGCATGGAGCAGATCGGTTTCATTAAGATGCGCGCCTCTGGCCACATTTATCAGCACCCCATGCGTTGGCATCGCCTCAAACAACGAACCATCTAAAATGCCACGAGTTTGAGCCGTCAGGGGTAACAAACAGATGAGGTAGTCACATTGCGAGGCAAATCGAGTCAGCTGCGCCTGCCCCCAAAACGTGTTGATACCCGGTATCTTTTTTTCACTCCTTGACCAACCCAGTACCTCAAAGCCATTTTGCCTCAGCTTTGTGGCAGCCACTTGTCCAAGCTGCCCAAGCCCCAATATACCCACACGACGACCACTGCAGGCCCGCTTAGGACGCCAGACCTGATGCTGCTGTTGCTGATAATACAAACTCAAACGTAGCTTATGCGCGAGCACATGCCCCAATACATACTCAGCCATATCATCCGCAAGCGCAGGGTCCACAATTCGGCATACCTGGACGCCTGATGGCAACGCAGCTAAAGGTATGCCATCTACACCCGCACCAAACGATTGAACCACTTTCAGATTGGGCAGTTGTTGCCATAAAGACTCAGGCGCATTCCAAGCCAACACAAACTCAATCTCAGCCAGGTCACCCGTATGTGGCCACTCTCTGATATCTGTATCAGGCAGGCTCTCTCGTAATCCAGCAATCAGTTTACTGTTGTCTCTGCCCGTTACACAGACTAATAATGCCATGCGATCCCCTTTGTTCTGTTTTTATCTGACGCCACTGTATCAAAATTCTCGCCTATAGGTGTACTTACGCGATGGCCATCAAACTGACATACAGTTGCAACTTGCTTGTCATAGAGAGTTTTTAATCTTGACGGAAGCGGTTATAGAACTTGAGAATGAATATATGATCAGTGTTGATAAGGTCATTGAAGCAAACCTGCCTCAATTAGAGAACTCACCTAAAGTAAAAGGCCTGGTAAAGAAAGGCCTGGGCTACCTGCTCCATGAACAAGAATTTGTGGCATTTGCTGATACATACCCACACCTGCAAGGGATTGAATTTGTCGAGCAGGTGCTGGAAGAGCTGGATTTCGATGCCCGTTTTAAGCCCAAACAAATAGAGCATATCCCCAGCGAAGGCAGTGTGGTGATAGTCGCCAATCACCCCATCGGCTCATTGGATGCACTTGCACTGATTAAGGTACTGGCTCAGGTACGCCCTGATCTCAAAGTCGTCGCCAACAGAATGTTGATGTCCCTCACGCCCATGCACTCCTTGCTGTTGCCGGTAGACAACCTGTCTGGCGCGAGTCGTAAACAGGAGCTGGCCAATATTCATCATCACCTCAAACAAGAGGGTGCGTTGCTGATCTTTCCTGCCGGAGAGGTGTCCAGACTTGGCCCAACCGGTATCAAAGATTGTAAGTGGAATTCAGGCTTTTTGCGCATGGCCAAAAAAGCGAATTGCCCTATTCTGCCTATTTTCATTAAAGCGAAAAACAGTCCGCTATTTTACGGTACGTCAATGATCTACAAACCCTTAGCCAGTCTGTTGCTGGTCAAGGAGATGTTTAAACAACGTCAAAAATCGCTGGAATTTGAGATTGGCGCCAGTATTCCACCGGCCTCCTATTTGCTGGAAAACCTCAAAGATAAAGAAATCGTCGCGCTGATCCGAAAACAGCTTTATCGGCTGGCTTCGAAAAAGTCTTTACCACTGAAAACCCAGTCTCCCATTGCCGTGCCTGAATGTAAAAAAGAGCTGAAACAAGCGATTGAAACGTGCGAGCGACTCGGCGAAACTCAGGATGGTATGCAAATTTACCTCTATCAATATCAGGGCAGTTCACCTATTTTTCGCGAGCTAGGTCGGCTTAGAGAGATTGCCTTTCGCGCTGTAGGGGAAGGCAGCGGCAAGCGCCGTGATATCGACAAGTACGACATGTACTACCAACATCTGGTGCTGTGGGATGCAAAACACCTTGAGCTGGTCGGTGCTTACCGACTGGCCAGTGCGCAATCAGTTATTAACGAACAGGGTAAAGACGGTTTATACACCACCAGTTTGTTCAATTATGCTGAGCACATGCAACCCTACTTCGAGCATGGCCTTGAGCTGGGCCGAAGCTTTGTACAGCCAAAATACTGGGGACGCAAGAGCCTGGATTACCTCTGGTATGGGATTGGTGCTTTTGTGAAACGCTACCCACAGCATCGCTACCTTTTTGGTGCTGTCAGTTTATCTAATGCGTTGCCAGATAAAGCCAAAGCCATGCTGATTTACCACTATCAGCATTACTTCTCAAACCTGGCATCTCTGGCAACTCCAAAAAACGAATTTAAATTTACGCCATCGCAGCAACAGGACTTTGCCCAGCTATTTTGTGGCAATGATATTAAAGAAGACTTTGCGGAGCTCAAGCATATCATGGCCAATATGGGTGCCCAGGTCCCAACTTTGTTTAAACAATATACTGAATTATGCGAACCTGATGGGGTTAACTTCCTGAGTTTCAGCATCGATCCGGACTTCAACAACTGTATCGATGGTTTGGTACTGGTTGATCTGACCCGGATCAAGCCACAAAAAGCCAAACGATATCTGGGAGAGAATATCTACGACTGATTGTGTTGTTGCCATTTTTTTATTTATACTCGCGCTCGGAGATCAAAATTTGCGAGCGCGCATGATAAAAACAATTCTACAACTCATTATTTTTGCCATCGTTTTTTTGGCTATCACTGCCTACCAGGAACTGGGCATGCTGGCTGACGATGGCAAAGCCCCTGCTCCCTACTTCTCTTTACCTCTACTGGAGCAACCCACACAGCGAGTGACCATCAAGTCTCTGCAAGGGCAGCAATCTGTGGTGTATTTTTTCGCCCCCTGGTGCAGTATTTGCCGCTACAGTATGCCTAACCTCAACAAATTACATGAGCAAGGCAAAGTCAACGCCGTCGCCATTGCGCTGGATTTTGACAGTACAGATGCGGTCAGCACCTTTGTTGGCGATTTGTCACTGAGCATGCCTGTTCTGCTCGGCAACAGCCATACCGCTTCCGATTATAAGGTTAAGGCTTACCCCACCTATTATGTGTTATCCGATGACCTGAAAGTAGTCGAGCGCTCTGTCGGTTACTCCAGTGAGCTGGGAATACGCGCCAGACTTTGACATCTTCAAACTACGAAGCTAAGTGTAAGAAAATGTAGGGGTAATCGACAATTTCTTACCCTTAGATAAAACAAAGGTACGATTTATTCTCATACACTAGTCCCCATTCTTATTCAGCTTAGATTCAATAAGGGACTACCATGACGCGCTCGTCATTCAACAAATCGTTTGCACTGTCGCCTATCATGCTTTGCATCGCACTGCAGGCACAAGCAAACACCAGCACAGACATGGAACACATCGAAGTGCATTATAAACGCAGCTCAATCACCTCTGAGATCACAGAAGACACAGAAAAGCTCATCGAAATGCCAGGTGCTATGGGCGACCCGCTGCGGGCTGTGTATGCACTACCGGGGGTGGTTGCGGCTGGTGGCTCAATGAGTGAGCCGGCCGTACGTGGCTCAAGCCCCAGTGATAATATGTTCGAAGTGGACTTCATGCCTGCGGGCTATATTTTCCATGATTTTGGCAGCTCGATATTTAACCGCTATATCATTCAGGATTTCCAGCTTTACTCTGCGGGCTACGGCAGCAGCTACAGTAATGCAACGGGCGCAGTCTTTGACGTAACGCTGCGTAACCCCAAATATCAGCCAATCACCACTACGCTGGACCTGACCATGTTCAACGCAGGCGTGTTTGTGGAAGGCCAGCTCAGCGACAGTACGGCTTTCTATATATCGGGCAGAAAAAGTACCCTGCCCTTGTTCTTTGAAGAGGGAGAAGAGCTCGAAGATGATGATGGCGAACCAACCGGCGTCACCATCAATGATGCCCCGGATGACCATGATTATCAGGGTAAATTTCTTTGGGACATCAATGCCAACAATACATTAACCTTTAACTTTACTGGTGCCGAAGACTCGGCTGCCGCAGGCTTCAATGAGCGTTCTGAATTAGCGCAAAAAACACCAGAGTTCCAGGGCGATGCACGCTTTATCAGGGAGTTCAATAGCCAGAACGTATTGTGGGACCATTACAATGACAAGTTTCATCTACGTGTTGGTGTTGGCGCGCTCGATCATTCAGGTCGGCTAGAGTATGGTCGCCGTGCAACCATTTCCAACGGGTATTTTGAAGAAGAATCTGAAAAACAGTACACCTACAAGGCTCGCCTGAGCTATCGTATTAACCCGGCCCACCAACTGGTTGTGGATGCGGCCTATTTTGACAACGAAACGCAATACAGTTACGACACCTTCCAATATTTATGTACTGAGCTGGACCCCGATTGCGATCTCAAAAAAGGTGAACGGATCAGCGGCAAACGGACGATTGATATCGACAGCGGCTTTGTCGGCCTGGCACATATCTGGCAACTGGGCAGTGACTGGCAAACAGAGCTGGGCGTGCAGAGCCAACACAACAAATACACGGATGAAACCTTCACCTCGCCTCGTCTGGCGGTGAGCTACTTTGTGACTGAAAACAGTATCATTTCAGCCAAGGCAGGACGCTACAATCGCATGCAAAACGTAGAATATATCCTGCCAGAAATAGGTAATCCTAAACTAAAATCTCAGGTTGCGGATCACTTTACACTTGGTTTTAGTCAGGAGCTGGACAACGAATGGAGCTGGTCAGTCGAAGGCTATTACAAAACCATGGACGACCTTCCTCTGGCCATAGATGACGGACCTAATGCGGAAGATTTGTATAACAATGACGTTGAAGGGCGAGCCTACGGCGTGGATCTGCTGATCAACAAGAATAAGACCGATAACTGGTATGGCTGGGTAGCATTAAGTTATGCCAAAAGTGAGCGTACCGATCTCAGTCGAAATATCACCCGGGATTATTACGCTGATACGCCTTTGGTGTTTAATGCCGTATTCCACTACGAAATCAATGAAAAATGGCAAGGTGGCTTTAACTTTACAGCGCGCAGTGGTCAGGCCTACACCCCGATTGTCGGGGTCAGAGAAAACCCCGACCACGATGGTCGTTTCTTACCTGTGTATGGCGAACCTTTCTCAGAGCGGTTCAAGGTCTACCACCGCCTGGATATTCGTTTCGAGCGAAAAACCAAGATATTTGGCAACGATGGCCAGCTAATTTTTGAATTGATGAATGCCTATGGCCAGGAGAACATTGCCTATATCGACCTGGATTACGACAGAGTCAAATCCGTTAACGACCTATATATAGAAGAAGAGGAAGACGATTTCTCTATCCGCCCTTCTATTGGTTTTAGCGTGACTTTCTAAACGATTCCTCTGAAAAGGCCGGGCGCAGACAAATGAGGCTTGCGTTTTCGGCCTTCTCCTTGCATGATCTGCGCCTTTGATTGTCCGGAGATACTGTCCATGCCAAAAGCCTGCGCTTACCACATTTTAGTTAAAACCGAAAAAGAGTGTCTGGCTATTAAAGCCAAACTTGCCAAAGGCGGCGATTTTAACAAGCTGGCCAAACAACACTCATTATGTCCATCGAAAAAACGTGGCGGAGATTTAGGCGAGTTCAATAAAGGCGACATGGTGAAAGCATTCGATGACGTGGTCTTTAAAAAACCACTGTATGAGGTGCATGGTCCGGTCAAAACCAAGTTTGGTTATCACCTAATTAAAACCGTGTATCGCTCCTGAGGCATCATCGGTTTTCTCAATCACAACCATCGGTTTTTGGCGGTTTCATTTTGTACACAGGCCGATATACTGATTATCAAACAAAATGATTTGGAGAAACCGATGTTTACTGTAATTTTTGGCCGTGAAGGCTGCCCATACTGTGTCCGTGCTAAAGACTTGGCCGAACGTCTGACGAATGAGCGTGACGATTTTAAGTTTCGCTATATTGACATCATTAAAGAAGGCGTAAGCAAGGCCGATCTGGAAAAGTCCGCAGGCAAGCCTTGCCCGACGGTACCACAAATCTTTGTTGACCAAAGCCATATTGGTGGATTTACCGAGTTTGAAGCATATGCCAAAGAAAACCTGGGTCTGTACCAGTAACACAGCCCCCTTTTCCTGTGCCTGAATCACCTTTAAGTCGCCATTCAGGCATGATTCCCTCCTAAAAATAGCCACTTATCAGCCAATTTAACGAGCAAAAAAATAAATAAGTTTATTTTTTGACCAATATCAAACACCTACAAAATTAGTGCCAATTTATGCAAGCAATTGTTTTTTCTTTGCTGTACAATGCCGCCTCTTTTAACTTGTTGAGGCGCATTAATGTCAGAACCAGTCACGTTTGAATCTTTAGATCTTTCTCCTGCAATTTTGAAGGCAGTCGAAGAGCTGGGATATCAATCACCTTCTGAGATCCAGGCTCAATGTATACCGTTATTGCTAGAAAGAAAGGACGTGCTGGGACTAGCGCAGACGGGTACGGGCAAAACGGCGGCGTTCGCGTTGCCGCTATTAAACAATGTTGACGCATCCGTTAAGCAACCACAGATATTAGTATTGACTCCAACACGCGAACTGGCTTTACAGGTCGCGGAAGCCTTCAACCAATACGCTAAATACACCAAAGGTGTTGAAGTATTGGCTCTGTATGGCGGACAAAGCTATGGCGTGCAGCTAAGCGCACTGCGTCGTGGCGCACAAATCATTGTGGCAACACCTGGTCGTTTGATTGACCATATTAACCGTAAGACCATTGATTTGTCGGATCTGAAAGCCTTAGTGCTGGACGAAGCCGATGAGATGCTACGCATGGGCTTTATCGATGATGTTGAAAGCATCATGGAAAAAACACCAGTAGAGAAACAAACCTGTTTGTTCTCAGCAACCATGCCAAAGCAGATCCAATCTATTTGTTCTAAGTATTTAGATAACGCAGAGCAAGTAAAAATCACACCACGTAACTCAACGGTAGACACCATTGAGCAAGTTTACTGGCGTGCAACGACACATAAAAACAAAGCCATCGTACGTTTCTTAGAAGCGGAAGATTACGATGCGTCTATCGTGTTTGTTCGTACTCGTAACGATACTGTTCAGCTGGCTGAGCTACTCGAGCGCGAAGGTTTCTCTGCAGCACCACTTAATGGTGACATGAACCAGCAAGCCCGTGAGCGCACGGTAGAGCGTCTGAAAAGCGGTCTGTTAGACATCGTTATCGCAACTGACGTTGCGGCACGTGGTCTGGACGTAGATCGTCTGAGCTTGGTTATCAACTATGATATCCCACAAGACAGCGAAGCCTATGTTCACCGCATCGGTCGTACAGGTCGTGCTGGTCGTAAAGGTAAAGCTATCCTGTTTGTTAAAGGTAATGAGCGTTACCTGCTACGTAACATCATGCGTCATACTCGCTCTGATATCGAGCAGGTTGAACTGCCTAACGCGAAAGTTGTTGAGCAAAAGCGCATTGAAGCACTACAAGGCAAGCTAAGCCTGGCGCTGGATCACAAAGACATTGAGTTCTTCAGTGAAGTGGCACAAGGCATGGCTGAAAAGCTAGAGCTGACTCAAACAGAACTGTCCGCTGCACTACTGTGCCTGGCACAGCAGCAGTCTCCGCTGAAAGTGCAAGAGATCCAGGTACAACGCGAGCGTCGCGAGCGCGATGGTAATCGTGACGGTAACCGCGAACGTCGCGGTGAGCGTGGCGAACGTAAAGGCAATGCACGTCGCAACACCGGTCCTATGGATACCTATCGTATCGAAGTAGGTCGTGAGCACGGCGTACAGGTCAAGAACATCGTTGGTGCGATTGCGAACGAAGCGGATATCTCAAGCAAGTTTATCGGTGAAATCCGTTTGTTTGATGAGCACAGCACAGTGCAGCTGCCTCAGGATATGCCTGCAGATACTCTGTCACACTTCCAGAGCGTTTACATTTGTCAGCGCCCAATGAAGATGACCAAGAGCACACACCCAGCCGATCAAGGCAATGGTGGTGAGCGTCGCGGTGGCGAACGTCGTTCGGGCGGTCGTGATGAGCGTCGCTTTGAAGGCCGCAACGAAGGCCGTGGCGATCGCAAGCGCAGCTTCAAAGACCCGCGTGGTGACAAGCGTGATAACAGACGCAAAGAGCGTGGTGAGATTAGCTTTTCCTAATCTGATTTAGATGAAAAACCGCTTCATTTGAAGCGGTTTTTTTATGCCTGAGCTTTGGCGCATTTCAGCCAGATGACACACACCACTATTTGATCCAATCACGCGGGTCAAAGCGGTAGTAATCGCTTAGCAAATAGAATAACTCCGGATTTTCCTGCTTAAGTTGCAATGGCTTCTCAATAAACGTCTCAGTTATCACCGCAAAGAACTCAGCTTCATTAGTTGCTCCATATTCGTGTACGACATGTGGCATGTGATAAGCCAATTGCGTTTTTAACTGCTGATACGCCCGCGATAATACCTCTCCCCACTTTTTGTAACTCATTCCTTTTGGTAACCGGGGTGTGCCATTTGTTTGGCCTGTCTGTTGATCGAGTTGATGCGCAAATTCATGAAATACCAGATTATGACCATCTTCAGGTAATCGGTTACCCTCAAGGACATCATGCCAGCTCAAGACCAGTGTGCCACCAGGCCAGGACTCGCCCTGACGCACCACAGTATGAAAACTCACCAGCCCCGCACTATCACGATTATTCTGTCCGGCATAATAACTGCTGGGGTACAACAAGATCTCTTTGACATTGGGATACAGCGGCCAGCGTTGATTAAGCACCAGCAGGCACGCATCTGCCGCGATGATCAGCGCCATAGCCCGGTTGGTTTTCAATCCATCACGACCGAGCAGTCGCTTTTCACCTAAAAACCACACGATGTGCCGCTCCAGACGAGCCCGATCATCATCGGTCATATTGCGATAAATCGGCATATATCGCAGCAGCACCTGCCTGTCCAGCTCATTCAAAGTTTGCGTGCTATATTTACGCTGCCAGTAAGCGCGCCTGATATCGTCGAGTCGCCAGTAAATGATACAAAATACCACCAAAGCGACGAGTAAACTGATTTCTGTCATTGATTATTACGCGTTGATATTTTATTCAGAGATGCGCACCACAGGCAGTCTTTTCAAGCAAGATTTGTTAAAATCCTCAACACTTTAAAAAATATCTAACAGTATCAAGCCCGTATGTCCTTGCCCATCGAACAGATTAAAACCCAATTTTGTGATCATTTAGCCGCTGGCAACGTGATTGTTGCTGCTGCCACCGGCTCGGGAAAATCAACCCAGCTTCCCGTCTGGGCCGCTCAGCAAGGTCGGGTCCTGGTGATCCAACCGCGACGTATTGCCTGCACGTCACTGGCCGAATACGTCGCCCGGCAACAAGGCTGTAAACTCGGTGAGCAAGTTGGATATGCCATTCGTTTCGAAGGCGTGTTTAGTGATAACTCGCAAATCGTATTTGCCACACCCGGTGTGGCGTTACGCTGGTACTTCGAAAATAAGTTAACCGACTTTGACACGGTCATGCTGGATGAATTCCATGAGCGACGCTGGGATATGGACCTGCTACTTGCCATGTTGAAACAACAAGAGACGCATCGCCTGATTGTGACCTCTGCCACTTTGTCAACGCAGCGGCTGGTTCGCTACCTGGATGCCCCCTTGCTGACTTCCAAAGGCAAGATGTTCGACGTGCAAGAGCAGTTTCTTGCCAAAGATATGCGCACTATGCCAAGTAAAGACAATCTCAGTGAAAGAGTTACGGCTGCATGCGATTATGCCCTGCAACATACCAGTGGCGACATCCTGGTGTTCTTGCCCGGCAAAGGTGAGATAATACAGTGTGCTGCGCAGTGTAAGTCGCTTGATGCGCTGATAGTCCCGTTATTTAGTGGCTGTGCGCCGGACGATCAGCAACGCGCTTTGCAACAACAACCCCGGCAAAGGATCATTCTGGCAACCAATGTGGCAGAAACTTCACTGACCATACCTAATATTACCTGCGTGATTGACTCGGGCCTGGAACGACGCACCCACTTAAGAAATGGCAAAACAGTACTCGGCCTGGATGCTATCGGTAAAGATTCGGCTAAACAACGCCTGGGTCGGGCCGGACGCACTCAGGAAGGCCTCTGCCTGCGCCTGTATGGGCAATATGCGCCACTAATAGACAGTACCCCACCAGAAATACACAGAGAAGCCCTCACAGAGCTGGTATTGGCAGCAGGCTGTGCCACCAAGGGGATAGACACACTCAGTTTTATCGACCCCCTGCCTGCCACCTCCGGGCAACGTGCGCTCGACCTGCTCAGAAAAATAGGTGCTCTTGACGCACACAGCCGTGCAACCGACCTGGGCAGACAACTTTACCCCCTACCCATCGATGTCGAGCTGGGCCACCTCATAACCTGTATGCCGGATAACCGTCTGCGCCAGGCGATGATCGATGCTGTGGCCGTTATGTCGGTGCCGGCGCGCGTATATCGGTTGCCGGGGTCAACGGAGCAACTTGAGGCACTCAGTAAAGCACTGCCCCACAACTGCGACCTGGAGCTGGTCATTGCATTACTGCGCGGAAAAGCCCCTGGCGTGCCGACTGAAGACGAAGCCATTCGTGAAGCCAGACAATTCAGTCAGCAACTCAGAGAAGCCTTTGCGTTACCACCACTGGATAAAGCCGCCAGTTATGACCGGGATGCGTTACTTAGCGCCATTGCATCTGTGCGCCCGGACTGGTTGTTCATTAAAAAGGACAACCGTCGCGGTGGCTTTGGTAATGGTCACAGTGAAGTGGTACCTGCAAAAGAATCCCGCATTTGTGACACAAGTGACGCCATCCTGGTGCTAGATACCTATGCACTGGCCGGCAAAGGCGTTAAACAGGCAACCACCTTGGCCACGTTAGCCGCCCCCGTCACGCGCTCGTTGCTGATACAGCATGCGCAAACAGACACCACGCTGGAGCGGGCTTACCTGGAAGAAAACACCATCTGGGTTGAGCTTATCCGTCACTATGCTGGCGTTGTTTTAGAGCGACAAAATCACATCGCATCAGGCCCCCAGCTGATCCCGGCTTGTGTCAAGTTAATTGAACAAAACCAACTGTTTGATGGTCTCTGGCAGCAGAACAATCGCATGCTGGAATATCAAAAGCTATATCATCAACACGAGCAAAGTGAAATGCCAGCAGTGCTGAGTGCAGCTCAGTGGTTAGCACATGCGCTCGAGGATTTAGGTGTTGAAGCACAGGAAGATCTGATGCTGATAGAGGCACAGGATCTTTTTTATCTACCCATAGAGGACTGGGTGATCGCCCCCTTTATAGAAAAGTTTCCACTTGAGATTGTCTTACCTGAATTAACCATGAGTGTGGCTTATAGCTTTACCGCCAAACGCATTACCCTAGAATATTTACAAGGTAATCGCAAAGATGCGCCAAAACGCTGGGAACTCCCTGCCTGGGGTGGATTTAAAATACGCTATAAAAAGGCCAGTAAAGTGGTAGATGTTAAATAGCTGGGACAAGCCGTACAAGGTGCCTATGCCAATTAAAATACGATATGGCAGCGAGTTGCATTGTGCCTCAAAATTATATAGGCAGGTCAATACCTGCCTATATATGGGAAGTGTTTAATTATCAACGGTCGTTATTTGTTAGACCCCGTTGATTCTCTCGCAATGCATCTTGCGCATTTTTACGGGCTTCTTTTCTTTGCTTTGACGTAGAGCAACTTGTTTTGGGAATATTTGACCCAAGAGAACGAACTTGCTTACAACGATACCCGTTATTTGCTTGGCTACCATCGTCTTTCGAACTGCTGGTGCTATTACATCCAGTCAAAAGTAAACCCAATGTAGAAACGAGAATTAGTGCTTTAGTTTTCATGACTTCTCCTTGCTTTAAGCAATCTTTTATAATTTCATAACAAGGTATATAACAAGTACCCAAAAAAGTCAAACCGTATAAAGGTTATTAATATATTAATGTTTTTTGATGACTTTCATTACATGATAAGTGATTTTTTCGCAACCCCCCATATGTATAACATTAAACCAAGCATTAACTCTCGGCATTGAGGGTTTTAAAAAATAGAATTTATAATATTTAATATCATTATAAATATAATAATTTTATAGGATTAAAAAGCCATAAAATGGCCAAAGCCAAGTTATAAAAACCAGGAAAACAAAAATAAAACATTAAAAATAGTCTAAATATTAGAAGCGTTAAAAGCTAGAAATGTTTCCTTCTTATTAGAGATAAAAGCTATCAAACATAAGTACGTTCAAAGAAATAACCCGGTAAATGGTCACTATCCTCGCAAGCAGAGGATAAGAACTAGCAATAAAAAAGGCCGCAAAAGCGGCCTTTTTTAATCTCTATGCTACTTAGAAGCTGTAATCTACACTCAGGTAGTATGTACGTAGTAGCTGGTCATAGTAGCGGCCTTCGTAGCCAACTAAGTGACCTTCTGGATCACCCAGTGAGAAAGGCGGCTCTTTGTCGAACAGGTTGTTGATACCGAATGTGATGACAGTATTCTCGAAACCAAAGTAATCAACTTTGTAGTCCGTCTTAACATATGAAGGGATCTTCAACTGAACGTGCTCTGTAACAAATGCCTGTGAGGCTTGACCTTCATCGTTGTACACAGTTTCCATAACTGGATTAGCAATCGTGCCACGAACTACTTCTACACGGTCATCCGAGTAGCTAGACTTGTAGCTGAAACGAAGTGTGTGCGAGAAGTCACCATGCGTCAGAGTGTTCTGGATTTGGGCAACATTACGGAATACAACTTCTTCGTCAGTACCGAACTTACCTAGGCTAGATTCCCACTCAAATGGTACAACACCCGGCGCAGTATACTGCGAGTCAATGATATGGGTACCCTGAAGTGTTGTCTTCAACTGACCGAAGCTCAGCTCATTATTGAAAGAGAATTTCCAGTCAATACCTGATGTTTCGGTTTTACCCAAGTTCATGTACTCACGCTCAACAGACAGAAGTCTCTGAGTGTCATCCGCACGACTTGTGTGGACCTGGAAGCTGTCATTGAACAGGTTGACATTGTCGAACATGTAGTCATAGTCTGGTGCTTCTACTTTACCTTCGATTTCAATGCTCCAGTAGTCAAGTTGAATCGTTGTATCTGTTGTAGGTGAGTAAACAAAACCTGCTGACATTTGCTCTGATTCTTCCGGTGCCAGCGTTGGGCTACCTTTCAGGAACGCCTGGTACTGAATGCTACCCGGAGGACAGAATGCTTCACGATTTGCATCGCCCAAATCTGGACAAGTGTAGGCAGAACCAGTTACACCGTTATTAGCCAATGGCTGAGCGTAGCTACGTAGAGAAGCAACTTTGAAGCCCGTTCCGTATGAAGCACGCAGAACCAGGTTGTCTGTCGCGTTATAACGTAAGCTCAGCTTGTAAGTGGTATCGCTGTTTGACTCATAGTTTTGAGTATCAGAAGGATCGCTGTTTTTAACTTTACCGATGTTATCGTAACGTAACGCCAGGTTTGCACTCAGATCTTCCAGAATTGGCACCTGGAATTCAGTAAACACACCGTATTGACTACGTTCAAGGTCATACCCAGTATCGTTAGCTGGCGCATTTGCTTCACGATTTTTCTGTGCGTCAGTCAGGATAAGTGCGTAGCTGTTCTCACGGTAATCAACACCGTAACCTACGTATACTTCACCCGCTGGTAATTCAAACAGAGGCTGAGACGCGCGGATATCAAAAGACAACATTTCTGTTTCTACTGTATCCCAAAGGCCACGCCATTGTACACTTTCAATTGCATCTTGTGACGCTTGGTCACCAGCAAACTCGTCTGCCGTAGCAAAAACGTCGATTGCGCCCGATGCAATGGTTGGTGCGAAAGTAGCACGGTTGTAGTAACCATTTTTGATGTTGTCTTTACGCTCATTCTTTGAGTAAACAACAGCGGTGTTGAAATCGATATCGTTCAATACCGTACCTTCAAGACCTAAAATAACGTTAATAGCGGTGTTGTCATACTGGTTAGTACGGTTACCACCAGGTAGTGCACGCCATGCAGCACGGAACTCTGTTGCATTAGCTTTCTCTTCTTCTGTCAGGTGTTGCTCAACGTACTTAGTATAAAGAACACTGTTTGCAGAATCACCGTTAACCGCACCCAGGTTCAACTGACCAGTTGGGTTTGGAGCAATACGAGAAGTCAAAGTGAAATCGGTATATGACAGCGTTGAGAATGCTTGAATATCGTCAGTGATTGCAAAATCACCCTGAAGAAGAAGTGCTGTTCGTTCATTTTCAGGATAAATTTCTAGTGTACTGGTGAAGTCAAATACACAGTCCTCACCACCGGCGTTAGCAAATGGAGATACCGCAGTATTTGGTGCACAAGAACCGTTTTGTGCATAGTATGGGCTGAAGCTCTTCGTGTAAGCACCTTCGAGTGGACGACCTTCTTCATCACGCTCACCAATGAATACGTGTGCAATTGCAGGAATTGCGTTACCTGAACCATTTAACTGAAAGTAAGAGTTACCATCAACTTCAAACTCAAGGAAACCTGTTTTTGCAAAATCGCGATTTTTCGAACGAAGTGTTTCAGTTTTTTCATGGCTAAGAGATGCAACAATGCTAAAGCCGTCTCGGTCGAAGTCGCCGAAACCAGTTGTAATTCCAAGGCTGTAAGACTCAGCACCGTCTTTCGGGCGGTCCATACGTGCAGACACAGTAGTCTCATCAGCTTGGTCTTTCAGGATGAAGTTGATTACACCAGCGATCGCGTCAGAACCGTAAAGCGCTGATGCACCATCAGTTAGTACTTCAACACGCTCGATTGCAGCAAGCGGGATAGAGTTTAGGTCAACCGCGTTACCTGAGTCAAGAGGCGCAAGACGACGACCATTTAATAGTACCAGTGTATAGGCTTCACCGATACCACGAAGTGATGCAGTCGCCTGACCAGTACCGCCGCCACCGACAGAAGATACAGGTGTTGTGAAACCCTGCATCGAAGGAATTTGAGCTACCAGATCACCAACGTTGGTAACACCAGTATTTTTGATATCTTCTGCTGAGATAATGTTCACAGGAAGTGCACCCGCAAGGTCTGTACCTTTGATGCTTGAACCTGTTACTTCAATTTTTTCGATATTCTCTTCTGATTCTTCTGCGTTTACTGCAAAAGCTGTAGCAGACACTGCACCATACATCAGTGCTAAGCGGACCGCTTTCGAGATCTTGCTATTTAACATTTGTTTTCTCCCTGGCTTTAAATAAATCTTTTAAAGCATTGTTTTTATGTATTTTCTTGATTTTATATGGGTAACAAGTGCGTGCACTTTTAGCCATATTGGTGAAACATACTAATCGCATGAAAAACAAAAGGTCAACAACCTTTTTTAAAACAGAAACAAAAAACCCAAAAAAGAAACAAAAAAACACCTTAAAAACAATAGGTTACAACAATTAAATTATCTGACTCATATGTGTAGCCGTTTCAGGGCCTTTTTTTACGTAAATTTGATGGATATTTAATCACTTTGATAACATCAAGGTGACCTACTCAGAGAGTGAATAACAATATTTGAATATGGTGGGATTTAGACGAATATAAGCATTTTGTAAAAAAACAACTAATGCATAAAGCGCAACAAAAAGATTGTGACTATTTGCAACAAAAAAGCCCCTGCTTGTTGCAGGGGCTCGTTAGAAGATTCTACTTAGTCAGGCAGAATTAGAATGTGTAATCTGCTTGTAGGTAGAAAGTACGACCATACGGGTCAGCGTAACGCGGGTCGTAACCAACCTGGTGACCAGCTGCTGCGTTCAGAGTGAACGGAGGCTCTTTGTCGAACAAGTTCTTAATACCGAATGCAAAGTTTGCATTGTCGCCCCAAGCGTAAGCAAGACGATAGTCGAACGTCATGTAAACAGGGATGTGCTTCTGGATAACACTACCGTCTACTGCTGAATCCCAATCGTCTGCCTGAGCAACATAGAAGCTAACGTCTGCGCTTGCATCTGTGTAACCGCTACGCGCCTTAAGGTTCAGGCTGTGCGTGAAGTCACCATGTGTGAATGTGTTGTTGAAGTTAATGATGTTGCGGAAAGCAACTTCTTCATCCGTACCTACTTTACCAAGGCTAGTATCCCAAGTATCTGTAGTACCTACACGCAGACTCTCATCTTCGATAAGGTATGTACCCATCAGGCTAGACTTCAGTTCACCAAATGAGAAGTTAGTTGTGAAATCAACATGCCAGTCGATACCTGAAGTGCGAGACTCACCAACGTTACGCGCAGGCTGGATGATAGCAAGTACTGTATCGCCTGTACCTCTGTCAACTTTAGTAGTGAACAGATCATCATAAGTTACCGGGTCACCGAAGATTTGGTTCTGAGTCAGACGGCGAACTTCGTTCTCCATCTTGATGTTCCAGTAGTCGATTCCAAAGCTTGTACCTGTATCACCAGCCCATACGAAACCGAAGGTGTACTGCTTAGATGTTTCAGGTTGAAGATCTTTTTCACCTTCACGGTATACATCATATTGCAGTTTATCCTGGTGACAGTATTGTGCCTTTTCAGGAGCTAAGCCAGCAGGACAATCATATGGAGATGAAGTTACACCAAACTCAAGACGAGGTGCCGCGATTTGACGCATGGTCGCAGCCTTAAAGCCTGTACCGTAGCTTGCACGTAGCAACAATTCGTCAGTAGGACGGTATGAAAGGCTGATCTTGTAAGTCGTATCGTCAACGCTGTCGTTAACAGTCTGGTTACCAGTACGTTTTGAATCAGTGATTTCACCGATTTCGTCGTAACGTAGTGAACCGGTTACTTCCAAGTTTTCCAATACTGGCACGATAACTTCTGCAAACGCACCGTAGCTGTCACGCTCGAGGTCGAACTCAGTACCAGCAGATTCAAACAGAACGATCTCTGCATTTTGACCCGCACCATTGGTCAGTGAGTAGCTTGACTGGCGATAGTCGAAACCAACACCCAAGTATACAGTACCTGCATCCAGTTCAGCGATTGCGCCTGAAGTCTTACCTTCAATAGCAAGCAAATCAGTGTCTGTGGTGTCCCAAAGGCCGTTAAACATAGTGTTTGCAACCATTTGGTTTTGCTCGTCAGACAGGTTTTCTGGTGCGTCGAAGATGTTAACCTGACCAGAAGTTACCAGTTCCATGAACTCTTTCTCTAACGGGTAACCAGTAAGACGAACTTGTTCACGCTCTGCACCTGAACTGGTGATGGCGAAGTCATAAGACCACTCGTTCAATTCACCACGCAGACCAGCAACGATGTGAGACGTAGTTGCAGTCCACTCATCAGTACGGTTACCACCTGGAAGTACACGCCAGCGTGCTGACACACCACCTTCAACCATATCAGCTTTAACAGCATCAGGTAGGTGCGTAATTACGTTGTCTTGTACAAACTGGCTGTTTTCGTCCAGAGAGAAACCACCAGTTGGGTACGGAGCGATACGCGTAATCATTTCAAACTTAGACGCAGACGCAGTTACATATGCTTCCATGTCGTCACTAATTGCGGCAGTCGCTTGCAGGAACAAGTTGTCACGCGTACTTTCTGGTTGAATTTCTAGCGTGCTAGTGTAGTCAAATTGACACGCATTACCAGAAGGCGCACTTGTTGTGTGACATGCACCGTTTACTTCTTTGTAAGGGTTTAGAGAGTACGTTGATGTTTTACGCTTGCCGTTGTCATCCAGTACAAACTCACCAGCATCATCGCGCTGGTAGTATTTAACATATGCGTTACCAGGGATTGCGTTTGAAGAACCCGCGATTGCAACCAGATTTTGGCCTGCGTGCTCAAACTCAACGAAACCAGTCTTTGCAAAATCACGGTCAATTGAGCGCAGGTTATCCTGCTCATCACGGCTATAGCTCACCATGACATTGAAGCCATCACTGTCCAGGTCACCGAAACCTGTTGTGATAGAGAAGTTTGAGCTAGATGTATCTGAAGGCTTATCGTAACGTGCACTTACAGTTGTAGATTGAACGTCATCTTTCAGAATGAAGTTAACAACACCCGCGATAGCGTCTGAACCGTACAATGCAGATGCACCATCTTTCAGAATTTCTACGCGCTTAATCGCAGATAGAGGAATTGAGTTAATGTCGATGCTCGAACCTGAATCCGAAGAAGCCATACGACGACCGTTAACCAGAACCAGCGTGTATTCGGCGCCAAGGTTACGAAGTGACGCAGTTTGAATACCTGCACCGCCACCACCTACTGACTCACCAGCAGCAGTGAAACCCTGCATCGCAGGTAGGTTAGCAATTAGGTCTGGTACACTAGTCACACCAGATTTTGCGATATCAGAAGCGTCGATCACATCGATAGGCAAAGCACCTTCCAGGTCTGTACGCTTAATAGCAGAACCGGTAACTTCAATCTTCTCGATTTTCTCTTCGCCTTGTTCAGCATTGGCTGCGAACGCAGTTGCTGACACAGCACCAAACGCGATCGCTAAGCGAACCGCTTTTGTTACTTTATTATTTAACATTGGATTCTCCCTGGACCATACAAGATGGTTATATTTATTTTTTGCGTTAACAAACGCTTTGTATTTTTACCAAAACGGTAACTTAGTGATGCATCTTAAACAACAACTAGACACTAGGTCAACATAGTCTGATGTGTTTTTTGCAATTACCTTTATTGGGGACTTATATTATTAACAGTTTTTATATCATTTAGTGATCTTTAGCACATAGACAACCACATATTAAACATAAGGTTGTGAACGAAATGTTTAATATGGGTACAATTTTTCCAACCCATCACACTGTGCTTGGAAACGATAGATTTCAGGGGAACAATGGGGCTTGCTGACCGATCAGAGGTCACTTTACAATCAAAAAAGATACGAACGAGAAATATTCAAAGAAGGTAAGGCTAGAATATCAGACCCGCAGTGGACTCAGGAATAAGGCAAAAAAAAGCCCCTGACGGGGCTTTTTATTGAATTAGTTCATCTGCAAATTAGAAGCTGATGCGGTATCCACCGAAGATTTCACGACCAATGTGACCTGCATTATACAGAGGGTAATCTACGTAGAAACCATTGTTATTGTACACTACACCTTTATCGAACAGGTTACGTGCACCCAGTGTGAATGTACCGTAACCATCGCTGAAGTACTTGATGTTCAGGTTATGTGTTACATAAGTAGGCAAAGTTCCTGAGTATTCTACTACGTGTTGACCAGAATCAAGACGTTGCTTAGTCTCAGTTTGATACGTGTTGTCGATCAGATCTGTCGTCCAGTTAACAGAGTAGTTATCAACAGCATAGTTCACAGTGAACTGAGAACGAAGCTCTGGCTGCTCTGGTGCCTTCTTCGCATTGATTGTTGGACCACTGAAGTAAATGTCTTCACCAACTTCTGTCAGAAGTGTTGTTACATTTCTGAATTTGAAGTCACCATATGCGGTCTCTAGCTTGTAAGATACATCAATATCGAAACCTTTACGCGACATGAATGCACCGTTTGAATACTGTGTGTAACCTTTATCGATTGAACCGTCTGAATTGCGAACCAGTTTAACTGCTGGTCTTTCAGCAACCAGTGCGTCATATGCACCTGCAGACTGCAGGTCAACTAAGTCCTGAACCTCAATAAGGCTAATCAAGTTTTCTACTTCAAGCTCGAAGTAATCTACTTTAATAGAAACATTTTCAAAGCCAGAGTAAACAACACCCAGGTTCATGTAGCTTGATTCTTCTGGACCCAACTCTTTATTGCCCTGACGTAGCTCTTCATAGCTTGCTTCAGTACAATCAGATGCAGCAATACCTTGCTGTTCACAGAATACATAGTCAGTAGCTTTCGGGAAGCCTGTTGAATCAGCTGCATTTAGCTCTTTAAGAGATGGTGCACGGAAACCTTCAGAGTAAGAAGCACGAAGTAGCAAATCGTCAATTGGACGATAGTCAAGCTTCACGCTTGGGTTACCTTCACCACCAAAGTCACTGTAGTCATCATAACGGTATGCTGCGCTCAGTGTCAGATTATCAAGGATAGGGAAAGCCACTTCATAGAACACGGCTGTTACATCACGCTCACCCGCACCTGAACTACCAGCGCTACCACCAATCAAGCCAGCTTCGTTTTGTGCATCATAACGAGAGTTCAGTGTCATATCGAAATATTCACCACCCACATAGTGGGCAATAGCACCGCCTTCCAGCTCACCAAACTCAAAACCAACACCAGCAAACACATGATCTAGTTCACTTTGGTTTTCTGTGTAAGTTGTGGCACGCATGTTAGCGATACCTTGCTCTGAATCAAGCGCAATATCATTTAGTGTATTGTGAGACAGACCCGCTTTGCTCAGATAAAAACGGCCAACATCGCGATAGTCCAGACGTGCTTTGTGGTAAGAAACCTCCCATTCAGCCGTATCACCGAAGGCACCTTTCAGACCTAAAGTGTAATCTTGCTGGTAATCCGTTACTTCACCGTCACGGTTACCCAGTTGATACCAACGGAAATAGCCTTTCGTTACTTCGCCAGTAGGGTTATGTTCATTGTCTGCTGCCATATCATTCCAGTTTGCAGCTGCTGGTGCATAACGACCAAAAGAATCGTTACGGCTGAACATTGCACGACCGAAAAGCTCCAGGTCATCAGTGAGTTCATAGGTAATGCTCGCCATCGCCGAGTCACGTTTAGTCGACGCCATGTTGGCAGAAACGTCAGCATATGCATAACCACAAACCTGACCACCGCCAACACCGCCTAATGCACTACCTTGATCAAGTACGCCTACGAAGCCGTCTACATTCTTGGTCAGCTCGTCACACTTTGGAGATGCAAGCATGCCGTTAGGACCTTTAACAGTCGCGCCAGAGTAGCTGATGCCGACAGTTTCATCATAAATAGAGATCAGGCCATCTTTGTTTTTATCTTCCATTGACGCGGCAGTATAGCTGCGATCACGGTCAAAAATAGGGTTGCGCTGTTGATGGTCGTAAACAAAAGTAATATTACCTTTATCAGAGCTTACACCAAATGCCATTGACATTTGCTTAGAGTCAGCACCTTCTGCTTCAGGACGTCCTACCTGAATATCAAAAGACACCCCTTCGAAGTCTTTTTTCAGGATAACGTTGATAACACCCGCAATGGCGTCAGAACCATAGATAGCTGAAGCGCCATCTTTTAGAATTTCTATACGCTCTACCGCTGCCATCGGGATTGAGCTCAAGTTGGCACCACCACCGTTCAGTGAAGGTGAGCTACCCATACGCTTACCGTCGATCAGTACCAGAGTACGACCTGCACCAGCACCCAGCAGGCTCACAGTTGATTGTGACTGTGCACTGTTACCTGAGCTTGGGATAATAGAGCCAAAGCTATTAGAAGTAACGCTTTGAAGTGCTTCGGCAACAGAGACACGGCCCTGGCCTTCGAATTCAGCGGTAGAGATTACTTCAACCGGGCTTGCACCTTCCATGTCGACACGCTTGATACGCGAGCCTGTGATTTCAATGCGTTCTACTTTTTCGGCACCTTCCTGAGCTGTTGCTGACTGTGCGATCACAGCCGTAGACGCAGCACCAAATGCCAGTGCTAAACGCACGGCCTTAGTTACTTTAGTGTTCAACATGTGTTTTCTCCCTGGGCTTACGCGTAGCGGTAAGCATGAGTATTGTTGGTATTTATAACGAGCTTGCCGAGTAAATTTCAGCAGTCTCTGAATTTTCGCGACGGATACTAATCGCGACCTGTGTTAAGCGTCAAACCACCCCCACTTAACAGATAGGCACACCAATAAAACAACGAAAACCCAAGCTTTTAACAGGGTTTTAAAGTTAATTACCACTCACTTCAAAATAAATGTATTTTTTAATTGAATTCACATAGAGACTGTACACAAAGGACACAGGGACCAATATCAGGAAAGAAATGCAAGTCGCATTTTAGTTAAAAAAAATATTTTTAAATTTGGTTTGTTTGCTGCTTTTTTATGCAAAAAATAGTACCCAAACAAACCATTACCAATTTTGTTAGTATGTATTTACATTCAAATAAAGCTTTGTTTCACTTGATTTTCTGTGATGAGCGTCAAATAAACGGAAAATAAATTTTGCTTACAAGCAGCTAAAAAACCGCTTGCACGCTATTACAAATCTGAGGACCAATCCAGCGTTCGTTGACCATTTAAGGTAATGGCATCCAGGTCAACATCCGGTAGCATCTGGTAAATAGGTAAAATCTGTTTTTCTATATAGTGGCTGTAATCTGGGCTGGATAACACGCCCTGAACCAGCCTAGGACCTGTTGTACTTATATAGTAGGCAACCTGGCTCCCCTTACCCAGGTTTCTCGCAGACCCACGACTATGTGCTTCTTTCGCAGCCCTGACATGAGGCGGGATATTTTTAACATAGGCATTCAGCGGTTTGCCCAGGCGTTTTTTATAGACCAACTTATTATCAACCTGACCGCTGTTGATCAATGCGATGTATTGCTCCGTTACCGCAACCACATCTTCATTATCAAATAAGGCCCGGATCACCGCCTGCTGATACTCTTTGGCAATCTCAGTCCAGTCACTGCGCACCGTCTCCAACCCTTTGAACACCAACTCAGCCCCCGCCTCGGTTTGGATCTGACCGACATAACGCTTTTTAGATCCCGTTTCCTGACCCCGGATGGTCGGCATAAAGAACGGGCTATAGTGGGTTTCAAACTCAATTTCCAGATAACTGGGTAAACTAAACTGGCTGTCAACCTGCTGCGTCCAGCGTTGATTAATTTCTTTCATCAGGCGCTCACCAAGCTGCTGGCACTGCACCGGAGCCAAAGACTCTGGCACACATACAAAGGTTGAATCTGTATCACCATAGATCACCTCATAGCCCATTTCTTCAATCCAGCGACGTGTGGTCTGCATAATTTCGTGACCACGCAGGGTAATGGAGCTAGACAAACGCGGGTCATAAAATCGGCACCCCCGAGACCCCAGCACCCCGTACAGGCTATTCATAATGATCTTGATGGCCTGCTGCAGCATTTTTTCGCCCCGATCTTTGGCTTCCTGTCTGGCTTGTGCCAACTGGGCTACCAGCTTAGGTAAATGATGATAGGTTCTGGAAAAAGCGCCTTCATTGAATCCGCTAATTGCATTGTCAGGGGCGATAAGCCCTTCGATGAGTCCCATAGGATCGATGTGGAAAGTACGTATAATAGAGGGATAAAGGCTTTTGAAGTCCAGCACCAGCACATTTTGATATAACCCTGGCCGCGAGTCCATCACATACCCTCCAGGACTGTCGAATGTCAGGCCATGTTCCCCCAAGTTCGGCGCGATATAACCGCTGCGATGCAACAACGGCAGATACAAGTTTGTAAATGCAGCCACTGAGCCACCCATACGCTCGAGCTCAAGACCGGTTAACTGAGTTCGGGCAATAGCGAACTCAAGCAAAGATAACTGAGTAAAGATATCCCAGACTAATACGCAATCTTGCAGGTTATAGGCTGCAAGCGCAGGCTTATCATGGTGGAAAAGGCGGATGATCTCCTCCAGCCTGTCATCCTGAGTAAGTAATTTGCTTTCCCCCAGCACCTGCTGGGCCACATAGCTAAGCTTAAAAGTTTCAAAATGGTAGGTGGCATTCTTCATCGTATCTATGCCATCCAGCACCACCCGACCAGCTACCAACACTCGGGTAAAATTTCCTTTGGATACCTGTATTGGGGTGCCATCCCGGCCAATACTCAATGAGACGCCTAATGCTTCTGAACGCTCATGAAGCACAACACAATCGAACTCAATCACGTTCCAGCCTATGATCACGTCTGGATCAAGGTGGTTAACTTCCTCGACTAATACCTGCAACAGAGCCAATTCATCATCAACCCAGCGAACATCCACATCACTTGCCTGAGGGTCTCCAATCATGATGACGCGCCGCTGTGTTTGCGTCACCAGCCCAACTGAAAACAACACCCCTTCTCCACTACATTCTATATCCAGCGACAACATAGACAACTCAGGGACATAATGCGGTGCCGGTTTCAGCCGTGCTTGCTGGATCTCAATATAGCCGGCTTTTTTCACTGCATGACCGGATACCCAGGCACCACCACGTATAAAGCGCTCCATCAGATAACGATCCGCATGACGAATGTCAGCTTCATATAAGGTAACCTGAGAGCCCAGGTGCTCTTTGCACTGGTAGTAGCTACTTAATGTACGACAATAAAGGCCCGTCACAGCGGATTGATCAAAGTGTTTAAGTGCAAGGGGTCGGAGCTCCACCCCCTTGACTTGTCCCGCCAAGAGAGTATGCGCTTTTTCAGCCTCCTCAGTGCGAGTAAACAGCACCGCTTGTTGTGCCTCGGTGATCACCTTTAACAAGCCTTCGGCAGATTTCAACCAGTAACAGAGGTGCAACTGGTTGTTAAGGTGGATTTGCTGCCGTGAAAGGATAAAGCCCTGATATACCGCTTGTGCCAAAGGGGATCCCCGCCTAGAATAGAATACCTGTAATTATATCCATACTTTTTTGCTTAAGCGATCCTACATGCTGTCAGATTCTTTAAAAAAAACCATCCGCCAGGCGCACACCAATATTGCTGAACAACTGGAAGGCTATCGCCCTCGCGCCGGGCAAAATTATCTGGTCGCAGAAATCGCTAAAACGCTGGGAGGCGACTATCACAAGTCTCAGCGTGTTTGCGTCATTGAAGCTGGAACCGGCACTGGTAAATCGCTGGCTTACTGTCTGGGCGCACTTCCCATGGCGTTGGCAAAAAAGAAAAAGCTGATCATCTCCACTGCCACGGTGGCTCTGCAGGAACAGTTGCTGAATAAAGAGCTGCCCTTTTTTAGAGAGCACTCCGGGCTCGACTTCAAATTTGACCTGGTTAAAGGGCGTCAGCGCTACATCTGCGTACAAAAACTGCTGGCTGCCGTGAGCGGCGAAGAGACACAAATGTCCCTGATGCCCACCACCAGTGCGCCTTTATCTGCCATGGAGCAGCGCTGTTTACAGGAACTGGCGAAAGCCTATCAGGATAAACGCTGGCAGGGTGACAGAGATAGTTGGGCAGACACCATTCCCGACAAAGTCTGGAATCTCATTGCCTGTGATAAGCATGCCTGCCAACGACAACTGAAATCTCATAATCTGTGCCCTTTTCATCTCGCAAGACAAAAAATTGCCCAAATGGATGTATTGGTGATCAATCACGCCTTGTTACTGGCTGATCTGGAACTTGGGGGCGGGACGATTTTAAGCGATCCCGAAGATACCTTTTACGTCATCGATGAAGCTCACCATTTACCACATATTACCCGCGACTTTTCTTCGGCTGCCGCAACCATTAAAGGCACCATAGAGTGGCTCGATAAGCTACTCAAATTCAGCGGTAAAATGGCCAATGTCGTGGTCTCTCAAAAAGCCATCGGACAGAACTTTAAACTTAACGATGCCGCCAATGACGCCAACAAGGTATTACGCCAGGTCAGAGACATGCTGGATCAATCTGACTACAGCTATAATGATGATGACACGCACCGCTTTTTACATGGTGAAGTGCCAGAGCAACTGAAAGAACGGGCCAAAGACATTGCCGATGCGACTCAGGATGCACTTCGGGCACTGAGCAAGATGCATGATGCGCTTACACTGGACGTGAATGACGGTGACGTGCAAGGGTTTATTGCCGATCCCATTTTGGCCGAAAGCGGCCAGTATATTAATCGTCTGGAGCAGCTCAATAAACTGTGGTTCAGCTATGCAACAAAGGGCGAAGGCACACCTCATGCTCGCTGGATCAAACGTCTCGATTACAAACATCACCATGACTATTTGTTGTGCGACTGCCCGATAGAAGTTGGCTTTTACCTCAAAGATCACCTCTGGCGTGAGTGCGCCGGTGCCGTGCTGTGTTCTGCTACTCTCAGTGCCATGGGCAACTTTGATCACTTCGCGCGCGAAAGTGGGCTCAGTAATGAACCCGGCGTCAAATACATTAAAGCCGACTCGCCATTTGATTATGCTAAACAGGCGCAGCTGCATATTCCCCAAACAAAAACCGATCCCACAGATAAAGCGTTTAGCGACTATCTGGCCGAGGCTTTGCCTGGTTTTCTGGACAAGAAAAAGGCCAACCTGGTGCTGTTTGCCTCCTACTGGCAGATGGATCACGTTGTAGCTAAGCTACGAAAACAAAACTGGCAGATCCTGGTACAAGGCGAACTATCACGTGAAGAGCTATTGAAACGCCACCAGGCGGCCATCGACCTGGGCGCGGGCAGTATTTTATTCGGCACTCAGAGCCTGTCAGAAGGACTCGATTTGCCAGGCAAATATCTCGAAAACCTGGTGATCACTAAAATCCCCTTCGCCGTGCCGACCTCTCCGGTAGAAGAAGCACAAGCTGAATTTATTCAGTCAAAAGGTGGCAACCCGTTTTTATCTATCACTGTACCGGATGCTGCCAAGAAATTAGTGCAAAGCTGTGGTAGACTGCTGCGCAAAGAAACGGATTCTGGCCGCATCACCATACTTGACAGACGCCTGGTTACTAAGCGATACGGCAAGGCGATGCTGGATACGCTGCCACCCTTTGCAAAACAAATAGACTAATCCATGCTCGAATTTGCTTTAGACCCAGCTACCTGGGCTTTACTATGTACAGTTGCACTAGCCGCTGGTTTTATTGATGCGATTGCCGGCGGTGGCGGCATGCTCACTGTACCCGCCTTACTCACCGCAGGGCTACCACCTCATGTGGCACTGGGCACCAACAAATTGGCAGCCAGCTTCGGATCGTTAACCGCCAGCTTCACCTATTATAAACAAAACCTCTTTAACCCAAGGTTTTGGGCCGCCTCAGTTCTGGCCACGGCCATTGGTGCTGCACTGGGCACTTTGCTGGTTGATTCACTGAGTATTGAATTTCTCAATAAGCTCATTCCGATCATCATTTTGTTGGTTGCTTTGTATAGCCTGTTTGGCAAAATGAGTCACAGCGACTCCATCGACTTACCGAAAAAGACAGGCGTGCTGAAAGCTAAACAGTGGCTACAAGGGCTGTCCCTGGGCTTTTTTGATGGTCTGGCTGGTCCCGGTACAGGCACTTTTTGGACAGCATCTAATGACATGCTATACAAAATGAGTCTATTACTTAATTGTGGTCTGGCGCGTTCAATGAACTTTGTCTCGAACTTCATTTCCCTGATCACGTTTGTCGCATTAGGTCATGTCAACTTTATGCTAGGGCTGACCATGGGTGCATTTCTGATGCTGGGCGCCTGGCTTGGTGCGCATTCAGCAATCAAATTTGGCAGCCGACTGATTAAACCCTTGTTTAATGCCGTGGTGATCGTGTTGACCGCTAAATTAATAGTTGAGGCCTACATGGTATGAGTCAGCCACTGGAAAAACTCAGACAACGCGTTGACGAGTTGCAACATCATGCTGAGCAATTTGATAAAGCAAAATGGTTTGATAAAAACCGCTATATTCAGTCACAACCCAGCCTGTTTGACAGCCATGTGTTTCGTAGCAAAAGCCTGAAGCTCAGTGACTATGTGGATGAAGTGAAAGAAGCAGTCGCAAACTTGCCCCCACAGTCGCAGCGTCATGCTTTGCAATATGCAGTGGAACACATTGGCGAACAAATTGAAGCCATTATTAAGGTGCTTAAATCAACCGGGGTCTGGGCCAAGGAAAACCGCTTTCAGCCACATAGAAAGGCAAAAGTGTACCGTCAGGCCGTGAAAAAGATCATGCAACCGTCTCATGAACTCTATCAGGAGTTATCTCAAAATCACGAATTCGAGCGGCGACTGCAAGAAATGATCTCGCTACGTCAGAACCAACTGATCAAAGCATCACCCGAGCAGGCAAGCCAGCTAAACAAAGAGATCCTTGCCCTGCACGGTCGACTTGGGCGGTGCAGAAAGGCCATCAGTGCAACCGAGGATAAGATTCAGCAGCAAGAAAAGCAGCGTCGATCCTGAACAAAGTAATAGTAACGTTATGTTGTTTTATCATCCCAGCTACAGTGCGCTATCTTTGCCCCCTAAGCACAGGTTTCCCATTGAGAAATATCGCCTGCTCTATCAACAACTGTTACAGACCCCGTGTGCCAGCGGGCTGATCCAACCTAATTTAGTCGCCTCACCGGCACAAATCACGCTATGTCATGATCCCGAGTATGTCTCTGCGTTTCTTAATGGCACATTGCCCGACGGCGCAATCAAACGAATGGGGTTTCCCTGGTCAGAGCAATTAGTAGAACGTACGTTACATTCTGTGGGGGCAACATTAGAAGCTGCTCAACAGGCACTCAGCGATGGCTTTGCTGCCAACCTGAGTGGTGGTTATCATCATGCTTTTAGCGACCGGGCTGCCGGCTTTTGTATCTTCAACGATTTGGCCATTGCTGCCAGACACCTTATTCAAACCGGTCAGGCCGATTCGGTATTACTACTAGACTGTGATGTACACCAGGGTGACGGTAGTGCAGAAATCCTGGCTGACGATACGCAAATAATCACTTGCTCGCTGCATTGTGAGCAGAATTTTCCCAAACTGAAACGTCAATCCGATTACGACTTCGCCTTACCGGTCGATTGCTCAGATGCTACGTATCTGGCAACACTCAACGACGCCCTGTCTTTGTGCACCCGTCTCCATCAACCAGACATCATCCTTTACAATGCCGGGGCAGATATATATCGCCTTGATGAACTCGGGCATTTAGCGGTTAGCCTGGAAGGTGTACTGGCAAGGGATACACAGGTATTAGGCCATGCCAGGCAGCAGGGTATTCCTTTGATGGCAGCGCTTGGCGGCGGTTATCAGCGTACGGTTAGCCGTTTGGTCAACGTGCATATGCAGCTTTTTATCGCATTGCAGCAGGTCTGGCCGGAACGCTTCACTGTCTCAAAGTCCCTTAAATAACAACACATTTACCCACACACCCGTCGTTAAAAATTGCCACTGGCATTAACCACTGAGGTGGTTTATGTTGTACAATTACAATAACTTCAAAATGGAGCATGACGATGAAACTTCATGATGATTTGCACAATTATTACGAAAAGATTGTGCTCGAAAATATTGAGGAACGCGGCCTTGACCACAAGTATGATGAAGATGTCATGGCCGACCTGTGTTGTACCGCACTGAACCGGTTACCTGCTCGCTATATTCGCTTCGATGTCGATATGGAGTTTTATCTGCCGACAGACGAGAGAACCGAGATGGAAGCACGGGTCAAGGAAGCCGTTGATTATGCACTTTCACAAATTTCGAAAAAGAAACAATTTCAGCCATGACCCAAAATACCTTAGAACACGCACCTGAGCACATTAAACTGGCCGTCGATCTGATCATGTTGCTGGAAGAAAATAATGTACCGGCAGAGCAGGTGCTCGCCGCACTTGAAATCGTTCAGGCAGATTTTGCCAAAAAGCTGGATACAGAAAGCTCACTCTAAAACAACAAAAAAATTCACAATTAATTTACCCTTATATCATATTCCCATCTCACAATGACGACAATTTATGATGTAAGGAACAAACATGACAACACTAAACCTACGTGCACTCACTCTGATCACATCCAGCCTCCTTAGCGGCGGGGCACTGGCAAATGATTTTGCGGCACTCGATCAAGCCTTACCTTCTGGCTATGCAATCAATGGGACCGAACCCGTATTCGATTTTGATGGGGACGGATGCCTGCCCAGTGCAGGGATCAGCCGCAGTGGGCAGCAAAATGCAGGATTAAAAACCTCAGGCAGTCTGGGTGGCAATTGCCGTGACAACCAATTCTTAAACACGTCAAACACTGTACATCGCCATGCCTGTAAAGAAACCGAACAGGGTCGTTTCTGTGGTCACTTCTATGCAATGTATTTTAAGAAGGATCAGGTATTTCCATACTTTGGAGGCGGCCATCGCCATGACTGGGAGTATGCAGCGGTATGGACCAAAGATGGCCAGGTGACACATGGCAGTTACAGCGCTCACGGAGACCTTTACACAAAACCAGCCAATGAGTTACCTTTTGAAAACGGCCATCTAAAAATTGTCTATCACAAAGACGGCATTCTGACTCATGCATTTCGATTCGCCAAATCCAATGAAGTGGCTGAAAATGGTTACAACCGCTTTGTGACGCCAAATATTATCAGCTGGTATACTATGTCAGGAGATGGCATAGACAATCAGGGGTTGCGTAACAAGCTAAACCTATATGACTACGGCTCGGCAACTTTACCAGTAAAAGACAGCCGTTTCCTGACTAACCTCAATCGATTCAAGCCTTCAGGCTATCCAACTTATAGCACGGCTGACGTATTAGCGGCTCAGTAATCTAAGCACCTGGCCCACGGCAAAAGTGGGCCACATCGCTACGCGGTTTTCGCGAGTGCCTCAGCAGAAGTTTGCAATTTATACTGGGCGAAAAAGCGACTATCTGCTTCTGAGTCACTAGGGCAGGCAAAATACGCGACATCATCGCGCACCGGCTCCGGCTGGGCGTGCTTACCATCTTCCCAATACAATACAGCATGTTTGACCAGCTCTTCCAGGTAAGTGTGATCCCAGCTGTAGTGGCAGTAACCGTGATGGTCAGACAGATAAGGCGCGTAGTCGCCACTGGTTTCAATATTGGTGACGCCATTTTTATAATCGGCGAACGCTTTTGCGTCTTCCTCGGCAGTGGCAGGGTCGACAAAATAGGCGACATCACGGCGCGGTGGCAAGGCCTGAGGCAAGCCAAACTTCTCTCTTACGGCCGAACATTCAACGACAATCCAGGAAACAAAATGGGCCCCTATCTGGTGATCCCACTTTAACGCAACAAACATCTCAACTCTCCTTCTAAGCTCAATTCATCTTGGTCCGTTCGGCCAATCCCATACTAAATTGGGATTGTACCTAGGAATGCGCGCGAAGCTTACCGGAAATTATTGTCAAAAAGTAGTCAATTCACCGTTTTTTTCATGACATTTTCTGATCTGGATTAGGAAATCAATGACTCACTCAGTACATTTTCACCCTCACTGAGCCAAGCGTACTTGATCTGGCATTCGTTTAAAAAGCACTCAAAAAGTGCCGGGCTGTGGCAGTCTGAAATGTGTCTAATTTGATGAAATCGTTACAAGGTATTACAGCTTGGTCAATCACCGCTAATATGTCGCTATTTGTCGTGAAATTTAAAAATGCGGGCTTACCTGATGCTAGCAGTTTTTTGTCATTTCATTAAACTGCACAGTGAAGCTCAACACTTGGACGTTGTTATGAACCTGACACGCAATTCACTAAAAAACCCTGCCGCTGTCATCGTGATCCTGGTGCTGCTAATACTGTTTGGCATTCTCAGTATTTTTAAGTTACCGATCCAACTTACGCCGGATATAGAACAACCACAAATAACCATATTTTCTGGCTGGCGGGAAGCGGCTCCCGAAGAAATCGAATCCGTTATCATAGAACCTCTGGAAAACGCGGTTAAAAATACGCCAGGCGCGCTGGAGGTAAACACCACCATCAACCGTGGCAACGGCTTTATCTCCTTAACTTTTGCCGTCGGTACTGACATGCAGCAAGCAATGCTGGATGTCCTGACTAACCTAAATCAGGCACCGCCACTGCCATTGGACGCCATTGACCCGGTGGTCAGTGCTGGTGGCAATGGTGGTCCCGCCGGACCAAACGCGGCCTCTTTGCTCGTCACCCCGCTACACTACCAAGGTGATGGTTTAGACCTGGATATGGCACAGTACCAAAAAACCATTGAAGAACTCATTGAGCCACGCCTTGCAAGCATTCCGGGCGTTGCCCGGGTCAACCTTGCCAGTGAGCGACCTAAAGAGCTTCGCATCACCTTTGATCCTCACAAAGCAGCCGCTCTGGGGCTCACTTTAGGGCAGATCAGACAAACTCTGGCCAGCTCCAGAGATACCTCAGGGGGCCTGGCCGATGTAGGGCGACGTCAATATACTGTGCGCTTTACCGGTCAATACGATCTTCAAGATATGCTGCAAATGCGCATTGCCTATTCTCAGGATCGCCCCATCTACCTCGGTGATGTCGCTACCGTTGCCGAAACTTACTCCGACCGACGAGCGATGAGTGGCCGTAACGGAAAGCCGGCCTATTATATCACCGTCTCCCGGGCTAATGGTGCCAACACAGTGGCCCTGCTTGATGGCATCAACAAGGCGATAGCCGAACTGAATGCAGGTCCTCTGCCTGAAGCAGGCATTGCGATTGAACTCAGCTACGATGCTTCGATCCATATTCGAAATGCGTTATTATTAGTAAAGAGCAATCTCGGACTGGGCGTATTATTGTCCCTTGCCATTCTCTGGCTATTCTTTAGAGGGATAAAAACCACGCTGATCATCGCAGCGACGATCCCGGTCTCTCTGATGGTTGCTTTTTTAGCCCTCAATGCGTTCGAGCGTAGCCTGAACGTGATTTCTCTGGCAGGTCTGGCCTTCGCTGTCGGCCTCGTGCTGGATGCGGCCATCATAGTGCAGGAAAATATCGCTCGCCTGAAGTCTAACGGGTTCGACAACTATAAGGCGGCTTTACGCGGTGCGGGACAGGTTGCCGGTGCCCTGTTTGCCTCTACAGCCACCAGCGTCGCCATCTTTCTGCCCATCTTATTCATGGCAGGTATTGAAGGGCAACTATTTTCCGACCTGGCATTGACCCTCTCCATCGCTGTGGTCGCTTCCTTATTATGTGCCCTGACCATTATTCCGGTCGCCAACCGCTATTTGCCTGATAGCAAAACGCAAACCGACCCCTACAAACACTATTGGCACAAACTGACCGCTCTCATCATGCGTCTGACCAACAGCAAGTTTAAGCAACTCAGCTGGGTTTGTGCCTTACTCGGCGGCTCTGCACTCGTCACCCTGACCATGTTGCCAAAAACTGATTTCATGCCACGCGCCCCGACAGATGGCTTTTTCTTCAATTTGATCACGCCGCCCGGTGGTAATATGGCCTATATGGAAGAGGAGCTGCTAAAACGCGTCAGAGCGCGGCTGATGCCTTATTATCACGGCGACAAGCAACCTGGTATCAAAGACTTCAACTTTTACATTTTTGGCGCCAATGCCGGCGGATTTATTTACTCCGCAGATCCGCAGCGAGTTGAGGAGCTAATGCAAGTGGCCCGGGAAGAAATTTTTGTCGATCTGCCAGATACTCAGGTGTTCTTTTTCCGGGGATCGATGATCAACATTGCCAACGGCGGTGACGGTCGCGATATCAATATCGAACTCACCGGGCCAAATATGGACGACCTGGTTGCCGGGGCAGAAGTTGCCCTGCAAGCGGTCCAAATCGCAATGCCCGACGCCACTGCGCGCCCACAGCCACGCCTGGATATGGCAGAGCCAGAGCTCAGGTTGCATCCCAATGACCGCCGTATTACTCAGGCCGGGCTGACTCGTCAGGATGTCTCGCAGGCAGTACAAGCGTTTACCGGCGGGCTATTTATCAATGAGTACTTTAACGGCAACGAGCGAATGAACGTTATTTTACGCGGTCAGACGTGGCAAACACCGGAAGAGCTCAAAGCTTTGCCTTTGTTCACGCCGGATGCCGGGATCCAGACACTGGGCGAGCTTGCCCAGGTCACCCGTACCGTGGGGCCCAGCCAGCTCCAAAGGATCAATGGCCGCCGTACAGTCAGCATCATAGTTACACCGCCAGCAGAGATGAGCTTGCAACAAGCACAGGCAATCCTGACCGAGCAAGTAATGCCTAAGATCAAAGCACAATTACCAGAAACAGCCGGTGTGATCCTCGGCGGAAATGCGCAAAAAATGAACAGCGCGATAGAAGAAATGACCCTCAACTTCTTCCTCGCTCTGTTTATTTTATTTTTACTGATGACCGCATTATTTAAATCAGTCCGCGACAGCGCCTTGGTGCTGCTCGTTATGCCACTGGCCATTGCCGGTGGTGTTGTCGCACTCTATGTGCTCAACCTGTTTGCCTTCCAGTCTTTAGACCTGCTCACCATGATCGGCTTTATCATCTTGCTGGGCTTGGTAGTCAACAACGCGATTTTGCTGGTTGATCAGACCCGCCACGCGCAAGCGCAGGGCATGAGCCGTCGTGATGCCGTCGAGCAGGCCGTCTTAATGCGCGCCCGACCAGTCTATCTCAGTACGCTGACCAGCCTGTTTGGTATGCTACCGCTGATGCTGATGCCCGGCGTTGGATCAGAGATTTATCGTGGCCTGGCCACGGTTATCGTCGGCGGCATGGCCATTAGTGCCCTGTTTACGCTGGTCCTGATGCCCAGTCTGTTACAACTTGGTAGGGATAAACAACCAACCTCGAAGGTCAATAACGATAACAACAAACCTCAGTTAAATCTGGTCTCGAATCAGTAGGAGTCCACAATGTTTGCAAGTCAATATAAACACGCTCTGGTCACCGTCCTTTTGACCAGTGCCGTCAGCTTCAGTCAGCTGGTGAACGCAGCCCAGCCTGTGACAGTTGAGCCTATATCTCAGGGCCAGCTGACCAGTCAGCTGGCCGTTAATGGGACCTTACATGGTAAGCGTGATATGGTCATCACGGCCGGTGTGTCTGGTCGATTACACTACGTTGCAGAGCCCGGTTTGGAAGTTGATAAAGGTGATGTGCTGGTGCGAATGGATACCCTGCCGCTTGAGCTGGAAAAAGCACGCCAGCTGGAGATGCTCAAACGCGCCCGGGTAAACTTACGATTTCAGAAACAAGAACTCGCACGCCTGACTGAACTGGCTAAAACCAGCAGTGCCGCCGCCAGTCAGGTAGACAAAGTGCAAAATGCCCATGATTTGGTGCTCTCAGATATCGCACTGGCGCAGGTTGAACTCAGAGTAATAGAAGATCAACTCAACCGTGCAACGGTCACAGCGCCATTCTCAGGCATCATTAGCAAACGTTACCATCGCGCCGGTCGAGACGTCAGCCGGGCTGATGAATTACTGAACCTGGTGGACATCCACCAGCTTGAGGCTCGCCTGTATGTACCCGTGAAATACCTGAGCTATGTACACACTGGCCAATCCTTACCTATTAGTGCCGGAAATCTGGATGCCCCGCAAACCACAACCGCACAGGTCAGTGCCGTGATCCCAGCTACCGATCCACGCTCGCAAACCTTTGAAGTGCGCGCGATGCTCGACCAGCCGGAAGAGTCAGATAACCAACAGCACTGGGCAGTGGGACAACTGGTAGATGTGTCCGTGCCACTGGCAGCCAGCGACCGGGCATTATTAGTTAATCGCGATGCACTGATATTGCGTAAACAAGGTATTCACGTGGTAAAAATCGATGCCAGTAACACTGCAACACAAATTCCCGTGACAGTAGGCCAGGGTCAGGGCCAGCAAGTAGCCATTACCCCTAAGCCAAGCTATCAGCTTATCGCAGGAGACAGAGTTGCAGTACGCGGCGCAGAGCGACTGACCGATGGTCAGGAAGTTGAGGTACAAAATTAACACAGCTTACTAGCCCAATGAGCCTGCTTAAGGAAGAGCTAAGGCTCATTTTTTAATTCAATCTAATAGAATCAAACATTTAATATTTTTTAATAAGCGCACTTTTATCAATTTAAGCGTTTTTAACTGGTATATCCTGCTGTTTCGGTCAACGCTGTTGCTGTCCAATAACAACAAGGAATACGCGATGAAAAACCCCGTCTTTTTTTCTTTTTCGGTCTTAAGTGCCAGTATGCTGATTGCCTGTACCAGCCAACCTCTGGGTGCTCAGCCAGTCCAAATCATGTTTGACGATTTCACTTATACGCGTTTTGAGCAAGCACAAGATAATGGCTGGCAACTACGCTCAGATGTCGGCCATCCCGGCATAAAGAATGCGATCTGGTGGCATGAAGGCGTGAGCTTCCATGCTGATCCACATAACCCGGATAACCGGGTCATGCGGTTAACCTCAAAAACCGATGGCAGTGCCGAAAATACCCGCCATGTACAGGTATGCCATAAACGGAAATACCTTGAAGGAACTTATGCCGCGCGGGTCTTTTTTACCGATAAACCCCAATATGGACCGGATGGTGACGGGGTGATCCAGACTTTTTATGCGATCAGCCCACTGGCCGCCCCTATGGATAAGAACTACAGTGAAATGGATTTTGAGTACCTGCCAAATGGAGGATGGGGCACCGACCGGCATGCCTTGTTCGCAACCTCCTGGGAAACTTTTCAGCTCACGCCCTGGACTAAAGTTAACGCCTATGACTACGACATCAACCCTCTAGAAGGCTGGAACACGCTGGTGTTGCAAGTTGGCAATAGCACGCTGAAATACTACATTAACGGCAAACTGTACGCGGAGCATGGCAGCAACGTATACCCGGAAGTGGCAATGTCGATAAACTTTAACCAGTGGTTTGACCCCAACAAAATCATCAATTCCAACGAAATGCGCCAGTACTATCAAGATGTTGACTGGGTTTACTTCGTCAAAGATAAGATTGTCGCAGTCAATGAGGTCGGCAAGCAGGTTGAACAATTACGCAAACAGAATGTGCGCCACAAAGATACCGTGCCATCCTCTGGGTATGATGACTATTGCAGCCTGTAAAAGCGCGGTACTGTGCCTTCAGTTGACCGTGTAAATGGGGGCTTTGGCAAACCAGGCCTCAACACGTTCAATCAACACCGGATCATCTGCACTTTTGGCCAGGGCTTTGGCACGTAATGCGAGCTGATTTGCCTGCTCAACCTGACGAGCCTGGCGCAGTAAATCAGCCTGCGCCAGCCAGATCCAAATCTGGTTAGGGACCGCGTTACTGGCCTCTGCCACCTGGTGTGCTTGTGCAAATAAACGCGTTGCTTCCTGATGCTCTCCCTGCTCAGTTGCAATTCGGGCCAGCTCAATCAATGCATTGGTCTGGCCATAAATCGCGTCAAAGCGTTGATGATAGCTCAGCGCTGAATGCAATAAACGAGAAGCCTCGCTATAGCGACCCTGAATGCGTTTTATCTTACCCAGCTCTTCCAGCGCGTAAGCAATAAATAAATGATCCGAATTATCACTGGCCTGCTCACGCGCAGTCGCTATGTACTTTTCTGCCCTACTCAGCTCGAGCTCACGATCTGTTTGCTGAGGCCAGTTAATGAGCAAATAACCCATCATCAGATTGGCACGCATACGCTCACGCCGAATCACGACGTCATCCCCGGTTGCCACAATATTTTGCTGCAACAGAGACAACGCTGCCGCTACGTCGCCATTATTTGCCAGACTTGCCGCAAGGTAACGCCTGACCGTCAAGGGATCGGCTGCGTGACGCAAGGCAGAGCGCAACAAAGCAATCGCTTCCTGATAGTTACGCGATAAATACATCTGCAAACCCCGGGCAAAGGCCTCATTGCTGAAATCCAGATTGCTTTGTATGTCTAATCTCTGGTCATGTTCGCCGTATCGCGTCACGAGCCGCGCTATCAATGCCTGATAGGCCAACTCAGGACCTGACGCAAAGACCACCCCTTGTTCAGCCCCGCGATTAAAGTGCAGCGTGTATTGCAACTGCATATCTTGTGGAAAGCCACTGAGGCGAGTTTCGACCAGTAAATCCGCCCCCAATCGCTCCTGGAGTTGCAACACATCCTGGCGTCGGGACAACCGGATCTGCGCTGTATCGTTGGAATACCAGGGACTGTGAGACAAAGTTGTTAACACATGCTCTGCCGCGACGACGGGCAACCCCCCTTCTGCCTGAGTGTGCTCACTTAAATAGGCAAGGCCATGTAAAGGCACAGCAGCATGCACATCATCGAGCATGGCATTCTCTATCGGCAGAAACGCAATGGTTGGATATCGCGTCTCAGGCTGATTGACTGCGCGCATCCCATTTAGCCACAACCCACTGATGATAAGCATAAGCACGACTGACACCACAGCAAAACGCCACTTGTCGGTCACTTTAGATCCCTGAATGGGAATTGGCGTCACAGCCAGTTGATAACCAATTCTGGGATGTGTTTTGATGCAATCTGCGCCCAGAATTTCACGCAGTTCGCGGATAGACTGAACCAACACTTGTTCCTGGACCACCACGCCCTGCCAGACAGTTTCCAGCAGCTGTGTTTTGGTCACCACCTTATCTGAATGTTGGATCAATATTTTCAGCACTGCCAACGTTTTAGCACGAATATCCTGCGATGCTTCGTGTGTGGTTGCGGTGCCTTTAAGTAAGTCTATTTCAACCTGGTTGAGCAGATAACGCATCGTTCCTTCTCTTGCAAAAACAGTTCTGGCAGCGGATAGCACGGTGTTCCCGTCATGAGTGTGCAATATTTCTTTTACGGGCTCAAGTCCCCTAAAGGCAGACATGGTGGATAGGATTAGTGAAGTGACAAATTTAACTGTTTTATATTCAGCGACCTAGTGTAATTACTGTGATTTTTTGGACACAAACCATATAAAAATTAACCCCTGTGCTACATTTTATGTGGATTATGTCTTTTTGGTGTCAGCATTGTAATAAGGCTGCTCTCTATTTTTGGCTCATGCCTGTCAGGCCTTCACCAAAAGACAGCGATAACAAGCCCACACAACTGAACAGAAGTCGTCGTAAAGATTGTTGCCGTCGTTTGTGACAAAAAAACGGTAAATAACGAATTAAGGAACTACTATGACGCATTATTCTTTTGGCAATGAGATCAGCGACAAAAGCCTCCCTAAGCATCTGAAAGTGGCCATTGTAGGGGCTGGTATGGCCGGATTATACAGTGCATGGCGGCTGCAAAATGAATCGGGCTGTGACAACCTGGCAATCTTTGAGCGATCTAATCGCACCGGCGGTCGACTAGATTCAGATTTAATTCAATTCAAAAATCAACGCAGTGATACGCCCCCACCGATTACAGTTAAAGAAGAACAAGGTGGCATGCGGTTTTTATTCGATGGCATGGATGACTTGATGGCGCTGTTCCTTAACCTTGACCTCCAGGACCAGATAGTGCCCTTTCCCATGAACAGCGGCGGTGATAACCGATTATTTTTCCGCGGTAAAAGCTTCAGCGTTAACACCGCAGCGCAAGATAACTATCAGATTTGGTCTGAGCTTTATAATCTGGCGCCGTCTGAGCAGGGCGTTAATCCTAAGGACATTGTGAATGTGGTCTTCAACCGAATTCTTCAGGCTAACCCTCAGTTTAAGGCCCGACCTGAAGTTAGGGGTCCGGAATTCTGGCAGGCATTCAGACTGGAATGCCAATGGCAAGGCAAAACGCTCAATGAGTGGACGTTATGGGACCTTTACACGGCAATGGGTTACTCTCAGGAATGCATAAACATGCTGTACCGTGTACTTGGCTTCAATGGCACCTTCCTATCACAGATGAATGCCGGAGTAGCTTATCAGTTGCTCGAGGACTTTCCGGCTGGAGTGCAATTTAAAACCTTTAAAGACGGATTCAGCACACTGCCAAATTCACTAGTCGATAAAATAGGCACTGACAACATCCACTTGCAAACCAGTATTGAAGAGATCTCTTTTGTAGAAGAGAGCAACCACTATGAACTGCACTACCTCCACACAGACGACAACGGACGCAGCCACAAAGGTAAAGTCACCGCCGAAAAAGTCATTCTTGCTCTGCCCAGATTAGCACTGGAGAAACTTTTTGTTCGCTCTAACGCTTTTAACACGCTGGATAAAGAACGCTCAGAACAACTGTGGAACACTTTGCAATCCACCTCAAACCAGCCACTGTTGAAGATTAACCTTTATTACGACACTGCCTGGTGGGGACGCGGCACCACCGGACGGCCTGCCGTCGAGTTTGGACCCAACTTTGCCGATCTGCCGACCGGTTCGGTATACCCATTTTATGCGGTAAACGAAGAGTTGGTTGCGGCCCTGATGTATCAGGAGCGTAAAACCGAACCTTCACAAAGCACTCAGGCAAAACTGGACCATATCAGCAGTGAAAAATACGAGCGCCCCGCTGCATTGACGATATATTGTGACTACCTGAACATTAATTTCTGGAGCGCGCTGCAGAACATTGGAGAGACCTATCACCACCCACATCAAGACGACTATGTCACGGATATCCCGGGTGATATCTATCCAGCGTCTAACGCGGTGGTAGAGCAAGCCACTCGATTCTTCAAAGACATTTTCAATACACACTACGTCCCTGAGCCAATCCTGACCAGTGCACGGATCTGGCAAGGTAGTGTCCGTTTTGATGTGCCGCCAAGCCAACAATTTGGCTTTGGTGTACACCAATGGGCGGTGGGTGCTGATGATAAGCAGGTGATGGCTGAACTCACAGAGCCCCTGCCGAACCTGTTTACTTGTGGTGAAGCCTTTTCTGATTATCAGGGGTGGGTAGAAGGTGCATTACGCTCTACGGATCTCGCACTCAAACAAGGGTTCGGACTCCAGCCGCTGAGCGAAGTGTATGAGCAGACGACACACATCAGCTCATCTGAAGCCATTAAAGTTGCCTATGAAGAAAACGCCAGCAAGCTTATCAATCACTATATTGAGCCAAACTTCTCAGCGGGTAGCGCCCCGATTGAAAAGCCATCAGAGGTTGAAAACGTGCTGGGTGTGAACCTCAGCTACTTCGACCTTAAGTGATCCTGCTTTGGGCACCTGTTTTAGGTGCCCTCACTGCCTACAGGCAGAAGACACCTGCCCAGCTTGCTCAGGAGAGAATCAATGACTCAAATAACACACCATTTTACAGTCGCGGACTATTTCAAAGCACGACTTGAGGAAATTGGCGTCGACCAAATGTTTGGTGTCGCCGGCAACTATACCGCGGCTTTACTAGACACCATACTGGCTGACAGCCACTCACCGATTAGAATTAACGGCAATGCCAATGAAATTTGTGCCGGGTTTGCAGCAGATGCATATGCCCGATTAAAAGGCCCAAGTGCTCTGTACGTTACCTACAGTGTAGGTGCATTCAGCCTGCTTAACACCATTGCCGGATCGTTCGTTGAGCAGGTCCCAGTGATCTTGATCAACGGCGCCCCCACCAACAAAGAAGATCAGATCTCAAAGAATGCCGGACTGCTCTACTCACACACGACCGGCTATGAATTTGTCGATATTCACATGTTCAGACCAGTCACCGTCGCTGCTGAACGTATCACCAATGCCAATCAGGCGCCTTATCAGATTGATTCAGCCCTGGCGGCTCTGCTGTCAGAGCGCCGACCCGTGTATTTCGAAGTCAGTGAGGATGTCTGGCGGGCAGACTGCACCAAACCTGCTCAGCCTCTGGCACTGAATAATCCAGCCAGCGTCACCGTCAGCGAAGCACAGCAGGCAGCTAAAGCAACAGTAGAGCTGATGCTAAGCCAGCCAAAAAGTATTTTTTGGGCAGGCGTAGAGCTACAACGTTTTGCCCTGCAAAATACCTTCTTGGAATTGCTTGAAGTGATCAATCGCAGTCATACGGTGCCCGAAGGACATATTCACTTTGTCACCTCAGCCTTAAGCAAATCGGTTATTGCTGAAACTCATCCCTGGTTTGAAGGCTGTGTCACCATGAGCCCCTCCGAAGTAGATTCCCTGATTGGAGACGACGGGGTTTTAGTTGGTGTTGGAGCCTGGACGACCGGCAAAGATACTGGCAACCAGGATATTCGCAGCAGCCGCACTGTGCTCGCTGCGCAGGGAGGAGTATATGTTGGTGCCAACTACTATGCCTCTGCGACCCTTGAAGATTACTTACAGTGTCTGATTGAGGAGTTTACTGCACTGGCAAAGCAACAACCCGCCAGTTTAAAAGGATTGCGTATGCAAAAACCGCTGATGAAGCACGCTACAGCAGATGCCCAGCTAGGCTATGACAGCTTCTTTGCTACCCTCAGTCAATGGATTGATGAAGATGATGTTCTGGTCGTCGATGCCGGCTTCCCGCTGATTGGCGCACAGAGTGTAAAAATACCAGCACAAGATGGCTTTGTTGCTCAGGCTGCCTGGCTGTCCATCGGCTACTCTGTACCTGCCGGCACGGGAATTAAATGTGCCTTCCCGGATAAACGTGCGGTTGTTGTCGTTGGTGATGGTGCTTTTCATGAAACTTGCCAGGCCGTTGCTGACCAACATGCCTATAGACAAAACACCGTCGTGTTTGTATTGGCAAACGGTATTTATGGTATCGAGCAATACCTAGTCAACCCCAACCCTTTCAGAACACCGCCGGTTGATTATCAGGACAAGCTACTCGACACTGTCTACAGCTACAATGATTTACCAGCCTGGAAAATTGCCAACATTACCCAGGCATTTGGTGGTGAAGGGCGGCGAGTGAATAACCTGAGTGAGTTAATGGCTGTGATGGAGGAGATCAGAACCGATACACACAACAATTATGTTGTAGAAGTATCCATTCCTAAAACAGATACACCTCACTCTATCAGCCTTGAAGCTAACAGCGCCGTCGGGGAAGACGAAATCGCGAACTCACAGTGGCCACCTGCCAGCAAGTTCTAAGTTATGTAAACATTGGCCTCCGGATGCGGGGGCCAATATCAGGCCACAGACATCAAAAAGTCCACTCCCTATGCGGCACTTTATTCACATGGCTTCTGCGAGATCGCCGAACACGCACACTAACACTTAGACACATTATCTGAGTCATTTTTCCCCAATCGTCGCAAATTGGACAATAATAAAGTTAGGCAGGGAAAAGACATGGATATCCAGAGGTTGGATCTCGCGATACTTACCGTAAACAGCCAATGGCAAGTCATTGATTTCAACCAGGCTACGGAGACACTCCTGCAATTGGGCAATCACAAAGCGCGACCTGTTTGCTTTTTTGATCTGTGCCAAATTGCAGAACCCGACGAAGCGGACAGTGACTTTCTCAGCCAGGTAGCGGGCAGCTCTGCGCTCGCCATCTTACCCTCAGGCATGCGACTCAATATTATTGTCAGTAACCACCTCAGCGCTGATACCTGCCTGATCATTAATCCAATTAGCCATCACCACCTGCCACATCTCGGTGAGCTGGCTGAGCTGGCACTACAATGTGGTGATATTGGTGTGTGGCAGGTTGATACCACCTTCGTGCGTCCTTACTTTTCCCAGACTTTTTGCGCACTCCTACAATGCGCATCCTTAACCGAGTGGCATGATTTTACCAATTTGATTTATGAAGATGACCGTCCACTGGCACTGAGCTTCATTGAAGAGCATATTCAGTCTAACGTCCGGCTAAAATTTGATTTTCGAGTATTAATTGACGCTGTGCCACACTGGTTTGAACTTAGTGGCGACCAGCGCCACGGCTGCGGCGCTCAGCTGAGCTCATTTGGTACCTTGCGTGAATGCACCCAGGAAAAACAAATGCTCATCCACCTCAACAGTGCCCATGAAAGTCGTCGTATAGCCCTGGAAGCTGGCAAAGTCGGCACCAGGAGTGTGATCAGGAAAAACGCTCCGTGGTATTGGGACTGGGACCCGCAAACCAGTTCCATCTTTGATTTGGCAGCACAAGATACCGGACGCTATGAAAAGTGGCTTGAACGCATTCACCCGCAAGACCGTGAACGTGTCTCCAATGGGCTCAAAGAAGCCCTTGAAAGCGGCAATGATTTTGAACAGGTCTTTCGGGCTACCCTGCCTAGTAACGAGGAGCTGCACATATTCGCCAAAGGTGTGGTTGCTCAGGATGATTATGGTAACAACTTTCGCCTTGATGGCGTCTGTGTCGATCAATCCGAAGTGTATCGTGCCAACATGGAGCTGTCCAAATTAAATGCCGAGCTGGAAACACGTGTCAGAGCCCGCACAGCAGACCTAAAATGTGCTGTCACCAAAGCCGAGCGCGCAAGCCGGGCAAAGTCTGACTTTTTAGCGATGATGAGCCATGAGCTGAGAACACCGATGAATGCCATCATAGGCTCACTAGAGCTACTCTCTCTGCAAAAGCATGATCCTGAAGAAATGGAGCTGCTCGAAACCGCGTCCGTTTCAGCTAAGAATCTGGTCGACATTCTGAACGATATTCTGGATATCAACAAGATAGAAGCAGGCAAGTTAGAGTTAGAATTTAGGGAATTTGATATTTCAAAAACGCTGCATAATGTACTGCTGACCTTTGCCTCGAATGCCGAAAAACGCCATGTCAGCCTCAAAGTCGTTGAGTCACAGCAGCTGCCGACTATGCTTTACTGCGACGAAAACCGGATCCGCCAGGTGCTCTTTAACCTGCTCAGCAATGCTATTAAGTTCAGTGGTCCCCCAGCCAAAGGCAGTGGTAATGTCGTCATTGAATTGGATTGGCAGATGCAAAGTCACAGTCAGGGCGAGCTCTGTATTTTAGTGAAAGACAATGGTATCGGTATTGATGAAAAGACCCAGAGAAAGCTCTTTCACCCTTTTACCCAGGCCGATAAATCAACCACCCGGGTGTATGGTGGAACGGGCCTGGGGCTGGCCATTTCGCGGCAAATCATCAACCTGATGGGCGGACGCATAGGACTAAAAAGTAAAGTGGATCGCGGCAGTATTTTCAGAGTCAGTATTCCGATCCACCGCTTCTCACATCACTGCGACACCGCTTTATTCCAGGACATTTATATCACGCCCGCTCACCTTAATCCGCCAGAGTCATATCCATACTTTATACTGGAAGGGTTAGCGGTACACCTGCACCAGGTGGACTTAGAACAACTTCCACCTGCTGATTCAGACAAGGCATTAATATGCTGCTTTATTCTTTCAAAGCAGGACCTTGCGCAATTAGTTGGCTATCAGGAAACACTTAAAACACAGCGGGTATTAATCTGCCACCAAAGTGGTTTTACTGAACAACTGAAAAACTTGCTAAGGATAGTCCAAGCATAGGTGTTTATACTAATGCCTCTGCACGGTTAACTACGTATAGCTGGTGGCATTATTTCGGCTTCGCTCAGCACCAATTTTTTATGCATTTCTCGACGCAGCAACAAATAGCTAATCACGGCCTGACAATACACGGTCGAAACAGAGAATATCCAGACCTGCTCGATTTCAAAGTCTTGCTGCCCTGCCAGCCAGACAACTGGCGCCGCAAACAACACAAATCGACTGGCGGTGCTGTATAACGCGGGCCAGGTATTACCCAACGCCTGAAACATACCCGAGGCCGTAAAGGTGTAACCCGCAGGAACAAAATTCAAACAGACATATCCCAAAAACGTCGCAGCAACCAAAATGACCTGAGGCTCATCGCTGAATGGAGCAAAAAACCAGCTTGCATTAATCAAACATGCCAGGGTAAGCATAGCCATCAGCGCACAGGTCAATAAACTGGTATAACGGTAGGTTTGCTGTACCCGGTCATATTTACCGGCAGCATAGTTTTGAGCAGCGATTGCAGGGGCAGCAAATGCAACAGCCATAACGGGCAAGAAAAGCACTTGCATGATCCGGACACCCAATCCAAACCCAGCCTGAGCACTTGCGGCAAACTGACTGAGGGCCCAGTAAATCACTGACATGTACATGAAAGTCAGTAAAAACTCGCCGCCTGACGGTAACCCCAGATTAATAACCTGGAGGATCCGCTTGCGATCAGGGCGCAGCGCCTTATTCGGCAAAGACAGATAATCAACTTTTTTGACGAAGTACCACAGTGTCATCACCATAGCGCCGAATGCAGACAGAGAACTGGCCAACCCTGCTCCTGTCACTCCCAGAGCATTGCCTGTACCCCAGCCGGATATCAAAATGGGCGACAAAATAATATTCAGGGCCACCGCCAACATCGAAATCAACATAACGGGCTTAACAACACCCGCTCCGCGCAGTGCAGCCGCCATGACGGTAAGCCCAAACTGTAGTAATAAAGCGGGCAGAAACCAGTAAAAATAGTCTGTTGCTGCTTGGTGAGTTGCGGCATCAGGTGCCATAAACTCAAAAAACAAATGCCCAAATACATAGCCAAGTACGCCAAACGCCACCGTGCAAAACACCGCAATCAACATACTTTGATGGAATAAAGCGTTGGCCTCAGCGCGATCCTTTCTGCCAACCGCATGGGCCACTAAAGTACCACACCCAATATTTAAAACCTGAGTCAGGGCCATAATAAAAAAGAACACACTGCCCGCATTACTCACGCCTGCCAGCGCCGTTGCCCCCAGCGCACCAACAAAATACAGGTCAACCAGAAAATACAACGTCTGGATAAACATGCCAATCGCCATCGGAACGGCCATAGTAATAAGATGTGTAACGATTTTCCCCTGAGTCAGATCCTTCATTAAAGTCATTCCTGTATGATTAATTTATTCATTGTACCGTTTATTTTTAACTCGTCATCGACTATTTTGTGTTTCACTTGGCACAGCAAAAGACGTAACAGGCAAACAATATCACTGTCATATCTATACACTCGATGAGTATGTGGCATACTGAAAGCTCTGTTAATAAAGGTAATATTTATGGCAACGCACACGAGCAAAGGGCACACACCTCCAGATATCACTGTTGCAGTAACAGACATGATCCAGGCGATACGTAGCCATAATCTGGAGCGCATTAAACAATGCTATGAGCAAGCCACTGACACACAACGCACAGCGCAGCTCAGACACTGCTTTGAAGCAGCCAGTAGCCACACGTCAAACTACGAACATTACCAAAATATCGCAGCCCACTGTATCAGTCAGAATGGCCTGCCTGCGGGTGTGATTGCGGGGATCAATACCACAGAGCGGGTCGACTTTTTTATGCCTGCACTGCAGGCTGCGAGTGCATTTAACGTAACTAACCATCAGGGCAATACATTTTTGCACTGCCTGTTTGCCAATCCCGCTAACCCGCTGCCGCCTTTTAATTACATTCGCTCTTTGCTCTTATTTGAGCGCAATGAGCCTTTGGCCGAAGCATTAGTCATACGCAATCATCAGGGATTCAATGCACTAGAAGTCTATTTGAGTTTCAACCCACATCACAACGCGCTCCCCCAGCATGAACTAACAGCCTGGCTGGCATTATGTGAGGCCTTGCGCACATTAAACGGAGTAAACAATGATAATCTGACTAAAGTGATGGCTCACCTGAATAGCCCAAACATGGCAGGACTGACAGGCAATCAACATCGCCTCACGCTCATCGCCAGTTACTACCAGGTGTCAGTTAGTTCATTATCAACGATGAATTAGACTTGATTGGCGTACGCAGCCAAAGAGCTCGTTCATCATGGCGGTAAGTCATGACCGTGCCCCCACTGGACTTGTCCCGCAGGCAGGCATACTCCACGGCCTCAAATGCCGAACGGCCAAAGTCCATGGCGGCGATAGCCCAGTTGGCGCCACTGCCAATTGCCCAGTTTAACGACAAAGGCTCCAGAAAACGGCGACCATGGCGGATCTCACCAAAAAACACGGCACCTTCATCATCAACGAACAAGAAGGTACAGGTAACTTTATCAAATTGATTATCATGCCAGTGAGTCAACAAATGTTCAATTTCGGCACAATTGCCCGATGCAAACACAAAACCGTCTTCTACGCGTTGGCACTTACGTGTTGCCCAGGACACAATAGTTTGGCTGGTCGAAGTGAGACTGTCTGTGCAGATAGTTTTTGAGTCATGATGGTAAGCGATGGTTGTCAAAAGCACTCCTTAGTGATGTTCCTTCAATTCAAAATAACCCAAACTTATTGTCAAGACAGGGCCTTTTTGACCTGATAATCACAATAAATTGCTGAACATCCGGTTTAAACATCAATATAAAGAGCAAAAAGTTAATACAACATTAACAACCAATGAATGCTTCATCGAATATGAGCCGCCAGCAACCAACTTCACCAGCAGCGAGCGAAGGTGCAGTCTTATCAATCGGGCAACAGCACACTTTCAGGCTTTAATAAACAAGCCCCACCAGCATGAAACGTCGCCATGCAGCGCTTATTATCGAAGGTAACAGCGTAAATCTGGCTTAAACCATCAAGGCAAGGACACCGGCACCGATGATCAAAGCAGCCAAAGGCGCTAACCATTTCCAGGGCAAGCTCTGCGCTTCTTCTGATACCGGTTCGGTGCTTGTCGCACTCGGGGCTGCAACAGGTTGAGCTTGCTTTTGCTCTGCCTCGAGTTGGGCTTCAGCAGGCTCGGATGGCTGCACTGGCAGTTGCCACTGATAACCTTTCTTGGAGAAAGTCTTAATCGCGTCATCACCAAACAAGGCCCGCAAGTGGCCAATATTCTGGAATACCACTTGCTCAGTGACTGTTCTGCCTGGCCATACATGCTCAAGGATCTCAGCTTTACTATAGATCTTCTGTGGATCAGACAAAAACAACCCCAGCAACATGGCTGGCTTTTCTTTAATGCTTATTTTTCGACCTTGTTTTGACAATGCCAGATTCTGGCAGTCAAACTCGAAATCTTGGAATGTTAACTTCATCGTCCTTCAGCTTTATAATTATAATAATTGTCACATTACAGGGAGCACATGACCGTCAGATCAGCGACATGTTCCCGGTGTTAGTTCAACAAGCTTAACATGTTCCCAACCTCGGATCAGTACTCCAATGTAACGATTTATAACAATTGCCTTCTTAGCTTATTCGTCAGGCTTGTCCAGCCGCTTTCACCGAACTGAAACACAGCCAAGCTTACCATGATCACGAATGCCCCAACCAATAAAGTCAACGTGATCTGCTCATTGTTGATCCAGGCACCTAACAGCATGGCAAACCCCGGTGTGATCAAAGTGGTTAACGCAACCGTACTGGCTTTGAGTTTCTGCAACACATGAAAATAAGCGATAAACCCAACCAAAGAACCAAAAACACTCAGGTAGACAGTGGCCAACACGGCGCTAACTTGCCAGCTTTGCGAATTCAATTGACCGTCACTGAACCACCACACCAAACCGAACATAGGTGTAACCAGTAACAATGCACCAAAGGTAGAAGCCAGCGGATGGATCGCCAATTGCACGCGTTTTATCATCACACCACTGAGACTAAAACAGCTCACGGCCCCAAACACATATATCAAACCTTGGGGTGCCAGGGCCAACTCATTGAGTTGTGACATGCAGACAAGATACAAACCAGCCAAGGACAAAGCTAGCCCAAGCCACTTAATAATGCTAAAACGGGCCTCTCTCAGTAGTCGCTGTGCCAGCAAGCCGGATAGCACAGGCGCAAGGCCAAATATCAGGGAGATCACACCCGATGGCACAGTTTGTGCTGCGAGGTAACTCAATAACATACCGCCAAAAATACCCAAGCTTGAGTAGCTATATAATGCCCAGGCCTGCCTGGATACTGGAACCCGGTAACGACCAATCAACACGATGATAAAACACAGCACCAGGGCGATGGCCATACGCAAGAAAACGCTCAGCGTTGGTGACATACCCGCGCTGCTGATCACAATGCCCAACGGCGTCGTGGACCAGATGATGATAACCAGAATGTAAGATGCCTGAACTGGCATAGTGAACTCCCCAATTCGGGGCAGTATAAGAGGTTGGAAATACACAATGAAGACTAACCGCTGATACTGCCGCGGTTAGTAAATGACCCCTACAAACCGCAGACAACACGCCACACACAGGCCAAATTATTCAGCCAGTTAGTGAGCGATGTAGACACGATCATCAGAGTCATGAATTTCTTCTTATGTGTTAGTGAACAACCTTTTTATCATGCTAGATACCAAAGTCAATGGCTGGCACCCGAAAATTATTGTCTGCCGACTCTTTTGCCAATTACAGTAACAAAAATTCAGCCTCCCACCTTTGTACCACACTCAAAACCCAGAATAGTCCTGCTGAGCAATTTTCACTCGTTTTACTATTCGCCACGCAGTTAAAAAAGCACAAACCAAACAACAATTTAACAATAAAAATTTACAAACCAGGTCCGTACCCTTTATAAAAACAGAGATGAGATTTATAAAATACCTTTAAAAAACATATTGTTGAACCATTTACCATAAAACCATGTAGAAAATGTGAACCACAGATTTAAAACTTAAATAAAACATTTAAAAAACACAAGTTAACAGGATTGACAGGTACATTAACAAGTCTACATAATAGCGTTTAATGCAAAAGCAGTATTTCAACCAACTCAAAGTGCAATACTATGGATTTTAAGCTTTCCGACTATCAAACCGAGTTATACGATTCCGCGCTTCGCTTTGCTTCTGAGGTGCTCGACAAGGATGCGCACCAGCGTCAGCGCAATCATCACTTCGCTCCTGAGCTTTGGCAGCAGGCAGCTCAATTTGGCTTCACAGGCCTGGCAGTAGACGAAGCCTATGGCGGTGCAGATCTGGGGGCACTCAACACCATGCTAATGGTAGAGGCACTGGGCAAAGGCAGCCGCGATCTCGGCTTGTCATTCTCGCTGTGTGCTCATCTGTTTGCCTGCGTGATGCCCCTCGCACGTTTCGCAAGTGACCAATTAAAGAGGGACTTTCTTGAACCACTGGTTGCGGGAAAATTAATTGCAGCCAATGCGGCTACCGAGCCTGGTGCAGGTTCAGATATCTACAGTATGAAAACGACCGCCATCAAAGAAGCGGGTGGTTATCGGCTGAATGGTCAGAAAACCTACATCACCAATGCGCCCGTTGCCGACGTATTCGTGGCCTATGCACGAACCAATCCCGACCACGGCTTTATGGGGGTTTCCGCTTTCATCATTCCCAAAGACACGCCAGGGCTATCAACCGGTGCCAGCCAATCCAAAGACTGTCTCGCCAGCTGCCCGATGGGTGACGTGTTTTTTGACAATGTGTTCGTCAGCGAATCACAGCGCATCGGCTTTGAAGGGGCCGGCGGCGCTATCTTTCATGACTCTATGATCTGGGAAAAAGGCTGTCTGTTTGCCCTGTTTGTCGGTGCTCTGGACAGGTTGCTTGAGAGCACACTGAGCTATGCCACTGAGCGCAAACAATTTGGTAAAAAAATCGGTCATTTTCAGTCCGTATCTAACCGTATTATTGACATCAAACTGCGCCTTGAGCAGTGTCGCCTGATGCTCTATCGCGCCGGCTGGAAATACGACCAGGGACAAGATGCTGAGATTGACATTGCTATGAGCAAGCTGTTGATTTCGGACTACGCCGTCCAGTCTTCACTAGATGCCATTGCCACTTTTGGTGGCGCTGCAATCGATGCAGATATGGGCATTGTCCAGGTGCTCCTGGATACGTTGCCCAGCCGTATTTTCTCCGGCACCAATGATATTCAACGCGAGATCATCGCCCGAAAACTTGGCTTAAGAGGAGCCTGAACATGCTAGTTCAACGGATCTTTGCAGTACTCTATATGCTGGCCGGACTGGCCAAAGCATTTCCACAATTAGAAAATGTCCCCGACATTCTGCGTCAGGCAGCCGCAGCTAACCAGGGCACCTGGTACGCAGGACTCAGCAATCTGCTCGCGCAGCATGGCGAAATCACCAATGTCGTTGTTGCAGTCGTATTATTTGGTTCAGGTCTGGTGTTATGGCTCAACCCTCGATGGACGCGCTTTGTGATCTACGGCCAGCTTGCCATGATGGCAGTCTTCATCACTATACTGCACCGCTCTCAGCCACAAGTGATCCCGCTGGATGCCATTTTTATTATTGCCGCACTGGCGATGTTACGTCAGCAATTTCGCCGTACGGGTTCTAAACGTGTATTTGCCAGCCAGGATTTTGCCAAACCCAAAGCGCAAGCAAAGTCACCCGACAAACCTAAGCTGGCAGATGAGTATGACGTGATCATCATAGGTGCAGGTGTCTCAGGCCTGACCGCTGCCAGCGAATTTACCACGGAGCGTGTACTGGTACTGGAAAAAAGCCCCACCTTCGGTGGCAATGCACGCTGCAACAGTCATCGCTCACTATCGCACCCCATTGCCGGAGTGTGTTTTCAACAGCCCGTACCTGGCTCAGATATGGATCAATTACTGACTAAACTGGGCCTGCAAAATAAATTTAAAACCAATGCCGAAGATACCTTGGTTTTCTTCGATACTATTTTACTGCTCAAGTGTCTCAATGAGATCACTTTAGGCTTTATAAAATTTCCCAGTTACCTGCTCAAGCCATCCGTGTGGGGATTAACAGGCCAGCTACTGCTGAACGCCTTAATTGGTAAGCCTTATGTTGTCGCCGCCAAGCAGCTGGGCGATCCTATCTTCGCAGATCTGTACCAATTTCTTGACGGGTTTTCCGCCACAACAGAGCGCTTCCCACACGTGCCCTGGCATGAACAAAGTGGCTGGAAAAAAGAAGAAATGGTGCAGCTGGACAGCCTTTCTTTATACAGTTATCTGTTCGAGCCAAAAAAAACCGCGTCATTCCCAGCGCATTTGCAACCGCCTCGCAAACTCGGCAAGCTAGTTGAGAATGCGGTAACCACCACGCTCAGAGTGGAGTGCCTGGATATCCATGAAGTTTCGGCCTACGTAGGCCTGCACTTTCTTGTAGGTTACCTGCGCGGCAATTTAGTTACCCTGCCTGGCGGTAATGGTCATATCAGCGAAGCATTAGTTGCCCACCTGAGCAAACAAGCCAATATCACACTGCTTAGCGATGTGGTGCTAACCAACCTGGACAATACCGAAGCGAGCGTACAACTGACCGCGAAGGTACAACACCATAATATTTCGGTCAAAGCCAAAAAGCTGATTTGGGCCGCGCCTAAGCATCATGTGACAGACTGGCTGCCAACACTACCGGAAACCCAGGTCAAGGCCATCAAAGCCATCCGTCACGAAGATTACTATCTCGCCAATGCACTGTTATCGCGCCCGGTACTCAGCCATTCCTTTGGCGGTTATCTAATTGAACCTGAGCGCCCGGAGCAACCGTACGCCTGGTGCAAAACAGGCACTTGTCTGGTCGCGAACTGGATGGATAGCGATAACCACAGTGAAGGCGGTGTCCTGACCTTACTCAAACCAACGACACGTGAGCAACGTCAAGGGCGTACGGCAGAAAACGACTTTACAGGATTGCAGCAGCAGACATACCGTGAAGTCTCACTGATGTTAAACAATATTGGCATTGATCCTCGCATCGTCGAAGACATTCAGATCTGGTACTGGCCTGACGCCTTGATCACTTCGGTCATTGGACAACAGGCCAGCGGCTTATTTCAAAGTGCCTCACAACCACATTTTAGCGTGCACTTTGCCAACCAGGACAGCGTTGGGATTGGTAACCTTGAAAGTGCCATCTTTGCCGGCAAACAGGCTGCGACACAAATTAAACGCGCATTACAACATACGGAAGCAACCGCCATTTCGCGTAATAAGGAGACGGTATCATGAGCCAATCACTCGTCGTTGCCCTCAGTGGCAACGAACAACTGGAATTAGGTCACTTAGGCGGCAAAGGCCACTCACTGAATCACTTGATCCGTGCTGGCCTGCCCGTACCACCCGCTTTTTGTATTACTGCAGAGGCCTATCAGACCTTTGTTAATACCGCATTGCCGGATGACTTGCTCAGTGCACCTGAGCTAGATAAAGTGCGAGATACTATCCTCAGTGCCGATATTCCTGAGCAGCTACGTACCGCGATTGCATCAGCCTATCAGGGGCTGGGTGACAATGCCCAGATAGCCGTTCGTTCGTCCGCACTGGACGAAGATGGCCAGAGCCAGAGTTTTGCTGGTCAGTACGAAACCTATCTGCATGTGCAGGGCAATGACAGTGTAATGGACAAAGTGCGCGCATGCTGGGCTTCCTTGTGGGCAGAACGTGCAGCCGGATATCGCAACAGCAGTGCGGCGGATACCGCCATTGCCGTGGTGCTGCAAACCATGGTGGATGCCGATGCAGCCGGCGTGATGTTCACTCAGGACCCGCTCAGTGGCGACACCAATAAAGTGGTCATAGATAGCTGCTGGGGTCTGGGCGAAGGTGTGGTATCCGGGCAAGTGAGCACCGACAGCTTTATCCTCGACAAAAACAGCGGTGAGCTGCTGCAAAAGGAGATCCGCGTTAAGCCCCAGTATTGTCAGCGCAACGCACAAGGTCAGGTTACCTTGCTGAATACCCCACAGGCGCAACAACAGTCAGCCAGTCTGAACGAAGCTCAGCTCGCACAGTTGCTCACTTTGGCTAAGCAGGCACAGGCACTCTATCAGACCGAACTGGACATTGAGTGGGCCCTGAAGGACAACAAGATCTGGCTACTCCAGGCGCGCCCGGTTACCACTCAGGCGAGTAAAGCAGAACCTATTTATGCGAACCCCTGGGAACAGGACCAGCGTATTAAAGACGGTGCATTCTTTTCTCGTATGGACACCGGTGAAATCGTCACCGGACTCATGACCCCACTCGGCCTGTCATTTTGTGAGTTCTATCAAAAGCACATTCATGGTCCGGCCATCAAAACTATGGGCCTGGCTGACATCAGCGACTGGCAAGTTTACATGGGCTACATTCAGGGTCAGGTATACCTGAATATCTCCGGCTCCGCGCACATGCTGCGCCAGTGTCCACCCACCCGGGATGAGATGAAATTTACTATCCGCTATGCCACGTCAGATATCGATTTCAGCAACTACCATAACCCTTATGGGCCAGGAGTTGAGGGCTGGGATTATGCAAAAAGTGCCTGGCATTGGTTAAAACAGCAAGTTCACAATATGCGCAATGCCGGTAAAATTGTGGATGAGATGATTGCGCTGCGCGAAAGCGAAACGAAGCGCTTTTTGGCCCTGGATCTGCCCAGTATGTCACTCAATGAGCTGGACCAGGAGCTGACCCGTATCGACAACTACTTTTTAGACTCCTGTGCCGCCTACATGCCTTTCTTTTTACAGTCATTTGCGCTGTACGATGCACTGGCCGAAACCTGTGAAGAACACTTCAAAGATCAGGGCGAAGGGCTTCAGAATCGCATCAAAGCCTCGATGAACAATCTGCGGACCATAGAAGTAACACGGGGGATCCTGGATCTCGTCGAACAAGTTCAAGGTAACCCTGAACTAAAAGCCGTATTTGAGCGATTTGAGGCAGAAGAACTGGTAAGCATCCTCCCCGCACACCCGCTGGGACAACCATTCTGGCAGGGGCCCTTTGAAGCCTTTTTGCTCGAATTTGGCGCCCGTGGCCGTCAGGAGTTTGAATTAAGTATTCCACGCTGGCGCGACGACCCCAGTTATTTGTTACAGGTCATGAAAATGTATCTGAAACACCCGGTCGATCTGGAGAAAAAACTCAAAGAGACCGAAAGTTTGCGCGAAGCCGACAGCGAGCAACTCTTTAAAGCTTTACCCGCCGGCGCGCGTTTTAAACTCAAGACCATTATCAAACTGTATGGGGTGATGGCAGAACGCCGTGAAGCGACTCGCCCTACCTTTATTACAGAGACCTGGTTCTATCGCTGCATCATTCTTGAAGTGCTGTCGCGCCTGGAACGAGACAATCTGGCGAAAGTAGCCGACTTACCCTATATCGATTTCAATCGCCTGCGTGATTATGTTGCCGGACGCATGGGAGCGGCTGAAGCGTTCAGCGAATCCCTACTCAATGCCAACCGCCACAGTCATTTATTCAACTTACATGCTGAAGAGCCCCCCATGGCAATCATTGGCCCATACACACCAAAAATGAAGGCCACGGCACAAACACACAGCGATTCAATGAGTGGCCTAGCCGCCAGTCCCGGAAAAATAGTCGCTAAGGCACGGGTGATCACCGATCTGCAAGCACAGGCTGGTGACCTGGAGCCTGGAGAAATTTTGGTCGCACGCTTTACCGATGCCAGCTGGACGCCTTTATTTGCACTCGCCAGCGGGGTTGTCACGGACATCGGCTCCACGCTATCGCATAGCTGTATTGTGGCGCGTGAATTTGGTATTCCGGCTGTCGTGAACTTACACAGTGCAACCCAGGCGATTAAAAGTGGCGACACGCTGATACTCGACGGAGACCAGGGCACAGTGATCATTCAGCGGGAATAATCTAATCCATCGCGGGCCACAGGCCCGCATCCAAAAATTCAACTTAACAATACAACGGCAAGTAGCGTGCTGCCGCCGTTGCGGGTCGTTGCGTGCAGTTTTCAGGCGAACCGAGTTTTATTAGGCAGCAGAAGGAATAAATTATGACAAGCATTACAGGATTAAGCACTCAGTCGAGCGCATCCGGCTTTGAGCATATTTGGCAAGCCGAGACGCAACGCAGTGGTGCAAAGCAGGATACCATCACAGTGGGTGTGATTGTCGTAACCCGAGATGAGCAATTTTTCCATACCGGGTTAAGTGTACTCAGCGACATTCGGGAGTACGTATTTAACCGGGTGCATATTCAGTCAGAGCTTGCGTTGAAAAACCCGTCTTTGGTGCCTTGCTCACTGTATAGCGAAGTGAGAAACAAAGCCATCCACTTTTTAAAGGGGCAAAAGAAAGCCATCAATATCCAGGTGATCCAATGTGCCAGCCTGGCAGAGGCCACCGGTAAGGTTATTCACAGCAACGCGCTCAATGAGCAGCCCGATTTTCAGGTCGGTATGCTGTTTTATGATCAAACCTCAATGGGGTTTCAGGACGACAGCATAGATCAGATCGATCGGGACCTGGATGCCTTTTACCGGGCGATGCAGAAAATCGGCATTCCCGCTTTTTACACCAGCTTCTCGACCGTGACCTTTATTCGCGCACTACGCACGCCCTACAGCTATCTCCCACAGCAATATCGAGAGATAGTGCGCAGTACCGACCCGGCGACATTCCAGACCGAACTATTGCGTCTGTGGATGGATTTTTTCGAAATGAACTATGCCAATCGGCGGGTCAAACCTGTCGGCTCGCTGGCGCTACACAATACCCTGGGCCACCAGCTTATCAACTTCTTTGCCCGTACAGCGCCAGAACACTGGCTGATCTCTTATTATACCGGCTCCGTCGTATCTAATTTGATCGGTCACCTGGACCGCCACGCCGAACAACAAGGCGCACTGGTACTACGTGGCCCAAATGAACATGCGATTGCCTGTGGTGCCATGGCGAACTGGCAACTCTACCGCATGCCATTCTTGGCAGTCGTCACCTCAGGCATGATGGACGAATTCAAAGGCACGCTGGCGAATCTGAAAGAAACCGCCGCGCAGGGGATCATCGTCGTTGCAGAAAATCGCCTGAGTCAATGGTATAGCTTTCAGGGCACCATCACGGCCAGCGAAGATATGCGCGACGTATTGGCTGCTAAACGCATCCCGTACGTATACATGGATGAAATCGAGCAGATCGGTGAAAACCTCGCTGAGGTATATCGTCTCTATCATCAGGGTCAGGGACCGGTGGTGATACTGGCAACGCAAAATGTGCTGGAATCTTCGATAGAGCTCGACCTGCCAGCACTTGAAGCCTTGCCAGCCAGCCCAAGCGATGAGCCCGTTGAAATCATGACAGAGGAACTCCGTCAAGCCATCGATCTCATCAATCACGGGCCTGAAAAATTGGTCTGGCAACTCGGTCCCGTCAGCGATGACGAGTATGCCCTGATCCATGAAATTGCCCAGCAGGCAGGTATTGCCCTGGTAGACAGTCTCGCTCACCCAGGCACAGCCCCTAAATACTATCAGGGCAAGCGCAACGACAATTATCTCGGCACCCTGGCGATTTATGGTTATACCCCCAGGGTTTACAACTATTTTCATACCAATGACAAGCTTAACAGCACCGATGAACAGTGTTTGTTTATGCTCAAAAGCCGTGTCGCACAGATTGCCACACCATTTTCCGATGGTCGCCTGGAGCGTAAGGTTCATCTGGTGCAGCTGACCCAGGAGCAAAACCACCTGTCACCCTTTGCCGACCTGCATTTACACATGCGCTGTCGCGATTTTCTGCAGGCGGTCAAAAAGCACCTGAATGTCAGTGAGTCATTACGCGCCAGACGTATGGCCAAGATCATGGCTTACCCGGATACGCAATCTGATGTGCTCAGTAAACTGCCCAGCCTACCCATGTCGCCTAACTATTTCTTCTGTCAGCTTAACCGCGTGATAGAAGACTTAATAGAGCATGAGGACTATGACTACACCGGGGTGTACGATGTCGGCCGCTGTGGCATTTCTGCGGTGCGCAATGTAGCAAAAACACGTCGCGGCTTTTCCGGCTGGTATGGCCGAGCATTGATGGGCGATGCCCTGCTCGCCAGCGGTTATCTGGCATACACCAGCCCAACCAATGTCATTGCCTTTATCGGCGACGGGGCCAAAGGCATAGTACCGGATATTCTCCCGGCGTTTATCGACAATATTCTGACCCACCCGCAGCTACTCGATAAGAGTATCAGTGTGTTTTATTTCTGTAATGGTGGGCTGTCGGTCATTAACACCTATCAGGAGCGGATCCTGTTTAATCGCACCTCGCGCCAGATGCGCTTGGTCAACCTGGCGCAGTCACAATTTGAACAACAAATTGGCGACTTTGATATTTCTGCGCAAACCCTGACCCAGTTTGATGAAACCTCAGTTCGTACAGCGCTCACGGCACAAAAACGCCTGACCCTGTTCTCTGTGGTCCTCGGCCACAACAATGAAGGGGATGGCATTTCTCTGGCCACAGCCAAAGGCTGGCAACGCGACAGTGCCGATCCCGTTAAGCACAACACAGACTCAGATATGCCACCAGCACAGGAAGTTAACTCATGAAGTTTGGATTTATCGCCCACCCGACCTCAGTCGGCCTGAAACGTTACGTGAAAATGCTCGATCTACTACAACGTAACACCCAAGATCAGCATACCGGCTATAACCGTGAACTGTGGGGCAAAGCAAACCTGGTGCCCTTTATGAACTTTGCCAAAATCACGTCCGCCAGCGGCGCAACCTGTGAAGGCATGATCAAATATATGCCACTGATCGCCGAGGAAATGATTGCCGATCCCAGAGCAATTGCTGAACGTGTTGTTGCGGGCGTAGAAGAGTTTGTCGCCGACGGTGCAGAGTTAGTTGGCCTGGGAGGATTTACCTCCATAGTTGGTCGTCGTGGTGAAGCCACGGCCGCCAAATCCCCCATTCCCATTACCTCAGGGAACTCACTGACCACCTATGCCGGCTACAAAGCCCTGATGCAAATTAAAGAATGGCTGGACATTAATCCGGAAAAAGAAACCGTCGCCATTGTGGGTTATCCAGGTTCCATTTGCCTGGCACTCAGCCGATTACTGCTCGCCGAGGGCTTTAACTTGAAACTGCTGCACCGCGCCGGTCACAAAGACAAAGCGGAAATGCTCAGTCACCTGCCCGAGCAGTATCACCAGCGGGTTTCCCTGACTGGCAACCCGGACGACCTGTACGACGAGTGCAAACTATTTGCCGGTGCCACCTCAGCCGGAGGCGTGATTGATGTGGCCAAGCTACAACCTGGCTCCATTTTCATCGATGTGGCACTGCCACGCGACGTCAATGTGGATGCCCGCCCTGCCCGTGACGACATTTTGATCATCGACGGTGGCTGTGTCACAGCCACCGATGCGGTCAAATTGGGAGGAGAGTCACTGAATGTCACCATTAAACAGCAGCTCAACGGGTGTATGGCAGAGACCATTGTCCTGGCCCTGGAGCAGCGCCGGGAGAATTACTCTCTGGGCCGTTACCTGGAACCGGTCAAAGTGCTTGAAATTGGTGAACTGGCTGAGAAACATGGCTTTTATGCCTATCCGCTTGCCTCTTTTGGTGAACGCATTGACCGCCAGCACGTCACCAACCTGAAGCGCTATTATCATCAGGACATCTATGCCATCGACAAGGGCGACACCAGTCAGCGCCTGACCTTTATCGACAACATCATTGCCCAGGATCCGGCCAAAGAAGACACGCTGGACCGCCATCACCAGTTTATTAACCCAATGATGGTGGAGTTTTTAAAACAACAACGCTGCGACAATGTGTTCCGCAAGGCACAAGGCACCATGCTGTACGATAACGACGGCACAGGCTATCTCGATATGGTCGCGGGCTATGGCTGCCTTAATCTGGGTCACAACCCCAGCGCCGTCAGCCAGGCAGTCAAAACCTTCCTGGATGAGCAAGGTCCCAACTTCATTCAATATATTTCCGTGCCGGAACACACCGCCAAACTGGCTGAAGTCCTCTGCCACCTGGCACCTGGCAATATGGGCCGCGTGTTTTTCAGTAACTCAGGAACAGAAGCCGTAGAAGCCGCCATTAAACTGGCCAAAGCCGCCACCGGTAAGCCAGGCATTGCTTATCTGAAAAACAGCTACCATGGTAAAACGCTCGGCGCCTTGTCTATCACAGGACGGGAAAAACACCGTAAATACTTTCAGCCACTGATCCAGACCATGGTCGAAGTGCCCTTTGCCGACCTCGACGCTTTACGCGAAGCCCTGCAAAGAGACGATGTGGGTGCACTCATGCTGGAGCCCATCCAGGGGGAAGGCGGTGTCCACGTGCCACCAGCCGGATACCTGAGCGCGGTGCAACAGATCTGTCGCGATACCGGCACTTTGCTGATGGTCGATGAGATACAGACTGGCCTGGCCCGCACCGGCAAACTCTTTGCCTGTGAGTGGGAAGGCATTGAGCCTGACGTGCTGATGCTGTCCAAGTCACTGTCCGGTGGTTTATTGCCCATTGGCGCCACTTTGTGCCGCAGCGATGTCTGGCAGCGAGCTTACGGCACCTCTGATCGCTTCTTAGTACACACCTCCACCTTTGGCGGCGGTAACCTGGCTTCTGTCGCCGCACTCACGGCACTGCGAGAAATTGTCGCACAAGATTTAGCAGCCCGTGCTGATGAGCTGGGCAGCTATTTTAAATCTGAGCTACAAGCCATCGCCGGCCAGTACCCCTTTATCGCCGAAATTCGGGGCCAGGGCCTGATGCTGGGGATCCAGTTTGAACAGACCTTTGACGGCGCAGTTGCCGCTTCTGCCAGAGAGTTTGCTACCCGTCTGCCGGGTGACTGGCATAGCACCTGGAAATTCTTACCCGATCCGGTGCGCGAACATCTGCAAGCCGCTATGACACGCATGGAGCAAACGCTGGGAGAAATGTTCTGCCTGAAGTTTGTCACTAAGTTCTGCCTGGATCATCAAATCCTCACCTTTGTTACTGCCAACAGTTCAACGGTGATCCGGATCCAGCCGCCATTGGTGATCAGCAAACCCGAGATTGACCGCTTTGTCAGCGCTTTTGCCAGTGTCTGCGAAGAGCTTTCGACCTTTTTAGACTAAGGAAAACGGGTCGCGCAGCCGAGCAGGCCCGACCCTAAACGTACTACATGATTGATAAGGATTACTTATGACTCTCAACAAACAAGATGTCGTTAACCATATGATGGGCTTCTTTCAGGCCAAAGCGGTAACCGCTGCATTATCACTAAAACTGTTTGACCATTTTCGCGACACTGACCTGAGCGCTGCGCAACTGGCCGACAAAATCAACGCGCCACTGCGCTCAACAGAGCAAATGCTGATTGCGCTGCATGCCATGGGGTATCTCACCAAACAAGATGACCTGTATCAATTACCGGCGGAGCACCATACCTTTTTATTAAGTGATGAACCCATGTGGCTGGGCTGGTTGGGTCGTCATATCGACACCTTTCTCTATCCGCTGTGGGGCGAACTAAGCAGCGCTGTGAAGAGTGACACCAATCAGCGTGAAGCCGTCTTTGGTGACAACCGCAGCTGGTTCGACATCTTGTATCAAAACCCGGATGACGTCGCTGATTTTCAGGAGTTTTTGGGTAAATTTGCTGCGCCGTTCATCGAAGGCTTCGTTAAAGACTATGATTTCTCGCAGCATCACTCCTTTTTAGATATTGGCAGTGGGATTGGCACCTTACCCATTGCCGTAGCCGATGCACACCCGGGCGTGTCGCTGGCGATCTGTGAATTACCGCAGGCGTCGGCATTTTTGCGAGATAAGCTGGGTGAGCAAGGCTACGGCGACCGCATTGAGGTGGTTGAAGGCGACGTGATCGCCGGCAACCTGCCAATTGGCAACTATGATCTCATCCACCTTGGCTGGATGTTGCATGACTATGCGCCAGAAACCCAGGTCACCATCCTTAAAAATATCTATAACGCCATGCCTACCGGTGGCCGCTTTATTGCGTCAGAAACCCCGTTGAATGATGACAAATCAGGCCCTGAGTTTACCGCTCTGCTGTCACTGAACATGCTGGTATCCACAGATGGCGGCATTGAAAGCAGCAGTGAAGAATATCTGGCGCGTTTCCATGAAGCCGGATTCAGTAATGCCCGTATTCTTGAGATCCCCGGGCCACGGACCCTGATTGTCGGCGAAAAAGCCTGATCAGACACGAACAGAAGGAGTAGCAGGATGTTAGTCACTAAATTACTAAAGCATATCGCCGAACAGTTTCTCGACGGCGAGCAAGACGGCCTTGAGTCGCAGACCCCCTTGTTTGAGCTGAATATCGTTGATTCGGCGGCCATTTTTGACCTAGTCGATTACCTCAAACAAGAAACCCAGTTAAACATAGGTATGCAGGAGATCCATCCAGGCAACTTTGCATCGGTTGATGCCATGGTCACCCTGGTTGAACGCCTTCAGACAGAGCAAGCATAAGGAGGCTAGATATGAGTGCCACAAACCCAAAAGTAAACCCAGATATTATGGAAACTCTGCAACAGGAAGTTCTGAAGACCTTTACTGAACTGACTGAGTACCCTGCTAATACTCTGGATCTGACGAGCCACCTGGAGAACGACTTCGGGATAGATTCTATTGCGCTGGCCGAAGTCACCGCGGCATTGACCAAGCAGTTGCAACTCAAAAATCCCCTGTCTATTCAGAACATTCACTGTATCGCTGACGCGGTGAAGCAAATCGCTGCACAGGAATTTCACCTCAGTGAAGCCAAAACAACAGGAAGCAGTGATGGTAAGCAAAATGCACACAGCTGGTTGCGCGAGCAAGTGATTGCTGTGTTTGCCAGCTTCAGTGGCTACAATGCCGCAGAGCTGAGTATGGATGCCGAGATTGAAAGTGACCTAGGGATAGATTCAGTCACCGTGGTTTCAGCACAAGGCGAGCTGCTAAAAGCGCTGGGACTAAGAGACAACCTGAGCATCCCCAGTTGCAAAACCCTGACGGAACTGGAACAGGCTTTTGCTAAGCTACTGGTTGAAGAAAAAGGCGCACAATGGGCCGATGAGCTGGTCACCAAAAACCTCTTGATTGACGAACTGCTCAACCCTGCGACCCGCGGCGACGACGTGCAACACCAAATCGACAGTGATGATGGCGATAACCGCACCATGCGTGACTTTGTCGGGATCCAGCACGGCGATCTGTTTCACAAGGCCCGTGAGTTCAAACCCTTCTACGACAAGAAAAAAGCGCAGCAATTATACTGGTACGGTATGCCACTGGAAACGCCCTGTAAAAATCGCGCCGTGATGTTCGATGAAGTCACTGGCACCAGTCGCGAGTTTCTGATGTTTGGCTCCAACAGTTATCTGGGCCTATCGAATCATCCGGAAGTGATCCAGGCAATTCAAGACGCCGCTGGCCAATATGGCGCAACCAATACCGGTTGTCGGATCATTGCAGGCAGTAACGTTCTGCACCTGGAGCTAGAGCGTAAGCTGGCCAAACTAAAAGGCCGTGAAGCCTGTATAGTTTATCCCTCAGGCTACTCAGCTAACCTGGGCTGTATTTCTGCACTGACCTCTAAACATGACCTGGTCTTTACCGATGCCATTAACCATATGAGTATCACCGACGGCTGTAAACTGGCTGGCGCCCAGCGTAAGATTTACAATCACTCACTGAACAGCCTGGAAAAATCGCTGGCCAAGTATGCCGACCATCCCGGTGGTAAGCTGATCGTCACCGATGGCGTCTTCAGTATGCACGGAGATATTGTCGATTTACCGCGTCTGAATAAGCTTGCTAAACGTTATGGTGCGCGCGTGCTGGTTGATGATGCTCACTCCACTGGTGTACTGGGTAAGACTGGTTCTGGTACCACGGAGCATTTCAATATGAAAGGCGAAGTCGATCTGGAGTTAGGTACCATGAGTAAGGCATTGTCCGGTTTAGGCGGATTTGTCTGTGGCGATGGTGATGTGGTGGAATTCCTGCGCTTCTTTTCTAACTCTTATGTCTTTGCCGCAACCATTCCAGCCCATGTTGCAGCCGGTGTGATTGCCTCTATCGACGTGATGTTGCGCGAGCCGGAGCGGTTAACCAAGCTGTGGGACAATATCTATTACTTCCGCAATCTGTTATTGCAGGCAGGCTTTGATCTGGAAAACTCCGATTCTGCCATTGTGCCCGTGGTTGTCGGTGATGATGCCAAAACCCTGGCGCTTGGCCGCGCAGTGCGTGCTCGTGGCCTGTACTGTCAGACCGTGGTCTTCCCGGGCGTGGCAGTTGGCGATGCCCGCTTGCGCCTGAGCATCACCAGCGAACACACTCAGGCCGACCTGGATGAGGCCTATCGTATTTTGGTTGAAGGCGCGCTGGAAGTCGGTGTCCCGCTCAATCAGGATGTTAAAGCAGGACTGGCGGAGGCCTGAGTATGACGAAAATTCCGTCATCAGCCCGTTTTGCACTGAACCTGCTGAGCCATGCTCAGCAGACCCCGCATAAAACGGCGCTGATCTGTGCCGATCAGCAATGGGATTATGCCCGGCTCGCTGCACGCGCCTGCCAGATAGCCAATGCATTGTGCGCACTGGGACTGGATCAGGCACCGGTGCTGTTAAACCTGCCAAAACATCCTGACACCGTTGCCGCCATTTACGCCTGCTGGCTCACTGGTAACCATTATATTCCCATTGACTACAGCCAGCCTGAAGCCCGGGTTGAACGTATTATCTCTGCAGCAAAACCTGCATTGGTACTCGACCAGGATTGGCTGAATACACTCGATAGCCTGAGCCACAGCAGCGACTACGAGCAAGACCTGAGTGCTTACATGTCGCGATTACGTCAATACCGGGAAAACACGCTTGCCGCGATCCTGTATACCTCAGGTTCAACCGGCACGCCCAAAGGGGTGCAGATAAGCCACGACATGTTGGACTTTTTCATTGACTGGGCGGTGCACACGACTTGCATTGACAGCGAAGACACCCTGGCCAACCATGCCAGTTTTGCCTTTGACTTGAGTACTTTCGACCTCTTTGCCGCCGTGCGCACCGGTGCCTGTGTGTGGTTGATCACCGAGCAGGAACAAAAAGATCCCCTGGCCCTGATCAGAGGGATCAAGAAGCACCAGGTAAGTATCTGGTACAGCGTGCCTTCAATCCTGTCTATGATGGTGCGAAGTGGAGAGCTTAACAGTCATAGCACCGCTCCCCTGAAGCAGGTCATTTTTGCCGGTGAACCATTTGCCGTGGCGGCATTACAACGCTTGATCACTTGCCTGCCCGCCAATACCGCGCTGCATAACTGGTACGGCCCGACCGAAACCAATGTGTGCGTAGCCTGGCAAGTTGACCGCCCCCAGCTGAACGGGCTGCGTCACCTGCCTATCGGATCCTTACTACCCGAATTACAAGGCTGGTTGGAAGATGATACAGGAAAGCGAACACCACTGTCTGAAAGCCAGGGTCAATGTGGCGAGCTGATTATTGGCGGGCGCTGTGTTACACCCGGTTATGCCAATGTAGACCTGCCCAGGGCCACAGCACTGCACCAACAAAACTGTCATGCAACAGGCGACCTGGTTGAGCTGACCGAGATGGGGCTCATCTATCGGGGCCGTATCGACGATATGGTTAAGCTGAACGGTTATCGGGTTGAGCTGGGGGAAATTGAGTCCCTGCTGCATCAACACCCAGCCATAGAGCAGTCTGCATTACATCTCTCGCTGGGCGAACAGCAGCACCAGCTTATTGCCGTGATCGTTCTTAAAGACGGTGCAGAAAAACCATCGCTACTGGCATTAAAGCAATTTTTAAAACAGCAACTGCCAGCCTATATGTTGCCACATAAAGTGATAGTCACTGCACAGCTACCACTCAATGCCAATGGCAAAGTTGACCGTAAACAACTGGCAGAGCTGATGTAATTATGAGAGGCGTATTATGAGCAGACCCCCAACTTCCCCTTTAGCCATAGTCGGGATCGGCTGTGCCTTGCCCAACGGCATGAACTTTGCCGACCTGGCAAAACAGGGGACACTCAACCCGAGTCAGTTTACCCACCCATTTGGCTGGTCGGTCGCTGCTGAGCCACTCAGAGGTGGGCAAGTGCACACCGATGACTTTGATTACAAAAAGTTCTCTATTCCTCCTTTGTTTCGCAAGGCGGTCAGTCGCGAAACCCGAATGGCGCTACTGGCTGCTGAAGAAGCACTCAGCCAGCTGAACCTCAGTGAAACTCAGCGCGACCATTGCGACCAACTCTGTGCAACACATATGGCCAGTGACGCGGCGTATCGAAATGCCACCAAAGTGACTGCGTTACGGACCCTGGGTGAACAATTGGCTGGTACTGACAGTGCGCAAATACGCATCGATGAATACAAGCAGGCACTGGCAGGTACCTTTGGAGCCACCTCTCACGATCGGGTTGGAGAAATGGCCTCGACCATACCCGCCCGGATCGCACATTTTGCCCACACCCGGGGGAAATGTCAGACCCTGGATGGCGGCGACCTTGGCGGTTTGCGTCTGTTACAGGCAGCGCAGGACAACTTTCGCTATGCAGACAGCCAGCTTGCTGTCCTCACCAGTATTCAGTGCTTTCACCACCAGCCACAAACTGAAATCCTGCATCATCAGGGTATTTCAACTCAGCAACCCTGGCTCGAAGGCGCCATCTCTCTGGTGGTCTGCCCTGTGACCACGGCCGAACAACAAGATTGGCCGATGCTGATGCAGTTAGGGACTATCACCACCACAGCCACAGAGCAGGAAACCGCGCGCTATTTCGCCGGTGCAAGCCAAGTCTTTTATCAGTTACTTGAAATGCACCTGGACCAAGCAACTCGCTGTGCTGGCGCCGCAACTTTTGGGCCACACTGGCAGATAAGCCAAGCAGTATCAGACGATAACACCAACGCAAGTGACGACCAGGTGGCCATTACTCAGTATTGCCCCATCACTGCACTGGGTGATGACAAAACCCATTTCTGGCAAACACTGGCCAATGGTGACGACCTGTTGCGATCGCAATCGGCACAGCAACTCAATGCACCGACATTTGTTAGGGCAACCCCCCAGAAACTAAGCACCTACATAACTCAAGCAATGAGCTTTGACAGCCATGATCCGTGCGACCAGGTCCTGAATAAGCCTATGATGCCGGCCAAAAAAGCGCGCCTGGATGTGTCCCAGCTGCGGCTGCTGAACGCCACAGACTCTGTCGAGATTGGAGAATTCAAACGCCCGGCAGTGATCCTGGCATGTAACCTGTCTCTGAATGCCGATCGTCAGTTAGGCGCGTGTGCACTGTGGGATCAATTACCAGCAGCTCCGACACATTTACCTCAGCCTACACCACCGCCAATCAATCGCTGGAGCTGGTATGGTGCAACGGGGTTAGGTGGTGCCCGGTTGTTAGCGGAACACCTGAAGATCCCACATGCCGACTGTATCGCCATTGAGGCAGCCTGTGCCAGTTCCATGGCCGCACTGCACAATGCTGTCAGAGGGCTGCAATCCGGACGTTATGACGGCATTGTGCTGGCAGGAATTGAAACCGCAACGTTAGAGCGAGATCTGGTGCTGTGTGGCGCACAAATGATGTTGTCAGCTACCCGCATTCGGCCTTTTGCTAAGGGGGCTGATGGCTTTACCCCTGGGGATGGCGGTGGTTTGTTTGTCCTGCAATCAAAATCAGACGCAACCCATGCCATTGCCCATGTTGATGCCATTTCAGGCTCCTGCGACAGTCGCTCTATGACCGCGCCCGACCCACTGGGGCAGGCACTGGCCATGTACAAAACCTTACAGCTAGCATCAGTCAACCCAGAGCAAGTGCAATATATTGAAACCCACGGCACTGGCACCACCCTCGGCGATCAGGCTGAGCTGGAATCTCTTTGCGCTGCCTATCGTCGTGAACACACACAACCCCTTTACCTGGGATCTGGAAAATATAACTTTGGTCACTGCTTTGCAGGCGCCGGCGCCATTAGCCTGGCAAAAATGCTCGCGGCGCTGGAACATGGCAGCATGCCACCGACCCCAATCCTAGGGGAGCTCAATGATGCACTGCCATTCGAAGACATTCCGGCTGAGGTACCACAACAGGCACAACCCTGGCCATTGCTAGACACCCAACAGCGCATTGGTGCCATCAATGCCTTTGGGACCGGCGGCATCAATTATCACCTGACTTTAATACACGCTCATTCACAGGAATCATTATGAAACTTATCGTACACAAAATTCGCCTTAAGCACATTCAACACCTGGGCGCCTTTCGCGACTGGGTCGAAACCACGGACTACAAGGCCTGCGAACAGCTTGATTCAGTCAAAGCCTTTGCAGTGTTTGAAGCGTCTGCCGAGGCTGATGCCCCGTTCCACTTTGTAGAAACCATCTACTTAGAGTCTGAGCAGGCGTTTGAGCAGGATATGACCACCCCGCTGTTCCAAAGTCTGGTTAGTCGCTTTGATGAGATGGCTGAAGTCGTCGAGGAGTTTAAAGGCGAGCGTATCGCACAGGGTTATCAACAGTGATCACTGAGCACGGTATGACGTCTGAGGGAGAGACGGTTGTCTCGCCCATTTTGTACATCAGGCAGTATACTGACGCTTTATTACCCGCCCGCGCTCGTTTGAACCAGGGACTTGCCGTCAAGCAGCAGTGCCGGGCACTGGCCAATTTCGCACTACAAAGGGCCTGCGCCAATCCCTCAGTCAGGCTCAATCATACCAGGTACGGGCAGCCGTTTGGCGATCAGGGCCAGGGGAAGCCTGCTCAGCCTGTGTCCACCAGCCACAGCCAGAACTGGTATGCTGTTGCCACAGCACCGGCTCCCCTTGGCATCGACATTCAGGTCTACCGCCGCTTTTCTGTCTCCAACCAGCAGCGTTTGTTTGATCATAACGCGGTGTCGGCTGACATAATCACCCAGACCACGCAATGGTCTTTGTGCGAGGCCTATCTCAAATCCCATGGCCGGGGCTTACCATTTGATTTACGTACTATCCGCATCCAGCAACATGCAAGCCTGGGTGCCACCTCATGCGGACGCATAACAAGCAAAAATAACACGCTGACACCTGCCAACTATTGGCTCTGGCAAACACTCTATTTTTGCTGTGCCGTCTGCATTACCGGTCACCAGGAGATAGTCCCCACACTCTCTATACACAATGGAAAACAATCATGACACACACTGCATTTGAACAAACACTGGCAGAGGCTGTCGCACTGGCACGGCTTGCGCCGTCTTCACACAACTGTCAGCCCTGGGCCGTTCACTTCGATCCCGTGATCCACTGTGGCTACCTGGCCATAGACAACCGCCGTAAACTGACCGGCCTGCCGTCATTAGAACGGGAAATGCTGCTCAGCTGTGGTATTTTCTTCCACTTTCTTGAGCAACTAATATACCTGCGCGGGTATCAGCTGCACTGGCGCTGGTGCGATGAGCAAGAGCAACAAGTATTGGCCGGCGAAGACCGAGCACTTATCCGTTTTATGCCGGGACCGGAGCAGGCGCACCAGGCAACCGCATTTGCGACTTTGTCTGAGCAGCTCCAACAACGCCATACGGTACGTTCAGCGTACCGTAGCACACTGCTCAGTGAGCAACAGCGTAACGAGCTGAGCACGGTGCTCAAACCTTACCCGGTGACGCTTGGGATATATTACCAGCAGACGCATGGCAAAGCGCTGGCTCACCTGACACAAACTTATGCCGGCCTGGATTTTGCCAACAAAGCCGCATGGCGCGAAACCTATAGCTATATTCGCTTTGATGAACGGCGCCAGTACGAAGATGGGTTTTACCTTCACAACCTATTTGGCCCGGTTTCTGGCGGTTTCAAAACCTTTTTTAAAGTCGCCTTTCATCCTCACCTGAGTGGTCTGAATAAATTGCTCAGATTGCCAACCAAAATGGCCCAGGGCCTTGCTGAGCTGGTTGAAACCGGGCCGCACTACCTGGCGCTGAATGTCAGTAAAGAAGGCGATGAAGCCCTTTTTCGTGCTGGCTTAGGGCTAGGTGCTTTATGGCTCAAACTACAGCAGTGGGGATGGGCAATGCACCCAATCAGTGTACTTGTGCAACACGATTCTGCCAGAGAGGCCTTAGCAACCAGCCTCAGTCAGTCTGAGTTACCCATTTTTTTCGCCCGATTCGGCGAACCCGAGCAATCCGGTAGCCCGGCACCAAGGCGGCACTGGCAGAGCATTCTGGTCTCAGACACCCACAGTCTGACTAAGTCCACGCCGACTCAACGTGAGTAACAACAAAAAAGAATAAAAAATAAACCATTGCGTAGTTGTAAATTATGAGATAAAACAAATAGGTAATAAAAAAACAACTAACACGATAAGGAAAATAAAATGAAGCTCATCAAAAAACAAATCAAAATGCTTTCTAAGGACACCACGCGCCTGCCTGTACTTATGACTGCCAATATCGCGGGTGGCAGACGTACCCGTGGCAACGAGATTGAAAACACAGAAGAAAGCATTTGCACCGCGAATGCCCTTGCTTCAGCAAACGAAATCAAAAACTCTGCCCACAGCATTTGTACGGCCTAAATCTCATTACCCTGATATTGGTCTCCAAATATGCCGACTTTAGAGTCGGCTTTTTAATGTCTCCTAACAATAAAAAATTCTAATCCCGGCGCTTTGTCCTGTCTTTTTTTCTTAGGATCCCTACAATACCCGCCATAAGGAGACAGCATGCAGCAAAAAACCAGCAAACTATTGATTTTTATACTCGCTCTGCTAGTGGTGTTTTGTCCACTGGGGATCGATCTGTACTTACCCGCATTCGTTAATATGCAACAAGACCTGGCCGTCAGTGAAGCGCACATTCAGCAAACGGTCGGCATTTATATGTTGGCTGTAGGCCTTGGACAACTGCTTGCCGGCCCGCTTGCCGACAAGTATGGCAGACGCCCGGTTGCTTTGTTCGGCATACTGTTATTTGGCGTAGGGGCACTGCTGGCCACCTTGCTGGATGAATGGCACTGGATCATGCTTGCACGTGTATTGCAAGGCTTGGGAGCTTGTGCCACCTTTGTCAGCGCCTTCGCAATTGTACGGGATAGTTTCGGTCACAAAGGCAGTGGTCAGATGATCACCTACCTTAACGGCATTGTCTGCTTTATTCCGGCACTGGCCCCTATTCTGGGAGCCTGGCTGACCATAGAGTTTGGCTGGCGCAGTAACTTTACCTTTCTGACAGGCTTTGCCGTTGTTGGCCTGGTATTGGTGCTGGCACTGTACCGGGAAACGAAACCCGACACCACAGTTTACTCTGGCCATTTACTTGATTTTCGCCGCTTCCGCCCCATGCTGAGTAGCCCTCAGTTTATGTTCAACGCCAGTATTACAATGGTGTGTATGGCGGCTATGTTGGTATTTGTCGTCGGCGCTCCGGGCTGGATCATGACCGGGCTTAATCGTCCCGTTGAGGAATTTACCATGTGGTTTACCATCAACGCCGCGATTAGTATTGCTGCCAGTTTTACTGCGCCCCACTTCATTAAACGTAACTCGCAGCAAGCACTGAGGTTTGGCCTAAGTTTATTTTCCCTCGGTGGGATCTTGTTGTTAATCACACCGCAAACTCACCCGCTGGCGTATCTGTTACCTATGTACATTGCCTCTATCGGTTTTGCCTTTACGCTTGGGGCTGCCGCGGGCAATGCACTGGCTCCTTTTGCCAATCAGGCCGGGACAGCTTCCGCCCTGATCGGAGTTATGCAAATGAGTGGCGCCGGGCTATTAGCGATGACCAGCCAGCCACTGGCGTTACCTGCTCCGGAGCAGTTGGCCATGCATATGCTCATCGGGCTGCCTTTCTTATGTTTACTATTCAGTCGTTGCAAAGATAATTTGCATACTTCCACCTGATCAACAACCCGTCAACCTGGTATCATTATCTTCATATTCGGCACAAAATGGATAATGATACCAATTTTCATTATTATATAAGAATAAAAATTCTACATATCCAGACTTCCACTAATATTATTTAATTATAAACAAAGAATAATTCATTCCCATAAATTCCAACAATGTGGATAATTTCTCTTTACGTTAGCGTAATATTACGTCTATCTTAATAGTCATTAACCAATAGTTAGCAATGTAACCAAGTTAAAATAATTAAAACCAAGAGATAATAATAATGAAATTCAACAAGTCTACGATGTCACTCCTGCTTGCAGGTTTATGTGCCACAGCAACAGCTCAGACAACCGATGACAGATTCATCATCCAGGTTGATAACAATAAAAAAGGCATAGTCAAAGCACTGGCACAGACAATGGGTGCACAGCTGCACATAGACGGTGATGGCTTCCTTGCCGCCACATTTAGCGGCAAAGAGCTCAGTGAGGTTAAGGGATTGCTTAACAACCCGCATATCAAGTTGATAGAAGTGGACCAAAAGCGTCAACTGATGGGTTTATATAATGATGATGCCGGCGACCCTATGCAGCAACAGGTTGCCCCATACGCGTATTATCAAGTCGCAGGCAAACCAGGTGACCTTTGATGCTAATGCCGGCATGAAAGTCTGCGTCATCGACTCAGGCCTGGATATGTCCAACCCGGATTTCATCTGGGGCAACATCACAGGAGATAATGACTCGGGTACTGGCAACTGGTATGAGCATGGGGGTCCTCATGGCACCCATGTGGCAGGGACCGTAGGCGCTGCGGACAATAACATCGGTGTGATCGGCATGGCACCGGGTGTGGACATGCACATTATCAAAGTGTTCAATGCGGAAGGCTGGGGTTACTCCTCTGATCTGGCACACGCAGCAAACTTGTGTAGTCAGGCGGGTGCCAATATCATCAGCATGAGCCTGGGTGGCGGCGGTGCAAACAGCACTGAGGAAAATGCTTTCGAAAGCTTTAACAATGCTGGCGGCTTGGTCGTTGCGGCAGCTGGTAACGATGGTAACAACGTCCGCTCTTACCCTGCTGGCTACCCGTCAGTCATGATGGTAGGTGCAAATGACGCTGATAATAACATTGCTGATTTTTCTCAGCTCCCAAGCTGTCAAAGCGGCAAAGGTAAAAATGTCAGTGAAGATGAAACCATCTGCGTTGAAGTCACCGCTGGTGGCGTTGACACTCTGTCTACCTACCCTGCTGGTCTTGCAACATCGTCCAGCCTGAGCGTTGATGGTGTAGCGTTTGCTTCATCTGCGATGGAAAACAGTGGCAGCGTTTCTTCGTCAGTATATTTCATGGGCACAGCAGAAGCGACCGACAGCTCGGCAAGTGGCAAAGTGTGCCTAATCGATCGGGGCAATATTTCTTTCCATGACAAAGTCGCCAACTGTGAAAATTCAGGTGGTGTCGGTGCCATTATCATCAATAATGAAGCGGGTATGCTCTACGGTACGCTGGGCGACACCAATACCACCAGCATCCCGGCAATAGGTGCAGCACTGGAGGACCGTACAGCTCTATTAGCCGCCACTAACGCAAACATTGTGATTGGTACTTCAGATTATGGCCTGATGAGCGGCACTTCAATGGCAACCCCGGCCGTGTCAGGTATCGCCGCCTTGGTTTGGTCAAACCACCCTGACTGTACTGGCCAGGAAATTCGTGCAGCGCTCAAAGCAACAGCACAAGATAGTGGTGCGGCTGGTAAAGACGTGTACTTTGGCTACGGCATCGTTAAAGCGGCTGACGCAGATGCTTACCTGACTGCCAATGGCTGTGCCGGTGGCGGTAATGGCGGCGACCTGCAGCTCAGCGCCTCAGGATACAAATCAAAAGGCAATAAATACGTTGACCTGAACTGGCAAGGCGCTTCTACCTCTCAGGTCGATATTTTCCGAAACGGTAGCAAGATTGTCACAACCAGCAACAATAATAGCTACACAGATAGCATCAGTGGTAAAGGTGGCGGTAGCTACACTTATCAGGTTTGCGAGCAAGGCAGCACATCTGCTTGCTCTTCAACTCAGACTGTTGTGTTCTGATACTGACCTGCTGGTGTTATGACGAGACGCACAGGCACCGTGCGTGTCCATCTATCTCGCTGCACTGAGCCTGGTTGGTATCCCCCAACCAATTAATAACCAGTTTTTATGCGGGCGTATGCCCGCATTTTTTATAGGTTTTTTTATTTAAGCTGGTTACACTAAGTGCAATTATGTTGAACAGAGCCCGTCATGCTAAACCCGGAATTACTCGCCTCTTTTTTATTTGCCAGCTTTATTATTGCCATTGCCCCAGGCCCTTCCAATGCCTTTTTAATGGCTCAGACCTTTACCAACGGCCGCACAGCCGGAATGCAAAGTGCTTTTGGCTTTGCGCTGGGAGGAGTGGTCCATACACTGTTTGCAGTGATTGGTTTGTCAGCTATCCTTAAAGCCTCAGAAACCGCCTATACCACAGTACAATACCTGGGTGCGACCTACCTTGCCTACCTGGGGGTACGCACTTTCAAAGACACTCTGTCTCGGCCTGAGAACAACGACGAAGAAAAGCCCCATGTCAGCAATAAGAAGCAACAAAATGTCATGTTTCAGGCTATGATGACAGAAGTGCTCAACCCCAAGGTTGCGTTATTCTTTATCGCCTTCATTCCTCAGTTTGTTGATCAAAGCCTGACAACGTCTACCACAGTGCAACTTGCCATGTTCGGGTTGCTCTATCCAATTCTGGCCTTTCCTATTGATTGTGTGTATGTTTACAGCGGCGATAAAATCGCCGGCTATTTTCGCGCTCATCCCAGTGCACCGATTTGGATAGACAGGATCTCTGCTTTTATCTTCGTCGCACTGGCAATTAACTTATTATTATGAGGTAAGTATGGATACCAAGTCGCAGGTCATTCCGGCTAAAAAACGCATCGCACTGGTCGCGCATGATGGCAAAAAACAGGCTATGGTCAGTTGGTGTCAGGGGCACCTGGATAAGCTCGCTATGCACAAACTCTATGCCACGGGAACAACCGGTCATCTCATTGAAAAGACCTCAGGTTTGGAAGTCACTAAGTTACTCAGCGGCCCGATGGGAGGCGACCAGCAACTCGGCGCTAAAATCGCCGAGAACGAAATTCACATGTTAATTTTCTTCTGGGATCCGCTTGCATCACAGCCGCATGATCCGGATGTCAAAGCGTTGTTGAGGCTTGCGGCTGTGTGGAATATCCCGGTAGCCTGTAATGAAACCACCGCAGATATGTTGCTGTCATCCATGATGATGACCACTCCGATTGAGCGCCAGCTCCCCGATTATGAGCAGTACCTGGCACATCGTGTGGCGCTATAGCGCCCCATATACTAGCGGTATAATTGACTCGCCCACTTGGTCAGACCGGCGGTAACACTACCAAAATTATCGCCATTAACCATAGGGATATCGCCCAGGCGTTGCTGTAGTGCCAATTTTAACAGCGGAGACTGAGCACTCCCGCCTGTCAGATAAATCACATCGGGACGCGTGCCTGCCTCAGCGATTGCCTGCTCAGCCAGCACCGCGGCTTGCTCTAGACAGCTTGCCACCGACTCAGCCATAGTCTGCGCACCAATATCGACACTCAGCTCGCTATCCAGAAAGTCCAGTATTGCCGTATGTGAATCCTGATCAGACAGAGCAATTTTTGCCAGCTCGCCCTGACGTACGAATTGATGTGTCATCTTGCTGCGCTGGATCTTTAACAATCGCTTAAGTTTTTCCGGCTCACAGACATCTCTCAACATACCGGTCAGCTCGCGCGCCATTTGCGCACTGTAGAAGTCACTTTGCATCTGAATGTCATTAATTTTACATGCCTGCCAGAACAAAGGGTTGGGCAAGGGCAAACCAGATGTAAACTGGCTGCCCAGCCCACATACTGGCATCAAGGTGTGAAATGCCAGTGCGATATCGAGATCATTCCCGCCTATTCGCTTACCGGTGTGGGCCAGAAAGTCATCACTGCGATCCGCCTTAGCACGAAACCCCGGTCCCATCTGCACAAAAGAGCAGTCACTGGTACCACCACCAATATCCACCACCAGCACTTTCTGGTCCTGGGTCAAACGGGACTCATAATCAATACCCGCAGCCAGAGGCTCATACAAAAAAGAAACGTCTTTAAACCCGGCGCGCTTCGCGGCGGTCGTCAAAATATCTATCGCCTGGCGGTTGCTGTCCTCACCCCCAATGGCCTGGAAGTTGACCGGCCGACCAATGACCGTTTGACTGAGCGGCTGCTCCAGGTGACGCTCAGCACGGCTTTTTAGCTCCATGATCATGGTTGTTGCAATGTCTTCGAAAAATGCCAGCTGAGCCGGTTTCAGGCCGACGGCACCAAAAAAAGACTTGGGCGACTTCACGAAGTACCCTTCTTCCGGAAACGCGATGTATTCTTCTATGGCTTGCTGGCCAACAAACACCCCTTGCTCGTCAGGCGCCAGGTCAAGCTCACGCCGTGCCATAGCTGCACTGCCTAACAAAGGCTTACGCACTGCCTGATAGTCCGCTGCAAATGCTGAGCCCGCCAGATTGTGTGCGACATACTCACTCACCAGGCTGTTGTGTAACGCGTATAGTGTCGACGGCAGGTAAGGTTTGCCCTGTTCCAGAGGCACCAGTGTTACATCGCCTTGGTGCATCACACCGATTGCGCAATTAGAACTACCGTAATCAAATCCTGCTATCATTTGTCACCTCACAACCATAAAAAGGTCGCGCACTGTATCACAGCAAAGTGGCAAGTAAAAGCCTCAGTATACGTCTACCACACAATCCTTAAAGAGGTTGCCTGACACGTAAAAAGCGGGCAAATCGCGGTTTACCAAATTTTGTGACGCCCTGATATCGGTAGGTCACCTGACTGCCAATTGGGGGAGGCTCACGACGCTGCTCTTCCGTGAACCCCGAACCAATTTTAAAGACAATGCCCTGTGGCGTTTTAACCCGGATTGCACCCATCATGCCCTGATATTTACCTTTGCCGGGCAAATGTTCTAAGACCTCAGCTTCGGCGTCGAAATAAGGTTTGTACTTTAGAATGGCCGAACTGCGACCAGCCAGATGCTGTGCCTGATGTTCATGCAGCATAACCCCTTCACCACCGCGTGCCAGTACTTGCTCAAAAAACTCATCCAGCTCAGCCTTGGTTGTAAACCGATACTGAGGTATCGCGCGAACATGAAGCTGTGCCAGCTGATTGATAAGCTGAGAATAGAGGTCATACCGCTGTGCAAAGGGCATGGCCACGCTGGGCGCATCAAAAATCAGATAATGTATTTGCCGCCAGTCCTGCTCGGATGCCTGATGACGCCGCACCACAGCACTGACAAACTCAAAGTTGTGATAGCCAGCCCACAGCTCTCCGTCCAGTAGCATATCTGGCAATTCAGAGGTAAACCAGGCGGGTGCATGGATCACCTGACCCGTTCGGGTAAGCAGCTGCTTACCATTCCACACTGCTCTGACGCCATCAAATTTTTCGCTTACCAGATAATGAGAGACCGGCTGCTGTGCCTGATACACTTTGGCCAATTGCACACCGGGGGCTGAACTTGCACAGGCCATTTGCAGATAACACAGGCAGGCCAACAGCCAACCTGTCAGTTGAATGTTCATCGCTACGCTCCTTGTAGGCAGAGTTAAGATATCCTCCCTCAGAGCTTAGCGCGGCGTCAGGAAATCGCCAGTCGCAATTTGGTACTAACCTTGTGCGAGCAGCTCGTCAATTACAGTCTGCGCCGAGCGCAGCGATTGCACTTGCCAGGCAGCCTGAGAAAAGTCCTGTTTTGCTGAATGCTCGTTGGGGATCACCAGTACCTTCAAACCTGCGGCACTACCTGAGCTCAGCCCGGTTGTACTGTCTTCCAGCGCAATGGCGTTTTCTGGCTCAACCTGCAATGCGGACAGTGCCTGTTGATATGGCTCAGGATGGGGTTTTGGCTGAACCACATCATCTTTAGTGACAATACAATCGAAGAAATGCTGCAACCCGTAGTGATTCAACACCGGGATCGCTTCGGCGCGGGTACTCCCCGTCACCAGTGCTAACTTACAGTGCGCTGACGCATAATTTAAGATCTCACATGCATAAGGCATAAGCCTTGGCTGCATCGTCGCTGCGGTGTCAACAAAAAACCGGTTTTTATCGTCACATAACGCCTGCGCTGTGCTGGACAGTTTGTGACGTTCAAGGAGTATCTCAGCAGTTTTTAGCGTGGGTACGCCAGAAAACTCATCACAAAAAGCCAGCTCGCTATACTCAACACCAAACGGTGCCAGCACACGCAGCCAGCTGTGAAAATGGAGCGCTTCAGAATCCACCAGCGTCCCATCAAAATCAAACAAGATTGCCTTTAAACCCATCATCGCTCCTTCTTTATAAATAAAATGTTATCAGGCTTTGGCAGGTGGCTCTGCGTGTGCAGGTTCACCGCTGTCTTTTTCTACCAGTTCATAGCCACGCGGTTTACGTACCACTTTCAAAACAGGCTTATCAAATGCCGTCTGTAAACGGGTAAAATCGGCTTTAAGATCATCAATGCTCTGACCATAAGGTGACTCACCCGTTTCAGACCAGTTAACCGCTTTGCCATTCTCATTATACTCAACCGCATGTACCTGATACTGCTCTGGCGCATCTTTATTTGCTTCACAATAGATAACGCGATAATTCCAAAATGCGGACATAGTTTCTTCCTCTAAAATTCTGTATTTACCCTGGTACTCTACCAGTACTGGGGTCTGCTTGCATGACAGTATTAATAAAAAAACCCGTGGATAGTGACCATCCACGGGTTTTTACTTTAATTTAAGGTGAAATTAAAAGAATTTCACTTTGAACTCAGCACCCACAAAGCGCTCTTCGTTCAGCATGCCTGTGTTGTTGTTGAAGTCTACACCACCGATAACCACCTGCTCATCAAACAGGTTACGTACGAAGGCAGAAACTTCATAGTCGTTGTCGCCCGAGTTCCACGCGTAACCCGCACGCACACCGGCTTCAAATAGTGCTTCACCAGTGAACTCTACTGACTCATACAGGAAGAAGTCGATTTCGCTGCGGTATGACAAATCGGTGTATACAAAGAACTCACCGTTTTCCAGTTCTGTGGTGTAACGCAATGTCGCGTTGGAGATCCACTCTGGCGCGTGCGGCAGGCTGTTGCCATCCAAAATTGCGCGCGCTTCAGGGCCATTTGGCCCGTCAACCATGTAGGTTGGATCAGTCACTGTACACTGCGCACACACTGCAACTGCAAGCGTATCGTCGTCTAGTTCGGTTTTGTTATAACTCAGGTTAAACGTCGCATTCAACTCATCCGTCAGTACCCACTCAGTATCTAACTCAAAGCCATAGCCGGTAGTTTTATCAGCGTTGATAAGACGGTTAAAGTTAGAGCCACCACCTACAGCAGTCAGCTGTTGGTCATCCATCTGGAAGTAAAACACGGTTGCGTTAACACGACCCTGGCCATCCAGAACGTCTGACTTGACACCGAATTCAATTGAGTTCGTGGTTTCTGACTCAGCAACTGTTACAACGTCACCGAACAAAATACGACCCTGAACACTCGGTGCACGGAAACCATTAGCCAAACGACCAAACAGGTTAACGTCATCAGTCAGTTTATAAGTTGCACTCAGGTCCCAGCTCACGTGGCTGTCACTTGGGTTCGCACGACCTTCCAGGAAGTCAGGCGAGCCGTTCCAAGGTGTTGGGTTGTCTGTTCTTTTTGCGTAAAAATCTTTTTCGTCGTCTGAGTAACGTAAGCCCAGAGTCACGTCCAGCTGCTCTGACACACTGTAATCGAAAGAACCGAACACAGCCCATGCAGACGTCTCCTGCTCCTGCACAGCGTAACCATTTTGCAGGCCATAGCTACCAGCTGCTTCGTCGTATACACCAGTGTCAAAGCTGAAGCTCTCGATAGTCAGATCTTCTTCAAACAGGAACAAACCAACCTGATAGTTGAAGTCACCAGAGAAGTTGCTTGAAAGGCGAAGCTCTTGCGTATACTGGTCATGCTCCGGAATGGCATCAGCCGTTTCAGAAGAGAATGGAATGAAACCAGGACCCATGGTCGGTGCAAAGTTATTACCGTATCCACCATCAACGTCTGCACGCGAGTAAATCTCAGCGCTTTCCCAGCCGGTGATTGAAGTAATGGTGTGCTCTTTGAGGTCCCATTCCAGCTTCAGGCTCAGACCCTGCGTGTCTACTTGTTGAGTAGCACGAGACGCGGCATCTTGATAAACCACATCGTTATCGTACAACGGGTTAATGTTGTTCGAACCTTTTTCAATCAGGTTCGCACGGAACGGGATCGGACGACCTTCCAAATCACGTACGTGGTAATTCAGCAAACCGGTGAAGTCATCACCTTCATATAAGAACTGTACACGTGCCGCTTTTTCATTGTAGCCACCCAGTGAGTCTTCTTTCTCGAACCCTGGTGCTTTTACATCAATGTAGTCTGGCTTATCTTGTACTAACAGAGATACACGTGTTGAAAGTTTGTCGGTAATACCTGTACCGGCCGCACCTTCAAAGTCAATTGAGCTGTTGCTGCCGTAAGAAACCGCGGCATACCCGTCGAATTCCTGGCTTGGCTTAACGCTGTCGAACTTAACCAGACCCGCAGGGGTGTTACGACCGAACAGGGTTCCCTGAGGACCACGCAATACTTCGATGCGCTCGATATCAAATACAGGGAAGCCTTTAAGAATAGGGTTTTCCTGAACAACTTCGTCAACAACCAGAGACACCGGCTGAGACGCGTTCAGATCGAAGTCGGTGTTACCCAGACCACGAACATAAAAGCGTGGAAATGTACGTCCGAATGAAGATTCAACCGAAAGGCTCGGGATCTTCGCATTCATAAAGCGGATATCCATACCAGCTGAGCTGTATGCGTCCAAGTTATCGCCCTGCAAAGCAGACACAGAAACTGGCACTTCTTGTGCGTTCTCAACACGCTTACGCGCGGTGATTTGGATCACTTCCAGTTGATTACTTTTGGCTTGCGCTTCTTCTGCAAGCGTAGTGAATGAAGTACCTGCTACAGCAGAGAACAACGTCGCATTGATTAAAGTTGCTAACGTAGATCTTTTCATTGCTTTCATGTTTGGATTTAACCTTTTGTATGCACTCTTAAGTTCAACGGTTTTAATTTGGGCGCCGTATCACAATGGCTGGTTCGCTCAATTTTACGCGCAAATGACAAGCAGCGCGGACCTCACTAGCGAGAGTGCAAAACGACTGTATGAGGCTGAACGAGACGGCCGTAATTATAGCAGCAAATTTTCAAATTGCTGCAATTATGCATATAAATTTTCCACATTTTTGTAAATATCGTGAAAGTTAGCTAAGAGTTAACAACTTTTCGCAACAAAAAGCCTCAATATAAGGACAATTGTCCTTACCAAACTCTTGCCTATATGATGGCAGGAAAAGGATTTACCGAATTGAAACACAGGTGTCATTATCTCGCTCTTATCAACAGTCTGTTCTTCATACCGCTAATAAATACACTTTAATCACGAGATCTGCACACAAGCACATTGTTTTTGGAGTGCATAGCAAAACCAACCACATGCGGTGCCGTACATTTTATGACAAACATAAGGTAGAACCGAAAACCATCCGCCCATTGATGGTAACCGGTGTCATGAAAGCGATGCTATTGTATTAAAGCATCGTAGTGAAAAGGAGGACATTAGACCGCACCGGGCCAACTTATCCTAAAATTGTTCTCAATTCAGGTCGCTGGTGTGGCGAGCTTAACCAGTTCGCTTTTCAGCGTTTCGGGGTCATACTGGATCACCGCAACGGCAGCCGTTGCAAATATCGGCATGTCACCCGGCACCAATTGGTCAACCAAATAACTGACTATCGGCATATGCGCAACAACCAGCCAGGTGTCTATGGTGTCATGCATACTGATTAAGGTTTCAAGGTAATCGATAGCGACAGCAGCATTACCACTGGGCACAATATCCTGGCATGTCTCTTCAAATGATACAGGGTTGCTTTGCAGGACCGCCTGGGCTGTCTGTTGCGCTCTGATATAGGGACTCACTAGTACAGCCTGTGGCGGATAATGTTCAGCTAACCATTGACCCATTTCAGCAGCCTGAGCGTGCCCGCGTGAAGTCAGTATTCTGGCCGCATCGTTGGCCTGCATAGGACCCGCTTCGCCATGGCGCATGATAAGAATTGTTTTCATAGCACTCCGAAAGTTGGCAAGAAAATTAGGAGCAAGTAGTAGCTATTGCCCCAAATTGTCCGCTATATTAAAACAAAAGCACCTAAACCTTAAGTTTAAATACAGGCTAATTCAGAGGTGACCGGCTATCACAACCGTCCTGATGGACGCTTGCCAGTAGTAGCCCGGAAACAGCAGCCACGTCTCTAACTAATATATCGGCGGCACACAATTGAAACTGAGCAATAATGATAAAAGAAATTATCGTCACCTGACACTGGACAATGGTCTAAAAGTGCTTCTTGTCGAAGATACATCAAGTAATAAGGCAGCAGCCTCGCTCGCAATTAACGTCGGCCATTTTGACGATCCGCAAAGCCGTCAGGGCATGGCACACTTTGTTGAACATATGTTGTTTCTCGGTACTCAGGGCTTTCCTGTACGCAGTGAATTTTCTCAGTTTGTCAGTCACGCCGGTGGACAAAGTAATGCCTGGACAGGCACCGAACACAGTTGCTACTTTTTTGATTGCCGTGCAGCACTGTTTGCTGAGGCTTTGCAACGATTCAGCGAGTTCTTTTACGCGCCGCTGTTTAGTGAAGAGGCATTACAGGACGAACGCAACGCCATTGACTCAGAATTTAATCTGAAGGTCAAAGATGATAACCGCAGAATCATTCAGGTACACAAAGAAACCGTTAATCCGGCCCACCCTTTTGCCAAGTTTTCAGTCGGAAATCACAACACCCTGGCAGATCACAGCGGTGATTTTAAACAAGAAATTGAAGCGTTTTTTGCCGCTCATTATCAGGCACAGTGGATGACACTCGTGCTGGCTGGGCCGCACCCTTTAGATGAGCTGGCTGAGCTGGCACGTCGCAACTTTGCGCCAGTAACCGGTCACAATATTCCCAAACCGGCTATTCAGGTTCCTTTATACCGCCAGCAGGACCTGGGATTGTTGCTCCACATTGAACCGCGCAAGCACATGCAAAAGCTGATTGTCAGCTTTGCTATGCCCGATGTAGAGCGACTTTATAAATTCAAAAGCCTGAGCTTTCTGGCACACCTGCTGGGCTATGAGGGCGACGGCTCGCTCTATGCAATCTTAAAGAAAAATGGTTGGATCAACGCCCTGTCTGCAGGCGGTGGCGCAGACGGCAGTAATTTTAAAGACTTTAATATCAGTTTCGCGCTGACTGACGAGGGCATTGAATACTACGAGGATATCGTAGAAATGCTGTTCGAGTACATCAGCCTGATCCGTGAACAAATTGCTGCTTTACCTGCACTCTATGAAGATAAAAAGCGCCTGCTTGAACTGGCATTCGAAAATCAGGAGCCCAGCAAACTACTCGACTGGGTTAGCGCGCTGAGTATCAATATGCACCATTACGACGACGAAGACACACTCTATGGTGACTATTGCATGAGTGCCTTCAATCATGCACTGCATGAAGAACTGATGGAGCTGCTATCGCCGCACAACATGCGCCTGATCCTGATCCACCCCAATATTACGTGCGAGAGCGATGCCACCCGCAAGGTGGCGCAATGGTACAATACACCCTACCAGGTAGAGCGTATCAATACGGAGTGGTTACAAACGCTCGAACACATAACAACGCCCCTGCCCGAAATGCGCTTGCCTGCTGCGAACCCTTACCTGGCGTTCGAAAACCGCCTGTATGACATAGAGCCTGGGCGTAAAACGCCCACCCTGCTCACAGACAGACCTGGGTTTGCCTTTTGGTTCAAACAGGATACCCGCTTTCGGGTTACCAAAGGTCACTTTTATTTAGAGATAGACTCTCTTTGTTCGGTCGAGAACCACAAGAGTATGGCCATGACCCGGCTGTTCGCTGATTTGTTTATGGACAGCGTTGCTGAGCAATTTTACGCAGCGGAGCTGGCCGGATTGAGCTATCACCTCAGCTCCCATCAGGGCGGCTTAACTTTACAAACCGCAGGTCTGTCTGCCAGCCAGCTCAAACTGGTGCTGCAACTCGTCGAAGCGCTGCTTAAACAACCGATCAGCGCCACCCGCTTTGCGGAATACAAAAAACAACTGATCCGACACTGGAAAAACCACAACAAAAGTAAACCGGTCAGCGAGTTGTTCAGTTTATTGGGAGCCCATCTGATGCCCTGGAACCCAACACCAGAACAACTGGCCAAAGCGCTCAAAAATATCAGCTTCAATGAGTTTTGCCTGTTTCGGGACAACTTCTTCAAGGAAATCCACATTAAGGCCTTTATGCACGGCAACTGGCAGCTGGATCATGCGCTCGATATGCAAAAACAACTGCATGCCTTATTTGCCTACAGCGAAATTCTGGACGACCTGAAAAAGCCACTCAACCTGGTCACGTCAAATCAACACGTGCAAATCGAAAAATCCGGTGCGGAACATGCTTTTGTTGAATACATTCAAGCACCGACAAGCAGCGTGGATGACAAAGTCAAAGTCATGGCCTTTAACCAGTTAGTCAGTCAGGATTACTTTGAGTCTTTGCGCACACAGCAACAGCTTGGCTATCTGGTTGGTGCAGGCTATGCGCCCTTTAATACCCGCGCCGGTATCGCGTTTTATGTACAGTCGTCCGGTTATGACAGCGCCACTTTACTGCAACGTCATCACCAATATCTGGCGGACTTAATTGTCCAGCTGGATAGCTATGAGGCCACCCAATGGGCACAAGTAAAAGCGGCATTGCACGCCCAAATTGCAGAAAAGGACAAGAACCTGAGGTTGCGCTCTCAACGTTTGTGGATAGCCATTGGCACTGACGATCACGCCTTTTCAATGCAGGAAAAACTCATTGCAGCACTTGAGGCGCTCACGTTTGATGACCTGAAACAGTATATCGTTAAGCTGATTTGTGAAGACTTTGCGAAAATTACGCTCAGGTGTAATTAACCCCCCGATATATCAGTGGCGCACCTTTGCCAATACGCGCCACTGAACAAGACTTTCGTAGCTGTGTAGTGATCACCCAGCCAATCTTACATTTTCATGTCGCACTTGCCGCCTCAATGTGCAAAATACGCGCAGATACACGTATCAGGTCCGAAATTAGGGATTTTTTCTGACTTTCTTTTTGACTCTGCCTGGGGCATAGATTAGATTATCAAATGTAATTGAATCTTTAAGCCTTATGACGAAAACAACAATTATAAAAACAATTACATCTGTTTTGTTGCTTCTGGCCTGGCCGACAATGAGTGCGCCCCTGCCAGCAGGCATTATGCAAAATCATTCTTCGACACTGCTCGTTTTGGTGGGCTTTGTCACAGCCGCCACTTTGCTCTACCTGGTCATCTTAAATCGCCGAACCAAACTCTCACTGAGGGCACTCAAGCATTCAGAGCAACGCCTCAAAAGCACCGTAGAAGGCAGCGGAGACACACTTTGGGACTGGAATATCCGCAGTGGTGAGATCACTCGTATTAACGATAAGTTTATGTTGGATACAACACCAGGCACCCACCTGATCCCCAACGCCAGCCAGATACACCCTCAGGATCTCCCCCTGGTAGAAAAACAACTGAAACTTCACTTTGCAGAGAAAACCGCTTTTTTTGAAGCCACTTATCGGGTCAAAAACAGCCTGGAACAGTATCACTGGGTGCTGGACAAAGGCAAAATCATAGAAAAAGATGACAATCTCAATCCACTGAGGATGACAGGCACTATTCGCGATATTAACCACCTAAAGAGTACCGAAGAGCGCCTGAACCTGTTTGCTAAATGTGTCGAGTCTCTGACCGATGCCATTGCTATCTACGATCATACCTTCCGTCTGGTTGACCTGAATCCGAGCTATATTCGAATCTTTGGAGGTGTGCGTGAACAGTATATCAATACCGAGTTTAAGCTCCCCGGATATGATGGCCAGTTCATCAATCAAATCAAAGCCGCTTTAAGAAAAAGCGAGCACTGGCAGGAAGAGCTGAAACTCTATGACCAGACTGGCACTATGCTGCCAATCGAAATTTCTATTGATGAAATTAAAAATAACCATGGCCATATTACCAATTACGTAGTGGTATTCTCTGATCTGACCGAACGCAAAAAAGCAGAATCACAACTACACAACTTGTCGAATCGAGACCGCACTACGGGCCTGCCCAACCGAAATCTCTTCTTTACCAATCTGAAGAAGCTCGTCGACCAAAAACGCGATCACGCTTTGCTGGTCTTTGACCTCGATAACTTTAAGAAGATTAATGACTCTCTTGGCCATCAACTGGGAGACAGCCTGCTTGCTAAGCTCGCCATGCGCCTCAATAAACTGTGTCGTCAGCAAGATACATTTTACCGCCTGGGTGGCGATGAGTTTGCACTGGTGATGTCGGGTACAAACGACATTCACACCATCAGTAAAGCCGCAAAACAGTTTCTGGCGGTTATTGCCACCCCCTTTAAAATGGCCAACCACGAACTGGTGATCACCTCATCCGTAGGCATTGTGCTATTCCCGGAAGATGGCAGCACACCGGAGATTTTGCTGAAAAATGCAGACACGGCCATGTATCATGCTAAGCAAAAAGGCAACCACTACCTGTTCTTCAATGACTCGATGAATGAACAAGCGGTTAAGCGTCTGCAAATTGAAAACCTGATGCGGTTCGGTTTAAAAGAAGATCACTTTGTCGTTTACTATCAACCCAAAATGGACATTGCCAGTGGCGCATTGGTTGGTATGGAAGCCCTTGTCCGCTTCATCACACCGAAAAAAGGCGTGATCAGCCCGGGCTTGTTTATTCCCATCGCAGAAGAGACAGGTCAGATTGTCGAGATCGGTGAAGTGGTGCTGGACAAGGCCTGTAAAGACGTTAAACGCTGGGTTGATATGGGGCTATTTAACGGCCGGGTTGCCGTTAACCTGTCAGCCCGACAGTTTAGCTTACCCGACCTCACCGCCCGGATAGATCTCATCTTGCAAAAGAATCAACTTCCTTCTTATTTTCTCGAACTAGAAATTACTGAAGGCACTGTTATGGATGATCCACAAGAAGCAATTTCAATTATGCGCTCTTTAAGTTCTCGCGGGATCCATCTGGCCATGGATGATTTTGGTACCGGCTACTCCTCACTCGCTTACCTGAAACAGTTTCCACTGAATACCCTCAAGGTAGACAAAGCATTTGTGGACGATATGAATACAGAACGTGGCTGTAATATGGTGGACTCCATTGTCACGATCGCACATAACCTGGGTCTGCACGTTGTCGCTGAAGGCGTTGAGCAGGAGCAGCAGCTGCATCAGTTACAACGCCTGAACTGCCAGACCATTCAGGGCTATTACTACGCTAAACCGCTCTCGGCTGAAGAGTTCGAGCAATTCCTGCGTGCACAGCAGTCTGACAAGCCCACACTGCAGCTGGTAAACTGACAGCCTCAACGGCCCTAAACAGCCAAGCATGCCTATCTGGGCCCGTTGGCCCACTCCTGACTCACGAACACATTTTTCTCCCAAACTGATGGTTTGAGAGGCGAGCAGCTATTTTGCCCTTACATCACGCACTTTGCGCTTCCACAGCAGGCTAAGGACATAGCGCATAGAAGCGGTTTATTCACGCACGCAAGACACAATACTGCTGCCCCATCTGTTTGAGCCAGGCAAGCCGATAGTGCGCACGAAACAGGATCCACACCACAGGTCCAGCAAACGCAGCCAACAACACCCAGGAGCGTCGTGTGACGCCTGTACAGCGCAATTCATTAAGCATCAGCAATCCACCCAGGCACATTAAAACAGCATACAACACCAACACATCACCTCCGTATTCGAGATCCAAACGTGAACGCAAGGTCAAACTGGGCGACACGTTAAGTAAATGGGTAACTTTTTTCCCGTGCAGTGTACATTAAGTCTAAAAAGCACGCAAAAACACTTAAATTGTTGCAAAATATTGCATTATTTAATTTAATACGTCCCCAGAAACGATTGGTTTCTCACTCAGGTACCCGTGACATCGGGGCACCTGAAATCGCAAATAACTACTAACTTATTATTTTAACTAGGTATTATTTGCACTGACTTAGAAATAAGCGCAGCAAAGTGCACCGTCAGATCATGGGCTGGTCTGAACACAACTCACTTTCGCTGGCGATCCTGTTTGATTTTCCTACACTTAGGTTAAGCCGAACGGGATTGAAAGCTTATGCGTGCCAATTTGATTGCACTTTCACCGCATCTGGAGAGGTTCCTGTCTCACCCAGAAGCACGTGAATGTTTAATGAAGTGGGCATTTGTCATTTGGTCATGGTGTGGTTAGCAGTCAAAGAGCGGGAGGTGACTCCTCCTTGAGCAGATTTGAAATTGGAACTGTAAAGATAAATGGACTGGTTAACCTCTGTGCGTTTTAATACGTATTTTTCTCAGTAGGGTGAAATATACTTATATTGTTGCGCAGCTTAGATAAGGTTATTCAGTTATATTCTTATTTGGTCTTAACTGACTGATAATTTTTACTTATTCCCAATTACAGAATTCTCACAAAAGCTGCTAAAATCAGCCCCATGTTGTTTTAATTTAATTTGTTATTTCAAGGACACGGGCGATGGATCAGAAATTCGTACATGAGTATTTACAGGCTAAGCCTGGGACCTTTATCACAAAACCGTTTGCACAGGACGTGGACGTTTACAAGGTGCAGCACAAGATGTTTGCCACCTTATATGAAGGGAAAGAGGGTCAATTGGGTGAAAATGGTGAGCCAGTTTGGTGGCTTAACCTAAAATGTGATCCAGATGAAGCACTTTTGTTACGCGACAAGTACGCTGCAATTGTGCCTGGTTACCACATGAATAAACGATTATGGAACACCATCGTACTTGATGGCAGCATCCCGGAAGAAGAAATCAAACGCATGATTGATGATTCGTATCAGATTGTGGTTGATAACTTACCCAGCGCGCAACGCGCAGAGCTTGATCGCCTCACTCAGTCATAGAGTGACCATCATCATTGGCTTCCCTCGCACCAAGTGCGAGGGCCATTTCCTTTTTCCTTTTCTCAAAACCCCTCCTTTGTCATTCTGATGTCAATTATCCCTGTTTTAATGACAGTGATTTTCTCAACTTAGAATAAAGACAATGAAAAAAACACTGATCTCTTTAACGCTACTAGGCTTACTCAGTGGCTGCAGCCTGGATGGCGACGATGGACAAGCAGGTAAGCAAGGCCTGCAAGGTGAAACAGGCCAGGCGGGCACGGCGGGTGAAAAAGGCGATAAAGGAGACGCTGGCGCACAAGGTGAAACAGGCGCACAAGGCGAAACAGGCGCTCGCATGACAGGTGATCTGTCTGCACAACTGGTAGGCCGTGCCGTATTAAACGTAGCAAGCCCGGAAGGCGCTGCTGAAATCGTCGCTTATCACTCGACCAGTCAGCGTATCTTTGCGCTGGACAGCTCCGGAGACAGACCACAAGTCGCCGTGATTTCAGCCGCACAACTTGATGCCGATAAGCTCAACAAAGACAATCAAGGTGTGATCACTAACACCAACCTCACCGTTACAGAAACGATCGCTGTCAGCGATGTGGTTGCCGCTGATGCAAACAGCCTGACAATTCATGGCGACCTGCTCGCCGTTGCAATGGCGCGCGGAACTGGTGAAACCGGATTTGTGCTGGTCTATGATATTGCAGCACAAACGCCTCAACTGCTGAAATCAGTCGAAGTAGGTTACCTGCCTGATATGGTGACATTTAATCAAGATGGCAGCAAAATTTTGGTGGCCAATGAAGGTGAACCAGCGGACGACTATAGCGTTGACCCGCAAGGCAGTATTGCCATTATAGAGGTCAATAACGGTCAGGTTGCCGATCAGGCTACCCTGTTAGGATTTGAAGCCTTTAATGATCAACAATCCGAGTTACAGGCCCAGGGCGTCGTGTTTGCCAACCCGACCGGGCGCACCATCAAGGGGCAAGCCATCAATACCAGTGTTGCGATGGACCTTGAACCTGAATACGTTACTGTCAGTAAAGACAACCGCTATGCCTATGTCTCATTACAAGAGAACAATGCATTGGCAATCGTTGATTTAAGTGATAACTCACTAACAATAAAGGGCTTGGGTTATAAAGACTGGGGAAAGTGGACTTTGGATGCATCCGACAAAGATGGCGGCATCAATCTGCGTAGCTATCCCGGCTTGTATGGCATGTACCAACCAGACACCATCGCCAGCTATCAGTGGCAAGGCGCGAACTTCATCGTCACAGCTAACGAAGGAGACGGTCGGGAGTATTTCTTCCCTGCTGCCGACGAAGCCGAGTGTACCGCGAATGGCGGACTAGAGTTCGATGAGGACGATGGTTGTCTGGCATATACTGACGAAATCCGTGCTAAAAACCTGACTCTGGCAGATAACTTTGCTTATATCAACAATGACAACGACGACCTGGGTCGTCTAAAAGTGTCCACTGTGATTGGCGATCAGGACAATGATGGCCAGTATGAAAAACTCTACACTTATGGTGCACGCTCATTCTCGATCTGGGATCAACGTGGTGCCCAGGTGTTTGACTCTGGAGACGAGATCGTACGTATCACCACCGCGCTACACGGTGAGCAGTTTAATAATGATGAAGACGCCAATGAAGGCGATACGCGCTCAGACGCCAAAGGCGCTGAGCCAGAAGCGCTGACATTGGGCCAGATAGGTGAACGTACCTACGCCTTTGTCGGATTGGAGCGCATGGGCAGCATTTTAATCTATGATGTCACCAACCCATTCAATGTCACCTTTACCACTTACCTCATCAACCGTGGTCTGGAAGAAGGGGCTGACATTTCGGGAGATCTGGCACCTGAAGGGATGACCTTTGTAAGTGCTGAGCATAGCCCAACCAACACGCCATTGCTGATTGTGGGCAATGAAATTTCCGGCAGCATTGCCGTCTGGTCGCTGACTCAGAAGTAACATGACCTGTCTTGTACTGTGGCTGCTCTGTGCTGTACATTAATCTAGATGTATAGCTCAGCCACAGTACAGGGAATTGAATGACCAAAATTGCAATACTCACCAGCGGGGGCGATGCGCCCGGGATGAATGCCGCTATCCGTGCAATCGTGCACAGCGCTCAGCACAACCAGTATGATTGCATCGGTTTTTTCCATGGCTATAACGGCCTGTTAAACGATGAATGGCAAACTCTGACACATCGGGATGTAGCCAATGTCCTGCAATTTGGCGGCACTATTTTAAAAAGTGCCCGCTGCCGCGCAATGTGCGAACCACAAGGTCCAAAGCAAGCCGTCAATACACTCAGAAAGCACCAGGTTGATGCTTTAATTGTAATTGGAGGAGATGGCTCGTTTAGAGGACTTGAAGCGATACAAGCCCACTGGGAAGGTCAGGTTATTGGCCTGCCCGGGACCATAGACAATGACCTGGCTGGCACAGACAACACCATAGGTTTTGCCACCGCGGTCACGACTGGCACCCATGCCATAGATAAGATCCGCGACACCGCAAACGCCTTTGAGCGCGTGTTTATTGTCGAAGTTATGGGCAGACACAGCGGCCATATTGCCTTTCATGTCGGACTGGCGACCGGCGCGGAGGCCATTCTGTCATTCGAAAATTGTGATTCTGCTGATACCAAACAACAATTGGATCGGCTGATAAACCAGATCCAGGTGCAACAGCAATACAACCACGACAGCTTTGTGATTGTGTTAGCTGAAAACTTCTGGCCCGGCGGGCCTCAGGCCCTCAAAGCACAATTGGCTGAGCAGGCCGATATAGAAAGCGCAGTGTGTGTGCTTGGCCATATCCAGCGTGGTGGCAGCCCGGCACCAGAAGATCGGCTACTGGCCACAGAGTTGGGACTGGAAGCTGTCAATGCGGTAACGGACAACCGAACAGGAATTATGATAGGCAAACAGGGCACTGCATTACACGATGTGCCTCTGTCACATGCGATCAGCGCCGCCAAGCCGGTCGACGCTCGCTGGATTAAGGCACAACATGACGTACTCACCGAGTACTTAATCAAACACCGTAAATAACTCGGCGTTTAACCATAAATGCACCAGGATACTGGCGGCGTAGCCCAATGCTATCACAGGCGTCCATTTCAGGTGACCAAAAAAGGTATAATAGCCTCTGGCCTGCCCCATTAATGCCACGCCCGCCGCCGAGCCAATGGAAAGCAAACTGCCGCCAACCCCGGCAGTCAGCGTGATCAATAACCACTGGCCATGGGACATCTCGGGCTGCATTGACAGTACGGCAAACATCACCGGAATGTTATCGACCACGGCCGAAACCACACCCAAGAACACATTAGCAGCCGTCGCGGACCAGTCACCATACAACACTTCTGACATCAGGCTCAGATATCCCAGAAAACCTAGCCCGCCGACACACATCACGATGCCGTAGAAAAACAGCAAGGTATCCCACTCAGCGCGTGACACTTTCGCAAACACATCAAAAGGCACTACATTGCCCAGCGCCTTCAGACGCTCTTGATCGCCCGCCCGCTCTGCCTCTGCGCGCTTTCTGTCTAATGAATTGGGTAAAGTGGTACGTAGAAAATAGCCAAAAAACTGCAAATACCCCAGCCCCATCATCATACCCAGAACGGGTGGCAGGTGTAACAAACTATGGCAAGAAACCGCCGTGGCAATGGTCACTAAAAACAACACCATGATGCGCCGCGCACCGCGCTTAAGCTCAATGTGCTCATCACTGGCCGCAGGCTTCTTATTCTTTACGAACAAGCTCATGATCACAGCGGGCACCAGGTAATTAGCCAGTGCCGGGAAAAACAAAGAGAAAAACTCGGCAAAATGCACGATACCGGCCTGCCACACCATCAGCGTGGTAATATCACCGAATGGGCTGAATGCCCCACCCGCGTTCGCCGCCACAACAATATTAATGCAGCTGAGGTTAATAAATTCTTTGTCACCCTGACCTACTTTCATGGCGACCGCACACATTAACAAGGCCGTCGTCAGATTATCCGCTATCGGCGAGATGACGAACGCCAGAAAGCCGCTGAGCCAAAACAAAGTTCTGAAGTTAAACCCACGACGTACCATCCATACCCGTAAAGCATCAAATAAGCGCCGCTCTTCCATGGCATTGATATAAGTCATCGCCACCAGCAAAAATAACATCAGCTCTGAAAACTCGAGTAAATTATGCCGAAAAGCATGCTCAGTCAGCTCAGGGATATCATGCATCACATAGTAGCCGCCGATCAGCATCCAGATCAGTCCGGCCGCCACCAGCACAGGTTTGGATTTACGCATGTGAAGCTTCTCTTCTAACATGACCAGAATATAAGCCAGTACAAAGATAGCGATACAGATCCAGCCAAGGGCGGCCGAGGTGAGATCGATGGGTGTTGCAACGTGGTTGGCCGCAGCCGATATCGCTATCGGGTGCCAAAGCATAAAGATTAAGGCGAGCAAAACGTAAAGCGAGTTTTTCATGTGTTATCAGGTCCGAAACAGGGTTAAAACGTGGTTAACTTGAGCGCGGCTACTTGATAGCACACTTTTCGCTCCGTCTGCATTCGACACAAGTCTAAGCCCACCGCCTTACTTAGAGTTGCTCTCCCCCGCCAGACAACAAAAAACGGGTGTGTGAACACTGTCACACACCCGTATGATAAGATGATGAAATTTTATCAGTTGACCACAGTTCAGTGCCAACTAAGCATCTTTACGGCTGATCCGCTCAATCATCAGGATCAGGGCTAAGCCCGCCAAAGCTAATAAAACGCAACTCATTACGTAAGGTTCCTGGCCGGATAAGCGAGCAAACTCTCCCGGCAACACATTTGCTTGCGTTAACGGCTTCTCTATCCCCTTGGAGTTAGTGTAAGTGGTTAACACTTGCTTCCAGGGCCACAATAAGTTCAGTGAACCCAGCAAGAATCCACACAGCAAAGCAAAGGTGACCTGCTCAAAGCGACTAAGTAACCATGACAACAGACGTGAAAATGCCATCAGGCCGACCACACATCCCCCCAAGAACAAAGCGATCAACATCACCTGCATCTCATTGACCGCACTGAGTACATGGCCATACATTCCCAGTAATAATAAGATAAAGCTACCGGAAATGCCGGGTAAAATCATGGCACAAATTGCGATTGCACCAGCGGCAAAATAATACCAGGTCTGGGGCACCGCTTCGGCAGGCGCCAAAGAGGTGATCATATAAGCAATGGCCGCACCTGCCAAGCACGCACTTATGGTTGGCAGGCCCCAGCGAGAGACTTGCTTGCCGACATGAATAAACGAGGCGATGATCAGGCCAAAAAAGAACGACCAAACAAACAGCTGATGATGCTCAAGTAAGTAAGTAATAAGTTTCGCCAAAGAAGCGGCACTGGTCAGCAAACCTGCAAATAACACCACCAAAAAAGTGCCGTCTATATGTTGCCACGCTGCCTTTAATCCATTGCTTCGGAGTGTTTTAATGGCGTCCAGATTGACACTTTTAATTGCCCCAAGCAGACGGGCATAAATACCGGTAATAAACGCAATGGTGCCACCGGACACACCCGGTACTACGTCGGCGGCGCCCATACCTGCCCCTTTAAAAAACAACCAGATAAAATCACGTTTGGTGTCAGTTTTATTGCTCAAAGCACTCTCCATCGATTTCTTCGGCACGAGTTTACCGAAATTTTGTGGCGCTGCACATAGTGGCAACCAGAATGTCCTCAAGCTTTGAGGTAATTTGCCGATACAAGGGCATTAGCAAGATAAGGTGCGCAAACATGCTTAATTATTCCCGGTTTTTTCTGACAGTCAGTCTGATGATAAACCTGGTCGTGATAACACCGACTCAGGCCGCCGAGCACCAGAGTCCGCCGAGTAAGTCCTCACAATTTGACAGCGATCTACGCTACTGGCTGAGCAGCGAAAAGCTACTAACGATTAAAGATGAAGAGCAGGAAATCTCAGTTTTATTCTCAGAATATATGGCCGCACCAAAACGTGGCATCATTGTTTTGTTGCCAGGGCTGGAGCAAAGCCAGCTCTACAACAATGGCTTAAGTTACTTACATCAGGCGCTAACAGATGATGGCTACGACACATATACTTTGCCGGTACCCGATCTCACAAGTAACGATGACCTTGCTACGGGTATCATTGACGGCCAGTCCAACGAAGTAAAAAGTTCGGCAATCCCAGTGCTCAGTGAACTGGCCCTGGACAATTATAAGGCCGCTTTGATTACAAGGTTTGAAGCCCTCTACAAAACGCTGGCGCTTCGTCAGCAGGAGCACATTGCCATAGTGGCATTTGGCAACAGTGCAGGTCTGTTTGCGGAGTATCTGGCCACTTTGCCCAGCGTTCGAGTCGATGCGCTGATCACCGTGAGCGCTCAGCTGGCCAATGCACAACGAAACAGCCATTTGCCAGCCAGTTTGTCACTGGTCGCGCCAGCCCTGCTGGATGTCTTTTACACGTTCGACAGCCCCCTGGTTCTGGAAACCATAGACGATCGTCGCCGCTGGGCCAGACGCAACAGCAAGCTCGATTATCGCCAAAGAGAGCTTTTTGGAGAGCAGCATCAGCCTTTACAACATCAACGACTACGTAAAGAATTAACCGGGTTTTTGCGCCGGCTTTAGTCTGAATTAGAGGCTGGCTTAACTGCTGCGTTTTTGTTTTAGCAGTTCATACGCGGACTGAATACTCTGGCTTTTTCGCTTGGCAATTTCCATCATGTGCTCGGGCAGGCCCTGAGATACCAACTTGTCAGGGTGATGCTGTGCCATCAGTTTGCGATATGCGCGTTTGATGTCCTTGTCCGATGCACCATCACTGAGACCCAATACCGCAAGCGCTTCGCTCCGCGATACGGCTGATGATTGAGGTTCACGTGCCGAATCACGCTGTTGTCTTTGCTGACTCCCACTCTGGCGTTGCTGTGATTGCCATTGAGCACGCTGCTGACGAAAACGGAACTCAGCCTGATAGCGCCGCAGCAAGAAATTAAATTGAGTCTGAGAAATCCCCAGATACTTGCTCACTTCGCGCAGCAGTGTCTGCTCCTGCTGTGATACATGGCCATCCGAAAACGCCATCTGAATTTGAATTTCCAGAAACAACTGCAATAAGTCATAACGCCTGGCAAAGGCTTCTCTGACTTCCCGTACCGCTTCTTTCACCGAAAAATCCGCTTCTTTGCCCGCTCTGAAGGCATGTTGTGCTTCGCGTCGATCATCACCTGCCAATGCCATTTCATCCATAAAAGCCGTTGCCGCGCGAATATGCACCTCGCTGACTCTGCCATTTGACTTTGCGATATGGCCCATTACAGAAAAGCAGCTGGAGAAAAACAGCGCCTGGCGTTCACTGAGGTCGTCACCATTTAAAAAGCCCTGGAATCCGCCCACTTTGTCAAAATCCTGTTTCAGGCTTTTGTCGAACAAATGACCCAGATAAAAGCCGAGAATAGCCCCCAGCCATTTGCCAAACATAAAACCAAAGCCAGCACCCAGTAATTTACCCCACATGTGTCTGCTCCACTGCACTGTTGATCTCAACTAACCGCTCAGGCGTGCCAATATCGTGCCATTGCCCCAAATACAGCTCCGTTGAAATCCCCCCTTGCGCCAGACCGGCTCTGAGCATAGGACCCAAAGCAACAAATTGTTCCTTCACTTGGTTAAAAAAGTTTTTGTGATACAAACCAATACCTGCAAACGTATAAGCCTGAGTAGAGGCACTCTGATGTGCCAGTGGGAAATCTCCGTCCGGGTTATGAGGTGGGTTTTCTACCAATACCAGGTGTGCTTCACCAGGTAACAGGTGCAAACGAGACAAGTCATGCACAGCATAATCCGTATAAATGTCGCCGTTGATCACAATAAAGGTGTCTGCATCATCACACAATAAAGGCAAAGCCCGGACGATACCACCTGCTGTTTCCAGCCCCCCTTCAGGTTCATCACTGTATTGAATAGACACACCAAACGCACTGCCATCAGCGAAGTAATCACGTATTTTTTCACCTTGCCAAGCCAGGTTAATGACGATGTCGGTGATGCCTGCATCTGCCAACCGTTTTATGTGGTATTCCAGTAAGGGCTTACCTGCAACCTCAAGCAAGGGCTTTGGCATAGTCGCCGTCAGCGGCATCATCCGCTTGCCTCGCCCTGCGGCCAAAATCATTGCTTTCATTTTTGTTGTTCCAGCTTAGCCTGTACCAAGGGTATTATCTCGGATTGCAAACTAGTTGCAAGCCATTGAAATGCCTCAACACACTTTGCTGTCTCATAAATGTACTGCAAAGTTGGCAGAATGTTATGTAAATAACCAGGCTTGCCATCTCGTAAATATAAACGCGCAAAGATCCCAGCCGCCTTGAGGTGGCGCTGTAACCCAGTCAGTGCCAGTTGCTCCTGGTATTTAGCAAAGTGACTATGCGGTGGCAGCAGCCCGGCTTCACGCAATACCTCAAAACTGTAACGTTGCAAATGGGCCAACTGCGCCTCAGGCAATCTGTAATAACAATCTTTAAGCAAGGATACCACGTCATACGTTACCGGACCCTGTACCGCATCCTGATAATCTATCACTACCCACTGGTGGTTGTGCCACATGAGGTTGCGACTGTGAAAATCCCGGTGCATAGTCACCTGCGTCTGTGCCAGCATATTACCGATCAGCGCCTGCTTCAGCTCGGTCCATTGTTGGCACCAGATCTTCACTGGTTCAAAACCCAACCAATTAGTGAGTAGCCACTCACTGAATATATCCAATTCCATTTCAATAAAAGCCGCATCATAGGGCTTCATATGTGGGCTAGCTGGCAGGCGGGCAATGTCAGGCAACATATCAATCAAGGATTCATAGTACCCCTGCACCTCAGACGCTGTAGTAAGCCGGTCGGCCAGATGCTCAGAGCCCAAATCTTCTAACAACACAAACCCAAGCGCACAATCTGCCGCAATAATATGTGGCACCCTAATTTTGCCCTGACTAAACATCGTGTTCAGCTCAACAAATGCCGTGACGTCTCCTACCTCAGGGGCCACATCAAGCAAAATAAACGACTGACTCTGGTGCGTAACACGAAAATAGCGACGAAAACTGGCGTCTCCGTCAAGGGCAGTTACCTGTTCCGGTAACGCATGATAATGATTGTGCAAAAAGGCCGCGCGGGCCTGCGCTCTTAGCGCAACCTCTGGTGACTGGCTTGGGGTCATTTTTCTTACTATTTCCTATTCTTAACTACTGTAATTAACACGCTTTTCATTTATCATGTCTGGCTTGAAAATGAATTTCGGCAAACAAGGTTGATAAATGAGCAAAGCTTGGGGCCTCTTCGTGCTTCCCCTAATCAGTACAGCGACTTTTGCTAATTCGAACATTGATGGCCTTCAGTGTAAAGACTACTTTCAGCCTAAAAACTGGCAACCCATCGCTGATTTGCCCAATGGCGCTATCGATATTCAGTCAGATAATGTTGAATTGCAGGGCGTCGACAGTGCTGAATTCAGTGGCAATGTCGTAATAAGCTCCAATATAATGAGCTTATCAGCTCAAGCTGCACTGATAGACAAACAGCAAGGGCTACTCAACGCCACTGGCCCACTCGTTTTTCAGGATAGATACACCCTGGTTAACAGTACCGGTATGTTTGCTAATCTCAAAGAGTACGAATTCAGCCTGCTCGGTGCAGATTATTGGCTGACTCAACAAAATGGCCATGGTAGCGCCGAAAAACTGCATGCCACCGCCAATCAGGTTGATTTGCTCAACTCCAGCTTTACCACATGTCCCGGAGAAACCCCATTCTGGTCAATTGAGGCCAGCAATATCGTCATGAATCGTGACAGTGGCTGGGGAGAAACGCACCATACTCTCCTTAAAATATTAGATACACCGGTTATCTATGTGCCCTATTTTACATTTCCCATTGATAATCGCCGTAAATCCGGCGTGCTCACGCCGACGATTAGCAGCTCCAGTCGTCGAGGGTTAGGGATTGCAGTGCCATACTATTTAAATCTGGCACCGAATTATGACGCAACTATCACACCGCGCTATATGTCTAAAAAAGGCACTCAGCTGATTTCGGAATTTCGTTACCTGACCAAACATCATCAGGGCCAGCTGGCCGTAGAGTTTCTGGAACAGGACGATTCTGCCAAACAACTTGATGAGCGGTATTTGGTCAACTGGACACAAAACAGCTATTTTGACGAAAACTGGCGCGCCAGTGTTGACATCACCAATGTCAGTGACGATGCCTATATTTCAGATTTAGACTCCCAATACGCCAATGAAACAGACACTCAGCTTTACCGTACCGGCCAGCTCAGCTATCTGGGAGAGGAATGGGCCGTTGACCTGAAGATCCAAAACTTCGAAGTTTTGGGTAACCATACAGAGTCCTATGCGGTATTGCCCCAACTCACTGTTAATCACGTGACACAAAACTATCAAGGGTTTAATTGGGGGCTCACGGGCCAAATCAGCCACTTTACAAACGATGAACTAACCGTTACAGACGCAACCCGAATTCACCTCGAGCCGAGTATGTCTTATGACTACAACGCCTATGCCTGGTCATTTGCATCTAACCTGAGCCTGATGCATACCTATTATGAGCAGGACGGAGATGAGGCGTTCTCACAATCTCAATATAAAAAGTCAGTTTCCCGTACGCTCCCTAAACTGCGCTTGCATGGTCAGCTAAACCTGGAACGACCAACTAACTTTATTTTGCAACAAGGTACGCAAACGCTGGAACCACAGATCCAGTATTTGTATACACCCAAAAAAGACCAATCCGGTATCGCATTGTATGACACCATCAAAATGCAGGACGACTTTTTTGGTCTGTTCCGCGAACAGCGCTTTTCTGGCGTTGACTTTATCGCACAGGCAAACCAATTTACACTGGGCGCAACGACCCGAATGTTCGACAGTAACAACAGCGAACGCTTTAACTTCAGCATGGGTCAGATCCTCTACCTGAGTGACTCAGCCAAGCCCACAGAACAATCTCTGGAAACCAATTTACTGACACAGGACAATCAGGAATTTGGCAGTAAAAACTACAATGCCTTGTTTGCAGCCGAAAGTATGCTGCACTGGCACCGTCGTTGGTACTTCTCAGCCGGTTTACAGTATGATGCCGATGAGAAAGAGCTGATCCAGTCTCACATGACACTCGATTATCGAGGCAGTAATAAAAAGCTCGTTCAATTGAACCATCACTACGCCAGTGATGTCTCAGGATACGAAATTGATCAAATCGGTCTGTTCAGTAGTTTACCCATTAACGAGAACTGGCAGCTGGTTGCCAGCTATCATCGTGATATGACGGCAAACCGCAGCGTTGAAGTATTTGCAGGTCTGCAATACGAATCATGCTGCTGGGCGGTGCGCATAACAGGTAAACGTCAAATACAAACTGACCTTAACCAAACGATTTCGCGTGATGACGCAATTTTTGACACAAGCTTTGGTATCAATTTTGTGTTAAAAGGGTTAGGCAGCAAATCAAGATATGATGCTAGCCAGTTACTACGTTCGGGTATCTTTGGTTACCGCAGACCGTTCTTTTTAAATAATTAACAACAAAGACTCTTATGAATTTAAAAAAGCTATTATTAGTTCCAATTTTAAGTATGACGCTGGCACAACCCGTTTGGGCTGAGCGTGTCCAGCTGGACAAAGTAGTCGCAACGGTTAACGACGGTGTGGTACTGAAAAGTGAAGTGGACAAGATCCTTAATCGCGTAAAAGAACAAGCTGAGCAGCAAAACACTGAGCTGCCGTCAGATAAGGTACTGCGCATCCAGGCTATTGAAAAACTCATTGACCAGGTGCTGATGGAACAAATGGCTGCGCGCATGGGCATGGAAATTTCAGATGCTCAGCTTGATCAGACACTGGCCAGTATGGCAAAAGATCAAGGTGGCAACATTGCAGATTTACGTAATTCGATTGAAGCCACAGGCGAGAGTTTCCAGGCATATCGAGAAGAAATTCGTACTGAAATCATGGTTTCACAAGTACAGCGCGCTGCGGTGGATCGCCGTATCTATATCAGCCCGCAGGAAATTGCCAATTTACAACAAATTTTGGCACAACAAACTGGCCAGTCGGAAGAATATGATATCGGCCACATCCTGATCAAAGTTGAGAGCAAAGCGAATCCGGAAGACATCGAAGATGCCCGTGAACGTGCTGAAAAAGTCATCGAATTTCTTAATGAGGGCCGCGAATTCAAGCGTATCGCCATCGCCTCATCGAGTGGTGCTAAAGCACTGGATGGCGGTCAGCTAGGCTGGATGGGCATCAATGAAATGCCAACACTGTTTGCAGAAGCGGTAAAAGGCAAGAAAAAAGATGACATCATCGGCCCACTGCGCTCTGGTGCCGGTTTCCATATTCTGAAAGTACAAGACATTCGCGGACGCCAGGTGGTTGAGCGGGTGGAAATGCGCTCTCGTCATATCCTGGTGAAGCCGTCTATCATCCTCAGCGAAGAAAAAGCACGAGATATGTTAGCAGGCTTTGTGACAGATCTGCGTAATGGCAATGCAGACTTTGCTGAGCTGGCTAAAGCGCATTCTGAAGATCCAGGTTCGGCGTTAAAAGGCGGTGAATATGACTGGACAGACCCGACGACTTACGTACCCGCATTTCGTGATGCCTTAATGTCACTGGAACAAAACGAAATCAGTGAGCCATTCAGAAGCACCTTCGGCTGGCACATCGTTCAGTTGCTTGATAAGCGCGTTGCTGATAAAACAGAACAAGCAAAAGCAAACCGTGCCCACCAACTTCTGTTTCGTCGTAAGTTTAAAGAAGAAAGCTTTAAGTGGATGCGTGAAATGCGCGAACAGGCGCACATAGAAGTAATCGACTAATAGAAGAACTAAGATGAGTTTAAGAATCGCAATCACCCCCGGCGAACCGGCAGGGATAGGGCCTGATTTGGTCATCAAACTTGCACAACACGACTGGCCAGCACAGCTGGTCGCGGTTGTGGATAAAGACATCATGCTACAGCGTGCCAGGGAGCTGAATACATCTATTAAGCTCATCCCATTTGACCCTGATGCACCCGCTGCGGCTGCACCACCTGGCAGTATTTATTACCTTCAGGTAGAGCGCGGTTGTGACGTCAAAGCAGGTGAGCTGGACGAGCGCAACGGTCAGTACGTCTTAGATACCTTACGTATCGCCTCTGAAAAAAATATGGACGGCACATTCGACGCCGTCGTGACAGGGCCCGTGCACAAAGGGATTATTAACCGTGCTGGTATTTCCTTCAGTGGTCACACTGAATATTTTGCGCAGCAGTCCAACACCCCCGATGTGGTGATGATGCTGGCCACCGAAGGGCTCCGTGTGGCGCTGGTCACAACACATATTCCGTTGGCTTACGTGTCTAAAGCCATTACCCACGAGCGGCTCACGAAAGTAGCACATATTCTTTATCAAGACTTGCAAACCAAGTTTGGTATAGAGCAGCCAAATGTCCTGGTATGCGGGCTAAATCCACATGCTGGTGAAGGTGGTCATCTGGGCAATGAAGAAATTGATACCATAGAGCCGGTGTTGGCCGAGCTCAATGCACAGGGCATGCATTTTGTTGGCCCACTCCCCGCCGACACTCTATTTCAGGCGAAATATCTCGAAAATACCGATGCCGTATTGGCAATGTATCACGATCAGGGTTTACCTGTGTTAAAATACAAAGGATTTGGCAATTCGGTAAATATTACACTCGGATTGCCCTTCATCCGCACTTCTGTTGACCATGGCACGGCACTCGATCTCGCCGCCAGTGGCAACGCAGAAGTCGGTAGTTTCGAATTAGCGATCCGCGAAGCAATTAAGCTCGCCACCGAGAAAACACAGAGTTCATGACAGATAAAGTACATTTGGGCCACCGAGCCCGTAAACGCTTCGGCCAAAACTTCCTTAACGACAGCAACATCATCGATAAGATTGTGACGGCTATCGATCCCAAGCCCGGAGACAATCTGGTAGAGATAGGTCCAGGTTTAGGTGCCATCACTGAGCCCGTGGTAGAGCTGAGTGACCAGCTAACTGTTGTGGAACTGGATCGCGATCTGGCAGAACGCCTGATCCACCACCCTTTTATGGGACCAAAGCTCACGGTACATCAGGGCGACGCTATGAAGTTTGACTTTTCTACGCTCCTGAAAGGCGACGAAAAGCTCAAGATTTTTGGTAACCTGCCCTATAACGTCTCTACGCCCCTGCTGTTTCATTTATTTGAATTTGCAGATCAGGTTGAGCACATGCATTTCATGCTGCAAAAAGAGGTGGTAAACCGTATGGTCGCGGGACCAGGCAGTAAAGCCTACGGCCGCTTAAGTGTCATGACACAATACTATTGCCATGCCATTCCAGTGATCCAGGTTCCTCCTACGTGCTTTAAGCCAGCACCCAAAGTTGACTCTGCGGTTGTGAGATTGATCCCCAAAGATGCGCAACAGCGCAGTGCTAAGAGCACCAAAGTGCTTAATACTGTGTGTCTTGAGGCTTTTAACCAAAGACGTAAAACATTGCGCAACAGTTTGTCGAACCTGATGACTGCCGAGCAACTGAGTAACCTTGGGATCGACCCGGGTTTACGTGCTGAAAATATTTCCCTTTCGCAATTTATTGAGATAGCAAACTGGATCTATGACAACAAAGAGTGAGATCGGCTCACCGATCAAAGTATCTGTAGAAGCCTTCTATGTTGAAGGCCAATCTCAGCCAGAAAAAGACAAATATGTCTTTGCCTATACCATCACCATTAAAAATCACAGCTTGTGTAATGCCAAGCTGGAAAGCCGCTATTGGCTGATAACCGACGCCAACGGTAAAGAAACCGAAGTCGAAGGTGATGGCGTCGTTGGTGAGCAGCCGACTATTCGTCCGGGAGAAAGCTACCAATACACCAGCGGTGCAGTATTAGATACGCCAGTTGGCACAATGGAAGGCTACTATGTGATGCGTAATGAATTTGGCACTGAATTTCGCGCTCCAATCCAGGTCTTCAGACTGAGCCGTCCGGATATCCTGCACTAATGGCCAACTATGTGGTCGGCGATCTGCAAGGCTGCTTTACACCGTTAAAGCAGCTGTTGCAGGAAGTTGCCTTCACCCCAGCCCGTGACCACCTTTATCTGGTAGGCGATATTGTAGCCCGGGGTCCAGATTCACTCGGCTGTCTCGACTTTGTGTTTCGCCATCAGGATTGCGTCACTATCACCCTCGGCAATCACGACTTGCACCTTATCTGCAATGTATTGCTTGGCAAAACGCCCAACCCTAAGGACAAACTCGACGCCCTATACCAGCACCCGCAATTACCAGATTACCTGACCTTTTTGCGCCGTCAGCCATTGTGTGTGTATCTTGATAACTATCGCACTTTTATTTCTCATGCCGGTATTCACCCTGATTGGGAGATAGAACAAGCCCTGTCTTTGGGCCGCTGGGCTCAACAAAAATACCAAGGCGATGAGGCTAGCCAGTTTCTACCCGCGATGTACGGTAAAGAGCCTCGTCTGCTACTTGATACTGATGAACAAAGCCGCTTTAATACCATAGTCAATGTATTTACCCGGATGCGCTTCCTGACTACGCAGTGGCATCTCGATTTTGACAATAAAGGCACACTCGATGATGCCGGCGAATTACGTCCCTGGTTTACTCATCCGCGCTTCCAAAATGACACCAATCGTTACCTTTTTGGGCACTGGGCTGCCTTGCAAGGGATCACAAAAGTCCCCAATGTCACTGCTTTAGATACAGGATGTGTGTGGGGAGGACCGATGACCCTGCTTGATTTAGACGCAAATGAGCAAATTTCGAGCAATTAACTGTTTCTCAGCCGATTTTACTGAATTTTGAATTCACATCTGCTATAAAATACTTAACTATCGCGCAATAAATCCGATAAGCATTCATTCAGCTTTAATTTGATGGTACCCGTATGAATTTGACTGTAAGCCAACGTATCTGGGGTGGTTTTATCATAATCACTCTACTCCTGTTGATGATCGGAGGAAACTCGCTGCTAAGGATCGCCAATATAGATAATTCCACAAGACTGGTTAATTCGCTTTCATTGCCCGCTCTGGACAGCAGTGCTGCGTTACAAATTGAGTTCACTCAGATGAGTAAGCTCGCCCAGGGGAGTTACTTCACGCAATCACCAGACGAACTGAACTCACTCAAGGCAAAATTCAATGGCCGTCAGCAGGCGTTCAATAAAACCTTTTCTGAGTTAGGTGCTGTGGTTGATCAAGACCCTGGTCTGGCACAAAGCAAACGCCAGGTCGAATCAAGCTTCAACCAATTTTCGACCTCTGTGCAGGACTTGTTGAGTAACAAGGCCCGCGAACTGATGTTGGTAAAGACACTTAAACAACAACTTGAAGACACAGAAATGGCCGCTGAGGATGCCACGACAGTGGTGCTGGATATCCTTGATTTAGACGGCTTACAGGATAGTGACAATCGCGCCTATCAGGCAGCAACAAAATTAGAAAACCTGTTTAGTTCTGCTGTGACAACCAGTACAGATATGATGACTATCAAAGAGCGCAACACGCTGGACATCGTTGAAAAGGAACAGGCCTATGTTTTGGAAGAGCTGGAACGCAATATGTCTTTAATGACAGCTACAGTGGCGCAGCTAGACAGCACATTGGTAGACGACTTACAACAATACTATGATGACCTGTTAACTCAGCTAAAGGGTTCTAATAGCATTTCCAGCAATGTGGGTCAGCTAATCGCGGCACGACAAACAACTCGTACAGAGTTAGACACCGCAGAAGCGACCACCAATACCGCCCTGAAACAGCTTGGTGAACTGGTCGCACAGTCAAAACAACTGGCGTTTGATATTCAGGATGAAGTACGCGCAGACGTTACCTCTGCAAATATGTGGACCTGGGTAGGTATGATCATGGCTGCCTTGTTGGCAATTGTCATCGCATACCTGACTGTCAGTCGTATTACTAAGCCATTGTCTGAAGTTAATCGCGTCTTAAATATCGTCGCTCGTGGCGACATGACCCAGACACTGGATGACTCAGCAAAAGATGAGTTTGGTGAGCTGGCGCGCAGCTGTAACAGCCTCATAGCCAGCTTACGAGAGTTGATCACCGGTATCGTGTCACGCTCAACTCAGCTTGCTGCTGCCTCTGAAGAGACCTCAGCCATTACCATTGAGTCCAGCCAGGCAATTAAGAGCCAGCAGTCTCAGGTTGAACAGGCCGCGACGGCAACCACTGAGATGAGCAGTACAGCCCATGGCGTGAGCAACAGTGCCCATCAGGCATTGCAGGAAATCAAAAATGCCGATAAAGAGGCCGAGCGCGTTAAGGGCATTTCTCAGGATAACAAGCACACCATTGAACAGCTGGCTCATGAAGTCGAAGCGGTGTCTGAAGTAATCAACAAGCTACATCAGGACAGTTCAGCGATTGGTGGCATCCTGGATGTGATCCGCGGTATTGCAGAACAAACTAACCTTCTTGCCCTGAATGCCGCCATAGAAGCAGCTCGTGCTGGTGAACAGGGTCGTGGATTTGCGGTTGTTGCCGACGAAGTGCGCTCCCTGGCCAGCAAAACACAGGAGTCGACTCAAGAGATCCAGGCGATGATCGAGTCGCTGCAAAGTGGTGCAGAAGAGGCCGTCAGCGCGATGTCGAAAGGCCAGCAGCAAGCTGAGTCTTGTGTCCATCAAAGCGATGTGGCCAATGAGGCACTGAATTCAATCACGGACGCCGTGTCTCGTGCACATGACGTGAGTGAAGAAATTGCCAACGCGGCCAATGAACAGCAACAAGTCTCTCAGGAGATCAGTGAACGTCTTGAATCCATTGTGACCATCGCCGAACAAACGGCTGAAGGCGCGAACCAGACATCGATTTCGAGCTCAGAAGTGGCTAAGCTAGCCGAAGAGCTGAGACTGTCTGTTGACCAGTTCAGAGTCTGATATCTGTTAATGAGTAATGTCAAAGGCCCGCTCAGTGAGCGGGCCTTTCTGTTGCAATCTAGACAACATTTATACCAATTTTTTACTTAAGATAAATAGTGCTTTTCTGATCAGGACATACAGGCCCATCGTAACCACTCCGTCAACAGTTTTAATTTAGGGGACAATCCTGCACACTTACGCGGTTTTTAACGGAGTAAAAATAATGAAAAAAACACTGTCTCTAATTGCACTTTCTACTTTACTGGGTGGCTGCTACTCCAGCCCTGAATCTGTCAATAGCACAGCGCGTTTTGCAAGCCCGGAGGTAAATAAATCCCCTTTTCACCTCAGTCTGTCTTTGAGCACAGATACCCTTAATGTCATCCCGCTGAACACCACCGAATACGTGACTGATGATTCGCATTTACGCGCTGCAGCAGAGCTGTCTTTGGGCAACGGTTTCGAATTAGGCTGGGCAGCCGGAGGAGAAGGAAAATACAGTCTGAAATACCAGTTTTACGGCAAAAGCAGAGAAGAGGCCAGCAGCGGCGATGTCTCCCATGCCGTGAGTATCAGCTATGTCAGTGGTGATGACTCTGGAGTTGAAGCAGGCAATTATATCGGCGGTACCGCGTATAATAACGCTCACTGGGAATTTGATAAAAACGCCATCGATGTGGCGTTGATTAGTGGCTATCGCCTGACCCCGGAGCTTTTGCTATATGGTAGCGTGTTCTATCAGGACGGCGACATTGGACATTGACGGTCGTTATTACATCCCAAACTCCAGCACTTGCAAAACAAAATGTAAAACGGACCCCATCAACAGTGATGGTAAAAACTACGGTGTCAGTCTAGCGCTTGAGTATACTTTCACACGCAACCTATTTGGTACGCTTGAGGTCACTCAACATCACGCCGATTGGTTTAACAGAAGCCAGTCAAAGTCTACTGCAAACTTTAATTTAGGCTATCGGTTTTAACAACAAAATGCCTGGTATATGGCAGTCTATCTTATCAACCTGGCGATAAGATATGTCTAGATGCTCCATGCAGTCATTGCCAGCCCAAATGCCTCTGCGATTCCTGTAAGCACAAAGAGGCGACAACTTGCAAGGCAGTCTGATTACACTAATTCAGCCACCTCACTAATTTCGTGACTCCGAATTACACCACCTGCATGTAGACAGTATCATTGAGGTGAAAGCGAGGTGAAGCCCAGCAATAGACCCAGTCAGGTTAAGCATAGCCATCACTAACTGGATCTATATCCTCACTTTTACTTTGGTTAGTTTATTACAGAAAGTATTGGTATTAACCAGGCTGCAATGGGTAAACATCGCTCAAAGTGTGTCTGGTCCAACTGAAATGCGCTTTCATGGCAATTTCTTATTTTATAGTAATCAGGCAGGATATTGCTCTCACCAATTGTATCTGCCGCAACTAAACCAGGCGCCAACGGACCCTTAAATATTCTTAAGAAAATTTGATCTCTGGCCGCTTCCGCACCCCAAAAATAGAATGGCCTCACGCTATACTGACGTTCATAGTCTCGCTTTTGATCCTCATGACCATGCTGTCTAGGCAACTTCGGCGATCTTTCCATCCAAGCATGATTACCGTCTAAAGACGCTATCCAACCAAGCATAATATTACTATTTGGAACATGGCGAATATCAACCCCAGCTTTACGGGCGAGACGATTAAGCTCACTTTTACCTAACAGTGCTAACTTAGAGAGCTGAATTGCGTTGTAAACAGGCGCAAACTCTTGAGGACTGAATTTCCCATTTTTTAAATGCATGTCCCCTTTTATTCTTTCAGAAACATCTGGAATTAGAAGTAGCTTCTTATTTAATCCATCCATTTTGAAAGCATTATTAATCACATCATCGGAAGGCGGATTGCTAATCCAGCGAAGCATTTTTTCCTGATCGTCATTGAGAATTTCTTTAACGACATGCTTACCAATCCTTTCAGATAACGCGTTAATATCCTTTTTTATCTGATTATACTGAGAGTAAATACTTGCCAAACCATTATGGTCTTTAGCTAGGTCTTTTAGAGATTCTGATAATTGGCTCTGTAAATTTTTAAGCTTCTTAGCCGCATCACACATGTGAGGAGTAACAGTTCCTATTGGATCGCCCGTATAAATAGGACCGTAACAAGCCAGCCATTCTGTAATTGGCTTAGCACTAACTGTATAATTTTTACCATCCGCGATTAGTTTTGCCGTACTGATATTAGCGCTAATGTATGCCTCACCTGCTTTTTCTACTGAATACTTAAAAAACTGTGAATAGGCGGCATCCAACGCAATTGCTTTTACATCTAACTCATAGCCAAGGGCTAATGCGGTCGTAACCAAAGCAAGTGCCTGTACAGCTTCATTCTTTGACAGTTCTTTGATACCCAGCGCCTTAGCTGTTTTTTTAAGCTCAGGATTACTGTCCCAGATAGATTTAAGTTCAGATTTTAATCGTGCTAATTCGTCCTCTTTCTTTTTTAATTCATCAACTATACGTCTTGCATGATCGTCACTCCACAAACACAACCCTTTCCTTTCCTGCTCTTTACGATATTCATCAGCATCCTTACAATTCCTAAATGGGTCATCGAAAGAAGGACAAAAAGCAGATGGAGAGAATGGTAAGAGTTCACATACCACATAGTTACCTATGTTCCCCCGGTTAAGTTCTTTTATTTCTTCTTCAAGTCTTGAGATATTTCTTTGCTGCTCTTCGCGCTCGGCGCCCCCCTTTTCATACGCGGCAATCAGATCATTGTAATATTTTTGCCGCTGCTTCGAGATATTGATCCAACTCTCTAGTGTCCGTTTTAAAATACCAAGAGGCTTAGCTTGCTCAGCCGCTTCATCTTCAAATGCTTTCATACTTTGAAGGTGTTTTGAAAACGTTGACTTTTTATATTGAGCTGACACACCATCGTTATCCAGCAATTTCTCTTTAATTGCCTTTATTTGATTGGACGACACATTAAGCACACTGCTTGCCTGTAAGCTGTAAGGTTGATACTTAGAAATATACATTTCTAGTAATTTATGTCTTATCTCTACAGCAAATGCATCAGAGTCACCCAGATCAAACGCATCACCCGCGTAAGAGTTAACATAAGTATGGGCAAACACATCGCTGGCGGCATGGCTTAAATACCCTGAATAAAACGCGCTCCATTCGGAGGAAGATATGCCATCTGGCTTTGTCGACAAATAGGTTAACCACTGGTTACTATTCCAACCGGTGCCTGCATGAACAGTGACTTGTCCGCCAATAAAGTCAGGTAAAACATCGGGACCATTTGTACCCAGTAAGTACAAGTTTTGATTTGCCAGAATAGCACTTGCTAAATCTTTATTTACAGCAAAGTCACCATAAGGGGGGATTGATACTTTATGGTCACGTAAGTCATTGATGACCTCTTTACCAACATACATGTGCGTTTTTAGTTCGAAGGCAGCAACCATGTTGCTAACTAACGCAGACAGAAAAAATAAAAATTTAAAAAACTTCATAATTATTTTATATAATTACTTCTTAATAATGAGAAGCAACTCCTTTTTCGTTAAATTCGAGCGCATTATCCATTTATCGCGCGAGTTCTCAATTACTATTTCCACATTTAATAATTTAACAAAGTTAAAGGCAGGAATTATTAACAGAAAATCACAATCAAAATAAAAACAGAAAAAAATTAAAAATATATCTTTTATTTATAATTTAAATATAACAAAGGTAAGACCACTGTTTCACTCTCCCAATGGGCACTACCTACAAGATTAAATTGCTCACAGCATATCTATCGACATAAGTAAATGTGTTACTCAGAAATATACCTGGAAGTAACTGGTTCTTCAGCACTGAATATAAGTCCCAAGCCTGCGAGGCCTGTCGTGAGCGTAGTTTGAATAATGGATTAGCGGTTATCTGTGGCTCAGACACCTACATAGATTAACGAGGAGCACTCCGGAAATGACAGTATCAGTTAACCAGTATGACTAAACTACAGCAGCCTAATTATCGCCCTTTTGTACCAATGGTTTGGTTACACTCTCGCGCTGACTTCATCTCTCACCACAGGTCTTTGTCCAGTGCTGTACAGCCAGCCCAGCGTAAACTCTCCACCCTAAGCGCAAGATTGAAAACGCTCGATTACCTTCATTGTAAGTTGATCCATAGCCATGGCTTTTCTCATAACTGTGAATGGCCGCCTTGACTACGAGCACAGGCATGAGAGGTGCCAAAAATATTCCCAATACCCGTGTAAATTTTTTCAGCAAAATGACTCTTAGATTGTTTAGCACCTCCCAGGATGGGTACTGTCACATATCCTGACACGCAATCACTCTAGATGATAAAAAGACTGTCAGCCATCATGTGAACCGTTATCCAGATCTTTCACCAGGCACAAAAAAGCCGCTTAAGTTTCCTTAAACGGCTTTTTCAATATTAGCGTTTGAGCTTAATTGAACAAGGCATTCGCCTTAGCAACCACATTCTCAACCGTAAAGCCAAAGTGCTTGAACAGCTCAGCCGCAGGCGCTGACTCACCAAAAGTGCTCATGCCTACTACTGCGCCATTCAGGCCTACATACTTATACCAGTAGTCTTCTATACCTGCTTCAATCGCAACACGACGTGTCACGGCAGCTGGCAATACTGACTCTTTGTACTCAGCAGATTGTGCATCGAACGCATCGGTAGATGGCATAGATACAACACGTACACGCTTACCACTGTCGCGAAGCTGTGCAGCCGCTTCTACAGCCAGCTGAACTTCTGAACCAGTTGCAATCAGAATAAGCTCTGGCTCACCATCACAACTCAGTACATAGCCACCTTGCTTAATGGCTGCTACCTGCTCGTCGCTACGCGCCTGTTGCTCAAGCCCCTGACGGGTAAATACCAGTGACGTAGGACCATCCTTACGTTCAATAGCTTGCTGCCAGGCAACCGCAGATTCAACCTGGTCACACGGACGCCAGTTAATCAGGTTTGGAGTCATACGCATGCTCGCAAGCTGCTCGACCGGCTGGTGTGTAGGGCCATCTTCGCCAAGACCGATTGAATCATGGGTGTAAACGAAAATGCTCGGTTGTTTCATCAATGCAGCCATACGAACTGCGTTACGCGCATATTCCATAAACATCAGGAAGGTCGCACCATAAGGAATGAAGCCTTTGTGCAGTGCAATACCATTCATGATGGCTGACATGCCGAATTCACGTACACCATAGAAGATGTAGTTGCCTGACGCATCGTCAGCGGTTAGACCTTTAGAGCCTTCCCATAACGTCAGGTTTGAACCCGCCAGGTCCGCAGAACCACCCATAAATTCAGGTAGCAATGGACCAAACGCATTCAATGCATTTTGTGACGCTTTACGAGTTGCCGGATTGGCTGGATTAGCCTGTAACTGTGCAATGTACTCTGCACTTTTCTGTGCCCAGTCTACAGGTAACTCACCTTTGGTGCGACGTTCAAACTCTGCCGCCAGCTCAGGGTAATGCATCTGGTACTCAGTGAATTTAACCAGCCATTCGCTCTGAATTTGTTGACCGTGCGCCGCAGCATCCCACTTTGCGTAAACAGACTCAGGAATGTCAAACGCTTCGTGCTCCCAGCCCAGGAATTCGCGAGCCGCTTTAATCTCGTCATCCCCCAGAGGTGCACCGTGACAATCATGGCTACCCGACTTGTTTGGTGAGCCGTAACCAATGACTGTCTTGCAGCAGATCAGGGTTGGCTTATCTGATTCAGCGCGCGCCGCTTCAATAGCAGCCGTGATCGCCTCACTGTCATGACCGTCTACATCTGCAATCACATGCCAGCCATATGCTTCGAAACGCTTTGGTGTATCGTCGCTAAACCAGCCTTCCACTTCACCGTCAATAGAGATGCCGTTGTCATCCCAAAATGCGATGAGCTTGCCCAGGCCCAGAGTACCAGCCAAAGAACACGCCTCGTGCGAAATACCTTCCATCAAACAGCCATCGCCCAAAAAGGCATACGTGTAGTGATTCACGATGTCGTATTCATCACGGTTAAACTGTGCTGCCAGTGCTTTTTCGGCAATCGCCATACCTACCGCATTGGTGATACCCTGGCCCAGTGGTCCAGTCGTGGTTTCGATACCTGGAGCATAACCATACTCAGGGTGGCCTGGAGTTTTGGAATGCATTTGGCGGAAGTTTTTCAGTTCATCGATCGACAGATCATAACCAGACAAATGCAACAGAGAATAAATGAGCATGGAGCCATGGCCATTTGATAATACAAAGCGGTCACGATCGACCCAATCTGGGTTATTTGGGTTGTGCTTTAAATAATCGCGCCACAATACCTCTGCGATATCGGCCATACCCATAGGGGCACCCGGGTGACCGGATTTGGCCTTTTGAACTGCGTCCATGGACAGAACGCGTATGGCATTTGCAAGTTCTTTGCGAGATGGCATGAAGTCTCCTACTTTTTTTGTCATTTGAGTGGCAAATCTGTACCTAATATACCCGTGTGGCGACGTTGTCACGTTTACCTTAATATGTGGCAATTCAATGCATGACACGCCGAAATGCAGGTAACTCGATTAGAAAATTGGTCCCCATTCTTACCTATTAGGGTAACCACTGCAATTAAAAATCAATGAAATCTTAGCGTCATTGGGGACTTTTTTACTGCGTTTTTCGCAAAGGTTTAAAATTAGACGTCTAGGCGTAAAAAAGCTATGCAGCCGAGCGGGTTTTCGATAATATGTCGCTCTGATTTTTTCGCGCTATTCCTGTTGTTTGTGAAGCGCAATATTTGTGAGCATAAATACAATGGCAAAACATTTATTTACTTCTGAATCTGTTTCTGAGGGTCATCCGGATAAAATCGCCGATCAGATCTCTGATGCGGTACTAGATGCTATCCTTGAGCAAGATCCAAAAGCACGTGTTGCGTGTGAAACTTACGTAAAAACCGGCATGGTGATGGTCGGTGGTGAAATCACCACTAGCGCCTGGGTTGATATTGAAGAATTAACGCGTAAAACGGTACGCGAAATTGGCTACACTCATTCAGATATGGGTTTTGACGCCGACTCGTGTGCAATTCTGAACACCATTGGTAAACAATCACCAGACATCAACCAGGGTGTTGACCGTACTCGTCCTGAAGAGCAAGGTGCGGGTGACCAGGGTCTAATGTTTGGTTATGCCTGTAACGAAACTGACGTATTAATGCCGGCACCAATCACTTACTCACACCGTCTGGTTCAACGTCAGGCACAGGTGCGTAAAGATGGTACTCTGCCTTGGTTGCGTCCAGACGCTAAATCACAGGTAACATTTGCCTATGAAAACGGCAAAGCAGTGGGCATTGACGCGGTTGTTCTGTCAACGCAGCACTGTGATTCAGTTTCTCAGGATGATCTGGTTGAAGCGGTGATGGAAACCATCATCAAGCCAGTACTACCCGCTGAGCTTATCACTGAAGCAACTAAGTTCTTCATCAACCCAACTGGCCGTTTCGTTATCGGTGGTCCAATGGGTGACTGTGGTCTGACTGGTCGTAAAATCATCGTAGATACATACGGTGGTATGGCACGTCACGGTGGTGGTGCATTCTCAGGTAAAGATCCATCAAAAGTTGACCGTTCAGCCGCTTACGCAGCACGTTATGTTGCTAAGAACATTGTCGCAGCAGGCCTTGCGGACAAATGTGAAATCCAGGTGTCTTACGCAATTGGTGTTGCTGAGCCAACGTCTATCAGTGTTGAAACCTTCGGCACAGGTAAACTAGAAGAAGCACGTCTGATCGAATTGATCCGCGATCACTTCGACCTGCGCCCTTATGGCCTGATCACTATGCTGGACCTTGAACGTCCAATCTATCAGCCAACTGCGGCATACGGTCACTTCGGCCGTAATGAATTCCCGTGGGAAGCAACAGACAAAGCAGAAGCGCTTAAAGCAGCTGCTGGTCTATAATTGTAAACTCAGATTTACAGATAAGGCGCCTTAGGGCGCCTTTTGTTTTGCAATTCGAAATAATTAATTCCCAGAAATCAGAAACTCTTCAATATCTTCTTTAATATCCACATAATCATCATCATGAATATTTAAGACAATCATTATTTTATCTTTAAATGCATGCCAGTCGGCACAATTGCGAAAATACTTACCTTCGAACGCGAGGTTTTCTGCCAGTTTAAGAATAGCAAAGGCCTGTTGTTCGCTCTCATCACGCGCTTCTTCCAGGTACTGCGGATCATGATGGCGTAAGATAATCTGACACATGGATTTGGGAATATTCCAGGAGCTCGCAAGATAGTAACCCACCACTGCGTGATTGGTCGGATACAGCTCCTCCTCATAGTGCGCCAGAGTATATTCGGGCCGCTGAATGGCGCGTGTCATAACCTCTTTGTAGTTGTCATAACGCATCGCCATGGCCGGTATTCCGGCATCATGAAACAAACCTAGCAACTGCAAGTTCTCAATAGGGACGTTCGCGCGCACCCGTTTACCAATTAGCATGGCTATCTGAGAAATATCAATGGCATTGTCCCAGAAGCGCTCTAAGGAAATACAGCAAAGACTCTGATCGAACGCTTCTTTCAATAAGTACCCGGTAACAATCTGTGTGATGCTATTGAGCCCCAGAAACATCACCGCCTGTTTAATGTCAGACACCGTCCTGGACATCCCATAGGCCGGAGAATTAATCACTTTTAGCACCGCGGCCGATGTTGCGACATCTTGTGAAATGATGTCCGCAACGCGATTTAACTCAGGCTCTTCACTATTGAGTTCATTCTGAATGTGTTCCAGAACCTCAGGCTTTGCAGGCAGATTAAAACCGGAGCGTAACTCCGCCAGCGTTTTTTCATCGATATTAAGCATAACAGCAAACAAGTCAGGCTAGTTTGATTTTAGTGTAGACGATGATTGAGTGATGATCATTCGAACGGGCAGGTATTTGCAGGCGTAATGGCCCAGCTCTCTGCGTTGTGTATCGGCCCCGGTAACAAAGCATGCAGTGCGTTAAACGACATGCGTGTATTGCGCAGCGCCACTTTGTCGACAAACCACTGCGGCGCATCGCCCTGAATATCTGCCGAGATCTGGTAGTCTATCGCAACGGCATTGTCTCGTTCCGTCAGAACCCATTGCACTATGACAGGTTCAATGCGGGTCACTCCCGGCTCAGGCGGGTACTCATCGACTGAACGTATCTTGAGCACATAACTGGCAGAGGACTTTTGCAATAAACAAGCATGCGTCACCATATCCCGCTTGCGCAGTGGCCAGGGCAAATCAAAGTGGGTCAAAACCAGCGTCTGATTTGGCGCAGGACGAGACAAAATTGTGACCGCGCTGACGTACTTAACCCATTCAGAAACGCGGGTGGTATCGTGGAGCAGGTTGATCACCGATTTTGCACTGACGCCCGACCATTTTCCGGTGACACGGATCCTCAAAGGGTGATCGGGTGGCTTCTGATAGTTGATAGAAAACAAAGAGGAGTGATACCAGGGTTGCCAGTGTGCCTGGCGCTGTGCACTGTGGCCAGAAGCCGCAAAGCAGACCAGCCACAGCAGCATGCCGTGACATGCCAGGCGAAGTGTATTACCAGTAGGGTTCACTGTTTAATGAAGCCTGACGGCTTTGCTCCATCGCACTGACCAGAAAATCGGCCTTTTGTTGCAGCCACACCAGAATATCCTGCAATGCCTCATTGGGCTGGCCTTCACACAACTTGCGAAGATAAAACAGCGTTTCTAACTCATAAATACCATAGACAATATCAACCCACGGGGCTCTGAACGCCTGACGGGTTTCTTTGTCGTATAATTTCCCCAGGCAGTGACCACTTAACAGCATGTTTTCCAGCGGCTGACGGCATTCCAGGTACTCTTTCACTGTCATTGTCCGATCAGCCGGATAAAGCGTCGTTAACTTGTTCCAGTCATGGTCGTAGGCGCGCTTGGCCAATGTCTCGACCGGACTTTGCGCAGCCGTGATAGCGTTCTGGTCCCAGTTTTTACGCCACGATTTATCCAGCAACCAGCGAGTCAGTGCCAGGATCAAACGATTGTACCGGGAACAGTGGAACAGATCTTCTATGTCTGTTACGGTTGGCTGTACATCTTTCATATCGGCAATGACCTGAGCCAACTCAGGGGCATTGGAGATCCGCTTGTAATAGGCATGTCGCTTTGAAGTATAAGTTTTAAGGTGAATGGCATTTTCCACCCAACCGAGCTCTGACAATAGCCACTTCAGTTCTTTGCGCAACGATTCTGTTGATGACTTATCAACAAATTCCTCAAACAACCAGAATGCATGGCGGATCAGACTGACGCCATCAATGACACGCTTCAGCGTTTTGAGACTCGGCGCATCCAGATAGCACTGCTCGTGCTTCTGAACAAACTGAATACCATGGTTTAGGGTTGCGACCAGCGCTTGCTCTTGTGAGCAGCCTCGAGGCAGCTTAATCACCCCCAGGGTTTTATTTGCCTTGAGCGGTTTATCATCGGCGATACGGTAGCCTCTTGCCGCCTTGGAGTATAATCCGAGTCTGAGCCCAATATGCTGTAACAAATGATCGGCCAGCAGAAATAAATCATCTCTGTCGCCGTCAATCAATTCAATTTCGAGCTCAGAGATAGGCTCAACAGCGCCCTGTGCACTGATCTCGCCTTTGTCCAGTACCACCTCAATCTCACTACCAGCTTCAGTTTCAATCAGCCAGGTACGGCGAATAAAGTTGGTACTAAAGATCGGAAACAAATTGCTGGCGATTGACTCCAGCTGCACACCCATAGGCCAAATGTTGCTGTCAAAAGCATGAATATCAGGTCGACTGCCCTGAATGGGTAGATTGTATTCTGGACGCTGATGCAACCCACCAACCACTTCTCCCGCAAGCTTAATCGTCTGCTCGCAGTCGTCATCGTTGCAGCGAGTGCGTAAACCTATGTCTAATGCACGTAACTCCCGGCTGGGGGTATCGAAGTAGGCATTTTTCAGATTTTTAGCGGGCTTGTTGCTGACTTTTTTAGCAAACTGGGTAATAAGGGCTGGGATCAGCGGAACTTCATTGTCTGAAACCAAAAATTTCAGTTCTATCTCAGTGTCCATCAGGGGTGTGATTTACCTATGTAATATTCGAACCTTCAAAATATACAAAGGGTCCGCACTTTGCAAACCTTTTAGTAATTATTAGCGCATTATCACCACCAATCCCAACCGGTTTCGTCAATTACAGGTGTAAACCTGTACATCTATCTTCACCGTAAACACCCTCATAAGGGACCTAAAAACCAACGGCTCACTATTTTCCTGCAATACCTGCCCCTTGCCTTTGCGCCGGGAAATCCCTACTATTTTGTTAACTTTATAACGATATCAATATTTAAGGCCTGCAAATGCTGAAAAATATCGCTTTGCCGCTGCTGCTGTCTGTGCTCTCATTGAGCGCAATGGCGGAGCAAACCGAGCTGCAAAATGACCCCACAGAGGCGCAGTCAGCAACTGACAATAATGGCTATATTGTCGACGATTTATACTTATTCATGCACACCGGACCGGGCAAGAATTATCGCATTTTGGGCTCTGTTGAAGCGGGAAGCCCAATCACCATCCTCAATGCAGAGCAAGACAACTTCATTCAGATCAGGGATGACAAAGCACGCGAAGGGTGGGTAGAAAGCCAATTCGTTACATCCGAGCCGGGGTTGCGCCAACGACTCGACAGTGCCAACCTGGCACTCAGCGATAGCAGCAATGAACTCAATACATTACAAAGCCAAATCCCACAACTGGAGCAAGCTAATCTGCAGCTACAACAAGATAATGAGGCGCTGAAAAACAACATCGCTGAATTAGAGCAGGCACTTGAAGCTCAGGTAGAGGCAAGTAAAAACAAAGCACAAACAGAACAACATATGCTATTGAGCTATGGTGGCGGTATTGCCATTGCGGGCATTCTGATTGGCGTGATATTAACCCTGGTATTGTCGCGACGTAAGCGCTACGACGGCTGGGCGTAATACTGTAAAAAATGCGTGAGCCGCTGCGGCCCACGCATTTTTTTATTTATGAATTTTAATGGCACCTAGTACACATGCCCACCCACCATTATTCACATAAACGCGTACTGGTTTATTGGCAGCTAACGCTGTCAGGGACAGTGATAACAGAGAGCTGACTCCCAGCTCACTCGCTGATTTACCGTTTATTTTGGTTTGCGCAGATATACTAGCCACTTTTCGAGCCCTTCCATCATCTGTGGAGGTACACAAGTTAGCCGGTGTTTCAATATAAAAGCCTCCATCATACGTTGAAGTAACCTTCGATATTGTGGTGTCTATGGTACTGTCCCATGCCATCGCTGCCGGTTGGCTCAAAAGTCCGCTAAATAATGCGAATGTGCACACTTTCAATGCTTTCATCTTAAAGTCCCTATTTACTTATGGTATTGGATAAAGGGACATTTTATTATTCAATAGCAAGCAACTCAACTTCAAAAATCAGCAGTGACCCCGGTGCTATTTTCCCGGCAGCTCTGTCACCATAACCAAGATCAGGTCCGATGAAGAAACGGTACTTATCACCCACAGTCATTAACTGAACGCCCTCTGTCCAGCCCGCTATCACCTGATTCAGACCAAAGCTAATTGACTCTCCGCGCACCACTGAGCTGTCAAACACGGAACCATCCAGCAAAGTACCATGATAATGCACGGTCACTTTATCTGCCGGGCCAGGGTGAACATTCCCGTCCCCTTTGCTCATTACTTCATATTGCAGGCCTGATTGAGTGGTCGTGACCCCCGGCTTTTGGCCGTTTTGCGCCAAAAACTCAGCGGCTTCAATACGATTACCTGCTGCCGCCTGTTTTTGCTGTTTACCGTTTTTAAAAATGAGCCATCCCAGCACGACGATGACCAGGACGAGAACAATATTGGTTGTTGACATAGTGACTACCTAAATTATGAATGATCTTTTTCTTGTTCGGTTGACGGGTCGCTCTCTGCGTCTTTATCATCGCCATTCACCACGTCGGCAATTTGCGCAAGGCGGGCCAGTGCCAATGCATTGATACTTTGTTCCGGATACTGGCCATTCACCAACACTCCCGCTTCACGTTGCATCAGCAAAGACAGTGCCTCGTCGACTGTCGCGACCGCGAAAATATGGAACCGGCCTTGCTGCGCTGCAGTCAGCACTTCGTCATCCAGTACCAGGTTGATCAGGTTGGAACGAGGAATGATCACGCCCTGACGCCCGGTCAGACCACGCATTTTACACAGCTTAAAGAAGCCTTCGATCTTTTCATTTACCCCGCCAACGGCTTGCACCTCACCATGCTGGTTAATCGACCCCGTCAGAGCCAGAGACTGATCAATTGGCAGCTGAGTAATGGCAGACAGTAAGCCACATAGCTCGGCCAGAGACGCACTGTCGCCGTCAATAAAGCCATAACTTTGTTCAATGGCAATATTAGCACTGAGTGTCAGGCTAAAGCTCTGCGCGTACTTGTTACCCAGGTAACCGGTCAGCAACATTACCCCTTTAGAGTGGATTGACTTGCCCAGCTCCGCTTCACGCTCAACGTCTATCACCCCATCAGCACCTGCATACACAGTTGCGGTAATACGTGCTGGTGTACCAAAAGCCGTATCGCCAATGTGCAGCACCGTCAGGCCGTTCACTTTACCCACGGCCTCACCATCTGTGGCGATGAGCGTATGACCCTCTTCAATGTCGCTGAGCATATTCTCACTCAACTGACCGGTGCGATACTGTTTGCCGACAATAGCTTCATCGATATGTGGCGCATCGATTTCGCTAAGCCCGTCCTGTTTGGCGTAGTAGCTTGCCTCTGCCACCAGCTCCAGCACGTCCGCAAACCGCGCCGACAGCTTGTTCTGATGCTCAGCCTGACGATAACTAAACTTCAATAAACGCGCCAGCGCCTCACCGGTTAACGCGCACTTCAGAGTCTGTTCACAGTACTCCTGCACCTTAGTGACAAACTGATACTGAAGTCGGTCACTATCCGGCAGATAGTAGTCAAAATCGGCCAGTACCCGAAACAATTCACCAAATTCTTCATCGTACTCACCAATGGTGTAATACAAATCACGCGAGCCCAGCAGGATGATCTTCACATCCAGCGGGATCAACTGAGGTTTCAGGGTAAAGCTGCTCCCCACCGAGCTGTCCTGATAGGGCAAATCATTTTTAATCTGGTGCGTTTTTAAAGACAGTTTAAGTCCATCCCAGACCTGCGCATTGGCCAGCACTTTGTCAGCGTCCATGATCAGGTAACCGCCGTTGGCGCGGTGCAACGCACCCGGCTGAATAGAGCGATAACTGGTGATCAAAGTACCATGGGCGTTGGCATACTCAATTTTGCCAAAAATGTTGCCAAAGGTCGGGTTGGGCTCATATACCACAGGCGCGGCCTGCCCTTCTTTAAACTCCACCAGAATATTAGGTGCGAAGAAGTCGCTCAACATGCCCTTGGCGTCAAAATCGTCTTTACTCTCTTCTGACGAACTGTCGTCATCGAGCCAGTCGAGCACGGCATCGACAATTTCTACCCGCAAGTCTTTAAGGTAGCGGATCACGCCAATGTGGCTGGCATACTTGTGCTCCAGCGCCTTCAGCAGAGGTTTGGTCGCCAGCTCAATGGTGGTTTTCTTTAGCTCTCGGAGCTTTTCAGACGATTCCCGCTTCCAGCGCGGTAGCTCAATCAAAGCCTCAATCAGGCAATCTTCGAGCTTTTCAATGGCATCGAAAAAGTGTTCCTGAACCGCCTCTTCCAGTGCCATAAATTCGGCATCATCAAGCGCTTTACCATCTACCACAGGGGCAAAACTCACCACCCCTTTTTCTTCCATCATCGCGACGCTTTTCTTTGCGGCCAGTTCTTCTACCGCACTCAGGGCCGCGTTATATTTGTTGTCAAAGTCCCTGTCGAGCGACTTTTTCTTGCGCTGATAACCTGGGTTATCAAATGCTGCCGGAAACGTATCCACAACTTCATCAAGGAAAGAATCAATGTCGTCAGCCAGTACCTTGCTTTCACCTGCCTGCATAAACAAGGCAATGGGCTCTCTGTGGTCGTCGTAATTATTGACATACAACCACTCTTTGGGGGTCGGGCGAGTTTTACAATGTGCTTCGAGTTTATCCTTCACCATAGTGAATCGACCCGTCGCCGCTTCGCCCATGACAAACACGTTGTAGCCGGGCAGCTCCATACCCAGGGCAAAATCCAGCGCACTTTGCGCCCGATTCTGACCGATAAAAGGTAAAGGATCCGGATAGGGGTTTTGCATGCACGTGGAGATGTGTGGCAAAGACACACTGGGAGCCAGCTGTTCGCTGCTCAAAGGCTTAATGGTTTTCGTCATTCCTAACTTCTTTCTCTTGGCCGGCCGCACGACATCCGCGTGCGGGGCTGTGATTAAGGGGTAAGTGCCTTACGAGCAAACTCACCGTGCCCACATTCGCTGCACGACGGAATTTCCAACGCATAATAGACATTCGTTTTATGGCCGCAATTTTTACACACTAATTGCCCCAATGCTATCCATTCCCCTTGTTTGTAAATGCCATCGTGTTGAAAGTCCTGCACTAATGCCTGCCATTCGAGCTGAGTTCGATCTTCCAATTGGGCCAATTCATACATTACGCTGGCTTTAAGCTCTTCCCAGGCCACATCATCGTAATGGTCTTTGTGTTCGCTCAGATGCGCCAGGTCACGCTTGAGAAAATAACGATAATCCGCCAGCTTGTCTTTTGACAGCTGCTTAACCGCCTCCTGGGCATCCATAAACTCCCTGAGCAATTTTTTTAGCTCGTGCTCTTTAACGTCTTTCAGCCATAATGAAAAGTCATCCAGCCAGCGCTTGTAATCCGCCATGTTTGCCTCCCGACTCACGCTATTTCGCAGCCTATTTTCAGTGTCTACTAGTCAGTATAGTTCAGCTAACGTCACAGTCCTGAAACAAATCACCATCACTGCACTAATTTGCGCTCATAATTCCGCTTTGAAGCGCTGTGATCAGCGCGTTTTTTCGGGTATGCTATCGGCAATTTTCTAATTAGTTTGCAAGAAGTCTGGAAACGTCAATGCAAGAGCAATACAACCCGCAAGAAATCGAACCTAAAGTTCAGTCCCATTGGGAACAAAATAACAGCTTCAAAGTTGTTGAAGACGAATCAAAAGAAAAATACTACTGTCTGTCCATGTTCCCTTACCCAAGTGGTCGTCTCCACATGGGTCACGTTCGTAACTACACCATCGGTGATGTGGTCTCGCGTTTCCAACGACTCCAGGGCAAAAATGTGATGCAACCTATGGGTTGGGACGCATTCGGCCTGCCTGCGGAAAATGCCGCCATCAAGAACAACACGGCACCAGCTAAGTGGACTTACGAGAACATTGATTACATGCGTAATCAATTAAAGTTGCTTGGCTTCGGTTATGACTGGGATCGTGAAATCGCTACCTGTCACCCGGACTACTACAAGTGGGAACAATGGTTCTTCACAAAACTGTACGAAAAAGGCTTAGTTTACAAAAAAATGTCAACGGTAAACTGGGACCCGGTTGACCAGACAGTACTGGCCAACGAGCAGGTTATCGATGGTCGCGGCTGGCGTTCAGGTGCCATCGTTGAGCAAAAAGAAATTCCACAGTGGTTTATTAAAATCACCGACTATGCGCAGGAACTACTGGACGATCTTGACCAGCTTGAACACTGGCCTGAGCAAGTAAAAACCATGCAGCGCAACTGGATCGGTCGCTCTGAAGGTCTGGAAATTGACTTTAAACGCGCCGACAACAATGAGCAGTTCACCGTTTACACCACACGCCCAGATACCTTTATGGGCGTGACATACGTTGCTGTGGCTGCCGGACACCCGATTGCCCAGGAAGCAGCGCAAAACAACGCTGATATCGCCGCGTTTGTTGAAGAATGCAAAAATACCAAAGTTGCTGAAGCCGACATGGCCACCATGGATAAAAAAGGCATCGCGACCGGTTTCTACGCTATCCACCCGCTCACCGGTAAGCAAGTCCCTATCTGGGTTGCTAACTTTGTTCTGATGGATTACGGCTCAGGTGCCGTAATGGCCGTACCAGGTCACGATCAGCGCGACTACGAATTTGCCAGCGCCTACGGCCTGGAAATCAAACAAGTAATTGCCCCGGCTGCCGACAGCGACCTGCAAGCGGAATTAAGTGAAGCCGCGTTTACCGAAAAAGGCGTGTTGATCAACTCTGGCGAGTTCGATGGTCTGAGCTTTGAAGAAGCCTTCAATGCCATCGCTGAAAAGCTGGAAGGTATGAATGCAGGTAAGCGCAAAGTGAACTTCCGTCTGCGTGACTGGGGTGTGAGCCGTCAGCGTTACTGGGGTTCACCAATCCCAATGCTGAATAAAGCTGATGGCAGCGAACTGGCTGCCAGTGAAGACATGCTGCCAGTGCGTCTGCCAGAAGACGTAGTGATGGACGGTGTGACTTCACCGATTAAATCAGACCCTGAGTGGGCCAAGGCAACCGTTAATGGTGAGCAGGTATTCCACGAAACGGATACCTTTGACACCTTTATGGAGTCATCCTGGTACTACGCGCGCTACTGTAGCCCACGTTACGACGAAGGCATGTTGGAGCCCGGCGCAGCTAACTACTGGCTGCCCGTAAACCAATACATTGGCGGTATTGAGCACGCGATCCTGCACCTGTTATATGCGCGCTTCTTCCACAAACTATTGCGTGATTTTGGTCTGGTAAATTCAAGTGAGCCATTCGAGCGTCTGCTGTGTCAGGGCATGGTATTGGCTGAAACTTACTACCGCAAAGATGAAAAAGGCGGTGACATCTGGATTTCTCCAACCGACGTAGAAACCGAGACCGACGACAAAGGCCGCATCACTAAAGCCTGGCATAAAGACGATGGTGAGCCGGTATTCTCTGCGGGCATGAGCAAGATGTCCAAGTCAAAGAACAATGGTATCGACCCGCAAATCGTTATCAAGCAATACGGTGCCGATACCGTGCGCTTGTTTATGATGTTCACGGCACCACCAGAGCAGACGCTGGAATGGTCTGACTCAGGTGTAGAAGGTGCACATCGCTTCTTGCGCCGGGTCTGGAAATTTGCCGTAGACGTTAAAGCCGCAGGCACAGCTGAGCTGGATCTGAACGCACTGAGCAGTGCGCAAAAGACATTGCGTCGTGAGATCCACAAAGCAATTGCTAAAGTTACGGATGATGTTGAGCGCCGTCAGACTTTCAACACCGCCATTGCTGCCATCATGGAGCTGTCAAATAAGTTGGCCAAAGCACCACTAAAAGACGCCCAGGACATTGCACTGGCCAACGAAGCACTCGAAGCCATGATCATCATGCTGGCCCCTATCACACCTCACCTGTCACACGAGCTGTGGGAACAACTTGGTAAGCAAGGCGACATTCTGGATGCACGCTGGCCTCAGGTTGACGCCGCAGCCCTGGTAGAAGACGAGAAACTGATCGTGGTACAGGTCAACGGTAAACTGCGTACTAAGCTGACTGTGGCGGCAGACGCAACCCAGGAGCAAATTGAAGCACTGGCATTTGCCGACGAAAACGTGCTGAAGTTTACCGAGGGTAAAACCATACGTAAGAAAATCTACGTACCAGGTAAACTGTTCAATGTGGTAGCCAACTAATGGCTGCCCTGCTGAATACCCCTTTATTCAGTATGACAAGGCGCTGGCAGGGTTTCATGCTGGCGTTGTTTGCCTGTGTGGCGCTGTCAGGATGTGGCTTTGCGCTTAAGAAAGCCTCCTACCTGCCTGATGACCTCAGGGTGCTGTACCTGAGCGGCGCCGATAGTAAGTCTGCGCTATACTCAAACCTGAAACAGGCACTGAGACGCGCCCAGGTTGAGCTGTTGCCCTCCCCTAAGCTGGGTAATGGCGAGGATGCCGTGGAACTACACTTGTATCGTGACTCGCTTGAACGCCAGACACTGAGCCTGTTCAAAAACGGTCAGGTGGCGCAATATGAGCTGGCCTACAGCGTTCGCTATCGCCTCACGCGCCCTGGGTTCGAACCTGTCGAACAGGAATTTGAACTGTACCGCAACTATCAGGATGATCCTGACAATGCCCTGGGTAAAGCACAGGAGCGTGATATCATCCTCAGCGAGTTACGTGAACTTGCCAGTCGTCGTATTATTCGCGAATTATCTCAACTCTGATGCGTTGTTATGCCAATCAATTAGCAGGCCAGCTTAAACAGGGCCTGCATCCGTTTTATCTGATCTTTGGTGAAGAACCTTTCCAGGAAGCCCAGTGCGTTACCTCCGTACGCCAGGTCGCTAAACGCCAGGGGTTTGATGAAGTGATAAAATTCAGCCTGCTGCCCGGCTTTGACTGGCAGGAGCTGGTCAATCAGTACAACAGTATGTCGCTGTTCAGCGCCCAGACACTGATTGAATTCGATCTTAATCAGCAGAAACCACCCACCCAGGCCGTGGCCATCTTAAAAGAGCTGGCAGCAAACCCGAATCCGGATGTGATTTTAATCCTCAAAGGAGCTAAGGCCTCGCAGGATATTCAGCGTAGCGCCTGGTTTAAAGCGCTGGATAAGCAAGGTTTGTTTGTCCCCTGTTATGCCCTCACCGGCTACCATTTGCAACGCTGGCTCGACGATGAGTGCAAACGGCTCAAGCTGAACCTCAACAATGATGCCAAACGCAGCCTGCTGCAGGCGACTGAAGGCAACCTGCTGGCAACCCATCAGGAGCTTGAAAAGCTATCTCTGCTGTATAAAAATGCGCCCATCGATCAGGAAAAGCTGCTTAGCGGCCTGCTCAATCAGGCTAAGTTTGACATCTTTGACTTAAACGAAGGGCTATTGCGTGGCAACCCACGTACTTTAATTAAAGTGTTAAATAAACTGGCCCATGATAATGTTGAGCCTGCCAGCATTGCCTGGACGCTACACAACCAGGCCCAGCTATTGCTCAACCTTAAACACTTAATACAAGCGGGCACACCGACACCGGATGCGTTCAAAAAACACAATGTGTGGAAAAATCAACAGCAAAGTACCCAGCAAGCGCTTGATCGACTGAACACCGCGCAGCTGGAACAATTACTCGTACTGCTGGCCGAATTCGATTCCGCTTATAAACGTAACATTCTGGTTGCGCCATATCAGGCATTAGCACACATTGCCCTGAGCTTTTGCCAGTCTCTGCCTTTTTCTCTGCCCTACGAGGAGCTGGCATGATAGCAGTGTTCGGCGGCACCTTTGATCCTGTGCACCTGGGTCATATAAATATGGCCACACAATGCATGACTGCGCTCGAACTTTCCGAGCTGCGTATAATCCCCAATGCTGTACCGGTGCACAAACAGGGCCCAACCATCAGTACCGAAGACAGGTTGGCCATGTTACATCTGGCCACCGCGCACGACCCCAGATTCACCATCGACCAAAGAGAACTCGAACGGGATACCCCCTCGTATTCATTGCTCACACTGGAAGAACTCAAAGCTGAGTATCCCGAGCAGGCCCTGGTGTTTTTAATGGGCATGGACTCGTTTAACAGCCTGGACAAATGGTATCGCTGGCAGGATATCGTGTCGTTATGTCATATTGTGGTGTATCAGCGCCCAGGCGATGCCTTCGCCCCATCAGCGGCATTACAGACTTACCTAAAACAAGCACGCTGTAGCGAACCCGAGCAACTCAACACACAGCCCGCTGGCCTGTGTTATTTTTTGCCCGGTCAACCATTTGAGGCTGCGTCCAGTACCATCAGAAATGCGATAAAACAGCGTCAAGCTGTTGAACCTTGGCTGAATAATGCAGTCCTAGAGTATATTCAGGCACATCAATTGTACCTAAGCAGTAGCGACAACGCGTAACCCGAACGGCGATAGATAGGCAACCTCAGTCACAGACTTGAGTTCCCCCCTGCTAACCGTGTTACAATTGCCGCTTATTTGTAGCAAAGAGACAGAGATTTGGATTCAAAACAATTACTAGATTTTGCATTAGACAAAGTCGATGACATGAAAGCCCGCGATATCGTTCACCTCGATGTAAGAAATACCTCTTCCGTCACCGATTACATGGTTATTTGCTCTGGTAACTCCAAGCGCCATGTGCAGTCGATTGCCGACCATGTGGCCAAAGAAGCCCGCCATGCAGGCGAAACCCCGTTAGGCCATGAAGGTCAAGATACAGGTGAATGGGTACTGGTTGATTTGGGCGATGTAATTGTTCACGTCATGCAAGACCAGACACGTGACTTCTATGACCTAGAGAAGCTCTGGGGTTAATGTGAAGATCCAGCTAATCGCAGTCGGTACAAAAATGCCTGGTTGGGTAGAGACTGGCTTCAAAGAATACCAACGGCGTTTCCCCAAGGATATGCCGCTGGAGCTTATCGAAATTTCTGCGGGAAAACGCGGCAAAAACGCCGACATCAAGCGTATTTTGCAACAAGAAGGTGAAAAAACCTTAGCAGCCATTCCCAAAGGGAATCGTATCGTGACGCTGGAAGTAACGGGTAAGCCCTGGGACACACACCAGCTCGCCAGCAATATGGAAAAGTGGCAACTTGATGGCCGCGATGTCAGTTTGTTAATTGGCGGACCAGAAGGCTTAGCGCCGGAATGTATCGCCGCCGCAGAGCAAAAATGGTCGCTGTCCAACCTGACACTACCTCACCCACTGGTGCGCATTGTGGTAGCAGAAAGCCTCTATCGAGGCTGGAGTTTGAATAACAACCATCCTTACCACAGGGAATAATCGCCATTATGCTCAATCACAGGCCGACGATCCGCGATCACAGCGCAGAAGCAAACCTGTTTGCGCGTCGCGCCTTTATTGGCTTTGTCTTCGTGGTTACCCTGATAGGTATGCTGCTACACAACGTGTATAAGTTACAGGTCACAGAGCACGAAACCTACCAGACCCGCTCCAACGATAACCGCATCAAAGTCATCCCGGTCGCACCAAACCGTGGGCTGATCTACGACCGCAACGGCATCATTCTGGCCGAAAACCGCCCGGTTTATAACCTGGAAGTCATCCCCGAAGACGTGGACGATCTCGAAGCCGCGCTCACGCAGGTACGTCAGCTTATCGACATCAGCGATCAGCAGGTCGAAGAATTTCGTAAAGACATTCGTCACAATCGTCGCTTTAAAAGTCAGATCCTGAAAGGTCGTCTGAATGAACAAGAAGTGGCCACGTTTTCCGTAAATCAGCACAAGTTCCCCGGCTTCAGTATTGAGGCCCGACTGGCACGCTATTACCCTTATGGCGATACCCTCACTCACGCGCTGGGGTATGTCGCCAAACTGAATAAAAAAGAACTCGCCGAGCTGGAGTCAGAAGGCAATGCCAGCAACTATCGCGCAACCCGGGATATCGGCAAACTGGGCATTGAGAAGTTTTATGAGTCTCGTCTGCACGGCGTGGTCGGCTCACAACGCGTAGAAGTCAACAATCGTGGCCGTATCATTCGTACCCTGGGCGTGGAGCCACCACAACCCGGTGACGATCTAATCCTGACTATGGATATTGGCCTGCAGCAAATCGCCCAGAAAGCGCTTGAAGGTGTGCGTGGCGCCATTGTTGTGCTTGACCCCAAAGATGGCGGTGTACTGGCCATGTACTCTAACCCCAGCTATGACCCTAACTTATTTGTCCACGGGATCAGCAGTAAAAAATATCGTGAATTACTCAACCCCGACAGGCCCCTGATCAACCGAGTCACGCAGGGTCGCTATGCACCGGCGTCGACAGTTAAACCACATTTAGCCGTTCTCGCTCTGGAAGAAGGGCTGGTCACAGAACAAACTAAACTCTGGGATCCTGGTTTTTTCCAGATCCCCAATGTTGACCATCGCTGGCGTGACTGGAAACGCTGGGGACATGGTCACGTTGACGTCTATAAAGCCATCGAAGAATCGTGTGATACCTATTTTTATCATACTGCTTACCAGCTGGGGATCACCAAGATCAGTAACTTTATGAGCCAATTTGGCTTTGGTGATTTATCAGGCATAGATATCCATGAAGAGACCTCTGCCATTATGCCCACCACTGACTGGAAGCGTCAGCGTTTCAGGGAAAACTGGTGGCCAGGCGACACCATTTCGGTTGGTATCGGTCAGGGCTACTGGACCGCGACCCCAATCCAAATCGCCAACGCAGTATCTATTTTGGTTAACAAGGGGGCACACAGACCGCCGCATCTGGCACAGGTTGCCCGTCATGACAATGAAGTTACCCAAATGTACATCGATGAGAAGCCCCCCGTGGTGTTAGAGAACCCGGATCACTGGCGAATTGCCCTGGAGGCGATGCACAACACAGTATACAAAACCACAGGCACGGCGCACAAAGCATTCAAGGGCGCAACCTACGATCCAGCCGGTAAAACCGGCACTGCGCAAATCGTCAGTATCGCTCAGGGCGAAAAATACGATGCCGATAAGTTACAGGAAAGACACCGGGACAACGCCATTTATACCGGCTTTGCCCCTTATAACGATCCACGTATTGTAGTGGCCATTGTGGTCGAAAACCAAGGCGGTGGTTCAGCCATTGCAGCCCCGATTGCCCGGCGTCTGATGGACTATTATTTTGCCACCTACCCCAGTGACACGGAGGGACAATGAGCCCGTTGAATCAACAACGCACTATCTGGCAACGGTTGCATATCGACCTGCCGCTGCTGCTCGCCATGCTGGCGATGATGCTCGGCAGTATCACCATAGTCTACAGTGCCAGTGGCCAGGACATGGACATGGTGGTGCGCCACAGCAAACGTATGTTTGCTGCCTTTGCAGCTATGCTCATTGTCGCACAGCTGTCTCCCAACACTTTAAAGAGGCTGGTGTTTCCCATGTATACCATCGGCCTGCTGATGCTCATTGCGGTGTTGTTTGTCGGGGTCAGCAGTAAAGGTGCGCAGCGCTGGCTGGATCTGGGCATTACCCGCTTTCAGCCGTCCGAAATCATGAAAGTCGCCGTACCTATGATGGTTGCATGGTATATCGGCCGCCACCATATGCCGCCGCGCTTTATTCATATTATTGTTGGCTTTGCCATGGTGCTGGTGCCAACTTTGCTTATCAAAGAGCAGCCCGACCTGGGCACCTCAATCCTGATCGCCAGCTCGGGGATTTTTGTGCTATTTCTCGGCGGACTCAGCTGGAAGCTGATAGGCTCAGGTGTTCTGCTGGCCATTCCGGGCGGGTTTGCCCTGTGGCATTTTGGTATGCATGCTTATCAAAAGCAGCGAGTGCTGACCTTTTTGGACCCTGAAAGTGACCCGCTGGGCTCAGGCTATCACATCATACAGTCTAAAATTGCCATTGGCTCAGGCGGCATTGAGGGCAAGGGCTGGCTTCAAGGTACGCAGTCCCAGCTGGAGTTTCTGCCCGAACGTCATACTGACTTCATTTTTTCCGTGTTAAGTGAAGAATTCGGGCTGACGGGTGTGGTGATTTTACTCAGCCTGTACCTGTTTATTATTGGCCGCGGATTATACGTTGCCGTGAATGCGCAAGATGCCTTTAGTAAACTGCTGGCCGGCGCACTGACACTGACCTTTTTCGTATATATTTTTGTTAATATCGGCATGGTTTCGGGCCTGCTTCCTGTCGTCGGGGTGCCATTGCCACTGATCAGTTACGGCGGCACCTCCATGGTGACCCTGATGGCCGGGTTTGGCATTATCATGTCGATAGCCACAGATAAGAGGATGTTATTGAAGTGATCAAGAGGACGTTTAAACAAGCCGCACTACTGGGTTTTGTTGTTGTATTAAGCGCCTGTAGCAGTCGCTATCATGTGAAACAGGACAAAGCACCTGTGCGTGTGCCTACCGAACTGGAAATGCAAGATGCGCTGGTGACCGACGAAGCCAAAAGTGTCAGCGCAGGTCGCCCCTACGAGGTTTTGGGCAAGCACTACACGCCTATGTCGGATGAAAAAGGCTATCAGGCCGAAGGCACCGCATCCTGGTACGGGCGAAAATTTCATGGCTACTACACCTCGAATGGTGAAGTATTCAATATGTTCGATATGACAGCCGCGCACAAAACGCTGCCGTTACCGAGCTTTGTGCGAGTCACCAACATTGAGAATGGTAAAAGCGCGGTGGTACGTGTCAATGACCGTGGACCTTTTCACGAGGACCGCCTGATTGACTTATCCTATGCCGCCGCCTATAAACTAGGCTTTCATCATCAGGGTACAGCACAGGTTAAGATTGAATCCATTACCATAGCGCGCGATACGCCCAGGCTTACCTATGTGCAGGTGGCCGCTGCCAGCAACATCGAAAATGTACAGGCGCTGGCCAGCACTTTGTCGCAGCAATTTCAGCTCGACACGCCCATTGCCTTTGAGGATAACTTATACAAGCTAAGATTAGGCCCGATCACCGACGATAACACGGCGCAGCAGCTCTTAGAGACATTGCGCCAGGGGGAATTTAATCGCGCCTTCTTGCTTTACACTGAGCATGAACTTTAAAATGTTCAGTAATGACTTTAAACATGCCGATCAACAACCAAAAAGCGAGCATAATGACAGTTTTCAAACCTAAATTTATTAAACACTTAGTGGGTGCCGTGTGTTCGTTCACCCTGTTTTCGGCCAGCGCGCAGATCTTACCGTCGCCGCCTCAGGTCAGTGCTAAGGGCTATTTCCTGGTCGACTTTACCACAGGTAAGGTCATTGCCGAGGGTAACCCGGACACCAAACTGGCACCGGCCAGTCTGACCAAAATGATGACCAGCTATGTGATTGGTACTGAGCTGTTAGCCGGTAATATCTCCAACGATGACATGGTTACCGTGAGTGAAAAAGCGTGGGCAAAGAACTTCCCGGAATCTTCTAAGATGTTCATCGAAGTGGGTAAACAGGTCAGCGTTAAAGATTTGAACTATGGCGTAATCATCCAATCGGGTAACGATGCCTGTGTGGCCATGGCCGAGCATATCGCGGGCAGTGAAAGTGCCTTCACCGATCTGATGAACGCCCATGCCGAAAAACTGGGGATGAGCAATTCGCACTTTGCCAATAGTCATGGTCTGGACAGCACTGAGCAGTTCACCACACCAAGAGATATGGCGACCCTGGGTGCCGCACTGATCCGTGACGTGCCAGAAGAGTATGCCATCTACAAAGAGAAATCGTTCACCTTTAATGGTATCAAGCAATACAACCGTAACTCGCTACTGTGGGATGCCAGCCTGGACGTCGACGGAATTAAAACCGGTCACACCTCAGAAGCCGGCTACAGCCTGGTGACTTCTGCGACCAAAGGTGATATGCGTCTGATTGCCGTTGTCATGGGCACAGCCAGTGAACGCGCCCGTAAGGTCGAGAGTAAAAAGCTCCTGAACTACGGTTTCCGTTTCTTCGAAACCATCACGCCTTATAAAGCAGGCGACAGCTTTGCCGACCAGCGCATCTGGATGGGTAACAAAGAAACGGTTTCTCTGGGTATTGCCCAGGATACACCGATCACCATTCCACGTGGTCAGCGTAAAAACCTCAAAGCCCACTTCGAGCTGGACAAAACCCTCGAAGCGCCACTGGCGAAAGGCAGCAAGGTCGGTACTTTATTCTTGCAACTGGAAGGGGAAGACATCGCTCAATACCCACTGGTTACACTTGAAGAAGTGGAAGAAGGCAGCTTCTTCAGCAAGATTTACGACTACTTACGTTTACAGATCATGCAATAACCCCGGTTTTAGTGGGTTTATAATCCAGGACGCCTCCCACCGGAGGCGTTTTTTTTTGCCGCAAAAATGCTAGAATGCCCGCCAAGATATGTAGTGTGCCAGGGTCTGTTCAGACCCAGCCAAGTAGTGAGGATACCGTTGTGGTAACACCTGTAAAAAATACTAAGTTTGACGAGTACTTAGAGTTCCCTTGCCCGTTTACTTTCAAGATCATGGGTCTGGCAAACGTCAACCTGACCGATCAGGTTGTGGCAAAGATGCAAACTTTGGCACCCGGTGACTATGCGCCAAAGACCAAGCCTAGCAGCAAAGGCAACTACGAATCCGTCACTTTAGTTGCCACTGTCACGTCAAAAGAGCACATTGAGCAAATCTATACTGAGATTGGCTCGCTGCCAGACGTCAGATACGTGCTATAAGGCGCAAGCGAGATATGAGCAACCGCAGTATCATAGTTCGTCAACTGGGCCGTCAGGCTTATGAGCCAATCTGGCAAAAAATGCAGTCGTTTACCGACACCCGTGATGATGACAGCCCGGATGAGATTTGGCTGGTTGAGCACGAGCCGGTATTTACTCAGGGCCAGGCTGGCAAAGCTGAGCACCTGTTAGCGCCCGGTGACATTCCTGTCGTCAAAGTCGATCGGGGTGGTCAGGTAACCTATCATGGGCCGGGCCAGCAAATGATGTATGTGCTGTTTAATCTGCGCCGGCTAAAAATTGGTGTACGCGAGCTGGTAACCTGGCTTGAAGAAACCATCATCGACATGCTTCAGGAGCACGGCATTGAGGCCTATGCCAAGCCAGATGCGCCGGGCGTCTATGTCAATGATGCCAAAATCGCGTCGTTAGGACTGCGGGTCCGCCGAGGTTGCTCTTTTCATGGTCTGGCGCTAAACGTCAACATGGATATGAGTCCATTTTTACGCATCAACCCGTGCGGCTATGCCGGCATGGAAATGGTGCAAACCAGTCAACTTAATGGCCCTGCTACGCTTATCGAGGCGGGCAATGGCCTGGTAGAACATATGCTCAAGCGCCTCGCGGCCGAGCAGGTTATACACACCCAGGGGTTTGAAAACGAATGAGTAAACCAGTGAAAATTGAGCCAGGGGTAAAGCTCCGCGACGCAGAAAAAATGGCGTTGATCCCGGTTAAAGTAATGCCGACCGAGCGCGATGAAATGCTCCGTAAACCGGACTGGCTGAAGATCCGTCTGCCTAAATCCAGCGAGCGTATCGATGGCATTAAACAGGCAATGCGTAAACATGGCCTGCACTCCGTCTGTGAAGAAGCCTCGTGCCCTAACCTGTCTGAGTGTTTTAACCATGGTACTGCCACCTTCATGATCTTGGGTGCCATCTGTACCCGTCGTTGTCCATTCTGTGACGTCGCGCATGGTCGCCCGCTGAAGCCAGATGCCGCAGAGCCGGAAAAACTGGCACTAACTATCAAAGACATGAAGTTAAAATACGTGGTAATCACCTCGGTTGACCGTGATGATTTGCGTGACGGCGGTGCACAGCACTTTGCAGACTGTATTCGCGAGATCCGCAAACACAATCCGGGCATTACCATTGAGATCCTGGTACCGGATTTCCGTGGCCGGATGGACCGCGCACTGGAGATCTTAACCGAGACGCCGCCGGATGTGTTTAACCACAACCTGGAAACCGCACCACGCCTGTACAAAATGGCCCGCCCGGGTGCTGACTACAAATGGTCACTGGAACTATTACGTCGTTTTAAAGAAGCACACCCGGAAGTCAAAACCAAGTCTGGCCTGATGGTCGGTCTGGGTGAAGAAATGCCAGAAATCGAAGAAGTACTGCGCGACCTGCGTGAGCACAACGTCGACATGCTGACCGTTGGTCAATACCTGGCACCATCTAAGCACCACCTGCCGGTCAAACGCTATGTGCCACCCGCAGAGTTCGATGCGCTGAAAGAATACGCCGAAGAAATTGGCTTCAGCCATGCCGCCTGTGGTCCGTTCGTTCGCTCCAGCTATCACGCTGATCAGCAAGCTGCGGGTAAAGAGGTAAAGTAGCAACACCTCACACAGTAAAAAACGCGACCAGGGTGTCGCGTTTTTTTATGCCCGCCTCATTAAAATTTATCTCTGGCTCTTGGACCAGCTCCACACCCCATACTCGAAGATTTTAAAACAATCATGACCGGTGAAACCCTGAATGAGTTTTTGCGTTTGTTTGCGCGCCCGGATAAAGCACAACGTATCAAAATAGCGTCAGCGTTTGCGGCAGTGCAAATCAAGTACACGCATAATGAACAAAGTGGTTACCCTAAAAAAGAAACCAATTCATGGCAGACAAAAGTTTAACGCCTCACTACCCTTCAACCCGAAACGCACTTGCCGAAGTGCTCATCGCCACAGCCAGAGAGGCTATCCCTACGCGTATTCCTTATACACTGGCGTGGTTGACCGGACAGGGCCAGGAGACCATTGAATTATTTAGCTGGTCTGCGCAGCATCATCCAGATCATAACGTCAGGCGCTCGTCAATTTATTACATATCAATCCTAGAAGGCGAAGAAGAGGTTACTGCTTCAATTTTGTACAGCCGTATCCATGATCTTGTATACAGTGTTCGAGAACTGGCGCTGGAGCTGCGCTTCAAAAGACTCATCGGAGAAATTTAACTGATCAAGCCACTTGATTAATTCAGTGATTGGTCAGCACGCGTTATTAAAGCCATATTTATCACCGCCAACCATCAAAATAAAAATTATTTTATTATTTTTCAAGATCTTGAATAATGTTATGGAGTTCACATCTGTAAGCTTTCCAGCCATAGCCCAAAACATCGCTCAGCCAGCATGAAATCAACAAAAAGTCAGTGCAAAATCAGGCACTACACAACAAACGCGTTACTGTAGAGACCACTTTATCATATTCCAACCAACTAAAATCAGAAACATAAGGACCCTCAATGCACTCTGTTAATCAATTATTGCCGTTATTGCTTGCAGTATTCACAGCCAGCTACAGTAGCAACGCACACGAAGACACGCCTCTATTCAAAGGTCCTTACCTCGGTCAGCCCTCTCCGGGGCTGATGCCTAAAGCATTTGCACCTGACGTGATTGCAACAGAAGAGCACCTTGAAAGTGAAGTCTTGTTTTTACCCAATATGACAGAACTTTCATTTACCCGCTCTGGTGGCAAGTATGGCCAGAGTACGCTGCTGACAATGCAATACACGAATGACAGCTGGCACTGGAAGACTATCCCTGCTGGTGAAGCGAGCGCCTATCAGTCTCGATATAACCCACCCGTTTCAGAGCTCAGAGAGATAGCACCGCTCAAAGATATTCCCATCATTGGCTACACCCGCTCAGCTGCCGATACCATTTACTTTTACGTATTAGATTTTGACGATGGCAGCGGGCATTTGAGCTATTCACGGCGGGTTGACGGCAAGTATGAAACGCCGATAAAAATGAGCAAAGCAGTAAACAAAGGCAAGTACATCGCCCACCCCTTTGTAGCGCCAGACGAATCATACCTTATGTGGGATGCGGAACAAGACGGCGAAGATACACCCGACATCTACATTAGCTTCCGACAGCCAGATGGCAGCTGGGGAGAAGCGATTGATATGGGCAACAAGATCAACACACCGCTCTACGAACAACGTCCCAAAGTAACGCCGGATGGCAGATATCTGTTCTTCTGGCGCGGAGATGTTAAAACAAGAGAAGACGGCAGCCGCTCTGTTGTTGGCAGCCCCTATTGGGTGGGTGCTCAGATCATTGAACAACTCAGACCAAAGTTATAATTACTATCTGTACCATCTATCATAAATTGAACTGGACCCATGCATCATTTTTTAACCTGTTAGTATCGCCTCCTGGCGCATATACCATGTTAACCTGAATTCGTCACCTCGCGTATAGCGAGGTGCAAGCAGGCACGATGAACTTTATTATGATGCACCGTTCAGCCTACTCAAACCTTAATAAAAACCTAACCAACTAATAAGTATAAATAAAATATAATTACACCTTGTTATTCGGCTGGCAAACCGATTGAGTATCTCTATGTTTATACCCGGAATCATCAAAAAACCACCGCCGTTTCTTCATCCACCTGTGCAATTTACCTCCCATTGTAAACCCACCCCAAATTATCAGGCGTTTAACTCAAATCCCATCTTTTGGTCAAAAAACATTCTTGACATATTCACAATTCGTTAATAGTGTGGAAATGCGACTTATTATTCGCAACAACAAACAATAGAAGGAATTAGTTATGAAAACGATTAAAGCCAAGCTTCTACGTGCACTCGGCGTTCGCAGTGCTAAGCCATCAGCTTCAACGAAATATATATGGCCTTACTATAACAACATCTAATCAACAAGTTAGAAGGAATTAGTTATGAAAACGATTAAAGCTAAGCTACTACGTGCACTCGGCGTTCGCAGTGCAAAACCCTCCACCTCAGCGAAGTATTTCTGGCATCACTACAACAACATCTGATCATTGAAATAGAAGGAATTGACTATGAAAACACTGAAAAATAAGGTGCTTCGCGCACTGGGCGTTCGCGCAACATCCCCTTCTCAGTCCAAGCGTTACCTCTGGATTATGTACAACAATATCTGATTGATATTGCCTGACTAACCACAACTTAGAAGGAATTGATTATGAAAACACTGAAAACTAAGGTGCTTCGCGCACTGGGCGTTCGCGCTACATCGGCCTCTCAGTCCAAGCGTTATTTTTGGATTATGTACAATAATATCTGATTGATATGACCTGAATAACCGCAATCTAGAAGGAATTTAACTATGAAAGCACTTAAAACAAAAGTAATGCGCGCATTGGGCCTTCGCACCGCCACTCAGTCAAAGCGCTATCTGTGGAAGTTGTATAACAACATTTAATTCCGCTCTTCAGCCCATGACCTAACCCATGGGCTGTTTCACCACCTCTCCCCTGAATGGCAACCCACAGAGCGAATAATAACAATGATGATACCCAAAGAGCGCCCTGACATTACGGCAATGAGAGAAGATTGCAGTAAGGGAAAAGAAGATTATCAGGTTGACGACCAGAGCTATGCCTTTTTTAACCCACAAAGTGCCCGGCTGGCGAATCAGCTGAACTTTGCAGACATGACCCTGCCGGAGTCCCTGTTTGATACCCAAGACAACGGTCAGCAGGCAATGAGCTGGCAGCATATTCGCAGTGGCTGGCTTAAAACCCTCAAAGAGTTAGACACTCAGACTGCGCTCAGTCAGGTCAAACAGACAATGAAGGCGCATTTACTGAGTGTCGCTGGCAAGCCTGCTAACCTGGACCTGCTGATCCAGGAATGTATTGCGTTTTCTGTCCTGGATGTGATGATCTGCGATCTCACCGCACAACAGCGGGCACTGATAACGCGCCACATGCGCGCCCAGATCCAGGTGTTATTAAAACCCGAAACGCACACTCGACTAAGACAATATCCCTTGCTCTGGTATAACCTGCGTGCGGCTCAGGTGATCCGCAAGGCGATCCATAAACGCCGCAAAAGCAAGGAGCCCAGGCTCGACCTGTTGCAAAGCATTGTCGATAACTACGCTGCATTGGGTACCGACAGAGCACTGGACGCCATGATGACCCTGGTCACTGCGGTTTCGGGCCCGCCCGGCGCCGTCGCCAGTTGTATGGCTGCGCAGCTGCTGCAATCTCCCCAATGGCAAGACAAGCTTCGCGCAGAACTTAACGCAGCACCCACTCAGGTGCCCGCTCTGCCCTTTAAACACACACCGCAGTTACACTGGTTTATCAAAGAATCGCTGCGCATGTGGAGTGTGCCGATTGTATTTCGTGAGGCACGCTGTCCGTTTAGCGTGGGTAAATTGACCGTGCAGGCTGGCGATACCTTTTTTAACAGCAGCTACTTTGTGCACCGTAACGAGCAGTACTGGCCCGAGCCTCATGTGTTCGATCCGCTGCGCTGGCAACAGGCAAACGTGCAACCCAACACCTATGTGCCATTTGGCTGGAACCCCCGCGCCTGTGTTGGTGCGCAGCTGGGCACCAACCAGCTGGCCATCTTGTGTCAGCTGTTATTGTGTGATCTCAACATCACCCTCACGAGTCCATCGGCGCTCGCGTTTGAAAATATGAACATCCCCTCTGTATCCGGTTTTGAGGGCACCATTAGCGAGCAACAGGCATGAGATTAGAAGACACCGAAGAAAAATTTAACAAGCCTTTTCAGGCGCTGGACCAGGCACTGTCCAAGTGTCCCGCACACATTGAGTTTGAGCAGGATAATTACTATGTGACTGACTTTGACTCCGCGAAACAGGCGATGGGGAATCCCGACGGCAATTATGTCGAACAATCCGATTTTTTTAGCGTTAACGGCGCGATGTTTTCGACCCGGGATGTACAAATTGCCATCGGCAAAGACGCCATCCTCAGCCTCAAACGTTACTATGAGCAGCGCCGGAGCAAGATAATTGAGCAATTCAAACATCAGATAAACCTTGGCCAGCGCTGGCCGGATAGTGCCAATGACCTGATGTACAATGCGTTTTATGACTTTTTAGTCGATAACCAGCGCAGTCCCCAGCTACGTAAACTGCTCGATCAGGTGCTCATTTATTCTCTCTACAGTGGTCAAAAAACCCATGGGGCTGGATGGCGACGCGCCTTTATCCGCATGCGGGTGCACCGGGCACTGCGCGCAGTATTTAAAGCACGCCGCCAGCAAAGCCCGTATCAGGGCAATAACCGCGATGTGATTGACATCTTGCTGGCATCGAGTCCGGAAAACGAGTCGCCCAAAGCGCTGGCACAGATTTTTTTATCCTTCTTTTTTGCCATTAACAGTTCCATGGCGTTTACCCTGGCCTGGTCTTTGTATTTTTGTGCCAAAGAAGGCGGCGTTTTGCACCCCGCCCCCTGGATTGTCAAAGAAGCTTTGAGGCTCTGGCCCGTCGCCTGGAACCTGCCCCGCACACCCAGCAAAGCCCATACCCTGGGGGAACTGAACATCAAGCAGACGGACACAGTTACTGTCTGCCCATACGTGCTGCACCGCCACCCGGACAACTGGCCGCAACCCGAGCGCTTTTATCCGCCACGCTGGGAAAATGCCTCTGCTGACGCGCCCTATATGCCGTTTGGCTGGGGCACCCATAAATGCATTGCCTCTGCCTTTGCACTGACCTTTACCGCAGATCTGATTGGCGCGATACAAGGCCAGCAACTGACATTTGAGCAGCTGTCGGACGAACTGCATCCGGAGCCTGCCATCGCGCCGCCCGCCTTTAAAGTCACAGCACACAACCCAGCCTGATCCTGTTATGTAAAAGCCCGCTCTGCGGGCCTGTCCGAGGACCCTACTCCCTCGCGTAACCGCTTGTAATAGTTATTACACGACTTTGCGTCTAGAGTTTATGCAGATACCGACCGGTGCAACACGGCTATACTCTCAGCCGGCAGGCGTGGATCGTAAGGCCCGGTCGGGACAGGTAAACGGCGTATCTGTGGCTCACGCGTCAACTGGCAAGTGAGTTTGTGCGCCATTGCAGTTACCTGACAAGGAAACATAGATAAGCGGAAACCGTTATGAGCGATAAGAAAAAACGTAGTAAGCAACAACAAGGTGAACTGGTTAACCCCAAGTATCTGGATAAAAACTCCAAACATGCCCCTACTGCCAACAAGGTCAAGTGCTGGACCGGTGGCGATGACTACCAGCCTATTGAGCTGGCCACTCAGCGCCTCAAAGAAATGTTTGTTGAAATGGGACAAAAAACCCGTATAGAGCGCGGTCAGAAACCCGCAGAGCGGGCCGTATTTCGTAAGCAACATGGCATCGCCTATGGTACCTTCGAAATACACGGAAAACTCGATAAAGCCCTCCAGAAAGGTGTGTTTGCCAAACCCGCGAGTTACGACTGTGTGGTGCGTTTTTCCAGCGATACAACACCAGATAGCCCGGATCTGCACACCACCTTAGGTGTTGGGATCAAACTGTTTGGCGTGAAAGGCCAGAAGTTGCTGGGCGACAGCGACAATGTTGATTTTATCATGCAAAACATCGATCGCTTTTTTGCCCGCGATGCCTCACAAATGTGTGCCTTTACCACCGCCGGTGTCATCAACCGCGATTATCCGGCTTATCTTAAAAAGCACCCAAAAACAGCCGCCGTGCTTGATGCCATGACCAAGGTCGAAGCCAGCTGCCTGAGTGCGCATTATTGGGCAATACTGCCATTCAAACTTGGTGAGCAAAATGCCGTGAAATACCGTATTCGCCCTGTGGATACCTATCGCGGTGCGCCGGCACAGGGCAATAATTACCTGGCTGATGATCTACAGATCCGCCTGCGTCAGGGTGAAGCCAAATTTGTATTTGAAATTCAGCGTCGTCCAGCCAATGCCTCAGAAGAAGACTTTCCGATGGACAACGCCATGGTGGTGTGGCCGGAAGATCAGGCACCTTTTGAGCCCGTTGCCACGCTAACGCTGCCACAACAAGATATTTGCACCATTGGTCAGGCCGAGTTTGGTCGCAATCTCGCCTTCAATATCTGGCGAACACTGGCCGACAATGAACCTCTGGGTTCCATCGCTCAGGCACGAAAAGTGGTATATCAGGCCAGTGCCGATACCCGCCACCAGGCCAATGGTCAGCAAATGAATGAGCCCAATGCCATTGAGCCAAAGTTTACTGGTAATACAGACGAAGACAGCACGTGTATTGTGCGTGCCGGCATTTATCCCCCCATTGGTGTGATGCGGGTTGGTGGCAGTAACGAATACTTTATTGGCCCGCAAGTGCCTAACCCCAAACCCCGGCTGGAAAAAGATGCCTATCGTGATGGCAAAGGACTGCTTAAACGTCAGGCGGCCGAATTCCGGATCTATGGCTTCAATGCCGCAGGTAAGGCCGTCAAAGAACTAACTATGGACAATGCCAAAATCAGCTGGCAGGTGCATTTGGCCAATCAAAAGTCGTCCTGGTATGAATTTCAGCTGGCTCTGGACGTACCGGAAGCGGCCGATGCGCCACCCAGCCTGCTGCGTAACGCCAATGTTGCCGATCGCAACCGCTTGCTGATCGATGGCGGCAGCCACACGCTCGATAAGCCCAAAGTGAAAAAAGGCCCGCAATTCCATGGCGAGTTTATGGGAGAAGAAGTCTATTTGGGTGAGCTTAAATCCGATAAACAGGGTCGTTTGATTGTACTGGGCGGCAATGGTGTATCACGTAATATCAACGGCGATATCGCAATCACCTTTGCCAACAATGAAGGCTGGCACGACGACATTTCCGACGGTCCGGTCACTGCCGAGGTAGAATATGAGGGCGTTAAGCTGCAAGTTGACCCGGCCTGGGTGGTGTGTGCCCCACCTGACTATGCGCCAATGCAAAAATCCGTGCGTACCATGTGGGACTTAATGCGCTCAGTGGCCGTCAATGCCGGTATGCTCACCCGCCCGGTTCGTCCTTCTTTCAGGCAGGATATTTTGCCCATTTTCGAGCGTATGACCGACTTGCAATGGGTCAATGCGGGTTTTGCCGCCGGGTTTGGATTTAAAGCCCCCTTTAATTACACCAGCGAAGAATGGAAAGCCAAACTCGGTAACCCCTCCCCGGCTTATAAAGAGCTGCGTCGCACGCTGTCGAACAATTTCCGTCGCTACGGACAACCTGGTGCTCAGGCAGCGCAACTGTGGCCCTGGCTTTATGGCGATGCGTTGTCTATCCCGCCAGCGGGCTCTGAGCGACAGCACTCCACGTTATCAGCACTGCAATTGTCTTTCTTAGATCAGTGGGTTGAGGGCGACTTTACTGCCGACTATATCGATCCGGCAATTTGTCCGCATGCGGCTGAGCCCGATGACATAGACAAAGTACCGGTTGCCGAGCAACCCGATATGCTGACCCGTGGCGCACTGGATTTTTGTCTTGCTGATGCCTTCCACCCGGGGTGTGAAATGACCTGGCCTATGCGTACGGCCGGTATGTATTCAGCGCCGTTCCGTATTAAGCATGCAGACAAAGCGATCTGTAAAGACACCACCTATTATGGTGCGCAGATCAATGGCGATACCATTACACTGGCTCAGGGTCCCATTCTGGGCGGCCAGGTTGCCGGTGGTATCACGCGCTGGATGGCGATCCCCTGGCAAACCGACACAGCCAGTTGCCGGGACGGCTACACACCAGAATACGACCCGTATCTGCCTACCTTCTGGCCAGCGCGGGTACCCAATAATATTCTGGATGTCGCGCGCTACGAAGCAGCAATCAACCCGGCACTGGATCCTCAGACCCGCGTCGAAGCATTCAATTACCGCAGTGACTGGCTGGATGCCCTGCCGCTATATGGTCAGCCGGCCACCTACACCGCACAGATCAACAGCATGATCAAAAACTTCGACAAGCTCGCTGTGGTACAGGGTCGTCCGGGCGCAACCGACGACGTCGAACTGCCCGCCAGCATGCAAGTCGGTATCACGGCTGAAGATCATCGCGAGGGGCTGGCCAGCGAGGCCGAAATCACCGAACTGGGCAAGCTACAAACCATTGCTGAGATTGCTGCTAATCTGGTACCCAGCCCGGATGGCCGCGATCCGGCTCAACCGGTGATGGCAACCTCGCGTTCTCGGGTCGATCTCGGGGTCATCGAAAAGGTCAGCCGCTTTGCGGTGAACTTCCCAAAAGACTTTAAGTAAGGTCGAACGCAATGACACAGGTAAAACACTGTCAAATTGCGATTATAGGTGCCGGGGTGGCGGGCTGTATCGCCGCCCTGGCACTGAGTCGCCACTTTCAGGTACTCTTGATTGATAAGCAAGCTGCCTGCCCCGACAAGGTTGGAGAGTGCCTGCCGCCTGCTGCGGCGCGGGTACTTCGCAACCTGGAGCTGTTGCATGCTTTTGAACAGCGCCAGGATCTGCATATACCAAACTATGGCATTCGAAGCCATTGGGGCAGTGAACATGGCCTTATCAACGATACGCTCAGTAACCCGGATGGAACAGGCTGGCAGCTTAACCGGGCCGGATTTGAAAACTGGTTACGCGAGCAGGTGACTGCGCGGGGCATAGAGACGCTCTGGCCTGCTAAGTTGCTGGATGCTCAGCCTGGCAGCGATGGTTGGCTACTGCACCTGGCTACGCAAACACAAATTCAGGCCAGCGCGCAAAGTATCGCGGTACCTTGTCACTTCGTGATTGATGCAACCGGACGTCACAGTGCGTTTGCCACCAAACTCGGGCTCAAACGTAAAGTACTGGATAAGCAAATTGCGCTGTGGGCCAGCCTGGATTGCGCCATGGAAAATCAACTGGCATGCATTAATACGAGCCCACAAGGGTGGTGGTATAGCGCCAAGTTACCCGCCCAGCGTCGCGTACTGGCATTGCAAACAGACAGCGACTTACTCGAAAAAGGACTGCAACATGACCTGAGTCAGTTTTGCCACCTTGCGCGCTCACAGGCAGGATTAAAAGCTCTGCTGCCAAAGGGGATTGAACAATCAGGGAACATGCAGCTGCATGGAGTGGTATCAGCCAACAGCACCTGTCTGACCCAAACCGCAGGACATCGCTGGGCCGCTTTGGGCGATGCGGCATGTAGCTTCGATCCTTTGTCTTCGCAGGGGATGTTCAATGCCATGGCAACCGCCATGCAGCTGACCAATAGCCTGACAGGCCATGGCCTGACCGATCCCAGTGCCACAATTGAAATTGCCCGCTTGCATCAAACGCAAATCGGCGCAATATGGCAGCGCTATCTGTCTCATCGGGCGCATTTTTATGGCCAGGAGCAACGCTGGCCCGATGCCCCCTACTGGCAACGTCGCCAAACACAAAAAAACGCCGAGTTAAGTTAAGCCCGGCGTGAGGTTCGCAATTCAAGTCCTTTTTAGATACCTATCCATTTTATGTTTGCTCATTTGGGGGGAGCAAAGTGGTATTATTTTACAATCAGCTGATCTTCATAGGTGTAGATGCTGTTTGGATCTGTCAGGTTAAAGACTTTCACTGCCATAGTCTTACCTACTGCGTTTTCACACTCAAGAATTTGATATAGCACTGGATTCTTAGCTTTGTTATCTACCACAGTGTCCAGAGTGAAAACGTCTGAATGGAATGGACCCTTGCGATCTTCACCATGGAATAAGCCCAAAGACACACCACGATCTGCTACTATGCTACAACGCGCGTCGTTGTTCTGGTTATCAATGACCAGGCGGCTGCTAATGTGATAAGCCGTGTGATAGCCATATGAGTAAGGCTGATTCACGAAGTCACCAGCGGGTGTCAGCTCAATTTGCCAATCGACTACAGGCGCTCCCGGTACGTTAACCAGTACTTTGTACCAGTCACCCGCCGCATCATAACAGCTGACATGCAGTACTTTCTTTTCGGTCAGTGTCGCTTCAGGAATAGCAACACCCATTTCAACTGTATTGCGATCCGCAATCGTCTTCACACCCAGGTTAACAATATGACGGCCGTCATTTGCAGAATACAGGTTTGCAGATTCACAGTAAGCACCTTCACCGCGCAGAACCAGTTGCGCTTCAAAATTATGCGCAAACTCACCGGTTAGTAATGCTGAGCTTACCGGGCCTGAGGTGTAGTTAGTCAAACGCTCGTATCCATCAGTATCAAACACATTTTGATAAGCCGTAGCCTGGCTACCAAATGCACTGAACAAAGCGACTGCAGCAAATGACAAAGATAAGGTTTTCATGGTTATGTCCTTTTAGAAAGTAACGAGTAAAAAGTGTTAATGGTTAAACAGAGCAGCGCAGGTCAACGATTGACCATCATATCTGACCCTTGCAGGCTAACTGAGGTCACCATAGCAAGAGAAATTCGCCCCGGACAAATTTCAAAAACAAGTAGGATTACTCATCGGAAAATAAAAAATATCCAATATAATCAAAATTATAAAAATATCCCCCCCATACTCCTAAGCATTGCATAGGGTTTCAAAAGCCACTCCTAAGAGACCCTGTTTTATTCTGTTCAAAAAATAATGAAACTTCATATGAGTCACTTTATTCCCATTTCTATAAGCCGATAAAGCTTGATCTACGACAAAAAAATTTGTCATTCAGCAGCAAAATTTCTCGTCGAAGTAAAGCTTGTGCGCCCACCCCATGCGCCTGCTACTTGCGTGTTTTCTGAAAATAGCCAATCCGAGTACATCGCAGTGGTGTGTTTAGCATGACGTGGTCACCCTGTGGTAAGATGATAGAGCAACTATCGAGGATCTATAACTGGCTCAGATAAAGGTAATACGCTGATGCGTCATAAATACCAGAGTCGCTTTGCGCTAGATCTGAGGCGTTAATCGTGTGCACCCGCATGATGGGTGCATACATCAGTGCAACAGCAACCGACTTCAATTTCTTCAAACGTGCTCCCACAGTGGTAATCAATACTTCACCAGGTCTCAGAAGAGCAACTAAACGCCCCCCCTTCTGAGGCCCCTTCGGCCCTCTACGCTTCATTAATTTACGCACACACAACTGCTGCACGTTCAATAAAGTGCTTTATCGGGAGATCGGACTGGTCATTTCAGGAGAGTGCAATAATTTACGCAACGATATTTCATAGAAAGGAGCGAAACTCAGGTACATGTACCTTAATTTTAAGCAGAAAAAGAAAGAATAATTACTTCTATAAATACTAACACTAAGCATTTTATAGACCTCATATAACACCAGATAAGTTTTTTTATCCAAACCGTTTGACTTTCATTCATTTAAAACTAACTTTTAAAACAACTCGACACACCGGGTTAACCAAATAAGAACAATTACTTTTATGACAACAGGAAAAACGAATGAAACATTCTTTAATTTGCTTATCGATTGTAAGTGCTCTATCCAGTGCCGCTGCGGCGGCGTCAGAACCCGACTACCAGGGTGCAGCCGCTGAGCTGACGATTAACAACACCTGTATCGTCAGATTCGACGACAAGACAGAAAAGCTGGATGTTGAGGGCAAAGCCAGAGGGTTGCTGGCACGTGCAAACGCACAAGCAAAACACATCTATAAACATGCAATGAAAGGCATGGCAGTTAATATGAGCTGCGAGCAGGCACGCACCATGTTTGCCGCAGAATCGGCCACTATGCGCTTTACGCCAGACGGTGCAGTGTATGCCAGCCCGGCAAAAAAACTTGGCAAACCCGGCGGCGGCACGCAAAACCAAACTATTCCGTGGAGTGTCAGCCGCGTTGGTGGCCCGATTGATGGCAGCGGTTATACAGCCTGGGTTATAGATACCGGCATTGATGTTGATCATGCCGACCTGAATGTTGACAGCAGCCGGGGCTTCAGCGCCTTTAACAAAGGCAAGAATGCCGGCGTTGATGATGCTAATGGTCACGGTACCCATGTTGCAGGCACCATTGCAGCGCTGGATAATAGCCTGGATGTGGTTGGAGTCGCGGCTGGGGCCACCGTTATTCCGGTGAAAGTACTCGACTCCCGCGGCTCTGGCAGCTGGTCGGGCGTATTGGCAGGTATTGACCATGTCGCAGCCAATGCATCACCGGGAGATTGTGTCAATATGAGTCTCGGTGGTGGCTTTAACCAGGAGCTGAATGATGCCGTAGAAAGTGCAGCTCAGCAGTCTGGTGCTTTCTTTGTGATTGCAGCAGGTAATGAAAGCCAGCATGCCAGCAACGTCTCACCTGCCAGCGCTTCGCATCCACGCGTATATACCATCTCAGCGACGGATGCCAATGACCGCTTCGCCAGCTTCTCGAATTATGGTAACCCACCTGTTGACTACGCGGCTCCGGGCGTCAGTATTTTGTCAACACGCAGCGGCGGTGGCACGACAACCATGTCGGGCACATCCATGGCATCACCTGCAGCCTGTGCCGTGATCATGATGAACAATGGCAACCCCAGAACTGATGGACGTGCATCTGGTGATCCAGATGGAAATGCAGACAACATTATTCATTTATAAGTGACTATCAGCAGTTCAGCCTTCGCGCTGAACTGCTGTCAACTCAGACATGTTTGATCAGCAATACAGTCCAGGCTGGCCTGATAGGTTCAGACCGTCATCCCCTGCGCTTGCATCGACCTGACGCCAGCAATCGCCTGCATAATATCCATAAAATATACATCCTCAAGCAGTGAAATCACATCATTCCACCTTGGGTTAAATTCGTTATTTTCCCAGCGCCTCAGGGTACGCTCCTCAATACCATAACTTGCGGCAGATTCAGCCTGAGTAAACCCTCTTAATTTACGCGCATACTTTAATAACTGTGCCCCACGGGGAGCACGCAACAAATCAAATGCCTGTGCGTTATCTTGTTGCGGTGATGGCACACCTCCTCCCAGAGTGAACGGGTTAATCATAGTGTCTGTTGGGATCTTGCAGTTTGCTGTGCTGGTCATATCCACTTCCTTACTTTTTTACGCAATCTTGTCATGTTACCCATACATATTGGTGTAATTGGGTCATTATCTACTATCAGCAATGGCTGTTAACGCGGACTGAATCCTTAAAACACCGCCAATGCGTAATTTATGAAAGATGATAGTTTAGTTTTTTACGCAGATCAATGCGTAACAATCAAAATTTTGCGTAAAAATTTGAATTGCGTTTTCCCATATAAGCTCCTATAATGCCTTATTGCTTAAAAATGGGACACCAGAGGCGTGGTATCAAATAATGGAAAAACAACACAATACGGAAGCTGACAGCTCAGCATTCGCAGAGCGCGTTGAATATGCAATTAAACCGCATAGCATTCGTGCCTTTGCGTCAAAAATTGATATTTCGGAAGGCACCTTAAGACGCATACTCAAAGGTGAAGATCCGAAACTGAGTATTGTAGAGCGCATTGCTCAGGTCGCCAATGTTGACCTGATGTGGCTGATCCAGGGGGAAACCGCTGCAGATTGCCCCCAATCTCCCATCATCACCCAGCCTCTGGTCAAACTGGATGAGTTTAACGAAGCCTTTGTCTTAGTGCCTGGTTATCATGTCTCGGTCAGTACCGGGTATGGTGCCTTTAATGATAATGCCCAGGTTGCGCGCCATCTGGCATTCAGAAAAAAGTGGATTGACTACAAAAACCTCGATAAAAGTGAACTGGCAGTTGTGTTTGCTAAAGGCGACTCGATGGAACCCACCATCCACAATAACAATACTATTTTGGTCGATCTGAGCGATAAAAAGCTCAGCGAAGGCCTGATCTATGTGGTCCGGCTGGGTGAAGAGTTATATGCAAAACGGTTACAACAGTATCTGGATGGCTCAGTCAGACTGATCAGTGATAATAAAGAATACGTCGAACAGGTTGTCCGTGCAGACGAGCTGGAGCAACTTGAAATCATTGGTAAAGTCGTGTGGATAGGTAAAGATCTGGCGTAAGCAAGATAGCTAACGGCCACTGAACACGCTCAATGGCCTTGCCTGAGTATGCACATAGGCCTGTCGGGCTCAGTACCAACCGCCTCGTTCTTTTTCGCTGGTGACTATGTCTCCCTAATACAGTTGATTGCGCCCGGCACTGCCGTTCAGAGTATCGTACCCCGGGCCTCCGGCCAGGATATCGTTGCCCTCTTTGCCTTCCAGTGCATCTTTGTCACCACCGCCGTTCAGGGTATCATCGCCAGGCCCACCCACCAGCTTGTCACGCCCTGCAAAACCATTTAATTCATCATTACCAGCACCACCAAATAGCCTATCTCCGCTGCAGCCTCCCATGACCTCATCGTCACCGTTACCTGCCCAGATATACTGCGCTATCGTAATAGTACGACCATCGTAATTGTCTTCACCGTCGCCCAGATAAACCTGAACTTGCTCGACCTGGCTGGCATAAATAAACACACAACTGGCACTGTCAGACGTCGCTCGCATCACTTTAATGCGCCGACCATCTCATGTCAGGCGATATGTTTCTGCCTCAGCAGTCCCAACAACATTAAGTACAACCAGATATTTTACTGATTTCGCCGTTCTCAAAGCCGTACGTTTGACCTCGATAACGGCGCTCCCACCGAGGCCGGTGCAGACACCATCTGATGCAATCGCAATGCGTGTATCAACAAAGCTCAGCGCGCTCAGTATCAGCGCAAACAAACCATACTCATTCATATCCCTCTCATAGTGCCACGCACTCGGGCTGTTTGACAGCACAGCAGCGATATCAGCTCAAGTTGCTGTTATTTTAGCCATGGCGTGTGGACACAATGTGCAGATATCACACTGGGAGCAGGCTTCTGACCCGTTGTGAGTCATCACCATATGGCTAATACTTGCAGCCTTAGCTATGCACCATACTGATAAGTAAACACTTCTAGCATAGCATGCGGTGTGTAATGTGACGTTCACACACAAAGCGCACAGACCAATGGGGCTGTGACAGATCCCGGATAACCATAGACAGCACGCTTTATCACCATGCAAAATTTAAAATCACAACCTTACAATTAGAAATCCATAAAAATACGCCACGAATTTACGGCTCAATAACAATAGAAAATTTATAGGCCTACTTTTAAGGTCGAGAATCAAAACGAGGAGCTTTATTTTTAGCCTGTAGATAATAATGAAAAGATAAAAGCATCAGCAGGAGACAGTAACAAGCAAGCCAAACCTTCTGTCTGGACACGACTGATAGCAAAGATGAGCCCGGATTTCAGGGGCTTAAGTAACATTACGCAATAAGGCGCGTATTAACACATACACTGCCAGAACTGATTGCCGGTTTCTGACTCAGCCGGGCGACAACGGTAGGTATAAGGCGCACCACCCGCGATGTTTGGCGTTTGTTGCTGTGCAAGCTGTTGTGTTTCTGTCAGACGTTTTAATGCAGACTTCTTAATTTGTAGTTTCATATTCTTTTCCTTGAGTTGAATTTTTTATGATCATAAAGATGATGATTACAAATAAACCGACACCAACAGCACAAAAAACCAACAGAACTATTGCTTTTTCATGAATCATCCGTCATCCACTCAGCCATTCTTGCGGCAATTTCCTCTTCACTCAAATCTTCCTGGTGAGTACCTATCGTCCAAACATGGCCGAACGGATCCTGTAAAGTACCAGCTCGATCTCCATAAAACTGATCGACCACAGGGCGAAGTTCTGTGGCACCAGCTGCAATCGCCTGGGCAAAGGTACTGTCTACGTCAGGCACATAAAACATCAAACTTACGGGCGTACCACCAAGCTGTTTCGGACTCTTGAAGTGGGCATCCGGACACATATCAGACAGCATCAAATGGGAGTCACCAATTTTTAGCTCAGCATGCGCTACCCCCCCATCCGGCATTGGCAATTGCATTATCAGCTCAGCGGCGAAGGCTTTACGATAAAAGTCTATCGCCTGCGCCGCATTTTCGGTAATCAAATAGGGGGTCAGGGCATGGTAACCATCCGGTATCGCTGAAACTGTCATGGTGATTTCCTCACAGGTTACGGGCAGTATCACACTTTGTTTGTCGTTACCTATCGCCGATAATCGCGACACTGCTCGTCAGGCAAACGGTACAATTAAAGCTAGCCTAGTTCAGTGAAATGTCGAGTTGCGGCAGCGCTGAGAGAATTCGCTTTGCGGTGTGTTCATCGCTTTTTCAGCAAGACAAAAAGCGCTAAACTAAGCGCTTTTGACGCCTAACAGTGAGAGCATGATGCAACGTAAAAAGCTGGTAAACCACCTCAATGAATATCTTAAGCCGTTCCAGATTAAAGACTATTGTCCAAATGGCTTGCAGGTCGAAGGCAAGCCTGAGATCCGAAAGGTCATCACCGGCGTCACAGCCAGCCAGGCCCTCATCGATGCAGCGATTGAAAAACAAGCGGATGCCATACTGGTTCATCACGGCTACTTCTGGAAGGGCGAAGACCAAGCCGTAACCGGCATGAAAAAGCGCCGGCTCCAGGCACTGCTCGCACATGATATTAACCTGCTTGCTTATCATCTACCGTTGGATGTACACCCAGAAGTGGGCAACAACGCGCAGCTGGGTAAGTTACTTGGCCTAACATTAGAGCGTCCACTGGAACCCTGGAACAGCAACAGTGTTGCGGTAAAAGGAAAACTCAGCGAGCCTATGTCTGCAAGCGACTTCGCAGCATTAATTGAGCAAAAGCTGGGACGCAAGCCACTTGTAAATCAGGCGGGTGATCACCTGATCAAGACCATTGCCTGGTGCACGGGAGGTGGGCAAAGCTTTATCGATTTGGCTGCCAGTCAGGGGGTCGATGCCTACCTGACCGGCGAAGCGTCTGAACAAACTATTCACTCATCCAATGAGCAGCAGATCCACTTCTTTGCCGCCGGACATCACGCAACCGAGCGTTATGGTGCAAAGGCACTGGGTGAGTATCTGGCCACCCAGTTTGACGTAGACGTTGAGTTTGTTGATATCGACAACCCAGTGTGATCTATGGCTAAGCACAAACAACGTACCCTCAACCGTGATGAGGACCGCAATTTCGGCGAGCTAACCGGTAAATTTAAAAACAACATTTATGGCACCACAAAGGGCCAGCTGAGAGAAGCCGTGTTGCAGCGTGATCTCACCCAGCAAGTGCCCTGGCTTGGTATTGATCTGACTAAAACCGTACTTGATGTAGGCGGCGGCCAGGGTCAACTGGCGCTGTTTCTGGCTCAGCTGGGCCATGCAGTAACACTCGTCGATATCTCTGAAGAGATGCTGGCGCAGGCACAGCGTCAGGCCGTCGCGTTGGGCGTGAGTGAGCAGATAACCCTGATCCATGCACCGCTTCAGGCACTCCCGGATCTGGCACTCGGCCAGTTTGAACTGGTGATGTGTCATGCCGTGTTGGAGTGGTTGAGTGAGCAACAACAGGCTTTATCACTGTTGACGCAGCGGCTCACGCCAGATGGGTTTTTGTCGCTGATGTATTACAATCGTGCGGCTCAGCGCATGGCCAATATGATCTATGGTAATTTTGATTACGTACGCAATGGACTTAAGGTAAAACAAAAAGTCGGATTGAGCCCGAACCGTCCGCTCGAACCCACGGATGTCGACCATTGGCTGAGCCAGCTGCCGCTGCAAAAGCGAGTACAATCAGGGGTGCGGTGTTTTCATGATTATTTACGCGACCCAAGTAAAGCCAGTGATGAATTTGATGCATTATTGGAGCTGGAGCTGAAGTACAACCAGCAGGAACCGTATGCCTCACTCGGCAGATACACGCACCTGGTGCTAAAGCACCTCACCACTCCATCAGAGACATAAAAAAGACTCTGGCACCGATTACAAGTGCCAGAGCCGAGACATGTGTCCAGGTCTTTAATCCTGTCGTCATACACTCACATTGCTCAGCAAGTGTATGTCAATGCCAAAGGTCGGGAGAGCAACAATTTAACCGTGGCACAGCACTGTAAAAAAGTCATCAATTATCTTTTGAATAATTTGGAAAAGCATTTTTTTCAATAACTTATGATGAATTATTTCTTCGCAAAGTGCGATAATATCTGGCCATACAACTGGGGCCGTTCAGTGGCAACCCCCTGTCCACCGCTGGTTTTGACCACCTCAAGCATCTCCTGATTATCTATCAGAGTGTAAAAATAATAAGGCGTATGATCCCCCTCAGATCTGAGGTGTTGCAACAACTTTAATCCCGCCATAGGCTCCTGCGCCCGACCCATGTCTGAAATAATCAGATTGTATTCATACATCTGCAACAGCAATAATGCTTCTTCACTGGATTTAACGGTATATACACCAATATGGTGGCGCTCAAAATAGCGTTTTTCCTGCAGGTTATTTGCCGGATTGTCATCCACCCACAGTATTCGCCCAATCGCATCACTCGGCTCACCATAATGTAATCCCGCTGTTTGCTCTGTGCTGTGTGTCATCAGTCCGACAAAACACAGACAGGCAATCACCAAAACAGGCAGCCAATATCGTGCTGGTAGAGCGTTATCGCCCTGGGGAGCAACTGCCTGCACGGGCTGATTGGTCGCCAGCGGTACCTGTGCACTCATTAAGGTGCTGGTTAAGGGGTATTCACTGACTTCAATTGCGGGTGCAAACCGGTAGCCCTGCCCACGAACAGTAACGATACAATTTTGCTGTAAGCCTGCACGATTTAACTGGCTGCGCAGATCGGAGACCAGCTTTGGCAGCGACCAGTCGGATACGACGGTATTTGGCCACAGCAATTTAACCAGATCGGCATGAGCGCAGACCTGCGGCCGGCGCTGCAAAAGACAATGGAGAAGCATAAAGGCACGGTCGTCTAATTGTGTCGACCGCTCATCGATAATGACGCACTGCGTCGCAATATTCAAACGCGCGTTGGCGAATTGAAATTCCATAACCCTGACAATATTCTTGTTATTATCGCACCAGCGTAGCGGATTTCTCATTCACATGCTAGTTACATGCACTTGAATTGTTATCAACTTTGGTCTAGCTGGCGCGGTGATTTACGCTGAAAAAATCAATTTATAATTATTAAAATCATACAATTAAGTGTTTTATTCAAGCCACTCGAAAGCACGTTTTAAAAAAGCAACGGCGTCTTTTTCAATGATCAAACCATGCGCCATAACCAGACGCTCGGGTGCCCAGTCCAGTATGGTGTTCAGGTGTGCCCTTGCGGTGTCATGGTGAAAGATAAAACTCAGTCGCCAGTCCAGTGGAGTCTGACCGTCAGGTGCCACTACGCCTGCACCTTTCGCCACAAAACGCTGGAATGTATTCAGGCTGTTCGGGTCAAAGTTTTCTATCAGGTCTGTAACCAGCAAAGTGCGACTTTGAGGGTGGAAAAACACGGCTTCTTCCATTGCGGGTGAGCCAGTAAAAAGCAGTGTTTTCAGAGTATTAGCCCACGGGTAATGCCGCTCATTATCGAGGACCCCATCAAAACTGAGAGTCTTGCATTTCTCTTTGACCTCTTCAGTGCCAAAGGTTTGTGCCTCCGGGTAGGTTTCCTGCCAGGGCGACATGAATAAATGATGCAGATGATTCGGTGCTAACAGATAGAGCACAGGTCCAAGCGCCTCTACTTGCGCTCGTAACTCAGGCGTCAGGCGGATTGGACTGTGCACCCAAAGGCCGCCGCAAGGTAAACGTACTATGGTCATCCGGGTAGTGAATGGCATGGTGAAAAACGATACGGCTTCACCATCGAAGATCCAGATATTCTCGTCCAGCTGTCTCATATTAATCTCCCTGGGGATCTGATTTCCCCTTATCAAGCTTATCTAATATAAGAAAAAGTGATGAGATTTGAGACTAACACATTTGCTGATATTTTATCCAATGCACACTGTCACATGATCAAATAACGCGTACATTTTACTTTACTGACAGACGTCTTTGAGTATTTGTGCACCCAGATCACGCATGATCTGTGGCTCCGGGTGGGTGTGGGCAAAAGTGCGTAGACCATAAATACTGACAATGAGGCTTCGCGCTCTGTCCAAAGCGCTGCGCGTACCAAGCAGATCCCCCTGCTCAGCAATGCGCTCAAATACTGCGCAAAGTGCATTGCGCCACATGGCACATTGCTCACTAAGAATAGCCTGCGCCTCTTCATCTTGCTCGGCCAGTTCGTTCAGCGCTTTTTGTGTCAGGCATAATTTTTGTGGATCACAACTCACACACTCCTCCACCACATGCGTCAAATACGCCGCCAGTCCGGCACTGGCAGAAGGATGTTGTGAAAACAGTGCCTGTAACTCATCGCTGCGATCTCGATTATATTGCTCCAGTGCAGCCAACAGCAGGCCTCGCTTGTTTTGAAACGCACAGTAAATGGAACCCGGGTGCAATCCAGTTGCCGCTTTGAGATCCTGCATACTGGTTTTTGCATACCCCTTTTCCATAAAGGCCGTCATCGCGGCTCTGAGTACCTGCTCTTTATCAAATTCAGCACTGCGCATTTATTACTCTCCTCATCAAACGTAATGCATTTTACTCATTTTTGAACATTTGTTCAAAATATACTTGAACGAACATTCAAACGATCATATCTTGAATAAGCATTCAAAAACTAACTGGGTCCGACTATGACAAGCAAACTATTTGAAACTTATGCATTAAATGATCAAATTTCACTACAAAATCGTATTTTGATGGCGCCGCTTACCCGCTGTATGGCGGATGATAAATTAGTGCCAACTGATGCAATGGCCGACTATTATGCGCGCCGTGCCGATGCCGGGCTTATTATCTCTGAAGCCACCATCATTCGTCCAGACGCTCAGGGCTACCCGAACACACCAGGCCTGTTTACGAGCGAACAAATTGACGGATGGCGCAAAGTAACCGATGCAGTGCATGCTAAGGGGGGTAAGATTTTTGCCCAGCTATGGCATACTGGCCGGGTCGCTCACCCGCACTTTTTTAATGGTGATAAAGTACTGGCACCCAGTGCTGAGAAAGTGGATGGTACCGTGCCCCGAATGCGGGATCTGAGCTACATCACTCCTACACCAGCCACACTTGATGACATCAATCAGCTTATTGCCGATTATTCGCAAGCCGCCGGCAATGCCATTGATGCGGGTTTTGATGGCATTGAAATTCACGCTGCCAACGGTTATCTGATAGACCAGTTTTTACATTATGACAGTAACACTCGTACTGATAAGTATGGTGGAACCCCTGAAAATATGAGTCGTTTTGCTCTGCAAGTTATCGACGCTATCGCAGATCGTATTGGTGCAGAGCGCACTGCCGTGCGTCTGACACCAGGTGCTTACTTCAATATGCAGGCTGATCCCCGTGATAGAACTGTTTTTGATTACCTGCTGGCACAACTGGAGCTGCGTACACTGGCATTTGTGCATATAGGTACTTTTGATGACGCCATGGAGTTTGACTTCCTGGGTGGACGGGTCTCTGATTACGTCAGAGCCAACTATAGTAAAACTCTGGTTGGCGTGGGCGGCTTTACACCGCAATCAGGTGATCAAGCGCTCCGTGACGAACGTTTTGACTTACTGGCAATTGGCAGACCTTTTATTGCCAACCCGGATTACGTAGAAAAAGTCAGACAGGGTGAGACATTAACGCCCTATTCTGAAGAAATGCTGGAGACCTTAGTATAACCAGCTGAAGGCAAGGAAACAGATGCGGATGATCCCCTTCCGCTCTGTTTACCTTATTACGATGCTCACTGCTCAGTCTTTACGGGGTTGGACGTAATCACGGGAAGCTGAGCAGCTTGCCAGTCACGGAAATCGCCTCTGAGGTGCAACAGTCTAAAAGCCTGCTCAGCCAACGCTTGTTCAAAAATTGCAGCACGACGCCCGGAGCGACAATAAACCACCAGTGTTTCGGGTTTGAGTGTATCCAATAAAGATTGATGCTGTGAGATCAGGTCAAATGGAATATTAATGGCCCCTTTGAGATGTCCTGCCTCGAACTCGGTTGCACTTCTGACATCCACTATGACATGCGGCCGGGCTGACATCTGATTGCACAGCAACGCCTGCTGACTAATGATATCGGTTGCTGCTTGTGCAACTACACAAAACACACTGAGCAACACAAAAATACTAATCCTTATCATAAAACGATTTCTACTTCATAGACTTTCCAGTAACTGAAAGCGTAGCAAAAAAGTACATTAATCACCTCAGGAATAATTTAACACCCCAAAAACAAGAAGCTGAAATAACACTCTTTCTTGATTTGAACTTACCCTCAACAGGCACATTACGCAAGATGGGAATTTTTCATGCTGAAACCTTACCATTTAATTTACAATTACTTAGTTATTTGATCTGGCTCATTGGTAAGACAACTAAGGCTATAGTCTAATACTCATGAGCTTGTTTTACTTCTATTACTAATACCTTGAAGCTAGTGGTCACTTGGTAGATCAATGAAAAAGAAACACTATGATAAAACTTGAGCTTTTACTCTATTTTGCTATATTTTTTATCAAGCCTGACATGACAATGCTTTAACCCCCTATAAGGGACAAAACAATAATAACGAATAAACAGATAAAAAATTGTCTTGGGAATTAAATATATCGGTTATTAATTCGTCACAATGACGGATGACAATAACGCCAGTTCGTAAACCTTTTCGGTTGTATACAACCCAACCGGAAACGTGGCTTAGAAGTGCGATAGTTGAGCCGCCTTAAGTTCGGAAGAGCAATATGGAAAGCAAAAAAATCGCAGTCGTCACTGGTGCACTGGGTGGCATCGGTTCAGCTATCGTCAAAGAGCTGGTAAATGCAAACTGTTTTGTAGTGGCTGTTGCCAGCCCAAGACGTACCTCAGCGGATATTGACGCATGGCTCAATGAGCAGTCAATCAACCCGGCTGCCGTACATGGCATATTCCTGGATGTGACTGATCACCAGGCGTGCCAGGAACAGCTAGATGACGTAATCGACCAGTTTGGTCGCATTGATATTCTGGTGAACAATGCAGGCATCACACGGGATACCTCATTTAAAAAGATGACCCTGACACAATGGCAGGAAGTTATCGACACCAACTTTAACTCTATGTTCAACATGACTCACCCGGTCTTTGCACACATGTGTGCAAACAAATCAGGCCGCATCATCAATATCTCCAGCGTGAACGGCCAAAAAGGTCAGTTTGGTCAGGCGAACTACTCGGCTGCCAAGGCCGGCATGATCGGCTTCAGCAAAGCGCTGGCTTACGAAGGCGCCCGCGCAGGCGTAACCGTAAACGTGGTTGCCCCTGGCTATACGGCCACCCCTATGGTTGAAAAAATGCGTGAAGATGTGCTTGAAAGCATCAAGGCACAAGTGCCGATGCAGCGCTTAGCCACGCCACTCGAAGTGGCTCAGTCGGTCGCTTACCTGGCGTCTGATCAGGCAGGCTATATCACAGGTGAAACGCTGGCGATTAACGGCGGACTTTATATGAACTAAGCGGCGTATATCAGGGTTGAGCCTACGCTCTGAAGTACCTGGTCAGTAACGCTACCTATACGGACTTTTTTGATAAACAGGAAGCACACCATGTACAACGATCTAATGAAAACTTTTACTGAGCAAAGCGAGCAGTTTTTCTCTCCGGCAATTAAGTTCAACCAACTAGTTGCTAAAAACATTGAACAACTGGCTCAAATCCAGCTTGATGCAACAGAGAGCTTCACTAAAACTTCTGTTGAGCAGCTTAAAACAGCCGCTGAAGTAAAAGATGTTAAATCTTTCATCGACTTCAACGCAAGTCAGCTCACTGCAATGAACAAGCTAAGCCAGCAAATGATCGACGATGGTCAGAAACTGACTCAACTTGGCAACGAGTTCAAAGAGCACCTTGACGCAATTTCTAAAGACAGTGTTAAAACCACTGCTAAAGCTTAATCGCTGTCGTCTGCCCCTGCCTGTTGCGGGGGCATTTTTTTAGCCTGTTTTTTGTAGTGGCTGATCCGCTATACCAAACACGACACAAGACACGTGCAATCAATTTGCCTATTAGGACACGAGTAATGGATACCGATAACACAGATCTTAATAAAACGCTGACGGCCTGGTGGCAGTACAATCAAGATCTCTACACTATATTCAGTAATAACCTGCTCAAAGAAAACCCCGTTCAACAAGCCCTGAACGAGCAAAGTGCCCGGGATTTTGGTGTCTGGTTGAACGAAATAGCGAAGCAGCCAGAAACCTTTGTTCAGCACCAGTTTGGCTGGTGGCAGGAACAAATCAAAATTATGCAACAAACTTGGGGCCAGGGATTCGACACCGAACAACCTGATATCATCGAAGCTGAACGCGGAGACCGCCGTTTCAAGGCCGAAGAATGGCGTGATAACCCCTGGTTTAATTACATCAAACAAAGCTACTTGCTGTTTGGTCAGTCTTTATTATCATCTATCCGTGAAACACCAGGACTAGATGACAAGCTCAAAGAGCGTCTGGAATTTTTTGCCCGCCAGGTAGTGAACTCAATTTCCCCCAGCAACTTTATTTCGACCAATCCTGAGCTGCTTAAGCTGACGTTAGATTCAAAAGGTGAAAACCTGATCAAAGGACTGGACATGTTTAAAAAAGATCTGGCCAAAAGTGGTGACATGCTGCGGATCAGCATGACAGACGAACACGCTTTTGAGCTGGGTAAAGACATCGCGACCACCCCTGGGCGCGTGATATTCCAGAATCATTTATTTGAACTTATTCAGTATGATGCAACCACCAAAGACGTATTCAAAACGCCTCTGCTGATCGTGCCGCCTTATGTCAATAAATACTATATCCTGGATCTGAAACAACAGAACTCTCTGGTAAAGTGGTCTGTTGATCAGGGCCATACCGTGTTTATGATTTCATGGAAAAACCCGGATGCCAGTATGGCTGATGTGGGTTTTGAAGACTATATCGTAGATGGGGTCATTGCGGCGCTGGATGCCATTGAAAAGCAAACCGGTGAAGCGTATGTCAATGCCGTGGGCTACTGCATTGCGGGTACGCTGGTCACCACAGCGATGGCGTACTTTGTCTCGAAACGCATGAAGCACCGTATCAAAAGTGCCACCTTGTTAACGACCCTGTTGGATTTCTCGCAGCCCGGCGAGATTGGCGTATTTGTTAATGAACCAACGATTTCTGCGCTGGAAAAGTACAACCTGCAAAATGGCATCATGCATGGCCACTTGCTGGGTGTCTCATTCAGCATGCTGCGCGAAAACAGCCTGTACTGGAACTACTACGTTAATAACTACCTAAAAGGTGAGGCCCCCATGGATCTGGATCTGCTGTACTGGAACGGCGACAGCACCAACCTCACCGCAAAATGTCATAACTTTATGCTGCGCGACCTGTATCTGGAAAACCGCCTCGTACAACCTCGCGAAATTGAAGTCAGAGGCACTAAGATAGACCTCAGTAAAGTCAAGCAGCCTATCTATATGTTATCAACACGGGACGACCATATTGCCCTGTGGCAAGCCACTTTCCAGGGTATTCAGCACACCAGTGCAAAAACCACATTTGTATTGGGTGAGTCAGGCCACATTGCCGGTGTGATCAACCCACCAGCCGCCGAGAAATATGGTTTCTGGTATGGCCCGGAAGCAACCGGTGAAGCCAATGCCTGGCTGGACAAAGCCAAGCATCAGAGTGGCTCATGGTGGCCACACTGGGGTAAATGGTTAAGCCAGTATACCGACGAGAAAGTGCCCAAGCGCGTTACCAGCAGCAAAACTAACCCAGGCATTTATGCTGCGCCCGGTGAATACGTTAAAGTTAAAATCTAACCAACTAAGAGGCTGCCAATTGGCAGCCTTTATTTTTGCCGGAACAGCTCACGACTTTTGGCAGACATCATATGTAAACCACTCAATCTGACGGCCTGCTTGCTTAATCTTGGAAAATCCTGACGTAGCTTATAACTGTGATAAAGATTACTGAAAATACTGCTGCGAGAGAGCCTGTCCAGCTGACCCAGAAACAGCTTTGCGCTGTCTGGCTGTCCCGCTGGTGCCTTCGCTCTGCAACAGGTCTGATAACGCTTGAGCAAACTCACCAAAGTCAGGGTCGGGTCTTTTTGTCGCAATGCCAGATCTGCTTCTATAAAAAATGCCGCGCCACTCCAGTAAACACGCGCATGAGCCCTGAGCCGCCACATATCCTCACTGACCCGGGCAAGCGGACCTGGTGTCTCCCAGGTGCCCAATCGACCCCGCTCCAGGCCAGCCATGACCCGCTGTACGTACTCATCACTGGTGATCACACCGCCGTGCAGCATAATGACGTTTTGTAAATAGGTGGCAAGCCCTTCTGCTAACCAGAAGTCCGGATAATCGAGCAAAGGATGATATAAGTGGGCCAGCTCATGATACAGGGTCCAGTCACTGAGCAGCTGCTGCTGCGTCGCGAAATAGCTGATATGCAACTCAATTCCATCCACTTCCGAGCGGTTTACGGCCCCCCAGGGGACCGGCTCACTACTCAAATACACGTTTTGTAACTTCACTGGCAGATGAGGTTGTGCCAGGGGACCTAAAGTCTGCTCGGTCGTTTTTAGCCCCTGACTCAGCCAACTCTTGACAATGGCTTGCTGCTTCGCATCCAGTACATGCAAATCCTGGTAAACCACTTCCGTGGCCCAGCTCTGCGAGCACAGTAATATCGCCACTATCAATCCACGCATCATGCCTCCTGTCCGCCTCTGTCTCTCACCATAACATACACGAGGTATTTGTGACGTGCAGTAATAGTCTATCATTCAGCGGGCAACACACCGTATCGCGAGTAAATTAACAATGTTGAGAATTTAATTGTTATTGACAATAGACGAAATTCAACTACCATACAATTATATGTGACGAATCGTCATATATAATGAAATAAACAGACTATACAGGTAAATATGGCACCCAAAGTACTAGATGAATTCAGCCTTAGAGCACGAGAGCAGGAAATTATTGACGCGACCATTGTGTTGATTGACAAGCTCGGCGTGGAGAATATCACCATGGACAAGGTAGTCGCGGCTGTTTCCTATTCTAAAGGTACCGTGTATAAACACTTTCTTGGTAAAGAAGATTTGTTTTTGGCAATTGGTAATCAGGCCATCGCCATTATGTACGATTTATTCAGCCGGGCGGCGCAACATCAGGGTTGCCCGCGTGAACGTATGCTGCTGTTAAATATCTCGTACTTGATTTATGCCATCTTACACCCGGCTTTGTTTAAAAGTGTGCAGTGTGCAAGAAGCCCCAATGTGTATGGCAAATCGAGCGAAAAACGCTTGCAAGAGCAGGAGCGGCTCGAAGCCCAGGTGATGGGTGCTACTATGGGGATTATTGAGGATGCCATAGCACAAAAGCAACTGACTTTGCCTGCGCATATGACAATGCATCAAGTGTGTTTTGCTATCTGGTCACAAAATTTTGGCACCATTTCACTGCTGTCAAACGAAGTGGAACAATGTAGTGGCGCATCAGGTATGGTTGTGGAACGCGAGTTGCTTAACCAGGCAAACCTGCTATTTGATGGCATGCAATGGCTTCCCGCAACCCGAGAGCATAACTATCGTCAGCAGATTGAACTGGCGTTACAGAAAGTCTTTCCCAGTGAACTGGCATTAATGAAGGCGATGGGAAGAGAATTGAGTTTTGAATAAGGCATAAAACGCCTTTATGTATTGATGCGTTTTACACTCGTAATTGAGCGGCTTTTTGCCGTTTTTTTTAAAAGTTATAGTGACGATTCGTCACCATAAAAGAAAACTATTGACCTAAAAACGAAGAGTTAACTGGGCATTTGTGCCCTTTTTTTAGAATACTATAGTGACGATTCGTCACAATGGAGAGCATATGAAAGACAAGCTATTTGGCTTTGTTGGAAAGCACCCTTTCTGGGTCATCCTTGTGAGCCTGACTTTAGCATTTCTCGCAGCTTCTGGGGCGCAGAATCTGGTGTTTAAGAGTGACTATAGGGTATTTTTTGGCAAAGACAACCCGCAGCTTGTCGCTTATGAGTCGATGCAAAACATTTACTCCAAGAGTGACAATGTGTCATTTGTCGTTATACCCAAAGATGGCAATGTCTTTACCGCAAAGCACCTTGAGTCACTGAAAACGCTGACTAAGCAAAGCTGGCAAATTCCCTACTCAACACGCGTGGACTCTGTTACCAATTTTCAATATACCTATGCAGAGGAAGATGACCTAATCGTCGAAGACTTGGTCGGTAACACACTGAATCTTGATCAGGCAGCACTTGCCAAAATCAAAGCTATTGCAGTCAAAGAGCCGCTTCTGGTGAATAAAATCATTTCGCCGGAAGGCCATGTTTCTGTCGTTAACGTAAGCATTCAATTTCCGGGGAAAGATCTCAATGCGGAAGTGCCTGAAGTATCATCCTACGTGAAGACGATGACCGAGGCGTTTTTGCAGGCGCACCCGGATGTACAGATACACTTATCCGGTATGGTTATGATGAATGGTGCGTTTACCGATGTTGCAATGAGCGACAGCGCGACGCTGGTGCCACTCATGTTCCTGATCGTGATTGTATTTATCGGCGTCCTGTTACGCACCATATCGGGCACTTTTGCAACTGTCGTGGTAATTGTGCTGAGCATTGCAGCCACAATGGGCATTGCTGGCTGGATGGGTATTTTCTTAACTGGCCCTTCTTCATCTGCACCAACCATGATCCTGACGCTCGCAGTGGCAGACTGTATCCATATTCTGTCGAGCATGTTCTACGAAATGCGCCGTGGCGTCGACAAAAAAACCGCAATCGCACGCAGTCTGCGCCTGAACTTCCAGCCAATTTTGCTCACCAGTGTAACAACCGCGATTGGCTTTTTGAGTATGAACTTTTCTGACTCACCGCCTTTCCATGATCTGGGCAATATGGTGGCCATCGGTGTGATGCTCGCCTTTGTGTTTGCTATCACGATTTTCCCGGCATTACTGAGTGTGCTACCGATAAAAGTAAAACAAGTGAGCACTAAGAAGCACGACAAGATGGAGAAACTGGCCGAGTTCGTTATTGAAAAACGTCGCTTACTGCTGCCCGTCACCAGCGCTATCATCATTGCTTCAGCCTTGTTCATTCCTAAAAATGAACTGAACGATGATTTCGTCAAGTACTTCGATACGTCAGTTCCTTATCGTGTTGCGACGGATTTCATGCAGGCGCATTTGTCAGGTATGACGTTGCTGGAAATTTCAGTTCAGACTAACGAAAGTAGCGGCATTAACAAACCCGATTACCTGCGTACCGTTTCTGATTTTAGTGACTGGTTGCGGAAACAACCGGAAACTGACCACGTAAACACGATAACAGATACGTTGAAACGCCTGAATAAAAACATGCATGGCGACGACCCAGCCTGGTACACACTGCCCACCGATCAGGAAATGGCAGCACAGTATCTATTGCTGTACGAAATGTCATTGCCATATGGGCTCGACTTAAACAACCAGCTCAACGTAGACAAATCGTCGTCAAAAATCGTGGGAACGTTCAAAAACATGACCAGCAATGAGCTTATCGCACTGGAAACCAAGATCCAGGACTGGTTCGGCACTCATGCAGCACAGTACAAGATCGACATAGCCAGCCCAAGCCTGATGTTTGCCCATATTGGTCAGCGTAGTATCAACAGCATGTTGCTCGGTACCGTACTGGCACTGCTACTGATCTCTGTGATTTTAGGTGTGGCCTTAAAGAGCTGGCGCTTTGGCGCAATCAGCCTGTTGCCAAACTTAATTCCGGCAGGTGTAGCCTTTGGTATATGGGGACTGAGCGTGGGTCAGGTCGGTATGAGTATTTCCGTTGTGATAGGCATGACACTGGGTATTGTGGTCGATGATACCGTGCACTTCCTGAGTAAGTACCTGCATGCCCGTCGCGAGCAAAAGGCCGACACGCACACCGCGGTTAAATATGCCTTTGGTCATGTTGGCACAGCCTTATGGACCACCACATTTGTACTGGTTGCCGGGTTTATTGTTTTAGCTCAGTCCTCCTTTAGCCTCAATGCAGATATGGGACTGATGACGGCAATCACCATTTTTGTGGCTCTAGTTGTCGACTTCCTGTTCCTTCCTCCTCTGCTAATGATGCTCGACAAACAAAAAAGTAGTCCGTCGCCTGTACAGAGTGAAGAAACACAACAGACCGAAGCGCCATTGGCAAATACAACCGGCTAAACCGCCTACACAAAAACAATGAGAACACTCTGCCACAGTGCAGGCAAACAGATGCGGGCAGAGTGTTGATTAACAAAGAAACAAATAATCTGGAGTACTTTATGTTCAACAAACTCGCTTTTAAATCACAAACCCTGAATGGCATGTTCTTTACCAGCTTACTGACTGTCGCAGCTTTTTCTGCGTCAGCGTCCACCACAGGCAGTACAGAAGCAGAGGCAAAAGGATTGGCAATTTCGCAGCAAGCTAAAGCCCGCGACACCGGCTGGGGAGACTCAACCGCAGATATGCTGATGATCTTGCGCAACAAGCAGGGTCAGGAAAGTATCAGGGAAATATCCACCAAAACCCTGGAACTACTGGATGATGGCGACAAAAGCCTGACGATTTTTAACAAACCCAGGGATGTTAAAGGTACGACTTTTCTGAGCTTTTCACACCCGGTTGGCAATGACGACCAGTGGCTGTACCTGCCGTCTTTGAAACGCGTTAAACGCATCGCGTCGCGCAACAAGTCAGGTCCTTTCATGGGTTCAGAGTTTTCTTTTGAGGATCTCAGCTCCTTTGAAATTGAGAAGTATCGCTACAATTACGTCGGTGACGAACAGCTGAACGGCCTGGATAACTTTGTCGTAGAGCAATTTCCCGTCGATGAAAACTCAGGCTATACCCGCCGCCTGGTCTGGATTGACAAATCTGAATATCGCTTACAAAAAGTCGACTTTTATGATCGTAAAAATACGTTGCTTAAAACTCTGTCATATCAGGGCTATCAGCAGTATCTGGGCAAATACTGGCGGGCCGACAGCGCAGAAATGGTTAATCACCAAAGTGGTAAAAGCACCACATTAAAATGGCAAAACTACGCCTTTAAAACCGGTTTGACCGACGGTGACTTTAACCGCAACTCTTTGAAAAGAGCGCGCTAAGCCATGTTAAAGTCAGCGATCTCTTTGACCAAAAAGACGCTATTAAGTGCCGCCGCGCTGGGCTGCGCGCTAGCGACGTCCACTTTGCACGCTGCTGAGTTCGAACTGTCCGGTAAAGTGGGCGCTGAGCAGCGCTACTTTTTTAACGAGGGGCAGTATCAAGCGCAACTGGGAAACACTCAGGCGTCAGTGTATATAGAGCCCGAATTATACTGGAGCTGGGACGACGGGGTTCAGTCCGTCACCTTTAAGCCTTACTACCGGTTTGATGAGCGCGACAGTGAACGAGACCACGGCGACATTCGCGAATTGTCTTACGTGTATGTAGGTGATGACTGGGAGCTGCGCGCAGGTATTCGCAAGGAGTTTTGGGGCGTCACTGAATTTCAGCATCTGGTCGATGTGATCAATCAAACCGATAGCGTTGAAGACTTTGATGGAGAAGACAAACTTGGCCAGCAAATGTTAAACCTCTCTCTGGTCAGGGATTGGGGGATTGTGGATCTGTATGTCTTACCTGGTTTTAGGGAGCGCACATTCAATGGAAAACACGCCCGCTTGCGCTCAGACTTGATTGTGGATACGGACAGTGTCCGCTATGAATCATCAGCAGAAGAGCATCACCTCGATTTTGCCGCGCGCTGGAGTCATAGCATCGATGTGTTTGACCTGGGGGTTTACTGGTTTCACGGTACCAATCGCGAGCCGATATTGGCACCGCGTTTTGCCAGTTCGCCTGATACTGTAAATGGAAATGTGCCCATCGGACTCTCCCCTTATTATTTACAGATGGACCAGCTGGGTGCAGACATTCAGGCAACGGTAGATGACTGGTTATGGAAATTCGAAACCATTTACCGCAGTACCAGTGAAGAAGACTTTGTGGCAACTCAGGCTGGGGTTGAATATACCTATGTCGGTGTCTTTAATTCAGTGGCTGATCTGGGGTTGCTGGTTGAGTATGCCTGGGACTCCCGGGGAGAAGGTGACCAAAACAACCCCGGTGCTGCAATGCAGAATGATGTCTTTATGGGGGCCAGATTGGCATTGAATGACATACAAAGCAGTGAGCTATTGATGGGCTTTGGCTCTGACCTTGATCACAGTGCGGTGAACTTTATCCTGGAAGCCAATCGTCGTCTTGGTGAGGATGTAAAAGTGAGCATTGATATACGATTGATGCAAAGCTCCGAGCCTACTGATTTTTTATACTCAATAAAAGAAGACGACCACGTACAACTATCCCTGGAATGGTACTTCTGACCGGGACACCCCTCTTATCCGAATGATGAATAACAGGCAGGGAAGCTTGGTTTATCTTACCCCCTTTGAATCCTTTTAAATTACCTAATTAATATACAAACACCTTGAGGGAGGCTCAGCGAGGTGGTAGTTTATACCCACTGCAAGAGCCTGTTTGCACTGTCTTTGGCGCCCGGATAACAGTACTTCACAAGGAACTAACATGGATAATAATCGCCCACTTTTTATCGCAGGCTGTTTGAGCTTTATGGCGTCATTCCTTCACCTTGTGTGTATCTGGGGTGGCGCTGGGTGCCGGTGAGGAAATGGCCAACCTGGCCGCAGCGGGAGATCCCTACCCCACAATAGTGACCTCGGCGATTGCCACTGTCCTGACGCTCTGGGGACTGTATGCTTTTTCCGGCGCAGGCCTGATCTTAAAACTCCCCCTGCTAAAGACCGGTCTGGTAATCATTAGCGCAATCTACTTACTACGGGGTACAGGCGGCTTGTTTGCCCCCTTTGTAACAACATCCCCGGTGATACAGCAAAATTCCACTACTTTCTGGCTCGTTAGCTCCCTCATCTGTTGTCTCTTTGGGGCATGTTACTTGTTGGGCACAATCAGGCTATGGAGTGAGAGTAATAGTCCCTATCCCACCTAGCTTTGTTGCTATCCGCACAAAAAACGTCCCAAACCATGCCTTTTTCGTATCCTCTTTATTTACCATCACTGCTAATTTATTTCTCTGTGAAAGGCGGTTATTCTAGACACCGCCTGTTGCAGGAGTGCAGTGAGTTTTGTCACTCAGTGCTGTGCGCTTAATTCAAGAACGCACAGTACTGTACAACGTACTGCAACAAAATGGATGACGTCTTTTTGGTCAATTGGAATGGTCAAACTTATGAAAACACATACTTATGCAACCCTCACAGCGGGGGCTTTATCGCTCGGTCTATCTCTTCCCCTTCTAGCAGCAACCAGCGATAACGCCAACTCAGGCGTGGGGATTAATCTCACAGGCATTAATTACTGGTCAAGTCAGTGGACCACGCTGGATGTCATGAAGCATGCTTCTAACGGCAGCGGTCAGCTATGGGCAACCAGTAATGCTCATACCTGGGAATACAACACCGGCGATCAAGCGTTGCTGGACCTGGACGAGCAAGGCTGGCCGCGATCTTTGCCGGGCGACTCACCCGATGCGCCTTTTCACTATGTCACCACCATTATTTATCACGATAACCCGCACCACCCGGTTGGCGAATTTGTGATTTTATATGAGGGCGAAGGCGAGCTTTATTACCCGGGCCCTGAACTCATCAGCTCGGAGCCCGGGCGCGATGTGGTACGTATGACTGCAAACAGTTTCTTCCATTTGCAGATCCACAGCACCGATCCTAACAGTACCGGCGATCATATCCGCAATATTCGTATTATTGCCCCGGGCGGCAGTTGCAGTAACGCAGCTACTGATTATGCCGCCAGTGCTGCAGACTGTGCCAACCCAGAGCAATTTGTTTCATTCGAGCACAGCTATCAGGAACGTCTATTCCATCCACTCTTTTTGGATGACATGCGTCAGTTCCGTACTTTGCGTTTTATGCAGCTGCTGAGCACCATAGACAACCCGGTTCAGCACTGGGCGCAGAGAAACCAGTATGAGTACGCCAGCTGGGCCCTCAATGGCGGCAGCCCCTATGAAGTGGCCATTGCCATGAGTAACAAGCTGAGTGCCGAGCCCTGGTACACGCTCCCGGTTCGGGTAGATGATGACTATATCCGTCAGTTTGCCCGACTGCTGAAGACGCAAAGCGAAGGCGACTCTGCCATTTATGTAGAGTTTGGCAACGAGCTGTGGAACAACGCCTGGCCATATATTTTCGATGGTCTGTATCTTGAGGAGCAAGGTAAAGCTCGGTGGCCAGACACCCATTACCACGATATCGAATATCGCATGAACTACTACGGGCTGCGCAGCGCGCAGATGTGCGACATCATCAAAACAGAGTTTGCCGAGGAAGCAGGCCGGATACAATGCGTGATGGGTGGCCAGACCGGTGTACCCTGGATAAGCGAACAAGCACTGAACTGCCCGATTCACGCAGCGGGTGTGGGCAGACGGTGTGCCGATAATATGGATGTGCTGGCAGTGGGCAGTTATTTCGCCGGATACTTTGCCGATCAAAAATATCTGCCAATTTTACGAAACTGGGCCAGTAACGGTACTGAAGGCCTGAATAACCTGTTTGAGGAAATGGAGTCAGGCGTGCTCTATGACCTGACTTACAACCCCGATGAGCCGCCCTGGTGGCAGGCACCTGAGCATGGCGCACTGGCACAGGCCAGAGACAATATTCAGGGCAACCTGGCTCTGGCGCAGCAAGATGGTTTGATGCTCGCAGCCTATGAAGGCGGCCAGCACCTCACCTACGCCGGAGATATTCGTGATGGCCGCGATACCATTAGCGAGGCCTTATTCCTGAGCGCCAATCGCGACCCGCGCATGGCAGCAGCCTTTACCAGTCACCTAAGTGACTGGCAAAACTCCGGTGCGGGTTTATATGTAGTATTTGAAAGTATCGGCCGCTGGGATAGCTGGGGCGCATTTCCGCTTAAGGAATATCAGACTCAACCCCGTGAGCAGGCATATAAATTCGATGCGGTGCAGAGCTTTATTGAGCAAACCCCTTGCTGGTGGGCAGGGTGTGAACAAAGCCTAAACGATGGGAACAGTGCAAATAGCCAACCTGCTGGTGACGTGCCAGTCAACGTGCAACCTGCTCGCAAATAAAATGCGGTTGCCAGCAGCAGCTGGCAACCTGTACCTTCCAGCGAATCTCTTTTTGTCGTGACTTTTAAGTCAAAATAGCGCTCCGAAGCCCTAATCAACAAACCAAAACAACGTCTTATCGGTCTGTTTGTCATCAATCTGACATTTTTTCAAATTTTTTACTAAAGAAGTCGCACAGCCGGACGATACACTAATCATGGCAGGCAGTGACTATCTCTTCCATCGCCATGACTTTAAAAGCTTTATCAACTTATACCCCAAGATAGTGCTAATTGATACGGCTCGTTCCTGGCTTTTGGCTTTGAACGAGCAATCACCTTCTCATATTAAATTAAATCCGTAAAACTCCACTTTCTGGCCTCTTTCCAAACAATATAACGAAAACAATGCTAAAAGCGCTGTTTTTTCATACCAGAATACACGCTCTGAAACTGAGCTTACAGAAAAGAAAAAGGCATATGCGAACACATATGCCTTTGTAAAAAAGTTATTATATTACTTTATGTTAAGCTTTGCGCCAGGTCGTTTTACCGGCGCTGTCTTCTAGCACCACGCCCATAGCTGTTAGTGCGTCACGGGCGGCATCGGCTGCAGCCCAGTCTTTGTTCGCACGGGCATTTTTACGTTGCTCTATCAGGGCTTCAATTTTTGCCACTTCGTCTTCATCCTGATCACCGTGTAAGAAGGCTTCCGGATCTTGCTGAGCAATACCCAGTACTTCCGCCAGTTTCACCAGGATAAAAGCGTGTTCACCCGCCGCTTTGGCATCTGAGTCTTTCAGCAGGTTCACTTCTTTGGCCAGCTCAAAGATCACGGGTAACGCTTCGGGTGTGTTGAAATCGTCGTTCATCGCAGTTTCAAAGCGTGCAACGAACAGGTTGCCTACCAGTTCCGTTTCAACCAGTTCAACGCCACGCAGTGCTGTGTAGATACGCTCCAATGATGAACGTGCCTGCTCGAGGTTTTCCTGTGAGTAATTCAACTGACTACGATAGTGGCCGTTGATCAGGAAATAACGCACGGTTTCACGGTCATAAGCTTTAAGCACTTCACGCACCGTAAAGAAGTTACCCAGTGATTTAGACATCTTCTCTTTGTTTACCTGCACCATTCCGGTGTGGATCCAGGTATTTACGTAACGACCGTTGTTGGCGCAGCATGACTGCGCAATTTCGTTTTCATGGTGTGGAAATTGTAAATCCGAACCGCCACCGTGGATATCAAAAAACTCTCCCAGGTGCTTAGAACTCATTGCACTACACTCAATGTGCCAGCCCGGACGGCCTTCACCCCAGGGTGATGTCCAGCTAGGTTCACCGGCTTTGGCTTTTTTCCACAGCACAAAGTCAAGCGGATCATCTTTGCCTTCTGCCACTTCAACCCGCGCGCCCGCCTGGAGCATATCCAGATCCTGCTGAGACAGCTGGCCATACGCTTCAAAGGTAGAAACATCGAACAGCACATCGCCATTACTGGCGACATAGGCATGGCCTTTCTCAATCAGGCGTTCAATCATTGCGATAATCTCGTCCATATGGCCGGTGACAGTCGGCTCAATATCTGCAGGCAGAATATTGAGGGCTTCAAAGTCTTCGTGCATGGCCTTGGTCATACGTACAGTCAGCGCGTCGATCTCTTCATTGTTTTCTGCGGCACGTTTAATAATTTTATCGTCCACGTCCGTAATGTTGCGTACATAAGTGACCTGATAGCCCAAGTGGCGCAGGTAGCGATTCATCACATCAAAAGAGACATAAGTACGGGCGTGGCCTACATGGCAGAAGTCATAGATAGTAATACCACACACGTACATGTCTACTTTGCCTTCCACAAGCGGTTTAAACTCAGTCTTTTGACGTGTTAGTGTGTTGTAGATCTGCAACATGTAGCTTTATTCCTAAAATTTATCCAAATTCCCTGCAATCATATCACTTGCACCGCTCTGGCTCTATAAAAAATCCTCCGCTCAGTGGATGAAAAAGTAACAGTTAGTTGACAATTTAGCCGCTCGTCCACTCTGGGACTTTGTAGTTATCAATTTGTGCTATAAAATAGGCTCCTAATATGAAACATGTAAATCAAGGACCTGTTATGGTTGTTTTACAAACAAACTTTGGCGATATCAAAATCAACCTGTTTGCTGACAAAGCGCCGGCAACGGTTGAGAACTTCTTAAAGTACGTTGAATCTGGTTTTTACAACGGTACTATCTTCCACCGTGTTATTGATGGCTTTATGGTTCAGGGCGGTGGTTTCGAGCCTGGCATGAACCAAAAAGAAGTCGGTGCGCCAGTTAAAAACGAAGCCAATAATGGCGTTGCCAATAAAACAGGCACGCTGGCAATGGCACGTACGCCTGATCCGCACTCTGCAACAGCCCAGTTCTTTATCAATGTGAACGACAATGACTTTTTGAACTTCAGCAGTGAAACAGCACAGGGCTGGGGTTACTGTGTGTTCGGTGAAGTTGCCGAAGGCATGGACATCGTGAACAAGATTAAAGATGTCGCGACTGGCTCTGCGGGCTTCCATCAGGATGTACCACTGGAAGATGTTGTGATTGAAAAAGCATTCGTTGCTGAGTAAACGACTGCTTTTACAGCTTGAGAGGGATGTGTCACGCATACGTCCCTCTTCTCCTTTCCTGCCCTAGCCTGAAGTTGTCTCCATGCGCAAAAGCTACTTTATTTCTGATCTGCATTTAACCGAGCACCGCCCTGACATCACTGCCGCCTTTTATCGTTTCCTCAGTAAACATATGCAGGATGACGTCGATGCCTTGTACATTTTAGGTGACTTTTTCGAGGTCTGGATTGGCGATGACGAAGGCAATCCGCTGGCACTGGAGATTGCAACTAAGCTGCGCGCCATTTCCGAACGCGGTATCAAATTGTTCTTTATCCATGGCAACCGGGATTTCCTGGTAGGTCAGCATTACGCCAAACTATGCGGCATGACCTTACTGCCCGAGCAAACAGTCATTGACCTGTACGGCACCCCAACCGTTATTTTACACGGTGATGAAATGTGTACGCAGGACGAGGTGTATCAGAAATTTCGTAAAAAAAGCCGTGGCTGGTGGTGGCCAAGACTAATGCTGTCTATGCCATTATGGTATCGTCGTAGGGTGGCACGCAATGCCAGAGAGAAAAGCAAACAAAGCCAGATGGGAAAAGCGCCAGAAATTTTAGATGTGACCGAGGAAGCCGTGCTGGCCATGTTTGCCCGCTACAAAGTCAGCAACATGATCCATGGCCACACACACAGGCCTGATGTTCATCATTATACTGGCCAGACCCGCACGGTGTTAGGTGACTGGTATAGCCAAAGCTCTTATCTGGTGGCGACTGAGCAAGGTCAGAGCCTCACTCAGCACCCTTTTTCAGACTAGCTCATGCAACCAGTTGTGGCGCACCACTGTGGAATTTAAAATCGCTGTCTGGCGTTAAGATCAGCGCGTTTTCGATCTCTTTAAATTCACCAACGCGTGCCGCAATATCGAATCGCTGTGGATCCGTGGCGTCGGCAACTTGCTGTGCCAATTCCAGATAGTCCTGATAATGACGTGCTTCTGAGCGCAGCAGCGACACATAAAAGCGTCCGATGTCCGGCTCCAGATACGGTGCCAGTTTGGCAAACCGCTCACAAGAACGCGCTTCAATAAAGGCACCTATGATCAGTTTATCAATTAATGCGGCGGGTTCGAACGTACGCACATGCTTGATCATCCCGGACGCATAACGGGATGCATTGAGGCTCTGGACCCGTAACCCTTTCTCGTTAATGATATCCAGTACCTGCTCAAAGTGGTGCAGCTCTTCTTTGATTAACCGCACCATTTTATCCAGTATATCCTGGTTGTAGGCATACTCGGGCTTGGCGGTTAAGCTACCAATGAGCTCATTCTTACTGGCACTAAACTGACCATCGCCAATTTTACGGTAGACAAAGTCTTCATAAGGCTTGATCCAGCCCAACAAAGTCTGCGCAGAAGCGTTATCTACCGCATATTTACGGATTAAAAAAGCGGCGCTTTGTGCGGCTTTCAGCTCACAGTGCATGTGATCAACCAGCAAGGCTTGAAGATGTGCTGGTTTTTTCGCTTCGTCTATCCAGCTATCGGGCGTTTCACATCCCAGAAACTGATAAATGGGTGCCAGCAGGTCGGCATACTTCTCTAACATGTCTCAGATAATCATTCGCAAAAAATTGCCGCCATTCTACCACAAGCGTGCCAGAGGGCACTATGAGAGGCTGCGAGTTAACATAAGTTTGTGCCAGATCAAAGACGCTGGGATTTCAGATTTGTTTCTTGACAAAAATTAACCAATCTTTCATAACTAAAGTGATGTTGTATAAATTTCATACTCACAGGCGTCGCCAGTGGCCCCGTTTTTATGGTGATTACACTGATTAGCTACATCCGCTCATGATGTTACTAAGCTGTTATAAAAGACAAGGAGTGCACCCGTGATCACCGGGCAACTTAGGCACGTCGGACAACAATCTTTTTTGAGGGGCTCGTTATGATTTTAAATCATCTGTGGGGCTTATATGCCCACCCAATCGAAGAGTGGCAAACCATAGACAACCGCCACGAAAGCGCGACCTACAGTTTATCTCACATTGCCTTGATTGCCCTGATCCCAAGTTTAATGGGCTACTATTCTTCCGTTTATCTTGGCTGGAAAATAGGCACAGGGGATGCCGTTTTCCTCACCCATAACAGTGCCGTATTGATTGGCATTGCCATGTATTTTGCCCTGATCATTGGCGTATTCGCGCTGTCTTATCTGGCACACTGGATGGCTGTCACTTTCGGCGCTAAACCAACCTACACGCAAACGCTGGAATTGTCGGCGTACACGGCAACCCCCGTGTTTATGTCGGCCTTTGCCGCCTTTTACCCTGAATTGTGGTTTGTGGTGTCGGTGGGTCTGGCAGCGCTTGCCTACTCGGTCTACCTGCTCTACACAGGTGTGCCTATTCTGATGCATATACCGGAAGAGCGTGGCTTTATCTATGCCAGCTCAGTGGTGACCTGTGGCCTGGTTTTATTGGTGATAATTCTGGCTGCAACCGCGATATTGTGGACGAATGGTATAATCAGTCCTACATTTACCTAGGGAGCGCGCTTATGCCCCACTGAGGTGCATAGGTCAGCTTGCTTCCTTTGCTTTTATCCTATAGAAATCTAACAAAAAGGGCCGCAATCGCGGCCTTTTTTTAAACGAACTAGGCAAGATTATTCGCCTTCACCCGTTTCCTGATTATGCAGTTCCAGACTGGCCGACATCGCTTTTTCACGTGTCGATTTTGCCGAGTCGTTACGCAGTGCATCAATACGATTCAGGTAATCCTGATTGACGTCGCCGGTGATGTACTGGCCGTCAAACACCGAGGTTTCAAAACGTGTGATATCTGGATTCTCAAGCGCAACCGCATCTTTCAGATCCGAAATAGACTGGTAGATAAGGCCATCTGACCCGATACTGGCATTGATATCTTCTACGTCGCGACCGTGCGCGATGAGTTCAGCTGCCGAGGGCATATCGATACCATAGACATTCGGGAAACGTACTTCAGGGGCTGCCGATGCAAAGTAAACATTTTTAGCGCCTGCATCACGTGCCATTTCAACGATCTGTGCAGATGTGGTACCACGTACAATAGAATCATCCACCAGCAGTACATTTTTACCGGCAAATTCTCTGTCAATGGCATTTAGCTTACGGCGTACCGATTTTTTCCGTTGTTCCTGACCTGGCATAATGAAAGTACGGCCAATATAGCGGTTTTTCACAAACCCCTGACGATAAGGTAACTCTAGTACGGATGCGATTTCCAACGCAATATCACAGGAAGTTTCTGGAATAGGGATGACGACATCAATGTCTTTGTCAGCCCACTCATGCTTGATTTTTTCACCCAGCTTAGTACCCATGTTCACACGAGTTGCATAAACCGACATATTGTCGATGTTCGAATCCGGGCGTGCGAAGTACACAAATTCAAAAATACACGGCGCGTGCATGGTTTTGTCAGCACAGATCTGCGAAAAGAACTGACCGTCTTCAGTTACATAGATGGCTTCACCTGGCGCAACGTCACGAACGAATTCAAACCCGTCGATAGACAAAGCCACACTTTCAGAAGCGAACATGTATTCAACACCACGTTCCGTTTCGCGCTTACCAAATACCAATGGGCGAATGCCGTGCGGGTCACGAAATGCCAGAATACCATGACCAATGATCATCGCGATGGTCGCGTAACCACCAGATACCTGTTGGTTAACTTCGCTGATGGCGTTAAACATATCCGCCGCATCCAGCTTCATTTTATCGTTACGACCTAACTCATAAGCCAGGATGTTCAGCAGCACTTCAGAGTCAGACGTTGTATTTACATGACGGCGTGCTTTAGTGAACAAGCGCTCTTTTAGCTCTTCCGCATTGGTTAAATTACCGTTATGCGCCATCGCGATGCCAAACGGTGAATTCACATAGAACGGCTGAGCTTCTGCCGAACTAGAAGAGCCAGCAGTAGGATAACGCACATGCCCTATGCCAATGTTACCCTGCAGACGCTTCATATGACGGGTATGAAACACGTCTTTTACCAGGCCATTGGCCTTGCGCAAGCTGAACGTATTGTTGTCAATGGTAATGATGCCGGCTGCATCTTGGCCACGGTGTTGCAAAACAGTTAAGCCGTCATAAATCGCCTGATTAACAGGAGATGTTCCGACTATCCCAACGATACCACACATTAAAAATTTCCTCGCCGATTAACGGTTTGCTGAATTCAAAAAGCTTGAGTTATGTTCTAGATAGGAAAAAAACCATTCTATTACAAAGCCAAATTCAGGGATTACTTGGGATGCCTGCCACCACGATGTATCGGGGGCTTTGGTGAAGGCATCCAGAAAAAACAACGTGGCGCTAACGACCAGCACGCCCCGCATCGCACCGAACACAATGCCAACCAGGCGATCGGTACCAGACAAGCCCGTACGCTGTACGAGTTCACCTAAGATATAATTGACAAACCCACCTAACACAAGTGTCGCAATGAAAAGTATGGCGATTGCGGCGGCATTTCTTAAAAGGGGTTCTGAAATGAAGGTCAGGAAGGTTGCAAGATATTGGTAGAATAAGCTGGATATGAAAAAGGCACCGATCCAAACCACGAGTGACATGGTTTCTTTCACAAAACCTCTCATCAGGCCAAACACTGTCGAAATACCGACAATTGCAAAGATGGCGTAATCAACCCAGATCATATAAACCAATAAGTCGTTAATTTGGGGCGCATTCTATAAGACACGCCCATCAATTACCAGATCATTTTACCACGGTAAATTGAGTAAGGCGGCCGTTCAACTTAGTTAATTTCTTTAATTCTGGGAGCTTAGCTTCGAGTTTTGCTTTATTTAAATCTGGTCCGACAAACACTTTAGTTAAAGTTCCATTTGGCGTTTTCACCGGACGGGTAAAGGTCTTGAAACCATTTTGGGTAAGCTTTTTCGTCAACGCATCGACATTGGACTTATGTGAGAAGCTACCGAGCTGGATCACATAGGCCATTTGCGTAAAGTTAGACGCCTCAGGGCGCGTTAGCGGCTCGCTTTTTACCTCAGGTGTGACTGTTGGTGCCGGACTTGATTCAACTGCTGGCACAGTTGGCTCAGGCTGCACAGTAACTTCACTCACAGTGGTGGTTTGATCCACCTCTTGAAGGTCTGTATGCGCAGTTTCGGACGCTGCCTCACTCGATTCTGACACAGATAAATCAGTACTTAACTTGGCATCATCTGCTTTGATGTCTTCAACTGTTTCCGCCATCGGCTCAGTGGCCAGTGATGCACGTTCATCGATCCGTGTCTTTAATTCTATGGTTGAGAACTCAGGGCGCTCCGGGATAGGCTTAAATCCCTCCTTATAATGGACTTTTTCGCCATCCAGAATATTGGGTATAAACACCACCGCTGCAATCACAACAATGCAGGTGCCGACCAGTCGGTTAATAAATCCTGAGTTCACAACTATTGCTCTCTACTGTTCAAAGTACTGCATGGCCGCAGCCACAGTCACAAATGAGCCAAATATGATCAGTGCCGTGTCCTGGTGTTGCTGGGGAAGCAGACTTTGCAGGGCCGAGTCGACACTCGGAAATACCTGACTGTGCTCACGGTGCGTTGCAGGCAACAAGGTGAGTAGCTGCTCAGCATGCTCGCCACGGGGACCTTCCAAAGACGCACAGCTCCATTTTTCTACCACATCTGACAGGGCATCAATCACGCTCGCTTTATCCTTATCAGCAAGCATAGCGACTAAGGCATGAATTTTAAAGCCCTGATTTTTCAAACGCATTAATTGCGTTCTCAGGTAACGGGCCGATTCCGGATTATGTGCCACATCGGTGTAAATCAATGGCTGCTGGCTAAGCTGCATAAACCGCCCTTCGACTTGTAACTCAGCAAGAGTTTGCTTTACCAGCTCGGCATCGGGCATTAAATTGAGCCGGGCAAGGACGGTTAACGCTGTTGCCACGTTTTGCGCTGGGATGGCAGGCTGTGCCAGTGTCAGGTCATACTCACCATATTGCCAGCGCAACCCATCGGGCAAGGGCGTAAAGTGGAAATCGCGTTTGGACAGAATGAGTTCTGCGTTAATTTCCTCGCCATAGTCCGTCACCGTATGCGGAATCTCCAGGTCGCCTACAATTGCAGGTGTGTCTGTGCGAAAAATGCCGGCTTTATCATAGCCCACTAACTCTCGTGTATCACCGAGATATTCCTTGTGATCGAGATCGATAGTTGTAATCACACTAGCATAAGGTGTGACAATATTGGTCGCGTCAAAACGCCCACCCAGACCCACTTCAAGAAGCACGTAATCCACCGCGTGCTGCTTAAACAGCCATAATGCCCCCAATGTGCCGTACTCAAAGAAAGTCAGCTCAACCTTTCCACGGCCCTGATCCAATGCATAGAAGGCATCAACATGTGACTGATCAGGTAAAGTTTTACCATTGATCCGAACACGCTCGTTATAGTGGATTAGGTGCGGGGAAGCATACGTACCAACACTGTAACCTTGTGCCAACAACATGGCCTCGAGGCAACGAGCCGTAGTGCCTTTGCCGTTAGTGCCACCAATAAGAATGATTTTACTGCTGCTGTTAAGCAGGTCGATATTGTTGGCAGCCTGCGCTACGCGCTCCAGGCCCATTGCAATGTTGGCGGGATGTAACTGCTCTAAATAACAAAGCCAATCATTCAGAGTCGATGATTGGCTTGGTGTAGTCTTTGACATAGTGCGCTCAAATTAAAAAATTTACGCTACTCTATGCTCTTGTTCGGTAGAAGGCAAGTTCATGAACTTGGCCAGAATACGTGCCAGTGAATCACGCATTTCACGACGGTCGATGATCATGTCAACTGCACCGTGCTCCAACAGGAATTCACTGCGCTGGAAACCTTCAGGTAAGGTTTCACGTACCGTCTGCTCGATAACGCGTGGACCCGCAAAACCGATCAGTGCTTTAGGCTCAGCCACGTTAATGTCGCCCAGCATAGCCAGAGACGCGGAAACACCACCCATGGTCGGGTCAGTCATCACTGAAATAAAAGGCAGGCCACGCTCACTCATCTTAGCCAAAGCTGCGCTGGTTTTAGCCATCTGCATCAATGACATCAGGGCTTCCTGCATACGCGCACCACCTGACGCTGAAAAACAAACCAGCGGCATATTGTGCTCAAGACACTCGTTCACAGCATCGACAAAGCGCGCACCAACGACAGAAGCCATTGATCCACCCATAAATGAAAACTCAAACGCAACGGCAGCAACCGGGATACCTTTGAGGTTGCCTTTCATAGCTACCAGGGCATCTTTCTCGCCACTGACTTTTTGTGCCGCAGTGATACGATCTGAGTACTTTTTCGAATCTTTAAACTTGAGTACGTCCTTTGGCTCGTGCTGCGTACCCAGCTCGACGCGACCACCATCGTCCAGGAAACTTTCCAGACGCTTACGTGCGCTGATCCGCATGTGATGATCACACTTAGGACAAACGTGTAATGACTTTTCCAGCTCCGCTTTGTACAGGATTGAATCGCAGTCTGTACATTTTGCCCAAACGCCTTCAGGGATCTCTTTTTTGCCCGTCGATTTAGCCGTTTTAGGTAAGATTTTTTCTAACCAACTCATTTGCAACTCTCTTAGTGCTCAATCTGTGTCGCTCTCTGCAAATAGCAGACATATTTTCTCAATTAAAACATGATTAAGACATCAGTGATATAAAAAACTGGTCTTAGTTGTATCAAATGATTAAGACGCTCGCGCTCAGTTTTGCTTTAGTCATTATTCAACTAAATTAGCGGATAGTCACTTCTGGTAAAAACAGCGGTCCGGCAGGTGTTGACGGGATCTGCCAGCGCTCAGGATAATCCACATCGACCAGATACAAGCCATTCGGTTTCGCAGTCGCACTGGCCTGAGTACGGTCTTTAATGCGTAATAACTCAGCCATCCACTCCGGCGGGTACTTGCCCACCCCGATATCCATCAAACATCCCGTGATGTTGCGCACCATGTGATGCAAAAATGCGTTGGCTTTAACATCAATAACAATGTAGTCGCCAAACCGGTCTACCTGTAAATGATGGATATTGCGACACGGCGAATTTGACTGGCAATGGACTGCCCGAAAAGAAGAGAAATCATGCTCGCCAATCATCACAGGACAAGCTGCCTGCATCAATTCTGCATCCAGCGGATGATAGTAATGGGTCACGCCGCTGCGTAAAATACCCGGACGATTGACACTATTGTAGATCACGTAGCGATAGCGTCTTGCCGTTGCACTAAAACGAGCACTGAACTCGTCATGGACCGGTGTGGCGTAGCGCACGGCAATGTCGTCAGGCAACTGAGAGTTCACACCGAGTGTGAATGCTTTCATATCCCTGTCAGCGTGGGTATCGAAATGGATGACCTGACCAGTGGCATGCACACCCGCATCTGTTCGCCCGGCACAGACCACGTCAACCTTGTGATTACAAATGTTAGACAGGGCTGTCTCCAGTTCCTCCTGAACACTATTTACATTACACTGACGTTGCCAGCCACTGTAATTACCACCATTGTATTCAATCCCCAAAGCTACACGCATAAACTACTTAAACTCTCATTTCGAACTTAGCCGCGCATTTTATGCGATCGCCGCCGATAATACCAACTTCATCGTACCACTCGTGGCTGACGGCTTATTTGATCTGCTTTTGGAGTGCCTGCGCTTCAGCCTGTACCGACTCTGGCCCATCAGCAAGAATTTCTTCAACGGCGTCTTGCGCCGAATCAAAATCGCCAATTTCAATGTAGGCACGAACCAGGTCAAGTTTGGCGGCATAGCCACCCTCTTCGAGGTCAACATCAGTGGCATTCTCACCGGCCAGCAGCTCTTCAAAGTCTCCCAATCCCACATCCATATCCGGAGATTGATAGGGTTCTTCCTGTGCCGGCTCATCTTCGCTTTGCGAAAGCAAATCGTCTATCTCCAGGAAGTCCCCTTCTGCCGCAGCCGTTTCGCTGTCGACGAGATCACTGTCAGCTGGCTCATCGATATTCTCAATTTCCAGATCCTGTGCCAGCTCTTCACTCAATAACGCGTCAAAATCCAGCTCAGGTTCCTCTGACAAGACCACTTCGGAAGTATCCGGCTCCGCAGACTCATCGAGTAAGGCACTGAAATCAGTGTCATTGAGCTCTGCAAGAAACTCATCTTCTATGGCCGCTTCGTCTATATTGATTTCAGGCTCTGACGTTTCGTCTGCGTCATCCTCATCGGCCAGCTCACCCAGCTCATCCAAAAATGCATCTGGCTCTTGTGTAAGTGCAGGTTCTTCAGAGGCATCGGCTTCTTCTGGGTTGCTTTGCGCCAGCTCAGTCAAATCGTCATCCGTCAGCATCAGATCGGATAAGTCATCCTCCAGATCTTCAAGCTCCAGCTCCCCTTCAGGCTCCGACGCCATGGCACTGAGTGCATCTTCTTCATTGAACTCAGGGAAGTCTTCGTCTGCCAGCGCCTCATCCGCTAACAACTCTTCTGCTGTCTCGACTGCTTCTGAAGGGACCGCTTCAGCCTCCGGCTCTGCCACTGCTGGCTCAGCCTCCATCGCTTCTAAAGCATCGTCCTCTTCAAACGCCGGGAAGTCTTCGTCTACCAGCGCGTCATCCGCTAGCAACTCTTCTGATGTTTCTTCTGCTTCTGAAGGTGCCGCTTCAGCCACTGGCTCTGCCGCTGCTGGCTCAGCCTCCATCGCTTCTAAAGCATCATCTTCTTCGAACGCCGGGAAGTCTTCGTCTTCCAGCACCTCATCCGCTAGCAACTCTTCTGCTGTTTCTTCTGCTTCTGAAGGTGCCGCTTCAGCCACTGGCTCCGCCACTGCTGGCTCAGCCTCCATCGCTTCTAAAGCATCGTCTTCTTCAAATGCCGGGATGTCTTCGTCTGCCAGTACCTCATCCGCGAGCAACTCTTCTGCTGTTTCTGCTGTTTCTGCTGCTTCTGAAGGGACTTCTTCAACCTCTGGCTCCGCCACTGCTGGCTCAGCCTCCATCGCTTCTAAAGCATCGTCTTCTTCAAATGCCGGGATGTCTTCATCTGCCAGCGCCTCATCCATTAAATCGTCATCCAGAGAGGTGTCTTCCTCTAGCTGCTCTGCGACTGGCTCAACGCTCTGCTCAGCATCCCCTTCCAGCTCTATTTCGAAATCGGGCCCATCCAGATCATCAAAGTCACCACCGAAATCCAGTAAATCGTCACCGTCTTCATCAAGTCCATCACCCAGCAAACCAGCAGCTTCATCTTGGTCCAGGCTTTGTGCCAGTGCTCTTTCCGTTTCGCTGATTGCCGACTCAGAATCATCATCCAGAGAGAGCACATCCTCCTCTAATTCGTCCATCTGCAATTCAGGATAACTGCTCAGCTCTTCACTGGGCGTAACAGGGTCAAGTTCTGTAAGCTCTTCATCTTCAGACAGATCTATGTCTTCATCGGCAAGTGGATCATCACCAAGGTCAATCTCAACGTCGTTGTCCAGCGCAGTTTCAAAGTCATCCGTTTCAGCCTCGAGCGCTTCAAGTAACTCATCGACATTTTGTAACTGAAGCGGTGCCTGAGTTTCAGCTTCTTCTGATGGGTGAACCAGCTCCTCGGCAAACTCATCGAGTAACTCATCTTCTGTTTCGGCTAACGCTGGCTCATCCAACTCTGCAACTGGCTCAGTGACCTCCAGCTCTAGCTCAACAGAGCCCTCGGCCTTATCGTGTAATGACTGAAGATCTTCTTCCTCTTCAAGCATACCGTCCAAGTGGCCTGCTCCAGTCGATGAACTAAACTCAGGCTCTTCTTCTAACAAACCATCGAGATTATCCGGTTCTTCTGCCAGTAGTTCATCTTCCGGCGCTACCTCGGGCTCTTCTTCTAACAAACCATCGAGATCATCCGGTTCTTCTGCCAGTAGTTCATCTTCCAGCGCTGCGTCAGGCCCTTCTTCTAACAAACCATCCAGGTCATCCGGTTCTTCTGCCGGAAGCTCGTCTTCCGCCGCTGCGTCGACCCCCTCTTCTAACAAACCATCGAGGTCACCCGGTTCTTCAACCAAAAGCTCGTCTTCCGCCGCTGCGTCAGGCCCTTCTTCTAACAAACCATCGAGGTCACCCGATTCTTCTGCCAGTAGTTCGTCTTCTGGGGCTGTGTCAGGCCCCTCTTCTAACAAACCATCGAGGTCATCCGGTTCTTCTGCCAGTAGTTCGTCTTCTGGGGCTGTGTCAGGCTCTTCCTCTAACAAACCATCGAGGTCACCCGGTTCTTCAGCCAGTAGTTCGTCTTCTGGGGCTGCGTCAGGCCCTTCTTCTAACAAACCATCGAGATCATCGGGCTCTTCAGCCAGTAGTTCATCTTCCAGCGCTACATTAGGCTCTTCTTCTAACAAACCGTCCAGATCATCCGGTTCTTCTGCCAGTAGTTCGTCTTCCGCCGCTGCGTCAGGCTCTTCTTCTAACAAACCATCGAGATCATCCGGCTCTTCAGCCAGTAGTTCACCTTCCAGCGCTGCGTCAGGCCCCTCTTCTAACAAACCATCGAGATCATCCGGCTCTTCAGCCAGTAGTTCACCTTCCAGCGCTGCGTCAGGCCCCTCTTCTAACAAACTATCGAGGTCACCCGGTTCTTCAACCAAAAGCTCGTCTTCTGGGGCTGTGTCAGGCTCTTCTTCTAACAAACCATCGAGATCATCTGGTTCTTCAACCAGAAGCTCGTCTTCCGCCGCTGCGTCAGGCTCTTCTTCTAACAAACCATCGAGGTCATCCGGTTCTTCAACCAGAAGCTCGTCTTCTGGGGCTGTGTCAGGCTCCTCTTCTAACAAACCATCGAGAGCATCCGGTTCTTCTGCCAGTAGTTCGTCTTCCAAAGCTACCTCAGGCTCTTCTTCTAACAACCCGTCGAGATCATCCGGATCTTCAGCCAGAAGTTCATCTTCCAGCAAACTATCCAGGTCATCCGGTTCTACTGTCAGTAGATCGTCTTCCGGCGCTGCTTCAGGCTCTTCTAATAAGCTATCAATATCATCTAGCTCTTCAGTCAACGCATCGTCTTCGACGGCTGTATCCGCGGCTTCTTCTAATAAGCTGTCGATGTCATCCGGTTCTTGGACCAACACATCGTCTTCGACAACCGAATCTTCGGCTTCTTCAAGCAAGCTGTCAATGTCATCCGGTTCTTGAGCCAGTAACTCATCTCCAACGGCTGTGTCAGTGGTTTCATCTAACAAACTGTCGATATCATCCGGTTCTAGGGCCTGCAAGTCGTCTTCTGTAGCTGTATCAGCGGCTTCGTCTATTAGACTATCTATGTCATCAACATCGAAGTCGTCTTCGGCAATATCCGGTTCATCATCCAGCGCACCATCGAGCAAGTCATCGATATCGTCGGCGCTCAGAATGCCGTCGTCTGTTGCTGCTCCCTCAGCCGCTGGGGACTTTGGGGGCGACTCCCCGACTTCGTCGATCAAACTGTCAATGTCATCAAGATCAAAGTCTTCGTCAGCTGCTGTATCCGAACTATCACCTTCTTCAAGGCTTTCTTCGGCTAACTCCTCACTCAATGCTGCAAGGGCATCATCGCTGACATCCAGCGTATCATCATCGGCTTCATCCCCGACTTCATTGAACAGATCGTCAATATCATCAGCACTGAGTATATCGTTGTCATCCTGCGTAGCTTCTGCGTCAACATCCAGTGTAATTTCATCACCCAGGCTGTCATCAGCTTCATCGAAATTCTGTTGCAGGAAATCATCGAGGTCATCAGCACCGGCTTCTTCATTATTAACATCCGACTCATCGTCAAACACAATGTCGTCATTGAGTAAACTATCCAGCTCATCCTGTTCGAGCGTGTCATTGCCCTCTTCAAACGCATCATCTTCGAGGCTGTCAAAAACAATTTCGTCATCAGGCAGAATATCGTCATCCAGCTGCACACCTTCGTTTAACGCAACTTCGGCACTGTCTTGCGGCATATCCAAATCGAGCGGGTCAACCGCTGCTGTTGCTGCGGCGGCAGCTGCAGCCGGTGCAGGTGATTGAGGTAAGAACTCGTCGTCTTCCTCCACCTGCTTAGCCTTGCCGTTGCGCAAGCGCATGATAACCGCGCCAATGATCAGTAAAGCAGGAATGGTCGCGAGTAAAGCAACCACCAGCGGATTGGCGAATAACTTAGCAATGCTGAATTCAGCTTCTGCCTGTGCCTGCATTTGCTGCTGGGCAATTATCTCATTCTGCATGTCAATCACAGCTTTCAGCTGCTGTTGAATTTCGCTGTCTCTGCCGAGCTGATCCTGTACATTTTTGAGCTCTTCAGAAATATTATTCAGCTTTTTCTCAAGCTCGTTATTTTCTTCAAGAATTTCCTCAACACTACGTACAGAGGTTTTAAACTGGGTTTGCAGTTCATGGAGCCGAGAATCTTGCTCCATCTTGAGCGATTTAAGCTCGTTGGTTAGCGCCTCACGCGCTTCTTCTACATCAACCTTACGTGCCTGCGTAACACGTTTGTCGGCAGCATCTATGGTGGCTTGGTCAAGCTTACCGCTTTTTTTCAGCTCCCATAGTTCATCATCTTGATCTGACTTTTGTCTTGCCAATTGCGGATTAACACGGCGGATCTCGGCCAGTGTGGGAATTTTAAGGTAAGCGCCGTCGCGCATATGATTAAGGTTGTTGTCGAGAAAAGCCTGGGGGTTTTTCTCATACAAAGCTTGCATGACCTGGTAGATTGAAACCGAATCGCTCGGGCGGATTTTATGCGCGATACGCCACAAGGTATCTGTTGACTTGATTGGGCCAACCGATCGGCCCTGAAGACCAAGATCCACTCCTTTTGGACCTTTAAGAACGGTCCCATCCTGAGTGTGAACGGGCGCTGCAATAAGGGCCATTGCTAAGATACAAATAAAGGCTAAACCGCGCATGCTGTTCCTTTGTATACTCTTCTTGCGTTGCCCTGACGGCAACGCGACTACTGAATTGTGCTTAATAGGGCTTGTGCAAGCTCTGTTCCAGTTGCCAACTATAAACCAGATAACAGCGAATATCCATCGCCAAAGTATTGAAAATTAACATTCTTATCATGCTTTTTGGTGAGTTAGCTATGCATTGTTTAAGCCCCTGAATACCCTCAAGGATAGTCGAAATACATCAACATGGCGGGACAGAAATCAAAAGAGGCAAATTGCTGCCGTTCAGGGACAACCGGGGAGAAATGGGTCTGCCAGAATAAACAGACCCAAACAAAGATTATAAGTAATGCGCAATTAACTCTTCAGCAATTTGTACGCTGTTCGTTGCGGCACCCTTGCGCGTATTATCAGATACAACCCATAGGTTTAAACCATGCGGGTGAGAAATATCCGCTCTCAGACGGCCCACATAGACAGTGTCATTGCCGCTGGCGTCACCGACCGGCGTAGGGTAATCCTGTTCGTCCTCAATCAGTTCAATACCCGGGGCATCGTTTAACAGTTGCTTAATGTGCTCCAGGTCATAAGGCATACGAGTTTCCAGGTGAATGGCTTCGGCATGACCATAAAAAACGGGCACACGAACGGCCGTAGGGTTAACCATGACGCTGCTATCACCCAAGATTTTTTGGGTTTCCCACACCATTTTCATTTCTTCTTTGGTGTAGCCATTATCCTGAAACGCATCAATTTGCGGGATCACATTAAACGCGATTTGCTTAGTAAACACCTCGTTTTCAACTGGTCTGGCGTTCATCAGGTTAGCCGTTTGCTTTGCCAGCTCTTCAACCGCTTCTTTGCCTGCACCCGATACGGCCTGATAAGTAGAAACATTGATACGGTCTATACCATAAGCATCGTAAATCGGTTTTAATGCCACCATCATTTGAATCGTCGAGCAGTTTGGGTTGGCGATGATGTTACGATTGCGAAAATCTGCCAGACTGGCGCTATTTACTTCAGGCACCACCAGCGGCACGTCATAGTCGTATCTAAAATGTGAGGTGTTATCGATCACAACACAGCCCGCTTCCGCTGCTATCGGTGCATACTGCTCAGACACGCTGCCACCGGCAGAAAACAAACCAATATGGGCCTGGCTAAAATCAAACTCAGCCACATCCAGCACTGTCAGTGTTTCGCCGTTAAACTCTATTTCTTCACCCGCACTGCGGCTGCTCGCCAAAGGATACAGGTTACCGACCGGAAACTTTCGCTCTGCCAGTGTTTCAATAATTTGCTTACCGACCAGCCCGGTTGCCCCGAGCACCGCCACATCGTATTTCTGCGACATATTATTCCTCATTCAAATTAACTACTTTAAAACCAAGCTGCTGTAACTGCTGCCCACATTGGGGTGCATTTTGTACCGTAAGGGTATTGAACTCGCGGCGGGGTGGATAGTTTTTGCGTAACATATCAAACCCCTGACTGGCGATATTACTGCGCATCAGGCCATCGTCTCGACGAATATCATAGACCAGATGCACCAGTCTGCCGAGCTCCTGCTCACTCAGCGTATGCTCTGCATAGCAAGAAGTCAGTGCCGGAATAGGTAAAAACGACTCAAGTGATTTACTCGCCTCTACTCCTAACTGATTACACAGCGCCTGGTATAACATTTGTGTACCGCGTGCCTTGCCTTCTAAGGTATGACCCGCAATATGGACTGAGGCAAACAAAGTATGTTCTAACAGCGGCATCAGAATGTCTGGCTCGTTTTCCCAGACATCCAAAACGAGAGCAATTGCCTGCCCCGCTTCAAGCGCATTTAACAACGCCTGATTATCAATCACATCGCCACGACTTGCATTGATGACTAACATGCCGGGTTTCAGGGCTGCAATACGCTGCGCATTGAGCAAATGACGAGTCTGATGCCCACCGGTTTTAACCAAAGGCACGTGGAAAGTAACGATGTCTGCCTGCGCCAACAAGTCATCAAGTGGCATATGCAGGTCTAAGCTACCGGCCTCATGACGAAGCGGATCACACAGCAACAACTCAATGCCACTGGCAGCCAGCTTTTCACGTAAGCATTGACCTATATTGCCCACCCCAACAATACCCAACTTTTTGCCTTGCAGATTAATCGCTTTGTGTTGTGCATAGGCATACAATGCACTGATCACATACTCGGCAACGGCAACCGCATTGCAGCCAGGGGCACTGGCGAAACCAATATCACGCTCCGCCAACAATGGCCTGTCGATATGATCAACACCGATAGTCGCAGTGCCAACAAACTTGAGTTGTGTAGCCTCTGCCAGCAGTGTGCTGTTAACCTGAGTCACGGAGCGTGTCAGCAGCACATCAGCATCAACTAGCTGATGTGGAGTCAGACTGCGGCCATCAAAGCGTTTTACGACCCCAAGATCAGAGAAAAACTCTTCAACCAAGGGCATATTCTGATCTGCAAGGATCTTCATTTATACTTCCCAAACGATACACGGACCCCTTATTGTAACGCAGCCATCGCCCGGACAACAGGCTAACGTTTGCTGACACCAATACTGATAGCCGCAAACATCACGCAAAGTAAAAATATCACCAACACTTTGATACTGGGTTGCTCGGCTAGGTTAATCCATGGGCTAACTAAAAATGCCTGTACATTGCACCAGGCTAAAAACATGGCAATGATACTGGCCCCCTGGTAACCATACATGGCGCACAAAACGCAGCTGACAAGATTAAGAAATACAGCGGGTTGATAAAGATGTGCTGAAAGCAGCATCGAAAAAAAGGTCGCAGACGCGACACACAATGTTCCATATTGCATGACTATTCCCTCCTAGAATCATCTCTTCAACTATAGAAGAAAACCTTAAAATTACAAACTCATTACATAAAAACAACACCAAGGTGGCTAACTCGCATGGCAAATAAATAGCAACTAAAATAAAGATAAGATGCTATTTAGGCTTGAAATCACTGGTCCAACAAGCTAGCCTAGCCAATGTGGTCAGACCTCTTACAAGGAATAACAACATGACACTATTATTTACACTCGCTTTAATCGCATTGGTGAGCGCTGCCTGCTACCACCGTGCGAGCTGGAACACCTGTCTGGGTGTTGCTGCGGCGACGTTGCTGATCGGCACCTTTGCCGGGGCCTTTGGCGCGTTTGCCTGGTTAATATTCTTAGCCATTGCTGTTCCTCTTTCGATGACCAACGTGCGTCAACAGTATATTGTTGCGCCTTTGTTCAAGGCGTTCAAAAAAGTGACGCCAAGCATGTCAGAAACAGAAAAATCGGCGATTGATGCTGGTACAACATGGTGGGAAGCGGATCTATTCTGTGGTAACCCTAACTGGAATAAGTTGCACCAATATCAGGCTCCACGTCTTACTGCAGAAGAGCAGGCCTTTATGGATGGCCCGGTTGAAGAAGTCTGTGCGATGCTAAATGACTGGGAAGCAACACACGAGCTAACCGATTTACCGCAAGAAGTATGGCAATATCTTAAAGACAACAAGTTCTTTGCCATGATCATCAAAAAGCAATACGGTGGTCTGGAGTTTTCAGCGTACGCACAGTCTTGTGTATTGCAAAAACTGACCAGTAAGTCGACTTTGCTGTCTTCTATCGTTGGTGTACCTAATTCATTAGGTCCGGGCGAATTATTACAACACTATGGTACACAAGAACAGAAAGAACATTACCTGCCTCGTCTGGCAAAAGGTGATGAGATCCCTTGTTTCGCACTGACCTCTCCAGAAGCGGGCTCAGATGCGTCATCAATTCCGGATTTTGGTATCGTATGTAAAGGCGAATGGGAAGGTAAAGAAACCTTAGGTATCCGCCTGACCTGGAACAAGCGCTACATCACACTTGCACCAGTGGCTACCGTGCTTGGCCTGGCGTTTAAAATGCGCGACCCGGATGGCTTGCTGGGTGATAAAAAAGAAATTGGTATTACCTGTGCGTTGATCCCAACTAACACACCCGGTGTTGAAATTGGCCGCCGCCACTTCCCATTGAACGTGCCATTCCAGAATGGTCCAACACAAGGCGAAGACGTCTTTGTCCCTCTTGACTTCATCATTGGTGGTCCGAAAATGGCCGGCCAGGGCTGGCGTATGCTGGTTGAGTGTTTGTCAGTGGGTCGTGTGATCACCCTGCCATCTAATTCAACAGGTGGCATTAAGTCTCTGGCGCTGGCCAGTGGTGCGTACAGTCGTATTCGCCGCCAGTTCAAACTGCCGATTGGTAAAATGGAAGGGGTTGAAGAAGCACTGGCTAAGCTTGGTGGCTATGCCTACAGCAGTGATGCTGCCGTGAGCATGTCAACCGGCGCAGTCGACTTAGGTGAAAAGCCGTCTGTTATTTCTGCTATCTTGAAATATCACCTGACCGAGCAAATGCGTACCTCGACCATGCATGCAATGGATGTACATGGTGGTAAAGGGATCTGCTTGGGTCCAAACAACTACCTGGGCCGTGGTTATCAGGGGGCCCCCATTGCTATCACAGTTGAAGGTGCAAACATTCTGACCCGTAATATGATCATTTACGGCCAGGGTGCTATTCGCTGCCATCCTTTTGTTTTGGCAGAGCTTAATGCCTGTACCATCAAAGATAAAACAGAAGCCCTGAATAGCTTTGATAAAGCCCTGATGGGCCATGTAGGCTTCACCATTTCTAATCTGGTACGCACTAAATGGCTGGCACTGACGGGTGGTCGCTTCAGCAAAGTACCATTTAACGATGAAACAGCAGACTACTACCGTGCAGCCGCCCGTTTCAGTGCGTCACTGGCACTCATGTCCGACATCTGTATGGCAGTATTTGGTGGGTCACTGAAACGTAAAGAACGTATTTCTGCACGCCTGGGTGACTTGCTAAGTTACCTATACCTTGTTTCTGCAACGCTGAAACGTTATAACGATGAAGGCCGTCGCAAAGAAGACTTACCCTATGTTCAGTGGGCCTGTCAGGAGCATTTGTACCTGTGTCAACGTGCACTGGCAGATCTGATCAACAACATGCCGTCAATGGCATTGCGTGGTATGCTTAAACTCATCTTATTCCCATTCGGTCGCCCGGTTCGCAAACCAACCGATCAGATGGAACATAAACTGGCGCAGCTACTGCAAACACCAAGTGCAGCCCGTGACCGTCTTGCCTCGCATATCTATCTTCGTGATGAGCCGCTTAACCTGATTGGTAAACAAGAACAAACACTAAAAGACATTCTGGAGGTGGAACCGCTGTTCGACAAAGTATGTCGTGCCAAAGGCGAAAAGCTGCCATTTATGCGCCTGGATAAAGTGGCTGAAATGGGTCGTGAATGTGGTGCGCTTAACAACGACGAAGCCGATAAACTGGCCGCCGTTGAAGCGAAGCGACTCGCTGTTATTAATGTTGATGACTTTGACCCCGCTGACCTGCTGGCTGGCAAAGCCAGGGTGGTTGCAAAAGACGCGGACGCCGCATAACTTGTCTCTAACCTAAAGGCCAGCCATGCTGGCCTTTTTTATATCAGGTCTTTTATCTGCGCTAAATAAATAGCACTTTGAGCATCATCAGCGACACACTGATGCAGCCCCACACGACCGCTAATCGCCGAGGATGATAAGTAACGGTCCATACCAGCAGTGGCGTGCTCACTAACACCGCCAAACAAAACAGCTCACCATTAAGCAATACAGCAACACCGAGCCAGCTTGTAAAGCACAAGCCGTAAATCAATAACGACTGACTGCGTAAAAGTTGAGGGTACAGATCAAGGCTACGCCAGAACTGTCTGCGCCCCGTAACGTGTTTATCTGTATCCAGATACAAACTACTCCACCACAACTGATTAATCAGCAAGATCACTAACGTATAGTAATGCAGCAAATCGGGGCGCTCTTTGGCCATTATCAACCCTGCCCACAATGTGATCAGTGATGCACCTGCACGCCACACAATCATCCAGGGAGACTTCTTGATGACGTAATACCAAAAACTAGCAGGGCTCAGCGAGGGCTGTGGCAAAGCAAGCTTTATTTCAGGTCTGAACCAGTCCAATGCCAGCCACATTGCTATGACAGCCAGATAAATGGGCAAACTTGGCGCCAGCCACACGGCTGTAAAGGCGACCAGCAAGGAACTCACTAAAGCCTGAGGGCGGTAAAGCAAAATCAATGCAAAACCCCACTGTAAGAGCATAAATGCAGGCAGCTGTGGTGCCTGCCAGAGCTTGTCAAAGCCAATACTCACAGCCAGGATCAGCGCAGCAACAAAGAGCACATGACACCCCAACAAGAGTATCCAGTCTGCGGCAACTTGGTGTAACCGGCCGCGCAGCAATGTGCTGTGATAAGCGCGATGTGCAGAATCCATGATTGCAGGTTTAAGTGCCTGTAACAGCAAGCTCTGTAGAAGCAAAAAGCCAAATGCCACTTTGATGGCAAGGTGATGCGAATCAAACGAGACCAGCTTTCCCAAACCATAAAACACCCCAATGATCAGCTGGGGAATAAAAATAAAAAATAAGGTTATCAACATCATCGAGAACTGTTGCAGTTGCTTCATCAACACAGCCAGCTGAACACGACATGCCTGATAACGGTACAGATAATAATGTAACATTTACACCTCACCGAAACAGTGGCTGTGTCACAAAGCCAATTTCCATAAAGGGCTGAGGTTCATGGCAGCTGATGATCACTTGTGCCGGATGATGTTTCAGCCAGCCTAACAACACATCCAGGCTGGCCTGATCCAGTGCCGCACTCGGCTCATCCAACACCAAATAAGGCGTATTACGCATCATGGCGTTAATGAGCTGACACTTTTTTTGATTGCCGGATGATAACGCGCCGTAACGGGTATCCAGAAACGGGGTAAAGGACAGTTGGTTTATCATCAGTTCTGGCCAGGGACATGCCCAGCTCTTTACCGTCAATTGCAATAACTGCCTGGCTGTCAAAAACTCGGGAAAGGGAATGGACTCACTGGCAAGCGCCACGACTCTTTGGGCTGCAGGCTGGGGTTGGCCGGCAAATAGCACTTCGCCATGAAAAGCGTCGTCCAGACCTGAAATGATTCTGAATAAGGTGCTTTTCCCCAGTCCGTTTGGCGCTTCAAGGCAAAGCTTTTGCTCTGCCAGTGCGGTACTATAGTCAGAGAAAACCGGTTCGTGCAGATACACTTTGGTCAGGTGTTTTATTTCTATCATACAGGTCCTTGTTCATTGCCTGTTCCGATATTAACAAAACACCCTGACGCCGCATATACGCCCGTCGTTACAAAGTATGTCGGTTAAAAGCGCGCCCAGCATACTCAGAGATAAAAGTTTCGATAGCGCCACGCTTTTGCATCGTCACAAAGACTTGCTTGCCGTCTTTTCCACCAAAAGCAATATTGGTCGGATACTGGCCCTTGAGTGCAACCTTGCGCAGCAACTTGCCCTGCGCAGAGAGTATCACCACTTCGCCTGCGCCATAGCGCGCAACATAAAGATTACCGGCTTCATCACAACGCATGCCGTCCAGGCCATGATCCTCAAACTCATAAAACAGCTCAGGCTGACCTATCATGCCCTGCTCATCGAGCGAAAAAGCCCAGATCCGGCGCTGCACACTCTCATTGACATACAAAGTACGATTATCCGGACTGACTTCGATACCATTTGTGGTGCCCATATTGGCGCGCAGCAACTGAGTCTGTCCGTCTGGTGAGATGCGCCAGAGTTGCCCCTGATCATTTTGCCAATCCGGATCACTGGCGAAGAGCACGCCATTATCGCTGATCGCCAAATCATTGGGCTGGTGCATTTTCGGGTTATGCGCCAGCACAGAAACCGACTTATCGGGGGCCACCTTCAGGACATTGTGACCAGTGTAGTCAGCGATATACATATTGTCCCGGGCGTCAAAACGGATCCCATTGCCCGTGCTCCCTTCTGGTAAGGTCAGGTATAAGTTTGCCTCGCCGCGTCCGCTCACCTGGCCGACAGTACCCTGTTGCGCATAATTAACCGCAAATAGTACCCCATTACGATTAACTGCCGGGCCCTCTACCCCCTCGGTGAATACCCCATCCGCAACCCAGTCCTGTGACTGATATAACGCAGGCCCCGATTGAGAAGAAACACAGGCAGCAAGCAGGCTCGCTGTCGCACCCAGGATAAAAACATGTCTTATTGGCATAGCTTTGTCCCTAAACATAAAAGTCTGAGTATGCGGTTTCGTACACGGGCTGTGAATTGAGAAATATTCACACTGAGCATAGGGCTGAGCGCTCCTCAGAACTTATAGCGCACTTTTAACAATATCGAATCCTGCATTGGGGCTTGCCAGAGCTGCTTTGCACTCTCCAGCCAGGCCTCTGAGCCAATCTGACTGCGGGGCAATCTGTCACCTGTCGCTGCGCCACGACGATAAACCAGAAACAAATCTGACAGTGCGCCCATCCGGTAACGGAGTTTAAACTGACTGGACAAGCGGCGATCTTCAAAGCTGGTGTCTACTCCATTTAATAACTGTCGCTGGTGGTCCTGTAGCGCAAAAACCTGATCACTGCGTGCTTCCAGTACCGCCCACTCAAGGGTCGAGGAGAATTCCAACTTATCCGTTATCAAGCCACTGACCTGAATTTTATTAACGAAAAAGTCCCGTTCATACTGTGTGACCTGATCCGTGTCGCTTGCCACCAGCCAGCCATCTCCAGTGCGATAAAAGTTATTAAACTTAAGCGTCCAGTTTGGATGTGGCAACCAGGTCAAATCAACGGCATACTGTTGCGCACTGCCCGCAAATCCTTCCTGATCATATTCAAAGCTGGCAGCCCATGAGAACTTGCCTATGTAGGGGCTGATATACATTACTCGCGTTTCCCAATTACCCGGCTCTTCGAATGCCTGGCTCTGGCGACCTATGTTGTCCTGCCAGCCATCGCTGATCCGGTCAATATGAAAGTCAACCTGACCCCCATTTGCCAGCAACCATTGGCTGAGATAGGCCTGCCGGGCCGGTAATTTCAAACCCTCACTATTGGCTTCATAACGCACAGTAAGTGAGTGCTTAATGCGTGCTAACCAGTGACTCTGAGTATTGATTGCATGACTCAACTTCGCCTCACTATACTGCCAATTGTTCCGCTGTGAATACCCTAAATCACTGTTATTAAATCTTTTATTTAGCTTAAGGTAACGCCCTTCCAGACTCGTATTTGGCGAGAACTGATACCCCAGCTGCAACGAGGCCCCATTGCCCGTTTGTTCGCTCACTTGTTCGACCTGGCTTGCCAGCAACGCCCCCTGAAACGACCAGGTTGCGCTTTGATATTGACTGTCCCAGGCCATGGTTGATGCATTGCGATCCAGCCAGGGGCGATCTGTATAAGTGGCCAGTAATCCCGATTGCCAGTGCTTTTGCCTATATTTAGCCCGAGCGGCATAAAAGCGCTTACCGGCATCACTGTCTAAGTCCTTTTCTTTTACTGCAAAGGCACCCACTTGCAACGTCTCGCCCTGATGCACAAATCGGGTAGCCAAATCTATGGGTGTAATAAACTCACTGCCATCATCACTGCCCGCACCAATTCGACGGGTGTGGATAAGCTTAGTATCCTGCAATGCCTGAACATTGAATACAGCAATGTCCTGGGTAAAGAATGGTCGCTTGTCACTGCGGAGTGTTTCAACCGCACTGTAGTTGATATCCACTTCATCACTGTCCACCTGGCCAAAATCCGGGTTCACCGCCACCGACAATTTCTGATGATGATTGGGCTTGTAAAACAAATCGAAACCCACGTCACTGTCGCTGTTGTCCGTGGCCTGGTCGGCAAAATGTTGCTGATGACTAAAATATGGCACAAAACTTAACTGACTATGGCTAGGGATCGCCGATTCCAGCTTAGGCATGGCAAGGAAAAAGTCACTATTACTGGTCGTTTGCTTTTGATTTGCATAGATATAATTTTTACTGAGGTCATAAAGCTGAATAGATACGCCGATTTCTCCTTGCTCACTGTCCGTATTATGTGCTGGATTATAAAACGACACCGTATGCCAGGGGATGAATACCTCTGTGGACCAGTGATCTTCCGCTTCAAATGTTGCTGACTGCCAGTCTCCATCCCAGTCACTGTCCTTAGTCAGCTGCGTCGTGAGCACAGCGTCCTGGGTACCCCCGCCCAATGTAACGGCAAACTCATACGCGCCGCTGCCATCACCGGCAAAATCCACAACAATCCGGTTAAACTCAGCCTGCATAAAGGCATCCTGAATATTAAACTGCTTCTGCCGGCTTGCCTCATCCTGATAATTGATAATACCTATGTACACACCTGATTGGTCGCTCAATACACGGGCATGCACCTTATCAGTATGCTCAGTTAAGGTTGCCGGAACCACCTGGTAAAATCGATTAAATTGTCGGGCCGTTTGCCACAACGCTTCGTCCAGACGACCATCAAGCTTGATGGTCGTGTTGTGTGTTTGATTTGCCCATAGCGCCTGACTGCTCAATGCCCCACTGATGCACAAGGCGAGATAATACTGCTTCATATGACTGCTCCCGATATGAGTGACTGCACTTATTGCAACAGAAAAGCGCAACAGAAAAGCTGAAAGTTTCCTGAAGAAGCGTGATCAAGCTCTGATGATTATTGACTTTGTTCTGAACTAGGTTAGTTTCTGCTAATAATACATGACCGGCTTAAGCTAACAGCTGCTGTGTTTTAAAAATAACAATGAATGCAATGAAAAAAAGCCAGAGCCCAAAGCGCGGTTACAGCACCGATAAAGACTGCAGGCATGGAATCATCTACAAAGGATCCAATATGGAAACATCCACACGCGCTCAACATTATCACTTCCTGTCCTGGCAGTTTGATGCCAGCCAGGATGAATTGCGCGCGCCTGACAGCCAAGTGGCGGTAAAATTAGAGCCTCAGGTTGCCAGGCTACTCGAGCTGTTTGTCTGCGCACCGGATAAGGTGCTGTCACGCTCGACGCTGAATGAGGCATTGTGGCCAGACACCATTGTCGAATCTAACAGCCTGTATCAGTTGCTGACTAAATTACGCCGGGTGCTGAATGATAGTGCCAGGCAGCCCCGCTTTATCAAAACGGTGCCCAAACGTGGGTACGTGTTTATTGCGCCGGTAGAACGGCATCAGCCGACCTCTCAATTGAACGTGCATGCTGATACTGAGATCCAGCGCGCCACCGGGACCAATCCTCATATCAGATTCAAAAAGCGTGCACTGATGGCAGCAATACCTGTCGTCACTGCGTGCTTCAGTGCTATAGCTTACTTTTCCTCAGTACCTGATCCCATCACGCTCCCCCAGTATGAGGTCGAGGATATAACCTTTGAGCTGGGACTGGAATTTGATGTTGCAGCCCACACCACATTGCCGCTATTGGCCTATGTTGACGACTTTAAAACCCTGGTCATTTCAGATAAACAAGGCAATGTCACTCAGCGCCTGCATTTTGACGACCGGGTCGCCAAACCAGCCTGGCACCCCACTAAAGGCTGGCTGGCATTTTGGCAATATCAGGGTGATGGCTGCACCTTATTGATTGTAAATGCGCAAGGGCAACAACTAAATCAGTCGCAGGCCATCCCCTGTTATCAAATTCAGACGCCAAGCTGGCAATCAAACACGCTGCTTATTGCCACGGTACGTACCAAATCAGGGACACTCCCTTATCAATATAATATTGATAATAATAAATATATTTCTATTCCACTAAAGCTGAACAACGGTGATAAGCTCATCACAACACTACGAGGCTGGGACAACCAAACCTACTACCTGATCAAAGATGCCAGTCAACATAGCCGTCTGGTTACCCTCGATGGTACAGTTCAGATGCGCTGGTCTTACCCTGTCTGGTTGATTGCTTACGATCCTCAGCACCATAGCATGATCACCAATGACAGCAGCAAGCACCATAATCTGATTGCCACAACCCGAGACGGGCATGAATACCCAGTTATTGCCACACCGCAAGGGATCTTCAGTAGTCTGAGTATTGACAACCAGGGCAATATCTTTAGTGCCGCAGAAAACTGGCAGGTGAATATTCGTGACAAAGACAATCTGCCCATTTTCTCAAGTTCAAGCCATGACTATCTGCCGGTTACCAATAGCCTCGGGGAAACCGCCTTTATGTCACGCCGCACTGGCGCATGTGAGATTTATCTGCACAGTCATGATCGGGTTACTCAGCTCACGCATCACAAAGGCAATGGCTATGTGAACTTTGTCACCTGGAGCCCTGACAACGCCTACATCCTTGCCAACCGCGAAACACGATTACTATTGCTCGACCGCACCGGCGTACAGGAAGCCTTTACCCCTCAGCTGTCACTTCCACTCAGACACTTTGGCTGGTTAGATACTGACACTCTGTGGGCCACAGATGGTCATGAGGTCGTTATTTACACAAAAAGCGGCCACTTTAAACACCGTATAACCATGCCATCTGATCTGTTGCTATACGACTACCAAACTCAAAACTGGCTGATTTTTAAAGACTCAATGATTTATCGCACAGCCGATCTGGCGGGCACGTTTGATAATGCAATGCCGCTCACAACGCTCAAGCCCCAGGCTTATCATCAGGTGACGAACCCCAGGCTGAGAGATGGCTTCCTTTACTGGCAAAGTGCCTGGTCAAAGACCGACCATATCTGGCGCTTATCGCTTGATGGCAATACCCAACCAGAACTCCTGAAAACGCAAAACCTGTTGTGGCACTACGATATTGCCGCGGATGGCACCTTGCTGATTGCCAAAATGGAGTCGGTGGAGGGAGATATTAAGCGGCTGAGCGTCAAATAGAAAACGACTAGATGGTACAGTCTGATTACCTAATTGGTTTTGCATTTTGGGGGCCCTGTGTCACCTAATTGACCAGGACCCCCACTACACCTTAAGCTTAGTTTTAACTTAAGAGATGTTAAAGCGTTTTCATAAATGTCTGAATTTTTTCAGCAATAAAAGGCAGCTCCTCTTCTAGTGCAAAATGTCCGGTGTCAAGGATATGAAAATCAATATTTTGCAGGTCTCGCTTATAGGGATGTGCTCCCTGCTCGGGGAAAATATAATCTCCTTTGCCCCACACCAATAATGTTTTAGGCTGATGTTCTCTAAAGTAGGCCTGCCATTTTGGGTAGTGTAACAAGTTTGTTCCATACGAATAAAACAAAGCAAGCTGAATCTCCTGGTTACCAGGTCTGTCCAACAGCGCCTGATCGATAAGCCAGTTATCCGGACTGATCCGTTGTGGGTTACGTGTACCATTTGTGTATTGCCATTGAGTTGCGTCAATGGTCAGCAATGCATCCGCCAGTGCCTGACCCGTTTCAGTGCTCTTGTCTGCCCAATATTGTTTAATTGGTTCCCAAAACTCACCTAGCCCCTCTTCGTAGGCATTGCCATTTTGAATAATTAGGCCCTCTACCCTATGCGGATTGCCAGATGCGATACGAAAGCCGATTGGCGCACCGTAATCCATTAAGTACAACGAGAACGTATCAACCCCAACCTGACCCAGGAACTTTTCAGTAATAGCTGCCAGATTATCAAAGCTATACTCAAAATCATTAACAGACGGCATAGTGCTGTTGCCAAAACCGGGGTAATCCGGTGCAATCACATGATAGTCACCTGACAATGCCGGGATCAGGTTACGGTACATATGTGATGAAGTTGGAAAGCCATGCAACAATACAATTGTTTTGTTGGCCCGGTTGCCCGCTTCACGATAAAAAATTGACAACCCTTCTACCTCAGCCCGCTTGTACATTACTTCATTGAAACAATGCGTTTCAGTGGTTTTGGTTTGATCTATTTGATTGGCATTATTTGTATTCATAGTGACACCTATTTCCAGTGGTAAAATGTACTTACTGGCACGCAGTAAGTGTGACGTTCGATAGGTGCATTATGTTTTACTCGACTACATCAATAAACCGGCATAATATGAACTTAAAATCCACAATATGTTGACAATAAACTATGGATACAATCGATGGGCTCAAAGCCATGGTCGCGGTTGCTGAGTGTCAGTCCTTTACCAGTGCAAGTGAGCGGCTAGGTATGTCAAAGTCTCTGGTTAGTAAGTACGTCTCACAGTTAGAACAGCAAACCTGTATAAAAATGTTCAACCGGACGACTCGTCGAGTATTGCTGACTGAATCCGGAAAAATTTTTTATCACCAAGCGCTTACGGTGCTGTCACATTATCATCAGATGCTGGAAAGCGCGCAAAGCCTACATAACAGAGTCTCTGGTACCTTAAGAGTCAGCGCCCCTTATGCACTGGGAGAAACGAAACTCGCCAGAATATTACCGAAATTTATGCAATCGTATCCCGAACTAAGAATCGATTTACTGATGTCTAATGCCAGTGTCAATATGATTGAGGAAGGGATAGATGTGCGCCTGCGCGTTGGGCAACTCAGCGACTCATCACTGATTGTCAGGAAAATTACCCAATATCCACTCGTTGCTTGCGCCTCGCCCGAATACCTGGCAAAGCAGGGCCACCCGCAGAATCCGGAACAACTGTGTAAGCACAGCTGTATCATAGATCGCAATTATAAAATGGCGGATCGATGGCAGTTTACTCACCTGCGAACCCGAGATACAGACACCATAGAGGTACCCAACCAACTGAGCGTAAACAGCCCGACAGCCTCCCGCGAGCTGGCAAAACAGGGAGCTGGCGTTATTCTTTGCCCGATTTTTGTCGTTGAGGAAGCGATAGAAAAGGGGGAGCTCATAGTGTTATTCAGTGATTACATGACCTCGCAAGTCGCCCTTCAGGCGGTTTACCCTCACCGCGATTACACCCCCAGAAAACTGGTGACTTTCATTGATTTCTTGAAACAACACCTCTGAGAGTGATCAGTCAGGGAAGTTTAGGGGCAAACTCCCCCTGTAATAGCCGTTGCCACTGACGCTCAAACTCCCCTGAAGCTTTGAGCTTTTTCAGGCCTGCATTAAAACGCGTGCGCAGCGTATTGCTGCTCGCTATGGATTTTGGAAACAGTACATGCGCCCGATAGTTTAAAAAAGGCTTAGGGTGCGCCTGTATCTGGTCTTTCGGCATAGACGGAAAGTGTTCTGCCAGTAGGCTTTGCATCGCCGTTTCACTGAGCAAAATCAAATCGACGCGATCATTAAGCAGCATGTTCAGATTAAGCCGGTCATTACTGACCATAATTACATCCAGCTCCCCCTTTTGCATCGCCTGATGAAACGCTGGTACATATTCGTATCCTAAAATCGCGCCTATCCGATAGGGCTTAAGATCGTCAATGCTGTGCCATTGTGGCAACGGCGTGTCAGCCCTGAAATAGAGTAACAGCTGGCCACGATAGAGCTCATCGCTACAATAAAAGTGTTGTTGATATTCGCGTTCGCAAACCCAGTAAGAGGCCATGTCATACTTACCTTGCTGCGCAGCTTGGAAACTGCGCTTCCAGGGCAAATAAACAAACTCGGCGCTTAGCCCTGCCTCTGCAAGTACCTGACGTATGAGGTGATTGACAAAGCCATCGTCAACAAGCTTGCTCCCGGTAAACGGTGGATACTCACCAGTAGCAATGCGAACAGGTTCACTTGCCTGAACCGACTGCAATAAAAATATCAAAAAAAGTAGAGCTATTTTTTGCATCATACCGCTTACATAAACGGGGCTTTGATATAAATATAGGAGGTTGGAGAGTAATGTGTTACTGGCAAATTAATAAAAAATCGAGCTATGAACAGCTCGATTTTTCATTCAACGAGTTATGAACTCTCAGTAATGTCATCTAACTGAATGTCATTACAGGCTTGAGTGTAGCTAATTTCACTCGCAACAACGCTTGACGGATAGTGAATTATCCACTTTCTCAGGTTCTTCAAAACAGTATAGTCACAGCTTTTCGTTATGATATTTCCGCGAATAAACTGCGTTCTATTCCCCGATTTTATTTTGATTGTTTGCTGGACTGTATTGTTAGTATATGAAGAATTAAAAGAGATCAGCATAGTAGCAAAATCCAGCATTACAACTTCATATCAGTCATTTTCTGTTGTTCTTTTAACCACAGTTTATCAGACCTAAATGCGTACATAAAAACGGGATAGGATATAAACAAAAGTAAGCCAAATGTCCCCAGAGAAAACACCAGCTGAATTAAGCTAAAGTGATTAATTGTAAATACAACTCCCCACAAAACGACCAAACTACCCGGAACTAAAATAGTAAGTACGAAGGTTAGGATGGCTATCACTTTGCTTCCAATTGCCACCCCATAACCATACATAGGTATCAGTATTAAACAGTACAATATGAGCGATACAAAAGTGTTAAGATCTATATGCTCTTTAAATGGTAAGCCAATAAACTCAAGTGCAGTGATGAAGGCTGTAAAGCCAAATAGCATTTTCCACTTTTTCACAACCATCCCCTTAATGCATCAGCCTTATTCAACGGCGAGAAGTAGCAGGCAATACTTTAATCAAAGCGCTACCTGTAATCCCCTAGTCCTCACAGCGTCCCAGCTTTACAATAGCGTCTTTAACCTCTATCACCTTCCCCATGTATTCAGCATCAGCTGCCAGCGAATCAAAGTTACATTTTGCGTCTAGTTCTTTCTGGTGATTTTTAAATACTGTAACTGCTGGATTCATCAATTCTTTCAATACGGGTTACAACTAAATGTCCCTCAAATCATCAGGACATAAACTGACAAGACGCCTATATTATATGATTTATAGTTCCAGTAATTTTGTGCTTACGAATTGAATGACAGATTATATATAGTATGTCCAGACAGGTTCAGCGGAGATCATAGTGCTATTAAACGCAACATAAATAACCGGCCTCACTGATGGCAAATGGCGAACTTATCACAAACTATTTTTTACTGGCCGGACAAAGCGATATTAAAGGTTTTAGCTTTAGAGTAAATAGAGGAAAAAAAATCGATAAGCTTAAGAGAGGGATAATGCTGGGATAAGGAGACAGAGTTTTACTGGATTTTATAAAAAGTGGCGGAGTGGACGGGACTCGAACCCGCGACCCCCGGCGTGACAGGCCGGTATTCTAACCAACTGAACTACCACTCCGCAGTGGTATGACTTTTTATGCTTATATCAAATGGCGGAGTGGACGGGACTCGAACCCGCGACCCCCGGCGTGACAGGCCGGTATTCTAACCAACTGAACTACCACTCCGCAGAGATATAATACAATTTTTTACTCGTTAAAATGTTGGCGGAGTGGACGGGACTCGAACCCGCGACCCCCGGCGTGACAGGCCGGTATTCTAACCAACTGAACTACCACTCCACGAGTAAATAACGATGTTAGTGACGTCGTTTTGTCATAAATTCAGACTACATTGAATCTGAAAATCCAAACTAAACCCTGGCTAGATGGCGGAGTGGACGGGACTCGAACCCGCGACCCCCGGCGTGACAGGCCGGTATTCTAACCAACTGAACTACCACTCCACGGTGGTTTAGCTCGGTGCACTTCTTAAAGATGTTGGCGGAGTGGACGGGACTCGAACCCGCGACCCCCGGCGTGACAGGCCGGTATTCTAACCAACTGAACTACCACTCCAAAGAAGTACTACACAGGATAAGCGATTGGCGGAGTGGACGGGACTCGAACCCGCGACCCCCGGCGTGACAGGCCGGTATTCTAACCAACTGAACTACCACTCCAGCGTGCGCTTATAGAGAAAAAGTATGTGGCGGAGTGGACGGGACTCGAACCCGCGACCCCCGGCGTGACAGGCCGGTATTCTAACCAACTGAACTACCACTCCGCAGCATCTTGTTCTCTCGCTGTTCAGGTGTGCTCCCTGACAGCGGCGTGAATAATACGAATGCCCCCCTTAAGAGTCAACACCTTTTTTGAAAAAATCGGGGATTTTTAGTCATCCGACATCGAAAGGTTCAAAATATCAGCTGATTTGTCATTTTTTGAGCTTGGTTTGCCAGAGTTTTCTGTATCCGGATCTAACTCTTCCAAATCTAACTGCTTTTTCTTACCGATAAAGGGCAGGCTGATTTTTAATTCGATGGGCTTTTTCTGTACAAAAATGCGCACGGCCAGCCAACCCAGCAGTAGGATCAGCAAATTACCAACAACCACAATGGCAACAATGGCACCTGTGCTGAGACCCGGTTCCGGTTCAGGCGGTGCGACCACACGCTGCGTTGGCCGCTCTGACTCAGGTAACTCCGGTACTTTTTCAATGGGGCGTTCTATTTCAAAGTTATAATCTGGCAGGCGGGCCATAAACTCTCGGCCGTTGATGTTCTCACCAAAGGCGGACAATTCCACACTGTATCGACCCCAGTCATAGTTTTTAATTGCCAGCTGGCGGTACAAACGTTCTTCGCCATTGAGGGTAAACATTTGCTCTTCGCCATTGGGATACAAGATTTTGCCCTGAAAGATCACAGTTTCCGGTTTCACCACCTCGGACTCAAGCCTAATAGTCAGCTGGTGCTCAAAGTCTTCCTGACCTGCCAGCATCAATTCAAATGAAAAAGGTGGCTCTGCAATAATGATAGGATCTTTCACTACACGACGTTTGAGGATGGGCGTTTCTATATAAAATTCAGGCTGCCACTCACCGGCTGGAAAATTCAGGCGAAATTCACCAGTAAAGATGCCATCCAGTGGCCGCTCATCGAATTCCCGACCATCATCTTTAAATTCGGCCACACTTTGCGTACCCGCGCCAAAGTTGGCGTACTGATCATTATTAGTGCTGACAAATTCGACATACAGGGTAACGACATCACGGAAGTAGCCAATATCGACCGGCTGGCCATCGTTGGTGACTTGTCCCTGAATTTTTAGCATTTCACCACGGAATATCAAAGGTGGTAAGGGGTCTACCTGTAACTCTATGTCCCCTAACACCATGACCCGGCTGTCCTGCCGGATCTGGCCCAGTACCTGCCAAGGGCCTGGTATAGGGTCAGTCACTATCACCAGGTCATAACTGATCTCGTCATACCATTCGAGCTTTTCGTCCGCAATGGCGTGCGTGGCGTAGTATTTACTACCGTCCGGTTTAACCAGTACCACGGCAGGTGTACCTGGGGCCCGAAAGAACAACAACGTAATTTTCTTAACATTGTGGTCAATGCGAAAGCGGTTCTCCAGTAAAGGGATTTCATTGACCTTGCCGTCTCGCTCAAGCAGCGTAATTTGCGGTGTGTCGGCCATCATCGTCGCGCTAAACACTGCGCAATATAACAACATCAATCCTGTTAAGCCGATCCGCATGCCACTTTACCTCATCATAAATTAATCATTCTCTTGCACTACAGGTGCGTGCCTGAATGCAGCTACTGCTGCCATAAACTCTGCCCACAGGCTTTATTGACCAGCTCCATGCGTGCTTCATGCGCATCCAATTCATCTGCTGTCGCCAGCACCACATTCAGCGGCGCACGCTCAGCACTCAAGCGCCGGATCCCACCGCCACTGCCCTGTTGTGCCTGCTCATTGTGCTGAGCCAGATTAAGCTTCTTCTGTCCACCTGTCATAGCCAGGTAGACATCCGATAAGATCTCGGAATCCAGTAAAGCGCCGTGCAATGTTCGTTTTGAGTTATCTATATCATAACGACGACATAAAGCATCAAGGCTGTTCTTCTGACCCGGATGCAAGTCCCGCGCCATAACCAGAGTATCGAGGACCTCACATACCTCATGGGTTTTTGCAAATCCCTGATTAAGCATAGCAAACTCATGATCCATAAAGCCGACGTCGAACGGCGCGTTGTGGATCACCAATTCAGCGCCCTGAATATAGTCATAAAACTCTTGCGCAACGTTATGGAAGAAAGGTTTGTCTCGCAGGAACTCATTGGTAATACCGTGAACATCAATGGCCTCTTCTTCAATACTACGTTGTGGGTTGATGTAGACATGGAAGTTGTTGCCGGTCAGGCGACGATTCACTAATTCCACACACCCGATCTCGATGATCCGGTGACCTTCTTTGGGGTCAATGCCCGTGGTTTCTGTATCCAGTACTATTTGTCTTTTATGCATATCGTCGATTGCCTAACTTTGCTATGGTTAGCGTCTATTGGAGTATTTTACATAAAAACAGGCAAATTCGTGCAAAAATCCGTAGAGATCTATACCGACGGCTCCTGCTTGGGCAATCCAGGTCCTGGTGGCTATGGTGTGTACCTCAGTTACCAAGGTCATGAAAAGACCCTCAACGCCGGATATCGGCTTACCACAAATAACCGTATGGAGATGCTGGCAGCGATAGTTGCACTCGAAACACTCAAGCGTCCATGCCAGGTGATCCTTTACACCGACAGTCAATATGTGAAACAGGGGATCGAATCCTGGCTGGCCAACTGGAAAAAGCGCAACTGGAAAACAGCCGCTAAGAAACCGGTTAAAAATGTCGATTTATGGCAACGGCTGGACGCTGCAGTTCAGCGCCACACCATTGAGTGGCGTTGGGTTAAGGGCCATGCTGGCAACAAGTACAATGAGTTGGTGGACGACCTGGCACGCGAAGCTGCTGGCGGCGCTGATCTGCAAGAAGATACCGGCTACCAGAGCGAGTAACCGATTAACTTTGCTCCTGATTACGGCTATGCTTTAGTCGCGCACCTTTTACCGCGGGCGTCCATTTAGGGCGCGCATGCCACTTGGGTTTAATCGGCGTTAAAGGCGCGACCCGTTTTCGGGCCACCAGCAAATAGACACTGCCCATCGGCTTCATGTAATGACGACAAAAACGTCGCCAGGGCGCAAAACGCGACAACCGTGAGCCCCTTGCCAGTGAGGCATGGACGAATCGCTCATCAGCAAGAATTTCAAATCCCAGCAGATCCAGCCAGTCCTTAACTCTGGACGGGGTAAAAAAGCGTCCCGACCAGGGCAGCTTTTCTTTGCTAAATGGCAGCAAATGCGCAAGTCCACACAAACTAAATGGATTAAACCCGCTAATCACGATATACCCACCCGGGATCAGTGTTCGGTGTGCCTCTCGTAAAATATGATGAGGATCAGAATGATACTCCAGACATTGGCTGAGAATGCAGGCATCTACACTGTGTTCATAAAAGGGTAACTCATCGACTTCTGCAAACACGCCAACATGTCCCCCCTCTGGCGCAACACAAATCTGATGACTGATAGGGCTGTGTGACGTATCCAGCTGACCACTCAGGCAGCCCAGCTTGAGCATATGATAGCCAAACATTCGAGGTAGCCAATGGGCCATCCGCCTTTCTATGCTTGCGCGCACATAATCTCCATGTGGAAAGTCCTGCCACTGGTAGGGTTTCGGCCCTCGCTGAAAACTTAGAGCTGGTTTCATGATACGCACTCGCTATACTTATTACACCTTCACTTTATAGAGCAATGAGTTATGGCGCAAGTCGCAGTGCAAATCCACCCCATCAAGGCCTACAATGATAATTATATCTGGGCAATATGTCCGTCTGATAGCAATTTAATGTGGGTTGTGGATCCCGGACAAAGTGAGCCCGTTATTGAATTCGCCACAGCACAACACAAACAGCTGGCAGGCATCTTAGTCACGCACTATCACTGGGATCATACCGATGGCATCGCACCTTTGCAGGCACACTATGGCAACCTGCCCGTCTATGGCCCCAAAAATACGCCATTTGGTGGTATCACACACCCTTTAAACGACGGTGGTAAGGTCGTCATTGCCGGACTAGACTTTACCATAGCTCATACTCCGGGGCATACACTGGACCACATCTGCTACCTGGGCACTGAGCTGGCATTTACCGGAGATACCTTATTCAGTGCAGGCTGTGGTCGTTTATTTGAAGGTACTCCGGCACAGATGTGGCGCGCGATGCAAACCCTTGCCCAGCTCCCTCCCGAGTGTAAAATTTACTGCACGCATGAATATACGCAGGCTAATCTGGCTTTTGCCGCTGCGGTAGAGCCAGACAATATCGACATTACTACATGGCAGGAGTGGGGCCAGAAACAACGCGCACAAGCACTACCGACCTTGCCGACCACCATCGCACGTGAGTTAAGCATCAACCCTTTTATGCGGGCAAACCTGCCGCATATGCTCGATACTGTACCATCTGAGTTACAAACTGACTGTGATGAAGACTGGCAAAGGTTTGCCGTGCTCAGGCAATGGAAGGATAATTTTTAGGCACTGCTTTAATTTTTACAACTAAACAGTTAACATTGACGGGTTTTAGCTGTGGATTTTCTGCGGCACCGTACCCCGACAATGGATCAATGACCGAGTTTTATGAAAAAGCCTCTCTTGCTGCTGTTAGTATCAGCACTGTTGAGCGGTTGTCAAACCACGTTCGACAGCCCCACAATTGAACAAGCCGAACAACTGGATCACGCCAGTCCAGCTGAAATCAGCGACACTCTGATGAGTGCCATTCAGGAACCCGTGGAAGCCGATGAGCCACCACCTGTGTTCGACGACGTCTGGGAGCGGATCCGCTATCAGTTGTCTATTGACGTACCACAAAACCGCCCCGTTGTGGCAGAACGAAACTACTATCAGCGCCATCAGGCATACCTGGATCGAATTTCGAAGCGCGCTGAACCCTACCTCTACTATATTGTGGAAGAAGTAGAGAAACGCGAAATGCCGATTGAAATTGCACTGCTGCCAATCGTAGAAAGTGCGTTCGATCCGTTCGGTTATTCTCACCGCAGCGCGTCTGGGATCTGGCAGTTTATGCCGCAAACCGGAGAGCGGTTCGACCTTAAGCAAAACTGGTGGTATGACGGTCGTCGCGACATCGTTCAGTCAACTCGCGCCGCGCTGGAATATCTCACCTACCTGCACAAAACACTCGAAGGTGACTGGCTTAATGCCATAGCGGCCTATAACTCAGGAGAGGGACGGTTGCTCAAGGCGATCCGGAAGAATCGTAAGAAGCATTTGCCAACCGATTTCTGGTCTTTAGATTTGCCACGTGAAACCACAGCCTATGTGCCTAAATTGCTTGCTCTGTCAGATCTGTTAAAGCGTCAGGATGAGTTTAATGTCAAATGGAACAAGATCATCAATGCACAAGTGGTTGATACCGTCGAAGTAGGATCACAAATCGATTTAGCGTTAGCCGCCGAAATGGCCGACATGTCGCTCACGGAGCTTTACCGTCTGAACCCGGGTTTTAACCGTTGGGCCACCGATCCGAATGGGCCACATACCCTGTTGCTGCCAGCAGATAAAATCGAAGCATTTCAAACCCGCCTTGCCAGTACACCAGTCAAAGATCGTCTGCGCTGGCAATACTACACCGTTGCGCGCGGGGATAGTTTGTCGGTAATTGCCAAGAAGTTTTCCACCAGCACCAGTGCGATCCGTTCACTGAATAAGCTTGATTCACATATGATCCGGGTTGGGCAGAAACTGCTGGTCCCACTGAGCGACGGCGAGTTACAAAGCGAGCATTTACCAGATGCCGTGCGCAGCGCTGCGAACAAAGCAACACGTAACAAAAAAACTCATACAGTCACCAGTGGCGATACCTTATGGGATATCAGCCGTGAGTATGACGTCACCGTGACGCAGCTTGCCAAATGGAACAAGCTTAAAGCCAACGCAGTGCTTAAGCTGGGGCAAAAACTCACCATTTATCAGGAACAGAGTGCCACTCAGCCCGTCGAAAACACAACCGAACGCACCATTACCTATAAGGTGCGTAAAGGAGACTCCCTGGCACGGATAGCAGCCAAGTTTAACCTCACTGTTAGTGAAATCGTAAAGTGGAACAAGCTTGCGGGTCAGAAGTACCTCTACCCAGGTCAAAAGCTGAAACTGACCGTTGATGTCAAACGGTCATAGCGTTAAAAGCCGCTGACAACAGCGGCTTTTTTACTGGCTCCAGGTATCACGCCTTTATCACAGGTGTTGCAACCATTTCTGTAGCCAAGGGGCGACCGCCTCATAAGGCTCAAAATGCTCACACGCATCCACATCCAGCCTGGGCTCTGTCACTGTCGCATTGAGCTCCTGAACTAGCGCATCTATCTGACGCCCGGCACCACAAAAGGTGTCACCGTAACTACTGTCGCCCAACGCAACAACCCCTACGGTTTTCCCCGTCAGCATGGGAAACTGACTTTGCATTTGCAAAACTAAGGATAGCAGATTTTCCGGGATATCGCCTTGTCCGGTTGTTGAGGAAATAAAGAGTAAATTATCCGCTGATTTGACCTGCTCGAGCGTGGGTGCTTCGGCGATCACTGCGCTATGCCCTTGCTGTTCAATGTCGTTTTTAACCTCAGAGGCTAAATTTTCTGCATTGCCAAATACTGAACCAACAAAAAGCGTAATGGATGCCATTATAGATAGTCCTTTTCTGTGTCTGGCCAGCCCAGTTGCTTGCATAGGTTCAACATTTCTTCTCCCAGACTGGCGCGAATGGTGATGGGTTGTTGACTATAAGGATGCAAAAACTTTAGCTCAGTTGCAAATAACATCAAACGACGAATACCAAAATGCCCCTGAAAAAAGTGGTTTTGCTTGTTATCACCATGATTCACGTCACCTATTATCGGGTGATTAAGGTGATTAAGGTGGCGGCGGATCTGATGTTTACGACCCGTTTTTGGAAAACACTCGACGAGAGAGTAACGAATACTGGGATATTTCCCCAACGGTATATTGAGCGTTGCCTGATGCAAACAGTTGAACTGAGTTTGTGCTTCCTGTGGCGCTTTATCCTGATTAGCAAACTTATCAGCAATTTTATCAAGCTGCTCTTTCAAAGGTTTATCAACATAAACATCTTGCGGCGCAAAGCCACGCACCAAAGCCAAGTAGCGCTTTTGTACCGTGCCGTCGATGAAAATCTGATTCATATCGCGCGCAGCCTCGGAGCTCAGCGCAAACAACAAAACGCCGGAAGTCGGCCGGTCAAGTCTGTGCACTGGGAACACATGCTGCCCCAGCTGATCCCTGAGCATCTGCATCGCAAACTGCGTTTCACGCTTGTCTAAAAAGGAGCGATGAACCAGCAAGCCTGATGGTTTATTGATAGCCACATAATGTTCATCCTGATAAATGATCTCTAACATCCAGGCCTACTCCGAAACAGCTGAGTCTAGGCGCTGTAACACACTCAGCAATGATTTAAACTGGGGATGTTGTGCGAAGTTGACTTCTGCCATCGGCGCAATGGCCATATTAGCAGGTAAAGATGCGCCGTTTCGCAACAAGGTACGCATCTTTACGATAAAAACAAACTGCAACCATTGCTCAAACCGTAACGTATCGCAGCAAAATGGCTGAGTAGACTGTAACGCCTGTTCCGAAACTGGCTCTGCCTGCCAAAGTTTAGCCTGGCGCAACGTGTGCTCGAGTTCTTCAAGCAGTTGCCAAACTGGGTGATCCATAGTGCTTCCTCAGACAAATACAAAAGCCCCATTATACCCGATCCAAGCCGGGCGTTTGTATCTTTATGGTCACCCTTATCAGTCACCAAGAATAAAGTTATAATCGCGCTTCAACGCAATTAAGTGAGATGAAAATGACAGCGCAAATTACGACTTTAGGTGAACTACTAACTTCAGCAGGCACCCAATGGCGCGCCTATGATATTGGCCGTCGCATAACCAAAATCGATAAAAAGCAGTTTGCGCAGATAGAAACCACTCAGGTGCCCTACCCTTATCCACTCGCGGGCCATGCATTATTAGCGATTCAGTTCTGGGATAATCAGGCCACGCAGGACCCCTATGTGTGGTTTTTAAAGTTACCACTGGATGAACAGAGTAAACTGGTTGCAGCCAGCCGTGACCACTTTGCCTCTATGGTCATCGAAGCCTTAGGCACTCAGCTCACCGGCGAAGCGGCGCAAGGTAAACTGGATAACAACCCCTATGTCTATGCACCCAATGCCAATAAACTGGCCGCATTTAATGCATTACTGAAAACAGAACTCAAGCGACCTGCCTCGCAATACTATGAATATGCTGAGCTCTATATCGCTGGAAAAATGGGCTTGGATCAGTGGCAAAACCTAGCAGTACAAGGTCTGGCTGACTTAGCCATGCGCCTGGAGCATGGTAACAACCAAAACAATCTCAAGACCCACTGGTCACAATTACCCAAGGAAGTTCAGTCGCCTCTGGCGGCCATGTTAGAACATGTTGCCATTGGTGTTGAGCTAACCGAGCACTTATTAGGTGGCCTGAAACAAGCCGTGAACGATCAAGATTTAACAGCGTGTACCAATCACCTCAGAGCATTATCGGGTAGCCATAGTCTCGGGCTCATCGCTGACGCTGTTGATACTATATTAGACTCACCACTGGCTGCACAGGCCGATCTGCAACTCACCATTACCGGACGCTGTTGGGAAACACTGACAGACTCAACCAGACTCATTAGGCTCATGGACAGTGCAGCGCATAACACTGAAGTAGATGGCTTATTTGAAAGCATTTTCGCCGACCTGGTTGCAATTCCAACATTGCGCCCACATGTCTTAGCTCTACTTAGAACAGAAAATCGCAGTGAAACACTGTCCAGAGCAATAGGCAGGCTATTTAAACGATGATCACTCTTTGGCTTTTTATTCTTATTGGCGCAGTCATTGCGTTCTTTTGGTTTGGCCGTCAGATTGCAGAAGCGGCACAACAACACGCTGTAGGACAAGCAGAAAAGCTCAATGTTCAGTTGCTCAGTGTTGCCTGTGTAAAACGCAGGCTCGGTGTACTGAGTAACGGAAAACTGGGAATAAAAAGCCAATTTGCCTTTGAATTCAGTTCAGATCAGCAAAGTGCATACACCGGCACTATGCACCTTGAGAACCTGCGCCTGAAAAAAATGGATGTACCACCTCACCGCATGCTGTAACTTCCATAGTCGGGTGACAGATCAAAGTGTGCTTTTTCGAAGGGTCAAAAATGATTTCTTTAGTATTTGGTGAGAGTTGAAATTAAAGAGTGGTTTTGAAGTGTGCGTTGACAACGCAAAAAACCAAGGCGTAACCCTTGTGCTACGCCCCAATCTGACGAATTTCCTGGGAGGTATCCAATACCTCTGCCTACAACAAACTAGCAAGCCGCCAAGCTTCATCATCCCCTGAACGGGTATACATCCCGACATACCCGATCTTCTTCCCTGACTTCATCCGATAGGTTACATCCTGTAGATATCCTTACCGCATCCAAGCACATCCTTTGTCGGCTTGTGTAAGCTCTGTCACACCGCTCGACTTGTCTTCCCTATTCCTTTTATAAACAACGTCCTTTTTGTGTCCTAAGCCATCCTGACCTTGTCCACTTCGCTTATCCTAAGCGCTCCTAACTTCCACTGTCAAACATCATCCTGATGTTTCTAAGTCTCCCTTGACTCTGTCCACTTCGCTTATCCTAAGCGCTCCTAACTTCCACTGTTAAACATCTTCCTGATGTTTCCTGAGCCGTCCTGACTCTGTCCACTTCGCTTATCCTAAGCGCTCCTGACTTCCACTGTTAAACATCTTCCTGATGTTTCCTGAGCCGTCCTGACTCTGTCCACTTCGCTTATCCTAAGCGCTCCTGACTTCCACTGTTAAACATCTTCCTGATGTTTCCTGAGCCATCCTGACTCTGTCCACTTCGCTTATCCTAAGCGCTCCTGACTTCCACTGTTAAACATCTTCCTGATGTTTCCTGAGCCATCCTGACTCTGTCCACGTCGCTTATCCTAAGCGCTCCTGACTTCCACTGTTAAACATCTTCCTGATGTTTCCTGAGCCGTCCTGACTCTGTCCACTTCGCTTATCCTAAGCGCTCCTAACTTCCACTGTTAAACATCTTCCTGATGTTTCCTGAGCCATCCAGACTCTGTCCGCTTCACCCGTTCCTGGCACCGATGTCCTTCCGTCCTTGAACACGATTAAGTTTACGCAATCCTGAATAATGGGAAAGACGCTTTTTCTCACACTTTTTTTCGTCACCTTCTTGAAACAATCATAAGGACATTTAATTTCAATAACTTAACACGATAAGGAGGGCTAAAACACCGGTACTAAAACGCCTTGACCTACATTAATGTGAGAAAAGTCTCACAGGCTTTTTTCCATAATGGCGGTTCGAGTTTTAAACAGCAGTTCACCCTGTACTGATTTGAAGGTTAAAACCTGAAGTTTTTCATAACCATGCTGGCTAAAAAAGAAGTTCTGTTCGGCCTCAGACACAAATACCCCGAGACCACTGGCCAGGGGATTTTCTTTAACTAATTCGTCCAGTGCATCCAATAAATGATGTCCCAGTCCCTGACCCTGATAGTGTGGCTCTACGGCAATAAACGAAAGAAAATAATAATGTCCACAATCCGCCAGTGCCTCTCGTATGGTTTTTTCTTTGTCTATTAATTGCTGAGTTTGCAAATATCCAGCACTCATCATTAACCGCAAACGCCAGTCCCAGCGTCGCGATGCTTGCAGCTCTGTCTGAGCTTCAAATACACAGGCAATCGCCAGCAAGTCTTCTTCCTGGTAGAGACCAATTAAGGGTTGAGCAGACTGACCGAAGCAGGACAACTCCTCGCGGATCAAAGCTCGTAGTCGTGATTCATAAGTTTGTTCATCCGCCCCACCCAGCACATCTTTGAATAACTTGTCATCATGGTAGGCTCTGTATAACAGGCTGGCTGCCACCCTACTGTCTTCCGGGGATAAATGTTTAATGGTTAGCTGCGCATTGGTCGTCGAGTTTGTCATGGTAAGTCCTTGTGTTTTTTGTTGTGATTATCGACAATTTTTACTTGTCGGTGTGGTAAATCTACTATAGTTATAGCGTACTTTTTAAACAACCAGAGGGCATATGGATACCAGTGCACATAACCTAAAAAACTTATTTGCTCAGCTTGGATTAGACAACAGTGATGCAGGCATAAAGTCATTTTTTAGTCAGCACACACTGCCCAGCGATATGCTTTTGGCAGAAGCCCCATTTTGGAACCAAGGACAGAAGCACTTCATTGAAGAGTCACTCAGAGAAGATGCTGACTGGAGTGAAATAATCGATGAGCTGGATGCAAGATTACGTTAAACAAAGCTGACCACACTTGCGATAACTGGAGTTATATCCAAAACGTGCTGTGCTAAACACATATGTCATTGCAAAGCGCTATATGCCACCTCACAAACACGAGCTGCATCTTTTTACTGGTGATGTTGTGGCAACTTAGGTGATACAATGCGCTGAGTTTTAATTTCCAGAGGCCGCTTTATGCACCCCGCAGTTTTGAACGCAATTGCCGCACTCGTTGCGCAAGGCAAAACCCCTACCGTTGCCACCACCAAAGCCAAACTGGCTGAGCCCGTAGCAATGCCCTTGATCATTGCGGGACTAACAGCTTATAAAAATAACCCCGATCTGCTCTCAGCACTAGACGAACAGCCAAACCAGAGTACCCAGTCGCCTGAACAAGACAGCGCACAGACTCAGTTAGATCGCATCGAGGCTAAACTGGATAAATTGCTCGCTCTTCTGGAGTCTCGCTAAGATGTTCGTTGTTGATCTCACTTTTGACTGTTATCAGGACACCACGCTTGAGCAAGCAGAGCAGGCTATCAACCGAGTGGTTAACGCGTTGCGTTTTAACGGCCAAATCATTGGGGATGAATTTCCCACCGTTTTAAAAGAAGGCTTTTTTATCACCCGGGTGATGTGTCCTCTTGAAGATGCACTGCACCCTCTGCATCACAGCCCATTCGTTAAGCACGCCATTGATCAACTCCAGCAGGCAGGATTGTTAGCACCTAAAGTCAAAGTAATAGGTCAGGATATTCATGCCAATGGCGCTGATCAATGCCAGTCCCCGTCCAGCTATATTCTCTATACAACCTATGTACACACCTGCAGTCCATTGTATTGTGGTGATGATTTTCAGCCAGTGCCCCTGTACAAGATCCCGGCCATTGCCAATGGCGATTATAAAGCACTGATAAAATGGCAAGAAGACTGGCAGGCCTGTGATCAGATCCAAATTAATGGTGCAACACGCTGCGAGTTTGCCGCCCTCAATGAGTTGACCAGCCTGGACAGTGATCTCACCCGACGAGGCCTGGATCTCAGTAAACGGATCCGTTATCTCACCAAAAAGCCGGTTTATTATTACTTGTATCGGGTTGGGGGAGAAAGTCTGGCACAGGAAAAAGCTCGCTTGTGTCCGAGCTGCGGCGCACATTGGGCGTTAGATGAGCCCTGGTTTGGCATTTTCGATTTCAAATGTGATGCCTGTGAACTGGTTTCCAATATTTCCTGGGATTTCCAGTAAAGACACAAGAGATGGCCTGGCCATCTCTTGTTATAAATTAAAACTGCGAGATCAGCTGAGCCAGAAACGCACTCAGACTGGGCGCCAGCACTATATGTGGCGTCTTACCCACGCGTTCAAGACATACTTCACCCGTACTGAGTTGCACTGTGATTAAGACATCTTCGTGCGCAGTCAAACCAATAAAAACGGTATCAGCTTGCTTCAGGCGGCGCTTCATTAACATATGCCCGGTGATATTCTGTTGTAAGCGCTCGAAATCTTCTTCATTCCAGGCCTGCAGCAGTTCAATCTCTTCTCCATCCAGCGTAGCCACAATATTGCCACCATACGCCGTGCCATAAAACGCATTTAACTCAGGGCTAAACTGAGTTTCCAACGCATTGGCCAATGCAGTCAAATCACCGCCCGGATTTCTGGACACGGCTTGCCAGGCAATCAGGCCATCGCCTCTTGGCTCACCGGCTTCGCACGGGCTGGGCCATTGTGCGTCATGCTCGATCAATGGCCAGTGACCGTGGGTCTGCTGTACCGAGTTGGCAAATTTATCATGAAGTTCGAGGATCAAAGTGCTCACGCTCATACTGCTATTTTCGCTCATTATTCGCTATAATCTGGGCCATTGTAACTACTAATGGATCAACATGACAGACTACAATAACGCCCCGGAGTTAAAAGCCTCTGTGTTGGGTAAAACCACCGAATACGCCAGTCAGTACGAGCCGAGCTTGCTTCATCCTATCGCGCGCAAGCTTAATCGTGATCAGATAGCAGTTGATGAGCAGGCATTACCATTTTTTGGTGAAGATATCTGGCATGGTTATGAGCTGTCCTGGCTGAATACAAAAGGTAAACCCCAGGTGGCCATCGCGCGCTTTGTGTTCCCTTGCCAGAGCAGCCATATTATCGAGTCTAAGTCATTTAAACTCTATCTGAACAGCTTCAATCAGAGTCAATTCGCAAGCTTTGACGTGGTACGTGACACACTACAGCAGGATCTCTCCAAAGCGGCCCAGTGCGATGTTACAGTGACTTTATACGGCCCTGATGACCACAACTGCCTGCCATTTTCAGCCCTGCCGGGAGAGTGTATTGATGAATTAGACATTACTGTGGATGATTACAGCCCACGCGATGGCTTATTGACTCAGGAAAGTGACCAGCAAGTGAGTGAAACCCTGCACAGCCACCTGTTAAAATCTAACTGTCTGATCACCTCTCAGCCAGACTGGGCAAGTATCGTTATCCGCTATGAAGGAGCAAAGGTTTGTCGTGAATCATTGCTGCGTTACCTGATCTCATTTCGTGACCACAACGAGTTTCACGAACAATGTGTAGAGCGCATCTACTGCGATCTGCTGCACGCACTCAATCCCGCCAAGCTGGAAGTGTATGCACGTTATACACGTCGTGGTGGCCTGGATATCAATCCGTTCCGCTCAACCGAACAAGATCAGACCACCTTTAATGTTCGGATCAATCGTCAGTAAACGCCTCAATCGGCACACTGACAGCGCAAACATCGGTGTGATTGGCCTGGTGTAAAAACCAGGCTTCAGGGCGATTTTTGCGCGCCGCAATCAAAGCCCGAAATGCGCGACTATGGGTATTAAACACTCGAAAACGTTGCTTGTCGGTACTCTGAATATCCGCCAATACCTCAACGCTAAGAATGGGGTTAAAAGGCTGGTTGGCTGCAGGCTTTCGGTGCAATCGTTGCACATGCTCCATACCGGCTAACACTCGGCCAAAGACCGTGGTATTTAAATCCAGATACCGTTGTGCTGTTAATGTGAAATAGAACTCACTGCCACCGCTATCAGCACTGTTTTGTCGCGCCATCGCAAAAGTGCCCGGGCAATGTGTCTGCCAGGTACGAGTCCCCTTGTCGTTTTGTGCTACGGCAAACCCGTTTAAGAACCCGGTCCGAGGTGCATAGCCATCGACTAGGTTTAAAGGTGTGATCTCCTGAGGCTCTGCTGTTGCCAGGAAAAGTTCAGCCGGAATACTTTTTGACCCCTTGAGCGGGCGTTTCTCGTTGCTCTGATCGCCACCCTGTGCAACAAAACCTTCAACAAAGCGATACATAGTCAGGTCACGGTAAAAGCCCTCTCGCGCCAGCGCTTTAATATTTTTCACATGGCCGGGCGCCAGCTGCGGGTTCAGTTCGACATAAACCGGCCCGGTTGGCAAAGTGATCTTAAGGATGTGCTCCAATGGCACCGACCGCCAATCGGCATCGTCTGCCTGTGCAATGATGTCAGCAGGGGCTGGTGCCGCCTGAAGCACATCAACACTATCAGATTGCGCCAGTTTATCGGTTGCCTGACAGGCAGTGAGTGTGAGAAGCAACAGCGCTGCTGTGCTCATCCTTGCTGTTACTTTGCGTATTATTATTGTCATTATATGTTCCTGGTTGATACCACAATTCGCTGCGTGACAAAGGCGTCTCGGCAGACAAAGTTGGATTCGGCAAGCGCAGATGAGTGCGCCCAGCCAAATCGAGTTGTGTCAGCTGATCCGCGAAATGGCGACGAAATAGCTGCTCAAAACAGCCATCCACAATCGCTTGCTCAAGACCCGCTTGCAACAAATCACGGAGCTGGATATTGGTTTTATCGACAAACAGATAAACTGCTGATGGATAGATAATTAATAGACTGGGTTGCACCATAATATCAGTGCGTGAAGGAAAGTCATTGGCAGCCAGAATATCCAACGGCACGACATCCAGGCGTTTGTTACTGAGCATAGTCATGGCCTTTTCTGTATCGTGAAAAGCCACCACCTGTAACCCATTGCGTTCGAACACAGCTCTGTCAGGCCAGTCATGACGCAGCCCAAACAACAAAGGCTGCAACTGCCCCCAATGCTTAATATCCACAAAGTCCGCCGCCCGGCTGGCAGCAATGAACAACACGCGATAGCCCAGCAAACCTTTAACCAAGGGGATCCGCACAGCCAGTGCCTGCTGCTCACGCGCCTTGCTAGTCACAGACCAAAACACATCAATGCCCGATGGTTTGCCGAGCAAACGCAATGCCCGACTCTGTGTCGGGATCCCAACTATCGGCTTAAATGTAACAGGCCTGGGCTGATAAGACAGTGCCAGTGCCAGCAACTCAGTCACATAAGGATTGGCGCCCGCAGTGACACGGATCTCAAGCGGCGCAATAGCACGAGAAGCCATGGCTGAGCCACAGATACAAAGCATCAATAGCAACAAAAAACGGCCCATCATTCATCCCAGTCAAACTTATACAGCAAATCAATACTCTTATATAAACCACTTGTGGCTTCAATATAAAACTTTGAAAAAATACGATACCGCATTGCCACTTCGCTGAGCGATGCGAACACCCCGACTCGGTAACTGACCTGTACACTGGGTGTCAGATAGCCAGATACTTCAACCTGGGTATCGTCCCCGCTGCCTTTGGCTGTCAGGTTCACATCCTTAATTCCTATGGTCTCTCCCGCTTTAGCGAAGTAACCCTTACTGCGGTCTATACTCTGCGACAATAAAAATTGTGCCAGCATGGTATTGCTATTGCTGTCACCCTCGCCCAAGGGCTGTCCATTAAGCAAATAAGCCAGCGCCTGTGCCTGATCCATCGCGGGCTCTGAGTAAATCACCAGCTCCGGGCTGCGAATACTGCCTTTTACTTCCACACCAGCAATCACACCATTGGCTGTGGCATCTCGGTTACGGATCGCACGCACATTGATATAAGGCTTATCCAATGGGCCATTAAAGCCCAGCTGGCCAGTTTCTATGCTCAAATCCTGACCAAAGGCCTTATACTGTCCTTCTCGCAGATTAATCTCGCCACTGGCCAGCATGGCTGAAGCGAGTTGTTTTTCCAGCGATAACTCACCTGCCAGGTAAGCATCTAACCCCATCGCCTTGATTCTGACATCATCAAGCAAACTGACATCCAGGTCGAGCCGATAATCCAGTATCTGAACAGACTCACTGGCACTGGGATCAGCGTTATCAATGATGACCTGATCGTCACTCACAGTGACCACCCCTTCCGGCAGCGCTTCTATTTCTATGCGTCCATAAGGAACACTAACCGCACCCAATAACTCGGCATACAGGCCGTTGTAGCTCAGTAACAGCTCAGGCGAAATATCCAGTTCGATACCTGGCTGTGGCATCAGCGTCAGGCGCTCACCATTGAGCTGCAATTTCGCCGCAATAGCGGACTCCCAATCGATCTCACCGGTGAATCTAAGCTGACCTCTGGGCAAAGTGTGTAGCTCACCATGGAGCTGAGCCTGCTGACCATTCAGTTGCACATCAAGGTCCAAATCGCTAATGGCCACGGGAATTTCACTGGCTTTTAGTTGAATATCCGTGGCTCTGAGCTGCCCATTGAGCTGCGGCTGAGACAGTGCACCATCGATGCCTATCTGACCGGTGATAGTGCCAGCCAGTTCCAAATCGGGCCACATCAAACTGCGGAGCAAAGGTTTGAACTTATCGAGTTCTATGCCCGCGATATTGACAAAACCACGCATAGAGTGCATCTCTGTCTGTAATGGCATCTCCAGCTCACCATTAAAATGACCTAACTTTTTGAGCGCCAGTTGCCAGGTCGTTTTGGCTTGTTGTGCATCACTGTTAAGTGTCAGTACAAAGCGCTCGATTTCAAGAGGTAGGGTCGGTGCTACGCTGTCTTCACTGTCGTTGAGCTGTTCAGCGACAGCGCCATGTAAAACAACCTGAGCGTCAGACATATCCAGCTGCCCGTCCAGCGCCTGTAACTGACCTTGTAACCAATTTGCCCTGGCATGACCCGACAATAGGCCTTTTAGTTGCGCTGCATTGCTAAGTAACGGATTAAAATGCGCCAGGTCTAGTTGCTGCAACTCTACGCTGGCCTGGCCCTGAGCCCCCTGCTGCGCCGCGAAACACAGCTGTCCGGGTGCCAGTGTCCAGCATTGACGCCCGATCTCAATTTGCCCGGCTTTAGCCAGAATTGGTGCCGATGACAGCAATACCAGCTCGCTACTGTTTATGCGCAACAGGCCCGAATCCAGTTGACCTGCCCAGGCTTGCTGAGCATATTGTCCACTTAATGCCAGCTCAGCGCTGCCGCCGCTATTCTCAACCTGTACCCTCAGCTGATGCTGGCTTTGATCACCTTGCGCCGTCATACTGAGTGCCGTTTCGGGTAACTCCCCCAACGTCACAGCCGGCAAAGAGACACGCAGATCCGTCAGCCAATTTTTGGCCATATCCAGTGTCAGAGCCAGCGTCCCGCCGTCAAGCGATGTGTCCTCATAAACCAATTTGTCGAGCTGGCTGTTGAACGAGAATTTGGGCATCTCAACCGGTCCGCTCGCCGTAAACACCCCAGACAGTTGTACATCCGCAGGCAAGAGCAAATTTCGTTCATGTGCCAGGGCCAGCTCACCTTGCAAGTCCAGTTGTTTATCGGCTTTGCCTGACACCATAATCTGACTTTGCCCGTAACTGAGCTGAGCAGCCAGGATCTCACCATGTAAGTCACTATTCACTTTGCCTCGGGCTACCAGCCTCAGCGGCAATGCAGCCAACTGGCCCGAGAGTGTGAGCTCATTTATCTGCGCCTGCCAGCGCTCACCCTGCTGAGTAAACTCAAGCTGATAAGCGCCCGACAACTGCGTCTCATCGAGTTCAAGCCAGGCGCCCAAAGGCAACCTATGTAGTTCTCCTTGCAACTGACTACGAAGTCCACCTTGCCAGCTTACCTTAGCACTGAATTGTGTATGAGCGTCTCCTAAAGCCAGTTCAGCCTTTTGCAGCGCCAGTGCGTTAAGACCTCCGTTAGCAGCCAGTTGCACCGTGAGCTGATTATCCAGCAAGGCCAGCTGCTTGCTCAGCGCCACATCGGCATGCGCGGTGAACTGATAGTCATCCGCGGTACCCGAGGCGCTGAACGCTAGCTGTTGCAGGGTGTTATCCGCATCGAGCGCAAATTGTCCGGCCCTTACATCCAGTGAAAATGGCCAGTTTGGGACTGCCACATTGACACTTAAGGCGATCATGCCTTGCGCCATACCAGTGATATCCGCAGCCAATTCAAGTTGCTGCAGGTCGCCATTCAATGTGAGCGAACTCTGATAATCCGGATGCTGATAGTCAAGCGCACCCGACACAGCCCAGCTGCTCAGGTCAGCCTGCGCCGTGACTGCAAGCTGATGGGCAAAATATGCCATCGACAAGTGCCGTACCGACAACTCCGACTGCTCAGCAGCTGCGCTCAATGTTAGCTGATTCAGTACCTGAATCTCACCCTCGTAGGGTTGATAAACAAGCTCGTCTATAGTCAGTTGTTCAAGATCAACCGCTATAGGAAGGCGTATGGCAGGCAAGGATAACGCCGGTATCTCTGTCGGCATAACGAAAGGCGCGGCAGGTGCTGGCGCTTCAATTTGTTGGATTTGTATGCTGCCCAGTGCAAACTGACCAACCTGCATATCCTGCTTATCAATGCGTGCAGTCAACATTAGCTCATTAAGATCTATCTGATATCCGGCAGCTTTGATATCTGCAATGCCGAGCGTCAGTTGCTCAATGGCAACAGTGAACGGCACAGTCACGGCGCCCGGCTCAGACGCAGGCTCTGTGCCTGTTGCACCGGATTGTGCACTTCTTTGTTCAGTCAAATGCAAGGTCACCTGGTCAGCACGACCAGAAAGGCACAAAGTTGCACAGCTAAACCAGTCAAGTGACAGGCTTAACTGACGTGCGTCAAAAACAAGCAGTTCGTTTTCAAACCGGATATCCAGTACAGCATTAGACAACACACGTGCCTGCGGCGAGCTTACCTGCAAGCCAGAAACGCTGTGGTTGGCCACCCAGACAACAAACTTATGACCGGGTAACGTAAATAGCAGAAAAAATACCGTCACACATACACCAATGACAGCATAGCTAATACGGCGCAGCCAGGTTTTCATTCCCATTACATCTCCGGTCCAATCACAATACTTAAACGGGTACTTCTACTGTCTTTACTCAGTCCCCATGCGTGGTCCAGCCGGATTGGCCCAACCGGTGTCAGATAGCGCAGCCCGAATCCGGCCCCCAATGCCCATTTCTCTTTAAAATCATCCGTCGCCGTACCACTATCAACAAACAAGGCAACACGCCAGTTGGGCAAAAACTGATAATTGTACTCAGCGCTGGCAGTCGCCAGATATTTACCGCCGAGCAATTTGCCGTTCTCATCACGCGGGGCCACCGACTGATAGGCAAACCCTCGAACGCTCTGATCGCCACCGGCGAAAAAGCGCATATTAAAAGGCACGGCCGCAATATCCTCTGCCACAATTGCGCCGGCTTCCAGGCGAGTCAGAAAAAAATGCCGCTGCTCGAGATTACGCAACCAGGCATTTTTCCATCGCACTTTGAGTAAAGATGTTGAAGAGATCACGGAGTCACTGGCCAGCTCGACCGAGATCAGTCGCTCGTTCCCCCAGTAAGGCAGCATGCCCCCCAGCGTTTGCTTTTTCGCATAGCTCACCCCCGGGATCAGCATTTCGGTCTTAAGTACCTCGCCATCTTGTTCACTGGTCTCATGTTCACGTTTCAAAAAAGCGGTACGCACCCAGTTGCCGGATGTCAGCCATTGGCGCTGAACCTGAATATTCCAGGTTTTAATATCAACCCCTTCGGTCAGATCATCCTGCAACTGATAGCCACCAAGAATGCGAAATACATCGCTATTGGGGTCACTCATAGGAATGGTGTAAGCCGCACTGATATCCTGCTGACGCTGAGAAACATTGAGATCTGAGGTCATGGAATGTCCCCCGTCAGTGATCCAGGGCTTACTCCATTTAAAGCGCGCTTTTGCCCCCAACTCAGTGCTATATCCTCCACCAACTTCATAGCTATTGGCCGGTTTATCGACCAACTCAACACGGACAGGAACCTCACCGTCTTGTCTGGCTTTAAGCAGCGGGTAAACACGAACACTTTGAAAATACGGTGTTTCATTCAATGTCAGGTTGTACTCAGATAGTTTATCCGAGACATACAATTCACCAGGCTGAAACGGGCTCAGCGCTCTGGCAAAGTCAATTGCTTTTGAATCAGATGACAAATGCAGCTTACCAAAGCGATAGCGGGGGCCAGCTGAAAGGACTAAGGTAGCAGAAACCTGCTGTAATTCACGCTCTACAGTGATCTGCTTTTCCTGCCACTGAAAATCAAAATAGCCCAGCTCCAGTAGTAGACTTTCGATTTGCGCTTTGGTGGCTTCATACTGATCATGTCTAACCTGCTCGCCAGCCTGGATAGCGCCCGCGATTAAACGGCTGCGCAGTGTTTCATCTGCAATCCCCTGTAAGGAGATCTCAACGTTGTACCAGGACAATGGTATCCCGGGATCCAGATGTAATACGACACCGCGAGTCTGGGGGTCAAATGCCACAGAGACTGCATGGCGATAATATCCAAGTGCCTGCAATGCCTTAGTAACATCTTTACTTATGAGCTTTGTTCTGCGCGGCGTAAATGGCTTACCCACATATGAAGCCATAAATCGAATGACGTTATCCCGAACTTCATCCGTTAACTCAGCGCTGTCAGAGGCACTGTGAATGGTAAACTCTGAAATATCAGATGACGCTATAGCCGAAGAATGAAATGAGAACAGTAGCACAAAAAGAACGGTACTAAACGCAGATGAACGCACTAAATAACCCTATAAATCACAGTGGCATTATAATACCACAGCAAGTTGACGCTGACATGGCGTGGTTAGGCTCATCACTGTGTTATTTTTATGCACTTGCATGCAAATTTTTGCGGTCAGTGCTTTTTATTTTGTGTTGGATAGCGGACAATATCGCCAGCTATATTAACTTGAGTACGATTATGCAATTCCCTGATGATGACAACGGCCAGCTTCTGTCTGAAATTGCTGCAGCCGGTGTAGATCTCACGCAGATGCACAGCATCGATTTTTTTATCTTGTTTGAACAAAAAGCCGACGCAGAACGCTTTATGAGTGCCATATCTGCCGATGAGTTGGCACCGAACACTAAGCTGGATACCTGTCCGGATACTGGCGTATGGGAAGTGATAACTTCTGTGACTATGGTGCCGGATCACCAGCTTTTAACTCAAACAGAACAATACCTGGAGTCTATCGCTAACAGCCACGAAGGCTACGGTGATGGCTGGGGGATCCTCGCCGAGTAAAGCTCGCGTGTTTTCGTCGCGGATAACAGCAAGTTCAGCTTAGCTTTTATCCGCGGTGCGATAATTGCCCTGATAATCAAAAATCTTCTCTGCCACCTGCCAGCCATACTTTTTATGTTGTCGGGCAATAACAAAATCCGGCGCCGATAACACAGTGGCATCCACCTGTGCCGCCTCCGTCCATGCCTTCACATTAACGCCAGTCCGGCAGTGCTTTTCAAACTGACGAACAAAATAGTGCCGACTTTTGGGGTTCGCAAAGTCAAACACTTCGCTGACACTTGCGCCATCTTCATCAAAATAGGTGATTTTCAGCACTTGCGCCTTAACCACTTCACCACTTAACCCACTGCAGCGTATCACCATGGCATTTTTTAAATTGAGTGCCGCCCGCAGCTTATCGTCGGGATCTGCCAACATCACTCCACAACTATGACACTGACGGGCCGCAATGTCGTTCTCGGCACCACAACTGTCGCACTCTTTAAACTTAAAACGATAGTCACATTGTTGCTCATTGCCTTCGTCGTCCTGCAACAACCCCTGACAACGCCTGCCAAAATGCTCAATAACCCGTCCCTGCTCATCATATTTACCCCAAAAGATATTGCCAAAACCACAGCCCGGACACAAAACCTGAACAGGCTCATTATCTGAGTTGGGCTTTTTACTCCCCACCTCCGGATGGAACAAATCAAATTCATTAGCTGCATAATCGATTACCAGGCAGTCTTTTTTACCTTCACTGAGGCGCAGGCCTCTGCCCACAATTTGCTGATATAAACTAACCGACTCGGTGGGCCTTAAGATCGCAATAACGTCGACATGAGGGGCATCAAACCCCGTAGTTAATACCGATACATTCACCAAATATTTTATTTCTCGACGTTTAAATGCGGCAATGATGTCATCCCGCTCACGATTATCCGTATCGCCAATCACCAGGGCTGTTTGCTCTGTTGGTAAATAACCAATGATCTCTTTGGCATGTAATACGGTCGCAGCAAATATCATCACGCCATGACGCTCTTTGCTGAGTGACACAACATGGTTAATAATGCTTTTGGTCGCCCGGGTATTACTCTGTAACAGCTGATTCATATCCGCTTCACTGAAACGACCAAATGCATTGCTATTTAGCGCGGAGAAATCGTAATTCTCTATAGCCGGATCGAGTTTATTAGGCGGTGTAAGATAGCCATGCTTGATCATATAACGCAGCGGTAATTCATAAATACAACGATGGAAAGGGCTATTTTCACTACCTCGTACAAAGCCATGGTAGTGACTACGATACACCCAGCCACTACCAAGCCTGTATGGCGTTGCTGTCAGCCCCAATAACTTTAAAGCAGGATTAAATTGTCGCAGGCGTTCAATAACCATCATATATTGACTGTCATCCTCACCGCTGACACGGTGGCACTCATCAATAATCAGCAGAGAATAAAAGCTATCTATCGCTTCTAAATTCCGGGCCAGTGACTGAACACTCGCAAACGTTACCTGATGAAGCATTTCCTTTTGCTTTAACCCTGCCGAGTAAATACTCGCGTTTAAACCATAACTTTGGTATTTCTGGGCATTTTGCTCAACCAGCTCTTTTACATGTGTCATCACCAGAATTTTGTGTTTCGCGAGTCGTGCTAACTGGGCAATGACCAGGCTTTTACCAGCACCGGTTGGCAACACAATAACAGCGCTATCATCGGACTTTTTAAAATGTGTGATGGTATTAGCGACCGCTTCTTCTTGATAAGGTCTGAGCGTGTAAATAGGGACACCTGAGAATATTAACGAGTTAAGATAAAGATGGAATAAGGCAGGATATAGAAAGTGAACCGATTAGTTGTCCACTTAAAAGGCAAGCCAGTCACCTATGAAATACCGTAACTGGCCTTAGAAACGCACAATTAGATTTTATGCTCTTCTAAATTAACATCAACAAACGCCTTTGGTGTTTTACCGCGACCAGTCCATTCAAATACCTCACCATCTTTTTCAATTCGGTATTTTGGGCGTACCTTACTACGCTTATCAGTCGCACTTTCCGAAGCAAAATCTTCTAAAGACAATCCTTTTTCTTTAATCAGTGCCAAAACTTCTTTTTTGGCTTCTTCCTGTTTTGCCTGCTCATCAATAGCAGCTTGGATCAGCTCCAGCGCTTTATTCAAATCACTGTAACTTGCAGTCTTTATAAAAGATCTTATTTCACGCATTTGATTACTCTCGTAGATTGTTGAATTTACAATTTTCTAAGTTAATTAAGCTCGATATATAGAGAGTATATTATATTTATCTCATTTCAAATTAAAAGTGATTAAATTTATAATGCCTATTGATAATTACTCAATATTAGTCACGACATTAAGACATTTTCCACTCTTAGGGACAGCGATAAAGTCGCATACCGAACTAGCGCATCCACACTTTCACTTCTGCCAGGCCATTCGACTGCAGCAATTGTAGCTGCGATTCCACATTCTGGCTTTGTTCGAACTCAAAGGCATCCAGTTGTTCGTCAAAAGTTATGGTCGCGGCGCCATCACCACCGCGTTGTTTTACTTCATGCAATGCGATATCAGCAAGGTTAACCGAGGCCTCCCAGCCTATCACCTGCCCTCCCAGCAAAGGCAGTGGATAGAAGGACCAGCCTACAGAGACACTCAGGTTCAATGACTTGCCATTGGGTAGCTTAAAGTCAAATTGGGCAATTGCTTTACATAACTCACTAACATATCGTTCAACTTCGGAGCATTTAAAGTCCCGTAAAAGCAGCAAAAACTCATCGCCACTCCAACGCGCCACATAATCTGAACCCTGAGTACGGGTATTAAGCAAGGTCGCAAGCTGCTGCAAACAGCTATCTCCACCAATTGGGCCATAAGCATCATTGATTTTACTGAAACTATCGATATTCAGGATCATCAGCACCAGACTCTTATCCTGCTGACGCAATGACTGTGCGTTACGCTGATAGTGTTCAATATCTTTGGGAAGCTGGTCAAATAAGAAGCGGCGACTCCGAAGCCCCGTCAACTCATCTGAGTGGCTGACCAGCTTCAGTTGCGTATTTACCTGATTCAGTTTGTCGTTGGCTTTTCTCAGCTCGGTTGTACGCTCCGCAACCAGCGCTTCCAGTGCGGCCTGTTTACGTCGCTCCTGAGTGCGAAACACCCAGAACACCAGATAGAATAAAAACATGAAGCCACAGGTGATTATCAAACGGAAAAACACCGTTTCATCAAACCGCTGGGGTAATTGCAGATTCAGTGACAGATTATGTGCCTGTTGCCAGTCCTGACCACGTCGCTTCACCTGTAGTAAGAAAGTGAAATCGCCCGGCGGCAAGTTTGTATATATGGCTTCCCGGCGAGACTGTGCATCGCGCCACTGGGCATCGTGCCCGTCCAGTTTATAGCGGAATTCTATACTTTGCGGTGCATAAAAATCGATAGCCGTGTAGCGAATCGTCAAATCTCGCTCGCTGGTGTCGAGTTCAACTGGCCCCTCAAGTCTGTCTGGTGTCAGGTTTCGGTATGCCGTAGAGATACTCTCAAATTTAGGTGCCAGTTCAGCAGCACTAAATAGTTGCACCTTTTTCGGGATCCGCACTATGCCTTGCAGGCTGGGATAGAGAAGATAATCATCCTGCTCAACCACAGCATCATGCCCCAGTCCGGTACAACATTGACTCGGCACCCCATCCAGTTGCCTGTCAAAGGGATTGATAACCTGTTCAACCTGCAGATTCTGTACAGGTTCACTAAACTGTGCCACCGGCATCCGATATACACCTTTCATGGTACTCACCCAAACGAGTTCCTGGGTTTTATCGAAATGCAATGACAAAATCGGGCCATAAGGTAGCCCGTGTGAGGCATCCAGCTGATGCCAGTCTCCATCCTGGCTTCGATAATAAAGGCCATCATAAAAGGTCCCCACCAGAGTGGCACTACCTTCAACGTGCAAGATACTGGTGACATAAGCAGACTCAAGGGACGTCTGCCCGCCTATCTTCTCGATGCCGCGTTCATTATATTTATAGGCCCCTTTATCGGTGCCAATAAAACCAAAGCGAGGGAAGTCGACGACATAGGTAATAAACTGGCTACCAAGAAAGGCATTATAAGTGAAGGGTGTCAGTCCACTGTAATCGAGCCGATATAGACCACGCCCGGTACCCAGCCATAATCCACCTTGATTGGAGGGGGTCAGCGTAAAGACCTGAGTCTGACGAAATTCTCGATTAGGGATAGCCAGCAATTTATCGTCTTCATAAATCACCACACCCCGACCGGTACCCAGAAACAAACGTTCGCCAATAAACTCCATATCATGGATCTCAACCCCTTTGAGCTGCTCTGAACTGATCACGGGTTCAAAATTATCGTTGCCGTCCAATCGGCCAACCCCTTCACGGGTTGCTACCCAAACGTTCCCCTGCAGGTCTTGCGTAATCGCAGAAACGGCCTGCTCTCGTTGCGTCCCGACAGCAAAACGCTCTACTCTGCCAGCATGTGCCAGCCACAAGCCTTCATTGATACTGGCCATCCACACATTTGAGTCGTTGTCGATGAAGATATCGGTAAACCATATCCCCTGATCCAGCTGTGCCAGTTCGACATATTGCCACTGACCACCACTTTCTTTGTACAGCAGCCGTCCATATGTGGAAACCCACATACCGCCTTGCTGATCGCTTAGAAACTTATAGGTCGCGTTATTGCCAATCTCATCATAGCGCCGTAACACCTCATCGAAATCAAGAAAATAAGCACCTAACTGAGAAGCCAGGAAAAGCTTACCGTCTATCCAGGCAAGGTCATGGATATTGGTCTGCGCTAACTGCCGGGGTAATGAAACTTTGCTCGACAGCTCAAGCCGCATATCATTGGAGCCCATAGATTGCGATTCGCTGATCCGCAGTAAATGGCGCTCATTGATCAGCCAAATCCCCTGCGGTGAAGACGTCATTTTAGTTACGGAGCCAACGATTTGGCTGATATGCGTTAGGGAGAGTTTTTTGTTGTCGAGGTTATTTTCAGCCAAAGTAAGGCGCTTGGCCGACACATAGTATAAGCCATTTGCAGCGACCCAGATATTGCCATTATGATCTTCGAGAATATCTCTGACTTCGCCCTGGACTTCAAAACGCTCTGCGGCAAGCGTCTGTGGATTTAAACGGGTCACACCCCGGCGGGTACCTATCCACAACATACCAAATCGGTCTACGAAAATCTTATTGACCGCATTGCTGTCAAGAAACGTGCTGTTTTGGGTCGTATAATTGCTAAACTGCAAGCCATCAAAGCGACTTAAGCCGAACTGTGTCCCCAGCCAGATATAACCCTGCTGATCCTGTACAACGCTTTTTATACTTTGCGACGGCAGCCCGTTTTGCATACTCCACTGTTTAACAACATAATCATTAATTGCCGCATTCACACCGGTGGTGAATATGCACAGCAACAGTAGAAGTATAAATCGCATAGGCTCCCTCTTCGTACCCGTAAAAAAATTAGCCGCCCAGGACCCCTGTTTTAAACAAAGCTTGCAGACAAATCAATGAAAATATCCCGGCAAGTAGGTCATCCGCCATGATCCCAAAGCCACCATGGAGTTTTCTGTCCAATAATCTGATGGGACCAGGCTTTGCGATATCAAAAAAGCGAAACAACAAGAAGCCAACCAACAAAGACTGCCAGCTAATTGCTGCCCCCACCATGGTAATATAAAATCCGGCAACTTCATCCCATACAATGGCAGGGTGGTCATGTACTCCGACATCACGAGCGGTTTTACCACAAATCCAAAAGCCAGCGAGGCTGATAACAACTGCCAGAGCTACTTGTAACCACAAGGGCTGTCCCATTGTCAGCAAAATAAATGGCAATGCTGCCAGGGTACCAAAAGTACCCGGCGCTTTGGGCGCCAGTCCTAAACCGAACCCCAAAGCTAAAAAGTGGTGCGGGCGTTTGAGGTTGAATGATAACGGCTTATTCAAACCTGCTCCTAATTAAAAATGTTGATAACCACTGCGTGGCAAAGGGCACTTTTCGCCCGCATTGAACAGCTCAAGCTTACCCGCTGAAGCCGTGACCTGACCGATACAAACAGGCTCAACGCCATACTGGCGCAGCCTTGCTTCGACAGCCCCTTTGTTGCTGTCGTTGACGGTAAATAACAACTCGTAGTCATCGCCATAAGCCAGACTTAGCTCACGCCGCAAAGATTCAGGTTGCAATTGTTTCATAATTGGTGACACGGGCACATCTTCGATATTAATAATGGCCCCGACTGCGGATTTATTCAGGATGTGCTGTAAGTCAGCCAGTAAGCCATCTGAAATATCGATACAGGCTGTTGCCATACCACGTAAAACCTGCCCTGCCGCAACTCTGGGAGTTGGGAAATGCAACTTTTCTTCAAGCCGCTTTACTTGCTTGTCGCCAAGCACAAGCTGACGTTTACGTGCTTCAATAGCCAGCGCAGCATCGCCCAGTTCTCCAGTCACGTAGATCCAGTCACCCACTTTAGCACCAGAACGTGTCAGCGCTTTATCATTGGGAATAATCCCTTTGGCACAAATGGTAATGGTTAGCGGACCCTGTGTCGTATCACCGCCAATCAGCTGAACATTATAGTATTCAGCAATTTCATGCATCCCTTCAGTAAACGCTTCCAGCCAGTCCATATCAACCTTAGGTAAGGTCAGTCCAATGGAGATCCAGGTTGGCTCTGCGCCCATGGCAGCTAAATCACTGAGGTTAACAGCCAATGCACGATGGCCAAGTGCTCTGGGTGGAATGTCTTCGAAAAAGTGGACACCGGCAACCAGGGTGTCTGTCGTAATGGCAAGTTGGTGCTTTTCAGGAACCGTCACTATGGCACAATCATCACCAATGCCAACCTTTACATCACGGCGCGCAATACCACGTCCCTTGAAGTAATGATTGATTAATTCAAATTCCTTCATACAATAAAAAAGCCGGCCTATGCCGGCTCTCCTCACGGTCTCGATTACTTGCGGATTATCTTAACCGCTTTGTCCAGTACGCCGTTGACAAATTTGTGACTGTCTTCGGCACCAAACATTTTCGCCAGCTCAATCCCTTCGTTAATGGCGACTTTATAAGGGACGTCTTCGCGGAATTTTAACTCGTAAATGCTGACGCGTAATACGGCTTTTTCAACCATATCCAGGTCATCAAATGGACGAGATAAATGCGGCGTCATCAATTCATCTAGCTGCTTGCAGTTCACTGCAACACCACGAGCCAGATCCTTGAAGTACTCTACATCAACCTTTGAAACGTCGTTTTCGATCAGCATTTGCTGCTCGATATCAGCAATGGGGTTGCCACTTAGCTGCCAAGAATATACTGCCTGAAGGGCAAGGACACGCGCCTTACGTCTAGCTGCTGGTTTCACTGAGATTCCTCTTAAATTTGCTCTAGCACGTTCACCATTTCTAGTGCACCAAGTGCGGCTTCGCCACCCTTATTGCCCATTTTGGTTCCCGCACGTTCGATGGCCTGCTCAATACTTTCGGTGGTTAACACACCAAAGGCAACCGGGATATCGTAGTCCAGAGACACGCTCGCCAGGCCTTTGTTAGACTCATTTGCAACCAAGTCGAAATGAGGCGTACCACCACGGATGATGACACCTAATGCAATGATGGCATCGTGTTCTTTCTTCATTGCAACACGTTTTGCCGCCAAAGGTAATTCTACCGCACCCGGTACATACACAACTGTGATGTCTTCATCCTTTACGCCACCTGTGCGCTTTAACTCATCAACCGCGCCTTCTAACAGACTGCTGCCGATAAAGTCGTTGAAACGGGAGATGACAATGGCAAATTTTTTGCCTGGTGCGTATTTATTACCTTCGATGATTTTCATTAGATGATTCCTAATCTAGTATAAGCAATTGCCAAATTGAGGCGCATAATAGCATAGAAAAAGACGAAACGCCTACAGGGAAATCCCAACCGGCGCTCGTTATGCTATTCGTAAATTATTGAGGTTCGACGTAATCGACGACTTCTAAGTGGAAACCTGACAGGGCGTGATATTTTTTCGGTAAGCTCATCAGGCGCATTTTGCTGATCCCCAGATCAGCGAGAATTTGTGAGCCAACACCAACGGTTCTGGAAGTGCCCTGGAATTTGCGATAGTTTGGCTTCTCTCCGGCGTCTTCTGCTGCAAATGCCTTGACCAGCTGTTCCAAATCTTCGGTTTTCTCTTGTTTGCCCAGGATAACTAACACACCTTCATTATCGGCGATGTATTTCATCGCTCCATGCAAGGTCCAGCTACGATCAGCACTGCGATCAGAAAGCAGCGTATCATTGAATGTACTCTGTAAATGAACCCGAACTAATGTTGCCTCATCTACACTGACTTCGCCTTTAAGCAACGCATAGTGCAGCTGGTTATCTATGGTGTCTTTGTAAGTAACCAGGTCAAACTCGCCGTACTCAGTGGGTAGCTTGCACTGGGCGACCTTTTCAATCGTGGTCTCATTGAGGTTACGATATTCGATTAAATCGGCAATGGTGCCAATTTTGATGTCATGCTCTTTCGCAAATACTTCCAGCTCAGGGCGTCTCGCCATGGTGCCATCTGGATTAAGGATCTCAACGATCACAGAAGACGCTTCAAGACCGGCTAAGCGCGCTAAATCACAACCCGCTTCTGTGTGTCCAGCGCGAGTCAAAACGCCACCAGGCTGTGCCATAATTGGAAAGATATGACCTGGCTGCACAATGTCTTCGGGCACCGCACCTTTGGCTACCGCCGCCTGCACGGTACGGGCACGATCGGCCGCTGAAATACCCGTTGTCACTCCTTTTGCTGCTTCTATCGACATGGTGAAGTTGGTTGAAAACTGAGCGCCGTTATTTTTAACCATCAGCGGTAAGTCAAGCTGCTGGCAACGTTCCTGCGTCATTGTCAGACAGATCAGGCCACGGCCATAGGTCGCCATAAAGTTAATTGCTTCTGGCGTGATATGCTCTGCCGCAATGATCAGATCACCTTCATTTTCTCGGTCTTCATCATCCATCAGAATGACCATCTTACCGGCTTTGATGTCGTCGATGATTTCTTGTGCGCTGTTTAAGCTCATAATCTTTCCGTTAGTAAGTCGTAATTGGCAAGTTATTTAATAAACCCAGCTTTGGCGAGCAAGCTGGTTGTGAGAGTTGATTGCTGCGTGGCAACCGGTTCCCCCTGGATCAACCTTTCCAGATAACGTGCTATCTGATCCACTTCCAGGTTGAGTAAGGTTCCCACCTTAAAGTCGACAATGGTAGTTTCCTGTGCTGTGTGTGGCACTATCGTCAACTTGAATTTGTCACAATCCAGGTCATTTACCGTCAGGCTTATGCCATCAATGGCCACGGAGCCTTTATAGGGTATGTACTTCATTAATGATGCTGGCGCTTTGAGCCAATAATCTGTAGCGCGTGCATTGGGCTGCACGGCGACGACCTCAGCAATGCCGTCGACGTGACCAGATACCAAGTGGCCACCAAGACGAGAGATCGGTTGCAAGGCTTTTTCCAGGTTCACTTTTTGTCCAACCCGATATTCACCGAAACGGGTTAACTTCAGCGTTTCATTTGAAACGTCGGCACGAAAGCCGTCAGCAAACTTCTCAACAACGGTCAGACACACCCCATTGGTGGCAATACTGTCGCCCAGTTGCACATCATCCATATCCAGTGTTGTGCTGGTAACTCGGACGCTGAGGTCACCTTGTTTAAGCGTTAGCTCTGTCAATGTGCCCGTTGCTTCAATGATGCCTGTAAACATAATGTCTTACTTACCTTGTTGTTTGTTTGCCGTGATGCGAATATCCGTCCCAATCGACACGACCTCAGCAATATGTAGTTCAGTGATCTCGCTCATCGACGCCAGCGGCGCGCTGTTGAACAAGTCTTTGCCATGGGTGCCAATAATTTTGGGTGCCAGATAAATCAGATACTCATCAATCAGGTTTTGCTGATGCATCGCACCAGCCAGTGTTGCACCGGCTTCCAGCCAGATCTGATTGATATTACGCTCAGCTAGCATGCTCAGCGCTGCATGCAAATCAATTTTACCAGCATGGGTATTAATTTTAATTTGCTCTACGAAATGTGGCCAGTTGTGCTGTTTATCAAGGTCTGAACGCAAAATAACGACTGGCGATGGAATTTTAAACAGCGCTAATTCCGGGTGCAGACGATTTTGCGAGTCAATAATCACCCGAAGCGGTTGTCGCCATTGCTCAACAGGACGTTCGATGTCCGTAAGCTCCTGTGCGCGCACATTAAGCCGGGCATCGTCGACCAGCACAGTGTCCGCACCAGTTAAAATTGCGCAGCTTTGTGCCCGACCAAGCTGAACATCTCGTCGTGCCGCTACCCCGGTGATCCACTTACTTTCACCATTACCCAGTGCCGTTTTACCGTCCAGGCTTGCAGCCAATTTACAGACAACAAAAGGCAGGCCATGTTCCATGCGCTTTAAAAACCCCTTGTTCAGTGCTCGGGCTTGTTGCTCCAGCAAACCGGAGGCTGTGTCTATCCCGGCCTCATTGAGCATCGCCAATCCCCGCCCGGCCACTTCAGGGTTAGGATCGACCATAGCTGCAATGACTTTGCTTACACCCGCTTCGATCAGGCCTTTTGCACACGGAGGAGTACGGCCGTAATGGCTGCAGGGCTCAAGCGTCACATAGGCTGTTGCACCCCGAGCTCGCGCTTTCGCTTCACGCAGGGCGTGCACTTCTGCATGTGGCTCTCCGGCTCGCAAATGAAATCCTTCACCGACAATCTCACCATTATTAACGATCACGCAGCCTACATTTGGGTTGGGTGTTGTGGTAAAACGGCCTTGCTTAGCCAATTCAATGGCGCGTGCCATATAGGTATGATCGGCCTGTGTAAAACTCATTCATCCCCCAGTCGGGCAATTTCTTCGCCAAACTCTTTCACATCTTCAAAGCAACGATACACCGACGCAAACCGCACGTAAGCGACTTTGTCGAGTTTTTTCAATGCTTCCATAATACACTCACCAACAAGCTGGCTGGGTACCTCTCGCTCGCCAGTCGCTCGTAACTGAGACTTGATTTGATGAACCACTTCTTCAATCTGCTCGGTGCTCACCGGACGCTTCTCCAGCGCGCGATGCAAACCATTTTGTAACTTGTCTTCGTTAAATGGCTCTCTGGAGCCATCTTGCTTGATGACCCTGGGCATAACCAGCTCTGCACCTTCAAAGGTGGTAAAACGCTCATGACACAAAATACACTCGCGTCGCCTGCGGACCTGATGGCCCGAGCCAACTAATCGTGAATCAATCACTTTGGTTTCTTTTGCCGTACAAAATGGACAGTGCATAAAAGCTCACTATGAAAAACAGACAAAAACCCAAACTGCTTCATTGATTTCAGATAGCACTTTGAGCCAATTGCCGCCAGTATATCAAGATAGTAGCATTTGATGCACATAAAAAAGGCCGCACTTAAGGCGGCCTTTTCTTATCGATTTCGGTAATCTTTCAGCTTTACGCGTAAACAGGCAGCTTAGCGCAGATTGCTTTAACCTTTTCTTTTACCTGTGCCTGTACCGCATCATCTTCGATGTTATCAAGTACGTCACAGATCCAGCCTGCCAGCTCGCCCGCTTCAGCTTCTTTAAAGCCACGACGCGTGATAGCCGGTGAACCAATGCGCAGACCAGACGTCACAAACGGAGAACGAGGATCGTTTGGTACAGAGTTCTTGTTCACTGTGATATTAGCACGACCTAGCGCAGCGTCAGCATCTTTACCTGTGATGTCTTTGTCGATCAAATCAAGCAGAAACAGGTGGTTGTCTGTCTTACCAGAGACCACTTTATAACCACGCTCCTGAAGTACTGCGACCATCGCTTGTGCATTTTTAACCACTTGTGTCTGGTAGGCTTTGAACTCTTCTTGCAGCGCTTCTTTGAATGCAACTGCTTTAGCTGCGATCACGTGACATAAAGGACCACCCTGACCACCAGGGAAAACCGCGCTGTTCAGTTTTTTGTAGATATCCGCATCACCACATGCAGACAAGATCAAACCACCGCGAGGACCAGCCAGTGTTTTGTGTGTAGTCGTTGTCACAACGTGTGCGTGTGGAATTGGACTTGGGTAGATACCCGCAGCAACCAGACCCGCTACGTGTGCCATATCAACCAGCAGGTAAGCACCTACTTTATCAGCAATCTCACGGAATTTAGCCCAGTCAACAATCCCTGAGTAAGCAGAGAAACCGCCGATGATCATTTTTGGCTTGTGCTCTAATGCCAGCGCTTCAACCTGTGCGTAATCAATTTCGCCCGTTTCTTCATTCAGACCATATTGAATGGCATTGTAGGTTTTACCAGAAAAGTTCACGTGTGAACCATGCGTCAGGTGACCACCATGCGCCAGGCTCATACCCAGTACAGTGTCATGCGGCTGAAGCAGCGCCTGGAATACCGCAGCGTTAGCCTGAGAACCCGCGTGAGGCTGAACGTTTGCGTAATCACAACCAAACAATTCACAAGCACGGTCAATCGCCAGCTGCTCAACCACGTCAACGTGCTCACAGCCACCGTAGTAACGCTTACCCGGATAACCTTCAGCATATTTGTTAGTTAACTGCGACCCCTGAGCCTCTAGTACGCGTGGGCTACAGTAGTTTTCAGAAGCGATAAGCTCAATGTGCTCTTCCTGACGGGTAGTTTCCGACTGGATCGCTTGAAATAGTTCAGGGTCAAAATCTGCAATATTCATGTTACGTTCTAACATGGTGTCTCCTAGGTACACGTAAGATTGGTTTTTGAAGGCTTGATTGTACGCAAATTGCGGCCATTTGCCTATGAAATCGGTGTGAGCCTATTTAAACAAGGATTGAATTTATTTCACAGTGTTTAGGGGATGATATTTTTTTATTTAAACATTTATATTTTTTATTAAAAAGCGTATTTATATTTCAAATTGAAATCTACTAAATACGCTTTGCTGGCGACTCACCGCGCCACCAGCAAAACAACAAGCAAACTTTTAACGCGCCAAACGTGTCAGTACAGCCTGTTTGAGTGCAGCGTAATCCGTAGACAAAGGTTCAGCCAGACACGGCTTTTCCAGCGCACTTGCCAGTGTCTCAGGCATCTCAATCGCCTGTTCCAGCACAGCTTCCACTGTTTCTCTGAATTTAGCAGGGTGCGCCGTCGCCAGGAAAATACCGGTTTCTTCAGGCTGTCCATCCAGCTGAAGCCCTTCGTAGGCGATGGCGGTATGCGGTTCTGTCACATACCCTCCTTTTGCAACCTGACGCATGACTTCCTGCGTTCGCTCTTCCGATACTGAACGTGAATAAAACTCATACTTTGGAAAGTATCCACTATCTAACATAGATTCCACGCGAGGCCAGTTATTAGGTTTACTCACATCCATCGCATTAGAAATAGATTCCAAAGTCGCATTGGGTTGCCACTGACCAGAATCCAGATAACGAGGCACAGTGTCATTCTGGTTGGTGGTTGCACTGAGGCGCTTCACAGGCAGTCCCAGCGCCGCGGCTATCATAGCCGCACACACATTACCGAAATTACCGCTCGGTACGGAGACATGAACCTGCTCACGCTCTGCGACTGTAAGCTGGGCAAAGGCCTCGAAGTAATAACACACCTGGGCCAGCAGGCGACTGATGTTGATTGAGTTGGCTGAATTCAGTCCCAGAGTTTGCTTAACTTCATCATCCAGGAAAGCCTGTTTTACCAGAGCCTGACAGTCATCGAAACTGCCCTCAACGGCGTAACAATGAATATTTTCTCCGAGTGTGGTAAACAGCTTTTGTTGCGCCAGCGAAATTTTACCCTGCGGATACAGGATCACCACGTCAACGCCTGGCATTTGATAAAACGCATGTGCGACCGCAGCACCAGTGTCACCACTGGTTGCAGTCAATATGGTCACCCGTTCGCCCTGGCTAAACGCACCAATACACTGCGCCATAAACCGGCCGCCAAAGTCTTTAAAGGCAAGCGTAGGCCCATGAAAAAGCTCCAGGCAATATTTATTTTCTTCAACTTGTACTAATTTAGCCGGAAAATCAAATGCCTGCTCACACATGCTCTGTAGTGAGTCGAGCGGCAACTCATCTCCAATGAGATGTTTCAAAATCGCGGCACTGCGCTGTGCAAACGGTTGTGCCAACAAACTATCAACGTCAGTCAGTGGCACAAGCTCAGTTGGGAAAAACACCCCCTGATTACGGCCAAGACCCGTTTTAACCGCTTCAATAAAGGATACTGTCTGAGTATCATCTTTTAAATTCACCAGTTTCATTCTACTCTCCTTCCTTTATCTCTCTTGTACCCTGTGGGTCTATTCGGCAAATGTGGCTGAAGCCATGTTCATTTAAATAGTGCTGTTGTAGCCATAGCTGGCATCGCTGTGCATCCTGATCATTGTCGCACAATGCTAACAAGGTAGGCCCGGCGCCAGAAATGCTAACCATGAGTGCGCCTAATTCAGGCAAACTTTGTTTGGCCTCCGCAAACCCTTTTATCAAGGGTGCCCTGGATGGCTCGGCAATCTCATCACGCATCAAGGCCACAGCCTTATCAAATTGGTGCTGAGTCATGAGAAGCGTAAAGGCGCTTAATCGCTGAGCAAATTCTACCGCATCGTGTGTCGCCAGCTGTTGTGGCAATACAGCCCTGGCCGCCGCCGTATTCAGTGCAAAGCCAGGATAAGCGACCACCAGTCGCCAGTTGTCATCACTCGGTAAGCTCAGTGCTCTGTCCGGTATTAACTCAGCTGTCAGCTGTAACCCACCCAAATAGCAAGGCGTGATATTGTCATAGTGGCGTCCGCCACTGACTTTACCTTCAAAATCAGCCATCAGCTCAATCATCTGCGTCTGAGACAATTGAGTCTGTGCAAAGGCATCCAGCGCCGCGAACGTCGCGACCACTGAACAGGCACTAGACCCGAGCCCTGAGCCAATTGGCAGGCGTTTCTCCAGCGTCAACTTGACCCCGGGCATAGTCGCAGCGACATGCTCCCTGAAATGGACCAGACATTGATAAGCCAGGTTTTCCTCGGCTCCCGACGGTAATTTATCGGCATAAGGACCAATACATTCAAAGCTGTCCTGTACGGCTGCCTCAGCACTCACTACATCACCCAGTAAAGTGCCATCAAGCGGGGCTATCGCAGCGCCCAGAGAATCAAAACCGACACAAAAATTGCCGATGGATGCGGGTGCATAAAATCGTTTCATAACCACTCCTAGCGCGTCAGGGTTTTCAAGATATCAGCAAATACCCCGGCCGCGGTTACTTCCGCTCCGGCGCCATAACCACGGATCACAAATGGTTTGGGCTGATAGTACTGGCTTAATATGGCAAGCGCATTTTCACCATCTCGGATATCCGACAACGCATGTGAGCGCTCCACCGCCTCGATACCCACCCGACAGCGACCATCTTGAATACTGCCCACGTAGCGCAGCACTTTGCCTTCACTGGCCGCACTTTGAATGCGATCTGCAAAGGCACCATCCTGTTGATGCAGCTGCGCCATAAATTCATCCACTGAGCTACCCGCAGCAAAGTCAGCAGGCACAACTGGTTCCACATCGATATCAGACAGCTCCAGTGCCAACCCGGATTCACGGGCGATAATGAGGAGCTTGCGCGCCACATCTGTACCCGATAGGTCGTCACGCGGATCCGGCTCTGTAAAGCCGCTTTGTTTTGCTTTTGCAGTGGCCTCGGACAGACTCAGGCCATCTTCCAGCTCGCCAAAGATATAAGACAATGAGCCCGATAAAATGCCACTGAAAGACAACAGCTCATCACCTGCACCAAATAACAACTGAAGGTTGTCGAGTACTGGTAGCCCTGCTCCCACATTGGTTTCATATAAAAAGCGTCGGCCCTTTTGTTGCGCAACCTGTTTTAGCGCCTGGTAATAGTCGTAGTCACTGGTATTGGCTTTTTTATTGGCAGCAACAACATGAAATCCGGCAGCCAGGAAGTCATGATACTGATCGGCCAAGTGTTGAGACGAGCTGCAATCGACAATCACCGGATTAATCAGGTGATTGCGGCGCACAAACGACTCTAGCTCTGACAACACAAAGCCCTGCTGCGCATCGGCCAACACCTGCTGCCAGTGCTCAAAAGGCACCCCTTGTTCATTCAGATAACAGCGTTTTGAATTCGCCACCCCATAGAGGTTGAGCTTGATGTTGCGCTCCGCCAGCCAACTTTGCTGGCGCTGTAACTGTGCGATCAGCTCAGTTCCCACTAAGCCACAGCCAAGCAAGAACACGTCAATTGAGGGAATATGGGTGAAAAAGTTTTCATGGCAAACCTTGACCGCATCCTGACAAAGCTCGCCCTGGATCACGGCAGAAATGGCACTTTCGGTAGAATCCTGAGCAATCGCCACAATATTAACCTGCGCCTGTGCCAAAGAGGCAAAAAACTTAGCGGCTAAGCCTTTGTGTGATTTCATGTTATCGCCCACCAGGGTAACAATCGCCAGCGAACGACGTACCTGGATTGGCTCAATCAGGTGGGCTTGCATCTCAAGCTCAAAAGCAGTTTGCAGTGCCAGCAATGCTAGTGACAAATCTTGTTCATGAACACAGAAGCTAATACTGAATTCACAGGATGACTGGGTGATAAGAACAATCGAAACATTGTCCTTGGCCAACGCCGAAAATACTCTGGCCGCCATACCCACTTTGCCTTTCATGCCCGGTCCAGAGACTGTTAACATTGCCAGCTTATCGAGACTGGATAGTGCTTTAACTGGCTCGTCTCCCCCCCCTTGTGCTGCAATCACAGATCCCGGTAGCTCAGGCGCATGAGTATTTTTGATTTCGCATGGCACACCGGCTTTGGCACACGGCAAAATGGTTTTAGGATGCAAGACTTTGGCACCAAAATACGACAGCTCCATCGCCTCTTTATAGGACAGACGATTTACTTTGGTGGCCTTTTTAATCAGTCGGGGATCGGCACTGTATACTCCATCGACATCAGTCCAGATCTGACAAACCTTGGCCTGAATGCACGCAGCAGCAATAGCGGCTGAATAATCCGACCCATTACGTCCGAGGGTCGTCAATTCACCAGCGCTATTACTGCCTGTAAAACCAGGCATAATGTAAAACTGTGCCGGTTGAGCCTGTAATTGCGCTGCAAAGCGCTCACGGCTGTCATCCAGCAAAGCTTCAGCATCCAGATAACCGTCGTTCGTCGCAATACAAGCAGTGGCATCAAGGTAATGGGCTTTATGCTTACTCAGCATCGCCACCATCAGCGCCACACTCACACGCTCACCAAAACTGATCACATAAGCTTGCACCGCATCCGGGCATTGCTTAAGTAGTTTTACGCCTGCCAGTTTGTCTGCCAGCGCAGAAAAATCAGGCCAATGTGCCACTTCACCAAATTCAGCTTCAACCTGCACTTTAAGGCCATTCAAGCGTGCTGTCAGGGCTTGCCATTGATCACTAAAACTCTGCCCCTGACGCGCCAGTTCACATAATTCAACCAGTTTATCTGTAACGCCCCCTGGAGCAGACAGCACCACTAAGGCTTCGTAGTTGCCCTGCATCAGGATAAGCTCACGAACTCGTTGCAGGCAGTCGTAATCGGCCAGCGATGATCCTCCAAACTTCAATACTTGCATGTTTATTTTCCTCATTCCAAAAACAAAAAAGGCCTGTGCTCGCGGTGAGCACAGGCCTTTTCAAATACGCACCGACCTATGCCACTATCCCGTTAGGATGGTGGTGGTAATAATGGTCGTGGTGTTAATAATCTTGTTCATAGACTTTAGACTGCCTGAACATTCGATAAACTGTCAAGCACAAAAACCTAATTCGCACTGCAAAAAACTATGCAAAAAACTCAAGTTGTGTACAGTAACGCGCAAGTTTTATGTCAGATTAATGAATTATCTGACGAGCAAAACAACATAAATAGGAGTGGATAGAAGAAGCTTTGTTTAGCAATGACTCGACATTAACGGATACCGAACTTGCTAAGCGTTGCCTGTAAGGGTTCTGGTTTCACCGGCTTTTCCAAAAATTCAAGTGCCCCCAGCTTCGCAACTCGTGTTTTCATTTCGTCCTGAATATCGGCAGAAATTACCACGACATAGGTTTCAATCACCTGACGCTTGATCGTTTCAAGCACTCCGATACCATCCAACACAGGCATGGTCAGGTCCAGGCACAGTAAATCGATATGTCGTTCAGCCAGCACCTCCAGAGCTTCACGCCCGTTACTGGCTTGGCAAATGTCAGCATCAATGATCCCATTGAGACATCGGACGACTTGTTTGCGGGCAACGACTGAATCGTCACAGACTAATACAGAGTAGCTCATAGAATGAATTGTCAAATAATCTTTATTGTTCTGTTTTGGGATAAAGGTTATTGTTGTGGTTAAACTTATAACACAATAATCTCCATCCAGTAAGTGCACGAGGAACAAAATCCTCGCGATATCAGATTGAGATTAATATTTATTTTTAGCACTTTATTGGCTAACTTTAAGTGTAATAAGCGCACGGAAACTCGTTGTTAGGAGCAAAGAACACTTCATGCTGCAAAAAAGTCTGTCTAAGAAGCTGCTCACAAACGTCTTGTCGGTTTACTTTTTGCTCACCTTTGTCGTGACTTGTGGACAAGTGGTGGCCGAATATGTCAACACTAAGGACTATATTCGCAATGAGTTAACTATGCTGCAAAAAACTTTTAGTCGCAGCCTGACTCGCGCTATCTGGGAGCTCAATACCAAACAAACCGTCACCACCGCTGAGGGCTTGTTGGCCATACCTATGATCGAAGGGATCATAGTGCGTGATGATAGCGGCGAGATCATTTCTCAGTTGGGACGCTCGCTCAACATTCATGAGCTATACAGCCAGCAACTCGTGCAAGAAGAAGCACTCATTGAGGATACGCCGTCAGGTCTATTTGGCTACACCTTTCCGCTGATCTTCGAGTTTTCCGGCAGAGCTACGCAAGTAGGCGATGTAACGCTGTTTTCAAGCCGGGAAGTCGTGTTCAGCCGCATAATGATCTCCATTTATTTTCTGATTGGTAATGCGATGGTCAAAACCACCTTTTTGATTATCTTGTTCTTACTCGCTTTCAGAAAATTACTCACCGAACCTCTCACCGACCTGACCGAGCAGATTGACGATTTTGAAATCGACAATGTCGATGGTCACAAAATAGACATTGATACCACAGAACGCAACGAGCTCAAGGTGATGGAAGAAGCCTTCAACAAACTCATTGATCGCATCGCTGATTATCGAAAGAAACTCGATCATGCGCAAAAAGAGTTGTTGATAAGTAATGAAAAACTCGATCAGCACAACATTCAGTTAGAACAAGAGGTGGCACGCAAAACATCTAACCTGTCACAGGCTATGATGGATCTGCAGCAGCAAAAATATGAGCTGGAGAAGCAAAAGCTGACTCTGACAGAAGAGATCGATCTCAGACGCCAGACCGAAGAAGAGCTGTTGACCAAGCAAAAAGAACTGGAAAAGTATGTTGATGAACTCAACATGGCGCAGGAGCGTCTGGTTGGTTCAGAAAAAATGGCAGCATTAGGTGGTCTGGTAGCAGGGATCACCCACGACATCAATACCCCTGTCGGCATCGGCGTTACGGCAACCTCATTCCTGGAAGAGCGCCTGCAAAGGCTGGAAACTGCATATCGAGATAAGACGCTTTCACCCAAAGCGCTGGAAGAATTCATCAATGAAGCAAAACAAAGTACCAGCTTACTGACCACCAACCTCGACCGGGCGTCAGAGCTGGTCGCCAGCTTTAAACAAATTGCGGTTGATCAGGCCAGTGAAGCGGTACGCACCATTAACTTTAAACAGTACCTGGGCGAAGTCATCCGCTCTTTACACCCCAAACTCAAAAAAACCGCGCACATTGTCAACGTAGACTGCCCGGAAGAATTAACCCTGCACCTGCCCGCTGGGGCCATCAGCCAGATTTTCACTAATCTGATTATGAACTCCCTGATCCATGGCTTTGAAGGCGTTGCGCAAGGCACCATAGACATTGAGATCAGAGAAGAAAATAACGATGTCTTTATCGTTTACAAAGACAACGGTAAAGGCGTTAGCAAGGCACAGCTTGAAAAACTGTTTGACCCTTTCTTTACCACCAAGCGTGAACAAGGCGGCAGCGGACTAGGCACACACATTACTTTTAACCTGGTTAAGCAGACCCTGAATGGCGACATTGAAGTTAATTCAGAAGAAGGACAAGGGCTAACTTACTATATTAGGTTCCCTAAAGAACTACAGAAGAACGTGGCAATGTTCAGTTAATGAACACCCGTATCAACAGGGCGAAATATCTGCGCTGAGTCTTTGCCCGAGGGTATGTCGGTTTGCTATGATGCGGGTCGATTTTACTCTTCGGAACCTGTTCTATGTGGTTTAGCAATCTTATCTGTTACCGTTTTAAACAAGACGTCTCCTATGCTCAGGAAGACTTTGAAGCAGCACTGGAGCACGACGTTTTTCGTCCGTGCGGTAGCCAGGACATGAGCACCTTTGGCTGGGCCAAAGCCCTTGGGAAACATGGCCAGACACTGAGCCACTTTTCTCAGCACTGTATTCTGGTTTGTGCCAAGCGGGAAGAAAAAGTTCTGCCAGCCTCTGTAATCAATGAAATGGTTGCAGAAAAGATCGAGTCGATCGAGCAAGAAGAGAATCGCCCGGTCAAGAAAAAAGAAAAAGACGAAATTAAAGAAAATATCACTGCAACCTTGTTGCCTCAGGCGTTCAAAAAGTCCAGCCTGCAATTTGCTTTTATCGACCAGAAAAATGGCTGGTTAATCGTCAACAGCGCCAGCTTTAATAAAGCGGAAGAGCTGACCGCGTTACTGAGAAAATCCCTCGGCACCTTGCCTATCGTCCCGGCCTTTGCAAATTATGATTTGGATCTGTTCCTGACCGACTGGCTCACCAAATTCGAAGTCCCTGAAGGGTTTGCAATCGGCTCTGATGCCGAATTACAAGAAGCCGATGACAATGGTGCACAGGTTAAACTTAAACAGCATGACCTGGCCGGCGATGAGATCAAATTGCACCTGGAACATGGTAAGCGCGTAACGAAACTGGGTATGGACTGGCGTGAACGCGTGCAGTTTACCCTGCAAAATGATGGTTCAATCAAGCGCCTGAGTTTCAGCGACACACTGAAAGAGCAAAATGCCGACATCCCTAAAGAGGACATGGCGGTCAAGCTCGATGCAGACTTTATCCTGGTCTCTGAGGAAATCAAAGAGCTGCTAGAAGAGCTGTCACAAGGGCTCGGCGATCAGGACGACCTGTAGCGACTGGGGGGCGGGGCTAAACGCTCCGCCACTTCAACTTCATAATTACGAAAATGCCGCTTTAATGTCGTTCAGCATGTCCTGATAGGCATCATCATAAAACATATCCACTGAGCCCAGCACGCCCTTCTCTTCGTAGATATGCAGTGCCGCGGCCTTATCAGACACTTGCAATATGCCCTCAACAATGGCGCCAACACGGATAAAGTCCACGTAACAAACATGTCCGGGTTTATAGTTTGGATTAGCCCAACTTTCAGCGACTTCAACAAACTCTTCCGTGAACCCCCACTCACGCATAATTGCCCCCCCTATGCGACCACCCAGCTTTTGGATCGCATGCGCTAAAAAGCTCGGGTTGGCGAATACTTCGGGATGATTTTCAGCTTCAGTGAGGATGGGAAGTACCCCGATATTGAATACCAGTGACGCCAGCGTGATGGTGTCTTTATTGAGCGATGTATGCTTGTTAATGCGCAGATAAAAGTCCATCGTGGTGATCGCCTGACAGGCTACTTTCAGCGTCTTCTGCCAAGCTTTATCCATATATGTTTTGATCAGCTTATTTTGCGAGACAAACAGCTGCTCCATCGCCATTGCTGTGGCGACATTCTTGACCTGACGCAAACCTATCCGGGTAACGGCCTGATTAAGCGTGTTAACTTTTACAGTACGGCCCAGAAATGCACTGTTAGCCACTTTAATCATACGTGCCGCCAGTGCGGGATCATGAGAAATCACCTCGGACATTTGCATCAAATTAACTTCCGGGTCATCCGCAGCCTGCCGGACCCTTACAGCTATTTCAGGCAAGGTAGGTAGTACCAGGGTATCGTTGTTTATTTTATCAATCAGAATCGTCAACAAGGCATTTTCAGTAGACATATTGGTTCAATCCTCGAATTTATTGGCCTCAGGAGCGCAGCAACTGCCTGTGGCGCTGAGCAATGTGCTGTTCATGTTATTAGTATTGTCTAACTTAAAGAGTAAGTTAAGAAAAGTATAAAAATTATTCGTGATAGACAAAAAATTCCAACGCGCTGAGTAAAATAAAATATTCAGCGACTTTGTGCCTCAACAGCAGCAAGTTGCAGCCAATTCATGTAAGGTATAGCACCGAAATAATAATACGGATCCCTGCTGGCAACTATGTTCAGAGCGGCCCCTATGCAGTAAAGGTCCGACTAACACTCCAAATGAAGGAAAAATGATGAAACGCGCACTCGTATCCACGGCGGTCATGCTGGCCTGTGGCATGCTGCTCAGCGGCTGTTCTGAGCCACAGCAACCCAAGACTGAAAGTCAGGCACAACAGAGCACAACAGACAGCGGCTATCAGCTACAAGACCTGTCGCCAGAGCGACTGGATATCTATACCCAAGTCACCCTGAATAGCGACCTGTCACACCTCAGTGACAACCAGAAAAAAATGCTGGGGTTATTGATAGACGCGTCTAAAATCATGGATGAGCTGTTTTGGAAGCAAGCATTTGGCATGAACAAATCGGAGTTTCTGGCCAATATTCAGGACGCGAAGGTACGCCAGTTCGCTGACATTAACTATGGTCCCTGGGACCGCCTGAATGGTGACAAAGTATTCCTCAGTGGCTTTAATGCTAGAGCCCCCGGCGCCGAGTTCTACCCTGGGGATATCAGTAAAGCCGAACTTAATCAGGCGGATGTGAAAGACAAAGCGGGCTTGTACTCTTTAATAAAGCGCGATGCGCAAGGCCAGCTGTATAGTCTCCCCTACTCAGAAGCCTATCAGAATGAATTAAACACGGCAGCTCAGCTATTGCGTGATGCCAGCAAACTGGCGGTGGATAAACAATTTTCTAAGTACTTAAATTTACGTGCAGACGCGCTGGTTAATAACAGTTACCAAACCTCTGACTTCGCCTGGATGGATATGAAAAATAACCCCATAGACGTGGTGATTGGTCCCATCGAAACCTACGAAGATCAGCTCTTTGGTTACCGTACTGCGTTCGAATCTTATGTCCTGGTTAAAGACATGGCCTGGAGTGAACGTCTGGCAAAGTTTGCCGCTTTCCTACCTGAACTGCAGCAGGGATTACCAGTAGATGAAAAGTACAAGCAGGAAGTGCCTGGTTCAGATGCTGACCTCAATGCGTACGATGTCATTTACTATGCCGGCCACTCTAACGCCGGGAGTAAAACCATTGCCATTAACCTGCCAAACGATGAAGAAGTTCAGCTCCAAAAGGGCACGCGTCGCCTGCAGTTGAAAAATGCGATGCAGGCCAAGTTCGACAAAATCCTAGTGCCCATTGCTGAGCAGTTGATTGTCCCTGCACAACGTAAACATATTACCTTTGATGCCTTTTTTGCCAACACCATGTTCCACGAAGTGGCGCATGGCCTGGGGATTAAAAACACCATTACAGGCAAAGGCACGGTGCGTCAGTCACTGCAAGAGCATGCCAGCGCCCTGGAAGAAGGCAAAGCCGATATACTTGGTCTGTATATGGTTGAGCAACTGCTGAAAAAAGGCGAGATCACAGAAGGCACGCTGGAAGACTATTATGTCACCTTTATGGCCGGAATTTTCCGCTCTGTGCGCTTCGGCGCATCCAGTGCCCATGGTAAAGCCAACATGATCCGGTTTAATTTCTTCAAACAGGAAGGCGCATTTTCAAAAAATGCGGATGGCCTTTATGCTGTAGATATGGCGAAAATGGGGGCAGCCATGGAAAAGCTGTCTAACCTGATCCTGACCCTGCAAGGCGATGGTGACTACCAAAAAGTCGATCAATTACTGGCCACCCATGGCGATATCAAAGCTGAGCTTCAGGCCGACCTGGACAAACTGGCGGCAGCCAATATTCCGGTTGATGTGACCTTTAAACAAGGCAAAGCCGTATTGGGCTTGTAATACCCCAATACACAATCAGATAGATAAACAGGCGCTCAGATATCCAGCGCCTGTTTTATTTCGGCTATTTGCTTAGCACTGTATGGGATTGGCGGCAGTTGTCCCCACACAGGCTTTGGCCAGGCTGCATCATGCTCAAAACGCGCAATATGATGAACGTGCAGCTGGGGTACCATGTTTCCAAGAGCAGCCACATTTAATTTATGTGGATTGAAAACAGCTTTAATTAAGTGACTTAACTGAGCAGACTCCTGCCAAAACAGCTGTTGCTGCTCTGCACTGAGATCAATGATCTCACGCATGCCTGATACACGTGGCACCAGTATAAACCAGGGATACTGACTGTCATTCAGTAATAGCAGTTTACACAATGGCCAGTCGGCCAGTTCAATACAATCACGCACCAGTTCCGGCGCCAGTTGAAATGTGTTCATTGGTCTTTTCAAGTTCATTATTGATGGGCTCACTGTAACTAACTTACCACATAAAATCGACCCGATAGGGACGCTTTTGTCTGCCATCACACCCATCGGATTTGTTTGCCATCACGATTTACAGTCTTTAACATCGGGTTCTCAATCCAACATTACACAATTATAAAGGTGACTCTGTGCGTAATTTGCTATCTCATGCCGCGCTTGCCACCGGTTTGCTGGCCACCAGCCAGTTTACTGTGGCCCAGCCGCTGACGCTGGAACGTATTTTCGATGACCCCTCTTTGGCAGGTAAGGCCCCTGTTAACCTTAAGTTTTCGCCCGATGGTACTCGGGTAACCTACCTGCAGGGCAAAGTCGACGACTACAACCGCTACGATCTGTGGGAATACAATATTAAAGCCGATACAAACCGTCTGCTGGTCGATTCCCAGGCCTTATTCTCTGGCCCTGAAACCTTATCAGACGAAGAAAAGGCGCGCCGTGAAAGGCAACGTATCTTTGGTCGCGGGATCCTAGAATACAAATGGTCTAAAGATGGTAAAGCACTGCTCTTTCCACTCAATGGTGACCTTTACTATTATGAGCTCAGCTCAGGTAAAAGCCGCAAGCTGACCGATACCGAAGCCTTTGAAACCGATGCTCGTTTCTCGCCTAAAGGCAACTACGTGTCCTTTGTACGAGAACAAGACCTGTATGCTCTGGAGCTGGCAACCGGCAAAGAGATCCGCCTGAGTAAAGACGGTGGTGGCGTGATTAAAAATGGCATGGCAGAGTTCGTTGCACAGGAAGAAATGAGCCGTATGACTGGCTACTGGTGGGCCGGAGATGAAAGCAAAATTGCCTTTACCCGCATCGATGAAAGTCCGGTACAAGAAGCCATCCGTAACGAAATTTATGCCGATGAAGTCAAACTGTTTAATCAACGCTACCCGTTTACCGGCACAGACAATGTCCGCATTGATCTGGGCGTGGTCACCCTGAATGATCAAAAAGTAAACTGGATTGACCTGGGTAAAGAGAAAGACATCTACATTGCCCGAGCGAAATGGCTGGAAGACGACACCACCTTGTCATATCAGTGGCAAAACCGCTCTCAGCAAAAGCTGGAATTGAGATTCTACAACGCCGACAGCAAACAACAACGCGTCGCTCTGACAGAAACCAGCGACACCTGGATCAACCTGCATTTTGACCTGCATTTTTTAAAAGACAAAAAGCACTTTATCTGGGCCTCAGAGCGCGATGGCTATAAGCACCTGTATTTGTACCGCACCAGCGGCCAACTGGTTCGTCAGCTGACTCAGGGTGACTGGATTGTCGAAAAGCTTCAGGGCGTGGATGAGAAAAAGGGCCTGATCTACTTCTCTGGCCGCAAAGATACCCCACTGGAAAGCCACCTGTATGCGGTCCCATTGTTCAAAAAAGGCAACATTGAGCGGATCACAGAAGCCGGTACCTACCACAAAGTGGTGATGGCGGAAGACAACCGCACTTTTATCGACAGCAAATCGTCCGTAAATCAACCCACATCGGTTTCATTGCGAAAAGCCAATGGCGAATTCATTACCTGGCTGGAACAAAATAAGCTCGATGATCAACATCCGCTGACACCTTTCCTGAATGATTTGTCGACACCTGAATATGGCACCCTGAAAGCGACAGATGGGCAATTGATGCACTACCGTTTGTTTAAGCCTAAGCAGCTTAAAAAAGGCAAGAAATACCCTGTGATCGTCAATGTTTATGGTGGTCCGCATGCTCAGCGTGTTACTAATAGCTGGCGCAGTAAAAACCTTTATTTCCAGTTTATGGTGCAGCAAGGTTACATCGTCTTCCAACTGGACAACCGTGGTTCCTACAACCGAGGCAAACGCTTTGAAGACCCAATTTACAAGCACTTAGGAGAAGTGGAAGTCGCCGATCAGGTTCGCGGAGTGGAATTCTTACGCACACTGAATTATGTCGACCCGTCACGCATCGGCATTTATGGCCACAGCTACGGCGGTTATATGGCACTGATGACCATGTTCAAAGCAGGTGACTACTTTACCGCAGGCGTGTCTGGTGCGCCAGTAACAGACTGGGCACTGTATGACACACATTACACTGAACGTTACCTCGGACATCCACAAACTAATGCGAAAGGCTACGAGCAAAGCGCAGTATTTCCCTACACCGACGGTCTGAAAGGCCCGCTGATGATCTATCACGGCATGGCGGACGACAACGTGTTGTTTACCCATGCGACGAAGCTGTTCAAACAGTTACAGGATGAAGCAAAGCCTTTTGAAATGATGACCTATCCGGGCTCTAAGCACAGCCTGCGTGGTAAGAAGGTGCAGACGCACCTGCATCAGACCATCACCAACTTCTTTAATCGTCACTTTGACGTGAAGTAACACTCAGACACGGGCCATCGCTGGCCCGTGTCGCCTATACGCATAAACGCTCCCTGCTACTATTCGACAAATAGCTAATTGCCTTACGCTTTCCTCAGTAAATATATTATTCATTTGATTTAGAACAAGTTTTACCCCTGAAGTTATTGCAAAATACGCAATCATAGCTAATTCAGTGCACAATCTTGTGCTTTAAAAAGGAGTAAGTGCTATGGCTTTTTTAAGACAGTTCACCATATTTGGCCGCCTCGCTATGCTGGTGGGCTTCGTCGTCCTTGGCCTGAGCGCACTGGGCATAATGAATTTGCAGCAGCAATATCAGGCGCTAAGTGAACAGCAATATGAAAAAACCAAGAACCTGGTTGAAACAGCCCATAGCCTGATCGCCCACTTTCATCAGGCACAGCTCAACGGTACACTCAGCGAAAGTCAGGCCAAAAACGCCGCTCTGAGCGCGTTGAAAGACCTCAGATACGATGAAAACAATTACTTTTGGGTCAATGATCATTACCCTCGCATGGTGATGCACCCATTTAAGCCCCAACTCAATGGCCAGTCACTGCGCGATAGTAAAGACCCTGACGGGGTTGCGCTGTTTCAGGAAATGGTGGCCGTTGTTAACAGTCAGGGGGATGGCTTTGTGCCTTACAAATGGCCCAAACCCGGCAAATCTGCGCCCGTCGACAAGATTTCTTATGTAAAAGCCTTTGATCCGTGGCAGTGGATCTTAGGCTCCGGGGTGTATCTTGATAATATCGACGAGCAATTTGCTCAGCTGCGCAATCAGATGCTGTTTAATATCGTCGCACTGCTCATTGTGCTGATAATTCTGAGCTTTATCATCAGCAATAGCGTGTTGCAACCGATGCGTGCAGCTGCCGACATGATGCAAGACATTTCCCAGGGTGAGGGCGACCTGACACAGCAACTTGATGAGCATGGCCGTGATGAGATCTCACGCCTGTCTCGTTTTTTTAATGCCTATACAAGTAAAATGCGCCGCTCGATTACCTCAGTCGCGGGCAATGCCGCAGAAGTTGAGGCGCTGGCCGATCGCGTAGATGACACGGGTGAGGTAAACCTGGAATACATTGAGCGTCAGAATGACAGCAGTCGCCAGGTCGCAACAGCCGTTGAGCAAATGAGTGCCCAGATCAAAGAGATTAGCCAGCATGCTGAGGCTGCAGAGCAGGCTGCCGGAGATGCAATGCGCACCAGTGAAACCGGAAAAACCACCATCAGTGCCACCATCAGTGCCATAGGTACGCTGTCAGACACCATAGAAGAGGTCAGTGTGGTGACGCAGGCACTGGCAGAAGAGAGCCAGCATATTGGCTCAGTGCTGGACGTGATCCGGGGTATTTCGGAGCAGACCAACCTACTCGCACTGAATGCCGCCATAGAAGCTGCCCGAGCCGGAGAGCAGGGTCGCGGGTTTGCAGTCGTGGCAGACGAAGTACGCACACTGGCAAGTCGTACCGGACAGAGTACCGATGAGATCCAGACCATGATTGAAAAGTTACAAAAAGGCGCTCAGGCCGCTGTTGATGCCGTGCAAAACAGTCAACGTCTTTCTGCCAACACGGTGAGTCAGGTCCATGAGGCTGAGCAGGCATTGAGTGAAATTGAGCGTCTGATCACGGTCATTCTGGAAATGAACGGCCTGATCGCGCGTGCGACGGATGAACAAAGCAGTGCGGCTGCCGATGTGAATGTGCGTATTAGCGACCTGTCAGACGCAACCCATCATTCACTCGACACTACCCAAACCTTGTCTCAGGCCAGCAAAGAGCTCAAACAGGCAAGCCATCAGCTTGCCCAGATTGTGGAAGGTTTTAAAGTTTAACGACAGTAACGCACAAACAAACTGCTGACGGTGGCAGCGGTTGGCTTACCATGTTGCCAGTCACCCCCTTCAACACCACTGCCCGCGATGTCCATATGGACATAAGGCAGTGGTAAGTCTGACTCACAGCCGTGCTTGTCCAGTCCACCAACAATGGCCAGGAAGGCCATTGGGAACTGATGACCACGCGCAGTAACAGCCGACGGAGCATTGTTGCTCGACAAAACGTCATCCGCCAGAGTACGTGGCTGCACGAAATCGTAATCTTCACGGCGGCTGCGCGATACCTCAGCACAGTCAGCCCACAGATCGCCGATATCAGCAAGCTGACGAGATACCTTTTGTGCACGCGCCGGGCCGTTTTCAACATAAGCACTGTAAGGTCCCATCGCTCGGGCAGCGTGTCCGGTTAGCGTAGCTACCGTAAACAGCTCAGGATTCACTTCCCCAGTGGCCATATCTTTAAGCTCACTCAACAAATCTCCCATTGCCAGACGGCCTTCCGCATCCGTGTTGCCAATGCGCACTTTCACGCCTTCACGCGTGGTGATTATCTCATCCGGAACGAAGCAATCAGAGCCAATCGAGTTACGCACCACAGCCAGGTACGCGATCACTTTTACGCCTTTAGGCTGGAAGTCTGCAACGGACTTCATAAAGCCGGCGACTGAGGCTGCGCCACCTTTGTCACGGCTCATGCCCGCCATAAACCCGCCTACTTTCAGATCGGCACCACCTGTATCATAAACCAGGCCCTTACCCACAAACATCAACGTTCGCTCAATGTCCCCTTGCGGCGTGTAGACTAGCTTAACAACACGCGGGTGGTGACGCTCCACCGCATAAGATGCGCGCGCAACGGTGCCCAGCATAGGGTAGTCTTTATCAATGGTGACCGGGTCTGACACGACTTCAACACTGACACATGTGTCCTTAAACAGCTCAACACAGTAATCTGCAAACTTAGGGGGTGCCATGCGCTCAGGCTCCGTACCACACAAGTCACGGGCAGCATACTGACCCGCAGCCATGGCGTTTAGCTGACGACATTGCTCTTCAGAGGCCCCCAACAGTGCAATAGATTCAACAGGTTCAATCACTGGTCCACGATATTCACGGGCTTCCAGAGGTTGCCATAGCGCCTGACACGCCCCTAGGTACGCCACTTCAAGGGCATTCTGATAACGCGCATCGCCAGGTACCCCAGCCACCATCAATACAGGCTTAACCGCACCGGCTGCTTTGGCTTCCAACACAGCGGCTTTACCCGCTTCAAAAAAGCGTCGCACGTCATCATAGTCTCGGTTAAGTGGGCCTGTTGGTGACACGATCAGGCGCTTGCCCGGTACACCTTCAGCCAGCAGTAAGCTGGCTTTGCTATGTAATCGTGCGTCAACCGCAAGATAAGGGGCGGCCGCACTGTTTAATGCCGCAACAGAAAGATCTGACACATCGGAAGTGACGACGATAACAGCATCGGCGCCCTGAACTTGCCAGTCACTGACCGGCAGAGCGAGAGGAAAAGACATATAATCAGCCCTTGGTTATTAAAATGCTGGGCTGATTATCGGTTATTTGCCCGCAAGAGCCAATACCATCGGGGTAATTGCCGGAACATAACATAATGCGCGCCAGCGTATGACACACTGACACGCACTGTTGAGCCGCAAAGTAATCGTTAATCCGACTGCGATATTGCGCTGCTGTCTTTTTGTAATTTGAGCTTACTGACCACAGACCAGGCTTCCAACATCACCAATACACTGACAACCAGGACCACAATGTCCAGCCCCACCAGCAACCAGTTACCCTGCTCATAGTACTCACCCAACTTGATCAGCCCGGCAAAAAAGGCCATCAGAATCACAAACATCATCGGGATCAGCGTGAATTTTGCCGGACGACCCAGCTTCATCAGATACACAGAGATCACCAGTAAGGTCAGGCTGGCAAGAATTTGGTTGGTCGAACCAAACAAAGGCCAGATGATCATACCGCCGCTGCCCGACGCACCACCCGCACCAAACGCCAGCAGTAAACAGCAGCCCACGGCAACCAGGGTCGCAAGCACACCGTTTTTCAGGGCATTGAGTTGATAGATTTCACCCCACTCCTGAATAATATAGCGCTGCAAACGCACGCCAGAATCCATGGTGGTACCGGCAAACAGCACCACCATGACCGCAAGCAGAGTTGATGCGATCTCCACCGATAGTCCCCAACCATTGCTGATCAGATTTGCCCCGCCCTGGATAAAAGCGCCGACACTGCCCGCGCCGAGGTGACTGTAAATTTCGTGCCATTCTTCAGGTGACACTGCCAGCATAACGCCGCTCACGGCCACCAGCGTGATCAATGCCAGTGAGCCCTCGCCCACGGCGCCCAGATAACCGACAAAGCGGCCATCGGTTTCTTTATCCAGCTGTTTCGAACTGGTACCAGAGGACACAATGCCATGGAAGCCAGAAACGGCACCACACGCGATGGTGACAAATAATAAAGGAATGATGCTTGGCGTATCTATTGCAGTTTGCGTATTAAAGGCAGGTGCCGTGATATCCGGCATCACCACAAATACCGCGCCATACAGCAATACCAGCCCTACCAGCAGCTGCATGCCATTAATGAAATCGCGCGGTTGTAGCAACATCCAGACCGGTAATAAAGACGCCACGGCCGCGTAGACAAACAGAATAATAATCCAATTGGCTTTATCGGCCAGCCCGAACAACTCGCTGGGCAGCGCCAGTGGCATACCCGAGCCTATGTAAATGCTGGCATAAAGAATAGCGACGCCAATCACACATAAGGGCACCAGTGGCACCTGACGTTTAAGTAACTGGCCAATCACCAGCGCTACTAAAATGGCGGCCCAGGCAGGGAACACAGCACTGGGGTTAGCCACAAAGGAATTGGCAATAACGACCCCAAATACGGCATTTACCATCAACAGTACCAGGAAAACCACAATCATAAACAATGAACGCGTGCGTGTACCTATAACAGTTTCTGACAGCGCTCCCATCGACTTGCCTTTGTGACGCGCACTGGCCCACAATGCGCCCATATCATGCACACCCGCAAAAAAGATGGTACCAAACACCACCCATAAAACCGCAGGGACCCAACCCCAGTAAACGGCAATGGCTGGGCCAACGATAGGCGCGGCCCCTGCTACGGATGTAAAATGATGCCCCCAGAGCACCACTTTGTTAGTCGGTACATAGTCTACTCCGTCATTTAACTCATGCGCCGGTGTGACGAACTTATCGTCCATTTTAAATATTTTTTCGGCGATGAATTTTGAATAGACAAACCAGCCAAACAGCATACCAAGTATGCCAAACAGCACGATCATGATTGACTGCATTGTATTCTCCCTGTTGTTGTCCTGTTGTTGTTTTTGATGTCCGCTAAATGACAGTTTGTTATTGCCCAGTGCAATCAACCAGTTCGGCTATATTGCAGTGCGCGACAAAGCCAGCGACTCAAACAGTATCTGGTCGTCAGGTGATCCGCTTTATGCTTTCGAGATTGTATTGCGCAAAATAACGTCTGACTTTAGCCGGATAGGCTATACCCTAGCACACCGCCGTGTGATCACAGAGCCTTGTCATTGTTATCTTTTAGTCGAAGGTCTGGACATCAAACAGGCCCAACTGTGCCTGGCCGGACGCCACTTCACCTAACCCCAGCTGTATCCCTATCAGCCTGACCGGTTTACTGCCAAAGCGCTCGACTGCCTGCTCAAGCAAAGTGAACAACACACCTTCATCAATCTCATGATACTGACACTCTTTGGTGGTTTGCGAAAAATCATAAAACTTTACTTTAACCCCCAACTTATTAAAGGTCCGCGTGCCGCGATAGGGTTCAGCACGCCGCTGCAATTCAGGCAGCAGACGCTGGCGAAGTACGTCTTTAAGTGCATCCAGATCTTGTATGTCTTTTTCAAACGTGGTTTCAACACCGACCGATTTGCGAATGCGCTCAGTTTCTACCTTGCGCTCATCAATGCCCTGACAACGCCGCCAAAGTACATCGCCGAATTTACCAAACCGCTCTGTCATCTGAGTTCTGCTGCTGGCCTTAACATCACGGCCATATTGCAATCCCATTGCCAGCAGTTTTTCATGTGTCACCTTACCTACGCCGGGGATTTTTTTCAGCGGCAAAGTATCTATAAACACATCCACATCATCAGGGGTAATCACATACTGACCATTCGGTTTATTTTCGTCGCTGGCAATTTTGGCCAGGAATTTAATGGGCGCAATGCCGGCAGAGGCCGTTAGGCCCGTTTCTTGATAGATATCGCTGCGGATCTGCTGCGCAATTAACGTTGCGCTACCCTGACACAAAGTGCACTCAGTAACGTCCAGATAAGCTTCATCTAAGGAGAGTGGTTCTATCAGTTCAGTGTAACGAGAAAAAATCGTGCGGATCTGCGCAGACACCGCTTTGTAAACCGCCATCCTGCCAGGCACAATCACCAGCTCAGGGCACAGCTGCTTAGCTTTGTAGTTAGACATGGCAGAGCGCACGCCATACTGGCGCGCGATGTAGTTGGCCGTTGATAACACGCCACGGTGGCTATTCCCGCCAATCGCAATCGGTACATTGGCCAGCGCTGGGTTATCGCGCATCTCTACGGCAGCATAAAAGCAGTCCATATCAACATGGATAAACTTACGCATGAACTTAAAAACTGGTTATTTATACAGTCATTATGGGCAAAGAAATTCAGTATGGCAATATGATTGTGTGTTTTTTGTCATCGCGTCTCACCTGTATTTTATTGCCAAATACTCTAAACTGGTCAGACAATGGCTGCGTATCAGAGCATAACTAAACCGATCCGCCAGACCTATTTAACACAAGGAGCATTTATGAAGTACAGCCACCTGGGTCATTCCAATTTAGAGGTATCACGTGTCTGTCTGGGCAGCATGACATGGGGCGTGCAAAATAATCAGCATGACGCCGATGAGCAAATCAATTATGCGCTTGCACAGGGTGTTAACTTTATCGACACTGCTGAAATGTATGCCGTTCCTCCCTCACCTGAAACCTATGGTAAGACCGAGGAAATTATCGGAGACTGGTTACGTCGCCACCCCGAAAAGCGCCAGGATATGGTTATCGCCACTAAAATAGCCGGCTCTGGGCTTGCCTGGATCCGTGGGGGTACCCCCATCACGGCCGAAGCCATTGTCGCCGCTGTCGATGCCTCCCTTAAGCGACTACATACCGATTACATTGATGTATACCAGCTACACTGGCCAAATAGGACTTCCCCTCATTTCTCTAAACACTGGCCCGGCATGATCACTTTCAGTGATGTATCAACGGAGCAGCACAAAACAGAGATGTTAGAGATACTGGGTGCACTCAAACAGTGTATGGACGCAGGTAAAATTCGTCACTGGGGGTTGTCTAATGACACGCCCTGGGGCATTAACACCTATTTGCAACTGGCGCATCAACACCAATTGCCAAGACCGGTATCAATTCAAAATGAGTTCAACCTGTTACATGCCAAAGACTGGCCTTACATCATAGAAAACTGTATTCATGAAGACATCGCCTATCTGCCCTGGTCACCGCTTGCCGGAGGCGCTTTGTCAGGCAAGTATCTGGGAGGTGCCAGGCCAGAAGGATCGCGCTGGACCTTAATCCAACGCAACGGCTTATTCCGGGACACTCAGTTTGCACAAGAAGCCACGGCGGCCTATGTCGAGATTGCCAAAGAGCACAACATCACCGCGTCTCAGCTCGCACTGGCCTGGTGCGACCAGGTTGATGGCGTAACGTCTACCATCATAGGCGCAACGACGATGTCGCAATTAAAGGAAAATATCAAAGCCTTTGATTTGACTCTGCCACCAGAGGCATTAGCCGAAATTGATACGGTGCTAAAAGCGTATCCATTGCCCTATTAACAAATACGCGCCCGACGGGGTCCCGCTCGGGCGCTGCTGTCTGAATCAAAATATGGTAGACTCAGCACTTTTTCGGGACTCTGCCATGCGCGTTCTTAATCCAGCCCCTGCCGTGCCTTTACCTGGCACCAGTTTCACCCGACCTGCGACACGGGCGATTATCACCCGTCAATCGCAAATTTTATTACTCTACACCCAGCGATATGATGATTACACCTTGCCCGGTGGTGGGGTTGACGAAGGGGAGTCTCTCACAGACGCGCTGGTACGCGAGGTAAAAGAAGAAACCGGTGCCCGCTCTGTCACCAATATCGCGCCCTTTGGTATGTATGAAGAATATCAGCACTGGTACAAACCCGATTATGACAATGTACACATAGTTTCGCACTGCTATCAGTGTGACATTTGCGGGGAGTTTGATGAGCCAGAAATGGAACATTATGAAGTTAGTAATGGTATGCAACCACAGTGGGTGGAGATCACCGAAGCCATTGCCCACAATGAAGCCGTACTGGCAAACAGCGATAAACAAGGGCAATCTCTGCTCAGGGAAACTCGCTTGCTCAAGCTCATTGCCAAAGAATTAATGCAACTGAACTTTTAGCCATTAGCCTGGGTCATACGTGTGTTTTGGATAAAGAAACAAAATTAGAAAATCAAAACACTAAGGAAAAGTGATGCGTTCATGGCTCAGTGCAATTGTCATTTCCGTTGCCTGTCACTCAATATTACTATGGCTGCTCGCTCAACAAACGGTTGTGGCACCTGTCCGCGCGCCGCAACCAAGCATTAAAACCTACCTGGTCGTCGCACCGCCTGAACGCACGCCAGACCCAACGGCTACGGAGCAACCATCACAGCCACTCACTGAGCCCGCGCAATCATCTGAGCAGCAGATCGGCCCGGCTCAGCCTTTACCTGAAAAAAAGCAGGTCGAATCAAATACCGCATCAAGCAATACTGGTCCCACGACTCACACTGATTCTCAGCCACAGGTTCAACAAACCAAAGTACATACAATTAAGCCCCATAAACGTATCGATCCAGCTCTGGGCCTGTCACGTCTGCGCCAGCAAATGCTAAATCAACCTGTGATACGTCAGACACCACGCAATAACACCCAGCCAAAACGCCTCGGCGTACCCAAGTCACATCAAACCTTGAACCAACCTATGCGACAAATTGAATCGAAAAACCACATTTTTACGGAATATCGGGAAGGAGACCGGTGCTACAAAGAGGTTCAGGGTGACCCAAACAACCCACCACCTGAAGGGTTTGCTAAAAACTGGCTCACCGCAAGCAGCACCTGCGACAAAACAGCTATCACGGATGCTTATGATGCCGCTATGAACAAATGGCTGAAGAAAAAACGCTGACGACAATGGCTAAGTAATATGTATTTACTCCACACCGTGTGCCAACAAATTGTACTGAGATCAAAACAACCCCGGCTTTGACTCGCAACCTGCCGCTAAAGCGATTAGTATTTAGCTGTTAGCCCGCCCTTAGTCCGGCAAGTCAAGGAGTTAGTATGAGTATAAAGCGGATCAACCAGTTTTTTAGTCCCCGTTCGGTGGCTGTTATTGGTGCCTCTAGTAATCCAGGCCGAGCCGGTAACGTGGTGATGCGCAATCTGCTGCACGGCGGGTTTAAAGGCCCCATTATGCCCGTTACACCAAAATACGCTGCCGTTCAGGGGGTATTGGCTTACCCAACCATTGCCGATCTCCCTCAGGTACCCGATCTGGCCGTTATCTGTACCAACAAAGCGACGCTGATACAGATTTTAACCGAACTATCTGAGCGGGGATGCAAAAATGCCATAATTGTGGCAGCAGGGCTCGACAACGAGCAAAAACAACGTTTGCAGGCACTTGCCAGAGACAAGCAAATCACACTGCTGGGCTCTAATAGCCTGGGTATGCTGCTCCCCCACCTTGGGTTAAATGCCAGTTTTTCTCATACCACCGCCGACGCGGGCAAGCTGGCCTTTATCTCTCAATCTGCCGCGGTCTGCTCAACCATACTAGATTGGGCCAAAAGCAAACGCATCGGGTTTTCCTATTTTATTTCTCTGGGCGACAGCCTGGATATCGACTTTGACGAATTACTGGATCTATTCGGTCGGGATGCCAAAACGAAAGCGATTTTGCTGTATATTGACAATATCAAAGATGTACGTCGTTTTATCTCCGCAGCAAGAGCTGCCGCATTTAGTAAACCCGTCATTGCTATCAAAACCGGCCGTACTCAAGCGGGTGCTGAGGCCGCGGTGATCCATACAGGCGGGTCAACTTCAGACGATGCGGTGTACGATGCCATGTTTCAGCGCGCAGGTATGCTCAGGGTCACCGATCTGCGGGAACTATTTGCAGCCACACAAACACTGGCTCTGCACCCAAAACTATTACAGGTTGAACATCTCACCATACTCACCAATGGCGGCGGCCCTGGTATAATGGCCGTGGATACCTTATTACAGCGCAGCGGTAAACTCGCCGAACTGAGTGACAAAACCATTGCGGCGCTCAATGCCGTGATCCCGCAGTCAAATCACACTGCAAATCCGGTTGATATTTTCGGCGATTCAGCGCCCCATCGCTATCAGCAGGCACTAGAGATTTTACTCAAAGCGGAGGAAGTGAAGAACTTACTCATCATTCATACGCCATCCGCCCTGGCCCCCAGTGAAGCGTATGCCCAGATCATTGCACAAACCCTGAGTACGTTACCTAAAATGGCTCGCCCCTTTGTGATGACCAACTTTATGGGCGAGGAAGCTGCCTGGGAGGCCCGCAATGTCTGTGTCGAGCACAGCATTCCAACGTATCGCACACCCGAAGGCGCCGTCGGGGCGTTTATGCATCTGATCAGCTACCGGCGTAACCAAAAGCACCTGACACAAACCCCGGAGTCCATCAGTCAGGATGAACTGATCCACAACCACAGCGCCAAAGCGCAGATTGACAGCTACCTTGATCAGTCACTCACTCAGCTCTCGACCCATCAGGCCAGCCAGATCCTCTGCCACTACGGCATGGAATGCATAGAGACAGACATAGCACTGACTCCCAGTGAGGCCAAAGAGCAGGCACAAATACTCGGCTTTCCTGTCGCGCTCAAACTGCTCAGTCCGTCTATACCGTCAAAATCTGAGGTCGGCGGCGTGGTGCTCAACCTCAATGATGGCGATGAAGTAGAACAAAGTGCCTTCGCTATACTCCTGCGTATCAAGCAAGCCTACCCGGATGCCATTATTGAAGGTTTCTCTTTGCAAAAAATGGCCCCCAGGGCTGGCAGCCAGGAATTACGCATTGCGGTCAAAACTGAGCCCGATGTAGGGCCCGTTATATTGCTCGGTGAGGCTGGCACCGGATATGACTTCAATCAGGCGGCCGTTGCCCTGCCCCCGCTAAACATGAATCTGGCTAAATACCTGATAGCAGCGGCGTATGATAAGGGCGTCCTGAAAGAGCGCCTGTTACCGGAGAAAGTAGATAAGTATCGTCTGTGCGCGTTGCTCACCCGCGTCTCCCAGTTAGTGGTGGATCAACCTGATATTCAGGCTGTGGAACTGAATCCCATTTTAGCGACCGATGGACACTTTTTGATCCTCGATGCCAATATGGCTTTGCAGCGCTACGAACCGCTCCCCGGGCGCAAGCGATTAGCCATCAAACCCTATCCAAAAGAATGGGAGCGATCGGTTACCCTGAAAAATGGCACCCAGGCACAGCTAAGGCCAATCCGCCCCGAGGACGAACGTAACCATCAGGAGTTTGACCAGTCCCTGAGTAAAGAAGACAGATACCGACGTTTTTTCGGTGAGCTGCCACAGTTTACCCATGATCAATTGGCTAAAATGACACAAATTGATTATGACCGTGAGATGGCATTTATCATTACCGAGCCCTATAAAAGTGCGCAACGGACACTGGGGGTTTCACGGGTGCTGATGGACCCGGACAATTTACTCGCCGAATTTGCTGTGGTCGTGCGTTCAGATTGCCAGGGGCTGGGCCTGGGTAAACTACTGATGGAGGCAGCCATCAACTACTGTAAACGTCAGTGTGTCGGGTCTATTGAAGGGATCACCTTACCAGAAAACACCGGTATGATTGGGCTGGCGAAAAAACTGGGGTTCACGGTGACCCGAGATTTTGAAGAAGGCACTGTGGTAATGAGAATGCCACTCACAGCACAGTCATGAAATACAACCCCAAATAGCAAGGTTAACAAGATAACTATGGATCTGACACTCAGACAAAAAACCGCCGGGCTACTGGAAGCCAGCGGGCGATTCAGAAAAGCCGGGCATGCCATAGATGTGTTTCTGATCTCGCTCATCATTATCAACGTCATTGCCATAGTACTGGAGTCTGTGCCAGCGCTTGCTGCGCGTTATCACAGGCTGTTCTTTTTCATCGAAGTCACGTCAGTGGCGATTTTCACCATTGAATACCTGCTCAGGCTATGGTGCTGCGTTGATAAACTGGCATTTAAACATACGCCAGGCAACAACACGAAAAAGCGTATGCGTTATGTGTTCTCACCACTGGCCATTATCGATTTACTGGCCATTCTCCCCACGATACTCATGGTGTTCTTCACCTTTGACCTGCGTTTTTTACGCGTATTCCGTTTGCTGCGTATTTTCAAACTGACCCGCTACTCTCGCGCAATGCAGCTATTATTAGCGGCATTCAGAGAAGAGAGCAGTTCATTACTGGCAGCTTTCTTTATTATGTCACTGGTGTTGATTGTGGCGTCGTGTGGCATCTACCTCATTGAACATGACGTGCAGCCCGATAAGTTTGGCTCAATTCCGGCCGCCATGTGGTGGGCAATGGCTACACTCACCACGGTGGGATATGGTGATGTGGTGCCCATCACGCCTTTGGGACGATTTTTTGGCGGGGTGATCACCTTACTGAGTATGGGTATGGTCGCTATCCCCACGGGTCTGCTGGCGTCCAGCTTTGCCGATCAACTGAGAAAACGCCGCGATGCCTTCAACGAAGCCGTGCTGCACTCGCTGAGCGATGGGGTCGTCGACGAGCAGGAAAAAGAACACCTCGAAGCCCTCAGAATTGAACTGGGACTCAGTGCAACGGAAGCCAATCAGGCCATTAAAATGATGACCAGCCAGCGCGTACACAACCACTACTGCCGCCATTGTGGCGGCAAGCTATAGCACGACAAAGGCCTGCTTCACGCAGGCCTGTCACTAGCTGGCACGTGCAAACACCTGATGCCAGTTACGCCTTAATAGTGCGCCGGCTTCGCTCGCAGGTAAGGCTTTACTGAACAGATAGCCCTGGAAGCGCTCACATCCCAGCATTCTCAGAAAAGACAGCTGCTCCATTTGCTCTACGCCTTCCGCAACACAATACTTACCCAGACTGTGTGCCAGCGATAAGGTGGAGTGGATGATCACTTCGTGCTCCTTGTCGCAACCTATGTCGCTGACAAAGCTGCGATCAATTTTGAGCGCATCGACTGGATATTGTTTGAGGTAGGTCAGTGAAGAGTACCCCGTCCCAAAGTCATCCATATAAAGTCGGCAGCCCAGCGCCCTGAGTTCATGCATACGCACGATTGCCTGTTCCGCATCTGCCATCATCACTGATTCGGTGATTTCGAATACCAGATAGCGACCGTCTATACCATTACGTGCCAGAATATCGGTGATCCGGGTCAGTAACTCTTCGTACTGAAAATCCAACGCCGATAGATTAACCGAAATATACAGATCGGGATGGGTTGTGTGCCACTCTTTCAAATCGACCAGCGCCCTTTCCAGGGTTTGCAACATGACCCGGGTAATGATCCCTGTCTGCTCTGCGGTATGGGCGAGTTCCTCGATGTTATAACTGGGCGTTTGTGGCCAGCGCAGTAAGACTTCAAAGCCTTCTACCGACATATGCGTTGCATTGATGATGGGCTGATAATGATTACGAAACGCTTCTTCCTGATAAGCTTTTAACAGCGCCTGTTCGATAGCCAGAGCACGCTGAACCTGCTCATTGATCTCACTGTGATAGAATTGATAATCCGTGATCAGAGACTGTCTGGCATGGTTGAGTGCCGTCTCTGCGGCCTGATTGAGGTCAAAGGCATCACTGGCATCATCAGGGAACATTGCGATCCCCAATTTCGCTTTCACATGCACCTGTTGCTGCTCAATCTCAAACCCTTTTTCAAATCGCTCAAGCAGGCAATGAATATATCGCATTACCTGTTCCACGCCTGTCAGCTGCTCCATAAGAATATAGAAGTCTCGCTCATTACCGATGGCCAGGCTGTCGACTTCCCGAAAACAACACTGCAAGTTGGTTGCGAGTTTTTGCGTAACAAGCGCCAGGAAGTCGTTGCCATAGGTATCCGCGAATCTTTGCAAACGGCTGAACTTAATCGCAATAATCGCCAGAGGCTGACGTGATAAATGCGCCTGCTCTATCGCATGCTGCACGCGGTCCATGAACAGTACTTTGTTTGGCAGCTTGGTCAACGCATCATAGTTGGCCAGTTGATAGAGCTCTTTCTCCGTACGCTTTTGCTTGGTGATGTCGGTCAGTACTAAAATATAATGCTTATCTTCCGTTGCACTGATTTTTAGCAGTACCTGACGCTTTTCACCGCTGGGCAGTCGCAAAGTTTCCTCGGCAACATATAAGTCATCGACTTTTAATTTACTGATTGCACGCAGATACTTCATTCTGACGTCTCGCTCCAGACCCAAAGTGACACTGGTACTGGATGAGGGCGCGGCACTGACAGAGAAGGCACTTTGCAATGCTTTGTTGCAAGCCAGAATGCGCAAATGCTTGTCAAAGATCATGACCCAGTCACGGGTTTGCTCAAACGCCGCACCAAACAGGGTTGCCCGCTCTTCGAAAACGCGCTCCCGGGTCAGGTTAGTATAGGTCCCGGCAACCTGCACTGGCACGCCATCCTGCCACGCCATCACTTTGCCGTAGTCCTTGTACCAACGCCATTGGCCATTGATGTGACGCAGACGATAAGTGCAGTCAATAAAACCTTTTTCGGTTGAGACAAACTCCAGCCATTCAATCCGAAACAGAGCGCGATCTTGTGGGTGGATCAACTCCAGGTATTCGTCTAACACCAGGCTCTCGTTACTGTAACCCAGGTCGCTCACGAGCCTTGGCTGATACACAAACTGACTTCCCGATTGCCAATCCCAGACGCCCGAGTTACTGCCCTCCAGGGCCATCTTCAGACGCGTTTCGCTATTTTGTGTTTCACGGTGGGCAGCCAGGATCATACCCGCCACTTTGTTTTTCCGGTGCACCCAAAAAGCGAATAAAGCGGCAGCCAGCAGGACATAGCAAAACAGTGCCCAGGGCGCACGCCAGATTGGGTAATGCACCACAATCTCTAATTGAGCAGGAGGGGTATAATCCCCCGTCAGTGGGTCCTTCGCCCAGACTTTGAGGCGATAATTGCCAGGGCTTAATTTGGGAAAAACCACCCGGTTGCTGTTACGGCTCAGAATGCGCTGCTCACCCGAGAGCTGATATTCATAAACAATCCGCTCTTGTAGCGTAAACGCCATTGCCGAAAACGACACTTCCAGCCCAATATCATCATGGTTCAGCTCGATGTAAGAAAATGACTTGAGCCCGGCTGGTAAAAGATCCCGAGACATCAGATCAACATCGGTTATGTTCACACGATTTAGTAAGGATTTAGCAGGACGATGCGATTTGGGGTCGAATAGCGTAAAGCCCTGCAACGAACCATAACCAATTCGGCCATCCGACAGCTTGACTGACGCTCCGCCATTAAACTCATTACTCATCAGGCCGTCGGCCGTGGTAAAGCCCTGAAGATGAAAATTATCCGGGTCCAGCCGCCAGATCCCCTGATGAGACGACATCCAGATCATGCCGACATCATCCTGCACCATTTCATACAAGATATTATTAGTGACAGTATGCTGCTCATTGGGCATAGGCAACAACTCGTAACCGTCTGCGGTAAGACGTACCAGGCCATGTCTGGCAAACGATAGCCACAGTACATTATGTTTATCTATGGTATAGCTCAGTAAATCGACCGCACTTTGCTTATGTGCTTTGGGCACCTGGTATATCTCAACCAGCTGGTGCGCCTGCGTATCATACCGGAACAACCGACCCTCGCTGTAAAAAACAGGGTCCTGAGGGTGTGTACTCAAAGGCTTATAAAAACCATAGCTCAGGAAAGGGTCAAATCGGTCGAATTCTTCGCCCAATTTCGAGAGCGTGCCAGTATTAATGTCAAACACATAAAAGCCGGTTTTTTCATCGACCAGATAGAGCTGACCATCCCCTACAATCAAGGCACCTTTGACAAATCCAGACAGGACGGCAGTGGCAGTGTCGTCCTGTGCCTCGGGCCTGTAAATTTGCTCAGATTCGGGCTCGAAAATAAACAGTCCACGGTTACTGCTCAGCCATAGCTTGTCCTGATAGTTAAGTAAACCAAAGATAGTAAACTCGGGATAAAAGCCATCGCCCAAAAAGCCTGCTAAATACTGTTCGGAAGTTCGGGTTTGTGGGTCGTAACGGGTCAGCCCATCTCGTGTCCCTACCCAGATAAAGCCATCGTACTCGACCAGGCCCCATACTGTGCCTTTAGAAAAGCGCCCTTGTACAGTTCCCGGGTGAACATTATCAAACCCCTGCGACTCTGCCGGTAAGTAAAATGCCCCGTCTTTTTTGGTCGCGATCCAAATACCACCAAAATCATCACGAATGAAGTAAATCACGCTGCTGTCCGAAACCGCATAATGACTACTGGCCAGCCTTGTATCGCGATGGACTGCTCCAGTGGCGATGTCATAGTGCATCAGACCATGATCTGTTCCCAATAACAGCTGCGTGCCATTACGCTCAATTTGCCAAATATTAAGCTCTTCAATCAAAGTTTGGTACGGCACGTCGGCCTCAAAATCACGGCGTAATGCACTGATATCCAATTGATACATGCCAATTACGGCCCCTAAGATCAAGGTGTCGTCATCGAGCAGATGCATTGATTTGGTATTGGTCTGAAAAGGGTGCGTGATCTGTTCACGGTGAGTAATGGCGCGCAGCTGCTCAGTATCCGTGTTATACACAAACAAGCGTTCAGCCGATGCTATGAACAATAAGTTGTCGTGTTTAAGCAGGCCTCGCACTGCCATTTGACGATCTTCGACAGGCAACATTATCTCCTGAGTGATGTTCCCTGTACGCGTATCCATCACAGCGACATTTTGTGCTCTGCCCAGCCACAGCTCATGCTTACTCTTACTGAGCATTTGAAACACGCTATTTTTGAAGTAATCTTCTTCAGATTCTGGCGCTGACGTATAACGACGATAGCTGTCTTTCTCGGGGTCATAACTAAACAAGCCTGCACGCCCCGACGCTATCCAGATGATGCCACTTTCGTCCTGATAAATGCGGTCGATCTGCATTTTGTTCAGGTCCTGATTTGGCCCCCCGACCTCTAGCACCTGATACCCGTCATAGCGATTCAGGCCGCCTTCGGTTGCCAGCCAAAGGTATCCATTGTCATCGACCAACAAAGTGTTCACATAGCTTTGTGACAAACCCTCTGCCGGAGATAATCGGGATACCTGCGCCAAAGAGAGGGAGGTAAACACAACTAGGATAAAGCTGAGGATTATTCGCAACATAGTCGATTCTACTCAGGGTTAATACATTGCATTGCCAGGATCTGTCGACCTTGTGCAACATAGGTATGATATTTTTCTGCCAGTCCCTGAGGCAGTGCCAATGGATCAATCGCCGCAAAGCCCAGATCTGTGTAAAACGCACTCAAATGACGATAGGCAAAGGTGTACAGAGGAGCCTGTTGGTGCGCCAGCACGGCATTCAAGAGAACTTTTGCAAACCCCTTGCCTCGTTGCTCAGGCGCAACCAGCACCGTTGACAAAAAACAATGCCCAGTGACGTGCTGCACTCTGCACGCCGCAACAATATCCGGGTCTTTAAGTACCCAATTTTGATCCTGACGAGTCGCCTTCCCCCGGGCTTTATGGGTTTGATAAAACTTATTCACCAGGGGCGTCTGAATGGCCGGTAATACCTGAGCAACAACTTTCATGGCTATGCCAGCATCAGCCCCAGATAAAATTCGAATTTTTCTTTCAACATCGCCTGCTCTGACAGAGGGCGCTGATTAATCGCATCATAAATGGCCTCACGGCTATTCTTGCCGCGTTTGATCTGATAAGCCCAAAAAGACGCTTCGTACTCTAATTGAATTTGATATTTATCTTGTCTCGATAAATTACACAGGTTATAGCTCATAGTAAATTTGGTTACAGCAATCTCTGTAAAAAGTGTATCATAATTACGCTAAGGTGTATCCGTTCATGTACACGCTCAACGCATGTTACCGACGTGCAACTTTCTGCCGCTGCGCCACTGCTAAAATAAGTGGGGTCAATTTTTATAGGGAGAACCATTGCGACTTTTCAGTTTGTTATTGTTATGCTGCCTGAGTGCACACAGCGTCGCAACCGATAACCGCACACTGTACTTTAATCGCCCGGCGGATACCCCTCAGGCGAGATACGTGATTGAGTTATTGCAAACCGCTTATCAACAGCTGGGTTATAAGTTAGAGGTTGTTGATTTTAATCGCCAAAGCGCCCTTATCGCTGCCAATAATGGTGCCCTGGACGGGCAACTCGGGCGGATCCATGGCGTGACTCAGGCCTACCCAAATTTACTCCAGGTACGCTTTCCTCTGTATACTTTTAACTTGCAGTTACTCAGTCGCTGTTTAAGTTGTAGCTTTGAGCAGCTCGACTCATTGGTTATTCAAAGCGGTTATCTGGTTTCAAACCAATATCTGGATAGCGCGCCCTTCAATGGCCAGCTAATCGAGGTAAAAAACAATATCACTCAGCTTAATCTGGTTATCCAGGGAAAAGTGCAGGCAGCGTTGGTGGTTGACTTTCACTTGCGAGAGCATCTGGCGGAAATGGATTTGGAGACATTTAAAATTGATACACTGCTGACCATTGAGACTTATCATTATTTACACATTAAACACAAAGCCCTGATCCCCCGCCTTGAAGAGGCATTACATACCCTGGCGGAAAAGGGTACTGTGGCCATGCTCAAAGCAAAATACCAGATTTAAAATAAGTTTTCCTGATCCCCTTGCTGTTGAGCATCCGCTGGTTCAGCCTCTGCGCTGCGCTTTTTCGCCGCCATCACCCGCTTTTGGCGTTGCGCGCATAGCTCAATCACCTTACGCTTTTGCTGCTCACTCAGCGCATGCCAATGAAAGCGCTCTTCGCGACTGCGAAAACACCCTTTGCAATAACCCCGATTATTCACCTCACAAATACCACGGCAAGGGCTGGGAATTTCAAAAATCTCAATCTGTTCCATATGCTTCACTGGTTACTCTTTATCCGGTACTATGGCCAAATTGATACTCAGATCGCGGCTTACCAACATTAATTTGAGTATAATATAGACTAAAAATAATTATCTATAACTGTATAGTCTCAAGGAGGCACCACACATGAAAAAATGGTTTTACCTATTGCTACTTTTGCCCTGTTTTGCTTACGCAGATTGGCACAGTGGCAAGGTTGAAATGATAGCAATAGGCTATGATGGCAAAACAATTTCAATTGGCATGGAAGGCTCAACAAAGACCGAATGTACCTGCTATCCAACCTGGCCAAACCGGTTTTGCCTGAATAGAAATAGAGTCTCATTCAGCGAGGAGTTTTCGTTACTATTATCTGCCAAAGCGAAAGGTAAAAGTGTTTCACTGCAGATAGATGAGACCACCTGTATGGTGAATGCCATGTATGAAAAATAATGCCTGTTAATTTAATTTTAAATAGCCTGACTGTAGGTAATTGAACTCAAAAAGAAAGCCTGCGGATGTGAGGCTTTTACATAACGGTCCAATGAGTTTTGCCTACAGGTAGGCGTCGCACCTTTTGTGCATCTTTTTAGGGAAATGGTGGTGTGGCCCCGCCTTCGCCATGCGTTCGGACAATCACCAGCAGGTATATCTTGTTCAATTGAATGAGTGCCACATGCAGTTTCTTTATTGTTGCTTGTACATGCCGCAACCCGCTAGTTCTTCCATTCGTATTTATCGATAAAATAACCAAAGTGATAAGCAATTATAAAAGTCACCAAGAGAACTAATAGGGAGACTCCAAACCTCTTCCAAGCAACGACTTTTAATTCAACAGGGTTCATCAGAGTAGCCAATAAATTCCCCAGTACACTAAAGAAAGAACCTAAAAGCATAAACAAAAGAGCAAAGCCCAATATTTTATCAATCATCTAATTACCATATAGTGCTTTCGCGCTCTTTTTTAAGTGACATATATGGACGCTCCATTGATGTCTTTGAAACTCATCACCAATTGAGGTGGCTGTCCACTTAATCCCATATAGTACTTAGTGTCTTACAACGGCATTATCCCAACACGCCCCCACATCCCCATACAGGCTCTCATTCCATAGCTCGCTAGCAACTTACGGAATTGCTTGCTGGTATATTGTGAACCGCGATCACTGCGAAACACCAGCCCCTTCGGTGGTTGTCTCAGGTTGTAGGCTTTCATTAATGCCTTACTTATCAAATCTGCCGTCATGCGGTTATTAAATTTTTTAACTGAAAGTTTTAAGTGACATATATGTCCATGTAACTTTTACATTACGTTATTTCTCTTTTTTAAATGGCTTTTTATCATGTCATATATATAAAAAAGATAGCCGGAAGTAAAAAAAAGCACTTTTGAAAGGAAGAATAATACTATCTTTTTAACAAGGTGTTTGATTTATATGCTCTAATAAAAGCATAACTCCACATAACGATCACAGTAATCATGAGGCAAGCTTTTTCAATTGCCTTATAACTATCAACAGCTTCTTGCCCATAATTTTGAAAAACTACAGGAACAATAAACTGAGCCAAAAATGCATAAAAAAATGTACCCCAAAAAACAGGGGACCAGTACTTTCTAATATCCATAACTATTTAAACTTCTTAAAATCAAAAGTGTACTAAGCTTTTTTTTAAGTGATACCCACCCGTATATTCTCTGAACTATTATGGGCAGGTTCAAAGTCAAAATGCAAGGCTATTGAATCCTGTATTCCCTATCTGCACTAGGCAGTGAAAATTGTAAGTTTAAGCACTAACCCCTGAAGAGTAATCAGATTCGGGCAATACGAGAACATACCCAAACCTGAGCCTAGATAAATTGAAATGGTGCTAAAGGAAGGTGTTAACCCAGTAAACGCTCGCACTGAGTCAAATTGGCGCGCCGCCTTTTATGAAGATGCTCACAGTAATCTGTCATCGCTTGTTTTCGCCCCACAGCACCATGAAAGACCTTTGTAAATTGCGTAGTCAGTTTGAGCCAGTTGTCTGGCTCTATTTGCAGTCGTGTCAGCAATGGCTGGCTATCGCTGATATAACCCCGCATATCTGCACGCATGCATCGGCCTGTTAATTCAACTAACTGTATGTAATAGCTCAGCTCAAACGGCAGTCCTTTGGGCATATGCTTTCTTGGGTTACCTGCAAAACGCAGCAGGCATTTGGGTTGCTTACCTTGCAGTGCATGTTCAATACGCACCTTAATACTCGTATAGTCCGACGCTTCCGGTGTATCTGCCATTTTGGCTCTGACTGGGTTCAGGTCAACATAAGCCAGGCACGCTGCCAGTGCCGCTTCATCCAGCAAAGCCTGTGACTTGAATCGCCCCTCCCAAAACCGGCCTGTGCAGCCATCTTCTTTATTAGCTTTGCGGGCAATGTCTTCATTGAGCACCCGCATGAACCAGCTGATGCTCGCAAGCCGGAGCCTGAATTTAGCAATATCAGCTGCCAGCATACTGTACTCGGATGCGCTCAGCTCATCACCACTAATGAACTTGTGCGTCAGCCAGTTGCCTTTAAACAGTTTATGCCAGCGAAGTACGATTGCTCTGTCTGATATCCTTTGTGCTTTTTTATCATCCACATACAACACAATATGTGTATGATTGCTCATAACCGCATAGCCACACACATCAATGCAAAACACCTTCCCGAGGGTCAGTAATTTTTCCTCAACCCAGTCTCGCCGATGTTCATAAGACTTGCCTGTGACGCGGTCGTTGCCGCACAGAAATGCCCGGCGAACACACCGGGATATACAGTGGTAGTACTTAGTGTCTGATAAGCTGACCTGCTTCTTCCTTGCCATTGGCATAATCTAGCATCCTCAATCCATTGAGCATTACCTAAAGGTAGACGGCGTACATTCCGTGCGCCAGTTTAGGGTGGGTGTCCTTATAACTTTGTTATAGAGCGGCAATATAGTATTGAGAGCTTCGCGTTTTTGGTCGTGCTGGCAAAAGAGTTTAGCAACCAGAGTTATGCTCGCTACTATGAGAATATTGAACCTGCTTTAATACAGTCTTACTATACATTATGTAGCGTATATCCATTCCACTTATTTTCATACAGCATTTGGAAATATTTAGGTCAGCACATTTATAGAAAAGAAGAGCTGGATCCGGAAGTGTTAGCCGTCTTCCCTTCAAAGTTAGCGCTGTCCCCTGATGTCGCTGCACTTTTAAGCGCCAGTTTCAATATTATGGTTAATCGAGCCAGAGAGATTGGTATTATCAACTCAACGATGAAAGAGTCTGGCCTATTTATAGACTTCATCAGACGTAATACTGAAAAAGTCCATCAGATAGAGATTGAGATGACTCTTTTTGATCGCAGTAATAGAGGCAATTGTCCAGAACTAAACGTAGTAACAGAGCACCTAAATAAATTTCGAACACCCAGCCACCGAATAACCTTATAGCCTCATCTAAGCTTGTTACATTATTGTTTCTAACCTGGTCGTATGTGCTGATAAAGCTGGTCATGACAAATCGACTTTGTGGTCATACAACTCTGACTTACCTGGTCCTATCAAGCGATATATACAGGTGTATATCACACTCCCTGCGGACCACGAGGTCGATGGATACGACCACATTGGTCAAACCGATGCGACCAAAAAATCGGTGACATGCGACCAGAAACAGAAAAGCCCCGGCGGGTGCCTGGGGCTTCGGGCATGCGTCAGTTTTCCAAGGGAAAGGGAAGCTTCGAACTCTACAACTACCGAGTTGATTCCTGACTCACTTAATTTTTATAGCGCCTGCTTCTAGCAATAGTTCCTCGATCTCGATATATTCCATTTTCTGTGCTTGTGATAATGCTGTTACATCATAAATGTAAGTGTTATTTATACTAACTATGGCTCCTTTCATATTTATATCTGCACCAGCTTTTATTAGCATTTTAACCATCTCAACATACCCACAACGAGATGCGATCATCAATGGAGAAAGCAATGTGTCAACAGGGTAAAGTTGATTCAACTCAACCCCTAAATCCACATACCTCTTAACAAGTTTTAAATTATTTCCCATAACGGCATCCCAAAAAATAGCCTGCTCCTTCAATTTGTATTCCCGTGTATCAAGAGCATAATGATTACCTTTAAGATAAGATATTTCAGATCTCATATAGAAGATAATGGCACTCTCATCATTCTCTTGTATTGCGTTCAATAACCTTTCCTTTTTGACATTTATCTTTTTCTCAGAAAAAGTCAAAGAGTCATAAGAAAAGCAAATTGATATAGCCGCGGCTTCTACTTTGCACATGGCCAAGTTCATAATAATAAAAAGGTAAAGTGCTATTTTTTTCATTCGTAATTTCCATGAACAAGTCGTATGTAATATTTTGATTGTAAGAACTCAAATGAAGGCCTCAAACTTTGGTGCTCATAAGAGCTACCAAATGACCCCGATGAATGAACGCTATACGGAAATGCTTCCCAGCGCCTTCCGATTCTACTAATTGCACCTATAGGATTATCACGCATTAGCTCATCAATTGCTCCAACCTGATCCATCAACTTCACTGCGGCAAGATCTTGACTATGCGGGCTGAAATCTTCCAACCCCAACTTCCCTGAATACTCATCCCAGGTCGCTTCTGTAAACTGATACTTCCCTGCTGCACTGTTCCCATTAGTGTGTCTTCCTGGATGGCTACCAAAACTATCAAATGTATCACCACCGTTCCTAACATTATATCGCCCATTGGACTCAGCTTCTCCTAGCATATCAAGCATAGCCTTAACCCTAGGGTCTTTAAGCTGCCTTTCAGCTCTGGCTCTCGCTCTAGCTTGTCTCGTAGCCTGCGCCTCACCATTAAATGCCTGAGCAAACGCAGCGGTAGTTGCGCCGTTAGAGAACTTACCACCAGTAACTTTCGATACAGTTCCGCCAACAACTGCGGCCATTGTGATTCTCAAAGCCGACCAACCGGCCCCCTGTTGAGTCCCCACAATACCATTTATATTAAGTCCTTTCGTTAATCCCGCACTCCAGAAGCCATGACCAAATTTACCGCCCTGAAGTACGGATATGATCCCGCCCGTAAGTGCATGAGTAGCCACATGACCAACACCACCAGTATTCCAGAAAGCACCACCGGTGCCATCAAAAGCTTGGCCTATCTGGTTGAAAGCTTCTGCGGAAACAGCTGCAATCGCCCCAGCTTTGAATGCCTGTGATGAAGAGCCGCCCATCGCGCGAGTAAAGTTGTAACTCCAATACGCCGAACCAACAAAATCCCCAAGTTTATAAAATGCAATATTACCAATAATGTTCGTAAGCGTAGGGCCAATTACTTTTGAAGATAGCTTTATCATTGGCCTCAATGCAGGGCTCAAAATCTTGCCAAGGCTGATATAACCACTCGGATCAATCCGGCTAAGCGGATTGTTCAGTACATAGCTGTACGCGTTGTAACTCTGGATGTTACTCGGCGCCTGCACCACAGGATCCGCCTGCATAAACCGTCCCGTATCTGCATCGTAGATCCGACCATTCATATGAATGATACGCTTGTCGCCGCCCAGTGACACCGGCTCATGACCTGTATAGGCTCTCAGGTTGTCACTTATATTGTTGAACACTTCGCCAATCAGATCGGTATTCTGCTCAACCTCACGCTGCTTACCAAATATATCGTACGCATAACGTGTCAGGACCTTATGTTCGCTATTAGTCACGACAATGGTGGACCCCTGATGATCGGTAAACAACCACTTGGTTTTGCTCATCCCTGTATCATAGTAGGTTTGTTGTGCGTCGTTGCCGATATAACGGTTAATCACAGACTTGCCGTCCTCACCTTTTGGCTTGGTCAGCTCCAGAGCACCCACGTAATATACTGTGTTTGACTCATCCACTCGCTTGTAGCGACGATTATTCGCATCATACCTGAAGGTGACGGTCTCTCCATTGCCCGTCATTTCAACCGCTTTATTACGCGCACTGTACTCAATTGACGTAGTGCCATCACTGCCTGAACGCGTTATCTGATTACCATTGGCATCATAACTAAAGGACTCTGTCTTAGCAGGCAGTGTGCCCAAACAGCTCGAACTTGCTATACGGCTTCGTGAAGAAATAGCATGTAGTGGCGTATTGTCTTCACCATATCGCTGAGTCCAGCGACCCAACACCAGCACTGATGAGCCTTCATAACCAGGACAGTCAACGTCTGTACCAATCAGATAATCCGCTTTCTCGGTTAAATTACCCGATGCAGAGTACTTGAACAGATCGACGTTGTTTACTCCCAGCACCCGGTTCATATCATCATAATGATAAGTGCGGGTGTCCATGCCTATCTGTTTGCGGCTTATCAAATTGCCCAGGCTGTCAAAGCTGTAAACGTCACTTTGAATTGCAAAGTTGCTGTCTGCAATCTTTTCGACCATGCCCTTTTGGTCATAGGTGATGTTCATGGTTACGCCGCCTTTTTCGTACGTGGTGACCTGACCACGGGCATTTAGCGCCGTCACTTTGTAGTAAACCTGGCCCTTATTGCTATTACGCGCCTCTGTTTTTGCCAGCAGCTGACCATTTTGATAGGTCATCGCAACACCGCGCGCTTCGATAAAGTTGCCCTGTTCGTCACGGCGATAGTCATCAAACTGCAAGGCCAAACGACTATAGCTATCATAGAAGCTCTGTTGGATCACACAGAGGTTATCAATTGGGTCCAGGTTTGAGCCATCCGTAATACGTAAATCGCCCGTTGACCCCACATCACTGACTTGCCCTGTACACTGACTCGTACTATCCAGTGACGTCAGCGTTGCTGCTGCACGCCCTAATTTGTCGTAATAATAGGTTTGCCCCCAGTCTGAGCCCTGCGAACTTGATATCAAGCGATGAACGGTATCGTTTGTATCTCCATACACCCAGGTACTGGTACCTTCGGCAAACACCCCCTCTGGCGTCGTTTGCTCCTGCTGGATTTTTCGACCTAAGAAGTCGTATTCCATGGTTAGTTTCACACCACGTGCATCAGTTTGCTTACGTAGCTCGCCAAAAGCATTGTACGTATATTGCCAGTAGCCTCTGTCTGAATCCTGCACAGACTCTTTACGACCCATGTCGTCATAAGTAATGGTACTCAGCAGGCGATCATTGGCCGCTTCTGCCGATGACTGAACGGTGAGCTGAGCACCCAGTGCGTTATAGGTGTAGTCCAGAGTGTGATTGATGTTGTCTATCACCTGCACTGTCTGGCCAATGGCATTACTCAGCGTAGATTTAACCTGAGCACGAATATCAGAACCACTGACAGTAACTGTGGCCTTTCGACCCTCGAACTTTGTCTCTGATGTTGTGCCAGAATTTGCGTCGTAGACACTCGTTACCCTATCCAGCGCATCATAGGTGTTTGTCACAGCCTCTGAACCGGCCTCGATGACCACATCATTACGACCGTAGCGGTCAAACTGATAGCCAGAGGTCAGCCAATGGTTCTCAAGTACTGTCAGCTTGCTCACTGAATAAGTGCGTCCCAGTTTATCCAGCAAGTGTTTTTCGCGCAGTACGCCGTTAACTTCTTTATTCAGGCGTACCACACAGTTTTCATTCGAGCCACACGCTGTGAAATAGCTATACGCCTGTGCACCAGTCGTACGGTACGACCCCACTTTTCCGCCAAAGTGATCATAAGTTAGGTAAGTCAATACGCCATTGCTGTCAATCAGCTCAAGCGGCTGGCCGAATGCATTGCGACGTGTCAAAGTATGCTGGCCCAGCTCGACGGTACGGACTTTTTCGGAAATCAACGACAGTGTACTTTTGCTACCACTTTTCTTGGTGTGGAGTACGTAACGCCCTTGCGCATCAAAGATAGTTTCAGAGGTGCGCGTTTCACGCTCCGCTCCTGTACATGCGGTGTTTTCGCTTTGCACTTTTACTTTATTGCCAACGTTATCGTATGAATGTTCTGCCGTTAACTCATACTCACAACCCAAGCCTTTTCCGACAACCTCCTTATGAAGCATATTTTCATGGGCATGGTTCTGGGGATAGTATTCAAAGTGACTGGTTTTAGAAATCGCAGTGAGGCCCTCTCCACTGTGAGTCACCTTGGTTTCAGACAACCGGCCCAAGCGCTGGTGCTCTTCTGTTGTGCCATATTGGTTTTCAGTGACAACACTGTGCTGCACAGTGCCCGTTGCGCCAACTGTGGTGAAATGCTCAGCACCGGAGGCATCAACATCGTAGGTATTCACGGTCAGGTTTTTAACATTGCCATACGTATCTTGTAAGGTTGTTGTATCTGTACAAGTGTAAGCACTCACACTCACTCCTGAGTCAACTACGGCGCTACATTCACGACTGTCCGAATTGTAAACCCGATAAGCGGTCACGTCATTTAGTTGCTGCGTTTTCTGCTTGTTGTACTCGTTAACCGAGATGCTGAGCAGCTCACTGGTGTCTGCTGTTTGCATTCGTTTATGGGTTGAGTACGGCATGCCGGTGAGCGGAAATGCCTGATGGTAGCGCGTGGTCGTCTCAAAAGTCTTGCCATCTTTTTGTGTGGTGGTCTTGAGCACTTTAAAGCCCAGAGGTCCGCGACCACCAAATTGCACACGTGCGCCCTGGTAATGATAATCCACTTTCGCTTTATCGGCCGACAAGGCGCCACTGCGATTACTCGGGCTGTCGGTTTCAACACTGGCAACCAATACACCCGCGCCGGTCATCTTGCTGACTAATAGCTGTTGCGCATTGAAGAGCCCTAAATCTGCCGTGAGGTCATCGTTAAGGTCTGTATAAACTGCTCTGTCCGACATTAACCCATAGTGGATAGTCGTACTGTTTGTATGACCGGCATACCCTTGATTGACCTCAAGCAACATGCCTGCTGTGGGGCGCTGACTCAGGTTATACCTGACACTGACACCATAGTCGTGTTTAATCAGAATGTCTGCAACACCATTGCCATCGTAATCACTGAAAAAGGCAAAGTCTCCGCCTCTGGTATCAACGGCAAGCTCAAACGCGTTGTCACTGAGCTTAGTGAAGCGCTCACTTTGAGTCGACCACTCATAACGACGCCATTTTTTCGTGTTCTTTTCTTTGAAGAACAGATCCGCTTTGCCGTTTTTGTCTATGTCCATCGACATAGGCGGAATCAGCTCGCTGACCGACAAAGTGTCATTGCTAGATTTGGCTGTCGCAACAAACACCTTTCTGAATTTAACTCGCTCACTGGATTGATTAAGCTGTACATGCCACTGTTTTACATCATGATTGTACGTAGGTGTAGCCAGATACATCAGATCCACCAGGCCATCGCCATTAACGTCACTTGGCGTTAACAGTTCTATTTTCTCATCTGATGCAATCGTTTCTGTCAGGAAAGGATTGAATCCGCCATAGCCAGTTTCTCCCTGGTTATAGTGCACCGCCAGACGTTTAGCATCGTCATTGTTACAGTGGGTAGAGTCACATTTCAGTGCAACAATATCTGCCAGACCGTCAAAGTTCATATCGATGACATGCCAGTCAGTGCCCTTACTCGTAAAGTCGCCGTAACCATAAAAATTGCCTTCGCCCACGTCAGTACCGAGCACGTACTGATGACCAAATGCTTTGGTTTCAGGGTCTGCTAACCTGACGTACAAGTTGGGGTCGTCTTTTTTATGCTTATACACCAGGTCTGCGTAGCCATCGCCATTCAGATCGGCAGGTTTGATTTCACGCATGTAATGATTAGCAGGCCAGCCTTCTGGCAGACTCAGAGTTTGCAGCTGATTGTTGTCGCTCAGTGCATAATGGGCCCAATAACCTGGATTGGCATCAGACGTATGCTCTGACCGCAAATTGATCATCAGAGTCTGCCGGCCATCCAAATCATGATCTATGGCAAACATACTGACACTTTCCTGATCATCCTTTCGGTATATATCCCGGCATGCCAGCTCTTCGGCCGCTTGATAGGTATGACCCTGATAAACGCACAATGTATAACGCTTAGCACCCTTGTCTGTCTGCTCCAGCGTGACCAGTTGTGCCAGACCTGACGCTTTTAAATCGGCTAAAGTGACAGACGACAGTGCATTATCCATCCGCTCTTTTGAATACACACTGCTAAACGCTTCAAAGTCCAGTTTGTTGGCAAAAGCATCATAACTGAAGGAGACAGGGGCACGACAAACACTGCCACGGCAATGCGCAATACTTTGCAGCAGGCGAGTGCCATTGACCGCATCCACAAAATCCAGATCATAATGGGCAAGCTCCGCCCCCTCATGATTAAATACCTCAATATTGCTCAGACGTGCAAACTGAGTCACTTTTGCTGTATCTACGTAGCCTGCATGGCGCAGCGCCCCTACCTCATGGGTAAACACGACTCGGTTGCCACTATAGTTAATTTCTGACAGGACTTTTCCAGAGTTTGCACTGTGATCTGGGTCTGTCAGCTCTGTGTAAACATAGTTGATGGTCGTGCTTTGGTGGCCCAGGTTGTCTTTCACTTCTGACAGCATCCAGCTCATGGTATGAACAACACCATCGGCATCCGTCAGGTTGGTACGACTAGTTTCTGATGCGCCGTATCGTTTTACCGAGCCATCCTTTGCAAGCACAACAAATTGAGATTGGCTACCCTCACCTAATTTATAAACGGTTATCTGGGCATCTATCTCAGTCATATATTCGTCAGCAATTTGCTCGCCCTCGAAGCTACCACTGTGCGTTTGCAGCGCTTTACTGATCAAGCGCTGACCATCAAGGCAATACCGGTCATCCTCACTTAATGTCAGCCCTTTAAACTGGCCGTCCTGTGCTTTAGTTTGCCGACAGCGTGAAATACCCGATGTCGCACTCAAATTCCAGCCAAGAGCAACTAAGCCATCACCGCCTTGAGAACTGTAGTTCAGACTGACCTCAGGCTGCACGCCTGTGATACCCGCGGGTAACGCAATGGGCACACTATAAGATGCAGCGCCGCTTTCGGTTACCCGGAAACTGCCTGTGGTTGGTTGTAAACGAGCATGGGCAAGCAACACACTTTCGCTCGGCGCTTGCTCCGGTGCAACTTCAACGGATGGCAACGCAACAGACGGGCTTCCCTCTACAGCCGAGCTAGTGATGATAATTTGCGCTTCATTGGAGTAATTGTTGCTACAACGAGATAGCACTTTATCCGCAAGAGAGTCCGGGAGTTTTACACATGCCAGTGCCTTAAACTGATAACTGCCGTTTTGTTTAAATATTTTGGTAAGTGCACCGACATTATCGGCTTTGGTTTTGTCAGGATCCAGGGTTGCAAACAGTTGATACTGAGGGTTGCCAGGCTGCAGCGCATACAGTTGATATTCTTCAACCCGCCCCGGTGCTGTCAGCATGAATTCGATTATGCCACTTTGCTCCGTTGCGCTTAATGTGGGGATATGCAGGCCATCTCGATGATCCGCAGGATTAGTGCCGATTGCTTCTTCTACCCTGTCACTCAGACCATCTTTATCACTGTCATAGTCATAATCACAGTAGTCACTTACTAAGCAACGGCCATAGAAGTACTTAAGCAGGTTAAAAGTTGCCGCTTCATATTGGTTATTGCTCTGTCCCAACAGGTCAATGATCACATCAGCCCGGGTAACCCCCATTTCAAGGATGCCGACCCAATAAGCCTGATCGCCGGATCCATATGTGGCGCCACTCAACACCTGATCAGCGCCGTCTTTTAGCAGCAAATAGTCAAATAACGTACTGATGAATTGTGCATTGGACGACTCAGACAAAGATGGCTCAATGTTAATCAGTGCATTAATCATCTCATTGAGCGGATGACCATTAACCATCAGATAAGCCATGAAACTCAACTCTTTTTTACTGGGTGTTCTTTGTAACAGAACCAGCATGGCTTTCGTCAAAACCACAAGACCATCGGTATTTTGGTCCGGATGCCACCACTGAGCTTCCCACTCTTTTATTTCGTCTTCGAATTGCAGCGCTAAAGCATCGATTTCCTGCCATTTCACAGCATTGGCACCAATCATACGCTGATCGATGACGTGTACCTCTCTATCTGCTGTCGTGACATAGATATGTCCGGAAGCTGATACCTTAGGCGGCATCACAATCCCGCCACTGCGCGGGAATGTATAATGCCAGTTCGCTAACCCCGTTTTTGCATCCAGTGAATAAAGCGCTTCATCCATAGAGCCAATTAACAGGGCATTATTTTGATCAAATTGCGCACCGGCGCGGATCTCACCTTGTGTTTGGAATTGCCATTTTGTAGTCACTTCCAGGTTCGCTATCGGATCATAAGTCAGACGGTAGAAATGATGGTTCAGTGAACCAAAGTAGATATTGTCTATTTTTCTGGCGCCGGCAGTTTCAGCAATAGGCTCGAGCCTGACTAGAGGCTTAGCGGTAACCGGAACATTCTGATGGTTTGATTCAGGGTAAGTCCACAAATATTGAAGATCACCATCCAGATTCACTTTATGTGCTTTAAGGCCACCTTCCTCACCACCCACATACAATACTTTGTTTTCACTAACCGTAAATTCACGTCCACGCAGGTTGGGCCGTTGCGCTGACCCCGTTTCATCCAAAATAATGGTGTTTTCCAGGTATGTATTGTTTTCAGCATCACCCGACAACACGCCATTTGTAATGGTGATCTCTACCCCATTGTCCAGCAGGGCATCATGCACTATTTCTGGTAAGGTGCCTGTCAGCGTGTATCCACTTAAAGACAAGTCCTGTGGTGAAATATAAAAAGTATCCCCCGTCCCTCGTAAGCGCGCATAAAGAGCAGACTGAGACGCACTAAATCCGACCCCGGAAACCGTCACTTTGGCTTTGGGTGCAGTGCACTCAGCGCCACATTCCTCTATCTTCGCGGTATCAATATAGGGAGCAATATGCTCAACAGTATGTTGTTGGCCTGCGGTACACACGCCCTGGCTGTTACAAGCGCGGATTTCATAGGTGTAGTGGCCCTGAACTATGTTCCTGACCTGGTAGCTTGTGCCTGTAGTGGTTGTCAGCACGGAATGGGGTGCACGGGACCTGTCACTGGGCAGCCCTTTCCAGGCCGCTAATTGATAGCTTTGTGTGACGCCATCCGTGTTAGCAACCCAGTTCAGCGTAAAATGACCACCTGCTTGCGTGATATCACTGCTAAACACCGGTGCGTGAGACTTGGTCTCATGGTTTACGACCGTAATTGGCTCTGAACTGCCTTCTTCACCTTTAATTAATTCCCGGTTATGAATTCTCGTTGCATATGCATACACCCGGAGTCGCTTACCATGGTCCGCAAACTTGGTCTGGATCGTCGTTAAATATGAAATCTTACCGTAAACGTTGACCTTACTTGCTTTCATCGGGTAGGAAGCACCATCCAAGGTCGCCCGCATATTAAGCCTGCTCGTATTTCTAAATCGTGAGAAGTTTACTTCAATCAAACCGGCTCCCAGGTCCTTTAATTGGATCTCAGGTACCTCAGGCTCACCCACTTTTTCCTCAATGAGCGCGATCCCAGGGAGGCGAGCCGTAGATGAATTGCCATCATTATCTGTCGCCACTAAGGTAAGCTCAATATTGTCCCCTGCATCCTTATTAGATGGCCTCCAACTGAAGCTTATACGCTTTGCATCTGCTGAAGAGCTGGCCAAAGGCAGCTCTAAATTATCTATAGAAGGTGAAATACTGATACCGTCAGTTACTGACGTGCCATTTCTGTATAAGGTCAAGGAAGTCAGTTTAGGCACTTTACCGTCAGCAGTACGCCGAGAAAAGGCTGACGCATACACCGTAAAATCAAGAGGAAATCGGCCTATAAGGTAAGATGACTTGGTTGGCGCTTTTACAGAAATTCCAAAAAAGTTCGCATAATTGATCACTTGCGAAAAGGCATTGGAAGCGCCTTCATTCGTCACCGCATAAGCATAGTATGTAAACTGACCCGACTGACCAGGTGCATCCAGGGTCATTGTACAATTAGTACTACTGGTACTACACGTTTTTACCGCCGTAGCACACCCATTGTTGGTCGCCTGATAATTACCCGGTGCACGGCAAATCTTGTACTCTTTTATGCCGGACGTATGGCTGGCAGTTGCCGTTAAAGTCACAGATTCATCGATAAAGGGACTGGTATTCGTTGCAGCTAAAGTCACTTCCGGTGGCGTTGTCAGAGTAACGTTAAACGACTTTGTCTGGCTTGCGCCTTTTCGGTCTGTCACCTGGACTTCCATCGGAGAGATAGACTCTGTAACCGGGATGACGATGCCGGTGCACTTCAGCGTACGTGTAGAGCGCTCACAGGTGTTATCGGTAAAAGAGGCTACATCAGTATAACCATTACCTATATTGAGCTCTATTTTGTCTATTCGATTAGAGTAACCGTCATCATTATCATGCCCTTTCACTTCTAAGGTTAGGTTATCACCCGACACGACCTCATATTTCCCCCCATCCTCGGCTTCTGTGCCATCTATTTTTACTTGGAGCGTAGGGGGCGTATTTTCCTCTTTGATCAAATATGAATAGGTATGCGAGGCAGTATTACCTTTGCTATCTTCTAAAACTGCTTTAAATTTGTAGGTCGCATTCGCAATAAATTGGCTTTTCCAGATAGATTTGCCACACTCGTAGAAACCATCCTTATTTAGTTTTAAATCGCATACTCTTGTAGCACCGCTGTCTTCTCTCTTAACGCCATTTAAGTATATTTCGTATGACAGTTTGAAAGAGGTGACATCTTTATTTACATCTTTAAATATAACTTTACTAAAAGCACTCCGTGCATCATAACTGACTTCATTGTCAGTCCCCGAGTAAGTCGCAGACACTAATTCGGGCGCGGTATTATCATTTACTTTGATATCTCTATCGCAATAGTATTCTGGATCGCTTTCACTATTATGATTCATCAGTCTAAGTGATACTGTGTATATACCAGCACTCGGAAAAGTGTAATGCACTGAAGTAGAGGTAGAACTACTGCGTAGGGTCGTGGTTCCCCGTTTTAGCGTAAGCCGTTGATAAGGTTTGCTACTAAAAGTGTAACTTGCTGTATCACTTCCAAGCGTCACATGTTTTTCTTCGCCGGTAATCGCATGTAGATCAGAGGCATTACATACAGGTACACGTGCGGTATAGGCTTGCACTGTGCAGGTTAGTAGCGTGAAACAGGCCAGTACAATTGATTTGAATAAACTCACAGCTTTTCCCTCCACACCACTGGTAATATTTGTATTTGATTATTTGTAGAAGGAGTTTGCGTTTGCTCTGAGCCAAACCATTGGTTCATCGTATTACTAATAGTGGATGGTACGGTCCGTGTCGGCACATCAACTCCAAAAATCTCGTTTTCACTATTTTGCATAATAAATTGCTGACGCTCGCCCGAATCGTCGGTAATGAGCGAAGGTGTGTTTATAAATTCAGCGCTTACTCCCCCAATTCGATACTCATTGAGTACGATACTCAGGTCACTTGGGTCTAAGACTTGTATCAAACCATCACGCTGAAAAACGTATACCCCATTCTCTACATTTCGGGATTCTGTAAAGAATGTGCTGACTGCACTCAGGTTGCTTGATGGAGCCTGGTTAATGATTACAGGACTGGCGAGCACATTGCTGCTCTTCTCTTCACTGCATGAATGCATCTTGCCATCCGCTAAAAACGCACTACATACCTTTCCTTTGCCATTCCGCATACTCATTGTAAAGATGAGTTTATCCCCATCAATTACCGGGGCGCTGTTCACCACCCCGGCCAGTGGTATGTCCCAATCACCATGCCAATCAATAATTTTGCCAGCTTCTTTAGTTACCGAATAGCGATGCAACCTGCCGCCATGCGTTGCAAAATACAGATTATCTTCGTACTCCAGCACTGAACGCTCAACAACATCAAGGCCTGACAAAAATAAAGGCTGAAGAAAGCTGCCTTTTACACCGTTCAACTCAACCGGGTTTTCAGGTAAAGTTGCGATTGAAAGTACTCTCGAAGTTGATTTACCACCAAAGTCATGGGCTGTCAGTGTGAAACTGGACATGCTACTTAAATGGCTTTTTAGAGTTCCTTGAGTTGGATTCAGCGCGTTCCAACTATATGTAGCTCCGTCCTGTGTCGATTTCATTATGGATACAGTGGCGGCTCCGCTAACTTGCCAGCTTACTTCTACCAACCCGTAATCATCAACCTGACTGCGATTGCTATAGAAAGCTTTGACCGAAAATGGTTCGCTGACTACTCTGTTTTGCTGCTTCGCCACAGCACATCCATATTCGTCACATGCTGTCACACGATAAACGCCCGATGCTGTTGCAGGCATTGTGTACCGGGTCCCTGACACATTCGCGTTTACCATCTCCCATTTGCCGTCAACAAATTGTTCGATCCGATAATATTTTGCTAAACGCGCAGCCGTCCACACCAATGTATCACCTGCACTATCAGGTTTAACCGAAACATAAATAGGCGCATATGCCTGCTTAAACTCCGATGCCATGGAACAATTGATGATGAGGAAGCTCAGAAAAACAAACAAAATTGAGAGTCGATTAGCCATGCAGATTTTGACCTGATTTTATTTATTAAAATCAAGTTGTTTACATATGTTATTTCAAAAGCACACGAAAAACAACACAATAAAAACACCGAAAAAATTAAATAACAATTAAACAAAAAAGATAACCAAGAAGAGTCAATTTTAGAGGGGTACTTAAAGGTATTGCATACTGAGAGTAAATATAAGCGAATTAAAATTGAGTATTTATTTACCCAATTTTAACAATTTAAAGGCCAGGAATATAGATTCTATGCAAATAAGCCCCTGATGAATACGACCATCAAAGATTGAGCTTATCATGAAAATATGACACGAAAGTTGCTCATTCAATCGGGTTTTAATTAATCAACTTATACAACTACACACCCCTAATTACACCTGTATATAAACTAACAGCACCCCAGGCTTCGAGCAGCGAAAGTGCATTTCCAAAGGAAATCCTTCCCGGCATGTAACAGAAACAAAAAAGCCCCGCTAAAGCGAGGCTTTTTAATAATGGTGCCCAGAGGCGGACAAAGTGGTCCGGAACCACTTTGAACAGCTTCAGCTGGCCGCTTGCGGTGAAATACAAGGACGTATTTCATCATCAAACCACCCGCAGGCGTGTTCGATGATGCCAACATAATTCACAGCATAGCTCAGAAACAAAAAAGCCCCGCTAATGCGAGGCTTTTGAATAATGGTGCCCAGTGGCGGACAAAGTGGTCCGGAACCACTTTGAACAGCTTTAGCTGGCCGCGTGCGGTGAAATAAAAGGACGTATTTCATCATCGAACCACTCGCAGGCGTTCTCGATGATGCCAACATAATTCACAGCATAGCTCAGAAACAAAAAAGCCCCGCTAATGCGAGGCTTTTTAATAATGGTGCCCAGAGGCGGAATCGAACCACCGACACGAGGATTTTCAATCCTCTGCTCTACCGACTGAGCTATCTGGGCTAAAACTGGTTATATTGTGCCATTCTTTCGTCCATGAAGCGGTGGCCTGTCGTCGTCCTGACTCCACCTCAACAAGCTGCGAAGCGATGCTTCGGTCTTGTTTCGCCCAACTGAGTTATCTGGGCTAAAAATAAAATGGTGCCGACTATCCGAGTCGAACGGATGACCTACTGATTACAAGTCAGTTGCTCTACCAACTGAGCTAAGTCGGCACACTTAATAATGGTGCCCAGAGGCGGAATCGAACCACCGACACGAGGATTTTCAATCCTCTGCTCTACCGACTGAGCTATCTGGGCTAAAACTGGTTATATTGTGCGTTCTGTAGTTAAACGCATATCAAGACAATGCCTTGATAATGACTGAAACTTTATCATTTCAGTCGAACTCAACTATGAGTTAATAAATGGTGCCGACTATCCGAGTCGAACGGATGACCTACTGATTACAAGTCAGTTGCTCTACCAACTGAGCTAAGTCGGCACACTTAATAATGGTGCCCAGAGGCGGAATCGAACCACCGACACGAGGATTTTCAATCCTCTGCTCTACCGACTGAGCTATCTGGGCAAAAACTGGTTATATTGTGCTGTATAATTCATCCTGAAGCAGCGTTCGGGCTCGACGTCCTGTCTCGCGTTCGATTAGCTGCGAAGCGTTGCTTCGGTCTAATCTCACCCAACTGATTAAGTCAGGCGCACCTTAATAATGGTGCCCAGAGGCGGAATCGAACCACCGACACGAGGATTTTCAATCCTCTGCTCTACCGACTGAGCTATCTGGGCGTGCGGCGTATTAAACGGGTTTTGCCTTGTTAAGTCAACTTTTTTTTTAATCTCCGTGTCCGACTGAACACTATTCCGACAAAACCCGTCTATTCGCTTAAATTTCCCTCTGTATTTGGTATTTTGAAGCACTTTATGGCGCCGTCTTATCTCTTGTCATGCGCAAAAACGGGGAGAATTCATCCAGCATAGGTGATAGGATTGCAACCAACAAAGAAACATAGCACAAAAGTTGGGTCCGGAATTACATAATGGAAAACTCGTCTAATACGAACATAAGGGGCTTTGTTCCTCTATTCATTGTCGTTACCATCATTATTGCAGCCATTTCTGCTGCCGCAGCCTTTACCTGGCCTGATGCAGATCAGAAACAAGCAGACTCCACCCAACGACCAGACCTGTTGCTGCTGGCAAAGGATATTTCAACACCTTTATCCAATACCATGATGAAGCTGGGCTATAACTATGCCAAACAAATTCTTTCTGCATTTGAAGCCAGCAACCCAGACATAGAATTGTATCTGTATAGTGATAGTGGCATTGGGCAAGCCAGTTTAGTGTATCAAACCAATGAACAAAGCATTGCCCCAATAAAAAGACAAGCCAAGGTAGATCAGGGTGGCGAGTTTGTCGTACACCAGCCACTCGTGTTAGATGATTTACCTGTGGGTGAACTCATTTTAAGATATGCTCCCCAACAGCCTGAGTCGAACGCTTCGCCAGTAACCAGTATAGGCTTAGCTGCGTGTGCTTTATTACTGACAATCGCTTTTGGTATCTTCCTCAAGCGCCAGATTATTGGTCGCCTCAGCAAAGACCTCTCTGAACTCAATGAAGAACTGCAACACCTGCTGGATCAAAAGTCCTATGACATCCATGTGACTGAAAAACTCAGCTTTGGGCTATCAAGCACCGCCATGGGGATTAACCAGTTAATCAACCAAATCCGTGACATCATTCAGGGAAACCAAGCTGCACAAAGAGAGCTAAAGCAATTACAAACCAGTTTAGAATCTGAAGTACAAGCCAGAACCTTGGCACTGGAAAAAGCCACGCTGAATGCAGAGCGTGCCAGTGAGGCCAAAACCACGTTCCTGGCCACGATGAGCCATGAAATCAGAACCCCCATGAATGGGGTTATCGGTACGATTGATTTATTACGCCAGACTGAACTAGATGGCGCACAACACCGTTTGACTACCATCATTCGTGACTCCGCGTTTTCACTACTGGGCATACTGGATGACATTCTCGACTTTTCTAAAATTGAAGCCGGTAAACTGCAGATGGATAATAGTGTCTTCTCTGTGGCTGAAACCATTGAAGAAGTGGCACGGGTGCTGTCTTCTGTGGCCAGAAAGCGTAAGTTAGATTTGCAACTGGCTGTTGCACCAGACATTCCAAACAACCTGGTTGGTGATGCCGTGCGTGTTCGTCAGGTTTTATACAACCTGTGTAGCAATGCCATCAAGTTCACTACCACCGACGACGCCAGACGCGGCTTTGTTAAAATTTCAGTTGAAGTTGCACAAAACACTTCTGAGCACTACACCCTGCGTTTTACCGTCACAGATAACGGTAAGGGCATGACGCAAGCACAACTGCGGGAAATTTTTAATCCCTTTATTCAGGCTGAAGGCTCCATTACCCGAGAATACGGCGGAACAGGCCTGGGCTTATCTATTTGTAAAAGCTTGGTTGAACTCATGCTGGGCTCAATTCATGTTAGCTCTGATATCGGTATGGGTAGTGAATTCGTTGTGGAACTTCCGTTTAGTGTAAAAGGTCAGATAGCTTACGCAAACAAAGCCGTTCTAAGTAGCCAAAGAGTGGTCGTGCTGACCCATTCCCAGGCACGGCGTAATATTGTTACCCGCTACTTGTCCTTCATGGGTGCTGATACAGTTGTACTGAGGGAAGCTGATGAACTCAGCGAATATCAGTACAACAGTGATGTGATCTGGGTGCTGGACGGTCTGGATGGCATGGACAAAGTCAACGGGCAGCTACGTGACCTGCTCTATTCCATTGAGCACAATAACCAACAGGTCATTGTACTCAGTACAATGGATGAGCCGGCATTAAACCACGACCGTATTTTCTACCTCAATGCCGCACCTTTGTGTAAATCTAGCTTTATGACAGCTATTTTGGTTGCTGCGGGCCTGCACAAGCCGAAAAAGCTCAAGCCATCACGTTCATTAAACAAATACCTGAATGTCGAAGACGCGAGAGCTACCAACAAACTGGTGCTGCTGGTGGAAGACAATGTGCTCAACCAGCAGGTGTTGACGGATCAATTACATTTGCTCGGCTATGGTGTTGAGGTTGCGGAAAATGGTGAGGACGGTCTGGCCCGCTGGCAACAGGCTCATTACCCTATTATTCTCACCGATCTGCACATGCCTAAAATGTCCGGCTATGACATGGTCGCTAAAATTCGTGAGGAAGCTGAACAAGCAGAAGACATTAATGCCCAGCCATATATCATTGCCATTACGGCGAATGCACTTAAAGGTGAACGTGACCGTTGTCTGGCTGCGGGTATGAATGACTACATAACAAAGCCTGTTGAACTCAATGTGCTCGAGGCTACTTTGGATACCTGGCAACAATCTACTGGTATCTCAGGCCAACAACAAAGCGAACGAATAGACAGCGTAAGCCCAAGTGAACCCGAGATGCCGTCACAAACACAGGTTGAGCCGACGCAGTCCCGCAGTGAGCCAGTTGAACCACAACAAACTGCGGAGCCAGAGAAGGTTGAACCTGAAGTACAACCAGACGCGACAACGCAGGCACCTGAACCTCAGCAAACAGAGTCTGATGAACCGATTGATCTGGCGCAGCTGGATAAGTATGTCAATCATGATGCCAACAAGCGCCTGCGCTTTTTCCGCATGTACCTGGAACAAAGCAGTGAGTTGGCCAGAGACATCAATGGCGGCGTGATCTCCATGAGCCAGGAAGAAATCATAGAAGCGTGTCACCAGCTCAAGTCCATATCTAAAACCATTGGTGCACACGGCGTGGCCGACATGGCCGCTGAGTTTGAACAACGCTGTAAAGGAGAGGAATTGACCAGTGACGACCTGATCCATTTAAGGGATGCCCTGGAAGCACACTACCAGCGGGCCACTGAGTTCATCCAACGCTATTTGCAGTCACAAGCTGATTAATTCAGCATCGCGCTCAGTAAGCAAGCTACTGAGCGCACGCTTCTACCCCTGGACCATGCCGTAAATCAAGCGGATCACGATGGAGACCATGACCAGAGGCAATATATACTTGCCGTACTTCTGCATTTTATCCAGTCCCATTCGGCTTTGATACTTCTCCAAAAGTGGGATCAGGATCAGCAAAGCGACAATCAGGCTCCCTAAAATAATCAGAACATTCATTACTACGCGCTCCTTATGTTGATAGCGATACCATGCCACAGCCGTGCCGGGTTTGCCAAATAAGAAACAAGTATAAAAAGAAAAAAGCGCGAAGCAGTACTTCGCGCAACAGGTTGGAGAGTGCTAACCGACAAGTGCAAGCAAGATACCCGCAGCAACGGCACTTCCCAGTACCCCTGCGACATTTGGTCCCATGGCATGCATTAATAAGAAGTTGTGTGGGTTACTTTCTAAACCGACTTTATTCACGACCCTGGCAGCCATAGGCACCGCAGATACCCCGGCTGCGCCAACCAGTGGGTTAATTGGGCTGTCACCGGCAAAGCGATTCATAACTTTGGCCATATAAACTCCGGATGCTGTGCCAATACTGAACGCGGCGGCGCCCAACACCAGGATCCCTATGGTCTCAACTGTCAAAAACTCATCTGCCGCAAGCTTAGAGCCCACTGCCAGGCCCAGGAAAATCGTCGTGATATTGATAATTTCGTTCTGCGCTGAGTTACTCAGGCGGTCAACCACCCCAGATTCGCGCATCAGATTGCCCAGACAAAACATCCCAACCAGCGGTGTTGCGGCCGGCAGGAATAATAAGGTCAGGGTCAACACGCCAAGTGGGAACAAGATTTTCTCCTGCTTAGAAACCGCTCTCAGCTGGGGCATAGCAATATTACGCTCTTCCTCTGTGGTCAGTAACCGCATGATCGGAGGCTGAATGATCGGTACCAGCGCCATGTAAGAGTATGCTGCAACGGCAATGGCACCCAGCAGCTCTGGTGAAAGCCTTGATGCCAGGAAGATAGCAGTTGGCCCATCTGCTCCCCCGATAATGGCAATCGCTGAGGCATCTTGCAGAGTAAATTCAAAACCTGGGACGTAGTTAAGTAATATAGCGCCAAACAGGGTAGCGAAAATACCAAACTGTGCAGCGGCACCCAGCAGCAGCATTCTGGGGTTCGCGATCAGTGCACTAAAATCCGTTAGCGCCCCGACCCCCATGAAGATCAAGAGCGGGAAAATACCACTGTCGATCCCGATGTAGTAAACGTAGTATAACAAGCCACCCGGATCTGCCAGGCCCGCAACCGGAATATTGGTCAGGATTGCGCCAAAGCCAATCGGGACCAACAGGAGTGGCTCAAATCGCTTTGCTATTGCCAGGTAAAGCAAACCACAGCCGACGGCAATCATAGCCAATGCAGGTAAGGTCATATTGGCCAGCCCAGTGGCTGACCATAGATTCAATAGTCCATCCATACCCTGTCTCCTATGCCAGCGCTACAATGGCATCACCAGCCGATACTGAATCACCCTCGTTGACCAAGATATCAGCGATTTTACCGCTATGCGTAGCACGCACTTCGGTCTCCATTTTCATCGCTTCCATGATCAATACCAGATCGCCCTGCTCGACTACATCACCCTGTCGGGCATGCAGTTTAAAAATATTACCTGCCAGCGGTGCATTCAGCGTTTCACCGCTGCTGATCGAGGCCGACTGGGGCATTAGCTCGCTGTCCTTAACCTCAACTTCTTTGAGTTCTCCGCCAGGTGCAACCACCACGTTATATACCTTACCTTCCACTTGCACACTGTAACGTTCTTGTTGAGGTTTACTCACCTGAGCGGGCACAGGGGCAGGTTGAGTCGGCTGAACCAACTCGGGTTTAGGTTCAAATGCCGCCGGGTTGTCACGATTTTGCAGGAATTTAAGACCAACTTGTGGGAACAAGGCATAAGTCAGCACATCATCAATCACCGCTTCACTCAGCGCAATATCCAGGCTTTTTGCTTTTTCAACTAAGTCACGCTCAAGCTCAGCTAACTCAGGCTCAATCAAATCAGCAGGGCGACAAGTGATAGCTTGTGCGCCGTCCAACACACGCTGTTGCAGCGCAGCCTCAACCGGCGCTGGTGTTTTACCATATTCACCTTTAAGTACACCCGCCGTTTCTTTGGTGATGGACTTGTAGCGCTCTCCGGTCAACACATTCAGTACAGCCTGAGTACCAACAATCTGAGAGGTTGGTGTCACCAATGGCAAATAACCCAGATCCTGGCGTACAGATGGGATCTCCTTGAGTACCTCATCTAAACGGTCATCAGCCCCTTGCTCTTTGAGCTGATTTTCCATATTGGTCAACATACCACCTGGTACTTGTGCCGATAAAATACGACCATCTACACCTTTAAGACTGCCCTCAAAGGCCGCATACTTTTTACGGACATCGCGGAAATAAGCCGCTATCTCCTCAAGCTGCAATAAATCCAGCCCGGTGTCTCGCTCAGTCCCCTCCACAATCGACACTAAGGTTTCAGTGGCACTGTGACCATAAGTCATGCTCATTGAAGAAATCGCGGTATCCAGCATATCAATGCCCGCATCAACCGCTTTTTGGTAGGTCGCTGTGCTCAAACCCGTCGTAGCGTGGCATTGCATGGCAATCGGCACAGACACCGTGTTCTTCAGTTCGCGGATCAGAACTTCTGCGTCATAAGGTTTCAGTAGCCCTGCCATGTCTTTGATACAGATTGAATGACATCCCATTTGCTCAAGTTGTTTCGCCTGTGCTAACCACATCTCCAGGGTATGTACCGGACTTACCGTATACGAGATAGTGCCCTGTGCATGTGCACCAACCTTAATCGCAGCACGAATAGCCGTTTCCAGGTTACGTACATCATTCATCGCATCGAAGATACGGAACACGTCAACACCGTTGTGATGGGCACGCTCAACAAACTTTTCAACAACATCGTCAGCGTAATGACGATAGCCCAGCAGGTTTTGTCCCCTCAACAGCATCTGCTGCTTGGTGTTTGGCATCGCTTCTTTCAAAGCGCGGATCCTATACCAGGGATCTTCGCCCAGGTAACGAATACAGGCATCAAAAGTCGCCCCACCCCAGGATTCGACTGACCAATAACCAACCTGATCCAATTGCTCAGCAATGGGCAACATATCTTCCAGGCGCATACGTGTGGCCAGTAACGACTGATGTGCGTCGCGTAGTACCAATTCTGTAAGTTTGAGCTGTGACATAAGTGACCCCTTGAATTATTTTTCTGATTGGAAGTGCTGATTACGGTATTGCGAAATCGCTGCGCTAATCGCGGCCAGATGCTCGCCTGGTATTTTTCCGGCGTCTGAAGCCTGCGATCTGGTTGCCCTTGAGCTGGGCTGTGTTTGCGCTTCTTTTGGCGCGGCAAATTTAGATAGCCCCTTCACCGCAACAATCAAAATAGACAAAAATACAAACACCCCGACCATTCCGGTCAGCATTAAGCTGGCTGCCTGAGCCAGTAAGGCGGTTATGTCCATCTCTGCTCTCCCCTTGTTGTTAACATTTTTTTGCGTGGCATCATGCAGATACAATAGATAGCCACAATTTATAGATAATTATGCAACCATCATAACAAACCCGACTGCTTTGTAAACCAGCGTGTAAATTGGTATTACCAATAAGAATTAATACTAGATTTCAAACTGTTACGATAATCCAAATGAAAATTTAATGAAAACAGCCAAATAAATATGAAAAATAGTCAAGATACTTAGCGGAAATAGGCAGGTGGCATAAAAAATATTCACCCACAGACTTCCCCTCAACAGAAACATACAATTGGTATGACCAAAAGTAGTTTTTTAGGACATGTTAACAAACACCTTTGGCAGCGATCTGCCGTTTACGTAAAGTCTGCGCAAGCTACCCAATTCAGGGTATAATGGGGAAATGAAATAACTGGAGTTATGTGCGTGTTTCACTGCGAGTTTACACTGGATAAAGATTACTTCCGTGAGTGTTTTGATCAATCTTTGCCTTACAGCAATGTCAGTAAGCCTAAGTATGCCCTGGTGGCATTTTTATTTGTTTTAGGCTGTGTTTCCATCTATGGCCTGGACAACGCCTACCTAGGCAACTTTTTGATTTTACTTGCCGTTTTGGAGTGTATTGCGCATTACTATCGACGCCCCTGGTGGGTAGCTAGGCAAATGGTGACGCGGGCCAGTGGTAGCAAGATAACACTACAAATTGACGCGCAGGGGATCACGGCAACCAATCCTTATAAATCGTATCAGATCCTCTGGTCAGAGGTGAATAAGGTAGCAGAAACCCAGCTGGGTGTAGTGCTGGTGCGCGCGGGTACAAACCAGTACATCTCTAAAAAAGCCCTCTCCGCAGAAGCCTTAGAGTTTATTTTGAGCAAAAAAAATAGCCACGACTGAGTGGCTACCTTTTCGAATTCTACCGGGCTGTTGTCCGGGAATCAGGTATTACATATTACCCGTAGTCGGGTTAGACTTTTCAGCCTGAATACGCATGTAGATCTCTTCACGGTGTACAGAAACATCTTTAGGGGCGTTAACGCCAATACGAACTTGATTTCCTTTAACACCTAATACGGTTACAGTTACTTCATCACCTATCATTAGAGTTTCGCCTACACGGCGAGTTAGAATTAGCATTCTCTTGCTCCTGTTATTCCAAAATTTAAAAGATTCCGCGTCTTGGTCATTTTAATGAAAAGTTTCCGTAAAAGTAAGCAAAATTATTGCCTAAACGTCACTTTCCAGTTTAAAAGCGTCATGCAGAGCACGTACAGCCAACTCAAGGTATCGCTCATCGATTAATACTGAAATCTTTATTTCCGAGGTTGCAACTAACAGAGGTGAAATATTCTCTGCTGCCAGCGCCGAAAAGAATGTGCCGACGTTCGCAGAGTGCGACTTTAAACCCACCCCTACCGCTGAGATTTTTACAACCGCTGTGTTACTAACGATTTCAACTGCGCCAAACGTGTGCTGATGCGTCCTGAGCAAATCCAGCGCCTGCAGATGATCATTGCTGTGCACAGTTAAAGCATAGTCTATTTTGCCAGTATGTTGATTCATTTGACTGATCATGTCGACTTCTATCGCATATTCACCAAAAAGTGACAAGATTTTAGCCAGGGTTGTGGGGCTGTCAGATGCTTGTTTAACTATCAACAGACATTCATCTTTTTGATGCGCAATCCCCGATACCACTTTCTTATTCATGGGGCTTTCCTCGTAAGTAATCAAGGTCCCGGCATCTGGTTTAAAGGTAGATAAAACACGTAATGGTAAGGTATAACGTCCAGCCGCTTCGACAGAGCGGATCTGCAACACTTTGGCGCCCAGGCTTGCAAGCTCCAACATTTCCTCGAACGTAACCCGGGCCATGCGGCGCGCTTTTGGTTCGATACGGGGATCACAGGTATAAACACCGTCTACATCGGTGTAAATCTGGCACTCGTCAGCCCCCAACGCGGCAGCAATTTCAACGGCGCTGGTGTCCGTCCCGCCTCGTCCTAAAGTAGTGATATTACCCTCAAGATCACGGCCCTGAAAGCCGGCAATGATACTGATATGGTGCTGTTGCAGCTCTTGACGTAAACGTGAAGTATCTATATCAACAATGCGGGCACGACCAAACATATTGTCAGTAACAATACCGGCTTGATCGGCCAGTAAGCTGATGGCGGAATGGCCCCGTTTAATGATGGCCATTGCCAATAATGCGATAGATACCTGCTCACCGGTGGTCAGCAGCACATCGAGCTCTCTGGGGCTAGGTTGCGCGTCTATCTGTGTGGCCAGATTAATCAGACGATTAGTTTCACCTGACATAGCGGACAACACAACCACCACCTGATGGCCAGCTTGTCGGGTCTTAACCACCAGGTCAGCGACAGCTTCGATGCGCTCAATCGAGCCGACCGAAGTGCCACCAAACTTTTGAACAATCAGTGCCACGTGTTACTGAGTTTTCTCAGCCAGCCACGCTGAAACACTGGCCAATGCGGCGTCCAGATTTTGTGGTTCTGAACCGCCAGCCTGGGCCATATCAGGACGGCCACCGCCCTTACCACCTACTTGTGCAGCCATATGGTTCACCAGTTCACCGGCTTTCACACGACCAACCAAGTCTTTAGTGACACCAGCAATCAGGCTGACTTTGTCACCATTTGCTACACCCAGAGCGATAACCCCTGAACCCATCTTGTTCTTCAGGTCATCGACCATACCACGCAACGCTTTGGACTCTGTACCGGCTACATTCGCAATCAACACTTTAATGCCATTGATGTCTGTCGCAGACTCGAGTAATGACGCACCAGCAGCACTTGCCAATTTATCGTTAAGCTGAGACACCTGCTTTTCTAACCCTTTGGCTTTTTCAATCAGGGCCGCCACTTTGTCCAGCGCACTGCTGTTATCGCCTTTCACCAAGGCTGCAATTTCGGCTAGCGTTTGCTCTTGATTAGCTACGTAAGCAATGGCCTCAGCACCGGTTACCGCTTCGATACGACGCACACCTGCAGCAATACCGCCTTCAGAGACAATCTTGAACAGACCAATGTCGCCAGCACGAGACACGTGTGTACCACCGCACAGCTCAATAGAGTAGTCACCAATCGACACAACACGTACTTCATCGTCGTACTTCTCGCCAAACAGCGCCATGGCGCCCTTCTCTTTCGCCGCGTCTATGTCCATTAATTCGGTATTTAGCGCGAAGTTAGTGCGGATCTGTGCATTCACAGCATCCTCAATCTCACGCAATTGCGCTTTGTTCACCCCTTCGAAGTGAGAAAAGTCAAAGCGCAGTTTATCAGCCATGACCAGTGAGCCTTTCTGTGCAACATGCTCACCCAATGCCTGACGCAGAGCTTCATGTAAAATGTGCGTTGCAGTGTGGTTTTTCTTGATGTCTTCACGACGGGCTGCATCAACCTGCGCATCGGCCTTGTCATTAACGCCAATACGGCCTGTCACACGACCATGATGGGCAATGGCATTGCCGAGTTTTTGCGTATCTGTTACAACAAACTCTCCAGCCGCGACTTTCAGGCTACCGGTATCTCCAACTTGACCACCTGACTCAGCGTAAAACGGCGTGCGATCCAACACCACAATGCCGCTGTCGCCTTCCTCAAGCACAGAAACAGACTGACCTTCTTTGAACAGCTCCACCACAGTGCCGGTGTAGTGTGTCGCATCGTAGCCTTTAAAGTCAGATGACTTCTCAGATTTCAGCTGCTCGTTATAATCGGCACCAAACTTACCCGCCTGCTGAGCCATCTTACGCTGTGTTTCCATGCACTCTTTAAAGCCACGTTCATCGATGGTCATAAAGCGTTCACGTGCCACATCTGCAGTCAAATCTGCCGGGAAGCCATAGGTATCGTACAATTTGAACACAACATCACCCGGGATCACATCGCCTTCTAATGAAGCTAGGTGCTCTTCCAGGATAGCCAGACCGCGGTCTAGTGTCTTACCAAACTGCTCTTCTTCAATACGCAGTACCTTCTCGATGATGGCACCTTGTTTAACCAGCTCAGGGTAAGCTTCACCCATTTGCTCACTCAATGCGCTCACCAACTGGTGGAAGAATGCGCCCTTAGCACCTAATTTATTACCATGACGAACAGCACGACGAATGATACGACGTAGTACATAACCACGCCCTTCGTTAGATGGCATCACACCATCAGCAATCAAAAACGCACAAGAGCGGATATGGTCCGCGATAACGCGCAGTGACTTATCTTCCAGATCTTGTGCGCCCGTTACCTTCGCAGCCGCCGCAATCAACGCCTGAAACAGGTCAATTTCATAGTTTGAATGCACGCCTTGCATGATCGCAGAAATACGCTCAAGACCCATGCCGGTGTCGACCGACTGTTTAGGTAGCGGCTCCATGGTGCCATCGGCATGCCGGTTGTATTGCATGAAGACTAGGTTCCAGATTTCGATGAAACGATCTCCATCTTCTTCTGGCGACCCTGGCGGTCCACCCCAGATCTCTTCACCATGGTCAAAGAATATTTCTGAACAAGGACCACATGGACCAGTATCACCCATCGACCAGAAATTATCCGAGGTCGCGATACGAATGATTTTATCTTCCGGAACACCCATCTCTTTTGACCAAATGTCATAGGCTTCCTCGTCATTGTGGTAAACAGTGACCAGGAGTTTGTCTTTGGGTAGTTTGATTTCTTCAGTCAGAAACTCCCAGGCAAAGCGAATGGCATCTTTCTTAAAGTAATCACCAAAGCTAAAGTTGCCTAGCATTTCGAAAAAGGTGTGGTGACGCGCAGTATACCCAACATTTTCCAGGTCGTTGTGTTTACCCCCTGCACGCACACAGCGCTGTGAACTGGTCGCCCGGTTATAAGGACGCTTTTCCCCGCCCAGAAACACATCTTTAAACTGCACCATACCGGCATTGGTAAATAACAACGTAGCGTCATTACCTGGGATCAGTGAACTTGAAGGCACCACCTGGTGTTGTTGTTTGGCAAAGTAGTCAAGAAAGCTCTGCCTTATCTGTGCGGTCGTCATCTGCTGCATGTGCTCATTACCCTTTATTGCTGCTGTAGTGACAGGCATTACTCACCGTGTGAGTGTGCCTCGATAGCATAATCTATTTCGTCATAACGAAATCCGCGCGACATCATGTAGCGAATTCGTTTTGACTTCTCTTTATAATCCAATTGAGTTGCCGACCGGCTGTACTTTTTCTCGTAGGCACGCAACGCTACGCTAAACCAGTCGACTTCTTGTTCTTCTATTAAGTGCTGTAAATATGATTTGTCGACACCTTTGCGCTGCGCATCCATCATAACACGTTTTTCACCGAGTCCCTTGGCCACTTGTTGTGACAAGAAACTGGCGCAATAGCGCTTATCGTCGAGATAGCCAAGCGATTCAAGCCAGTCAAGTAAACGTGTGATATACGTCTCTTCTGCCTCTTTTACCCGTAACTTCTGAGCAATTAGCTGACGGGAATACTCCTGCCTGGACAAAAGCCATAGCGCATAATTCTTCAGCTTTTTTTCATGCTCTTGTTGTTCCATCAGGCGTCAAACCGGCCGTTTTGCTGTTGCTGCTGCGGCGGTGTATCGTCACTTGATGCAGGCGGCTCAGAGACAGACATCATGGCCTGAAACGAGATAAAAAACCCGATGTAGGCAATGGGCATCACCACCAACAGTGGTACCAGCGACATGGGAACAGATAGCAGCATTAATAGCGCCACCAAAACCCCAAATACAGTCAACGGAGCCATATTGTGATAAAACACCAACAAAGACTGTTTCATCGCCTGAATAATACGGGGTTCATCGCGGAAAAATACCAGCGGTAGCGCATAGGCAAAGGCCATCATCGCCAGCGATTGTATAACAACAAAAATCGCTATATCTGCAATGGTTATCTGCGCCATGACCTGCGCCAGCACTTGCGCTTGATCACTGTGCTCACTCACATTCTGTAATACTTCCAGTGCAGGACCAAACAATACGCCCAGTAACGCACTCAGTAACAGCGCAACCCCCATTTGGTACAAACCAAAGCGAAACAAATTAAGACGGCGGCCTTTAGTTGAAAAAGGCACTAAGATGTCGGCCAGTGTAATCGCCTCACCCTGCTGTTTTTTCACCACTGCCAGATAAAAACCTGCGGTCAGAAAAGGCGACACCAGTACAGCCGCGAGCTGCAATGGCGGAAAGACAAAAGGCACCAGACTCACAACAACCATGAGTAGGTACATCATGACAAAGGTAAAAGGTTGAGACTTGAAAATAATCCATCCGGCTTTAAGCCATTGCAAGCCAAACCCTGCGGTAAACGTTTTAAATTCTGTTGGCATATTCATCAATTCATTGTGAAACAGACCGATTATACTGGGTCAAGGAAGGACTTAAAAGGTCAGATGGGGGAAATTTCAACTCGTTACCTACAACATCTGAGTCGAATCTGGCCAATCGACAAAACCGACCGACCAGAGGGTTGCCAGCGGCCTAGATTTCATCCGGCTTTTTGATCTTCTTTATATCTAACGTGTGCGAGCCATGTTTTACTTTGGTCTCAAGGTAATTTTTGTTGCCGGCCACACCCACTTTAACATGCGCATGCGTGCCCACCACTTCCTCAACCTCAATCCCGGCATCTCTGAGTGCATTTAGCTTACGGGGGTTATTGGTCATCAGGCGAACGTGGTCCAGACCAAGTGCCTGCAACATCAGTACCGCATCCGAAAAGTCACGTAAGTCATCATCGAACCCGAGGTGATTATTCGCTTCATAGGTATTCATGCCTTGTGACTGTAGCACGTATGCGTCGATCTTATTATACAGCCCTATCCCTCTGCCTTCCTGACGCAAATATAGCAACACACCGCCCTGCTGATGCATCGCTTCGATGCTTTCATTAAGCTGTTCACCACAATCACACCGTGAAGAATGAAATACATCACCCGTTAAACATTCTGAGTGCATTCTAATCAGCGGTACTGGCTGCTTGCTATCGGCACGATTAAACACCAGGGCAACGTGTTCCTGGCCGTCTTGTAACCCTTCAAATGAGACGATTTCTGCGGGAATATGACTACGCTGCCCAACATTCAGCTCAACTCTTGCTCTTACTTGTGCCACGACTACTAAAATACCTAATTGCAAAGATGTGATAATATCACAAAAAATACTGTAACTGACTATATGGTGGCTAAGTCACCCAGTTACAAGTCCTCAGACTAAATACTGGAAAATACACCGATCACCGCTAAGCTATCAATATCAAACCTGACTAATTTACAACCAATTAGAGCGCATCTATCAGGCAGCTACAGATTAAAAATTTCTCATTTATAACAAATAAATAGCAAATTTTTACTGCGTTATTGCCGAACGTTCCTCATTGTAAGATTGGCTGCTTAATTAAGCGGATTTGATATCAGAATTGCCCAGTGCCAATCGCACTTGTGCATTTTCTACTTAAATAATATCGTAATGGTAACTGATGCGCTCGAAAATTGTGATGTTTTTATCCCTGATCTGGTGCCTTGCGCTACCTTCGCAGGCAGATCAGTTAAAAGTAGATGGCTTTGCCACATTAGATATCAACATAAGTAACTCTCAGACGGCCGGGATCCGGCATGTGATCTCGCAGCCCGACGCCAGCTATTTAGGTGAGCCCAGCTTTGCCAACTCCTCCATTGGCTTACAGTTCGAATGGCAATCGTCTTCGCAACTGCAGTGGGTGGCGCAAACCGTACTCAAAGAGCGCAAAGAATACAAGCTTGATTACCTCATTCAGATGGCTTTTGCTCGCTACACCCTGACACCTAACTGGCAATTTCGCATTGGCCGTACAGGCCTCGATCTCTATATGATGACGGAGTATCGGGATATTGGCTTTGCATTTAACTACGGCCACCCACCCACTGAGTTTTACGCGGTTGTGCCACATCAGAATCTGGATGGCATTGATGTCACTTATACCTATCCACTTGAACAAAGTGTCCTGACTTACAAATTGTTCGCCGGACGTTCAAACGCACCGATAATCAGTGACGAGGATTTTATCTGGGATGTTGAGCTGAAATCTATATATGGCATGAACCTGTCGCTGCAAACCCAAAACTGGCTGCTGCGAAGCAATTTTACCACTACCCAAGCCGGCAACACGAATGAACAGCAGATTCAATTACTCAGCGCTATACAGCAAATACCGAGCGTCATCTGGCCGACACGCCAGGCACTCATTGAATCCTTGCTCATAAAAGGCAAACGATTTAATTACTTTACGCTCGGAGCCCACTACGATGATAGCCATTGGATTTTACAAAGTGAGCTCGCCTATATCGACTCAGATTCTGAGGTGCTCAATCATTTAAAAGCAGGCTACATCAGTGTCGGCACACACCACGATGACGACACCTGGTTACTGACACTCAGTGCAGCAAAATCTAACAACCGTGTTGATCCTGGACCTTTAGTGACTACGCCCCAGCTCGATGCGCTCTATCATGGCGTGATACGTCACACCAATTTTTACCTGATAGATCAGCATACCTGGTCGATAAGCTGGCGACGCGTTCTGACTTCTACGCTAGCAGCGAAAATCCAACTTGATCACACCCAGGCCAACCACTTACCATCGGCCTTTTACCTTCACAAGAACTTATCGTCTGGAGATCATGATAGGTATTTTCAGTCACTTGGACTCAGTCTGAATTGGGTGTTCTGATGCGGCGACAAGTACTATCAAGTATTCAGCGTAATCTAGCAAGGCTGAGAGTATTCTTCAGACTGATCTTAAGTGTGATGCTGTTCACCAGCTTTACCGCTGGCGCAACTGACCCTTTGGTGGTGATTGTACACAAAGACAATCCTAATCAGCAGATCTCCCAGCATCAGCTGGTTGATCTCTATATGGGCAAATACACCGCCTTTCCGGACGGTACCTTGGCTAAGGTCCTAGACTATGAGCAGGGACATCCTTTACGTACTTTTTTTCTGACTTCGTTAACAGGACGGCCTATTAATCAGATAAATGCATACTGGTCACAGGTAAAATTTAGTGGTAAGGCCTCTTTTCCACAAGCACATCAATCAATCGACGCTATACTTGAAGAAGTCGCATCTACGCCCGATGCAATAGGTTATGTGCCTGCAACTACAGTTACTGAGGACGTTAAAGTGGTGTATCGTTTTGTTCAATAAACACAGCTTAATCACACGGCTAACTCTTTTACTGAGTCTGGTGACGCTACTTTTCAGTGTGATCTACGCAAAACTATATTATCGGCATGTATTTGATGAAGAGCTGGCCCGTGCCAGCGATACGGTTATGCAAATAGGGAAAACCGTGTCGTCCACTGCGTCTATTGCCGCCTATCTTGAAGACAAAGACCTCGCCACGGAAGTCGTTAATGGGTTAGTGAGCAACGATGTTATTTTATCAGCTGCACTCGTAAGTAAAGATACTTTGCTGGCCAAGAGCATCTTACACAGTGGTCCGGGCAGCATTCAAATCGAACTGGTTAACCCTTTTTTTCTATCCGAGCACATCGGCTTAATACATATCGCGCCAAATACCCAAATCATTGAACAGAACGCGCAAAATATCGCACTGGGCGGCGTCAGAACCATGCTGGTCGTGATCTTGCCCATCATAATCTTACTGATGGCCCTAGTTTATTGGCAAGTTACCCGACCACTGAATCATGTCGGCAAACAATTAGCGAAAATTCTCCCGGGCAGTGCTCAGCGCCTAAGAGTAGACAAACACCCTCAACATAATGAGATAGGCCGTATTGAGCTGGGGATCAACACCCTGCTGGACAAAGCCGAAGTGCTATTTGAACAAGAGCGAAGTCTCAGAGCAGAAGTCGTGGAACTGGAAAAACGCTTTCGGTTGATGTTTGAGCAGTCGTCTTCGCCCACCTTACTGGTAAAAGACGAAGGCGATATTTTGTTGATCAACGATGCAGCAAAAGATCTACTGGTTGGCATGGGCATAGACATAGACGAGCGATTTCCTGAAAATCTCGGGTTGTACTGTAAAACCCCGGATATTCTCTACACCTTCACTGAAAACAGCATCAAACAAAAACAGGTGATGCAGTCTGAATTTGAGTTCATTAATCCACTAACTCAAACCACAGTATGGTTGAGCATTATCGTACTTAATACACTCAGCGACGGAAAATGGTACTTTCAGGTGTTCCTTGCCGATATTACTCTACGCAAGACCATGCTCAACCAGCTCAACAAGCGTGCGCAAAGGGACAGCCTTACAGGGCTGTATAATCGCTATGGTGCCGAGCTCATGTTACTTGACTGGATAGATAATCAATGTACATTTAGCCTGCTGCTCATAGACTTAGACAAATTTAAACCAATTAACGATGTTTATGGTCACAACGCCGGAGATGCACTGCTCAAACACGTAGCCAGTCAATTATCTAACATTATGGGCACCACTGATCTGGTTTGTCGCTGGGGAGGAGATGAATTTTTGATTGCCCGGATGGATATCACCCAACAAGAGCTTACACGCCTTGCTCAAACATTGCTCGAAGCAATCAATCAGCCTATGCCATTTGAACATCGTGAAGGACTGACCGAACTGGTGGTGGGTGCCAGTATCGGTATTGCACACTTCCCTCAGCATGCAGAAAATCTAAAAGGCCTGGTGGAATGTGCTGACGTCGCAATGTACAGCATTAAAAAGACCTCCAGGAATAACTTTACCTTTTATTCCAATTGAGCACAGTTGCATGGCTCAGCATTACTCTGACTGAGCCACCTTTCTTATTGAATCGCCCTCAGAACTTATCTAACAAGGCCGAGTCGTACCGGGCCAAATCGAGTGTTACCTGATATTGCTTGGTCAGCACATCGAGCTCTGCCTGCCAGATGCCCAGCTCTTCCATCGTCAACGTATTATCGTCAAGCTGCCATAATTGACGCGAACCACTGTAACTAAACTGCATGGCAAGCATGGCATCCACATCGCCCTGCTGTGCGGCCACCTTAACTTTGGCCATTTTTCGGGTAACCTTATTCAGCGCCTGTTTGAGCTGCCAGACATAGTTCACTTCATACATGAACGGGTGATACTGCACTTGTTTGAGTACCGCAGCGATTATCACACACGTCAACACAACCCCTGTGAGGTTCCAATGGAAGTGACTCCCATCCGGATCCGGGAAAGCAACAATCAAAATCCGGGCAAACCCTAAGCTGCCAGCGACCAGGGCCGCAATACAGGCCGCGATCACTATGTTCAGGTGTTTTCTGTAACGTGCTTTATCTATGTCCAGTAATTGCATCTTTTCTCCCACATACTGTAAAACTATCACGCAGGCTAGGCTGTTACGCCCCGCTTAGCCTGTAATGATGACCAGGTAATCAGGTAGGTCTGTTCAGTTATTTTGCGCATTCTAACGTAATCGGGAAAAAAAACGCTAACTAGTTCACCCCTTTTTGACCTCAGTACCGTTTTACTGATAAATCATCAAGGAGCATGCTTATGAACGGTCAATTTCTAGCAGAACAACCGCCTCGCCCTTACCAGACCCTGAATAAGGTATTATTGTCGTTTTTGGGGGCCTGTGGAGTAACTTTTGCTGCCTTCGCTTTTATGCAGCACTTAATCAGTCAGGATCTGGAGTTTAAACAAGCCCCCATTACCTATACACCCGTTTTTCTTCCCGAAGTAAAGCAAGATACGCCTGTTGAAACGATCCAAAAACTGCCGCCACCGCCTAAACCAGTGCCAAAAGCCCCGCCTAAACCAACGGTGAATGCAGAAACGCCAACCGTGGCGTTAAACGGGCTTGGCAGTGCGCCGGTCGTCGAAACAGGCCCTATACAAATGGGCTCATCGATGAAACCAACCGATATGCAGGCAACGCCCATCGTCAGAATTGAGCCTCGTTACCCGACTGTCGCTGCACGTGATGGCATGGAGGGGTGGGTTGAACTGCATTTTACAATTTCTGAAACAGGCGAAGTAGTCGATGCCAGAGTCGCTAATGCTGAACCTAAACGTGTATTCAACCGTGAGGCATTAAAAGCCTTAAAGCGCTGGAAATACCGCCCTCAAGTCGTGAATGGTCAGCCCCAGCGACTGCCCGGACAAAAAGTCGTGCTGGAGTTCAAGCTAAACCAGAATTAATATCTAGACTGGGCACCGGGTTTATTTTCCTGGTGCAACCAGGCACCAAACAATAAAAACAAGGACCTGCCTATGCTACTTGCTTTGAAAAACTGGCTGTCGGCAAACGAATCCGAGCCTGCCGACCCTTTATATGAGTTTAAATTGAGCGGAGACAACAAGTACCTGGAACTGGCGATAGACAAATATAATCACGATTTATATCACTTTTTGTTGACCCAAGGTGACAGCGAACTGGCCAAAGACGTATGTCAGAAAACCTGGCTAACCGTCGTTGAAAAACGTCAGGCCTATCATACCAGCCAGGCACCGAAAGCCTTTTTATTCAAGCTGGCCCGAAACGCGCTGATCGACGAGTTGCGAAAACAAAACCGGCTGACCTATATGGAACACACGGAACAGCAGCTATCTGTTCCGGCAGAGCACAGTGTACGGTCACATCAATCCTTGTACGATGCGATTTTATTACTGCCACTACAGCAAAAAGAAGCCATAAGCCTGCAACTGGAAGGTTTTTCCTTGCAACAAATCGCCAGTATCACTGACGCCCCGCAAGAAACCATAAAAACGCGCCTGCGTTATGCCCGCACAGCGCTTAAGCACGTATTAGGAGAAGATGATGAGTGACAAATCGCAGGCAGATCGGCTCAAGCAGGCCTATCAACACGCGAAGCAACAGCACAGGCCTTCGGCACTTGAGCAGCGCCAGCTCAAGCAAGTGTGTCGCGCAGCCAATACCAGCGCGAAACAGATAAGCTGGTGGCAAAGAGGCCAGTGGGTTTTAGCATGCGGGGCACTCATGGTGTTGGCGACAGTCATGCTATCTCAGGAGCAGCGCCAGCAATCGGCGCAAGCTTTATACGCCCTGAGTTTTGATGATTATGAACAGGTTGAAACTCACAGTGTCGAACAGGGCCACTACGTTACTCAGCTTCGGGCCCAAAAGCAGACTTTAGATAAGCAATTTAAACAACAGCATCAACAACTTAGCGAGCAACGCTTTTATGGACGACTGGTGCACAGTGACGCCAATACCTGGTTTGTTGCCGACTGCCGCAACAAAACGCTTTTGGAAATTAAACATTCAGTGCTCGCAGCACTGCAAGACGACGTAATGTTGTCAGGCATGTCACCAGGACAGATGTTAGCGCTGGATAAAAATACGGATGGCCACTTAACGACCATCGCAGCAGCTCCTGGCAAAGTATATGCCTGTCCTTAACCTCGCCAGCCTCAGAGCAAGGCTGGCAAAAGACGATATTTAAATCATTACGATACTGGCAACGAAGAAGCTGATCAGGGCCAATACACCACCGACCATCGCATAAGGCAGTTGCGTTTTCACGTGAGTCAGCAGATCGCAGCCAGATGCCAGCGCTGACACGGCGCTGGTATCTGAAATCGGTGAGCAGTGATCGCCGAAAATGCCGCCGCTGAGAATTGCGCCGACAACCAGCGATGGTGGCAGCCCCAAGGTTTGGATCAATGGCACGCCTATCGGGATAAGAATGGCAAAAGTGCCCCAGGACGTGCCCGTCGTAAACGACATCACGGCGCCAGTTAAAAACAACACAGGCACAATGAAGTAAACCGGTAAGTAATCTCCCACTAAAGAGGCAACAAACACCCCAGTGCCTAACTCTTTTAAACTTGCCCCCAGCGTCAGTGACAACAATACGATACTCACCAAAGGCAGCAGTTCTCCCATACCTTTGAAGCCCACATCAACCAGCTGTTGATGCGTAAAATGACGAGCTTTGAGCAGCAGTAAGTAGGCTACCGCCGTTGCCAATACTGTGGCATACAAAACCGATTTAGAGCCACTGCCTTGAGCCAGTTCCCCCCCACCAGTCCACAACATAAAACCCAGCATACTGATGATAAGTGTCGCCAATGGCACTAACATAAAGCGCGCTTTACTGGCAGCCGGCCCTTTGTCTATTTCCTGGTCCTGCTTTGCCAGCGCCTGTTCTGCCACTTTCATTGGGCCATGTACTTTGTCAAATACTATGGTGTAAAACACTATCAACAATGCAATGATGGCATAAAAATTAAATGCCACACTGCCCCACAAAATACTGACCGCCGATTGCTCCAGCTCATAATTACTCAACAGACCCAACACATACGCGCCCCAGCCATTTAGCAGAATCAGAATACACACAGGGGCACTGGTGCTGTCGATAATATAAGCCAAACGTGCGCGACTCATTTTGAATTTATCAAACAGTCCCCGGGATACGATCCCTGAGGTCAGCACACTCATGTTAGACTCAATAAACACGGCCATCCCCGTGAACATGGTCAGCAGACCAACCTGACGCTTGCTTTTGGCAACGCCAATGTTCAGCAGTTTATTTACTGTCGCACCGACGCCACCTGATTCCCTGATATAAGCCAGTAGCGCACCAATCACGATACTAAACAGCAAAATTCGATTGTTTCCGGGAGAGGTGGCAACGCTCACGATGCGCTCAATACTATTAATAAAGGTGGAAAATAGCGCGTTACCACCACCGTTTAGCGCGAGCAGAAATTCCGACGAGATCAACGCCAGGATAAGCGCCACAATGACCTCTTTGCGCCAAAACACCACGGCAATGGCTATCAAAGGCGGTAAAATCGAATACCAGGACATAGGTTCCCTATTACTAATTATTAGATCAGGCTGTAAACCTGTTAGCTTAATTAGTTGCGGGGAAAAAACCAAGCTTTTCGCAGCTGAATTTACAAACGCAACAAAAAGAACTTTTTTAGGTACCAACCAGATTAAAAAGCGCAATAATATATCTTTCTGATCTATTACATTGTTCACTTTGAACCTATAATATGGACATCTCTGTCAGTACAGGTTACCAAGTGAAGCGCATGTCTACTTTTATTAAAATAAAGGCATTAAGGCCAACTCTCTCACAAAGTGAGGCAAAACTCGCCGACTTTACCCTAAATTCGGGGACCCAGATCCGCACCTTGTCGTCCATTGAACTGGCCAAGGCTGCCGGCGTCAGTCAGTCCAGTGTCGTAAAGTTTGCACAAAAATTGGGGTACCGGGGTTTTCCGGCTTTCAAACTCGCGGTTGTGGATGCACTGAATGAGCAAACTTCCGAGCAGGCATCTCGCTCCACACAGTTTGAGCAAAGCGATTCGCTGGCTGATATCAGCGAAAAGCTCATCGCCAATCAACACAAAACGCTGAGTGCAACTCAGAAACTCAATAATGACTCAGAATTTGAGCGCACGGTGCAGACCTTAAAAGCGGCACGCAAAGTACTGATCTGCGCCAAAGGTGCATCCTGGTCTGTTGCGCAAGATTTTGCCTTTAAACTACAAAAAGTAGGCATTTCTGCGGTATGTCACAGCGATGAATATAATGCAGCCAGCTATGTCGCGTCGATGGGCAAAGAGGATCTGCTGGTTGTGATCAGCAATTCAGGTCAGACAAAAGCACTTCTGAAACTGGCCGAACAGGCGAAACGCAATGAGTGCCGTTTGTGTGCTATCACGCGCTACGGCGACTCTCAGCTCAGTGAAATGGCGGAGCATGTCTTGTTTACCGTACAAGAGGCTGAGCCAGTTAATCACAGCGCGATACTCACCCGGGCATCCCAATGCTACCTCATTGATACGCTCTTTGTTGCCCTGGCTCAGTCTAACTTGCACTGGCAACGCAGGGTTGAGCGGGCAAATGATAATATGCGCGCGATTTTTAACGACTGAGATCGTTTTATTCCCGCTCATACAGCAGGTAAGGCAGGCGGCGTGTCTTAAACGCCTGTACTTCCTGCGCCCAGATGGCTTCTATCTGGTGTGCTTTCAAGCCCTGTGTCAGTGCCAGGCGGATCACATCCGTTCCCGCCAGTTTGTCAAAAAACCCCGGTGAATTAATCAATGCCTCAGGGTGTTGCTCAAATGCACTGTAGGCCTGCACTAACCAGTCTAACGACAGACCGCGCTGCTGAGAATAGCGTAAATCTCTGGCATAAACCGTTTTGCCTTTTAGCTTAGGGTGCATGGCTGCACCGGGTATAGAACGTGGCGAAAAAGCCAAGGTGCCAAGCCGGATATGATCATGACCAAATACCTGAAACGGAAAATCACTACCTCGACCCACAGAAACGCGCGTCGCCTCAAATAAACATAGCGAAGGGTACAAATAAATAGCGCGCTGGTTAGGTAAGTTAGGGCTCGGCGCTATGGGTAGCGTATAGTCATCCTTTGCACTGTAACTGGCAACCGGGATAACCGTCAGATCAAGCATTATACTGCTGTCTAACCACCCCTCACCGACACTCATCAAGGCCAGCTCACCCAGCGTCATACCATGCAAGACGGGCACAGGCAGCATACCAACAAAAGAGCGAAAACGTTCATCCAATACCGGGCCATCGACATAGGCAATATTCGGATTGGGCCGGTCCAGTACCAGATAGCTGACGCCACTTTGCTGCGCCGCCTCCATCGTCAGAAACAATGTGCTGAGGTAGGTATAAAAGCGTACACCCACATCCTGAATATCAAATACCAGAATATCAATATCTGCCAGCTGTGCTGGCTTTGGTTTCTTGTTTGTACCGTACAAGGAAACAATTGGCACGCCCGTTTTTGTGTCTTTACCATCCGTGATGTAAACACCTGCTCCTTTGTTGCCCCGAAATCCATGCTCTGGTGCAAAGATTTGGACCACATTCACCTGATTGTCTGTCAGATAATCCAGCAAGTGTTGATCACGTACTCGTGCACTTTGATTCACCACCAAACCAACCCGTTTGCCTTCCAGCATTGGCAGGTACAGGTCACCGCGTTCGGCAGCAACCTCAATCGCCCGTGTTTGAAATGAGCAAAGGAGCACACTGATGATAATCATCAGCATCAGAAAAGCATGGATAGTCTGGCGCACAAAAGTTCTCAGGGGAAAGCAAACAGTGTCGAGATTGTGCGGTGCGATGGCTCACCTTTGCAAATATTTACGACGGAAGAAATCTTAAAAATCGAGCCCTGACCGCCTGGTTCGTAGCCAGGTACTCTATCCAGCTGAAGTAACTCACACCAAATTTCAGACACAAAAAAACCGACTTTCGTCGGTTGATTGCTCACTTCTTGAAGAAGAAGTGGCGGACGCGGGACGTCTTTTGTGGAGAGTGAACCTCCGACCGCTGAGTTCGTAGCCAGGTACTCTATCCAGCTGAAGTAACTCACACCAAATTTCAGACACAAAAAAACCGACTTTCGCCGGTTGATTGCTCACTTCTTGAAGAAGAAGTGGCGGGCTCGGGACGTCCTTTGTGGAGAGTGAACCTCCGACTGCCTGGTTCGTAGCCAGGTACTCTATCCAGCTGAAGTAACTCACACCAAATTTCAGACACAAAAAAACCGACTTTCGTCGGTTGATTGCTCACTTCTTGAAGAAGAAGTGGCGGACGCGGGACGTCTTTTGTGGAGAGTGAACCTCCGACCGCCTGGTTCGTAGCCAGGTACTCTATCCAGCTGAAGTAACTCACACCAAATTTCAGACACAAAAAAACCGACTTTCGTCGGTTGATTGATCACTTCTTGAAGAAGAAGTGGCGGACGCGGGAGGATTCGAACCTCCGACCGCCTGGTTCGTAGCCAGGTACTCTATCCAGCTGAGCTACGCGTCCGTTTTATCATGTTTAACACTTGATATGTGCCTCTTTTTATTTAACCACTTAAGAGAAGTGGCGGACGCGGGAGGATTCGAACCTCCGACCGCCTGGTTCGTAGCCAGGTACTCTATCCAGCTGAGCTACGCGTCCGTTTTATCATGTTTAACACTTGATATGTGCTTCTTTTTATTTAACCACTTAAGAAAAGTGGCGGACGCGGGAGGATTCGAACCTCCGACCGCCTGGTTCGTAGCCAGGTACTCTATCCAGCTGAGCTACGCGTCCGTTTTATCATGTTTAACACTTGATATGTGCTTCTTTTTATTTAACCACTTAAGAAAAGTGGCGGACGCGGGAGGATTCGAACCTCCGACCGCCTGGTTCGTAGCCAGGTACTCTATCCAGCTGAGCTACGCGTCCGTCTTATTACAAAGGCACCATTTTAATAAATGGCGGAGAAGGAGGGATTCGAACCCTCGATAGGGCTACAAACCCTATACTCCCTTAGCAGGGGAGCGCCTTCAGCCACTCGGCCACCTCTCCGTCTTTGTGGGGCGTATAATATAGAACCGTGAAAATATGTCAAATACTTTTCTTGTAAAAAAGCACTGTATGGTGATAGATTGTTCAGCTTGGTCTATTTTAAGGCGCTTTGTCGATTATTTTGTCATAAATTAGTCACTTTTAGGGCCTGACTGTATATTATAGTGGTCCAAAAGAGTTTGCTTACGCGTGCTTTCTTCAGCAATAAAGGCATCTACATAGCCTAAACGCTGAAATTCGCTGATACAGCTACGACAATAATTCATCCTGGCTTGTTCGTGCTGTGATTTTGATTTTTGTTGCGACATGGTCTGAGTTCATTTGCATCCTTTCATAACCAAAGCAGTATAGGCTAAAAAGTCTGATATGCCACTCGTACCCAACTAGCAACCATTTCCCAATAGCACTTCGGTACACCTTCTCTGTTTCTAACCCTTGTTCTTACTGAAGTTTTATAAATATATTGAGAGCTCAGCTGACGTTTAGCAGATATGTCTTACATAGATAAAAGAAAAGCGCCTTAGGCGCTTTTCTCAATTGTACATTCAATGTAACCGGACTAGTCAGCCTGAGGTCGCATATGCGGGAACAGGATAACGTCTTTGATAGTCGGAGAGTCGGTAAATAACATCACCAGACGGTCGATACCAATCCCCTCACCAGCCGTTGGCGGTAAGCCATACTCCAGCGCGCGGATGTAGTCATCATCAAAGTGCATTGCTTCGTCGTCACCAGCGTCTTTCTCTTCAACCTGACGTGCAAAACGCGCTGCCTGATCTTCTGCATCATTCAGCTCTGAGAAGCCGTTTGCCAGTTCACGTCCACCTACGAAGAATTCAAAACGATCAGTGATAAACGGATTTTCGTCATTACGACGTGCCAGCGGCGAAACTTCCCACGGGTATTCCGTGATGAAAGTCGGCTGGATCAGTTTGTGCTCAGCCGTTTCTTCAAAGATTTCACATAAAAATTTACCGGCACCCCATACACATTTTTCAGGGATCTTCACGTGTACTTTCTTCGCGTAGGCCACCAACTCTTCAAAGTGGTTTTCTGGATCTTTAAAGATGTGGGCAGAGGCTTCAGCGTCCGGACCATATTTGATGATCGCATCAGCCATAGACAGGCGCTCAAACGCTTTACCAAAGTCGTACTCGATGGTTTCAAGAACTTCGCCTTCTGCGTTCTTAACGGTATTAGTCACAATGGTCGTACCCAGTACGTCCTGTGCAACGGTACGCAGCATGTCTTCTGTCAGGTTCATCAGATCTTTGTAATCTGCGTATGCCTGATAGAATTCAATCATAGTGAATTCCGGGTTATGGCGAGTCGACAGGCCTTCGTTACGGAAGTTACGGTTGATCTCGAATACACGATCAAAGCCACCAACCACCAGGCGCTTCAGGTAAAGCTCAGGTGCGATACGCAGATACATGTCGATGTCCAGCGCATTGTGGTGCGTCACAAACGGACGTGCCGTTGCACCGCCAGGGATCACTTGTAGCATTGGCGTTTCAACTTCCATAAAGTCACGCTCAGCCAGGAAGCGACGAATACCTTCAATCACTTTAGAGCGAATACGGAAGGTCTCACGCGTTTCCATGTTAGTGATCAGATCAACATAGCGCTGACGATACTTGGCTTCCTGATCCGTTAAGCCATGGAATTTCTCTGGTAGCGGACGCAGCGATTTAGTCAGTAGTTCATAGTGGACCATATCAACATATAAATCGCCTTTACCTGATTTGTGCAGCGGACCAGACACACCAATGATGTCGCCAATGTCGAGCTGACCATATTTGGCTTTCAGCTCTTTTTGTACATCTTTAGACGCGTAAGCCTGGATACGACCTTTCATGTCTTGCAGAACCAAAAATGGTCCACGCTTAGCAAGGATGCGGCCAGCCACAGAGACCTGATGATCTAACTCAACCAGCTCTTCTTTAGACTTATCACCAAACTTAGCCTGTAGATCAGCCGTATAGTCTTCACGGCGGAAGGTGTTCGGATGGCCATTGGCACTGCAATTATCACGAATTGCATCCAATTTAGCACGACGCTCAGCAATGAGTTTATTCTCGTCTTGGATTTGCTCTGTCATTTTTTAGCTCTTAGTTTAGCTTGTTGATTATAGGCCTGATTTCAGGCTGGCTTCGATAAATTTGTCTAGATCACCGTCCAATACCGCCTGGGTATTACGGTTCTCAACACCGGTGCGCAGGTCTTTAATACGCGAGTCGTCCAGTACGTAAGAACGGATCTGGCTGCCCCAACCGATGTCAGATTTGGCATCTTCCTGAGCCTGCTTTTCAGCATTTTGCTTTTGCAGCTCAAGTTCAAACAGTTTTGCTTTTAACTGTTTCATTGCCTGATCTTTGTTTTTGTGCTGTGAACGGTCGTTCTGACACTGCACCACAGTGTTCGTTGGCAAGTGCGTAATACGTACCGCAGACTCTGTCCGGTTAACGTGCTGACCACCCGCGCCCGAAGCACGATATACGTCGATACGTAAATCTGCCGGGTTGATGTCAATCTCAATGTTGTCATCAATTTCCGGATACACGAATGCCGAGGCGAACGAGGTGTGACGACGACCACCTGAGTCAAATGGACTCTTGCGGACCAGACGATGTACACCAGTTTCTGTGCGCAGCCAGCCATAAGCATACTCGCCGCTTACACGCAGCGTAGCCCCTTTGATACCTGCCACATCACCATCGGTTGCTTCAACGATTTCGGTTTTAAAGCCTTTCGCTTCTGCCCAGCGCAGATACATACGCAACAACATGTTGCACCAGTCCTGAGCCTCTGTACCACCGGAACCGGCTTGCAGATCGAGATAGGCATCGTTGCTGTCTTGTGCGCCAGAGAACATACGGCGGAACTCCAGCTTTTCGAGCTGGGCATTCAGGCCTTGCACTTCTTGCTCAGCTTCCGCAAAGGTCTCTTCGTCTTCGGCTTCTACAGCCAGCTCAACCAGACCTTCTGCATCATCTGCACCGCTCACCAGGTTGTCTATGGTTTCAACGATAGTTTCCAGACTGGATTTTTCGCGACCCAATGCCTGTGCCTTCTCAGGCTCATTCCAGACTGCCGGATCTTCCAGTTCCGCATTAACTTCTTCTAACCGCTCTTGTTTCAGAGCATAGTCAAAGATACCCCCGAAGAAGCTCAGTACGCTCGCGAATTTCCTTGATTTGATTAATCACAGGATTCACTTCAAACATTCACATTACTCCAATTTACGTGATGGTGACGCAACCAATGACCCACCTAAAGTGGCCACCGGACTGAAAATTTTGCGACCACTGTGTCTCAACACATTATACAAGCGGTCTAAACGGCCAATACTAACAAATAATGGGCTCAGATATCAGCCCTTGAAGAGAACATTTTATACCTTTCTCGCAAATGTTAGCAGGCACGGATCTCCCGAACTATCAACTGCAAGGTAAACTTACCTCTAAACTCATTGATATCCAGCTGATATGCTAACTCTGCCATCTGTGCCGAGGTGTTTGGCCAGGCCCGAACATCTATGTTAAACGCAATGGCATCAACCAATTTACCACTGGGGTGTTTAAGCACCAGCTTGAGATGTTTCTCTCCGACAATGCGTTGTTGCACTAGCTCGAACACGCCGCTGAATACCGGCTCAGGAAAATGCTGACCCCAGGGCCCTGCCTGTTGCAGCAACATGGCAAAATCCATGTTAAAGCACTCGGCGGGCAAGGCTCCATCGGTCAGCAACACAGATTGCTTGTGCTCTTCACTCAACGTCGCACTGACCAGAGTTTCAAAGGTCCGTTTAAAGTCTGCAAAGTCCGCTTCTTTAATGGTTAACCCTGCTGCCATAGCATGGCCACCAAATTTCACGATTAAGTCTGGATGGCATGTATTTATCTGCTCCAGCAAATCACGCATATGCAAACCTTCAATCGAACGACAAGACCCTTTAATTTCATCATTGTCACCCTGAGCAAAAATAATTGCCGGGCGATGATATTTCTCTTTCAATCTGCCCGCCAGGATCCCAATTACCCCCTGGTGCCAGTCATCCTGATACAAACAGACCGCATCTGGAATACTCTGCTGTGCTGCAACCAAACGCTCAAGTACCGCCTGAGCTTCTTGCTGCATGCCCTGCTCTATTTCTCGTCGTTCCTGGTTCAGGCTATCCAGTTGCACGGCAATGCGCCGTGCCTGATGCTCTTCTTTAGACAATAAACAAGCAATACCGAGACTCATATCGTCCAGCCGACCTGCGGCATTCAACCTCGGCGCCAGTGCAAACCCAAAGTCACTGGCGTTAAGCCGGGCTGCAGTGCGATTTGCCACTTCAATCAAAGCACGGATCCCAGGCCGGGTTTGTCCTTTACGAATACGCGCCAGTCCTTGATGTACTAAAGTGCGGTTGTTGGCATCCAGGGCAACAACATCCGCGACCGTCCCCAATGCCACGATATCCAGCAAAGATGCCAGGTTAGGCTGAGTCAGACCCTGGCGCTCAAAATAGCCCGCGGAGCGCAAATGATGGCGAAATGCCACCAGCAAGTAAAACGCCACGCCAACACCCGCAATCGATTTAGAGGGAAACTGACAGTCGTGGCGGTTGGGATTAACGATGGCATCGGCATTCGGCAGTTGCTCACCCTGCAAATGATGATCGGTGACCAGAACAGCAATACCAGCCTGCTTGACGATGTCTATCCCTGCCAGACAAGAGATACCATTATCAACGGTGATCACCAGTTGAGGGGCAAGCTGAACAATTTGCTCTGCCAGTGCCGGGCTTAAGCCATAGCCCAAACTAAAACGATCAGGAACCAGGTAATCGACTTGCTGCAGGCCAAACAGCCGTAGCCCCTCCATCAACACAGCGGTACTGGTTGCGCCATCGGCATCAAAGTCGCCCACAATGAGTATACTTTGCTGCTGGTGTAATGCTGTTTCTAGTAACGCACAGGCTTTATCCATATCCCGGAACAAACGAAAATCCAGCAAAGTCGCTGCACTGTTATCAAGCTCCTCGGCCTCTTTTACACCCCTTGCGGCATAAATTTGTTTAATGACAGGATGAAGATGGGCGGGTAAATGACTGTCATCGACACGTAATCTGGGTCGGATCTCTGTTTGCATAACACTCTCTGAACTACCTGATGGCGTGAAGTAAACCTCCACAAAGCAAAAAAGGCCCGCAGGCCTTTTTAGAAACGCTGAGAGTATACCTCAGATTTAAGATTTTTTGCTCGCCTGGTCTAACATTTTTGCCAATGCGTCTGCTGGCTGATAGCCCGGGATCATACTGCCGTCTTCCAGCACAATGGCCGGAGTACCAGAAATGCCAAAACTCTGGCCTAGCTGGTAGTGCTCAGCAACCGGAGCCTGACAATTTTTCACGTCCGGTACTTCATTACCTGCCTTCGCTTCAGTCATGGCTGATGCGGCATCGTCCGCACACCACACATTCATCAGGCTCTTATAACCATTGCCACTCAGACCACCGCGAGGGAACGCAAGATACTTAACGGTAATGCCCGCCGCCAGGTAATCATCCAGCTCACGGTGAAGCTTACGGCAGTAGCCACAGGTAATGTCAGTAAAGACCGTGATTTGGTGTTTCTCATTTTCCGCCTTGTACACGATCATCGAATCCTGGTACTCAGCGACACCACTTTTACGTACACCACTGAGTGCATCTTCAGTGATGTTACGACGGTTCGTCACATCAATCATAGTTCCCTGAACCAGATACTGACCGTTAGGGCTTGCATAGAATACCCCTTTGTCTGTGATCACAGTCTTAAGGCCAGAGATGGGGCTGTCTGACACACTTTTGACTGATAAGCCCAGATCCGCAAACTGAGATGCGATGGGGCTAACCGCCATTGGTGAAACTTCTTCTGTTGTCTCGGCAAAGGCACCGACACTAAAAGCGAGCGACGCTGCTAAAAGTAACTTTTTCATGTTTTTCTCGTAAAATTGCTCTTGTTAATCACTAGGACCGGATTACTGCAAATAAATTCCATCACGACCTAGGATGATGTTGCTGATGAAGCGATTTGAGTCGCTCACTGGCAACATGCGTATAAATCTGGGTTGTCGACAAATCGCTATGGCCTAACATCATTTGTACAACGCGAAGATCCGCCCCATGATTTAGCAAATGTGTTGCAAACGCATGACGCAGCGTGTGTGGCGATAACGGTGACTTAACGTCTGCCAACATAGCATAGTGTTTGATACGATGCCAAAAAGTTTGCCGGGTCATGCCGATACCGCGCTTTGAGACAAAGACAAAATCATTCGCATGCTTCACCATTTGAGCGCGTCCAACCTTTAAAAATTGTTCGACCCAATGCAATGCTTCCTCGCCCATCGGGACCAGTCTTTCTTTGCCACCTTTACCACGAACCAGTAAAACGGCCTGACGTAGATTAATTTGTTCCATCCGCAGCCCCACCAGTTCGGTAACCCGCAATCCCGTTGCGTACAACAATTCCAGCATAGCTTTGTCTCTGAGACCCATAGGCTCTGCCACATCTGGCGCATTGAGCAGAGCCTCAACTTCCTGCTCGCTGAGGGTTTTAGGCAACAACTGTGATAACTTGGGCTGCGCGATATGTGTCAGAGGACTGGCAGGGAGCACCTGTTTGCTCACCCAATAGGCGTAAAAGCGCTTAAGGGCACTCATTGCCCGCGCGGTACTGCGCGGTTTCAACCCCTGGTCGACCCGATAGGCCAGATAGGCCTCCACATCTGCGCTATTGATGGCCAGCAATGGTTTATCATTCAGATTGGCCACGACATATCGGACAAACTTATCCAGGTCAGCCCGATAGGCAGCCAGGGTGTTGTCACTGAGTCCTTGCTCAAGAAAGAGCGCATCCAGGAAAGATTCAATCAGCTCACTGTTACTGTGCGTGGCTGGGTCAGATAATTCTATATCGGTCACGGGCCGCCTGTATCAATTCGTTACACCATAAGGTAGACTTCGCGCCATATAATAACAGCCAATTGAGCGAAGACTACTATGCAGATCGGGTTATTTTACGGTTCAACTACCTGCTACACAGAAATGGCAGCAGAAAAGATGCAGGAGATCATGGGTAAAGACATCCTGTCGCTCCACAATATCAAAGACGAGCCTTTGAAAAATGCAGAGCAGTTCGACTTTGTGATCTTCGGTATCTCAACCTGGGACTTTGGCGAGTTACAAGAAGACTGGGAGTCACACTGGGACGACATCGATCAGGTCAACCTCGCCGGGAAAACCATCGCATTATTTGGTATGGGTGATCAACAGGGCTATGGACAATGGTTCCAAGACGCACTGGGTATGTTGCACGATAAAATTGCGCCACAGGGTGTCAACTTTCTGGGGTACTGGCCAAATAGCAGCGACTATGAGTTTGAAGCATCCAAAGCACTAACTGAAGACAAAAGCCAGTTTGTGGGCCTGGCGCTGGACGAGGACAGCCAGTACGAAAAAAGCGATGAACGAATTGCCACCTGGATTGAACAAATCATGACACAATACAGCGAGTCATTGTAATTTATCCCCTCTCAGATCTGCCATATTCCTGCCTGGCAGATCAAAAACACATTATTTACATTCATTAACAAACCGTATATACAAATAGCGCTTTATAGTTCAGTATGGATTTTGTACAGCCTTTGCACCTTAACTGTAATCGCCCTGGCTGTCATTCATCAACTCAATCATAAAAAGGACTAATCATGAAGCTTAACCTAAACAAAAAGAACTATAAGAACTTGTCTCAGCAACCGCAATCAATCAACAACAAAATGACGCCTCGCATTGGTGGTGGTCAGGGTGCATGTTCAGGCGGCGCAGCCTGCCATATGGACAAACAAATCAACGGTGGTGGCTCTGTCTGTATCACTTGGTAAAACAGGCAGGATAACGGGACTGTAAACGTCCCGTTTTATGTTGTACTCAGTGTCCAATCCTACTCAGAAATCCTCCGTGTTTTGCTTTTGTTTGCTGAACTTTCCAGGAGAACACCCAAACCAGCGCTTAAACGCCTTATTGAATGCAGCTTGTTCGTTAAACCCTAACTCTCTTGCCAGCTCGGCAAGTGGCATGGTACCCAGGAGATCTTGAGTTCGCCTGAGCCGCTCTTCGGTCAGTAACTGCGAGTAACTGGTATTGAATTGCTTAAGCTGCCTTTGTACCTGACGCACCGATTTATTTAATTCACCAGCCAGCCTGTCCAGCTGACAATCACTGAGATCGCGACGGGCAGCCAGTATGATACGAAGCTGTGTCGCCACGGTATGATGCTGCTGAAGTTGTGCCAGCGCTTTATCTGACAGACGCTGTAACGCCTCATGCATAATGCAATTCGCCCGCCTGAACGGCAACGACAGATAAGTGTGCTGAAACACAATCTGATTACAATGCTGATTACCGACCACAGGACAACCAAACCATAATGCCAGCTCTGAGCACTCAGCCCTACTTAATGAGCAGGTTAAGTCAACCCGCTCTGGCGTTGACTGTTGCGTTAACAAGGCACGCACTGAGGCAACCCAGGCGGTCATATTACGCAAAATCACATGACGAGAAGTTCGTGAGTTTGGCACCCAGGCAATAACAGCCCACTCATCCTGTTGATGAAATTGCGCTTGCCCTATACTGGCCACGAGCTGGTCGTATCTGAGTAGCGCCATCAGCGCCTGATGCAAGTTTTCACAGCTTTCAACCAGGTAGCCCAGCACACCATAATCCGCAGGCTGGATCTGCTGGCCCAGGTGAAAGCCAAACAAAGGATCGTTAGTCAGCTCAGCCCCAGCTTGCAATACCTGCTCATACTCAGCCAAAGGGATCCTCGCATTCTGCTCAGCGTCCGTGTTACTTTTGTGCCTATTGCTGTTTTCGTGCAACCAGCCTAGCTGCTCCAGATAGAGCTGTACACTGCTGAAATAGTTTTTATCTAAAGTATTTTCCATGTCGCATTTGGACAAAATTACGTCGCCTATTCGCAAGATTGCCAGATAATCCTCTCTTACACTAGACAAAACTGTGTATAAGGAAAAACCATGGTCAATGTTCGCTGCCAAAGAAACATCGCCGCCACGCCACATCAGATAATGGAGACCCTGCTCGATCACCCGAGGTTAGATCGCTTTTTTAATGCCCAGTTCAAAGTCGTGCAAAGCGCTGTGCATCCGGCCATTCGTGGTGGCAATGGCTGCATTCGTGAGGTGCGCATGCTAGGGCTCAGATTCTATGAACAGATCCAGCATGCCGATCCAGGTTCAATCCGCTATCAAATTGTCGGCGATTTCCCGGTGAGAAAACACCAAGGAGAGATCCGGCTGCGCCAAATCGACAATAACACCTCGACCCGGATTGATTACCACGTGCGCTTTGCTCCACCCTGGTACCTGCCAGGCTGTATCCTTCGTCGACTGATCACCCGTGATATCAACCTCGCTCTGACGCGTCTGGAGGCCAGTTATGCTGTCCGTTGAGTGGATCTTGCTACTACTCAGCCCAGTCTTTGTGGCTGCTATAGTGCTGGAATATCGCATTGCTCCCGAGCACTACCGCCTTAAGGACAGTCTGCACAACGTGGTACTCGCCTTACTCCATCAAAGTGCTGACCTGTTGGCCCTGGGTGTTTTGATGCCACTGTTTTATTGGTTGCATAAATTGGCACTGTTTGACATTCCCCTGACAGCACTGACACTGCTTGGCGCCTTCTTATTGCAAGACTTCCTTTACTACTGGTTTCATCGTGCTTCGCACAAAGTGCACTGGCTATGGTTAGCACATGTGGTCCATCATAGCTCTGCACACATGAACTTTTCGACGGCCTTTCGCCAAAGCCTGCTTTACCCCTTTGTTGGCATGTGGCTATTCTGGACCCCGATGATCATACTGGGCTTTGTGCCTGAGTTCGTCCTGGCTGTCGTTGCCATTAACCTCGCTTTTCAATTTTTTGTTCATACTCAACTAGTTGGTCAACTGGGCTGGCTGGAGCACGTGTTTAACACCCCCACACATCACCGAATTCACCACGCCAGTAACGCCTGCTATCTCGACAAGAACTTTGCAGGTGTGCTGATCATCTGGGACAAACTGTTTGGCACTTACTCAGACACACAGCCTCATGAACAGATCCGTTACGGTATTGTCGGCAGTGCACCGCAAGATACGCTGCGATCCATCAATTTCCATGAGTGCCGGGTGTTGCTCAGCAAACTGAAAAAAGCTAGGGGCTTCAAAGAGAAGCTTTACCAACTGCTGTCTGCCCCAAGGCATTTGGAGTAGACAACAGCAGCCAGCCCGCATAGTTCATCCAAAAAAAGACACTTAATAGTTTACTTTTCCAACCAAAAAAATAAACTGCACAGTGTAGTTTACTTTTGGGTCACACAATGAAAAAGTGGTTTGTTATTTTCGCCATGGTGTTTGGCGCTATTACAGGAGGCTGTTCTATGATCTCTAATCTTAATGCACAAGTGCCATCTCAGGGCTACCAGTCAGAGCATTTTCAAAAAGGCCGGTTTCAAAACCTGCACCCAACCGTGCCTGCCAGCCTGAGTAAAACGCTGGCGATCACCTGGCGGTTTTTTACCGAAACCAAAGTTGCTGCTGAGCCTGAGCAAGCACTGCCCGTTTCATCGTTAACCCGCGCTGAGTTAAACGCTTTGCCCGATGTCGGCGTACATATCATTAAGCTTGGTCATTCTTCGGTATTGCTCAAAGTGGATGGGGCTTACTGGCTGTTAGACCCGGTTTTCTCCGAGCGGGCATCCCCCTTTTCATTCATCGGGCCAAGCCGCTTTCATCAGCCACCCATCTCACTTGATGAACTGCCTCCCATTGATAAAGTACTGATTTCTCATAATCATTATGATCACCTGGATAAACAGGCGGTCAAACAACTCAATGCCAAAACGGCTCAGTTTTTAGTACCACTTGGTGTTGAAGGAGATTTGCGCCGCTGGGGTATAGACGCTGAAAAAATTCATTCATTTGACTGGTGGCAAGAACAGCATGATCAGGACGTGATGGTGGCATTTACCCCTACCCAACATTTTTCTGGCCGTGGCCTGAGCGATGCAAACCGCACATTGTGGGGCTCCTGGGTCATTAAAACCAGCCACGAACGCCTTTATTTTAGTGGCGATTCTGGCTACTTCCCCGGTTTCAAAGACATTGGTGAGCGCTATGGTCCCTTTGATTACACACTGATAGAAACGGGCGCTTATGATGCCGACTGGGCCGATATTCATATGACCCCTGAGCAAAGTGTGCAGGCACATCTGGACCTGCGCGGAAAAATCATGATCCCCATTCACAACGGGACCTTTGATCTGGCTTTTCATAGCTGGTATGACCCGCTGGAGCGTGTGCATAGCGCAGCACAGCAGCTGGGTGTTGTGCTCAATACACCAACACCCGGAGAAGCCATCACCATCAATCAGGCTTACTTAAACCAAACCTGGTGGCAATCATTAATGGCACAAGTGTATCGCTAAAACCTGCCTGAAGCCCTCACTGCTGGCACTTATTTATTCTGCGTCGTGCTTTGATGTTTGGCGAGGGTTTCAGCTTTTAACAAAAACGGGGACGGTAACGTGAGCGTATTTGCATCAAAGATATCGCCCCCTTTACAGCAATGACTGACCACACTCGCATTAATCCCCTAGCCTGCGACTAGCATGAAAATGTTTCACGCCTATTTGTGGCTATTTTATAGACAAACGACCACCCTCTCTCTCATCATAGCTGCCACAATAAAAACAATAAGGAAAGCTGTTATGACACAACGCGTGTATGAACTGGACCTGCTGCGTTTTATTTGTGCGCTGGGTGTGGTGATCTTTCACTACACCTACACCGGGCATATGGAAGGGTTTGCCCCAATCGCCGACTTTGAGACAGTCCGTGAAGCCACCCGCTATACCTATATGGGCATTAACTTTTTCTTTGTCATCAGTGGATTTGTGATCTTGATGAGCCTGCAAGGACGCACACTTAAGGAGTTCTTAACCGCGCGTTTTATCCGGCTTTACCCTGCCTACTGGGCAGCACTGACCATCACTGCGCTGGCCACTTTGCTCTGGGGCAAAGATGTGTTTAACGTCTCGCTTGGGCAGTACCTGACCAACCTCACCATGGCACAGGAACTATTTTCCGTTGCATCGCTGGATAGCGCTTACTGGACACTGTACATCGAGCTCAAGTTTTATCTGTGTATGGTCTTGCTGGTCGCATGCGGACTCATGCCCTATCTCAAAGCCATACTGGCACTGGTCCTGAGCGTCAGTTTGCTTGCGCTGTTTTTGCCCTGGAGCAGTAACATCAATATGTTCGTGGCGATGTTCCCGCACTGGAGTGGCTACTTTGCCTCTGGTTGTGTGTTTTATCTTGTACGCCGTGATGGATTGAACTGGCAAGGGGCAGGTCTGCTAGTACTCTCGCTGGCATTTATGCTGACACAGTCGGTGTTGTTTGGTGCGCTGATGCAAAGCTGGTTTAATATTTCCTTTCACGGACCCACCATCGCTCTCATCAATGGGATATTCTTTGCATTGCTGTGCCTGAGCGCCCTGGCAAAACGTCACCCATTCAGATTTCGTCGCTGGTACTACCTGGGCATACTCACCTATCCTTTGTACCTACTCCACCAGCATTTGGGCTACATGCTGTTTAACCGCTTTGGTAACGAACACAACATTGCCAGCCTGGTTGTGTTCACCACACTCGCAATGATAATACTGGCCGGGTTACTCCATTATGGGATTGAAAAACCAGTATCTCGCTGGCTGACACGGCGCACCAAACGCAGTGGTCAGCCAGAACAAGTGGCTAAACAAGTTTAATTGTAGCCACTCGCACCAGTTCAATGCGCCTAACGCTCGGCAGAATAGGGATCTTCTGCCATCAGATAGGCTCTCAGGTCGGCTTTCTGAGGATGATTATTCAGCCACGTACGAATATCGCGCAATCGCTGGTAAGTTTCATCACCAAACTTATCCTGATAGATATCAGCAAAGTTCTGTTGGCTGGTGTCTTCGCGGATTTGCTGCTGCCACTGCTGGGTAACCAGCTGGTTCAGCGCGCCAGCCAACCCCTCGGCTTTCAGCAAGTGCCATTCTCCTTTATCAAGCCAAATACCGCCAGTGGCGACACTGTAATCAACCCGGTGTGCGCTACTTGCACTGATCCTGAACTTACGCATCAAAGTACCCGACACTGGACAAAACAGCGCGCGCTTGCTGTCTTCTGCCTCATTGCCAAACTCAATCTGTTCTGCGAATTGATAGTCAGGGTTACGCTCTTTCCAGGCGACATAATCCTCTATCAGGATCCAATCTCCCTGGCACTGATCACAGCTATGCGCCCGAAATAAGCCTTCAATAAACCCTGGGCGCAGCTGGCCTTCACCACAACTTGTGCACTTCATTATATCTCCCGATCCTTTATCCATGTGATACACGTGAGTCAGTGTAAAGCAAATAACCGTAGGCCTCAATTTGCGAATTTCGGCAAGTGCGCAAACATTATCAATCGCGCCTGATATACGCTGAGTTTCGTCGCCAACACCACTGTGTGCATCCTGAGATGCTAAACTGATTCACCTGTAACCGAAGCGAGAAAGCACCATGACAACACGTATCACCACACTCAACCACTATCAGCAGCGCCTGCTGCGAGTGATTGACTATATGTATGAGCATGTTGATCAGGACCTGGACGTGAATACACTGGCTGACGTGGCCTGTATGTCCTGTTACCACTTCCACCGCATATTTCGTGAGTTTATAGGTGAACCAGTGAACGCCACAGTAAGACGTATGCGCATGTTGAAGGCGGCATCCTACTTAGTTCGCAGCACACTCACACAGCAGCAAATCGCCAGGCGGGTTAACTATGGCAGTGTTGAAGCCTTTAACCGTGCATTCAGCCGCCATTATGGTATGACCCCCAACCAATTTCGCCAGCAACAGCAAAGCGATGCCCTGCAAAGCGCTGCGTTTTATCCGGCTCAACCACAGGAGTACAATACCATGTACCAGGTAAAACAAACGCAACAAAATGCACTGCCCCTGATTGGCCTGGCCCATCAGGGCGACTATATGCAAATCGGAAAAACCTTCGAAAAACTCGGGATGATGGCAGGCAGCGCAGGCCTCATTAACGAGCAGACCCGTTACTTTGGCATTTACTATGACGACCCACAAACAGTAGAACAGCATCACCTCAGAGCTATGGCATGTATCACCCTGCCTCCTGACACTGAATTCGATCAACACACCTTTGAGGCCATCACCATTCCTGCGGGTAACGTGGTTTCGGTGACTTTTAAGGGGGATTACAGTGAGCTGGAGCAACCCTACAACTGGCTGTTTGGCCAATGGCTACCACAAAGTGGGCTGGAATTGGTTGATCATCCACCATTTGAAGAGTACCTGAATGATACCCGCGATACTGCGCCTCAGGAATTACTCACCCAGATCAATTGCCTGGTACAGGCATAGACACTTGCTGCGCCAACGCGCCCAGCAGTATTTCAACCAATTCATCTGCCTGCTGCTGCGATGATGCTTCGGCATAACAGCGCAGCTCGGGCGCATTGCCCGATTGTCTCAGGTGTACGATACACCCATCTTCGAGCACAAAACGGACACCATCCAGTGTGCTGGATATCGTCGGCACGCAATCACACTTAAGCACTTGTGCAAGCTTCTGCGGCTGGGCCTGCAACGCAACTAACAACGCTTCTGAATTGGCCAGTGCAACCCTTTGTAAACGATTGCTGGCAGTGAAGCGCGCAGCGTATTGACGCACTAGCTGAGCCAATGTGAGGCCACGTTGCCTGGCCAGATCCAATATGGCCAGCAGCGGGAGTAACGCATCCCGGGTCGGCAAACGTTCAATGACTTTGCCGTTTACCATGACATCCGAACCCAGCAAAAACCCTCCATTGGCTTCAAACCCGGCAACTGTAGGGTATATATCAGCCAAATGAGTAAGTTGCTCAATCACATATGGAGAGCCTATTCGTGTGCGCCTAATCTGCTTAAACTCTCCACATAGCTCCAGTGAGGTGTTACAGTTCAGTGGGACACTCAGCGCCTCAATATTCAGTGCTTTGGCACATAACAGCCCCAGTATATCGCCTCTGAGCCAATGCCCTGTATGGTCGGCTATCATAGGTCTGTCCCCGTCGCCATCAGTACTGAATACCAGATCTAACCGATGCTCACAGGTCCATTGCCGGGCAAGGGATTTATCTCGTTCGCTGACAGCTTCAGTATCAATCGGGACAAACTCACTACTGCGTCCCAGGCAAATCACCTTGGCGCCCAGTGCCTCTAACACAGCAACGTATAAATCACGTCCGGCGCTGGTGTGCTGATAGACACCAATGGTCAGCCCGGCGCATAAGTCAGCCGGAAAAACATCCAGCATACGAGATAAATACGGTAAACTTATCTTATGATCAGGGTCTGGCAGAGGTTGCATGTTCATTGGGCTTGGGACTGCCTGACAAGCCACAATAGCGGCTTCATCGGCTTTGTCTATTTCACCATAGGGGTGATAAAACTTAAGTCCATTGCGATCAAAGGGAATATGACTGCCAGTCACCATGACCGCCGCCATCTTATTTCGTTGTGCATACAAGGCCAATGCAGGCGTCGGCAACACTCCGGCAAATTGCACTGTCATCCCTAAAGCATGTAACGCACTGATACAATTTTGCGCTATCTTAGGGCTGGAAGGACGGTTGTCCATACCCACCACCACCCCACTGAAGCCATAACGAGGTTGCAGCTGTGCAATCATAGCGACCATAAAAGCCTGACACACTAAGGCCGTAAATCCATCATTGAGTCCTCTGGCACCACTGGTGCCAAACTGCACACCACTTTGCGCAATGAGCTGTGCGCAATTAACTGAGGTCATGCGTCCCCCGGGTATAATCATCCTCAAACCGGATAATATCATCCTCTCCCAAATAACTGCCCGATTGCACCTCGATCAGTTGTAAATCAACTTTACCGGGATTGCTGAGCCGATGTACCACAGTTGCTGGAATAAACACCGACTGATCCTCGCATAACAAGCGACGCTCTTCACCGATCTCCACTTCAGCAGTGCCTGACACCACCACCCAATGTTCCGCCCGGTGATAATGCAATTGTCGTGACAGGCTATGTCCGGGCCTGACCGTGATCCGTTTCACCAAAAAGCGCTGATCTTGATCAACAATGTCGTACTTGCCCCAGGGCCGATAAACTTCTCTGTGGTCAGTTACTTGTGCTAATTCTCGATCTTTCAGCTCATCCACCAATGACTTAATCGTCTGACTCTGATTGCGGTGAGCCACCAACAACGCATCTTTGGTATCAACGACCACCAGATCCTGCACCCCAACGGTTGCCACCAGGCGCTCCTGTGCGAAGACCAGGTTATCCCGTGTGTTCAGCGCCATGACATTGCCAATATGGGCATTGTTCTGAGGGTCTTTGCTTAGGGTTTGCCAAAGCGCTTCAAAGCTCCCGATGTCGTTCCACTTCGCATTCAGGGGAACGACTGCAGCATGCTCTGTGTGCTCCATTACGGCATAGTCTATTGATTCGGAGGGGACCGTTAAAAATGCCTCACGATTGACACGGATGAAATCCAGATCCGCGTGCGGTTGTGCCATCGCCTGTTCGCAGGCCTGTAAGATATCAGGTCTGTGCTGGGCCAACTCATTTAAGTATTCACTTGCTTTGAATAAAAATATACCGCTGTTCCAAAGATAACCGCCTTGCTCAAGATAGCCTTGTGCTGTTTGCAGATCAGGCTTTTCAATAAACGCTGCGACCTCAGCCCCCATGTCATCTCCGGTATCATGGGTAAGGGGCGAACCACATTGAATGTATCCATACCCTGTATGCGGGCTGTCGGGCACAATACCAAAGGTCACCAACTTGCCACCCTGCGCCAAAGTCAGACCCCGTTCAATACTCTGACGGAATGCCGAAACATCACCAATGTAGTGATCAGACGCCAGTACAAGCAATATTGGATCGTCACCTGTTTTGCAGGCTTTGAGCGCCGCCAGAGCGATGGCCGGCGCCGTGTTGCGCCCTTCTGGTTCTAATATAATCCCACCCGCCTGATAACCAATGGCACGCATTTGCTCCGCACAAATAAAACGGTGTACTTCATTGCAAATCACCAGTGCTGGCTGATGACCGTCTGGCTCAAGCCTCAGTAAAGTGTCCTGCAACAGCGTGTGCTCAGAGCCCAGCTGCAAAAACTGTTTGGGGTAGCGTTCGCGCGACATGGGCCATAACCGGGTTCCGGAGCCACCACACAAAATAACCGGTAATATCATATTTACTCCCACGCCCTAACTGTATCACTGTTCAACTTTGCCCATTCACCATTTTACTCGCAGAGTATCTGCCGGGGCAATGCTTCGTGCTTCACTCACGGTTCACGCTGATGTACTACACTCTGTTATCGCGTTACTGACCCCCAGATTGATAATCCGATGTATGATATGATCTTACGACGCCTTTACTGGCAACCAAGGAACTGTCCAAAACCCAACTGCACCCCGTGCAGGTCCAAGGAGCTTTAACATGTCAGGTACGACCCCCTTTCACTCCATCGCTGTGTTTGTTTTCTTTTTTGTCTTCTTGTTGCAAACGGGCATTCAGGCTCAAGCCAAAGTCATGCAGCAACCTAAACTGGCCATTGTTGGCTCGGGACCCCTGGTCGCTAAAGGGTCAAGCCAATCTATTCCAATTACCTATCAGCACATCGATGCCGTGGATGTGGAATTGCTGCGCCTCAACAGTGCACACGACTTTCTTAGCCGTTACTACCTGACAGACAAGCTCTATCCCAGTTCGCTGGATAGACTGCAATACACCTACGACAGTGTCTTTGCCGACCGATTTACACTGCCCACCAGCACCAAAACAGGCACCCAGTCAGCCCGATTACCGATCCCCAAATCCCTACCCAGCGGCTGGTATATCATTGTATTAAAAGCCCTTGGCATGTTTGATGATTTACAGGCAAAGCACCTGTTACTCACCGATTTGGGCATACAGGCCAAAGTGTTTAAACGCCATGCCAGCTTTCAGGTAAATCGGCTGTCCAATGGGTTGCCGGTCGCAGGTGCCAAGGTTAAGGCCTACCGCAAGCATGAACTACTGCGCGAGGCCAAAACCGATACACAAGGCACCGTGCATTTTGACATCACACTGAACCGCGATGACATCATCGTTGCTGAGTACGGTGAGCAGGACGAACCTGATCTGGCACTGTTGCCCATCAAGGAAGTCCCGCTGGATTTATCAGATTACCAGATTGGTGGCCGACCCTATCAGGAGCAGGAAGCCTACATATACAGCAACCGAGATCTGGTTAAACCGGGTGAGACTCTACCCGTAAACATTCTTTTGCGAGACGCCGATGGCGTCGCGATTGTTGATCAACCCGTTACACTCAGCGTAACCAACCCCTTGCAAGAGGAAATGCTCCGCGAACAACTGAGCCCTCAACAGGGCAGCTTCTTTAGTAAACGCCTGCATACAGGGAAAAGCTGGCCAACCGGGCGCTACAAAGTGTCGGTAATGCTCGACCCCACTGCGCAGTCCGCAATCGGTCATTTTGAGTTTCAATTGGAAGAGTTTGTGCCTGAACGCATGGATTTGACCTTCAGCGGCCAACAACCATTCATCAGTGCAGGTTCCTCCATGGCGGTCTCAGTACAAGGGCGTTATTTGTTTGGCAGCCCCGCGGCAGGCAATACGTTGAAAGCCAGTCTGGTTCATTCTGCCGTGCGCCACTATCCGGGTCCCTATGCCGCTTTTTTTGTGGGCGAAGACTTTTACCTGAGCAACCGTTTTCAGACCCTGCCAGATCAGCGCTTATCTGAACAGGGAACACTGGCACTAACCCTGCCCACAGTGCCTTCCGGGGCACTCAAAAGCCCGGTAAAAACCCAGGTGAATCTAAGCCTACTTGAGTCCGGCGGCGCGGCGGTGCAACGCCAGCTAAGCTACACCAGTTGGAAATCACACTCACTGCCGGCGGTGAAACCCGCACAAGCAGAGTTTAAATACGCCACGGACGCCGAGTTTGAACTGGCACTGTTGAGTCCGGACGGTCAGCAGTTAACAAGTGGTGAGCTGGAGGTCGAACTCAGTTACGACCAGGGTCGTTACTTCTGGTTTTATGAAGAAGGCATCGGCTGGCGTCGCCAGTCTCAGCCACAGTGGCGCAGTGAAGCCAGGCAAACCGTCAACCTGAACCAGAACACTCACACCGTGCGCTTCCCGGTAGATTGGGGCAACTATCGGCTAACCGTCACTGACGTAAACAGTCAGATCAAAACCGTTTATGACTTTTACGCTGGCTGGTATCGGGGTTACCAGCAACTGAAGGCCAAACCACAACACCTTACTATACAACTGGATAAAACCCATTATCAGGCCGGTGAAGTCGTGACGGTCGAATTGGATGTCCCGACTGATGGACAGTTGCAATTGGCGCTGGAGACCGACAAAGTACTGTGGTCACAAAGCCACACCGTGCGCAAAGGAAAAACGACGCTGCGCGTCCCTTTAGATAAAACACTGGCACGCCACGACCTGTATCTCACCGCGACCTTGCTCAGTGGTCAATCCAGCGCGCTACAGCGCCATTTTGGCATTGTCCCCGTCAAGCTAGCGCGCGAAGACCGCGAGCTGGTACTTAGCCTGACTTTACCAGACAAAATAGAGCCACTCAAACCACTCACCGTCGAGATCCAGGCCAACAATGTGGCAGAATCTGAGGCCAACCAGGGCTGGGTAACTTTGTCCATTGTGGATAAAGGGATCCTGAACCTCAGCCGCTATTACCCGGTAGACCCGCATCATTACTTGTTCAATCACCGCCGTTACGGAGGTGATGTGGTTGATTTATACTCTCGACGTTATGATAACCGCCCCGACCCGTTTGCGCAGTCCCGCTTTGGCAGTGACAACAATGAACGCAGTGACAACCGCAATGATAACCTGGTCGAAAGCAAAACCGTGATCCTGATGACTCAGCCGGTGCAACTGATTGACAGCAAAGCAAGCATCACGCTGGACATGCCAGACTACAACGGCGAAGTTCAAATCGTTGCGACCGCTTTCAATCAATCTCAAGTTGGTCACTACGTCGACTCCCGAGCGGTCAGCGCCCCCGTTATTTCAGAGCTCAGCGTTCCGCGCTTTTTAGTCCCGGGTGATGAAACTTCCGTCACGCTGGACTTGCATAACGTCAGTGGCCGTGAGCAGGCCTTATCCGTCAGCCTCCAACCTTCTGGCCCTGTTGAGTTTACCGAAGACGCCTCTTTTACAATGACGCTGGACGACCAAGCGCATTGGAGCAAGACGCTGCGCCTGGTCGTTGCCAACACCCCCTTGTCACACACAGCAACAGTGCAAATTGAGCTGCAAAGTACAGACATCACACAAACACGCAGCTGGTCTGTGCCCATCAAAGCCATTGAGCCTGACATAGTACAGGCCACCAGCCTGATGCTCTCTCCCGGACAGAGCCATCAAATCAGTCCGGTACTTTGGCAGGGATTGCACGTCGATAAAGCAAATGCAGGTACTCTTTACGCCAGCCATACGCCCAGATTACCTATTCGGGAATATGCCGCCGCTTTGCGTGCCTATCCCTATGGCTGTGCAGAGCAAACCACCAGCAAAGCTTGGCCGTTTCTGCTCGAGCATCCGCAGCTTGATGGTGCTTTACAACAGGCACTGCAAAGCAAACTGGCTGAAGCTGAACAACTAAACGACCCTCGCACACTGGTCAGTCAGGCAGTGCAACGACTCAAGATCATGCAAAAGCCCAGTGGTGGTTTTGCTTTGTGGGATAGCCAGGGCGCAGAACATCCCTGGTTAAGCGCTTATGTCACAGAATTTTTAACCGAGGCGCAAAACCGTTTTCCGGGCACAGTCCCGCAAAGTATGCTCAACCGAGCACACTATCGCATGCTTAGATACACCCGGGATAGCCTGGTTGATGACCTCAGCCAGGATGCGTATGAAGCAACCGCGGCAAAGAGCTTCGCGGCTTATCTTGTCAGCCAGCGCGGTCAGGTGAGCTACAGCGATTTAGAGTCCTTGCGGATCACCGACTATCCCTCCAGGTTAAGCATACTGCACATGGCGTCGGCACTGGCCAATGTCGGTGCTACCCAACAGGCTGCGTTACTACTCAGACAAGCCAGCACACTGAATCGTACTGACACCTATTTTTCCGATTATGGTTCTGCGCTACGTGACGACGCCCAGTCGGCGCTGATACTGGCGAAACTGGCAAAGCATGCTGCACTGCGCACTCAGTCACGTGCGCTGCAGACAAACTTGCTGGAGCAGCTGCCAGATCAAGCCCTGAAAACCTGGCTCAGTACGCAAGAGCGTGCTGCTTTGCTGCGTACTGCCGTACACGTCAATAAAGCCGACCCAGACAACCCGGTGCGACTGGAAATCAATGACCAACAATTGCAACACCCTGCGGTGATCAGTCATACACTTGCGCAAACGATGACACTACGCAACCCACATGACGAACCTGTTTATGTCCAATTGATGGCTAAAGGCCGTCTCAAACTGGATCCCAGTATCGCTAATGAGATTAGTCCGTTTAACACTCTGGAAACCAAGCGTATGGTCAGACGCTTGTTTGACTTAAACGGTCAACCTTTGGATAAGGCCCGTTTTAAAGTCGGCGAGCGCGTGGTCGTGGTACTTGATGTACAAACTAAAGAGCCCGTACCGGATGCACTCTTAATTGAACGTATACCCGCTGGATTTGTGCTTGAGAACCCGGCATTAATGCAAGGGTTTCCAGTCTCACAATTACTGCCTGAACACGTCACATTGGCTCCCACAGAGCACACTGAGTACCGCAACGATCGTTATGTTGCAGCACTCAAGCTCACGACCCACAAATATCAGTTTGCTTATATACTCCGAGCAGAAGTGCCTGGAGTTTACCAGGTACCACCAAGTTATCTGGAATCTATGTACCGACCCCATAAACATGTCATTTACTGGCAATACCCGTATCAATTAGAGGTCGAGCGCTGATATGTCACAGGAGCACCAACGTGATATCCGCTAAGCCAATGCGATCTCCTGGCTACCCCGGTCGAATTATTCTGGCGATTGGGGGGCTGGGTCTGCTGTTACTGAGTTGGCTGGACTGGCAATACCCATTGCCCCAGCCCTATCCGGATGGTCCTGCCACTGTGGTTACGGCGCGTGATGGACAACAATTACGCGCTTTTAGCGACAAACGGGGCGTGCATCGCTATCGGATTTCCCTGGAACAGGTTGACCCATTTTATGTGACTGCCCTGCTGGATTATGAAGATCGCTGGTTTTACTATCATCCCGGCGTCAACCCACTGGCACTGTGCAGAGCACTGTGGCAATGGCTGGTCCATGGCCGGATTATTTCTGGCGGTTCAACCCTGACCATGCAGGTAGCCCGGCTACTTGACCCACATGAACGCTCAGTCCCCGGAAAACTAAAGCAAATGGCCAGAGCCATACAACTGGAATGGCACTATAGCAAAGCAGAGATCCTCACTTTATATCTCAATCTGGCACCATTTGGCGGAAATATTGAGGGCGTTGAAGCCGCATCGCAACGTTACTTTAACAAGCCCGCCAGACACTTATCGATTAACCAATCTGCCTTATTAGTCGTATTACCCCAAAAGCCGTCCTACAACCGCCCGGATCGTTACCCCGAACGCGCCAGGGCCATGCGTAACAAAGTACTCCGGCGACTGGCTGACAGCCAACTGGTGAATCCTGAGCAGCTAGGGCTGCTGAGCCGCGAGCCTGTGAGCTTATCCTCCGATGCTCAACCGCCTCTGGCCCCGTTGTTAAGCCGTCGGCTAAAACGCCAATATCCGGGACAGCATGTGATCCGTACTACCCTGGATCATACGCTACAGCAGCGCCTCAGCAAGTTACTGACGCATACAAAACACAGGTTGACCGGCAAAAGTTCAGCGGCTGTTCTGATAGTGCATAATCAGCGTGCTGAAGTATTGGCGTACCAAGGCTCTGTTGATTTTCGCGACGATAGCCGGTTCGCTCATGTCGATATGATCCGCGCTGTACGCTCCCCAGGTTCAACATTAAAACCTTTTATTTATGGGCTGGGACTGGATCTGGGCCTGATCCACAGTCAAAGCCTGATGAGCGATATCCCCAGCAACTTTGACGGATATAAGCCGCAAAATCTGACCGGACAGTTTAGTGGGGCGGTGAGCGCCAGCAAAGCTTTGCAACACTCTCTCAATGTGCCGGCTATTCAGTTACTTCATCGGATCGGTGCTGAGCGTTTTGAACAACAGTTGAGCAATGCCCAGATTAAGCTACATCATCAACATGCAAACCTCGCAGTCGGACTAGGTGGCACCGGGATTGAACTAATCGAACTGGCAAGATTATACAGATCACTGGCCAGTCAGGGCAAAGTCAGAGACTTATCTCTTATTGCACACCACCCGCGCTTTCCGCGCTCAGACTATGTTTTGCTTTCTCCTGGTGCCAGCTGGATCACATTTGAAATGCTTAGCCAATTGTCGGCACCGGATCGAGTCGTCCCCAGCAATCGTCGCAAAATCGCCTGGAAAACCGGCACCAGCTATGGTTACCGGGATTTCTGGGCAGTTGGCGTCAGCGCAGACTACACGGTGGCAGTCTGGGTAGGACGCCCGGATGCCAGCCCAATAGTCGGATACCTCGGAGCAACACGCGCTGCGCCTTTGATGTTTGATGTCTTTGACTTGCTTCCCGCTGATGTACAAAGTCTCGCTTTACCTGCTCAGGTCAAGCCAGTACAGATCTGCTGGCCAGGTGGTCTGGCACACCAAAATACCCCAAACAGTGCTTGCCAGACACAGTTATCAGCCTACACCCTCAATGGCATGACACCGCCCACAATGCACAGCCAGGGGCATTTTATGACTAAACCCGGCTGGCCTGATGACCTTGCCAGCTGGCTTGAACGACACAATGCCCCTACTCAAAACACGGGCAATCAGCGGCTCCGTATCATCCAACCACGCAGTGGTCAGCATTATTATCGCCAGCAAGTGTCAAAAATAGAGTTAACTGTATCGGGGGGAGGTGATCCGCAAGATAAAGCAGTTCGCTGGTATATCAATCATGAACCACATGCCTCAACCACGCTGCCTTTGTCTGATTATCAGGGCAATGTGGTGATCACGGCTTGCTTTGCCGAACACTGTGACCAGCAAAACATCGTCATACATCCCTAATGTCAGTATTGTATTATTGCATTGCGGTTTTTAGATAGCCCACCACAGTGTGTAAATCAACCAGGCGTTGTTGCGCTTCTTCTTTGCTTATTCCCTGGATAGCCTCATAATCATCAAGGAAAATGGCACTGTCATAATCACCCGTTGTGGCGTTTTTAACGTACACCAGTACGTAGCAATAACGCAAAATAGAATCCAGATAGCGGAAGAATTCGATGTCGTCGGCACTGAGGTCCGGTTTTACTCCACTGCCAAGCCTGCTTATAAACACCTGCTTAACATAAACACTTTGACTTCCCTTTGTGTACTTAACAACACCGTAACAGCCACTGTTATTTATTGATTCAGAGAAGATATCTGCGACTGGAAGTAAGTCTGGCTGATGCATAATCCCGTTCCTGATAACATTAGTTTCATATAATGTTAGAACAAAATTACAAAATGACTATAAAATGACATTAATAAAACCCCAAAAGAGTGCGTAAGCCCCCTTTTGGGGAAAGTTTAACCTGATAGTGAGGCTGCTACATTAATGTGTTACCTGCATCTGTTAGACACTGCGTGTTGCCAGTGCCGGAGACACTCTGGCCGCCATCCACGCAGGCTGACACACAGCCAGTTGACCAACAATAAGAATAACCCCTGCGACCTGAATTAAATAAATAACGGGTACAGGTGTCATATCAAAGTGATTGACCAGCTGAACATTCGCAAGCAGCGCACAGATCACACCAAACACAATGCCAATGAAGGTCACAATCGCATTTTCTGTCATACAATAACGTAAAATGTCTCCCCGACTGGCGCCCAGTGCCCTGCGCGTACCTATTTGCTTGCGACGCTTTACAATGGTAAAACGCGCCTGGCCAAAAATTCCCAGTAATGTCAGAAGCACCAGCCCCACAATGACCCAGTACAGAGTCTTGATAGCCGCAGTTTCGGATTTGAACTTGTCTTCACGCATCTGCTGATAATCCATCACTTTATCCAAATGGCGACCCGGTGTCTTCATAAGCTGCTCTACGACTTGTAGCTTTGCCTGCTCAAGATCCCCCGGCCGGGTGCGTACCAGGACCTTATAGTCACTGCTGATATGTCGTAACGGAACCAATACCGTATTGGCATGGGAATACCAGCCTGGCCAGACGGATTTCAACTCTTTGACCACGCCCTTCACAATGTAAGGCTCATAATTCAAATAGACAGTAGTGCCCAATATCGCACGCCAGTCATCCGGGTAAAAGCGCTCTGCAAACCCCTTAGACACAATCGCTTGTGTGACATTTGCACTATAATCTATCGAGTCTAGTACCTCCCCCTCTGTAGGCGCCTCACCTGCAATTAACTCCAGTCCCATCGTGTCGATGGCATGCTCATCTCCGGTGTAGTAACCCGTATAGATATTCATGTCTTCATCAGTTGGGCCCAACCCAGTCAGTGCATAACTTCCCCAGTCGCTCAACGGGAATGCATTCATAACAGTCACATTTTCAACACTGGGTAAGCTACGAATATCCCGTAAATCCTGTTTAACCAGCGCGATCATTTCTTCTGGTTCACTACTTTGTACGTTGGTCTGAAATGTGAAAATCACATCTTCATCCAGTCCACTGGGTTCAATCAGCAGTGCCTCTTTTTGGATGATCAGATATACTGCATTCACCAAAATCGTAAAAGTCACAGCAATTTGCAGTATCAATAATAGCGGCGCTGATTTGGCACGCCACAGAGTGTTTAGTATCGGTTTTAAATCATTCATTGCCTGGCTCCTATAAGCTCTTCAGCTGAGCTGAAGGCTGCGTTTGCGCCGCCCGATAGATTGGCCACAAGCCAAACAAAGTGCTACTGAGCACCGCCAGAACGACGGTCATCACCACCAGAGGTAAACTCATTTGCATTAGACCCGCGGGTAAGTGTGCAAATATATCAGCAGTTATGCGCAGCCCCAGTTGTGCCAGGGCCAGCCCCAGGAATCCCCCTAAGATGCCAATCAATACCGTTTCACAACCGAACTGCATTGCAATGTGTTGCTTACTGGCACCCACAGCTCTGCGTAACCCCACCTCAGCGCCTTTGCCGTAAAATTTTATCAGCATCAGGCCCATGCAATTGAGCAGACAAGCCACAAGAAATGCAGCGGCCAGCCAGACAGCAATAAAGTCGTCCTCTTCCACCACACGGTCTTCAATGAGCGACTCAGTAATATTGAAAATCTTACTCAAGTTCTCCCGCGCAAATCGCCCACCACTTTTTTGCTCTTCCACGTAGGCATTAATATAATCCATGTAATCGCCGCGTTGCATAGCTGCTTCCAGTTCAACCCAATAGCGGATCCATACGCACTCAGATGCCAGAAAGGTTTCCAGTGTGCCATCACCCAATGGCGCCCAGCATTGCCAGCCCATTTCGCCTTTCGACAAAAGATTGTTGTTGACCTGGAATTGAAAGGGGGTGAACAAAGGGAAAGGCAAATTATGCGCATGATGTGGTCCGTGAAATACCTGAGGAAGGGGTGACCAGCTGTCAATCACACCGACTATTCTTGCCAGGTGTTTTCCGATATACACATGCTGTCCGACTGAGTTAGCACCCGAGAATAGCCGGTCGTTTGTTTGCCTGTCCAGGACCACCAATGCAGCCCCTTCCCGGTCCGCTTGATCTGACCAGGGAGCACCATACAAAAATGGCACATTAAACATGGCGAAAAAATCATTGTTGACGGAATTGAAGCGCAACATTTTGGCTTCTTTGTCGGTCTGACTTTCACTGCGCACCATACTTTTGTACATCACCGCCGCACTTTGCCGCAGGCCCTTGCTGTCCTCTAGCAAATTCATGGTATCCATATAGGTCAGCATAGGTGGGATAACTTCCTCCCCTTTAGCCAGCTGATACGCTTTATCCGGGCTCCAGCTACTGAGGCGCACGGAGAAAACCCGATCACTTTTTTCGGGTAAGGGATCTTGAGCCATCATAATACTGACGGTCGAGGTGATCATGGTGGCCGCAATGCCCATCGCGATCGTGCCAATCATCAGAATACTTAACAACGGCGTTTTTTTGAGACTGAGCCAGGCCAGTTTGAAGTAGTAGCCAATTAGCATACCCACCTCCCCGAAACAGATTGGTTAGGGCAATAAATAGGTACAAACAAGGTTGACCGATTTGAATTGAATCGCATACTTATTCCTTTATTATTTTAATTATATTTCCTTTAAATTCAGGTCACATCATGTGACCTGCACTTTAAACACTGCGTGTCGCCAACGCTGGCGAAACACGCGCAGCTTGCCATGCAGGCTGAAACACAGCACATTGACCAGCAAACAGAATGATCACTGCACCTGCCGTCAAATAGTTGGCCGGTACCGGCGCGAGACCAAAATAGCTCACTAGCTGCGTATTGACCAAAACAGCACAGAGTATGCCAATGACCACACCAACCAGCGTCACAATGAAATTCTCTAACATATAATAACGCAACACCTGAAACTGATTAGCCCCCAGCGCACGACGGGTGCCAATTTGCTTACGGCGCTTCAGAATGGCAAACCTAGCCTGCCCAAAAATGGCCAGCATAGTCAGGATCAATAACCCCACCAGGACCAGTTGCAACGTTTGCAACTCAGCAACGTCTGTTCGGTAGCTTTCCTCTCGGATCTGACTAAACGGTTTGAGCTTATCGATTTGCCTGCCAGGCGTCATCAGCAGCAGACCTTTGACATCCAGCATGGCCTGATCCAGCGCAGCCGGCTTTGCTTTTACCATAATGCCCACTTTGTCCCGAACTTCAAATGTGGGGGACACTACAGCATGCTCAAAGAGCCGCCAAAAGCTCCAGACCGCCTTGAGATCGTCCACAACACCAATCACCTGCTGTGGTTCATTGTGCACATACAGAGTCTTGCCGAGCACATCACGCCAGTTATCAGGATGCAATGTTTGCGCGAGCGCTCTGGAAATCACCACTTTCCCGCCAGACCGTGCCCCAAAAAAAGAGTGCGAGACATCACTCCTTTCAAACCATTGTCCTGCGACTAGTTGCAAATCCAGAGTATCGAGGCTGTCATAATTACTGCCGTAATAACCGCTCGAGGTGAGCTTGTCTTCATCAGCCGGGCCATAACCAATATCAACAGAGCGACCATACCCACTCAGGGGCACAGAGGTCACAGGGATGGCATTATCGACACTGTCCAGGCCTTTAATATCGCGTATTGCTTGCTCAAACTCAGCAACTCGGGCTTCCCCGGTTTCCTGTAAGTTGATAAACAGGGAAAACACCTGCTTTTCGTTGACACCACTGGGCGCTGTCACTTTTTCGTGCTTTTGCATCACCATATAAACGGCATTGACAAAAATGGTAAATGTCACGGCTATCTGTAACACCAACAGCAAAGGAGACGTTTTACTGTGCCAAAGAGATTTAAGAATGACGGTAAAATCCTTCATGACTTCCTCCTACAAACTCTTAAGCTGACTGGATGGCTGGATCTGCGCTGCACGATAAATTGGCCACAAACCAAATAACACACTGGTCACCACAGACAGAATCAAAGTCATCAGCATGATCTTCAGATCCATTTGCATAATGGTGACATTGAGATAGGTGAATATTTGCTGGATTAGCTGCAAACCCAGCTGCGCAAATATCAGGCCCAATACGCCCCCTAAAATACCAATCAGAAATGCCTCACACAGGAACTGCCAGCAGATGTCGTTACGACTGGCTCCCACGGCTCGTCGTAGCCCTATTTCACTGCCTTTACCATAAAACTTGTTCATCATCAGGCTCATACAATTGAGCAAACAGGCCAGTAAAAAGGCAAACGCCAGCCACACTGCCATGTCATTTTCGTTACTCAGCACCTCAGCCCAGCGCAGGTATTCATCAATGGTGAATAAGCGACTGAGATTCTCTCTGGCAAACCGACCTGCCGATTTTTGCTCATCAACATAGGCATTGATAAAATCCATATAATCAGCTCTGTCTTCGGCTGACTCCAGTTCAGCCCAATAAAACAGCCAAATACAATCAGACGCAATGAAAACGCTAAAATCGACATCTTCAACGTCTTGCCAACAGGACCAGGTTACGTCGTTATGAGAAAAAATTTGTTGATTAATCTGATATTCCAGCGGTACAAACAGCGCCTCAGGGTCCTGATATGCCTGTGAAGATAAATAATAGAATCTCGGGATCGGAAACCAGTCGTCCATCACACCAACAATTTGCATCAACGACTCACCCAAAACAATATGGCGGCCCACCGAGTTGGCGCCTCCAAACAACTCATCGTTCAGGGCTTTGGTGATCACAACCACCGGATTACCTGAACTGTCATCCTGTTCAGACCAGGCATTACCATATAAAAATGGCACCTGGAACATAGAAAAGAAATCGTTGTGGGTGGTGCGTATCATACGCATTTGTGCATCTCGGCGATTTTGCTCCTCAGCCCGGCTCATTATTTTAAACAGCCCGATGGCCGTTTCCTGTTTCGCCTTCGCGGCCGCTTTGAGGCCTCGGACATCCCGGTAAGAGACCATTGCGGGTATCTCTTCCTGGCCATCGACCATCAGATATGGCTGATCAGGCCCCCAGGAGCTTAGTTGCACAGTAAACAATCTGTCACTTTTTGCTGGCAGGGGATCTTTGGTCATCATATAACTCACGGTATATGTCACCATCGCCGCAGCAATCCCCAAAGCGATAGTGCTCACCATAAGCACACTCAGCAATGGTGTTTTGCGTAAGCTGAGCCACGCCAGCTTAAAATAATAACTCAACATATGTGTTCCTAAGCAATCGCCTGCTCTGGGGCAAGACGCTCACTCAGCACACCGTCTTTTATCTCTATGATCCTTTGTGCCTGACTGGCCTGCTCCGTGTCATGTGTCACCATCAAAATACTCGTACCTTTGGCGTTGATATCTTTAAGCAGGGACATAATGCCATCAGCCATCTTTGAATCCAGGTTACCTGTGGGTTCATCCGCCAACAAAAATGCCGGGCTGCCCGCCAATGCCCGTGCGATTGCAACACGCTGCTGTTGACCACCAGAGAGCTGTTGTGGGTAATGATCTTTTCGACTTGCCAGACCGACCTGCTGCAAGGCGTCCATAACACGCTGTTTGCGCTCACTGGCGCTAAAGCTGCGATAACGCAGCGGCATTTCGACATTATCGAATAAATTCAGTTCCGGGATCAGATTAAACCCCTGAAAGATAAAGCCGATCTTCTCATTTCGTAAGCGCGACTTTTGCTTATCTGACAGGCCTGTGACATCGTTACCATCGAGCAAATACTGCCCTTCGCAATATTCTTCCAGCAATCCTGCAATGTTCAGAAAGGTTGTTTTACCTGAGCCAGAAGGACCAATAACAGCAACAAACTCGCCCTGCTGAACTTCCAGGTCAAATGGTTGCAGCGCTTGAGTTTTTACCGTATCCGTGTAATAAGCCTTCGCCAGTTTTGACATTTTAAGCATTAAAATTTCCTTATGGATTGTCTTTATTCTTGTAATTCTGGAGCTCGTTCACTCCTACAGCGACAGGCACACAAGACATGCCTGCCCTCAGGACAACGCGCTGGCAGCTTGAGAAGCTTATGTCTAAAATTAAGCACATAAGCAATCCGCCAGCGAACTCAAGAAGGTACACAAAAAAACATTTAAAGTCACGTTTTTTAAACGTTCCATTAAACTAAAGATGTCTCTGATTTTATCTACTACATTTGTTGTAGGTATTTGAAAGTAATAATTAAGCGTATTTTTAAGCGCTTAGATTTGTTAACAAAACAAAGTGCTGCTTACCCGCTTGTCGCGCACATAGTTTTTCGCTTATTTGACTTGTCTAAACGAGGGAAACATGACCGATATTATTGAGCCATTCGTACATTATCTGAACCAATTGCAAGCAATACTGGCACGCGACGACATTAAAGATGAACTACTAATGCGTCGTCTAAGCCCTGACATGTTTCCATTTCACCAGCAAGTTTCAACCGCCGCCGCACTCTCGTTACGATGCTGCTGTCCTTTATTTAACAGAGAAGTCGCGAACTTCAAGCGACCCATTGTGAGCGTCGCAGATTTACAAGAAGAAATAGATGACACTCTGGACTATCTAACGCAATTACAAGACGTCTCATTGGATGAAATGCCCACAAGTATTACTTTTGTGGCGGGGTTTACCAACCACACTCTGGAGCCTGAGAAGTACTTTCAGCTTTATGCCTGGCCCAACTTTTTATTCCACTTCTCAATGGCATACGCAATACTGCGCGCCGCAGGCATTCCCCTGGGCAAAGGCGACTTTGATGGCTTTCATCGCTACCCCGCCGGATTTTCATTCCCTTCCTGAACAGGCCTGGCAAGCCAACAAACCAGGGATGATAACAAAGGTGCCTCTTTGTCCCCCAAAGTTGGCTTTGCTGTTCTGACGTAGTTCACGCAGCCAACCGAGTGAACGAACAGCGCATCTACAGACTCCCGGGTAACCCCTAACGGCCCTTAACCTTCCTAAAGTTATGAGCTTGTTTGCCGATATATGTCTAACTTTAAGTAACAAGGATAAGGTTATTTATGAAGCTACACTTTCACACTTACCCCAATCGGACAGATCACCTCTTTGACCGGCAAACCCGCAGTGCTCAGGAAGCACAGGATACAGATCACGCAGCGATTGCCGACTCAGGAACACCTATCACAGACGAGCACTTAAAAACATTGCTCCCGGAAATCCCGAACCGTCCAGCCTCGCCTTTCACTTACCCAAGACCCAGTGCTGAACGGTCTGACTATGTTGGCTTTAAGCGTTTTCATATTGTCAGCCAGCATAGCGCAGACACGGAACATGGTCAGCTGAGTAAAGAATATGCTTATGGCGACCTGAGCGACACAGACGACATCAATGCGTTTCTCGCCCAACTTGACCGTCTGTCACCCGAGCAAAGGAATAAACTCGAGCACATTAAACCCAGTAAATCTCTGCTATCCATCGCTGAACGGCTAGATGATGAAGCGCTGTCTCAACTTGCAGATATATTAATAGACGCTGGCAGTACCCCTATTTTTTCTGAACAAAGACGAAACCAGGTGCCAGACCAACTCGTCGACGCACTTGCGGCTTTGTCTGATGACGTGCTGGGAGATACCATTGCAACCCTTGCCAGTCTGCGCGAACAAGGTGCAAGCTATCAGGCCCCAACTTCACCGGTAAGTCTTGATGAGCATGGTCAGGAGCACCTGCTAATGGCCTCATATGACCGCGAGAAGTTCTGGAAACATAAGATCAATCAACCCGTGGAAGAGATTGAGCTGCTGCATACCTTCGGTGATTTACTGATCAGCGGTAAATTTAAAGGCGATGATCTCAGTACGCTGAATACCCACCTGCAACAAAGTACCTTTGAGCAAAGCCGCGGCATACTGGATATGGCCACAGTCATTAAACCTTTTGAGAAGCACAGCATGCTCGAGATGCTGGATGAAGCTGACAAAGACAGCGAACCGAACATTTTTGTTTACCTGAGTCAGCAAGTCGACCTGTCTGCCCACCGTCAATACTACCAGAGCGAGAACAACGATATGGTGGTACAACAGGATTTACCGCCGAGTGACTCTGATCGTGGCCGACTCTACTCTGATATTTTAACTGCTTATGATGAATACGGGCTGGGGTGGATCAATGATGCACTGGAACACGTGGCAGATACGCCGCCACAAATTCAACGGCAACTGTGGAGTCAACTGCTGGATGATGCTGCGCAATTTGAAGATCAGTTTATCCGCTCAGATGCGTTGGAAAGCTGGGCAAATCAGGCGATCACTCCAATTTTGCATGCATTTCATGATCAACAGATTGAGCGCATTCGCGAATTTAACAGTGAACGTGAAGTGCCTGATTACCTTGGTAACCTCACTTACTTTGGCAGTATGCGTCAAGCGACTATCTCAGCCACTGATACGACAGAGTCCATACAGAGTCGTGCCGTAAACAATAACCATTCTGGAGAAGAATAAAACTGGCGCAGGGAATGCGCTTTTTGTTATCCGGGCGCACGGTGCAAAGGTTGCAGCCAAATATAATTAGGATATGATACCGAACACTTAACCAAGCTCATTACACTAATAACTCACAGAGCATGATGTATGACCAAAAGATTTTTCACACTGGTACTGCTAGTAACGGTATTCGTTTCCCAGGCATGGGCCTCAACCTTTAAACTCGACAGACATAGAGTAGTTCTGGATCAGGACATGCGCCGGGGCGAACTGCGCATTTATAACACCTCTGATAGCCTGCAAAGCTACCGGATATCGCTTATCGACATGCAAATGGATAAAGAAGGCATATTGAAGTTTGCACAGCAATATGAGTTTTCTGCCAAGCCTTACTTGCGAGTCGGGCCACGTGTTGCCAAAGATGTTTTGCCCAAACAATTTCAGAAAGTTCGGCTAATGAAAAAAGGCAAAATCCCGGAAGGAGAGTTTCGTGCACACCTCATGGTTGAAGCACTCAGTGGTGATGACCCAACGGAGCAAAGTGGTGCTATTCAGGTTAAAGCCAATTACAAGGTTGTCATTCCCGTTTTCATCAAAAACACTTCCTCAGTCACTGAGCTGTCGATTGGCGACATTACATTCAGTAAAGATGCCAGCAATCTGATAGTCAGACTGAACAAACAAGGCCCGGGGCACACCAGTGCAAACCTGGTAGTCAAAGAGGCTGAAGAAGAGCTGTTTCGGGTGAATCAATTCAGCCTATACCCAGAGCTCAGTCAACGGGATATGACATTACCGATTGAATACAAAGAGGTTGCCAGTAAAAAATTGACAATTCAGCTCGAAGATGTGGAGTCTAAAGAACCACTAAAAACTCTCGACGTCACCATTACAGAGGACCTGCTGAAGTAATGGCTGTCGGCTTATTGACTGGATTATGGTTAGTTGCTTCTGCGCAAAGTGTCGATACATTGACATATCTGAAGCAACAACAACGCCAGGCTAGTCAATTTAATGGAGTCAGTATCAATTTATTGGCGCCCATGACGTTTCCCCAGCTAAAACAAACGCCCGCAACCTGGGATGGTGCTTTTTGTAAGGCCAATGGCAAAAAAAATAAAAAAGCCGTAAAAAAGTCACTTTGCCCTGGTTTAAGAGGCTACAAAGCAGAGTTTGAAATTAGCGGTGAGCCCAGAAGCTACGTGGACATACACGTTTTTGGCAATGAAACCAAACAGGGTCTTACCTTTACCGTACAGAATAAATCAGGAGGCTTTAGCAAGCGCGTAAGAATAAAAAAAAGTGGAGTTGGCACATTTAGTGCAGGAGGTATTATAACGCTCAGTAACGCTCATGAAACAGGCAGCGGAGAATACGCTTTCAGCTACACAGTTACTGCGCTATATCAATAATAATTAAGGAAATAAACAATGTTTAAAAAAGCCTCCAGCACACTTGCACTGTTAGTTATGAGTTTTGGTTCAGCCGCAGCGACTTATCAGGTTGATGTTAACCTGGTGGTTGAGCGCGCACCTCTGCAAATTGCACAAACATCCGCTATGAGCTTTCCTGAGCTTTTGGTAAACGAAGCGTCGAAAAACGGTGACTCTTGTTACGCCGTAGAAACGCCGCTACCAAACCCAATCGCATCAGCCCTGTGTAACGATGCCAACGTTGGCGGTAAACGTGCCACTTTTACCGTATCAGGCACGCCTCACGCACAAGTTGTCTACACATTTTCTGCACCCGATCAGACGCAAGATGGACTTCGCTTTACCATGACAGACATGACAGCAGGTGCTCAGCTTGATAACGCAGGTGAAGCCAGCGTCTCATTCGCAGCCAGCATTGTACTGGACGACAAAGACATCGCAATCAATGCACCTGGTACCAAATCATTTAGCTATGACTTTGTTGCAGCTTACCAGTAATATCACCAAGTTCCCTTAAAGGCCCGGCCCAGCCGGGCCTTTACCATGCAGTATCTATACGTTTTATTCTTTCTATTGTCATTTTATTGCTCGCACACTTCAGCCCGGGAAGTAGGCGATATTGCCGACTTTGTGTTTGCTGATCTGTATGTCGACCAGCAAAACTTTCCCGAAGGGGCAGAGTTAATCACCGACAACTACGAAGATTATTATTTATCCCAGAATAACCTCAATGCATTGCTCGTTAGCCACCTCACTATTGACCCGACAGGCAACCGCTTATCCGGTGAAATTTGGGGTGAACAAATCGATATTGAACTGGATGAAGCGCACTGGGTTACGTTAGATGGAGAGCCCCATATCCGGCTCGACGTGTTGTTGGCACTCGGGATTGAATCAGACTTTAATACGCGCACTCAGGTGCTGGTTTTTGACACCCGGGAAAGACACCCCAGTTCACAGGAAAAAAAACGCGAGGCTCGAAAAAATATCCTTGCTGCAATGCAGCGAAAACGCGCTAACCAGCTTGTTTTGAACGACCAGTATCAGTGGTACACAGCACCTTATGTCGATGTGCAACTGTCTGCATCGGATAGCAAACAAAATTCCAGTGCTTCAGCCTATGTTTCTGTTAATCAGGATCTAGCACACCATCAGGCGCAAATCATACTCACTGACTCTGACAACGATAAACGCAACGGGCGCTTCCAGCTCTCCCGTACTCTCACTGAACTGAGCGAATATCAGTTTGGCGACTTGCAAGGTCTCACAGGCGCACTGCTGCAAGCCGGCGGAAGCGGTTTAGGTGTGCAATATGGGGCGACGCACAGCAGCGCGAGCAAACCACTCATCATCCAGGGCTATGCAGAGCCTGGTAGTGACGTCGAGCTCTATCGCAATGATGTACTGTTTGATCTGGTGCGGGTAACAGCCAACGGTCAGTACCGTTTTCGACCGCTCCAGGTGTTTAACTCGAATCACAGTTATCACTTGATGATCCAATCACCAGACGGAAAACGCGTTCGCCGGGCAGTCTCCCATCAGGCGCATTCTGGCTATAAACCTGGGCAGTGGTATAGCAACTTAACAGCCTACACAACCAAAGCATCAATTCTTAAAAAAAGACGCTTTAACCCACAGGAAAAATACCTCAACTCGCAATTGAATTATGTTGTCAGTGCCCAGGACGAAATAAACCTTGGTGGTGAATGGCTGGAAAACACCCGCCAGAAAACATTCTTATGGTATCTGGGCTGGGAACGGGCAAATAGATCAACCGATGCCAAATGGAGCCTCAAAGCAGGCGGACATGAGCAGTTCCATTATGATCTGAAATGGCTGACCCCACTGAGTACCACACAAACTTTAAGCCTTGCGTCCCAGCGTGGTTATGGTCAGTTTGGTAAGGAAAACATCAATACGCTGAATTATGAACAGACATTCAATCGCTGGCAGCTTAGTTCAACTTTAGGCCTAAGCCAGATAAATCAATTACATTATAAATCTATTGATGGCTATCTCAGCTACCAGGCCGACTCAGGCAGTGTCAGCACAAATGTCAGCCAAATAAGAGGAGATGACGCGCATGAGCAGCAATACTCTATGATTGGTAGCCTGTTTGGCAATTGGGGCAGAGCGAGGTTTAACTGGAACAAGTCAACCGGCTTGTTTGAACAACATTCGCTGGCGCTGAGTTACGCCAATCAGTTCAGTGGCTATCACGGCTCTTTGCAACTGCGTCGCTCCTTCACTCAGCGTCGAAATACCACATCGTTTTCGTTGTCGAAAACCTTCGATGCGATGGCAGTCAATGCCAGTGCCACCTACCATGAAAGCAATGGCTGGCAATTTGGCTTGTCTTGCTCATTTTCATTTTACGGGTCAAGACCGCTTAGCACCATCAGCAGTCAAAGTGGTCGACAGAGCAGTTCCGTCAAGCTGCGCGCGTTTTACGATCGTAATAACAATCAACGATTTGATGAGCAAGACCAGTATTTACCTGATATTGCCGTGATGATGCATGGCAACAAGGTTGACACTGTCCCTCATCCACAAGCCAGAACAGTACTTCACCTACCCGCAAATCGTCCGGTGACACTGGAAGTAGAACACAATGAACTGGACGTTCTCTACTTACAACCTCAGTTTGGACTCATAGAGGCCGACCTGCATCCAGGTGCTCAGCCCATTGTTGACGTTCCGTTTCACCTGCAATTCGAAGCTGAGGGCATCATTTCCCTGCGTAATGCCGACGGCAAACTTGCGGACCTCACTGGCCGGGTGGCGCTGCAACTGACCCGAGAAACCAGCGGTGAACAAACCATCATCTACACAGAATCAGATGGCTTTTTCTTTTTTGACAAGTTAAAGCAGGGAAAGTATCACCTTGAAGTCTCTTCACACTATCTGGCCCAAAAGGCGCTTACCTGTGACCCTTGCCAGTTACGCTTTACGCTGGATGAAAACAGCGAACAGCTGGTCATACTGGATGATTTGACACTGTTTCCAACTCCTCCGGAGCAACCCAAAAGCTAACGCTTACGCCAGCTAAACTGACGCCGATAGGCACTGGGTGTCATACCTGTTTGTGCTTTAAAAAACTGATTAAAATAGGCTGCACTGAGAAAGCCGCATTGCTGTGCCACCACCCCGATAGGCCGATGCTCAGTAGCCAGTAAATGCTGTGCACGCTGACAGCGCAGCAGCGCGCAATACTGTGAAAAAGAACAGCCGAGCTCTTGCTGAAACCACCGCTTTAACGTCGCGGTGCTGACATTGATATGCGCTGCACACTGGGCCTGGCTGGGCGGATCATCAATCCGACGGGCAATGAAGGCCTGAACACGCGCTAACCGCTCTGAGATACGCGAATGAGCAAGCCGGATCCCTTTGGCTGGACAGGCGCGCAGCTCAGTCAGTATCTCACATAGCAAAGTCAACCGACCAACCGGACTTTTCGTATGAAGCGCAAGACACTGTTCACGCACCTGCTCAGCAGCATCCCGACTGAAGACCAGCCCACTTTCAATACGCTCAAGCCAGCCTTGCAAGTCTGCCAGCTCCGCAATGGCGCAGTCCAATAATGCCTTAGGCCATAACACCACCACGACCAGCTCAGCCATGTCATTGGGTGCCTGACTGTCCCAGGTATGGGGCACTCCGGGTGCAACCAACGCCAGATCAATGTCATCAAACTCATGAATGGCAGTGCCGATAAATCCGCTGCCTTGTGCTCCGATAGTCAGGATCAGCTCAAAGCAATCATGCTGATGCCACTCAAACATGACCTTTTGTTTTTCGATGTATTTAACTTGCACTGATTGATTCAGTGCAAATCGGATCGGTACGGGTTTTCCGGTATTAACAGTCAATTGGAGCCGATATATATAAATAATGAGCTAATAACTAAAATATTAAGTGGTTTGTTTGGCAAAGTAAATGCTCTCTAATGTACCTGGATGTAACGATGAATTTTGTTTTTGATTTAGATGGCACGACCGTATTCCATGCCCAGCGCATGCATGATGAAATCAAAGAGGGCCTGTTAGCACTGGAGCGTCAGGGTGGTCAGTTATACTTTGCCACAGCCCGGCCTCTGCGAGATACACTACCTGTATTGCCTGAATGCTTCTGGCATCACCCCATCATCGGCTGCAATGGTGCCATGTTCAGTCAAAATAAATCAGTGGTTAACGCACATTGCTTCGATCCAATGCAAATAACCACTGTGCTTAATTGGCTGGACAATCACGAGATTGCGTATTTATTTGACGGCCACTGGCAGTATGCCATCTCGGATAAGCCGCACCATTTTCATCAGCATGTGGCCGAACTCGGTATTCCGCCTGGCTGTAACCAGACTTTGAGGCATGAGCCCATAGTTAAATTACTGGTGCTGGAAGACCAACATCATGATCAAGTTAAGCATATGTGCGAACAGACATTGAGCCATTTTGAAGTCTACCACCACAATGGCCACCATTGCTTTGATTTGGTCCCTGAGCGCAGCAACAAGCTCACAGCACTGCTGGACCTTGGCCTGAATATGCAGCAAACCGTGTGTTTTGGTAACGATTTCAATGATATTGCAATGCTGGAAGCTGCCCGGCAAGCCTATGTTGTCGGCGAACAAATAACACCCAATTGCGACTATATTCAGTTAAAACAAGAAACTGTGGCATCGACCTTGATAAACTTGGCAAAAGAATTGAAGCATGATGGCCAGTTGTAAGTTCAGTTGAACTAACCGCTAAGCCATAAAAGGAGAGAAAATTCGCCGCTGCTGAGAGCGGCGAATAAAAGGTTAAGGCTGACTTGCAACCAGTACTCTGTCTAACAACACCGAGCTGCCAAGCTCTGCTCCATCATCAGACATATCCGAAGCATGTGCTGCCTGCATTAAACGCTCAAAGCTGCTCTGTACAGCACTTTGTTCGCTCACTGTAAACAACCTGCCTGCCACATCCTGAGGGGTTAACACCACCGAATCGGCAAACTGAAAATGCTCCAGTTGATGGGCGTCCTGCGACGTTTCGTCAAAATAGTTAAGAACCGTCACACTGCTTGTCGCAGACAACTCGATGATCAGATCCGACTCTGATTGTTTAAACTGGACGTCTGTAGAGCGCGCTGATTCAAATTTCAAAGTCTCTGAGCGGGATGCCGACTCATCAAAATTGTTGATCATTACATGCCCTGCCTGAGCACCGATCACATAGGTATCGTCACCACCGCCACCGATAAGGTAGTCATTTCCACCACCAGACATGATCCAGTCGTCTCCTTGCTTACCATCGATCATATCAGCACTTGAGCTGCCCAATAAGGTGTCATTGTTAGCCGCTCCCGAGAAGCGTGACCCAAACTGCGTTTCATCAGGCAAGTTATCATACTGAACGGAGCGCTGCCTGCTGGGGTTTGCCATGCCAAATGCAGAGAAGATCTGATCCGCAGAAATGCTCGAACCGTCCGAAAGCTGAATTTGCTCTACCACAAAATCACCGCCAAGGAACCAGTTTTTAACCGTTAACTTATCACCGCCAGAGCCGATATTTAGCACCAGGTTATCACCCGACTTTTGCAGACCACGTGCAACATCTGAAAAACTAATCCCTTGTAGCTCAATTACATCATCGCCACCATGGGTGTTGTCAATCACATCCTGACCATCACCTGCTCGGAATAAGTAACGGTCATGGCCTCGGCCACCTATCAAAACATCATTGCCTTTCCCACCCGACAGCGTGTCATTGCCAGAAAGCCCTTCAAGGATTTCATCCCCCTCGGTGCCGCTCAATGTATCGTTTCCGGCAGTCCCATAGGAAACCGGCGTTGCGGGTGCTTCCGGGTCCGGTAATGGCAAGCCAAAGGCATCATAAATTTGCCCCGCATCAAACATGCCACCGGTTTCGAACTGGAATAGCTCGACAATATTATGACCACTGGCAAAAAAGCCTTCTATCGTCAGTGTGTTCTCATTACTGCCGTTAATCCTTAGTACAAGATCATCCCCGGAACGGGTAAGGCCAGACGCCACATCCGAAAACGTAATGCCATTTCTGAATATGACGCTATCAACACCATGACTGTCTCGGATAACATCTTTGCCGCTGTCGTAGAGGTAATAGTCATCATCACGGCCACCCAATAAGATATCATCACCAGCACCGCCTACCAGATCATCCGAGCCTGCGCCGCCACTCAAGACATCATCACCATCGCTGCCAGTCAGGATATCCGAATTACCACCGAGGTTTTCCACTGAAGCGGTGTTGTCTGAGCCATTACTGTCACCGCCGCCAGATGGATCTCCAGTACCCGGGTCGACAACGACATTTTGCTCTATCTCACTACTGCTAAGCAATGTGCCATCTGCAAACTGTAACGCGTTGATTTTGTAATGCTCTGAACCCATAAACCAGTTTTTAACGGTTATAGTGTCGGCTTCACCTGCGATTTCAATCACCAGATCTTTATTCACTTGACGGAATACGAGATCTTCTTTTCGGATCCCCTCACCAAAGCGGATCACATCATGCGAGGCTTCAGATTGTGGGCTGGGCATGCGAGGATCCCATTCAGTAATCGTGTCCTGACCGTCACCCTTGTTGAAAATATAAGTATCATTTCCCAGGCTACCGAAAATTTCATCATTCCCTTTACCACCCTCAAAGGTGCCTGATACCCGATAAAAATCATGAAAGTAAGCCATTAATTTATCATCACCTTCTCCGCCTAGCAGGTGATTATCATCAAAAAAGCCAGCTCTCAGTTCGTCGTTACCGGTACCGCCATCCAGATAACCATTGCCCTCAATGAGATCGTTACCTGCACCACCGTATAGTTTAGAGTAAACCTGACCGTGAGAAATAATGGTGTCGTTGCCACCCAGGCCATGGATCTCAACGGCTGATTGAGATTTTCCATATAGCTGATCGTCACCTTCGGTGGCCGTATTCATCAACTGGAACAGATCTTCATAGGTCAATTTTTGGCCGTCAGAAAACTCTATTACTTCAACCGCTTTATAACTTTTTCCATCCCCCCAGAAGTAACCATCCAGAAATATCTGACTGCCATCTTCTTTCGCAATAATGGTCAGGTGATCTTGCTCTCTGACGAATCGCACATCAGCCAGGGTGATCCCATCTTCAAATACAATGCGGTCGTTTTGTGAACCAGACTCTTCAATAACATCCTGTCCCCAGTATTTAGAAAACAGGTAAGTATCTTCGCCTGATCCGCCTTGTAATATGTCGTCATCATATCCACCGTCTAGTCGGTCATTGCCGAAACCGCCAATCAGCTTATCCTGGCCTTCTCCTCCGACCAGGTAGTCATCATCCTTGCCACCATCCAGCGTATCGTTATCATAACCACCAAACAGCCTGTCAATACCCTCTCCTCCATTAAGAGTGTCATTGCCTCCTCCGCCGTATAATGTATCCCGGCCTTCGCCACCTTCAACCTGATCGTTTCCAAGCCCACCTGTCAGGTGGTCATTGCCTTGCAAACCCTGGATGGTATCGTCCCCTGCTCCACCCTCTATCAGATCCGGCTGAGTAAACCCGACAATCACATCATCAGATGCCGTAGATGCTAATATTTTGGCCTTGAGCTGTTCATAGGAAATCACTTCACCATTGGCAAAATGAAATTCATCAATATGTGCACTGATGCGCATAACACCGAATTCAGTCTCTGACGCAAAGAAACTTTCGACCAGCAGTGAGTCCTGACCATGTTCAATCAACAAGGAGTCATCAACACGCTTAAACACCATGTCGCTGAGCAATATGCCGTAGCCAAATGAAATGACATTGTGTGGATCATAGCGCCAATCAGCATTGATGAGATTGCCATTCTCATCAAGGTAGGTCTCAAAGCTCTCTGATGGTGCAAGTAACTTGTCTTGTCCCCACCCTTGCTCAAAGTAGAAGACATTATCACCCAATGTGTCTTTTAATGTATCGTTACCCGTACCACCCGAGATAAAGTCGTCGCCGCTGCCACCTTCCAGATTGTCATCACCGGCACCACCAAACAAGGCATCATCGCCGGAGCCTCCGTTAAGCGTATCATTACCTTCATCACCAAACAGCTCATCATGACCATGATCACCGTGCAAGATATCCTGGCCAGTCCCACCGTATAAATCGTCATTCCCTGACTTGCCACTAAGCTGATCATCACCTGCATGACCATACAGTATGTCATGCTCATTGTAGTTACCTTCCAGCGTATCGTTCTGCGCATCACCATTTACCGTTAACAACTGCTCCTTTACCTCTGAAGCAGTCATCTCAGTGCCATCGTGAAATTCAAATACATCAATTTGCTGGTGCTGACTGGTAAGGTAGTCGCGAATGGTAATGGTCTCGCCACTGGGCGAGATTGTCAGTACGACGTCCTTATTTTGACGCGAGATATGAATCTGCTCTTTTGTGACACCCGGACCAAACACGATTTTATCGTGTGCATCTGACTTATATTGCGAGTTATCATTGATGATGATGTCATTGCCATCTCCCAGATCCCACAGGTACACATCATTACCTTCGCCCCCAGTCAGAGTATCGTTGCCCTGGCCACCACGCAGTATATCCTCACCGTTATAACCGCTTAACAAGTCATTCCCTGCTTCGCCGTTTAACTCATCGTCCCCAAAGCCTCCATTTAACGTGTCATTACCAATACCACCGAACAAGATATCATTATCGGCACCGCCAAACAGACCGTCATCCCCCGCACCTCCTGTGATAAGGTCTTCTCCGGCGCCACCATATATACGATCATCGTTTTGACCGCCCGACAGATAGTCTTTTTTACTGGTTCCATTTAATATGCTTTGCGATGATGTACGCCTTACAAAACTCAATTCGGCTAACGCTGCACGTTTGGCAGGGTCACGCACAGCAGCGACAATCTCAGCCTGCATGCGAGGATAGAAATGCTCGAAGACTTCTAAGTCCGACTTGCCATTTTCTTGTAACAGAGCAACTTCAGGAAACATTTCTGATTCACTGATCACGCTATCGGTAATGGCCAGCAATTTACCAAAGTCACTGTTTTCCAACTCTGCTCTCTTTTGCGTATCAAGCAATAGAATACGTAGTTCATCTTTAACCAGATGATATATATCAACCAGCATTGAGTGACCAGGCTCAGAATAATGATTCAGTATATCGATATATCTGAACAGATAGTCGCCATGTATTTTGCCATCTTCTATATCTGTAATAAGCTGGCTCACAGATGCTTCTAATTCCACCGTGTCGTCGTCGAGAAAACCAAGATATGGTGCCAGCGTAGAAGTCGATAGCATCTGAAAGTAAATACCTTCCAGCGTTTCGTCAAAGAGTGCTTTTCCTTCCCCCTCCAGAAAACCCAGCCGCCAAAGTGTGATTTCTTCACCCCAGAGCTTTTCGATAAACTGCACATAACCAGAATTAATACCTTGTGTTGGAGAGTCGGCGGGAATACCCGTCCACTGCCAAATTATGCTCGCCATCATGTTACGTTGCACAACCGGATCCGTTTCTTGTGCAAAGGCGCGCACCATATTTTTTAACTCGTCGCCTTCTTCAAGTAACATGGCGTATCGCAGCGACGCCATATTGCCGTAGCCGTCAGCGTCGGGTAACGCCATTATCTCAGCAGGGATTGTCTTGTCTTTACTCTGGTGAATTTCAATAGGAATGGTATTAATCGTATCTCGCTCAAACCATAAGCTCTCCGTTAATCCCTGGCTGCCATCCTCTTTAGTAAAATAGCCAGCACCACGATGGTCTACCCCATTGGGATCCACACCGCTGCCACGCGCAGTCTGTAATGACAACTCTGTTACATTCAGCTCAGCAAGGCTAAATAACTCCCCTTCATCACTGACGCCATCACTGTTTAGATCCTGCCATACTTTTAGCTCGGCAAAACGCTCGTCCTCAGCATTAATGATGCCATCACCATTACTATCAAACTCCGCCAGTGCCTCATAGCCATCTCTTGCAAGTGTACCGTCGGCCAATCGGGTTTCTGTACCAAACAGTTCACCGCCGCCGTTGACTATGCCATCCTGATTTCGATCTAAGAACAAAAAGCCATCGTCAGGTGCCAGCCAACTCACCCTTTCCGCAAAACCGCTATTGTCTAAATCAAAGTGCACGCCATTTTCAAGTGATTTGGTTTCAATGCCATCCCCATCTAAATCCAGTGCCAGTGGATCTTTGTTCACAGGCGGAGGCGGGGGAGGCGGCTTAGGCTTGCGCTTTGGTTTCGGCCTTGGTTTTGGCTTTACCACATTGCCGCTGTCGTCATCATCTCCATTGCCATTACCAGTACCACTATCAGGCTGGTAGGGGACGTAAGGTGTACCATCCGGATGAATCAGTTTACCCGTGATCACATCTCGCAGCACCAACGTCGAATAGTCCACAAACTCACCGGTGTGAGTGTCTATCAGCTCAACACCGGGAGGACGTAAATTGGTAGAGGCGTCTTTGTAACCTCCTTTAGTGATCGAGCCATCGGTATTAACCCAAAGTTGATCACTGGGGTGAATATCCTGCCCCATATAAATAAGGTAAGGTTCTAGTGGAAGGCCAGTACCGATTTTACATTCAAACCCACCGACCGGAAAATCCGCCGAGTCCAGCTCGGTTTTAAGCTGACCAACAAGATCATTAAATTTGGTGAACATGGCTGTTTTACGATCGTCCGCCAGCAGGCTATGCTCACCCTTGTTATTGACATCGACAACATTATTGAGATAGTTATTAATCTTGCCCTTTTGCTCACTGAGTAACGAATACAATTGCTTTTTTTGCGCCAGTGTCATTGATTCCAACACTTTGAACGCTTCCGCAAAACGGCGCTCCTGCAACCCATATGGCCTGCCATCGACCTTGCCATCATCGTTGAAGTCCTTGGACCTATTACTGCCAAACAGCACTTCAAAAAAAGCATTATGAATGTTGCCGCTGACAATCGCAGCTGACAGGTTTTTACCTACCATGGCCTTGGTACCGCCATTAAAGGCCAAAGATAATACTGTGGTACGCTGCGACTCACTCAGCCCATCCCAGTGGGCTTTGGCATCGGCTTGACTTATTTCCTGGCGGCTCGCCAGGGTTTTAATAATTTGCTTTTCATAATCCTGCATGGCCGTGTCGAAAATGGGCTTCATGGCCTCTTTGGCTGCAGTATCATCGCCAAACTCACTAAAACTAAAGGTATCCTTTGCTTTGGCCTTTAATTCGGGAGCGGTAATTTTATCTTTATACTTCTTTAATATGTCGTTTATTTTTTTGGTGTTGGCACTGAGCGTACTTTTGTTCCATTCTGCTTTATCAATGACCTTTTTAATTTCACCTTTAAATAAGCTATAGTTATCTTTTCCTATATTATCATTGCTATAGCCCAGTTTATCCAGCACTTGTATAAGCACATCTTCATTTCTAAGGTTGTAACCAACACCAATTGTTGGTATCCCTTTATGATCAAAGTAGATGTCTTTTTCAACACCTTCATATTTTGATATAAAATCAAAAACATTATTTTCACTAGTCAAAACACACTCCTTTCGCGATTAAATAAAAACTAGTAGTTATACCAAAAACCACACCAACTCTCTTCTGCACGCCCTTTATCAATTGATTTTATATAATCCATTTTAACATATACCTTAGCCCCCAAATCAGCGTGCTTTAATGTGGCTACGATCTCGTTTTTTGTAAAACTAAATACTTTACCTTCAAAAACAGTTAACCTGTTCTTACTTCTTTTTCCAATAGACTTTAATTCTCCATCATCACCAACGGTATAATAATCCCTATGATAACCGTGCTCTAAAGCTTTCTTAAAAACTCCATCCTGGCCTAGCTCACGCCACCTTTTTAATTTATCATCCACATCCTCTTCATAACCAAGTCCCTCACAAAATACATCCGGCCTGGAATATCTTACCAACCTCTCCTTATTTCCATCTCCATCAATATCTAAATAAGTCATTTCCATCTTTATATAACCACTTTGATATTTTTTCAGTTGCTCCTGCCAGTTGGTTTGCTCTTTATGGTTAAGCTGCGCTATTTGCTTATCCAGCTGCTTAAGTAGCTCCCCCTCAACCGATTTAAAGGGCAGCGTTTTAAATCCAGAGTCGTTCAGATTAGGGAGTTTACAGCCGCGAAAATCTTCCCTCGGCGTGCGGTTAAGCACCTTGAGGTAAGCCTGACATTCTTTATCGCCCCAGCCGTAGGTCGTCAGCCTGAAGTTGGGTAGCGGCGTGTCCTGACCATTGATCTGGGCTATCCGAGCCTGATAGGCACGGGTAAAGCAAGTGTCTGTCTTGCACTGTGCCAGCACGGATTTATCCCACTGTCGCTGCTCAGCCAAAAAGTCCTCTTTGGCGGCCATACAATCCCAATCATCTTCACGACGCAGAATTTCAGCATCCTGACAGAGCCAGGCTCGCTGGTTATGAAACGCCACATTCAACGCTTCATTGGCTGCTGTTAAAGTGGTTGACTGACATATTCGTTTATCCAGCTCAGACGTCGGTTGTTTACAATTTGCTCCCACCGCCCAGACATAGTGGGGCAGTAGCAACAAGGTACTGCTGAGTACAGCCAGTTTAGTGAAACTAGACATAATGCTTCCTTATTTTGGATTAAGTGTTGCGCCTTAACGCTCGCGGGCACCTTCGTCCAGGTGCTGTACAACGGGTGATAACAAAAATTCGATGATCCGACGCTGACCAGTTTTTACTTCCGCAGATACACTCATACCTGCGCTTAGCGGCACAACGCGGCTATCAACCAGGATAGTCTGTTGATTGATGGCTACTTTGACAGGAAAATACAGGCCGAGCTGCTCATCTTCTACCGCATCTGTAGACACGTCGAGTACTTCACCTTCGATGATCCCGTAACGGGTAAACGGAAAGCTGTCGATTTTCACCTCAACAATCTGTCCCTGATACGTAAAGCCAATGTCTTTGTTTAATAACCGTGCTTCTACTATCAGTTCATCCTCTGCCGGTACTATGGTCAGTAATTGTTGAGCTGGGGTGACTACTTCACCGAGTGTGCTCAGTGCCAGCGCCTCCACAGTGCCAGACACAGGTGCATACAGCTTATTTTGGTTTAACAAAAACTGAGATTTTGCCAGTTCTTGCTGCGCATTCACTAACTCCTGCTGTAGCTGGTTGAGCTCAGCCTGAGCTATGCGTATTAAAGTCGCTTTTAACGTTTCCTGTTCCTGCCGTGTTGCTTTTATGGTGGCCTGCAAGGTTTCTATGGTTGCCAGCTCAATATGACGCTGTTCACGATTGTGAATCGCCGTTTGTTTGATTTCCAGATACTCTTCTCGCGAAACCAGTTTGTTAACTTGTAGCCGTTCCAGCGCTTGCGCTCGTTCCTCAACCAAAGGTAGCACCTTGTCCAGCTGAGTCAGCTTCGCTCGTGCGCCGGCCAGTTCGGCTTCATACCTAAGCAATTGCGATGACAGCGAGGCCCGCTCACTATGATACTCGGCCAGTTCTGCTTCAAGCAGCGCTTGCTGTGCCGGGTTGAGTACTCCAGTGCTTGGTGGTTTAACCTGATTAAGGCGCGCAATAAGTCGCTGTTTACGGCGGATCTGCTGAGAAAAGTCCTGTGTTGACAACCTGATACGCTGAAAGTTTGACTCGGTAATTGCCGGGTCGAAAGACACCAGTAACTGGCCTTGCTCAACCCGCTGCCCTTCATGCACATGGATCCCCCGCACCACAGCAGTTTCCAGCGACTGGATCACTTTGACCTTTTGTTTGGGGATCAGCTGACCCTGTGCAATTGCCACGATATCTACCCGGCCAACACAGGCCCAGATAATCGCAATGATTAAGCAAACCAGTAAAGTCCAGACAATCGCCCGTGCTCCTTTTGGCGGCGGTGCGGCCTGGATCTCTAAAGCTGGCGCCAAAAATTCATATAACTGAGCGTCCGACTTGCGACTCATGGCGTCACCTCCGGCTCCAAAGAAGCGTACTGCACCTGTCCCTGATGCTGAATATGCGACAAGTGCGCATAGTGGCCCCCCTTTCTGAGCAGCTCAAAGTGGGTGCCCTGCTCCGCAACTTCCCCCTTGTCAATAACCAAAATACGGTCGGCATTTTGCACTGCACTCAGGCGATGGGCGATAATAAACACAGTGCGGTTGTTGGCGATACGTGCCATATTGTTGGCAATGATCTGCTCAGACTCATAGTCCAGTGCACTGGTCGCTTCGTCGAAAATGAGGATAGGCGGGTCGTTCACCAGTGCCCTGGCAATTGCCAGACGCTGTCGCTGACCACCCGAAAGCATGCCGCCTTGTTCACCTATCTGGGTATCATAAGCTTCTGGCAGTTGTAAGATAAACTCTTCAGCGCCAGCCAGCCGGGCCGCTTCGATTACCCGCTCCAATGGCATCGACGGGTCGCTCAGCGCAATATTGTCGCGCACGGAGGCATTAAACAAAAAGTTTTCCTGCAACACAACGCCAATTCGGGTTCTTAACCAGGCCGGTGGTAATAAACTGATATCAATACCGTCGATAAATACACGACCCTGGTGGGGTAAGTACAAGCGCTGGATCAATCGGGTTAATGAGCTTTTTCCAGAACCTGAGCGCCCCACAATCCCAATGACCTCGCCCGCTTTAATGGTCAGGTTTATGTTATTCAAAACAGGCGGCCTGTTCGGTGCATAACGAAACTCAACATCTTCAAATCGCACCTCGCCACGCAGTTTTGGCAGCATCATGTTATTTGAGCCTTGTGTTTCGGTGGGTGTATTCAGTACGTCCCCCAATCGAGCCAAAGATATTTTAGCTTGCTGAAAATCCTGCCATAAATTTGCAAATCGCATGATAGGCGCAGCAACACGCTGTGCAAGAATATTAAATGCAATAAACTGACCTATGGTAAGCACGCCACTGGTAACAGCAATGGCACCAAAATAGAGGATCAATAACCCGGTTACTTTTGTTACATACCCGGACAACTGACCATAAATATTATTAAGCTGAAACGCCTGAAATGAAACCCGGACGTAATTTGCCAGTTTTTCATCCCAGCGCTGCCTGAGCTGAGGTTCAACCGCCAGAGATTTGATGGTTTCGATGCCATTGACAGATTCGACCAAAAACGAATGATTTTCTGCACTACGCTGAAACTTAGCCTCCAGCCGGGTTCTCAGACTTGGTCCCAACAGCACCGCAATCACAAAGTAAAAAGGCAGACTGGCAACCACAATCCATGTCAGGCCCGGCGCGTAATAAAACATGATGGCAAAGAAGACCACAGTAAAAAACATGTCCAGTACCACGGTAAGGGCTGATCCGGTCATAAACTCCCGAATGGTATCCAGCTCTTTTATACGGGCAACGGTATCTCCAACCCGACGTGACTTGAAGTAGGCCAGCGGTAACGCCAACATATGTTGGTAAAGTTCACTACCCAGACTAACATCCACACGGTTGGTGGTATGACTGAACAAATATGAACGTAAACCAGTCAGTATTACTTCAAACGTGATCACAAATAAAAAACCGACGGCCAGTACATCGAGCGTTGTCATGCCTTTGTGTACCATGACTTTATCTATTGCGACCTGGAAAAAAATAGGCGAAGCCAATGCCAGCAATTGAATAAAGAACGAAGCCAGCAGCACGTCTGTAAAATACACTTTATATCTGGCCAGCGCGGGTAAAAACCATTTGAAGCCAAACTGAACCTGGCTTCCACCTTGCCTGGAACGTGGTGTCAGCATCAGCATTCGGGGCTTAAATTCAGCAATAAACTGAGCGTGTGAGAACTCTTTTGGTGGCTGTTGCAGGTCACTGTGCTGCACTAAAACCCCTACAGGGGTGATTTTAGCGATAACAACAAACTGGCCATCCAGGGTTTCAGCCATGGCCGGAAGCAAGTCATCATTAATTTTTTCTAATTTAACAACTTTAAACTTGGCTTTATATCCAACTGAACGCGCCGCCCTCAGGATCTGAATATCAGAAAACTCATCACCAGCACCTTCATTGACCACAAACTCATGACGGATATCGTTTATATTTATGGACTTTCTATGAAATTTACCGATTAATGACAAGCATAGAATGGCATTATCGAAACGCGTTTGCGCCGACCTTCTTTCATTATTATTATTAACTTTCAAAGTTAAATTTCCTTTTCCCAAAAAGGGACGTTCCTTTTTCGCAGACTTTATCAATCAACTTTTTCAACTTCAATAAAAAAGTACCAGATTATGACTTAAACATAAGTTGTTGAAAGAACTTGTATATTAATCATCCCGCAGTGTGACTTTTTCTTCTCACCGAACCTGGTTTGCAGTGCCCATGCAGCAAAGTTTAAAGCTTCAATATCCTTCCCCCTCAAACGCGATTTAATGCTAAAATCGCGGCAATTGAATCTAATGAGCACCCCTTATGCTGTCTTGTAACAACATCACCATGCAGTTTGGCGCTAAGCCGCTGTTTGAAAATATCTCGGTCAAATTTGGCGACGGTAACCGCTATGGTCTGATCGGCGCCAATGGCTGTGGTAAATCAACCTTTATGAAGATCCTCAGCAAAGAGCTTGAAGCCAGCGCAGGTAACGTGTCCTATGATCCTAATGAGCGCATTGCCAAGCTGAACCAGGATCAGTTTGCCTACGAGGAATTCTCGGTAGTCGATACCGTTATCATGGGTCATAAAGAGCTGTGGGAAATAAAACAGGAACGCGACCGCATCTACTCACTACCAGAGATGAGTGAAGAAGACGGCATGAAAGTGGCCGATCTGGAAACTCAGTTTGCTGAAATGGATGGGTATGCGGCTGAAGCCAAAGCGGGTGAGCTACTGTTAGGCGTTGGTATTCCGACTGAGCAACATTACGGACCTATGTCAGAAGTAGCACCGGGCTGGAAGCTGCGAGTGCTGCTGGCACAAGTACTGTTTGCCGAGCCGGACATCATGCTGCTTGACGAACCAACCAACAACCTCGACATTTATACCATCAAGTGGCTGGAAGATGTGCTGAACCAGCGCGACTGCACCATGATCATCATCTCGCACGACCGCCACTTCCTGAATTCGGTGTGTACGCACATGGCCGATATCGACTACGGCGAGCTACGTATTTACCCGGGTAACTACGACGAGTACATGCTTGCGGCCACTCAGGCGCGGGAACGTCTGCTGGCTGACAACGCTAAGAAAAAAGCCCAGATCACTGAACTTCAACAGTTTGTATCACGCTTCTCGGCAAACGCTTCAAAAGCAAAGCAGGCCACGTCTCGTGCCAAACAGATTGATAAGATCCAGCTGGAAGAAGTGAAAGCCTCAAGTCGTCAGAATCCGTTTATTCGCTTCGAACAGTCCAAACAGCTGTTCCGTAATGCACTGGAGCTGGAAACCCTGTCACAAGGCTTTGAAGATGTGCTGTTTAGTGGTCTCAATGGCTTAGTTGAAGTGGGCGAAAAAGTCGCGATCATTGGTGAAAACGGCGTGGGTAAAACCACCCTGCTCAATACCCTGGCTGGCCGTATGGCGCCTAAGTCGGGTGAGTATAAATGGTCGGAGAATGCCAACATTGGGTACTATGCTCAGGATCACGCGGACGAATTCGAAAAAGATCTGGACCTGTTTCAGTGGATGGAGCAATGGCAGCAGGAAGGTGACGACGAGCAGGTGGTTCGCGGTTTCCTCGGCCGTATGCTGTTCTCGCAGAACGACATCAAGAAGTCAGTGAAAGTGATTTCCGGGGGTGAGCAGGGCCGAATGTTGTTTGGCAAACTGATGATGCACAAGCCAAACATTCTGCTGATGGATGAACCAACTAACCACATGGACATGGAATCTATCGAATCACTGAATATGGCACTGGAGCAATACGAAGGAACCTTGTTCTTCGTATCACACGACCGCCAGTTCGTTTCCTCTTTGGCAACTCGTATCTGGGAGATCAAAGGCGGTCAGATCATTGACTTCCAGGGTACATACGACGAATACCTGGCTAAGCAGGCCGCTGAGCAATAAAGGCGATTTTCTGGCCGCGCCCTGCGGCCAGACTCCCCACACAAATCACTTTTCAGTTGCACTCCTGCCATTTCCACCCCACTTTCCATGTCGTTTTTGCCTTGTGTATTAAATAAAAATAAGTATAAAAATCAGAATTTTGAGATTACCCTTACCGCCAAATCGTTCTAGAATATTTCTATTTTCCTCACTTTGTAAAAATTCGCTAGGATTTCTCCCGTTCAGGTTAGGCAAGGTGAAGCCGTCTTTTTTACAGGAAAAATAATGATGAAAGCGACTCTTCCCTACTCTACCTGCATAGTGCTACTGGCCAGTGCACCCGCACTAGCCGGCAAACCCCTTACGCCCATTGAACCCATCATGGTGACTGTCCCGGCGGGCAGCTTTGCCATGGGCAGTACAGAAAGCGAAAACACTCAACCCGTGCGTACTGTTACTCTGCCCGAGTTCAGCCTGGGGAAGTACGAGGTCACCGTCAGAGAGTATCGACACTTTGTAGAGGCCACCGGCTTTGAAGCTCCGCAGGCGTGCTATCACCAGCTGGACAACTGGTTCATCGGCAACACGCCCGGCAGCTGGGATAATAACAGCCTGACTCATAATGAGTTTCAGCCTGCTATCTGCGTAAGCTGGGCAGGTGCAAAAGCCTATGTTGACTGGCTGGCAAAAACGACCGGGAAACCCTACCGTTTGCCCAGTGAAGCAGAATGGGAATATGCGGCACGCGGCGCTGCCACAAGCCGGTTTTATTTTGGCAATGACCCGAAACACCCTTCTGTCTGTGAGTATGAGAATACCGCCGATCTGAGTGGCGAAGATGAGCTACAACGCACCACTAACAGCTCTTATGTCAACTTCGTTGATGGCTTTGCCGATTGTGTTGATCATGCGACCTATGCCAGCGTCGTCGGCATGTACAAACCAAACCCTTATGGTCTGCATGATATGCTGAGCAATGTTGCAGAGTTTATGGGTGACTGTTATCTAGACAACTACAATAATGCCTACTCTGATGGCCGCACATTCCTGTCAGAGCAATGTGAAACGCGCGCAACGCGCGGCAGCAGCTGGCACTGGAATATCTGGCCTGTGACACAACGCGGCGGGATGCCTGAAGACTTTGCAGGCGCCGCCGAGGGCTTTCGCATTGCACTGGATGGCCAGGCCCCCAAGCCCGGCAAAACAACTCGTCAGTTCGAGCAACAGCTCGCCTTTGCGCAACAGCAGGAACAAAAACGTCGGGACCAGCAGTTTGCTTATCCCCAGCCTGTCACTAACCTGAGGCTTTCCCAAACCGATGGTACAACGATGCTCAGCTGGGATAGCAGCAAAGAGGCTGATATTTTTGGCTACCGGATTTACCGCAATTACAGCGCTGGCTCTATGTTTGAATTGATTGCTGACAACGTCATCGACACGCAGTTTATCGACGCCAATGCCTCGCCCAATGTCTACGAATATACCGTGGTAGCCGTGCGCCGCAACCTACAAAGTAACTACAGTAACCTGGTCAAAACCCGTGGTACAGCGCTTGTAGTACCGGGCCGCATCGAAGCTGAATATGCACACACCGTCACTGGCGCGAATACCGCCAGAACCTCAGACACGGAAGGAAGATTAAACCTGACCGGTGGCGGTGGCATTGCCGAAGATGCAGAGATTGATTACCAGATCACTGTCAGTCAGAGTGGTCACTATCGACTGAGTTATCGAATTGCCGGGCCACGCGATGGTAAAGGCTTTTCAGTCAAAATCAACGGGGAAACGGTTTCAAAACACACGGTCAGTGGCACCGGTGGCTATCATGACTGGCAAACACAACAAGGAGAGCGTGTTTACCTGAGTGCAGGCGAGCATACCCTGAAACTTCAGTCCCACGACACCAACTGGAAACTCAACTGGCTAGCGCTGAAACGCGACTAATCATAAAAGCAGGGGAAACAAACTTTCCCCTGCGCTTGCAACCTATTCTGTTAAAGCCAGTATTCATCCACAAATTGCAACAACACAACGAAAACGCTCCCACAAGGTTGCCCATTCATTGAAATAAACGCTACTTTTTAACATAGGTCTGAAAAAGCGTTTCTTACTTTGATTAACCAGCAGACTTTATGGAATATGACTTAATATGCTAATCAAATATTGCCTCTTACTCACCGTCTTTCTCTGTTCATCGGGCTTAGGTGCGCGCTCGCTCTGTGACAGCCCCCAGTATCATGCTTTTGATTTTTGGATAGGTGAATGGCGGGTCATGTCAAAGGGGCAGTTTGCAGGCAACAGTAAAATCACCAAAATACTTAACGGCTGTGTCATTTTAGAGGAATATCAGGCAGTCTCCGGGTATAAAGGTAAGAGTTTGAATATTTTCGATAAACAGCAACAACACTGGCATCAAAGCTGGACCGACAATGCCGGTTTGCTGCTGCAACTCAATGGCAACCGCTACAACCACGGCATGGTGTTGCAAGGCCCGGGGCTGGACAGTGAAGGCAAGCCTGTTTTACACCGGATCACCTGGCAACCCAAAAAGAATAACACGGTACACCAGCACTGGCAGTCCTCAGGCAATGAGGGCAAGTCCTGGGAAACGCTATTTTATGGTATCTACCATAAAATTCAGTGAAGGGTAACCAGGCTCGCGCTCAGCAGGGCGTTGTGATAACCATGCTGTAGGTAAAAGGGCACACACTTACCTGTGCCCGTTTACATGAACCACGATTACTGCGGTGGAATTGCGGGCCAGTATCCCAGTACAAAATTATCCATTTCCCCTTTAATACTGACGCTGCCATAGCTACGAACCCGAACAATCATGCGAGATAACGGTCGCGAAGAGTCGACCGGGTAAACCTCATTCAGTTGAAAACTGCCCACCCCCAGCATACGCTCTGCACAATGGCTGTCATGTGCACCGGTCCTGTAATAGGCATCTGTACACACTCTGACGGGCGTGTCTTTTTGCGCTTCCATCAGCTGTACAGCCAACTGGGTATAGACTTTATCTGCATAGAATTCAGCGCCCCAGCCAAAGTAGTGTGTAAAGCCAGCCTGGCGCCACGGGCTCATCTCAAACCCCAGACTTTGCTCACCACTGATGACCTGTAGAGCCTGATTGATCAGAGAAACGTCTTGCGGCGAACGGGTTGTAAATCCACCCGTATCCGTTTCAAACCCCGACGTCGAGATCGTCACCAGACCATCCGGCAAGCTGGTACCCAAAAGCAGTGTCAAACTATTTAAGGACACCGCCCCGTCCGCGGTAATACGCAGCTCAGTAGAAGTAATATCTGTGGTCAGGCCATCACTACCCAGGTCAACAACAATCGGTACCACAGCAGTACTATTTGGTGCGATGTAATAACTGGGCGCAAAGGCAGCACTGTGATCGACGTCGCGAAACTGTTTTTGATAACTGGCACTGCCATAAAGCTGCGCATTTACCGGCTGCGAACCTGAATTAGTAATGCTAGCCTGATAGATCATATACTCCGGGTGGGTATGAGAGAAGTCAGGCGCAGCAAGGTGAAAGCGCGTACCGTAACTACCGGATGCTGTCTGGTTTAAACGCAAACTTGCCACCCCATTAGCATGCGTCAAAGTAGGAGCATCACTAAAAAAGGCGTCAACCTGTGCCTCGGTGAGCCCCGAGAAGTCTTGTCCTTGCGAGAAAAGATCCACTTCTGCATTGCTTTGATGGCTGCCCTCTTCGAGTGTTATTTCTAGATTATCCAGGTAGACGGTTTCATTGGGTAAAGCGTAGCTGTCAAGAAACCAGGTAACTTTGTGAATGGCTTTGCCCGCTGGCAAGGTCACCTGGCAGTCATGGGAATAAATACTGTCCTGATAGGTGGGTACTTCATCATTACGTGAAACATAAGACTCATACACATTACCATCGGCATATTCTATCTCAAACACACACTGCGCAATGGTGTAAGGGCTGCGGCTTGCGCTATCGGATAGTGGCATCGCAATATCAAACGATGCACTCAACCGACTCACCTGCGGCAGCGTTCGCATGATCAGCGCCTCAGTACCAACCCGATAGTGGCCTTCGCTGGTCATCGCCAGACTCTTTGCGCCGCTGATGGGTAACAGTGAAGTTGCTTCAAACTGGCTCAATGCGCCGTCTGCCACAAACAGACCGACATAGCCATCATCAAAATTCTGACTGACAAGGGCTGTTGTGTCAGAGGCCTGAACCGCTGCGGCAGACACCATCATACCAAGCAGGGGGAATACATATTTAGTCATTGTTTTCATTTCCTTTTTTATATCCCGCACACCTTATCGGCCCGCACTGAAAAACATTGAGCAAATACTCCATTTTTATTCCTGATTAAAAAATAGCATGGGATCTTTATTCCACATCCATTTTCTATTCACATTTAAAAAACACAATGTTAACCAAAGAATCTATTAGGTATGCTTCTGTATCCCTTGTATTTAAAGGGGATAGGTGAAATGACAAGGAGCAGAAAATAAAGTTAGTGAAATTAAGGATAAATCAATGTTAATATGAATTTACAAAATTATTTTATTCCATATGTCGATGCTTGTGACATACGCAGCTTAAAAAGACAGCAGACCTGTTGGCTGCTGCCCTCAACTAATGAAGACAACACACTAAGGGATTAACATGGATCTCAACTTTACCGAAGAAGTAATGTATACCCTGCCCTTTTATCTGGGCCCGCTATTTATTCTGGCAACCATCAATTTTTTGCGAAAACAAAAAAACTATCGCCTTAATGACACCCTGACCAATGCCACCATTGCACTGGGCAATCTGGGCTTGTCGTTTATCTTTTTACTCGCCGTGGTTGCTCTGTACACCCTGGTCTACAACGAGTACAGACTGGTCGACCTGGATCAGAGCAACCCACTGATTTATTTACTCGCATTCCTGGTTTATGACTTTTTGTATTACTGGAACCACCGCTTTCATCATATGATCGGGCTATTCTGGGCCGACCATCTGGTACACCATACGGCGGAGAATTTTAATTTTGGGGTATCCATCCGGATCAGCTATTTCACTGAGCTGACCATGTGGATGACCTTTATCCCCATGGCATTTATGGGTATTTCACTGGAAGTATTCCTGGCCGCCAGCTATACCCAAATTATCTGGGCATTTTGTATTCACACCAAGTACCTGAAAAAAACCCCTCGCGCAGACAAAATTTTTAATACCCCCTCTTTGCACCGCGTCCATCATGCGCGTAACCGTCAATATATAGACAAGAACTATGGGGGTATCTTAATCATCTGGGATCGTTTGTTTGGCACCTATCAGCGAGAGTTAGAGAGTGACCCGGTGGTATACGGCGTGCGCGAATCTTACCCCAGCTTTAGTCCACTAGTGATCAACTCCTATTACCTCAAAACCATCTGGCAAAAAATTAAATGCTCACGCTCGGTGTTTGAGGTGCTTTGCTCTATTTTTGCGCCACCGGCCTGGCTCCCTAAAAACGCCAATAAAGCCGATTTCTACTCGCTCACCGCCAAAGTAAAGTCCAAAGACTTTAAGCCAAAAGACCCTTACATCTGTAAACGCACCAAGTGGACTGCTTTCGTACGCTTTAGCAGTATTGTGGTGCTGTTTACCTATCTGATGAGTTATTTTGGCGAGCTCCCCACATTGCCTTTAGTGAGCCTGTCCCTGCTGTTTTTCTGGCTCTGTCACTTTAACGGCTTAGTGTTCGATGGCGCCAAGCTAGGCCTGCCTATGGAGGCCGTCACGCAAGTGTTATATGGCCTCATTTTGTACTGGGCCATCGAGACCGATCAAGCGGCCTGGATCACCTTAGGGACTGCCACGCTGGCACTGATATCTCTGTGTAATTACGTCATCTATCGCACCCGTCCAACTGCGCCAGTGGAACTCAGCGCAGAGCTCCAGTAGATGATATCGACTAAAGCTAAGTTAATATGATTGAAGGAAAAAATATGGAAACAATAAATCATAACTCGGACAGTCAAAGTGCCGGTGGAGGCGTCAATCGCGAGCATGGCCGCACCATAGCGCAAAGGTGGACCTTTGTCGGCCTGCACTTTGGCTTAGTGCTTTTCTGCGCCTGGCTGGCAGTAGCTGACGGCTGGACCCTGATTGGCCAACTGTTTGGCCAACAATGGACGCTGGTTGATAACGACAGGGCACTGCTTATGCTGGCCTGTGTGTTTGTCTACTGGCTACGCCATGCCATTACAGTGCTTTACCTGCTACAACGCAGAATTGACTGGGGAGAAGCTTTGGGTTTGCTGTGCTTTATGGCTTTTTTCGAAATAGGCCTGTTACTGGTCGGCGGTGGCGCATTCAGAAACGAGGTGATCCCTTTTGGGACTCTGGACATAGTAGCGCTGGTTCTGCTAATCGTTGGCTCGTATCTGAACAGTGGCTCTGAGATCCAACGAAAGTGGTGGAAACAAGACCCGGCAAACAAAGGCCGGTGCTACACAGAAGGTCTGTTTAAGCATTCAATGCACATCAACTACTTTGGGGATGTCGTGCTGTTCACGGGCTGGTGCTTACTGAGTTATAACTACTGGACGCTGTTGCTGCCCTTCTTTATGGCGTATTCGTTTATCAGTTTCCATATTCCGGCACTCGATGGCTACTTGTCTGAGCGTTATGGAGAGAAGTTCGACCAATACGCAGCCAAAACCAAAAAGCTGATCCCCTTCGTCTACTAACCTTGTCTGTCAGGCTCAGCGGCCCTCATCGCCTCTGAGTCTGACGTGTCATACCCTACCTATCTACCCGCAGCCATCAAATTGAGTGCCAGCAACTGTGCTTCATTCTGCATTCGCCAATCTGACGTTGCATGCTCACTGATATACTGTGCATAGAAGTCGCTATTCACGCCTGACTCAACTGGCATCTGACATAACAGCAACGCCACGTCGAGACCAATTCGGCGCTCTCCTGACAACTGAGCCAGCTCAAAGGCACGCAACGCCAGGGGCAAAAGTTCAGCCTGAGTTTGCACGGCTGCCGCGTACATGACTGACAAATAAGCATTTTCTGCATTATCCTGACGCACACTGGTGATCAGTGATTCGGCCTCCTCAAAACGCGCTTCACGCAAATAATAACGAACCAGCGATTTACGGCTGGACTGAGCCACCCAATGATTCGGTGTCAGTGCCGTATATTCCAGCACGCGCCGATAGTGTGGTTCTTTGTCAGCTGGTTTGTCTGCAAAAATAGCATAGTGGAAAGGCACTTTAGCAAAGTGGTAAACCGGCAGCTCATAGTCCCGCATTTTCTCCTCTGCCAGTCTTAAATAATGATACTTGTCATCATCCTGCTGATTTTTACTCGCCATTATCGACAAGTAAGTCAGCGCATCTAACTCTCTGGCAATGTCCTGTGTCTGTCGGGCCAGCTGTGCGGAATGAAGCAAGCTCGCTTTAACCTGCCCATAATCTCGCTGCAAATGATACAACCAGGAACGGCTGTGCCAGACGTCTGACTGAGCTCTCAGATCCTGACTAACCTCCAGCGCCTGCAATGCCATATCTAGTCTTATCAGACTGAGGTCGACCAGGTTTTTGCGTAACAAAATCTCCCCCTGATATGCCAGAGCACGCCCCTCTTGCTGAGTGTTAGTCTGCGCTTTGGCCAGCACGGCCAGTTTTTCAGCCATCGCCATCGCCTTCTCTAATTCGTGTACATCCAGATACGCATTGACCAATGCCCCCAGTAGGATCAGATCTTCAGGTGTCCGCTGATGAGCCTGCGTCAGCATGGCCAGCTTAAGGTCAGGTGAGTGGGCATGCTGCAACAAAGATGCAACGACCGGCTGACTGAGATGCTGATAGAGCTTCTGCTGCACGGCTTGTGAGGTTGCACCATGCAGCACCCCCTGCCACTGACCTGCCGGGCCTTTGAGCCAGAAAGTCAGATACCAAAGCGCATCAACCTGACGCACACTGGCTGTGAGGATCACCGGATGCTGCACTGCCACCTCAGGATACACCAATTCCTGCGATGTTCTGAAATTCGCCGCAGAAAGCGTAGTCAGGGACGTAAAATTCAGCTGTGTGGTGTCTTGTAGTTGCCACTGTTCAGGTTCCGAGCCTTCAAATGGCAAATAAGTTATTGAAAAGCTTTCCGATTGCGCTTCATCGCGCTGCAGCACAAAAACAAACGCCAGCAACACCAATAAGGAAATAAGTGATACCCCCAGCCAGTTGCTGACTCTGTGGCGTGCTGAAACGTCAGTGTCAACGGGTGTCACGGTTATGGGCGCATGAACAGTGTCCGAAGTGATGAGAGGGCGTGTTATCGGGGCGGCGTTCACGCCTGTTACCTGGCGCTGCCACTGGTAACCTCGCTTAGCAAAGGTTTTGATGGCATCATTACCAAATAAAGCACGTAAATGACTGATATTCTGAAACACAGCCTGTTCAGAGACGACTTTGTCTTGCCAGACCTGGTCCAAAATTTCCTCTTTACTCAGTACTCTGTGGGTATTTGCCAGTAACAGAGCCAGTAATTTTGCTTCATTATGACGAATAGCAAGTGCGGTGCCTGCACGAAGCAAGATCAAATCAATACTATCGAACTCAAAGTCATCGAACTGGTAGCGCATAGTGTTATGTAATTGTTATTGTCCTATTCAGTAACAAGCATAACCCAATTATGATTAAAACACTAAAGGTGCAACAACACAGCTTCTCGCTGTTTTTTGGTCATCTTCTGCACCACCAACAGAAACGAATTATCAATCATCCGCTCTATTTCTCCACGAGGTACAGAGCCGTCCAGGATCACCGTGTTCCAAAGTCGCTTATTCATATGATAACCGGGGATCACAGCCTCAAAAATATCCCGCAATGCCTGCGCCTCATCCGGATCACACTTCAGATTCAGCCACCAATGACGCGTTTCACCTTCGTTATATCTGCCCGGTGACAAGGTGGCGAACATTTTGTCTTTCACTTTAAACACATCTACATCGGGTCCAAAGGGTTGCCCGACGCTAGAAAAGGGTTTATTGAGCAGGTAAGTATGGGCTTGTGTATGGTCCATGTTTTAGTCCTTTAAAAATATCTAAACACACCATACACGTTCAAACACCGCCTGCCAATCCGCTAAATGACTGACTCACGCTCTCCATATGTTGTGAAAATATGCTTGTAGAAATGCGCTTTGTGAGCCATCAATAACGCAGCACGTTTATGAGGAAAATCAAACTCGAATTGTTTGTCGTAGCCGAGCTCTGCCATGCGGGTCATCAGTCGCGCATTGTCAGCTCTGGGTTCCAGCACAATACGCTGAGTCTGTGGCTGACTCTGATAGATTAAATGGCTGAGGCTGGTCATCCAGCCGCGAAAGTTCTCAGGGCCACGGCAACTTTGCTCACCCACTAGCAAATGTATCCCGCGATCATACACTGACGCCTCATAATAGTGTGCCAGCTTGTCTTCTGCCGCCCAGTATACTTCCAGATAAGCAAAAGGCTGCTGATCCAGATAGCCTATCAAAGGCAAAGTGTGGGCATCGGCTAGTTTGTCACTCAAGTACTGCCATTGTTTTTCTTCACTCCAGGCTTGTTGCCAGAAGTGCGCAACCCTGGGGTCGTTCATCCAGCGGCACAAACGTGGCAAATCATCTAGGCAGATTAATTTAATTGAAAAACGCTTGTCCAAAAAAGTGTTGTGGTGATAGGCCAGTTCAGCCCCCATTTGGCACGCTCCGATATGCACATTTTGCTTTGTCCAAAACTCACTCAAAGTCATATACTCATCATTAAAGTTACACTACATTACAAAAATATGACGATTGTAATGAGAAGTAATTTACCCAAATAGGTACATAATAATGCATAGCTGGAGAAATTAAATAACCAGTTTACCTGGTGTGGGAACTTCGACAGTTTTAAGCTAGAAATGTACGCAACTAAGCCCAAAACAGATGCCAGAGGGTACTCTATAAAACATTAACATCAGACCTTTTGCACCAATTTAGGTTAAATACAAATGCGGACTGATATCAAACTTCGTTTGCTTTTTATAAATAATTATAAAAAGCTCGTCAGTACTGACCACAATTCCCAGGGGTTGTCCAGCTCAAGCCTGGTGGGCTCTATACTGAAGGTATTGATAAATAATAAGGTCAGTTTGGCAGGTAACACATATGAAACGAACGCAGCACAAACAACTTTTATCACGCGCATAATTTGCGACACATCCATTCCACATAACAACAACACTGCAGGTTTTTACTTTGCCTGAACCGGGCACTTTATAACAAACCCATTTTCTACATCCGATTTAAATCCCACCTTTTCATACAACTTGTGCGCGCTGGTTCTTGTTGCGCCAGACAACAACATCACCTTGTAACAATGCTGTTCCCAGGCAAACGACAACGCCTTTTCGAGCACCCGCTCACTGAGCCCCTGGCGACGAAACGACTCTGCGGTAATGACATGTTCAATAATGCCAAATGGGCGACACCCATTGGTGAGTGTCGGAACAACGCCCAACTGACAGGTTGATGCAAGCTGCCCGTCTACCTCAGCAACCACAATGCTGACGCCCGGGTTATTTAGCATCCCGGCCCAGGTCGATTCAAGCACCAGCTCGCTCATATCGGGATCATGTCCACGTAACTCTTTATACAGCTTCACGACGGCGGATAAATCTTGCGGTGTTGCTACTCGAATGTTGGTCATCTTTGCACCTCGTCCTTAATTTCAGTAAGCATGTTTTTAGGCCTGCATTTGAAAACGCAAGACTCTGATTTCTTGTACTGAGTGACTGTTCCGTCATTACATCACTCACTATAGTGATGATTAATTTACCCTACGCGAGCTGAATATATACAGCAGTATTCAGCCATCGGATAAAAAGAAAGGGCTCTGTTGAGCCCTTTTCAGTTCACTGAGGATAACAGATTAAATCTGCGGCAATGACTGACCTGGGACCCAGGGTGCCCCTTTGGCTTGCAGTTGCTGCTCAAACGCAGGAATGGTCTCGTTCAGAATGGTCTGCAGTTCATTGCGGATCGCTCTGAGTTCTTCCGTTGCCAGATCCACGCTGGTACGAATAGCCGGGGTCGGGCCATACGTCGAGAAGCTGGTGCCGATCAGAGCGTGGAACAGGCGGTCACCTACTGTAGCCGTGTTATTCGAGGCACCCACCTGGTTTTTAGCGGGATTACCGTTCAGGCGGCTATCCAGCGCCAGTAACTGGTTGCGGATGGTGGCAAACTGGCCGTCAAACTCACCCAACTCCACGGACGTGCGATCCAGTGACTGTTCAAGCATATCCAGACGCTTCACGGCTCTACCCAATGCCTGACCTGTGGCACTGGCCACGCGCTGCACATTAGCCAGCTCTTTCCAGAACGCCGCCACTTTTTCGCCATCAATAGCTTTCAGCGCATTACGCTGGTGTAACTGCACCACTTTAAAGGTTTGCGGCGCCTCTAATTGGGTGATCTGGCCATCGACCTCTTTGCTCATGGTAACGCTGTACGTGCCCGGTGTCACCAGTGAGCCTTGTGGGTTAGGCGAGAAATAATTGCCCTGTACGCCTATGGCCTGATGCGCTGGCCAGCGCAGATCCCAGTTAACCCGGTGCAGACCTTTTTTGGCCTTACCTTGTACCTTGCGGATCACATTACCCTGCTCATCGCGAATAGTGAACCAGATAGCAGGCTGCTGTTGACGCACCTCAGCTTCGAGTTTATCCCATGCTGGGACACCCACCGACTTATCATCTTCTTGCAGCGCTTTTTCTGTTGCCTGGCGCTGTGCCTTGAGGCTCTTGATGTCGTCTTTCAGGTAGTAGGTAAAAGTGGCCCCAAAATCCGGATTCGGCGCACGGTATTTGTTACCACCCTGAGTGCCCACTTCACCCCCACCAAGCGGGCTGCGCTCGATATACCATAGCGCATCACGGGTTGGGAATAGCAAAGACCCCTGCTCCAGCTTGTCTTCTGACAGGTTACGCAGCGCCCGATAGTCATCCAGAACAAAGAAACCCCGGCCAAAGCTGGCCCCCACCAGATCATTTTCACGACGCTGGATAGCCAAGTCGCGGAACGAAATCGTAGGCACATTACCCGTCAGCTCGACCCAACGCTTACCGCCATCCACTGTAAAGAACAAACCAAATTCAGTCCCAGCGAACAACAGATCCGGGTCGACATGGTCTTGTACTACACGCCAAACCAGATGTTTGTCGGGTAAATTGCTTGCAATAGACTTCCAGGACTTACCACGGTTGGTACTTTTCAGTAAGTAAGGCTTATAATCGCCGAACTTGTGGTTATCAAGCGAAATATATACAGTATCAGGATCGAATAAGTCCGCTTTGATGTCATTAATAAATGCTGTATCTGGCACCCTAGGTAATCGTTTGACATCCACTTTACGCCAGGACTTCCCTCCATTTTCAGAGATCTGAATATGGCCATCGTCGGTACCGGCATACAGCAAACCTTCCACCAGGGGAGATTCAGACAAGGATGTAATGGTGCTGTATTGTGACATCGCAAACATATCCCAGGCACCATCCCAGCCCTGCTTACCACCCATGATAGGCTGATGAATGCGCTCTCGATTCTTAGTCAGGTCACCCGAGATGGGTGTCCAGCTGTCACCCCGATCTTCCGACTGCCACACCCTGTGTGAGGCAAAGTATAATCGTGACGGTTTGTGTGGGCTGACCAGAATGGGGGCATCCCAGTTAAAGCGTTCAGGCTTTTCACCCTTACCAGGCTGAGGCTTAATATAAACTATCTCGCCTGTGGTGCGGTCGTAGCGAGTCAGGTTGCCCTGCTGCCATTGCGCATACACAATATCCGGGTTACCCGGCTCAGTGGCAGGCTGATGACCATCACCAAACAACACCACTTTCCAGTCGGTATTGAGAATACCGTGACTGTTTAGAGTACGAGAGGGGCCACCCTGAGTATTGTTATCCTGTGTCCCACCGTAAATGTTATAAAACGGCTTATGGTCATCCAGTGCCAACTTGTAATACTGAGTGACAGGCAAATTTTCGTGGTAGCGCCAGTGCACACCACTGTCGAAGCTTTCATATAAACCACCGTCAGAACCCACCATCATGTAGTTCTTATCACCAGCGATAAATTCCATGGCATGGTTATCGCCATGTTTATCTTTTTCTTCCATCCGTTTAAAAGATTTGCCACCGTCTTTGGACTCATGCAAACGTACACCAGCCAGGTAGATATGATCAAAATGGTGAGGGCTGGCGTAGAGTTCCTGATAGTAATGTGGTCCGGTACCACCAGCAACAGCATCGGCCCCTTTAACCCAGGAGGCACCCCGATCAGCCGAACGGTACACGGCACCTGTGCGACGGTTCAATTCAATGGCAGCGTACACAACATCCGGGTCTATCGGCGAGACTTCAAGGCCGATTTTGCCCATTTCCCCTTGCGGTAACCCTTGCGCCAACTTGTGCCAGGTTTTGCCGCCATCGGTAGATTTATGTAACCCGGAACCCGGCCCCCCACCATAATACGCAGCTACGGTACGATGGCGTTGCCAGGTAGCAGCATACAATACGTTGGGATCACGTGGGTCAATAGCGACATCGGTCACACCGGTCCAGTCATTGTCACCCAGCACTTTGTTCCAGGTTTTTCCGCCATCGGTGGTTTTGTACAAACCACGCTGACCACCTTTGCTCCACAGTGGACCCTGTGCAGCCACCCACACTGTGTTTGAGTCTGCTGGGTGTACAATGATCTCCGAAATATGCCCGGAGTTTTTCAGCCCCATATTGGTCCAGTTTGCGCCACCATCATGACTGACATAGATTCCATCACCAAAGCTGACGTGGCGACCACCAACGTTTTCACCCGTGCCTACCCAAACGGTATTGCTGTTATTTGGGTCCAACACCACAGCACCGATTGAATAAACGGGCTGATCATCAAAAATGGGTTGCCAGGTCACACCCGCATTATTCGTTTTCCATACTCCGCCGGAACCAACCCCAACATACCAGACACTGGTATCTTTGGGGTCAATGGCGATATCAGCGATACGGCCTGACATAAAGCCAGGACCAATATTTCTCAGCTCTAACCCTTTAAAAGTGGCAGCAGAGAGTACCCCTTCGTCCCCTTTGGCAGCCAGCCCAGGTAAGCTACAGAGCGCAGTGGCTGCACCGAACAATGCAATACGCATAGTGCGGCCAAGTTTTAGTTGATGCATACATTTTCCCTATTTTTATTTTTGGATTACCCAGAGTGTTACAACATCACACCTTGAGAAACTCATTAACCGTATGTTACTTCCTTGATTGGTGCAATAAGTGTGCGTTGGCGCTCAAATAAAACGCGATAAAAGCCAGAGGTGAGCAACCTAAAGGTCAGTTCCATACAAAAAATGGCATTTAGAGGTATGATTTATCTAGAAAAGCAGTCTTAAAGGGAGCGTGCTGGTTATGTCGGACAAAGTCTGTCTAACCCGCTTCTTACTGCCCCTCTCAGGTTCGATATCGCCTAGCGTGAACAATTTTGTGAATTACTGTTAATTAGTGCGGGCAGTGGTTCAAGGCAGTGCCTGAATGATTAAACACCACATACCCGAAAAATGCAGGTATTAAGCAGAGTTGCGCTTTACACTCCAGCTGGCTGCTTTTGCTTCATCAGGGCCACAGCCAGGCCAGAGGCGATAAATGTCGCGCCAGCTCCCACATTCAGGCCCAACACAAAACGAGGCTTCTGTTGTAACCACGCCGATAGATGAGATGAGAAAACCCCCATCAGCGCAAACCCTACTGCTGTCAGCAAAGCAAACCAGATACCATAGCCAAGCATTTGAGCCGTGACTGAGCCCAACTCAGGATTCACAAACTGCGGCACAAACGCCAGCACAAAAATACCCGGCTTGGGGTTCAGCGCGGCAGATAGAAAGCCCGTGGAAAAAATTCGTAGTAATGGCTGAGCCGGCGCATCGTGCAGCGAAAACAACTGACGGGTCCTGAGCACCTTTACGCCCAGCCAGATAAGGTAAGCCGCTCCAACCAGCTTGACCGCATAAAAGGCAATCTCCGAGGTTTGGATCAGCAAAGTCAGACCAAAAGTTGCAGCCAGAACATGAAATAATATCCCGGCACCTGACGATAGCCCGGACACAATGGCTGCCAGCCGCCCCTGGCTCAAACCGCGTGCTATCGCCAGCAAATTATCAAGCCCGGGCGAGATCACCAGTAGCAGGCATGCCAGGCTGTAGGTCAGGAAAACATCAAGCGGAAACATACAGGCTCCTTATTGTGGGTGCTTACTGAGCCTATATCTTATCGGGACATCGCGTCAACCGATTACATATCAACCAGAGAAAGAAAAAGAAACTATTTAGGTCCGCAGACACAAATGATAGTTGATATCATTTGTATTTTTAGAATAATCCAGTATCATTCCTTGAAAAAATTATTTAACTACCTCTAAACTCTCTGGAAACTCTACGCATGAAATTGAATATACTGGCTAAATCTGTCGGTTTAGCACTTATTTCTACCGCTACCACCTTCACTGCTATTGCGGATGAAGAAAAAGAAATGGATGTAATCGTAGTACAAGGTCAGAAGATTGATCGCACACTTCAAGATACACCAAGCAGCGTTGCTGTGGTTACTCGCAAAGACATCGAAAGCAACAATATCCAGAACATTAATGATGCATTTTCAATGATGCCAAACGTAGCAGGTGACTTTAATGAGAGTTTCAGCATTCGTGGTATCAATGCATTTTCAGTATCAGGGGGTGGTAACAGTTATTTGACCAGTATGTATCTAGATGGCGCACCACTACCATACAGAATGGTGAAAAGTGGCGGTCTATCTGTGTGGGACCTTGCTCAGGTAGAGGTATTCCGGGGTCCTCAGTCAACGCTTCAAGGGCGTAACGCATTGGCTGGTGCCATTATGATCCGTTCACAGGATCCAACCTACGAGCCATCAGCTAAATTCAAGGCAACTGTCGGTCAGCACGGACAACAAGAGTACGCATTTGCAGGCGGTATGGGCCTTGTCGATGACATGCTGGCGTTTAGAATCAGTTACGAAGATAAACAAACGGATGGAGACATCGACAATATCACCCGTGGCGATACATCCAACTTTGAGGAAAGCCAGACCTTACGCACTAAAGTATTGTTTGAACCTAACGACGATGTCGATGTGCTACTCACATACACCAATAACGAAAATCGTTACGGCCCTCAGTGGAGCCTGTATGATTTTGGTAACTCCCCATTTGATCGCACAGTCGATTTCAACTCACACATCTGGGAAGAAACCAAAACTGACATCTACAACCTGGAAGTTACCTGGGATTTGAATGCAACAACATCGCTGCATTCGATCACAACTTACAACGAATCTGATTATCGCTACAACTGGGATGGCGATATGCAGCCTACTCAGATAGTAAAGGATAACAAGGACCACAGAATTGATGAAACTTTTAGCCAAGAGCTAAGACTAACCTATCAATCTGATGACATTCAGGCTGCATTCGGCTTGTACACATCTCAGGTTGATGTAGAAGACCAGGCTCAAGGTGAGCGCTTTTTGACTATCCAGCAAGCCGTCGGTGTGCCGGACTTAGCAACAGCCGTCACTGGCTTATTGATGCAACAAGGACTCCCGGTGGAGACCGCAATGCAAACAGCTGGCATGATTGTTCCTCTTTACCCGAACATCGACCCTATCATTCTTGGACTGGGTTATGGGCTTAATCAAAAAGTCAAAACTGCGGCATTTTATAGTGACGTAACCTGGTCGGTTACTGAACAAATCGATATTCTGGCGGGCCTACGTTACGATACTGAAGAACAAACAAACAGCGCGAATAACAATTATACAATAAACAACTCAATGCCAGATCCAGCGCAAGTGCCTGCACAACTTGCGCCGATTATTACGGGGATCAACGCATATTTGCATAGCTTTGCAGAATCTGCATCGGGTGTGGAGCCAGAAACTACTGAAGACTTCAGTGCCTGGTTGCCTAAGTTAGGTGCGACTTATCATTTTAATCAAGATATGTCGACCAGCTTCATTTATCAAAAAGGTTATCGTTCAGGCGGCGTTGGATTCAATATTGCCCGCTCTCGTATCTTCAGCTACGACCCAGAATACACCAACAACTACGAACTATCATTCCGCTCAGTTTGGCTAGATGGCAAACTGGTCGTCAATGCCAATGCATTTATGCTGAAATGGCAAGACCAGCAAGTGAAGAAAGAACTTTCAGACGCATTATATGACGAAGAAACCGTCAATGCCGCGGAGTCTGAAGTTAAAGGCATAGAAGTTGAGGCCTTTTACTATCCAAGTGATAATTGGTCAGTCACAGCAGGTGTTGGACTGGCAGAGACCAAATTCACGGATTTTGGTGCTCAAACTGGCCGCCCTTTTGCTGACGCGCCTGAGTGGACAGCTAATCTTGCAACCAATTATGCCTTTGACAATGGCATCTATGTTAACCTAAACGCAAAATATACCGATGATAGTCTGGCTTATATGGACCCCGCTCGTTCATTAGGCCCTGTTAAATATGCACTCAACAATGACCCAAGGCACGATCAACGTACCATTGTGAACACACAGCTGGGCTATAAATGGGATAACTACACAGTGCGCCTTGACGTCAGAAACCTCTTTGATAAAGATTACATCAGTAACTACTTCAAAGAAGCTGACAACGAGGGTAACCCATATACTAGTTATGGCCAGCAGTACCTTGGTAAATCTCGTCAGGTGTCATTAACGCTTCAGATGGATTTCTAAGCGTTTACGAACACCCATATTTAAAAAGCCGCCATCGGGCGGCTTTTTATTACAACAGATTTTTGCCATCAAATTCACTAATCGAAAGCAAACGTGGGTCCAGTCCATCTACACAACCTAAGTTTACTCGATAAGCGCCCGGCTCGTATGTCGTGTCATGAAATGGGTAGATCCCACACACCTTGCAAAAGTAATGATTCACATCACAATCGCCCCAATGGTAAGTACTTAACTGTGCTTTACCTGATAACAGTGAAAACGCTTCTGATGAGAAGCTTTGCTTCGACATAATGGCGTTTTTTCTGATACACACAGAGCAATTGCATTGTAGTGCCTCTGTGATCTGCTCACTTTCAAACTCAAATCGCACCGCTTTACAGTGGCAGCTTCCTATATATTTCATTGTTCTTCCTTATATAATCCATTTACACTGTATATAAACACAGCCAAAAGGAAAAGGGAAAATTGTTCTGTGTGTTACAATCAACATAAAAAACTTTGAATTCCCTTAGCTATCAAAAAGTTAAAACATGGATGTTTATGAAAATCATTGTTGCCGATGACCACCATATTGTCAGGCAGGGACTGCTTGCTCTTATTCAAAAAGCACAAATTGGCACCATCATCGCCGATACCGATTCAGGCGAACAAGCATGGTCTCTGATCCGCTTACATGAACCAGATATCGCAATTTTGGATATCACCATAGGCGACATAAGCGGGTTGAGTATCTGCCGCCGCATACAGGCACATGAACTGAAAACACGGGTGATCTTCCTTACCGAGCATAAAGATATCAAAGTCATCGACTATGCCCTGGAGGCAGGGGCATCGGGTTACTTGCTCAAAAACGATACCTTTGCCACTTTGGTTGATGCTATGCAGGCCGTATACCTGGGTAAGGGTTACATCAGCCCCGCCAACAAAAAACAGCTACATCATTACCGCACCAACAAGTCTGATTTTGAGATCACATTCAGAGAAAAAGAAATAATCCGCCACATTGCTCAAGGGCAAACCAATAAAGAGATTGGCGAAGCCCTGTGTATTTCGGCCAAAACAGTGGATGCACATCGTACCCGGGTTATGAAAAAGCTTGGGTTCAATAAAGCAGCCCAGTTAGTGCGCTTCGCGCTCAAAGAAGGCATTTGCTTCTGATCTATTCTGCCAATTTAGGTACCTTAATAAGGTAAATACCCTATACCCTTTTTGTCATCGTGACTCTAAGATAAGCTCGCGCAAACAAAATGTTGAAGGATCCTCAACGATTTCAAAATAATTAAGGACAACAAAATGACTATATGATGACGGCTCACCTTCACCACGACGGTACCATCCCCCAGCAGGATGCGAACTTTGACAAGCAAAGACGACTAAGCCTGGGGGTGCAAACACCCTCCCATAATTTAAGAGGACCTGGCACTTTTACCAACACAACTCTGGGTTAGATGCGCTAGAGATGTTGGTAACTTGTTCAGGCATTTAATAATGTAAATCCAATAATACCCGTATATTCAAGGACTAGACAATGAAACTAATCTCCGAAATTATCGGTGCAAATCAATTCGCCCAAACCACACTGGCCAGTTCAGGTAAGCGCCTGTCACGTATCGCGTTGGCAATCGCTCTGTGCAGCTTACCTACACTAAGTCACGCAATTTCGCCACTCAAAGTAGGTAGCGAATTTTTAGTCAATACACATACTTCAGAGCGCCAAAACTCCCCTTCAGCAGGCCGCCTCAATGACGGACATTTCTTGATCGCATGGGAAAGTCAAAAACAGGACGGCAGTGATAGTGGTATTTATGCACAACGTTACGATGCGTCGGGCAGCCCTCTAGGGTCTGAATTTCGCGTCAATAGTATGACCAGCGGATTCCAAATGCGGCCTCAGGTTGCGACGCTTCATGATGGGAGCTTTGTAGTCGCTTGGGAAACAAACGGAGCCGATGGAACAGGGATCGCTGCGCAACACTTCAATGCTGATGGCACCCGTGCCGGCGGAGAAATAACACTGTATAAAAACGCTACTCGAATAGTTAGCAAAATGTCCATTTCCACTCTGGCGAGCGGAGGATATCTCATCGGGTGGGTTGAACATTCCTTGAATTATTCAAGTTCAGAGGCATTTGTTCGCGCCTTTAATAACCGTGGCGTAGTGCAAACACCTCAACTCATAAGGAAGTCGGGAGCATATCTACCCAGCATTGTAGAAACCAGTGACAATGGATTTTTTATGATTGCATCGTCCAAAAGCGACGTTCGTCTTATAGGTCAACGATATGATGCCAACGGCAACATCAAAGACTCGGAATTTTATATCAGTACAACAAGTGATTTTAAAGACTTCGATTACTCGCTAAGCCGACTAAGCAACGGCGAATTCGTCGCAGTTTGGACCAGCTTAGGTCGCGATGGTGAAAATAGTGGCGTATATGCAAGGCATTTTGATACTAATGGTATTGCAAAAGGGCCTGATTTCTTGGTCAATACAGTTACGCGAGGCCAACAAATGAGGCCTACTGTCGCAGCACTTGATAACGGTGGCTACCTGGTTAGCTGGCATGAAGACAGAACCCAGCATGGCATTTCCGTACAAGCATTTAACAACGATGGTAGCCGCAATGGAGAAGTCTTTTTAGCCAACACTAGCACTGATAAGATACCGTTTGAACCTACTATCAGCATCCTCAGTGAGAGAGATTTTATCATTGGTTGGACGAGCCAGGCGGCCTCAAAAGACACCAACATTTATGCACAACGATTCCAGCTTGAAGCCGCTCAGGCTAATACAATGACAATCACGCTGCCGCAAACCACAGTGTTAGAAGGTGACGTGGTCACGCTGCCCCTGCAAGTATCTGGTGCTGACATTTACGGCCTGGATGCCGTGGTGAGCCTGAGTGATACCACCAAAGCCCGCATTTCTGGCGGGGAATATGGCGAGTTTCTGCCTTCGGATGAACGTTTATCCGTGCCCATGGGTATCAGTGACAATCAATGGGATGGTGCACTGGCGCTGATGGCCCCGGCCACCGCCAAATCGGGCGAAGGTAACTTTGCCACTGTCACCCTGATTGCCGAGCAAGCCGGGTCGGTGAACCTCACCTTGCAAGCACAAATGACCGACCAGCAAGGCAACTACCTGCTCCAGGATAATACCGACTATACATTGACCATCCAAGAATCCGTGACTTTGACCGGCAATGTTGCCGACTTAGGCATTGCTGGTGACTTTATATACGTCACCCTCACTATCAACGGACAGCGTGTCACCATTAATCCCGATGGCAGCTTTTCCGTGCGCGTCGGCCTGGGCGAGGTCACTATGTCTCTGAGTGCACCGGGCCACCTTACGGCCGAGAAACAAGTCACGCTGGCTGCGGGTCAGGCTGATATCGACTTTGGTCAGATTAACCTCGTCGGCGGTGACAGTAATGGCGATAACCTCATCGACATTGCTGACCTGACTCAGTTACTGGGTGCCTACCGCTCTGTCGATGGCCAACAAAACGGTTATGTGATGGCCGCTGACTTTAACCGTGACGGTGCCATTAACCTGCAGGATTTGACCCTGCTGGGTGCCAACTTTGGTAAACAAGGACCACAAAGCTGGTAACAAAAACGACAGGGGAGGGTCTTACACTAACCCCTGTCTTGAATTTCAAGGAACCAAAAAATGAAATATATGCTGTACATTGCCACATTACTGGCAAGCCTTAGCACGTTTGCAGAGCAAGGGCGAATTTACCTCGAAACTCCTAACCCGCAAATAAAGACCGGCAGTGAATTTTATGTCGATGTGATGGTGGCAGAGCTGCCTGATGTGTACGGCACGCAGCTTACCCTGAACTATGACAGTCAATCCATCACCTTCATAGATCAGGACACCAAAACCAGAGGGGCTCAGCTAGAGCATGGTAATTTTCTTAACACCAGAAATCTGTATGTATTGCGAAATCAAGCGAATACGCAACACGGAACAATACAATATATTGTGAGCCAGGTTGCACCGGTAAAAAGCGCATCCGGAGATGGCCGCCTCGCCAGACTATATTTTACGGCACCAGATAACGCAGCCATAAATACTATCTCAATTGAAGTTGCTGAGTTTGGCACTCGTAATGGAGAAAAATACACGTACAAAGCAAACACGCCTCTGAGCTTACAGTTCGATAGTGGCTATCAAGTTCAGGCTAGCCCGGGTATTAGCATAAAGACCTGGATAATAAGCTTGGCCATTGTACTGTCATTGATTGCGCTAACAGTATTCTTCCTGAGGTCACGGGCATTAAAATTAAAGATGAAAAACATCACTGCAAGCCAGGCACTCCAGTAAAATCACATGCCCCCGCACGGGGGCTAGCTCAAATCGTAATATTCACGTTTCCAGGCCCGCATTTATTCAGTTTCTTGACGTATCCGCACGAAAAACTAACTTAATGTACGCGTTAAAATCGTATCACACAGTATGCAAGACTGAACTATCACCATTTGCACCTACCCAATTAAAAGGCACTACTCCCTTTTCATTAAATTTATGATCAATTATCCTAGCCGGGTGCATACGAACTTGACCCAAAAAACGGGACAAACATAATAATGTAAGGAAATAGTACTATGACACTTTTAAATACCCGCTCAAATACGACTCCCCCCACTAAATCAATCAAAAAGTTTGCCCGCAATGCAGTCATGCTCAGCTTACTGGGCCTGCCGTTACTCAGTAACGCGCAAGCACCTGTACAAGTTGGAGACCCATTTGTTGTCAACAATTGGAAGGATCAAACACAATACTTCCATGAGACCGCCGTACTGAAAGACGGCAGTTATGTCGCGATTTGGACAGGCAAAGACCCAATGTTTGGACAGGACCCGGTGTTCGCTCAACGCTTTAATGCAGATGGCACACTGGCTGGCGGAGAAACTTATTTGAGTTACTCACCCACGCATCGCCACAACTCTGCTGCTATCAGCCCACTCAATGACGGCGGCTATGCGACCGCCTGGTCGCGTTATAAAGACAATTCAACTGATTTAGTTGTCCGCACCTTTGATGCGGACGGCACCCCCAGGATCGACGAATTAGTGATAAAATCTGTCCAGAGGGACTTACTTAGCAGTCCGACAGTCACCACACTTAGTAACGGCGAATTTGTTGTAGCCTGGTCCCACTCCAATCCGATCGCTGCCGATGGTGATATCTATGCACAACGCTTTCTCGCCAATGGTACACCAGCCAGTGACCCACTTATCGTCACAAGTACCGTTGAGCATAACCAACAACATGTCTCGCTGACCGCATTAAGCGATGGCAAATTTATGGCCTCCTGGCATGGTAAAGGAATTGGCGATGACCACGGTGTTTATATTCGTACATTCGCAGCGGATGGCACACCACTCACTGATGAAACCTTGGTCAATGAAAACAGCTATGGTCAGCAGCAAAACGCTGCAATCGATACGCTGCCAGATGGTAGCGTTGTCGTGACCTGGGTAAGCTTAACAGCTGACAGCACAGACATTATGGTCAAACGTATGAATGCTAATGGTACTCCGGCTGGACAACAAACTTTGGTAGATCAATCGACAGTTAACCTGTTCACCATCCCTTCTGTAGCTGCTCTGAGCGATGGCCGCTATGTGCTGTCCTGGCAGGGAGAAGACGACATTGCCAGCCCCGCTTATCTATATACCCGAGCGTATAACGCCAATGACACCGCAACCGGTGACAAAGTGACAATATCGAGTTTGCACTATGCTGGTGTACAAAATCAGGTAACCGCACTATCTGATCAAGACTATATTATCCACTGGTCAGATGAAAATGTATTTACTAGCATGGACGTATTCGGCCAGCACATGACACTAAATGGTGGGCCTGCAACTGCACTGACACTGGAATTACCGCAAACCACAGTCCTTGAGGGGGATACAATTACCCTGCCACTCACTGTATCAGGCAGCGATATCTATGGCATTGATGCGTCAGTCCGTGTCAGTGCGATGTTCGATATGGCCCGTATCACCGGCGGTGAATATGGCGAGTTTTTACCATCTGATGAACGCCTGTCAGTACCCATGGGGATCAGTGACAAACAGTGGGACGGTGCATTGGCTTTAATGGCCCCCGCCACAGCGAAATCAGGTGAAGGTCAGTTTGCCTCTGTCCAGTTACTTGCAGAGCAAGCTGGTATGATTAACCTGGTCGTCAATGCAAAAATGACTGACCAAGAGTCTAACTATTTACTGAACAATGAAGTCTCTTATTCACTGGCCATCGAAGAGTCGGTGACGCTAACAGGCAACGTTGCAAGCCTTGGTGTCACCGGTGATTACAGCAATATCGTACTACGCATCAATGGTCAGCTCGTCACCACTAATCCAGATGGTAGCTTCTCAGTGCGTTCCCCGCTGGGCAACGTAACACTGTCACTTGAGGCACCCGGATACCTGAGTGCAGAAAAGCAACTCAACTTCTCCGCGGGTCAGGAAGATATCGACTTTGGACAGATTGAACTCGTCGGCGGAGACAGCAACGGTGATAACCTCATTGATATTGCTGACTTGACGCAGCTACTGGGTGCTTATCGTACTAAAAAGTCAGACAACAACGGCTACGTCTCTGATGCAGACTTCAACGGAGACAATGAAATCAACATCCAGGACTTGACCTTAATGGGTGCCAACTTTGGCAAACAAGGGCCGCAAAGCTGGTAATACTCTTAAAAAGACCATAGCAATGCTATGGTCTTTGATGCTTATTGGGACAAAAAATGATAAAGAGTTTGATGTTAAGCACCTCATTGCTGCTGAGTTTTGCCTCTTTGGCAACTGAAGGCAAGGTATTTCTTGAAACCTCCAATACACAAATCAAGACAGCCAGCGAGTTCTATATTGATGTGATGGTCAAAGACCTGCCTGCAGTATATGGCGTTCAGCTGTCAGTCACCTATGATCCACAGACGCTAACGCTCATTGACCAAGATCCTAAAGCCACTGGAGCACAGCTTGAGCATGGCGATTTTCTGGATACCAAGCGATTGTATACTTTGCGCAACCAGGCAACCCCTAAATCGAGAGAAGTACAGTATATCGTCAGCCAGGTGGCCCCCGCTGAAAGTGCGTCAGGAGATGGCCGACCGGCCAGGCTTTATTTTTCAGCGCCGGAGGGTGCAACTACCACAGATATTTCAATCAAGCGTGTCGAATTTGGCACCCGAAATGGTGAAAAGTACCTATATCACGCACATAAGCTACTCAACCTAAGTTTCAATGCACGGTACCAGGAACAAGAAAAGCCCAGCTCTGGCACGCCAGCCTGGCTACTGATGCTATTGGCTTTGCTGTCTGTCAGCATCATTGCGATGCTTTTCTGGCGCAAGATGAATTCACGAGGAAGAACTGAGCAGAGCGCGTAAACAACACCGCTGAAAATACGTTATACACTCATCTGTGCTTGTATTGCGTCGGACAATACCCTCTCGATACAGTGGCTGGTCGTAGCTTACTGTGCTTGGTTACTCGTGCACTGACACGCTGACGCCATAACCGAAAACTGGCAGGCTTTAGGTTATGGCGCATTAACCGGACAAGTGCTGATTCACTTAATCCAAATTGGTGTTCAATTGCTTCAAACGGCGTTCTGTCCTCCCAGGCCATCTCGATGACTCGGGATAGGTCATGGCTACTTAATTGCATTGTTTTTTCCTAGTGTATTATCTCCTGTTGTCTCGCTTGAGTAATACGTACTACAGAGCACCGCGGTTTAATTAAGCCCGCTTTTTTGCAACGGTCTGGATTAAGATTCTGGTTCTTTTGCACCGCGGCCAATCAATGTAAGCACTCACCATCAATCAATTTCATATTACCAAAGTAACTTAGGCATGGGCTCTTTTCACCTTGCGTAAAGGCCGCGAAGCTTTGCTTCGGTCTTGAACAAGCGAAGAATGGTCACACGTCCATGTGGGGGGCTTCCGGCTCGACATCCATGTCTCGCGTTCACAAAAAAAGAGATACTTAATCTCTGGTACGAGCGGGCACACGTCCGTGTAGAGGGCTTCCGGCTCGACGTCCATGTCTCGCGTTCGCAAAAGAAGATCTGGTACGAGTGGACACACGTCCGTGTGGAGGGCTTCCGGCTCGACGTCCATGTCTCGCGTTCGCAAAAAAAGAGATACTTAATCTCTGGTACGAGCGGGGACACTTCCATGTGAAGGGCTTCCGGCTCACCCGTCCATGGGTGAGCGTTCAGCAAGCTGCGAAGCTTTGCTTCGGTCTTGCTGAACCCAAACATCTTCGTGGAGGGTGCCTTGATAGCTGACTTTGGTCGGGTCGAAGTGGATTTTTTCGGTCGATTTTTTCTGGCTTTGGTAGTCTTTCGTCAAATTCATGATGGTTGGCGTGAGCTGCACAATGGCGTAGATGTTCACCAGTGTCATCAAACCCAATGCCATGTCTGCAAGGCTCCAGACTTGCTGTAAAGTGGCACTGGCGCCCCACAACACCATCGCCAAATATACGGCAGTGTAACCCAGCCGCCCGGCTTTATTATCGAGTTTGAATAAGTGTAAATTGCTCTCCGCGTAGGCGTAATTGGCCACGACAGAGGTAAAAGCGAATAAGGTAATGGCGGCAGCAATCAGGTAATCACCTATTTCACCAAAGTGTGCTTGCATCGCATTTTGAGTCAGGCTGATACCTGCCATTTCTCCACTAACAGATACACCAGACAATAACACCACCACAGCGGTACAGCTACATAACACCAGGGTATCAATAAAGACCCCCAACATTTGCACATAGCCTTGCGCAACCGGGTGATTGGGCACAGGCGTTGCCCCAGCTGCGGCATGAGGCACACTACCAGCTCCCGCTTCGTTGGAATACAGCCCTCGCTGAATACCATTTTTAATCGCAGCGCCCAAAGCGCCAGCCCCCGCTTCGGTCAGACCAAATGCCGACTGAAAAATATCCAGCAACATGGCAGGCACCTGAGCAATATTGATGAGCAAAATGAGTAAAGCCGTTGCAACAAACGCCAGGCCCATAAAGGGCACAATCAACTCAGCGAAACGGGCAATGCTGCGCAGGCCGCCATAGACAATCGAGCCAGCCAGTACTGCAATCACCAACCCAGTGTATAAAGGATTAATAGAAAATGTTTTATTGAGCGCTTCAGCAATGGTATTGGCTTGCATGGCGCTAAAACTAAAGCCATAACCCAGGAATAAACACAGGGCGAATACCACTGCCAGCTTAGGTTTTCCAAGCCCGGCCCGAATATAATAGGCAGGACCACCACGAAACTCTCGATGCTCATCGCGGACTTTATAAAGCTGGCCCAGCACACTCTCCGCAAATCCGGTCGCCATGCCAAGCAGGGCTATAACCCACATCCAGAATACCGCGCCGCTGCCACCCAGAGAAATGGCCATCGCAACCCCGGCCAGATTACCAGTGCCGACCCGGGCAGACAGGCCGGTACACAAGGCAGCAAAGGAACTGATCCCAGAGCTGTCACCACTCATGCTGCCCTTCATCACACTGAACATATGGCCAAAGTGGCGAAACTGGACCCACTTCAATTTCCAAGTAAACCAACATCCGGCGATCAGTAACAGATAAATGAGTATCTGGCCCTGCCCCCACAGAAGATTATTAATTGGGTCAACGATAAATGCCATCATACTCACCTGCCTGTTGTTATTGTTTTGTAGTGCTTATTTGTTCTAACGCCGGGATAAATGCACACCGGCCAGCATGCAACGTACCGAGCCTCCGGCCAGTTCAATGGCAGACACGTCCAGCGGTAATAAGGTAACGCATGATTCGAGCACCGCAATTTGCTCGGCTGTCAGCGCATCATACGCGGTTTGTGACAGCGCCAGTATGCGCCCGTTGTCTCCGCTTAACTCCAGCGCATTGCCACAAAACGCATTGATCTGCGCCTCACTCAACTCTATCAGCTTTTTGCCGACAAGCTGCAACCTGTGTTTAATTTCTGCACGCCGTTCAGGCTCAACTATCATCTCAAAGCCGCCCAGTGCGTAGTCGCTTCCCACGCACAACAGCACGTTAGTATGATAGACAGGCACTCCCTCTTCACTGAGCGCATCAAACACCATAGGCTCAAAGTTGAAATGACTACAAAAGCGTTCCAGCACATGCGAATCGGTGCGTTTTGAGCGCGCCGTATAAGCAACCCGTTCAATGTGATCCAGCACCATGGCACCGGTGCCTTCCAGAAACAAACCGTCATATTCCAGGCCAGAATAATCAATCACATCCTGCACCCGGTATTCGCGCTTCAATAGCTCAATAATGTCTGTGCGTCGCTCACGACGACGGTTTTTGGCATACATGGGATAAATGGCGATTTGCCCTCCCGCATGGGTTGAAAACCAGTTATTGGGAAACACTGAATCAGGCGTATCAGTACCCAAATCTTCAAACAAGTGCACCCGCACACCCGCTTGTTCGAGCTGTTCAGCCACCCGAGATACCTGCTCGTAAGCCAGCTGGCTGATACCACCGTCAAACTGCTGAGCCTGAGATTGAAAACTGTTATCGGCCCGGGTTTCTTCATTGGGCGAAAAGCAATGTGGCCGGATCATCACAACGGCACTGGGGGCTTGTGGGAACATAACTAAATACCTCTGATACTAAAAATGTACGCCGCTTTTATCCACGAAAAAGCAGGCCAATGGCTTAAACACACCTGCAAAACAAACCAGGTGCATCAGCTAGACGTATGAACAACGGAATACTTTTTCACCAATTAACGTCCATAAAGAAAACAGCCGCAAAAACTATAGCAGTGATTTACTCCCTTACCCAAAGCACATACACTAGGCGCTGGCTTTACGAATTCAGGAAGTAGTTATGATCACGGTAGGTATCGACTTAGGCACAACCAATAGTGCTGTCAGCTATTGGGATGGTGAAAAAAGTGTATTAATTCCCAACTCTCTGGGTGACTACCTGACCCCATCGGTGGTCGGGGTGGACAATAGCGGCGAGATATTGGTGGGTAAAGCGGCCAAAGAGCGGCTGATCTCACACCCACTAAAAACCACGGCATTATTCAAACGCTATATGGGCACACAGCGCACAGTGACGCTTGGAAAGCAGCATTATACCGCCGCTGAGTTATCATCACTGGTGCTTAAATCACTGAAAGCCGATGCCGAAGCCCAATTATCGCAACCAGTTACACAAGCAGTGATCAGTGTGCCAGCGTACTTCAATGACTATCAGCGTAAAGCCACTAAGCTGGCCGCAGAGCTGGCCGGGCTGGAAGTACTGAGACTGATCAATGAACCCACAGCCGCGGCACTGGCATACGGTTTACAATCACAAGAAGATGACACCCATTATCTGATCCTGGATTTAGGTGGCGGTACCTTCGATGTCACCATTCTCGAATACTTCGATCGCGTCATGGAAGTCAAGGCGTCGGCCGGTGACAATCATCTGGGCGGCGAAGACTTTACCGGTTTACTGATCTCGGACTTTTTGCGACAGCATCAGTTAGAGCCACAACAACTGAATGAACACCAACAACAAAACCTGACCCGACATATCGACGAGTGTAAGTGCGGTTTAAGTGGCGAAAAGCAAACCCAGTTTGACATAGAACTGTCTAACCAGACCTTGCGCTATGAATTAACCGAAGAAAAAATGCGCGAGATCTGCCAGCCTCTACTCAATCGCTTGCTGACCCCTATTGAACGCGCGTTTAACGATGCCGGACTGTCACCCTCAGACATAGATCATATTGTCATGGTAGGCGGTGCATCGCGTATGAATATCTATAAACAATGTCTGATCAAAGCACTAAAATGCTTCCCCACAACTCAACTCGACCCGGATCTGGTCGTCGCCCTCGGTGCAGGTATACAAGCCGGCCTGGTTGATAAAGATGAAGCACTGGATGATGTGGTACTGACCGACGTATCCGCCTTTAGCCTGGGCACGGGTACCCACAATGAGCACGATCATGATGGCAAAGTGGGTAACTACTTTACTCCCATTATTGAACGCAATACGGTATTACCATGCAGCAAAGAAAATACTTTTTTCCCTGTCCATAAATCCCAGGAACACCTGTTGATCACAGTCTATCAGGGGGAAAGCCGGTATGTTAAAAACAACATCAAACTCGGCGAAATTGATGTGCCGCTGCCCAAGGCAGATAACATCGAGGACAAACTAGTCAGGGTACGCTTTACGTACGATGTAAGCGGCCTGCTGGAAGTAGATATTACCGTAGAGCAGACTCAGCAAACCATTAGCCAGACCTTTGAACAATCTTCCTCTGTGTTGTCAGACAAAGAAAAAGCCCAGCTGAAAGAAAAAATGCAAAAGCTCAAAGTCCATCCGCGAGATCAGCAGCGCAACCGCCTGCTAATGGCTAAACTGGAACGTATCTATGAACAAAGCCGCGCTCAGTACCGTGAACAAATTGCTGAGCTGATCGCATTCTGGGAAGCCGCGTTAAGCGCTCAGGATAACCAACGCATTGATCAGGCTTATGAGGAAATTACTCAGTTTTTAAAAGAGTTAGGTGAATAAAGTGACAGAAAACCCCTGGGAAATACTGGGTGTCGACCCTAGTGCAGACAAAAAAGCCATAAAACGCGCCTATACAAGTAAGCTCAAGCTGTGTAAACCCGATGAAGATCCGGAAGGGTTTCAGCGGCTGCGTGCCGCCTATGACGCAGCACTGGTACATCTGGAAGCACAGCCTCAGCAGCGAGTGAAATTAAGCGCAACAGATGAACAACCATCAGCACATGCAGAACCCGAAACCGTCACGCCGGAGATTTTACCAGACACAACCCCGGCGGCTCAGTTTGAACCACCCCAGGCACAATCCAGCTCGCCGCCTCAGCTCGATTCAGAGATGCAGGAGTTTGACACTGAGTTAACAGAGTTGCTGGACAATTCGTATCGCCGCAATCAACAAGGGGCCTGGCAGTTGCTCATTGAGCACCCAGCCTGTGTCAATGTACAAAGCCGCCGGGCCGCGTCGCACCGAATATTCCACAGCGTGCTGAACTATCAAAAATCAGAACGCGCAGAAGTCACCCCGCTGGACATAGAAGTATTGGTATTTCTGAGCCTGCATTTTGACTGGGCGGAAGATCAGGAACTGGAGCAACAGGTGGGTCATCCCGACTTTTACAATATGACCCATAAAGAGATGCCAGAACCAGAGATCCGCATTGAACCGGTGGGTGATACCAGCAACACTGCCAACCTGTTTATTGGCCTGACCATACTCTGTGCCCTTGGCCTGATCATGATTTCTATCTAAGCGTCTGGTACCTCTGCGCTCTGTTTAACTGACTGAGGTAACAGGCCGTGACTATGTCTGCGCCACCAGGTGGCCAACACAGAGCCACTGACATTGTGCCAGATCGAAAACAAAGTACCCGCCAGTGCACTGGCGGGGGCAAAAAACTTCATCGCCAGCGCAACTGCCAGTCCGGAGTTTTGTAGCCCCACTTCCAGTGCAATCGTACGACAGCTCGTTTCAGGTAAACCCAGCTGCTTCGCTACCAAGTATCCGAGCGACAAACCCGTCGTATTATGCAACACCACCGCCAGCGCGACTATCGGCCCTATGGTTGGTAAGGTTGCCGCATTTAATGCCACCACAATCGCGATGATCAACACAATTGCAGCCACGGAGAATAGCGGTAACAGCGGTGCAAGCCGCTGAATAGATGCGCTAAAAAAATAATTGAGAAGCACACCTGTCAGCACAGGGAACAACACAATTTTGAGTAAATTCAGCATCATACCTGCCAGTGGAATATCAACCACCTGACCTGCCAGTAACTCAACCAACAGCGGAGTCAACACCACACCCACAAGGGTGCTCATGGCCGTCATCGAAATAGACAGGGCCACATCACCTTTGGCCAGAAAACACATCACATTGCTGGCTGTCCCGCCTGCGACACAGCCAACCAGTACCATGCCTAAAGTCAGATCGGCATCAAACTGAAACAACATCGCGATCAGTAACGCCACCAGTGGCATTACGCTAAACTGCAACACCAGACCTATCAGCACCGCTTTAGGCTGACTCAGTACATGACGAAAGTCTGCCGGTGTCAGGGTTAATCCCATCGTTAGCATAATAAACGCAAGTAATGGAATGATGGTGGCTTTTAAAGCGACAAAAGGTTCAGGTGTATAAAATGCAAAGACACTGAGCAAAATCGCCCAGAGTGGAAACAGTTGGATGATAAAACGCAGCATATAAGGCACTCAGTATGGCAATCAAGATGACTCAGTTATACCGTAGTTAATCTGGAAAACAAATCCTGCCTCTGTGGCTCGTTTTTTATCACCTATATGATAAGGTTAGGTCCTGTATCGTGGATTTATGCGAAGGACTGACATGGCCGAGTACCGCTTTTTATCTTATCGTTTTGATTGCCAGACTCATACACTAAAACAAGGCAAACAACTTCTGGAACTGCGCCCCAAAGCTGCCAAAGTGCTGAGTTATTTGCTGCAACATGCCAATACCGTGGTCTCCAAACAGGAGATAATCGAAGCCGTGTGGGGCCATCCTCATGTGCAGGAACATCGCCTGTTTCAACTGATCAGTGAACTTAGAAAGCTGGCCCCCGAACAAGACCTGATCCGCACCTACCCTAATCAGGGCTACAGCTGGCAGGTAAAAACCAAAGTGGTTTTGCCGCCGTCGCGTCAGCGGATCGCCCTGGCAGCATCATTGCTCCTGTCTGTTGGCGTCGCCAGCGGCGCTTATCTGAACAATCAGCCTGCATCTTCCAGCACACCGGCGCTGCTGCCAGCTTTGTCGGCATACCACAAAGCCATTGTGGCCTTTGAGCACCAAAATTACCCGCAGGCGCAGCAGTGGCTGACTTTCAGTTTACAAGAAAACCCTGAGTCCATTGAGGCGCAATTGCTGCTGGCCGAAACCTTATTACAAATGAATGAAACAGCGCAGGCGCAGCACTATGCCAGTCAGGTGGTTCAGCACACCCCAGTGAATAGCTATTATTTTTCACAAGCGTCAGATCTGCTCAGTCGGCTCTCAATCAGTCAGGCGCGCTTCTCCGAGGCGCTAAACTTTGCCATTCAGGGACAGCAGGCCATAGATCAGCAAGCAATTTGCAGCGCGGTGGTCATGCGACAGCGCATCGCAGATTTGATCGTCGCGCAACCGGAATCATTACAGTCTGCAACACTGCACAGTGCCACAGCACAACTCGCTCACGGATCTGCACCCACCAACACAGCGCAACACATCGACTCACAGCAGTCCGAGCTGTGCAAGCAGCTCACCCAACCCGGGCCAACTTCGATGCGACTTTGTACACCGTCCAATGGCGCTCATACAAGTCGAGAGAGACTTGCTTAACCAATTGATTTAATTACTTTGATAGAAATTTATAGGTCATTTTAAGGCGAATTTAAAAGCCATTATCAGCCAGCTTAGTTATAACCGGGGCATCTTTTTTGTCAGCTGGATATTTACTATGACCTTGTCTACTTCAGTTTCAACTTTGCTGCTTGGCACAGCATTACTGAGTGCCTCTCCTTTGGCCGCAGAGCCAAACACCCCAACGACTGCCAAAGCAAGCTCCCCACAACAACAAGCCAAAAATAAATTGCGCGCGCTGGTTGGGACAAACATCGATTTTGACCTGCACCCCTACTCAGATGACTTCTTTCGCCTCACACTCGGTAATGAGCACCTGTTGTTGTCAAAAGATGGTAATTACCTGTTCAGTGGTCGTGTTATTGATGTGCGCAATCGGGTTGATCACATCGCTAAGATACAGCAAATTGCCAATCAACAAAAAATGGCTGATATACCTTATGAGCAATTATTAACCTATCCGGCACAGGATGAAAAATACCGCATCACAGTGTTCACCGACATCGATTGCCCTTACTGCCGTAAATTTCATAAGGAACTGCCCGCGCTTAATCAACAGGGCGTCACAGTCCATTATGTGATGATACCCAGAGGCCGAGCAGGCAGCCCCGCCTATCAAAAAACGGCGGCAACGCTCTGCGCTGAGCGACCTAATCAGGCTATGGATGCCGCAATGCGCAGCACCCCCGCGCCAGCAGAAAACACAGAGTGTGGACACTCACTGGATATTCAGGTTTCACTGGCACAACAATTTGGGTTTCAGTCGACACCTACTATCCTGCTGCCCAATGGGGAAGCGGTCCCGGGTTACTTACCAGCCAGAGATCTGGTGGCGCGGCTGGCGCAGCGCTAACCTCGGATCTGCCACTCTGAAAGGCAGTGTAATTGGCATTCCGACACAAACGGGTTATTATTCAATCATTCATAATGGCCCTTGCCAGATCCAATTGGCGCGAGAAATACGGGTAGTACGATCGGAAGTTCGATGTTAATGATGCGCTTACAGAGCCTGTTCAGGCCAGGATTCCAAGGCTTTATTCGCTACACCCTGCTGGCGTTGCTATTGTGCTCCTCAGTGGCTCAGGCGTTTTCCATCACAGAAGCAAAGCGCCAGCTAGACAACGCGCAAGACCTCAGAAGCAGCTCGCCTCAGTCTGCGATCAGGTTACTGGCCCAACTCGCAGATGAGCCGGATCTGAAGTCGTATCCGCAAGAGTATTACGAAACGTTAATGGCGCTGGCTCACACCCTGATCAGTCAGGGCGACTACGATAAAGCGCAACAGCGCAGTGAGCAACTACAGCACTTCGCCATCGCGCAAAGCAATCCCTATCACCATGCCTATTCCTTTTTATTATTGGGGTTTATCGCGGACAACCAAAGTCGCTTTGATCAGGCGCAGGCCTATTACAACGATGCACTCGACACCGCGATTGATGCCAATGATAACGAAATGATTGCACAATCCTATGAACGCATTTCTGCGGTACTGCGGCGCCAGGACAAGTACATCGAAGCCCTGAAGGTGGCTCAGAAATCCATCAATGTACTCAGCATTCTGGGAGAAACAGAAGTCTACGCCAGAGCGCTGGTTAACCTGGGGATTATTCAGACCGCACTGGGGGATCATGAGAGTGCGCTGGAAACCTTCACCCGCTCTTTTGAGCTCAGCAGGGAGCTGAGTTTTGACAAAGGTATCGCCGACTCCATTTATGAATCTGGCGTGGTGTATCAGCGCATGGAAAACTACCCGGCCGCGCTGAAACACTTTAAGATGGCACATGAACTCGATGAAAAATCGGGTAACCTGATGGACATAGGCAACAGTGCTATGCGCAGCGGGTTTATGGCACTCGAGACCGGCGACCTGACAGAAGCAGAATACTTCGCAACCAAGTCACAAAAGTTCTATACACAGATTGACTCGAAAAGTGGCCTGACTCGCAGTTACAACCTGCAAGCCCGGATAGCACTCAAATCGGAGCAAACAGCACTGGCAACAGAGTATGTGGAACAATCGCTAGAAATTGCCAATAACTATAACCTGACAGGCTATTTAGTTGCTTCTCAGCTGACTCAGGCACACATTGCGGCGGCCTCACAAGATCACGAGACAACACTTGAACGGGCGCATCAAGCCCTCGCCACTGCAACGCTGATTAATGACAAAGACGGCCAAATCAAATCCTATCAACTGCTGGCAGACACTTACCAGGCTATTAAGGATCCGCAAAATGCCCTCGACGCGCACCTGAAATTTACCCAGCTCAGAGATGACCTGGGCAACAGTCAACACAACCTGACACTGGCCGCTTTGCAAAGCCGGGTTGAATTTATTCGCAAACAACAAGAAATCGAAACCCTCAATCTCGACCGGGCACTAAAGGACACCCAGCTCAGAGAGCGTGAGTGGCAACTCAAGGCATGGTGGTTCGGCACAGCCGGGGTTTTTATGCTGGTGCTCGCAATTGGTTATCGGCAAGTCAAAAAACGCAAACTGGCTGCCGAGCGCGCGGCTCTGCTGCAAGAAGTGGTCGACAAGAAAAATGCGATGCTGGCAGATGTCTCTCATGAGATCCGCACCCCGCTCACGGCACTGCAACTGCAGGTTGAAGCGTTACAATTTAATATCGCCCAGGACGTTGATGCCTCCTACAATACGATCAATCGTAAATTGTCTGATATTAACCGCCTGATCTCTGATATTCACCAGCTGGCCATGGCCGATTCACAGAGCCTGTATCTCAACCTGGTGCAATGTAATCTCACCGAAGTCATGACACTCTGGGAGCAGGAGTTTGCTCAGTTCTCGCACGGAAAAGGCTTTGACTGGGAAGCAAACATTCAGCTAACCGGTGCAGTGGCCGTGAGTTGGGACATGGATCGCATTAAGCAGGTACTCACAAACTTGATCGCCAACAGCACCTTGTATACTGATAAACCGGGTAAACAGCGGCTCAAGGTCTGGCAACAACATAAAAAAATACACATTACCCTGGAAGACACTGCACCGGGCGTGATTGATGAACATCTGAGCGAGATATTCGAGCGATTGTTCAGGGTAGAAAAGTCCAGGAGCCGACGTACCGGCGGCTCAGGTCTGGGCCTGGCCATCTGTAAAAGCCTGATAGAAGCACATCACGGTAAAATAGTGGCCCAGCATAGTGAGCTGGGCGGATTGAAAATCGTGATAGTGCTTCCGACAGAGGTTAACTAAGGCGCTTGCTCCCGGTTCTGACTGCCATAATCGCGCATCACCCCGGCGACACGAATACGGTAGTGCTGAAACATCTGCTGTCTACCCTGTTGCTGTGCCGCTCTGTGCTCTTCTTGCATTCGCCACTGCAGCACAGCAGCTTCATCCCGCCAGAATGACAGTGAGAGCAGTAACTCAGGGTCATTCAGACTTTGATACCGCTCAATTGATATAAATCCGTCGATGTTTTGCAGTCTGGGCTTCAGATCTGCCGCGATGTCCAAATAGGCCTGTCGCTTGGTCTGGTGAGGCGTTACCTCAAAGATAACGGCAATCACAATGCCTTCACTCCCTGCAGATAAGTTTGCTCTATACAAGATAAGAAGCTGCGCTTTTCTTGCAAAATAAAGCCCGCTTCTAAGGCAAAGTGAAAATTGGCCCGCCCTTGTTGATCCGCTTTCAGGCGCACGCGGTACGCCTCATATTCAGCCAGGCTGGTAAAGCTGATCAGGCCATAAGCGACAAAATTAGTGCCCTCATGGGGCGCAAAATAGCCAATCAGTTCACCACCACACCTCGGGATGACCTCACCCCAATTTCGGGCGTATTGCTCAAACAAGTCCAGCTTACCCGGGTCAATCCGATACTCAATAAAACACGTGATCATAATGCATTGTCTCCTCTTGCGTTTTTCGGCACTATATCGATCACTCACTATCCATGCTTCGGCCTATATCGAACTATCTAATGCACGATCCCGACATCACAGTAATTGCCAGCTTGATTGGTGAACCTACCAGGGCACGTATGCTCCTGGCCTTAATGTCGGGTAAAGCCCTGACAGCAACAGAGTTGGCACTTGAAGCAGACATCACTGCTCAGACGGCAAGCAGCCATCTGTCAAAGTTGCTGGACAGTTCACTCATTACGGTCAGAAAACAAGGCAGACACAAATACTTTCAACTTAAAAGTCAAGCTGTTGCGGAATTAATTGAGCAGCTACTCACACTCAGTAGCAGCACGACACTGAAAACCAACACCGGGCCAGACGACCCTTACCTTCGACAAGCACGGGTGTGTTATGACCATATTGCGGGAGAACTGGGCGTTCAGCTCTATGATGCGCTGGTCGCGGCGAACTACCTAGAAGATAAACAAGCACAGACTTTGCTGACTCCCCGAGGCACTGCATTTTTTGAGCAGCTGGGCGTCTGTTTTAGCACCTTTAGAGAGAAAAAGCGCCCGCTCTGTAAATCATGTCTGGATTGGAGTGAAAGACGCAATCACCTGGCTGGTAGCCTGGGAAACTGGATCCTGAATGATGCACTTGAACGAGGCTGGTTGCAAAGAGTACCCGACTCACGGGCACTCATTTTCAGAGGTGAAGCGCACAGGAGGCACTTTGCTAAAACCTATGGTTTAAAGCTCACAGACAATACTGAGAAATAATTTTATAGACCTGATTAATGTTGTCGCCGGCTTTAAATTCTTTGGTCAGCGGCTCAGGCTCAGAACCTATCCAGATTTTTAGTTCAGCATCCAAATCAAAATGACCAGCCGACTCTTTACTGAACTTAGTGATTTTTCCGTAGGGAATGCTGAGCATTTCCACTTTAGAGCCGGTAACACCTTGCTTATCTACCAGGATAAGCCGTTTGTTAGTAAACACAAACATATCCCGAATGACTTTATAAGCCTGCTCAACGCTTTCCCCGTCAATCAGGGTATCGTTTAACAGCTTGTCCAGCTCATCGCTGTCTACTTCACTGGCGTTACCCAATAATCCACTTAATAGTCCCATCTGATTGCTCCTTTTATTTAATCAGCCACAAGCTTAGTAACATAACACCTGTTTGTCGAAAGCCTTATCTTATTGCTCGCCTACGCTGCCATAAGATAAGGCTCTCGGCCTTGATGCTTGTCTTTTCGACGATAGCTGCCTTTGCCTTTTTTATTTTTTTCAACTTTGCATTTGAACAATGGGCTGGTTACCAATGCTTTCAAGGCATTGTCTTTAATGTCGCCACGCTGATGGTCGTGGGACTGGCTGCGTTTACTTACCATACTTTGTGTGCTCCTGATTATAAGATGAAATATTAGCCAGTTGTGGCCGCGCTGATTATTGATGTATTTATACCGCTATGCAAGTATATTTTAATAGCAACTCGTAAAAAATTTTTGCTTCCTTTGCGCTGCAAATCAAGATTGTAACTCTCTATGAGCTATACTTTTTTCTTCAACGTTGAGTGACTCTGTTAAACCCTATGCGTAGCATAAAAACCTCAAACGGTCTCACCCTGAGCTATCAGGACTGTGGTAACCGACATGCGCCAGCCATTATCCTGATCATGGGGCTGGGTGCACAAATGACCGTATGGCCCGATGAGCTGTATTTTGGTCTGGTCGACAGAGGATTCAGAGTGATCCGCTTTGATAATCGCGATACCGGGCTATCGAGTCACCTGGACGAACAAGGTTCCCCCAATCTGTTCAAAACCTGGTTACGTCGTAAGGTACCCTTTGGCAAACAGGCGCCGTACTCGCTGGAGGATATGGCCGATGATGTACTGGCGCTGATGAAGGCCTTAAAAATTAAGAAGGCGCATCTGGTCGGCGCATCTATGGGCGGCATGATTGCGCAGATCCTGGCGGCCAAACAACGCAAAAAGGTACTCAGCCTGACTTCGATTATGTCTAGCGCTAACAACCAGTTAATCTCAGGGAAAAGCCTGGGGGTATTATTGAAACTGGCTCGCCTGACACCGCGTAATAACAGCCGTCAGGCCGCGATTTCCTATAATGTCAGACTTAACCAACTGATTGGAAGTCCGGCCTACCCGCGAGACGAACAAACTCTGCGTGAACAGGCGACCTTACACATCAGCCGAGCCCATAACCCGGCCGGCTTTAAACGCCAGCTTGCTGCCATTACCGCCAGCGGTGACAGGCGCCACTTGCTCACCCGGATTAAAGCGCCCACTTTGGTGATCCACGGCACCCATGATCCCATTTTCCCACTGACAGCCGGTCAGCAAACCGCCGCCGAGATCCGCAAGGCAAGACTCAAAATAGTAGAAGGCCTGGGCCATGACTTTCCGCCTATGCTGATGGGTAAAATGGCAAAGTGGATTGCCAAGCATGTGAAAAAAGCCGAACTCAAACGACTAAAAAAGAAGCGAAAGAAAAAAGCAGCGACTGAGCAAGTCGGACAACCATCAACACAAACGAATAAGCCCGACCCGTCAAATTAAGCCCGGCGTGAAATATTCGCTTTTCTTATATGCCACTTTCCCGGTATGCTTACAACACATCAGACCAGTCCAGATCATCAACATGAAAACACGCATTACCGACTTACTCGGCATAGAAAAACCCATTGTTTTACCCGGCATGAGCTGGATTTCGGTTCCTGAACTTGTGGCGGCTGTGTGCAACGCTGGTGGACTGGGGATTTTGGCCACCGGACCACTGACACAAGAACAAACACGCCAGGCCATCGCCAAAATTCGCACCCTGACCGATAAACCCTTTGGCGTTGGAGTCACCTTGCTGATGCCCGGCGCAAAAGAAAATGCCAAGGTCGCTTTGGCTGAGCAGGTGCCGGTGATTAACTTTTCGCTGGGTAAAGGCGACTGGATAGTGGAAGGCGTTAAACGTTACGGCGGTAAAACCATTGCCACCGTGGTCACCGAAAAGCATGCGCTGGCCGCTCAAAAAAGTGGCGCTGATGCCCTGCTGGTCACCGGGCATGAAGCCGCCGCACACGGCGGTGAGGTAACGTCACTGTGCTTAGTGCCTAACATTGTTGAGCTGGTCGACATTCCCGTTATCGCTGCAGGTGGTTTTTCCGATGGCAAAGGCTTACTAGCAGCACTGGCTTTGGGGGCCGAGGCCGTTGCCATGGGCTCTCGCCTCGCTACCAGCACCCAAAGCCCGGTCCATCAGACTGTCAAACAAGCGGTGGTCGACAAAAAAGTGGCGGACACCATTTACTCAAAAAACTTCGATGGCCTGTATGCGCGGGTAATGAAAACCCCGATGGCAGAAAAAGTCACCCGCCGCCCAATGAACCCCATAGTGGCAATCTTTAAATCCTTTAAAGCCTCAAAAATGGTCGATATGCCGCTGTGGAAATTACTACTGGGCTTACTGGCCCAGTTTGACAAAATCCGCATGCTGACTCTGTTTGGTGCCGCCACAGAAAAATTAGAGGCCGCAACGCTAGCAGGCGACCTGGAAAACGGCGTACAGTTTATTGGCCAGTCTCAGGGGATGATCAGAGATATCGAACCTGTTGAAGTACTGATGGAACGCATTATGGTTGAAGCAGAAGCCGAACATACCCGGATCAACAAACTCATGGTGCAATGACCCTAAGCTCATATTCGCTCACGCTAAACAGCAATGCATGTTAACCAAGTGATGGGGTGCTCTTAAAGGGGGGTCTGTGTAATAATTAACTGTAATTAAAACACTTAACCTTATCCAGACACCCAGATGCAACAGGTAATCGACATCCAGTGGTGGCAGCTGGGCTTATTCAGCCTGACCTTGCTGCTTCCCTTTACCATCAACGCGCTGTACCAGCTCAAGATTGGCCAGGAAGCGGTTGTCGGGCTGATCCGCATGGTCGTGCAGTTATTACTGGTCGGCCTGTATCTGGAGTACCTGTTTACCCTCAACAACTTGTGGGTAAACCTGGCCTGGTTGCTGGTCATGCTGCTGATCGGCAGTAGCGCAATTATCAGCAAAGCCCGACTCCCCAGACGGCCGTTATTTCTGGCCGTCTTTACAGGTTTATGTGCAGGACTGTTACCTTTACTGGGCTTCATTACGATAGTGGTTGTCCAGCCAACCCCGTATTACCATGCTCAGTACCTGATCCCGCTGGCAGGCATGCTGCTGGGCAACAGCCTCAATGCCAATATCGTTTGCCTGCAACACTTCTTCGACGCCTTTAAAACCCGCTGGTCGGAGTATGAAGCCGCGCTCTCACTGGGCGCCCCGGTTCGCGCAGCCACCCAGCCCTTTGTACAAAACGCCCTGCAAAAAGCACTGGCACCCATCCTGGCCACCATGGCTACTACCGGACTGGTTTCATTACCCGGCATGATGACCGGTCAGATCCTTGGCGGCGCCAGCCCCATGGTCGCCATCAAATATCAGGTGATGATCATAATAGCCGTCTGGGTCATGATGAGTGTATCTATCACGATGTGTTTATTTATCGCCGTACGCAATGTGATCAGTCCACACGGCAGACTACATTCTGAATGCCTGGGACTGAAAGCAAACAAACATAGAACATAATTAGACCCATAAACGATAAACCCGCCTTCAGTGGGCCTGTCACTTCGGTTTCTGCGAAGCGCCTTGAGCTTAGGATTGGTTTCTGGAACAATTTCGCACTTCTATATCCACGTAATTTATTTTGAGCCTTGCAGATTTATGTGTCTGTTTAACGCTGCGTACTTAGCACTAACAAAAACAGGCTCAATGTATCCAGAATTCATTCACTCAAAGGAAAAATTATGAATCTTTAAAAAAATTTCTGTCTCTCTCGTTTTCCTGATCAGTTTTCCTGCCTTTGCTATCCAAACCCACAGGGGAGCTCAGGCTAGATAAAAGGTCTGAAGACTTGGCTTGTGCGGCTTCTGTTGTGATGCTAACTACTATATGTCACCTCTCTCGATACGCCGTTTCACTATAAGAATAAATAAAAAGGTCTCGGTGTTTATTAAAAGCCTGTTTTAGCATATCTTTCAGCATTTTAGGATTGGCTAACAAATCAGTTATGTGAGTGTGGCCGCAACCCATGAAACCAAAATTATTTGTTCTGAAAATGCCGTTCGAAGATGGCCCCGGGAAAATGTGGATTTGTTCACATTGCGCATTAATAGAAGGGGCGTTGTCGGTCAATCCGCACTGGCAAGAAGCTGTCGATGTTCGTCGCATCGATTTCCCAAAACCCCGCAGTGAAGTTGTTGCGCTTTTAGGTGAAGACAAGCAGTGGCTGCCTGTTCTCGTTATAAATCAGTACAATACGATTACTGATCCGGTGGAGATAATTAATTACTTGGCAGCAGAATTTGGCGGTGCCAGCGTACACCCCTAATTCAGAGATAATTACCTAAAGGCTGGTCCGGTTAATTGTGGTTATTCGTCATACTGTATATAAGACTTATTAAACAATATCGACTTGCCCAATCTTTGCTTGTTTAGAAAGGAGTTACTGTTGGAAAAAGTGCTGGTTAGTTCCTGCTTGCTTGGTAACAAAGTTCGCTACAATGCCAGCTGTTTGTCGATCTCCGACACCGATTTACAGTGGCTTCAATCAAATATGAAACTGGTTACGCTTTGCCCTGAAGTATCGGCAGGGTTACCCACACCCAGGGCGCCGGCTGAAATCATTGCAGGACAAGGTCTGGATGTACTCAACGGCTCTGCCAGGGTAATTGAGAAGGATGGGACTGATGTCACAGTCCCCTTTATTAGAGGCGCACAAAACGCGCTGACACTATGCCAGCAACAGCAAATAAAATATGCGGTACTGGCACAGGGGAGCCCTTCTTGCGGCAGTGCAAAGATTTACGATGGAACATTTAGTGGTGTCAAAGTCGATGGTTCAGGCGTAACTGCGGCGTTACTGACCAGCAACGGCGTGAGGGTTTTCAGCCAGCATACGATAGCCCGGCTGCGTGATTTACTGCAAACACATGGCTAGGCCACAGATATCGGCTTTGTGTTAAATATAAGCACATCATACATTCACCCATCAGATTCTTACCCGTGCTCATACTATGCAACGCCATGCATCACAGATGCAGGAACAAAGGCAGAGCCTAAATTAGGGCATGCTCTAACGATCAAACTAAAAATAAAACAAAGTATTACATATAGTTAAGGAGAACTCGCCACTAGAATAAACCTATTTAACTAGAAAATAGCTTTTTTATAAGACACCTGAATGGCCTACGCTCTATGTTAATTGACCTATAACAGTACAAACTCAGGTGTTTTATGTCGCACAATTCCAGACGTCACTTTATAAAAAATCTTGCAGCAGGCACACTGGCAGGTGCTTTTACAAGCTCAGCACAGGCAAAAATGATATTGACTCCCAGAGAAATGGAGGGCCCGTACTATCCCATAACTGTGCAAAAAGACAAAGATGCCGACCTGACCAGAGTTGCCGGAAAAACGGGTGTGGCTCAGGGCACGCATATTGAAATAGCGGGGCAAGTGTTTGATCAGAATATGACTCCTGTCGAAGGTGTCACGCTAGATTTGTGGCAAGCCAATGCCTTTGGTAAATATCATCATCCCCACGATACCAGCGAAGCCCCTGTCGATGAGCACTTTCAGGCGTGGGCCATAATCCAAAGTGGTAAACAAGGGCGATTTCGCTTCAAAACCGTCTTTCCCGGCGCCTACCCGCTCAATGCCCATAGTCAGCGCACGCCACACATTCACCTGAAAGCGACAAAACTGGGTTACGACTCCTTACTGACTCAGCTGTACTTTCCGGATCATCCTTTAAATCAACAAGATGGTCTATTTAAACGAAAAAGCGTGCAGGAACAAGCGCTGATGACAGTCAGGCAAACTGAACAAGAGAATCACTACTTATACAACCTGATACTGCACAAAATTCCGCTTTAAACACCTTATGAATAATTGACCAATCCCATGTTAATGGATAAGTCCGTATCGCCTGTCGGCTTATCCTCCAGTCTTACTTCTCCTCCAAAAGCCAGCTAATGACCTGATCTAGTTAAACTTCAAATCACAATTTTTGAATAAATGCTCTAGTAAAAATTGACAAAAAACAGAAAAAAGGATGACTAAAAATAAAAAACATACACATTTCTTCCTTATTTCATTCCTACACTAATGTTGGAATGGCAATTTTTTATTCCACACAATAATGCTCTTTCTGACTGAATGTGAGGAAGGCGATACACACTCTCAATTACGTTATATGTACAGCCATACCGGAGCGCTACTCAAGCTGGCTGGCTGTTAAGGAACCTATCCATGAAATCAAGACAATTTTGGCGATGGTTAATGCCCTTGTACTTATACTCAGCACTGGCACAAGCGGACACCAACACACTGCCCACGCCACAGCAGTTAACCGCAAAAGTGCATAGCAGCAATCAGGTTGCACTAAGCTGGCAAGCCCCCGAAGACACCAGCAATATTAAAGGCTATCGTATTTATCGTGATGACAAACGTATTGCGCGCACCACACTGACCTTTTATCAGGATAACAGTGCAATGGCAGGGACTGAATACAGCTACTTTGTTCAGGCTTTTGCCAAAGGAAAAGACAAAAACAAGCTCATCAGCGATCCTTCAAACACCGAAACAGTGACCACCCTGTCGACCGACAGCAATGATGGCATGCGTAATGGCTCAGTGATCAATATTGGCATTGCTCGTCTGGTCGATTTGTGTGGCACCAATGATCTCAACGCCGTCCCCGATGACCAGCTGGACACCTGTATGGACAAAGTCATTGCGCACTATGAGCTGCAGCAGGGACTGGAAGATATACAGGCGTATGTTGCACGCTATCGTCGCCAGGAAGATCCGCAATTAATTGCCCTAGGCAAAAGGCTGTTTTTCAGTAAAGCACTGAGTCAGGACTACGATACCTCCTGCGCTTCATGCCATCATCCGGTGCAAGGCTGTGGCAGTGATGGTTTGTCCTTATCCATTGGCGTCAATGCCGAAAACCCGGATGTGATGGGACTGGGACGTACCGATGGTAGTATGATCCCTTCTGTTGGGCGCAGTTCGCCTCAAATCTGTAACACCGCCTTATGGGTCAACAGCATGTTCTGGGACCAACGCGTTAAATTGCGCCAGAGCAACCGGGAAAGCGAAGTTGGCCTGGTATCAACCGCGCCGATTATGACACCTGAAGATGAGGTTACCCGACTGATGAACAGTCAGGTTGCAAATACCGACCCATTGCGTCTGCTGATGGCACAGGCACATTTCCCGATCACAGCCGCCGCTGAAATGGGCGATCCAAGCAGTTTTGAATCGCCACAAGTCTACCGTGAATTTATCGCCTCTCGCTTATCTGATGAATGGATAAGCCATTTTTCAGCAGCCTATGGTGACGAACAAATTGACTTCTTACGCATCGCCAGAGCCCTTGCCGCCTATCAGGCATCGTTCCTGTTTATCGATAACCCTTTCTTCAACTACATAGATGGCGATCTGGCCCGCCTGAACAATACAGAGAAACGCGGCGCCTTACTGTTTTACACCTCCGCAGGCTGCGCAAACTGCCACGATGGCGTGATGTTTACACCTGAAAAAACCCGTGGTCCACTGTACCCACAAATTGGCCCTGACGCTGTGGCAGATGGCAATGCTAAAAATCAGTTCCGTATGCCCAGCCTGCTGAACGTCGGGATCACAGCTCCATATGGTGACAAAGGTGTCTTCCAGACACTGGAACGCGTTATTGAGCACTACAATGATGTAACTGGCTCTCTGGAAAGCTTCTATCACAATGTAGAAACCTGTCAGCTACCTCAATTTCAACACCTGACGACGGAACAATGCCGCCAGATTGTTGGTGGCGGCGAAGACTTTGTACTGACACTGAATGCTCAGAATCGGGCCATCTCCGACCGTAGCGACGAAGCAATCATCAAACATTTCACCAGTGATGAAATTCATTATCTGGCGACTTTCCTGCGCTCACTGACCGATCCCAATGCGGTGGCTGGTAGCAATGCCATAGAGGTACTCATTCCACCCCGGGATGGTGGGCCTGATGGACATCAATTTGATGCCATAGATAAAAACGGTAACTCACTTTAACCCCCAACCAAAAGGGCTGCATATTGCAGCCCTTTTATAAAACCACATTGATTCGCTCTACTAATCACTACATATAACTCTCTGCATCATAGAAAAGCTGCTTCAGCGTACCGCAATTAATAAACTTGTAAGTTAACTCACCTTCGCTGGGCACCCGCTTGGAAGCCCGGAACTTTTGCAGACAGGCACCCGTTAAATCAACGAAGATCAGATGATTGAAACTAGGCTTTTGCTGGATCTTGTGCACATATATCCGCTCCGTTTTATTGATTTCTATGGCGTCATATTCGTGCCATTGAGACGCAGGTTCCAGTTTACTGAGCTTGCGGGCAAACAGTTTATCACTCAGTACCAGTTGTCGCTCGGGATACACCAAACGACCTCCACGCGCATAATGACCCTCGTATACATCAGCCATAATCGTTACTTCTTCGCCGCGCTCAAGTCGCTGTAAGTTAAACGGCTCAGGCTTAATGGTGATGAGTTTTGAGTCACGAACCAGGCTAAGAAAAGCCACATCCGGATTTTCCAAACGATATACCACATGTATGTCGTTGGGTAAGCTGTAGGATGGAAAGTTCGTGGCGTAAATACGGGAGCCTCTGTTCATCAATACCATCCCATGCTCCCCCTTATAAGCGGGATTAAGCGGTGGTGCTTGTTTTTCATCGGCTAAAGCAATGGCAGTAAATAAGAAGGTCGCTATTAACAGAATCACGTGCATTGTCAGTGTCCTTGTGGTGTTTTCACTCAGTATAGCAAGCAATCACAAACACACTCGGGACTTAACCGCCATAACCCCCATGCAGTTTGGACTGTTTTGCATATTGCACAAAACAGCCTGTGCAAAAAACCAATTCCAATAGCCTGGAGCAAGTAAAGTGGCACATAAAAAAGCCGCTCAGACTAAGTCTGAACGGCACATGCTCAACGTTGCCAAAAGTGTATCTGTTATGGCTTAACCGGGATAAGGTTAAAGTTTTCTAGTCGACCTTCCAGATTGCGGTGCGCTTCAATCTCAGCGAAGAACGCCTGACCATTGCGTGTCGCTGGTTTAACGACTGAGTAAAATACAAAGTTCAGACCTGCAACAACCTGTTGCTGTGCAGCCAGGATGTCATAGTGTACACCCACTAGCGACTCTATCTGCTCTGCAGCCGCTTGCTCTGCTTCAGTGAAATCATCACGCAGTGCAACACCGTCGAATGAACCAATAGGTGGCACCAGTACAGGGCGGCTTAATACGCGCTCTGCAGTTTCTGTGTACTTGCCATCCAGCGCGTGGATCACGATAACTTCAAGTTTGTTTACTTTTGCCACATCCGGTGCAACGACCGGCTCAACCAAACAATAAAAAGCATAGTTAGTGCCGTTCACCAATTGCGACTGACCAGCCAATGGGGTGATTTTAACACCGTCACGCTGGTTGATGTGCTCAAACGCATTGATAAAGTCTTTGCTGAAATCTTTCGCCAGTACAACTGCACCATAGGCACCCAGGTTATGAACTGTTTGAGACATAATAGTTTCCTTATTATTTCCAGTAATCCCGCACCATGCGGGGCTTATTTAACTGGCCCTCAGTGTAGATGCGAATGAACCGCTTTGTGGTATCAGTTTAGTATCAGTTTGGTATCAGTTACCCAACCTTGAAACCTAGGCCATTAGGGTGAAAAAAAGCTGACAGCCTGTAGCATAATCTGAACACCTGAAGTGTTAATGGTATGTGGCAAAAGGCACCAATGGCTGCTAGCCTTTGATCCCAAATTCAGTGAGGAGCACGTCAATGGACGGCAGAGTGAAACTCAATTGTCATCGGCTTAAGGAACTTAGAAAAAGCCTGGGCCTGAGCCAGGAAAAACTGGCCTGCGCATGCCAGGATCAGGCTTTGTGTGTGTCTATTGCTACACTGAAACGCGCCGAATGTGGCAGCCGCGTCTATTATCGCACCGCTGGTGACCTAGCGCGCTTTTATCAAATCCCGGTTGCAGAGTTGCTAAGTGAGCAATCCAGTTAGCCCTCTGCAAGCTCACAGTCGCCTGCAATAAAGACCCTGGCAAACAACAAAGGGTGACAAAAATTGCTATGTTGGGGTAAATCTTGTACTCTTCCGGCCCGCATTCTTCAGAGTACACAATCATGAGCTTCAGCAGTCTCGGCTTATCTCCAGAAATCAATCAAGCCGTAGCCGATCAGGGCTACTCAACGCCAACTCCCATTCAGGAGCAAGCGATCCCCGCTATCCTGCAAGGGCGAGACATCATGGCGGCAGCCCAAACCGGCACAGGTAAAACCGCAGGCTTTACCCTGCCAATGCTGGAACTACTCAGTAACAAGCCAAAGGTCCAGGCCAATCAGGTCAGAGCGTTAATCCTGACACCCACACGCGAGCTGGCCGATCAGGTATGGCAAAGTGTCGAGCTATACAGCAAACATCTGACCTTATCTTGTCAGGTTGTCTATGGTGGGGTCAAAATCAACCCACAAATGATGAAGTTACGCAAAGGTGCCGACGTGCTGGTTGCAACACCTGGTCGACTGCTCGATCTGTACCAGCAAAATGCAGTGAAGTTTGACCAACTGGAGATGTTTGTACTCGACGAAGCTGACAGAATGCTGGATATGGGATTTATTCATGATATCAAACGTCTGATCAAACTACTGCCGCAGCGCCGTCAGAACCTGCTGTTTTCAGCCACCTTTTCTGATGAGATCCGCAATCTGGCAAAAGGCCTGATCCAGGATCCGGTTGAGATTTCCGTGGCACCGGCAAACAGCACCGCCAAAAGCGTGACCCAATGGGTTTACCCGGTTGATAAAAGCCGCCGCACCGCACTGCTCAAACACTTGCTAACCACCCATGACTGGCAACAGGTACTGGTCTTTACGCGCACTAAACATGGTGCCAATCGCCTGGTACGGGATCTGGAGAAAAGCAAAATTAACGCGGCTGCCATTCATGGTAACAAGAGTCAGAGTGCTCGTATGAAAGCACTTGCGGGCTTTAAGAGTGGCGAGTTGCGAGTGCTGGTGGCCACCGACATCGTCGCGCGAGGCCTGGATATTCAGGAGCTGCCACACGTTGTCAACTTTGACTTGCCAAATGTGTATGAAGATTACGTGCATCGTATTGGTCGTACAGGCCGTGCTGGCGCGACAGGCGAAGCCGTTTCCTTTGTCAGCGAAGACGTCGCCAGTGACCTGTTTGGCATTGAGAGACTGATCCAACAACTGATCCCTCGCGTTGTTGAGCCGGGCTTCGAACCACAAAATCCGGTACCTGAATCTAAGTTGGACACGCGCCCCATTAAACCCAAAAAACCTAAAAAACCCAAGAAGCCAAAAACCGACACGGCTCAGCAAGGTGGGCAAAACGGCCAGGCCAACAAACCAAAAAGCAACCACAAAGCGCACTCTGGAAATGACAAACAAGGCGCGCCAAAACGCCGCAGAAGACGACCGGCTAACAGCCAGAATAAACCAACGAGCCACAAACCGGCTGCACAGAAAAAGTCCAGCCCGGATAGCGGAGCTAAGTAAGGCGTTTAGCACGCTAACTGTGAGCAAAACACGATGCCACCGCGCAAGACACACCGTCAGGTAGTCTGCCTCCGTGGCATGTTATACTTACCCTTTCAACCAAAAAGAAACCAGCTATGAGCACCTCTACGCCATTTTCCAGCATCAATTTGTCAGCTGCTTTGCAAGAAAACCTGACCTCTCTGGGTTATCACACCATGACCGACATCCAGGCTCAGACACTGCCACAGATCCTGGCCGGTAAAGACGTCATAGGTCAGGGAAAAACCGGCTCGGGAAAAACGGCAGCATTTGCCCTTGGCCTGCTCCATAACCTCAGGGTTAAGCGCTTTCGGGTGCAGGCACTGGTTGTTTGTCCCACCCGGGAGCTGGCAGATCAGGTCGCCGTGGAGATCCGTAAACTGGCACGAGCCATTCATAATATTAAAGTACTGACCTTGTGCGGCGGCGCTCCGATGGGACCACAAATAGGCTCTCTGGAGCACGGCGCACACATTGTGGTAGGCACACCCGGACGCATTGAAGAGCATTTGCGCAAAGGCCGCCTGTGCTTAGATGAGGTCAATACCTTTGTGCTGGATGAAGCCGATCGCATGCTGGAAATGGGCTTTGAAGAAGCCCTGGATTGTATCGTGTCGCACTGCCCACAACAGCGCCAGAATTTGCTATTTAGTGCCACTTACCCGGCGAAAATCGAACAGCTGGTTGGCCACATTATGCGGGACCCGGTTAAGGTCGAAGTCGTCGCACAACATGATCACAGTACCATAGAGCAGCATTTCTATGAGGTGGCCGATAACAACGAGCGTGACGCTACGCTGCATAAATTGTTAAGACAATTTCAACCCAACGCTGCAGTGGTATTTTGTAATACCAAAGCACAATGTCAGGACATCAGCGAGATGCTTCAAAGCTATGGTTTTGACTGCGCTGCCCTGCATGGCGACCTGGATCAGAAAGACCGGGACAAAACCCTGGTACGCTTTGCTAACCGTAGCTTAACTGTGCTCGTTGCGACCGATGTTGCAGCACGAGGCATAGATGTGGACCATGTAGACATGGTGATTAACTACCACATTGCCCACGACCCTGAGGTACATGTGCATCGTATTGGCCGTACCGGTCGCGCCGGGAAAACCGGAGTAGCCTGCTCGCTGATGAGCTACAAAGAATCCCACAAAGTGAATATGCTGGAAGACTACCTCGACTTGCGTATTGAACCCACGGCACTGCCGGGGGAACAGGTACTCTCAGCTCAGATTAATCGCGCGCCTATGGTCACGATACAAATTGATGGCGGCAAAAAAGCCAAGTTACGCCCGGGCGACATTCTTGGGGCACTGACTGCCAACCAGACCTTACAAGGCGATCAAATCGGTAAAATCAAAGTCACCGCCATGTCCTCCTATGTTGCGGTGGAACGCAAGTACGCCAATCAGGCAGTCAAAATGATCAGTGAAGGGAAAATGAAAGGCCGCAATTTCCGGGCCCGGAAGCTTACTCGCTAACGATAATATTGCTGCTAAGTGGTGGCGGCTCATCCATTGAAGCCGCCACCACTGTTTCAAATTTGGCCTAACCACAAAAACACGATTGCGAATTATTTTCATTTACTATTTCCATTACAGTTTTGTTATGATATAACACACGCACTGAATGATTGGAGAAGAAAATGAAGCCAGATATCCACCCTGATTACCACTTAGTTGCCTTTCACGATACCTCGGTAGACAAGTATTTCATTGTTGGCTCTACCATTAAAACCGACCGCACGGTAGAAGTAGACGGAGTGACTTATCCCTATGTGCCTATCGATGTGTCGAGCGAGTCTCACCCTTTCTACACAGGTAAACAGAAACTGGTTGCCAGCGATGGCCGTGTTGCACAGTTTAACCGCCGCTTTAAGAATCTGGCTGGTAAAAAAGGATAATCACCATGAAAGTACTCAGCTCACTAAAAAGTGCCAAGTCTCGTCCAGGCTGTCAGGTAGTTAAGCGTCGTGGCCGTGTGTACGTGATCTGTAAGGATAACCCGCGCTTTAAAGCAGTTCAGGGCAAGAAGAAAAAACGCTAACTAACAAGTTTGATACAGCCGGCTCGTCAAGCAGCCGGCTGCCTGCAACGCCCGCCAGTATCACTCACCACAGACATGAAACAAGCAATAGCAGCACGACAAAGCAACCACTCTAGCTGCGTAAATGGCAGTACCAGAACGCTTGCAACCTGACTTATGCAGCTGGCTGGTTTCCAGTTTCCCCAATAACATTGTGGACATAGCTTAGAGATAGGACTGCGCCATAGGTTCCTATGTACAACGAAATGGCAGTCCGTACTCAGCGCTGCGACCACTGCTCTTGAGCAAAGTAAAAGTTTGTAAACATTAACGGTACATTAAATCAAAACTAACAACCAGGGTCTACGCTGAAAGAGAAACAACAAAAAAGGACCTGTAATTATGGTAAAAACTGCACATAAACGTACTCCTTCTGACGTCACCGTAGACATGAACCCTATGCTGGATATCGTATTTATTCTGCTGATTTTCTTTATTGTCACCGCCAGTTTTGTCAGAGAAAGTGCTCTGCCGCTCAACCGAACGGAGCAAGCGGTCACCTCTGTGGTACCAAACCTGACACCGGTATTTTCAATCGATGCTAAGAATCAGATTTACCTGAACAATAGGCAAATCGACCTCGACAGTGTCAGTATTAACATTGCCCGTCTCGGCGCAGAAGGGGATATCACCAGCATTAGTTTGCGAGCACACCCTGACAGCCAGCATGCCACGCTGGTTAGTGTACTCGATGCCATCAAAGCCCAGACCAGTGCGCCCGTCTCTTTGGGTGAAACACTGAACTAGACTCAATGCTGACCCGGCAAACCTGCCGGGTCACCTCACTGCTTTGCGACCTGCATAAACTTAACGCGCTTCATAGCGCCTTCAGTACTACCATGGCCTTACTGTTAGCCTAGGGGCTCAGGTTATTATTGCAAATTACGCATCATTAAGTGCCGGATATGCTCATGTGACCAGGGTTACTGCACCTTCTTCCAGATTTCCCGCTCCACAAACTTGCCATTTTCGTACAGCTCATGGTGCCACAAATCACCTTCCACTTTATAACTGAAGGCCATCGTCCTGCCCAACAAAGAGGTGACGTTGCCGTACTCATAGGTCTCAATAAACCTGTCTCCCTTCAGCACATAGGTCCCGCCGCCAGCGTATTTGAACTTGCCCTGGCTCTGGGTGATATAGCTATGATGCGTGGGCGTGATTAACTTAACAGAGGTTAATTCCGGGGCTTTGGCAGACACAATGCCCTCTTCCGTGGCATATTGCCCTTCAACAAACTCCCAGCTACCCAGTAATGGATTAGCCAATGCCGAGCCGCTCAGCAGCGCCGTTAAGATCAGAGATTTCATAGTAGTTCCTTGAATAACATAATGTACTTATGAGTTTTACATACCTAAGCCGGAAAAACAGTTGAGGATCTCTCAAGTAGGTACACGTCGCGCATGGCCTGCTTACGGTATCAATCGTCCCGATGCACCAGGCTTGAAATGTACGTTTTTACTCAAACCATGAAATAGACCAGGTGGCGTTCAGGTCTTGTTTTCAGACCCTGACTCACACACGAGGCTGATATGAGCACAACAAACACATCTCTTTGCGCACTAATTCTCTTCACCCTGACGGCATGCGGTGGAGGCGGCGGCGGTGACACAACCCAAACCAGTGCCAGCAATAATACGAGCACTGAGACAAATACAGATACATCAAGCGATACAAACACCAATACGTCAGACAATAATGCAGGGAGTTCAGGCGACAACACGAGCACAGATACAAGTACAAACACCACTGACACTGTGCAAGCTGAAGATACGGTAACGTACCAGCTTACCTTTACCAGAACCTGGGAAGCCGACAACTTTCCGACCAATTACCCGGGGAATTCACACTTCTCCCCCCTCGTCGGCCTGACGCACAATGCAGACGGCTTCATCTTTAAGCCCAATACAGCGGCGTCAGCTGGCATCGTTAGCATGGCTGAAACCGGTTCCAAATTTCAGCTTAAAGAGGAAATTAGCGCTATTCAGAATGCCGGGAATTCCAACTACCTGATTGACGAGTCGGGTGTGTCAGGCAGTGCAAAAAGCGTGACCTTTACGTTTGAAGCAAGTCAGGCGTTTTCGTTACTCAGTGTCGTGTCTATGGTTGCCCCCAGTCCCGACTGGTTTATTGGCCTGGAAAGTTTGCCCTTGTTCACAGACAATCAATGGCTTGAAAGCCAGACGATCCAGCTGAAGGTCTATGATGCCGGCAGTGACAGTGGCACACGTTTTGGATCAGCCAATCAGGCTACCAGCCCGGCTGAGCTCATAATGCTGCTGACCAGTGACCCCACGGACAGCGACTTTTCTGCTGGTGTGCACAGCAACTCAGGCACCTATATTGGCATGATCGAACTAAAGCTAATGCAATAATGTCGCCAATGCCTTTTTCTCAGGCGGGCAGACTGTGATCTTTAACATCTGCCCGTCCCACCTTCCTAAAAAGATAAAATAAGCTTATTTTTTATATAGTTAAATAAATCACCTAGCTCTTATTGAAGAACATTCCTTGTTTATCCTTATCGATCAGGACACCTTTGTGCCAATGCGTTGTTATAACCGGGCTAAAACAACAAACGGCAACGCACTAAGGGGCAATATTATGAAACTCTCCTCTTTTATACTCTGTACCACCTGTCTGGCACTTACTGGATGTGGCAGTGATAACACCGTAACTCACGCCTCAAAACCTAAATCAGCAGCAATGCCCGTGTCGCTCAGTGAAACAAAAGAAACCATTCGCTTTGATATCAATACCGACTATCAAAGTTTGCTTGATCAAGTCGTCGCGGCCGGGCTAACGGGGGTATCTGTCTATGTTGCCACACCCGGCTGGTCCGCAACCTATACCAGCGGTCAGGCCAACCAGGACACTCAGGCCCCGCTGAATCCGCAGCATCTGTTCCGCATTGCCAGTAATACCAAGAGCTTTGTTGCTACACTCACTCACCTGATGGCAGCACAGGGGCAAATTGACCTGGATAGCAGTATCAACACCTATCTGCCAGACAGTATTGCAACCCGCCTGCCCAATACCAGCACCATCACGGTGCGCCACTTGCTGCGACACACCAGTGGCCTGAAGGATTACCTGAGTGTGCCGCAGTTCTGGCACAAAACAAAAGCAGAACCCGATCATGACTGGCAAGTGACTGAAATGCTAAGTTATGTTTATGATGAACCCGCACAATTTGAAGTCGATAGCCACTTTGACTACTCCAACACAAACTACCTGCTACTCGGGATCATACTGGATGACTTGCTGGGCTATGATCTGGCGATTGCAATCCGCCAACAGATACTCGAACCACTGGGTATGACCGAAACCTATTACTATCAGCGGGAACCTCTGGGCGCTGAGCTTGTTCACGGCTATGAACTGGAGGAAGGTACACTAAAAAGTTATCGGCACATTAAACTGGGGTATCGTGCGGCAGATGGCGGTATGGTCAGTACACCCAAAGATCTCAGCCGGTTTTTCAGCGCCTTTGGCAAAACCCAGGCTCCGTTTACGGCTGCGATTAAAGCGCAAATGCTCAATAACCTGAATACAATGGATACAACCCGGGAGTATGGGGCCGGCATTGTGCGCAAAACAGAGCACAGTAATTTTGCGTCGTTGTCGGGCAAAGTGGCCTACATGCATGGCGGCTACAATAACGGTTATATATCCAGAAGCTATTATTACCCACAAGAAGACGTGAGCATCAGTGTGTTCTACAACCGCGTATTTGACCGCCACACAGAGCAGGACAAACATAAGATGGTTGAGAATTTTCGTGAAGCATTGCGCGCCAAAGTCTTCGCAGAACTATAAACACGCTAGCAGCCGGTGCTCAAACCGGCTGCTCCCTCACGCCTGACAGAGCCTGATTAGCAAATGACCTCAAGGGACACGTCGCTGTGGCGCTCCAGATTCAGGTAAGGATCAATCGCTGCAGTCATGAACGCGTTAATCTTGCCATCATAATGATGATTTTCAACCGCCCCATTTTTTGACACTGTGATCAGATCCAGTTTTTGTACCGGCGCTTCGAAGTCGGCATTCGCCAGGTCAAACCACACAACATTCAGCGTTCGGGCATTACTGAAATAGTAAGCAGGTTCACTGTGACTGGCGTAAGTGGACCACAGCGTATTTGAGATATTTGGGCTGTCACTAACCGTAAAGTTGTAACCCAGCGGTACAGACGCATTGGCAGCCACAGTTCTGGCCTGAGCCAGTGCGTCATCAATATGCGTGGGCGCGTCCATATGGTGCAGATAGAACGTTGCACGTTCAAATCGATCCGTCGAAAAAGCGCCCCCCGGGATGGTGTGGCTTGGGTTGCTGTTTTCTGCAGACCATTGCCAGGACCAGTAATCATTGATTTTTAACTGCTTATCAAAGCTCGGCTCATTGGTCATTATCTGATAAGCGCTGCTTTCATAACAAACAAACTCCCCGTCTACCACTTCAATGATGGCTGAATTGCCAGTGACATCTGACACAGACAGATGTAATTGCGCTGGTTTACCATCGCTGTTGGGGACCGCAGCGCCCACCAGTAAGATATCCTGTTTGCTAAATGCCTTCACAACTTCTTTTACAAAAACAAAGTTATCCAGCACATACTGTACCCACCGCAACACACTCAGCTGCTTTTTATGTGTACTGAAGGATTCCTGAGCATAGCTGGCACCAGAGTCATACAGCACATTCGCCACTAACCCCATAGAGTTCAGGCCATCCGACGCGGCCCAGCCACTACGATCATCGCCGACCATGGCCACGATGCTGCTATACGCCGAGCACCATTTGAGCGCTTCATCCATACCGCCATCCGATCCCGACAGGCCGGTTTTACTCAGCCCCTTATCAAACGCAAAGAAGCTGGTTGGGAGTGGATACATCCAATCCATATTACGGGCCGTCGCCAGATAGTCACGCTGGCAATTATTAAATACTCGGGTACACATCTCACACCTCATTATGTGCCATGACTATCGTTTGATAGCAGGCTATGTAGTTCTTTTCTCAGATACTAATCTGAGTTCACCCATAAAGACATTACGCAGGATTACAGCCCGGATCAGGGAATTTACCCGTCAGGTTGAAAATCTCTCATTTGCACTGTTCCTATAAACACGATTTTATAGACCTCTTTTTGATCGGTATTTCAGGGAAATGATCGCTATGATAGTTCGATTCAAGACTTTGCTGTGTGGTGTGATTACAAGCGTGTTGATGATATCTGCTAACATCGTCAGTGCGAAGGACCAGGCACCCATTTTGATGCCTGTCCCCGCTTCATTGGTACAGTCAGCGCAAGCTCTGATAATAGATCGCCCGCTGGCATTGTCGCTCACCGGCCTGTCTTCGCAGCGCAGTGCCTTTGTAAAAACTTATTATCAACAACAGTTCTCTGATTTTGGCTACCAGGTTGCGCCTGTCACCTTAGGATCAGCACTCCCCATTAATGTCACTGTGCAAGCACCGCAAGCCAGTACGAGTCATTACCCCCAGATCAACCAGAATGAACACTATCAATTGCGTATCAACAACACAGGTATTGATATCAGTGCCGCCTCTGATTTTGGCGCGCTGCACGCACTGGCAACCCTCAGCCAGTTACTCTATTTTGCCCGTGACAGCCGCGAGCTGGCCCTGTTACAAATAGACGATAGCCCCCGTTTCCCCTGGCGTGGACTGCTGCTCGACAGCGTCCGCCATTTTCTTTCTATCCCGGCGATTGAACGGCAACTACGCGGCATGGCTGCCGCCAAACTGAATGTATTTCACTGGCACCTGACAGATGATCAGGGCTGGCGATATGCCTCAGCAGCTTATCCAAAGTTGCATCAACTCGCGTCCGATGGCCAGTACTATACGCAGGCCGAAATCAAGCACATCGTTGAGTACGCCAGCAACCTTGGGATCCGTGTGGTGCCAGAGTTTGATGTCCCCGGTCACGCCTCGGCCATTGCGGTTGCCTACCCTGAACTGATGACACAGGTGAAGCCCTATCAGATGGAAGATGGCTGGGGTATATTTGAGCCTTTGTTAGACCCCAGCAAACCTGAAGTGTACGTCTTCATTGATGCAATCGTTGCAGAGCTGGCTGAACTCTTCCCGGACCCCTACTTGCATATTGGCGGCGATGAAGTACACCCAAAACATTGGCAAGACAGCAAGCGGGTCCAGGCATACATGCGCACACATAAACTCAACACCCCCGCCGACCTGCAAGCGCATTTCAACACCAAAGTACAAGCTATCTTGCGTCGGCATAACAAAAAAATGATGGGCTGGGACGAAATATTTCATCCCGCACTGGACCAGGATGTAATGATCCAGTCTTGGCGAGGCAAAGCGAGCCTGAGCCAGATTGCCGCACAGGGGTATCCGGCGTTGTTATCCGCCGGATTTTACATCGATCAGCCTCAGCCAACTGCTTACCACTATCGCAATGAGCCGTTTGATACCGATCTGCACACAGCACATCCGCTCAACGACAACGAAAAAATTCAAGCCTGGGATTTCACAATGCCCAGGCTCAAAGGCAGTGCCGTGCGTGGCAAACTGGTGCTAGTGTCTTCTCAGCAAACACTGAATCATGTATACCTGCAGCTCAATGATCGCCCCTTTAAACAAGCCCGACTGGATAGCCACCTAATTCCGCCCGGAGCGGGTTTATCACGACTCAACGCCACCATCGACAGCTGGATGGGCCCAACTCGTGCGGAACTCACACTGAACCCTGAATCAGGTTTAGCGGGCCGGATCCTGATTGGCAATGCTGTCTATCCGGTAACGGGGAAGTTAGATACACAGTTTACTCGGGCAGACTTTACCACTATGCACTTCCAGAGCGTGATGAGCGCGCAAGCACAAGGTAATATTCTAGGTGGAGAAGCGACTCTCTGGAGTGAACTGGTTACCGAACACAATCTGGATGTGCGCAGCTGGCCACGTCTGTTTGCCATCGCAGAGCGCCTGTGGTCTGCACGTCAGTACACCGACCCCGAAAACATGTACCACAGATTGTTGCCCATCTCTGACTTTGCCGATGCCATCGGCCTGCATCATCAAAAACAGTTCAGACAGGGACTCAAAAGGCTACTGGCAAAACACGATAGTTCGCAAAACCTGGCTTTGCTGATGCGCTTTGCGGAGCAGCTTGAACCAGCCAGCTACTACACACGTCATCATATTAAGTATCAACAAGGCTTGTATCATCAAAATGCACCGTTGGACTCTTTCGTAGACTACTTACCCATAGAAAGTCATACACTCATCACACTAAATCAAAAGCTTGCTCAATTTAAAGGTGGAGAGAAAACGGCACTAGAAGACATCTTGCGGACACTTCGAACCTGGAATGCAGATTATGCAGACTTAACGGCGCTGCTCACTAAAACGCCAAGTTTGAGGGCACTTCTACCACAGTTGAAGCTTGCTAAAACCAGCAATGAAATTGCACTATCAATTGCCAGACGCTGTAAGATCCAAACCCCAATTTCTCCGTCAGAAACGCGCCTGTTGATTGCCACACTCAGAGAGCCGCAAAGTCAGATGCAGGAGATAGTGGTTGCATCGACGCTTTTTACCGAGTCTTTGCTCGCGACATGCGGAGACCCAGTTCGATAGGCAAAAAGTGGATATAATGCCAATTCCACTTACTATCTGTTCAATTTGAAGGAGTAAATATGACGCTAGCGGTTACAAACTTCTTATTTAGAACATTGTCTCGCCTACAGGGATGTAGGTGCATCAGCGATAGCAGGACGCGAGTGCGGTGTTATCGAGCCTGGATTATCACCTCAAAATAGAGCACTTAATTGAGCAAATTGGTATAAATTTGGACTGAAAGTCATCGTTATCGCAATTCACATCATCGGATGGTTTTGACTTAGCTATGCAGGTCAGTCGGCAGACTGGCCTGCAATGGTGGATTGCTATTTTTAACGGTTAATATACGTCCCGCGATATAACCACATTGAGTCCATATTCTCATTGTGATTAACTAACCCCACTCCTGTCACGACCGAAGTGTTACCGGATGCAGGTGGGAAGTAAGATACTTCTATACCACCACTACCCGGGTCATAGCAGGTCTTCGATTGGTCATTCGACTTAACACCTGTTCCATAATAAATTCTGGTGCCTAAATTGCCTTGACTATCAAATTTGCGATAACTCACCCTCAGAGCAGCAATATCGTCCGAGCCATTAATCCGCCACTCCATTCCGGTAATTGCGATTTTGTCTTGTGTATTTACATACTGGCACTCAAGCTCATGACTAGGTTTACTGCCATAATTTGTACTCTCTAGCGGACCAAACTCACCATTACCGAGTATCTGGCGGTACCACAAAGTGATTGTTGTTACCGTCGTCTTGCCAGCACGGGCACCAATACCAACCAATACATGATCTGCCAGCAGCTCTGGCATTTGGGGTTGCTCTGGTACCATGGTGGCACGCTCACCGTATTTGTACACGTCTACGTCCGTGATGTAGTAACCTGAGTTATAGTCATTTGCATACACAGTGGATGCACTTAGCATGACCAAAGATGCTGCAATTGTTTGTACGCTTTTCATTAAATTTCTTCCTTATAAAATTAAAGCTTATTAAAACCACAAGCATACTCACATCAAAAACCCAAAAAAGAAACAAAAATTAAACATTTATTAATTTTTTATGACTTGGCGCAAAATTCTATAAGTAAATAGCCTAAGCAATTACTTCTTGTATGATTTTTCTTATCCATACATTTTTTTCATTCGCACTGCGCTTGCTCAACCACAACATAGCAATATCGAAGTCTGGTACAGGCAGCGGCGGCTCAAAGTACCTCAGCCCGGCATCCTCACACGCCAGCTGAGCCATTTTTAGCGGTACAATGGCTACTAACCGCCGCTGGCTGAGCAAGCGTTGTATGGTCAGGAAGTTGCGACTGGCGACCGTTACCCGGCGTGTCAGACCAGCCCTGGCAAGCAACTGATCGACCTGAGTTGTTAAGCGGCCATCCGGGCTCACCAGAGCATGCTCCGTCTGTGCAAACGTAGCCATACACATGGGAAGCTCTGTGGTAAATACCGCCGGATCCACCAGACAAACGTGACGCTCTGTGTACAGGACCTGACTGCTAAATGCCTGATCAGGTTCAGTGATACTGCCAATGACCAGATCCAGTTTCTCCTGTTCGGTCAGCGTCATATAGTTACTGCGATTCACGTTTACAAAACTTACTTGTGCATGAGGCGCGGCGGTGCGAATACGGTCATATATCAAAGGTGCAAAATTCAGCTCAGCATAATCCGTGAGACCAATACGGCATACGCCTTCATACAGCTCTGGTACAAAGTGTTTTGTGCGCAACAAGCCATCTGACACCGTATCCAGCAGCTGCTCAATTAATGGCGCTATCTGATGAGCGTACTCTGTCGGCTCCATGGTATGCCCTTTACGCTCAAACAACTCGTCATCCAGAAGACGTCTGAGCCTTGCCAGAGCATGGCTCATCGCTGACTGGCTGACACAGCCCTGCTCAGCCGCGATGCTGACGCTGCGACAGCGGTATAAATAAGCAAAGGCCACTAGTAGATTCAAGTCTACCTGCCGCCATGACACATCACTAAAGCTCACGGCCCAATCCCATATAATTCATAGATAAAATAAAAACTATTAATTTGAATCATTCTACGTCATTTTTTACTCTAGCGGCAATTGTGATAACAGAGCGCGCATTGTTATGTTTGCTATTTTTAAAACCTTCTTTTTACTTGGCTGGATAAGCTTTGGTGGTCCGGCAGCACACATAGGCTACTTCCGCCAAACCTTTGTGGAAAAACGCAAGTGGCTGGATGACGCCGATTATGCTCAGCTGGTCGCCCTAAGTCAGTTTTTGCCCGGCCCCGGTTCAAGCCAAGTCGGATTTGCTCTGGGCTACAAACGCGGTGGGTTGAGTGGTGGCTGCGCAGCCTTCATCGGCTTTACGCTACCGTCAGTCCTTATCATGGTATTGCTGGCGCTCATGGCCAGCCAGGTGACCGACACCAGTGTGTTTCAAAATCTGGTGCACGGGCTTAAGCTGCTTGCCATTGTGGTTGTCGCAGATGCCGCCTGGGGGATGTATAAGAACTTTTGTAAAAGCCCCCTCACTGTCGGCGTGTGTGTTATCACGGCCATCGCCTTGCTATTACTACCTGGTCTCTTTACGCAAATGGCGGTGCTGTTGCTGGCAGCCCTGATCGGCGCCTTTTACCTGCGCGGTAGTGCCCAAAAGGTGCACGCCAGTGCCACTTTCAAAGCAAGCTGGCTGCCTTTGATGGTGTTTGCAAGCTTATTTATTGCCCTGCCTTTTGTCGCCCACCTGAGTCCCTCAGCGGCCCTGTTTAATGATTTTTACCAGGCTGGCAGCCTGGTGTTTGGCGGCGGTCATGTAGTGCTGCCGCTGCTGCAAAATATTGTCGGCGACACCCTCAGTCAGGATGCCTTTTTGACTGGATATGCCGCTGCTCAGGCAGTGCCCGGCCCGATGTTTACGTTTGCCACTTATCTTGGCTACGCATTAATGCCAGCAAATCCCGTCACAGGTGCATTGGTGGCGACTTTAGCCGTATTTCTGCCTGGCTTTTTGTTACTACTGGGCGTGCTCAAGAACTGGCAACTACTCGCCAACCGACCCGCAGTGGCAGGTGCGCTGAGTGGTGTCAATGCTGCTGTGGTTGGCTTACTGGTGGCTGCACTGTATCAACCCGTCTTTACCAGTGCTGTAACTTCAGCACAGGATATTGCCCTGATTCTGGTCGGCTTTTATCTGTTAAAACACCTCAAGCTACACATCGTCTGGCTGGTCGTTACCTTTATGGTGGCCGGGGTCGCTCAGGGGTTCCTCTGATATCATTCAACGTGGTGGTCTGTGGACCACCCGTATTCCCTTATCACCCAATCTTAGCAACATCCCCCTCTTCAGGTTGAACTATCTCGTGTCTGCAACTAGCTTTTAGACGCATGATTGCAAACGCTCTGTGACTCTCTCAATTATTTTACCGAGGTAGGTGTATGGAAAGCTTCTTAGAAAAAATCGATATCAATCAATATTTACCTGTCGCCGTTGACTGGGCAACCAACCTGGTACTGGCATTATTAATACTGATCATTGGCATCTGGCTGGCGGGCAAGGCTTACAGAGCGGTTGTCTCTGTGGCGAATCGCTATGACAAACTCGATGATACTTTGTTTAAATTTTTTGGCAGTGTTGCCAAGTACACTGTGTTGGCCTTTGTTGGCATCGCAGTGCTCAATCGGTTTGGTGTACAAACCGCATCGATCATTGCTTTGCTCGGTGCCGCAGGACTTGCGGTAGGCCTGGCACTGCAAGGGACCCTATCCAACCTCGCGGCGGGCGTCATGCTGTTAATTTTCCGCCCCTACAAAGTCAATGACTTTATCGATACAGCAGGACAATTTGGCAAAGTGACAGAAATTGATATGTTTACGACCATCTTGCAAACCTTCGACAACCAACAAATCGTTATTCCCAACAGCCATATCTGGGGCAGTAAAATCGTTAACCACTCACATCATGCAATTCGGGGTGTCGATATGCGTTTTGGCGTTGCTTACAATGAAAACACGGATAAGGCCAGGGCTGTGATCCAATCCGTGTTGCAGGCACATCCCCATATTTTGTCAGATCCGGCCCCGTTTGTAGAGGTGGAGTCGCTCAGTAACAGCTCAGTGGACTTTTTAGTCAGACCATTTTGCGACGGCGCACATTATTTTGATGTGCTTTACTCCGTGCCTGAGCAAGTGAAAAAAGCCCTCGATGAGGCCAATATAGAGATCCCCTTCCCTCATCGTAAAGTGATTCTGGTCAACGAAAGCGACGCCTGACTTTGCTAAGTATGGATCAGCCTGTTGACGGGCTGCTCCATATACAACCGTATCTCACTCACAAACTTGGGGGCGCTGTGATTCCTTGTCTATAGTGTTATAGATAATCCACTACATACCAGGATGTGATATGGCGCTCTTCGGCTTTTCAAGAACAAAAACTACAGAACCACAAATCACCCTACCGCAAACATTGCCTTGGCTAAAGCTCGACCGGCACGGTAATATTCTCGCCACCAGCGAGGCTTTTAATACCGCACTGGCGTTTTCGAGCAGCGCCCCACCCAAGACATTGTCAGCACTGTGCAATCGTCACAGCGACTACCAGACGTTACATAACGCGCTGCAAAAACGTCAACATAACAACGCGCAAATCTGCACCATGCACAATATCGAGGGCACAGTGTTTCACGTCTCAGTACAATTGTGTCCGCTGGATGAGTCACACAGCTTTGCCGTGATCCAGGATGTGACAGCGCAGTATCAACCTTTGGTGGACACCTCCTCAGCCATACAGGCCTTGTCAAATGCGCAAGCCTGGGCAGAGCTGGACCTGCAAGGCACGGTATTGAATGCCAACGAGCATTTCCTATCCCTGGTGGATGCCACAAGACAACAATTGGTTAATCAGCATTATCAGCAATTTGTGGTCAATGAACAGCTCAATGACGCTTGCTGGGAAGCGCTTTGTGAAGGCCAGACGCTTGAGTGTGACCTAAAATGGCAAACTTCGGAGCAAACATTTGCCTGGCTGCATGCCAAACTGGTTCCGGTGCCGGATCCACACCAGCGCACTGCCAAAGTATTGTTGTTAGCCAGCGATATCTCTAAGCAAAAACATACGACAATCAATCTCAACAGTCAGGTTGACGGGATCCGCAATGCCCAGGCAGTTATTGAGTTTACCCTCGATGGCACCATAGTAACGGCCAATCAAAATTTTCTCGATGTGATGGGTTATCAGCTTGAAGAGATCCAAGGTCAGCACCACCGCCTGTTTGTCACTACAAAAGAAGCTGCCAGTGATGAGTATGCAGCATTCTGGCGGGCTTTAGGCAGGGGCGAACTTCAATCTGGCGAGTTTAAACGGGTCAACAAACACGGTGAAGCGGTATGGATCCAGGCGCACTACACCCCCTTGTATGACGAGAATGGTCGGCTCTGGAAAATCATGAAGTTCGCCTCTGACATAACCGCAGATAAACTGAATGCCTTTGAGGCACAAGGACAAATCGAGGCAATCAATCGATCTCAGGCGGTGATCCAATTCAATTTAGACGGGACCATTTTAGACGCCAACGACAACTTTTTGAGCGCCATGGGTTATAGCAAAGAGGAAATCATTGGCCAGCACCACAGGCTGTTTGTTGAGCCCAAGTATGCTCAGAGTGAGGAATATCAGCAGTTTTGGCAAGATCTGAAGAATGGCCATTTCCATTCCGGTGAATTTTTTCGACTGGGAAAACATGCCAAACCTATCTGGATTAGTGCAACTTATAACCTGATCCGTGATGATGAGGGCAACCCGCTGAAAGTGGTTAAATACGCCATGGATATCACCCACCAGAAGCAAATCACAGCGGATCTGGAAGGGCAAGTACAGGCCATTCATAAATCTCAGGCGGTCATTGAATTTGAAATGGACGGTACCATACTGTGGGCCAATGACCTCTTTTTAGCAACCATGGGCTACACACTCCACGAGATCAAAGGCCAGCATCACCGCATGTTTGCCACCCCGGAGCAGGCACAAAGCAACGAATATCAACAATTTTGGGCACAGCTCAATCGCGGCGAATTTGACTCGGGGCAATATATGCGGATCGCCAAAAATGGCCAAGAGATATGGATCCAGGCAACCTATAACCCAATCCTGGATCAACATGGCCGCCCAGTCAAAGTGGTTAAATATGCCACAGACATCACAGAACAAAAACAGGCTGTACAGCATATCAAAAACGCCATTTTTGCGCTTGAGCAAGGCAATTTAACCCACCGGATCACCGCTGAACTGGGAGAGGACTTCTCAGTGCTAACCCAGGCAATGAATGGTCTGTTCGACAAGCTCAGCGAGCTGGTTCAGACCATCAATAACGGGGCGGCCCAGGTGTTTGATATCGCCCGACAAATCGCCTCCAATAATGAAGAGCTCAATAGCCGTATAGAAAGTCAGGCAGCCAGCCTGGAAGAAACAGCTGCCACAATGGAGCAGCTGACAGCGACGGTGAAAAATAACGCGATCAGCGCAACCACAGCGTCTGAACGCGCAACAGTGGTCCGTGAAAAAGCGCTCAGTGGTAAACAAACCATTGAAGATGCCATCAATGCGGTTGGTAATATTGAAAGCTACAGCAGAAAAATCTCCGACATCGTTGGCGTGATTGATGAAATTGCCTTTCAAACTAACCTGCTGGCACTCAATGCGTCGGTTGAGGCCGCCAGAGCGGGCGAAGCTGGCAGAGGGTTTGCCGTGGTCGCCAGTGAAGTGCGTAACCTAGCACAACGCAGTGCCAGCGCAGCCAAAGAAATTAAAGCGCTCATCAAGAACAGTGTTGACGCCGTTACCGAAGGGAGCAAGCTGGTTTATGATTCCGGCACGACTTTCGATGAGTTGACTCAGTCGATTACACAAGTCAGTGACATGGTCTCGAACATTGACGATGCCAGCAAAGAGCAAGCATCAGGCATTGCCGCGGTATGCTCTACCATCGCACAAATGGATGGCATTACTCAGCAAAATGTCTCCCTGGTCGAAACTACGTCAAAGTCGGGCAAAACCATGGAGAGTCAGGCCCGGGTGTTGACCGATCAGGTTGCCTTTTTCAACCTCGAAGACAGCCGCTTATCTTAGCGGCTGTTCGGTTGATACTCACGAATAAAACTGTATTCAAATTTACCCGTATTGAGTTCAGCACAAACGGGCTCAAAGCCGTAGCTACGAATGCTGTCAATTTCTGCGCTGATGGGAGACTCATCGGTCAGCTGAGACAAGCCATTGATTAGCATCAATGCCTGGTTTTTATCATAGCGGCAACCAAACTCAATGGTTTTAAATAGCTTGGCATAGTCATCGCCAAGCTCTGCCGCCTCCTCAACTTGCTGACTTCCCTGACTCCCCCCGTTGATGATGCCCAGAATAAATAAAGCTCGGGGTTCAGCCCTTTGCTCCGTCAAATGGATCAGGATGGTTTTCGCCTTGAACTCAGAGTGCACAAACTGGCCCTTATTTCTGCCATATTCGTCTATCCGATAACCGCTAAAATAAGCGTACGCATAATGCAACGCTTGTCTGGTTGAGAGGGTTTTTAAGCCCTGAGGTGTGATGTCAATTTCGTTTTTCTGAGCGCGCAGTGCTCGCTGTTGCTGCTGTTCGTCTAGCTCCTGTGCAATCAATAACTGCTCCGCTGTCGTCACACCATATAGTGCCATCAGGCCGGTGGCCAGCGAAATACTCATTAAAACGGGTAACACAATGAAACAACGGTTTTTCAGCTTTTTCCGACTTGCATGCTGCTGTTTTTCCGCAAGCTCAAAAAAAGCCCGGTGTTCAGAAAATGGTACCTTTTTACGTGCCAAGCACACACTGGACCAAGCACCAATGACATATAAAATACCCAATACCATTAGCCAGGTATCGTTACTGACAATTAATTCCAGTGCCAGGGCCAGAAAAACCAGCCAGGCGTGCAGTACAAAAGCAATAACACCAAATACTTTCTGATAGCCCCGACCGTGAAACCGGATCACTAAGCCGACCAGCACACCACTGACGGCCAGCATCAAGGGACCAAAGTCTGCGTTTAATGTAAAAGCGCCAAACCAGGCAAATAAAATGGGAAACACCCACAATCCACCAGCAATCGCTGCACCCAGCGCGTTTTGTTTATTGAGCCGGTGCTCAACTTTGGCTAACTCGTCACAAGGAACCTGCATCTGACTTTCCTGTTTTTATTGTTGTTTTGTTTTTTATTGTCATATCAGCATAAAGCATAGGCCTGTGTAGGCCCATAGGAAGGCAGATGTATACAAATCAAAACGGTCCGATACATCTGACCAGCACTTGATTAGTGTGCTTTCTTCGGCCCCTGACGGACAAGGTCCTTGCCATTATCAAACACTTCTTGCGTCACCCAGCGGCCCAGGATCAACTGATGATTATCATCCAGCACAGCTACAAATGGCCGACCATTACTATTATTCGTCGCCAGCGCCACTCCTGCTGCGTTATTCAGACCTAACCCACCACTTTCTACCAGCTGTAAAAACGCTTCCAGTTCGTCCAGTGTGCTGATCAATTCTTTATCGTCAATCATGTTTCGTACTCAGTTGTCGCTAAAAGCGTGTAGCATATCAGGTCTGTCACTGTCTGCACCAGCATTGGTATGGAGATCTTCGTCAGCCCTGTTTCGTGACGTCATCGCTACCCTGCCCACCCCGGTGTTCGGCTCGCATGGCTGCTTTGATGGCCTCCTCAGTCTGAATGAACAGCTTACGAAAATCATGGTCGTATTGCTGGCCATCGCTACCATGTTGCCAGGTATCGTAGAGCTGCTCGGATGCTGCCTGCTCGGTTTCCCAGAAGGCTTGTTTTTTCTGCGCCGCAGTGTCTGGCGTAAAGCCCAGACAGGTAAGCGCCTGTGCCCCCAAATCGAGCGCAGAATGATACGTTTCACTGACAATCACATCCGCGCCGGCATGTTTCAATTCGTAGTGATGGCCTCGGTCAAATGCTCTGGCCAACACTGTCACCCCAGGGTGGCTATGCTTGACCGACTGCACCAGTGCTTTCGCACTCTCTCTGTCATCAATGGCAACAACCAGCAAGGCAGCTTGCTCAATACCCGCGGTATGCAGCAATTCAGGTCGTGTGGCATCACCAAAGTAGGCCTTAACCTGAATGCGGCGCATTGACTCCACCTGGGTTGCATCCAGGTCCATCACCACAGTGTGAACGCCATTAGCGATGAGTAAACGATTAACAATTTGCCCAAAACGACCAATGCCTGCGATGATCACCTGCCCGTGTTCATCAATCTCATCATACTCCTGTTGATTGGCCGTATGTTGATAGCGGGGCAAAATCACTTTGTCGTAAAGAATAAACAAAGTCGGTGTCAGAAACATAGACAACGCCACAATCAGCTGCAGCAAGCTCACCGTGTCGGATGGGATGACATGGTTTTGCAACGCGTAGCTTAACAACACAAAGCCAAATTCCCCGGCCTGGGATAAACTCAGCACAAACAACCAGCGGTCACTATTGTGGATTTTAAACATCATAGCGAGTCCCCAAAGTACCGCGGCTTTTACCAACATCACGGTCAGCGTCAGACTCAGGATCAAAAGTAAGTGCTCAGAGAGTATGGCAAAATTGATCCCTGCCCCCACAGTAATGAAAAATAACCCCAGCAACAGACCTTTAAAAGGCTCAATATTTGATTCAAGCTCATGACGGAATTCGCTGTTCGCCAGTACTACCCCGGCCAGAAAAGTCCCCAGTGCCGGAGACAGCCCAACCAGACTCATCAAAGTAGCGATGCCAATCACAAGCAACAACGCGGTTGCGACAAAGATTTCCCGTAATCCGGAGTTAGCAACATAATGGAACAAAGGACGACTCAGATAATGACCTATCACAACCACACCAGCGATACTGGCAAAAATAGCCCCCGCGTAGGCCCAGGCTGGCAAACCTGCAACCAGGCTCAGTGATTCATGATGTTCCGCTGTGGTTTGCAGCGCTTGCGCTGCACTCATTAACTCAGGTAAAGCCAAAACAGGGATAAATGCCAGTATCGGTATCACAGCGATATCCTGCATCAGTAACACAGAAAACGCATTTTGCCCGCCTTCCGTTTTTGTCAGACCTTTCTCATTCAATGTTTGCAACACAATGGCGGTCGACGACAAAGAAAAGACCAGACCGATTGCCACCGCAATGGAAAGTGGCTGACCCAGTAGCCAGGCAATGCAGGCAAGCAACAGAGCACTCGCAGCCACCTGCAAGCCACCGAGTCCGAGCAACCGATGACGCATTTTCCACAGCATCTGAGGGTGTAACTCCAGCCCCACCAAAAACAACATCATCACCACGCCGAACTCAGCAAAGTGTTGTATTGTCGCCGTTTCCTTGCCGACGACACCTGCTACAGGACCGATCAGCACACCGGCTATCAGGTAACCCAACACTGAGCCAAGTCCCAGGCGTTTTGCCAGTGGCACCATCACCACTGCCGCGGCCAGATAGATAAAAGCCTGAATAAAATAACCGGTCATGCGAGAGCGTCCTCCATGGTTAAATGCTTTACCATCGCGCAACGACCGAGGCCATTACCGGATGGCTGTTGCTGAAATGGTTTCATATTCAAACATCTCTATATTGCACGCAGATCTTTTACACTTTAGTACGAAACGGATGACTGTGCCGACGGCACACTGCGTTTGCACTTGTTCATACAATCACAACCTAGTCTGATTTTCGCTGTAGCTCACTGAATCATTGTGAGACATCCAAGCGTATAAATTTTAGTCACGCAAAGTCCCTATATCAGTATTCTCCCGGACCGTTTGGTGATAATCTGTTCACAGTCGCAGCTTTAAGGATAAACGTTATGCACTCTTCCCCTCGTTTTCACTATATAGATAACTTGCGTAGCCTGGCACTTTTGTTGGGCGTGGTGTTCCATGCAGCGCTAGCCTATGGCCCTTACTTCTCAAACATCTGGTTTACCGCCGATCCGAGCAAACATGTCGCTTTTGAGTACTTTGCTATCTGGTCGCACTTATTCAGAATGCCGCTGTTTTTCGCCATCGCCGGGTTTTGCGCCGCACTGCTGATCAGTAAACGCGGGGGGAATGCCTTTATCAGCAATCGCCTCAAACGCGTTTTTTTGCCCTTTGTGATATTTTTTCCGCTGACCATGTTGGTGCTAATTCATGCGCTTGGCTGGGGCGCAGAAATCGTCCATGAAAAGCCGGGCCTGTTTACCATTTTTCAGTCCGTCGACGAACCGCTCATCTCCACCATGCACTTGTGGTTTCTATGGAACCTGACCCAGTTCTGCTGCATCATCTGGTTATTGCAAAAATATACTCAGGTCTATCAATCCATACTCGCCTTTGTCGTGCGCCCCCTGTTTTTAGGAGTAGCTTTGCCGGTACTGCTCACGCTTGCCATGCACCAGCAGCTGGTGCCATTCCCGGCGCCCGATAAGCTGTATCCGCAACTCTGGTCCTACGGGTTCTATGGTATCCTGTTTTTAATCGGTGCCGGGCTCTATCATCATCATACCCGGGTAGAACAGTACGCCAGATACTTTACGCCTTTACTGATACTGGCTTGTGTGTCATTACTGCCTTACTTTTACCTGATGGACCCTCCCCCCTCGATAGAAACCATCATTCGAGCAGCGAATACCGGAGACATGACGCCAGAGCACATCAATCTCTACGCCGTGCTCGCACAATCGGTTGCCATCGTTAGCTGGACCGGTGTTGCCTTCCTGGCCGGATATAAATGGCTCAATCAATACAGTCAGCTGAACAAGTATATGTCCGACGCGTCATACTGGATTTACCTCATTCATGTACCGGTACTGATGTACATCCAGTTTCCACTGAGCAATACCACGCTGCCATTATTACTTAAGCTCGTCATTTCGGTCACCACCACCCTGGCTATCGGTTTGGTAGGTTATCAGTTATTGGTCAGACATACCTGGATAGGCGTTCTGTTAAATGGCAAAAAAGCAAAACCAAGCACCTCCCCTCAACAGGCTGAATCTATGTCTTAGAAGCACCTAGGCCTGTACTATGAGAGCTGGCTTTCTTTTTCTCAGATAATGCCAGCCAGACCAACCTGAGAGTGATAAGAGCAGCCTATTTCTCTCTTCTTAGTCAGGCCTCTATACATAGGGAGTATTGAAAAAGTACACTCCACCTGCACAGAGTGAATATCACGCTCTCTATGCAGGAGCATCTCAATTGTCACTAACACAATTAAGTCGCCTCAAAGGTAATTAACATCTAAAAACAACGAAACTGAGAAGTAATATGAGTGAAAAAGGAAATCACCAGGAGTGAAGAAAAGCCTGCACTATGGCTATTCCTACAATTTATGCGACACGATTAAAAACCATAGCGATATATGCGACGAGGCAGGCTTAGATGGTTTTGAGTGGCGGTCATGCAACGACATTAATGCTCATGTTACTTCAAAAAGCTCGGGCAGGGATGGTATCAAACTTGATTCCTGTGGTAGGCAAATCAATGTTGAATGCAATATAAGCTGGCCTTCGAGACATGCGATCAACATCTTACGCCCCAGATCACTCCATGTTTTAAAACCATTTATATCTGGCAACAAGCATCAATATCGTTTAAGCACAACATCTGATCAAACAATAAATACGCCATCCATCCATATTATCCATCCACAGTTTGCGGATAACGCATGGGGCAAAAATGGTGGCTATTGGACGGGTGATATCATTCCACATGTTGATTTTGGAAACCGAGTCTCCAGATTAGTACTGCCCGAAAGCACAGCACCCGATGTTACAGCCAGTACATTGTATACCGTCAACAATGAGCGCGGAGTACTACTTTCAAACCTAACAGGAGCAAATGCACCTGACAAAGAGGTTGAGCTGTTTTTCGTCAATACAAATACTACGCTTGAGCATGCAAATGGAAACCTCAGACTGAAAGGCCACTCAAACGTCACGCCACCTGTGGGAGGAAGCATGAAATTGAGATTCATTAATAACTTATGGCATGAAACCTATCGCAGTTTTTAGTATCGCCTCAGCGCATGCTGTAAAACCAGCATACTGATACAAACAATCAACCTATTGGTTACTTTAATATAGTGAGGTCAACCAATAGGTTTTTTAATCGCCACCAGGGCACACCTGTGTCTGAATATAAAAAGTAAATTAAAAGCGAAAAACCACCCGACACATCCACCAACACTTACTCAATGATAACCACAAACAATTGATAAAAAAGCTTATTTTTATCTTATACAAACAATTTGGTATAAGCAGGCCCATTCGAACGACCGAACATCCTCTTCACGGCACACTTGAAAGCATATTCACCGTTACGAGGCCGTCACAATGGACAAAATACTTAATACGACTTCTGGATCAGAAGCAATAAAAGAGGCAGGCGCAGCCACATCGCACAGAGGTATATCAGCGCACACTGCTGGCAAGACGCTCAGTTGCACTGCCATATTCTGGTTTATTTCCGTGTTACTCGGGCAATGGTTTTTCTTTTACTACATCATTAAGTTTTACGGATTTTCCGTGATCAATGACAACATGGAAATCTGGAACCGCTGGGAGGTTATGGGTGCAACCCCTTACCATGTGGGAGACTTTGCCGGTAATCTGGCATTTGCAGCGCACACAATCGGCGCAGGCATCGTTGCGTTCGGCGGCGTATTTCAACTTATTCCTAAGATGCGCAACCGCTTCCCTACTTTCCATAAAATCAATGGCTACGTCTATCTGCTTACCGTCATTCTGTTGGCTTTCTCAGGGTATTACCTGGTGTGGTTCAGAGACGCAAGCCCGATCGAACTGGGCGACATAGGCACCAGTATCAATGGCTCTTTGATCCTGCTGTTCTCTTATTTAACGGTACGCAGCGCAATTAAAAAAGACATCGCGAGCCACAGAAAATGGGCTATCTGCTTGTTCCTTGTATCAAATGCGCAATGGTTCCTGAGAGTGGGCGTGTTCAGCTATCTGGTCACCGGTACCACCCTGGGTCTTGATCCCGCATTTGGTGACCCGTTTTTCCCAATGTGGACCTTTGGCTGCTTTTTAATCCCGCTACTGACCGCCAAGCTCTACTTTTATGCACAACAAAGCGGCGGTGCACAGGTGAAGTTGGCGGCCAGTGTCATCTTATGTGTACTCACACTGCTTATGCTGATCGGTATTATGGGGTATACGCCATTTTTGCTATCCGTTATGTCTGAAGATCCTATCTCCTTCTGATCCCTCAGCACCGACACAATCACAAAAAAGCAGGCCGATGGTATCATCGCCCTGCTTTACTTTAATAAAGCCTGTTTAACCGTGGTTATAACTGGTTGACATCGACACGCAGGGTATCCAAATGTGCACTAATGGCTGGATTAACCGTGTTAGAGGTGCCGCCACCCAGGTGTTTGGCAAAAAAGCGCTCCATTGCCACAATAGAGGCCAGTTTATTATTTTGCTTCATAAACCCATGCCCTTCGTCTTTTGCCAGAATATATTCGAGGGGGTGATTTTTAGCAGCCAGCGCTCTGGCAATATTATCCGATTCAACCTGTGTCACACGCGGGTCGTTTGCCCCCTGCACCAGCATCAAAGGTGCTTTGATTTGATCGACAAAGTTAATCGGTGAACGTGATTCCATATCTGCTCTGTCCTTTGCAATCTCTGGGTCACCTACTGAGACATACCAGGTCCCCAGATAAGGGCGGTAGTGTGCGGGGAAAGACTCCATCAAAGTCACCAGGCTGGATGGACCAACATAGGAAATCACCGCTTTATATACATCTGGTGTAAATGTCGCACCAGCCAATGCGGCATAGCCGCCGTAGGAAGCCCCCATGATACCCACGCGTTGCTTATCAGCAATGCCCTGCTCTATCAGGTAATTCACACCATCCGTTAAATCATGCTGCATTGTGCCTGTGCCCCAGTTTTTCTCGCCCAACTGAATAAAGCGCTTACCGAATCCCAATGAGCCGCGGAAGTTAGGTTGCAGCACGGCATAGCCGCGGTTAGCAAAATAATGCGCCACAGGAACAAAATAACCGCTGCTGTAGCCCCATTGATCTCGTGCCCAGGGACCGCCATGTGGCAACACTATGGTTGGCAGGTTCTTACTCAAGTTTTTAGGTAAAGTCAGATATGCCTGGATTTCAACACCATCTGATGCCGTATAAGTAATAGACTTTCGGTCTCCCAACAACTCAGGATCAAACCCTGGAGCCTCATTCAACAGGCCTGTCAGCTTATCCTGAGTCGGATAATACACATATTTTTGATCCGGGCGGTCAGCAAAAGACACCGTTAGCAACCACTGCTCTTCCTTATGGTTTATTTTATCTACTTTTAATTCAATATCTTGTGAGAAACGGTTGTGTATCTGTTGTAACGCTTTAGCCGCTGTGTCGGTCAGTGGGTAATTACGCAGCTTACCCCCATAGTAAGATACAATCAGTGGCTGCCCTTGCTCGTCAAATACAACATGGTGCAGATCAGAACTTTGCTGGGGGTCAAGGTGGACCGTCTCTGTCGACTTAGTTGCTAAATCTACTTTAATCAGTTCCTGTTTATCACGTCCTTCAATGCTGCCTGCAATAAAAGCGGTATTGGTTTGCTCATCAAAGCTGATGATCTCCAGGATCTCTCCCGGTGCAGTGGTCATCACCTTGAGCCAGCGCCCGTCTGTGAATGTGTACATGCTTCTGGAGTTATCAGCGTTGAGCGCCAACCCCAGTGCCACCTGACCCGATTTATTCAGCTGTGTCTCAAACAGACTCACACTGTTAGTCTGAGTTTGCGTCAGTTCGCCCTTATCCACCGTCAGGTGAAAATAATCAATGCGCTCCGGTGTTACGTGATTGGCGGCGACAGCCAAAATATTTGCATCCTGCTCAGACTGTCCCAACAGAATGTAATCGACCTCATCATTATGAGTGAGTCTCGTCATAGTGCTGGCTGTCAGATCTGTACTATTCAGCGCCAGTTTATAAATCTGGCTATTTTCATTGCCCTGATGATCCTTAGAAAACAAGATCTCGTTGCGATTGGCAGACCAGATAAAACTGTCAACCGAATCGATGAGGTTAGTCACAGGTACAGGTATCGCATCAGACTTATCGGCAGCCACCACAAACAGGTTATGTGCGCCGTTGTGCATTTTCAGAAATGCGATCCACTGGCCATCCTTTGACATCGAAATCGACTTTTTCTCACTGGTGCTGAATAAACTCTCTACATCCACAAATGCCGAAACATGCTGAACCGACTCTGCCTCGCTCACTGGCTGCTTGTCGCTCAGCGTACAGCCTGACAACACAGCCGTAGTGCCCAGTACGGTACTCAGTGCAACACTCAACGCTAATCTGGTTACTGTGCTTTTATTTTTCATCATGTCACTCCTTCTCTTTGTTGAAAATATCATTACACGGATTTTTATTATTGTAAAACGATAATTTATTTTCTTTTTTCAGAAATTAGTTTCTGTGTGATATGATTCTTATCAAGAACAACATAGAAACAAGGGATCTTTATGGTCAAATCGACAGACAAAATTCAGCGCTGGTGCGGCACCTTCCGTGCTGTGGTGCTGGGTATCAGTGGCTTGATATTTTCGTTTCTTATTTATCACCTGATCATCAATGGTGAGGTACGGTATATAGAAAGCGAGTCATTCAATTTATTGTGGAAAAGTGAGCAAATCAGTCACAGCATATTGTTTAGTCTCACTCTCCCCTTACTGGCTGGGATGCTGCTCAGTGTGTACTGGATAATCAGGCTATTAAAGCTCTTTAGTGGCGGACAGTTTTTTCATAACCACTGCTACACCTGCTATCAGGGGTTTATCTGGACAAAAATTGCATTGGTCCTCTATTCGTGTGGCCTGAATTTTTCTCTGGATTACTGGTATCACACACTCTACCACGCGAACCAGGTAGTGCTGAAAATCCCTTTTGGTGAGCTCACGACGCTCGGACTCTTCGCTGTGGTGGCCTATCTGCTTAAAGCAGCAAAAGAAATCGAAGATGAAAACAAGGAGTTCGTTTAAGCTATGGAGATTGTTGTGAACTTAGATGTGGTGATGGCAATGCGCAAAGTGTCATCCAAAGAGCTGGCCAAAGCCATAGGGATCACCGAAGCAAATTTGTCTTTGCTCAAACGCGGTAAGGTGAAGGGGGTGCGCTTTGAAACACTGGCGCAGATCTGTCGATATTTAGACTGTCAGCCCGGCGACTTGTTGGCCTTTAAACCAGACGAAGCGTAATCATTTAACAGGGTTGCAGGCCGCTGCAACCCTGGTTTTATGCGTGGGCCTTAAAATTGCGCCACAAACTGCAAGCTGGTTTCTTCACCAGCATCACGATCAATGTACTCAGCTCTTAGGTAGTAGCTGTCGTTAAAGAAGTACTTACCTTCCAGTGCTAAATCAGAGTCATAAGAGCCTACGCCCACAGCAATATTACGGTTAAAGTAATAGTTTACCAAAGCATTGGTATACGACTCATCGGTGTATCCTAAATCGACCTCATGATGAGATACATCCACGCTGATATAGCGCTCTGCATCCAGATGCATAAAGTAACGGCCAGATACCGTGTAATTGTCCATCTCATCATCTGTATCAATGGTTACACCCAAATAGTCGGTGTCATTGAGCTGATGATTGTACTCGGCTTTTAACCAGGTGCTGTCAGCGCCCAGGTCAGACTCATTGCGGCGAACACTCAGCTTCAGCGTGTCGTTATACAGATATCCAATCCCGTATGTGTAGTGGTCATCCATTTCACCCAGGTCACTAACCCGACCAATCACAAACACTTCTTTGTTGAAGTAACCTTCACCCGCAAAAGCGAAACGGTCCACATATTCGTCGTTGTAATAACCCAGTGCAACATTACTATCCGTATCCAGATAGCCATAGTCATCCCAAACGCCTGAGCTTTGCTGCGGAGCAAAGAAATAACGGCTGCTAATCATCAACGCATCGTTATCATACGCACGGTCCTGATCGGTATACGTGACGCTGTTAAACCATTGTTTAGTCTCGGTAGCGTGGGCTGATGTGGCGGTGATGACGGCAAGTGCCGCAAGTGTGAATAGCTTTTTCATAAAAAACCTTTATTTCCATATAGTAAAGCAGTATTGCTCACCACTGTAGTGAGCGCGGCGCATCATATAGAAGCGAAACTGAATGCGCAATGACTTTCTCAGGTTTTACCGAATTTCGCTTTACAGGTAATATGTTAGCCCGACGCGCTGAGTAAACTGAATTTTATATATGACGATAGTAATCATTGAAGACGAGCCCGCCATTGCCGATACGCTGGTCCACATTCTTGAAATGGACGGGTTCGACGTGCACTGGTTTACAACCGCTGGGGCTGGCTGCGAGTACTTACAGCAACACCCTGCCGATCTGTTGATCCTGGATGTTGGCCTGCCGGATGGAAACGGCTTTGACGTGTGCAAACAACTACGTCAGTATTCCGCTATTCCGATCATCTTCCTCACAGCACGCAGCGATGAAATTGACCGTGTGGTTGGCTTAGAAATTGGTGCGGACGATTATGTCACCAAACCCTTTAGTCCCAGAGAAATGCTCGCCCGGGTCAAACTCAGACTCAAAAAACTACATCCGCCTCTGACAAGTGTAGCGACGGAACAAGCACCCAAGTGGCAGGCCAAGAACTTTGATTATTACTACAAAGGGGCGGCACTTGGGCTGACAGCATTAGAGTTCAAACTGCTTGATGCACTTATCACCCATACACCGCGCGTTCTGAGCAGAGCCCAGCTACTGGATGCAACCCAAGCACCGGCTGATTGCGGTTATGAGCGCAATATCGACAGTCATATCAAAGCCATTCGGGTCAAAATGAAGCGTTATGACTGTGCAGAGTCGTTAAAAACCAAGCGAGGATTTGGCTACTATTTCGAGGGCTCAACGTGAAAGCACGACACTGGCCACGTATTCCGCTGGGGCTGAGATTTTTCATGCTTTATCTGATATTGGTTCTGCTGACGACTTACGTGATCAGCAATACGATGCTCAGAGAGATTAAGCCAACCATACGTCAGGCAACCGAAGAAACCCTGGTCGATATGGCCAACCTGCTCGCCGTTGTCGTGGCAGAAGATCTGGCTCAAGGTACCACCAGCAACAGCCGTCTGGTTGAACTGATGAAAATATATGGACAGCGAGAAGTCGATGCCGCTATTTGGGGAATTGAAAAGACCACTATGTCACATCGCATTTATCTCACGGATCATCGCGGTATTGTGGTTGCTGATTCCTGGCAGCAAGATGTCGGTACTGACTTTTCGCAATGGAACGACGTATACCTGACTTTGCGCGGAGAATACGGCGCCCGATCCAGTGCCACCGACCCAGACGACCCCCTGTCAACGGTTATGCATGTCGCCGCCCCGGTGATTTACCAGGATCAGATCATCGGCAGTCTCACCGTTGCCAAAGCAAACCGTTCGGTTCAGCCATTTATCGAACACAGTCAGCAACGTATAGTGAAATGGCTCGCTCTGCTAAGTTTACTCGCACTTCTGATTGGCGCACTCATCGCCTGGCGGATCAATTCAGCGGTGAGTAAACTCGCTAACTACGCAAGAAAAATGGGCCAGGGCGAGCAAGCTGATAAACCCCAATTCAGGGTCTTTTACGAGTATCGCCAACTCAGTGACGCCGTAGAACAAATGCGTAATCAACTCGATGGTAAGGTTTATATAGAACAATATGTTGAAACTTTAACACATGAATTAAAAAGTCCACTGTCTGGGATCAAAGGGGCCAGCGAACTACTACAGATGCCGTTGAGTGATGATAAACGTCATCAGTTTGCACACAATATTGAGCGCGAAACCCAGCGAATGCAGCAGCTGATCGACAGGCTTCTGGAATTGGCCCGGCTGGAACAGTTGCCCACGTTGAATACCCGACAATCTGTGTCAGTTGCACCTCTGCTTCACCAGTGTGAGCAAATCCTGGCCCATCGGGTAGTGCAAAAATCGGTTACCTTCACCACGACACAGGCGCGGATATCAACGGTCAATGGCGATCCCTTTCTGTTACAACAAGCGCTCCTTAATTTGCTGGAAAATGCCCTGGACTTTGTTCCCTCACACGGAGATATCAGCCTGTCTGTCACCTCTGCCGGCAACACATGTTCGTTCAGCATCTACAACACCGGCCCGGCAATCCCAGACTATGCGCTGCCCAGATTATGTGAGCGATTTTACTCCCTGCCTCGTGCCAACGGCGCAAAGAGCACCGGACTGGGTCTCAATTTTGTGGAGCGGGTTGCCAAACTGCATCACGGTAAGTTGACCATCAACAACCGCGCGCAAGGCGTGGAAGCCACACTCACCATTAAAACTCCATAGAGTCTCCACATATCCCCCATTCTGACACCAATTATCTCGGTTAACCTGTCGACAAATCAGGCCTAACCGAGATACTTATGACACAACAAATTACCGAAAAGACAGGGATCAAATTAGCCATCATCGCCGCAATCATTTTATTGCTGATGATTCCCATCGCCATGATCACCGACTTGATCGACGAGCGCTCCGCCACTGAACACACTGTACAACAGGAAATTGCCCGCAGCACCAGCGGAACTCAATCTCTGATTGCCCCCTTTATTTACGCTGAATATGAGGTATCCACAGAAGTCGATGGCGTACATACGCGCATAAAGCACCAGCGTACCTTTCTCCCCAAGCAATTGATGGTAAAGGGATCGCTCGACACGTTCGAAAAGTACCGCAGCATATACAAGGCACAGCTTTATCGTGCAGACTTGGCGCTCACTGGTCACTTTGATCCCAAACAGCTAAGTGATTTGGCTGACCTCACACCAACCCGGGTCGCCATGGTGTTAGGCGTCAGCGATATCCGGGGCATTGGCCTCAACACCCAGATTTCACTCAACGGGCAAACCCACTCACTGATCCCCGGCACCACATTAAATTCTATAGAAGAAGGCGTGCACATTGCGCTGCCCATCACAACATTGCGCGATAACGCTTTGGCGTTTGATATTCAATTAGATTTGCAAGGGATGACTTCATTGTCGATCGCGCCCCTGGGCGCTCGAACTGAAGTATCATTAGACGCCAACTGGCCACACCCCAGCTTTCAGGGAGAATATCTGCCCGTTCACTCTGAGATCACTGACACCCATTTTAGCGCCAGCTGGCAAACCAGCTATTTTGCCACCAATATGAAAGAGCTATTTTCGCGTTGTATTTTTAAGCACCAGTGCGAACAGTTAGAAGCACGCAATATGGGCGTGCGCCTCGTGGAGCCGGTTGACCATTACCTGAAAAGTCATCGTGCCACAAACTATGCACTGTTGGTGATTATTTTAGTGATATCGAGTTTCTTTCTGCTGGAACTCAGTAAGACCAAAGCCATCCACCCGGTACAATACGGGTTTGTCGGGCTGTCGCTAGCGGTCTTTTATCTGTTGCTGATTTCTCTGAGCGAGCATCTGGGCTTTGCCTGGGCTTATGCGCTATCAGCACTGGCAGCCATCCTGCTGTTGGTCAGCTACATTTGGGGGATACTGCAAAGCGCAAAGCTCAGTGCTGCTTATCTCATTGCTTTGAGTGCCCTGTATGCCATGCTCTACGCCATGTTAAGCGCCGAACATTATGCGCTACTGCTGGGTAGCCTGCTGTGCTTTACGGTACTCGCGGCGGTTATGCTGGCGACCCGACACGTCAACTGGTATGGCACAACGCAGGCTGCTAGTGGACCCCCCCACGCTCAACACAGCAACTCACCCGCTCAATAATCACCAGAGCATGTTGCAGGTTTAGTCCGACATCACTGGCTTGCCATCAATTAACACCACAGTTATCTGATGGCACGCACACATGAGAGCGCAATCACAGCGCCAATTAACAACCCAGCACATGAACAATAAAGAAAAACAACACTAATATACGTGACTTTCCCGTAAAAACTCAAAGATCCATAAAGTACAGCAGCTGGATTACTCCACGGCAGATAAAAATTGAGCAAACACCTGTTGATGACACCATGTAAAAGGTACACTTACATTTTATCTAAAAAGGACTAACCATGTTAAAAAAAGCAATAACCTTAGCACTTGCCCTGACAACCTTGAGCACAACAGCCAGTGTAACGAATCACAATGGTGAAATAGCCAATATGAGAACCTGGGTGTCCGGTTCGAATACTTATGGAGTCTGGGTTAGTTTGAAAAGTAACCCAAGTATTTGCCCCGGTGGTTTTTACCTGCCTCATACGTCTGACAATAAACAACTGGTTTACAGCACCTTACTCGCAGCACGCTTGTCTGGCAAAGCCATTATGATCCAGGCTGCAGACAGCTCCTACAAAATTGGCGATCGATGCCGCATCAACTACGTTATGCTTTAAAAATCGCCAACCTGGGTGTTTAAATTAAACACCCTCATACTTCTCGATGACCCAGATAGAACAACCCCGTCCAAACTCATTATTGCTCCACATTTTTGCTATATACTAAACACTGGGTAAGAATAGATTAGGAAATACAATGCGCCATTTAACACGTGCCATTTTAGCGAGCGCTATGCTCACCACACTATCCGGGTGTGATCTTGGGGGTGACGATAAACTCCCTATCGTGATCCCGGTTGAACAGAGCAAAAGCAATATTGCCATTACCAAGATATCCACAGGTCCACTAGAAACACTGGAACCCAATACCGCTGTGCAGGTCTTTTATGATGTAGACATCAGCGGCTTTAAGGATATCGACGTTGATGTGCACTTCTACCTGGTGCATGCAGCAGAATTAGATACCTCTGACGGTGAAGAAGCTGAAATCGAAGAAGCCCATAAAGTAGGCGCATTGGAGTTAATTCAGGTCACTGAAGGCAGTCACAGCTTTGAAACGGAAATCACCATTCCGGATACCCTGCTGGGTGGTCATTATCACTTAATCGCACAGATTGACCCGCATGATGATCATGCCGAGGACATTGAAGAAGACAACCACCCATCGGTTGACCACGCACCTTTCTCTGAGGGCGAGTTTCCTTTCGCTGACATACAGGTAAGGGTACCAGAAAGCCATGATTACAAGCTGCTAAACGCAGAATTTGGTCAACAAGCGTTGATCCTGGATGTACCAAATAATACCGACGGTACCAGCGAGCACCATTCTGACCTGGTCGGCTACCTGACTGCGGACTATGAAGGGGGCAATCTGGGCAGCACCGCGATTACCGTGGAAGTTTTAGTAGACGGTAACTGGCAACCGACCCACTTCTGGAATACCGAAAACACCGCTTATGAGGCGCAGCTAACGCATAATTTCACAGTCGGCTTGCACGATGAGCACATTGGTTTTGACATTGCACTGGATGACGCGCTGCTCACTCAGATTTATCAGGGCTACGACGCGACTCAGGAGCAGTCTTTACAGGTTCGCTTCACTCTGACGGATTTGGCTCAGAATGCCGAAACCATTACAGACAACAATGTGATCGAAACTGAAATCCCGCTGTACTTCTTTACCGGTGACAACACGGACACCGAGCAGAGCCTGGCAAAGCGCGATGCGCAATACGCAGTGGGACTGGCTAACATCAAGCTTGAGAAAGAGTTTGATAAATCTTATGGCAACAAGTCTAAGTTCAGTGTCGGTGTTGATTTAAGTGGCCAGTTGTTTATTGTTCCAACTGGTGATCCGGGTGGCCGGATCGCAGGTGAAGGCATCGTTGAAGCGTACTTTTTCAATGCTAAAAACACCTTATTCAGTATTTCATATGACGGCAGTGCTTATATCAGCGGACAGAACACAGGCTATGCATCGGAAATGATCATCTTCAATAACGTTGCGTTTGAAGATGAGAAATACACCACCAAGTATGAAAAGTCATGGGAAAAATCCTGGGAAGAAGAAAAAGTTCTGGCGCAGGCGCGCTTTACCATAGGTCCGGTGCCTATGAGTGTTGAAGCAGGCGTGACAGGTAGCCTGGGCTTTGAGCTGACCGTAGGGTATAACGCTGAGCTTTATGCCGAGGGCGACTTGTTCCATGTTGACTTTAACGCCTTTGGTCGTGGTGGTGTGAATCTTGGCTTAGTCTCAGCCGGTATCCAGGCGATTTTGACCTTGATCGACAATACTTTTGCCATGGAGTCCAATGCGGGCTTTGCCCTGGTCTCTAACGGTAACAAAGCACCACACATTTATTATGGTATTGAGCTGAAGAACGACCTGGATGTGATTTCAGGTAAATTTGGTTTATACGCCGAGACCATTGGCGTGAAATGGTGTAAGAAATGGGGGATCCCTTATCCGTGTGGTAAGAAAACCCACCGCTACGACCTGTGGCTATACCAGACACCAAGCGTGTATAACAAATCCTGGACTTTGTACTCCAAAGAGGACGAAATCGAACTATGACCTCGTGTCGATTGACTCTGCTTGCAGCGCCCTGGGTGGCGCTGACAAGCGCGCAGGTAATGGCTGGTGCATTCTGCCAGCCGCAATACCAGTTTGACATCCAAAGCCAAACCTCCTTTGACTACATTAAGCTGCAAAGTGCCCCGCAAACCTCTATGGTGCATTTACAAGGTAAGCTGTCGCTCAAACCGGCGCAAAAAGGAGAAGAATACAACTGGTGGGCGATTAAAGCCGATCAGGTCGTTGCGGTTCAGGGCAAAGAACGTATGCCGTTGCCTAGTTATGAACACCCGTTTGCCTTTAAACTCACCGACAAAGGCCTGATCAGTGACTTTCACTTTGCAGGTCAGCTCGACCAGCAGACTCAGGACAAGCTAAAAGGGTTAGCTTACTATCTTCAATATCAAAGAGATATTAGTGAGGTAAGTAAAGAGCCCGATACGCTGGGCCAGTATCAACCCGCTTACCAACAGGTCGATAAGCAGTTAAAAATGGTCAAACGACATTACAGCGACTTTGACCGCACTCAGCTGACGACCTTTAATCGTATCGACATACTCGATTCTGCGCACCTGATCACCCCAGATAGCTGCTTTTTGGTGCACCGGGAAGGTCAGGAGGCCCTGGCCCTGTCAGGTACCGATCTGCGATTTGGCTCGCAACAAAACTATACCCTGACGCAGCTTAGCCAGCCTTTTAACAGTGCCTTGTACGAATTAGGCACCGATCTGACTACCTGGCAACGCACCACAGCCGAGCTCAGCGAAGCAGAAAAGGCGCGTCTGGCAGCCGAGTTACAGCAGCTGATCACCGGTCAGGATATCACTCAGATAGATGCCCATACGCTGTCTATTCTGCTGAAAAAATACGACGCTGTCATTGGCACTTTGGCGCCGTTGATGCTTTCAGGCACACTCAACGACAAGGCTCAGATGCGCCTGTTCAATGCACTGGGCCAACTAGACTCAGCCACCAGTCAGCAGTTACTCAGCCAGCTGCTACAGGCTGAGAAGCAACCACTCACTCAGTTTCGTGCACTGCGCGCACTGACCCAGGGCAGTGCACCATTGTCACAACAAGCCACTGATATGCTATTGGAAATGCTGACAAATGGATTCAGCACCTTAGACTCAGAAGTCGAGTCCAGTTTCTATATGTCACTCGGCACCTTACTCAACAACCGCCGTGCATCGGATACCGCGATGCAGTTAAGCCTGGCAATCACTGAACAGATCACGCTGGGCGAAAACGAGGGTAAAACTGCCAACCTCATCACCGCTTTAGGGAACAGTCGTGATCCCCAGCATGAGCCGCTGCTCAATGCGCATCTGTCTGACAGCAGTGCCCGTATTGAGAAAGCCTCCATCCGTGCGCTGGGCATGATGCAAACCGACGCGGCTTATCAGAATCTGGAACAGCACTTTTTTAACGCTCCAGCGCGCAATAAAAAGGCGTTGATCAGTGCATTAGGGAATTATCAGATGAGTGCCAAAACCAGTGACACTGTGCTTAATATGGCAGTGAATGATAAGGACGATACCATTCGTTTGGCTGCTATCAATGCATTGGCTACCCAGCAGCAAAAAGACGCGATCAAGCCCGTGTTACGCCAGGCGCTGCAAAACGAAACCTCGCGACGTAACTTTAAGGCCATCATAAAACTGTTACACAGCAAAGAGCAACAGGCGCAATAGCGCCTTTTGTTCATCATCCCAGCCAAACCGCGATACGATATCACTCCTGCTCGCCGGGTATTTGAACAAAATGAGCGCTTGCCAACCCGCAATGTGGCACACAAATAGTCGATAAGTGGTCGATCTTAATCCCGTTTGCTTTGGTTGATGGGCCTGAACGATTCAATGCCTTAAGATCAAGAGTTCAGGGCATATCACAACGCATGCTGACACAAACCTTGCGCGATATGGAACGCGATGGCTATGTCAAACGCACCGTTTATGCAGATGTTAAGGTTGAGTATGAACTCACCGAGCTGGGACGAGGGCAGGCTACGTCGGCCTGGCAACTGGTGTCGTGGGCCGACGATCACCTTGATGAAATTACCGTAGCCCGCGCCCGTTACGATGAAGCCAGTCAGTCTTGATCGTTAAGTCTCTCGCTGCCTGATCGCGGTAACCTGTTCATAGCCAATGCCCCAGTTGTCAGTCGAGACTTCATCAATAACCACAAAGGTAGTCTCCGGGCTTTTCCCTAATACATCGACCATCAACTGGGTAGTGCCTTTGATCAATGACTGCTTCTGTGCATTTGTCACCCCTTCATCGGTGACACGAATGTGAATATAAGGCATAACTACTCCTGGTGAGTGTGCGGTAAATCCGCATACATTTTGTTGACTATTCGCCACTGGTCCTGTTCTTTCAACAAGCCCAGAAAGTCGACGTAAGTATGTTCAAACAACGGGCATAACACCTTGACCATGGCCTGTTGCCCAAGCAAGTCAACCGCCAGCACCTGGTAAGCAAATTCATCGCCTTTGTCCGCTGGTGAGGTGCGATGGCTGACCAGCTTTAGCCACTCATCCAGACTGCGCCTCAAACCCGGCGTTTTGAGCCAGCAGTCAGGATGAAACAGAGGACGTAATGCCTCACTACTCCCGTCATGTAACCCCTTGAAATAGCTGTGTACTATGGCCAGGACCTGACTCAGATCCGCTTTCATTTCAGCGTGTTCCATTATGCCCCCTGTGCTTGTTCAGCTTGCAGCGCTGCCACAAAGCCTGGCATGCGCTTTACTGCTTCAATCATCTGTGCAGTGCGCGGTGGGATCACGATGTCGACCTCAAATGCAGCCCCCCAGCGCGAATACACTGCCAGCAAAATATCGGCAACTGACGCGTGCTGCCCACCCAAAAATGGCTGAGATTGCAACTGAGATTCGACCTGCAGCCATAGCTGATTGATCCCCTTCGCAGCTGCTTCAAACAGTTGCTGGCGCACAGTGCCATGCTGCATAACACGCGCAATAAAAAACAACCTGGAATAGGCCGGATGCATAGTGGCATTGGCAAACAACAATTGCTCAATCGCTCGGCGACGAGCTGGCCCCTGCTCAGTGGGAAACAAATGGCTGGGATGCTTACTAGTGAGATGCAGCATAATCGCGGCCCCTTCAACAAGTTGTTCGTCTCCATCAATGAGTACCGGAACCTGTTGGGCAGGATTCACGGTTGAAAAGTCACTGAGGGTATCGGCACGGATAAGCGTCACATCCTGCTCTAGTTCACGTAATACGGTGTTCACGGCGAGTGAACAGGCTTCCTGAATGTAGTAAAGGGTGTACATAATCATCGTCCTTCTTATCGGATAATACAGACGAGTTTGGTGTGCTTCGTCTGCGGTTATTTTCAATGCCTTTAGTCTATGACCTGCTCTTTGTTTGATATATAACTACAAAAGAAACCGAGTGTTCACTCATAAGAAACAATGTATGCTTAAGTCAATACAATCCGTGGCCAATAAGGACAATTTATATGAACAAACTACGTGCTATTGAGCTCTTCGTGAAATTGGCGGAAGTGGGTAGCTTTACCCAGGTTGCTGAACAATTCAGCACATCAAAATCGATGGTCAGCAAAGAAATAAGCCGTCTTGAAGATCAACTTGGCGCACGCTTGTTACATCGCACCACCCGCAATATCCAGCTGACTCAGGTCGGTGAGGGTTATTTGCAACGTGCCAGGGATATTCTCAATAAGCTGGAGGAGGCAGACACCTTTGTTCAGTCAACACAGCAGGCCCCCAGGGGGAAGCTAAAAGTGAACTTACCTATGGTGCTGGGGATAACGGACTTGGGGAAAATGTTTGCAGACTTTATGCAGGCTTACCCGAAAATAGAACTCGACATTCATCTTGGTGATGAGGATATTGACCTGGTTGAGCAAGGGTTTGATCTGGGTCTGCGGGCCACCAGCCGGCCCATTGACAGCAATTACATCGGCCGTGAAATCACCCGGTTTGACTATCACATTTGCGCCAGTCCAGCATACCTGGCGACACATCCAAACATTACTCATCCTCGCGATTTGACTCAGCATAACTGCTTTGAATACCGTTATTTTAAAGGAAAAAATATCTGGCCGCTGGCTGAAGGCGTCAAAATTACTGGCACATTAAAAGCGAACAATGTTCTGTTTATGCTGGAAGCCATTAAATCCGGCCTAGGGATAGGTATATTGCCGGAATTTGCCTGTCGGCACGCCATTGAAGCCAAAGAAGTGGTGAGTATTCTGCCGGATAGTAAGAAACCGCAACTCACCCTACTTGCTCTCTACCCAGCCCGTCACCACGTACCGGCCAGCGTGTTGCAATGCATCCAGTTTTTACAGCATTGGTTTACACACCAGTATCCAATCAACCAGCGTGTCATTTGAGCACAGCACCATTCACCTGGATCACACCGGGATATCGATTATCCGCAATTGTTGAGACTCATCTCCCTGCGCCAGCACTGTCCCTTGGGGGTCAACAATGAGGCTGTTGCCAATGAAACGGACCCCGGTACTACAGTCATGATCCATACCCAGGCGATTGGCGGCTATCACATAGACACTATGGTCTTTGGCGGCCTTTTTGATAACTTCCAGGCTGTCCTCCCCACAAAAGTTAGACGGATTAAGAATGATCTGCACGCCCTGTTGTTTGAGCGCCTCCAGCCCATCTTCAAACCAGATGTCGTAACACAATAAAACACCGATTTTTACCCCCTGAACTTCATACACGCAGAAATCCTTACCTGGCACAAATCGTAACTGATCCGTTTGCGCTAGATGTACTTTGCGGTGAATGCCAAGTAAACCGTCTGGACCTGTCAGCAGTGTACTATTGTAGAGCTGATCTTCGTGGCACTCAGCCAGGCCGGCAACAATGCAGGCCGACTTTTCCTGCGCCACGGTTTGCAATAACATTGAAGATGCCCCCTGATACAAATCTTCTGCCAGCTCACTCACTTGCTGACGATCGAAGAATATGCTCCCCGTGGTGCACAACTCAGGGAGCAACAAGAGATCAAATTCATGAGACATCATCAGCGCCTGCTTGATGGCGTCACGGTTTTGTTCAGGCTCGGCAAATGCCACGTCGAACTGAAAAAAGCCCACTTTCATCACACTTCCTTACTTATAAAATTTGGTCAAACTGGCGAAACGTCAGATTAAAACGGGGACCGGCCCCTTCTGATGCCCGCGGTACTGCATGTTGGTAGCGTGACTGAAAGCCCTCACCCATGACAAACAGGGAGCCATTTGCCAGCTCAAGCGAGTGCACTTCCTGATGATCTTGTGTATTGCGTATCAGGAAGGTACGTTTTGCGCCTATGCTCAAAGAGGGAATGACATTGGTGGAGCCAAACGCTGGCAAATCACAGTGAAAATCCATCCACTCTTCTCCATCTGGATAATACAGGCACACACACACAGGAAAAACTAACCCGGTCAGCGCTGTCAGACGCTGATGGATCTGCTCGATTAACGGAAACCAGGGTTGTTGTCTGCCATGGAACCAACCAAATTGCCCAGATTGGGCAAGTTCGGGCTCTAACAGATTGACTTTCCATGGTAAAATTTCGGATTCTGACCCATCCCCCATGGTAATGGTTTCAGGCTGTGACAGGTCAAAGTGCTCTGTCAGCCACTGAAACAAAGCCTGGCTTTGTGCGTCAGTTAAAAAGTTGGGGTCATAGCTCGAGTCACATTGTAATGACAGCGTCATGGCGCGTTCCTTTTGGTGTTTCTGTGTAGACTTTCACTGATCCTGCCTGCGCTGTCAATAACAGAGGATTACATCTTTTGTGATTGGCCTTTTGCACGCACGCTAGGTAAAATGTCGGCCCTTGAAATAAATGCCAGTCGCAGGTTATCCGTGTTAGTGAATTACGCTCCCCCTACCAATCCTTATCTTGATATTCTCCATCAGGACGAGCATATGCTGGTATTGAATAAACCCAGTGGCCTGCTGAGCGTGCCAGGGAAAGATCCGAAACACTGGGACAGTGTGATCAGCCGGGTTAACCTTGTCTACCCCAATGCGAAAATTGTGCATCGTTTGGATATGGCTACATCCGGGGTACTATGCCTGGCAATGAACAAAGCCGCACATCGCTTTCTCAGCATTCAATTTCAGGACCGCCTCACTGCCAAGCGCTATATTGCGAGGGTGCATGGCCACCTGCAACAAACCAGTGGTTCAGTGGATCTACCACTGATCTGTGATTGGCCGAACCGCCCGAAACAAATGGTTTGTCATGAAACAGGCAAGCCCTCATTGACACATTTTGAGGTGCTGACGCACGAAGCACACGCCACCCGGGTTAAGCTAACACCTATCACCGGGCGCTCGCATCAGCTGCGTGTACACATGCTCTCGCTGGGCCATCCAATTTTAGGCGATCGCCTCTACGCTCAGGGCGAGGCACTTGCTGCGGCCCCAAGGCTTCAGCTTCATGCCGAAATGCTCCAGATCCGTCACCCCGACAGTGAAGACATGATGACCTTTATTGCCCCGGTGCCGTTTTAAACAAATCCAGCGCACTGGCTGTCATGGCACGCACGCCGGTTTTAATGGTCAACGGGTAGTCCGGTGCAAACTTGCTGGAATGCAAAGACGGCAAAGACTCGCCTGAGAATTGGGCCTGTCGGTAAGCTTCGGGCTCCACACCGCCCAGCCAGAATATCGTTGCCGGTATGTTTTCCGGTGTACGACCGTACAGACCAAAATCTTCCCCCGCCATCACAGGCTCTGCTTTGACGACTTGCGCATCACCCAGTTCCTTACGAATGCTTTGTTCCACCCGTACTGCCAGTTCAGGTGTGTTATAGGTTGACGGAATGCTCTCTTCTTCATGCACATACACGATAGGGGCAAGCTCAGGGGGTAAGCCAGCACTTTGCGCTACGCCCTTCGTCATGCGTTCCAGCGCGGCAATTTGTTGCTCGCGCACCGCCGGATCATAAGAGCGTAAAGTCAGCTGAAGCTTCACTTCGTTAGAGATGATGTTGTGTTTAGAGCCACCATGGATCGAACCCACCGTAATCACCGAAGGCTTTAAAGGTGATATCTCCCGACTGGTAATGGTTTGCGCTGCCAGCACGATACGCGATGCCAATACCACCGGGTCGATTGTGGTGTGCGGATAAGCACCATGCCCGCCTTTACCGCGCACAGTAATGTCAACCGAGTCGACATTGGCCAGTGCATAGCCTGGCGCAATGGCCACCTGACCCGCTGGTAATGAGGCACTCACATGCAGGCCAAGTACATGATCAGGCTTCGCAAAACGGCTAAACAAACCTTCTTTAAGCATGGCTTTTGCCCCTGCCCCTACTTCTTCTGCCGGTTGCGCCACCATCATCAAGGTCCCCTGCCATTGATCACGGTTATTAGCCAGTTGCTGTGCTGTACCGATAAAGCTGGTCATGTGAATATCATGACCACACCCGTGCATCACACCCACCTCATTATTACTGGCATCTTTTACTCTCACTTTTGAAGCATAAGACTTGCCGGTTTGCTCTACGATGGGCAGACCATCGGTATCAGCACGGATCATCACAGTGGGTCCCTCGCCATTGCGCAGCAGGGCCACAACGCCATGTCCGCCAATGTTTTCGGTCACCTCAAAACCCAACTGTTTTAGCTCTTTAGCAAGGCGTTTGGCGGTTTGCGATTCCTGATAAGACAGTTCAGGATTCTGATGCAAATGCAAATATAGCGCTTCAAGCTCAGGCAACGCCCGGGCGACTTCAGTGTTCAGTTGATACGCTCCTGCGCTGTGACTCGCCAGCGCCAGCGATAATGCAGATAGTAGTGTTTTCATCATTGTTATTCTTACTGTTTTTTTGGATTTATCAGCTTGCGAAGAAATCGCACGAATTGCAACCACTTTGCGTTATCAGACTCTGTGTGAGGTTAATAAACCACCCGATCCGGCCTTTATTTATGCCTAACCTTTGCTAAGCTTAAATTCTGAACAACCATCTCAATACGGCCGTGAAAACGATTACTATCAACGACTTAAAACCAGGCATGTTTGTTGTTGGTGTCACCCAGCAAGCGGGCAATGTGCGAGTCAAAAGCCAGGGCTGGGTACGCACCAAAGGGGCAATTGGTGCACTGCAAAAAGCTGGCGTGCTGGAAGTGGAAATCGATCCAGACAAAACCCTACAGACCAAGCAGCAAAAGCAAGCACGGTCGGATGAATGCCCACATGAAGAAGACGTCACCGTGCACGATCCCTGGCACAAAACCACCAGTGTCGAGGCCGAGCTGGATCTGGCCACCACTTTATACGAAGAAGCAAAAGGGTTGCAGGAAAAAGCCTTTGCAGATTTCAAAGCAGGTAAAGCCATCGCCGTTGACGAGTTTAAACAAACCGCGTCTGGCTTTATTGACTCCATATTTCGTAATCAAGATGCCCTAGCCTGTATTGCCCGGATCCGTGAAAAAGACAGCTATTTACTGGAGCATTCACTGAATGTGTCCATTTTAATGAGTATTTTTGCCAAACACCTGGGCCTGGAGCGTGACATCATAGAGCAGCTGGCCACCGGTGCCTTATTACATGATATCGGCAAAATTAAAATATCCAGCCAGATCCTCAACAAACCCGGAAAACTCAGTGACGATGAGTACCGCTTAATGATGGAGCATGCCAGATACAGTTATGAAATTGTCGGGGAAAGTGGCTTAGGTCAGATAGCCACTGAAATTGGAGGCTTTCATCATGAGCGACTGGACGGCAGTGGCTACCCCTATGGCAAAAAAGCCGATGCACTTTCTCAGTATGTGCGCATGGCTGCCATTGTTGACGTATACGATGCCTTAACAGCAGAACGCGTGTATAAGGTAGGCCTGACACCGATCCGTGCCTTTCGTATTTTAAAAGACGGCACCCCCAAACATTATGACGCCGATCTGCTGGCGCACTTTATCAATTGTATTGGCGTATACCCGGTCGGCACCCTGGTGAAGCTGAAAAGTGAACGCATTGGCATTGTTGCCTCAAGCAATCCGCAAGAGCCGCTCAAGCCTGTGGTGAAAGTGTTTTATCATGCCAAAAACATGCTTTATACCGAAGTAAAAGACATAGACTTGGCTGATAAGCGGGTGACTGATGAACTGGAAGCGGCGATAAAACCGGAAGAGTTCAGCATTGACCTGATCCGATTTTTCCGCCACACCATGATGCCCTGAGTAACAACTACTCTGCGGGCCAATCCTGCATGGCCTGCAGCGTAAACTCTATGCCATCAAAATCGAACATGGCCTGCTCCGGTGTGATCTCCACCAGTTGCAGCGCTCCCATGTTATCTCCTTCATATAACTCACGATTATTAAGCTTGATCCAGCGCTTTTCAGCATCAGTGGCATAAATATGTGCCTGATAACGTAACCTTGGCAAACTATTTTGTAGCTGCACAGGCAACAACTCAACCGGCGTCGCACGTGCCGACCCTCTGGTGCTGGATAACACCTCAGAGGCAACCTGCTCAGACTGCGGAGCAGTGTCTTCTACAGCCTGTTCAAACGCTTTTTTTAGCTCATCCGGTACACCAGCCAGTGCCTGAGCTTCCTGACGCTCCGCTTCTTGGCGGGCCGCGTTCGCACGGGCTTGCTCCAGGGGGACCCCAAGCACCCGATAGCCACTCAGATCTTCCAGCGGTTGTTGTAATGGTTGCCCCTGATTGGCCGTGAACATCGCAGCATTGTTGGGCTGATAAGCCTGTTGTGTCGCCGCATACTGATTCCCGACAGACTGCTGTACAATCTGGCCATTGGCTGAAACGGGCACCAACTGCTGTGAATACACCGGCTGTCCCTGAGAATCGAAGCCTACCTGAACAGACATCCACTGATAATGGATCTGACGCTGCGCGCTGTGCATCACAGGGTTAGTAGTCTGATTGACCGGCTGACTGATAATTTGTCCGGGCTGCACGACAACCTGGTTGCTAACTGGCACCTGAGTCACTGGCGCAGGTGCCATCACAGGCACTGCCGCCTGAGTTTGTGTTGTTTGAGGCGATAGACTGCTTTGCGGATTGGCTTGCTTATCCTCAGCCGCCACACTTGCTTCATCACCTTCATCTGCGGTACTTGCCAGCACTTCAGTTTGGGGAACACTCTGAACCGCTTCTCCCACAAAGTAACCGGCACTTAGCGAGCACACACTGATCAGCGCCCCACCCAAAGTAAGGCTTAAACGGCGATAAAAACGGACCTGTTGCTCATGACGTGATTGTTGATAATCCTGCTCAGAGTCGATTTGTTGAGATTGTTTTAATGCATTGATTAGGTACGACATATCACACCACTAAAAAATATAAGAAAGACCGATGCCACAAATAAACATGGCAGCTACCCAACCAGATACCAGCACCGGCATATTCACCGGCTTCTTACTGGACTGTGGCACCAGATCCAACGGCAGGGCCTCTTTGGCAGCCTGCACTGCAATCGCTTTGGTGACCAGCTGCTGTTGTGCGGAATACGCTCCTAGTAAACAGCGGTCTGCCAGTAAGTTAATTAGCCTTGGGATCCCGGCAGTAACCTGATGCATGTAAGCAATGGCCTGAGGCTCAAACAGGCTGGTCTGACAGCCTGCCTTATTAAGGCGGTGCTTCACGTAAGCAAAGACCTGAGATTCCGTCAGCGGTAATAAGTGATAGCGTGCCGTAATCCGTTGTGCCAGCTGACGCAATTCATTGCGCTTCAGCAGCTGCTGTAATTCCGGCTGGCCCACCAGCACAATCTGTAACAGTTTTTTATGGTCGGTCTCCAGATTAGTAAGTAATCGCAACTGCTCTAGCACTTCAGCAGCCAGGTGTTGCGCTTCATCAATGATCAGCATGGTGTGACCACCCTGATGATGGTTATCCAGCAACCGCGCCTTAATCACATCGGTGAGAGATTTGAGGGTGGCATTATCCGCGTCATAGTCAATATTCAGCTCGTCACAGATACTTGCCAGCAATTCCATTTCCGACAACGCCGGATTCAGAATAAATGCCACCTGCGTGGAATCAGGCAATTGCGCCAGCATGCTGCGGGTTACGGTTGTTTTACCTGTGCCAACTTCACCGGTCAGCAGCACAAAGCCACCGGCATCACCCAGGCCATAAGTCAGATGAGCAAGCGCTTCCTTATGGCGTTCGCTTAAGAACAAAAACTCCGGGTTTGGTGCTATCGAAAACGGCTTTTCGGTCAGACCAAAATAACGTAAATACACGGCTCGTCTCTTTCTTGTTAGAATGGGGCCTATAATGGCAAAAAAACAGCACAAGTGAAAACCTTGTTTGCATTTTCAATACGGAATTTACCATGAAAATTTACCTGGTCGGCGGCGCAGTGCGCGATGAACTCCTCGGACGCCCTATTCTGGAACGCGATTACGTGGTCGTTGGCAGCACACCCGAGCAAATGGAAGCGCTTGGTTATCAGCAGGTTGGCAAGGATTTCCCGGTGTTTTTACACCCTGAAAGTAAAGATGAACACGCACTCGCCCGAACTGAACGAAAGCAAGGTCAGGGCTATACCGGGTTTATCTGTGATTTCGCGCCCAACATTACGCTTGAAGAAGATTTAATGCGTCGCGACCTCACGGTCAATGCCATTGCCCAGGATCAGGACGGCAGTCTGATCGACCCGTACCAAGGCCAGCAAGACCTGAATGCTCGGGTGCTGCGCCATGTCAGCGATGCATTTGGAGAGGATCCGTTGCGGGTATTACGGGTTGCCCGCTTCGCCGCCCGCTACCATCACCTTGGCTTTACCATTGCCCCAGAAACACAGGCCCTGATGCAGCGCATGGTGAATGATGGTGAACTGGCGACACTCACCAAAGAGCGGGTGTGGCAGGAAATTGAAAAATCACTCAAAGACGGTGCCATTAACATTTTTTCTGACGTACTGGCCAGCCTCAGCGCACTCCCCCTGGTAATACCATGGCTGGACGAGTGGACAAGTGCCGACAGCCAAAGCCTCAAAGCCCACCTTGCTCAGCTTAATCCACAAGATAATGACTTCCTGCTGATGAGTTTTGCCTTATGGCAATGTCAGGCACAACTGGACGGTTACAATCTGGAGCAGGACTTTAAAGTCCCCAAAGCCTATTGTGAGGCTCTGCGCGACCTGCAGGCAGTATTACCTGTATTACAAGGTGCCCAGTGGCAACCCCAGACCATTATGCAGATTTTCGGCTTGCTGGACGCATCACGCCGCCCACAGCGACTGACTTTGCTCTGTAAAGTCGCCAGAACGTTCAGTGATGAGCTGGCCAGTCGTTGCGATATGCTAGCGCACGCACTTTCGCTTGCTGCAAATGTAAAAGCACAGGATGTCATTGCATTAGGCTTTAAGGGCCCGCAAATCAAAACCGAAATGGACAAGTTAAAAGTACAGGCCATACAAGTTTTGTTTGACTGACAACAGCCTTACCTATTGCAGGCAGCTAACCCTCCGCGCCCTTTGTACAGTCATAACTCCCGGCCATCGTTATGACTGTAACCGAATACTAAACTCCCCCTTAACAACCCACCCAGTAGCTGCATTACACAATCAATGACGGCCCAGCTGACAAGCTGCCTGAAACGGTTTGCCTCAGGTAAAAACCCACAGATTACTGATATATATACTTTTAAAATAAAAAAGCCTAAATTCAGTCTAACATCAAGGTAACGTCATGCCTTTTATCTCAGTCTGGTTACAGTGTGATTCCAGCACATTTGCTGTTGTAACCAAGCACGAGAACATCGAGAGGAATTCGCATGATAAAACGCACCCTGACACTATCACTGTTACTGCTGTCTTTTAATCTGCTGGCCAGTATGAAAACGGTGCCCTATGAAATACCGCGCACTCAGGTTGTGCCGCTGACTCAAACTGATACTAACCACCAATATCAACTCATCATCCAGCTTCCGGAAAATTACACAGCGGAAAAACACCATCCCGTACTGTATTACACCGATGCCGCCTGGCACATCGAAATGCTGGCATCTGCCGCCTACTTTTTAATGGAAGACGCTATCCTGGTCGGGATTTCCTGGCAAACCAATATGCCAGCTCCCCTGATGAAAGAAGCGGGAGCCCATGTCAGCCGCTTTAGAGATTACTCCTTTGCGCCGTCGAGCAACCCCGAGAATCAGGCAAAGTATCAATTTGGCGGGGCCAAGGCACACATCGACTTTATCCGCAGTCAGGTCAAGCCCTACATTGAACAACACTATCGCGTTAAACCCGACAGCGACAGTTACTTTGGGTACTCCATGGGTGGGCTGTTTGGCGCTTACACACTCCTGACACAGCCCGATACCTTTGATAATTATCTGCTGGGCAGCCCTTCAGTATGGCGGCTGGCGCAACTCATTAACACCCGCACTAAAGCCTTGAGCAAAGCGAAGGCCAATGTTTACCTGTCCCACGGCACAGAGGAAGCCAAGCTGAGCCCGCACATAAATGACTTTTATCAATTTTTAAATCAGCAAAATAACCCTTCTATGCATGTGGAACTGGCCGTCATAGATGGTACGCACCAAACTGCCGCGCCATTGACCGGTGTCCGTGCCGTCAAATGGCTATCAGAGCGCACTTCAGCAGGGGGATCGCTATGAAATCCAACGCATTGATAATCGCCATCGCCAGCATGCTGATAGCGAGCGGCCAATCTCACGCAGAAGCGGAATTCGCCCCCGTCACGGGGCCTCTGATGGGCCAGACACCACCCGGCATGGTTGCCGAACCCTTTGCGCCGGGTCTGATCTCCAAAGGTGACTGGGAACTTGAAGGGGTATTTGCACCAGGCATGCAGGAGTTTTACTTTACCCTTGACCGGGGCGTCTATGCGGGTCCTGAAAAAACGGGCTTTCGTCCAACCGTGATTGGCTTCAGGCAACAAAACAACAAGTGGGTCAAGTTCACCGAGTTTTTACGCACCGGCGAGGTCAGCTTCTCACCCGACGGTCAGCGTATGCATATGGCAGAAGACTACCGGGATCGTCAGGGCAATAACTGGTCAGAGCCTCAGAGTCTGGGCCCGATGTTTGACCGCGAAGACTGGGGAATTATGCGCTTATCCGCTTCCAGCAAAGGCACTTATGTCTTTGATGATTACAAAAGCGAGGTCGTCCGCATTTCTGAACTAGTGAACGGTCAGCGACAAGCGCCGCGGGTCATGAACAAAGTGGTCAACTCAGGTGAAATGACCGCCCATCCTTTTATTGCCCCCGATGAGAGCTATCTGATCTGGGACAGCATACGCAAAGACGGCTTTGGTGATTCCGACCTCTATATCAGCTTTAAACAAAAAGACGGCAGCTGGGGGCGCGCAATCAACATGGGCCCTGCCGTCAACTCAGATAAATGGGATGCCTATGCTACTGTCACACCTGATGGCAAATACCTGCTATTTAATCGCGGTGTCAGTGACGACAACAAGAATATTGATATCTACTGGGTTGATGCCAGCATCATTGACACCCTCAGAGCACGACAGTAAATAGCACATGCGCCGTTATCACCGTATCAAACCCAATGACACGCGTGATAACGCGCCTTTCGTCAGGCTCAGCAAGAGATAAGCACCCCAGTGGAATGGCTTGGCACGTGCTACCGGGTTGGCCAGCAAGCGCAGTGCATGGCCATACAAACGATGCCTGATATTACGCTTGGCCAAATCACAGATATGCGTGGCTACGTATTTATGCGCCATAGCAATGTGCGTGACCTCGCCATCTTTAACGGCTGTCAGCAAACGTTCCGCAAAAGGACACAGCTGCGTTGGTGGCGCTTTATCGCAAACACTGCCTGGTGCTCCCAGAAAATAAAAGCTCTCAATGGCCGGTGAGTATGCAATGCGCGATTTCAAGGCCGCCTGAACATAAAAGCTCTGATCTTCACCCATCCATTCCCCCACAGGGAAGCAACCCAATTGATTAAAGGCCCCCTTCTCAACCACCAGACTCGACATGGTAAAAGGCAAGTCCCCATTTGCCGCTACCTCAAAATAATTGTCCATTTCATACCCTTCTGGTGTCCAATCAGTCAGAGCGATTTTAGCGTCAATGTATTCACCACTGTCGAGCACTTTCTGATAGCGAGAGGCGAACAGCCCGGCCGCAGGAAAACGTTGGATCAATTCTGCCATGCGTGCCAAAAAGAAAGGACTCCAGGTGTCGTCGGCATCAAGAAACGCCACGTAATCTGAGGAGGCCGCTTTAACGCCATTATTGCGTGCGACAGAGACCCCCTGATTGGCCTGACGTACCAGTCGCAGGTTTGGCAGACCCAGATCAAGCACTTTTTGCGGGCTGTCATCGGAAGAGCCATCGTCTACTACTATGATTTCCGCAGCCTGATGATGCTGGGCATGAACACTTTGCAGTGCCCGGACGATGCACCCGCTCTTATTGTACAGTGGAATAACGACTGTGAATTGAATCGTATTCATAGTTTTCGCTCCAGTTAGAAAGAGATAAGGTGATAGCCTGGTTAAGGGCCAGACTGGGGGCATCGAAACCTCGCTCCAGGCCGCGATACATCACCCGAAATAAGGTATCCGGACTAAATTCATTGGCGTCAAACGCATACTGCGGCGGCAAGCCAATTTGTTCACACCACTGTGTACACTTGGCGTGATATTGCAGACTGATAAACGGTGTTTGTGTCATGTAGGCGTATATTTGCGCATGCAGCCGCATGCCAATCATCACCCGGAACATCGCCATGCACTGTAAGATACTTGCTGGGTTCGGCACATAGCTGACCCGTTTCACATTCACATACTCTGGCAGGCGGGCGACTATTTTGTCGTGAATGGCTCTGTCGCTGCCTTTTGTTTGATCATTCAAGTCAACCAGATAAATGTCTTCATTAGTAAAGCTCCACGCTGTCGTAATGAGGTCAACCGCTTTCGCAATACGACGCAACTCGTTGTGTTCATTCACATTGCCAAACGCATCAATAGACTGTGGGCAAAAATTAAATGCAACCCCCTGGCGCTTAACCGGATTCAATTTACCTCGTAGGTGATGCAGTAAGGAAGGCGCAAGATCAAACGTGTGCTTCAGGTTCGCATGAGGCGCCAGCGCCTCGGCAATGTCATAACTTTGTTTATCACGTAAGGTAACCAGCCCACATTCATACAGAAACTTTTTACACTGTATTTCATCATCCAGGGTTTTGAATGGCTCAATACCAACACCCAGTGCCATGGACTGCTTACGACCACTCAGTGCCATCATATGACGTTTAAGGGCAATGTCGCGGCTACTATGTAGCACAGAGCCACCACCAAAAATAACGTGCTGTGCCCCATACGCATGGCGGTAATGCCATAACCGCTGGTGACCACGAAACAGCAGTGGTAGCTGTCCAACGCAGCCAATCTGATTCACCAGTGCGTCGTCGTCAGGGGCACTGACAGTGATCTGTTCACTGCCCAGAAAATGCCGGGCTCCCATTGCTGATGCCAGCATAAGCGCATCGTCACCGCTGTTGCGCATGCCGTAGTAACCGACAATATATGCTTTGTTTTTTGCTGCCATTGTGCTGCCTCGTTAAGTTAATATACTTACGGTATTGCAGCTCTCATGCCAGAATTCAAACCACTGTTTTTAAATGATTTATTGAAAATTCAAGCCAGTTACAAATGCTTAATTTGCAAAAGGCGATGCGTTGTCCGGAGTGAATTATCAAAATAAAAAAGCGGGTTTGCAAAAAGAAAGCCACCGACTAAGCGGTGGCTCTACATGAAAAGACAGGTGTGATTCACAGTGTGCTCCCTCGATGAATTTAGTAGGCTCCTTTGGCACCAATGACGCAAGGAATGGTCTTGAGCAAAATGGTGACATCGTTCAGCGCACTTTGCTCACTGATATAGCGCTTATCCAATTGCACCTGCTGTGCAAAAGTCGTGTCGGCCCGGCCGGTGACCTGCCACAAGCCAGTCAGCCCCTGCTCACTGTTAAGACGACCTAACTCATGTGGTTGGTATGCGTGTACTTCTTTCTCCAGCGCAGGGCGCGGACCTATCAACAGCATGTCTCCCCGTACCACATTCATCAACTGGGGTAACTCATCGATTGAGTACTTACGGATAAAAGCGCCAATACGGGTAATACGCGGATCATTGCGATATTTAGCGCACACACCTTCACGGTCGCTTTGTGCCGGGTCCGGATTACGAAAACGCGGATCCTCTGGCATGTACATAGAACGAAACTTATACATAGTAAAACGGCGGCCCAGTTTACCGACCCGAACCTGCTTATATACACATGGGCCCTGACTTTCCAGCTTGATCAGCGCTATAAGCACCAATAAAAATGGGCTTAGTAACAGTAATCCGGTGATCGCAGCCAGGCGCTGCAAACAGGCTGGAATACCATGGTGACGACCATCTGTTTTGGTTAGCTCAGAAGCAGATGATGACATTGTATTGTACTGATTTTCTGTGGTTTTTTTGATGCTATACATGATTAAAGTCCTCGCAAAGCTTGTTGTAAAACATAAACACGGAATAGGAAAATCGGGTTACCGAGCACATAGCGGTTAAACTTGGCTTTGGGCTCCTGGATAAGACGCCAAACCCATTCAAGGCCCAGCTCTCTCATCCACATGGGGGCACGCGCTATTTTGCCGGAGAAAAAATCGAATAAGCCGCCGACCGCCAGCGCACACTGCGCCTGGAGTTTATGTTTGTTGTTATCTATCCAGAGTTCCTGACGAGGCGAGCCCAATGCGACCAGTACAATATCGGCACCACTTTGATTGATACAGTCGACAACATGTTCATCATCATCGAAGTAACCGTGGTGCGCACCCGCGATACGCAACCCCGGGTATTGTTGACTCAAGTTGGCAGCGGCTTTGTGTGCAACACCGGGCTGTGCACCGAGTAAAAACAGAGAACGTTGATTTTCAGCAGCAGCCTGACAAAGCCCGGGCAGCATGTCGGTGCCATTGTTGTTGTCGGCCAGGTTCATGCCCGCTTTTCGGGCCGCGATCCGCATGCCCGACCCATCAATAAAGTTCCGGTCACTGTTTTGCAGAACTTGATAAAGCTGTGCGTTACCAGCCGATAAATTAACCGAGTTAACATTGATGTAGTAAGCCGACTGGCACCCTTGTGTATCTGTTTCCGCCGAGTCTTTTACGACCCAATCCACTGCAACCTGCATACGCGTGTTGCTAAACGGAATTCCAAACAATTCACTGCTCGACGGGGTACTTGTGGGTTTGCGATACAAACCCAGACACAAGAGCACCTTAAATACTAATAAAATATCTGCAAACAAAGACTGGTTGTGCTGCGCATGGAGCAACGCGAGCGGCTTATCCACACTGAGCCCGGTCAGGCTATGTAACCAGAGACAATCGAATAGTCCAGGCTGACCACAGGGTGAGTGTAAACGCGCCACCCGGGGCATGCTCACGCCGTCACGTAGCAGCGGGTTACCAACAAACCGAATACGACCACTCACAACATTTAACAGCGCTGCGCTGCGCTTGAACACACCAACCTGCCAGCCCAACAAAGACACAGGCTGAGCACTCACGTCTATCCAGGTCTGGCGTCTCAGTGGCGCTTTGAAACAGATTAGCGCAGCCAGAGAATTGAAGCAGAATAATGGCACTAAAACGGTAGCTAACACCAATGCAGCGCTGACTCTGAGTGCTTTACGTGCACCTGACTCACTTGCGTGTGATGAATGTTTGGTTAAGTACGTAGACATCGCTTCCTCCGCTGTTCAGTTGATTACACCGAATATATAGCGAGGACCATGCCAAAATTAAACCTTTGATTTAATATGAATTTAAAATTTTTCTGGGGTTCTATTCTCAGCTAAATTGCATTGCATTTTGAGAATTTTCTTATTTTGAAAAGCGTCGATGTGACGCTTATAAAGAGGAAAAATAACCCGGATACAACGTCTGGATTTGGCTCAATGCCGCTGGAATGCGCAGCTGCACCACGGCGAGCTTATCCGCTTGCTCGTCCGGGCGGGACAGACTATGCCCGAGCAGCAGACGTGAACATTTGAAAATCAACGTATGGAAGCATTTGTCCACTATTGAGCACTTCAGTGGTCCGTAATTAAAGTGACGAATATAGTCATCCAGGTGTGGCTCACAGGTGTTATTCCAGCGCCGTTCCAGTTCACCGACGCCCTCGCAATCCTGTGCATAATGGATCACATGGCCATTTTCTCCCCAGCCAATTCCCCGAGATTCGGGCACCGGCTGAGTCATCGCAATTATCAGTGTATCCAGCCACTCAATTGACTGTGGGCAATTGCGCATCAGCATCACGCCTGAGTTAAACGCACCACTGTAACCCCGAGCCAGAAAAAGGAACTTATCGGCGTCATCCAGTTTATCCAGTGCCGGGCACGCAGGCTGGATACAGGCATCCGCATCAACAAACATCACCTGTTGGTAACCCGCCTGTAACGCCGCTTTCAGCAAAAACAACTTCAGCCAGCAACACTCGGCGCCCAGTCGATTCAGCCAGGGTCGTGTGACCACCACATAATCATAGCCCATGCGCTTGGCATATTGACGCTGACTGTTCAGATAACGCCGGTAGCGCCACTGATACCCATTCAATGCCACGCTAAATATCAAAGTGTCTGTTTGAGACGATTGCATGCCGACCTCCTTTATCTTCCATCTCTCATGAAGCAAGTATTGCACCGTTTATAAAAAACACCGCATAGGCTGGTATTTCATGCTGACGGTTATTCGCTGTCGGTCGCATTTTTTGTTTGCAAAGCGCAATGCAGTGCAATTTGCAAAAAATCCCTACCCTACAGACATTTAAAAATTAAACAACTGATAATTAAGTAATTTATTCTTGGCACGTTTCATGAAATATCCAGCACAGAAGTACAAGATTGACTTAAATTGGAGCGAATATGATGAAACTGCTTAACCCACTTTACCCGTTAATGGCCTCCGGGCTAATATCCTTTGCAGCCTCTGCTGTCGAACTGATTGATGGCCAATATGTTTGGCAATTTCAGTCGGGCGAAGCCTGGCCTACAGGCTATAACCAGTCCACCGGTAAACCCGACTCACTAATCTATGCACGTGACGAATATAGTTCGGAGTTCTTCCAGCGGATCCAAAACGCACTGCCTGAAGCGAGAGTTAATGAGGCCTTCATCACAGGTGACGAAGGTTCTACCATACACCTGGTTGAAGACGCCGAAGTGTTTGTGACTTTCATTCATGAAGGCGCGGGTTATAAAAACTCATTCGGCTACTTTACCTTCGACCCGGACAATCCGCCCCAGACACCCGAAGAGGTGCGTGAAACCATCATCTTTCCGAACCTCAGCTACCCACACCTGACCAATGGCCACCGACTGAGTCTTGGTGAGTTTCCGGCTGGTACCAGCATTGGCTTTTTTATTGCGGCAAACGGCTTTTGGTATTACACCGGTGTAAAACCATTTCAGATCCCTTATTACTATTCATTGTCTGATCTCAACCCGGAAAGCAACGCAACCTTACGTCAGCACTGTGTATTGCTGCTGGATGAAGAGGAACAAGAGGTCGTCATCGGCTTCGAAGACTTACCCCGTACCTGGGGAGATAACGACTTTAATGATGCCGTCTTCAGCGTAAAAAGCTCACCCGCATCTGCCATCTCAGCGCTCAACCTGACGGTGATGCCAGAGCAAAACGACAGCGATGCCGACGGCATTGAAGACGAACAGGACGAATTTCCTGACGACTTTAACCGGGCCTACAGTCAATATTATCCGAGCGCAGAAGGGGTCACGACACTCGCATTCGAAGATAACTGGCCTGCTCGTGGCGACCACGACATGAATGACCTGGTTGTTAAACAACGCATTCGCTTTACCTACAATGCAGACAACCAGATCAGCGGATTCATCATTTATGGTTGGATCACGGCGCGCGGTGCGGCCTACCAAAATGGCTTTGGTCTGCGCCTGATGAACAGTGACCCGGCTTTGATAAAACAAGCCACCCTGACTGTAGATGGCACAAATTATGACAAAGAGGCAGAAAGTGGACAAACTAACGCCGTGATATCGGTGTGGAGCAACACCCATACTTTTACCACCACAAATCAGCCTGGCCAGTGCCAGCACTTTAATACGGTGATGACCTGCGACTACTTTGAACCTGTGCCATACACCTTAGATGTCAGCTTTGAACAAAACCTGGGTGCACTGAGCATTAACGATTTCGATTTCTTCCTGTACAGAACACAAGATCGTTCACTGGAAATCCACATGGCAGATTACCCGCCAACAGACAAGTTTGATGCTAACCGCTTTGGCACAGCCGATGATACCTCAGATGCGCAAGCGGGCCGCTACTTCAGAACAGCCGAGAACCTGCCTTGGGCCTTGATGATCAGTAATGACTGGCACTACCCCAGAGAGTATCTCGACGTGATTTGGGCGTATCCTGCCTACGAAACCTGGGTGGAAAGTAATGGCGAGCAGGCCCAGGACTGGTTTATGACCAACGAACGCACCACCCACACTTTCAGCGCACATTAAGAGGATACGACCATGAATACATTGACTAAATTTTCAGCTTTAACTTTGGTTTGTTTCACTTTAAGTGGCTGCGGAGGAGGCGGTGGTGAAGGTGGCTCAACAGGCACTTCAACCAGCAGCGGTAATACGGCCACAGCACCGGCAAATAACACCAGCACACCTGCATCTACTAGCACCACACAGAGTCAAAGTCAGACGCAGAACGACGCAGCAACACCTGTCGAGGCAACAGAGCCTGAACCAAGTTACGAGCCGGACCCGACATTGCTGGACAGCCAGGCTGAAACCTCTAACGATTTGCATGTCAAAGCGGATTTTAACTTCAGTACCAGCAAAACAGTGACCTTAGATCTGGGTGGCCAGGATGTGCTTGGAGACAGTCTGGCTAATAAGATGGTAAAAGTCTATGCCATGCATGAGGTGGTTGAAAGCTATGAGGACGAGGCGATGGCCGACAAAGCCCTGCTGGCAACGGCGCGCTTTAACAACGCCGGACAAATCACCATGACACTGGATATTCCAGTCAATTACAAAACCTTGCTGATCAGCGTAGATGGTATGTTGCAGAGCAATCATTTACTCACCGAACTGAATATGCAGGCCACCACGGTAGCACATCAGTTCAATTAAACAATGACAGTTCCTCGCTAAACCGCCTGCTCCTCTCTCATCGCAGGCGGTTTTATCTATCATCAAAAAGTCCAGTGTATAAATGCTTCACTTTGTCTAGGACTGTGTAATACTTCTATTAACACGCGTTAACTTAGGCAGGATTACATGGACCCGGTTACTAACATTACCTTACTGTTCGTCGATGACGAACCCCTTATTCTGCGCTCCCTCACCCGTGCGCTTAAAAGCGAGCCTTATACGGTGTTCACCGCGACAAGTGGAGAAGAAGGCCTGGCCTTGTTAGAACAGCACCCTATCGACGTTGTTGTCTCAGATAAAATGATGCCCAATATGTCCGGCATTGAATTTCTGGCTCAGGTCGCCGAGCGTTTTCCGGACACCATTCGTATGATGCTCACCGCCTTCACCGAAGTAGAAGATCTCATTGACGCAATTAACCAAGGTAAGGTATGGGGCTATATGCAAAAGCCCTTCGACATCAGTAATATCAAGCTGACACTTGAGCAAGCCGTTCAGACTAAGATGTTGGTCGCCGAACGCAATATGTTGCGGGCCAGCCTACAGCGCTATCATAGCTCAATCAAATCGCAGTTTTATCGCTTTGTAGGGGGCTCCATTGCCATGCAAATGGTGTATAAAGCCATCGAAAAAGCAGGCCCCAGTCAGGCTAATGTATTTATCACCGGGCCCAGTGGGACCGGTAAAGAGCTGGCTGCCGATGCTATTCACCGCGCCAGCACACGTAAAGACAAACCGCTGGTGTGCATCAACTGTGCTGCGATCCCCAATGAACTGATGGAATCAGAGATCTTTGGTCACATCAAAGGCGCATTCTCGGGGGCAGTCACTAACCGCGATGGTGCTGCCACGCAAGCAGATGGCGGCACCCTGTTTTTAGATGAAATCGGCGAAATGGACATGAACCTGCAGGCTAAGATCTTACGCTTTGTCCAGTCAGGGGCCTTCCAGAAGGTCGGTAGTGGCAAAGAAGAAAAGGTCGATGTGCGTTTTATCTGCGCGACCAACCGCGAACCACATCAGGCCATTGCCGATCAGCGGTTACGTGAAGACTTGTTTTACCGTCTGAACGTCATTGCCATTGATTTGCCCGCATTGCATGAACGAGATCACGATGCCCTGCAAATTGCGCAGCACTTTTTGAGCAAGTTCAGTGAAATCGAAAACAAAGTCTTTGTTGGTTTTTCATCTGCCGCAGAGCGACTCATCGTAAACTATGACTGGCCCGGTAATGTACGTCAGCTCGAAAACCTGATCCACAGCTGTGTGGTAATGTCCGATGGTCCCCTCATCACCGAAGACACGTTACAAATGCAGCTTAAGCTCAAGCCGAGCGATGCCCAGGTTTTACTTAACGGTCAGTCTGGCAGCGCCGCTGCAGCTCAGGACACACCAATGCCGCAACCCGTGGCAGTGCAGGAAAGTGGCTATGCAGCCCCCCTTCCACCGGAAGTTCCTTCTGAAAATCAGATTTGTTCACTCGCCGAGGTTGAACGTATCGCCATAGAAAAGGCCATTGCAGCATGCGATGACAATGTGGTGAAAGCTGCCAGTTTACTCGAAGTTAGCCCTTCAACGCTGTATCGCAAAATACAGCAATGGGGAGACAATAAAACCGGTGCCTGATCCACTCAAGCATGCTGTCTGTGCAGATTGCAAATTGCAAAATCGCCATTGCAAAATGCAATCTGCAAACACTTCCTGTTACTAAACTTGCTCCATCTGTTGTCTTCAAATTGAGCTCAGTCACCTCAAGAAAACTGTTAAAACCATATAAAACAAACAATTAAAATCATTTCCCGGTTTATTTTTTGTGCTCACCCACCTTGGTACAAATTTTGGTTAGTAAAGGTATCTGATAAAAAAGAGCGCGATGCCATGACTAACCCATCCAGCACAATGCGGACCCTGCTCAGCAACACGTCTTACCTGATTGGTACAGAGGTGGTTGCCAAAGCATCCAGGCTGTTAAGCATTATGGCCATGGCCGCTTGCTTGTCAGCCGCAGAGTATGGCGCTGCTATGCTGGCACTGACCATTCATGAAGTAATGAGGCTGTTAATGCGCTCTGGCGCTGGCACGCAGATCATTCGCGCCAACGATCAGGAATTACCGGCTTACTTGAAAAATGGGCTAATTTTGCAATGGCTCTTATGTAGCTCGTTGTGTGTGGTGCAAATTATTGTGGCGTTGACCACCATCTGGCTGTTTCCTGGGCAGGATATCGCGCTGCCCGTCAGCCTTATGGCACTGTCTTATCTGGTTTTTCCATTTATGTGCATTCGCGGCTACTTAATGCAGCGCCGCAACCAGCTGGGGCTATTTGGCTTGCTTAGCAGCATAGGTGTCATAGTCGAGAACCTGGTACTTGCCATCGCTCTATACCTGGGTGCTGGTCTGATGGCCATCGTGATTGGCAAGTGGGCATTTACTTTGGTCTGGCTTGTTTGCTTCTCATTCGTCAAGTCAACACCGATCACAGGGACATTTAGTAAGCCTGTGTTTGTTCGTCTGCTTCGCGCCTCCACTCAGATGGTCGGTAGCGACATTCTGCGCTCATTGCGCGTCAACATGGATATGTTTCTGGGAGCCCGCCTATTGAGTCCGGAACTGTTCGGTTTATATAGCTTTGCCAAGAGCGTTGGAGTCGGGCTAGCAATATCACTGACGCAAGCCTATACCACTGCACTCTACCCCTATGTGTGTAAACTGAAAAACAGCAATGTGTTTGACTCAAAACACAAACAACAACTTATTGTTATAACAACGGTTATATCGACCATTTTTATTATGCAGGCGTTGCTGGTTCCCTGGTATGTACCAGTGTTGTTCACCGAAAACTGGCAAGAGAGCTTCATAACAGCCAGCCTGCTGTGCTTAATTGCCACCAGCACAACCTGGACAGACAGCTACGCCGTGATACAGAGAGCAAATGGCCGCTTCACTCGAGAATGCCAACTGAATGCTTACTGTTTACTGATTTCATTGACCGGGCTGTTAATGATACAGCCAGATCAACCCACTTTACTTGCCGCCGTACTGGTTAGTTGCAGCGTCTTATGGTTGCTCTTCCCATTGGCAGACATTGCGCTGAAACATTGTCACGTCAGCACAGCAAAATCTTCTTCATGATCCGGAGCCCATTATGACTAACTATGTAATTAACTCAAAACCCGTTGTCAGTATCATCATCCCTATGTACAACGTTGAAAAGTATATCGATAAATGTATCTGCTCAGTACTTAATCAGACTTATCAGAATTTTGAAGTGATCTGTGTAGATGATGGCTGCAGCGACAACACACTCAGTTACCTGAGAGACTATAAAGACCACCGTATCCACATCATTCGTCAGCAAAATCGTGGCTTATCCGGGGCCCGTAATACGGGGATACGAAATGCACGAGGCGTTTATATCGCTTTGCTGGATGCCGATGACTATTGGGCAGTTAATAAACTTGAAAAACACGTTGCCCACTTAAATCGTAATCCTCATGTTGATGTCAGCTACTGCCCTTCGCTGTTTGTTGATGATGACAACAAACAGCTGGGCATTGGCCAGTTTCCAAAGTTAGATAACATAGATGCTAAGACCATTTTTTGTCGTAACCCCGTTGGTAATGGCTCAGCACCGGTGGTTCGTGCTTCTATACTGGAAAAAGTAGCGTTTCACGACGATACCCGCAGCTGGAGACAGTACTTTGATGAAAACCTGAGACAGTCCGAAGACATAGAAATGTGGCTGCGCCTGGCGCTAAATGCTCAGGCGATCTTCGCCGGGATCCCTGAACCCTTAACCTTTTATCGTGTTAATGCCAGCGGCCTGTCCGCCAACTTGAAAAAGCAATATCAGAGCTGGGAAACGGCGGTCAATAAACATCGCCGTAGCCATGCGAAGTTTTTCAGACAGTGTGGGTCGCTTGCCCGCGCTTATCAGCTCAGATACCTGAGTCGTCGTGCCGTACAATCGCGCAATGCATTTGCCGCAATAAAACTGATACATCAGGCACTATTCACTGATATCCGCATTCTATTAGATGAGCCTGGCCGCACAGCACTCACCTGGTGTTGTGCCCTGACCAGCCTATTGCCAAAATCGCTGTACAATCGCGCAGAAAAACTGGCGATGCGCACTGTGGGCCAGTCTAACAAACATCCTGTAGGCTAACCTCTCACTCCCGGGCCTACGCATTTATCTGCTTGTCGCAGATACTGCACCTCGCACCTGAGGCCCTTAAGCCAGCATTTGCTGGCTTCTTTTCATTTTGAAATTGCTTTGCAAAATACAAAAAGCCACGCAGAAAAACACAAAAAAAACCTTAAGCGTCTGATTGTTATAAATTTTAAAAATTGGCTCAAATTGTGCTCATATCTTGTTAAGACCACTTAGAGAGACAGACCTCCAAGGAGCACATTATGAGACCAACCACTGCAATCACAGCCCTGCTGACCCGCACTTGTGCGCTCGTACTGTGTGTCCTTGGCTCAGGGTGCTCACTCAGCCCGGACTATAATGACGAGGACTTTTACGGCATGCCGCATGCGGTTGGCACGCAATTTGGACAATCCAATTCTGTGTTTGCCTCTCGCCTGACCTGCACCGATGCCGATGACTTTGCCGCGGCAGCGAATTATCGGGTTGATCAACCAATCCCTTTGTCTGCACCCGCTGTCACTCCAGTAGACCATCGTTCACCAGATTTGCAGGGCTCTGCACCGCTCAGCCCGGGAGATCTGATACAGGTCAATATGGAATACGGAGAAGGCTTTAATGGCGATTATGTCATTAACAACTCAGGGACATTAGACTTACCTGTCATTGAGCCTGTTTATGCCGCAGGCCTGACAACAGCAGCACTGGCTAAAAAGGTGGAACTTGCTCTGATCCGTGCCAAAATATTTCGTGCTCAAACGCTGGATGTCACCATAAAAATTAAAAACTGGGCTGCAATCGAAGTTCCAGTATCCGGGGCGGTTTTTTCACCAGGACGCGTCACAATTAACGCTAAAATCCCAGCTCAATTACTTGAAGAGCAAATTGCAGCTTCTGGCGACCATTCGAAACAACGCCTGTTGTCTGAGGCTATACGTGCTGCCGCAGGTGTGCGCCCCGACGCCAAATTGGATCAGGTGATCCTGGTTCGTCAAGGCTGGCGTATCGAAGCAGATATGAGTGGTATATTAACTGGCCAACCTGTTACAGATCACGTGCTCATTGCAGGCGACCAAGTGATCGTGCCCAGCACGGGGTGTTTTCAACCTAACCTGGTGCGCCCTTCACAAATTACGCCAAAAGGCTTTCGGGTCTTTATGTCTAACCTGATTGACTCGTCAATGAGTAACGCTAATGCCGCAATAGGTCGTTTTTCAAGTAACCTGCCATATGGCACCCGTTTATTACAGGCCGCGATTTCAGCGAACTGTGTAGGTGGTAAAGAATATACCAATGCCCCTCGTCGCGTCGTGCTGGTCAGCAATCATCCACTGACAGGCCAAACCCAGGTCGTCGAGCGCTCTGTAGAAGAGCTGATGCGTATGTCTTATCGCGACCATGTTAACCCGTATGTTATGCCGAATGATGCGATAGCCTGCTATGATTCAGATATCACTAACTTGCGTGATATCGCCAAAACCCTGCTCGATATCGTGGCACCTTTCTCTTTGCTGAGTAAGGAGGATTCATGAACACGCAACTTCAGGTAACCACGCCGTACTCACGGTTTAGATCTGCGATTTATCGCACCCTGCATAAGCCTTACCTGGTCACCTGTCTGGTTAGCTATGCCGTTATTTTGTTACTGGTCTTTGCCTACCTGCAACAACCCGCAAAATACCGTAGTGACCTGGATATGGTACTACCCGGAACCGGTGCAAACAGTAATGTCTCTCTGGATGAGGTTGGTCAGGTCGTGTCTTCAACCACCGCACCGTTTGGTAAAGGCTATAACCCCAAGGTCAATTACAAAGAAATGCTGATGAGTAAAAACCTGATCGAAAACGCCGCCAAATCCATGGGTATGACTGCCGCAGCATTTGGCCGCCCTAAAGTGCGCCTGACTGAGCAAACATCCATTTTGAAAATCGAGATCACTGGTGCCAGCCCACGGATCGCCGAAAACAAAGCCTGGGCCCTGTACGACGCTTTGCAAAACCAGCTTGATTACCTCAGGGCCGACGAAGTAAAACGCCGTGACGCCAGCATCAAGTCTGTCTTAGATCAGTACAGAGAAAGACTCAACTACACACGGAACAACATCACCGATTTCCAGCAACGGTCATTACTGATCAGTCGGGACCAACTTGACCAGCAAATGCGCACTCTCTCCAATTTGAAAGAGCAGGTAGCCATTGTTAAAGCTGAGATTGGGCGTTCCGAATATTATGTCAGTCAGCTCAGTGTCGACTTGGGGGTCTCCCCCTCTATGGCTGGTCAGGCGTTTGTACTGCAATCGGATGGCGAATTCAGGGCCTACCTGTCTGAGCTGGATAACAGTGCTGCGCAACTGAGCGAGTACCGTTCACGCTGGGACGATGGTCACCCAATGGTGAAAGCGGAACTAGCCCGTTTTGACCAATCAAAAGTGGCACTCATAAACCGTTCGGTGGGACTGGTAGGCATCAATGCCGCCCATGCCTTTCATACCACAGATCTGGCCAACAACCCCAATCGGGCGCAATTGTTTGCCGACCTGATCAGCGCCTTCGCCGCTAAAAAAGGGTCTGAAGCAAAACTGATTGAACTGGAAAATGCGGTTCAGTTGTTAAACGAAAAACTGAAAGTTTATGCCCGGGAAGCCGCAGAACTTGAACGCCTAGAACGTGAGTTTGATCTGGCAAAAGCCGTTTTCACCTCAGCAGTCGCAAGACTCGAAGCTAGCAAGGCGGACGTCTTCGCCTCATACCCGGTTATTCAATTGATGTCACCACCATCACTGCCGGTTAACTCCTATTCCCCGAAAAAGTCCATTGCCATTGCGGCAGCACTGGCCGCGATGATCTTCTTATCCATGGGGATATTGATGATCAACAAGCGTCGGGTGATTATCTCCGCCTTGATGAAGCAACCAGACTAACCGGAGGCAAGCATGTTATTCACTGCCTACTTACCGTTTAAGGAGAAACGCTTCATCAGCACAGAAGAAAAGCTGGTCTGGGCTGGGCTAGTGCTGACCTACCCCGCCTTTTTGCTGGGTATGCTGTATGTCATGGGCTCCGTCATCGGCTGGCTGATTTTTATGGTCGTACTAATGCGTTGTTACCTGAACTTACGCGCGAAGCCCCCTCCACTCTCACCAATCATCTGGATGTGGATCATCGCGATGTTACTCATGCTGCTGGCTTTACTCATCGCCCATAGCGAGTGGTCTCTGGGCGTAGGAAAAACCATAAAGTCCACCATTGGCTGGATGAAAGGCTGGGCGTTACTCGCGATTTTCCCTGTTATTGCAGCCTTGGCAAAAATTCGCAAAGAAGTGGTGATCCGCGGCGTATGTATAATCGCCATTCATACCCTGATCTTTTCATTCATCTCTATCGCATTTTACATCGTGAAACTACCCGGCGATATCTTCCTGTCGCCGTTAAAAGTTATTGGCGGACCCGGGGAAACGTTTTTCATGGTCAGTCTTTATGGCATTAATCCCGAAACGGGCGCCGGGCGCTGGCGTTTCTTTACCCCCTGGGCACCGGCAGCCGGCTTTATGGCCTGCATATATCTGGTGTTTTGCTTGCAGGAAAAAAATGCGCAGCTGCGCCGCTGGGCCATTACCGGCTGCTGGGCTATGTTATTGCTGTCACAATCCCGTGCCGGTATCGCCATTTTCATTATGCTGTTTCCACTGGTGCTGTTCAGTGATAAATTTAAAGAGCCCTGGATGCTGTTACTGCTTGGTATTACTGTACCCATCATATTGCTACTCGGTGAACCCATCTACAATTCGCTTATGGATTCCTACGAAGCGGTGAAACAGCAACGTCCCGGCTCAACGCGGGTGCGTAAAGCGCTGGCCAACATTGCCATTCAGCGCTGGCAGGCAGAAGCGCCCATCTGGGGACATGGCATTGTTGAGCGCGGGCCTAAAATGGTGGAATTTATGCCGATTGGCTCGCACCACAGCTGGTACGGGTTGTTGTTTGTTAAAGGCATAGTTGGTGCGGTTGCGCTGGCTGTCCCTATGCTTGTTTCGAGTGTCTATTTACTGTGGGCATCGCAAGACTCAAAAACTGCCCAGACAGCACTTTGCCTGATGGCCGTGCTAGTCTGCTACAGCTTTTTTGAAAACCTGGAGATCCTGTCGTTCCTCTACTGGCCTGCGCTACTGTGGTTTGGCTTTGCGTTTAGTAACAAGCGTTCATCAATGGCAATGTAACGGGTGGCCGCGCGCTTCAGCGAGTTAGCTGTGAGCTGAGGCACGCCGTACACTTCGACTTCACAGCCATGACGGCTGCGAATACGCTCGGCGAGTAGATCGAAGTCACCATCTCCGGTCAGCAACACCACCACATCACAATGTGGCGCACATTCCATGGCATCGAGGGTGATCCCCACATCCCAGTCACATTTGGCCGAGCCATCGGCGCGCTGAATATAGGGTTTTTGCTTAACCTCAAAGCCAATGGCTCTGAGAATATTCTGAAACTGTTGCTGCTTAGGTGCATTCGGCTCACTGGAATACGCCAAAGCACGATACAAAATGCGCTCTTTTAATACCGCCTCCCAGAAGCCGTTGTAATCAAAGCTTCTGCCATAGGCCTGTCTGGTGGTGTAATAGATGTTCTGGACATCGACCAGAATGGCGATTTTTTTCATAGTGCTACGGACCTTTTAGATTCATTCATGATGACGGCCGTGCACCACACTGAGTGTCAATGAATGCATCTATGCCCTCGTAATAAAATTGCTTGCCAAGCTCAGGCTGTTGCTTAATAGCCTTGCTCAGTGCTGTCAGCAAAGTGTCCGGGCTCCAGGCGTGCAGACACTGACCATCGACCCCACGCGGTGGATTCAGTTTGAGCGCATCAAGAAAACCAAATAAATAGCCCTGGCAACCCTGTCTGAGTGCACTGTGCTGCTCAGAACGACAGTCATCGACAAAGTGCATAAGCCGACTTGGCTGATAAGCCTCACTATGAAAACATACCCAGGCCAACGTAAAGATCACACTTACCCGCACATTTGGCTCCCCCGCATCTGAGTGCGTATCGGCTGCATAATGGCCTAACTATATCACAGACCCCTGCCAGTGGGGGTCATAAATAAGACGTTAAAAATTCACAACGTTTACATTCCAAATACACTTGTTCCCCGGATAATCCCGCGTTTCGTTTAATTACCAAGGAAATACTATGACCTATTCTCTGCGAATACTGGGTCTGGGTCTGGTGCTGGCGCTCGGTCAGGCACACGCCCACACCGACGGGCTGGCAGTCCACCCCTATTTGCAATCTGCAACCCCGACCAGCATCTGGATCAAATGGGAAACCAGCAGTGGTGATGAGTCCATTGTAGAATGGGGCACCACCGCTGAGCTGGGCCAGCAAGCCAGCGGTACCAGTGATACAGGTTATCTGCTGAGTCGTATCCATGAGGTCCAATTAACAAATCTTGAACCGGATAGCGTGTATTTCTACCGGGTCAGAACCGGCGATACTTACAGTCATGTTCACCAGTTCAGAACCCCACCGCTGGCCTCTGCCGAGAAGAGCAGCCGCATTCTGGCGGTCAGTGACATGCAACGCGACTCGGGGAACCCGGGCAAATTTGGCGAGATCATTAACCAGGGTGTATTGCCTTATGTGCAACAGGCACTGGGACTTGAGTTACACGATGGCCTGAATATGACCCTGATCCCCGGTGATTTAGTCGACAATGGCCAGGATTACAACAGCTGGCGCACCAGCTTCTTTTCACCCATTGCTGCGCTGGCCAGCTCAGTGCCGTTGTATCCTGCCCCCGGCAATCACGAGCGTGATACTCCAACCTACTTTAAATACTTCCGGCTGCCAGAAAACGGTACACCCGGCTATGAAGAACACTGGTGGTATCAGGACCATTCCAATGTCCGGGTGCTGTCACTCGACACCAATACCAATTACCGTATTGATGAACAGCTCGTCTGGCTGGACAAAGTGCTGGCCGAAACCTGTCTGCGTGCACAAACCGATTTTGTCTTCGCCCAGATGCACCACCCGCATAAATCAGAAATGTGGATTGCCGGTGAGACCGATTACAGCGGTAAAATTGTTGAACGTCTTGAGGCCTTTTCAACGCGCTGCAACAAACCGAGCATTCACTTTTTTGGCCACACTCACGCCTACTCTCGAGGCACCAGCCGGGATCATAATCACACTATGGTGAATGTGGCTTCCGCCGGTGGCAACCTGGATTACTTTGGCGAGTTTGCACAGCGCGACTACACGGAATTCTCAGTCAGTGAAGACGAATATGGCTTTGTGGTGGTAGATATTACCGCCGGTGATGACCCGGCCTTTGAGCTCAAGCGCATTTCAATGGGTGATGAACAAGTGCCACTGAACAGTCAGATCAAGGACACCCTGACTGTAAGATTAAACAACACGGTACCGTTTACGCCTGAAATATTGGCCCCCACAGGACAAGTCCCGGCCAGTTGTGCCAATGCAGTTGCAACCTTATTTGCAGATCCCGATAAAGATCTGTTTGGTGCTGCGCACTGGCAATTGAGCACTCACTGCGATGACTTCAGCCAGCCGCTGATCGATACCTGGTATCAGCATGAAAATATCTGGGATGGGGTTGATACCCGTGCAGGCCTTGCACCTAACCGCTTTGCACTGGGTCAGCTGACGCCTGGCGCGCAATATTGCGTCCGCATGCGCATGCGAGACCGCTCTCTGGCCTGGAGCGACTGGTCACAGCCACACTCATTTACCACCACCGATAGCGCACAACTGACCGATAACCTGTTACAAAACCCGGGTGCAGAACTGGGCACCGACAGCTGGCAAGGTGACGGGCCGCTGGAAAGCCTAACAGATAAAGCCTGTGGTTCCGTTTCTCCTTATCAGGGAGAACGCTTCTTTGCCGTCGGTGGTGTCTGTGATAATGAACGCCAAAGCGGACGCGCATATCAGCGTGTTGATGTCAGCAACTGGGCAGCCAGCATTGACAATGGCACCCTAAAAGCCCTGTACTCGGGCATGCTACGTAACTGGGGTGGCAGCGATATTCCCGCTTTTGCCCTTGAATTTCGTGATGCAGATCTGGCGCTATTGAGCAGCACACCCGAAGTTAAAGGCGGGACTGCCAACTGGCAGGCCTATGCCCAGGAGGCACCGCTGCCCGCCAATACCCGTTATATTGATTTCGTCCTGACAGGCCAGCGCACCAGTGGGACCGACAATGACAGCTATTTTGACAACTTAGCACTCAAGCTGGCCGAGCAAAGTAACTGCGCCACAGTGTCAGATCAGGGACCTGCTGGCGTGGCGGAAGAATACATTACCCAGCAACCAGGCAACTCAGCTAACCTGCTGCAAAACCCGGGCGCCGAAGCCGGCATTCAGGGCTGGAGCGGCGCCGGTCCGGTGGAATCTTTGACGGTTCAAGAATGTGACTCTATTCCCCCTGCGACTGGCGAGCGGTTTTTTGCCGTGGGTGGCGTGTGTACGGGCGAATCCGCTCAGGGCCAGATCAGTCAGACACTGTCTGTACAACACTACAGCCGATTAATCGAAGCTGGCCGGGTCAGCGTCAGTTATGGCGGTCAACTTCGCAATTATAGTGGCAAGGATGTGCCTGCCATTCAGCTGCGTTTCCTTGATAACCGTCGACAAAGGGTGAGTGACAGTGAACAACTCAACACCACAGCTGCACAGTGGACAACCGTATCCGGGCAAACATTGCTACCTCAGGGGACGGCCTATATTGAGTTTGTCCTGCGAGGGACGCGTAATCAGGGCAGCGACAATGACAGCTACTTTGATGATTTGATCTTGCAAATACTTGTTGAATAAGCCATCCGTCGCCGACCCACATCGGCGGCATCTTGAACTTTTCGCATCATGACACTTTTTTGATTGTTTTTTACACTTTCCCGATCCGGTATCTGATACATTCAATTTGCGTAAAAATCATCCCATTTACGTCCCCTCATTTTATACAACATAAAAAGGAAGTGTTTATGGAACACAATAAAAAGCAATCAGGCGAACATATCGCCACCTCACGACGTCAATTTCTCAAATCATCACTGGCTATGGGCGGTGCCGTCGGTGCAGCCCCTCTCATGCTCAGCAACCCGGCTACCGCCAGTCCTCAGTACGGCCAGTATCATAAAGTGTATGCCGACGACCCCAGATATCTCTCTATGCTCACCGGTTCTAACCTGAGGTTTCCCAATCAGCCAGGCTATATCGCGGCATGCAGCTCTGCCCATGAAGTTTACATGGCAGCCAGGGAAGCCGTGGAAAATAAACTCAGGTTCACTGTGCGATCTGGGGGACATTGCTATGAAGGCTTTGTGGTGAATGATCAGGGTGTGGTTATTGACCTTAGCAATATGGATCGAGTCTATCGCAGCGATGATCACTATGTCGTTGAAGCAGGCGCTTCTTTAGGACATACCTATAAAACCCTGTTTAAGGAATTTGGCGTGATCATTCCTGGCGGCTCCTGCTTTGGCGTCGGTGTTGGTGGTCACGTTTGCGGTGGCGGATTCGGCATTCATTCCAGGCAATACGGACTCAGCAGTGACTACCTGGTGGGGGTAGAATTAATCACCTTTGATCAATGGGGCGGACAGGCCAACTACCCGCGCAGCTATTTTAAAGGTCAATCAGCAAAAGCTGACGAAATCGTCTGGGCACATCAGGGCGGCGGCGGAGGCAACTTTGGCATAGTCACTAAGTATTTCTTTAAAGACCTGCCCCCTGTGCCGGCATATATCCACCTACAGGAAATTGCCCTGCCCTGGCACTTGTTCGATTATGACCAGTTCGCCCAGCTGCTGCGCAATTATGGCGAATTCTGGTACGCACATAACGGCCCCAATAGTCGGTTTAATGCTTTGCACACGTCGATGGCATTACCCAACTCGGTGGCTGGCAGCGGCGACATTCGACTATCCCTGTATTGTAGTGGCGATCCAGCCCTGATTGATGAATTTATCGATGCCTTGTTTACCCCAGAACAACTCACGGAGGCAAAAAAGGGGCTACGTACCACCAATCATATGGGCTTGCAGGAACAAGAAAACGCCCCTCAGCGCCCGGTGCCACCGGGCAGTTACTTTAGCATGCCCTGGTGGTATGGCACTCAGTATGGCGCTGGGACACTGGTTGGCGCACGGGGCAAGAATAAATCGGCTTATATGAAACAGCCTTTTCCCGACGCACAAATTCAAACACTCTGGCAAACATTGCGCCATGGCGACTATCTGAGCCCAGGCGGCATGTTGCAGTTGTCTTCTTATGGCGGCCAGATCAACGCGCTATCAGATACCGACACTGCCGTTTCCCACCGCGATTCCATTATGAAACTACAGTATCAGACCTACTGGTTTGATGCGGCCCAGGACCCCTACCATATTGGCTGGATCAATGGCTTTTATCATGCCATGTACGGCGCTAAAGGGCCGCTGCCCGACGAGGTGATGGATGGCTGTTATGTGAATTATGCCGATGTCGATATCCCGAACTGGCAGCATTTATACTACAAACAAAATTATGCCAGGTTACAGCAGCTGAAACGTCAGCTGGACCCTGGGAATCAACTTCATCATGCTCAATCTATCGAGCTGTAAGTATTTAGCTCAGAGAGTTAATTTTTAACGTTATAATAACCAATGTTGAGCCCTGCCAATCACCACGGGCTCACTGAAAATAAGAAAAAAACTACCCAAAACAACAAATTATACAAAAATACTCACAAACCTTGTTGACTCCCCCCCACCAAAATGTAAATATTTTCACGCATTTAATGCAGAAATGAAAAATAAGGAAATAACAATGAAACTTAAAATATCTAAAAAGAAACTTAAAAGTCTATCGAAAGACCTGTCAGCTATCCCGGCAACAAAAACAGCCGAAATCGCTGGTGGTGATAAATACTCTCTCTATCGTGAGTGCATCCATACTATGGTTGTTCAATGTGGTTCTTTCACTTGCCCATCACGTCCAAACAATACGAACTGCGGTACAGATACCTGTCACTAAGCTTTAAGTTATGATGCGACCCTGGTCGCATCATTTTGTCTCCCTCCATGCAGCTTATCCGCTGTCACAAAGCACGAGCCCGGCAGCATGCGTTTCAGACCTAGCTTACGGCGTCTATTGTTTTGCCTGCTGCATATAGTCCAGAGTAAACTGGGTCAGCGCCCGCGTGCCCAGCTTGAACGACGATTCGTCGGCCATGAAATAAGGGGAATGGTTACTGGCCGCATTTCTGGGGTCGATGCCTTTTGCTGTTCCGCCCAGAAAAACGAACAATCCGGGTACTTCCATGGCGTAAAATGAGAAGTCTTCGGCCCCCGTCACCTTAGGCATTTCAATCATGCCCTGTGCACCAAACACCTTCTCCAATGTCGGCAACATTTGCTCAGTCAGAGCCGGATCGTTCACGGTTACCGGATAACCCTCGATGATATTCACTTCTGCGGTGTTACCAGAAGCCTGCGCGATGTGCTCCGCAGTGTGGGTAATTTTATCGAAGATCTGTGCCCGGTTGTCCATGTCGAAGTTACGAATGGTCCCTACCATATTCACCTCTTCGGGAATGATGTTATTGCGCACCCCACCGGCGATTTTGCCAAATGACACAATGGCTGGCTCTTTGGTGATATTGATCTGACGGCTGACGATATGATTCACCCCGGAGACAATTTGCGCAGCAGCGGCAATGGGATCGGCACCTGCCCAGGGTGTAGAACCGTGAGTTTGCTCTCCTTTCACACTGATCTCAAAGCGATCGGCACTGGCCATAGTCGGGCCACTGCGATACCCCAGCTGACCGACATTGAGCTTAGAAGTAATGTGCAAACCAAACGCCACTTCCGGCTGATACTTTTTAAAGATCCCCTCTTTAAGCATTAGCTCTGCCCCGCCTTCTTCCCCTTCTGGTGCGCCTTCTTCAGCAGGCTGAAAGACAAACATCACGTTACCTGCCAGCTCATCACGCATTCCCGCCAGCACCTCAGCGGCGCCCATTAGCATGGCGACATGGGTGTCATGCCCACACGCATGCATGATGCCCACATCCACCCCACGATAATTGGTCGTCTTAGTTGATTTAAACGCCAGGTCGTTCTTCTCGGTCACCGGTAGTGCATCCATATCGGCACGCAACATGACGGTGGGCCCGGGCTTCGCACCTTTCAATATCCCTACCACACCGGTATAAGCAATCCCGGTCTCCACTTCCATGCCCAGTGATTTTAGGTGCTTGGCCACCTTAGCTGCGGTCCGCACCTCCCGGTTACCCAGCTCCGGGTTCTGGTGAATATCCCGACGCCACTCAATCACTTTAGGTTCAACCTGTTTCAGCAAACTGGCATGATCCGATGCCAGGGCAGGCATGCTCAATGTGCCCAGAATCGACGCCAGACTCAAACTCAGAATAGATTTGTTCATTTCCCTTCCTTTTATATTTTTTATTAGTCACCAATCAAAATAACAAACAAAACTATTAGGAGAAGAGATTTGCGACAGAGCCTGGATGAGTACGATAAGCTAAACAGGGTCAGCTAGGTTGCAATCGAGTTTTGATGCTTTTGAAGCCGCATTTAGTGCTACCCAGGCGCAGTTGACAGCATTGGGCTGGATACCGCAAAGGCCATTCGGGCAATTTTGACCACACCTTATATGCCTCCTGACAAAAAATTTATAGCTAAATCTTTTGACAATATTTTTATTGTCACTATATTTTAGCTATAAATATTTTGTCAGGAGGCATTATGGCGGGTCAGGTGGTTCGGGGTGATAAATATTTCCCCAGAGAAAAAGATCAAAATAAGCTGTTGCGGCGGCTCAGAGACGGAAGTCACTTGCTGGTCCTTGCCCCGCGGCGTGTCGGTAAAACGTCTATGCTGTTTTACCTGCAAGACAACCCGCCAGATGGCTACGTGTTTCTCTATAATATCGTGCAATCCTGTGCAACCGAGCACGAATACGGCGTTGTTTCCTAAATCATTGAACTAATTTAGCCTTATGTGATCAGATCTCGAAAGCAAACACAGAGGCTGAACTTTGAAAGAAAAGCGTATCACCAACTGGCGCGAATACAACAAAGCCCTTATCGCCAGAGGTAACATCCAACTTTGGTTTTCCGAGGACGCGATTGAACAGTGGAACAACACGCAACATCACGGCGGTAAAGGCCGGGCTAATCATTTCTCTGAACTGGCAATTGAGACCTGCCTGACTTTGCGGGCTGTATTTCGCTTGTCTCTTCGAGCTGCACAGGGTTTTGTTTCGTCACTAATATCAATGATGAAGCTTGATTTGGATACGCCAACTTATAGTTGTTTGTGCAAGCGTAGTGCAGAGCTGGCAGTTCGCTATAGGCCACACTCCAGTGCATCCGGAGGCATTGATATTGTGGTTGATAGCACTGGTTTGAAGGTGTACGGAAATGGTGAGTGGCATGCAAGAAAACATGGTGCAAACAAGCGCCGAACATGGCGAAAGCTACACCTGGCAGTTGATCCAGATACACACCAAATCGTAGGCGCTGAGTTGTCCACAGTGTCTGTAGCTGATTCAGAAGTTTTGGGTGACCTACTCAGACCATTGCGCAGGAAGATCAGCTCAGTTAAAGCAGATGGTGCCTATGATACCAGAGGCTGTTATGCCGAAGTAGCAGCTAAAAAGGCCGAAGCAGTGATCCCACCAAGGAGTAACGCACAGTTGTGGGAGGATGGACATGCTCGCAACAGCGCGGTCATTTTAACAAAGCATATAGGCAGCAGTGAGTGGAAAAAATGTGTGAACTACCATCAACGTTCACTGGCGGAAACGGCAATGTACCGATACAAACAGCTAATGGGTGACAAGCTGGTCAGTCGTGGATTCAATCAGCAACACACTGAAGCGATGATCAAAGTGAAAGTACTCAATAGAATGACTAGGCTAGGTATGCCTGAATATCAGGGAAGCAGTTGAAATCTCGGTGTTACCTAAGTTATCTGGATTTGATCAACAAGGCCCACGAATACTACAAACAGATCATAGATAACCTGTTCCGCTCCGAGTTTACCGACCAACTGAGTAGCCTTTTTAAATGGGGCAAAGATCAAATTGACAAGTTTTGCAGCAGCATTACCGGCGTATCAGTCGGCGCCACGGGTATCGAGTTTGATCATCCGGACCGTCAGCTCACTCACCGAGATCTCAGCACCGCCCTCAATGCACTGACACTGGACAAAAAACTGGTGCTAATCATTGACGAGTTCCCGGATGTTGTTGAGAAAATCTATGATCAGCAAGATCACAAAAGCGCGGAGTCATTTTTATCTGGTTGTCGTGAATTGTGGTCAGAGCAAAGGCTCAACCAACATGTGCAGTTTGTGCTGACGGGTTCAATTGGGCTGGACACGCTGGTGAGCAAAATGGCACTGTCAGATCTCATCAATGTGCTCATCCCGGTGTCTATTGCGCCACTAAGCCAGGCTCAGGGCCGCGAGTTTATCAACACGCTCAACTACCGTGAACAGGAGCCCATCCAGATTGATGCCACAGCGCAGGATTATCTGCTCGACAAGGTTGGTTGGCTGATGCCCTATTACATCGAGATCCTGTGGATGCAGCTGGTTGATGTGTATTTTGATGAAGGACTGGATTCTGTCAGCCCGACAAATATTGACGCCGCTTACAACAAGCTGTTCTCGATACAGTATCAATCTCACTTTAATCACTGGGCAGAACGACTAAACCGTTTTGCGGACAGCGAAAAAGCACTGGCAAGTGACGTTTTAACAGCGATGTGTGAGCATGCCGAGCTGCCGGGATCCCACTTGTTTAACCTCTCGCAGGCGAGCCCGTATCAGCAAATCAATTGCCAATACGTGATCGACTGTCTGATCCACGATGGTTATATTTTTATCAATCAGGCGCAGTGTTATCAGTTCACCTCGCCCATGCTCAAAGAATGGTGGAGGCGCTATGCAACTCGACGACTATAAAGAAGGCGTAAAGCTATACAACGCACAAAATGCATCAGACCAGTTCATTAAAACGCACTTTGTGATCCGCCTGAAAGAATACAAAAAAATCTGGCGTGCCATTGCCAGCACCAACAAAGAGGTGCCCGAACAAAATTACCTGATCCAGGGCGTGCGCGGCGCCGGTAAAACCACCCTGCTGCGACGCCTTGCCATAGAGCTTGCACAAAGTGACGTGCTGAACACCTGGCTACTGCCTGTCACCTTTAAAGAAGAAGAATACGGGATCAGCTCTTTGTTTGCGCTCTGGGAGCGCGTCGCTGAAGAGCTGGAAGAGCATTATCACGACCAGTTTGCCGGGCTGCTGGATGGGCTGGATGCCATTGCGGGCCAGGATCCAGACCCTAAAGCCGCGATTCAGTTGCTGAGTAACCGGCTCAAAAAGCAAGACAAACGGGTTGTGTTATTTATTGATAACCTGGTGGAACTATTCGAAAACTTTAACCGCAAAGAAACAGAAATACTCAGGGAAGTACTTACCACCAATCCTTACTTCAGGCTGATAGGTGGCTCGGCGGTCAGCCTGGAAGCCTTTTACGACCACCAGGCCCCTTTTTACCAGTTCTTTGAAGTGATCAATCTAGCCGGATTAGACAAGCCAGATACCGAGGCGCTGTTGCGGGCACTGGCCAGTCACAGTGGTGAACGTGAAGAACAAAGGTTGCTGGCTATCCTTGAGCAAGAACCGCAGCGCATTGAATCTATACGGCGCTTAACGGGCGGTATTCCGCGCACGCTGGTTATTTTGTTTAATATTCTGATGGAAGGGGCCAACGGCCAGACCTATGCTCTGCTGGAAGAAACCATAGACCGGACCACGCCACTTTATAAACACCGCATGGACGACCTGGCGCCGCAGCAAAAACCCATAGTCAACGCCATCGCACTGCACTGGGATGCCATCTCAGCCAAAGAGATAGCCGAAAAAACTCGTCTGCCCAGTAAAAATATCTCGGCCCAGCTCAGCCAGCTGGAGAAAAACTGGGTCATCGAGAAAATCAAAACCGATGGCAAGAATAACCTGTATCGCATCAAAGAACGCTTTTTTAATATCTGGTACCTGATGCGCTACGGCAGACGCCGGGACAAAAACCGGGTCCTCTGGCTGACGCGCTTTATGGAAGTCTGGTGTGTTGGCGACGAACTAAAGCATCGCAGCCAGTCTTTTCTTGCGCAACTCACAGGCCCGTGCCATCCCCAAGCGACACTGACTTTTGCCAATGCATTGTTATGCAGTGACCAGCTTGAGCACACAGACAAACAACAAATTCTTGAGCAAACCCAGCAGTATCTGAGCGGTGCGGGACATACTGCGCTGAGTAAAGAGCTAATTGATATCACAGATGTAGAAGGTGATAAAAACAAACAGATCCTGATTGAGTGGCTGCGAAGTGACAAACCGGCAGATATGACAGAGGCGGTTAAACATACTGTCAGTGCACTTCCTATGCTGAGCATTTTCCAGATCGCCATGGCCAAGGATAAAGAAAATAAATCAAGTAAACTACTCACACTTGCTGAAACGCTAGAAGAAAGAGACAGTTTTAAAGCCCTCATAGTTAAAGGCTTTGCCTACTTTAGTTCGGGCCAAGATGCTGATGCGAAGATGGTATTTCAGCAAATCACAGACAGAGAGCCTGCAAATGTCGTTGCTGCAATGGGGTTGCACGGCATTTATCAAGATTCAGCTCAATGGGATAAAGCCCTAACGGCTTTGCAAGCCGCAAAATCTAAACTGATAAACAATTTCCCAGGCTACTATCACAGGAGCATAGGTGAAATATACTATCAACTAGGTAAATATGACCTTTCAGAACAACACTTTCTATCCGCTCTGGACGCTGGAGAATCTGTATTGGACAGATTGGGTTTTCTAAACATGTGCAAAACAAACCTTTCACAAGCAATCGACTATTTTAAACAATACCTGAGCAATAATGAGGATAGTGTTGTTTATTCAATGCTGGCACTGTGCTACTACTTCCAGGCAGATCCAATAAACAAATCTACGGCTTTGCAATACGCCAGGCAGGGAATGGAAAACAACCCATCGCTAAATTCCACTGCCGTACTCATTCGAGTTATGCTGTGGAATAACCACTTTCAAGACGCAACCCAAACCATGGACGCATTACTCAGTCAGAATGACGGGCTTAACAGCTCAGATCACCCCCTGCATACAGATCTCATAGTTCCATTCCTAGCCAAAGGCCAGACGAACCTGGTCGAGCGCTGGTTTGAACAATATGAACTGAAAGAACGTTTTAAGCCCACCTACTATGCCCTGATGACCTTAATGCAGGATAAATACCCGAATGAAGTATTAAAAATGGGCGACGAACTTAAAGAAACCGTTGATGAAGTGCTCAACGAAATAGAAGATTGGTCGGTAAAATATGCTTAGGCGCAGATATCAAGAAAGTGAGTAACCTTGTGCCACGCACTTTCTGTTCGCTCAGGGCCTTTTCCAGTATGGTTGAATGGCTCTGGCGGGGCGAAGTCAATTTGACAACCGCCATACCGCCCCACACCTCCGTCATACCGGCCCTGAGCCGGTATCTACTCACAGACCAAAAGCGGGCCACCTGAATCTTTGTAGTCAAACACAAGGCTCAAATATGCGTGTTCTGTAAGCAGAAGCGCTTACAACTTAAACAACGGCTTACCCTTACCCCGATACAGCCCAACAGGCGTCAGGCTGGTTGTCCCTTCTGTTACACTAAGTTGATAGTAATTCTGGGTGCATTCAAAAGAAAAAGCATGATTGGCTCTGGCGATGAGTTTGCGCTTTTCACCTTGCCCTTTTTGCCCGTACAGAATCCCCTTCTCAAACGTCACTTTCAGGGACTGCTGCCCGGCTGACTGATACTCGCCAACTAAGGCTTTGGCAAAACGGCTCAGCTCTGTATCTGGCAAGGGCTTTGGTGTTATGTTCAGGTACTGCGCGACCATATCCAGCAGTGCAGGGCCCGGATGCAGGGTATCCCGATTACTCAGGCCTAACGCGTATAAGTCGGCTTCTGGAAAGTACACCGTCATGGCTAAAAACCCGGGGACTCCCCCCTCATGAAAATAACTTGGCAGCCCGGCCAGCGGCCGCAGGTAAAAGCCATAGCCATAAGTGGCTGGGGTACCATCATTCAGGATAGCACTGGTTACCATAGCGCGATATGAAGCTGGTTTGACGACTTTTCCGCCTTTTAAACCATGATGCCAGCGGCTCATATCGGCCAGGGTTGTTTCTATGCCGCCGGCAGAATAAATCCAGCTGCGATCAACATGAAATGGAGCAACTGGTGTCCTTTTACTGTCAACTGAGCTATAGCCTTTTACTTCATCGCCTCCTGTACCTTTGGTGAGCACCTGGGAGTTTTTCATTCCCAGTGGCGTAAAGATATGCTGTTGCAGATAGTCTTTGTAGCTTAACCCGGATACCTGCTCAATGACCTTGCCAAGTAACAGATATCCAGTATTGGAATAGGTGTGCCCTTCTCCTGAAGGATAAATCATCGGAGCTTGTACAATCTGAGAAAGGATCTGATCCAGAGTGCGGTAATGTGCCATTTTGGCGCCGATCTCAGGGCCTTCATTATAGTTCGGTAAACCGGCAGTATGTGAAAGCACCCGATCCAGGGTTAATTTACCATAGTCGGTACTCAATGAGGGTATGAACTTACCGAGCGGATCCTGAAGCGAGAGTTTGTTGCGCTCTGCCAGCTGCAAAATAGCCGCCGCCGTAAATTGTTTGGTGATAGAGCCAATCTGAAACACCTGCTCAGTATTCAGTGGCCGTTTACGCTTGATATCAGCAAGGCCGTTTGCACCGCTGTATAGCAGCTTGTTGCCTTGCTCAATACGCACGGCGATCCCAGGTTGATCAGGTTGTGTATAGCACGCCAAAGTGGCATCAAAATCATTTTTATCTGCATGTACACTACAGCTTATTGCCAATCCAATAATGCCAGCATGATACGGCTTAATTCCCATGACGAAGTCCTTGTTATAATTATTTTTATAGGTCCACCCACGCTAACATACTGGCCCGACACCCACAATGCTGCGTAGTTTTTAACCGGGTCATATAATGTGGGTGTCTCGAAGATGAAAACGGCCCTGCAGGTGTTGTTGCTCACAGGAACGCAGTGAGACTTCTAAAGTGAATTCTGCCCTTAACCTGTTCAACGAAAACAACATACAGGACGACTCAGTCCATGGCAATAGCTCGCAGCGCCTTTCAAAATTCAACCGTTCAACCTTGACTTATAGATAAATAGCCGATAGAAATGTTAACGAAGGTACAAAAATAGACTTTTAACACTAAAAATACTGCAAAGGAAATATTGCTATGAAATTAAAAAAGGTGAAACTCAAAAACCTCAGCCCGGCAGCACATAGTCTGCACAATGCCAACACTCCTCATATCGCCGGTGGTGCCGGTGGCTGGTCTAATCTTAACCGCTGCTATACTGATGTGGGTGATATTTGTAAGTTTCCCAAAACGGTGAAACGCTGTATGCCGATGGAGTCAGATAATTCCAGATGTCCAGAATGTGATGATATGATGTAAAAAGTCACAAAATAATACGAACAACAGACACGAAAAACCCGGCCAATTTAAGCCGGGTTTTTAGTTCATTCAGAAGTAACGATTACTTCTTCTTCACTGCCTTTTTGTTAGGCAAGTCAGTGATTGAACCTTCAAAAATCTCAGCCGCCAGGCCGATTGACTCGTTCAGCGTTGGGTGAGCGTGGATAGTCAGTGCTACGTCTTCTGCGTCAGCACCCATCTCAACTGCCAGGCCGATCTCGCCCAGCATTTCACCAGCGTTGATACCAACCATTGCACCACCGATCACGCGACCAGTCTCTTTGTCGAAGATCATCTTAGTCTGACCTTCAGTACGTGCAGAAGCAATCGCACGACCAGATGCAGCCCACGGGAATACCGCAGTTTCGATGCTCAGGCCTTGTTCTTTCGCTTCTTTCTCAGTCACACCAACCCATGCGATTTCTGGATCTGTGTACGCGATTGAAGGAATGCACTTAGGATCGAAGTAGTGTTTCTTACCAGAGATCACTTCTGCAGCAACGTGTGCTTCGTGAACTGCTTTGTGCGCAAGCATAGGCTGACCTACGATGTCACCAATCGCGTAGATGTGGTTTACGTTCGTCTTCATTTGCTTGTCAGTGTTAATGAAGCCACGCTCGTCAACCGCAACACCGGCTTTGTCTGCGTCAAGCAGTTTACCGTTAGGCGTACGACCAACAGCAACCAATACTTTGTCGTAACGTACCTGGCCTTCTGGTGCTTGCTTGCCTTCAAACGATACATAGATACCGTCTTCTTTCGCTTCAACTGCAACAACCTTAGTAGACAGCATCACGTTGAACTTGTCTTTCACGTACTTCTGGTAGATCTTGATAACGTCTTTGTCAGCTGCAGGTACCAGCTGGTCTGCAAACTCAACGACGTCGATTTGCGAGCCCAGTGCACGGTATACTGTGCCCATCTCAAGACCGATGATACCACCACCCAGAACAAGTAACTTTTCTGGTACGTCTTTCAGCTCAAGTGCGCCAGTTGAATCAATGATACGCTCATCTTGTGGGATGAAAGGCAGGTTTACAGGCTGAGAGCCCGCAGCGATGATGGCGTTGTCGAAGTTTACAGTGGTTGTGCCGTCAGCACCTTCAACTGCGATAGAGTTAGAGCCAGTGAATTTACCGTAACCACTAACCACTTTAACTTTACGCATTTTCGCCATGCCAGACAGACCGCCTGTCAGCTGACCAATTACAGACTCTTTCCAGCTACGGATTTTGTCCAGGTCGATTTGAGGAGCACCGAAAGTCACACCGTGTGAAGCCATTTCCGCCGCGTCGTCGATTACCTTAGCCACGTGTAAAAGTGCTTTTGAAGGAATACAACCTACGTTCAAGCACACACCACCCAGGGTATCGCGAGATTCGATCAATGTAACTTCTAAACCTAGGTCTGCTGCACGGAATGCTGCAGAGTAACCACCAGGACCACCGCCTAGTACAACAACTTGAGTTTTGATTTCGTTGCTCATGTTATTACCTTAACTATTATTCGAACGGGACTCTACTCGAGTGAGTATCCGCACCCAATTGTGCCTGATCATCGGCAAGCGCTGCCACCAACAACCAGAGAGAGTTTTTTGTTGCGCGAAAGTGTATCATTCGCACCCACAGATGTCCCGCCCAAATATCAGACAGGACAGTAAAAATATGACAAAACCGCACAACCTGGGGTCATGCGGTTTTGCTTTGGCTTACATTACCAGCTGACGAATGTCGCTCAGGTAATTGGCCAGGGTCACAGTAAAGCGGGCTGCCAGCGCACCGTCAATAACACGGTGGTCGTATGAACAGCTTAGCGGCACCATCAGGCGCGGCTCAAACTCTTTACCATTCCACTTCGGCTTCATCTCAGACTTAGACACACCTAAGATTGCCACTTCTGGCGCATTCACGATTGGCGTAAACGCCGTACCGCCGATACCACCCAGGCTTGAGATAGTGAAACACCCACCCTGCATGTCAGCAGCCGTCAGCTTACCTTCACGGGCCTTCTTAGAGACGTCCATCAGCTCGCGAGACAGCTCGATGATGCCTTTTTTGTTGACGTCTTTGAAGACAGGCACAACCAGGCCATTTGGCGTATCGACCGCCACACCGATGTTCACATACTTTTTCAGGATCAGGCTTTCACCATCTTCTGACAGTGACGAGTTAAAGGTTGGAAACTCTTCCAACGCTTTCGCTGCGGCTTTCATCACGAATACCAACGGGGTGATCTTCACGCCCATTTTCTTCTTCTCAGCCAGCACATTCTGCTCTTTACGGAATGCTTCCAGCGTCGTGATATCAGCTTCATCGAACTGCGTCACGTGCGGGATTTGAACCCAGTTACGGTGCAGGTTAGCGCCTGAGATCTTCTGAATACGAGACAGTTTCTTCTCTTCGACTTCACCAAACTTGCTGAAGTCGACTTTAGGCCAAGGGATAAGGCCCAGCTCACCGCCACCTGAGTTGCCGCCTTTGCTGATTTCGCCAGACTCAACCTTACGAACCAGTTCTTTCACATAGTTCTGAACGTCTTCTTTCAGAACACGGTTCTTACGACCTGTGCCTTTAACGCGTGCCAGGTTAACACCAAACTCGCGTGCCAGACGACGTACGACAGGCGATGCATGCGCATAATCATCATTGGCCACAAATTCGTCTTTCGCTGCACTTGGTGCAGGCGCTGCAGCTGGTGCAGCTTTCGCCGCAGGAGCCGGTGCTGCTGCAGGCGCTGGTGCTGCCGGTGCTGGTGCCGCTGCCGAAACCGTTTCAAAAACAAAGATCAGCGAGCCAGTAGAGACTTTATCGCCCGCTGCAACTTTGATCTCTTTGACCGTACCGGCAAATGGCGCTGGTACTTCCATTGAGGCTTTATCGCCTTCAACGGTGATCAGCGACTGCTCTTCTTCAATGCTGTCGCCCACTGCCACCATGATTTCAGTGACTTCAACTTCATCGCCACCGATATCCGGTACCTGTACTTCCTGCAAAGAAGGCGTCGCTTCAACAGGAGCTACCGCTGGTGCGGTTTCAGCTGCCACGGGGGCTGCTGCACCCGCTGTTTCAAATACAAAAACTAAGCTGCCTGTTGCAACTTTGCCGCCAATTTCAACTTTGATTTCTTTGACTGTGCCAGCAAATGGGGCTGGTACTTCCATTGACGCCTTGTCGCCTTCAACGGTGATCAAAGACTGCTCAGCTTCAACACTGTCGCCAACCGCAACCAGGATTTCAGTGACTTCAACTTCGTCGCCACCAATGTCTGGTACGTGAACTTCTTTCACTTCAGCAGTTGCCGGTGCAGGCGCCGCAGCAGCCGGAGCTACTGCTGGTGCTGGTGCCGCTTCAGCAGCAGGCGCATCGCCCGCTGCTTCAAAAACCATAATCAATGAGCCAGTCGATACTTTATCGCCTTCGCTGATTTTGATTTCTTTAACCGTACCCGCTTGCGCAGCAGGCACTTCCATTGACGCTTTGTCGCCTTCAACGGTGATCAGCGACTGCTCTTCTTCTACCGTGTCGCCAACGCTCACCAAAATCTCGGTTACTTCAACCTCATCGGCGCCAATATCTGGTACATGAATTTCGATTGCCATCACTTAGCCTCTTATGCGTAAAGTGGGTTGGTTTTGGTTGTGTCGATATCAAATTTCTTGATAGCGTCTGTTACTACTGATTTCTCAACTTTGCCTTGTTTGACCAGCTCGCTCAGTGCAGCAACGACCACATAGCCTGCATTCACTTCAAAGTGACGACGCAGGTTTTCACGGCTGTCTGAACGACCGTAACCGTCGGTGCCCAGCACTTTGTATGATTCGCTTGGCATGAAAGCACGTACCTGATCGGCATAGCTCTTCATGTAGTCAGTGGCCGCAATTGCTGGTGCGTCGCTCAATACCGTTGCGATATAAGGTACTTTTTGCTCTGCATCTGGGTTCAGCATGTTGAAACGCTCAGCGTCCTGACCGTCACGTGCCAGCTCGTTGAATGACGTCACAGAGAATACGTCTGAAGCAATGCCGTAATCGTCGCTCAGGATCTGTGCGGCTTTACGTACTTCGTTCAGGATGGTACCTGAACCCATCAGCTGTACCTGCGCTTTATCGCCTGCATAGCTTTCCAGCTTGTAGATACCTTTACGGATACCGTCTTCAGCACCTTCAGGCATTGCAGGCTGATGGTAGTTTTCGTTCATCAGTGTCAGGTAGTAGAAGATGTTTTCCTGCTCCGGGCCGTACATACGACGGATACCGTCTTGCAGAATAACAGCAACTTCAAATGCAAATGTCGGGTCGTAAGAAATACAGTTAGGGATAGTACCTGCCTGAATGTGCGAGTGACCATCTTCGTGCTGCAGACCTTCACCGTTGAGCGTTGTACGACCTGCAGTCGCACCTAACAGGAAACCACGTGCCTGTTGGTCACCCGCCATCCACGCCATGTCGCCAACACGTTGGAAACCGAACATAGAGTAGTAGATGTAGAACGGGATCATTGGCAGGTCATTGGTGCTGTAAGACGTTGCAGCAGCCACCCATGAAGACATTGCACCCAGCTCGTTGATACCTTCTTGCAGTACCTGACCAGACGTGGCTTCTTTGTAGTAAGAAACGATGTCGCGATCCTGAGGTGTGTAGTTCTGACCGTGCGGGTTGTAAATACCAATCTGACGGAACAGGCCTTCCATACCGAAAGTACGCGCTTCGTCGGCAATAATAGGCACGATGTTTTTGCCTACGCCTTTGTCTTTCAGCAGAATATTCAACGCACGGACATAGGCCATGGTGGTTGAGATATCACGCTTTTGCTCTTCAAGCAGCGGCTTGAATGCATCCAGCTCTGGCAGCGTCAGTGCTTCTGTGAAGTTAGGCAAACGCTGTGGCGTGTAACCATGCAGTGATTTACGACGTGCGTGCAGGTATTCGTACTCTGCAGACCCTGCTTCCAGTGTCAGGTAAGGCAAGTCTTTGATTTGCTCGTCAGATACCAGATCTTCCAGGCCCAGACGAGAACGCAGGTGCTCAACGTGCGTCATGTCCATTTTCTTCACCTGGTGGGCGATGTTTTTACCTTCCGCCGCTTCACCCATGCCGTAACCTTTTACAGTCTTGGCCAGGATCACCGTCGGACGACCTTTGGTGTCTTGTGCCGCTTTGAATGCAGCAAACAGTTTAGAAGGCTCATGACCACCGCGCTTCAGCGCGAAGATCTCTTCGTCTGTCATATCAGCAACCAGTGCCGCAGTCTCCGGATAACGACCGAAGAAGTGCTCACGTACATACGCCCCATCTTTAGCTTTATACGTCTGGTAGTCACCATCGATGGTTTCGTTCATCAGCTGTAGTAGCTTACCTGTAGTGTCTTTTGCCAGTAGCTTGTCCCAGCCTGAACCCCATACCACTTTGATGACGTTCCAGCCAGCACCTTTGAACAGACCTTCCAGTTCCTGGATGATTTTACCATTACCCATTACCGGGCCATCCAGGCGCTGTAGGTTACAGTTGATCAGGTAACACAGGTTATCCAGCTTCTCACGGGCCGCGAAAGAGATCGCACCACGAGATTCCGGCTCATCCATTTCACCGTCGCCCAGGAAGGCGTAAACACGCTGCTCGGCAGTGTCTTTCAGACCACGACCATCAAGGTATTTCAGGAAACGAGCCTGATAAATAGACGCGATTGGACCCAGACCCATAGATACGGTCGGGAATTGCCAGAATTCAGGCATCAGTTTAGGGTGCGGGTAAGAAGACAGACCTTTACCGTCTACTTCCTGACGGAAGTTGTCCAGCTGCTCAGCGCTCAGACGACCTTCAACGAATGCACGGGCATAGATACCTGGTGAAATGTGACCCTGATAGTAAACCAGGTCGCCACCGTCTTTTTCATTTGGCGCACGGAAGAAATGGTTGAAACACATTTCATAAAATGCAGCTGACGACTGGTACGACGCCATATGCCCGCCCAGCTCCAGATCTTTCTTGGAAGCGCGCAGTACGATCATGATCGCATTCCAGCGGATGATAGAGCGAATACGACGCTCCAGATTCACATCCCCCGGATAGGCAGGTTCCTGATCTGCCGGGATAGTGTTGACATAGTTGGTCGTAATGCCAGTTGGCATATCAACGCCATCCAGACGCGCCTGCTCAAGTACCTGCTCAAGCAGGAATTGCGCGCGCTCTACGCCTTCTTCTTTTACAACCGACTCAAGCGCCTGCAACCACTCTTGGGTTTCTAGCGCGTCTACGTCAAATTTATTGACTTCAGACATATGGAGTGTTCCTTATGTTTAAAATACGAATTTATTCTATAGCGTTAGCTTATGGCTCTGTTTATCTATTACTGCGCTTTAGTGCGACGCAAACTGCGCTCAATACGCGACCGCTCTCGTCCTGCTTCCAGCAACGCCTCTTCGATAAAGGCTAAGTGTGCGTTACTGGCCAGTCGTGCCTGCTCAGGCTTACCTTCGATCACCGCGTTTTTTAACACTTCGCGATGATGAGCAAGCTGTTCACTGGCATCTGGCTTTTGCACCAGCACGGTTAAGTTCTGCAATACATTTTGTTCCAGTAAAGATTGCATACCACGCATCAGATGCAGCAACACCACGTTGTGTGATGCTTCTGCTACGGTAAAATGGAAAGTGTTGATGGCTCTGGCTTTTTGCACCAGATCATCACCAACACTGGCAATGTCATCAAAGCTCTGTTCCACTTTATCGAGATCGGTTTGTGTGCCACGCATGGCTGCATAATAAGCTGCAATGCCCTCCAGGGCATGACGAAACTCCAGTAAATCAAATTGTGACTCGGGATGTTTACTGATCAACTCAAATAAGGGATCAGTCAGACCTTCCTCAAGCTGATTTTTCACATAAGTACCGCCACCCTGACGTCGGGTAACCAGCCCTTTTGCTTCAAGCTTTTGAATTGCCTCGCGCAGTGATGGCCGCGACACTTCAAATTGCTTGGCCAGCTCACGCTCCGGCGGCAGCTTTTCACCTGGCATCAACGACCCTTCGAGGATCATGTTTTCCAGTTGTTCCAGAATCACATCTGATAGTTTCGCTGCTTTTATCTTTAAAGACATTGATTAAACGCCGAGTTTATTGGTGAAACCCCAAGCCAGCTGTACTTGCTCTGCCCGTCAAAACTCAGGCAAGGCGCTGATCCAGCTCACTCTTTACTTAAACAGATCCGGTAAGCCCAACCCTAAAGGTAAATTGGTCATACCAAATTTGTGCACTACGTTATCAAAATCAAGCGCAACTGTCAAAATTCGGCGCTTTGCGGCTAAAAGTAATACAGAAAAGCCCTCGCAAAGTGTCTAAACTTTATACAAGTTAGATGATTTAAAAAAGGAAAATAAAATGGTCAGACCAGATAGAAAAACCAATCATGGGGTTACGTCAAACTTACCCGGGTGACAAACGTGTAAGGCTATGCAAGTAAAGGAAGACGCTATCAGGTTATGAACAGGATCAGCGTGAGGAAGGCGTAAACTATCAGAACGCCAGAAGGATGAGGCACTGGCAAGCTGACATTTTCAGCAGCCAGTGCGTTATTTGGCTAAGCACTAATGCTCAAAACGGACACTCTGGGATAACCGGATGTGCTCGGATAATAACGGATCCAGGTTTTTTTCCCGGACAGAGCCGCAGCCAGTGCAATAGCAACCCATGCATCCGTCTTCGCATCACCTACTTTACCCAGTTCAAGCCAGTTATCATGGGACTCAATACGGATCAAAGCAAGGCCGCCCGAGTTAACATATACTTTGGTCACTTTTGGGTAGGTATCTACGTAGCTATTGGCCTGTGCTTTAAAACCAGTCACAGATAAGAAGAGAAGTGCGAGTACTAAAACTATATTTTTCATTATTAGATTTCCTTGTTTGTTACAGTGTGCACCACGTTATTATGTGCACCGCGACTATACTGAACCGTGCCTGTTAAATCAACAAAAATAAATTAAACCACTTACATATCAAAAACTTGAGCTTTTAGGTTGTATAAATCGTTATCTCTAATAACTGGCACAAAGCAATACCTGTATAGCGCTGTGTGTGATAGAGTCCGTCCCGAAGCTAATAACAAAGGAAATACAATGAAAAAGCTATTAACAGCAGCATGTACGCTACTTCTTTCTGGTCAGGTGTATGCAGGTGCGCAAACCAGTCTCGGCGAGATTCAAACTATCTATGTAAATAACAGCTGGACTATGGTTCACGGCAGCAACATTACGGGAAACCCGGATGGCTGCTCAAATCCAGAGTACTATGCAATCGTCCCTTCTCACCCTAACTACAGCGCTATGCACGCAACCTTACTGGCTGCTAAATTTGCGGGAAAGAAGGTCCGTTTTTGGGTAAGCGGTTGCTCAGGTCAAAATAACAGACACCCGAGAATTCACAGTATCTGGGTATATTAAGCCCAAGCTGATGGGGGTTTTACACCCCATCACTGTCGCCCAGATTGATATAGAGTCTCAGTGCGTCCTTATGTTGAATGCCGTCTTCAATTATCGGCTCAGCGTAATGACGCACAAAATGGTCCTTAACCACACTACCCACTCTAAACCCTAAACGCTGATAGTAGGTTAACTGATAACCAAATGCCCCCGTACTCAGCTCTACCCGAATAGCCTGTTTCTCAACAAGCCCTGCCAGCACATATTTCAGCAATTTAGTCCCAATCCCTTGCTGCTGGAATGCTGGAAGCACAGACACATTAAAAATCTCAACACACGGTACGTTTTTTGATCCAACTACGCAGGCCGCCACAATTTGACTCTCTGCTTTGACAACATAGCACCAAGCATCCCGCATATACTGACGAATGTTATGCTCCGAGGGATCCGCTTCAAGTAACAAAGCCTGGGGGACTTGTGAGGTACTGATTTCTGTACAGAGCAATGTAACTTCCTTATTTAATGAGTCGGCACATGGTACTCCTTTGTAACGGTAACAGACAACGGATGCAATTGTGATGATTACTTCCTGTACATTTACTTCATATACCAAAATGAACCTTTTTCAGGTAAAAAACGATACACAACAAAATGGATATGAGCTAATGTAAAACATCAAAACAAAAAATTAACAACAAGGTAAAGGAATAACATGAAAACCTCGTTTTTCACACTCACCATGCTCACCCTGGCCAGTACCAGTCAGGCCGCTGAGTTGACCCAATCTGACTTTAACCGCTATCTGGATTTTAACTGGGGCGAGTGCCCGACGCAGTTTCAATCCGCAGATGGCAAAAACACCTGTACGCTGGCCGACGTGCCTCTCAACTGGCAGGCACCCGACGATAAAAAAATCTCTGTGCTGGTCTCTAAATACCCGGCTAAATCAGGCACCAGCAAGGGGCAGATATGGCTGTTACAAGGCGGACCTGGTGGCTCAGGCAGCTTTTTTGCAAAACAACTGGGCACCACCTTGGCACCTTTTACCGAGCACTATGATTTATACGTGCTGGAACATCGCGGCGTTGGCTGGTCTACTCATCTGGCCTGCAGCAATCCGCTTGACGCCGATTATGCTCAGTATGCCCAAACCTGTTTTGATGATCTCCATCAGCAATGGGGAGACGGCCTGTTTGAGTTTAATACCACAGCAGCGGCGCGGGACCTGGATTATGTGATCGGCAAAAGTAAGGTGCGAGACTGGCAACCCAGTTATGTGTATGGTGTCTCTTACGGCACGCTGTGGGCACAAAGATTCAGCCAGGTTGCCCCAACCGGTGCTCAGGCCATTATCCTCGACTCAGTGCTGCCACCAGCCGAATTTGGTAATGACCTGTGGGATGAAAACTTTAACGCGACACTGGACGATTTGTTAGCTTACTGCCAGCTTGATACGGGGTGTCAGTCGCGGTTAAATTTCAGCTCACTGTCGCAGCTAAGACTGCGCCTGAATGACATTTTTACCACTCAGAGCTGCCCGGGACTGGACTTTGACCGCCAGGCACTGCAAATGCTCTCGATCCTCGGCTTGTCACGCTCGGTAGAACAAATACTGATCCCCACCCTACATCGCCTTAATCGTTGCAACAGCGACGACGTAATGGCACTGAATAACCTGCATAATTTTGTCTTTAAAGGCCTGGGCAAGCAGATCATGCAACTCCCGGCAAAAGACCCGCTCGGTTTTTCACAGGTAGTCTCAAAGCTCATTACAAACAACGAAATTAATCATGTGCAACGTGATTTGCAAAGTAAGCTGGCTTATTGTCAGGACGCTATTGCCTGTTACCCGGATTTTATGAACTACCGGATACACCTGGACAAACAGGTTTGGGGTAATCGCTACACTGACCCCTATGTGTATCAACCCATGCACCATTACATGCCCACACTCGCACTCAATGGCGATTTAGACCCGCAAACACCACATACTTATATGTCGCTCATCCAAAACGCGTTTACTAACATTAATCAGCGTTATGTTGAGCTTCCACAAACCCATCATGGGGTACTTTTTGTCAGCCAGACCCATGACGCCAGTACCAGCACCTGTGGCGCAGAGATCATGAAGAATTTTATTGAAGATATCTGGAGCCAACCGGATACCGGCTGTATCGCGAATTTGCAGGGCCTCAACTTTACCGCTTCCGCAATGGCAAGCCATGTACTGTTCGGTACTCCAGATGCCTTTGACGGTCAGCCTGAGATCATGTCAGAGGCAAACATCATGCAGTTAAAGCAATCTGATCCAGCCGCATTTGTGCAGGCCTACGCCACCTTTATGCCGCTGATAGATTTCTGATAAATTTATTTGCTATTAACGCCATGACTGAAACCGTACTATCCGGTTTCAGTCATGGGCTCGCAGGGTACATCAAAATCAACGTGATAGTGCTCATCATGACGAACCCAGGACGGTTTTTTAGAAAACTGCATATGGGTTTTCAGATATTCCCCATACTGTGTACTGAACAAGTTTAGCTGTAATTTAGGATCAAAAATAACCCGCCACAGATCGTGGCCACGACGCTTAGCCTCTTTGTGCAAAGCGACAATATGCGCCGCCATCGCTTCATAACCTATCTCCAGACCGTCAAACTGATCATGCTCATCAAACTCAATAAGATAACCAAACTTATTGAATGGATGCGTGGGTAAGTGCACTGACTGATCTGCTTCATCGATGACGGGTGTCATAAAATCCACGGATAAACCATTGCTGTGGGTTTTGTGTGGCCTGAATTGCCCACCGTCGGCAAAACCTGTCTCAGCGTACTTATAGACTTTATCTGGGTGTATTGTTTCCAGCATCTGATAAGAAGCTGTCACAATTTCATACACCTCTGAATGCACATAGGTACGCCCGGCCAGACGCGCAAGCGTGCTATAACCGACAAAGTTATTGCCAGCCCTAGGCAGTTCGATCCCATCAGCCAGCGAGCCATGTGCCGTTGTCCCATAACAAGTACTGGTACGGGCATACGCAGGAGGTAAAAGTGAGGCGACGAGATATAAATAGCTTAGTTTCATTTCCATAACTTAGTGATGTCCACCTGAACCCACACTGATGGACGAGCAGCACAGGCTGCTCAGCTCTCTTAGTCTGAACCTTATTTACCAAACTACAGCAAACACTGAAGTACAAAAGCATAAATTAGCGCTCTTTATCCTGTCGATTCATACAAGCTAATTTGATAATAAATTAGGAACAAACAGATTGAGTACCAGTCTAAATTATGTTTTTATGACAACGGATAACCCAATAATATAATAAGGAAAATTATATGAAATTAACTAAAATAGCCGTGTCTGTTTTATCCCTAAGTGTACTGTCATCAGCCTATGCAAACTCGCATGATTTAACCCCGGCAGGTAAGGTAGAACGCTTCGCAGCACCGGATATCCTGACACATCCAGTTCAAAAAGCGCCCCTTCACCAGCTCAAGACTAACCCCTTAGCTCAAGCCCAGACAGTAAATACGACAGCAATTACCCCGGTCTGCCCAACATTGAGCACGGGTAACTTGTATACGTTAAGTGGTTTTAAAGCCGGCGATACCGATTGTTATCACTTTGAAATCACCGAACGAAGCAAAACAACCGCGCTTTTGGTTGGGCAAACAGGTGCATCCAATATCAATCTGAGTGTGCTGCGTCATAATGATGACAACACCTACAGCGCCGTAGGTACCAGTGCAAACCCAGGCATAGATGATGAAGTGATTGTCGCCTTAACGGAACCCGGACACTATTACTGGTTCTTTGAAGCAGTTGAGTCTGATGGTTCTGCTTTTAACTTTGGTGCCGCCGTAGCAACACAACTGGACAGCTACGAGTTCAATGATACGGTGACCACAGCCACTCAACTATCAACCGGACAAAACGTCATTACAGCCAATATGGACAGCCTGAATGACATTGACTTGTACCAGTTTACCGCGGTTAATGGTCAGGACTTAATCCTCAACTTTACCGATAATAAATCGGATGAGTTTATTTTCGAAATCTACAACAACGGTTGGGTACCTTTACCTGCCAATGAGTTAATTCCTATCTCTGATCTGCAACCTAATCAGGTGCTCACCATGCGCGTGAAGGCCAATGATGCATTGCCGGTCAACCCAAGCAATCAGTACACCCTGTCAGTTCAGTCTTTTGTTGCCTCGATCAGTGATCACAACGTGACTGGCGAAGCCGGTGTTACCCGGATCCCACATTCAGCAATTCGCTACCTGACAACTCAGGCTTACCGCAAGCTCAACTGGTCACTCACCATCAATGACTCGACGGGGGCCCCAATCAAAAATGCCACTGCGACATTGCGGATACAAAAAAGGTTGAATGATCCCAGCTCTGAGCGCGATTACACCGTGGTAACGGATGAAAACGGCAGAATCACACATAGCACGGACTTAGGGCCATGTTCTCCTAGTGTGGAAGACGTCATACATACCGAGTACAGCTTTGGATACAAAAACACCTGGCGCTCTGACATTGAAATCGGTGCCTGGCGTGTCCTAGTCCCAACTAACTTTGATAGTAATGGGGACCAAAAAATAGACGAGATTGGTATTGGCGGCGCGAACCATACTTGGGTGACTCTGGGCCACTTGTGTGATCAGACTCTGGTTTCCAGCGTTAAATCCTAGTTTAGCCAAGTTTAGGTTTGCTCTGTCAGGCAGATCCAAACCTTCAACGCATAACCCTGTCGGGGTTATGCGTTATTACCAGTCACTCTTTATTCACCAAAAAAGCGACTTCCGCTTTGCTCTTAAGCTGCTCCCCCATATTATCAACAAAATCTAGCAGGCTGAGCTTTTCACCAAAATTAGGCATCTGCCCCCTTTTGCTCCCTCTTTCTTCCATCAGGGATTTCATATCAATAATATCGGCAAAATTTTCGTTACTCACATCGTACTTGCCCCATCCCTTACTGGAAGGGATCCCGGGCCCCCGCTCCATCTCTGTATACTTCAGGAAAGCATCTTTAACTTCGTTGGCATATTTGACCAGTGCGTCGTTGCTATTGAGCTTTTCTTCTAACGTCGCTATTTCATCCTCACTCAAATTACCACTCACTTTCAGCAGCCCTTGCTCGTCTACTGAAAACCCCCAGTTTTTCTTTGCTAACTGTGGGTCGGTCTGTTCAAGCATGCCCATAACTTCATCATAGTGCTCAGCCATTTTGTCAGCTGCATGAAACATATCACCACCAAGATAAAGCTGAGACTCGGCATCAAGCGTTCTCTTGATGGTTTCTTCAGCCGTTTCAACAATCGTTCGCCCTTCCCCAATTACCATAGGACGACTGTAAGTGGGGGTTTGATCTTGCTCGCCGGAACGATGATAAATATCGGGTTCCAATGTACTCGTTGCAGCATCTTTGGGGGGGGATTTCGGGGCTGTTGGCCCATTATGCTGCAGCGGTGACTGTGCCAATGCACTTGTATCCACTTTCATAAAAATATCCTTTTAATACATGTGTTTTTTCTTTATCGGTCAGACAGCATAAAAGTTGAGCACGAATTAATCCACCCACCTTTGCATCTGTAGGATCTGATTGTTAACGAGACAAAAGCTTAAGTGCAAGTCTTTTACGTGCAACTCCAGGTAACAAGATGACTGATTAGGTGCAGATTTGTTTAGGCGCATTCTGCGAGTTGCTTCAAAATGGGGCAAACCTCTTCACCCCATATTCGCCGCGCCTATCGCATCCAGAGTAATGCAAAGGTTTCGTTATTCGGCTCTACGCGAGAAATACAGGACGTTGAACCCAGCCTGTCTGAGTTATAACTGCCACGAGCAACCCAACAGTGAGTGGTACCATACAAGTCAATCTGCCAACCCACCTGGTAACTGCTACGATACACATCATCATCCCAGGCCAGATAGTCCGGATTCACACAGCCAATTTTAGCCGTACTGGCATCATCATAATCAGTGCGGCAGCCAGGGATATCTCTCAGTTCCTTCATGTAATCTCCTCGATCTAGGAAGCCCCATGAATATCGGATCAGCTCCAGCTCTTGCGTTGTCAGGTTGTCGGCAAAAGCATTCTTACTGTTATTGCAGCCTGTGCCTACTGGGCAGGCAATTTGTTCACGGGCATCCGCAAACCGGGCTAAATCGCCCTGATACAACCACAGCTTGGTCGGTGCCAGATGGTTTGTTTCGGGGACTGTGCCGTAATCTGAGATCCGCGCCTTGCCGCCCGGCTCAGTATTTGGGTAACTGCCAACCAGTGTCCAACCACCCCCATTGGTTGTCATATCACAGTACACAGAGAGCGGTTCGTCATTATCGTCGACAATCTGATACACGCCATCGCCGATACTTGCACCGGCATCCAAAATTTGTTGACAGGTTCTGAATGCTTCATCAGCCGCATTCGCCATGCCCCAGTCCCCCGCGCGTCCATCGTCACTGTGCCAGCTGCCCTGATAGTGTCCTGATGCACCGCGGTGGCCAGAGAAATACTGACTCTGACCTGATACTAGATCGCTCACTTCAAAACGAATACTGGTGCCATTCGTGCTAGTGGAGCCAGACAGAATTTTGTTCTCTGTCGTAGCGATAAAGTGTTTGCTAAACCCCTGCATCGTAAAATCAAAGGTCAGCTCATTGAGCAGTACACCATTGTGATGGTTATCCATATTGAGTAAGTAGGTGCCTTCGAATTGTGTCGGTGACTGGTTAGCAAAAACGCTGCCGCTAAGTACGGCGAGTGATAGTAAAGTCCGATAAGAGCTCATAGTTAAATCCTTAACTTATAAAGAAAATGTACTTTAAAGTCATTTGTTTCACTATTCAATACGACTAGATGATGATAAATACCCTATTCCTGTGACGATAATTTAGACTCCTCCAACCTCCTGCTTCTCCATTATGTTTTCATAATTATGTATTAAGGTTCGGTGTAATTATCATGCTCGGGCATTGATTCATACTCTCTCAGGCGACACCAGCCCAAACCAGTTTCCAGCCATTTCAGCGCAACAGCTGGGCGCCACCTCGTTCAGAGCTGACTATGGCGTAAAATACGCGTATGTCAGCGGCATGTATCGGGGCATTTCCTCGGCAAAACTGGTTATCGCCATGGCACAAGCCGGCTTGCTGGGCTCAGGTGGCTTGTCTGTCGACGCTGTTGACCAAGTGCAGGGGGGAGTTTCTCTGATGAGAAATAGTAAGGGAGGTTAATCACCTCTCCTTACAGAACGTTGCATTATTTAATTTAATAACGCTACTATTGTATGATTTTTGTCATCTGTCTGATTCATTGCGTCAGTTAGGGTACCCACTGACATACCACTTGTCTTTGCAGATCAGGAAGCGTCCCCGTATAACCGAATGTACAGACATAATCAGAATTACCGAAAAACTTTCGGAATGAGTTGTCCAATGCAAAAAGTCTTTCGTGTTGCTGCCTTGTATTTACTTCCGCACTGTATTTTACCTTAACCTTGTTCGGTGGAATGACCAGGATGTCCACGTCTTCATCGGTGATACATCCGTGTTCTTTCACCTCACACACCGTCCAGGGGATCTCTCGACCACCAGATTTTTTATAGGCCTGGACAAGCATCTTAGGAATTGTCGATGTACCATTTTTTTTCATAAGATGCTCTGAGAGCGCTCTTACAGCCTGAGTGCCAAATTCCTGCGCGGCACTGTTTAACATGGTCCCTACAGGTCCCTTTTCCTGTTGTGGTGCTTCTGAACGCTGTCGACGATAGTTTCTGCTGGGTGCTTCAACAGCCCGCTGCGATGCGGATGCTGAGCTGACATCGCTTTCAGCTGGCTCCACACCGTGTGGAACACAGCCATTGCGCGGGTCCATACAAGGGTCATAGGGCACATAGCGGTAAGTGTAGAGTTTATCGTTCAGAACACTGTCGACGAAGGCTTCCATTATATCGCTGGTATGTGCGTATGTTGTACAATATCCGTTGTTCGAATAGCAAAAAGTTTCAAAGGAGATACTGTCAAGCTCACCGTTAACGTATGATGGGCTCAGCCTGATTTCCTCACCCTGTCTCGTTTTGAAGTATAACCCCTCGCTGGATAAAGCATTGAGAGAGTTTAAAAGTAGTACGAGCGTCATGCCCACATAAAAAATAAATTTCATAACATTTTCCTTAATTGAAATCGATGTAAATCGAAGCTCAAAAGATAACAAAAGGTAAACAAAGGATCAAACAGCAAAATAAATCATTTACATTTTGTCAAGCTAGTACACCCTGCTGCCACTCCTCCAACCTCCTGCTTCTCCATTATGTTTTCATAATTATGTATTACGGTTCAGTGTAATTACCATACTCTGGCATTGACCCTTGATTCATACTCTCTCAGGCGACACCAGCCCAAACCAGTTTCCAGCCATTTCAGCGCAACAGCTGGGCGCCACCTCGTTCAGAGCTGACTATGGCGTAAAATACGCGTATGTCAGCGGCGGTATGTATCGGGGCATTGCCTCGGCAAAACTGGTTATCGCCATGGCACAAGCCGGCTTGCTGGGCTCAGGTGGCTCGTCTGTCGACGCCGTTGATCAAGTGCAGGGGGGAGTTTCTCTGATTAGAAATAGTAAGGAGAGGTTAATTACCTCTCCTTACAGAACGTTGTATTGTTTAACTTGATAACGCTACTATTGTATGATTTTTGTCATCTGTCTGATTCATTGCGTCAGTTAGGGTACCCACTGACATACCACTTGTCTTTGCAGGTCAGGAAGCGTCCCCGTATAACCGAATGTACAGACGTAATCAGAATTACCGAAAAACTTTCGGAATGAGTTTTCAATTGCATGAACCCTTTCTTGCTGCTGTTGAGTGTTCATTTCCGCACTGTACTTTACCTTAACCTTGTTCGGTGGAACGACCTGAATATCCACGTCTTCATCGGTGATACATCCGTGTTCTTTCACTTCACACACCGTCCAGGGGATCTCTCGACCACCAGATTTTTTATAGGCCTGGACAAGCATTTTAGGAATTGTCGATGTACCATTTTTTTTCATAAGATGCTCTGAGAGCGCTCTTACAGCCTGGGTGCCAAATTCCTGTGCAGCACCGTTCAACATGGTCTCTACTGGTCCCTTTTCCTGTTGTGGTGCTTCTGAACGCTGTCGACGATAGTTTCTGCTAGACGTTTCAACAGCCCGCTGCGATGCAGATACTGAGCTGGTATCACTTTCAATTAGCTCTACGCCGTGTGGAACACAGCCATTGCGTGGGTCCATGCAGGGGTCATAGGGCACATAGCGATAAGTGTAGAGTTTATCGTTCAGAACACTGTCGACGAAGGCTTCCATTATATCGCTGGTATGTGCGTATGTTGTGCAATATCCGTTGTTCGAATAGCAAAAAGTTTCAAAGGAGATACTGGTAAGCTCACCGTTAATGTAGGCAGGGCTCAGTCTTATTTCCTCACCCAGTCTCGTTTTAAAGTATAACCCCTCGCTGGATAAAGCACTGAGAGAGTTTAAGAGTAGTACGAGCGTCATGCTCACATAAAAAACAAATTTCATAACATTTTCCTTAATTGAAATCGATGTAGATCGAAACGCAGAAGATAACAAAAGGTAACCAAACCGTCAAAAGTTGAGATACTATTTACATCCTGTTAAATCAGTACACCCTACCACTCCTCCAACCTCCAGCTTCTCCATTATGTTTTCATAATTATGTATTACGGTTCGATGTAATTATCATGACTAGGCATTAATTCTTGATTCATACTCTCTCAGGCGACACCAACCCAAACCAGTTTCCAGCAATTTCAGCGCAACAGCTGGGCACTGCCTCGTTCAGAGCTGACTATGACGTTAAATATGCGTATGTCAGCGGCTGTATGTATCGGGGCACAGCCTCTCAGTGTGACTACGGCACAGCCAATGCGTTTCTCGACAGATATATGCAGCAACGTCATATCCGGATTGCCCGTGGTGAACGTCACGGTCTGAGCGCCAGTATTGACTGGCTTTTCTGGCAAGAGGGCGATATGCAGCACAGTGCGCAGTTTACTCACACGGACACAGCGATGCCTACCAACAATGGCATCAATGTATTTTACCAAGCACTGCAACAGCCTCAGAGCCCATATTATCGCCTAATGTGGCGATACGCTGATCGCAAAGACTAACGAGGTTCAAACGAGCTCAAAGAACAGCTGCAAGCGACTGGCTGTATGGTGACTTCGCTGTGCTTTGAACAACTGGACAACTGAGCGCTGGATCCACTGGATCTGCCGGATGCCATTTTTGTGCTGGGCTCAGGCTCGTTGCCTGATCCTGAGCAACAAATAAAACCTCTGTTCGAGCTGATGCAACGCCCCGGTTACGACGAGTACCTGTTTGAAGCGTTTTTTATGCCGATGGACCCCCTATGATAAGGACAACTTCATTGCGGTGACAGAGCGCTATGACATCACGCTGGGCGACTGGGAGAGCTTGTTTGATACTTACTTTACCCAGTGGCTTGAAGACAGACACTATCGGGAGATCTGGCAGGAAAGTTAAGTAGATAACAAAGCGGGCTTGATTGCCCGCTTTACTTTTTTTTACTCACAACTAAACCGGCACACTCAACAGATAAAGCAGCTGAGTCAACGACCCTTGAGTAATCGCGGCATCGGCCTGCTCGACCACCTTAGGTTTGCCATGTACAGCGACGCCTAGCCCGGCAGCAGCCATCATGATTAAATCATTAGCGCCGTCGCCCATGGCCACGGTTTGTTTAGGTGCAATACCAAACTGTTCAGCCAGAGATTTAAGCACCTCGGCTTTTTTGCTGCCATCAACGACCTCGCCCAGCACTTTACCAGTCAGCTTATCGTCGGCAATTTCCAATGTGTTAGCAAACACGGCATCCAGTTGTAACGGCGCTTTTAGCGCCTCGGCAAACCAGGTAAAGCCACCGGAGGCAATCGCCAGATGCCAGTGATGTGCTTTGAGCACCGCACACAGCTGGGCAACCCCCTCCATCAGCGGCAGGTTGTCTTTGAGCTGCTGAATCAGCGGCAATTCGACGCCGGACAGCTTAGCAACACGCTGATACAGACTGTCGTTAAACGCCAGTTGCCCGGCCATGGCCTGTGCGGTCACAGCAGCAACCTCATCATACACCCCGGCCAGTCTGGCAATTTCATCAATACACTCGATGGTGATTGCCGTCGAGTCCATATCCATTACCAGTAACCCGGGCTTAAGCAAACTGGGCGGCTGGCTGATAGCTGCACCTTGCAGGCCACACTGAGCCGCTAAAGCGCGAATGGGTGCACGCACATCGCGTGCCGAATGCGTGTATACAACCAGGCCAGGCGTCATCGTTGCTGTTGGCTGATATAGCGCCAGTCTGGCGACCTCAATATCCGCCTGCTGACACAAGCGTAGAATCTCCAGAACATTGGCACTACTGAGCTCAGCGCCAAAAAAACACAGGTACTGACCACCTTCAGACAACGGGCTGCTGCCAGGTCTTAGCTGATCATCGTTTTCAATGTGATACCAATTTGCTACAGTGAGGCACTGCTGAGCAGGCTCAGCCGTGGCACGCAACTGGATTGACGCGAGTGACTTTGACATGGATACTCCTGATTGGGGTCATATCCGGCTCATTGAGCCGATGTGTGAATACTTGCTTGGTAACGGTATGCGCCCTTTTTAACATCTTAATCGTGGCATGTCAGCAGGCAAACAAGATCTATGAAAAATACACAAGCCCTTGAAACCCTTTCTTCTTCACGCAATCGGCGACTACTGCGCCTGCTCATCGCTGCAGTGTGCTTTTTAACCATTACCTGGCTGGCATTTAACACCAGTTTTCGCTCCCATCAGCTGTTACACAGCAATGCCGACCACGCTGGCCGCAGCCTGACTAAGCAATTGGCACTGAATGCCGCTCTGCCAATGAGCCGCATGGATACGCCCCAGCTCAGAGCTTTGAGCAACCACCTCGCCAGTGACGACTATGTGCTGTCTGTCAGAGTCTACAACCACCAGGGCCAGTTTATTATTGGTAATGATGGCCAGAATGCGCCACCTCAGATAACCGATTTGCCCCGCCACCTGCCCGGACTGGCTCAGTCAAAGCAACCCATTGTGGAACCCATATATGACGCAGAGCAACAGCCCATTGGCTTTGTCAGCGTAGAATACTTAACGGAAGCTGCGATGGCACAAAGCCACCGTCATTTTCATGAGCTGGGTCGCGTGGTACTGCTGATGCTGGGCATTGCCTGTATTTTTACCTGGCAGATAGGGCGCGCGCTGAAACGCTGGGAAGTGAAACGTCAGATCCGAAACAGTGCAGCAGAAGAGGAGTAAAGCGCGTGTGCAAGCTGCTGTGCAGGTTCCTTTCGGATGTCACACAAATGCGCAAATACCTCCGCCATGCGTTTCGGTACGTTAGGCTGTCCCTGATAACCCGCTAACGGCATCGACGGTGCATCCGTCTCCAGCACCAATGCATCCAACGGAACTTGCGCCAGGGTGGTACGGGTTTTCGCCGCTCGCGGATAACTGATGGTGCCACCCACACCGAGTTTAAACCCGAGCTTCAGATAACTCTGCGCATCTTGCAATGAACCAGAGAAAGCATGAATAACGCCCCCGTTTTGAGGGGACAGTCGTTTAAAGGCGTTCGCCAACAGATGATGACTTTTGCGGTGATGCACAATCAGCGGCAGACCCAGCGCATTGGCCAGCGCGATGTGTTCAATAAACAGGTGTTGCTGCGCGTCAATATCCTCCACCATGGCATCAATACCACACTCACCAATTGCCACCAACTGTGCACGATGCTGATGGGCAAGCGCTGCTAAGTCAGACATATCTGTGGCACTGTGCTGTGCCATAAAGTAAGGATGAAGACCAAAGGCGATGTGCACGCCCGCATGCTGCTGTGCGAAAACAGGCAATGTGTGGCACTGTTCCAGTGTTACCCCTGGCACCACCCATTGCCCGACACCCAGCGCCTGCGCCTCTGTCAGGTGTTGTGGCAAACTCTCTTTAAGTACGTCAAAGTCGAGGTGGCAATGGGTATCAATGAAGCGCATGGGGTATGACACTACGGGTTAAGACGTTCAACCTGCCACTGTCCGCTGACGTCTTTACGATACATAAAGCGGTCATGCAAACGATGCTCTCCCCCTTGCCAGAATTCAATCTGATGTGGTTTAACACAATACCCGCCCCAGAAATCCGGCAACGGAATATCGCCTTTCGCAAACTTGCTTTTCATGCTGTTGAAGGTCTGCATCAGGGCCTGGCGAGAGGAGACCGGACGCGACTGGGCTGAAGCCCAGGCAGCCAGCTGGCTTTCTTTTGGACGGGAAAGAAAGTATTTAGCAACCGCAGCCGTCGGCAGCGGCTCGGCTTCACCGTACACGATCACCTGACGCTCCAGATTGTGCCAGGGAAAGTGCAATGAAATCTTATTATTACCTTTTAGCTCTTGTGCCTTACGCGATCCGGTATTGGTGAAAAAGACAAAGCCGTTGTTGTCCACTTGTTTGAGCAACACGATCCGCTGTGACGGCTGACCCTGCTCATCTACCGTGGCCACCACCATGGCGGTCGGATCGCTGAGGTTTGCATCCACGGCCTGTTGCAGCCAGTGTTCAAACTGCACGATGGGGTTATCATCGAGCTTCTCGCGGGAGAGGCCATCTTTAGTATATTCGCGACGAATATCATCAAGTTTCATAGTGGTCATTCCTTACATAACACAAAAGGCCGCAATAGTGCGGCCTCAGTCTAACACAACGTGATGCATGCATTGCATGACCTCACGCAGGACTTACATCTGCTCCATCACCTCGATGCCCAGCAGTTCAAGACCGGTATTGAGTGTTCTGGCAACCAGATTACACAGCAACAGACGACTTTCACGTACTTCAGCAGACACATCGTCTTTAAGGATTGGACAAGCTTCGTAGAAGGTCATGTACAGACTCGCCAGCTCATACAGATACCCACATAGTACGTGTGGTGTGGCTTCGCCGATCATCAGATCCAATACTTCTTCAAGCTGCAGGAGTTTCAGCGCAAGCGCCTTTTCCTGTGGCTCTACGATATTGATGCTGCCACTGAGCGCGGCACTGTCGACGCCGGCTTTGCGGAAAATACTGCGCACACGGGTATATGCATACTGTAAGTAAGGTGCGGTTGCGCCTTCAAAGCTCAGCATAGTATCCCAGTTGAAGATATAATCACTGGTACGGTGTTTCGACAGATCGGCATATTTCACCGCGCCAATACCCACTTTGCGAGCGATTTCAGCACGCGCTTCTGCACTCAGCTCAGACGCACGGTCGGCCAATTTTTCGCTGGCACGGCTAACCGCTTCATCCAACAGTTCAGCCAGCTTGACTGTGCCGCCTGTACGGGTCTTGAACGGCTTGCCGTCGCTGCCCATCATAGTGCCAAACGGACAGAACTCATAGCTGGTTTCGTCGCGCAGCAGGCCCGCTTTGCGTGCAGTCAGCTCAACCTGGTTAAAGTGCAGGCTTTGACGGGCATCCACGAAGATCAGGATACGCTCAGCGCCCAGCTCATTGGAGCGGTAGTCACACGCAGCCAGATCGGTCGTGGCATACAAGAAACCACCACCCGATTTTTGCACGATAAACACCGATGGCTCACCATCTTTGTTTGCCAGCTCATCCAGGAACACCACCTGTGCGCCCTGATCTTCAACCGCAATGTTTTTCTCTTTTAACAGCGTGATGATCCCGGCCAAACGATCGTTGTAAGCACTTTCAGCCATAATGTCGTCGCGCGTGAGCGTCACATTCAGCTTTTTGTATACTTCTTCAGAATGCTTCACAGACGTGTCGATAAACAACTGCCATAATTTCTGGCAATGTGCATCACCGCCTTGTAATTTAACCACGTAATCACGGGCCTTATCCGAGAACCCTTCCTCATCGTCGAAGCGCTTCTTAGCGTCACGATAGAAAGTTTCTAAATCCGCCAGCGCCACGTTTTCCAGATCAATACCTTGCGCCAGCATATCTTCCAGGTGTGCGATCAGCATACCAAACTGCGTGCCCCAGTCGCCCACGTGGTTCTGACGCGTGACTTTGTCACCACGGAACTCAAGCGCACGTACCACGGCATCACCGATGATGGTAGAACGCAGGTGACCCACGTGCATTTCTTTGGCCAGGTTAGGCGACGAGAAGTCGACGACCACGTTTTGCGCCTGAGCATGCTCAGCCACGCCTAGCTTGGCATCCTGATTGGCGGCTTCCAGGCTCGCAGCCAGAAACTCCGGCTTAAGGTGAATATTGATAAAGCCCGGGCCAGCAATTTCAGTTTTAGCAGCCACATCGCTCACATCCAGATTATCAATGATCTTCTGTGCCAGCTCACGCGGGTTGGTTTTTAGTGCTTTTGCAGCGCCCATTGCGCCATTGATTTGATAGTCACCAAACTGCGCACGGGTACTTTGCGTTACCGCCGGATTGGTGCCTTCAGGGATCCCTGCCGCGGCCATCGCAGACAGAGCTTTTTCAATTAGAATACTTTTAATGTTCATTGTGTTTCCTTTGGGTCAGTGCCAGCCTGGGCACTGAGCAAACATCATCGGCGCCTCGGGCGCCGGAATAAAACGCAGCTTTAAACAGTCAGCGAACAATAGGGTCGAATGCACCAGCTTATAGGAAGCGCCAGAGCCAAATCAACCCGCAGCATGACTTTTGGGGCCATCAGACAAGCCGGATGGCCCACGTTAACTTAGTGTTCGCGCGTCTGATGGAACTGCACGTCCGGATAACGTTCCATCGACAGGTTTAGATTCACCCGGCTTGGCGCGATATAAGTCAGGTTATCGCCTCCATCGAGTGCCAGGTTCTGCTCACACTTGCGGCGGAATTCAGCCAGTTTTTTCTCGTCTTCACAATTAACCCAACGCGCCGTCTGAACGTTAACGCTTTCGTAAATCGCATCCACGTTGTACTCAGACTTCAGTCGTGCCACTACCACGTCAAACTGCAGCACACCGACCGCGCCTACGATTAGATCGTTGTTGATCAGCGGGCGGAACACCTGTACGGCACCTTCTTCTGATAACTGTACCAGACCTTTGAGCAACTGCTTTTGCTTGAGTGGATCTTTAAGGCGGATACGGCGGAACAGCTCAGGGGCAAAGTTCGGAATACCACTGAACTTGAGTTTTTCACCCTGAGTGAAGGTATCACCAATCTGGATTGTACCGTGGTTGTGCAAACCAATGATGTCACCGGCAAAGGCTTCCTGTGCGCGTTCACGATCTCCGGCCATAAAGGTCACGGCATCAGAGATGCTCACTTGTTTACCCAAGCGAACATGGTTCATCTTCATGCCCTGAGTGTATTTACCTGACACGATACGCATAAAGGCGATACGGTCACGGTGTTTCGGGTCCATGTTGGCCTGAATTTTAAACACGAAGCCGGTGAATTTATCATCGTCTGCACACACTTCGCGCTCATCGGTTTGACGCGGCAACGGTGACGGCGCCCACTCAGTCAGGCCATCCAGCATATGATCCACACCAAAGTTACCAAGGGCGGTACCAAAATACACAGGCGTCAGTTCGCCACTGAGGAATAACTCTTTATCGAATTCGTGCGATGCGCCAATGACCAGTTCCAGCTCTTCACGCAATTGCTCCGCCAGACTCTCACCGATAGCGGCATCCAAGTCAGCGTTATCTAACCCCTTAATGGTGCGGACTTCCTGAATGGTATGGCCCTGACCCGTTTGATACAAAATGGTCTCATCACGGTGGATGTGGTACACCCCTTTGAATTCTTTACCACAGCCAATCGGCCAGGTAACTGGCGCACACATGATGTTCAGTTCAGTCTCAACCTCGTCCAGCAGCTCCATTGGATCGCGGATATCACGGTCCAGCTTGTTCATGAAGGTCACGATAGGTGTATCGCGTAAACGGGTGACTTCCATCAGCTTACGGGTTCGATCCTCAACACCTTTGGCCGCGTCGATAACCATCAGACAGGAGTCCACGGCAGTCAGTGTACGGTAGGTATCTTCCGAGAAATCCTCGTGCCCCGGAGTATCCAGCAGGTTAACCAGGCTGTCGTTGAACGGGAACTGCATCACAGACGTGGTTACTGAGATACCACGCTCTTTTTCCATGTCCATCCAGTCTGATTTGGCGTGCTGGTTAGAGCCTCGGCCTTTTACGGTACCGGCCTGTTGCAGGGCCTTACCGAACAAAAGGACTTTTTCTGTGATGGTGGTCTTACCCGCATCCGGGTGAGAGATGATAGCGAAAGTACGTCGCTTGTTTATTTCATTGAGGAAAGTCTGGTCTGCCATTAGTCAATTCTTTAGGTTATACGCGGATCCACACATGCTGCGCAAAGTGTGCGCATGACACTTTGCAGGGTCATCCGGCGGGTTCATTTTTAATCGTGTACTATTTTCGCCGATCTTGGCGCTTTTAACAATCAGTGAAGGCCAGTTACACCATGATTTCGTTCAATATCGGGTCAAATCTCCCATACAGCATCCAAAGCCAAAAAAGGATATGAATATTTCTTGAATAAAATGACTTGCTTGGAGCTCGTCTGGTAGGATAGTTCCCAATTTCAGATAAAAGATATAACAACATGAACAACAAGCTTTTTGTAATACCCAAACCAAACCCCAACGCTAAATTAAGGTTATTTTGTTTCCCTTATGCAGGTGGCTCACCAGCTATTTTTATGCCCTGGGTTGGTTTACTGCCAAATGAAGTTGAATTGGTGTTTGTTCAGTTTCCTGGTCGTGGCGCACGCATGACCGAGACTGCCTACACTGACATGCAGCATAAAGTCGATGAACTTCTTACTCATCAGGCATATATAACAGAAAAACCCTTCGCGTTTTTTGGTCATAGTTTAGGTAGTCGAGTAATTTTTGAGACTACGAAACGCCTGGTTGCACTAGGTGCACCGTTACCCGTTCACTTAATTGCGTCAGGAAGTCGGGCGCCCCATACCAACTCAAATAAAACGCAAACATACCATTTACCACACGATGAGTTTGTGGCTGAACTACTTAAGCTCAACGGTACACCCAAAGAACTGTTAGAACATAAAGAGCTTATGGAATTGCTTATCCCTCTACTCAGAGCCGATTTTCAGATTGCCGAATGCTATCAGGCCGAGCCTGTCAGCCTGCCCTGTCCTATCACCGTATTTCATGGCTACGATGACATCGAAATCAGTGCCGAGCAGCTACACGGCTGGCAGGATTTGAGTAAGCACAAAATTGACATTCATTACTTTAATGGCGGCCACTTTTTCATCAACCAGTGCAAAGATGAAGTGATCAGTCAGGTCAATCAGGTACTTCGCAAAATACTGTAATTTGATTTGCCTAAGCGAGTAAGTTGGCCAAAGATAAACACATCTATGTGTATACAGGTAATAAAATGGAAGGCTTACTTCATGCGCTCATGCTGGACGGTCAGGGTGGCGTAACCCCGGTATCAGATTTAACACAGGCACTCAAAGACGAAGTGCCGCTTTGGCGCACTTTGACTACACCCAGGACGCAATTCAGCAATTCTTGAGCCAGCTGGATTTTCTGCAAGAGTGGGAGTGGCAGGCATTACTTGCAGAGGAAACCCAGCCTCGTGTGTCCCATGCAAGTCAGGGGTTTGCTGTTATTTTTGCGCGGCGTCAACCTCAACCCCAGACAAAATCCGGAAGGTATGGTCTCAGTGCGATGTTTTGTCAGTAAAAACCTGTGCTCACCTGCCGAAAGCGCGTGCTGATCTCTACCGAAGATTTACGTGATGCTTTGCTGGATGGCACAGGAGTAAGCTCAATTAGCGACCTGACTTGTGCTTTGATTGACCCCCTGACACATCGTATGCAAGATACACTGTGGCAGTTCGAGGAACAGCTGGACGAGTTTGAAGAGCAGCTGGACAAAGAGGCATACCAGCCCGACTATCACCAAATAACCTTACTGCGGCGTCAGGTTATTGCCTTAAAGCGTTGTATCAAACCGCGACGTCAGGCTATCTATGATTTGATTGACACTAAGGTGAACTTTCTGAGCCTTGGGCAGCGCCGCTTGCTCGGCGAGGCAAATAACACCCTCAGTCGCTATATTGAAGAACTGGACGCTTGTATTGAACGGGCACAAGTCCTGCAGCAAAGCATCACCAACCAACTCAATGAGCAGCTTAATCAGCGCATGTACATTATGTCCGTGGTCGCTGCCTTATTTCTGCCGTTGGGATTTTTAACCGGTCTATTGGGGATTAATATTAGAGGTATTCTAGGCACAGAGAATCCCTGGGCATTCACGATTTTCATACTTGCATTGGTGGTATTAAGTTGCTGCAGGCGTTCTATTCAAACGTCAGAAATGGATATGAAATGCGGAAATTAGAATCATCGGGATGGTGTAAAATGGCGCTCTCGCTAGGGATCGAACCTAGAACTTGGCCTCCGGAGGGCCACGTGATATCCATTTCACCACGAGAGCAGCATCTTAGTGGTGCCAATAATAATCATATCCAGACACAAATACTAGTCATTGTTGTCTATATGCTTAATTTATGGTCTAAAACTCGAAAAAAGACTTCACACAGAGCGAAATTCACGATATTTAACTATGCTTAGAACAATAACAATAATGACGACCTGTTAATACACGGAAAATTGGTCTCCTGTATTAACACGACATCATCCTGAGAGGACCGTATTATGACTCCAATGACCACTGAACAAGTTGCTGAATTTTTAGATGTTAAAGTGGAGCGCGTCAGGCGACTGGCACGCGAAAACCTGTTAGTTGCCAAACAACAGGATGAGCAGGGCGAACCCATTTTTGACAAAGATGACGTAGAAAAATACAAAGAACTGGCAAAACGACTGGGCGGCATTTAAGCACGACAGAAGTGACACCCCTGCCCTATATTGCTTCGTATCCAGGCTAATAAAATGCCCGGCTGATGTTCGGGCCAACTGAACTGTTCAAAGCGACTCGTGTCGCCATGTCTTTAATAAAACCAGCAAAGGGTCAGCATAGGAGGCGAGCCCACGTTGCTGATACCAGGCAAAACAGAGCACCAGGTAAACCTCTACATAGCACTTAAGCTTATCCTCGGCATATTCTGGCAACAGGCGCTGTGCCAGGCTGAAATAGCGCTTCAGCATTTGATTACCTTCTCGTACAGACAGCGAAAAAGAGACACATAAGGCCGCCAAATCAAAATATCGGTCGTTGTATTGCGCGTATTCAAAATCGATAAACACCGGCCCCTGTGCAGTTACCAGCATATTGTCTTTGACCAAATCATTGTGGCAAAAGCAGATATCAGGCTCAAACTGCATCAACCTTTGACCTAAAGTGGACACATCAGATACCCCTTCAAGCACCTGAGCGGCCTCAGAGAGTGCCGCACTCAGGTCAAGCTGCGCTAACTGGGGCCATACAAAGCCATGTAACGTGTGCAGCTTCGCCAATAAGTTATCGCTCAGGCACAGTGGCTCATCTCGCTGTGGTAAAAATTCAAACAACGCCAGCCGGGTCTGAACATGATAGCCAGCCAATGGCTGCGCTACGCCGAGTTGGGCAAGCTGTGCCTGCGCTTGCAGCGCATGAACGGGTATTGCGCCTGAATAGTGCTTTAACAAAAACCCCTGTTGCGCCTGCTCCAGATAGTAATTTTTGTTACTTAAGCCTTTGTTGAGTGGACGCAGTGCACTGATGGTAATATCAGGAAAAGCCAGCTTGATCAGCGCACTTAACTCAGCATCACAGTGCGGCAAGCGGTTTGCCCTCTTTTTGTTGATGCACTTCGTACCAACGCACATAACCCCAGCAGACTACAATGGTATAAAAACCAAATAACACCAGAGTGGGGTAATAGCCTTTAAGATAGTAAAGATACATAGATGCAGCATCAATCACCACCCAGTACAACCAGTTTTCCAGCACTTTACGGGCAACCAGGTAAGTGGTTACCACGGCAAAGCAGGTCGTCAGGCTGTCGAGATAAGCCAGCTCAGCATGCGTGTACTTATCCATCACATAGCCGATACCCAGTGCCACAAGTAGAGTGCCCAAAATAATGACGCTATGTCGATACAAGGACCAGGAAACGATCTCCAGGGACTTATCCTGTCTGCCACTGCGCCACATCCACCAACCTACTACCGCCATGAACATATAGTAAAAGTTCAGCAATGACTCCATCAGCAATGCACCATTCCAGTACATCACTGTATAGATAAAGGTGCTGATAAACGCCGCAGGCCAGCACCATGAGTTTTCTCTTATCGCCAGCAACAGGTAGGCGGCGGATAAGACCACGGCCAGATATTCCCACACTGACATGGCGGTAAACCCAGCCAGGGTTTCAGCTAGCCACTGCATCATGATTGAGGCGACAGGTCGCCACTGATGAATTTGCAGACAAACACAATTTTGCCATATTGCTCAAACGAGCGCTTCATTTCTACGGATAAGGTGTTCATCAGCACATCATAGTCACCAAACACCTGAGTAGACATGGTATTGGTCAGTACTTTTAGCTCCGAGTGCTGATTCAAGCGCTCGATAAAGTCTTTGATAAAAGGGATATAGTCAGCATGTAATGGGTATTTGCTGATCTCGACAGAGAGTTGCATCACAGTGTCCTCGTCAGAGTTATAAAGGAATTAGTTTTCGGGATAATTTAAATTGCTGCCACCGTCCGTTACCGAGCGAGGCCTGTAATTGATCCAATCCTGCTGATAGGTGATCTTGTTGTCCGGGTTAAAATGTAATACGGTCGTAAAACGCCAGGGGCCCATTTCCCGACCTTCATACTCAAAGCGCACATAGGTGCCACGAATAACGGCACGGCGTTGCTGCTCGTCTAAGATCACTTCACTGAGTGTATACGTCTGTTCACCATCCAGGATTTCGACGTTTCCGGCAGACCAATTAAAAAACTCAGCCAATGCCTGTTTGTCCTTGACGGCAAAGCCATAAATCATGTCTTCGAGCTGGATATCGTCGGCATAAAATGACAAAAAGAAGGCAAAATCCTGACGCGCCTGATAGGTCGCTATATAGTCATTGAGTACTTGTCTGAGCGCACTCGATTCGCGCGCTGACGCTCGGGTATTGTCTGTCAGGCCACAGCCAGTAACCACTAAGGTAACTAGTAACACAAGACAGAGAGTGAGCTGTGTGGTGAATGTGCCGCGCAAATCTACCTCCGGGTATGAAAATCAGTCTCAAATGGCCCTTGGGTAAGGGCTCAATGATTATATCATACCCGAATAGGATGATCTGTGCCGGCACACAACTAGGCGCCAACTATGCCTAATGGTTTAGCATTTTTCCAGGCACCACGGGTAAAGTCAGGAATGGTAACAGACTCACTGCGGTTTGCCACAGACAATGCCGACAAGGGCGAAATCACCGACCAGGCTGCACCATCATAGACATCCTGGTCCAACGGTTCGCCATTTCTCAGACAGTAAATCATCCGCCAGAACATCAAAAAGTCCATGCCACCATGGCCCCCATTGCGTTCGGCTTCTGCACCCATTTTCAGCCACAGAGGGTGATCATATTTAGCGTACCAGGTGCTCATATCCTCGTCCCAGTCATGAAAAGATCCGGTGCCACCATACTCCAGCGCAATGCGATTCGGAAAGCCGGCAAATACGCCATTGGTCCCCTGGATCAGATTGTGCCGGGAGTACGGACGCGGCGTTGTGGTATCGTGCTGGATCATAATAGAACGCCCTTTGATCGTTTTAACCAAAGTCGTATTCATATCACCAGCAACATATCGCCATTGATTACGCTGATGATCCGATGCAAACTCACGCTGGGCATAGGCAGCCCGGCCCAGTGCAGGTGAACTCATGGACGTCAGATAATCAAACCGATCGCCCCGATTGATGTTCATATACTGAGATACCGGTCCTAAACCATGAGTGGGATAAAGGTTACCGTTACGTTTGGTGTGCCACTCAGTACGCCATGAGCCGGTTTTATGTTCCAGCTCTTTCATCTGCCAGCGTAGTTCATGAATATAAGCCGCTTCACCATGTAGCAGTTCACCAAACAGGCCCTGACGCACCATATTCAGCACCATCAGCTCATCACGGCCATAGTTGACGTTTTCCATCATCATACAGTTTTTCTGGGTACGCTCTGCGGTGTCAACCAGTTGCCACATTTCTTCAACCGTCAGAGCTAATGGCACCTCGACAAAGGCATGCTTACCACTTTCCATGGTATCCACAGCCATAGGTGCGTGCCAGCGCCATGGAGTTGAAATGATAACGATGTCAATATCATCCCGGGCAAGCATTTCCCGATAAGCAAACTCGGATCCCTGATACAAAGCCGGGGCCTTCATTCCCCGCTCTGCCAGATAACTCGCTGAACGCAACAAGACTTCTTCATGCGTGTCACATAAGGCAACGATTTCGGCACCTTCAATATGACTCATGCGCTTTACATGGCCATAACCACGCTGACCCACTCCGATAAAACCAACACGAACAAGATCCATTTTTGGCGCAACCAGTCCAATGACTGACTTCCCCTGGCGTTCGGGTGTGACCTGAGTCGGGTCGACTTTACTTTGCGCGCAGCCTGAAACAACTCCGGCAGCCGCAGCGACACCTGCCGCCTTAAGAAAATCCCGGCGATTTAAATTTGTCATTATTATTGTCCTCGAAGATACTTCCTGTGCACGCTAACGGATTGTATCCTGGGTTGCAAAAGCGTTGCGACAAATAGAGGTTTAATCGGTACAAATGTGTGCCTGATACAAAAAAAGCACCTCAAGGCGCTTTTTTGTGTGAATCTAAAACAGATTATAGCTCTGAAATAATGGCGCTCAGCTGAGTTTCTTTTGCAACTATGTCCTGATAAAGGGCAAATTGGTTTTGCGCACGCTGTAAATTATGCTCTGAATGCTTAGTAGCGAAGTAATTGTCGCCATCGAGATAGTCGGTCAGGAAGCGCAAGCCAATCATAAATGGCATCACCTTCGCGCCAAGTATAAAACTGTGTTTTTCAGTCTCTGTCAGACTGGCCGACAACGGACCTTTATATCCTTTCACCAACGCCGCAAAGATCTCTTCACGCACACGCACGTTTGCTAGGTTAGTAGAGTCCTCCGCCTCAGGAGAGCAGAACGTCCTAACCATGTCACCAAAGTCATACAGCCAATAACCAGGCATACAGGTATCCAGGTCTATCACAGCGCGCGCATTATTTGACTCCGAGCAAAACAACATATTGTTGATCTTGGTGTCATTGTGGCAGGCTCGCAGCGGTAATTGCGCTTCAACGTCAATCACTTCCTGGGCAAGTGAGAATTGCGCTCGGCAAAATGCAATTTCCTCCTGACACCGAGCTGCACGACTCTGAGGATCCTGCCGGAGTGTTTCTTCAAACTTTTCTATGCGCATAGCAAGGTTGTGGAAATTCGGGATCACATGGTGTAACTGAGTCGCATCAAAATCATCCAATGCCGCAGCAAATTGACCAAATGCATTCGCCGCAACTGTCGCTTTGACTTCACTGTCGACTACGTCTTCACTGTAACTGCCACCGATAAACTCCAGTGCACGCCAGACCTCATCTTCAAAGTGAACAAGATACTCCCCCTTTACTGTCGGCACGTGGCGAATAATGGCCAGCTCATAGCCACCGTCATTGGCTTTGCGTGCTAAGTGCTGCTCAATTTTTCTGGCATTGGTGACGAGTTGCTCAGGCTCTGGAAAAACACAGGTATTGAGTTTTTGCACAACCAAAGCACGTTGCTTGTTTTTCAGCAACATCGTTGTATTAATATGTCCATTACCGATCGGACGTAGAGAAACAAACTCTCCCTGCAGGCCAAATTGCTGCGATAAGACCTCTGCAATTACACGATTTTTCATTGTTACCTCATTGCCGCTCTCAATACGATGGCAGGTGATAGGCTCATCCGTGACGTAGTTCATATAATAATCCTGAGACACTTTTTAATTCTTCTTTGTAAGTGATACCAAACCAGCGATCAGATGCACTATGTACTCTGACCTGAAGCAGGCCTTGTTGAATACAACTTTGAATACAATCAGGCAAATAATACTCGCTTTTGACATCGCTGTCATAATTTTCTAGAAACGAGGAAAATCCGATCTCTAGCTGTGTTAAGAGCGTTTGTGTTATGCCCCAACACGTCATCGACGCCAGCACGGTTTGTGCTAAAGCCGCCCGCTTGCCATCCGGTGCGACCCCGGATAACACGTCATTATTTTGTTGAATATCCAGATATTCAACAACTTCAAGCAACTGGCCTTTATGAGTTTGGCATATTCCACGATTTACGCCACCTTGTTGTGATAAAGTATGCCCCAGTTGATAGCCAACAATCGCCATATCTTGATGTGTCGACGCAGCGAAATGGCCGACGAGTTGCGTATAGGCGCCAGGCCCATAATAATCATCCGCCGTGATCACAATGGCGTCTCCCGGTATCACGGGCTTAGCACATAATAATGCATGCCCCGTTCCCCACGGCTTCTCTCGTAATAACGCTTTGCTGGCAAAACGCGATGGTACATTATCGACGGCTTGCTCAACTAAGTCGACCTGCAATCCGTTAGGCAGCCGCGGCAGAATCTGTTGCTCAATCAAAGGACGAACCTGGCGGTTAATCACCAGTACAACGTGGCGCACTCCCGCAGCAAACGCATCCTGAATGCTCAACTCCATAATGGTACAGTTAAAGTCCGGCAGTATCGCTATCTGCTTATTTCCACCAAACCGAGTACCCAAGCCTGCTGCCAGGATCACCAGCGTTGGGCTTTTTCCTTGATACATAGATAATGTCCAGCCACTCAAAAATTAAACGGCTAGTGTACATAGCTTCAGCAGAAATTAAAAGCCGTTGTAAAAAGTGAGATAACAGGTACATGATAACAATGCTGATTCAAGTCAAGCGGGGTAATTATAGCTAATTGATATAATTGAATAAATTTAGTTTATTTTGCGAATAAAGCTGTAGCTCTATTCGCATCATACTCACGTCTGCGCGGTTAAAGTTCCACATAACGGAACAATTAATCCTAGAATTTCTGACACAGGTATTTGCTTTCCAGGAATTCCTGTAAGCCCTCTTTAGCCCCTTCTCTTCCCAGCCCGGATTGTTTCACGCCTCCGAATGGCGCAACCGGGTTTGAAATCGCCCCTTCGTTGACCCCTACCATGCCATATTCAAGTGCCATAGATACCCGATGGATCTGCGCTACATCCTGAGAATAGAAGTAAGCAGCCAGCCCTTCATTGACGCTGTTTGCCTGACGCACCACTGAGCGCTCATCCGAGAACGCTATGATGCTGACAACCGGTGCAAAAATTTCCTGATGGTAAATATCCATCGCTTCAGTGATCCCCAGTAGCACAGTTGGCGCCATAAAATGGCCAACACAAGGTGTCCCCCGATAGACCTGCTTAGCACCTCGAGCAAGCGCATCTTCAACCAATTGCTGTGCTTTGTCTTTGGCCTTGCGGTTGATCAACGGGCCAATATCAGTGCCCGATGCTAAACCGTCACCAACAACCAACTGAGCGACTTCATCAATCAATGCCGCTATAAACGCATCGTGGACATCACGATGGACAAACACTCGGTTGGCCGCCACGCAGGTCTGCCCGCCATTTCTGAATTTAGCCACCATCAAACCAGCCACAGCTTCTCGCACGTCGGCACTGGAAAAGACAATGAAGGGGGCATTCCCACCCAGCTCCATTGAAGTGCGCTTAACCGTATCCGCACTGAGTGCAAGAAGCTTTTTACCTACCGCAGTCGACCCTGTGAAAGTCAGTTTTCGCACCACCGGGCTTGCCAGCAAAGGGGCAACCAGCGCCTTGGCATCATCGGTCACGAGCACCTGAAACGCCGCGCTTTCAAATCCGGCCTCTAGCGCCAGTTTTGCCAGTGCAATCGCACTCAACGGAGTTTCTTCAGAAGGTTTTAGAATAAACGGACAACCCGCAGCATAAGCCGGAGCCACCTTGCGCGTGATCATGGCCAGAGGGAAGTTCCAGGGTGTGATCCCCAGTACCACACCAACTGGCTGTTTTATGGTCATGAGCTGGTGAACAGGGCTATTTGATGGGATCACTTCACCATAGGCGCGCCGAGCTTCCTCAGCAAACCACTGAACAAACCCTGCGGCATATCTGACTTCTGCGACAGCCTCTTTGAGCGGCTTGCCCTGCTCTTTGCACATCAGCTCTGCAAGCGCAGCTTCATTGCCCAGAATAAGCTGATACCAGCGTTCCAGTACCGCAGCACGCCGCTGTGACGTGCGCCGCTTGAGGATGTCAAAACAGGCCTGCGCCGCCTTCAAAGCTTGTTCGGTCGCGGTATGATCTGCCATTGAGACCGTGGCGATGGGCAACTCATTGGCAGGATTAATCACCGTTAACTGTTGCTTCGACTGCCAGGGGTTACCATTAACCCAACTATGCGCTTGTTCAGTGTGATGCGTCATACCTGCGCTCCTTACATAACTGAACAGGGCCGCATTATGCGGCCCTGTGATAACAACGATTAGTGTTCTTCGTTGACGATATTGAGGTTGTATTTGGGTATTTCCACAACCAGATCTTCGTCGGCAATCACGGCCTGACAGCCCAGTCGGGATTCCGCTTCCAGGCCCCAGGCCTTATCCAGCATGTCATCTTCCAGTTCATCGCTTTCTTCAAGCGAATCAAACCCTTCACGAATTACCACGTGGCAAGTTGTACAAGCACATGATTTTTCACAGGCATGAGGAATACTGATGCCATTTTTAAGTGCCACATCCAGTACCGTTTTGCCAGATTCAGCCTCGATGGCTGCGCCTTCCGGACAAAGTTCTTCGTGGGGTAAAAAGATAATCTGTGGCATATTACACCTCGTCTACCGACTGACCTTGCAGTGCGTGTTTAATTGATACATCCATACGGCGTGATGCAAACTCACTGCTTGCCTCATCCACCTGTTCGATTGCCGCTTTGATCGCTTGAGGATCGGTGGCAGTTAGTCGTGCGTTATCGAGCTCAGCCATCGCATCGCGTAATGCGCTCAGCTCTTGCTCATTGAGTAGGCCACTGTCGGTCGCCAGCGACGCTTCCAGGGCTTCTAGTACGCGCAATGCTTCAACCTGCTGCTCTTTAAGCATACGCGCCTGCATGTCTTCTTTGGCATTACTCATCGAGTCTTTCAGCATTTGGGCAACCTGGTCATCACTCAGGCCAAACGATGGCTTGACCTGGATCTCAGCCTGTACTTCTGTTGATTTTTCCATGGCTGAAACGCTTAGCAGGCCATCCGCATCCACTTTAAATGTGACACGAATATGAGCCGCACCCGCAGCCATAGGGGGAATACCTTTAAGGCTGAACTTAGCCAAAGAGCGACAGTCATCAACCAGCTCACGCTCACCCTGCAACACATGCAAAGACATGGCTGTCTGACCATCCTTAAATGTCGTAAACTCCTGTGCGCGAGCAACCGGGATAGTAGTATTGCGCGGAATGATCTTCTCAACCAGGCCACCCATGGTCTCAAGGCCTAATGACAATGGTAAAACGTCCAGCAATAGCATATCTGAATCAGGTTTATTCCCCACCAGAATATCCGCCTGGATTGCCGCACCTAAGGCCACCACTCGATCCGGGTCAATGGACGTCAATGGCGGCTTAGTAAAGAAGGCTTCAACGGCATCGCGGATCACCGGCATACGGGTTGAACCGCCGACCATCACCACTTCCAGTACTTCCTCTTTTTCAACGCCGGCGTCTTTCAATGCTCGACGACATGAACGCAACGTCTTCTTAACCAGAGCATCAGCCAATTCGGCAAACTGATCACGAGTAATGGTTACGGTAAATTCCTGATCACGAACAGGGAGCTTCACATTCACCGTTTCATAGCTGGTCAGTGCTTCTTTGCAGGCCTTCGCTTTGTTCATAAACAAACGCAGTTCTTTAGCAGACAGGTTTGTTAGCCCGGTTTGCTGTTGAAAAACAGTGACCAAAAGCGCATCAAAATCATCGCCGCCGAGGCTTGAATCACCGCCCGTTGCCAGCACTTCAAAGACCCCTTTGTTCAGGCGCAGAATGGAAATATCAAAGGTACCACCACCTAAATCATAAACCGCAATGATCCCTTCCTGGCCTGAGTCCAGACCATACGCCACTGCCGCAGCCGTAGGCTCATTAAGCAAACGCAGTACTTTCAGACCTGCAATTTCTGCAGCATCTTTGGTACTTTGACGCTGCGCATCATCGAAGTAGGCAGGCACAGTGATCACGGCACCCATCACATCTTCCCCAGCGAAACTCTCAACGGCGCGCTGATGAAGGGATTTTAGTATCTCGGCCGATGCCTGCACCGGACTGATTGGCCCTGCACTGGTCTGAACCGCCAGGCTGCCCTGATGCTCAACAAAGGTGTAAGGCAGCTGACCATAACTGCTGGTAATGTCTTGCACCGTTTTACCTAGAAAACGTTTCACTGAGATCAGGGTGTTTTCCGGGTCCAGAGCAGCTTCCTGCTGTGCCGTCTGGCCGACGCTGATCTGCTCACCATGGTAACGAACGACCGATGGCAACATCGCATCGCCATTGAGGTCACTAAGGGTTCTGGCCTCGCCACTTTGAACCGTAGCAACCAAAGAATTCGTGGTGCCCAGGTCGATCCCGATGGCCAATTTATGTTCATGAGGTGCCGCGCTCTGCCCCGGCTCAGCAATTTGCAATAATGCCATAATGCTCTTTCACTTTGGTGAAGCTGGTTGTCGCTGTACTACGCAGCAACAACGCATGAATCAGTCGAATAGGCTGTCTTCTATCCGAGATAGCTCGTCTTTCAACTTATAAACAAACTTGAGTTTGCGAATATGATCCGCCGCGCGCTGCAAGGCCGCTTCGTCTTGACTAACCAACAGCTCACCCAGACCAGCACTGTATTGCTGCTCCAATTGTCGGGCTTGCGCTTCAAAGGACTCGATTTCTGCTTCTGGGTCGGTACTGTGTGCAATATCTTCCAGCGCCTCGCGCAGCTCCATCTGCTGCATCAAAAACGCCGGATCTTGCAAGGTTTGTTGCTCAGCACGGATATCGACACCACGCTCGCTCAACATGTATTCAGCGCGCTTTACTGGGTGTTTCAGTACCGCCAGAGCATCATTGATCTCAGCCGTTTTTTGCACCGCCAACAGTTTTTCTCGTTCACCTTGGTGGGCAAACTTATCGGGGTGAACGGCACGTTGCAGATCTAAATAACGCTGGTTTAAAGCTGCCAGGTCAACCTGATAGCTGACCGGTAAATCGAATAAGTCAAAATATCGCATACGCATCCAATACAGCAAAGCCCTACCAAGGCAGGGCTTTAGAGTTGTTAGTCACAAAAGAGATTATACGGTGAAACTTTCGCCGCAGCCACACTCGTCCTTTTGATTCGGGTTAATGAACTTAAACCCTTCGTTCAAACCTTCTTTCGTGTAGTCCAGCTCAGTGCCGTCGATATAAACCAGACTCTTAGCATCGACGATGATTTTGACGCCCCTTTCTTCAAAAACTTCATCGCCTTCGTCCAGTTCATCCACAAACTCAAGTACATAGGCAAGACCTGAACAGCCGGTCGTTTTAATGCCTACTCTCAGCCCAATGCCTTTACCACGGTTGGCTAAAAAAGTCTGTACTCGGCCTGCTGCCGACTCTGTCAGTGTCACTGCCATAGTTATCTCTTACTTCGCCTGTTTACTCTTGTAGTCTGCAATTGCAGCCTGAATTGCGTCTTCTGCCAGAATTGAGCAGTGGATTTTCACTGGCGGTAATTCTAGTTCAGCACTGATGTCGGTGTTCTTGATTTCACCTGCTTCATCAAGTGTTTTACCTTTTACCCACTCAGTAACCAGCGACGATGATGCGATAGCACTACCACAGCCGTACGTTTTGAACTTTGCATCTTCGATGATGCCTTCACCTGATACTTTGATCTGTAGCTTCATCACGTCGCCACATGCCGGCGCGCCAACCATACCCGTTGCGACACTCGGGTCATTCTTGTCTAATGAACCAACGTTACGTGGGTTTTCCACGTGATCAATCACTTTGTTACTGTACGCCATAATTCTTTCCTCACTACCTGCCTATAGTATTAACTTGCTATACACGGATTTGCTTAATGGTGTGCCCATTCAACTGCATCTAAGTCAACGCCATCTTTGAACATTTCCCACAGCGGTGACATCTCACGCAAACGACCAATCGAGTCTTTGATGAGCTTAACGGTATAATCGATTTCTTCTTCAGTGGTAAAACGACCGATGCTGAAGCGGATTGAACTGTGTGCCAGTTCATCGTTGCGGCCCAGTGCGCGCAATACGTAAGATGGCTCCAGGCTCGCTGATGTACACGCTGAGCCCGATGACACGGCAATGTCTTTAACTGCCATCAACAGTGACTCACCTTCAACAAAGTTAAAGCTCAGGTTAACAATACCTGGCACTGACTGGTCAATGGCACCATTGAAATACACTTCTTCCATATCCATCACGCCGTCCAGCAAACGCTTACGTAACGTGCTGATGTGAGCATGATCTTTTTCGAAATCTTCTTTGGCCACACGGAATGCAGAGCCCATGCCCACGATTTGGTGGGTTGCCAGTGTACCTGAACGCATACCACGCTCATGACCACCACCGTGCATTTGCGCTTCAAGGCGTGCACGCGGCTTACGACGGACATACAGTGCGCCAATCCCTTTAGGACCATATACTTTGTGGCCAGAGAAAGACATAAAGTCGACTTTCAGCTGTTGCAGGTCGATCTTTACTTTACCGGCACTTTGCGCAGCATCAACATGGAACATAATTTTGCGCTCGCGACACATCTCACCGATGGTGGCGATATCCTGAATCACACCCAGCTCATTGTTAACGTGCATAACGCTGATCAGAATGGTGTCTTCGCGAATTGCGGCTTCCAGCTTTTTCAGATCCAGCAAACCGTTTTCTTCGACTTCCATATACGTGACTTCGAAGCCCTGACGCTCCAGTTCTCGACAGGTATCCAGCACAGCTTTGTGCTCGGTTTTCACGGTAATTACGTGCTTACCTTTCTTTTGGTAAAAATTAGCCGCACCTTTGATTGCCAGGTTGTTTGATTCGGTTGCCCCTGAAGTGAAAACAATTTCACGCGGATCAGCGTTGATCAAATCAGCGATATCATTACGCGCCTGGTCAATCAGCTCTTCTGCCTGCCACCCAAAACGGTGCGAACGTGAGGCTGGATTACCAAAATTACCATCCATAGTCAGGCACTGCATCATCTCGTCTGCAACACGCTGATCAACCGGAGTGGTCGCTGCATAATCTAAATATATCGGTAATTTCATTTCTTTCTCCGCTAGACGCCAGTTTACAGCTGGCAACTCACTTGAATATTCTCTAATTGCTTCATTGCACTGTTAACCCCATTATCCTGACGCGTTGCAACAGACTGCACGTCGGAATTAGCGACTAACTCGGCGAGGGAAATACTGTTTAAAAACTCTTCAATACGCATACTTAAGTCTGACCACAATGTATGAGTAAGACAGCGCATACCACTTTGGCAACCGCCACCTTCACCATGACATCGAGTCGCATCTACGGATTCATCGACCGCGGCGATCACATCGCCAACGGAAATAGTATGCGCGTCGCGGCCCAGCAAATAGCCGCCACCCGGTCCACGAACAGAGCTTACTAAGCCATGTTTACGCAAACGGGCAAATAATTGTTCCAGGTATGACAGAGATATTTCCTGACGTTCGGAAATATCCGCCAGAGGCACGGGCCCAATATTTGCGTGTAGTGCGACGTCCAGCATCGCTGTCACTGCATATCTGCCTTTTGAAGTCAGTTTCATGCGTGCCCCCAGAAAAGTTATCAAGGCGCAAATTGTAATTACCTGACTAAGATAGTCAAGTATTAACCAACAACCAATCGCCCTGTGCTATGCGGATAACACGTAGGTAGGTACTTACCCAGCGTGTTCAATCTGCGCTTATCAAAATACCCGACTAATTTCCTCAGGTATTAGGGACATTGTAATTACCTGAGTATTTTAGTCAAGTATTTACGCATGAGATTATTGCAGCGCTTTGGCATATCTCATGCCAAAACGCTAACCCCATCATTTTATTGATTTATTTATTGAGCTTAAAATACCGCGCAGGATATTGAGCTCCTGATCTTCCGGACGAGCACGGTTAAACAGGCGCTTTAGCTTGGTCATGACCATGCCCGGGTGCTGCTTAATGATAAAACCAGTGTCATTCAGAGTAGACTCAAGGTGCTCATAGAACAGTTCCATTTGCTGAGAAGTAGGGTACTGCACGTCGTCCAGCTCAACAGGTTGTTCCTGACGATCCAGATAAGTCATACGGGTTTCATAGGCCAGCGTTTGCACCGCCATAGCCAGGTTCAGTGAGCTGTACTCCGGGTTTGCCGGAATACACACGTGGTAATTACACAATTGCAGCTCTTCGTTGGTAAGACCGCTATTTTCACGACCAAACACCAATGCAACCGGGGTTTGCTCAGCACCATCTACCAGCTTTTGAGCACACTCACGCGGGCCAACCATAGGCCAGGATAAAGTACGAGAACGCGCACTGGTGCCTATGGTCAAGGCACAATCTGCAATGGCGTCTTCGAGTTTCTCTACCTGAACCGCATTGCCAAGCACGTCAGTTGCACCGGCCGCCAGAGCGCTGGCATGGCTGTCTACCTCACACGCTGGATCCACCAAGTAGAGTTTCGATAACCCCATGGTTTTCATTGCGCGTGCAACCGAGCCGATATTGCCTGAATGGGAGGTATTTACCAGTACAATGCGAATGTCTTCTAATGCCATGTCTTATGCCTCAGGAAAAAATAATGGCGGAGTTTAGCACAAACGCGAATTCGCCAGATAGTAAAATCCGGACCAGACGCACCTGAATAGCAAAGGGCCTTTATAAGTGTAAGCCCCACCACACTAATCGCCTCGTCTAAACTGGCTGAATTTAAATCACTTTCTCAATCTGGTTAAAAAAAGCACATTATTTTTGGCTAAGGGTTATTTACTTTGCAGCAAAAATCGCTAGAATACGCCGGCTCGAAATTTTTAGTTCTTTTACAATTCAAAGGTAATGCTATGCATCCAATGTTAAACATTGCGGTACGCGCTGCGCGTAACGCGGGTAAGGTGATTCTACGTGCTTGTGAAAACATGTCTCAGGTTGAGACTTCACAAAAAGGTTCAAACGACTTCGTGACAAACGTAGATAAAGAAGCGGAACTGGTTATCCGCGACACAATTTTAAAAGCCTACCCGGAGCATGCAATTGTCGGTGAAGAGCTTGGCCATACAGATGGCAAGCAAGCCGATTACCTTTGGGTTATTGACCCGCTTGATGGCACCACTAACTTCATCAAGGGCATTCCACACTTTGCTATTTCTATCGCGCTGAAAGTAAAAGGCCGCGTCGAACAAGCTGTTGTATACGATCCAATCCGTGATGAGCTGTTTACAGCGTCTCGCGGTCAGGGTGCACAATTGAACAGCAAACGTATTCGCGTTACTAAGAGTACTGAACTAGCAGGCTCTGTACTGGCAACAGGCTTTCCGTTCAAACAAAAGCATCACCTGGACGCTTACACTGAAACCTTTAAAGCGCTGTTTATTCAAACCACTGATATCCGTCGCGCCGGTTCTGCAGCGTTGGACATGGCTTATGTTGCAGCGGGTCGTATCGACGGTTTCTACGAGATCGGTCTTAAGCCTTGGGACACAGCAGCGGGTGAACTACTGGTTAAAGAAGCCGGTGGCATGCTGATGGACTTCGCTGGCGGTGCCAACTATAACAACAGTGGAAACATTGTATGTGGAGCCCCAAAGCTGTGCCAGGCTATTGTAAAAGAAATTCGCCCAGTACTGACTGAGTCACTACTCAAGTAAGCTGGACGCAAGAGTTATACCAATTTCACTTAATACCTGTTCAATTTGACGGAGCAAATATGACGCTAACTGTGTTAAAAATTTCTCATTTAGAGCAACTAAATAGCAAAATTTTTGCCTAGCTATCGAACATATTTTCTCGCCTCAAAATAGAACACTTAATTAAGCAAATTGGTATTAAAAAACCCAAACATGTGTTTGGGTTTTTTTATATCTGAATTCTCTGTTACTTAATTTCAACGCGGGCTGAGCGCATCACCACTTCATCATTCAGTTCAATGCCGATCCCCGGCGCTTCAGACACCTTAAACACGCCTTTTTCTGGCTGAGGATCCTGAAGACATAACTCACGGTTCCACTTTTTAATCGCATAAGTATGATGCTCATGGATCAGGAAGTTAGGAATAGCCGTTTCCAGATGCAATGAAGCAGCCGTTGCAACGGGTCCACCACAGACGTGCGCCTGAATGCGAATATCAAAAATATCGGCGTAATCACAGACCTTTTTGGTCTCGGTAAAACCACCACATAAACCAATATCCGGCTGCAATACATCAATACTCTGATCTTCAAAGTAAGGACGAACATCCCAGCGATTATACAAGCGCTCACCACCGGCAATCGGCACCGCCGTTTTGTTGGCGACTTTGGCATGCAGTGAGTGGTTCAGGTAATTGACTGGCTCTTCGTAATACATACAATCAAATTCTTCTGCAATTTCTGCAATTTGAATTGCAGACGTAGCACCTGGCAGACTGTGGCATTCGAAAATAATATCCACTTCATCGCCCACAGCCTCGCGGATCGCCTGCATACGTGCCCGATATAGCTTCATTTCGCTGCGCGAGATCAATTTAGTACGGTCGTAGTATGTATTCCCGTCTTTGTCGTACATGATGGGGTCGACTTTAACTGCATCATACCCTTCTGCCAGCGCTTTGTGTGCTGCCTCAGCATATTCGTGAGGCTGTACCAGTGCTTTAAATTCACTGTCCCAGTCAAACTGCAATTGCGACGCGTAAGTACGCAACTCATCATTCACTTTACCGCCCAGCAACTGATATACCGGCAGGTTCAATGCTTTACCTTTGATGTCCCACAAGGCTGTATCAATGGCACTCATGGCAGCATACACCACAGGTCCACCACCTAAGCCCCAGAAGCTCTCACGCAACATCCGAGCCCATAACATTTCGGTCTGGAATGGGTCATGACCAATTAAAAATGCTTCTGCCATTTCTTTGATCATGGCTGCTGCGGCACTGTGTCCTAGGTCGTAGGCCAGGCCCGCTTCACCAACACCAGAAATACCTTCATCGGTGTGGATGCGAACAAAAACCGGGGTCCAGGCAGGTCTGTCCGGACAGTGAATATCAAACACTTCGACGCGATTAACTTTCATTTTGACTCCTATTCGGCAAAGCCAGGATCCAGGCGGTATGCCTTTCTCAACATGGCAGGCCAGGCTAATTGGCCACCGGTGCTACCACTGTGCACCACTTTTGCCTGATTATAAATATTGTCCTGAATGGGCTGCGGTACTTCAATCGCCGAGCGACCTGTTGCCTGGATCGCAACCTGGATCTCACAGGCACGTTGCAGATCATAAAAACGCATGAAGGCATCGCCGACCGTTGGCCCCACCGTTAAACCGCCATGGTTAACCAAGAGCATGTGGTTTGTGGTGCCCAGATCATTCTGCAGCCGCGCTTTTTCGGCCTCATTCACGGCCAACCCTTCATATTTGTGATAAGACAAAGAAGGCAGCGAGAACATACTGTGCTGACTGAGCGGCAACAGGCCCCCTTCCAGACTTGCAACGGCAATGGTTTCTTTGGTATGCAGATGGATCACACAATGGGCATCTTCTCGTACTTCATGAATAGCACTGTGAATAGTAAAGCCGGCCGGGTTTATTTCAAAAGGCGTGTCGTCCAGAATGGTGCCTTGCAGGTCCACTTTCACCAGATTAGAAGCGGTAACCTCATCAAAACTCAGCCCAAATGCATTCACCAGATAATGATCTGTGCCAGGTAAACGGGCTGACATGTGTGTGTAGATCAAGTCGCCCCAGCGAAAATGCTCAACAAGACGATAGCACGCTGCCAGATCAACACGCAGTCGCCACTCTTGCTCACTGACTTTGTCTTTAAGATTGAGTTTCGGCAATTCAAACATGGCTGTTCCTTTTGTTATAAAGCCCAATATAATTTGGATGTATAGAAGTCTAAAACACTCATCTCCGGGATGCAATGATTCAATCCGGGAGAAAGCATAATCGTCGACGTGGATCAAAAAACCACCGGCAAGCGGTGGTTTTTTTTAATGTTGCCAGCCTACTATAGTTTAGACAGGTAATCGGCAATGGCTTCCAGCTCTGCGTCAGACACATTCGCAGTCATGGCTTTCATGGCTGCTGACATGCCATTGCTACGCGCGCCAGATTTGATGTCTTTCATCTGAGCCAGCAAATATTCTTTATTCTGACCGGCCAGTTTAGGATATAAAGGCATAATAGGTGCTTTACCTTCTGCGCCATGACACGTCTGACACATCTTCGCCGTGTACAAAGCCTTACCATCGGCAGCACTGGCTGTACCGGCAGAAAGGGCAGCAACGGCCAGGCCACTGGCTAACATTAATTGTTTCATCTTGCTCATATCTTTTCTCTTCTAATATAACGGATCAATTCAAGTGTAGTCTATGCCGCACTGTTATCCATACGCCAATGACGGTGAGCATATGGGTGCAGCCAGGGTACCTACCAAATCAGATCATCAGGCACTTCGAAGTCTGCATAAGGATCGTCTTCGTCCTTATCACTTTGGCCATCTTCCACATGGAAGACGATGTACTTTTCATCGACTTCGGCAATCTTACGAGCCGGTTCATCCTGTAACACGTAGAACTGGCCTTCAAGTACGCAAATCGCCAGTCGGCCTTTCGCCAAGGCTTGCTGCGTCTGGGCATTCACGTCCAACTCTTTAACTTTGCCTTCAAAGGTAAAGTTAAAGGTCACGTTGCCACGAATTTCTTCCTGATTATGGTGTTCCAGAATTTGCTTAACCCGGGCTACCTGTTCACGCTCTTTTAGCTCAGCCTGCTTAGCCTTATTCAGCTCTTCGGCTTTTTGCTGTTGTGCCTGTTTGGTTTGCTCAATGTGTTTTTGCAGATCACTGACGTCGCTGGTTGCACCTTTCTTCTTCTTTTTCTTCTGAGATTTGCGCTTTTCACTCTTCGCAATTTTCGCTTTGTGCTCGGTGGTCAGGCCCGCTTTCAAAAGTTGATCTTGTAGAGATCCCATAATGCCACTCCATAAATCTAGACTGACGCTATTTTAACGCAGTAGACGAATTTGACCACTGCTGCTGGCCGATACGGAAGAAAAATTTTATTAGCCAAAAATCTAACAGAGTCTGAACTAAAAAATATGATTTACCGCAAGTTTTCTCTAATTGGCTTCGCAATTCCGTTATCTGACAGGCATAATTTGAGCGCTATTTGGTCATTGTGGATGCGTTATGTCTCTGCCGCACTTGTTGTTGTGCTCCGTCGCCATTTTTTGCGTTTTGTACGCACCCCAGCCGTTATTGTCGGTGTTTGCACACCAGTATCAGATAACACCAGCAAAATCTGGCATGCTTATGTCAGTGACTATGCTGCCGCTGGCGATTGCCCCCATTTGCTACGGGTTATTATTTACGAAACGTAATCCACTGAAGATCATCAAAGTCGTGATGTTGCTGCTGGCACTGTGTTGCGTTGGGTTTGCGCTAAACGGACACTTTCAGTGGATGCTTGCAATACGCTTTGCTGAAGGGTTGCTACTCCCGGCTGCGCTGACCGCCATGACGGGATACCTGGGACGCACCTATCAACACAGCCAGCTCAAACGTACGATGAGCTGGTACATTGGTAGCACCATAGTTGGTGGCTATCTGGGTCGTACACTGGCTGCCAACTTTGCCGTGTGGTTCAACTGGCAAAGTTTTTATCTGCTCAATGCTGTGATGCTTATTTTGCTGGCATGGTGGATCAAGCCAGCGCGTGCTCAGGCGGTGAGTAGTCAGGCGAATCATCCATTGGCTTATCTCAAGCCCTTGAAGCAGGTAAACCTGTTGAGCCTCTATGGCGCGGTATTTTGCATGTTTTTTTGCTTTGCGGCGCTGCTTAACTACCTGCCTTTCATTCTCAGCAATGACTATCAGGTAAGCGACCCTAGCCTGATTGGGTGGGTTTATACCGGGTATCTGATCGGCGCGTGTTTGTCTTTGTCGACCCCACTGCTTAGTAAGTTATCGACCTGTATGTGGCAAATCCTCAGTGGCCTGTTTGCTTTGTACTGCCTGGCCATTTTGGGCATGCTGTGGCATCACTTTTGGCTGTTTCTAGTGCTGTTTACTGTGTTTTGCGCCTGCATGTTTATGATCCATGCCAGTGCAGCCCCCCTGGCCAATCAACTCAGTAAAGCCGAAGCCACAGTAACCAATGGCGCCTACGTGTCTTTTTACTATTGTGGCGGCGCGCTGGGCTCTTATCTGCCAGGCATCATTTACCAGCGCTGGGGATTGGTTTATTTTCTGCTTACGTTGCTGTTTGTGTGTAGCGGCGGTTTACTGCTGGTGTGGCGAAATTACTGCCAAACAGAGCCAGATAAAGCGAGCCTGACACACAAATCGACGTAGCCAGAGTCATACTGTCATAACCCGCTCTGGCACAGTCAGCCACACAGGTTGATGACCAGTATGCTGCCAGAAACGCGTTAAATCAGCTAAAGACAGCACCCAGGTCTTGTCATTTTCGAAAGGATGACATTGCCACAGCACTGCATCACTCAGCGCCTCATCCAACCATAACTGGACGTGCTGCTCTGGGTCATTGGCAACCGCCAGCGCAGAAACGCAGCCTGGTTTTATCCCTAAATACTGCTGCAGCCGACTATCAGAAGCAAACCCGAGCCGGGACAAACCTTGTTGTTTGGACAATGCTTTGAGGTCAATTTGTTTATTTGCAATGGTGACCAACAAAATATGTTGTCGGCCATAATTGTCGCGTAAAAATAGGTTTTTCAGTCGTGTGCCGGTGCGTTCAAGTGTCAACTTGTCAGCATCCTGACAGGTTGCCAGAGGGGGGTGCTGATAAGCCTGGTAAATGATGTCCAGCTTATTAAGCAACGCCGCCAATTGCGAGACTGTCAGCGTACTCATTGACAAATACCACGTAACTGCACACTGCGGTCGCGCCAAAACACCTGCTCTATCTTGTAGCCGGACTCACAGTAACGGGCATCACTGAGTGCTTTTTTAAGCCTGACAACCGCTTCGTCTTCCAGTTTGAGTTTCATCTCAGACGAGTCCTCGACTCTTTGCTGATCCGCGAAGCGCTTTAAATCACGTCGGGATACCGGCTTACTGGTATCCAAATTCATTTGCGGGGTGGCTTTAACAGTGACGACAAACGCAAACTCGTCCTGACCTTTCGCATTAACGCGTTGATGTAGTTGTTGACTTTCGACTTCCAGAAGTGGCCCCTCTGGTTTACTGCTACAAGCACTGAGCAGCAGTACGGTGCCAAGCAGTAGACTCGCACGTATCATAAATTTCTCTGTATTTTTTGCCCAGTGTATCAAAGCAACGCGGTTATTTGGCAAGTTTTTTATGACCAAGACTTGACGCTGAGTAGCGAAATGTTTTAAATTCTCACCGTCAAATCGACACCGGAAGTGGGGCTATAGCTCAGCTGGGAGAGCGCCTGCCTTGCACGCAGGAGGTCAGCAGTTCGATCCTGCTTAGCTCCACCACTTTCCGCCTTTCTTTTATGTCTTTCTTTATCTTTAATCTGTTTGTTATCAGCGCATTAAACTATGTACTGGGTCATCCTTGTACCCATAGAAATCAACTTCTGATCTGGCCGTCACCATTCACCAGGTATTTTTCAGTCGTCAGCGATTCCAGCCCCATCGGACCGTAAGCATGCAATTTGGTTGTTGCGATACCAATTTCTGCGCCCAGTCCAAGCTGACCACCATCACTGAACCGTGATGAAGCATTCACCATGACCACCGAAGCATCAACGCTGCGCTGAAACAAGTCCGCAGTTTGCATATCCTGCGTACAGATCACTTCGGTGTGATGACTACCAAAGCGATCAATGTGTGACACAGCCGCCCTGAAATCAGCCACTTGCTTAATGGCAATCTCCAGGCTCAGATACTCTTCACCAAACTCATCATCCGCTAGCACTGTGGCATTGTCGAAGTAGCCGGCACTCGCCTGATCGGCATTGATCTTAACACCGCGCTGCTGCAAAGCCTCTGCGGCTTGTGGTAAAAACTGCTCAGCAATGTCCTGATGAACAATCAGCCCTTCAAGTGCGTTACACACGCCTGTGCGCTGGGTTTTACCATTTAGTAGCAACTGTAGTGCCTTATCAAGATCTGCATCCTTATCAACATACAGGTGGCATACCCCTTTAAAGTGCTGGATCACCGGCACGGTACTGTTTTGGGTCACAAACTGGATCAGACCTTCACCACCGCGTGGGATTATCAGGTCAATATAGTCCTTTTGCTGCATCAGCTCCATCATCAGGCTGCGGTCCGGATCAGGTATCACGCTAATCAACGCCTTAGGCAGATCATGGGCTTCCAGTACTGTATGTAGTACAGAAGCAATGGCAAGCGAGCTTTGCAGTGCCTCTTTGCCGCCGCGCAGGATCACCCCATTGCCCGATTTAAAGCACAAAGCGCCGGCATCTGCTGTCACATTTGGGCGAGCTTCATAAATCATACAGACGACACCCAAAGGCACCCGCATTTTCCGGATCTCAATGCCATTGGGTCGTGAGCCTAAATCACGCACTGTACCAACCGGATCAGGTAACTCAATAATGGTTTCAATTCCCTGTGCCATATCTTCAATGCGCTCTGGCGTGAGTGTCAGGCGATCAACCATGGCAGCTGGCAACTGATTATCACGTGCCGCCGCCAGATCCTGTTGGTTAGCATCAATGATTGCATCCATATTGGCTCTGAGCGCGCCCGCCATACCATGCAATACCGAGTCTTTTTGGGTGCTGGATAATAGCGCCAGAGTTTTCGCTGCCTGTGCGGCATTATGTGCAATGTCTGTAATTAAGCTCATGAATTTCTTTCCTCAAATACGGCAATATCATTTTGTGAGATAACAGGTCCGATACTATTCTGAACCTGTTCGGTCACTATGTCTTTATCCTGCTGGGCAATAAAATTAAGCAAACAACTGCTGTAATTACAGTTTGCTTTTGCCAGCTTCTGACCATCTTCGCTCCTGACCAGTACGGTCTCGCCCGCTGAAAAGTCACCATTGACGGCAACGATGTCATCACAGCTCAGTGCATCAAACTGGCCAGCTTCAACAATCAACTCTGACGCGGTGTGTGTCATCCAGTGCAGCGCTTCATGCATGGGTGTGTCATAAGGCAGAGAACGCGTTCCCGGGTTAGCACCGTTAAGCAATTCGGTAAAGGTATCTTCGTTAAACCCGTTTACGATATAAGTCACAATACCATGAGAGGTGGCTTTTTCCGCCGCCTGTAACTTAGTTTTCATGCCTCCGGTGCCAACACTGCTGGTCGGGCCGCCCGACATTGCATAGATCTCCGGGGTGAGTTCACCCACCGTATCTAACAACCTGGCATCCGCGTTTTTATTCGGATCTTTGTCATACAAGCCATTCACATCTGAACAAATGATCAGGCAATCTGCATCTGCTGCCGCTGCAACCATGGCTGACAAATTGTCGTTATCACCAACCTTTAAATCATCCGTTGTCACCGCATCATTCTCGTTCATAATAGGCAGGATCCCTTGCTCCAGTAAAGTGAACAATGTTTCACGAATACTGTTATATCGGTCACGGTCTCGTAAATCCCCATGGGTTAGCAATAACTGGGCTGAAGGAAAGTCAAAAAAACGCTCCCAGGTCGAGAGCATTTCGGTCTGCCCCGCCGCTGCCATGACCTTTTTTACCGCCACCGACCTTTTATCTTTGTTCTTAAACAAATGCGATCCTGCGGCCACTGCGCCGGATGACACCAGCAGCACTTCTTTGCCTTTGGCACGGCACTGAACGATGAACTAAGCAATGTTCAGCAGGTAACGAGAGCGACAGCCATCCTGCTCTGGCGCAATTAACGCACTGCCGATTTTTATCACGATGCGTTGAGATGTTTCGATTGACATGTTTTTTCCGTTTTACCTTATATCCTCATGCACGCAGCACCTTGGTTGATGCTACAACACCTCTTCGTCAGCTTACGCGACCACAAAAGATAAGATAACAACGGCTTCGAAATACCCGCTCACACGAATACAGCACGCATTTCGAAACGACATACAAACAGACCCCTGACAAGCATGCACTGACTAATTCAGTACGGGCAAGCACCTGTGGCTGCGAAAACAAAGAAAGATTGATTGTGACCAAAGAGCCTTGCTCTGCTGGTCGAGCCGTTTTTTGCAGGCTCACCATGGTTTGGCGTGGCAAAAAAGGCCTGATCGCAATGAATAATTGCGCACATGAGTAGATTGATGATGGGCGCATAGCCCGCTCGAATAAACGCTTATTACCTTAACGCAGATGACTGAGGCATTGCAACCCTTGCAGATATAGGTGCTTTATGGTCGCCATAAGTGTAATTGATAGTCTATAGATATCACCATATTATGACCAAAAATCAGCGTCGTTTACTGGACGGAGACACTGTAAAAAAAGTCATGTTTGTTGCTATTTCGTGCAGAACTAACACTTTATTTGTTGTTTGACTGTGCTATAACCAAGCAAACACTATAATTACATTACCCCAACTTGTGGGAGCAGCTATGTCAGCTATTTATATTGCCGGGATTGCATTATTTTCTGTTTTAGCCCAATGGCTTGCCTGGGTTTGCCGGGTACCGGCTATTTTGTTTTTACTGCTTACGGGTCTGTTGCTTGGCCCTATATCTGGTCAGCTTCAACCGGATCAACTGTTGGGCGATTTGCTATTTCCTGTCGTCTCCCTGTCTGTTGCCATTATCTTATTTGAGGGGGCATTGACGTTACACTTTCACGAGCTCAAAGGAATAGGCAAAGTCGTCAGAAATTTATGCTCCATAGGTATGCTCACCACGTTTACCATTCTCACCGCCAGCGCTATCTGGCTGTTAGAATTGGACTGGCGAGTGGCAGCAGTACTAGGCGCTGTATTGGTCGTTACAGGCCCCACAGTGATAGCCCCCATGCTCAATGCCATGCGGCCACAAAAAAACATTGATCGGATCCTACGCTGGGAAGGGATTGTCATTGACCCCATAGGTGCACTCTTTGCTGTCTTAGTGTTTGAAGCCGTCAATCAGGTCGGTGAGGCCGCCGTATTCAGTCATACCATGTTGGCCTTATTTTCAACGCTGGGCGTAGGCACTTCTGTGGGCATTGTTGCAGGCTGGCTCACCACGACTATTATTCGTCGCGAATGGCTCCCCTATGAGCTCCATAAGTTTGGTATTCTGGCATTGGTGCTATTCAGCTTTACCCTCGCGAACCACCTGAGCCACGAATCCGGCCTACTGGCCGTGACCATTTTTGGCATCTGGCTTGCCAATCAGGACGATCTAGAAATCGATTCGGTGCTTGAGTTCAAAGAAGATTTATCCATGATCCTGATCTCCAGTCTGTTTATTCTGCTCGCTGCACGGCTGCAACTGGAAGATCTCATGCTGCTTGATAGCGACGTGTTCATCTTTCTAGCCATTGTGCTGTTTGTTGCCCGCCCCCTGAGCATCGCAGTATCCACTTTTGGTAGTGATCTGCCACTACGTTCCCGGCTGATACTTGCCTGGATCGCGCCACGCGGCATTGTTGCTGCGGCGGTCGGCTCCGTATTCGCATTGAGTATGATGCAATCAGGTTATCCCGACGCCAACAAAATGGTACCGCTGATCTTTATGGTGATCATCGTCACAGTCATCTTACAAAGCCTGACAGCGACCCCCCTGGCACGCCTGCTCAAAGTTCGACAGCCTGCGCCCAATACCTTATTACTCATAGGTGCGAATCACGTATCACGCGCCATCGCCAAAGGACTCACAGAGCAAAATGTCGATGTTTACCTGTCAGATCCTGCGTGGGAAAACTGTAAAATGGCGCGGATGGACGGACTGCCCTGTTACTATGGTAACCCGCAATCCGAGCATGCGGAGCGTTACCTGCCCCTGACCAGCCTGAAATCAGTCATGGCGCTGTCTCCCAACCGCCATCATAATGCGCTTGGTGTGCAATATTTTTCGCACCTGCTGGGCGAACAGAATGTATTTTCTCTCAAGTCCTCAACCAACCATGCTAAAGCAAACAAAGACAGTGCCACTTTCTTATCTCGTCAGTTGTTGTTCGGCGATGAAGGTAACTACGCCAAGTTAAGCAGCATGATGGCCAAGGGTGGCAAAGTCAGCGCAACCAGATTGTCAGAAGAGTTCACCTGGTCGCAATATCAGGAAGTCAACAAAGAAGCCATTCCCCTGTTTATCATTGGAGAAGCCGGCAAAAACGATGATGGTTTGCCCGTGCGCCCATTTACACCGGATATGAAAAATGCGCCAGGCAGCGGGGAGCGCGTACTGGCACTGCAACCGCCTAAGCTGTCGGTACTCAAAGATCCGGCGCAAAAAGAAGCGCCTATTGGGGAAAAACTCGGCGACTAACCCAGTTTACATAGGTAGCCGGGCACGCTTTACGACACTGTCCGGCATTTTCTGCGCCAGCAATGCCAGGGCGGTTTCGATGCGCTTGTGCAACTTTTTATCGGCAACGACCGCATGGAATAGCCAGCGATACGCATCCTCATAATCCCTTGGGCTGCCATAGCCTTTATTAAACAGATCGACCAGGCGTAACTGGGCTTTCAAATTGCCCAGCACGGAAGCCTCACGCAAATAAGTGATCGCCATACGCTTATCCATCTGCACCAGTTTACCCAGATCATAATAGCGACCAAGTTGTTCCAGCGCCGGTGCTAAACCCTGCTCAGCGGCTTTGCGCATATAATATAAGCCAAGTTCCACATTGCGCTCTACACAGACCGCGTAGGCCAGCATATCGCCATACAGAAACTGGTAAGAGGGCAGCGCCATTATTTCGGCGCGGGCTTCAATATCCTGAACCAGTTGGCATTCATCGTCTTTAACGCGCTTCAAATGCGCATTACGGCCGATCAATTCCAATAATTCAGCCTGGCTGTATAAGGGGACAGCCTCTATCTCCTCTTCACTTTGAGAGCAAGGACTAACAAGTAAGCAAGTGCTTACAATTAGCGCAGGTATCATGCTTAGATGCTTGTTCATATTCGATTCGTACCAGTGACACACTAAGATTGATTATACAATAAATGTGCCACAGCGCAGGCTTGGAAGATATGATGTGGTATTGTAGATATAAAAAAAGCTGCCGTAGCAGCTTTTTTTATTTTTAATGCTTATTCGCCGAATGGGTTGCGAACAATCATAGTTTCAACGCGGTCCGGACCGGTTGAAATGATGTCGATTGGTACACCAGTCAGTTCTTCAAGGCGCTTGATGTAGTTGACAGCGGCTTCTGGCAGCGCTTCAACCGTCGTTGCACCAAAGGTGTTTTCTGACCAGCCTGGCATCTCTTCGTAAACTGGCGTGACTTTCTCGTAGCCTTCAGCAGCCAATGGCGTCACGTTCGTAACCGTGCCATCTTCCAGCTGGTAACCAGTACAGATCTTGATAGTTTCAAGACCATCCAGTACATCCAGCTTAGTCAGACAGAAGCCTGAAATGCTGTTGATCTGGATTGCACGACGCATTGCAACGGCATCAAACCAACCAGTGCGACGCAGACGACCTGTGGTAGCACCAAACTCGTGCCCTTTCTCACCTAGGTGTTTACCAACTGGATCTTGCTTGTCCTGACCGTCATAAAGCTCTGTCGGGAACGGGCCTGAACCAACACGCGTGGTGTAGGCTTTTACGATACCCAGTACATAGTCCAGGTGTAGAGGACCAAAGCCAGCACCAGTCGCAACACCACCGGCTGTGGTATTAGACGAAGTTACATAAGGGTATGTACCATGGTCGATATCAAGCAGGGTGCCCTGAGCGCCTTCAAACAGGATGTTATCGCCCTTCAGACGCGTTTGGTCCAACAGCTCAGTTACGTCAACAACCATCGACTTCAGGATCTGAGCAATTTCCATTGCTTCATCGTAAGTCTTCTGGAAGTCAACAGGATCGACTTTGTAGTAGTTAACCAGGCTGAAGTTATGGTACTCAAGCACTTCTTTGAGCTTAGCCGCAAACTGTTCAGGGTTGAACAAATCGCCAACACGCAGGCCACGACGCGCTACTTTATCTTCATAAGCAGGGCCGATACCACGTCCAGTTGTACCGATTGCTTTGTTACCACGTGCCAATTCACGCGCCTGATCCAAAGCAACATGGTAAGGCAAGATCAACGGACAAGCTTCACTGATCAACAAGCGTTCACGAACTGGTACGCCACGCTCTTCCAGCATACGTACTTCTTTCATTAGCGCGTCTGGTGCCAATACCACACCGTTACCGATAATACATTTTACGTTATCACGCAGAATGCCAGACGGGATAAGGTGCAGAACGGTTTTTTCACCGTTGATCACCAGTGTGTGGCCTGCATTATGTCCGCCCTGATAGCGAACAACCAAAGAAGCCTTATCTGTCAGCAGGTCTACGACCTTACCTTTACCTTCGTCACCCCACTGGGTGCCCAATACAACGACGTTTTTACCCATTGCAAAATCACTTAGAAAAAATTAGGCGCAGATTTTATCAGAAAAGCCCGTTCAAAACACCCCATTACGGCTATTTTTTCCGCACTCGCCGGGATCCTGATGAATTTAGGCGGTTTTCTTTATCTTATCTGATCAAGGGGTGTCGCCAGCGACGGAAAATAGCCATCACTAAAATGTAAAAAACCCCGCTACTGCGAGGTTTTTTACACCAATTGACACCATGTTATTGATGTCAATCGAAGGTGGGGTTATTCACCTTTTTTGTTCTTCATATAATCAAAGAACTCGCTGTCTGGTGACAACACCATCACATCACCTTTGTTGGTGAAGGTGTTTTTATATGCTTCCAGTGAGCGAACAAAACCGAAGAACTCCGGATCTTTGTTGTAAGCGTTAGCATAAATTTTCGCAGCCTGCGCATCACCCTGACCACGTACGGCACGCGCATTACGTTCCGCATCTGCCAGCATAACCGTTACCCGGCGGTCGACTTCAGCACGAATAATTTCAGCCTTTTCCTGACCTTCTGAGCGGTGCTCTTTGGCCACAGCAGTACGCTCAGCACGCATCCGCTGGAAGATAGAATTACTAACTTCGTTCGGCAGGTTAATTTGCTTCACGCGCACATCCAGTACTTCAATACCCAGTTCCTGAGCACTTTCAGATGCCTGTACCAGCGCTTCTTCCATCAGCTCACTACGCTCACCCGAAACGATTTCCTTAATGGTACGTGAACCGAAGTTGGTTCTCAGACCATTGTTCACTTTCTGCTTCAACAGAGTTTCAGCGTACTGTTTATCACCTCTGGCACGCAGATAGTAAGCGGAGAAATCATTCACACGCCACTTCACGAATGAATCAACGATCAGGTCTTTTTTCTCACTAGTCACGAAACGGTCTGGCGCACCATCAAGCGTCTGAATACGTGCATCAATACGACGTACCTGACTGAAGAATGGCACCTTAAGGTGCAGACCCGGCTCATAAACCACAGCGTTGTCCTGGCTGTCTTTTTGTACTTTACTGAACAGTAAAACAATGGCGCGCTGCCCTTCTGTGACAACAAACACCGATGAGAAAGCCAAAAATGCGGCAATGATCAATCCTACGACAGTCATGTTTTTCATATCAGTTACCTCCCACCATTGTTAAAACGGTCACGTGAAAAACGATCATCACTGCTGTTAACTGTGCTGTTGCGTGACTGACCTAGTGACTGACGTAGCTGATTGATGTCATTCTGGTTCGGTAAGGTGACCTGAGAGCCTGGCTTACCTTGCTGCATAATTTTATCTAGTGGCAGATACATCATGTTGTTACCGCCTTTTACATCAACCAGTACTTTAGAGCTGTTACCCAGCACTTGTTCCATAGTTTCGATGTACAGACGCTCACGGGTAACCTGCTTGGCAGCCTGATACTCCGGCAGCAGTTTTTCAAAGCGCTCAACCTCACCCTGTGCTTCCAGTGTGATACGCTCTTTGTAACCTTCTGCCTCCTGAGTCATACGCGTTACCTGGCCACGAGCGCGTGGCTCGATTTCTCTTGCATATGCTTCTGCTTCACGAATGAAACGTTCTTCATCTTCCTGTGCCGCAATGGCGTCATCGAACGCATCTTTAACCTCAGCAGGCGGACGCGAATCTTTAAAGTTCACATCGGTGACTATGATACCCAGGTTATAAGGTTCGATGATTTTGGTCAGCTCATCCCAAGTGCGCTGACGCACTAACTCACGACCTGTGGTTAAGACCTGATCCATGCGAGAATGACCCACAACATAACGCAATGCACTATCAAGTGCTTGCTGCAAGCTGTGATCGGCATCAGTTACGCTGAAGCGATACAAAGTCGGATCAACCACTCGATACTGTACTTCAAACTCAACACTTACCACGTTTTCGTCTTCGGTCAGCATAAAGCCGGATGCCGACAGTGAGCGAACCGCTTCAATATCAATGGGGATAACACGCTCAACGAAAGTCATTTTCCAGCGCAGGCCCGGCTCGGCAATACGGTTAAATTCACCGAATTGCAGCACGATGCCACGCTCGGCTTCTTTCACTGTGTAAATACCGCTCAGTGCCCAAACAACAAACGCAATCAGCAGCACAAACACCGTACCGGCTCCGCCGATACCACCGCCTTTGCCTGGCTTACCGCCAAACATACCGCCAAACTTGTTGTTGAATTTGCGGAATACCTCGTCTAAGTCAGGTGGCCCCTGATCACGACCGCCGCGATTCTTCCACGGGTCGTTATCATTGCCATTATTACCCGGTTCGTTCCAGGCCATAGCTATACTCCATTGTTATAAAATGAATTAATCTAAATCTAACAAAAAACACAGAGATCTAATAGAGAAATGCGTGCGATATGCGGCTTTTTCAATCCCCAACCACAAATTGCTCTATTTCTTGCCCCTGCTCTTTCTTTAATCTTTCCCAGTCAGCCTGCGGCAGTCTGATATCCAATAGCCAATTTCCGGACTCATCATAAGACTCGCCATTGACCGCATTGAGGTTGAACAAAGCACCACGTAACTTGCCAAATGCCGGCGGTACAATGAGCTGATGAGCAAAAATCTTCTTCGCCAGCAGCTCTGAAATTGCCTGTTCAAGCAACTCACTGCCTTCACCAGTGTGGGCCGATAACCAAACGCGCACCGGAACGCCTTGCTCGTCTCTGTCTATTTTAGGGTTGATCTCGTCAACCAGATCAATTTTGTTGTAAACCAGTAATTGAGGGATCTCGTCTGCCTCAATTTCTTTGAGGACCGATTGTACCTCTTCTATATTCTCTTTTCTTCTCTGATCTGCCACATCCACAACATGTAGCTGCAAATCTGCTTCTCGCGTTTCTGTCAGGGTAGCTTTAAATGCCGCAACCAAATCGTGAGGCAAATGACGTATAAACCCAACGGTATCAGCAAAGATAACCGGTCCAACATCCACTATCTCCAGCTTGCGCAGGGTCGGATCCAAAGTCGCAAAAAGTTGATCTGCTGCATACACATCTGCGTGTGTCACATGGTTAAATAAGGTCGACTTTCCTGCATTGGTATAGCCAACCAGCGACACCGTCGGAATTTCATTACGACTACGGGCACGACGCCCTTGCTCGCGCACCGTAGCTACCTTTTCAAGCCTTTTACGGATACTTTTAATCCGCTCTCTGAGCAGCCGTCGGTCGGTTTCCAGCTGGGTTTCACCCGGCCCACGCAAGCCTATCCCGCCTTTTTGTCTTTCAAGGTGAGTCCAGCCGCGGATCAGGCGAGTTGAAATATGCCGTAGCTGCGCCAGTTCAACCTGCAATTTACCTTCGTGGGTACGTGCACGTTGAGCAAAAATATCTAAAATTAAGGTCGTTCTATCTAATACACGACAACGGCAGACACGCTCTAAGTTGCGCTCTTGAGAGGGACTGAGTTGATGATTAAAGATGATGACATCTGCATTGTGAGTTCTGACAATCTCAGCGATTTCTTCTGCTTTCCCCGTCCCGACAAATAATTTCGGGTGAGGCGCCTGACGGCTGCCTTGCACAACCGTCAAACAACTAACACCAGCAGAAGACACTAGCATTTCCAGCTCGCGAAGATCTTCTCGATCTCCTTCATTCGGAAACTCTATATGTACTAAGACTGCCTGTTCGCCGGCTTCATAACGGTCAAACAAGCATTACGCTCCTACTATCGACTAAAAACGATTAAAAGTTACCATCTTCGCCATGATCTGCACTGTCACTACCTTGAGTGTTCTGGAAATTTACAGCACGAGCAGGCACCACAGTGGAAATGGCATGTTTGTAAACCATTTGATTTACAGTGTTTTCAAGCAAGATGACGAACTGATCAAAGGACTGGATCTTGCCTTGTAATTTGATACCGTTAACTAAAAAGATGGAAACGGGAATGCGCTCACGACGTAAGACATTCAAAAATGGGTCTTGTAACGATTGGCCTTTTGCCATGTTCTTATCCTTCGTTCTAGGTGTTATTATGTTGAGATAGTTGAAGTAATCTGAATAAAAAGATTCCCTCAACCTCTATTAGCTTAGCGAACTTAATACACGTTGCAAGTTTTCTTGCCCGTCGGTTTCAAGCCAGGTGACATCTGGCCAACTACGTAACCAGGTTAATTGGCGCTTCGCTAACTGCCTGGTTGCAGCGATCCCTTTGAAGAGCATTTCTTCATAATCGCACTCACCAGCCAAATGCTCCCACATTTGCCGATACCCCACACAACGAATGGAAGGCAAATCTGGATGCAAATCATCTCGCTGATATAAGGCCAAAACTTCGTTTTTAAAGCCCTGATCCAGCATTATTTTAAATCTTTTTTCTATCCTTTCGTGCAGTATCTTACGATCCTTCGGGGCAATTGCAAACTGATGAAACTGATATGGCAAAGGCGCTTGTTTGGCTTTTTGCAATTCCGTCATCGTTTTGCCCGTTAGGCGATACACTTCCAGCGCTCTATTAATCCGCTGTGAATCATTTTCGCTGATTTTACTCGCCGCTTGCGGATCGATCGCTGTCAGCTGCGCATGTAAAGCGGGCCAGCCCTGTGCATTTGCTTCTTGCTCCAGTGTTTCGCGCACTTTAGGACATGCTTCCGGTAAGGGGGATAGCCCTTCAATCAACCCTTTAAAGTACATCATGGTACCGCCAGCCAACACAGGCACTTTACCTTGCTGGTGAAGACGATCGATACAGGCAATGGCATCACGTCGAAAATCCGCCACAGAATAACTCTCAGCCGGATCCAGCATATCGATCAGGTGATGCGGTGCCATTGCCTGTTCAGCAGCATCAGGCTTGGCGGTGCCTATATCCATACCTTTATAAACCAGTGCAGAGTCCACACTGATAATCTCACTGTTTAAATGCTGACAGAGCTCAATGGCCAACGCGGTTTTACCGGCGGCGGTTGGCCCCATCAAGGTAATAACGGGTTTTGCTTGCACGCTGTTTCTCTACTGCTGTTGGTGCTGCAACCAATCATGGGTTGCAGCCAGGACAAGAACTCATTGTTCTTGTTGGGACAAGCTTGATAACTTGCTTTGATCTATTGTAACCGCTTTTGCCTCAATTTGAGCACAGCTTCTGGCATTTTTTATGATTTTTTCTGCCACTGCCGCAAAGTGTTGCGAATAAAAATATCCTGCGGGGGTGGTTACTTGTAACCAGTTTAACCAGGCATTCAGCGTTTGCTCCTGCATTGCGCAAGCACTCAGCACCTGATCAAGGCATTGCGGTACGTCCAGGCTGTATAGGCTCAGCGGGAGCTTTTTAATCATCACATAACGCTCATGCGCCTGAATGGCAAACCCCAATAATGTCAGCCAGGATTCCTGCGCCATGACGCGCGCAATTTCCTCCGCACTGAGATTCACGCGCACTGGCAACAACAAGGCTTTGCCCTGCAAAGTACCATCTTGCTCAATTTGCGCTTGCCAGATCTCAACCAGACCATCTCGGCAATGCCCTAGCCGGAGCTCCCCCTCCTGGGTGAAAAGCACCGCCCCTTCAGCTAATACTAGAAAGCGGGTTACTTCCGTGCGCTGTGGTTTTATCTGCTCGTCTGTTGCCGGTGCCAGCTGCGGCATATCAGTAACCGTGGCCATCCCCTGGTAAAGCTCGTTCACATTAACTTGCCGGGACTTAGCAGCGCCTGAACTGTTGCTGCTTTTCGCACCACTTCGATAACCCAGGTTGGGCGTAAACGCAGCGGAACCAGATCCAGGAACCGAAGTCCCAGCACCGTCTTGCACCGACCCATAGTCACTCTGTAATGGTGAACGATATGCCTGGTGTTGACGCGCATCCTGTGAAGTCAACTGTTCAGATACTGGCGAGCTATGGGGTTGTTGTACATCACTCATAACGCTGCTCGCCAGCGGTGGTTCAGCCACCGGTAAAGGTAACTCCGGGGAGTCGCTGAGCACCACCTGTTTGACAGCCTGAACGATGAAGTCATGGATAAGCCGGGCCTGATGAAAGCGCACTTCGTGCTTAGCCGGATGTACATTGACATCCACCTGAGTAGGATCCAATTCAAGATAAATCACAAACCCGGGTGTATCAACGGCCCCTGCAGTCTCTTCAAACGCTTGTCGAATAGCATGTAAAATGAGCTTATCGCGCATCATGCGGCCATTCACATAGGTGTACTGAGTCTGATTGCTGCTACCCACTGGCAGTACCCAACCATACAACTTCAAACCATCATGGCCAGACTCAACAAAACTCGCTTGTTGCGCAAAGATTTTACCTGCAACCTGCGCAACGCGTTCAACGCTGTATGTATCAGGTCGGGCACGAAACTGTCTGATCACTTTCTGGTTGTGAGTGAGGGTCAGAGCCAGGTCAAAGCGACTCAGTGCAATGCGTTTGATCAGCTCGTCAATGTGACTGAATTCGGTTTTTTCCGTGCGTAAAAATTTACGTCTTGCCGGCGTATTGAAGAACAGGTCCTTCACTTCAATGGTGGTGCCATTGGGGTGGGCTGTTGGCTGGATCTGAACCGTCATGTCACGGCCCTCGGCAAATGCCTGCCAGGCCGTTTCCTGCTCTGCAGGTTTGGAGCTCAGTGTCAGCCGCGATACCGAGCTGATTGACGCCAGTGCTTCACCACGAAATCCCAGTGAAGCAATACACTCCAGATCGTCCAAGGTTTTCAGCTTACTGGTTGCATGACGGGACAATGCCAAAGTCAGTTCATCTTTGACTATCCCAGCGCCGTTGTCCCGGATCCGGATCAGTTTATGACCGCCACGCTCTATGTCGATCTGAATGCGTGTCGCACCGGCATCAATGCTGTTTTCAACCAGCTCTTTGACCACTGACGCGGGACGCTCAACCACCTCCCCCGCGGCTATCTGGTTGGCCAGCCTGGCTGGTAAAATTTCAATGCTCACGGTTTACGCCTTCGGAATGGTCAATACCTGACCAATATACAAAGTGTTCTTGGTCAAGCGATTTGCCTTTTTAAGCGCCGACACCGTTGTGCCATAACGCGCAGCCAGCACACTCAGTGATTCTCCTCGCTGCACCTTATGACGCAGTGGTTTGTTATTTTTCAGGCTCGCGAACAAGGTGTTGTCCGGCGGATTTTGCTGATAATAACGCTTAATCGATTTAAATATCGCATTTGCGAGGCGTTGCTGGTGATAGCTGGTTTTGAGCTGCTTCTCTTCCTGAGGATTAGAAATAAACCCTGTTTCGACCAAAATCGATGGTATATCTGGCGACTTCAGCACCCCAAAGTTTGCCGCCTGAGGGCGTTTTTTATGTAACTTAGTGACTTTTTTTAGCTCGCCAACGACCTCTTCAGCCACTTTAAAACCGGTTTTCATCGAGTGATCCATCGACATATCAAGCAGTGCTTTCGCCAGGTATTTTTCGTTGGCAGTGTCTTTAATCACATCTGCTGCACCGCCTAGCAACTGAGAGTGCTTTTCTTTGTCTTCCAGCCATTTACCCACTTCTGAATTGGCCCGACGTAACGACAGGATCCATACCGACGCACCTCGCGGCTCTGGACGCGAAAACGCATCTGCATGAATAGACACAAAAAAGTCAGCCTGGCGCTCTCTAGCCCGTGCAGTACGTGTGTTCAGTTTAATGTAGTAATCGCCCGTGCGGGTCAAGCGTGCTTGCATGCCCGGTTCTTTATCGATCAGGCGGGCAAGCCGTTTGGCGATTGGTAATGTGACGTTCTTTTCATAGGTGCCGGCAGGTCCAATGGAACCCGGATCTTCTCCTCCATGCCCTGCATCAATGGCTATAATGATATCTCTGTCTTTGGCCAGCTCACGCTTTTTACTTTGCGTCGATTTACTCGCGTAGAGGCTCTTTTGCTGGCCATACAGGTCCACAACCAGACGGTCTTTATATGGTCCGGTCGGCGCCAGCGCAAAAATAACGGGCTTGGCTGTGCGGCTTAACTCCATCACCACCCGGGTGCTGTTGCGGCTCTTTGCCTGACTGTAGCGAAGTTTATGTACAATTTTGTGTTCTTTAGGCAAGGTCGGTAGCTGCTTGAGTTTGCTGGTATTTTCCAGGTCGATCACCAGCCGCAGCGGGTTTTTCAGCATAAAGTAGCTGTATTCAGGCTTTTTGGACAAATCAAACACCACGCGCGTGCTTTCGGGTGAAGGCCAGACACGCACACCGTTGATTTTGTTTTTTGCCTGTGCAGCGCTGGCGAGCAATAACACGCTCAGCGCAAACAGGGTAAAGCTAATTCTTATTATCGCACTACGCATATCGACTTATAGCTTCAGTAAGCTGCTTTCCTCGTTCTGTGTGTGGCCTTATTACTGCACGGCGCCCCGCACCGTAATAGGCCAAATCAATGTCCATATCCGCCGTTGGGATCACGCCTGCACCTTTTTCTGGCCACTCGACGATGCACACAGCGTGTGGTGCAAAGTAATCCCGGATCCCCATAAACTCGAGCTCTTCAGGGTCACCCAGACGATACAAGTCAAAGTGATAGATGCTGACCTCACCCAACTCATACGGTTCAACTAAGGTATAGGTCGGGCTTTTCACATTCCCCTGATGACCCAGCCCCTGAACAATACCGCGCGTTAGCGTCGTTTTGCCGGCGCCCAAATCACCATGCAAATAGAATACCGCACCTGAGTGAATCAACTTGGCCAGCTGGCTTCCCAGGGCAATGGTTGCAGCTTCATCAGCCAGATCAATTTCTAATGTCATATCGACACTCATCCGATAATACCTCTAATATGGACAAATAAATCACTTGCCAGCAACCCATGCGCGCCGTCATGAGCCGCTTTTTCAGCCGCAAGACCATGAATATACACCGCTAACATAGCCGCATCAAATTTACTCAGGCCCTGCGCTAACAAAGCCGCAATTATACCAGATAATACATCGCCCATCCCAGCACTGGCCATGGCTGCACACCCCGAGCGATTGATATTTATCCGCTTTGCCTGCTGAACCAAAGTCCCCGGCCCTTTGAGTACCACGCAGGCCTGATAATGCTGAGCAAGCATATTGCTCATGCCGAAGCGACTTGATGTTTCAGCGTCTGCCTTAATAGCGGTGCTCAGGCGCCTCGCCTCTCCCCAATGTGGGGTCAAAACCGCATTTTGCCACTGCATTGGCTGGCTCGCCAGTAAATTCAACCCATCGGCGTCGACAACAACATGTTGCTCACTTGAGCGCACAGCGTCGAATAATGCGTGCGCCCATTCTGACTGACCTAACCCTGGGCCAATCACCAACGTATCGGCCTTGTCCAGTAAAGGCGTCAGCGCCTGGGCGTTTGCAACACCATGCACCATAAGTTCATAACGGCCTTGCAGGACCATAGCCTGATTGTCCGGGTGCGTCGCTACACTCACCAGCCCTGCCCCGGCGCGTAAACAGGCTTCCGCTGCCAAACGTATCGCACCAGCCATCCCCGGACCGCCACCAATTAACAGAACATGGCCACAGCGGTTTTTATAACTATCCATGGGCCGCACTGGGCGCTTTGCCAGTAACGCTTCTTTGCTAAAATAATGACTTGAGGGAGACACCAGCTGAGCAAATTCTTGGCCGACCCCTAACTGTGCCAGATACACGCTGCCGCTATGACCTTTGGCTGAGCCACTTAGCAACCCTTGTTTCAGCGCAATGAAGGTCATAGTGACATCCGCAACAAAGGCATCGCAAGCCACTTCGCTGCTTGAGCCATTAACACCGCTGGGTATATCAACGGCAAGCCGGTGTGCCGGGCACGATGCAAAGTGCCGAAATACCGCAGCAACGTTTTCGGGCAACTGACCACGAAAGCCACTGCCAAAGACCGCATCGACTATCAAGCCCGGCGCATTGTCTGGCTGCACACTATCCAGTACGACACCGCCACCGCTCAGGTAAGCCTGGTACGCCTCGTATGCATCACCCTGAAGTTGCTGCGGATCGAACAAGGCCAGCACGGTAACCTCCATGCCTGCCTGATGACACAAACGCGCCAGAACATAACCATCGCCCCCGTTATTGCCCTTGCCCGTGAGAATTAATATTGGACCACACGGTGCCAGGCTACTGACGTAATCAAATAAGGCAGCCCCGGCGCGCTGCATCAAGGCGCTTAAGGTGGTTCCCGCAAGACGCGCCGCTTCGGCTTCATTCGTTTGTACCGCTTGGGCCGTATAGGCAACTTGTGGTAAATTAGTCAGGTATTTTGCTTGTGATATAGACATTCCGTGACAACCACTACTCATTCTTCTGTTGATATTAACTATACTGAACTTGCGCAAAAAATTAAGCTTTGGGGCAAAGAACTTGGCTTTGCAGAAGTCGGCATTACCGACATAGACCTCAGCGAGCATGAAGCGCAGCTACAGCGTTGGCTTGATAATGGCTATCATGGCGAGATGGAATACATGGCAGCACACGGTATGAAACGTGCCCGCCCTGCTGAACTAGTGCCCGGCACACAAAGGGTGATCTCGGTAAAAATGAACTACCTGCCACCCGATGCCAGTTTCGCCCGCGCACTCAACAATAAGCAAACCGCCTATATCAGCCGTTATGCACTGGGCCGGGACTATCACAAAGTGATCCGCAACCGATTAAAGAAACTCGGCCAGCGCATTGAACAGGACGTCGGCCAGTTTGGCTTCCGTCCCTTTGTTGATTCAGCGCCGGTGCTGGAACGGCAACTGGCCGAAAAAGCCGGACTCGGTTGGCGTGGCAAAAACAGCTTATTGATCCACAAACAAGCCGGTTCGTGGTTTTTTCTCGGTGAACTGTTTGTTGACTTGCCCCTGCCGGTTGATAACAACCCTCAGGAGGAAGGCTGTGGCAAGTGCAACGCCTGCATTACACTTTGCCCGACCGGAGCCATTGTGGAACCCTATGTAGTGGATGCCCGCAAATGCATTTCTTACCTGACAATAGAGTTACAGGGTCCGATCCCTAAGCAATACCGCCCGCTGTTAGGCAACCGGGTATACGGCTGTGACGACTGTCAGCTGGTGTGTCCATGGAACCGCTACGGCCAGCTCACCGATGAGCAGGATTTCCATCCCCGTCAGCAACTCAAAGATCAGGAGCTGCTGACACTGTTCCAGTGGGACGAAGCAACCTTTCTGAAAAACACCGAAGGTAGCCCCATTCGCCGCATTGGCCATGAACGCTGGCTGCGAAACTTAGCCGTAGGATTAGGCAATGCAGAGCCTGACGGACAAATAATCCAGGTGCTTGAAGCACGCCTGGAGTCCGCCTCCCAACTGGTCAAAGAACATATTATCTGGGCCCTGGCGCAACAGCGTACCAAACACACCGAACAACAGCGCAAAAACGCCCGACTGATTAGGATCATAGAAAAAGGCCTGCCTCGGGACGCTTAACCATGTGAGCCAGCATTGGCTCACTGCTACGGTTTAGATTGCTGTAACAACACGTATTCAGCTATTCTGGGTGCTTTGCTGGAGAGCTGAGTAATGACAAATCGCTTTCAATTTCAGCAAATGCATCGCGCACCTGCATGATGGCCTCTTCCCGGGCAATTGAGCCCTGAATGGCTTCGTCGACATGCTGATAAATAAATACTTCCTGATCCTCATCCAACCCCATTGATGGGATCCGCTGCTCAAACACCTCCTGAAGGCGGCGAAAGATGGATTCATTCTGAGAGCGATTGTTGTTAAGCAGAGCCAGCAATCCGGTGAACTTACTGTGGATCATAGAAATGGCATCATTGAGCTCCGCTTGCTGAGACAGCAGCTGCTTGCGCGTCAAAATCGCCAGCAATTGCTGCTCAGTGACACTGGTGATAAAGCAAATATGATCTCTGAGCCGGCCATGTTTATCCGCATCTTCTGAGGGCATATTCAGGATCAACACACTCACCAAATTGTAGTTCACCAGGATCCGGCTGGTAAACTCATGCAAGCGGCCCTTCGAACGTAATATTTCAAACAACTCCACTACAATTGGGGAACACAATCCCGCAGTGGCAAAATGATGGCGCTGCTCATCGACCCGAAACTCAATATTGCAGCTTAATCCGAAATTGCTGAGGCACTGTATCAACGCCTTTGCTAACGCCTGAATATCATCAATGGCACCGATCTGTTCAATGTAACTGACGATAAATCCCATTTCACTGCTGGTCGCCATGGCATTGAACGCCGTAGAAGTTGCGTCTTCTACCTGCTGCTCCAGGATATCGCGTTCCAGCAACATCTGTCCTAAATTAAGCAATTTAGCTTTCAGCTCATTATGGCCAAAAGGCTTAACGATGTAATCCTCCGCGCCAACCGCGTAGCCTTCCATGCGCTCTTCAACCGATCCTCGTGCCGACACAAACATCACGATGATATTCTGCGTCTCCAGATTGGCTTTAATCTGTTTACACACTTCATATCCATTCATCTGCGGCATGCTGACATCCAGTAATACGACCTGAGGCGCAAAATCCTCAATAACATCCAGGCACTGCTGCCCGCTGGTTACAGTCAGTAATTCAAAACCGAGGTCTTCGAGTATTTCTTCAATGATTTCAAGGTTGAAAGGTTCATCATCCACCGCCAGGATTCGTTGCAATGCCATTTTTCAGTTCCTTTTCCGTTTCCAAAGCACCGTCATCTGCAAACACACCTTCAAACGTGAGAAATGCACCGACAATGACAGCTTTTATTTAGTTATAGACAGTGATCACCCAAGGCGCTAGTGCTCCACCTGAATTGGCAGCTCAATATGAATACAGGCACCCTGCTCCGGGTTATTTTCAGCGTAAATACAGCCTTTGTGCAGCAATATAAATTCTTTACAAATAGCCAACCCCAGTCCGGTTCCGCCAGCCCCACTGTTGGTTTTACTGCTTTGAGCGAACTTATCGAATATATGCTCCAATTCATCTTCTGGTATGCCAACGCCCTTGTCCCGCACCAAAACATGGACATATCCCGCTTTAAGCGTCACTATGACGCTCACTTCGCTGTGCTCGGGACTGAATTTCAGCGCATTACCAAGCAAATTTCTCATCACCTGAGTCAGCTGCTCAGCATCACAACGCAGCACAATATTGTCCTCTTGTGCTTGCAGCTCGATCTGAATATGCCGGGCCATTGCCAGACCCGATACATCTTCTTTTGCGGTGTGTATTAAAGTGAGTAAATTGTGTGATGCTGGATTAAAGGGAAAGCGGCCAGCATCCAATTTAGACAAGTCGAGCAGATTGTTAAGCAGTAGCAGCAAGCGTTCACCACTAGTCTCAATGCGTGATAAGTATTTCTCCAGTTTATTCACCGGTATCTCACCACACGCCAACTTATCAATCCCAAAGCGAGCAAAACTCAAAATGGAGTGCATGGGGGTTCTCAGTTCATGGGACATATTGGCAAGAAACTCAGATTTACTGATATTCGCGGCTTCTGCGGCCTCTTTAGCCGCCTGAAGTTGTGCCGTGCGTGCCTGTACCTCCACTTCCAGCACTTCTTTATCCTCTTCGAGTAATTGCTGTTTTCGCTTCAATTGGGCAACGTTCTTAAAAATCGCGGCCAGGGCAATTTCACCGTGATGGTCAATCTCAATAAACGTTCCCATCAATGGAATACTCGGCCCGTCTTTTTGCGGCAACACCAGCTCACAATTGAAATGCCGCAACATACTGCCATTGTTGATGGCTTCCTTTAGTGCGGTGACAGAGGCTGGTTCAAACAGGTCAAAAATAGAGTGTTGCTGTAGCTGATCTCCCGGCAGTTTTAGTAAAGAGGTACAACCATCATTGGCCTCAATCACAAAGCCATCAAGATTAAACAACATGATGGGGTCCGGAGTGTGCTTATAAATCACCCGCAGCAAGCTGTCCCGCTCAATGAGCGCGTCGACCGTATCCTGCAAACGTCCAACCAATTCTTGATTATGGCGACGCAGTAACTCGCTTTGCCATAGTTTATGCAGCGACTGCAACAACGTCCCTTCATCTACGGGCTTAGTTAATACATCTTCCACACCCTGACGAATGGCTTCCATCATATCGACCTGATTTTGCCGAGAAGTCATCAGCAGACAACGCGCATCACGGTGGACCTGTCGCAACTTCTTGAACACATCCAGGCCACTCCCCTGCGCCAAATTAAAATCACAAATCAACAGGTCAATATCATGGCTACTTGCCTGTTGCATTGCCTCAGTAATACAGTGTGCAGTCACAACCGTAAGTTGTGCGCCACGCAGGCTGGCCGTCAAACGCCTCAGACGACCTTCACGATGGTCAACCAGTAATATTTTCGGCAGCTCAAGTCGGTCATGATCACCGGTTTCAAGCACCCGTTCGAGCAGCCCCGTAATTTCTTTATTACCAAAAAAGGGGTAGATCACGATGGCATTGCACAGCATTCGATTTAAGCGGCTGAATGCATCAACGTGCTCCGAGTTTTCAGGCTTCGGAGCGAGCAAAATTAGACGGTCGTGATCTTTAAGCTCAGACAGGGCAGCAAAGGTGTGATCAGGCAACCCATGGGCGATGGCGATAACATGAAACGCAAAGAAGTCCTGAACCTTGTGCAACATCTGAAAGTGTAAATGTACCACTTCACAGCCCAATAATTCGAATAAAACCTTCAGTCTCATAGCCAGCACACTGCTGCTATCGATAATTAATACCTTGTTGTTTTCCATAACTAAACCCTGCTGTGGTAAACCAATTTACTGCGTTACTTGATGCAACCGCTAGCATTCAGTTTAGTCAAAAATCGCCAATCCGAAACACACGCTGGTTGAATCACAACGTGTAACCGTTACACTGTGAACTGACCACGTTCGTGCCACGTATACTCAGGCTATGAGTTTAAAACCGTTTCAGGGAGCCCTCTATGATCAAACCACTATTGATATCCATGGCACTACTTGCCAGCAATGCCGCGTATGCCAGCGAGACACCAGATTTCACCAAAAGTAAGGTCTGTGATGATTTTACCGGCTATGAATTCAGAAAACTCAGGTCAAAAGATACCGTCGACTTATGCGCTTTTGAGGGGAAACCATTATTGATCGTCAACACCGCCAGTAACTGTGGATTTACAGGTCAGTTCGATGGCCTGGAAAAATTACATAAAGCTTATGCCGATAAAGGCCTGGTGGTACTAGGGTTTCCGTCAGACGACTTCTTCCAGGAAGAAAACGACGAAAAAGATACGGCTGAGGTCTGCTTTATCAACTACGGTGTCACCTTTACTATGATGGCGACAGGTGCCGTGCGTGGCGACGATGCCAACCCGGTATTTCAGCACCTGGGTGAACAAAGCGGCGCGCCCATGTGGAATTTCTACAAGTATTTAATCTCGGCTGATCGCAAAACAATCCAGCAGTTCAACAGCCGCACCAAACCGATGTCGGAGCCTATGATTGCAGCCATCGAAAAAGAACTTGATCTTAAATAATGCGCTTTAAATCTAAGTATATTAGAATAATGTATGAGCAATAATTAACCCATCCATGGAGAGATAATGACACTAGCCAGCGCAAGACACATATTAGTCAATAACGAAGCCCAATGCCTTGAACTTAAGCAGCGTATTGCAGCAGGTGAAGACTTTGCCGAGATCGCAAAACAATATTCCAGTTGCCCGTCTGGTCAGGATGGGGGGGAGCTGGGTGAGTTCGGGCCCGGCATGATGGTACCTGAGTTCGACAAAGTGGTATTTTCTGCACCACTCAATGAGGTGCAAGGGCCAGTTCAGACGCAGTTTGGTTATCACCTGCTTGAAGTCACCAACCGGGTCGATTAAACCATGTTTGCTACTGGCAGTGTTTCTCTGTCAGTAGCTTTGCTTGTGACCTAACGAAACTACCCTGCCCTGTTCCTACCCGTCTATAAGTAATGCTATAGTCATTGCGCATCTAACCACAACATAAGGATTGAGTGATGATCTTATATGGCTCGGATACATCTCCGTATGTCAGGCGCATCCGCATTTATTGTCTTCGCCATGATATTACCCTGGACTATCGCAAACTGGACATCTTTAGTGAGGAAGGCAGAGCTATCCTTCACCAGCACAATCCGGCACGTAAACTGCCGTTTCTGCTTGCTGATGATCAGGCGGTCCTGGATTCCAACGTCATTGCCCGTTACCTGCAACAAAAGTTTTCTTTGCCTCACCTCAATTGGGCACAGGAAAATCTGCTCACTATCATCAATGCCTGCAACGATTCATTGGTAGAGCTACTGCTTTGCCAGCGTTCAGAATTTGATACTCAGGATGACAAGCTGTTTTTTAACCTGCAACGCGGGCGAATAGCAGAAACCTTGCGCGTACTGGATCAAAGCTGTCATGAAACGGTATTTTTAAACTGCGAGTATCTTCAGATCAGTTTATACTGCCTGCTGGATTGGATCCGCTTCAGAAACTTGTTCGACTTAACACCGTACACCGCTCTGGAGCAGTTTTATGACCAATGGCAGCCTCAAGAAGAGGCACGTCTTACAGATCCCAGAGCATAATACCAATTTGCTTAATTAAGTGTTCTATTTTGAGGCGAGAAAATAGGGTCGATAACAAGGCGAAAATTTTGCTGTTTAGTCGTTCTAAATGAGGAATTTTTTAACGCCGTTAGCGTCGTATTTGCTCTTTCAAATTAAACAGGTATTAAGTGAAATTGGTATAAGCTCGATAACTATGGAAATACACCATGAGTGACATCGAATTAGAATCGGAAGTAGTCAATTTTGTCGTGACAGCAAAAGAGCAAGAGCAAGTTTGGGCACTAGGCTCAGATGACGGCGGCCTGGTTGTGGTTGACTCAAACCAGTTTGAAGAGTCGGACGTATTGCTGCTATGGGATAATGAAGAGAGCGCTCAGGCACAGTGCCGTGACGAGTGGGCAGACTTCAAACCAATTGCCATCGCGCTGGATGAGTTGCTTGACGAATGGATTGAAGACTTACGCGACGACAACGCCCTGCTGGGCCTTAACTGGAATGATGACAACGTGTGTACAGAGATCGAGCCGGTTGGTCTGGCCCGTGCTCTGTCAGAATAAGCGCCGTTATTCCACGCTGATCAGCGCCACTAAGGTGCCTTCAATTGAGCGCACATATGCCTGTGTGTGCTCCCCCTTCAAAGTCGGCGGCGACAACGGCTCTGCGCCCGCTGCCACGGCTTTATCATAACTCTTCGCGACATTCTCACACCCCAAAGTTAACTCAAAACCCAGCGCTGGCTGCTTAGGTTGGCTACGAATGTAGCTTTGTTTAAACTGCGCCTGTGCAACCGGGTGGGTAGCAAAAGCAAGTAAAACCTGTCCGGTGTCCAGCTCTCCATAGTCTCCGTCCTCACTGAGGCCACAGGCACTGAGCCCGAAGGCCTGAAAGTAAAAGTCCAGTACCTCTTCGACACTGTCGACGTAGATCACGGTTTTCAGAAACTGCATGGCTAAATTTCAAGCTAAATAAATATAAATAAAGCATATTTTTCGTTCAGCGTAAACCGATTTAAGATCCGGACAGAGTAGAGACAGGCAATAGAAAGGGCGCCATTGGCGCCCCTTATCAAGCAATTACTGCTTATTCTTTTGTTCTTTCGTAAATGCCCTGAGTTTACGTTTCTGCGACAGGGTCATTTTGTTGGTGCGACCAGAATACGGGTTATCCCCTTCACGGAACTCAATCTTAATCGGCGTCCCCATGATATTCAGCGCCTTACGATAGTAATTCATCAGATAGCGCTTATAACTATCAGGCAAGTCATGCACCTGGTTACCATGGATCACGATACGCGGCGGGTTATAACCACCGGCATGGGCATATTTCAGCTTAACCCTGCGACCACGTACCAGAGGAGGCTGGTGATCGGCCTGGGCCATATCCATGATACGTCTCAGCATAGCTGTACTGACACGTTTAGTCGCCGACTCATACGCTTCTTCAACAGATTCAAACAAGTGGCCAACCCCGGTACCATGCAGCGCCGAAATGAAGTGCAGTCGGGCAAAATCAATAAAGCCAAGACGACGATCCAGTTCAGATTTAATACGCTCTTTCACATAGTCGTCCAGACCATCCCACTTGTTCACTGCGATCACCAAAGAACGACCCGCGTTCAGAGCAAAGCCCAGCAGACTGAGATCCTGATCTGAGATACCATCTCGTGCGTCGATCACTAACAGAATGACGTTAGCATCTTCAATGGCTTTCAGCGTTTTAATTACCGAGAACTTTTCGACCACATCACTGACTTTCTTACGCTTACGAACACCTGCGGTATCTATCAACACGTAGTCGCGTTCATTACGCGTCATCGGGATATAAATTGAGTCGCGTGTCGTGCCTGGCATATCGTACACAATTACTCGCTCTTCACCCAGGATGCGGTTAGTAAGCGTTGACTTACCTACATTAGGACGACCGATGATAGCCAGTTTAATGGGTTTGTCTTCAAAGCCAGTTTTGCCCTCTTCCGGAGCTTCTTCCCCTTCCAGGTAAAGCTCAGTCAGCAGCTCATCGTCCTGCTCAATTTCATCTTCTTCTGAGGCCAGCTCCGCAATTACCGGACCCAGAGTCGCTTCGAGTAGCTGTGTAACACCCCGACCGTGTGCAGCGGCAATGTGATACACCTCACCCAGCGCTAACTGGTAAAACTCAGCACAGTTGGAATCTGCATCGATGCCGTCTGTTTTATTGGCCACCACAAAGCTTTTCTTCTGTTGCTTACGCAAATGTTGCGCGATGGCCTGATCCGCTGCGGTCATGCCTGCACGGGCGTCGACCAGAAACAGCACCACATCGGCTTCTTCAATGGCCAGCAAAGACTGCTCTGCCATCTCCGTTTCGATGCCTTCTTCACTGCCATCAATACCGCCGGTATCGACCACGATAAACTCATAGCCATCATAATTTGCCTGGCCATATTTACGGTCACGTGTAAGGCCCGGAAAGTCCGCCACTAACGCATCACGCGTGCGGGTCAGACGGTTAAATAAAGTGGATTTCCCCACATTGGGTCGCCCGACGAGAGCGATCACAGGAAGCATAGACTACCTCTTTTAAAAACAACAAAAGGCTTCGCACCGCGAAGCCTTACTTCTATTCATTCAGCATATGGTGGTTACGGAATTTTTACCGCACTGACTTCACCATCGCGGGTGTACAAGATCAAGGTGTCATCGACCACAATAGGCTCGACAAAAAAGCCTGAGCTATCAAACTCTTCACGAGAAACCAATTGACCTGTTTGTTTATCCAGCCAATGCAGGTTACCTTCCTGATCACCCACTACCAGATAATTACCAGCCACTGCCGGCGTCGTCAGGTACCAACCACGTAACGCAGATTGGCTCCAACGCTCAATGCCCGACTCTCTATCTAGAGCATAGAGTACGCCTTCGCTATCTACCAAATAAATGGTATTCAGCTCAACACTGAGGTCACGGTAACTGCTGTACTCACGATCCCAAAGTACATTGCCGTTACGCACATCCAATGCGGCCAGTTTACCATTGTAGGCGATGGTATACACGGTACTACCAACAACCACAGGCTTAGTATCTACATCAACCAGGCGCTCAAACTCAGAAGCGCCTTTCGCCAGAGCGATGTCCGTACTCCAGGCCATGAAGCCATTCTCAGCAATCAGCACCGATAATTTACCGCTTTCTTCACCAACCAGTACGCCACCATTTGCTGACGTAGGTGAACTCAGGCCACGTAATGTCAGTGCAGGCACTTCCTGCTCAAACTGCCAGCGCTCCTCGCCGGTATCCGGGTGTAATGCCAGAAGCTTTCCTGAACCCAAGTTAACGTAGACCAAACCATCTCCAGCCGCCGGGGTCGAAAGCGCTTCTCCCGGCACCGCCTTACGCCAAACGACCTCACCGGTTTCACGGTCTAAAGCAATCACTTCGCCGTGCTCAGAGCCGATATACAACTTGCCGTAGGCCTGCAAAATACCGCCCGACAGCTTAGCCGTGTCATCGTCTTCCCATGGCCAGAAAGCCGGGGTTTCACGCGTATCAACTTCCCATAGCGTATCGCCGCTGCTGCTATCAAGTGCAGCGACCAAACCATTTCGTTCTGCTACGTAAACCGTACTTTGATAAAAGGTGGGTGTCAGACGTGAGAAGTAATGCTCAACGCCATCACCAATAGATTCCTGCCAGACAACGTCGGTTTCAAACTGGTTTACGATTTCAGGTAACACCAATTCCTCTTCATCGTCACTTGAGGAGCATCCCAGCAATGACGCCATACATAGCGCCAATGAGGCCATAGTCAACTTCTTCATGGCGACTCCTTACAGTGCTGCTGTGCTAGCCAGATCGTCCAGTTTAATTTGTAGCAGTGGGTTATTATCACTGCCACCGGCAGTCACTGCTTTTTGATACTCATCGCGCGCAGCCTCTTTCTTACCTTGCGCTAATAGTACATCGCCTTTCACCTCAGCTACCTGAGCAGCGAAGCTCTCTGGCATCGGGTTGCCCAGCGTCGCCAGTGCCGCACTATAATCTTCACGCGCAGCCTGTACACGAGCCAAACGCAGATAAGCCGTCGCTTTTAGCTCTGGTGATTTAACTGTGTTTGCAGCGAAGCTCAGCTTCTCTTGTGCAACGTCCAGTTTGCCTTGTTCAACGGCTTCTTTTGCTGCCACAAATGCAGCCAGTACCGCATAGCTCGACTCACCATTCGTTGCTAAAAAGTCATCGCTTTTGGTCAGAACGTCACCACTATCAACCAATTGGTTATAGGCTTCAGAACCTGCTTCTGCGGTGTCAATTTGATGCTGGTTATAAGCTTTCCAACCATACAGGCCACCCAGGCCCAGCACCGCGCCGATGATCAAAGATGTTCCATTTTCACGGAAAAATCGTTTTATTGCTTCGGCTTGTTGTTCTTCTGTTGAATAAATTTCCATTCTGACCTCTTTATTAATAGCGTAAAGCCAGTCCCTTTTCAGATAACTGGCCTGACTTTACTGCGCCTGGGCGCTTAATCCACTAACGCCGACAGCAGGCCTTTTGCCTCTGCCAGTGTCAGGGTAACTTGTTCTTTGTGTTCGCGGAGATACTTAACCGTCACCTTACCTTCGGCCAATTCATCTTCGCCAAAAATCAGGGCAACTTGTGCATCGCTCTTATCCGCACGTTTCAGTTGTTTTTTGAAGTTGCCGCCACCGGCATTGACCAGTACGCGCAGGCCTGGGATTTCACTGCGTAGTTGTTGCGCAATAACCGGCGCCTGAATGCCAGCCTGTTCGCCCATCGCTGCAACGAACACATCGGCATTACGGCGTACTGTGCCGATACGCTCAAGCTCTTGTAACATCAGTACAAGACGCTCCATACCCATTGCAAAACCCACAGCCGGCGTCGCTTTACCACCAACCTGCTCTACCAGGCCATCATAACGCCCACCGGCACACACAGTACCCTGAGCGCCTAAGCTATCCGTTACCCATTCGAATACGGTGCGGTTATAATAATCCAGGCCGCGTACCAGTTTTTCATTAACCTGGTATTCGACGCCAGCAGCGTCTAAACGTTCACATAAATTTGCAAAATGTTCACGCGACTCTTCATCCAGATATTCAGACAGTTTTGGTGCGTTCACCAAAATGGCCTGCACGTCGGGATTTTTGCTGTCCAGCACACGTAACGGATTGCTGTGCATGCGGCGCTTTGAATCTTCATCCAGATCCGCTTCGTGCAGTTCAAGAAACGCAATCAAGGCATCTCGATAGGTTGCGCGCGCTTCATTTGAGCCCAGAGAGTTGAGTTCAAGACGAACAAATTCGCTGATCCCAAACTGCTGCCACAGGCGCGCCGTCATCAGGATCACTTCAGCGTCCATGTCGGCACTTGCCACACCAAAGGTTTCTACCCCAAATTGATGGAACTGGCGGTAACGGCCCTTTTGCGGACGCTCGTGACGAAACATAGGTCCCATGTACCACAAACGCTGCTCCTGGTTATACAGTAAGCCATTCTGGTTACCGGCCCGCACACAAACTGCGGTGCCTTCAGGACGCAAGGTCAGGAGATCGCCATTGCGATCTTCGAAGGTATACATTTCTTTTTCAACGATGTCGGTGACTTCACCAATTGAGCGCTTGAATAACTCGGTGGATTCCACGATAGGAAAACGGATCTCCTGATATCCAAAAGATGCCACTGTGTCACGTAAGATAGATTCTACCTTCTGCCAGACTTGCGTATCACCCGGCAGACAATCGTTCATACCTCGAATTGCCTGAATTTGTTTTGCCACTGAAAATCCTAGTAATCTAATTTTTTACACGAAACGGCTGGCTAAGTCCGATGACTTAGCCAGATCTGATAAACCCGCTATTATACCCAGCTCGGCTAAAACGTAAACGCTTAGTTTGCCCGGTCTGCCGCGCTTACTCGACTATCTTGACGTCGATTTTGGGTTCATTTTGTTGTTTTTCAACATAGCTGCGTACCTGCTCTTCCAGCTGTTCAACAATGTGATCGTTGTCGATACGCAATTTTTGACGCTCACCATTGATATAGAGGCCCGAACGGCGGTTTGCCCCTGCCAGACCCAGATCGCTCACCAAAGCCTCACCCGGACCATTTACCACACAACCAATCACTGAAACCGAAATCGGGGTAGTGATGTCTTCAAGACGTTCTTCAAGTTGATTCATGGTGTTAACCACATCAAATTCCTGACGAGAGCAACTTGGGCAGGCGATAAAGTTAATTCCCCGCGAACGAATACGCAGCGACTTAAGAATATCAAAGCCTACTTTAATTTCCTGAACTGGATCGGCAGCCAGGGAAACCCGCAACGTATCACCAATGCCCTCAGCCAGCAGCATACCTAAGCCCACTGCCGACTTGACCGAGCCGGCACGCATCCCACCGGCTTCGGTGATCCCCAAATGCAGTGGTTGGTCAATTTCTTTGGCTAACAGGCGATATGCTCCAACCGCTAAGAAAACGTCCGACGCTTTAACCGAGACTTTAAATTGGTCAAAGTCGAGCCGCTGTAAGATCTCAACATGACGCATCGCTGACTCAAGCAAAGCTTCTGGCGTAGGTTCGCCATATTTTTCCTGCAGATCCCGCTCCAGCGAGCCGCCATTCACTCCGATACGGATCGGAATGTTCTTATCACGTGCAGCATCGACGACGGCACGAATACGCTCTTCATTGCCGATGTTGCCGGGGTTGATGCGCAAACAATCCACACCATATTCAGCCACTTTCAGGGCGATACGATAATCAAAGTGAATGTCGGCGACCAGCGGTATCTCGGACTGTTCTTTGATGCTCTTAAACGCTTCTGCGGCTTCCATAGTCGGAACAGAGACCCGCACAATGTCCGCGCCGGCATCGGCAATCGCCCGGATCTGAGCCACAGTGGCGTCCACGTCCAGGGTATTGGTGTTGGTCATCGACTGCACGGCGATCGGTGCTCCGTCCCCGATGGGCACATTCCCCACATTGATACGCGTGGATTTTCTACGTTTGATCGGTGATTCTGAAAACATGACGATTACTCTGCTAACGGTAAATTAAATTTGGCTAAACGATTGCGCGGCAAGCCGGAAATATCCACAGCTGCGCCATCGAGTGTGATGCTCACGGCAAGATGTTTGCCCAGTACGACGGAAAACGGGGCCTGCCCACTGACGGTCATGGTATAGCCGGCTTTCTTCACCCCAAAGGCAACGCGCTCCTGACCGGCATCAAAAATCTCTACCCAGCTGTCTTCTTTAAACACCATCACAATGGTGTTCTGATCAAGCTCTGGCTGAGGATTGCGCTCGGCCGCGGGCGCAGCTTGCACCTCTGCAACGGCATTGTTTTGTGTGATTGCGCTCGCTTCTGGCGCTGGTTGCGCAGCCTCTTCAGATGGCTCTGACGCAGGCTCTGGGGTCATATCTAAGGCCGGGTTCTCGGGCTCAATGGTACTCTCAGGCTGATACTCAGGGGTGACTGTCTCAGGCTCATCTGCGACGGCTTGCAACGTATTTTGCTCGTCATTTTGCCCATCGCCAGAAACAACATTAGCCTGAGGTATATCCCGGGCATCACCCGGAGTGATCTCGCTCTGCGAGCTGCTGTTTTGCCAAAACCAAATCGCGGAGCTGCCCACGACCAGGATCAAGACAGCATAGCTGAACCACATCAGACGATTGTCGTGCGCTTCTTTCTCGGTACGGCGTGAGAAGCTTTTCATCTTGCCTTTTTGTTCAGGCACAACGGGAGACTGATATAATTTCAGTGTTTCCTGCGCATCCAGGCCCAGTAAATGACAGTAACTTTTGATGTAGCCCCGAACAAAAGTTTCGGGACCCAGGTTCTGATAGTCGTCCTGCTCTAATTTATTGATCTGGGTTTCACTGAGCTTCAACCGTGTGGTGATCTCTTCATAGCTAACACCCCTGTCATGCCTGGCTTTAGCCAGTGTTTGTCCAAGCGACAATAAATCGCTGCTATTTTCTGTATCTAATTCTGCTTCGTTCATAAGGTATAGTTATCTGGATCCACGATTAAGAGATGTCGCCCCGGTTGTAAGGCGATATCCGGGGTCAATTTGTTCCACCGCATCAGGTCGTCAATCTGGAGATTATATTCCATTGCAATATCGAACAGCGACTGACCCTGGCCTATGGTGTGCACAATCTTAGGATTGTTCAAATACACCACCTGACCAATCGACAGCCGGTCCGACTCACGTAAATTATTCCATGCCATCAGTTTTTCTAACTTCAGGTTGTACTTCACTGAAACACTAAACAGGTTTTCCCCCAACCTGATGATATGCTGAGGAATACTAGGTAACATCAGGTCGCTATTCAGCAGGCCACCAACCGCACGACCTTGCACATTCTCTGCCGCAGGCTCTGATGGAAGTTGCGCAAGCCAGCTATTTGCAGGCTTATCGGTTATTGCGGCCGTGTCCCCGGTGCGTACAGAAGGCGCTGAAAAGGCAATATCAGCCGGATCAGGCTCATAAAATACCACCTGTCCTCTTGTATCTGATGCAACGAGTTTAACTGTGTCAGCAGCTTTATCAGGAACACTCTGAGCCGTTACTGTATCCTGCTCGGGTGAATTCTGAGTGAACTGCTGTGCACGCAACGAACGTGCTGGTGTCTGAGCCAGTTGCAGTGCTGGTTCAGATGCAACTGGCACAAGCTCAAGCTCCTGAGGCTGAGGGCTGGCCGATTCGACTTTACGACGTACCTTGATTTTGGGTTCAGCCACCAAATGCGTTGGCGACTTATGGGTGATTTTTGTCAACTGGGCCTGACGATATTGCTCTTTCAAACGTTCAAATTCACTGTCTTTCAGACGTTGCTGAAGCACCAATGCCGCCTGGGGTGACTCAGGATAGGTCTGTAGCAACAAAGTTGCTGTCTCTTCTGCTTTTTGCAAATGGCCTTTTCGCACTTCCAGTAAATGAGATAGTAATAACCCACGCGCAGAGACAAACCCACGGTCGCCATATACCTTCAGTACTTCCTCTGCGCGATGCAACTCACTTTTCGCATAGTGCAGGCCGGCCATCAGTAGCAAAGTCGACTGACGCTGCCCATTGTGTTTTTCAGCACTGCCCAGATACTCCTGTGCCAACTCGAAGTTATCCTGGCGCAATGCACACATCGCGAGGTTTTCGTAGCTTTGTGCAACACGGATATAACTCGGTATGTTAATGGCTTTAAGCAACTGTTCAGTGGCGGCGTCATATTTGCCGATACGACACAGGAAAGTGCCATAATTATTGAGCGTGTTTGGGTCTTTCGGGGCAAGTGTCAGGGCTTTTTGATAGGCCTGCTCGGCACGCGCATTCTCCCCCACTTGCTCGTAATAATAAGCCAGTGAGTAATGTGCTTCGGGCAATTTCGGAGCCAATGTCAGTGCCCGTTCGAGATTAAACTTTGCCTGGGTATTATTGCCATTCACTAGGTATTGTAGGGCCAGTGAAATACGCGTTTTAGCAGCGTCTTCGCGGCTCGCTTTACTCTGCACAACCGGCTTATCGCTGTTGGCATAACGCGTTTCGGTCACACAACCACTGAGTGTCACGCCCAATATCAACAGCAACCCGGTACGGGCAACCTGAACACGCTTTGAGACCTCAAAGGAGAAGCTTTTTACCAATGAAAACATAGCTGAACTAAACACTTTAATTAAAAGCGCGCATTGACAAGTCACAATTGGCGCAAGGCCGCAGGCATAGCTCACCAGAGCGCTGTTGATCTATGCCCATATATTACCCGAATGCGTTCGAGTTTCACCCTTTTTTTAGCCAACCTTCACGGCTATAGCGTTGTCTTCCAGCTGCTTTTTCTTCGCAAGACGTTTGGTTCTGTCGACCACATCACCAACCAGCTGACCACAAGCGGCGTCGATATCATCACCACGGGTACGGCGGACAATACAGGTTAACCCGGCTGCCTGAAGTACTTTAGAGAAACGGTCAATACGGCTGTTACTCGAACGCCCATACTCATTGCCCGGGAATGGATTGAATGGGATCAGGTTAATTTTCGACGGTGTGCCTTTTAATACCTGAACCAATTCATGCGCATGATCTGTGCTGTCGTTCACGCCCTGTAGCATGACGTATTCAATTGTGACGTCTTTATTGGCTTTCGAACCATCAATATAACGACGACAGGCCGCCAGGAACTCTTCAATTGGATACTTTTTATTGATAGGCACCAGCTCATCACGCAGCGGGTTGTTTGGCGCATGCAGAGAAATTGCCAACGCCACATCAATTTTTTCTTTCAGGATATCCAGCGCCGGTACCACACCTGAGGTACTCAGGGTCACACGACGTTTGGACAAACCAAATGCCCAGTCATCCATCATCAGTTCCATTGCTGGCACTACGTTGTTGATGTTGAGCAGCGGTTCACCCATGCCCATCATCACCACATTGGTGATCGGGCGCTTAGTGCTGTCGCCATCGTGCAAGCCGATGTCTTTGGCCACGCGCCACACCTGGCCAATGATCTCACTGACCTTCAGGTTACGGTTAAAGCCCTGTTGCGCTGTTGAGCAGAAGGTACACTCCAGCGCACAGCCGACCTGAGACGAAACACACAAAGTGGCACGATCTTTTTCCGGGATCCACACAGTTTCAACTTCCTGTCCACCATCCAGTACAAGCGCGTATTTAATGGTGCCATCGCTGGCTTGCTGGCGCACTGAGATCTCAGGTGCGCAGATCTCACACTCTGCCTGCAACTTAGCACGCAGTTTTTTGTTAATGTTGCTCATGTCATCGAAGTTATCGATGCCGAAGTGGTAAATCCATTTCATGACCTGATCGGCGCGAAACGGTTTTTCACCGTATGATGCAAACAACTCGCGCATCCCCTCGCGATTTAAATCAAGTAAGTTAATTTTTTTCTCAGTCGTAGTCATGAAACAACCCCAGATCAGATGACGGCCAGTGCAAATTTAATAAAGCGCCAAATTGTACAAAATTCAACCAACGCTTTCAAATCTGAATACTTTGCTAAACCCGCTGCATGTTGCATTCAGGCTTAGTAAAATACATCAGGGACGAAAAAAGGGCGCTAAGGCCCTTCTTTCATGTCACAGTGCTCGAATTAACGAGTACGTGCACACAGCTCTTCTTCAGTGAAGAAGTAAGCGATTTCACGTGCAGCAGACTCTGGAGCATCTGAACCGTGTACCGCATTTTCGTCGATGCTGTCAGCGAAATCAGCACGTAGCGTACCCGCTAGCGCTTCAGCTGGGTTAGTTGCACCCATGATTTCGCGGTTTTTACGGATTGCATCTTCACCTTCAAGTACCTGAACCATTACTGGACCAGATGTCATGAACTCAACCAAAGCACCAAAGAAAGGACGCTCTTTGTGCTCAGCGTAGAAACCTTCCGCTTTCTCTTGAGAAAGGTGGATCATTTTAGCTGCAACGATCTTCAGACCAGCAGACTCGAAACGGTTGTAGATTGCACCGATGTGGTTTTTAGCTACCGCATCAGGCTTAACGATTGAAAAAGTACGCTCTAAAGCCATCTTTTTTGCTCCAAAATGAAATTAATGAATTTATACGGGCGCGAATTATACGCGTTTTAGATGTAAAAACCTACTATTTCCGTCCCGCTATGATTTTGTGTGAAACGCAACCTGCCTTTGCAGCATCTGAGCCGGCTATTCCGCAGATCCGGAAAAACCTGATCCAGGTCAAATCATCCCGTTAAACCTTGCCCTATACTGCGCCGCTTTTTGATTTAACCCAATTGCCCAAGCCCTTGTACTGCTTGAAGTACGGGCCAAACTGGCGATTGATTTACCCCAACAGCTGACCCGTAATCAGTTCAATGTATGAGGTTTGAGATGTTTGTACCTGAGCTCCTTTCACCCGCAGGTAGTTTAAAGAATATGCGTTACGCTTTTGCGTATGGTGCTGATGCCGTTTATGCCGGCCAGCCACGCTACAGCCTGCGTGTGCGTAACAATGAATTCGACCTGGCCAATCTCGAAATTGGCATCAACGAAGCCCACCAGCAAAATAAAAAGCTGTATGTGGTGTCTAACATTGCCCCGCATAACGGCAAAGTGAAAACCTACCTGCGTGATATCGAGCCAGTCATTGCCATGCAACCGGATGCACTGATCATGTCAGATCCAGGCCTCATCATGCTGGTACGTGAAAAATGGCCTGACATGCCCATCCATTTGTCCGTTCAGGCCAACGCCGTCAACTATGCCGCCGTACAATTCTGGGCAAAACAAGGGATCGAACGCGTGATCCTGTCACGGGAACTGTCACTGGAGGAAATTGCCGAAATCCGCACTTTATGCCCGAATACCGAACTGGAAGTATTCGTTCATGGTGCCCTGTGTATGGCGTATTCCGGGCGCTGCCTGTTGTCAGGCTACATCAATAAACGCGACCCAAACCAGGGCACCTGTACCAATGCGTGTCGCTGGAGTTACGATGTTAAGCCAGGACAGGAAACGGCAACGGGCGATGTGGTGCACAAAATCGACCCTCAACAGGTGATCCCAACCCTGGGAGACGGACAACCAACCGATCAGGTGTTTATGCTTGAAGAACAAGGGCGTCCGGGTGAATATATGCCCGCATTTGAGGATGAGCATGGCACTTACATTATGAACTCCAAAGATCTGCGTGCCGTGCAATATGTTGACCAGCTGACCAAAATGGGTGTACACAGCCTGAAAATAGAAGGCCGTACTAAATCTTTCTACTATGTCGCCAGAACCGCACAGGTGTATCGTCGTGCCATTGACGATGCCGTCGCTGGTAAACCTTTCGATCCGTCATTGATGCGTACGCTGGAAAACCTGGCACACCGGGGTTATACCGAAGGCTTCCTGAAACGCCACGCCCACCAGGAATACCAAAACTACGACTATGGCCACTCCGTATCGGATCAACAACAGTTTGTTGGTGAGATTTTGGGCCGTCACGACAATGGCCTGGTGGAAATTGACGTCAAAAACAAGTTCTGTACCGGTCACAGCCTGGAGCTGATGACACCTCAGGGCAATATCAGCTTTACTCTGCAGCACATGGAAAACAAAAAAGGCGAGCTGATCAGCGATGCCAAGGGTTCTGGCCACATAGTTAAAATTCCGCTGCCAGAAGACATTGACCTCAATCATGCCATTTTGATGCGTAACCTGGGTGCTCAGGAAGACACCCGTAACCCGTTTAAAAAAGCCTGAACTGGTCAAACGGAGTGTGAACAATGGCGTTACTGATCAACAGTAAATGTATTAACTGCGATATGTGTGACCCGGAATGTCCTAACCAGGCCATTTATATGGGTGAAAAAATCTACCAGATAGACCCGGAAAAATGTACGGAATGTGTCGGGCACTACGACCAGCCAACCTGTGTGAGTGTCTGCCCGATAGATTGTATTAAGCCCGACCCTGCACATCGCGAAAGCCTCGACACCCTGGCCGAAAAGTACCTCAAACTGACCGGCCAGAGTTGATCCCAGAAAAGCGCCCGACGGCGCTTTTTCTTTTACCAATCCCCAGTTATTAATCGCAGATAGTAAACTCATACAGCAATGTCCACTGCACTACAGTGTGATTAATCGAGTACAGTTCGATTGCAAAACCTGAGGGCTGTGCCAGCCTTGCTTAGATATCGGACTCTTAAATAGGGAGCTTTTATGCCTGGCTGCAAAACATGACGTTGCCATACCGATTATCACATGGGCATTACCATGGCCATGCAGTCAATCGTGGGCCTGTGCAGCCGATAAGTTTATGCCTATGAAACTCTGGTCAGAGGGGCCCAGGGCCAATCAGCCGGACAGGTGATCTCCCAGGCAACAGAAGATAGCCAATATTATTTCGATCAATTGTGTCGCACAACCGCCATTGAAATAATGGCCAAACTCAGCGACACCGCGAAACTGTCTATCAACTTGTTACCCAACGCCATCTAGGCTCCCCAAACCTGCTTGCGTAAAACGCTCGAAGCCGCCGACCAATTCAATCTGGTAAAAAAGCGCATTATTTTCGAAGTCTCGGAGCAGGAGCACCTTACCGATCCTGACAAACTCATCGACATTGCCAACACCTAAAATGAAAACGGCTTTAAAGTTACGCTGGACGATTTTGGTACCGGTAAAGCAGGCCATTGTAGACAGAGTGTGCCTTAGACAGAGTGTGCCTGATAGTACGCAGGTTGAATATCGACTTAGTGGTAGAAGGCGTTGAAACCAAAGACGATTACAGGTGTCTGTGCGATTTAGGCGTTTACCTGATGCAAGGTTATTTATTTGCCAAGCCCGTGGTTGCCACTTTGCCCCAGCCGGGTTTCCTCCCTAAACATTTACTTTCCCATCATACGCTTGACCTGGAAGCTATTTGTGCTGCCTTTTCAATGTACCAGAATGTAATGAAATAAAATTGTAAACAAAAGGAAACAAAAGCGAAGTACAGAGCAAAAACTCAAATTGTACATTTATTAAACAAAAGGATATACCTGACTATGCACTCACCTTAATGAGGATACAACATGAAAACACTACAATACGCTTTACTGGCGGCCGGACTGGCACACTTATCCGTGCATGCCCAGGGTCAGCACCATGATCAAACAGCCTTTCAGATCAAAGAAGATACGCTGACAAAACACGCGCTCACGCCCCTGCTCAATATAGACACGCAGCAATTCCTGTTTAGTAATACCCTCCAGCAAACAGACTGGGAAAGCACGCTGGCAACCCTTGCGCCCCATTTGCAGGACCAACTGGAAACTCTGTTGCACTGGGCCGGTCACGCCAGCATCAACCCCAAGTTATTGCTCGCACTGATGGAACAACACAGTCAGCTGCTCTCCGCGCCGACACCAGCAGCATTTGAAAGGCCGTTTGGTCTGTTAGTGACACCATCCGGATTTTCAGCACAGCTGGAAGCACTGACCCATGCACTGTCACAGCACTTTTATGCGTATGAACAATGGCAAAGTCAGCAACGCAATCAGGTGCAGCATACAGTATCTGACCACCTCCATCATCAGGCGCTCACTGTCACGCCAGCTACCTTTGCACTAAGCGCTGTACTGGATGATGCTAGAGCCTTTGCTCAGGTGGCCGGACAATACCAGTCCTACTTTGGCGATGCATTACTCAACCCCGCTGCGCGCTCAGCAACGCCGGATGTTGAGTCTATCGCCATCAGTAATAATTTTTATCTTAATTTCCCCTGGCCATCAGGCTATGCCTGGTACAGTGGCGGCGCTCATTCCAATACCGGCTCGGGCTACCCCTACTCCTCGCTGGATTTCAACAATAACTCTGGTGGCTGGGGATCCAATACTCCCTGGGTTCAGGCAGCGCATGGTGGCACCGTGACACGTTATTCACGCTGTAACATCCGTATTACGCACCCCAGTGGCTATGCAACTCAGTATTACCACATGGATGCACTTCAGTATCAAACCGGTGACGTGATTGATGCCGGGGCCTGGCTGGGCCGATATGCCAATGACTACAATACGGCACTGTGCCAGGGCGGTCAGTCCAGCGGACCTCATTTACACTTCTCCCTGCTGTATAATGGGCGCTTTGTTTCTTTGCATAACACCTACATCAGCGGTTACCGGGTCGATGTGGGCAACTACAATTACGACGACAACTGCAACCGTTTTTACTTTGAGCGCAATGGCTACCGTACCTGTGCCTGGCGTGCGCTCTACCGATAAACCTCTGCGCCTCGAAAGGTGGTCAGGATAGTCGTCTGATCACCTATGTATCATGCCACTCTAACCATGTGAATCATCAATATTCCTTTCTTCAGGGGCAGAAAAGCGTCACTCACCCCTTGGCTACTTTGTCTATGACAAAATGGAATGTTCCAATACGACATACAGATCCGGTCAGTTCCAAAAATTGAAAATAAGTACTAAACATCTTGTAAAAAATATGTATATTTAGGTTAACGGAACAACAAAAGGACAGTCGAGATAATGATGTATTCAGACAATCAAACGCGTGGTGCTCTGTTCGTCCTGACAGACCAAAAGACCAACACGCTGAGTCAGGATTTCCTCATGTTTGTCAAAATGCTTGAGGCTTGCGGTAACAATATCAAGGTCGATACCCGCCTGCCAATCACTGAGCACAGAGCGCACTACCAGCTGTTTCTGGTCGATGTCAGCCACCGCGAATGTCGCGATTTACTCAGCGCACAACTCAGAGCGTTAGCACAACATCACAGCGTCTTACTATTTAATGCCTGCCCGGATACCCTGAACGAGCAAACTGCACTGCTTGCCAACGTCAAAGGTGTGCTCTACCAGGGCGCCTCGCCGGAAAGTCAATTCAAAGGCATTCAGCGCGTGCTGGGCGGCGAATTATGGTTTGGCAGAGGCGCTATTTCACTGGCGTTCAGCGCCCTGATGCAGCGCCTGCCACAAGCGCTGCCAGCACTGTCAGACGAACAAAGAGACATTACGCTGGCCTCACTCACTAAACGCGAAAAGTCGGTGATCAGACTGCTCGCTGATGGGGCCAAAAACGACGATATTGCCGATTCTCTGAATATCAGTAGTCATACCGTCAAAACCCATATTTACAGCGCGTTTAAAAAGACAAACTCGCGCAATCGGATTGAGCTGGCAAACTGGGCACAGCAGCACATCCCCTTCGGTGGACTGGCCAATTAACCCGCTTGCTGCTCAGGTTTAGCAGCCCATACACCTTTTTCGAGGCCCTGATGCACTAACAACGTCAGGGCTTTTTCAATCGCCTGAGTCACACAAATATGCATGGGCTCATTTTCACTGTATCCGGCTTCCGCTTCGGCCAGGCGTTTATAGCTAACGTAACGAAAAAATCCTGCACGCATTTCCTTTGACAGCACTTTTTTGCTGGTCGCAACCGACAGCAAAACCTGGCCCGTACGGACATCCACCGCGCGCAGGTAAATACTAATGGTATCTTCGCGATATAGCTCAGATGCGCCAATCCCAAAGTACTCCATCCCCATGCCGCCGGTTTTGATATTGGCATCATAACTGATGATGCCCCCCTCGAAGATCAGCTTAGCATGCGTCAATGGTGGCAGGCTGTTTGCATTTTCCTGGTCCTGCATTGCCGCCCGGGTGATCTTACGCTCGGTCAGCAGGTTTTGCAGCCCTTCACGTTCAATGGGAATGAACCAGTCCGTTTCATGCAGCGCCTGCATCAAAATTGAGTTGGCCCCCTGCGTCACTGCCGTCGAAAATGAACTGACGTTTTCCTGGGGTTTATATTGTCCGGTCTGGTCCCGAAATGAATATACAGAAACCGGGATAGGTCCGCGTGGCGTTGGCAATGCTTTTAATTCGCTGAAGACTTCAGTGGCTGCCAGCGGTTGTGCCTTCGCCATCGGCGGTGGCAAAACAGGGATGCTGCTACAGGCACTCAGCAATAACATAAAACAGGTAATACTCAGGTACTTCATTAACCAAACCTCGGCACTTCCAGTGTTGTAATATCACCCGTCAGCGTGTTGGTGATCTGCACCGTGATGGAATCCGGTGTACTGGTGATCACCTGGATTTCATAATCCCCACTCATAAACGTCGAGTCTTTATCAAAAATACTGTCTTCGACTTCATCACCAAACGCCGTGGACGTAATTTCCCTGACCATGCGATTCAGATAAGTCCGCTCCAGCGACTCCTGGAATCGGTCACCATAGGATTTTTCAATCACTGGCGCACGATGTTTATTTTGAGCCTGTGCCTTGTTTAATAACATGTTGGCATTGAGAGGGTTGCCGCCGAACGACGGATTAATGGGCTTATAAACCAATTCAGTCGCATGCAGCGACAAACTGCATAGTGCCCCCAAGCAACCTAGTATTGTTGTTTTCATTGTTACCACCCGCTTGTTGCTAAATCTGGAGAGTGTTGCTGATGCTGTGCGCTGGCCATGGCATCCATAATGGCAAATAACGCCGTCTCGACGCGCGCTTTTAACGGTCCGCCGCGACGTCCCATGGCTGTGGCATAAACCAGCTGGTTGTTCATAAATACCTGTAACCGCGTACCCGCGCGCGGCAACACGGTTTCTTTAATGGTGATATTCACACCTGCGGTGCCCGGTACATCGCGCCACAACTGCGAAAAATCAAAATAAAACTGATAGCCAAAGCGGCTGATACTCTGGTCAATAACCAGTCCTCCCAGCTCGACTTCCTCATCGGCGCCCTGACTGTGTGGTATGACGCTCAAAAGCAAAATACCGAGAATAAATAGCGTATACTTCATAACAACTACGTTGGCCACAAAACCACCCGGTTTTGTGGCCACCTGGCTTACTGCTGCGTCACAGTCGCAACGTTATAGTCACCAACCTGAGTAATATTCACAACCTGGCCATTGCCACTCACCCCACCTTCAACCAGGTTGCCAAAGCCGTCCTGATTAATCTGGATGTTGTTATCGCTACCATTGACCACAAACGCACCTGAACCAACACCGGCAACAAAGTTCGCGCCGCCCGTTTGTTCAATGGCGATGTCATTGCCACTGCCCTCAAGCATCAAATCGATGGCGTTCAGTTCACCGCTTTGTACCAAATCAAGCTGATTCAGCCCACTTTCCGCCACAGAAGCAAGTGTCACTGACACACCGTTACTGTCGCCTGTTTGCGCGACATTCAGCATGTTGTTGTTACTGCTCAGTGCGTTGTCCGGATACGATGACTGCAATACAACTTCGTTGTTATCACCATTTTGGATTACGCCGACTTCACTGCCTGTGCTGTTAAATTTCGCAATGTGCAGCTCATTATTGTCGCCCAGCTGCAAAGTGCTGTACTCATTGTCATCACCCACGGCACCAAGGTAAGCCTGGTTGTCGTTACCACGCTGCTGTGCATCGAAGTCATTGTCATTGCCCACTACATCGAACGTAGTCTGGTTGTTGTCTCCCAGCTGTGCCACAGTGACATAGTTGCTGTCACCGCTGAACATGGTAGAAGTCATGCGGTTGTCATTGCCTTCCTGTTCCAGATCGACCCGGTTGCTTTCACCCTGAAGTTCAGCCATGTCAACCCGGTTACCATTGCCTGCGCTTTGCTCAACCCGTAACTCGTTGTCGCTGCCCGTCAGCACATCAATACTGAATTTGTTGTAGTTCCCTTCCTGAGAGAGCGTCAGGTCATTATCGTTGCCCTGTAAAACAGTCAGATTCAGCTCGTTGTATACGCCATCTTGATCAACTTCAATGCTGTTCTGATCGCCCTGCACTCGGTCAATGTTCACTTCACCCCAGGAACCCAGCTGGCTGGCAACAACCTGGTTATTGTTACCTTGCATGTCAGTATTGTAGAACCAGTGGCCACCGCTGCTTTGCTCAACATGAACCTGGTTACCATCACCATTAATGGTGTTTGTCACTTCATTATTGATTCCAAGGTAAGCAACACCACGCTGGGTGATGTTTAAGTTATTGTCATTACCATTAAGCTCTGTCAGTGTGCCATTGCCCTCGCCATCCTGACTGTATTCTTGCGTATTGCCATCGCCTACGACGGTTGCTTTGGTCAAGTTGCCAATGCCAGCCTGCGCAGCTGTGGTGATATTGTTATCTCCAGCAACCGACAAGTCACTCACATTGGACTCGCCCTGTTGTGAACTAGTCAGCACATTTCCCGCGCCATTATTTGATTGCTGGGTTACCGTCAGCGTATTACCCGTGTTGTCAATTTGCATCAGCTGTGCCAACTCTGACGTTGAAGCTGCTTTTGCTTCTGCGTCAGCTGCCTGTGCCACGCTGACACCAGATAAAGCCAGTGCAATTGCACAGCAGGTCAGTGATTTTGAAAATTTCACCTGGTTCTCCTTAGAGTTATTAATCGTTTTCGCAATGATTTCCTTCAACTCGCACTGCGTGATTGTCTTTATATATTTGCGTATCGCCTTAGTGGAGGTTGCCAACTCCTGACCTATACGCCAACGCAGTACTGTGTTTCAACCGGGTTATCTTTCGCTCCCCTTGTTATAACCAAAGCCCGGTGGGCTGCTGTTATCAATCAGGGGGGCGTTCATACTCGCTTAGCCATCTAAGCCTGAGTCCGCTGCCCAGCTTGTGGCTGCGCAGTGTTTGCACGTTATTTTTTCGGACTCGTGTAGTCACTCTAGAGCGTCGCATTGGCCAGGGGAATGAGAAATAATTTTGAATCTTGTAACTTGATTAAATTCATACAGTTAAAGCCACAACCATTGAATTACCGATATTAATACCAAGTATTCTCACAAAATAGTATGAGTTACAAAATAGTTAACCAAATGATAAAAACCAGCAAAAAAGCATGAATAATGCTGAACAAAAATCATCCAAACTACAAAAAAGTTGGATTTTAACGACGTAAACTCATTTTAAAATTGCATCCCTAATTCAGGCTGTTTTAGCGTGACCTGAGTTGCCAAACCGAGTTATCAACCGCCAGCCCGAAGGCCTGGCGGATCACACATCATGCCACTTAGTCGAGCACACACCATGGCCTCATGGTCAATAACTCAACTAAATATATCTAGGACAAATGATGAAATTAAAACTTTCTGCCTTAACATTGGCATTACTGCCAGTTTTCAGTGGCGCAGCACAAGCTGCAGTACAAATCACAGCGACAGAAAAAACCAATGACAACAGCGTGATGGTGGTTTTCAAACAGGATGCGTCCAGTGCACTGAGAGCACAAGCCCGTAACCTGGTGAAAGCCCGTATCTCAGACAACAATGCCGATGAAATCGATGATCGTTACAAGCACGTTCTGGCAGGCCGCCTGGCGAACTTCAAGCTGGATGGGATCAGCAGCAAAGAAGCCATTGCTAAGCTGGCGAAGCACCCTGCGGTAGAGTACGTTGAGCCTGATTATCAAGTGAAAGCGCTGGGCATTCCGGATGATGCACGCTTCGACGAGCTTTGGGGCCTGCACAACACAGGTCAAACTGGCGGCGTAGAAGATGCCGACATCGATGCGCCTGAAGCCTGGGATATCAGCATTGGTTCACGTGACGTGATCGTTGGGGTTATCGACACAGGGGTTGACTATACGCACCCGGATTTGGCGGCGAACATGTGGCAAAACCCAGGTGAAATCCCTGGAGACGGTATTGATAACGACAACAACGGCTACATTGATGACATTTACGGTGTTAACGCCATCACAGGCTCTGGTGACCCAATGGATGATCAGGGCCATGGTACACACGTATCAGGTACCATAGGCGCAACGGGTAACGATGCCACCGGCGTCGTCGGCGTAAACCAGGAAGTCTCAATCGTCGGCTGTAAGTTCCTCAACTCTTCGGGCAGTGGGTCAACCTCAGATGCCATCGAATGTATCGATTACATGGTATCGCTGAAGCAAGCGGGCCATAACGTCCGCGTACTGAACAACAGCTGGGGGGGTGGCGGTTTCAGCCAGACACTGGCCGATGCCATTACCGCCAGTGAAAATGCGGATATCCTGTTTGTCGCGGCAGCCGGTAACGGTGCTGTTGATAATGACAGCAATCCACATTACCCATCAAGCTATGAGCATGACAGCGTTTTCTCAATTGCTTCAACCACAGACAACGACACTATGTCATCGTTCTCACAGTGGGGCCTGGCTTCTGTAGACATGGGTGCTCCTGGTAGCGCCATTCTGTCGACTGTACCGGGCGGCGGTTACAGCAGCTTCTCAGGTACCTCAATGGCGACACCCCATGTTGCTGGTGTTGCAGCATTGGTATTGTCTATTGACCCAACACTGGACGCGATTTCTCTGAAAAACCTGCTAATGCAAAGCGGTGATGCAAATGCAGCACTGGATGGCAAAACGGTCGCTGGTACACGCCTGAACGCACACCAGGCACTGATCGATGCGGATCCGGCACCAGGCTTCAGAATGGGTGTCACGCCAGGTGGCCAGGAGATCACCGCAGGTGAAACTGCCAGCTATGAATTCAGCTTCACTTCGGTAGCTGACTGGCAGGGCGACATTGCTCTAACGCTGGACAGCCCACTGCCTGGTGCCGTGTTATCACAAAGCACCGTCACTCCGGGTAACACAGTGACACTGACAGTGCCTACCACTGCAGATACTCAGTGGGGCAACTACAGCTTCACCGTTAACGCTACCTCTGGCGATTTGGCAGACAGCAAGTCCGTTAACTTATCTGTGTTACCGCAAGGTCTGAGCGATTTCAGCTATGACAATACAACTGCGGTAGACATTCCTGACAACGACGCCACAGGCATCAGTTCAGTCATCACGGTTGCTGACGACATCACCATTTTCGACAGCAACACGCTGGTGGATATCACTCACACTTATATTGGCGATCTGTTGGTAACCCTGACTTCTCCAGCAGGTACTTCAGTGACACTACACAACCGTGCAGGTGGTAGCGCCGATAACCTGGTTGAGACCTTCAATTCTGGCGCCTTCAATGGTGAAGCAGCACGCGGTGACTGGACGTTGAATGTATCGGATAACGCTGGTGTGGATACCGGTACACTGAACAGCTGGACGCTGACATTGACCGGCCTGGGTGAAGTGTCTGCACAGCCACCTGTGGCAGGTTTCAGTTTTGAGAAAAGTGGCCTGAGCGTTGCCTTTACTGACAGCAGTACCGATGCCAACAATGACATCGTCAGCTGGCAGTGGGATTTCGGTGATGGTAACAGCAGCGCTGATGCGAACCCAACTCATATCTACACTGCGTCAGGCACTTACTCTGCCACCCTCACCGTCACTGACAGTGAAGGCAACAGCAACAGCACCACACAGGAAGTCACTGTCAGCTCAGATGATATTGCGCTGGAAGTCGTGCGTACTAATAAGTCACGCCTGGGCTTCTATCGGGTATCACTCTCCTGGTCTGGCAGCAGCGCTGAGCAGGTAGATGTTTACCGCGATGGTACGCTACTACGCACAGTCAATAACTCAGGTCAGTTCCGAGATTTCGGTCGTGACCCGGCAATCAGCGGCTTCACTTACAAGATCTGTCAGTCAAGTGATATCTGCTCAAACGAAGTAAGTGTACGTTTCGAGTAACCTCGTTCGAGTAATCTTGTTTGATTAATCAAATCCAGATTTAGTAACGATCAAGGCCGCATTAAACTGCGGCCTTTTTTATGCTCATAAGATGCGCTATCAGATCCAGCAACATCAAAGCGATTAAACGTAATCAAACGAAGTAATATAAGAAAACACTAACACTGACGATATCCTCATTCGAGGGCGTTAACCTCTCCTGGCACCTCATAAAGCTCGAGCGGTAGCCCATCCGGGTCAGCAAAAAAGCAAAATCGTTTTTGAGTATATGGGTCAAGGCGAATGGGCTCACAACTCACCCCTTGCTCTACGAGTACATGGCGCGCCGCCTCAATGTCAGTGACGGACAAAGCAAGATGACGCAGCCCCAGTGCTTCAGGGTAACTCGGCCGTGCTGGAGCCGAGGCAAAGTGAAATAGTTCAATCTGGGTGCCGTCAGGCAATGACAAATCCAGTTTAAAGCTCTCACGCCCGGGTTGATAGTTCTCAGCAATGACCCGACACCCTATCACATCAGTATAAAATGCTTTTGATACGGCATAGTCTGAACAAATAATCGCAACATGGTGAACACGCTGAATGTAACTGGCAAGCATAAGTTTTTATTACGAAAAGAGTAAAACCGTACTGTGCCGTATCCAGTCAGACATGTCCACCTGCCGCGGCCCACTAACTCTGCCTGAGTGCCTCAGCGGGGGGCACCTGAAGCTGCCGGGAAACCGGCAGCAAGGTCGCCAGCAGCACCAACATCACGATAAACCCAGGTATCCCGAGCAACGCCCAGACATAGCTATTCGGGTCAATATTCATGGCCCCGGCAAGCTGCGCGCTTAGCCACAATGCCGCGCCTATTCCCAGCGTTAAGCCCACTGCCAGCTGCCACAGTGCCTGCCTGACAAACAAAAGTACGACTTGCCCTTCCGGTACGCCGAGCGCACGGCGCGTGGCAATTTCCTGGCTACGCAAAGCAATACTGTTGGCTGCCATCGCATAAATGCCACTGGCCGCTAAAAACAACGCCACCAGCCCGCCAACCAAAAATATCTGATTGAGTGATGCCATCAGCAACAGTGGCTGTTTAATAAGGCTTTGATAACTCTGAATGTCGTGTACCGTGGCATCGGCATCCAGATCAACAATGGCCTGGCGCAGTGCGGCAATGGCCTGTGATTGCTCACCACGGTAATGCATCACAAGGTTCATTCTCCAGGGCCGTAAATCCATCAGCCCATAGCCAGTATGCCGGGCACTGGTTGCATCCATTGTCGGACCATGAACACTGTCAGACACCACGCCCACAATGGTGCGCCATTCGGTATGCCAGCCTTCACCATTGAGTGTTCGCACGCGCTGACCCAGTGCATTCCCCTCAGGAAACAACTCTCGTGCCATGGCGGCGTTAATAATCACCACAGACCCCTGCTCACGCAGCTCGCGGCTATCAACAGCCAGGTCGCTCAGATTAAAATCACGACCTTCAAGCAACTGCATACCCACAGTACGCCAGGCATCCCGGCTGACCAGCTCAAAATTCCACATTGGGTTGTCACTGAATACCGCTTCCGCCCGCCCCTGAATTTCAAAGTGAGAGGTCCCGCCTCCGGTGCCCGGCAGACTGCTAAAATACGCCACACTGTTAATCTGAGGAAGTTGCTCTAACTTTGCTTTGAGTCCATAGTAAAAATCATTGCGCTTTTTTCTTGCCTCAGGTGCGCCGCCATTCCAGCGATAGCTGCCCCAGGCCAGACGTACCGATGCCGTTAAGCGATGTTCAGTTTGCACACCATAATCGGCCTGTTGCGCCGCCAGGCTGCTACCCAATAACATGGCAGCAATGGCCAACACCACACAAGATAAGGCAATCTCAGCAACTACCAGCGCCTGATTAACCCGTCCCGCTCGTTTGCTCACCGCACCGCGCGTACCATCACGCAATATGCCATTAATATCCCCCTGCAAAGCACGCCACGCAGGGATCAGCCCGGTGATCACTATCATCACCACCACAGCGAGTATCAGCATCCAGACTCCGTCCGATGAAATACTGAGGGTCCACCAGAAAGGCCGTGCGCCACTCATGGCAAAAATCTCATCAAAGGCCAGATTGGTCAGGACAATCCCCCAGTGCGCCAACCCCAATGCCAGCAGACCACCCAGGCAGCAGATCAGAGTGCTTTCCCACAACATCTGTAACACCAGGCGATGCTGTGGCACGCCAAGTGCCACCCGAATTGCCACATCCCGGATCTGTTCATTGACCCGGGCCAGCAACAGGTTGCCCACATTGATACAGGTCAGCATTAAAATCAGCACTACCACCAGGATCATCGCCACTAAAATCGTGTAATGTTGATACAATACATCAACGCTGAGCTTGAACGGGATCGCCTGGAGATATCCCCCAGCCACATCTGAACGCCAAGCAAATTCCTGCGGTAAGGCCTGAAGTTGACGCTGTAACAGCGTGGCCAATTCGTGCTGGAACTGCGCCAAAGTCACTTCGGGCTTCAGTCGGGCAATCGCCTGCAAAGCGCCCCGGTTTGATGGATTAGCCGGCTCAAGGCGAGTCTGCGTCATGATTTGCCATACCTGTGCCCGAGTTGGAAAAGCAAACCCGGGTGGCATCACACCGATCACCTGCTTGGGGATCGCTTCTACCTGGATCATCCGGCCTATGATAGTTTCATCGCCGTCAAACACCCGCTGCCAGATATCATGACTCAACACCACCACAGATTGCGCGCCATCTTGCTGATCTGACGGACTAAAGCTACGGCCGAGCAGAGGCTGCACACCGGCGACTTCAAACAGATTCCATTGCGCATAGGTGAGGTGTACTTTATGGGAGATGGCTTCGTTGCCCTGCCTGCCTACAGTGCGCACAGCCGACTCATACAGACTCATATTCTGTAATAATATGCTGTCGGCCTGGACTTGATTGAGATGATAGGGATCAACCCGCTGACGCGCCCCATGGGCGGCTTTAAACTCACCGGCAATCGCAACCAGGGGCGTATCCTGGCCTAGCGTCAGTGGCTTAAAGACCAGTTGCTGCATCAGAGTAAAGGTATATAAAGTCAGGGCCAGGCCCACGGTCACAATCGCCGTGGTGGTCAGAGTGAATAACGGCTTTTTAAGCAGCAGCCGGGCTGCATATCGAATATCTATCCAGGCAGACATAAAGCATTCCTCTCAGCAAGGGCAATTCAAACCGCAATGGCAGTACGCGCTTTGGCCGGGCTGTCAGACACGATGGCACCATCCTTCATTTCAATGATCCGCCCGGTACGCAACGCCGACGACATATCATGCGTCACCATACAAATGGTTGCGCCATTGTGATTAAGCGTGTCGAGCAGCGTCATCACGATCCGGGCATTGTTAGAGTCCAGGTTACCTGTGGGTTCATCGGCCAAAATAATGGCTGGCTGGCCTGCAATAGCACGGGCAATGGCAACACGCTGCTGTTGTCCTCCGGACAGCTGAGCTGGATAATGGCTGGCTCGATGGCTCATTTCGACCTGCTCCAGCGCCGCCGCAACCCGCTCATGCTGCTCTGCGCGACTGAGATCCGCACGATAACTCAGCGGCAGGGCAACATTGTCAGCCACACTTAACTCACTGATTAAATTGAACGCCTGAAAAATAAAGCCGATTTCCTTATTACGGATGCGGGCTCGCTCATGCTTATCGATCTGGGCGGTATTGTGTCCGGCCAGCCAGTATGTGCCATTGCTCGCTGTATCCAACAGACCCAGTTGGGCCAGCAAAGTCGATTTACCACACCCGGACGGACCGGTAATGGCTAGGTATTCGCCTTTTGAAATGGTGAGATTGATGTTGTTCAGTGCCCAGGTTTCGACATCATCACTGACAAATATCTTATTTAACTGACTTAACTCCACCAGGCGGTCGCTGCTGTGTTGTTGATGTGACATTGTGTGTACTCCGTTAAAAATGTGACTACTGCAAGGAAGAAAATGACTGCTTGAAACGTACTTCGGCATGTTGCCAGTGTGAGGTATCAGAGAGGATCACCCGCTCGCCCTCAGCGGCGCCATGCTCAATCTCAATGTACTGACTGGACATGTGGCCAAATGTCAGCGGTCGGCGAAGAGCCTGCTCTCCAGAGTTCGCCAATAAGTAGAAGCTGGCCTGACTAAAGCCACTGGCCATAACCGGCCGCTTCACAAACAGGGTGTCCTCAATCGTTGCGATTTCAATCACCCCGTCGACACTCAGTGCCGGGCGCACTTCTTTTGGCAACTCCCCGCTGAGCGACACTTCCACCAACACCGCACTGTCGCTAACCACAGGATCAATACGCTGCACCATCCCTGTGATCTGACTGGCACGGGTATCCAGAGTCACCGCCTGGCCGAGCTGCACATCCTTTATCTGGCTTTCAGGAATGCGTAACTCGGCAAAGAACTGATCATTTCTGGCCAACATCGCCAGGTTACTGCCCGCCGCGATCTGCTGTCCCGGCTCCAGCGGCATGGCCTGCACTATGCTGTCCATTGTCGCAACCACAGTCAGACCAGTGACCTGCTGCTCAATCCGCGCGACCCGTTTGCGCAGGCTGTTAAGCCTCGCATCACCGGCACGCTGTTGTGCTGCCAGATTTTCACGTCGCTTTTGCAGCCTTTGCTGTTCCAGCGCAAAACGCTGGCGGTACTGAGCAACATTGATCTTGACCTCTTCAAAATCAATCTTAGACACCGCCACTATCCCCTGCGCCAGCAGCTGCTCCTGCGCAGCCAGCGTCAGCTGAGCGCGCTCCAGACTGAGTTTTTCGTCTACGACGGCAATTTCCTGGTCCAGTACAGTCGACTCCAGCGCAACCTGTTCGGCGTGAATTTGTGCTTCTAATGCCTGTAGCTCCCACCGTGCCTGTGCCAGCGCTTCTTCCAATTCGGGATTGCTCAGTTGCAGTAATACATCGCCCTGTTTCACCTCAGCGCCGGCTTTTTTAAACACTTGTTCGACTCGACCATCGACCGGCGTTGTGATCCAACGGATCTGCGCCGGCACCAGGACGCCACTGCCACGCACCGTTACTTTTAACTCACCCCGACGCACCGTATCGATCAACAAGGGGGCTTTATCTACCAGATTGGACGCGCTAGTATGGTGGTTAAAAAACAGGGTCAGACTGCTCACAACAATCAATCCCATCACGCTCATAACTTTGGCTTTGCGACTTAATAACGGGCTTTTATTGGTTCTCACTATGTCCATGATGCTTCCTCCAGCAGGCTATGAGACCTACTTTAGAGTGCGGGAGAGGGAGCAAACAGGCTGACTATGTAAAAGAAAACAGCACAGGTTTTACAAAAGTTTACGTGCACTTTCGCGGCGGGCCCGCTAGCTTTACGCTAAACTGGCCAGCGCAAAACAGGGAAATAATAACAACATGAAACCTACCCTACTGATCGTAGAAGATGAGCCAGCCATCTTACGTGGCCTGACCGACCTGTTTGTTTTTCATGGCTATGAAGTCGACAGTGAAATGGACGGTGAGCAAGGCCTTAAGCGTGCCCAACAGGGCGATTACGCCTGCATTTTATTAGACGTCATGCTGCCATCGATGAACGGCTTTGCGGTCTGTGAAGCACTCAGACAAAGCGCACCGACTCAGCCCATTATGATGCTCACCGCCAAAAGCACCGAGCAGGACATAATCAATGGTCTGAGCCTGGGTGCCGATGATTATGTGGCCAAACCCTTTTCAACCTCGGAACTGGTATTGCGCGTCAACGCGCTGGTACGTCGCTCGGGCTGGCACCAGCATGACGAAGAGCTGATTTTGAGCCAAGACGTCTGTGTCAACCCACAAACACTGACCGGCACATCTTACCAACAGAGCGTTAAATACACGCGCCGTGAGGTCAGCTTATTGAGTTACCTGCTGCGTCAGAATAAGCCCGTCAGCCGTGATGAACTATTACACCAGGTTTGGGGCTACAAAACAGTGGGAGACATAGATACGCGTACCGTGGATATTCATATCGCCAAACTGCGAAAAAAAATAGAGCAGGACCCAAAATCTCCGCGCCACCTGGTCACCCATCGCGGTGAAGGTTATCAACTCTATACCCAGTAACGGCATCACCATGTGGTTCAAAAACAAACACCTTATGACCTATGCACAACGCAAACAGCAGCTGCGTTTGCAGGCCGGTGCCTTCTTATTATGCCTGTTAATTCCGCTTAGTATTTTGCTCTACTTTGGCTTTGCACAACTTAAAAAAAACCAGCTGAACGAGTATCAGGAGCAGGCCCGTAGCCTGATATCACAAATTGACCGCCAGATGTTTAAGCGCCGCCTGCTGTCCAGTTCACTGCCTGTCGAGGCATTTGATTATTATCAGTCTGTGTATAACCCACTCACTGAAGAAACCCTGCAGATCCCTTCTGTCTTGTCACATCTGGATCCGGCCAGGCCAACGGCCACCCGGCCAATTCAGGGACTGGTCGGTTATTTTCAGTTTGATGCGCAAGGCCGGTTCAACAGCCCCATCTGGCCAGAGCCACTGTCTGCCGAAGACCTCACGAAGCCCACATCAGAACAACAAAAAACCTCTGTCGAGCTGCAGCAACGCTACGACCGGGCGAAGTTCATTTACCAGACGCTGGCCAAATCCACCGCGCTCCAAACTAAGCTGGCGACCGGGCTGAGCAAGGAAAATGGCTTGTATCAGATCTGGTTTGATGTGCCCGGCTACTTTATCTTCTATCGACTGCCTAAAGTCGGAGCAGAACGTAAGTTACAAGGTTATCTGGTCAAGCGTGACCCCTATTTACTCAGTCTTGTTGGCGAATATCTGAGCCAAAGTCAGTTTGATACCCCGGTTTTGCTCACGCTAGATGCGGATAGATCAAACAGCTCCAACAAATTGTATAACGCAATGACCGCACAGCCAGAGCAACTGTATTTCTTACGGCCTCATGCCCAGCCAAATGTACACAGGCTGGCAGAGGCCGACATTCCCGCAGAGCTGAGAGCACAGCCCGTGTATAGCAGTGCCCTGCGCTGGCCATTTAACAATTACACACTGCACCTTACCACACATACCTTGCCCATGAGTTCGACCCTATTTTACAGCGCGCTGTTTGCCTTGTTGCTCGTTCTCACGATTTTGGGTGCCTGTTACGGATTTTACCGGCTGAGTGTCAGGCAGCTTGCGCTGGCTGAGCAAAGAATGAACTTTGTGTCTTCGGTCAGCCATGAGCTCAAAACACCACTTACCGCCATCCGCATGTATGCCGAAATGCTGCGTGCTGGTACTGTGGTTTCCGCCGATGCACAGCAGGATTATTATGGCTTTATTCACAGTGAAAGCGAGCGTCTGAGCCGCCTGATTGACAATATTCTGTTGCTGACCCGGCTGAATCAGGAAGATCACACTGGCCTGCCTCAGGTTAAACCAGACTATGCTCCAGTGGCCATGCTGGCCGATATCATTCGCTCCAAGACCTCTACCCTTCTGGAAAAACAAGACTTCCATCTGAATATGGTGATTGAAGCGCCGCTATCAGAGGAGCTTGAGGTTTTAGTGGATCAGGATGCCTTTGCCCAGGTGGTGATAAACATTGTTGAAAACACCGTCAAATTCTTTCGTGCCGAGGGCATCAGTGATCCCGCGCGCAGACAACTCGATATTACCTTTCGACGTGCAGCGCAAAGAGACGACAAACTAATCCTGGAGATCCGTGATTACGGTCCAGGCGTGTCGCAACAGCAATGCGATAAGCTATTTGAGTTGTTTTATCGCGGTGGGGATGAGCTAACCCGCACAACCCAGGGCACGGGAATAGGGTTGGCCCTGGTCGCTCAGTTGGTCAAAGCACAGCAAGGTCAGATAACGGCTCACCAGATGACGCCGGGGCTCGCTTTAAGATTGACCTTACATACCCGACATATTGACCATACGATGTCCGAGCCGGTGAACCGGAAATAAATATGCAGTGTGTATAGTGGCCCGAAATGGCGATTGGTCAGGGTGGACATATATCCCTAAATTCTATACAACCTGCGCTACACTTTGATACATTTTGGTGGTGATTGTTACGGTTTTGCCCTCCGTCACTCGTTAAACTGTTGGTACCCAATGTGGCCACAAGAATAATAACAATGAATAAGGTTATGATACGCCCCCAGGTAAGTTGCCCGCTACTTGCAAAGATGAGTCAGGCACTCATGCCTGCAAAGACCAGGCACGGACCTGCTCAGCTGTTTCCGGGATCTGCAACAAAAATAAAAACATACGCGTAGGATGGCGAATGCTCTGATGACGACTACACCGAATACACACCTGCTACTGGTTGAAGATGACCAGGAGCTGGCCCACTGGATCTGTGACTATCTGGCGGAAAAATCTTTTAAAGTCAGTTTGTGCCACCGTGGCGATGACGCCCCACAGCAGATCCTGAGCCTGAACCCGGACCTGGTGATCCTCGATGGCATGCTACCCGGTCTGGATGGGCTGGACGTCTGTAAGCAAGTCAGGCCCCTGTACCCTGGGCCTATCCTGATGCTGACGGCACGAGATGAAGATATGGACGAAGTGCTGGGACTGGAAATGGGCGCCGATGACTATCTCACCAAGCCGGTGCGAGCACGGGTATTGCTCGCGCGGATCCGTGCGCTCCTGCGCCGCCATAACCCAACCAGTGTTGAACCGGATCCCCCTGGCAATACAGAGAGTATCGAGATACAAGGCCTGTTAGTGGACAAAAGCGCCCGCACCGTGACCTTACAGGGCAGGTCCATTGACGTCTCGTCCAAAGAATTTGATTTACTCTGGCTGCTGGCAAAATCAGCCGGTGAGCTGGTTACCCGGGATTTCCTTACCCAGACTCTGCGTGGTTTTGAATACGATGGATTTGATCGCTCCATCGATCTGCGCATCTCACGGTTGCGCAAAAAACTCGGTGACAACCCGGTTGCGCCCTTTCGCATCAAAACGGTCTGGGGACAGGGCTATCAGTTGGTTCGGGAAGCCTGGTGATGCGTCATTTTGCCCTCTCACTCCTGCTGGCCATCGTGGTTATTTCCATCGCCACCAGCTGGCTGTTTGACCATCTCTATCAGACGTTCACACCTACTCAGCAGCAACACACGCCTCAGACGCAACTGGCGCAGCTGGCCCGGGACATACATGCGTTGGTTGCTGCCACAAATTCACCCCATACCTTGCTGTCAAACTGGCCTGCTCAGTCGCTCCTGCACCCTCAAATTGTCCCGGCATCAGCATTCCCGCTTCCGGCTGCGCTACAAACCAAATTACAAGCCAATGAACAGATCCAGCTGGAAACCGATCAACAAAGACTGTTTCTGCAACGTCTGCCAAACTCGACAGACTTGTTGGTCATCCGCAGCGATCAAGTCACGTCTCGCAGTGATCTGGCCTGGTGGCTGACGGGGCTGTTTTACACCGCAATGATGACGCTGATCCTGATCTGGCTGCAGCCCTTTCTACTGCGACTGCTCAAACTGCGTCGGGCAGCCCAGCATTTTGGTGAAGGCGACCTGTCACAACGCTTGCAGGTTGGATCCGTGATGTATTTGCGCGATCTGGAACGGGACTTTAACCACATGGCTGAACGCATTGAATATCTGGTGCAGGACGTCAAACTACTCAGTGGCGCCATGTCACATGAGCTGCGTACACCGCTGGCACGGATCCGCCTCGGAATGGATACCCTGGAAGAAACCACTGACCCCGACAAACGACGTCACTATGAAGCCAAGATCAACCGCGATCTGGATACCATGTCCGCGCTGATAGACCAGCTCTTAAGCTACGCAAGGATGGATCAAAGTATTGCAGAGCTGCAGCGTCGCCCGCTGGATCTTTGCCAACTGATCAAACAGGTATCAAGCACCTGGCACGACATGGATATAACGCTCAAGCTGGCTTTACCTGAACACGCCGTGCAGGTTACCGGAGATCCGTTTTACCTGACCACCTTGCTGAGTAACCTGCTGGAAAACGCCAGCAAATACGGAAACGGCCAGATTGTGGTCATGCTTAAGCACAGCCCTGGCTCCTGCACATTGGCAGTGCATGATGATGGTTCAGGCGTACCCACTACACAGCAAGCACATATTTTTAAGCCTTTTGTACGGGCGCATACAGACGACCATACGCGCCGTGGATTTGGCCTGGGCCTGGCACTTGCTCAACGGATTGCCGATTGGCATCAGGGCCAACTCGAGGTCAGTGATTCAACACGCCTGGGCGGCGCCTGTTTTACTTTGCAACTTCCGGTATAGCAACACATGCAACAACTGTCGTTCAGCGTTGCTCACGCGCCTTATATTGAGCTTCCAGTCTGAGACTTAAGGTACCTTAAGTCTCAGACTGGAAGAAGCTCAACCCAAACGCATGCACTCAATTGAAAAACAAGCCCCCACATTTATATACACTCTATTAATCATTTTTTGATACACTTCACAAATGAGTTTAATCGCTTGTTTGGGCACCACGTGCGGCATCAAAAGATCCAAATTAAAAACAAACGTCCTCATGAACAATACGCTTATACCGCTCAAACTCTCGATATGGATATATCACTAAATAGATAACTAGCATGCCCTCTACATAACTAAGGATAAAAATAAAATGACAAAAATAATCCATTTGGCACTGGGACTCATAACCCTGAGCTTTATCAACGTTGCACATGCCAAGCTCAGTGTAGGTGCAGGATACCCTTATGGTGGCTTGACTGGCATTCAGTACACCAGTGCAATCAATGACGATCATCTCGTGTCGATTTCCGCTGGCTTAATTGGCGCAGCCATGAGCTATGAGTACATCCTGGACAAGGATAATAAACATACGCTGGGCGTCATTGCCGGCAGTGAGGCTTTAACAAGTGAAAAAGGGTTTGTGGCACTTAATTACCACTACTATTCGCAAGGTGCGCTTCAGGAGGGCTGGACATTTGGAGCCAGTGTTGGGATCCGCCGCACCGATGAGCGGGAGTACCGTACGGACATACTCGATATCTTTGGCACCGAAAAAGTAGAGTCCAAAGCATTAATTGGCCTGCACTTAGGTTACCGCTTTTAATTTTTCGGACTTGTGGACCCCGGCTCCCCAGGGTTCACTCACCATTTCAACTCACTAAAAAGAACTTGTCTCTTTTTTTCAATGACTTTTTTGCATTATTTATTTTTATTTAAAATAAATAGTTACAAAAAATTAAATGAAAACATAGCTGCTTTTCGTAAACACGCCTGTCTGGCTCACCATTTTTTATTTCCCCATCACCGATTGAAGTAAAAATATTCACTAATTTATCAGTAAATAGCTGACTTTCTTCTACATAGATTGAGCAAGTGACGGCACGTTTGCACTCATCAGATGCAACCATATTTTATTTATAAAACCATGCGTACGCACAAACACATCATTTAACAAAAAGAAACAATGAAGAAACCACGAAAACCAAAGCATTGATCTTACGGTAACAAATAATTACATTACCTATTCCTAATACAGGACTATTAGAAAAAACAGGAAATACACATGAAAATAAAAACAATCACGATGGCACTCCTAGCCATCTCTGCAAGCTCTGCACTCGCTCAAAGCCAGGAAGTGGATGAATATGGTCTGACAATTGATTCATCACATACCATTTCCATGTTCAGCAAAGAAACTCAAAACGCCTCGACAGAACGTCTGACTACGCCGTTTAAATCTCTTTCTGCCCAGCGTATGTCGACTACCAGCAGCACAAACAGCACTTGGTATATCAACTCAACTGAGATGAACCGAGTTTGTGAATGGTGGGATGGAGAGCTTCCCCTTGGTATCGAACCAGAGCCCAATGAAGGTGCTTTGCTTGAGTCAGACACTCAGGAATTTGCGATTACACCACAGCGTACTTGCCGTCTTTGGACTGAATATCCAAGATACTCCTATGGCTATGCCGATGTATATATGGGTAATGACAACCGGCTCAATAAACCTGTTGTTGTTGTTCAGCCATATCACGTAGATATTTCGGGCTCTAGCTACACTAAGCAGGCTTTTTACAATGATGTAAACAGCGGTGGTCTGATGAGCAGCCTGAGAAGCGCAGGCTACGATGTCATTCTTTACCGTTACAGATATCAGGACAAAGGTATCGAATATAACGCCGATGGTGTTAAACGTTTGCTAGAAGTCATCAATAGTAAATCAGGTGTGTCTTCGACTTCTTTTGTTGGCTTGTCTATGGGCGGCGTTGTAACGCGCTTTGCATTACGTGAAATTGAAAAAACCGGTTCGCTCAATAATGTTGCGTCATTTATTTCCTTCGATGCACCACACCTGGGCGCTAACTTCCCACGCTCAATCCTGGACAATACCAATCGTCTACTTGATAAAGTCGATTCAAGTCTTTGTGGTTTAAGCGGTGACTGTCGTGAGGCACGTCGTCAGTTGGAAGCTATTACCGCTAAACTGAACACAAAAACCTTTAAAGAACTGATCATGGACACCCCTTCAGGTTCATCAGATCGCAGTGCTTTACTGTCAAAACTAGCCAGTTTAGGTCACGTACAAACAGTACCAACTCTGGCTATCACCAACGGAGCACAGAGCCGTACTCAGGGTGCACCTACTGCTATCATGACGTCACACTTTAAATTGCACCGTAAATGGTACAATGGCGGAAGCAAGTACTTTAAAGTCTACACCAAACCAAGTGTTGATAACGTTGCAGGTGGCTACGCCGACTTCTATCAGGTATTTTCTGACCTGATCGCTAACCAGTCACATCCAATCACACCTTATGTAACGATAGGCCAGAAGCATTCATTTGTATCAACTCGCTCAGCGTTGGCAGGCAGTGCAAATTACTGGGATGACGTCGCTGCTTATCCAAGTAACAACGAAGCACACATGACATTGACCTATACAAAAGCCAGAAAGATCCGTGAATGGCTAGATAGATATCAAAACTAATTAGCACTCAGTGCTAATAATAAGTTGCAAGTCAGGTATTCTGGCTTGCAACTCTTATAGTTTACCTGCAACGACTGACATTCAATATTGAACGTATCGCATATTTAACTTTGGTGTTCATTCCCAATCAAATTATCTCTTCTGCTAATGCTTCACGGGCGAGCCAGAAACGCCACCGACTTTAGCCGAGAGAGGCTTCCCCGACAAAGACAGTGTGTTGTAACTCGCGCCAATTAATTACTAAATAGCAACAGATAACAACCCACCTATTTATCGTCCACCCCGGTCGGGGAGGCGTCTACACTCCGCGCTACTGCTAAGATAACACCGTTGCTGCCGAACTAAACCAAAATCAAAATCGGCTGCGAATATTACTTAAAGAGCAATAAGCGGGAGGAATACAACATGAAATCACTCAAAGCGATCAGCATTGCACTTGCTAGTATATTGGCCTACTCAGCACCCGCCAGCGCCTACTGGACACAAATTTTGGTCTGCCCCAAAAAGAAGGTCACCGTAAACCATGTCGCCTACCACTGTACCTACAACGGCACATTGTTCAGCGCTGCTAATAATGGGGACAACACGCACGTTACCATCGGACGATACGTCTATGGCAAAAGCTGTGACGGCCAAATATTCGAGGGCAACTATTATCATAACGGGACGATATACACCGGATACTTATCGCTTGTCGGCATCACCGACGCCAGCTATACCGAAGTAAAATGGGTCGACGACCCGGCTAGCTGTTATCTCAAAGATGTCTGGGTCGATGACATGGATAAAGAGTGTATCCGCAATAACAATTGCCCGGGTGACTGATGATTGAAACGGTCAGCGTTTGCACGCATCGTCAAGCGGCATAATCCTGTGACTTTCACCCTATACGCCTACTCTGGGTGTGAATACTTGGCCTGACTTGAGCTCAGCCATCATGCTGCGACACGATGAATCAGAGGGTACTTTGCCCAGCACGGTGTCTTCTTATACCAATTTGCTTAATTAAGTGTTCTATTTTGAGGCGAGAAAAGAGGGTCGATAACAAAGCGAAAAATTTGCTATTTAGTTGCTCTAAATAGGAAATTTTTAACGCCGTTCGCGTCATATTTACTCCTTCAAATTGAACAAGTATTAAGTGAAATTGGTATTAACACCATGCAGTACCTGAGATTATGACCCCATGCCATGGTTGCCTGCCATGGCCTTCAAGCCAAAGCCAGCTGGCCTGGCTTTTTTCCTTTAGCCAAACACACAGCGAAAACAGGCCCCTTGTGGTTTTTGCAAATAGATAAGGTCGCCGCCATGACTAACCATGATCTGTCGCGACAGACTCAGGCCAATGCCCGATCCCTGCTGTTTAGTGGTGAAGAAAGGTACAAACATCATATCAACGACATGTGCTTCAACGCCCGGCCCATTATCACAGATCTCCACATACACCTGTTGTGCCTCATTTTGTGCCAGCGTCAAATGAATTACCGGATTGTCGATTTGCTGCGTGCCCTCTTGCTGCGCCTGCTCAATGGCCTGAACCGCATTGGTGAACAGGTTTATCAACACCTGTTCGATCTGTCCGGGATCCAGCATCACCAGCAGCTTGGTTGACACGCTCAGCTCACACTGTATCCCTGCCGCACTGAGCTGGTTTTTGTGTAAGGCCACTAACCGCTCCAACAAAGGCGCCAAAGAGGTGGGAGTCAGACTCGGGCGCGGCAAACTGCTGATCGTCCTGAAGCGGGCAATAAACGCCCCCAGATGCTCAGTGCGCGCAGCAAGTGTATTCAATGCCAGGATTAAATCGTCTTTATCGTCTTCATCATCAAAACACAGTGCATCGGGCAACAGCCCCCGACAAGACTGGGCGATCGACGACAAAGGTGTGATGGAGTTCGCCACTTCATGGGTCAACACCTGGGTCAGACGCTTATAGGCCTGTTGTTCTTTGCTATTCAGGGCAGTATGAATAGAGGTCAGGGTGATCACCTTGCGGATCTGGCCCTGAATTTGTGCAACGCTGACCTGAACCGACAAAGTATCCTGCTGCTCACCACGTAGCCAGGGGGCACTGGTTTTTAACTGCGTATCACAACTTTGAATTAACTCACCAATGTCAGCCAGCTCAGCCACACTGTTGACCGACCTCCCCAGCAGACGTGCCACCGCCGGATTGGACTCAATCACCTGGCCTTCGCTGTCACACACCAGCACTGCCAGCTCAATGTGCAGTAACAAAGCCTGAAAAAACTGTGCCTGTTGCTCAGCTTTGAACCGCGCAGCCTGCAAAGTATGACGGATCTCGTCATACTCGTGGTGCAGCGGATGACTGGGACTGAGTCGCAAAGAACTATCGCCATTCACCAGCGCCCGGATCACCGCCGTGCTTTGTCTTTGCTGCCGGGCAAACAAGGTGAATATCGCGCCACAGCATACGACGATAAGTAGCAAGACGAGTAACCAAGTAGCACTGAGCCCACTGTGAAGATACTGTCCGGTTGCAGCGCTGACCAGCACACACAAAAGGCCCAGTTGCAATCCAAGTAACCAGCGGGGGTGACGTTTCAGATAGGACATAGTTACTCCCTAAAGCCCATATTTTTCCAGTCGCCGGTACATGGCACCGCGCGTCAACCCCAGCGCTTTGGCAGCATGACTCACATTTCCCTGATAATGCTTAAGTGCTGCACGGATGGCCCGCTGCTCCAGTACTTCCAGATCGAACGTATCATAGCTACCACTACTGCCTTGTGTTGCCTCCACCAAGGGCGCTGTCACGCCAATCACAGACGTCACATCCAGCGTATCGCCATCCGATAAAATCACGGCCCGCTCAATCGCATGGGCCAGCTCGCGAACGTTACCGGGCCAGCCATATCCGCATAGCGAAGTCATATCTTGCTCGCTGATCTGCAATGCGCGTTTGTACCTGTGTGCAAAGTGCGCCAGATAATAATTCACCAGCAAAGGAATATCCTCGCTGCGCTCCCTCAGCGGAGGCAGACGGATTTCGACCGTATTGATACGGTACAACAGATCCTGCCTGAAGCGTCCTTCATTGACCGCTTGTTGCAGATTGTCATTAGTCGCGCAGATCAGGCGGATATCCACATCAAGCGGTTTGGTGCCCCCCACTGGGGTGATGCAACGATTCTGTAGCGCCGCCAGCAAGGTGGCCTGATGGTTTAAGGGCAAATTTCCCAGCTCATCAAGGAACAACGACCCGCCACTGGCCAGCTCAAACCGGCCTATTTTATCGGTTTTGGCATCGGTAAAAGCACCTTTTTTGTGGCCAAACAATTCGCTTTCAAACAGCCCATCAGAAATGGCGCCCATATCCAGGCTGATCATGGGTTGTGCAGCACGCAGACTGGCGCGGTGAATGGCGTGAGCGGCCAGCTCTTTGCCTGTACCGCTTTCACCGGTGATCAAAATATTGGCATCAGACTGAGCCGCTTTGTCTATGGTCGCAAACACCTGTTGCATGGCTGCACTTTGGCCCAAAAAGTCAAAGGCCGGACCCGTTGATGACTCACTGAGCGCCTGATTCAGTCCTTGTGTCTGGCGGGTCAGCTTACCCAACTGCTGCTTGTCTTTGGCGTGAGCAAACGCCGCCGCAACCGCCCCCAGTAACTGCTCGTTTTGCCAGGGCTTCGCAATAAAATCTGCCGCGCCGGCCTTGATGGCATCCACCGCCAGCTGAATGTCACCATAGGCGGTCATCAGCAATACCACGATGCTGGGGTCCTGCGTAATGATTTTCTTCAGCCAGTAAAAGCCTTCCTGACCACTGATAGCATCACGATTAAAGTTCATATCCAGCAGGATCACTTCAATGTTGTGAGCTTTAACCAGCTGTTCTATATCAAACGGATTGTCGGTGGTTTTGACCACCTGGTAGTGTTGTTTGAGCAGCAACCTCGCCGCGATCAGAATATCCGGATTATCGTCCACCACCAAAATGGCCCCGGGTTGTTTTGCGCTCACGATCTGTCCCTAATTTATTTTATTTGGCTTATTAGCTTAGCGTATTGCACGAGGATGTGTCCATTTATGGGCACTTGCGTGATGCCGACTGTTCTATTAGCGGACACCTGTGCCAGAATAACAAGCCAAATAAATTGGTAGTCCTTTGTATTTATTATACTTTCAAGGTTGGCACGCGGTTTGATTACTTTAGTTCATACACCCGAACCGCATCAGACAGCAGGAGTTGCACTATGGATAAGAAGATAGAACGCTCAGCACTTAACAAGCACCTTAAGACGGGCGTCGCGGTTAGCTTAATATTAGCAACCGCCCTTGCCTATGCCTTTACACAATCGAGCAGCACCGGACGCAGCCAAAATGTATCACTAAACAGCCTGACCATCAGTACCGTAACACAAGGCCAGTTTGTTGATGCCCTGAGTCTGCGTGGTCAGGTGGTGCCAAAAACCACCATTTACCTCGACACCGTCGCAGGCGGGCGGGTTGAAGAACGCCTGGTTGAACAAGGTGAGTATGTTGAACAAGGTCAGCCACTGGTGCGTCTGAGTAATACCAACCTGCAACTGGATGTCATGAGCCGTGAAGCGCAAGTCACCGAGCAGCTTAACTTTTTGCGTAACACCCAAATGAACATGGAAACCAGCCGCCTGAACCTGCGCCGCGATCTGCTGGAGATTGAACTGCAGATCAACCACCTGCAAAGGCGCTACACACAGTCGGCGCGACTGGCTAAAAAAGGCTTGCTGGCCCAGGACAAGCTGGATGAAATCAAAGATGATTTGGCCTACTACCAAGCCCGCAAGGAGCTGACTCTGGATCGCCAAAAACAGGAAAACACCATCCGTGAAGTCCAGGTTGCACAGCTCGAAGACAGCGCCGAGATGCTGCAAAAAAACCTGCAATTTGCCCGTCATAACCTCGATAACCTGCTGATCAAAGCACCAGTGTCTGGCTATCTGAGCGAGCTGGGCATTGAAATTGGCGAGTCCAAAGAGCGTGGCGCACGCCTGGGTCAAATAGACATACCGAATGAATACAAACTCACGGTCCGGCTGGATGAATTTTATCTGAACCAGGTGCACAGCGGCATGGCGGTACAAGTGTCACTGGGCAGCGAGCAAGTGACAGCACAGGTAAGTAAAATTGACAGCCGGGTCACCAATGCGCAATTTCAGGTAGAAGTGGCGCTGCCAGCCGGGCTGGATGGCATAAAACGCGGCCAGAACCTGGATGTGGCTCTGATGCTGGGCGACAGCAAAAATAATGCCCTGCTGGTCAAGCGAGGGGCTTTTTATACCAGCAGCGGAGGCAACTGGGTTTTCGTCGTAGCGGGCGATACCGCGATCCGTAAAAATATCGTGCTGGGCAAGAAAAATCGTGACTACTTTGAAGTAATAGACGGACTGGCACCGGGCGAACAGGTGATCACCTCCAGCTACAGCCAGTTTGATAAAGCACAGACATTGCAACTGAACTAAAACCAGAATAACAACAGCCTGAAGGAATTGAAGATGATTAAACTGACCAACCTAAGCCGGGTATTTCGTACCGAAGACGTAGAAACCATCGCGCTGAACGAGATTGACCTACAGGTTAATGAAGGCGAGTTTCTGGCCATTATGGGCCCCTCGGGCTGCGGTAAATCAACCTTGCTGTCTATTCTGGGCATGCTCGACTCGCCCACCTCAGGCGCGTTTGAATTCGCCGGGACCGACATTGCCGGATACAGTGAAAAACGCCTGGCTGAACTGCGTAAAGCGTCCATCGGTTTCGTCTTTCAGAGCTTTAACCTGATTGATGAACTAACCGTATTCGAAAACGTTGAGCTGCCACTGCAATACCAAAACATCTCCAAAGCCGAACGTAAACAGCGGGTTGAAGCCATTTTAAAACGTGTGGCCATTGACCACCGTGCCGATCACCTGCCCCAGCAATTGTCAGGTGGTCAGCAGCAACGGGTGGCCGTTGCCCGAGCGCTCGTGATCAACCCTAAGCTGATCCTGGCGGATGAGCCAACCGGTAACCTGGATTCCAGAAATGGCGAAGAAGTCATGGCTATGCTGCGCGAACTCAACCGCGAAGGTACCACAGTGATTGTGGTTACCCACTCAGAAAAAGAAGGGGCCTATGCCGATCGCCTGGTGCGGCTGCTCGACGGCCAGGTCATGCTGGACAAAGCCAACAGCGTTTGGCCAGCCGCTTAACGCACCGGAATTAAAAAGGACGTATCTGTTATGATTGTGAATTATTTTAAAACCACACTCAGGGCGATTAAAAAAGACACCCGACACTTTGCTCTTAATCTGGCCGGTTTTAGTATTGGTCTGGCGGCCGCCATTATGGTGGCGCTGTTTGCCGCCTATGAGCTGTCTTTTGACAAGCAACACCCCCATGCCGAGCGTGTTTACCGGGTGCATACCGATTACCGTGCCTGGGGTCTGCAACTGATCGCAACCTCAGACTCGCAACAGGCCCTGAATATGCGAAACCATGCGCAGGTTGAAGACATCATGATGCTGGTGTCCACCGACAACCTGGCCTACTCCGCTGACCCGATGGCGCTGGACGTCAGTGTGGCGGGTGAGCAGGTACGCCTGAGCAAGGTCTATCTGGCCTCGTCAAACTTGCCGGAGTTTATCAATATGACGGTGCTGCATGGCGACCTGAACAGTGCCCTGAGCCGCCCGGGTTTGCTGGCCATCAGCCGGGCACAAGCGCTGCGTTTGTTTGGCAGCGTGAATGCCGTGGGTAAAACCCTGTCATATACACAGGGTCAGTATGAAGTGGCCGCAGTCTTTGACGATTTGCCTGACAACACCCACTTTGTGTTCGAAACCTTAACGGCACTGCCCAAGGTCACCCAAATGCCCTTCATCGGCTATGTCTATATGCGCCTGGCTGAAGGCACAGATGCTGCGCTTATCGCCAGACAAATGACTGAGGCCATGCGCGAGCAGTCAACTGGCCGCAACAAGCTCAAAGCCATAGAATTAAGCCGCCTGTCAGAGCTGCACTTTCATAGCAGTGGCCCGTTTGAGATGAAACAAGGCGGCTCTCGTCTGGTCATGCAGGTCTGCATTGCGTTAACCGTTTTGTTGCTGGTGATTGCCAGTGTGAACTTTATCAACCTGAACATTGCCGGTGCCGCAAAACGTGCCAAAGAAGTGGGTGTGCGCAAAGCACTGGGGGCCAGCAAGCCACAACTGATCACCCAGTTTTTGACGGAATCTTTGTTTATTGTGATGGTGGCTGCGCTGGTCGCCCTGGCGTTAGTAGAAATGATGATCCCCTATGCCAATCAGTTGCTTGAACGCAGCCTGTCATTGAGCTTCTCGCCCTTATTTTTGGTCGCGGTGATGGGTGTCGTGGTGCTGATTGGGGTGATCTCTGGCCTCTATCCGGCGCTGTTTATCGCCTCATTCAGTGCCAAGCGGGTACTCAGTGGCGACCTGCAACGTGGCAAAACGGCCATCTGGGTACGCAAGCTGACCCTGGGACTGCAAGGGGCACTGTCGGTGGCGCTGATTGTTGCCGCAGCCGTGGTCTACAAACAAATGACGTTGATCAACGATCTGCCGGTTGGCTATGCGAAGCAAGATCGCCTGATCATCAAAAACCTGCCCGCAGAAGCACTGTATCAGGAAGCTGAACCTCGGGTGCTGAGAACCCTCAAAGCTCTGCAAGGTGTCGCCCAGGTCACTCAGTCGGATACCCTGCTGACCAACGATATGAGCTCAGAACTGTTTTTGGTGTTTCCAAACGGTGAGCGCCTGGAAGGTACACAGCCGAGCGTCGCCACCGGCTTCCACGCGGTTGAAACACTGGGCCTGGAGCTGGTAGCAGGTCGGGATTTCTTGCCTCAGTTTGCCAGCGACTGGATCCAAACCAGCGATGACAATATCCGATCGTTCTCTGTGCTGCTCTCACAGAGTCTGGCAAAACAAGCCGGCTACGATGACCCCAGCGTGCTGCTGGGCCTGACTCTCAGTTCACACACAGGCTCTGCGCGCGCCACCGTGGTTGGTATTATCAAAGACATTAAAATTGGCTCAGCACGTCAGCAGCAACTCCCGGTGTTACTGACTGCGGGGGACATTAACGTCGCAATTGCTACTCTGGTGCTCAAGCTACAACCAGGTGCAAACAAAGCGCACGTGATGCGCCAGGCCGAGCAGCTCATTCGCGACCAGCTGGCGATACCTGAGGTCGAGATCAGCCTGATCGAAGACGACTATCAGCGTGCCCACATCAACGAGTTCAGAATGCAGCAACTGGTGCTGCTGTTTAGTACGCTGTCGATTGTGCTGACCTGCATGGGGATTTTGGGGCTGGCGTCGTTTGCGACCATTCGCCGCCAAAAAGAAGTGGCTGTGCGCAAAGTGCTGGGGGCATCACGGCTCAGTATAGTGACCATTTTATCTAAGGAGTTCATCACCATAGTCGGCATAGGGGGGTTACTGGCCATACCGCTGAGCTACTGGGTGATGAATGCCTGGCTGAATAACTTTAACGAGCGCATTGAGCAGGCAGCCTGGGTGTATGCCGCCGCCACATTGGGTGTGTTGGCCATCACCTGGCTGACCGTCGCCTGTCTGGCCTTTAAAGCGGCTAGCACCCGTCCTTCGCTGATACTGCGTTATGAGTAACAGCCACAGTTAGCCACGACCAGGCGGCACACAGACCTACTGCTGTGTGCCGCTTTTTACTTATTTGGGGGTAAATAAGCGCTGTAACAGCAACCCACGCTCAGTGCGTGGTATCGCCATGGCCCGGTCGATATCTGCCTGAGTCAGCACCCTGCCATGATGTGAAGAGACATACTGCGAAACATCAATCCCCTGCTTGTTGAGCGTGTCCATCAGCGTATCCAATCTATAGTAAGTATCTAAGTCTGGCCAGCGAGCTGGTGAGTGCAGCGCCTGTTCGAAACTACTGCCAAACATGTCCTCTGTCAGTAAAATGTGTGAGTCAGGCAGGTATACAACCAGGTTATGTGCAGCATGGCTGTTGGGCACATCCAACAGACGGATTTTTCCAGCAGCCAGCGTGTAGGAGGCAGGGATAGGTTTGATGTTAACACGTGGGCCCAGCTCAGCCTCTACCGCCGCTTGGTCGGCTGGATGAACGAGCAAGGTGGTGTTCTCAGCCTGAGTATCTGCTAAGCCTCTCAGATGATCGGTATGATGGTGTGTCACAATGTGATACTTCACGGGCTTATTAAGTGAGGTACTGTCTCTTAATTTGCTCAGTGCTTTCGCCCATGCGCCGGCCTGCTCGTTCATCTGCCAGGTACCTGCCGAGATCAGATAATCACCAGCATCAACAAATAAAGTATAACCCCAATCCTGACCAACAAAATATACGCCTGCTGCCAGCTCACGTATTGTCAGCCCTGCAACATCAAACGGCTTTACCTTTGGCGCGCGCTGATAAGCCGCAGGAATTTGAAACACCACCTCGCCGGGCTGCCCAACGTTAAGCGTGCGCCCTCGACTGTGATAAAGCGGACCTGCTGCGGTGCTGACCAGCACGTGAGACGCCCACAGAATCCCCTGTGTTTTACGGTGCGCCATAAAGTCATAAAACCGTTTTTTACCTTGCTGCTCAGTCACCACCCGGCTCAGTGCGCCACTGTCCTGGTCCAGATAAAGTGTGTGCGTGGTCTGCGGATCATCATCCAGTGGTGCAGTCATCACATCATGGGGGATACCAGCGATATATACCTTATCCAGCCACTGACTGGTTTGTTTAAGGCTTGCCAGTTTAAGCACGATCAGGGTATCCAGCATGGCGTCAAAGCCCAGCGTAGCGTTCTCAAAGAAAATACGCTGGCTCGGCTGATACCGCTGCAAAGCATGATCAATGCTGGTGCCCTTACCCGCACTAAACAAGCGATGAGTCACTTCAGGTGTATCACTGCCATGACTGCCCACCCGGCGAGTGTTAGCCTGCTTAAACACCTTACGTTGCGCGGCAAAATCAATGTGATATTCGCTTTGCAACTCGCTCATATAAGTCACCATAGGGCTCTGCAAGGCATGGCCGCTCAGCCCCTGTGAATAATGGTAGAAGGATTCATTGACCGACAAGCCCGGCATAGTCAGTAAGTGTTCACCTCCGTAAGCTTCAACCGTGCGTTCAATGATCTGTGCCTCGCGCATTTTAGCATGAGAAAGCGGACAAACGCCCAGTGTGACCAGCGCGCAACACAACACCAACATAGATGGGCGCTTTAGTATCAGCAACATCCCGGAGATCAGAGTACTCAGCCACTGAGAGATGTGTTTAAAATCGTTTCCGGAAGAACAGATAAAGCGTTTTTTATTATCAAAATACATAGGATTAGCGCTCTTTTATTATTGTCTGAGCGCCATTGGATGCCATCGCGCAGCGCAACACCACAAAGCTACCCTAATGAAAAGCTGATGAATTGCTGAGGGATAAAAGGTGAGCGGTTCAACATGAAACAAAAAGGTGTAAAACACTGAATTAGTTAGATAAATTTTTCGTTCCACTCCTTCTCAGTCATCCAATTCCCGACACGGGAGCGACTCATTTATCTGGATACTATGCACCAAACAAGCGCACGGCAAAATCATGTCACATTTCTCAGGCCTGTTCCGTGCCCCTGCACCTCGACAGACATAACATTGCGCCGTACACTCAATGCCGGATTCAGGCAGTAGCGGATTACAATGGCACAGACAAGATTCTTTATTGACGCATATGAAATCGACCTCTCCCGCAGTGTCGTGATCTTCAATGACCAGCACACCCATGTAGAGCCAAAGGTATTACAAGTTCTGCTATTACTGGCACAACGCCAGCGCGAACACGGCGAGCAAGTTGTCACCCATCAGGAGATTATGATGCACGTCTGGCAGGGCGTTGAAGTCGTGCCCAATGCCCTGCAACGCTGCATTGCCATTTTGCGTAAAGTACTGGGAGACAATGCCAAAAACCCCACCGTTATCGCCACCCACCCAAAGATAGGGTACCGCCTGCTGGTCCCGGTACGCTGGCCAGAAGCGGAGTCAAAGCCCGCTGAAACTGAAAGCCGAAAATCTTACTTGAAGCTTGCTATAACGTTAGTAAGCACACTCTTACTGGGCACCTTGGTATACCTCAACTGGCCCACTAAGCCACTGCCCGAATACACTCGCCTCATTGGGGTGACTCACACTGATGCTCATGAATCTCATGCGCTGTTCAGCCCGGATGGCCAGTATGTGATCTTTAACCGCTATGCGGGCAGCTGTAGCAGTCATTTGTGGGCAAGACACCTCGATAGTGGCAAAGAGTTTCAGCTCAGTAACATACCCGGCCAATTTGGCGCGCCTAGTTTTACCCCGGATGGTCGGGAGCTAGTGTTTGCAGCCAAAGCCGACTGCGATCAAGACATTGTCACCGACAAAACGCACACATGTTGGGCGCTGGCCACGCTGGATTTTGCCCAGGCCATCGCGGCGCCTCAGCCCGTCGAATCACGTTATGTGTGCAGTGATGGACAATCCTATATGTTCAAAGCACTGCCCAATCATGCCTATGCTTTTTTACAGCGAACGCCTGGGCGAAACCTGCTGATGCATTACGACGATTTAAGTAAAACCGTGCGCCCCCTATATCACGCCGGGGACGAATACCTGTACCACTTCGACTATCACAGGGCCACTCAACGCTTTGCCGTGTTGAGCCAGGATAACCAGCTTAATCACTGGCTGACAATACTGAATAATGAAGCACAGCGCGTTCAGCGCACCCTGATTCCCCTGCAGCCCAACATGGATCCGAACGAGCCTTTACCTGGACGCTTTACACCCGATGGCAACGCCCTGTTGGCAGTCAGTCACGGTCAATTGTACCACCTGGATCTGAATGGCGACCTGAGCCGGGTAGCCACACCGACCAGTCACCTGATATCCGCAGATCGGCATCCAACTAGCGATACCTTGATAGCAGTGAACGGCGGTAAAGACATTGATATTGCTCGCCTGCAGCTCAGTCAAAATAGTCCGACAGCAGCAACACCAATGCCAGAACCCGATCTGAACACCCGCTCTGTGCCCTACCCTAGCTTGTCACGTACCCAGGCCCAGGAACGGCAGCCGCAGTATTCACCCGATGGTCGGCATATTGCGTTCATATCCAATCGCAACGGAGTGGATCAGCTCTGGTTGCTGCAGGGTGAGCAGACAATGGCACTCAGCGATGCAATCTCCCCCACTCCAATCCACCAGTTTGTCTGGTCAGCAGACGGCCAAGAACTACTGTGGGCGCAGGGCGGCAAACTACACATAGTGAATTTGTCAGGCCAGCAACGTATCATCGACACCAACCTGCCGGTGCATTCAGTGCTGGCCTGGGGAGATAAAGATCAGCTATTAGTCTTGCTCAACGACCCCGTGCCGGGTGGGCTATATCACTACAACTTAGCAACGGGCGAGCAGACCCCACTTGGGGTTAACCAGATACATCGTGCCTGGCTGGTGAGAGACAGCATTTATTACAGTGATGAAAACGGTAAAGTCGCGTATTTTCAAGTCGACCAGAGTCCCTCACAGGCCAGAGAACTCAGCGCGCTCAACGGACATGCCATGGTGATAACAGACAATGCCATTTTCAGTGTAGATAAAACCAGCTTACAACTCAGCCAATACAGCTTAAACGGTACTTTAATTAAACCACTTGGCGCTCTCAAGCCCACCGCTTGGAAAATCAACGATGTCTACCGGGGCCAGCTGCTACTTGAGCAATTTATTGGCATTGAGCAGGAAGTGGTTTTACTGAAATAACCGATAACGGGGTCAAAAAAGCATGCCAGATGGCATGCCCTAGGGGTAATAACGCATCATGACTGCGCCAGTATGCGCAAGACCCTGCGTTCTTGGTTACTTATAAACGACGTGTGTGAACGCGCCTACCGGGGCTGAATATTGGCGACTACCCATCGGGTAATAGCACTTACCATGATCTTTCACATAGTAGCCCATGATCACTGCTGAGCCATTAAGCTTAGGTGAAATAGGAGAACATGCAGTGTGCCCAGCACTATACAGCTGGGTGCCCTTAGTGAGATCGAGCGTTCTTATGTAGTTCCTACCGTCATCAATCAACACTTGGTAATCTGGCGCGACATAACTCTTACTATGCCAGCCAACATGGCAGATTTCGGCATTGCGATAAAAGGTCCCAAACAGACCGTTCTGATCTATACATAAGCCAACTTCTGAACTCGCATATCCAAACATAACCACTTGGTTATAGTATTGATATTTATAGTAATCAGCTTTACTCACAAATCCGGCGCTTGCAGCACCGCTCACAGACAATAATACCGCAGACAGTAGAAGTGATTTCAGTTTCATGTGGTTCCCCTATTCATTATTTTGCAGTTAATAATGGCTTCAGACCGATATAAATCAGCAATCTTACCGCACCTAAAATCGGCCCGAACACCTGTGCTTAATGTAGTCATGAGCGGTCAGCAATGTTACTCCCCAAGCAGGGGAGAACGACCAGTGCACGTCAGAAGGAGGGACTCAGCCGCTATGTACGCTTGTATTTCAGCGGCTGAATAGAAGTGAAATTAATGACCAAACTTAATGCGCACACCAGCATTCACAATAAAGCCATCGTTGCGCGACCAGATATCCGTTGTCCACTGGCCACTGACCGCCTGCTGTGGTAACAACAATGGATGTTCGTCGGTTTGCTTCACATCCAGCAGGTTCTCGAAGTTGATAAACCAGCTGTAACGCCCGGTGGTGATCTCACCCATCAGGCCCAGATGCCAGTACGGATCAGACTCAGTGACAAACGGATTGGCATTCAGGCGCTGCGGCCCGGTGTAATAGGCTTCAAACCCAGCGCGGAAGTTACCGTGCTGCTCCCACATGGCGACAAATCCAGCCGAGTGTTTAGGCGTCAGGGCAATCTCTGTGCGCGTCTGGCCATCCACGCTTTGGGTTGCATCCAGATATAAATAACTGGCGGTCAGTTTTACGTCGCGCCAGTAATAACGCAGCAGCACTTCTGAGCCACGGATCTGGCTCTCGCCCAGTGCATTGGTCAGGCGTACCTGATTCGGCTGGGTGCCATCTGTTGTCGGCACGACCTCCAGCTCGGTCACGTTATCCACATTTGAGCCAAACAGGGTCAGACTGGTTTCAACCGAATCAAAGGCATAAGTAAAATCCAGTGAGGCCGTTTCGGCTTCCTCTGCCTGTAACTCACCGACGGGTGCTAAGCGCGATAAACCCGCCGCTTCGATGTCTTCCACAAACGGCGTTGGCGCAAAATAGCCCTGCGCATAGGAGCCGCGTACCGTCAGCTCACCCGGACGATACAACAAGGTCACTCGGGGGCTGAACTGAGTACCATATTCATTGTGATCATCCACCCGCGCACTCACTGAGGCGGTCAGCGTATCGCTCAGAGTGTGATCCAGCTGCGCGAACAGGCCCGGCACCTCATAGCTGTAATCAAAAGTCGGAAACGTCTCAGACTCAAACACATCCGACTGATAGGCCATGCCCAGTAGCCAGTCGGTGGTGTCGTTGTAGCCACTGACACTGGTTTCAAACAAATAACTTTCGTGCTTGTCCTCTTCCAGCACCAGACCAAAGCCGTGCTCATGGTTTTGCACCATGGCCGATGAGCGTGCATGCAGCGTGAGCGTGTCGGACATCGGCTGGCTATACACAAATCCACCGTCCAAACGTTCTGAATCCTGCGTTTGAACGTACGGATTGCCATCTGCCATGGTAAACCCAGCTTTAGTCCCCCCGTTGCGCTGCTCGGTCATGGCTCCGGCCGTGACATACAGAGTTTCGCCCTGCTCTCCTTCCCAAAACAAACGCGGCCGTGCTGTGTAGCGCTCATACCCGGCCAAATCGAACCAGCCGTCGTTGTCTATGTCTTCCGACTTTTGATGGTGTGCGCCCAGCGTCAGCGAGCCTTTCAGGTCATCGTTCAGCGGGCTTTCGATGTAAGACGTCAGATCCTGGCCATCGCGTGTAGTCAGATTCAGCAGCACCTCGCCCTTGAACTCGTCGCCTGGCTTGCGGGAGATCAGGTTGATCACCCCGCCCAGCGCCGAGCCACCATATAAGGACGACGCCGAGCCTTTGATGATCTCCACCCGGCCTAAATCCGTAGGTGGAATTTGTAACAGGCCAATCGACGCAGCCTGATTACCATACAGCGGCAGACCATCGGCCAGCAGCTGAGTGTAACGACCATACAAACCCTGCAATCGGATATTGGCACTGCCCAGCGCTGGCGACGTGGTTTGCATACGCACACCACCCGTTTCGGCCACTAGCATAGAGATGTTACCCGGGCGCATTGCCGCTTTTTCTTCGATTTCTTCGCGGTTGATCAGCTCCACCCGCACCGGCTGCTCATCGGCAATCCGGCCAGAGCGCGTCGCCTGGATAACGATTTTTTCCATCTCATGACCGTGGCCGTGCTCATCATGGTGCTCACCGTCAGCGTGCGCATCCTGGCCCCCGTCTTCATGCTTTTCTTCAGCATGGGACTCATGTTCATGATGCTCAGGCCCCGGCGCAACCAATGCAGCACTCACAGCAGTGGCCAGCGGACTCAGCGGCGCCGCCACACTCACCGACATCCCCAGTGATAAACAACTTAATGACAAAACCAAACCGGCAGAACGAAACGTATCAGACATAACTATTTACTTGACCCTCAGGACAGGAATAAATGATACTGCGGATGCTAAAGGTTACAGCAACTGGAAGGTCAATATGAAAATCAGCGAACTTGCGACGAAATCCCAGATAAATGCGAAAACCATCCGCTATTATGAACAAGTTGGTTTACTCAGCGCACCACAACGCGCCAGCAACGGCTACCGCCACTACCAACCGGGCGACGTAGACACCCTGATCTTTATCCGCCGCTGCCGCGAGCTCAACATCCCGCTGGACGACATCAAACGCCTGGTCGAAGTACAGGCCGACCCCAACGCCTCCTGCGCCGTGGTCGATAAAATCATCGCCGAGCAACTCGCCCAGGTACAACGCGCCCAGAGCGAACTCGCATTGCTGGAACAATCCCTGCAAACCCTCGCCTCATGCAGCGGTGAGCAGGTTGATCAGTGCACGATTTTGCATAAGTTGAAGGCGCCATAAGGCGCTAAAATAAAAGCACTTTCTCACTCTTTGCAGCCCTTTTATAAATATCTTCATTATTTTCAGGTCGTTAACACATAACAATGTAAAAATATTTATCAAAATGTTAACTTCACAAAATGGATGACTAATTAAACTAGCTTCTGAACAATGTGAGTTGCGAATGAATAATAACAAAAGGAAACGCAAAATAGATGATTTCAGGAAAGATGTGCAGCGCTCGATTCGTCAGTTGAGACGAGACCGGGGCTGGTCTCAGGCTGAATTAGGTAGAAGAATCGGCGTTGATCAAGCCACTATCAGCAACTGGGAAAGCGACAAGACTGATATCCCCCTAACCAAAATGTTCGAAATCGTACTGGTTGCAGGCCTGGATTGCGCAAAACAATATTTTAGCTTTATGAGTGACAATAGCGACACCCAACCTGCTGAAAAAGAACCAACAAAGAAGGACTAACGTGATGGCGTTTATTTACGACATATTCCACTATTTGCCTATTTTTATCGTGCTATTTGGCCTGTGTTATACCTGGCGCTTTGAAAATGCCCGCTGGTTTTTTATCACTCTGGGAGTCGTAGAGCTGATCGATGAACTGCTGATCCCGGTTGCATTGAACTGGGAGACTCATTACTATATTTACTGTGCGTTAATGAACTTTGCATTTTTGCTACCTATCGTCTACCGAAAACGCTTAGCGCTATGGTTATTCGAGAGAACAGACTATGAATATTTTTATAGATGCTATGCAAAGCACACTGTCTCCGCGCAAGAAATGTTGGTGATTTGTCTTGTCGGGTTGTCTTGCATCATCAATACTCTGACCTTTGTGGAAGTGCTGCTGTTTAAAAGTTTTTTGATAGATAACGCATTCATTAAATTTTATGTGCGAGATAACGCAGCAATATTTCTTCACTTCCTGATGATACTTGCGTTACTCCAATTCGCATTACGATCAGAATTTAGAGAAGGAATAACAGCTCATGATAAAAGTAATTAGCTCATCTTCACTGAAGAAAGTAGTTGGTGGTATTGGTGGTGGCACCAGCTCTCCAGGCCTTACCCGAAAACAACAACTGGAATACCCTGAACAACCTGCTAACACGCAAAAGCCATAGCAGCGGTTAGTTATGAAAGTTCTTTCTTCTAGTCAACTAAAGTACATAGTGGGCGGCATTGGTGGCGGAAACGAGTCTCCCGGCCTCACCCGCCAACCTCAGCTCGATGTAAAACCCTGAGCAACAAACCACAAAGCCCGATGAAGTCATTATTCGGGCTTAGTTATTATTGCTATCAAGTTCAATCAACCATCATCAGGGTTCGGCTCACTCATACTTTTAGTACAAACGTGGTAAACTCAGCACCACTTATTGATGTAAATTAATGCCAGAAAAAATACTTTACCCAGCTTTTCTCAATAATGTTGTCAAATAAAATCGCAATACTATTTGTAGTAACAAAATAAGTTCAATAGGCGATAATTGACAACGAACACACGAACGAAATTGCCCTCAAACATTGAAAAACTGGGGTTGGACAACAATAAAGAAAACACCGTGAATCTATTAACTTTAGTAGAAAAATCAAGCGTTCCTTGGTAACATTTATCGCAAATTTCCAACAGAAATAACTCTGTTCATATACCTGTGGATGTGCATAAGTGGCTAAGAAACCTGCATCAAATAAAAAAGAAAAATCATTTGAAGAAACACTCTGGGATGCAGCAAACAAGCTGCGAGGTAGTGTTGAATCGTCAGAATACAAACACATCGTATTGAGCCTGATTTTCCTAAAATTCATCAGTGATACATTTGAGAAGCATCGCCAAAAACTGATTGATGACGGGCATGAAGCGCGTATTGATATGGTTCCTGCGTACACCAAAGACAACGTATTTTATCTACCAGAAGAGAGCCGTTGGAGCTTTGTTCAGCAAAACGCTAAACAAGAAGATATTGCTCTAAAGATCGATACAGCTTTAAGCACCATCGAGAAAACCAACAAAGCACTGCAAGGTGCATTGCCTGATAACTATTTCTCTCGCCTTGGTTTGGACGTGAGCAAGCTATCTGCACTGATCGATGTGATTAACAACATCGACACCTTAGCCAATCCGCACGAAGATGTAGTAGGTCGAGTTTACGAATATTTCTTGTCTAAATTTGCGATTGCAGAGGGTAAGGGTAAAGGCGAGTTCTACACACCAAAGAGCATCGTTAACTTAATCGCAGAACTGATTGAGCCATACAAAGGTAAAATCTATGACCCTTGTTGTGGTTCGGGCGGTATGTTTGTTCAATCAATGAAGTTCATTGAGAACCACAAAGGCAACAAGAAAGACGTTTCTGTATATGGTCAAGAGTACACAGGCGCAACTTACAAACTAGCGAAAATGAACCTCGCTATTCGTGGTATTTCTGCCAACCTTGGCGCAGCCGCAAAAGATACCTTTGCCAATGATCAGCACGAGACTCTTAAAGCTGATTTTATTATGGCAAACCCACCATTTAACCAAAAAGACTGGCGAGCTTCCGATGAACTGGTTGATGATCATCGTTGGGACGGCTACGAAACACCACAGACAGGCAATGCCAACTATGGTTGGATTTTGCATATGGTTTCTAAGCTTTCTGAAAACGGAGTGGCTGGATTTATTCTAGCTAACGGTGCGTTATCTGGTGATGGTACAGAAAAGGCTATTCGTAAGAAACTTGTCAAAAATGGCTTAGTTGAAGCGATTATCATTCTGCCGATGAAGATGTTCTATACCACCGATATCAGTGTGACACTTTGGGTTATAAATAAGAACAAGAAAGAGCGAACTGTTCCACACGAAGATCTGACTCGTCATTACCGTAACCGTGAAGACAAAGTTCTGTTTATAGATTTACGTAAACACGGTGAACCATTCGAGAAAAAATACGTTCAATTCTCTCCAGAGAAAATCTCTGAAATTGCTGAAACGCTTCACACTTGGCAAGAAGTACGTGCCGAGACGGAATACAAAGATATTGCTGAGTATTGTTACTCTGCGACTAAAGAAGAGATCGCAGCAAAAGACTACTCATTAGTACCAAGTAAATACATTGAATTTAAGAATCACGATGAAGATGTCGATTTTGACCAGAAAATGAGTCAAATGCGAGCTGACTTTACAGCACTATTAAAGCAAGAAGAAAAGTCGAAATCGGAACTTTTATCTGTATTTGAAGAGTTGGGCTATGAGATCACACTATAAGCGTATTGGTGATTACGTCACCCAAATCAAACTAAAAAATACGGATGACTCTATCTCTTCGCTTAAAGGGATAAATATCAATAAACACTTTATGCCTTCGGTTGCAAACATCAATGGTACAGATCTAAGCAAGTACCGAGTTGTTAAGAAAAATCAATTTGCATTTAACCCAATGCACGTTGGTCGAGATGAAGTGTTACCCATTTCGATGCTTGAAGATGATGAACCAATCATTGTATCACCAGCATATGTAGTTTTTGAGGTAAAGGATGAAGAGGAGCTTTTTCCTGCATATCTGATGATGTGGTGCAGACGTTCGGAGTTCGATCGAAACGCTTGGTTTATGACTGACAATAGTGTCCGTGGCGGTTTTAGTTGGGCTGATTTTTGCGATATGGAGCTACCAGTTCCATCTATCGAAAAGCAGCGTGAGATTGTGCGTGAATACAATGTGGTGAATGATCGTATTGCACTTAACGAACAGTTAACTCAAAAACTAGAAGATACCGCTCAAGCTATTTACAAACAGTGGTTTGTTGATTTTGAGTTTCCAATATCTAAAGAATACGCAGAATCCATCGGTAAGCCTGAGCTAGAAGGGAAACCTTACAAGTCTTCTGGTGGTGAGATGGAATTTTGTGAAGAGCTTGAACAAGATATTCCTCTTAGTTGGAAGCTTGTTAGTTTTGGAGAACTGCTAAAGGAAAAAGGGTATATAAGAGGACCTTTCGGTTCCGCTCTAAAAAAAGATGATATGGTTGAAGAGGGCGTGCCTGTTTACGAACAACAACACGCTATCGGTGATCATCGTAATTTTAGATACTTTGTTTCAGATAGTAAGTTTAACTTACTTAAGCGCTTTCAAGTAAAATTGAACGATTTTGTAATTAGTTGCTCTGGAACTATTGGCTCAGTAACACTGATAAGAGACGATGATCCGTTAGGTATCATTAATCAAGCATTATTAATTTTAAGATTAGACGAGAAAAAATGTAATAAATACTTGTTTAAAGCCTTTTTAGAGTCGAAGGACGGAAAAAATAAGCTAGTCGAAAACTCTGTGGGCAGTGCTCAAGTTAATATTGCTAAAAGAGAAGTAATTCAGGCTATTGCACTGCCGCTTCCAGAAATCAATGTTCAAGATGCTTTCGCCAAATCATTCAAGGCTATAGAAAGTCATCATCGGAATTTACAAATAGAAAATGATAAGTTGTCGCTACTGGTGGCAGTTATTTTGTCTAAGATGTCAAAGGCTTAGTTGATGAAATTCACAGAAGAACGGCTAGAACAAGCCATTATTGAACTGCTAGGGAAAGAAGGCTATTCACATACTCGTGGTGAGGCGATTGAGCGAGTACCTGAAGATGTGCTGATTAAGTCCGATCTTCGTGAATTTCTAGCCAAACGTTATCAAGCGGAAGGTATTACAGCTTATGAGATAGAGCAAATTATCCATAAGCTTGAGTATCTCCCAGCTTCAGATCTTTACGATACCAATAAAGCCATAATGAAGTTTGTCTCTGATGGTTTTTTGCTCAAGCGTGAAGATGCAAGTCAGAAAGATTTATACATTCAGCTCATCGACTTTGAAAGTGCTGTTGCAGCTCTTGAATCAGAGGCTAGAGGCCAGCCAAAAGTCGCTGAAACGAGTCTGAGTTACTTGCCAAAGCAAGACGGTAATATCTACCGCATTGTTAATCAAATGGAGATACAAGGCTATGAGCTGCGTATCCCAGACGGGATTCTTTACATCAATGGCTTACCTCTTGTGGTATTTGAATTTAAGAGTGCGATTCGTGAAGAAGCGACTATCTATGATGCGTATAAGCAGCTTACCACTCGTTATGATCGAGATATCCCTGAACTATTCAAATACAACGCTCTGTGTGTGATTAGTGATGGTGTGAACAGCAAAATGGGGTCGTACTTTGCCCCATACGAGTTCTTTTACTCTTGGCGTAAAATTACGGGTGAAGAGAAGCTAGACAAAGACGGCATTGATTCACTGTTTACGATGATCAGCGGCTTGTTCAATAAGAAACGCCTTACCGATGTGATTCGTCACTTTATCTACCTACCAGATACCTCAAGCAAACAAGAGAAGATTGTTTGTCGTTATCCTCAGTATTATGCAGCAACAAAGCTTTTTGCCAATATAAAACAACATATGAAGTACTTTGATGAGTACGGAAAGTTGGTGAGTGGTGATGGTAAAGGTGGTACGTATTTTGGTGCGACTGGTTGTGGTAAGAGCTACACAATGTTGTTCCTATCTCGTCTACTGATGAAAGATGTCGAACTGGGTAGTCCCACTATCATTCTCATCACTGACCGTACTGATCTAGATGATCAGCTTTCAGGTCAATTCACTAATGCAAAAGGTTACGTGGGTGATCAAAATATCATTAGCGTAGAGAGCCGTGCTGAACTTCGAGAACACCTGAAAGGGCGTAAAAGTGGCGGTGTATTCTTAACTACCATCCATAAATTTACGGAAGAGTTGGAGCTGCTGACTGAGCGAACCAATGTCATTTGTATCTCGGATGAAGCACACCGTAGCCAAACCAATTTAGAACAGAAAATTACCGTTACTGAAGACGGCGTGAAAAAGACTTACGGCTTTGCTAAGTATCTTCACGACTCTTTACCAAACGCTACCTATGTCGGTTTTACTGGTACACCGATTGACGCAACGTTGGATGTATTTGGTGCGGTTGTCGATAGCTACACAATGACAGAATCGGTTTACGATGAAATTACTGTTCGTATTGTGTATGAAGGTCGAGCAGCAAAAGTGCTACTTGATGGTCGCCAGCTTGATGAAGTCGAAAAATACTATAAAGAGTGTGAAGACGCTGGAACAAATGAATATCAAATAGATAAAAGCAAAACGGCTATGGCAAGTATGTCTACCATACTGGGCGACCCAGATCGCATCAAAGCCATAGCGAAAGACTTTGTTGAGCATTATGAGAATCGTGTTGAAGAAGGCACGACTCAAAAAGGCAAAGCAATGTTCGTTTGTAGTAGTCGTGAAATCGCTTACCAGTTCTATAAAGAACTGCTTAAGCTTCGCCCTGAGTGGGATGAAGTAAAAGTCTGTGAAGACGGCGCAACTCTATCAGAAAGTGATAAGAAGAAAGTGAAGCCGATGGAACGAGTCAAGATGATTATGACTCGTAGCAAAGACGATGATAAAGCTCTCTGGAACAAACTCGGCAATAAAGAGTACCGTAAAGAGCTGGATCGTCAGTTTAAAAATGGTAAATCGAACTTCAAAATCGCTATTGTGGTTGATATGTGGTTAACGGGCTTTGATGTGCCGTTCCTTGATACCATCTACATTGATAAGCCTTTGCAAAAGCATAATCTTATCCAAACCATTTCGAGAGTAAACCGTAAATTTGAAGGTAAAGAGAATGGTCTGGTAGTCGATTACATCGGCATAAAAAAACAGATGAACCTTGCACTTTCCCAATACACAGCAGGGCAAGATCAGAACCTAGAAGACATTAAACAGTCGGTCATTATCGTTAAGGATCACCTGAGCCTGTTGGATGGGCTGTTCTATAAGTTCGACTCTAAGCCTTACTTCAATGGTACTCCACTAGAGCAGTTACATTGCTTAAATGCTTCGGCTGATTTTGCACTAAGAACCAAGAAGTTTGAAAAGACGTTTATGGATCTGACCAAACGTCTTAAATCAGCTTATGACATTTGTGTGGGTAGTAGTGAGCTGACCAAAGAGCATAAGGACAAGATTCACTATTATCTAGCGGTTCGAACCATCGTCTTTAAGATCACTACGGGTGGTGCGCCAGATGTTGACCAGATGAACAGCAGAGTTAGGGACTTGGTTAAAGGTGCGCTGATAAGTGATGGTGTTGAGGAGATCTTTAAACTGGGTGAGAAAGACGGCGGTGAGATTAATATTTTCGATGACGATTATCTTGCCAAATTGGAGATGGTGAAACAGCCAAACACTAAACTTCAACTTCTTCAGCAAATGCTTGCTAAAGCGATTGGCGAGTTCAAAAAGACCAATAAAGTGAAAGGTGTCGATTTCACTAAGAAAATGAATATGTTGGTTGAAAAGTACAATGAGCGTGATGAAAAGGATGTACTTCGCTCGGAAGTAATCAATGATTTTTCTGATGAAATTATCAACCTTTACAATGAACTACGGACTGAAATGGCTTCATTTGGTGAAATGGGGATAGATTTTGAAGAAAAAGCCTTTTACGACATTCTCATTTCATTGGCTCATAAGTACGACTTTACCTACCCAGAAGAGAAGCTGCTTGACCTATCTAAAGAGGTGAAGAAAGTCATTGATGATAAAGCGAAATACACCGATTGGAACAAGCGAGACGATATCAAAGCTGAATTACACTTTGATCTGATCATTTTGCTCGATGAGTGGGGTTACCCACCAATTGATCGTGATGAAGTGTATAAAGAGATTTTTGAGCAGGCTGAGAACTTTAAGCGCAATGCGGCTTAGAGAAATATAAATTGTACTAGCTCAAACTTGACCTGACAGCTTCTATTGGTAATCACACTGATTCAGCTCAAATTTTATCGATGCCCAATCTAGTTGGTTTGACTAGTCACCTGACAACCGACTCGGCCCCATTTATAGAGTTTATGTAGCAAGTGATCCTGGAAACACTCAGCACAGATGATACCCCTCATGATACCCCTCATGATACCCGGGAGATTAGCTTACAGGTAACGCCTTAGTTCAAGCGGCATTTGTTGCTGGCAAAGCGATGGTCAATACCTGACAAGCGCTTGAGCAACATGGTACTTAGTAAATTTTTCAAAGACTTACCACCCTGCTTTTGACGCTAGCTGTGTGTGCATATTGGTATCGAGTAGCAGGTCTCGTCTTCGCCTTGCGCCGAGCTGGTCGTTCAGTACACAAATTTGCATCAGCTTAAGGCGCGGGAAGAAACTAAAGCGAGGAAGCCTTCCAGCACCAAGACAGCGGCTTCCAATTTGAATTACAGTATAAAAGTACGACGTTTTCTGGTCTCAGACACCTCTTTTCGAGTGGAAGTAATACCACCTAAACCAGTGTCCGGTTTTATTGAATTACAATAAAATCAGCCTTTTGAGCAATTTAAACGGCATACCGTTTTGCCCTCATATGGGCTTAAAGCAGCGTTTTCACTGGCCAAGTTTCCACAACCCCGTCATTTGTTTCACTGATGACCACTTGCCTGGACTCATCCATCGCGATGCTTAATACTGACGCTCGATCCCGGCCATCGACTTTATTCGCCATAAACTTAGCAATTAAATCTCCATCTGCAACGCGCCAGATCTGCACTTTTTGATTTGGCGAGGCAGTGAGTAACCACTGATCATTGTTAATAAATGCCGACTGATTAAACTCTATGAAGTTGCTATATGTAGACAAGGACGCGCTTAACGCTTGTGCTTTTAAATCTATAAATTGACGAGAATTCACAGAGTCCAGTACGAACGCCATGGTCGCATCTTCGTTAAGAGAAACATGATTGATTCTGGTTGAAAATTTATAAGATTGTAATTCTTTGCCTGTTTGTACATCCCACAACTTAACGAATTTGTCGCTGGAACCTGTCATTGCAGTGCGCCCGTCAGCAGACAGCGCCACGGTGTTTACATCTAACTCGTGTAATGTGTGCTGTGCTCTACGATTGCTTCTGACATTTATCACTTCCGTTATGCCGCTTCTGTAGCCTAACAGTAGCGTTTGACCGTCGCGGGATATCGCTATATCTCTAATAATATTTTCACCGCTGGTCCACGCGCCTAACAGCTTGCCCGACTTCGCAGAAAACAGGCTAACAGACAGCCTGTTGGATGTATAAAATACACTGGCGTTGTCAGCGATACCTGTCAGCTCAATATTTCCCTCCGCGATACAGGGGAATACTTTTTTATCTGAGATGTTACTCCACAGGCACACTTCATCTTGCCTTGCAATAACAGACAAAGCACCGTCATGAGATAGGTCTGACGATTGTACTAACCCTGAGCCATGTTTCTTTTGAGCACTTGCGGGTGATTCAAAATGAGAGTCAAACAAGCAGCCCGTCAATAGTAATGACAAGGCCGTTGCGGATATTTTTTTCATCTTAATAATCCTTTCAGTATTAGGCACTAAGGCTAATCATCTTTGTCCGTAAAAACGTTCACAGCGAAAGCTCTTACCCTCAGCATATTCCAACAACTTACCTGATTGTAGTGGCATAGTAAAATTGGTCATCTAATAAGAAGGTTAGATGACCTACCCTTAGCAATGTAGAACTTTATTACTACATCCCACCTAACACGCCTGTCCGCATGCCCATCCGCAACTCCAGGCATACTGGAAATTGTAACCGCCGAGCCAGCCGGTGACGTCGGTGACTTCGCCGATAAAGTACAGGCCTGGGGCTTTTTTGGCTTCAAAAGTTTTGGAGCTAAGTTCGTCGGTGTCGACGCCGCCTAAGGTGACTTCGGCGGTGCGGTAGCCCTCTGTACCATTGGGTTTGATGTGCCAGTGGTGCAGTGCATAGGCCAGGGTGTCGATTTCACTGTGGCTGAGCTGGTTGGCATTTTTGTCCGGGACAGTTTGTTCGCTGATCAAGACCTCGACAAAACGCTTTGGCAGTACAGTACTCAGTAAGTTTTTCAGAGACTTACTACCCTGTTCCTGACGCCAGTCGTGCAATTGTGCCTGCATATCCGCCTCTGGCAGCAGGTTCACAATCACGCCCTGTCCGGCACGCCAGAACGAGGAGATCTGCAAAATCGCAGGGCCCGACAGGCCTCGATGGGTAAACAGCAGGTTTTCTTTGAAACTGGTGCCATCTTCACTTTGCGCAGTGCAAGGGAGGCTAACGCCTGCCAGCCCGTCAAAACGGGCTTTGTCATGGTCATGCAGAGTAAACGGCACCAGTGCCGCCATGGTCGGCAGAACCTTAAGGCCAAACTGCTCAGCAATTTTGTAACCAATCGGCGTGGCACCCAGTTTAGGCATGGTCAGACCGCCAGCAGCGACTACCAGAGACTGACAGCTAAATACCTGCTCAGAGGTCGTTACAATATAGCCACCCGTGTCAGTGCGTTCGACCTTAATCACCTCATTGCGCAGGAATACTTCAACCCCAGCCCAGTCGCACTCTGTTAACAAAATATCGACTATGTCCTGAGCACTGTTATCACAAAACAGCTGGCCGAGCGTTTTATGGTGGTAGGCCAGGCCGTGTCTGTCCACCAGCTCGATGAAATCATGCTGGGTGTAGCGGCTCAGGCAGGATTTCACAAAATGCGGATTGGCGCATAAATAGTTCTGTGGTGTGGCACCCTCATTGGTAAAATTGCAACGACCACCGCCGCTAATGAGTATTTTTCGACCGGCTTTTTTGCCCATATCAACCACCGCCACACTGCGGCCCCGATACCCTGCTTGTGCCGCGCACATCAGGCCAGCCGCGCCCGCGCCGATGATCACCACATCAAAATTCAACATTGTATATTGTGTCCTGAAAAAGTTATGCAGGTATTGTATCAACTTATACCCAAGAGGTGGAGCAATGCGGTTATTTAGCAAACAAAGGCACATAATTTTATCACAACTAGTAATAAAATATTAACCATTTACAATCATTTACAATACTAACTAAATCATACCTCATCCTGTAACAAAGAATAATTATGCAATAAAAACAATGGACTATTGCAATAAACGAACTATCTAGCCATCCACTTATAACAAAAACAAAAGTGTAAATAACAAAACAGCACTTTAAATACTTTAACCACTTCTTTACCTTCGATAACCATCTGCTTGCACACGCAAACAGAACAACAACAACAAGTAAGAAACTAGGGAATTCTAAGAATGACAACACGTAACCTAAAAATCGGCGCAGTTGCGCTGGCAATGACAGGCATGTTTGCCGCGACTAATGCAATGGCAAACAACTTTGAAGCACTCAACAACAGCGTTAGCATGGCGCAGTTGAGCCAGAAGATGGAAAGCCAGAACACAGCCGGTACTCAGTTCATCATCAAATATAAAGATAACAGCAGCCAGCTTATGTCTGTTGCCGGTGCAGACATGTCACCAGCAATGATGAACTCGCGTGCTCAAAGTTTCGTGAAGAACTTCAAAAGTAAGAAAAAATCTTCACTACAAACCAAGTACGTTCGTAAAATGGCATTGAGCAACCACCACGTAATGCGTGTTGACAAGAAACTAAGCGCTGCTGAAGCACAAAGCCTGATGCAGGAAATGGCAGCAACTGGCAACATCGAATACATCGAAATCGATCAGATGCTACAGCCTTTCGCAACACCTAACGACCCACGTTACTCTGATCAGTGGCACTACTTTGAAGCAAACGGTGGTATCAACGCACCAGCGGCGTGGGACAAAGCAACCGGTAGCGGCGTAGTTGTTGCTGTACTGGATACTGGTTACCGTCCGCACGCGGATCTGAGCGCTAACCTGCTACAAGGTTATGACATGATCTCAGATGTGTCTGTTGCTAACGATGGTGGCGGTCGTGATAGCGATGCACGTGACCCGGGTGACGCGGTTACACGTAACGAATGTGGTTATACGCACAGTGCACGTGATTCAAGCTGGCACGGTACACACGTAGCAGGTACTGTGGCTGCGGTATCTAACAATGGTGAAGGTATTGCCGGTGTTGCTTACGACGCGAAAGTCGTACCAGTTCGTGTACTTGGTAAATGTGGTGGTCTGACTTCAGATATCGCTGACGCTATCATCTGGGCATCAGGTGGTTCAGTTTCTGGCGTACCTGCAAACGCTAACCCAGCTGACGTAATTAACATGAGTTTAGGTGGCAGTGGTTCATGTAGCTCTACCACTCAAAATGCAATCAACACAGCGCGCGCAAACGGCACCACAATTGTTATTGCAGCAGGTAACGACAACGACAACTCTGCAAACTACAACCCAGGTAACTGTTCTGGTGTTATCAATGTTGCGTCTGTAGGTCGTAACGGTGGTCGCGCTTACTACTCAAACTACGGTTCAAACATTGATGTTGCAGCACCAGGTGGCGCACAAAGCTTTGCTAATGATCCAGAAGGTGTTCTGTCTACCTACAACTCAGGCAGCAACACGCCTTCAAGCGACAGCTATGCGTATTCACAAGGTACATCAATGGCGGCACCTCACGTAGCGGGTGTAGCGGCGCTTATCAAGCAAGCTAAACCATCTGCAACGCCGGATGAAGTAGAAAGCATCCTGAAAAGCACAACTCGCAGCTTCCCTGCAACCTGTACTAGCTGTGGTACTGGTATCATCGATGCGTCAGCGGCGGTAGATGCAGCACTTGGCAACGACAATGGTACTGGTGGCAACGAGTTGGAAGACGGCGTAGCGAAAACAGGCCTGTCTGGCGGCGCAAGCAGCGAAACATTCTACACTTTTGACGTCACCAGTGGTGTAAGCAAAGTTACCTTCACTATGAGTGGCGGTACCGGTGATGCTGACTTGTACGTACGTGCAAACGCTAAGCCGACTCAAACAACTTACGACTGTCGTCCATACGAAGGTGGTAACAACGAAGTATGTACAATTGATAACCCATCGACTGGTACTTACCACGTAATGATGCGCGGTTACTCTGCATACAGCGGTGTTAGCCTGAAAGCTGAAACAGCCGGTGGTTCAACGGGTCCTGTTGAATTAAACGAGTCTAACCTGTCTGCAAGCACAGGCGGCTGGGTTCAGAAGTCTCTAGAAGTACCTGCGGGTATGAGCAATCTGACTGTTACCATCTCTGGTGGTACTGGTGATGCTGACCTGTTTGTGAAGCAAGGCAGTGTGCCTAGCAGCTCAAATTGGGACTGTCGTCCTTATAAAGGCGGTAACTCTGAAACCTGTACTTTCACTAACCCGCAAGCGGGTACCTGGTACTTCGGTCTTAACGCTTATCGCTCGTTCTCAGGCGTAACGTTGAACGCTAAAGCTCAATAAGCACTTTCCCCAGGCTTTTAAAAAAGGGCTAAACCTTAGGGTTTGGCCCTTTTTTATGCCTTGTGGTTGGAAGTATTGAGCTGTTTACTCTGGTATGTTGATGATTGCCCTACCGGATGACGGGTGACAGTGTGATATGTCAGATTGATGAACAAGATAAACAACAGTGTTGGCTGTTGGTGGGTCCTGTATCAAGTACGGGATGACGTTCGTATCAAGGACGGAGTTATGTTCGTATCAATTACGCGGTGGCGTTCCTATCAAGTACGGGGTGATGTTCGTATTTAGTAAGGGATGACGTTCATATCAAGTATGGGATGATGTTTGTACCGAGTACGGGATGAAGATCCTATCTAGTAAGGGGTGACCGTCCAGGTCATGAAGTCGATGTTCAGACAGGCTTGTCGTGTTACCGGTTCATAAGCCCTGTAGCGATCGGCTGGGAGGTGTATTCAGCGCGAATTAGGGAAGCCAGTTGAAACTTGTGAGTATGGACTGGACGCTTAGACAGCAGATACCAAGAATCATTAATACCAGGCTCTGTTTAAGCATGGTAATCATTGGGTTATTAAAATAAAAGTAGAAAAAAGCAAAGGCATTTGGAGATGCGTGAGTCATTCGAACAACAGAATGACTCTACGATGTGTGCTCAGCAGCGCCACAGGAATAAGGCAATAAAAAAATGCGCTGCGAGTGTACTTACATTTGTTCAAACAAGCTGTCGGTGCTTAGCCCCTCGTGTTGTAAAATGTCTTTTAAGCGACGCAGTGCTTCTACCTGAATTTGACGTACACGCTCACGTGTTAAACCAATCTCACGCCCTACATCTTCCAGTGTCGATGGCTCGTAACCCAGTAACCCAAAGCGACGTGCTAACACTTCTCTTTGTTTCGGATTCAATTCACCTAACCAGTCGACAATATGGCGGTTGATGTCTTTGTTCTGCACTTCGCTTTCAGGCTCGTAACCACGCTCATCTGCAATAATATCCAGCAATGCCTTATCATTATCACCACCAATGGGTGTATCCACAGAAGTGATTTTCTCGTTCAGACGTAACATCTTACTGACATCTTCAACCGGTCTGTCGAGTGACTCTGCGATTTCCTCAGCGGTCGGCTCGTGATCCAGTTTTTGCGTCAGCTCACGTGCAGTACGAAGATACACATTGAGCTCTTTGACTACGTGGATAGGTAAACGTATGGTACGAGTCTGGTTCATAATGGCCCGTTCAATGGTCTGACGGATCCACCAGGTCGCGTAGGTAGAAAAGCGGAAACCACGCTCCGGATCGAACTTCTCAACAGCCCGGATAAGGCCTAAGTTTCCTTCTTCAATCAGGTCAAGCAGTGCCAGGCCCCGATTGTTGTAACGGCGCGCAATTTTAACCACCAGGCGCAGGTTACTTTCGATCATGCGTTTGCGCGACGCCTCGCAGCCTTTCAAGGCCTTACGTGCGAAGTAAACTTCCTCTTCTGCACTGAGCAGTGGCGAAAAGCCAATCTCTCCCAGATACAACTGAGTTGCATCTAAATTCTTAACGCTGTCGTCCTTGGCGAAAAGGTCTTCATCATTCTCAATATCTTCCAGCAGCTCCGATTTGGGCTCCTCTACTGAGACATCTTCAAACTTCTCGTCCAACTCTGGATTTACTTTACTATTCAATTTTGCTGTTTGAGCCATAAGCATCCCCCCAAGCGAATAAGTGACAGTCTTCCATCATTACGTCGATAGGCTATTATTTAGGCAAGTACCTACTAGGATTTACGGCTTGTCCCCGGTAACGGATCTCAAACCGCAACGCAACAGATGATGCGTCTGTATCTCCCATTTCGGCAATTTTTTGCCCGGCTTTAACTTGCTGCTGCTCTCTTACTAGCAATTTGGAATTGTGGGCGTACGCGCTAAGGTAATCATCTGTGTGTTTCAGAATGATCAGATTGCCGTATCCCCGTAATGCACTCCCTGCGTATACAACAACGCCATTTGCCGCAGCCTTAACAGATGTTCCCTTTTTATTTGTAATCTGAATTCCCTTATAGCCGTTTTCTTTGACAGAAAAACGTCGGGTCACCTTACCAACTGCGGGCCAGCGCCATCGTACCTTATTATTTGACAACTGCTTGGTATGACTGGATTTTTCGCTGGCTTGCTTTTGAACATACTCTCGTTGCTTAGGTCGATCAAGCTCTTTTTTCGGTGAAATGTTATTTTTTTGTTTTTTATCGGTTAACTTTACGGTTTTTACTGGCTGCTTTTTAGGCGTTTTATGCTTCTTTTTCGGATATTCTAATAAGATGAGTTGACCGGGGAAAATGGTGTAAGGAGGCTTAATTTTATTGATTTTGGCAACAGTTCTAACATCCTTATTTGCACTAAAAGCAATAGCAAATAAGGTATCACCTTTTTTAACCTTATATTGATTATTTTTTATTTGAATTTTTTGTTTATAACTGGTCTTACCTTTAGAGAGGTTCACAACCGGAGCGGGAGAATGTGGCGTCGTACATGCGGCCAGAAAATAGCACAATAGCAATAAAATATTGATGCGCGCCCGATTCATGCCTTGATTACTTTCCGCTTGTTAATTCGACCATCCACTTTAGCATACTCGTATGGATTTTCTCGCCTTTTTTGTAACTTCTAGCTCAGTGCACCTGGGATCAGTGGCACAAAACGCACCTCGGCCAGTTTGTTTTCGATAAACTGCTGACCTTTTCTTTGGTACACAGTGAGCACCTGATATTGCTCCCCCACGGGAATAACCATCACACCGCCTTCCGAAAGCTGTTCTAACAACGCCTGCGGAACTTGGGCTGCCGCTGCGGTGACGATGATACCATCATAGGGGCCTTTCGACGCCCAGCCCTGCCAGCCATCCCCATGCTTCATGGCGACATTGTATAAATCCAGCATATGCAAGCGACGTTTTGCCTGCCATTGCAGTGCCTTGATCCGCTCTATGCTGTACACCTCATCGAACAGCTGGGCCAGCACCGCGGTTTGATAGCCGGATCCTGTGCCAACCTCTAGTACTTTTTTGCGTACCCCAGCCTGGCGTAGCAACTCCGTCATTCTGGCAACCACCAGCGGCTGAGAAATAGTCTGGCCCTGACCGATAGGCAACGCCGTATTTTCATAGGATTTATGCTGCAATACGTCATCGACAAACAAGTGGCGAGGCGTGATCTCCAGACAATTCAAGACCTCTGGGTCACAGATCCCATTACGACTCAGAGTAGCAACCAGCGCTTCGGCACTGCGTTTGTAGTTTTTGAGCAATGTGCTTACTCCTGCTCAGCGATCCAGCTTGATAAAGGATCCAGACTCTCATGCGCTGTCATGTCTACTTTCAGAGGGGTAATGGCGGCATACCCCTGCTTAACCGCATAAAAATCGGTGCCTTCGCCCGCATCCAGTTCCTCGCCCAGTGAGCCATACCAGTACACGTCACGGTTCCAGGGGTCCAACTGCCGGGTCATGGTTTCGGCTTTGTGTCGTGCGCCCAGGCGAGTCACTTGCATGCCTTTGAGCTCAGATAGGGGAATATCCGGCACATTGATATTGATGATCTGATCTTTCGGTAGCGGATGACTTTTTAACGCCTTAATGAGTTTAACCGTGACAGCCGCAGCGGTTTCATAATGTGCTTCACGTTTTGAACACAAAGACACCGCAATGGCAGGTAAACCCAGATGGCGACCTTCTGTCGCGGCAGCAACCGTACCTGAGTAAAGCGTATCGTCGCCCAAATTCGCCCCATTGTTGATACCGGCCACCACCAGATCGGGGGCTTCGTCAAGCAACTGATTAACCCCAAGGTGAACACAGTCTGTGGGTGTTCCATTGACACTCACAAAGCCATTTTCAAGCGTGGTTGCCCGCAGTGGATTAATCAGTGTTAACGAGTTACTCGCACCGCTGCAATTGCGATCTGGCGCAATGACCACCACCTCGGCAATTTCGCATAGCGCTTTGTACAGTACTTCTATTCCTTTAGCATGTACTCCATCATCATTACTGAGCAGGATCTTCATCTTGGTTGCTTCCTTTTTTATCATAATTGCGATGACTGACATCCTCATGATGCACCAGCTCTCGCAGTATCGCGGTGGCATAACACCCTTTCGGTAAATCAAAACTAAGCTGAATGGTCGTCGCGTCGAGTGTTTTCACCACGAGGTTTTCGGGGATCACCCTTAGGGCACGGCGCTCATTTTTAAGCCCCAAAGCGCCCAGCCCCTGCCACCAGTCGGCAAAGGGTTTAAGCCATTCTATTTCAAGTGCAGTCAGGCCTTTTTCGCCTTTACCCAGCAAAGGAGCTGACAACACAATATCGGCTTCAAGTAGCCGGACAATCAGCGCATCACTGATGTCTTCTTCAAAAAATGCATTACTGCCACTGAGCATGAAAACTTCACGGTGCCAGGTTTTTGCCAGGCCATGCTCAGCAACCCTCCTTGAAACCAGCTGATTAAAAATGTGTGAGCGCGCCGCAGAGATCACCAAACCGCGTAATTTTTTATCACGGATCCGCTCTCCTTCAAACAACCTTTGTGCCATTTCCAGGTTGTAACCATCATGGCCAAAACGCTGCTCACCAAAATAGTTCGGCACCCCTTGGCGTACGGCGTTTATCCGCGACAACAAATCTAACGGCTCACTGACATTACGTAATGTGATGGTAAAACGATTACCCTTGTGACACCCGGTGCGCAATTTTCGATTGTGGCGCACTTGTTTCACCACAAACAGGCTGTCGCTGTTCAGCTCACTGAAATCCAAAGAGTGTTTTATTGGCACCGGGACACTGAACCACTGAGTACATACACCGTGACGGTCTTTGAGTCCGCCATAGCTAACATCTCTTGGCGCAACGCCTGCAAATTCGGCCAGCTTGCGGGCAATAAAGGCTGTGTTCTCGCCTTTTTTTACCACCTGCAGACAGACATGCTCCCCTTCCCCGGTAAATTCAATATCGAGGATTTCATCCACCATAAAGTCTTCAGGCTGAGACTTAAATTCAGCACGCGCTAACGGCTCACCGTACAAATAGTTAAGCGCAGATACACAGGTTTTCACGCTAAGCCACCTTAGTCAGTAATACCACGGCATGGCTGGAGATCCCTTCTTTACGCCCTTCAAAGCCCAGTTTTTCCGTGGTGGTCGCTTTCACATTGATCTGGCCAATATCGGCCAGGCAATCTGCCGCCAGATTAGCGCGCATCGCATCAATGTGCGGGCGCATTTTTGGTGCCTGTGCAACAATAGTGACATCCAGATTACCAAGCTGATAGCCCAGTTCGCTGACCTGTTCCATCACTCTGCGCAGCAAAATACGGCTGTCGATGTTTTCAAACTCAGCAGCCGTATCGGGAAAGTGTTTACCAATGTCGCCCAGCGCCAGCGCGCCAAGTAAAGCATCACACACAGCATGAATGGCCACATCACCGTCGGAGTGTGCGATAAACCCTTGCGTGTAGGGGATCTTCTCACCACAAATGGTTAGCGGGCCTTCACCACCGAACTTATGAACATCAAACCCGTGACCTATGCGTATCATAATGACCTCGCTTTGCTTTGTTGTGACATCAGAAAACTGGCCAATGCATAGTCTTCTGGTGTGGTAATTTTAATGTTATCTGAGCGACCACTGACTAACCGAACAGGTTGCCCGGTCAGCTCAACGGCTGAGGCCTCATCGGTGATCTGCGCATTATTTTGCTGTGCCTGTTGCAACGCATTGAGCAATTGATGATAAGGGAAAAACTGCGGTGTCAGCGCCTGCCATAATGTTGCTCGTGGCACAGTCTCTTCACTGTGGCTGGTGCCACGTTTAATGGTGTCTTTGACTTTACTCGCCAAAATGCCACCTTCCTGATTTTTCAGGCACTGCTCAATCAAGTTGATAATGTCACTGATTTCCACCAGTGGTCGAGCTGCATCATGCACCAGTACCCAGTCTGGCGGGGTACTTTGCATCGCCAGCAAGGCATTGAGCACAGAGTCAGATCGCTCCTGCCCACCAGTTACCCGGCTGACTGCAAGACCACTCAAGTCCAATTCATCAAAGTAGCCATCCGTTTCACTCACGGCCACATACAGTTTATTCAGCTGTGGTATTTGAGCCAATTTACCAAGAGTGTGCTCAAGCACCGTTTTGTCGCCAATTTTCAGATATTGTTTGGGGTGATTCAGTCCCATTCTGGCACCCACGCCAGCAGCAGGAACAACCGCTGAAATTGTAGTTGGTTTATTCATCGTGCTTCTTTGACAGTACGCGGATAAAGGTTTCGTTAGGTTTGATCATGCCCAGCTCATGGCGTGCCCGCTCTTCAACCCCTTCGAGTCCAAGTTTAAGATCTTCGATATCCGCTCTGAGTAATTTATTACGTTTGGCCAGATCGGCATTGGCAGCCTGATGTTTGTCTACCGCCGTTTTGATACGCCTGAAGTCTTCAAGACCATTGTGTCCAAACCACAAGTTATATTGGGTATAGGCACACAGGCATAGCAATGCAAGTTGGAAATATCGCATTCGGGCTACCTTAATTGCTTTACAGGATCATGCATTGCACCTGGCAATGTGCACTACTTGCGTTGTTGTTTTTTTCTCACGTTTGCCCAGTTTACACTGCTGGCCAGTAACATTTCGCGTAAGCCCAGCGTTCTGGGTGGCAGTATTTTATGATATTGCCAGCGGTGACCACAACAGGCGGCGGTCATTAACGCTTTATTGGGTTTGAGTAAATAACGGGTTGTTGGCAAATCGGCTTGCTCATTGTTGCTGAGTGCTTTGCCCGCACAGTCAAACCAGCCAAGCTGGTTACAATGCCATCGTCCGTCGCGCCTCTGATCCAGCGTATCTAAATACAAACAGCTTATGCCAAGGTCCACAACCAGCACCGGCACAACCAGCCCCACGGCAGCCTGAGCAGTGAAAAAAGCCTGCGCTTCTTCTGCTTGCCACTCGGGGCATTTGCGTTGTTTAGCCAACCAGCAGCCATTGTGACTATCAAGCTCCAGAGGCACCTCTCCGAGCACAATGTGCGTCGCTGCGCGCTCTACGTAGTAAGGCAGGCTGTTTAAACGCCTTTGCAGCCGGTCAATGTCAGGCTCTGCCGACAAGCTGGGGATTTCACGCGCATAAAAGACGTTAGCCAGCTCAGCATACGCCAACCGGGTTGCCTCATCCTGCCATATCGTGCTTTGCTGCTTGGTGTGATCTTGACTGTTCAAAATGCCTCCTTTACACAGAGGTTATATCACGACCACACGGTTAAATATAGCGCACTCGCATGAAAGCAACCGACAACAGGCAACTCTGCGCGATTAGGGGTTTTTAGGACGCTTACCGAGCCTGGCTTCCCCTGATTCACTGAACATCACCGCGGTATCACGTTTTTTGCCTAGCAACAGGCTGCCATCAGCCAAAAACATAAAGTTCTGCCAGGTGCGCTTAAACACATCAAACTGGGTTTCAATGATCAGTTCCCGTGACATACAAAAATACACTGTGGTGTTATCTTCCCAGTTGAGAAAATCACAAATGGTGTCGGGCAAAGTGGTTTCACCGGCTTCCCAGGGGCCTTCCCAGTCCAGGCTTTCGTGCCAATTTTCTTCTTTGCCGGGCCAGTCATGAGGCGTAAAGAAGTCAGGGTGATCCTGCTCTCGACTCACCATAGTGGTCCATAGCACCGCCGCGCGTTGCTCAGTCATCGGCTTGATCCGTGCCAGATCGGCCTCATCAATGGGCAAGTCCTGATGACGGAACACCCAGGCTTTCTTGAACGCATCGAGCGCAATATAATTCATGTCTGATACCTATTTATTAAAACCTAAGCATTATACCTAATTGGAGCAACAACCGTGAACAAAGAACTCAAACCCGGCATTTACCAGCATTACAAAGGCCCAAAATATCAGGTGCTATTTGTTGCCACACATAGCGAAACTGAAGAGGCTATGGTGGTCTACCAGACACTGTACGGCAACTATGATCATTGGGTGCGGCCACTCAGCATGTTCTGTGAGACCGTCGAGATCGACGGTAAGCAAGTGCCACGTTTTAATTACCTGGGGCCGGCACAGTGAGGTGTATTTGCGCTGCCCGTCTTCGCTGTGGCACACTGAGCTTCTATTACTCATCAGACCAGAGTTAACACGTTTATGTTTAAAGGTACCGAATCTTATATTGCCAGCACGGCGCTACAACAAGCGGTAAACGCGGCAGTGATCCTGGAAAAGCCATTGCTGATCAAAGGGGAACCGGGCACAGGGAAAACCTTGCTGGCAGAGGAGCTGGCCAAAAGTCTGGATACAGAGCTCATTCAGTGGCACATCAAGTCGACGACTAAGGCACAACAAGGCCTGTATGAATACGATGCGGTATCGCGTCTGCGTGACAGTCAGCTGGGCGACGCACGCGTACATGACATTGGTAATTACATCATTCAGGGTAAGCTATGGCAGGCATTTACTCAGGCTAAACGTCCGGTGCTTCTGATCGATGAGATCGATAAAGCAGACATTGAGTTCCCAAATGATCTGCTGCTTGAACTGGATCGCATGGAGTTTCACGTGTATGAAACCGGTGAGCAGGTTAAGGCACAGATACGCCCTATTGTGATCATCACATCCAACAACGAAAAAGAACTACCCGATGCGTTTTTACGTCGTTGTTTCTTCCACTATATCGATTTTCCCGATAAAGACGAGATGCTAGCTATCATTGATGTCCACTTCCCGGCGATTAAGCCCCGCTTGGTAAAGCATGCACTGGAAGTGTTTTTTGAATTACGCAGTGTCGCAGGATTGAAAAAGAAGCCCAGTACCAGTGAACTGCTCGACTGGCTCAAGCTGCTATTAGCAGAAGATATAGACCCCCAGACACTTCAGGATCACAGCCATAAAGGCGGATTGATGCCCATGTTCGGCGCGCTGCTAAAGAATGAGCAGGACGTCACATTGCTTGAGAAGCTGGCTTTTTTAGGTAAGCGCTGATCATGTTGATCGACTTCTTATTCACGCTCAGGCGCTATGGCGTGAAAGCCAGCCTTCGCGAGCTACTGGACTGTATCAATGCGCTGGATAAAGGTGTGTGCTTCGCCGATATCGACGGTTTTTATCATCTGGCCAAAACCATATTTGTAAAAGATGAGACCCAGTTCGATAAGTTTGATCGCGCCTTTGCCGATTATTTTGAGGGTGTCGACTCCCTGGATCTGTTCAGCCAGTTGCAGCAAAGCGCCCTGCCACAAGACTGGCTGCGCAAAGAGTTTGAAAAGCACCTGAGTGAAGAAGAGAAAGCCAAGCTTAAAGCGCTCGGAGGACTCGACAAGCTGCTGGATACCCTGAAGCAACGGCTCGCCGAGCAGCAAAAGCGTCACGCCGGTGGCAACAAATGGGTAGGTACTGGCGGCACTTCTCCTTTTGGGGCATACGGTTATAACCCGGAGGGTGTCCGAATTGGTCAGGATGGCAGCCGTCACCGCCGTGCCGTCAAGGTGTGGGATAAACGTCAATATCGCAACCTGGATGCCGACAGCGACATCAGTAACCGCACTATCAAGCTGGCACTCAAACAATTGCGCAAATTTGCCCGCAGTGGCGCCAGCGATCAACTCGATCTGAATGAAACCATCCGCGCTACGGCTAAGCAAGGTGGTATGCTGGATGTGAAGATGGCACCTGAACGACACAACGCCGTCAATGTCATCATGTTGTTCGATATCGGTGGATCCATGGATGATCATATTCAGATCTGTGAGCAGCTGTTCAGCGCCGCGCACAGCGAGTTTAAACACCTTGAGTTTTTCTACTTCCATAACTGTGTATACGAACATGTCTGGCAGGACAATGACAGGCTGGATAATACCTTGCTCGATACCCATCAGCTGATCAACCGCTTTGGCCGGGATTATCGGCTGATCTTCGTCGGGGATGCCACTATGGGCCCCTATGAGATCACCTACCCCGGCGGCAGTGTCGAGCACTGGAATCAGGAAGCCGGTTCGGTGTGGCTGCAAAGGCTCACTCAGCATTTTGATAAAGTCGCCTGGCTCAATCCTCAACCAAAAGCACACTGGCCCTACTACCACTCAATTGGCCTTATCGATGAGCTGATGGCTGGCCGCATGTTTCCATTGACCTTAGATGGACTTAGTGAAGCAATCAAAGAGTTGAGCTAATGACAGAGTATAGCCGTGCTTAGTGCGGCCTTAAGCAAGATGAAACACGCAGCTTTTTTAGTGGATGCTGACCAATTCACCATCCTGCCCAGCTTCACGGGCGAATAGACAGGGCTGCTCTTTACAGCTTTTTTAATTTACACATAGCAAAAAACCCGCTGCATTTCTGCAACGGGTTTGACGTACATGGAAGTACGAATGTCGATGAAATTCATGGGTGAATTGCGACCGAAGCACCGCTTCGCAGCGCAATGAACGCGAGGTATGGACGCCGATAACACGCGTTACGCGCCGGGAGCCCTCCACAAGGAAGTGTGTCCAAAGGTTGCTAGATACCCACTTTCATGGATGAATAGACAACGCTATTCTATCTACAGCTTCATCGACGCTTTTTAAAATTTCATACGTAAAAAAGCCCGACTCTTTCGAATCGGGCTTTCTTTTATTAGGAGCTTGGCAATGTCCTACTTTCACATGGGAAACCCCACACTATCATCGGCGCTATTTCGTTTCACTACTGAGTTCGGCATGGGGTCAGGTGGTTCCAAAATGCTATGGTTACCAAGCAAATTCTGTAAAATCTGGAAAAGCGTATTAAATTCTTATCGTCTACTTTAATTCTTAACTTCTAACAAACAAACCACTTTGGCGTTGTATGGTTAAGCCTCACGGGTAATTAGTACGAGTTAGCTCAATGGCTCACACCACTTCCACATCTCGCCTATCAACGTTGTAGTCTTCAACGGCCCTTCAGTTAACTTATAGTTAAAGTGAGAACTCATCTCGAGGCTCGCTTCCCGCTTAGATGCTTTCAGCGGTTATCGATTCCGAACGTAGCTACCGGGCAATGCCATTGGCATGACAACCCGAACACCAGCGGTTCGTCCACTCCGGTCCTCTCGTACTAGGAGCAGCCCCTCTCAATTCTCAAACGCCCACGGCAGATAGGGACCGAACTGTCTCACGACGTTCTAAACCCAGCTCGCGTACCACTTTAAATGGCGAACAGCCATACCCTTGGGACCGACTTCAGCCCCAGGATGTGATGAGCCGACATCGAGGTGCCAAACACCGCCGTCGATATGAACTCTTGGGCGGTATCAGCCTGTTATCCCCGGAGTACCTTTTATCCGTTGAGCGATGGCCCTTCCATTCAGAACCACCGGATCACTATGACCTACTTTCGTACCTGCTCGACGTGTCTGTCTCGCAGTTAAGCTGGCTTCTACCATTACACTAACCGTACGATGTCCGACCGTACTTAGCCAACCTTCGTGCTCCTCCGTTACTCTTTGGGAGGAGACCGCCCCAGTCAAACTACCCACCAGGCACTGTCCTCAATCCCGATTAGGGACCTAAGTTAGAACATCAACACTACAAGGGTGGTATTTCAAGGACGGCTCCACGCAATCTAGCGACTGCGCTTCAAAGCCTCCCACCTATCCTACACATGTAGGGTCAATGTTCAGTGCCAAGCTGTAGTAAAGGTTCACGGGGTCTTTCCGTCTAGCCGCGGGTACACAGCATCTTCACTGCGATTTCAATTTCACTGAGTCTCGGGTGGAGACAGCGTGGCCATGGTTACACCATTCGTGCAGGTCGGAACTTACCCGACAAGGAATTTCGCTACCTTAGGACCGTTATAGTTACGGCCGCCGTTTACCGGGGCTTCGATCAAGAGCTTCGCCTAAGCTAACCCCATCAATTAACCTTCCGGCACCGGGCAGGTGTCACACCGTATACGTCATCTTACGATTTTGCACAGTGCTGTGTTTTTAATAAACAGTCCCAGCCACCTGGTCACTGCGGCTCTCGCCTGCTTACGACGCGAAGTCTTCACAAGTAAGAGCGTACCTTCTCCCGAAGTTACGGTACAATTTTGCCTAGTTCCTTCACCCGAGTTCTCTCAAGCGCCTTAGTATTCTCTACCTGACCACCTGTGTCGGTTTAGGGTACGATTCGATATAAACTGAAGCTTAGAGGCTTTTCCTGGAAGTAGGGCATCAACAACTTCACCACCGTAGTGGCTCGTCTCGACTCTCAGCCTTAGCGACCCGGATTTTCCTAAGTCACCAGCCTACAGCCTTTCACATGGACAACCAACGCCATGCTTGCCTAGCCTGCTCCGTCCCCCCATCGCATTTATACCAAGTACGGGAATATTAACCCGTTTCCCATCGACTACGCTCTTCAGCCTCGCCTTAGGGGTCGACTCACCCTACCCTGATTAACATGGGATAGGAACCCTTGGTCTTCCGGCGTGCGGGTTTTTCACCCGCATTATCGTTACTCATGTCAGCATTCGCACTTCTGATACGTCCAGCAAACCTTACAGTTCACCTTCAGCCGCTTACAGAACGCTCCCCTACCCCGCATACTAAGTATGCAGCCGTAGCTTCGGTGGTATGTTTAGCCCCGTTACATCTTCCGCGCAGGCCGACTCGACTAGTGAGCTATTACGCTTTCTTTAAAGGATGGCTGCTTCTAAGCCAACCTCCTAGCTGTTTTAGCCTTCCCACATCGTTTCCCACTTAACATACACTTTGGGACCTTAGCTGACGGTCTGGGTTGTTTCCCTCTCCACGATGGACGTTAGCACCCACCGTGTGTCTCCCGGATAGTACTTTACGGTATTCGGAGTTTGCAAAGGGTTGGTAAGTCGGGATGACCCCCTAGCCTTAACAGTGCTCTACCCCCGTAAGTATTCGTCCGAGGCTCTACCTAAATAGATTTCGGGGAGAACCAGCTATCTCCCGGTTTGATTAGCCTTTCACTCCTAGCCACAGGTCATCCCCTAACTTTTCAACGTTAGTGGGTTCGGTCCTCCAGTCAGTGTTACCTGACCTTCAACCTGCCCATGGCTAGATCACCGGGTTTCGGGTCTATACCCTGCAACTTAAGCGCCCAGTTAAGACTCGCTTTCGCTACGGCTCCCCTAAATGGTTAACCTTGCTACAGAATATAAGTCGCTGACCCATTATACAAAAGGTACGCAGTCACCCTCGAGGGGCTCCTACTGCTTGTACGTACACGGTTTCAGGTTCTATTTCACTCCCCTCACAGGGGTTCTTTTCGCCTTTCCCTCACGGTACTGGTTCACTATCGGTCAGTTGGGAGTATTTAGCCTTGGAGGATGGTCCCCCCATATTCAGTCAAAGTTTCACGTGCTCCGACCTACTCGATTTCACTTTAAATAAGTTGTCGTGTACGGGACTGTCACCCTGTATCGTCATACTTTCCAGAATGTTCCACTAACTACATTAAAGCTTAAGGGCTAATCCGATTTCGCTCGCCGCTACTTTCGGAATCTCGGTTGATTTCTTTTCCTACGGGTACTTAGATGTTTCAGTTCTCCGCGTTCGCTTCATACAGCTATGTATTCACTGCATGATGACCCAAAGGGCCGGGTTTCCCCATTCGGAAATCCTAGTCTCAAGCGCCTCTTACTGGCTCAACTAGGCTTATCGCAAGTTAGTACGTCCTTCATCGCCTCCAACTGCCAAGGCATCCACCGTGTACGCTTAGTCACTTAACCATACAACCCAAAATAGTTTTGAATTGTAGTGTCAAAGACAGTTTTAACTTCGCCAGAAGTTAAGTAATACTAAAGTAGACGCTAATAAATTCTTTCGAATTTATCGGCATTTTTCTTTCGAAAACTCTATAGAACAACAATTTTCATTGTCATTCCGAGAATTTAATATCAGCTTTCCAAATTTTTAAAGAGCAATATCACTCAGTAAGTTATCTTACTAAGTAACAATCATCTGTGTGGACACTTCGAACAAATCAGTTCTAAGTCGATAAGGAGGTGATCCAGCCCCAGGTTCCCCTAGGGCTACCTTGTTACGACTTCACCCCAGTCATGAATCACTCCGTGGTGAACGCCCTCCCGAAGGTTAAGCTATCCACTTCTGGAGCAACCCACTCCCATGGTGTGACGGGCGGTGTGTACAAGGCCCGGGAACGTATTCACCGCGGCATTCTGATCCGCGATTACTAGCGATTCCGACTTCATGGAGTCGAGTTTCAGACTCCAATCCGGACTACGACATACTTTAAGTGATTCGCTTACTATCGCTAGTTCGCAGCACTCTGTATATGCCATTGTAGCACGTGTGTAGCCCTACACGTAAGGGCCATGATGACTTGACGTCGTCCCCACCTTCCTCCGGTTTATCACCGGCAGTCTCCTTAGAGTTCCCGACCGAATCGCTGGCAACTAAGGATAAGGGTTGCGCTCGTTGCGGGACTTAACCCAACATCTCACAACACGAGCTGACGACAGCCATGCAGCACCTGTATCAGAGTTCCCGAAGGCACCAAACCATCTCTGGTAAGTTCTCTGTATGTCAAGTGTAGGTAAGGTTCTTCGCGTTGCATCGAATTAAACCACATGCTCCACCGCTTGTGCGGGCCCCCGTCAATTCATTTGAGTTTTAACCTTGCGGCCGTACTCCCCAGGCGGTCTACTTAATGCGTTAGCTTTGGAAAAGTTGTCCGAAGACCCCAGCTCCTAGTAGACATCGTTTACGGCGTGGACTACCAGGGTATCTAATCCTGTTTGCTCCCCACGCTTTCGTACATGAGCGTCAGTGTTGACCCAGGTGGCTGCCTTCGCCATCGGTATTCCTTCAGATCTCTACGCATTTCACCGCTACACCTGAAATTCTACCACCCTCTATCACACTCTAGTTTGCCAGTTCGAAATGCAGTTCCCAGGTTAAGCCCGGGGCTTTCACATCTCGCTTAACAAACCGCCTGCGTACGCTTTACGCCCAGTAATTCCGATTAACGCTCGCACCCTCCGTATTACCGCGGCTGCTGGCACGGAGTTAGCCGGTGCTTCTTCTGTCAGTAACGTCACAGCTAGCAGGTATTAACTACTAACCTTTCCTCCTGACTGAAAGTGCTTTACAACCCGAAGGCCTTCTTCACACACGCGGCATGGCTGCATCAGGCTTGCGCCCATTGTGCAATATTCCCCACTGCTGCCTCCCGTAGGAGTCTGGACCGTGTCTCAGTTCCAGTGTGGCTGATCATCCTCTCAAACCAGCTAGGGATCGTCGCCTTGGTAAGCCGTTACCTTACCAACTAGCTAATCCCACTTGGGCCAATCTAAAGGCGAGAGCCGAAGCCCCCTTTGGTCCGTAGACATTATGCGGTATTAGCCATCGTTTCCAATGGTTGTCCCCCACCTAAAGGCATGTTCCCAAGCATTACTCACCCGTCCGCCGCTCGTCATCTTCTAGCAAGCTAGAAATGTTACCGCTCGACTTGCATGTGTTAGGCCTGCCGCCAGCGTTCAATCTGAGCCATGATCAAACTCTTCAATTAAAAGTTTTTTGAATCCGAAGATTCGTGCTCAATGAATTCTGATTTTGTCTGTTTCTACTTTTAAAAAAGTAAAATCAAAACGAATTGACTATGTTAGTCACTCAGTTCAGTTGAGACTCTAAATTTTTGTGCGTCATTCAGTAAACTGAAATTCGCTGTTAGAACTCAATCTGCACGAGTGCCCACACAGATGATTGCTTCATATTTTTAAAGAACAGTGCGATAACTTGTTATCGCTGCGCCGTTAGCGCTGAGGGTTGTGCATTCTAATCACTTCCCATTTTATGTCAACACTTAATTTTGAAAATTTTCAGAATCAAGTTTTATTTGACTCCCAACTCGCTGGCTCGTTGCTTTTCAGCGTTGTGCCCCGTGTCGGTGGATGCGCATTATAGGGAAATCGAAACCCAGCGCAACCCCTTTTTTGAAGAAAAGTGAGAAAAACAGCGTGTTCGAACAAAAATAAGGCAAAGCGCTCATTTTTTGACGTTAAACACCTCAAACTGAATAACTTTTAGGTACATATTACGCAAAAAGGCCAGTCAGAGTGTTCTGACTGGCCTTTTTAATCTGTTCTATTAAATTGCGATATGCTTAGAACTTATATTCGATACCGGCACCCAGGTAATCTTCTTCTACACCATTGTCTTCATCAACACTTGAGTAGAATGCGTAAAGCTTTGCCGCTTTGCTCAGCTTGTGATCGATACCAACAGAGATACCATCTACTTTATCGCCTTTATCAAAGTCGATAACCTGATACTGTAGTTTCAGGGTATTCGCGCCGAAACCGTAGGCCGCGTTTAACATGTAACCGTCAGCTTCATCAGACCCATCTACTTTCTCTTGCATCTGGTACATTGCACCCAGTTTGAAATCTGCTACTTTACCTTGTACTGAAAAACGTACTGCATCGTAGCCTTTTACTTCACTGTCTGTTGCAACTGCTGCGTAGAAGTTAGTGTTCTTCAGTTTAGCATCACCATAAGTCAGGGCTGCCGAGAAACCGTTTTCACCCTCTGTGCTGTCTTCTGCGATAAAAGTACCGAGTACTTTGAAGCCATTGAAGCTGGCTGACTTATAAGAAATTGAGTCGCCCAAGCGGTTTTCAGCTTTAAACAGATTCTTAATATCCGCTTCAAGGTCATTGAACAGATCCAGTTTGCCTTGCGACTGTTTGAATGCCGTGTCATTGCGACCAATCACAACTTCACCGAAACCGCCTTTCAGACCCACATATTGGTTACGCGCTGTGATGTTGTCATCATCGTCTTTAGAGTCTGCATCAGATACGTCAACCTGAAACTCCAATTTGTAGATAACTTCCAGACCAGAGTCTAGCTTTTCCGACCCCTTGAAACCAAAGCGTGATGCATTGCTCTTCACTTCTGTGAATGAACCTTCACCTTCATCTGAACTTTGTACAGACAAATTCGCTTTACCATATACATCAACATCAGCGTAAGCGCTCGCAGACAAAGCACCGAAAATAGAAACAAACAATGCTGATTTGGATAATTTCATGTGTATTTCCTCAAGTATCGCAACACGTAATTTTTTAGACAGGCGCAGTCTGCCAGCGATACGTGACAAAAATATTACACTCAAAATAAAACTGACATTTAAATGTCAGCCAACCATCATAAATAATTCAATAATCTGTAACCTAATCAGGTAAAGACGCCAAAAGACTGGCAATTGTCTCAATTTGTTCTATCTGTTCATTACCCTTGTGATAAGCAACATAGATCTCTCGCGCATTTTGCTTCACTGATTCAATATGAAATAGCTGCTTCTTCTCAATCGGTTCAACGGCCAGTGCACGAGGTATAAATGCTGAGCCGCCACATTGCATGATCAAATCCAGTGCGATACGACCCGTACTGGTTCTGAAATAAGGCGGTGTGCTGCCGTTAAACTGTTTCGCATGCCACAATGAAAATGCCGTTCCCCAGTCTACGTAAACATATTGCTTATCGAAAAAGTCTTCACAGGTGGTTTGCGCCATTGTACTGACCGGGATGATAGCCAGATGCTTAATTTGCTTAACGACCAGTTCATCCACTTTAGGTGGGTCAAATAGCACCGCAATATCGAGCGTGCGCTCCAATAACAAGCGGGTACTCTCCTGTTGCGCTTTGACCTCAGCCACCAGCGATACTCCAGGCATAGCCGCCACAATGTGGTTGATCCCAAATTGTAAAAAAGCGTCCCAAATATTCGGCGTGCCAGCCAGTGACACTTGCTTATGCATATTATTGGCAAGTGCGACGTCAACCTTGGCACGCTGCATCCCGGTGAGGATCATATTGGCATGGGGTAACAAACGTTCGCCCGGTGCAGTCAGTTGAATATTATTACGCTGGCGTATGAACAAATTAACGCCAAGGCTTTGTTCTAACTGGCGGATCCGAAAGCTGACAGCAGATTGAGTTATATATAAATTTTCCGCAGCACGACCAAAATGTCGCGTCTTAACAACTTCGACAAATGTTTTTAATAGATCTAGGTCCACATACCCCCCTTAGATAAAAAAAACTCGTTTAATTATTTGTTCTCTATGGTCCATACTCCTGCCAAACAATGCTGAGGATTTCACCATGAATCAAAATTTAGCGACCTTGAAAGAAGCTTTTGTTACATCTAAACATTTCTATGATGATCTTAACTTTCCTCGAGGGTTTTCTCGCAGCGGACACTTCACTTTGCAGGAGTCTGATGTACTGGAAAACCATGGTGCACTACTAAAGAGCTTATACACCAAAGCTAGCCAGCCACAAAATGAATTTCAACGACAATTTGTCGACGTCATGGAGGGACGACAAACACCAGGTAATGTGATGGAAAAAACCTGGACTAAGTACCTTAAACTCACGACCTGCAAAACCAAGTTCCATACTTTGTTTGGCCGCTCTAAGGTAGAGACAAATAAAGAAGAAGTCGAAGCCGTTGCCGTGGAGGCAGACGACGAAATGTAATGTATTAAAGGGGGCCTGACAGGTTCAGTGCCCCCAACATAATTACGCAGCCGCGAGACGGCGCTGCGCTTTACCCGAACGGTAGGAATCAAAACTAAACAATGCCAGGGCTGACCAGATAAAGGCGAACGTTAACACCCGCTCAGCACTAAATACCTCACCATAGAACACCACAGCCAGAATAAACATCAAACTTGGTCCAATATATTGAAAGAAACCCAAAGTCGAATAGGGAATACGTTTTGCGGCAGCGGTGAAACACAATAAAGGTAAGGTCGTTACAACCCCTGCGCTAATCAATAACACATTAGTGACCCAGTCATTCACCATCATATTGCTGGTTTCACTGGGTGTTAACCACCACCAGTAAGCCAGCGCGATGGGCAGCAGAATAACGGCTTCAATCAACAAGCCAGGCAAAGACTCTACCGCCATGGTCTTACGCAATAACCCATAAATCGCAAATGAACCGGCTAAAGAAAAGGCGATCACCGGAAACGAGCCAAAGCTAACCAATTGCAGCACCACCCCAACAACAGCCAGCGCAACCGCAAACTGCTGACGAGGCCGCAGACGTTCTTGCAAAAACAGCATACCCAACAACACATTGAGCAAAGGGTTAATATAGTAGCCCAAACTTGCATCCAGCATATGGCCATTATTCACCGACCAGATGAACAGGCCCCAATTAAACCCCAGCAATAAGGCCGTAACCGTCAGCATCAGCATGAGTTTTGGCTGACGCAGCACGGCAACCACTTTGTCCCAGTTGAGTTTTACGGCGATGATCAAGGCAATAAAGAGTACCGACCAGACCACTCGATGGATAAGAATTTCAAGTGCGTCCACTTGATCCAGCGATTTAAAATAGATGGGTGCTAATCCCCACATTAAAAATGCTAAAACGGCAAAGGTATACCCCTGCTTCGTTTCATTACTCGTTCCCATTCATTTCTCCCAAGCACAACATAATTGGTATTCTGATTGTTCCCACAGATGCCAAGCGCGCAGTATACCGCAATCTGTACCTGGCCGTATGATTTTCCTGTGATCAAAAACAAAAGACTTCTGCTACAAAACCCACTAAAATGCGCTCGATGGAAAATCTTGCAACTCACTCAATCGACACACCGCACGGCGTACTAAAAGAAGTCTTTGGCTACAGTGACTTTCGTGACGGGCAACTCGACGTCATTCAGGCCTGCCTGGACGGGCGCGACAGCTTGGTACTGCTACCAACCGGCGGCGGCAAATCTTTATGCTATCAGGTACCCGCGTTACTTTTGCAAGGCACCTGCGTGGTGGTCTCACCCCTTATTTCTTTGATGCAAGATCAGGTTGCACAGCTACAAGCTCTGGGTATCTCGGCTGAATTTATCAATAACAGCCTCGACCGGGCTCAGCAACAAGCCATCTACCAGCGCCTGCACCAGGGTGAAATCAAACTCCTGTATGTGGCGCCGGAAAAAGTACTGCAAAACGAATTTATTGAGCGCCTGAGTCACCTCCAACTGGGGCTGTTCGCCATCGATGAAGCCCACTGCGTATCGCATTGGGGGCATGATTTCAGACCGCATTACTGTCGTCTGCATGAATTAAAGCATCGCTTTGCCTCAGTCCCTATGATGGCGCTGACCGCCACAGCCGATCTGGCCACCCGCAGTGACATTGTCACTCAGCTCGGTTTGCAGACGCCTTTTATTCATACGGGCAGCTTCGACAGGCCGAATATTCGTTACACCATCGAAGAAAAGTTCAAACCATTATCTCAGCTGATGCGTTATCTGCGCACGCAAAAAGGGCAAAGCGGCATTGTTTACTGCTCCAGCCGTAAACGTGTTGATGACATCGCCGAAAAACTAGTTGAAGCCGGATTTAATGCTGCTGCTTACCATGCAGGGATGAGCAATGAGCAACGCCAGTTCGTACAAAATGCCTTTGCGCGTGATGACATTCAAATTGTGGTTGCAACGGTGGCTTTCGGCATGGGGATCAATAAATCGAATGTGCGCTATGTACTGCACTATGACATTCCCAAGAGTATCGAAGCGTATTACCAAGAAACAGGCCGTGCTGGCCGTGATGGACTGGCAGCTGAAGCCATCATGTACTTTGACCCCGCAGACATTGGCCGGGTAAAACGGTTTTTTGAAGACATTGAAGATGAGCACAGGCGCAGAGTCGAAGAGCAACGTTTTAGCTCAATGGCCAGCTTTGCCTCAGCACAAACCTGCCGACGCCAGATCCTGCTCAACTATTTCAGCGAATATCAACGCGAACCGTGCGGCAACTGCGATATCTGCCTGAACCCACCAAAACGATTTGACGGCACTTTGGTTGCTCAGCAAGCCTTATCCTGTATTTACCGGGCAGAGCAGCGCTTTGGACTCGGCTATATTGTGGACGTGTTACGCGGCGCAAATACTGCACGGATCCGGGACAACCAACACCACACCCTGAGCACCTATGGGATTGGCAAAGAGCACAGCAACGAGTACTGGCTGAGTATTCTACGACAGCTCATACACCATGGCCTGGTTGCACAAGACATAACTCAGGGCGCCGCACTGCGCCTGACCGAAGGTGCCCGCTCAGTATTACGAGGGGAATATGCCCTGCAACTGGCGCAACCACGACTTGAAGCTAAGCACGTTTATCAGGATAAACTGGCGCAGTTCAATTATGATAAAAAGCTGTTTGCTAAATTACGCAGCCTGCGTAAGGAGCTGGCCGATCAGGATGACGTACCACCTTATGTGGTATTCAGTGATAAAACCCTGGCGGAAATGGCACAACTGACACCGACCAATGATAGCGAATTTTTGAAAGTGTCGGGGGTTGGCTTTACCAAACTCAGCAAATACGGCGCACCTTTTATGCAGCTGATCCGTAATTACCTGGACACAGATTAACCCAACTGTTTAAGTGGAGTCACCGTGACAACGTACATCGATCATTTAACAGATCAGAACCACATTCTTGTAACTCCTTGCTCGCTCCCTGAGGCAGATGAGTTTGAGCTCTGGGGGCAAATTTTCTTGCACCTCGAAGGCCTTACCTTACTGGAATTTCATCAGGGTGCTGACCGCCATCAATGGCGTTTCAATTATGCCGGACATCCCTACAATCTCAACTTTGAGCACTATAGTGAGAGTATCTGGATCGCGCCGGAAGGCCTTGGTGCCACTGAACATTTGCCGAACCTGGTAACATTATTACGGTTAAATTTACAACAATAATATAGACTTAGTTGAGCAGCTATGGCTAACATAGGCCATAATTAAAAGCACGTTAATTAACGACAGGCTGTTCTATGGGTTGGATTGTTCGCACTTCAATACTCGCAGTACTCACATCGATGGTAACCACGTCAGCGCAAGTTGCTGCCAGTACGCCATCAAGCGTTTCCGAACATTGCAGTAACAACCGTCCCACTGTGCCTGAGGACGATAACCTCCACCGCCAGTTAGATAGCACCGACACCTTACCCGATTTGCTCAATGCCTCTGTGGTCAGCATTGAGCTCAGGCAACTGAATGTCTTTGATACCTCTTTGCCGGAGGAAGACAACGCCGTATTTCGCTTTGCAAATCGGGCGCACATCAAAACGAAACCTGAGGTGATCCGCAATTTATTACTATTTACCCAAGGAGGCGAATATGACCCCAAATTGCTGCGAGAGTCAGAGCGACTATTGCGTCAACAGCCCTATATCTATGATGCCAGGATCTTTGCCGAACAAACCTGTGACGGAGAAGTAGCAGTCACCGTCATTACGCGCGACCTCTGGACCTTGCTACCCGATATCAGTTTCAGCCGCAGCGGCGGCGATAATTCAACTCGTCTTGGCTTTCGTGAGTCGAACTTGCTGGGCTATGGTAAACGCCTGTCACTGACGCATATTTCCGACCCGGATCGCAGTGGCTATTTATTTGTTTATGATGACCCCCAAATCCTTTCGAGCCGTTACCGGGGGCGCCTTGAGTACGCGGACAACGATGATGGAAAAGTGCATTACGTTGGCGTTGAATACCCGTTTTTTTCAATCTCCACGCCTTATAGTTACGGTATCAGTAACTTAAGTAACCGTCGGGTTGAGTCACTGTACAATTTGGGTGAAGAGATCTCGGAGTATCAGCAGCTCAGCGAAATATCCAACCTCTACATTGGCCGCTCCTTTGCACTCGACAATGACTGGACACGTCGACTCTTACTCGGATATCAGGATGAAAAGCAAGAATTTACCCGCCTTCGCGGTACCACTTTACCCATTGCTGAAAACCGGACGCTACGCTACCCCTATATTCAGGCACAGTGGTTTGAAGATGCCTATATTAAGGTCCGCAATTTTGATTCCATCTATCGCACAGAAGATTTAAATTTAGGCTGGAATATCAATGCCCAGCTTGGCTATTCAGACAGTGAGCTCAGTGATGATGACAGCCGCTGGGTGCTGGCATTCAATGCCAACAAAGCCCACTTCACCTCTGCAGACAGTTTGCTCCGCTTTGCCTTCAACTTACATGGTTACTGGAACAAACGTCAGGATCAGGCTGAAAATCTGCTATTCAGTTCACGACTGCAATATTATCTCAATACCAGCCTACACCAATCCTGGTATGCCCAGCTTGAAATTCAATATGGTAAACACCTCAGTGCCGATAAACAGATCACCCTGGGCGGAGAAACCGGTTTACGGGGCTATCCCAGCAATTACCTGCAAGGCAATCGTCGGATCCTGCTGAACCTTGAGAAGCGCTATTACTGGGAATATGATTTACTACACCTGTTTAAAGTGGGTGGTGCCGCCTACTTTGATATTGGCCGGGTTGATGGCCGCCCCATACCGCCACCATTGCCAGACAGTCTCGACGAGCCACACACTTTAACGGATCTACAGCAACATGCGTTAACACATCAAATTCAGGGTCAGTTTCTTAAAAACATCGGTATCGGACTGCGGCTTGCTCCCAGTCGGGCTAACTCAGGACTGGTGCTGCATCTGGACGTCGCTGCGCCCCTTGATGGCCCGGACAACATTGACTCAGTACAGTGGTTATTTACCGTTAAAAACCGCTTTTAAACGGCTGAAATTCCCTGATATCATCGCGTTTTATTGACATATAAATAGGTCTGCCACGTACCTGAAGCAATTACGACTTTCCTGCTCACTGAGTACAACCTGTTCGTCACACGTCCGGTCTGGGTGTTAACCGAAGCGCCGGCCAAACCGAAAAACATCACTGAGCGACGGGTGCCAGTTCCTAAAAAACATCCAAGACTATCGATTGTCACACAATAGTGACATAACGCATGATATACGAAGATATCTCAATATGAACAAGGAAAGGACAATGAAGACAACCAAGCTGTGTGCCATTATGATTGCGGGCGTGCTGTTATTGTCAGGCTGTAAAAGCCTGGTTGAAAAAGGAGACAAGTTGTATGAGGCCGGCATGTATGATCAGTCCGCCGAGTTCTACGAACAAGCCCTCGCCGAAGACCCTCAGGATGTAGAAGCACGTCAGCGGCTCACCCTGGCGCGCAATAAAATCATCGACCGTGGACTCATTGACGTGCGCATGTTGCGCCTGTCTGGCAACCATACCGGCGCGGCACTCAAACTAGAGGCCTTATTGCGTAATCAGGTGAACTGGCACATAGAGCCCGTCGGGCCCATGGCAGAAACCCAAAATGAAGAGCTGCGATATGCAACCATCTGGCTCAGACAAGAAGCTTTGTCACTGTCGCGCTCAGCCTTTCCGGATCCGTTTCGATACTTCGAATTGCGTTATGCATTTTTAATTGCCAATGCCAGACTGGGTAACACTTTTGCTCAGTATCAGGCGCAGTTGCAAGTCAATGCCGAACGACAGTGTGAAAAACTCAGTACATCGCAGAGCAAAGATCGCCTGTTCCTACAGCGCTTTTATCGCAAATATTGTCAAGCCTGGAACATTGCCAGCCAACCCGCACAACAAGTGACTGCCCAGGCCTTGTATTCCGAGATCCGCATAGCACCAAAGCTCACCGTGCAACTGCACGACACAAGCACACAAAAACAACGCCTTCAGACTGTCTTATCTCAGCTAAATGACGCTTTTCGGGACAGCTTATGGTATCACCCTCAAGGTGAGGGGACCTTCACGCTCAACGTCCATGCCACTTTCAAACACAGCCGCAATACTAAACTGGTGAACAGGCAAAAGCACTACACGCTGGAACAACCGCAGCCTGATCCGAGCGAGCCGGGCTCTTTTATAGACGTTGAGGTAGCGCAAACCTATCAGTATCCGGTAACTGAATTCACGGAACATTACAGTCTGGATATGATGTATCTGGGGCGCCTGGGTGGGCAACGGATAGAGCATAAAGTGGACGATAGTCAGGTGCATCACACGCAAAGCCATTATGCAGACTTCCCCGATTTAGATCTGGAACCACAACAAGCCCAATTTCTGGATGTCAGCACGCATTTAAACAAACAGCTCACAGAGTTACATACTCAGTTTGTCGCAGATCTGGATCGCGTGTGGCTGCAAACCTACTGCGAAGATCAACTCGGTGCAGCCGATGGCGAATATGTACTGCGCTGCGCCAAGCTTGCACCGCAACATGATTACGTCAATAACTGGTTTAATCAGCACTTTGGATTAAGTTACCAGGCGATGTCGAGTCTCTACTCGCTTTAGCCTTTATCTGCAGGACATGAATAAAGCTGCTGTGGCGCTGCCAGCGGTTCGCCGTTTACAAAAAATACCGAGGGTGAGTTTTTGCCACACAGCTTCCAGGCCAGCAACTTAGTGATCAACCGCAGCACCATCACCTTTTGTGAGCGTGTGCCTTTGAGTTCATCTGGCAATCGACCCAGCGCGCCGCGGCAATAGACACTCCCCGAAGTGGGGCCCACCAAAGTATCGAGCGGTTCGCGCACAAAGCTATGTATGATCCCCACCATGGGCCAGAAAGGGCTAAAACAATTACCAACCGGGGTATGACAACATTTAGTGTACCAGCGGTAAACGCCTCCCTTGGTCAGCTGCAAGCAGGCTAGCTGATCATGTCCCGTTAAGATACTGACGTGCGCCGGTGGCACCTGATAAATATCCGTTCCGCCAAAGTCGTTGAGGGAGTCCGCCTGCTCCAGGTGATGCAGATACGCACGACAATCCTGACAATAGCAGGTCAGACGATTCCCTTGCCAGTGCGGGTGCGCAGCAATGCGCCCGGTAACCTGACCACACTGGCAACCCAGTTTAACCCCTTCAATCATCATGCCTGATCTCACCTTTCTCTCCTCACCTGATTTCCCTGTTCAAGACAGCTTCACTTACCGGGCCTATATTGTAGAACAAACCGATTGGGAACACAGTACTTGGCGAGATACCGACTTCATGCTAACTTCTCGCTCAGTTTAGACTAACAGGAAGCCTTTTATGCCTAAAGCCAGTGAAATAAAAAAACACGCCGCGATTGATTATAATGGTCGCGTGATGATCGTCCGAGATATTGAGCGCTCTGTACCGCAAGGTCGTGCTGGCGGCAGTTTATACCGTATGCGTATGTACGATGTCGTCAATGGCGGTAAAGTCGATGAAACCTTTAAAGCCGAAGAAATGCTGCAACTGGCCGATTTAACACGTCGCCCGGCAATGCTTTCTTACATTGATGGTGACGAATATGTGTTCATGGATGAAGAGGACTATACTCCTTATCACATCCATAAAGACTCGATTGCTGAACAGGTGCTATTCATCAATGAAGAAACCAAAGGCCTGCTGATCGTCGTTGTAGAAGGCACACCAGTATCATTAGATTTGCCTTCAAGCGTTGAGCTGGTAATCGAAGAAACTGCGCCCTCTATCAAAGGTGCATCGGCCAGCGCCCGTACTAAGCCTGCCACGTTGACAACGGGCCTAGTCGTACAGGTACCTGAGCACATTTCCAGCGGTGATAAAATTAAAATCAACACTGCGGAATCTAAGTTCATGAGCCGCGCAGACAGTTAGGTCTGTGGTGCTCGCGGGACACACGCGGGCACCCTATTAATGCGTTTAAAGTTCAACCAATTTATGAGATACCATAGCCGTTTTGTGCAAAAATCGGTAACATAACCCACAATAACACACTAATCGGACACGTTTGTGGTCATACTGAAGTGCTTCAGCACCAAGTTGATAGATGGAATTAATCACGGATGAAGACAAGTAAGCTGAGTATCAGGCTATTATGGTATATCACCCCTTTGGTGATATTGCCGCTGTTACTGCTCGGCGGCTTTACGCTGACCAATGTCACCAGCTCTACCCAAAAGCAGGCAAAGCTCATTGTCAGTCGATTCGTTGAACAACAGCAGCAAAAAATGTTCAACTATATGGAAATCTATCAATCCACGACCAAATTGTTGTCAACCTCTCCGGTACTCAGTGATTTTTTAAGCCTGCCAGAAAACGAAGTTCAGGAAAAAACACAACGTCTGGGTGCGCTCATGGATGTGTTCGCCAGTTACAGTGAGGCCTATCCGGATATCATTAGCATCAACCTGGTTAATGAACATGGCCAGAGTCATGCCTTTTATGCCAGTAATCTTAACCGGGCGCCTCAATCCTATCCCTTTTTTGTCCAGGTCCGACAAAGTAACTTACGTCAGCAGCAGTTTATGCAAGCGTCGCATAATGGCGGCACACAGCTGTATTTTGTGCAGCAGATTTATGGGGTGGATTTCAACCTAAACCGGCCTCAGCGTGAGGGCTACATTATTGTTCAGGTCGCCCCGTCAATCATCAGTAGTAGTATTCTGGAAGCCCCCTATGACAACACGCTGAACCTGCTGGTATCAGCGTCGGGCGAAGTCTTATTCAGCTCCGACAGTCATTTTAATCAGAGCTTTTTGAGCGCTGAGGAAATGGCACAGATCAATGGCCTGGCAGATAAAGGAAAACTGGACTCTCTGGTGTTACCGTCCATTGATAACCTGCGGCGCATGACCTACAGCGCACAGCTCAGTGGCGGTTATTATTATATCTCAACCATACCTAAAACAATTTTATATCAGTCAGGTAAAGCGATCAGCCTGACCACCGCCCTGATTGTTATCCTGTCCGTCATTACACTTCCCATTCTGATCTTCATTGTGGTGAGAAACTTACTGCTGACTCCCATAGAACTACTCGGGGAAGCCAGCCACCGTGTCGGGGATGGCGACTTATCGGTCGCACTGCCCGCCCATGACGATGACGAAGTTGGCATTTTGTTTGATGACTTTAACCATATGATCAAACAGATCCGGGATTTCCAGGGGGAGCTGGAAGACTACAAACTGCATCTGGAAGAAAAAGTCGAAAACCGTACCCGGGCGCTGGAAGAAATGAATAGACAGCTAGAGGTGGCGATTGCCGAAGCCGAACAAGCCAGCCAACTGAAAAGCCGTTTCCTGGCCAATATGAGCCACGAGATCCGCACACCGCTGACTGCCATTATGGGCTTTACCGAGCAGATACTTCATTACCCTAATGCCACTAACTCAGCCCTGCACCTGGATACCATTTTGCGCAATTCCAGACACTTACTGGAATTAATCAATAACATTCTGGACTTGTCCAAGATTGAGGCCGAGAAACTGGCTGTTGAACAAGACCCCATAGAATTGCTTCATTTACTGAAGGATGTGGAGTCAATTATTGCTCCCATGGCAGAGCAAAAGCAGCTGGATTTCACCGTACACTATGCCTTGCCGTTGCCTCAGCAACTCTTCAGTGATGAAACCCGCCTCAAACAGATCCTGCTTAACATCGCGACGAATGCAGTTAAGTTTACTGAGACAGGCAGTATTCAGATCAATGCCCGGTACCGCTCAGACACAGCCCGATTTGAATTTGAAATCAAAGACAGTGGCATTGGTATGTCGCAAGGCGAGATGTCTCGTGTATTTAAGCCCTTTGAGCAGGCTGATTCCACCACCACCAGACGGTTCGGTGGTACTGGCCTGGGACTATGTATCTCGAAAAATCTGGCTCAGCTATTAGGTGGAGACGTCAGCGTAGAAAGTGCTCAAGGGGTCGGCAGTTGCTTTATCATTAGCGTTGCAGCCAATCATCCGACGCAAGATTTTGCCTGGATTGACGATGAAGGCCAGCTGTCACACGATCACGTAATATCTGCCCAGCAACTGGAGCAAACCCAGCTGGAGGCAGAAATTCTGCTCGCCGAGGATAACCCGGATAACCAGGAGCTGCTGACCTTACTTCTCGGAGCTTGGGGACTCAAACCAGATATTGCCAGCAATGGCGCACAAGCCGTGGAGATGGCACTGGTCAACGATTACGATTTGATCCTAATGGACATGCAAATGCCGGTCATGGGTGGCCTTGAAGCCACTGAAATGCTGCGTCATGCCGCTTATGATGGCCCTATCATTGCGCTGACAGCCAATGTTATGAAACATGACATTGATACCTACCTGGCAGCCGGGTGTGATGCTACACTCGCCAAACCCATTGACCGTGAAAAGCTCGGCGCAGTCCTGCTTAATTACTTACAACTGGAAGACGACAAAAACTCTCAGTGGAACTCACTTTTACAAAGCGAAAAGTACTTACAAATCAGTCGCAACTACGTCGAAAAATTGCCCGATCAACTCATTCAGCTGGAACAGCTGTTTGGGGATCAGGAATGGGAATCACTCAGGGCGTTGGCGCACAGTCTCAAAGGCAGCGCCGGGTGCTTTGGCTTTAGCAACATCCACAGTGCCGCCGGCGATTTGGAAACCTGCTTGCGCGAAGACAATCCAACAAAGTGGGAATATGCCATGCTGACGCTCACACAGGCTATCAGATATACGCTAGAGCAGGAACACGCCTAATTCTGACGAGCCCGTTTCGCAAGCATAGGTAGAGTTAATATGCTCAGTGATCCATGAGTTCAGGGTTAAACAGCACTTTCCCCATCAGCAACGCATCTTCTTTACCATCCGTGCTAGGATAGTAGTTTTTACGCACACCCATCTCCGTAAATCCAGCCTTGTGATATAAACCAATGGCTGCTTCATTACCGACTCGCACTTCCAAAAAGATATTTTCGGCGCGGTCTTGCTCACAACGTGCCACGAAGTGCGCCAACAACTGACTGGCCAGGCCCTGCCCCTGACAAGTAGGCGTGATACAGATGTCCATCAGCGTAAAGTCCGGGCCAGCCCGCTCACCTACATAAAAGCCAACCAGTTGCTCATCCAAATACAAAGCAGCATTGAAATAACGGCCACTCAGACACGACTGCATGGTCTTGCTGGTCCAGGGGTGTGTATGGCAGGCCTGTTCAATATCCATGACCTGTTGCAATGGCAAGGCAGCAAGGTGATCAGGCCTGATAGAAATGGTCATGATTGCTCACTCCAGATCTGCTGCCACAATGCCCGCTTTTGCTCTGCACTCAGCTGCGTATCCGGTATAACCAAGTGAGCCTGCTGTGCGTGACACGTCCAGCTGATGGTATCGCCTGCAAAGACAGTGAGTTCGCTGGTATTGGCTGCTGTACAGATATCCTGTTGTAGCCGCGCGCTTAGCGTCAGGGCAACATCAGCTTGCTCCACTTGCTGAGACACAAGCGCACTAGGCTGAGGGTTGGGATCAAAAGCAGATTTGAGTTTAAGTGGCATTACACCAAGTAACTGAGCCTGAGTTGCATGCATGTAAAAACACCGGAAAAATTAAATGCTGAGGATTCTAGAATATGCGTGTAACGACTGCAATCTGAATTGTGTTAAATAAGGGAATTACTAAGAGATAAAGAAGGAAGTGGCAGGGGCGGCAGGACTCGAACCCGCAACCATCGGTTTTGGAGACCGCTGTTCTACCAATTGGAACTACGCCCCTGCAATGTCGACGCATTATAATGAGCTAATTGAAAAGGTAAAGAAAAAAAAGCAACTTTCTGATTGTTTGCTGCTTTTATCAGCAAAAATGGCGAGTAGTGACCCTATTCACCCAGTTTTAGCTTAAAAACGACACACTTAGTGTGGCACCCAGCTTACATGCCGCGACCATCATAGAGAATGGCATCAGAGAAAACCCCATCTGAATGTCGTCTTTCCTCGTAATCTCGCAAGAGATCGCAATAGGTATCATCCAGGTTGCAGTTTGCTCTTAAAAGTCTCAGCTCTAAATTCGGATGCGTATCTCCCATGTCATGAAAGGCACAAGGGGCGTTCAATGCACTGCATGCAAAATTATCAACGATCCGTTTGCCCTGCAAATCAAACGAGAGAAATCCCAATGCTAACTGGATATCCATAGCGATCTGCCTGCGCTGCCAACTGCTTGCTTCACCCAAATGCAATTTGAGTAACTCTGAAGCAAAATTATCTGCATCTTGCTCTCGATGTTTCTGCACATTCTCGTCACAATTATAATAGTCAGTGTCAACAGACGCTGCGCGACCAGCATGCCCCCGGTCAATATGGCCAAGTTCATGCAGGATAAAATAGCTCAATATTTCGCTACCTCTTCTTTGTGCTGTGCCAGCTGCCTGAGTATTCAGCCATTGCAAAAAAACCTGTGGCTGGATTACAACACAGGCACACCCACTCAGAACAAACATCATATCAGTAGGGCTATGAGCCAAGTTAGTATCATTAACCCAGAGTATCGCAACACCATCCGCTTGCAACTGCGCGTCAAACAGATACAAATTAAGCTGCTTTTCCGGGGGAATTAGCTGATTCAATTTATCAATAGACAGCTCGATCAGGCTTCTTTCTTCCTGGGTTAACTCAAGTCCATAATACTCAACAGGATCAAACGGCTTAGAGCAAGCAAACGCCAACATCATAGCTAAACACAGTACAATCGTTTTCCCCATCACCGCTGCGCCTCAAGACGAAGTTTATCCAATAAGTTACTCTGCTCAATGGGATCATTCGATTCCAATATTGCTTTACGTGTGGATATTAAGAGCGTTAAAAGCCTGTCCGCCTTTTGATATGAAGCGGTTTTTTGTTCCTGTATAGGACTATTAAGTACGACACAGACCGCATTGATTGCCGCGACCCAGCCTATCAGTTTAACGTACCGTTGAGGTCTGTTACCGGTTCCTACACCCAACGGAGCATCTGATACATGAGGACTTTGATCATCCGACACATTAAGCGCCTGACTGTCTGATGCATTGGGATTCTGATTGTCCGATAAACTCTGAGCCTGACCCGAAAGACCTGCCAGAAAAGCGATAATAGCCGAACATAAGATAGTAACCCAGGCCAGCAATTTGTCTGCTGTACTATAGCGATTCCCCCAGGCGTTGCTTTGCAGCATATGCTCACGGATCTGGTCAAACACCTGATCCAACTCCGCTTTTGACACAGCAACCGTACTCATAGCAGCTGAATCTATACCCAGCACACCTGGCATACTGCGCACCAGTTCACCATAGTAGAGAGTTAAAGCGATTGATATCACCAACCAGACACCTAATAGTCCGGCTACTACTTTTAGATACTGCATTTCATAGACCTCCCAGTACATTGAACAATCAGCTCACTCTGTATCTTTGCACATATTAGAGCACAACAACGTCTTACCAGTTTCGTTGTTCCGACGTTAGCCTGTCAGGTTAGTGAATCATTCACGTCATCTAGATGGGTAACAACACATTCATCGACCTGGCTGATTGCTATAGGGAGGTTTTTAGATGTAAAAAAACCCACTTTTTACAGTGGGTTCTTTTTATTCATAAATGATATGTCTACCGATCTGGCGGGAATTATTCCCACTCAATCGTCGCAGGTGGTTTACCTGAGATGTCATATACTACGCGAGAAATGCCGTCGATTTCGTTGATGATACGGTTTGACACCTGACCCAGGAACTCATATGGCAGGTGTGACCAACGCGCCGTCATAAAGTCGATGGTTTCTACACAACGCAGTGAGACAACCCAGTCGTACTTACGCGCATCACCCATAACGCCCACTGAACGCACCGGCAGGAACACAGTGAAAGCCTGAGACACTTTGTGATACAGGTCAGCTTTATGCAGCTCTTCGATGAAGATAGCATCGGCACGACGTAGCAGATCGCAGTATTCTTTCTTGATCTCGCCCAGTACACGAACGCCCAGACCAGGACCCGGGAACGGGTGGCGGTATAGCATATCGTACGGCAAGCCCAGCTCCAGGCCAATCTTACGTACTTCGTCTTTGAACAGCTCACGCAGCGGCTCCACCAGACCCAGCTCCATGTCTTCCGGAAGACCACCCACATTGTGGTGTGACTTAATCACATGTGCTTTACCCGTGGCTGATGCCGCAGATTCGATCACGTCCGGGTAGATGGTGCCCTGTGCCAGCCATTTTGCGTTAACACGCTTGCCGGCTTCTTCGTCGAATACTTCAATGAAAGTATGGCCAATCGCCTTACGCTTGTCTTCCGGGTCATCAATGCCTTTCAGTGCATTCAGGAAGCGATCTTCAGCATCCACCTTAACGATGTTTAGGCCAAATTTATCACCGAACATGTCCATTACCTGCTGGCCTTCATTCAAACGAAGCAGACCATTGTCAACGAATACACACGTCAGCTTATCGCCAATCGCGCGGTTGATCAGCATCGCCACCACAGATGAATCAACACCACCTGACAGACCCAGGATCACTTCATCGTCACCCACTTGCTCTTTAATACGGGCAACCGCATCTTCAATAATCTGGCTCGGCGTCCAAAGCTTTTCACAGCCACAGATATCTGTCGCAAAACGCTCAAGCAGGCGCAGGCCTTGTTGTGTGTGTGTCACTTCCGGGTGGAACTGCACACCGTAGAAACGCTTTTCTTCCCAAGACATAGCAGCATGCGGGCAGGTGTCTGTTTTTGCAGACGTGATAAATTGTTCAGGGATCTCGATGACTTTGTCACCATGGCTCATCCATACATCCAATTTGCCAATACCGTCTTCAATGTGATCTTCAATCGCTTCGAACAAGGCACAGTTACCGACTTTTTCAACTTTCGCGTAACCAAACTCTTTCTTATCTGAGCTGTGTACCTTACCACCCAGCTGTGACGCCATGGTTTGCATGCCGTAACAGATCCCAAGCACAGGCACACCTGCGTTGAACACATATTCTGGAGCGCGGGGGCTGCCTTCTAAAGTCGTTGACTCAGGACCACCTGACAGAATGATACCCTGCGGATTAAATTCGCGGATCTGCTCCTCGGTTACATCCCAGGCCCATAGCTCACAGTAAACGCCGATCTCACGGATGCGGCGGGCGATCAATTGAGTGTATTGAGAACCAAAATCTAAGATCAAAATACGGGAATCATGGATGTCTTTGCTCATTGATAATCTCGTTTGTTAGGAAGCGATAAAACTAGTAAAGCATAAGAAAAATACTTTACCTAAATGGCCGGGCAAGTTTGCCTGCCCAACGCATTGTATTTGATTATTTGTATCCGCCAGATAAAGGCAGACACTAAAATTAAGAAGGGCCGGCAACCGCCAGCCCACTTTTAATCCGCCGGGGTTAGCCCATGCGGTAGTTTGGAGCCTCTTTGGTGATCTGCACGTCGTGGACATGCGATTCACCCATACCCGCCGAAGTCACGCGGACAAACTGCGGCTTAGTGTTCAGTTCCAAAATAGTGGCACACCCAGTCAGGCCCATGGCACTGCGGATCCCGCCCACTTGCTGATGAATAATGGTGGCGATTGGGCCTTTATAAGCCACACGGCCTTCAATACCCTCTGGTACCAGTTTTTCAGCTGAGTTGCTCTTCTGGAAGTAACGGTCTGATGAACCTTCTTTTTGGTTCATCGCGCCCAATGACCCCATACCACGGTATGACTTGTAGTAACGGCCCTGATACAGTTCAACTTCACCCGGTGCTTCTTCAGTACCGGCCAGCATTGACCCCACCATGACACACGATGCGCCAGCAACCAGAGCTTTAACAATGTCACCTGAGAAGCGAATACCACCGTCAGCGATAACCGGAATGTCACGCCCTTTCAGACCATCAACGGCATCTGAAATTGCTGTAATTTGAGGAACACCACATCCAGTTACAATACGTGTAGTACAGATTGAACCTGGGCCAATGCCCACTTTAACTGCATCTACACCGGCGTCAGCCAGTGCAATTGCACCGTCTGCTGTTGCCACGTTACCCGCCACGATTTGCAGATCCGGATACGCTTCACGGGTTGCCTTAACACGATCGATAACGCCCTGAGAATGGCCATGTGAAGTATCGATAAGCAGTACATCTACACCCGCAGCAACCAAAGCTTCGATGCGCTCATCAGTACCTGCGCCTACGCCCACAGCAGCACCAACACGAAGGCGACCTTGCTCGTCTTTACAGGCATTTGGCTTTTCTTGCGCTTTTTGGTAATCCTTAACCGTGATCATACCTTTCAGTTTAAAAGCATCATCAACGACTAAGATTTTTTCGATGCGGTGCTCGTGCATCAGTCCCAGGATTTCCTCACGTGAGGCGCCTTCTTTTACCGTAACCAGATCGGCTTTTTGCGTCATCACAGATGAAACAGGCTGGTCTAGTTTGGTCTCAAAACGCATGTCACGGCTGGTGATAATGCCTTCCAGCAGGTTGTTTTCACCCACAACAGGGAAACCTGAAAAACCGTTCTCTTCGGCCAGTGCCAGTGTATCGGCAATGGTTTTATCCGCGGTCACAGTCACAGGGAAAGACACAATCCCCGCTTCATACGCTTTTACTTTGCGTACATTGCGCGCTTGTTCTTCAATGGTCATGTTCTTATGGATGAATCCGATGCCACCTTCCTGTGCAAGAGCAATTGCAAGGCGTGCTTCAGTTACTGTGTCCATAGAGGCAGAAACTAATGGCAAATTAAGTTCAATACCACGAGTCAGGCGTGTTTTTAAGTTCGCAGTGTGTGGTAGAACAGTCGAATGAGCAGGTACTAAAAGTACGTCGTCAAAGGTAAGGGCTTCTTTTGCAATTCTTAGCATGTGTGCGGCATCTCTCAAGTGAAACTGAGTATAAGGAATTGCGTGCGCATTTTATCAGCGTTCCTTATGCGAGTAAATAAAATTTAGCAAAAATATGTTAGAGTGTTCGTGAATTTTTTATGGAGCTGAGTATGTCGTTGCCACAACAAGAAAAAGTTTATTCGGTCTCACGTCTGAATCGTGAGATCCGCAGTTTGCTGGAACAGGGGTTCGCTTCTTTACAGCTGACCGGCGAGATCTCTAACTTTGTTGCTCCGGCATCCGGGCACTGGTATTTCTCTCTCAAAGATGACAAAGCACAAGTAAAAGCCGCCATGTGGCGCGGTAATAATCGCTATTGCCGCTACCGACCACAAAACGGTGAGCAGGTATTAGTCCAAGCTCGCGTATCCGTGTATGAACCCCGCGGTGACTACCAGATCATCGTTGAACACATGGCACCGGCAGGCGAAGGCTTATTAAAGCAACAGTTCGATGCCCTCAAACTACGCCTGGCGGGTGAAGGCTTATTCAGCAGCCAGCATAAGCAACCATTGCCTGCACGCATAAACCGGGTGGGTGTCGTGACCTCTCCGACCGGGGCCGCAGTCAGAGACATTTTGTCGGTTCTGAAACGTCGTGCACCTCAGCTGGAAGTGGTGATCTATCCGACTCAAGTGCAAGGTCAGGAAGCCCACCTGCAAATTGCCGCGCAAATCGCCCTCGCCAATCGCCGTAATGAAGTGGATGTGTTGATCGTCGGCCGTGGTGGTGGATCGCTCGAAGATCTCTGGTGCTTTAATGAAGAAACGGTGGCCAGAGCAGTGTTTATAAGCGAGCTGCCTGTGATCAGTGCCGTCGGTCATGAAATCGACACCACCATCAGTGATTATGTGGCCGATCTGCGTGCCCCCACCCCTTCCGCTGCCGCAGAACTCGTCAGCCCTGATGGGGCAGAAATTCTGGCTCAAGTCCGTCAACAAAAACAGCGACTAGAAGGTGCCATGCAGCGTTATCTGGCTCAGCAAGCGCAGCAGTTACACAATACCCATCAACGCCTGCTGCTACAACACCCGCAAACTCAGCTGATGCAACAGGCACAAAAAGTAGATGAATTGAGTGGCCGGCTGCACCGGGCGATCAGCCACCAGCAACACCGGGCACAAAGCCGGGTTTCACTGGCACAACACCGCTTACAACAATTTCACCCTCAGCAGAAGCTACGTTATGCCAGCCAACACCTTGATGGACTGAAAGACAAGCTCACGCGTGCGATGCAAACATCGCAACAGCAACACCAGCAGCAACTTGCTTTGCTGGCAGCCAGGCTAGATAGCGTTAGCCCATTGGCGGTATTGTCACGTGGCTACAGCATTACCAAGTCAGGTGAGCAAGTTGTCAAGTCAATCCAGGATGTGGCTGTTGGTGACTTACTGATGACAGAATTGCATGATGGTCGCGTGCAGACACAAGTGCTGGAACTGCACCCCCACACTGACAACAAAGAAAATGGTTAATATTCTGTGCTCAATTGACGGATGCTTTTGGTGCTCAGGTGCACTTGCATCCCTTGCGCCGTTTGCTGAGCCGAACTGACCTTAAAGTGTGTTATCCAGGGGCTGTTAAAGAGGCTATCATTGAGGCGCTGCCATTGCATGGCATCTACGCCCTGGCTGCGTGGTACAAAACTTAACTGACACACATGGCGTTTACAGCCATAGCTGGCGTATGCAAAGTAAGTGCTTAAGTCACTGGTATAAAGAAAATCACCGAGCTGTAACTCGAGTTCATCGGCCCACACCGGGTCACGCTCTTCCGTACGAAAAATATCTGCCAGCTGACGATGAATGTTGCCAGATGAAGTCACTTGCTGATGCTGTGCCGATGACTCAGACGCCGAGTCGGCCTGTGCCTCCAGCTGAGCTAGTTCCCCCTGTAACTGTTGAACCTGTTGCTGCAATGCGGTGAGTTCTGACCTGTCTTGTGAATTGTCGGAGATTTCTCCATCAGAGAGCGTATTTGACAATGAGACAGTTGGCTGTTGAGCCCGAGGTGAAACGAGCTCCGCGTATTCTAACAGTGGAGTAGATGTAGGGGTTACAGCCCACCAGGTCAATGGTGCTGAAATCGCCGCTCCCAGTAGCATCCAGCATATTTTTTGGCCCAGGTTATCCATCAGCCCGCCTTGAGGTCAATTAAATGCTAGAGCATCGCGCTGGTGTGAGATTCGTTACGGGCAATCAAATCTTCCTCAAGAAAGTTCTGATCCATAGATTCGGCCGGACACGCACAAGGAGGATTACCAACAACTTTCGCAGGCACCCCCACCACAGTTGTATGTGGAGCGACTGCTTTAAGGACCACTGAGCCTGCACCTATGCGTGCACCTTCGCCCACTTCAATGTTACCCAATACTTTTGCCCCTGCGCCAATCAATACACCTGCGCGTATTTTGGGATGACGGTCGCCTTGCTCATTACCGGTTCCCCCTAAGGTTACCGACTGCAAGATTGAGACATTGTTTTCTATTACGGCTGTTTCACCAATGACTATACCAGTCGCATGGTCAAACATAATGCCATGGCCGACTTTACAAGCAGGATGGATATCAACACCAAATACTTCGGATGAGCGACTTTGGACAAAACGAGCAAGCTCTTTTCTGTCTTGTCGCCATAGGCAATGTGCGAGTCGGTGTGCTTGTATTGCATGGAAGCCCTTAAGGTTTGAAATAACGTTAAGATAACTATCGGCCGCCGGGTCACGATCTTTAACTGCTTTTATGTCATGCGCTACATGAGTCAGCATACGGTCACAATCCACAAAGGCCTGATCAAACAATTCACGAATAGTAAATGCCGATACCACGGCGTCTGCCAGCTTGTTGGCAACAATAAAGCTCAATGCTGCGCCCAGACAATCATGATTTAAAATACTTGAGTAAACATGGCTGGCGAGCAGCGGCTCGCGGTCTACTAATTCGGTAGCTTCCTGACGAAGCTTTTGCCAGATCTCGTGTCTCATAAACTGCACTATTTCAATTATTCCAAGGCCTTGTTCTATCTTACCCTGCAAATGCGTAAATTAGCAGTGATAGTCAAATGCTTCTTGCATCAATTTGTTATTAATTATAACCCGAAACAACGGATTGGGGATGGATGAAAAGCAGGCGGATTGCAGATCCGCCTGAACAAGCAAGGAGTCCGCGATGGGACTCCTGCCTGAGGTTACTTAAATACCGCTTCTGCGTTCATCACGTCGATGTTCGCAGCTGGGATAGCGAGCTTGTAATTGGCGATGTGCTTATCTTCATCGATAAGTGCTTGTGGTTTCTCAGCATTATAGTGCATTGGCGATTCTGTCTGATTAGCCAAACGCGCTTTCATATCAGCCGCATCGCCCGTAACAAACACGTAGTGAATATTGTCACTTTGCAGGTTTTCACGGATCACCCGATTCACATCTTCGACTGTCAAAGATGCCAGCTGGTCGCGAACATAACTAACAAACTCATCGGTATTATAGAACTGGCTATCCAGTGCATAACCCAGCTGACGGTCCTGGCTGGCAACCATCTGAGGCACAAAGTTGCTCAGGAAGTTACGCGTTGCCTGGAAGTCACCCTCAGTCATACCGTCATTAATCAGTTTATCCAGCTCATATTGCGCAACGCGCGTGGCGAAGTGTGCATCGTTATTCGAACGCAACGGACGCAGCCACACCTGGAAAATCTGCTCAGAGCGACCCAGGTTTGCATCCGGCTTAGTCTGGAACATGCCACGCGGGAAATACTCAATGTAAGCATAATCGCCATAGTTCATGCCGCGTACCTGACGAATACGCTGGAACAGATAGGCATTCGAGTTACGGTGCTCACCAAAGTAAGAGCGTACTAACCACAGTGCAGTCCAGTCTTTGCTGCTGCGGATGGTATCAATGGGGAAGCCAAAGGAGACCGCTGTTGATTTAGCACTCTTTTCTATGATGGTCGCATAACGGCCTGTCAGTGCCGGTGCATCCGGGATAGTCAGACGAGATGCCTCACCTTTAGGCAGTTGCGCCAGGTCACTCAGCATACGCGCTTTAAGCTTGCCATCGAGTGCACCTGTGATGCCGACATTCAGTTTGGCCTGTGTAAACTCACTGCGATAGAAAGCTTTTACATCATCCAGTGTCAGTGCTTCCAGATCCGATAAATCGCCCAGATTGTAGCTCTCATAGGGGTGACCCTGATATAGCTTGTGGTAAAGCACTTCTTTACCCAGTTCTTCATCGTTAGATGCCTTAAGGCCCGCCTTGATATTGTCAATCATCTCTTTTTTCAGACGTTTAAAATCATCTTCACGGAAACCCGGGTTGAGTAACTGCTCACTGACTAACGCATACCACTGTGACGCATTGTCTTTGTGCACCCGACCACGTAACGACAGCATTTCTTTATCGATCTGGTAATCGAAGCTTCCCGCAATCGGATAAAGTGCCTTTTGGATTTCTTTATACGACTTGCTCTGTGAGCCGCCATTAGCAATCATGGCTGCGGTCAATGCTGCGACACCTTTTTTCCCTTTCGGATCGGCCGCCGCACCGGTATAGAACAACAAGTTTACATCCACCAGAGGTGAAGCATTGGTGTTATCCAGTACAGAGAAATACTGCTGTTTTGGCTGGCTAAGTTGTGCAACCAAGTTATCCAGTTCAACTTCTTTATCAAACCCCGCCACTTCCGTCAGATCAGACATAGTCACTATGGTACGACCGCTGTCAACAAAATAGCGGTTGGCTACATCGCGAATATCTTCGGCGCTCACTGAATCACTGGTCGCATACAACGTGTTGATCACTTCCGGATCGCGCTCAAAATGCATGTACTCCGCCAGCATGCTGGCAATCGCCTGCGATGAGTCCAGCCCGTTCGCAAAGTTGTATTTAAGGTTAGATTTAAGTGCTGCCAGTTTGTCGCTGTCGACCAGCTCAGTGCGCGCAGTCGCATAAGTGCGGTTGATGGCATCACGCACTACGGCCAGGTCACTTTCTTCATTTACCTTCACAAAAACATGCAGCAGGCCCGGATCTTTGGTCTCAGCATTGTAGGTAAACATCTGACTGGCAATTTGCTTATCGACTACCAGCTCTTGATACAGCTCTGAGTTTTCAGAGAAATACAGTTGTGAGATCAGATCCAGTGCCGCACGATCTTTTTTCTGTGGCTCCCACGCTGTGCCTTTATAAGAAACCAATAGCCAATGACCAGGCAGGCCGTCATAATGCTCATGCACGTATCTGGCTTGCTGCTGCTTTGGCTCAACCGGAATCTCAGCAATGTAATTACCGCGCTGCCAGCCACCCCAGTGTTTTTTAACCATCTTCATAGTTTCCTGCGGATCCACGTCGCCGACAATCACAATCGAGACATATTCCGGCTTATAAAAGCGCTCAAAGAAAACCTGGCCATACGCCATCTGATCTGGCATGGCTTCGATATCTTCGAAGAAGCCCATCGTGGTGTGCTTATAGGTATGTTTATCAAAGGCTTCTTTACGCACAGCACTTAACAGCTTACGAATAGGACTGGCGTTGTTCTTCAGGTATTCACCCTTTACCGTTAAGGCTTCTGTGCGGAACTGAGACTCGCTGTAGCTCAGGTTCTGAAAGATATCCGCTTTGATCTCTAAGACCTTATCCAGGTGCTCTTTAGAGAAGTTCAGATGGTAGTTAGTATAATCATTGGTGGTATAAGCGCGGTTATCAACTCCTGAGTTTTTCAGGATATCGGCATACACATCTTGGGGGAATCTCTCTGAGCCCTTAAACATCATGTGCTCAAAAAAGTGCGCAAATCCGGTGCGACCCGGTTCAACTTCATTACGCGAACCAACAGACACGGGGATCTGTAACGAGACAACATCGGGATAATCGGTTTTCACCACCATGACGCGCAGGCCATTATCTAACTCTTCCAGGACATAGTCCTGCGCAAACACCTTTTTACTTGCCTGGGCCTGAACTTGGCCTGGCGTCTGCTCAGTCGATTGCTGAGAGGTTACGCACCCAGTCAGTGCCAGTGACACCGCCAGGCTGGTCGCCAGTAGTTTAAATTTCATATGCTTCCCTTAAATCTGTAGTGATTATTATTTTTGGCCTCGCGCAAGTGAGGCACATCGTTCCCAATTATGCCGCAATCCCGTTTGAATTCATCTTTACGCGCTCATTTTATGTAAAAAAATATGAACTGCATTGGCCCGAACAAAGCTACCGGCAAAACAACGGCTTGCTCCAAAGCCGCAAAATCATATGAAAGAATTTCATGGGTATTGAATTTGTTTCAAGAAAAAAATCTATCTAGACGTCTAAATGGCTGCTATATTAGATCCCAGAAACTGAATTTTTGCCGGAGCCAAGATCATGGCGTTATCACTACAAGAGAAAATCTTAGACCCGAACCAAGGGGTATATTTGATTGGTACGACTCCGCCCAAATCCGGTACGGAGCGAGACAAAGTTGAGCGTATTGCCACTAAGCTGCTCGACCGTCTGCACGAAATTGAATACGACGGCGTTATCGTTTACGACATTCAGGACGAAAGTAGTCGCACCAATGTGCCCCGCCCTTTTCCGTTTAAAGAAACGGTTGATCCCTGTGAGTACAGCCGCCTGGTCAAGTCTTTGTCTAAGCTGGACGTGATCACCTATAAAAGTGTAGCTCAACGCAACAGCGCTGAATTTAAGCAGTGGCTCAGCACCACCAAACAAGAGTTTGGTCTGAATAATTTAGTGCTGGTTGGCTCGCCGTCTTCGCAAGGTAAAATCAATTTACCACTGCCAGAGGCGTATCAGGCGCTGGCCCAGCACGAAGAAAACTTTTTCCTCGGTGGCGTAACTATTGCTGAACGTCATGCATCCAAACGTAATGAACACGAGCGACTGATTGAAAAAACCACCCAGGGCTGCGAGTTCTTTATTTCTCAGGCCGTCTATGATGCACAAGCCACCATAGACTTGATCACCAGCTATGCGCGCACCTGCAAACAACAAGGCATTGCACCTAAGCGGCTGATCCTGACTTTCACCCCGTGCGGCGGTGAGAAAACCTTGCAATTTATGGAATGGCTGGGCATTTCTGTGCCTGAAGCAACCAAATGGCGCATGCTGGATGCAGACAACACCCTGAGTGAATCGATCCGCATTTGTCGTGAGAATTTGGATTCAATTCTGCGTAGTTGTGCTCATCTGGATGTTCCGCTGGGACTGAATATAGAAAGCCTGACTAACCGCAAAGAAGAGATCGATGCGTCTATCAACCTCTATCGCCTGCTCAAAGCGACCATGGAGTTGACGCTGGCGGAAAAGCAGATCGCTTAGTAATTCGGAACCAATAAAAAACCGAGCACACTGGCTCGGTTTTTTATTTTCAGACATCAGGTTATTCGGACTTTTGCTCTCTGCCAAGCAGTGCCATAGCCGCTTCTTTGACGTCTTTTTGTTGATACAGCACCTGATAGATCTGCTCCGTGATAGGCATTTCAATGCCAGTACGTTTTGCCAGCAAGTACACTTCTTTGGTGTTGCGATATCCTTCAACCACCTGGCCAATGCTCTGCATGGCCTCTTCAACGTTTTTACCCTGACCCAGAGCCAGACCAAAACGTCGGTTACGAGATTGGTTGTCAGTACAAGTCAGGATCAGATCGCCCAGTCCCGCCATCCCCATAAAGGTTTCAGAGCGAGCACCCAGCGAGAGCCCCAACCGGCAAAGTTCTGCCAGACCACGGGTGATAAAGGCTGTTCTGGCATTGGCACCAAAGCCAAAACCATCTGACATACCCGCACCAATGGCGATGACGTTTTTCACTGCGCCGCCTAACTGGATACCGATAAAGTCGTCATTGCTATACACCCGGAACGAGCGACCACAATGCAGCAACTTAGCCAGCTCACCTCTGAATGCTTCGCAACGAGATGACACTGAAATCGCGGTAGGTAACCCGGCGGCCATTTCTTTTGCAAAGGTCGGCCCGGACAAAACTGCCAATGGAACCTGCTCACCGAGTACGTCCAGCGCCACATCCTGCAGCAACCGACCAGTATCTGGCTCTAGCCCTTTTGTTGCCCAGGCAACCTTAGTACCAGGTAACAAGTGTGGCTTGATTGCCTCCAGAGTTTGCGCGAACGCATGACTAGGCACCACCACCAGGACCAACTGACTGGCCTGGACAGCCTTAGTCAGTGAAGCTTCCAGCTGCAATGAGGCAGGGAAATCAATGTCTGGCAGATAACGGGCATTCTGACGCGAACTGGCTAACTGCGCGATGGCAGTGCTGTCACGTCCCCAAAGAGTAACCTGGTGACCGTTGCGGGCAAAACAAATAGCAAGGGCGGTGCCATACGACCCCGCCCCTAATACGGTCACAGCTGAATGTGCTGTATTCATCACTTATGCGTCAGCAGCTTGCTCTTGCGCTGCACGTTGCTGCATGTACTGAGCAAATAGCGCGTCAAAGTTAACTGGTGCCAGGTTCAATTGTGGGAAAGTACCACGGTTAACCAGGCCAGATACCGCTTCACGTGCATACGGGAACAGGATGTTCGGGCAGAATGCGCCAAGCATGTGTGCCATTTGTAGCTCTTCCAGTTCACCGATAGAGAAGATACCTGCTTGCTGGATTTCACATAGGAATGCGGTTTCTTCGCCCAATGATGCAGTCACAGTCAGTGCCAGAACAACTTCATATACACCTTCGTCCAGCTTGGCAGAACGCGTGTCCATGTCCAGTTTTACCTCAGGTGTCCACTCTTTCTGGAAAATAGCCGGAGAGTTAGGCGTTTCGAAAGACACGTCTTTGGTATAAATGCGCTGAATGTTAAATTGTGGACCTTGTTGTTCTTCTGCAGCAGCTGCGTTGTTTTGCTCTGTCATTGTTCTTCCTAATTATTCGTCTTTATTTAATGTGGGGCAGCACCACGAGTCGTACCCGGGATGCCAAAAATTATTTCAGTAATGCGTCCAGCTTACCTTGTGCTTCGAGTGCCATCATGTCGTCACAACCACCAATGTGCTGCTCTTTGATGAAAATCTGTGGCACAGTATGACCGCCATTTGCTTTACTGATCATCTCTTCACGCAGCTCGGGTTGCGCGCCGATATCATACTCGGTATATGTGACACCTTTACTATCCAGCAACGCCTTTGCACGATGACAGTAAGGACAGTAATCCTTTGTATAAATAACAACTTGGCTCATATTTACTCCTATTTACCCGAGGCGGTTGGCAGGCCGGCTGTTTGCCAGGCACCAAAACCACCCGACAAAACGTATACTTGCTCAAAGCCCGCTTTGTACATATTGCTGGCAATGCCAGAGGCGGTCATGCCGGTGTTACACACCAGTATAATGGGCTTAGTTTTAAACTTTTCAAGTCCTGCGAAATCATTTTGTTTGGCTTTTTCCACATTCATGTGTTCGCTGCCTGCGATGCGCGAACCGTTAAATTCCTTCACTGCACGCATGTCAAACACCTGACCTTCCTGACGGTTCACCAGGATAGTGAGCTGCTGCGGATTGATCTGACGGATTTTAGAAAACATGCCTTTCAACCAGCTAGAGACCAACATAGCTGCTAAAACCAGCCAGATGATGCTGAGAATGGGGTTTCTGCCTAAAAACTCGATGTATTGTTCCATATTGTTCTTACCAACCGGGAAATGAAATTGCTCGCGAGTATACTTTCTTACGGGCGTTGGTACAAACATCTGTGACGTAATCGCTCAGTCCACTGACACAACCCAACCCCCTGCACAGCACTCGGTAAAGCTAAGTGCCCTCATAGTTAATGGCTAATGTGAATTTTAAAGTGGTTGAGGATAAATCACGCTTAGAGGGCTGAATAATCATATAAAACAGGGTATCCTATGGCCAGATTTCGTGCACGTTTCAGGAGCCCAAATGACTGTGAAGAAAAAACCTCTGGTATTAATGATCCTAGATGGCTGGGGATACCGCGAAGATGCTGAGAGCAATGCTATTTTAGCAGCCAACACGCCGGTATTGGATGAACTATGGCAAACACGTCCGCGTACGCTGATCTCTGGTTCAGGCCTGGATGTGGGATTACCAGACGGTCAGATGGGTAACTCAGAAGTCGGCCACGTCAACCTCGGTGCCGGCCGTATCGTCTATCAGGACTTTACCCGCATTACTAAAGCCATTAACGATGGTGAGTTTGAGCATAACCCCGCACTGGTCGACAACATCGACAAGGCCGTTGCAGCCGGTAAAGCAGTTCACCTGATGGGACTACTGAGCCCGGGCGGCGTACACAGTCACGAAGATCACATTGTTGCCGCCATCGAGCTGGCAGCCAAGCGCGGTGCCAAAGCGGTTTACTTTCACGCCTTTTTGGACGGTCGTGATACCCCTCCTCGCAGTGCACAGGCTTCGATTGAACGTATTGAAGCACTCTTCACCAAGCTGGGCTGTGGTCGTCTGGCCTCAATTGTAGGTCGTTACTATGCCATGGACCGCGATAACCGCTGGGAGCGTGTTGAAGCTGCTTATAACCTGATGGTCTGTGGCCAGGCCGAGCACCGTTTTGCCGATGGCGTCAGTGCCCTGAACGCCGCCTATGACCGCGATGAAAACGACGAATTTGTTAACGCCACGGTGATTGCCGCAGAAGACCAGGAAGCGGCGACCATCAACGATGGCGATACGCTGATCTTCCTCAACTTCCGGGCTGACCGCGCCCGTCAAATGAGCCGTGCGTTTGTGGATACCGACTTTGATGGCTTCAACAAACAAAAAGCGCCGGTGCTGAGTGGTTTTGTGATGATGACAGAGTATGCTGCCGACATTCATGCCCCGATCGCCTTTGCACCGGAGAAGCTCACCAATGTATTGGGCGAATGGTTAGCCAAACACAATAAAACGCAGCTACGCATTTCTGAAACAGAAAAATATGCCCACGTGACTTTCTTCTTCAGTGGTGGTCGTGAAGACCTCTTTGAAGGCGAAAAGCGCGAGCTGATCCCATCACCGCAAGTTGCTACTTATGATTTGCAGCCTGAGATGAACTCAGCCTTGCTGACCGACACACTCATTGACGCCATTCACAGTGGCGAACACGACGTCATCATCTGTAACTACCCGAATGGCGACATGGTCGGTCACTCCGGCGTATTTGATGCGGCTGTAAAAGCCTGTGAAGCCGTCGATGCCTGTATTGGCCGCGTTATTGCTGCATTGGAAGAAGCCGGCGGTGAAGCACTGATCACAGCCGATCACGGTAATGCCGAGCAAATGGTGAACAGCAAAACGGGCCAAGCCCACACGGCACACACCAGCGAGCCTGTACCTTTCATTTATATCGGCCGCGATGCACAACCACAAACCGGTAAAACCCTCAGCGATGTCGCACCGACTATGTTGCACCTGCTGGGTATGGCACAACCTGAGGAAATGACTGGTTCTCCCGTCATGCTGCTGAAGTAATTTATGCGCCATACGCTTGCTGTACTCTCGGTCTGTTTGCTGCCTTTACTGGGACAGGCAAATGAAACCCGCACCAAAGCCGATCTGGCTGCGGTGCAGGCTGAGCTCAAAAAGAGTCAGGCCGCCTATCAACAGCAACAAGCCAGCTTTAGTGCACTCAAAAGCACCCTGCAATCTTTTGAGCTGGAGATCGCAAAAAGTGCCAAGGCACTGGCATTCACCGAGCAAGGGATCAGCGAAAACAAACAACAGCAATATACACTGCAACGCGAAGCCGAGCAGCTTGAACTGCAAAAAAAGCGCTTACAGCGGCTGTTGGCAGCACAGCTCAAAAGTGCCTATGTCACAGGCAGCCACGATTACTCAAAAATGCTGTTGAACCAGCAACATGCCGCGGCGTTAGAGCGCACCATCAGTTACTACGATTACTTTAACCAGGCACGTATCGCGCAGCTCGAAGCCCTCAAATCAGTATTTGCCAAATTGGCTGAAAACCGTACCCAGTTAGAGCGTAAAAAGAAACAGCTGCTTGCGTTGCAAGCGCAGCAGACCGTCCGTCGGGACGAATTAATGCTGGCGCAAAACGCCCGCAAAACCCATCTGGCCAAACTCAACGATAAGCTCAGTCAGGCAAAAGCGGCTATCGCCTACCTCGAAGAAAACGAGCAAACCTTAATTTCCACCCTCGAAACCTTAGCCTCAGAGCAGGCCAGCAGCCCCGAACAATATGTGGCGCAACTGCAAGGGTTACAAAGGTTAAAGGGCAAGCTTGCCTGGCCTCTCGATGGCCGTCTGAAACACAGGTTTGGTCAGCGAAAACATGTTGGCATGAACTGGAAAGGCGTCGTGATCCGAGGCAGCAATGGCACACCGGTTAATAGTGTCGCACCGGGTCAGGTGGTCTATGCCGATTGGTTGAACGGTTTTGGCTGGGTCATCGTATTAGATCATGGGGAAGGCTTTATGAGCCTGTACGGTCACGCCCAGACCCTGCTTAAGGACGTTGGCGATCAGGTTATGCCAGGCGAGTCCATCGCCCTGGTTGGGCAAAGCGGCGGACAAACCGATCCTGGTCTATACTTCGAAATACGGCATAAGGGAAGCGCTGTTGATCCAGTAAAATGGTGCAGATCCAGTTAACTGACTAACCGATGCTGCCCCCCAGTGAGGAGCAGCATATGATGACTCCATGTGTTCAACCTGATAAAAACCACCTCTGGCATTGGCTGTTTGTACTCGGCCTGATGCTCAGTTTGCTGTGTTTACCGCTTAGTGCCAAACAGCTATCCGGCGAGCAAATCGACGAAATTCTCTATCATATACACACCTATTATGTGGAAGATCTGCCGCTTAGCCATGTAAAAAAAGACAACTTTAGTGAATTACTTACCCAGCTTGATGACTATTCTAAGTTCCTTGACGAGCACGAACTCGAAGCCTTATTCAGCGCAGCCAACGGCCGCTACACCGGACTGGGTATTGAGGTAGAAGAAGTCGAGGATGGCGTAGTTATTGTCGGTACGCTGCCAGGCTCTCCGGCAGAAGCCGCGGGCATTGAGGGCGGTGACATGTTGTTGGCCATCAACACCCATGATGTGAAACGCAAATCTATTGCTGAAGTCTCTAAGCTACTGCGAGAAGCCCAATTTTCAACCATACAACTCACCGTGGAGCGCGCCAATACTGAAGTCACATTGGCACTCAGACGTCAGGAGATCACTCTGCGTAGTGTCTCCAGCCAGCTGTTACCCGGCGGCATTGGTTATGTGCTACTAAGCAGTTTTAATAATCACAGTTACCACGACATTGCCCGTCATATCAGCATGCTCAATAGCCATTTGGGGGAACCACTCAAGGGCCTGATCATCGACTTGAGAGACAATCCCGGCGGCACACTCAACAGTGCTGTGGCCATCTCAGATTTGTTTTTACAAAGCGGCACCATCGTCAGTACCCGGGGACGCTTTTATGATGCCAATCAACGCTTTTTTGCAGCCCAAGGCGATATACTCAATGGTGCCCCAATGTTAGTGCTGATCAATGAGCAGTCCGCTTCAGCAGCCGAAATACTGGCCGGCGCACTGCAAGACAATAGCCGGGCATTGATCCTGGGTAATCGCTCTTATGGCAAAGGGTCAGTTCAGTCTTTGATCCCCATAGGCAATGGTACCACCGCACTTAAGCTGACCACGGCCCGCTATTTCACTCCCTCAGGCCAGTCCATAGAAGGAACCGGGATCCAGCCTGATGTGATTTTTAGTAAACAAGTACTTTTAGAACTGGACAAAGACGCTATAATGGCTGGTGAAAAAAAGGTCAGACTGACCTTTGTTGCCAACCTAGATAAACATTGGCGAGAAGCGGAACAGCTATTACAAAACCATAATTTACAACAATAATTCAGGATAGTGCGCTTACTTATAACAAGCTTTTTGGTGCTTTTTCTCTGCGCGGCACCAAGCTATGGCAACCAGGTTGCCATCGTCATCGACGACATTGGATATCACGAACGTGACTTAGAACTGCTGGATCTGCCCGGCCATTTGAGTTACGCCATTTTACCACACACCCCGTTTTCACAGCGCTTTGCTTACCAGGCCAGTCACAAGCGCCGCGAATTGCTGTTGCACATACCGATGCAGGCGCTTGAAGACAAAGCGCTGGGACCCGGTGGCCTGACACTGGACATGCGCAAATGGCAGCTGCAAACCACGCTGGGCCATGCGCTGGCAACCTTGCCCCAGGTCAAAGGCGTCAATAATCACATGGGCTCAGCACTGACCCAGTCTGTCGAGCCAATGAAGTGGACCATGGAACTCCTCAAAAAGCGCGGGCTGTACTTTCTTGACAGCCGCACCACAGAACTCAGTCAGGCCCAGAATGTGGCCAATTTGTATGGTGTCGCCAATGTCGCCCGCCATGTCTTTTTAGATAACCAGACACAGTCCGATGCGCTGCGTCGCCAGTTTGAAGAACTAAAATCACTTGCCCGTCAGCAAGGCTACGCCATCGGGATTGCGCACCCCTATCCGCAAACCCGGCTTTTTCTTGCCGAGGCACTGGGCGAATTGGCAAACGAGGGCATCGAGCTGGTTCCTTTGTCACACCTGGTTGAACAAAAGTACATCCAGCTGGCTGAGATAAAACGTAGCCCGCTCACCTCAGAATAAGGTCAATCGACATAAACTCGTCACCAAATTTGGTGATTAAACTGTCCATTCACCGCGCTCCAAACGCCCTATTTTGGAAGTCGGCCAGAAGACAAACTGGCAAACTCTTGTCACGTCTTTACAAAGGTAAGCGCCTCAACAATAACCGGACACGGGCTTCCCTCAGCTTGATAGATACGCCTTAATTAAGCGCATTGGCAGAAAAATTTGATCTGGGACCATTCACTGATACCCAGTGTCGGCTAGACTTAACTCAGACAGCATGCTCGCTTAAGGAAGTACTATGTTAACCACAGTTGCCGATTTAATGACGCCAGACCCACTGGCGGTTAGTGAAACCAATACCCTCAACGATGCCCATAACCTGATGCGTGAAAAGAACATTCGTCATATCCCGGTCATAGACGACAATGGCATGCTGGTTGGTATGCTGACACAAAAGATCATGATTGCCAAAGTGATGAGGATCATTGCCACCTACGGCACCAATGCACTGGAGCGTAAAGAAAAACAACAGCAAGTTGCTGAATTGATGGCCACCGACTTCGCCAGTATTCAGCCACAGCAAAGCTTACAGGAAGTGGTGCGGTTTTTTGTTGATAACCGTCATGGCTGCATGCCGGTCACAGATGACAAGGGCAAATTGTTAGGTATTTTGACTTCATCGGACTTTGTCCGTCTGGCCGCTGCCTTACTGTCATAAAAAAAGCCCCGATTGGGGCTTTTTCTTTGCATTTCAGACCTATCAGGCTTTAGCTTGCAGGGTGCGTGCTACCGTGCGCATGCCTAACGTTGTTGCACCCGATGCCCATTGCGAGCCAGCTGTGTTCTGGAACGATGCCGCCAGGTCGATATGCACCCAGCCCAGGCCTTCATTGGGCACAAAGCGAGACAAGAAGCCCGCTGCATTAGATGCACCACCGAAGCCACCGCCTTTTTGTGCACGGCTGTTCGCTGTGTCAGCGTACGCAGACGGACAGTTGTTCTGGTGCCATTTTTCCAGTGGCAACGGCCAGGCCGCCTCAAACTCTTCATGAGCAAACTGTTGTACTTCGTTCACTAATTCTTTGTCCAGGCCAAACAGAGCATTGTATTCCTGACCAACCGCAACCAGAGCTGCGCCCGTCAGGGTCGCTGCGTCAATAATCAATGGCGCACCTGTTTCACCAGCAGCCATCAGACCATCAGCCAGTACCAGACGACCTTCCGCATCCGTGTTCACAATTTCAACTGTGGTACCATTTTTATAAGTCAGGATATCTCCTAGCTTATAAGCATGACCTGAAATTAAGTTTTCCGCACAGCATAAGAACAGCTTGATGCGTTTGTCTATGCCACGCTGGATAGCAAGGGCCAGACCCGCTGTCACCGTCGCTGCGCCGCCCATGTCACATTTCATGGTGAGCATGCCTTCGCTTGGCTTAATTGAATAACCGCCTGAATCAAAGGTGATACCTTTACCCACCAATGCTGCCGCAACCGGAGCATCTTCATCGCCTGTTGGGTTAAAGTCCAGCTCCAGTAATACCGGTGGACGCTCACTGCCCCGGCCCACTTCATGGATCCCGATCCATTGATGTTCAAGCAGAGCGTTCCCTTTAATGATTTGGTAGCTGACATGCTCGGGGGCCAGTGACTGAATAAACTCAGCCGCTTTACCTGCCAGGCTTTCCGGATAGATGTCTTCAGCCGTGCCATTGATCATCTGACGGGTCCAGGTTGCAGCCGTTTTCAGTGCCTGTAGTTCACTGAGGTCAGACTGTGCGTTATCACAGAAGGTAACACCATCCAGTTGCTTCGGGCTTACGAACCCTTGATAAAATGCCCACTGAGATTCAGTGCACCAGGCGTCACCCTGTAACTCAACTGCAAGGATCCCTTGCTGTGCCACGCTGCGGCCCGCTTTTTGAATGGTCTTCAGTGTCTCGTGTTCGCTCAGGTGCACCAGCGCACCTTCCTGATCGTACGATAAAGTCGCATTGCCACCCCAATGTGCAGCCGGGGCCTGATCCGTCAGTCGAACAATAAATTTGTCAGCCATATATGATTTCACTCTTGCGCTTATTAGTTAATTGCAGTGTACACTAGCGGGCAAAATGCCCCAAATGAATGCGATTAATCTATGAAGTTTCACGCCCCACTGGCAAAAGCCACCTTGCTAAAACGCTATAAACGCTTTTTGGTTGACTTGCGCAGCGATACACAACAAGAATTCACCGTCCATTGCGCCAACACCGGCAAAATGACGGGGTGTGCAGACCCTGGCTTTGGTGCCTACTACTCAACCAGTGGCAATCCAAAACGCAAATATCCACACTCGCTGGAACTGACAGAAAATCAAGATGGCGACCTGATCTGCGTGAATACCGTGGTGGCCAATAAGGTTGCCATAGAAGCGCTTGAACAGGACCGCATTCCCGAGCTGAGTGGCTACCAGACACAGCGCAGTGAAGTGAAATACGGCACAGAGAATAGCCGCATCGACATCTTACTTCAGGACCAGGACAAACCAGACTGCTACATAGAAGTGAAATCTGTGACCCTGCTCGAACAGGGACAAGGCTACTTTCCGGATGCCCAGACCACTCGAGGTCAAAAGCATCTGCGCGAACTGATCCAGACTCGCCAACAAGGGATGCGCGCTGTGTTGCTGTTTGTCGTCATGCACAACGGTATCGCGCAGGTTAAACCAGCCGCTCATATCGACAGCAAGTACGCCGCACTGATTGAGGAAGCGCTGGCACACGGGGTCGAGATCTATGCCTACCGGGCCAAAGTATCAACCCAGGAAATCATACTCACCGAAGCACTTCCCTTTGCTGAGCACTAAACTAGCGTGTTATACAACAGTGATCTTACGGCATTAAAAGTGCTGTATAATGAGTATTAAGCTTGAAAGTAGAAAATTTGCCTCCATATAGCTGCAAATGTCAGTGTGACCCCCGTTCGTCGCGACTTTGTGATTCCGATCATACCTTCAAACCGGGAGTGGTCTAACAAGCAAAAAGTGTTTGCCAAGGGGTAAAGATTTTGCTATCTATAGCCGCCGGCGTTAGCTGGGGTTGTTTATTAAGGATTTAGGAGAATGCTATGCCAGACCAGAAAAAACTAGGGTTGTTGGCTCAAGCCGGTTTAGAACCTTATCAGGAAAAACCGGGTGAAGAATATATGAATGACGCACAACGTGCGCATTTCAAAAAATTACTGGAAGCGTGGCGTAGCGATCTTCGTAACGAAGTTGACCGCACTAAGAGCCACATGCAAGATGAAGCGGCAAATTTCCCGGATCCAGTCGATCGTGCAGCACAGGAAGAAGAGTTTTCTTTAGAACTGCGTACCCGCGACCGTGAGCGTAAGCTGATCAAGAAAATTGAAAAAACACTACAACTGATCGAAGACGACGATTTCGGTTATTGTGACTCATGTGGCATTGAAATTGGTATTCGCCGCCTTGAGGCCCGCCCAACAGCGGACCTATGTGTAGACTGTAAATCAATCGCTGAAATAAAAGAAAAACAACAAGGCCGGGGCTAACACACGTTCGTCTCAGCTATGCTACCCCAGTTTAATAGCGATTATCTATCCGGGAGCTATCGAGGTCGATTTGCTCCCTCTCCCTCCGGTGCGCTCCATTTCGGTTCATTGATCGCCGCACTCGCCAGTTATCTCGATGCCAAAATCAATCAAGGTCAGTGGCTGATTCGCATGGAAGACATAGACACACCCAGAGTGGTTGCTGGTGCCGCCGATGACATCCTCAGAACTTTGGACGCCTATGGTCTGCATTGGGATGGTGAAGTGGTTTATCAAAGCCAGCGTCACGACTTATATCAGGATGTACTTGCGCAGCTAGATGCCGCAAATCTGATCTACCCTTGCAGCTGTACCCGTAAAGCACTCAAGCAACGCGGTGGCATTTATGATAACCATTGTCGGGAGCGACAGCTCACACCCGAAGGCAATGCACTGAGACTTACTCAAACCCAACCCGTTTATTCATTCACCGATCTGCTTCAGGGTGAGGTTCTATTGAGCAACGCTTTAGCTGAAGAAGACTATATCGTAAAGCGCCGTGACGATCTGTTTGCTTACCAGTTAGTTGTGGTCGTCGATGACATTGACCAGCAAATTACTCGCATTGTGCGCGGTGCAGACCTGTTAGAGCCCACCGCACGCCAGATCAGCTTGTTCAGACAACTTATTGGCGACGCGCCAGACTATGCCCATGTCTCGCTCGCAGTGGCACAGCCCGGCTTTAAACTATCCAAGCAAAACCATGCCCCCGCGATCGACAATACCAGGCCACAGCCTGCGTTGTGTGCCGCGTTACGCTTTCTGGGTTTGCCTGTTCCGGACGAATTACAAAACTACCCCGTACCCACCATTCTGCGCTGGGCAGAACAGCAATTTACTTTACAAGCTTTACCGCGTCATCGCGAGATCCAGGTTTCCCTGTTGAGCGACGGACACTATGATTTTACCCGGTTAACCGCCTGAGGCCACAGCCATCTTTTCCCCAGGTCCTGGTACTCAATCTCATGTTGGATTTTTAATCATGAATCCACGCCCGCTCCTTCAATTTGACCCCATTTGAGTATATGATAGCGGGCCTCGTTAATTCGCCTACACTATACAAACTAAAACAGGTTCTATGGCCGTATGGCGAGTGTGTATGCATTATTGCACGCAATATTGATTGTTCAGGGTCGTTAGGAGAGTCGTTATTATTTCCAAAATTATTAAGCTTTGCCGCCAGATAGTTAAAGGCAAAGATCCGCTAGGAACCGTGACATGCAGCGCTACACCTGTGTTGATACCACGCAGTGAGCATGCAATCTCGCGCAAACAATTTAGCCCCAATGCAATCAAAGTACTATACCGACTTAAAGATGGAGGCTATGACGCCTACCTAGTTGGTGGTTGTATTCGTGATATTTTGTTAGGGATTGAACCGAAAGATTTTGACGTGGTGACCAACGCCACACCTGAACAAGTCAAAAAGCTATTTCGTAACTGTCGTTTAATTGGCCGCCGTTTTCGCCTTGCGCACATCGTTTTCGGCCGGGAAATCATCGAAGTGGCCACCATGCGCGGACACCATCAGGCACAGGACAATCCGGATCCGACCAGTCAGTCAAGCGACCAGGGCCAGCTGCTGCGCGATAATGTGTATGGCACCATTGAAGAGGATGCGCAGCGCCGCGACTTCTCAATTAATGCACTTTATTATTCGATTAACGACTTCAGCATCCGAGACTTTGCCGGCGGTATTGCGGCCATTGAGCACCGTAAAATAGAACTCATCGGCGACCCTGAAACCCGTTACCGCGAAGATCCGGTTCGTATGCTTCGCGCGGTACGTTTCGCCACTAAGCTGGATATGACCATTGCCGGCCCAACTGAAGCGCCGATTGCTGAACTGGCCCCGTTGCTTGGTAACATTCCACCAGCACGCTTGTTTGAAGAAACCCTGAAACTCTTTTTGGGTGGCAAGGCCGAAGCTAATTTCCTGATGCTCAGAAAATATGGCCTGTTTAAACAGCTATTTCCGGCCGTAGATGCCATTTTAGATAGCGCTGACAGTGAGTTTGAAATTACCTTTATCCAAAAAATGTTTGCCAATACGGACGATCGCATCAACGCAGATAAAAAGGTCACTCCGGCCTTTATTTATGCAGCCCTGTTGTGGTTCCCACTGCGCGATCGTTGTAACACGCTGATAGCGGAAGGTATGAACGAGTATGATGCCTTTATGCAGGCAATCAGTCAGGTTCTGGCCGAGAACGCGCGTCATATTGCCGTGCCCAAGCGCTTTACGCTGGGTGCACGAGATATCTGGCACATCCAACAGCGCCTGGATAAACGCGGTGGTCAACGCGCCTATCGTCTCAGCCTGCAACCCAGATTCAAAGCCGGATATGATTTCCTGCTGTTACGGGTTGAAAGTGGCGAAACTGAGCAACAAGAGTTGGCAAACTGGTGGACCGATTATTTACAACAGGACGTGTCCGGACAAAAAGAGATGGTGAAAGCACTGGGTCAACGCTCAGGAGGCTCAGAAAGGCGCAGACGCCGTCCCAGAAACAAACCACGTAGAAAACCTAATCCCGAATCATGAACACCGTTTATATTGGACTGGGGGCGAATCTTAACGCCCCTGAGGCACAGCTACGTAATGCGCTGGATGCACTGAATACATCAACTGTACTTACGCTCGCGCAGGTCTCCAGCTTTTATGCCTCAAAACCTATGGGTCCGCAGGACCAACCCGACTATGTGAACGCCGTTGCCAAACTTATCACGGATCTACCCGCCATTGAGGTACTTGATTTGCTCCAGCAAATTGAACTGCAACATGGCCGGGTACGCAAAGCCGAACGTTGGGGTCCACGTACCTTAGACTTAGATATTCTGTTATACAACGATGCGCAGATAGCAACGCAACGACTGATCGTGCCGCATTATGGCTTATGTGAACGTGAATTTGTGGTCTTTCCATTACTGGAGATTGCACCTGGACTCACTTTACCCACAGGCCAGGCACTGGCGGACATCGCCACGACATTACCACGTAACGGGCTGACTGCCATTAGTCAGTATCCTGTTGCAGCGTCGCTTGCATAGCATGACCTGAGCACCGCAGTGCGCTCAGCATCGAATTGAACACAAAGGGGGAAATATGGCTAAAGTAACCGTTTCAACATTGGCCAAGAAAAAGCGTGAAGGAACAAAAATCACGGCACTAACCGCATACGATGCCAGCTTTGCCAAGCTGTTCTATGACAATGGCGTTGACATTATCCTGGTCGGAGATTCATTAGGTATGGTACTGCAAGGCGGCGAAGATACACTGGCTGTCACTACCACTGATATCGCCTACCATACTCGCTGTGTTCGCGCTGGCAGCAAAGAGCTATTTGTGATCGCAGATATGCCCTTCATGAGCTACGCTAACCCGGCACAAGCATGCGAAAACGCGGCGACGTTAATGCGTTCAGGCGCAAATATGGTCAAACTGGAAGGCGGTGAGTGGCTGCTTGATTCTATTCGTTTGCTCACTCAACAAGGCATCCCAGTGTGTGGTCATTTAGGCCTGACACCACAGTCCGTGAATGTCTTTGGTGGCTTTAAAATTCAGGGCCGCGAAGACGCACAGGCGGAGAAAATGGTTGCCGATGCGATTGCCTTGGAACAGGCTGGTGCACAGCTGCTGGTTGTGGAGTGTATTCCTTCTGCACTGGCAAAACGTATCAGTGAAGCGCTGAGCATTCCGGTCATTGGTATTGGAGCGGGTAAAGACACCGATGGCCAGATCCTGGTTATGCACGACCTGGTCGGTATCTCTGCAGGCTATATTCCTAAGTTTTCGAAAAACTTCCTCGCCGAGACGGGCAACATGCCTGAAGCGGTCGAAAAGTTTTGCGCCGATGTGAAAAGTGGAGCATTCCCCTCTCAAGAACACGAGTTTAACTAATGCAATCAATTACAGAAATCAAATCTCTGCGTAGCCAAATCAAGGCCTGGCGACAACAAGGGCAAAGCATCGCCTTTGTTCCCACTATGGGAAATTTGCATCAGGGGCATTTTTCTCTGGTTGAAAAGGCCAAAACTCTGGCGGACAAAGTGGTGGTCAGTATTTTTGTCAATCCAATGCAATTTGGTGCCAACGAAGACCTGGACAAGTACCCACGGACACTGACCCAGGATAAACAAGGCTTAGCCGAACTGGACACAGACATTGTCTTCACGCCCAGTGTTGATGCTATCTATCCAAACGGGCTCGACACACAAAGTTATGTCGATGTCCCTGGTGTATCCGAAGGCTATTGCGGTGGCAGCCGCAGCGGTCACTTCAGAGGCGTTGCTACGGTCGTCACTAAGTTATTCAACCTAGTACAACCTGACTTTGCCTGCTTTGGGGAAAAAGATTATCAGCAACTTCAGGTTATCAAAACCATGGTCCGCGACTTATCGATGCCTATCGAAATTATTGGCGTACCGACTCAGCGGGAAATTTCCGGGCTGGCAATGAGTTCACGCAATGGCTATTTATCTGAACAAGAAAAAGAAACCGCTAAAGTGCTATATCAGGTATTAAATGATACCGCACAGCAACTGCAAGACGGCGTACGCGATTATGCAACGCTGCAGCAGGCAGCCAAATCTGTACTTGAAGATGCGGGACTTCAACCTGATTACTTCTCTATCGCACAAAGACAGAGCCTAAAACCTGCTACACTGGAAGACGGTGAGTTTGTCATTTTGGCTGCTGCTTACCTCGGCCAAGTGAGACTAATCGATAATATCCAGGTCCTCACCGACGCATAACAATGTATAGGATCCCTGAGTTCTCGGCGCACAGCGCTGTGGGATCCTAATTTCAATTACTCTCTTGCAGGACTGTCTCATGAAACCACAGATATCGATTATCGCCTTGCTACTGGCAGGCTGTAGTAATACCAATTCCCCTGAACTGAACCAGTGCGCACAACAAAACTATCAATGCGAACAAAGTTGCGAGCAACGTGCGAACCCTCAGTCAATGGCCATGCAGGTGTGTAGCAATGGGTGTATTGAGTCGTTTAACCAATGCAAGGCGCAGGCTGAGCAGCTCACTCAGCAGCAGCGTAATAACACCTTGTATTAAAAACTATTGCTGGCAAAAATTGGACATAAAAAAACCGCTCCAGGAGCGGTTTTTTCTTTCTGTGCAATGCTTATAGCAGGCCTAGCTTCTTAAGCTCTTTGCTTGCAAGCTGGCTTGAAAGTGGTACATAGCCATCTTTCTCTACGATCTTCTGACCTTCTTTTGACAGCACCATCTTCAGGAACTCAGCTTCAATTGGAGAAAGCGGCTTGTTCGGGTGCTTATTCACGTAAAGGTATAGGAAACGAGACAGTGGGTACTTACCCTTTGCAACATTGTCCAGTGTGGCATCAACAAAGTTGTCGCCTTTTTTCGACAGCGGTACTGTGCGCACACCTGATGTCTTATAACCAATGCCTGAGTAGCCAATTGCATTCACTGATGAAGAGATTGACTGAACCACTGAAGCTGAACCTGGCTGTTCGTTTACGTTGTTACGGAAGTCACCTTTACACAGGGCTTTTTTCTTAAAGTAACCATAAGTACCTGATACTGAGTTTCGACCATACAACTGAATGTCTTTGCTACCCCAGTCGCCAGACAGACCTAAGTCGCTCCAGCGCTCAACTTGCTCAGAAGCACCACATTTACGCGTTGATGAGAAAATAGCATCAACCTGGTCGATACGCAGACCCTGAATTGGGTTATCTTTGTGTACAAATACTGCCAATGCATCGATAGCAACACGTACTTCAGTCGGCTTATAACCATAACGCTTTTCAAACGCTTCGATTTCTTTCGACTTCATCTTACGGCTCATTGGGCCAAAGTTGGCTGTCGCTTCAGTCAAAGCCGGTGGTGCAGTAGAAGAACCCGCAGCCTGAATTTGAATGTTCACGTTAGGGTAAATACGTTTGTACTCTTCCGCCCAGAACGTCATCATGTTAGCCAGTGTGTCAGAACCCACAGATGAAAAGTTACCTGAGATACCGCTGGTTTTGTTGTACTCAGGTAGATTCTTATCAAGTGCAGAGGCTTGAGCAGATACCAGTGTTGTTACAGCCACACCCATTGCGGCAACTAAGCTTTTAAATTTCATTGGGGTCACTCCAAATGTTCTTCCCATTTAATTTCTGAGCACATTGTGCAGAAAACAAATGACAATAAAATTACTCTCAAATGACACTTTTATGACTTTCATTACTTGTCATAAAAATGCGTTTTTCTTTTTCGAAGGCAAATGAGAAACACGATCCTTTGCCCAGTGTACTGTCAATTTCCAAATGTGAGTCATGACGTGACAAGACATGTTTGGTGATGGCCAAACCCAGCCCGGAGCCACCGGTTTTGCGGCTACGTGCCTTATCTACACGATAGAAACGCTCTGTGAGCCGGTTTATGTGCTCAGGCGCAATCCCATCACCATTATCAATAACAGAAAAGCGGGCACGCTCTGATTCCAGTAACCAGTTCACGGTGATTTTGCCACCAGGCTTAGTGTAATGAATGGCATTGAACACCAGATTGGAAAAGGCGCTACGTAGCTCATCAACACACCCTTTAATATCCAGTGCCTGATCAACGTTAAACTCAATCTCATGATGTTTATCCTGATTCAGTGAATTGGCTTCAGTCTGGATCAGAGTCAGCATGGCTGGCACGTTCACCGCTTTGTCATTGTCTTGGTTACGTTGCCCTTCAATGCGAGATAAGGAGAGCAACTGATTGACCAAGCTATCCATCCGTTTGCACTGCTCTATCATGGTATGATGCGCTTTGTTCCACATTGCCGGCGATGGCATATTATCGCCTTCCATCATCTCCAGATAGCCCGTCACCACTGTCAGTGGTGTACGCAGTTCGTGAGATACATTGGCAACAAAGTCTTTGCGCATCTGCTCGAGCTGTTTCAGTCTGGAGATATCACGCACCACCATCATTAACTGCTCTGCGTAGGGCATAACCCGAAACTCTAATACACGCTCTCCGCCATGCCCAGACTCCATCTCCAGAGGATCATCAAAATCATGAGCCTGCATATATTTGACGAACTTAGGATCGCGGATCAGGTTATCCAGGCGTTGCCCATGATCTGTCGGCCATTGCAGACCCAGCACCTTGAGGGCAAGTTGGTTACACCAGACAATACTGAGATCCTGTTGCATCACAATCACAGCATCCGGTACCGCCTCGGCACCTTCGCGAAAACGTCGGATCAATTCAGCCAGCTCATTACGCTTTTTACGGTTGCGATGTTGTAGCTGGTAGATCCCTTCAAAGATCTGCTCCCAGGCTCCTGAGCCTTCAGGTGGGTTAAAACTGCGCTGGTTGATTAACCAGTCACTCAGTCGATACAGTTGTTGATAATGCCAGATCAATAGCACCATGGCACCGATAAAGAGTAATACAAACGGTGCGCCTAATAAGATCCCAATCAGGGTTAATGGCAGGAAATACAAAAACAGGCGTTTCAATAACGCCTGTTTATCAATCACCCTATACATACAAAATGATCCTAAAGAAAATGCGCCACGGTTAGCCTACCATAGCGCCAGGTGCTTTACAGCTTACTCGAGAAGCGATAACCAGCACCGCGTACGGTTTGTACTAGGCGATCATGGCCCAAAGGTGCAATCGCTTTGCGTAAGCGACGGATATGAACATCCACTGTACGATCTTCAACATACACATTAGTGCCCCAAACGTGATCCAACAACTGCTCTCGGCTATAAACACGCTCCGGGTGTGTCATAAAGAAATGCAGCAATCTGAATTCAGTAGGCCCCATTTCCAGCTCATTGCCAGCAGAGGTTACGCGGTGTGAGATCGGATCAAGACGTAACCCGTGCACTTCAATAGCCTCTTCCAGTGACGTTGGAGAAACCCTTCGCATCACTGCCTTGATACGTGCCATTAATTCTTTTGGAGAGAAAGGTTTAGTAACGTAGTCGTCTGCACCCACTTCCAATCCTTTGACCTTATCTTCTTCTTCCCCACGTGCTGTCAGCATGATAATCGGGATTTGTCTGGTGTATTCGCTTTGTTTAAACTTTTTGGCAATCTGAATACCGCTGCCACCTGGCAACATCCAGTCCAATAACACCATATCAGGATAAGGCTCAACCATAGCTGCAATTGCAGAATCATAGTCTTCAGCTTCAATGGCTTGAAAACCATTTTGTTCCAACACAAACACCAACATTTCTCTGATCGGTGCTTCGTCATCAACTACCAGTACTTTACGTGACATTCCCATTTATCTCTTACGTTACCGAAGTGGGTTTCATTATTATGACTAAGTATGACAGTTTTATGAAATACCAAGTGATAAAAGATGACAATTGGGAAAAAAATAGGGCCAAACAAATACAAAGCTATAATACTGAAAAAACGTAAGTTTCATTAAAATGCTGGCTTACCTTGACCAGAAAATGGGTTAAATCCTTGTTTAGTCAAGTTTGTTTTGTCGGTTTGTGTACACAAGTCACAAAACCTACGCTGTAAAAGCCACGTAACGCCAGACATACGGGCCATTCAAGTTCATTTATAAACCAGAGCAATATGACTCAGCAACAGAGCACTCAGACCGAGTTATGACGATAAACTTGATCCCAGCGATATGGGGGTTACTAAGTCCAATTAATCCAGTGGGATTCTTTCATGTTGCACAGCCCCTACAGCATAACGCTATTAAATGCATGCTTGATCAAGCGGCCCTATTGAGTATGAGCTCACCCTGTACGCTAAAAGTCATACCTTAATGTCAGTGCCATATGATCCTGATCCGCTTCGTTATCGAGATCGATTTTCGTGTACCATAAGTACATTCTCGTTTGCTTTGATAGGCTTTTCTCAACCCCGATGGAAGTTGCATCACCAGAGTCCTTCAGCTTGCCGGAGGCACCATCGGAGTTTTGATATTGCGCCAGCAACTTGTAACCATTGTCCAACTTCAATGATGCGCTGGCCATGTAACTGTCTACCGTGTCATTACTGTCAATGGCTTCACTTTGCTGATAACTGGCACCTAAGGTCACTTTAGCCACTTTGCCTTGTACAGTAATACGAGTAATGTCCTGGCCTGCGACTTCTTCATCGCGTGCCACACTGGCATAAATCGCGGTTTTTTTCAGTTTACTGTCACCATAAGAGGCAGCCATCGACAACCCGCTCTCGCCATTTTGCTTGCTGTTGTCTTCGCTGATATAACTGACTGTAAATTTAAGATGATTCAATGAAGGGGTTGTATATTGTAACGTGTCGCCAAGGCGGTTTTCACCAACAAAAAAGCTCTTGATGTCGGCATTGAAGTCGTTCATGAGATCCACTTTCCCCTGAGACTTCTTCATAGGCGTGTCAGCCCGACCCACTAAAACCTGACCAAACCGACCTTTGACACCCACATACTGTGAGCGGGCGGTAATGTTCTCTTCAGACTTACCGTCGTTGTCGTTTTCTGACATTTCAACCTGAAATTCCAACTTATAAAACGCAGAGATCCCGGTGTCTATGTCTGCTCCGCCTTTGATCCCCATCCTGGAAGCATAGCTCTCAACAGATGTGTCTGAGCCACTTCCCGTATCACTGTTTGCCACACCCAAATGGGCGCGACCGTAAACCTTGAGCTCTTCAGCTTTTACTTCCATGCAAGCCAGCGCAGAACACCCTATAAGGGCAGCCATAAAGCATTTTTTCATACTTTGACCCCAATAAAAATCAATGTGAGCAGAATAGAGTATTATTTAAAGCTAGACGCTCTGTATCAGAGATCAAGTGATGTACCGCTGGATCAAAGTTTTTCTAAGTCAAAATGTCAGAGATCACATTTATACCAACAAGATCCGATCGGGATCATGTTTTTACTAAGAAAAATGATCAGTTCTGGCACACTCAACACAACCAACGGGCTAACTTATTGATTTTAGATCGGTTCCAAGGGGGTAATGCACTCAGATCCTCCCCTGACTTAGTAAGATCACGATCCAGAAACCTCTTCACTCTTGTCACTTAGTCAAGATCTGATCCCAGATTACATAGGTAGGTAAAACTCTGATCCCAACAGGATCAACGTATGTGCCAGAAGCAATCAACACAAACAAAAATGCCGCAGTGCACACACTGCGGCATTTAACACTAACCCAATTGTGTCGTGTTAGTATTTATTTGATCTGAGGATCCAGCTCGCCAGACAGATATTTCAGGTGCATATCGTCCAACGAGATTGGCTTAATGCGGCTTGCATGACCCGCAGTACCAAACGCTTCGTAACGCGCAACACAGATCTCTGTCATCGCTTTCGTTGCTTCAGCAAGGTACTTACGAGGGTCAAAGTTAGCCGGGTTATGTGCCAGGTGACGACGGATAGCACCTGTTGCAGCCAAACGTAAATCAGTGTCAATGTTCACCTTACGCACACCATGCTTGATGCCTTCAACGATCTGCTCAACGGGTACACCATACGTCTCTGGGATCTCTCCACCAAATTCATTGATCACGGCCAACCACTCCTGAGGCACCGATGAAGAACCGTGCATGACCAAATGGGTATTCGGGATACGTGCATGGATCTCTTTGATACGGTTGATTGCCAGAATGTCACCCGTTGGTGGACGCGTAAACTTGTATGCACCATGAGAAGTACCACAAGCAATGGCCAGTGCATCAACCCCTGTTTTCTTAACGAAGTCAGCCGCTTCTTCAGGATCGGTCAGCAGTTGATCATGAGAGAGTTTACCTACCGCACCAATGCCATCTTCTTCACCCGCTTCACCCGTTTCTAGTGAACCCAGTACTCCCAGTTCACCCTCAACCGAAACACCACCAGCGTGTGCCATTTCTACAGTACGTCGTGTTACATCGACATTGTACTCATAGCTAGACGGGGTTTTGCCATCTTCCATCAAAGAACCATCCATCATAACTGATGAAAATCCGAGCTGAATTGAACGCTGACAGACGCCCGGAGATGTACCGTGATCCTGGTGCATAACAACCGGAATATGTGGCCATTCTTCCACTGCGGCCAAAATCATATGGCGAATAAACGGTGCCCCTGCGTACTTACGTGCGCCTGCCGAGCCCTGAACAATCACCGGACTGTTGGTTTTGTCTGCCGCTTCCATAATAGCGCGCATTTGCTCTTGATTATTTACATTAAAGGCAGGAACGCCGTAACCATGCTCTGCGGCATGATCCAGCAATTGACGCATACTGATTAAAGCCATTGTGCTTTCTCCAATTGTTGATGAGTGAAGCTGATATTTCCAGATCAGCACTCGTGCTCATCGATTTGAACGGGATAAAATTTTAAGTGCTACACACTCAATTTGTTTTGAGAATAAATGTGAGAGAGTCTCAAAACCGGACCAAACTATCGGCCCAAAAATGTGATGCTGCGACGTATTGCGCAGCATCGTGCTTGAATTACGCTTTCGCTCTTTGTTCAAGCATAGCGACTGCTGGCAGTTTTTTCCCCTCAAGGAACTCTAAAAACGCACCACCGCCAGTCGAGATGTATGAGATTTCATCTGCTACGCCGTATTTATCAATCGCAGCAAGGGTATCACCACCACCAGCAATTGAGAAAGCGCTGGACTTAGCAATCGCATTAGCAATCGCTTCAGTACCATTACCGAATTGATCGAATTCGAATACGCCCACCGGACCATTCCAAACCACTGTACCTGCGTTGGCAATAATCTTAGCCAGCGTATTAGCAGTTTCAGGACCAATATCGAAGATCATGTCAGTGTCACGGACTTCCGCTACATCTTTGATCTCTGCAACCGCAGACTCTGAGAACTCGTCACCAACTACCACGTCTGTAGGCACAGGAATATCTCCGTCATTAGCCAGCGCAGCAGCACTCAGTTTGTTCGCTTCATCAATCAGGTCTGCTTCATATAGTGACTTACCTACCGGATTACCTGCTGCAGCGATAAAGGTATTCGCAATCCCGCCACCAGTAACCAACTGATCAACCACTTTAGATAGTGAGTCAAGTACTGTCAGTTTAGTAGACACTTTAGAGCCACCCACGATAGCAACCAGAGGGCGTGCCGGGTTATCTAGCGCTTTACCTAATGCATCCAACTCTGCCGCCAGTAACGGACCTGCACAGGCAACGTCAGCAAACAAACCAACGCCATGCGTTGATGCCTGAGCACGGTGCGCTGTACCAAATGCATCCATTACATACACGTCACAGAGTGCTGCCAGCTGCTTCGACAGGGCTTCATCGTTCTTCTTTTCACCAACATTGAAGCGGACGTTTTCGAATACCACAACTTCATTATCTGCGATATCAACGCCATCCAGATAGTTGTCAACGAGACGCACATTTTGATCTAGCGCGTCGTTAAGATAATCAACAACTGGTTGTAGTGAATACTGCGCATCGTATTCCCCTTCCGTTGGGCGACCCAGGTGAGACATCACCATAACCTTGGCACCTTTTTCCAGGGCAAGCTTAATGGTAGGTAAAGAGGCTCTGATACGGGCATCTGATGTAACCTTACCTTCTTTCACCGGTACGTTAAGATCTTCACGGATCAGAACGCGTTTGCCGTTTAAATCTAAATCCGCCATCTTAATGACTGACATTGACATCTCCTTCAAGAACGATACTGAGTTTTTAATTAACTTGTGTCATTGCTGTGGCTGTATCGAGCATGCGATTTGCAAATCCCCACTCGTTGTCGCACCACACCAGCAACTTCGCCAACCGTTTCTGGCTGACACGTGTTTGGGTACCATCTATGATACTGGAATGTGGATCATGATTAAAATCCACCGAGACCAAAGGCTCTTCAGTGTAGTCCAGTATCCCTTGCAACGGACCACCAGCGGCCTGTTGTAATGCATTATTCACTTGTTCAAGCGTCACATCACTGTTCAGGGTCACGCTCAGATCCATTGCCGTCACATTAATGGTGGGTACCCGCACTGCAATGGCTTCAAAACAGCCATGAAATTTAGGCAAGATCCGCTCGATCCCGCGGGCCAGCTTAGTATCCACCGGGATAATTGACTGACTTGCTGCGCGGGTGCGCCGCAGATCAGGATGATAAGCATCAATCACCTGTTGATCATGCATAGACGCATGGATCGTTGTGATGGTGCCCGAGCCAATCCCAAAAGCATCATCCAATACATTTATGACAGGGACAATACAGTTAGTGGTACATGACCCATTTGATACGATGGTATGCTCAGGACGCAGTTCTTTGTCATTGATACCATACACTATGGTGGCATCGACGTCCGCGTCAGCCGGGTGAGAGAACAACACTTTCTTGGCACCCGCGCGCAAATGTGCCTGAGCATGAAAACGGGAATGAAATACACCTGTACACTCTAAAACAACATCAACATCGAGGGCATGCCAGGGTAAATGGCTGGGATCGGCTTCGCTAAACAGTTGGATTTTATCGTCTCCAACCGTCAGATAAGGCGCATCAAGGTGAACAGGAAAAGCAAAACGCCCATGTGAGGTATCGTATTTCAGCAGATGTGCAATGCCCTGCGGATCGGCAAGTTCATTTATGGCGACGATTTGAATGTCATGCTGGCGACCAGATTCATACAAAGCTCGCACTATATTGCGACCAATACGACCAAAACCATTTATAGCCAGTTTGATAGTCATTAAATTGAAGATCCACCACGTTGTGAAAAATTGGGCTCAATCCTGCTGCATATGCGGTGTATAGACCGCACGCGAATAAATTTCCCAAGCTTTCCGTATTAAGATGGCGCTATTGTAATCGACCAGGCACAAATGTGTAAGAGATATGCAAAAATAATTATGTCAGTTGCCTGAGTAACGCCCCATGTGCCCCACCAAACTGGCTGTTTTGTGCAAGTAAAAGCTCCGCGGTACTCAGCGCATCACTCAGTGCATGATGCTCACAAGCTGATGGTAACCCATAGCGCTGACGACAAGCAGACAATGTCAGGCAATCTGACGCAAGCGTTTTCCCCTGTCTGAGCAAACGATTTCTCTCAATCTGCATGGTATCCAGGATCAACTCAGGACGCGCAGAAATATCATGAGACACGAACGCCCGCTTGAGAAAACCCCAGTCTAGTATGGCGTTGTGGCATACCAATACACCCTGTTCGAACAACTCAGCCAGTTGTTGTAGCAATGCACGCAAACTGCTTCCCTGTGCCAATGCCCGCTCATCCACGCCATGGATCACCGGACTTTGCCCCAGCTGGCGTACTTCCTTATTCAGCATGTGTCGGGCTGTGCTAAGCGTGATACGGCCCTGTCGGATCTCAACCCAGGCGGCGGAGACAATTTCGTCTCGTTTCGGGTCTAATCCAGTCAACTCCAGATCCAAGACGATCAGGTTGGCATCTTCCAGTCTAAGATGACGGTAAGCATGCCAATTACGTAGTCGGGTTAACCAGCTCACAGGCTACCTCTGGCAAATTTGAAGGCACATGCTTGCTGTGCTTGCTTGATCAAATGAAAGGCTTCTTTGAGCTGATGACGCTCCAGTGAGCTTAAATGCTCCGGATTGATGCAATTTTCTGGCAAGCCTTCTTTGTCAATCTGTGTACGCAAACGCAACTGAGTTAAATAGCGCCAGCAATCTTGCAAGTTAGCAATGTCTTCAGCACTGAGCACTTTATGTTCTTTCAGCGCGTGTAAACGTTGCTGTGTATTGGCTTTACGGATCCCAGCTTGCAGCGCGTAAAGACGAACTACATCGTTGATGATCACCACACCGCGCTTTTTTAGGTCCAGATATTTGTGCTTGTGCTTATCCTGCTGAAGCTTAAATTGCTGAAACAATCCAATCGGCACCGTATTGGTATTAATATCGGCCGCCATCGCAGCGTAAAACAACGCATTTTTCGGGATCTCATTTAAATGATGCAGAAATTGGCCGAACAAGACATCCGATCCCGTAATAAAGCGCAGATCAAAATAGATCTTACAGTTCAGCATTGCATGGGGTGTTGGTGTATGGATCCAACTCGTAAATCTGTCGCACCACTCACTGAGTGTGCCCCGACATTGCGGGTTGCTTGCCATAATATTGCCCGGGCAAGTGCGGATCCCGCATTCATCCAGTTGCTGGCAGACAAATGCGCCAAACTGAGCAAAATACTGTCTTTGTTCATCTGTGACACCTTCGGGCAACAACAGACCATTGTCCTGATCGGAATGCAGGGTTTGCTCTTCACGCGCCTGGGAACCAAAACAGATCCAGGCAAACGGGGTGGGTGCGTTACCATGCTGCTGCTGATAAAGGTCTATCAAGCGTCCTGTCAGTGCATCACTAAGGCCACTGAGCAACTGACCGATCAGTGAAATATCCTCGATCTTATTGGCAAAATCACTCAACAGATCCGGGATCTCTTTCGCCAACTGCCTCACCTGAGCATAACTACATGCTTTATAGATCCGGCCGATCAACTGCACCGGATCGCTTTTTTGCTGACGTAAAAGATCTGTGCTGGTGATCATGCCTATCGGCGTGCGATCTTCACTGAGCACAGGTAGATGATGAATATTGTGCTTAAGCATCAAATGCAATGCCGAAAAGATCCGGTTGTTTTCGAAAATGTGTTTCGGTTTGGCTGTCATGATCTCACCAATAGCCCGGGCAGGATCAAGACCTTCTGCCAGCACCCGGTTGCGCAAATCGCGATCCGTCACAACACCTGATAATTGGTCGTGCTCAGTCACCATGATCGAAGAAACCCGATGCTTCTTCATAACTTTGGCCGCTTCCTGAATACTGGCATCGGGTGCCAGGGTCACTGCTGCCCGACTCATTAACTCACTGACCGGACGTTCAGACCAGCTGTTTCCCGATTCTTTATAGTGACTGTATAGCAAACGTTTGGCATGGGCACGCACAAAATACTGCTCAAAAGGTTTGTATTCACGACGAAGAAAGTCAAATGCCGATTGTGGCAATACATAGACCAACCCTGGCTGCACCACTTCCAGCTGATTACTGATTGGCTCACCCGTTAGCAACGAGGGGTAACCAAAGTAATCCCCTTCAGCGAGCCGGGTAACCAACTCTCCCCGCTCCGACCGCAAATCAAAGTGACCAGAACGGACCAGATAAAGCTGGGGCTGATCGCTTCTGAACCACTGGGCCTGATTCTGTGCACTGACATAAATGATATCCAGGTGTTCAACAAAGTAATCTGCCGCGCTGTCGGCCAACTGACCAAATGGCGCCTGTTGCTGCACAAAGGTCAGCACATCCTGTACGTGAGCCGTCATAATCCCTCCCAAAAAATGACAACTACTCCACAGCTTTCGCCATGAAGTAGTTGGTTTCTTTGCTATCAGAAAGTACCCCTACCTGATAGGCTGCGCTTTAATGCGCATGTGCAGCAGATGAGCCTTTCGGGTTACGGATCCCATCTACCATTTGCTTCACTTCAATTGGCGTCTCAGCCGTCAGCTTCATCACAATAGCAGCAATACCAAAGTTCACTAACATGCCAATAATGCCAATTCCCTCAGGTGAAATACCAAATAACCAATTCGCTGGCGTATTCAGTTCCGGGCTGACAAACTTAAAGTAGATGATGTAAGCGGCGGTAAAACCAATACCAAACACCATACCGCTGATGGCACCTTCTTTGTTCATGCGTTTAGAGAAGATCCCCATAATGATCGCCGGGAAGAAGCTTGCTGCCGCCAGGCCAAAGGCAAAGGCCACCACCGACGCCACGAATCCGGGCGGATTAATGCCAAAGTAAGCAGAGATTGCAATGGCCACCATTGCCGACAAACGTGCGGCCAGGAGCTCTTGTTTATCACTGATATCCGGCTTAAGTGTGCGTTTGAGAAGATCATGGGAGACCGAGGTGGAGATCACCAGTAACAGGCCTGCTGTTGTCGACAGTGCTGCGGCTATGCCACCAGCGGCGACCAGCGCAATCACCCAGGCTGGTAAATCTGCAATTTCCGGATTCGCCAGTACCATGATGTCTCGGTCGATTTTCACTTCATTGCGGCTCGCCGGGTCGTCAATCTTACCAGCAGAATAGAACATCTTGCCGTCGCCATTTTTGTCATTGAACGTGATAAGGCCCGTTCTTTCCCAGTTTTTCACCCACTCAGGTGCCTCGGCATACGCCGTACCACTGCCATCTTTACCGTTAATCGTGTCAATCATATTCACTCGGGCAAATGATGCAACCGCGGGTGCTGTGGTGTAAACAATGGCGATGAACACTAAGGTCCAGGCCGCTGAGATACGAGTATCTTTTACTTTTGGTACAGTAAAGAAACGCACAATAACGTGTGGCAGACCAGCCGTACCGACCATCAGGGCAGCCGTAATGGCAAAGACGTCAATCATGCTCTTGGACCCTTCTGTATATTGCGCAAAGCCGAGTTCGGTACTGAGCCCGTCGAGTTTATCCAGCAAATAGGTCCCAGAGCCATCCGCCAACGTACCGCCGAAGCCGGTTTGCGGTAGTAAGTGGCCAGTCATCATCAAAGAGATAAAGATAGCGGGTACCAAATAAGCAAACACCAGTACGCAGTATTGCGCAACCTGAGTATAAGTAATGCCTTTCATGCCACCCAGTACGGCATAGAAGAATACGATCACCATCCCGATATACACACCGGTTTCGATGTCAACTTCTAGAAAGCGAGAGAACACTACGCCTACACCACGCATTTGCCCTGCGATGTAGGTAAAACAAATAAAGATTGCACACAAAATAGCGACAACGCGAGCTACCTGAGAGTAATAACGGTCGCCGATAAAGTCCGGCACGGTGAATTTACCAAATTTACGCAGGTAAGGTGCCAGGCACAGTGCCAGCAGTACATAACCACCGGTCCAGCCCATCAGATACACACCCCCGTCGTAACCGGCAAATGAAATAATCCCCGCCATAGAAATAAACGACGCTGCGCTCATCCAGTCGGCGGCCGTTGCCATGCCGTTTGCCAGCGGCGGCACGCCGCCACCAGCAACATAGAATTCATTGGTTGAACCGGCACGCGCCCAGATTGCAATGCCGATATACAGGGCAAAGCTGAGCCCAACAATTAAAAAGGTGAGAGTTTGAACATCCATCATAGCGCTCCTTATTCATCCACGCCGTATTTTTTGTCCAGCGCATCCATTTTGAATACATAGACAAAAATCAAAGCAACGAAGGTATAAATTGCGCCCTGCTGCGAAAACCAAAAACCCAATTTAAATCCGAAGAAGCGGACCTCATTGAGTACATCAACCAGCAGAATGCCGCATCCAAAAGACACCACAAACCACACTACTAATAGCTTAAACATTAAGGCTAGATTCTCTGACCAATATGCTTTTGCTTGTTCTTCACTTTTAAAAGCCATGATAAGTCCCCTTTCACACACCTGTTGCCGATGTGCTGGTGTTAATGACCTTTTGACTGTAGCAATGGGTCGTCAAGAAGAAATTGAGACCTTAGTCGTAACAACAAGGTTACGTTTACGTAAACTGCAAAGCAAACACACATCAATGGCTATTAAATAATATAAAATCAATCACTTAATTTATTCATCGATGATATGGAACGATTAACGGAACGTATATCTCAGGGATAAGACATTAGTCTAATTAATTCAATAAAAATCGAATAATTTTGTAAAATCAGGTGATTATCTCACTTTGGATTATTTGCAAGTGATGCTACTTTAAAGGCACAGAGACAATAACAAGAATTAACACAAGGGCTCATCATGACGGCTGCACTGATCCTCGTTGCCATCGCCTATATCGGCTTACTCTTCTGGCTCGCCAACTGGGGGGACAAAACAACGCCGGCTGCAACCCGGATCAGCCATCACCCTTTTGTTTATGCCCTCGCACTGGGCATTTATTGTACTTCATGGACCTATTACGGATCAGTAGGCACCGCAGCAACCAGTAGCTGGCACTATTTGCCCATTTTACTGGGCCCAGCCTTGCTGTTTATGTTTGGTCAGGGCTTTTTGCGCAAACTGATCCTGGTCAGTAAAAAACAAAACATCACCACCATCGCCGACTTTATTTCAGCACGTTATGGTAAGCGCCAAACCACCGCGGTGATGGTCACTATGATAGCCTTGTTGGCCACCATTCCCTATATTGCATTGCAGCTCAAGGCACTGAGCAGCAGCTTTTTGCTGTTACAACAGGGCACCCCAATTTCCGGGGGCATGCTGGCCATGACCGGCACTTTATTAATGGCCCTGTTTGCTATCTTTTTTGGTACCCGCAAAGTTGATGTCACCGAATATCGCTCCGGACTGATGCTGGCTGTCGCATTTGAGTCGCTCATCAAGTTACTGGCACTGGTCGCAGTGGCTGTTATCGCCATAAAAGCGCTGCTAACTCAGAGTGACTCAACCACCTTATTACTTGTCCACTGGCAAGGATTTGATTTTACCAATTTCAACTTTGTCGGCCAGACACTGATGGCCGCAGCAGCCATCATTTGTTTACCTCGTCAGTTTCATGTCACAGTGGTCGACAACCAGGATAGCCGCCACCTTCGCACTGCCCGCTGGGCATTTCCGTTATACCTTATCCTGATCGCTGCAATGATCTTGCCGATTGCCACGGCAGCCATTCATCCCAGTATCGGCCAAACCGTCGCTGCAGACAGCTTTGTACTGGCTCTGCCTATGATGCAGGGTCACCCGTTGATCACCACCTTTGTATTCATCGGCGGGTTGTCGGCAGCCACCGCCATGATAGTGGTCGCCACACTGACGCTCAGTACCATGCTTTCCAATGATGTGGTGCTCCCTTTGCTGATAAAGCGCAAGTTTAAGAAAAATCGCCTCACCAGCAATTATAAAACCCGAATTTTACTTATCCGCCGCTTTATCATTGCGGCTATCCTAGTGCTGGCTTTTCTTTATCAGCAATGGTTTGGCCATGGCGAAGCGCTCGCCAACATGGGCCTGGTTGCGTTTTCTTTGGTCACTCAGTTATTGCCAGCCATTGTCGGTGGACTGTACTGGCGAAAAGGCCATGCTTACGGAGTCTATGCCGGGTTACTGGCTGGCTTTCTGTGCTGGATGTTATTTCTGATGTTTCCCGTCATTGAAGCCGGTAGTGCATTGGATTTTGAAACCCGTCAGACCATCATCACCCGAGGCACCCTACTGGCGCTACTGGCTAATATCAGTTGTTATATCAGCTTTTCACTGGGTGCATATGAGCGCCTCATTGATAAGATCCAGGCAGCCGCCTTTGTTAGCCCATGGGAGCAAGCCAGTGCAGCTAAACGGCTTAACAAAGACGTTAAAGCCACTGTGTACGACTTTACGGTGTTACTACAGACCTTTTTGGGGATCCAGCGGAGCCAGCAGTTACTCAGCCATTACGCGATTAATCATGATATTGAAGACAGTAACGCCTATCCGAGTGCTGATTTTATTGCCTTTTGTGAGCGGGCTCTGACCGGTGTACTGGGCGCCTCATCGGCCCGTGCCCTGATCCATGCCGTCTCATCAGGTAAGCAGCTTGCCTTTGAGGAAGTGGTTAACTTTTTTGATGAAACCACGCAGGCATTACAGTTCAACCAAAATCTGTTGTTTACATCTTTGGAAAACCTCAGTCATGGCATCTCTGTCGTCGACAAAGATCTCAATCTGGTTGCCTGGAACCGCCGTTATCATGAAATGTTCGAATACCCGGATGGTTTTTTACAAGTAGGTCAGAACATTGAGGAAGTGATCCGCTTCAACGCCGAACGCGGTGAATGTGGCCCCGGAGAGTTAGAAAAACTAGTCGAAAAACGTGTACAGCACTTGAAAAATGGCACGCCCCACCATTTTATTCGTCATCGCAGTAATGGCCAAGTGTTCGAGATGACAGGTAACCCGCTACCAGAAGGCGGCTTTGTTACCAGCTTCTCTGACATCACCAGCCATATCGACACCCAAAACGCGCTTGAAGAGGTCAACATGGATCTGGAAAATCGCATTGAAGCGCGTACCCAGGAGATCCGTCTGATCAACCAGGATCTGAAGGCTCAGATAGCCAGCCGGGAAGAAACCGAACAGGCACTGGTCGGCGCTAAAAAGGAAGCAGAACGCGCCAATGACAGTAAAACCCGCTTTCTGGCTCTGGCCAGCCATGATATTTTGCAGCCCCTCAATGCTGCCCGCCTCTACCTGGCGGCCATTGATGAAGATAAGCTGCAAGGCAATGATCGCAGCAATCTGGAAAAGCTGGGGGCCAGCCTGGATTCAACGGTTCACCTGATGTCGGCATTGCTGGATATTGCCAAACTGGAACAAGGCGCTATGAAGCCAACCCCCCGCCATTTTGATATCAACGACATTATGTCGCCACTGGCCAATGAATACGCCATTTTGTGTCAGGAAAAAGGCTTATCATTGCAAGTGCGCACCAGTCACCAAATCATTCACAGCGACATTACCTATCTGCGTCGTATCATACAGAACCTGGTCTCCAATGCAGTCAAATACACGGAGCAAGGCCGGGTTTTACTGGCCTGTCGTCGTCGCAGCCACAGTGTCCGCATTGAAGTGTGGGACACAGGCCCGGGTATCTCGGAGCATGAACAGCAGAAAATATTTAACGACTTTTACCGCGTTCAAAGTGGCGACAACAAAGGGGTCGGACTGGGCCTGGGCGTTGTAAAACGACTTTGTGAGTTGCTGAGTATGCCACTGGAAATGCAGTCGATCCCCGGTAAGGGTAGCCGTTTTTGTGTCGAAGTGCCTCTGGGCGATCAGCAACAGGTACAGCAAAAAAACACACAGTCAGAGCAAAAACTAAGCGCAAAAACCCGCCTAAATCTGGTGGTGGTTGACGACGATCCGAAGAATCTGGCTGCGATGGCAAGCCTGCTCGATAAATGGCAGTTTAGTTATCAGATGTTTGAAAGGGCAGACAAAGCCAGGCAGCATGCCGCCCAAAACCAGGCACCAGATTTTATCCTGATGGATTATCAGCTCGATAACAATGAAGACGGGATTAATTTGATCACGGAATTAAGACAATGCTGGAACGCCCAGATCCCGGCGGTATTAATCACGGCAGTACGTGACGAACCTTTAAAGCTACAGGCTAAACAGGCCGAGATCCACTATCTGAGCAAACCTCTTAAACCGGCTAAGCTTAAAGCACTGCTCAACCACAGTGCCTGAGACGCACACCTCAGAGCAGGTGAAGAGTCACTAATAGGCAAGCTGGATCTGGTCACGACCATTGGCCTTGGCGCGGTAAACAGCCTGATCGGCCATTTTCAGGGCATGACCGAATGGCATACTGGGATTGACTTCGGCCACCCCAAAACTGGCCGTGACATGGATAAGCGTGTTCTCCTGACGCACTTCCATCTCACGGATCGCAATGCATAACCGGTTTGCTACCATATGTGCATCACTGACCGAGGTTTCTGGCAGTAACACCACAAACTCCTCACCGCCCAGACGACAAAAACAATCTTCAATGCGCACTACGTCCAGACAACACTGCGCAAACTTTTGCAGCACTTTATCGCCGGCATCATGACCAAAATCGTCATTTATCCGTTTAAACCTGTCCAGGTCCATCATGATCAGACTCATAGGATGCTCTGTGCGCTGATGACGGCTCATTTCACGCTTGGCATGTTCCATTAAAAAGCGGCGATTGTTGAGGCCCGTAAGCATGTCCTGAAAGGCCATTTTGGTAAGCTTTTCATGCATTTGATACAACTCGTGTACCAACAAACGCCGACTGCAGCAATCTGCAACCATTTCAGTGATTGTTACTTCCCACTCCTGCCATTGGCGCACATTAACCAGCCCCTCACAACACACCACACCCAATGCAATGCCATTTTTAAAGATGGCAGTATCCAGCATCGTGGCAATGTTATTAGGCTTGAGATAGATATCGGTGAATTCGCAGGTGCGAGGATCTGTACAGGCATTGTCTGCTGCAATCGACTGACCGCTAATAATGGTGGCAAAGTAAACGGGGAAATCATCAATACTCAGCACCGGCAGCTGGCTGGGCACGGTTTGCCAGTCTGTATTGGCGTAATTGAGCAGCTTGCCTGGCTTGTGCATGTCGTCAAACAGCCACACCGACACACGATCGACCTGAAGCAAAGATTTTGCCTCAAAAATAATATCATGCAGAAAGCGCTGATGTTCACCTGAAACATCGACTTCTTGCGAGCTGATCCGCCGCAATTTTTGCGTGCTCTGGGTTAATCGATTCAAAGGTACTACCAAGTCGCAAAGCTGTTGAGATCAGGCATCATCTCAATGTGATGCCATGCCGTTGTCATACTCTAATAGTATAGCGCCTGTTACAAAATGTACTGTTTTCTTTAATCCGGGCACGCCCAACGCCGAAAACCGATACACTAAGCCATGTATTTTGCCAGGTACTTTTTAAAGACCGGATCGCTCTGCGCCAGCCCTTTTTGTTCTGCCAGAATCTCTTTTAGCATCTGCTTTGAGGTCAGAGGATTGGCTAACACCACTCTGAATACCACGGTAGGCTGATACTGATATTGCGAAGGGGTTAAGCGCGTCCGTGATACAAAAGAGCGGCCTGATTCACGCTGGCGTTTCTGCATACTGGCAGTAAATCGGTTCAGCGCCGCATAGATATCAATGCGTTCCTGCTCATCGGCTTGTTCAATCGCCTGGCGGATCTGTTTTGGCACATAGCGATAGGTCAGCAGGCATAGCTCCGGTTCAGAGACCAACTCAAAGTCGTCTTCCTCGCGGATCAGCTCTGCAAAATAGTGGGCTTTTTCAATGCCTTTGTCGATCAGCATTTCATACCCTTTACGCCCTATCACCCGTAAACATGCATGAACCAGCATGGCCATACCAGGGCGGCTGCCCTCAAGTGTATGACTACCCAGGTCTTTTGACCCTTTACGCAGAATGTACTCCGCGTGGTGTTCTATCGCATCTGTTGCGGTGGGATCTTTAAACAATACAATACCTGCGCCCATTGGCACATACATTTGCTTGTGCGCATCAATGGTGATTGAATCAGCCAACTCAATGCCCTTAAGTAAATGCCGGTAATTCGCTGACAACAAAGTTGCACCGCCCCAGGCTGCATCAACGTGAAAATGACATCCCAGGTCCTGAGCCAGCGCCGCCATTTCGGGTAAGGGATCTATGTTGCCCGTTTCAGTAGTACCGGCCACGCCAACAATCGCCATGACCTTAATGCCCTGCTCACGCAGCGTCTGTGCCTTAGCGCGCATTGCCTCAACGTCAACCTTATTGTTCTCATCAGTTTTAACGGCAATAAAGTTACTGCGCCCAATGCCCAATACATCGGCCGCTTTACCCAATGAATAGTGACCACGCTCAGACACCAACACGGCCAGGCCTTTGTATCCATAATGCAGCATGGCAGCCATGATCCCTTCACTGGCAAGCCCTTTGAAGTCACCATCCGGACCAAGCAATCGGTTGCGGGCAATCCACAACGCCGAAATATTGGCAATGGTACCCCCAGAGCAAAATGCGCCGAGTGCGGTTTTGGCACTGTGCATCCATTTTTCATAGAAGGCGTCATCTTCACCATAAGCAAGGTGATGCATCATGCCCAGCACCTGTCTCTCCAATGGCGTAAAGGCCTTTGAAGTTTCTATTTTTACCAGGTTCTGATTCAAACCGACCATCAGCTTTGACAACGGCAGAACAAAATGCGGCAGCGCTGAGGTCATATGCCCGATAAAGCTTGGCGACGCGGTATGCACGGAATGTGCAACCAACTGCTCCATAATATCCTGGGCATAGTCAGAGACAAACATCGGTTCTTCCGGGATCATTGCCGACTGAAAGTCTTTTTCTATCTCATGCAATGGTTTTTCAATTGCTGCGATATTTTCATTCAGAAAGCCCGCCAGATTACTGGAAATTTCCTGCTCTATTACACTTAACGTGGAGCTGGGTGCTTCTGGAACGGTAAAGATACGCATTAAGCTTTCTTCAGAAGCGACTGCACAACGCTTTGGACCCATTTTAATACCTAATCATGCGTGGGTAACTGATGTGGGGAGTTACCTTGCCAAGTTGATACGAAATGACTAACTTTACTGTAAAGAGATGGGAAAGTCTGCAATGCAGTCAAAAAAAATGAACTCTGCTTGATAATTTGATGAACCTCTGATGACACAGCATCACAAAGTAATCCCTGTATTTATTACGGTGCATGTAAGGAGTAGGGTTCAAAAATAAGGCGGATTAGTTAAATATTTTGTCAGCGTTGTCAGAAATGGATAGTATTAGGAACAATTCACCCCATCAGACTTGCAGACTCAAACGGAAACTGACAATGAATAAACGGAATTTTGCGCTTAGGGCCTTATCTCTGACCTGGATAGTCATCGGCTTTGTAGTTTTTGTTGCCTCTTTGTCGGCCTATGTACTTTACACTTATCATCAGACCCGTACCACCATAGTACAAGGTATAGATCAAAAGCTCCTTATGGCTGCCCGAAGTACCCAACTCATATTGGGAGAAGGCTATCATGACAGACTCAACGAAATTAGCAGCGATGAATATCGCCACAAGAGTATGCTATTATCTCAACTGGCACAGCACCTGGGTGTCGAGTATGTGTATGCCATGGTCTATGATGCGCCCTATGTCCGTTTCAGTGCCTCTAGCTACACCCAAACTGACGTATTACAGGACAAAGTCACCCGCATGCTCGACCTCTACTCTGAGGCAACCTCGGTTAACAAAAGCGCATTTCGCTCAACACAGCCGTTATACGAAGTGTCCGAAGACAAATGGGGCCATTTTAAAACCATTTTTATTCCCCACGTAACACGTGACGGCAAGGTCTTCCTGACTGGAGCCGATATTAAAACATCACACATCCAAACCGAATTGGCAAAAAGCGTTAAAGAGGCCCTGTTCACCGCGTGCTTCTTCTTTGCCATTGCTTTACTGGTGGCAGGGATGTATTTACTGATACTGAGAAAAACCCTGACAACCGATCCGCGTACCGGGTTTCCCAATCGTCTGGCATTAGAACAGGATCTGGCCAAAAACCCCACTCAGCACCTTAGCCTGGCAATTATCGCAATCAACGAGCTGGAAGAGATAGTGAGCTTTTATGGCACCGATGTCGGTGATGAGATCATACGCAGAGTGATGAGCCATTTCGGTGAATTTACCGCCCCATTTAAAGTGTACCGTCTTGCCACTGCCAAGCTGGTGCTATTGAGCGATGCCAACAAAGGGGAGCATTATCTGAGTAGCCTGATCAATGAATTTCCTGCCACGACGCCGATTTTACAGGACCCACATTTATACATTCAGGTAACCGCCGGCATAGCCAGTGGCAATAAACGCCTGTTACTGGAGAATGCGTTTATTGCATGTCGTCAGGCACAACAAAAACAGCAACGAGTGTGCATCTATGGACAGGATCCAACGCAGATCAAGACCATTCAGGAATCCCATATTGCCATTGCAAAAACAGTTCAAAGTGCGTTTGAACAACATCGTATTCTGCCCTACTTTACACCACGTATGGGCACTGAGAGCAAAGCCGTTGAACAATATCATTGCACCCCGAGAGTACTCACTGAGCAGGGCCTGATCTTACGTCCTGAATCTTTCTCAGAGGTGATCCGCCACTCCAGGCTGAGCTCTCAACTGACCAAAGTCATGCTTGAGCTGTGCACCGCACATTTTCGAAAATCACATCATGCCTGGAGCATGCAACTGAGCTGGCAGGATCTGGCCGACCCGCAAATCATGGAATTTATTTTTGCGCAGATCAGGCGCTACCCGCAGCCTGCCAAAATTACCTTTGAGCTGGAAGAGCAAGAAGTGATTGAGCATTTTGCCGATATGCGGGTTTATATCAATGTGCTAAAAAGCAAAGGGGTGAATATCATGGTGGCGTCAAGCAACAGTGGTTTGCTGACCATCAGCAGGGTACTAAAACTCACTATAGACAGCGTTAAGCTGACCTCCAGCGTCATTGAGCAACTAAGTGAAGAGACTGAATTGCATGAGTACATTGAACACATTGCCAGACTCTGCCATGAGCGCCAAATCACCTTGTTGGTTGACGGTGTACAAAGTAAATATCAGCTGGATCAATTGCTAAGCTGCAACGTTAAGTTGGTTGAAGGAAGCCTGATTGGCGCTCCTGGCCCACACATCAATGTCAGCCAGAGCAATATGGGCAAGGATTTTCAGGCCAGTGCCTGACCAGCACAGGTGACCTGGAACTCTTATAACTGAGCAATCAGGCGAGTACTTGATTGCCCGCTGGCCCAGTACTTGCGTTCAAACGGTGTCATAGCGGTATCACTTTCATAATCACTTACCGTTGCTTGAGCTCCTGCAAGCGCCAGGCTGCGGGCAAACTCCTCAACATAAATAGACCAATTGCTGCGCAGTTCAAGCCGCCCCCCAGCTTTACGATATAAGGGAACACTGCCGCACCATGCCAGCGCCTTTGCAGGTGTTTCGCTTTAGGCCAGGGATTGGGGTAAAGCAAATAATGGTGACTTGGCTGCCAATTGGCTTCGCAGGCTAGACGCCAGAAATCATTCAGATCTGCCTGAACCAGAATGTATTGACCAGACTCTGTTTGCTTATATTCAATGTCATGCTTTTCAAGACGATGCTCTGACTTATCAATACCGATGACTAACGCATCCGGGTGTAGTTTGGCTAAATTCGCCGTGCTTTCTCCCACCCCGCAGCAAGAATCCAGAATGATCGGACCATCGAATGCCTGTACTTTCTCATTCACCTGTTCGAAGGCTTGTTGTGTATGGGCAGCAATGGGTTTTTTGAATGGCGTATTGAGGTGCTTTTGTACTACCTCGTCTAACTTTTCATGCAGTCCGGTCTGATTACTGGTGATGCTTCTGGAATTGGCGTCTGACATAACAGCGTGTTGTGGCTCGTAGTGTGAACAATAATGCGGGTATTTTATCTCAGTCTGAGAGATTAAGTAAGCGGTTGTGTGGCAGAGTCACCCCCTGCCACCTCGATAGCCTAATGATCAGTGACGCAAGCCGACGCCGCGCTTGATCAGGTTCAGTGCAACCGCAAATAACACGGTGATGAAGCCCAGCAATACCCCAAACGCCAGGGTAATATTGACATCAGACACCCCCAAGAAGCCATAACGGAACGCATTCACCATATAGATGATGGGGTTAATCTGAGACACCCCCTGCCAGAACTCCGGCAACAAGGTGATGGAGTAAAACACCCCGCCCAGATACGTCAGTGGTGTCAGCACAAAGGTTGGAATGATACTGATGTCATCAAAGCTATTGGCAAAAACGGCATTGATCAGACCACCCAACGCAAAGACTGCCGAAGTCAGTAATACCGTCAATACAATCACTGCCAGATTGTGAATTTGTATATCCACAAACAGCAGACTGACCAGAGTCACTATCAGACCCACCAGCATACCCCGCGCCATACCGCCGCCCATATAACCCAGTACTATGATGTAGTTGGGCACCGGTGCCACGAGCAACTCTTCAATGCTTTTCTGGAACTTAGTCGAATAGAAGCTGGATGCCACGTTTGAGTAGGAGTTGGTGATCACCGACATCATGATAAGACCCGGCACAATGAACTCCATGTAGCTAAACCCCCCCATTTCACCAATGCGTGAGCCGATCAGAGAGCCAAAAATCACAAAATACAAGGTCATGGTAATGGCCGGTGGCACCAGGGTTTGTATCCAAATTCGCAGGAAGCGAATACATTCTTTGATCCAGATACTTTTCAGTGCCACGCCGTAGTTTAAGATTTTCATTCGCTGCGCCCCTGTTCCAACAACCCGACAAACAACTCTTCCAGGCGGTTTGCCTTATTTCGCATACTCAGAACGGTATTACCCTGTTCATTCAGCTGGGTGAATACCCCATTGAGCCCCTGAGATTTTGCGACTTCAACTTCCAGCGTATGATCGTCTGTCAGAACAAACTCATAGCCTTCCAGGTTAACCGGATTTATGGGCGCCTTAAGGTCCAGTACAAAGGTTTCTTTGTCCAGCTTAGCCAACAACGCCTTTATGGTCGTGTGTTCGACAATCTTGCCCTGATCGATAATCGCAATGTTGCGACACAGCAACTCGGCTTCTTCCAGATAATGGGTGGTCAGGATAATGGTGATACCCTGAGCATTGATTTCACGTAAGAAATCCCACATGGAACGACGCAGTTCAATATCAACCCCAGCCGTTGGTTCGTCCAGGATCAACAGCTTAGGCTCATGCATCAATGCCCGGGCAATCATCAAACGGCGTTTCATACCGCCTGATAAAGTCCGTGCCTGTTTGTCTTTTTTATCCAGTAACCCCAACTGCTTTAAGTATTTTTCGGCGCGCTCATGGGCCTGAGCACGCGGCACACCATAATAGCCCGCCTGATTGACCAAAATTTGATTGAGGGTTTCAAACTGATTAAAATTAAATTCCTGTGGCACCAGGCCCAGATGAGATTTGGCCGCTTCCAAATCGGTGTCTATGCTCTGACCAAATACTTCCACCTGACCCGCCGTTTTGTTCACCAAAGATGAAATCACACCTATGGTGGTCGACTTACCGGCACCATTTGGGCCCAGCAGCGCAAAGAAGTCGCCCTGCTCAACCTGTAAATCAATCCCTTTGACGGCCTCAACGCCGTTACTGTAGACCTTACGCAGGCCTGATATATTTAATGCCTTTGTCATCTTATTGTTTTTCCTCACATCCCCATGTTGTTGTTTTCACTTGTTTGTATCAATACGCTTTGTTATCAGCCTGGTAAAAAACGCAACACCTCAGCGCCAGAGAAGTCTCGATCTGATTATTCAGTGGTTCTGAATACGCCATTTTCAACCCAGATCATGATAAGTTTTAATCCCTCTGCGCCTATGATGTATTAACGCTGCAGAGGTTTAGTCGCCGTAGCCCCAGCGCTTTGCTAACCGGTGCTCTATACCCAGGTGATCTAAAATGCGCGCCACCATGAAATCGACTAAGTCCTCAATGCTTTGTGGCTGGTGATAAAAACCAGGAGCCGCAGGCATAATAGTGACACCCAACCGGCTCAGCTTGAGCATATTTTCCAGGTGAATGGCACTGAACGGGGTTTCTCTGGGCACCAGGATTAGCTCACCACGTTCCTTGATCACCACATCGGCCGCACGCTCCAGCAAGTTGTCTGACGCCCCCATGGCAATGGCGGAGACGCTTCCCGCGCTACACGGACACACCACCATTTTCTTAGGGGCCGCAGAGCCCGATGCCACCGGGCTGAACCAGTTGTCTTTACCAAACACCTGGATCTGTCCGGCTTTGGCCTGATAGAGCTCGCTGAGTTGCGCCGTGGCCTTGTCTTCATTGCCAGACAGTTTGATATTCGATTCAGTGTCCAGCACCACACGGGCAGCACTGGAGATCAACACATAAACCTGATAATCCAGCGCCACCAGTACTTCGAGTAAACGCAACCCGTAGGGCGCACCCGACGCCCCGCTGAACGCCAGTGTGATAGCTGGCTTAAATTGTGACATAACTTTATGACCTCTTTTCGCGCAGTGCACTTAACACTGCCTCATGGATCCCATTAAACCCGCCGTTGCTCATGATCAAGACATGCTCGCCCGGCTTTGCCTGAGCCGCTACCGCCGCCACAATGTCATCGGTGTTGTGGTAACACCCATATCCAGCTTGTTGAGCTGCTTCTTGTAATGACCAGCTCAGCTTAGGCGGCTCAAACAACAACACCTCATCGGCTGCCGCCAGCGAGTCCATCAACGTTTGCTGGTGAACACCCATTTTCATGGTGTTAGAACGCGGCTCCAGAATCGCTGTAATACGGGCATCACCCACCTTGGCACGCAATCCGGCCAAAGTGGTTTCAATTGCTGTGGGGTGATGAGCAAAGTCGTCATACACACAGACTCCATTAACCTCGCCCAGCAATTCCATCCGCCGCTTAGGTGATTTAAATTCACCGAGCGCCTCTATGCTGACTGACACAGGAATACCCACATGACGCGCAGCGGCGATCGCCATCAGCGCATTTTTAACATTGTGCTCGCCAATGGCCTGCCAATTCACCATGCCCTGACTTTCGTTGTTCAGTAGCACCTCAAACTGGCTGCCATCCGCTTTACACAGGCGATAATCCCAGTCACCACCGAGCGTTTCTTGCTGGCTCCAGAAGCCTTTATCTATCACTTCGCATAGGGGTTTATCCGCTGCCGGGTAAATTGCTTTACCCTGCGCAGGTAAAGTACGAAGCAAATGGTGAAACTGGGTCTGAATTGCAGCCAAATCGGCAAAAATATCGGCGTGATCAAATTCAAGGTTATTCATGATCAAGGTCCGCGGCAGGTAATGGACAAACTTGCTGCGCTTATCAAAGAACGCCGTGTCATATTCATCGGCTTCAATGACAAAAAACGGGGTATCACTGGTACGCGCCGATACACCAAAGTTCTGTACTATGCCCCCGATCAGAAAACCGGGACGCAATCCTGCGTATTCCAGCAACCAGGCCAGCATACTGGCAGTCGTCGTTTTACCGTGAGTACCGGCCACTGCCAGTACCCAACTGTTTTGCAAGACGTGATGTTTTAACCATTCGGGACCTGAGGTGTAAGGTAAGCCGCGTTCCAACACATATTCCACACAGGCGTTACCGCGGCTCATGGCATTGCCAATCACCACCATATCGGGTGCCGGATCCAGCTGAGCCGGATCGTAGCCCTGAGTTAATTCAATACCAAGCGACTCCAGCTGAGTGCTCATAGGGGGATAAACGTTTTGATCGGATCCCGTCACCTTATGGCCCAGCGATTTTGCAATGGCCGCAATGCCACCCATAAAGGTGCCGCAGATCCCAAGAATGTGAATATGCATGATTTTATTTATTAATTAGCTGACTAACCCGCTTAGGTTAACATACTCGCCTGAACCTTGGCTGGTTTTGTGAGCAGAACCACACAAAACACTTTTGCAGCTGGTGCAAAGTCACGGCAACAGGCATGAAAAAACCGGCTTAAGTGCATCACCTAAGCCGGTTTTTAAATACGATTTTAACGGGTTACTTAATTAAGCAACACCGTACTGGTCACGATATGCTTTAACCGCTTCCAGGTGCTCGGCCATATCACCTTGTTGCTCAAGGTAAGTAATAAGATCAGCCAGCTTCACGATAGACACAACTTCGGTGTTAAAGTCGCGCTCAACTTCCTGAATAGCAGACAGCTCACCTTTGCCTTTTTCCTGACGATCAAGAGCAATCAACACACCCGCCAGATCTGCGCCATTGGCAGCGATGATTTCCATCGATTCACGAATAGCCGTGCCCGCCGTGATCACATCATCCACCAGCATGATACGACCAGCCAGCTCAGAGCCTACCAGGTTGCCACCTTCACCGTGCTGCTTTTTCTCTTTACGGTTAAAGCAGTAAGGGACGTCTTTATCATAATGATCTGCCAGTGCAACAGCCGTGGTCGTCGCAATTGGGATACCTTTATACGCAGGGCCGAACAGAACATCGTACGCAATGCCAGCATCTTCCAATGCGGCTGCGTAAAAACGACCTAAGCGCGCCAAATCACGGCCAGTGTTGAACAAACCTGCATTAAAGAAATAAGGGCTGGTACGGCCAGATTTAAGCGTAAATTCACCAAACTTCAGCACCTGCTTTTGTAGGGCAAATTCAATAAAGTCTTTTTGATACTGTTTCATGCGATACCTTCTTATTTACTTATGCTTATGCCAGAGCCTGTTTTTGCAGGTCAATGATCTCACGGATTGAATGCTTAGCCAGTGCCAGCAGCTCATCCAGTTCTTCGAATGAGAAAGGTTCGCCCTCGGCCGTGCCTTGCACTTCAATCAGTTTGCCGGTTTCCGTCATGATCACGTTCATGTCGGTCTCAGCTTCTGAATCTTCCAGATATTCCAGATCGGTAATGGCTTCGCCGTTGTAAACACCCACAGAGATAGCTGCGATCATAAACTTCAGCGGGTTAGCATTGATCATGCCCTTGGCACGCATGTGTGTCAGTGCGTCAACCAGTGCCACACAAGCACCGCTGATCGATGCGGTACGTGTACCCCCGTCTGCCTGTAACACATCACAATCGATGGTAATGGTGTTTTCACCCAATGCGCTCAGGTCAACCGCAGCACGCAATGCACGGGCGATCAGACGTTGGATCTCCATGGTACGTCCGCCCTGCTTACCTTTTGCCGCTTCACGGCCATTACGCGTGTGAGTAGAACGCGGAAGCATCCCGTATTCTGCAGTGATCCAGCCTTTGCCCTGGCCTTTCATAAAACGCGGTACACCCGCTTCTACCGTGGCAGTACACAACACCTTAGTGTTGCCGAACTCTACCAGCACCGAGCCCTCGGCATGCATAGTATAGTTACGTGTAAAAGTTACCGGTCTGATTTGATTTGCAGTTCTTTCGCTTGGACGCATCCACCTTCCCCTATCATCAAAGTTTCGCGATATTATAAAGGGTTCCCAGGCGCTATGCCATGCGGATCGCGAATAATTCACATCCAGCCACTAGAGCTGGGCGATGTTTCAGCTATAATGGCGATGTTTCGTTCATGGCGATGTGTGTGTTCACCAACGACAGCGCTGTACCTTAGGTAGCCACATGCAGACACGCCGCAACCTTAGATTAAATTAGGAACTTATATGATCCATAGTATGACCGCTTATGCCCGTAAAGAGATCAAGGGCGACTGGGGCACCGGTGTGTGGGAGATCCGCTCCGTCAACCAACGCTATCTTGAAACCTTTATCCGCGCACCGGAACAGTTCCGCGGCCTGGAACCGGTCATTCGCGAGCGCCTGCGCAAACACTTACAGCGCGGTAAAGTGGAAGTATTTTTGAAGTTCACCGCCAACCCGGCGCACGTAGGTCAGCTGTCGATCAACGAAACCCTGAGTAAGCAGCTGATCGAAAATGCCAAGTGGGTGCAGTCGCACAGCGGTGGCGAGATAAACCCAACAGACATCCTGCGCTGGCCAGGCGTCATGGAAGCCGAAGAAGTGGATCTGGACACAGTGAACAGCGAGCTGTTAAAAGGCTTTGATGCCCTGGTTGAAGAATTTAAAGCAGCGCGCGCAAGCGAAGGTAACAACCTGGAAACCATGATCACCACCCGCCTGGATAGTATTCTGGAGCAGGTTGCCGTTGTTGAAGGCCATATGCCAGAAGTGGCTAAATGGCAGCGTGAAAAACTCACCGCTAAGCTGGAAGACCTGAAAGCCGAAATCGACGAGAACCGCCTGGAGCAGGAGCTAATTTACCTGGCGCAAAAACAGGACGTGGCAGAAGAACTCGACCGCCTCAAGTCACACGTTAAAGAAACCCATAAGATCCTGAAAAAAGGCGGCGCCTGTGGCCGACGTCTGGACTTTATGATGCAAGAGTTCAACCGCGAGTCCAACACCCTGGCGTCTAAATCAATCAATACCGAGATCACCAACGCCGCCGTTGAACTCAAGGTACTGATTGAGCAAATGCGCGAACAGATCCAGAATATTGAGTGATTTAAACTAAACTCGTTGAAAAGCCCCAGCTGTTGGGGCTTTTTTGTTCAACACTCCCGCGCTTAATTTCCACTGCCGCCCTTCGTGGAGATATAACATAATGATTCTTAACTCTTTAATGAATGCCCAATGTTTTAAGGGCGTGTGCAAAGCTGCTGAAACGTTCACTAAACCTGGTTGCGGGTACTCCCGCCATCAATACCCTGATCTCATCGATTTGCGCTTGCGTAGGCTGGCTAAATGAACGGTTATAGTCATCCCCCCAATTCGCCAGCTCTGATTTAATCTGACCTTCATCAAACATAGAAACGACCTGTTCGTTTGACATTAGCATCAGTAAAAATACCACTCTTTCCCACTTATTGATTTGATGAGACAGCGCGACACATGCTCGTGCGGTATGCGGATGTTCTGAGCCACAAATGATATCCATCAACGCTTTCGCATTCAGGTAGACCCGTGTTTTTACCATCAGCCTTGCCGACTCCTTACATACTGAAGGAGAGGGATCTCTTAGCCCGTTCAACAGATATACCAAACGATTATGAGAGTCTAACTTCAACAGACTGTTTAGCGCCTGTTTTCTGAGAGAGGGTGTACCATGCTGATGAAAGTATTTTATTTTATCCAAATCACCAACACACTTAAGATAGCCAAGCCCCCAGATAGCCGCCTTAGTACTTATGTCTTTAGTAAGATGCTCCCTGTAAAATGCCACAACATCATTACCATTTGCCTGACAGTGCTTTACAGCCAGCTCACGTACCGAGGAATGGCGATCAACTAACCCTTTTTCAGCCACCTGAGCATTGTTGGTGTCCATTAATAGGTGCTTTAATACGGCTTTTCGGATTGGCATAAACTTATCATTTAATAAGCTTAGGTAGTGCTTCTCCAGCACTTGTGGATAGTGAATACCAGACCAGCGAAAAGCATGGGCTCTGACTAAAACATCTTTACTCGAAAAAGCCATAGGCAACAATGTTTGGGCATCAACAACCTGATGTTCAATGACTAAATTCAAGCAGAGCCTGGCCACATAACTGTTTGCGCTTTGCACAGCTGCCAACAAATGGCCTCGGTTTGTTTCTGTTAACAGCAAAGCCTCCACTTGCCGAATAACATCTTGATGATTGGCTCTGTGGCAATCCTGTAGATGATATACTTGAGGAAGACACTGAATAATGGCCTCAACATTTTCATCTACCATCAAGTAGCTCAACGCTTTTACTGCCGCATATCGAACTTGAGGCACCCAATCATTCACGCGAATAATTAGACAGGGAAAAGCCACCGGGTCGCCCATCATACCTAACCTTAAAACGGCATTTTCTCGTTTGTGACCGTCATGATCCTGACTCAACTTAATAAGCTCTTCAATAGTCGCTACCTGTTCAGGCTGAGTATTTCTATTTAAGGTTATTTTTTTCAACTGACTGAATAATTGCTGCAAGTCATACACAATAGTGCCTTTTTAAATATGCCCGGTTAATCTGTCGGCTAGCCTAACGCAACAAGGCATAACAATAAACTCCGCTAAGTCTACTGTGGTTTTCCTCTGGATTTTTAGCTGACACCCACTGGTAAATTCACAGACCAATTGTGAGCAGTTTCAAAGTCGAACGTGCCTCAAAGCTTTTACGCTAGTTTGGGGGGCTGTCCATGTTACTCATGTTGCTCTTCACGGCTTTACAGAAAAAGAAACCAGCCTGAGCGCGCAATGGCTGCCGAAATGTTTAATTAGGTTGGTTATAGTTAGCATATTTCATGCGTCCCAGCTGGTTGCTTCAAAACCAGCCTAACCAGTCTTGATAACTCGCAGCAACAATTCCATGTGTAAAGCATAAAAACTGCTAGCACAGGTTATTAGCTGATTGTCCAGCGCTATTCACGGACTAAAGCAAGATTATGTATATCTTCATAAAAAAAGCGCTGAACGCGCTTTTTGTTTTAGCAATTAAGCTGGCTTTAGCCGCCACTGTTTTTTGGCGGAACAGGATGCACAGCCTGGGCACGATCAGGGACATCAGGGCTACTAATACCACCTCCTCCAACCGTTTTTCTTAAGTCATCTTTCGACAATCGTTTCATGGTTTAAAACCCTCCTTAATTGATTCAAAAAGTTAACTAAGCTGACTTCTTGACACCTAAAAATTTACTCCTTACAAAAAACACGACTCAAAAAAGCATGCTTGACCTCAATCTTCATGTTGCTCACATAAGAGCATTAGCAGCTTAATGTCTCAGTACTGACTGTGTATAAAATGAAAACTCAGCTAGCGCCTTCATGATTAAACTCGCTATCCCTTACCGGCGCATTAATAGCAAATACCAGCAAAGCAAGGCTCAAAATCACATGGATTGCTAACATAATATTGTCTCGTAGATAGAGTTTGAACGGTACAGAGTCAATCAGATAACTCTTGTAAGCCAGTATTTCTATCCATGTAATAAAATTAACTACACACATCAAAGCGAGTAATAGAAGTATACAGCACTCTTGTATGGATAAAGTTTGGCGTTTGTAGACAGTAAGAAAGTACTCAGAGCCCAACCATGTATACAGTTTATATGCAAAACTTCTTCTGTAGACTACGGGGATAAGAAACATCAAACTCACGAAGATATCCGCAATATAATAGTGTGTAGTCCATTGCAACGTAATTGGTAAAGTCGCCAATTCAAACGTTTCAAAAAGGCCATAAGTCAATAGAAACCATCTCGCTGTGGCAATGTTCCAACAAAGAATCAAACCCAACAAAATCATTGCAATAGGGGCATATTCCATAACCGCATATATTTCATTCATGGATCACTCCTTTTCTGGCTTTTCATCGGGTGAAGGACTTTGCTCTTCAAGATCGGTGAGTTTAAGTACACCAGTTAAATCTTTACCAAAAACCAGAAACAGCTCGAACATCTGGGCGTAACTCATATCGGTTTTGCCGGATTCATAGTTACTGATGGTGGCCTGGTCAACACCAAGCCGCCTGGCCAGCTCTTGCTGGGACCAGCCTCTGTGATGTCTCAACTGGCGGATTGAGCGCTGCACATAGCGCCTGAAGTTCTCCACTTTGTGATTGCGCTTATCAGGACTGTTCTTCACGCGCATGCATCTCCCTATTTATTCTTGAGGCTAACCTAGCAAGCCACACTACAAAATAAAACATTTTAGAAACAAAATTAACACACCCAACTACCTTTTATGAATACTTTTATAACCTGTTCCACTTTGCATCCGTGTTTATCTTCACCCCGGTAACAACACCCAAACCTGAACCCTGAGCGGCAAACCTTACCTTTATTTGCCCTCACTCATTGACCTGTCTATAACTTCATAGTTTATCGTTTCGTTTGTTACCGCCTGACCGCGCTTATTGTTGGCCAGTCTGGCATATGTAAAAGAGGAGCCGGGTTTGGTGTATCGGATTTCTGAATTGGCGGCACAGCTGGGTTTGTCGCGCTCTACTTTGTTGTATTACGAAAAGCGGGGGCTGATCTGTGGCAACCGGGCCAACAATGGTTATCGGGTTTATGGCGAGCGAGACTTACAAAAGCTCAGACTGCTGCAACAGCTACAGGCTGGCGGACTAACGCTGAGTGAATGCAAACAGGCGCTGGAGGCCAAGCTAGATCGCACCGTGCTCAGCAACAGGCTCGCTGAGCTGGAAAGCGAAATTGCACATAAGCAGCAGGCGCATACTTTGCTGTCTGCCCTGCTTGGGCGCGGTTCACTGCGCGACTGGCATGCACAGGCCAATAAACTGGCACCCGATGCACACAGAAACTGGCTTGAACAACAAGGGTTTGATGAACAACAAACCCTGTATTTAAAATGGTTATCAAAAGACATGAACGAACACGACACTTATATGGCCGACTTTATGGCGGTCTTTCATCAGTTAGAACGCTGGGGGCCCGGCAGTAATACCGATACACGTAAGGCGTTAACGCACATTCCTTTTACACCGCACACCGTGCTGGACATCGGCTGTGGTAAGGGCTTTGCTACTGAGTTACTCGCACAGGAGACACAAGCGCAGATCACGGCGGTGGATAATGAAGCGCAGGCAATCGATAGCCTGGCGGCGCGACTAAAACACGCGGAACTGGACGAACGTGTCACCCCTCTGTGTGCCAGTATGACTGCTTTGCCCTTTCAGAGCGGCAGCTTTGATCTGCTCTGGGCCGAAAGCTCCGCTTACATAATGGGCTTTGAAGCGGCACTAAATGCCTGGCGTCCCTTACTGCGCTCAGCAGGCTGCCTGATGGTCAGCGATTTGGTGTGGTTAAACGAGACGCCCTCTCAGGAGGCAATCACCTTCTGGCAACAGGAATACCCGGATATGCAAACAGTTGCTGTACGACTGGCACAGATTGAGCAGGCCGGTTTTCGGGTCTTAAGCCACTTTACGCTGAGTGAGCAGGCCTGGGCAGACTATTATGTGCCGCTCAAAGCTGAGGTTACACAACGACTGAGCCACCAGCCAGATTCCGCTGCGCTTCAGGACATGGCCCGGGAAATTGCCATCTACGAGCGTTATCTGGGCGAGTTTGGCTACCAGGTGTTTGTGCTGCAACGCAGCGATTGAACATGATGAGGCTGGTAAGTTAGGTGATATGGCTTTAAAATAACTCTTTTGGACAACCAGCGGTGTTGCAACGTTCACATCGCTGTACTGCAACCCTATAGGTCTGACGTATGCCACATCAAAATCGCGGTAATTTGTTTATTCTTTCAGCGCCCTCTGGTGCCGGAAAGTCAAGTTTGATTAAAGCCCTGCTGGAAAGACAAGATAAAGTCAGGGTCTCGGTGTCACATACAACTCGCGCGCCTCGCCCGGGAGAGCATAATGGCGAGCACTACCATTTTGTCTCGGTGGATGAGTTTAAAGCGCTTATCAACCAGAATGACTTTTTCGAATGGGCGCAGGTTTTTGATAACTACTACGGCACCTCTAAACAGGCCATCGAAAACCAGCTTGCACAGGGTATTGACGTGTTCCTGGACATTGACTGGCAAGGTGCCCGTCAGGTTCGCGAGCTGCTGCCTGAAGTAAAAACCATCTTCATTCTGCCGCCGTCAAAGCAGGCACTGGAAGAGCGTTTGAATAACCGAGGGCAGGACTCTCAGGAAATCATTGCCTCGCGTATGGAGCAAGCCAAATCTGAATGCTCTCACTACAATGAATTCGACTATCTACTGGTCAATGATGACTTTGAGACTGCGCTGAATGAACTGGAGCACATCGTCGTGGCTGCGCGTCTGGAGCTGAAAAAGCAACAGTTGAGCCAGCAGGCATTGATAGCCGAACTGCTAAAGTAAGTCACATCGGCGGCCGACTGTTCGGGGTTTCGCACTGGCAGCAAAGATTGCTGCCATATAAAGCCATAACGACCCGATATTTTTTAACCATATACTTGGCGAATCCGGCGCTTTTTAGTAGACTAGCCCTTTGCTAAATGTATTGAATTTTTTGGAGTGCTTCGATGGCTCGCGTAACAGTAGAAGACGCAGTAGATAAAATTGGTAACCGTTTCGACCTAATTCTTGTTGCAGCGCGTCGCGCTCGTCAGATTGCAGTCGGTGGTAAAGACCCTCTGGTTGAAGCTGAAAATGACAAGCCAACCGTAATCGCATTACGCGAAATCGAAAAAGGCATGGTCACCAGCGATTCACTGGACATGATCGATCGCGAAGAGCAACAAACTCAGGAAGCTGCAGAGCTTGCTGCTGTTGCTGCAATTGTGGGTGGCAATCGCTAATCCACTGCGACCAGTACGACAATAACGCCAGCTTTTTAGCTGGCGTTATTGTTTCTACAGTACAGGTCACTGAACACCTCTATCTAGACTAATAAATGTGTTAGTCGATTGGCTTCGACGTCAATTCATCGTATATTCAGTACTTAACTTATTATTAATACCAATCAAATGTCATACCGACCAGGGTAAAGGTGTTATAGCCTGACTGCAGGTAGGTTAATACGCGTTTGATATAACTTCGCTGGAACATTGGAGTGTGAATGTATCTGTTTGAAGGCTTAAAGAAAAAAATATCAGAGTATCTGTCACCCGAAGATGTGGAACTGGTGCAAAAAGCCTACGTGGTTGCCCGCGAAGCGCATGAAGGGCAAACCCGCTCCAGCGGCGAGCCTTATATTACTCACCCTGTTGAAGTCACCCAGATCCTGGCCAGTATGAAGCTGGACCACGAAACACTGATGGCAGCATTGATGCATGATGTGATCGAAGACACCGACTTCAGCCAGACCGATCTCGCCGAAATCTTCGGTGATACAGTTGCCGAACTGGTGGCGGGTGTTAGTAAGCTGGACAAACTCGACTTTAAAGATAAAAAAGAGTTTCAGGCCGAAAACTACCGTAAAATGATCATGGCCATGACCCAGGATATCCGGGTGATCCTCATCAAACTGGCTGACCGCACCCACAACATGCGCACGCTAGGCTTTTTACGTCCGGAAAAACGCCGCCGGATAGCCCGTGAAACCCTGGAAATCTTTGCCCCTATCGCCAATCGTCTTGGTATCCATGACATTAAGAACGAACTTGAAGACCTGGGCTTTTCGGCCTTATACCCCATGCGTCACAGAGCACTCAAATCAGAAGTGGCCAAAGCGCGGGGTAACCGTAAAGAAGTGATTAGCAATATCCAGTCAGAGATAGAGTCTCGCCTGGAAGAAGCAGGCATTGATGCGTCGGTCAGTGGCCGTGAAAAGCACCTGTACAGCATTTATAAAAAGATGCTCAACAAAGAGCTGCTGTTCAACGAAGTGATGGACATTTACGCTTTTCGCATCAACGTCAACAGCATAGATACCTGCTACCGGGTGCTGGGTGTGGCACACAACCTTTACAAGCCCATAGAAACCCGTTTTAAAGACTACATTGCTGTACCTAAGACCAATGGCTATCAGTCACTGCATACCTCTTTGGTCGGGCCGCATGGTATTCCGGTAGAGATCCAAATTCGCACCCATGATATGGATCATATGGCTGATAAAGGGGTTGCAGCGCACTGGATGTATAAAAAGTCCGGCGACACGGCGGGCCATACCGCACAGCAACGCGCCAGACAATGGATGCAAAGCCTGCTTGAGTTACAACAAAGTGCTGGCTCATCGTTTGAGTTTGTCGAAAACGTGAAGACCGAGCTGTTCCCGGAAGAAATTTATGTCTTTACGCCGGATGGGCGCATCATTGAATTACCTATGGGCGCAACAGCCGTCGACTTTGCCTATGCCGTTCATACCGACGTCGGTAACACCTGTGTTGGCGCGCGCGTTAACCGTAAGCCTTATCCACTCAGCAAAGCGCTGGACACCGGGCAAACTGTTGAGGTGATCACCAGTTCTGGTGCACACCCCAATGCCACCTGGTTAAACTTTATTGTCACAGGTAAAGCGCGCTTGGGAGTACGTAACTACCTTAAGAGCCAGCACCAGGAAGAGTCTATCCTGCTGGGTCGACGCTTACTTGACTCCGCACTGGGTGAACATAAGCTGGACGATATTCCAACCGAGCAAATAGACCGAGTACTGGAAGAGAATGACCTGAACACCGTGCTTGAGCTGCTAGTGGAAATTGGCAACGGCAACATCATGAGTATGCTAGTTGCAAAGCGCCTGCTACAAGCCGATGATGAAATCGAGAGCCTGGCACAAAAAGCCAAAGCGCCGATCATTGGTACAGAAGGTATGCTGGTCACTTATGCCAAGTGTTGCCGACCTGTCCCGGGTGATGACATTACCGCCTATGTTAGCCAGGGCAAGGGCTTAATGGTCCACCGCCAGGAATGTAAAAACATTAAAGGCTGGCAAAATGAACGTGCCAAGTACTTTGTGGTAAAGTGGGAAGATAACCCCGAAAAAGAATACATCGCAGCACTGCGGGTTGAGATCATCAACCACCAGGGTGCGTTGGCCAAATTAACCAATGTGGTTGCAAGTACACAAGCCAATATTGTGGAGATTGCAACCGAAGAAAAAGAGAGCAACCTGTACGTGATTGACCTGGGTGTTACCGTCAAAGACAGGATCCACGTTGCAAATATTATGCGCCGGATCCGGGTAATGCCAGATGTACAACGTGTAACCAGGAAGCGATAAAGGAAAGACAATGAATAAAGCCATTATTTCAACCGATCAGGCGCCGGCAGCAATCGGCACCTACAGTCAGGCAGTTAAAGTCGGTACGGCGGTTTACCTTTCGGGGCAGATCCCTTTGGTGCCTGGAACAATGGAAGTGATCTCAGAAGATTTTGCAGAGCAAACACAACAGGTTTTTAAAAACCTGACTGCCGTGTGTGAAGAAGCGGGCGGCCAGTTGCAAGACATGGTCAAGGTTAACATCTTCCTGACTGACTTGAGCAACTTTGCTACCGTCAATGAGATCATGAGTCAGCACTTTAAAACGCCCTACCCGGCACGGGCTGCTATCGGCGTAAAAGAGCTGCCTAAGGGCGTACAAATTGAGATTGATGGCATCATGGAGCTGCCTTCAACCAACTAAGGCGCCGTGTCTATTAGTTATATAACTCAAGCCCGCTTAATGCGGGCTTTTACTTATCTGTACAATGATTTTTCATGCTCTTAACTTTGATCTTAAACACTTGACCGCATACTATTAATTTAGCAATCTGGTGTTATACGAAGCACTTTGTGCAACTTTGGTAACGCCGCATTTTTAGGCAATTTGAGGTATTCATTATCGTAGTTGGTTTAAAGCAATAAGGATAAGCCTGTGTTTAAACTCGCAAAAAATGGCAATATATTGATGGACGTCGCTGCTGCGTCGCCCCCCAGTGCAGCGTTTGTGGTTGAAGCACTCGAGCGCACTCCCTATGCTGACTGTGCAATAGATCATGAATCTATTGCCGCTTACTTCAAACAAGATACGCCTGTCACTCAGCTGATTGTGGCGCAACAAAAAGATGCCCATATCGAAGTCGCACTGATCAACGACAAAATGCAGGCCATCGCCAAACTCACTACCGCACAGGGTGGTAAAATGATCAGCCTGGAAGATGCCAAGCGCGCCATAGTCAAAGTCGGTGTCACCCGGGGCTACAAACAGGTTTATCTCGAGAATTTACTCAAGCAACAGCTTGAGTCCATACCAGGTACTGAGGTAACCGGTGTAATCGCACAAGGGCGGCCACCTGAAAATGGCCTGCCTGCAAAGTTAATTCCCCATGTTCAAACATTGAAAGAGCGCCTGAACCAACCCAAGTTACGTGAAGACGGCACCGTCGATATGCGCGACTTTGGCGCATTGGCCAGTGTTGCCCCCGGTACTTTACTGGTCACGCAAAGACCGGCAACCCCTGGGAAAGAAGGTTTTACGGTTACCGGAGACAGCATTACACCTAAGCCTGGAGATAGCTTTCAGCTGGTGGCCGGTGAAGGCACCAAGATTTCCCCAACTAACCCATTACAACTGATCTCAACTATTGCCGGTTGTCCGTCGGATATTCAGAATGGTATGCGGGTAGACGATATCTATACCATCAGTGACGTCAATGTGCGAAGCGGCCATATTGAATTTAGCGGCAGTGTGCTGGTTACCCATAATGTCGACCCAGGCATGAAGATCAAAGCGCACGGTGATATCACGGTCATGGGGACCGTAGAGTCGGGGGAATTGACTTCCGATGGTAACATCGAAGTACGTGGTGGTGTTATTGGTCACCTGGATCATCGCAATGACGATCAAGGGCTCACCTGCCGTTTGATAGCCAAAGGCGACGTCCAGATCAGCCACGGTCAGTACACCTACCTGGAAGGCAACAATGTCTTTATCCAGAAACAAAGTAATCACTGTGATATCAAAGCTGCAAACCTGCTACAGGTTGGCCTGGATGAGTCGCCCAAGGGCAAGCTGATCGGCGGCACCATATTTGATGCAAAAATGCTGGTTGCTGGCGAAATCGGCAGCAGCTCAGGGGCAACCATGGCAATCTATCTGGCACGCAGTGGTATAGAAATCACTGAACGAACTGATCTGTGCCTGAAGGAACTAAGCCTAACCGATGAACAGATCGACAATTTGCAAAAAGCCGTCGAAAAAGCCGAACACGTGAAAGACGCCGATAAGAAAAAAGCCTTGCTGGCCAAGATAGGTGCCACACAGAAGCACTATTGTAAGCAGGCCGAGGCGCTGGAGCATCAGCTGTCAGAGTTAGACCATACTTTGCATGACTTACTCGATAACACTCAGCTAGTGGTCAATACCTCGCTGCACTCAGGCGTCGAGATACATATTTTCGACAAGGTCTATAAAACCAATCGCAGCTATCCGCCATGCAGCGCCAGATTACTTGAAGGCAAAATAGAAATTGAATTTAAGATGTGAGGGAGCCCAACCGGGCTCCCTCATTGAGTGTCGCCATCGCCTCTAAAGTAACCCAGAAACTTCAGTTTTAATATGCTCAGGCCACACACCAACCTGGACCTGACCGATATGTTGCTTTTGTAATAACAACATCACCAAACGAGACTGGCCAATACCACCACCTATGGTTTGTGGTAATGCCCCCGCCAGCAAACTCTGGTGCCAGTCCTGCTCTAACCTTTGCTCATCCTGCGTCAGACTCAATTGGCGTTGCAAGCTGTCCGGACATACCCGGATCCCCATAGAGGAAATTTCAAAGGCATCTTCGAGCACGGGGTTCCAGACCAGAATATCACCGTTCAACCCTTGATACTGCTCACACGTTGGCGTTGACCAGTCGTCGTAATCCGGTGCTCTGACATCATGGATTTTGCCATCTCCCAGTTCACCGCCGATACCAATCAGAAACACAGCACCGTACTCCTGAGCAATCGCTTTTTCTCTTTGCTTAGCACTAAAGTCAGGATACATAAGGCGCAGCGCCTCACTGTGTACAAACGTGATTTGCTCCGGTAAAAACGGCGTCAGCCCATATTCAGAAGCCAGTTGCTGTTCAGTTTCACGGATCGCGCCATATAATGTACGAACTGTGTCTTTGAGCTTATCTAAAGAGCGTTCAGACTGTGCACAGATCACCTGCTCCCAATCCCACTGATCAACATACACAGAGTGTATTGGGGATAGTTTGTCTTCATCCGGGCGCAACGCCTTCATATGTGTATACAACCCCTGCCCTGCTCCAAAGCCATAGTCACCAAGCGTTTTACGCTTCCACTTCGCCAGTGAATGAACCACTTCATAGTCGCTGTCGCTGAGCGTTTTAACTTTAACCTTCACCGCTTTTTCGGTGCCACTGAGGTTGTCCTGAATACCATCTCCTACCTTTGCCAGGATAGGTGCCTGTACTTCGATCAGGCCTAACTTATCAGTCAGTTGTTGTGAAAAAAGTGCTTTCGCACGGGCTATTTGTTGTTGTGTTTGCAGATACTGTTGCAACATATCGGTTTCCTCATTCCCAATGGTGTTGAATAACGATGCAGGCTTGCTGCGTTAAACCTATCCTCAACAAAAACGCACAAAGATTCAATAGTCCACAACAAAAACACCTTTACACTATTTTTTTCATCAAAAATTAGCTTTAATAATTATTGAATCAATAATTAGCGTGCGAAATACCCATGGAAAGTTATCAAATCGATAATCTCGACCGTTCTATCCTTCATGCCTTAATGGACAACGCCAGAACCCCCTACGCCGAATTAGCCAAGCGCTTTACCGTCAGTGCGGGGACCATTCATGTACGGGTCGAGAAAATGAAACAGGCCGGTATTATAGTCGGCACGCGGGTCAGTATAGATGCCAAACAGCTGGGTTATGATGTCTGTTGTTTTATCGGCGTAAACCTCAAGCATGCACGGGATTATCCGGCAACCATTGAGCAGCTGGAAGGCTTTGAAGAAGTTGTTGAAGCCTATTACACCACAGGCAACTACAGCATTTTTATCAAAGTCATGGCACGTTCTATTGACCATCTGCAGGACGTGCTGATCAATAAGATCCAGACAATCGAGGCCATTCAGTCAACCGAGACCCTGATCTCCCTGCAGGCACCAATAATGCGCGAAGTAATGCCTTAGCGGGGTGCTTTTTGTTATAATCGCGGCAATTTTGTAGTTAAGAGCTGTAATGATGGAAGAAAACCGTTTTCAGCGCGTGAAGCGCATTTTGGATCAACGCCAGACTGATTTAACTGTGTGCCTAGATGAAGTACACAAGCACCACAATCTGTCGGCCATAGTGCGTACAGCCGATGCGGTCGGCTGCCATCATGTTCATGCGGTATGGCCGCAAGAGCAAAGACGCCTGACCAATAACACCTCAGGTGGCAGTAAAAACTGGGTAGAAACCCATATGCACGATGACATCGATCAGGCCGTTGCCACTATCCGTGCACAAAATCCTGGGATCCAGCTGCTGGCCACCAATCTGAGTGATACAGCCGTGGATTTTCGTGAGATTGATTATACTAAGCCAACGGCCGTTATTGTGGGACAGGAGCGTCTTGGGATCTCAGACAGAGCGCTCGAACACGCCGATCAGCATATCGTGATCCCAATGGCTGGTATGGTACAGTCATTAAATGTCTCGGTGGCCGCCGCATTGATCTTATACGAAGCACAGCGTCAACGCGAAGCAGCAGGGCTATATCAGCGTAACGATATGCTCGATCCGGCGATTAAACACAAACTCTTGTTCGAAGGCTGTCACCCTATCATTGCTAATCGCTGTGTAGAAAAAGGCCTGCCCTACCCGGCTCTGGATGAGCTGGGTGAAATCGTGGCCGACGATGCTTTCTGGAACACACTGAAATTCAGTCAAAAAGGATAATTATGTCTCTTCCCAATTTAGCCCAGTACGCCATGACCGATCTTAAGGGAGTCGGCCCGAAGGCCGCAGAGCGGCTGGCCAAATTGGGGATCCGCAGTGTTCAGGATATGCTCTTTCATCTGCCACTGCGTTATGAAGACAGAGCCAGAACCTACCGCATCGCCGAATTGATGCCACATACCCATGTCAGTGTTGAAGGCGAAATCGAGCAAGCCAACATCACCTTCGGTAAACGCCGTATGCTGGTGTGCCAGATCAACGATGGGACGGGCCGCATTACCCTGCGCTTTTTCAACTTCAGCGCAGCGCAAAAAAACGCCATGCAAAGCGGCAAAATCATGCGCTGCTTTGGCGAAGTGCGCCGTGGCCGGGTCGGTCTGGAAATGGCTCACCCCGAATACGGTATTCGCGACGAGCTCAGTGAAACACCGCAAGGCGCGGATACACTCACGCCGGTCTATCCAACCACTGAAGGGCTGAAGCAACTAAGCATTCGTGCCATTGCCGAGCAAGCTATCGCTTTGCTGCAAAAGTACGACATTGAAGATCACCTCCCCGCTCAGTTCAGGCCTAACCAGCTGAGCTTAAAAGAAGCCTTACTCACACTCCATCAGCCGCCTCAGGATGTGGCACTGGATCAACTGGAATTGGGTCAGCACCCGGCGCAACAGCGGCTGGCGTTTGAAGAATTGCTGGCGCAAAACCTTAGCCTGCTGCAACTCAGACAGCAAGGTCAGGCCGTTAAGGCGGTATCGCTACCGCCGAATAATATGCTAGAGACGGAGTTTCTGGCCCAGCTGCCTTTTAAACCTACGTCAGCACAAAGCCGGGTCGTAGCCGAAATTAAAGGGGATCTGCAACACCCTTTTCCGATGATGCGACTGGTGCAGGGTGACGTAGGCTCAGGTAAAACCCTGGTTGCAGCACTGAGCGCACTCACGGCCATTGCCAAAGGCTATCAGGTCGCTCTGATGGCCCCCACCGAGATTTTATCAGAGCAGCATAATATCAACTTTCAGAACTGGTTTGCCGCATTGGGCATAGAAGTGGTGTGGCTGGCAGGTAAGACCAAAGGCAAAGAGCGCGAGCGCGTGCTGGAACGCATCAGCTCAGGGCAGGCACAAATGGTCGTTGGCACGCATGCACTGTTTCAGGAGCAAGTGCAGTTTAGTAATCTGGCCCTAATCATCATTGATGAACAACACCGTTTTGGTGTTCACCAGCGCCTGTCGTTACGCGAAAAGGGCAAGTTTAACGACTGCTACCCGCACCAGCTGGTCATGACGGCAACACCCATCCCACGCACGCTGGCAATGACCGCCTATGCCGATCTGGAAACCTCAGTGATTGATGAGCTACCACCCGGGCGCACACCAATCACAACCGTCGCCGTCCCGGATACTCGCCGCGATGAGGTGATTGAGCGTGTTCGGCGTGCCTGTATCGAACAGCAGCGCCAGGTCTACTGGGTGTGTACTTTGATTGATGAATCCGAAGCCTTGCAATGCCAGGCGGCTGAAGACACAGCAGAACAACTCACTAAAGCGCTGCCAGAGCTGAATATTGCGCTGGTTCATGGCCGTATGAAGGCACAAGAAAAACAGCAGATCATGCAAGACTTTAAGCAGGCAAAAAGCCATGTGCTGGTTGCAACCACTGTGATAGAAGTCGGAGTAGATGTCCCCAATGCAAGCCTGATCATTATAGAAAACCCAGAACGTCTGGGTTTGGCGCAGCTGCATCAGTTACGAGGCCGGGTTGGCCGGGGAGACATCGCTTCGCATTGTTTGTTACTTTATCATGCACCTTTGTCAGCAACAGCGCAAAAGCGACTGGGCGTGCTGCGTGACAGTAATGATGGCTTTGTGATTGCCGAGCGAGATTTAGAGATCCGCGGGCCCGGAGAGGTTCTTGGCACTCGCCAAACGGGGCTAGCTGAGCTGAAAATTGCCGACTTAAGCCGGGACAAAGTGTTGCTACCACAAGTTCGCAGTCTGGCCTTTACTTTACTCCAACAGCACTCACAGGCCGTTGAACCGCTAGTTCAGCGCTGGTTGCCCAACCGCAGTGAATTTGCCATGGCTTAGTCAGAGCTAAGCCAGGTTTATTTAAACATCTCAGAACGCTCGATCACTTCAACCTGATAGCCATCAGGGTCAGCAACAAAGAAAAAACGTGCTACCAGAGTATCGCCATTATAAAACGACTTCATCTCCTTAGGCTGGTAACCGAGTGCCTCTGCCTTTGCATGCACAGGTGATAAGTCATCCACGACAACGGCAATATGACCATAGCCATTACCCAACTCATATGGCTGCTGCGTATCATGATTCCAGGTCAACTCAAGTTCAAACTCAGCCTCTTCATTGCCCAGATAAATCAGACTAAAGTGCTCAAACTCAATGCGCCTGCGCTCGCCGAGTGCCAGTACATCATGATAAAATGCCAAAGATTTTTGCAGATCCATTACCCGAACCATGCTGTGAATGAGTTTTGCCATCAAGGAGTCCTCTATGTGTGAATTGTATGCCGCGGCCGATCCCGCCAGCTATGAAGTAATCCGCCGCTCACTGCGGATTCAGGGGGCCGTAACCAGCCTGGCACTAGAGCGTCAGATCTGGGATCTGTTACAGGAGATAGCCACCAAAGAGCAACTCAGTGTGGCTGAATTCGTTTCCACCCTCTATCAGGAAGTACTGGCGCGTCAGGGGGAAGTCAAAAACCTTGCCTCTCTGTTGCGTATCACCTGTTTGACCTATTTATCCGATCTTACGTCTGATCGCCGTTAAAGGGGTAGTATCTGGTTACTACATTAACATTAGACTTTTGCTTATTAGCAAAAGCCGATACACTGATCTCGATTCATTCTTAGTAATCCTTTGAATTGTGTGAACTATTTAGGCACAAGGTATAGCGCAATCATATGAAATCTCATTTAGGCCGACGCGCATTTTCCAACATGGAGCTGTATACCCTGTTTAACGGCTACATTTATGGTGACGAAAAACAAAAGCGTGAGCAGCCAAAGCATTGGCACTTCTGGTTACCTGTGCTGGCATATTATACCGGGGCCTACAGTGACGAAATTGGCAACCTGACGCTCTCTGATATCACTAAACAAGAGCAGGTTCGTGGCTTTACATTTCATACGCACGGTAAATTGCAGGCCCGGTTCGTGCCGATCCACCCAGCCCTGTGGCATGCCGGATTACAAGATTACCTGCACTTTGTAGAGCAACAAGGCCAGACCCGGCTGATGTTTGATTTGCCAGCCAAGTCGGGGCGCTTCAGTGAGAAAGTCAGGATCTGGTTTTCCGGAGAGGGCGAGCGTCTTGGCTATTTGCAAAAGTGCGGATTACCTAATGTGGATCAGCAAGGCATGAAAACCGCCATCAGCAGCCTGAGACTGAACTTTGAGCAGCAGATACACATTTCCGCCATTCAGCAGGGCAACAAAGCCGCTATGCTCTATCTGCTGGGACTGAAACAGGATGGTCAGATCCTCACCCAGCCCAAAGCACATCAGCTCAAACAAGTGCTAACACAAGTTAGGGTCATAAACCCCAACATTCACTGGCAACGCTTTACAGAGCGTCATGGGCATTAATTTGACAAGCGCTGTGCGCTAAACCTATACGAGGTGCCAAACGAACACAAAAAACCCGACATTGAGTCGGGTTTTCGTATCATGGCGGATAAGGTTACAGTGCTTTTACGAACTCACTGAAGTCTTCGCCCAGTTTTTCATCACGCATTGCGTACTGAACGATAGCTTTCAGATAACCCAACTTATCGCCGCAGTCATGAGCCCGGCCACTCATGTGGAATGCTTCAACGGTTTCACTTTCCATCAGCATATCAATTGCATCCGTTAGCTGGATCTCGCCTCCGGCTCCCAATGGCGTACGCTCAAGCAAAGGCCAGATATTCCGTGATAATACATAGCGACCCACAACGGCAAGATTAGAAGGTGCTTTATCAACAGGCGGCTTCTCGACCATATGACTGATTGGTGCACTTTCGCCTGGCTTAAGCTCAACGCCCTGGATGTCTGCAATACCATACTTATTGACGTCTTGCTGAGGAACCGGCTCAAGCATAATCTGACTTAGCTTAGTGTCTAAGAAACGCTTGACCATAGCCGCCAGATTCTCATTGCTTTGATCTGCCGTATACTCATCCAGGATCACATCAGGCAAGACAACCACGAAATCGTCATCACCAACAATAGGCTTTGCACACAGGACCGCATGACCAAGCCCTTTTGCTTCGCCTTGCCTAACATGCATGATAGTAACGCCTTCAGGGCAAATTGAACGAACCTCTTCCAGCAGGGTACGCTTAACCCGCATTTCCAGTGTTGCTTCCAGTTCAAAACTGGTATCAAAGTGGTTCTCAATCGCATTCTTTGACGAATGGGTCACCAAGACAATTTCGGAAATGCCCGCAGCTGCGCACTCTTTCACTATATATTGAATAAGAGGTTTATCGACTAAAGGCAACATTTCCTTGGGGATAGCCTTCGTCATAGGTAACATCCGCGTACCAAGTCCAGCTACAGGAATTACAGCTTTCATAGTTCATCCATTATTACATAAAATGGCGGAAGAATTTCTCACCATAAGAATAGTTGTGTGACAGAGTATTCTAATCGAATCCGCTGGCAGTGCAAGTTTAATAATATCCCTTTTACTGCTGTGAGAATAAAAAATGCCCGCTCACTAAAAGTGAGCGGGCATTTCCAAATACTTCAAGATAATCAGACGCTAAGTCCGATAGAATTCTTACAGACCAGCACGCTTTTTAATGGCTGCGATCAAAGCTGAGCCACCATGGCCGTTGCTCTCAGCCCAAGCGATGTCAGCGCCATCAGATAATGCACTTTTAGGTAAGCTCTTAACGATAAACTCGCCTGCATCTACCGCGTTGTTAGCGATTGCATGGCGTAGCATGTTGTTACCATTACACTGAACTGAATCATATACGTTACGGATTTTAACCCGTGAGCTCTTTAGCGTACTGCGGATACGTCTTTTGTCGTCAGCCGCAATATATTCACACAAAGACACTGCCAACTGATCGTTTGCTTTGCTCGCAAAACTTACGGTTAATGCCGAAACGCCAAGACTCACACCAATAACTAAAGGAATTACTTTCATCACCAATCACCTAGTACTTTTTTCGTAAGAACAAACGCTCAATATTGTATCAACCAATACAATTGTTAGCAACAAAGTTATATTCCTTTATTTAGAGTTACGAACTTATAACTATACAAATTTTTCTCATCTGCTTCATATGCTTCGCTTGCAACTTCTTCCCACTCACCGGCCTGAGTGTGGTCAGGAAAGCGCGTGTCGCCAGAAACATCTAAGTCAATGTATGTTAAATAAAGCCGATTACTTAAGGGTAGAAACTGTTCATAAATATTTCCACCTCCAATGATCATAACTTCTTCACATCCGTCAACTAAGGCCAAAGCGTCTTGTGGTGATGAAACCACCTCAATTCCCTCAGCGTTATAATTTGAATTTCGGCTGATCACAATATTTCGCCTGCCAGGAAGAGGGCGACCAATAGACTCGAATGTTTTGCGTCCCATAACTACAGGTTTATTCAAGGTGACGGCTTTAAAATGCTTCAAGTCAGCCGGTAAATGCCAGGGCATGGCGTTATCATCGCCAATGATACGTCCGTTTGCCATCGCTGCAATCATTGATATTATCACAATGCACTCCACTCATACTTTTATACTAAAAAAGGGCCAGAGGCCCTTTTTTTACCAACCCGTTTAGTAAGACGCTAATACGGGTTGCGCTTATCTTTCGTAGACGACTTCTACGTCGTAGTCATCTTCGTCCCAGTCATCCCAGTCATCATCGTTATCCTGAGTTGCCTGGCGGTGGTAAGTATCCCACTTGAACTCGACTTCTTCCTGCTCCTGCTCTTCGAACTTATCACGTGGCATGCTATCCAGCAGACCCTGAATGTCGTAGCACAACTGCTGTGTATTAAACTTATTGGCAGCAGAGATACGGTACACCTGTTCAGCATCCAGCTCTTCGGCAATACGCTGACAAACCTCTTCTAACTCATCCTCTGCAAGCAGATCGATTTTATTCAGCACCAACCAACGCGGCTTGTTAGCCAGTTTTGGGCTGTACTGATGCAGCTCATTGATGATTGCAAACGCATTATCAACTGGGTCTGTACCATCGACGGGCATGACATCGACAACGTGCAGTAACACACGACAACGCTCCAGATGCTTCAGGAAGCGGATCCCCAAACCGGCACCATCTGATGCACCTTCAATCAAACCCGGAATGTCGGCGATCACAAACGATTTGTTTGCTTCAGGACGTACTACACCCAGGTTAGGCACTAAAGTCGTGAATGGGTAATCTGCCACTTTAGGCTTTGCCGCCGACACACTGCGAATAAAGGTTGATTTACCTGCATTCGGCAAACCCAGCAACCCGACATCAGCCAGCAACATCAGCTCCAGCTTCAGGTTGCGTACTTCGCCAGGCGTTCCCAGTGTTTTCTGTCTTGGCGCACGGTTTGTGCTCGATTTAAAGCGTGTATTACCTAAACCATGATAACCGCCTTTGGCGACCAGTAGTTTTTGTCCATGTTTAGTCAAGTCACCCAGGCACTCCTGCGTATCAACATCAGTTACACGCGTCCCTTCTGGCACTTTCAGAATTAAGTCGGTGCCCTTTTTACCCGTCATATTACGGCCATGACCATTGGTGCCACGCTCGGCACGATGGAAACGCTCAAACTGATAATCAATCAGGGTATTGAGGTTTTCGTCTGCTTCAAGATAAACGCTACCTCCGTCTCCGCCATCGCCCCCATCAGGGCCACCGTCGGGTACAAATTTTTCGCGGCGAAATGAAACGACACCGCTTCCACCGTCTCCGGCTTCCGCGCGGATCTCTACTTCATCGACAAACTTCATGGTTACTCTCTTACTGGTTGTTCAGCACCTGCTATTATAGCAAGTTCATAGCGGCTTGATCAGCATGGGCAAATGCCTAACTACCGGTCTGTGGCGCGTATTTGACAGGAATAAGGTTAAAGCAAAATTCAGGCTCTGCTCTATAAAAACAAAAAACCCCGCCTAAGCGGGGTTTTTCAGTATTCTTTTTACCGATTACTCAGCAATGATGCTAACGTATTTACGGTTTAAAGGACCTTTCTGCTCAAAAACAACTTTACCGTCTGCTTTTGCGAAGATTGTGTGGTCTTTACCGATACCTGCGTTAGTACCAGCGTGGAACTTAGTACCACGTTGACGAACAATGATGTTACCCGCTAGTACAGATTCACCACCGAAACGCTTAACACCTAAGCGTTTACTTTCTGAATCGCGACCGTTACGAGTACTACCAGCTGCCTTCTTATGTGCCATCTTTCTGTACCTCTAAATTAAGCGCTAATGCCAGTGATTTTAACTTCAGTGAACCACTGACGGTGGCCCATCTGCTTACGAGAATGCTTACGACGTCTAAATTTAACGATCTTAATTTTCTCGCCACGACCGTGAGATACAACTTCAGCTGTAATCTTACCACCGTTTACGAACGGCGCACCGATCTCGATTTTTTCACCATCAGCTACAAGAAGTACTGAATCAAATTCAATTGATGCACCAGTCTCAACGTCTAGTTTCTCTAGACGAATTGTTTGACCTTCAGTCACACGGTGCTGTTTACCACCACTTTGGAAAACCGCGTACATAATTAACTCCGTCTGTGCGCCCTCAAATCGACGCAACTTAATATTCTTCAATAGGGCGCGAAGTTTACGCTAATGTGCCACTTCACGCAAGCCCTAGATCGCAAATAAATGAATAAAAAATAGCTAACTTGAGGGCGTAATAATATTTTCATTTATTCTAACGAATAGGTGTGATAAGCCAAGCTCTTTTTTTGCTTTTCAACACTAGAATTCTGATCAGAAACAGCCTTCAAGCGCAAAAAACATACAAAAGCACTGATTTTTTAACCTCTATTACGGCAAGTTATCGAGTCACGGTGAATTTTAATGTACACTTGCGGCTCGAACATCCCTGAATGAGGCTTTAGCTCGGAGCGTTATGGATATCAAAGCGATCCAGAGATTGATTGAGCAAGACATGCTTGCCGTTAATCGACTTATCAGCGACCAAATGCAATCTGACGTCGCACTGGTTAATCAACTTGGCTTATATATAGTCAATAGTGGCGGCAAACGTATCCGCCCCATGCTGGCACTTTTAGTAGCTAAAGCATTAGGGTATCAGGGCGACAAGCACATTACACTGGCGACCATCATTGAATTTATCCACACTGCAACCTTGTTGCATGATGATGTGGTTGACGAGTCAGCTCTTCGCCGTGGTGAACCAACTGCCAATGCTGAATTTGGCAATGCTGCAAGCGTGCTGGTTGGTGACTTTATATACACCCGCTCTTTCCAGTTGATGGTCGGACTGGAAAATATGGAAGTGATGCAGATCCTCGCTGATGCAACCAATGTGATTGCTGAAGGTGAAGTGTTGCAGCTGATGAACTGTAATGATCCGGATACAACTGAACAAAGTTACATGCAGGTGATTTACAGTAAAACAGCCAAATTATTCGAAGCGGCAACTATGCTACCAGCTGTTGTATTGGATCAATCTGCAGCCACCAAAGAAGCTCTTAAACTGTATGGTATGCATTTAGGCACTGCTTTTCAGCTCGTAGACGATGTCCTCGACTACAGCGCCAATGCTGAGCAGCTTGGCAAAAATATCGGTGATGACTTAGCCGAAGGTAAGCCAACTCTGCCGTTAATTTATGCAATGCGCCACGGCAGTGAAGCACAAGTTGCACAGATCCGTGACGCCATTGCCAATGGCAATGGGCTAGATAACCTCACTGAAATTCTGGCCACACTAGAGCAGACAGAAGCGCTGGAGCATACCATGGAACGTGCACGAAAAGAGTCGCAAAAGGCCATTGAACAGCTCAATGTACTGGCGGAGTCAGAGCATAAAACGGCTCTGATTTCATTGGCAAAGCTAGCTGTTGAGCGCAGTTACTAAGAAAACAAAAAGACATTAAAAAGGCTGCCTGGGCAGCCTTTTTTAATCAAGTAGATTACGCGTCTTTTGGACGGTAACCTTCGATTTCAACATCTTTACCTTCAAACAAAAAACCGACCATTTGCTCTTCCAGTTGTTGACGATGTTCAGGATCCATCATATTCAAGTGCTTTTCGTTGATCAGCATAGTCTGTTTATGCTGCCACTGCTGCCACGCTTCTTTACTGATGTTGTTAAAGATGCGTTCGCCAACTTCTCCCGGATAAAGTTGAAAATCTAACCCTGGAGCTTCTTTTTGTAACTTTTGACAAAATACGGTACGTGCCATCTCTTTACCCTTTATACATTTGTTGTCGCTAAGTTTACCCCATTGCCTTTAAGACTTTAACCAACTTTTTAGTCGGTGCTGCTAAACCCACTTCAGCAGGCTGTGCCAGCTCGTACCACAAGAGTGGATTATCGTGAACACAATCAGGCGTCGCATCTAATTTGACAACCACAGGCGTAATAGTCAGTTCAAAATGCGTAAATATATGCACGAACGGCGACAACGTTTGCTGGCTACCCGATAGCCCTTGTTGCGCCAAAAAAGTATCCAGCTCTGTCAATTCACTGAACTCAAAAAAACCGAACAAGCCACCCCAAATACCGCTACTTGGACGCTTTTCCATGAGTACTTTGTCATCAGCTCGCACTATCAGGTGATAAGCCGCTTTCTTCGGCTTAGCTTTTTTCGGCTTTGAATTAGGAAACTCTTTCACTCTGCCCTGTTGATGCGCCTGACAACGACTGACTAAAGGACAAGCCTCACAGTCAAAGTTACTACGACTACACAGACTTGCCCCTAAATCCATCATCGCCTGATTGTATTCTGAAACACGATCTTTTGGTGTCAGCGCATCGGTCAGCGCCCATAAATGGTTTTCGACCTTTTTGACGCCATACCAACCTTCCACCATAAAAAAACGTGCCAGTACACGTTTCACGTTACCATCCAGAATCGGGTGTGCCTGACCCAAAGACAAAGAGAGTACAGCCCCGGCCGTTGAACGGCCAATTCCCGGTAAGGCCATTACGGCTTCTAATGTTTGCGGAAATTTGCCCTGATATTCATCACGAACTATTTTGGCCGTTTTATGTAAGTTGCGCGCTCGTGCGTAATACCCAAGTCCCGTCCAGTGATGTAGCACCTCATCTTCCGGCGCATCGGCCAGATCTATAATGGTTGGGAAACGCGCCATAAAACGCTCGAAATATGGGATCACGGTAACCACCTGAGTTTGCTGTAACATCACCTCAGATACCCAGACCTTATACGGGGACTTCTCAAGCTGCCAGGGCAAGGTTTTACGCCCATATAACTGGTACCAATCGACAACCTGTTTGGCAAACCATTGGGCCTGCTCATTATTTACTGTCATTGCTAGACTCTGCTTTTACTTGCTAATACACGCGCCAGTGTATGAAGCTTTTTTCAAAGGTCAAGCTCTTGTACTTGGCGCTGTGAATAGCGATAATGTGCGCCCATTTTTTACACCGAAGATGAAGACCATGAACGAATCGAGTAAAACCGCTCTGGAACAAGCCGAACAGGAAGGCAAATACATTCGCAAAGTACGCAGCTTTGTAAAACGCGAAGGCCGCCTGACCAAAGGGCAAGCTGCCGCCATTGAAAAATGTTGGGCAACGATGGGCCTGGAGCACGCTCAGGGTCGCCTGGACTTTACCGAGGTGTTTGGTAACGACAATGATGTCGTCGTTGAGATTGGCTTTGGTATGGGTAAATCGCTGGTCGAAATGGCTAAAAATGCGCCTGAACAAAACTTTATTGGTATTGAAGTACATCGCCCGGGTGTTGGTGCCTGCCTAATGGAAGCAGATGAACAAGGTGTCACTAACTTGCGCGTATTCGAGCACGATGCCGTTGAAGTACTGGCAGATTGCATCCCGGACGCCAGCCTGGCCAAGCTGCAACTATTCTTCCCGGACCCATGGCATAAAAAGCGTCACCATAAACGTCGCATCGTGCAGGCCGAGTTTGTCGAGAAGTTGCGCACTAAACTACGTATTGGTGGTGTATTCCACATGGCAACCGACTGGGAAAACTATGCAGAGCACATGCTCGAAGTCATGCAGGCCGCACCTGGATTTGCAAACCAGTCTGACAACAATGATTATGTACCACGTCCAGACTTCCGCCCACTGACTAAGTTTGAACAGCGCGGTCACCGCCTCGGTCATGGCGTTTGGGATCTGATGTTCGAACGTACAGCCTGATCTGTCACTGCTTTTCGGGGCAACCAGCCCCGCCTTTTCTGGATCTCAGATGCAAAAATTAACCAACCCCAGTTTATTACTGCTGCGCAATGAAGAAGAACTGACAGGCCAGCAAATTTTGGTCATCAATCACCAACGTGATGGCTTTTTGTCAGAACTAAAGCAATTGAATCCGCAGGCAAGTATTAGCGCATTCAGTTATGACTTTGCCGCTCATCAGGTTGCCGAAAAGGTAACTAATATCACCAGTTATGTGTCACATAGCCTGCCCGCACTCGACAATATTGACCTGGTCATTTATTACTATCCGAAATCTAAACCAGAAGCACAGATGATGTTCGACAATATTCGTGCATTGTGCTCTGAGCAAACTCGCTTACTGGTAGTTGGAGAAAACAAAGGCGGCGTTAAATCTGCAGAAAAACAACTGCAAGATAACTGTGAGGCGCATTACAAACTGGACAGCGCTAAACATTGTATTTTATATGAGTTTGCCCAACTGCAGCCTTTGGCACACTTTGACATTGCCAGCTATCAGCAAACATTTAGCATTAACGTCGCCGGGCAGCAGTTTGATGCTGTCAGTGTTCCTGGCGTGTTCAATCATGGCAAGCTGGATGTCGGTACTAAGTTACTGCTGGAGCATCTTGAGCTACCCGCCAAGGGATGCATGCTCGACTTTGGATGTGGTGCCGGGGTCATCGCGACGTTTGTGCTTAACCAGTCACCCAAAGTGCGCTTCAGCTGCCTGGATGTAAATGCGCTCGCCTTGTATGCCTGTGAACAAACCTTACATTTAAATGGTCATAAAGCTGAACTGGTGCTCAGCGATGGCCTAAGGCAATTGAAAGGTCGTTTTGATGCCATTATCAGTAACCCCCCTTTTCATACTGGTCTTAAAACTGACTATGACATTGCCGAAGCGTTTATCAAAGGTGTGGCCGAACACATGGGTAAAGGGTCACAACTACACATTGTTGCAAATAGCTTTCTAAAGTACCCCCCACTCATTGAAGCACGCTTTGGACAATGCGATACACTGGCCAAAAATACCAAATTTGCCGTCTATCGGGCCTGTAAAAATTGAGTGTCAGCCAGTCCAACATTCCGTTGAACTGGCTATATTTACATTGTTGCACCAGCCTGCATCGACTGTTAAATCTTTGCCAGCCAGCAAAGTGCTGAATCGTTTCGTAAAATGTGAGCTTTTTTGTGTTCTATACTGCTAAACTAAAGTGAGTGAATAGCTGGCAAGCGGGATTTGTGGTCTCCCAATGGGTAAATACGCAACCAAAACAAGTATAAGAAAAGTGCTGATCAGTGCCGTCATGCTAGTAACGGCGCTGTCTTTGTCCCTGTCTATCTCAATTTCAACCTATCTCGACGTTAAAAAGCAAAAGCAGTTGATCATTAATAAGTTGGAAATGATAGCCGAGATCATTGCATTTAACGCTCAGGTAACGCTGATTTTTGACGACAGAAAAACGGAAGAAAAGCGACTCAAATCATTTGATAAAGTCGACCTGGTGAAAAACATTCACATCTATGCCATTGATGATGTCACTAATCGGCCCGTCTTTTTCACCAGCTACAATGCCAGTAAAACACCGCCCGTGCCGCTCAAGGTCAATCAGATCGAGGAACTCCGAACACCAAAAATTTCCGAAGACTATATCGAGCTGATCTTGCCTGTTGAGTATGAAGGTAACATAGAAGGATACGTATACCTGCGTGGCGGGCTTGAACATCTGGCCGAATATATCAACCGCAAAATACTGGTAGATATCGCTCTGACCCTGTTTGTACTAGTGCTGGTGATGTTTGTCGCCCGCGGGATCCAAAAACGAATAGCCAGCCCAATAGAGTCGCTGTCAGTGCTACTACAGGATGTTTCGAAGAATCACAACTATGCCACCCGGGCGGAAAAAAGCGACATAGAAGAAATTAATATCCTCGCTAACAACCTCAATATCATGCTGACCCGGACGCAAAATCAACTTGAGCGCCATCAGGCAGATAAGCTAGAAATAAAACAGCTCAACCAGAGCCTGGAAGAAAAAGTCAATCAGCGTACCATCGCACTCAGAGAAGCGAATCAGGAACTACTCAATACGCTCGAACGTATGCATCAGTATCAGAACCAGATAGTTGAAAATGAAAAGATGGCATCACTGGGTCAAATGGTTGCAGGCGTAGCGCACGAAGTTAATACGCCTATTGGCCTAGGTGTCACCGGATCGACATTATTACGCGATAAACTCAGCGATATTGAAGTCGCATTCCAGCAAAAAACGCTCACTTCAAAGCAACTGGAACGATTTATCAAAGAAGGGATTGAAAATCTGGATCTCATTTATCGTAACCTCAATCGGGCTGCAGATTTGATCTCCAGTTTTAAGAAGGTCGCCGTCAGTCAGGACATAGAGATAAATTCAGACGTCAATATTACTAAACTACTCAATGCTGTAATGGGCGCAATGCGCACCGAATTGGAGATCAAAGCGCCTCAAATTCATCTGGACTGTCCTGAAGAACTCACCATCAGAAGTAAGTCAGGCTTGCTGCAACAAGTGTTTGAGCAATTGTTCTCAAACTCCCTGTTGCACGGATTTACAAGCGATGAAAATAACGAAATTGCTATAAAAGTGAACAGAGAAGACCAGCAATTAACGATTGTATACAGTGACAATGGTATCGGCGTGCCAAATGCCATCAAAAAGCGCATATTTGATCCATTTGTTACCACTCGCCGCGGAGAAGGTGGAAGTGGCCTGGGTATGCATTTGGTGTATAACCTGGTCACTCAGGCGCTGGGTGGGAGCATCACACTACAAGAAGACTATAAATCAGGTACTCAATTTGTGATCAGCTTGCCTCTGAAAGGAGGTACACAGTGAGATTTATGTACCTATTTATTTTTTGTTGTTTTTCTCTTTTTTCTACGTTTAGTTATGCGAAATCGCCAGAAGAAATCCGTTCAGCCTTTTTGTACCAAATGGCAAAGTTCATTGATTTTCCAGAGCAAAAGAATAAGAAAATTACTCGATTTTGTTTTTATGACATAAAAAATGGACCAGGAGCTGTTTTATATAGTAATCGTACCTTAAAAATACGTACAAAGCCGATTGAAATAATAGAAGTAAAAAAGTCTGACTCTCTGCGGGAACTTTCCCAAAGATGTGATATCACATACATTGATGAAACATTGGAAGATGATATACTCTCCGCTTGGACCGATACAATGGCCCTAAGTATGGTAACTGTGGGCGAAAGTATCGAATTTTTGGAAGGGGGTGGGATTGCTTCCTTGGTCCAGGAAGGGAGTAAGATAAGGTTGTATATAAACAAGCAAGAAGTCACTCAGCACAACTTTAAGGTGCTTTCCCGGTTGCTTGCCGTCTCCAAGTTTTATCCTAACTGATTTTACTTGTTAACAATTGAATATACTCCTATAATCGTTAACATTCGGTTTTATTATATAACGCCGATGATTTTGTAAATACAATATTCCGAAAAGGTTAATTAATAATGCAAACGCCAGTCATTCTAATTGTTGAGGATGAAGACGTAACTCGACTGAACCTCGTTAGTTTATTTGAAGCCGAAGGTTATAAGGTAATTGAAGCCATTGATGGCGATGATATGCATGAAAAATTGACGTCAAACGACGATGTCAACTGTGTGATCATGGATATTAACCTGCCTGGTAAAAATGGCCTTATCCTGGCTCGTGAGTTACGCCAGAAGAAAAACATCGGTCTTATTTTCTTGACCGGTCGTGACAACGATGTCGACCGTATTCTTGGTCTGGAGATCGGAGCCGACGACTATGTCACTAAGCCTTTCAACCCACGTGAGCTTACAATCCGCGTGCGCAACCTGATCACTCGTACTGGTTCAAGCCCGGAAGAGTCTAGTATTGACAGCAATGGCGTCATTACATTTAACGGTTGGGAATTGGATGAGAATAGTCGCTGCCTGACTTCACCAGCAGGTGAAGCAAAACGTTTGCCGAAGGGCGAATATCGTGCGCTGCGTCTTATGTTGGACTCACCGGGTCGCATCTTCAGTCGTGAGCAGCTGATCAAGCACATGACAGGCCGTGAGCTACGCGCCAACGACAGAACGGTAGACGTTACTATCCGTCGCATCCGTAAGCACTTTGAAACCGACAACAACACGCCTGAACTGATCAGCACCATTCATGGTGAAGGCTACCGCTTCATCGGTAAGATCGATAGCCAATAAGTTTGCGTTACGAGTTTTCAGCGAGCTTTGCAATTAATGAGTGAAGGGCAGATTGCCCTTCTCTTATTTTCACTTCCAGATCATCCAACCAATCTGCACGCTGCACTGTGTCTACCTGAGCACCTTCCAGTTCCATCGTTTTAGCATGTAATTGCACATTCTGCAGACCAACAGAGCCTGCGGCGCCCTTTAGCTTGTGTGCCACAGACACATAAGTCTCAGTATCCTCATTCTGATTAGCCTCATCCAGCTCTTTGTAGTAAGTCGGATTAAGGCGAGTAAATAAGTCACAGCTGCGCTTAAAGGGCTCTATACCCATAGATGATACAAAATCAGTGATTGTTTCCACATCCAGTAAAGCTTTCTCTTGCTCGCTCAATTGTAACGGCTCGGACTGAGGCGAAGCTTGTTTATCTTTACTTGCTTCTATCCCAAACAGCTCCGCAAGCATCTTGTCCAGCTTTGTGGTGTTGATCGGTTTCGCCAATGCGCCCTGAATATCAATTCCCTGCAGCTCTTGCTCTGCGCTACGCACATTGGCCGTCAGCGCCACAATAGGTAGCTCGTCAAAGTGACTATCGGCACGGATCTGCCGCGCAATTTCATCACCATTAATATCTGGCAGTTGCATATCAAGCAGGATCAGATCCAACTCATCCTCAGTTTCAACCATTGATAAGGCATCTTCCCCGGTTTCTGCCCAGACTACTTCGTGTCCACGCTGCTCCAGCAAATTGGTGGCAATTTCAGCATTCAATGGTACATCTTCTACCAATAAAATGTAGAGGCTACGACCCGCATAGCTTTGCTCGTTAGGCGCTGAGCAGAGCTCCAAAGGTAGCTCCACATCAAAGCGACTGCCCTCTCCCTGCATGCTGCTGACGTGGATCGTGCCTTTCATAGCATGTACCAGCGCTTTTGTCACAGCCAGGCCAATCCCCGAACCAATGGCATTATTACCACTGGCATCGGGCGCTTTGTAATACATGTCAAAAATACGGTCTTGTTGATCAGAAGGGATCCCCACGCCAGTGTCGATCACACTGATAGACAACCAGGGGCCATCTGCACGGTTTTCGCGACGACACTCAAGGGTAACGCCACCTCGGTGGGTAAATTTCACGGCATTGTTGATCAGGTTCCACAACACTTGGCGCAAACGAGTTGGATCTAATAAGGCATAGATGTCCAGCATACCCGAGCGCTTGATGTTGAACTCAAGCGCTTTCTGTTCCGCTATCAGGCCTGCAAAGTTGACAACATCATTGATAAAATCCGACACATTGATGCTGTCTGTAGCAATATCCAGCTGTTCTCTGTCTATCTTGTCCAGATCGATAATGTCATTAAAGATATTACCTAGGGTTTCGGCACTGGAGAAAACCGTGTTACACCAGCTTTTTTGTTGCTTTGTCAGTTCAGTGTCCAGCAACATACGTGTCAGACCAACAATACCATTGAGCGGCGTGCGCAGTTCGTGACTCAAAGTGGCAATAAATTTCCCTTTATCTTTGTAAGCCGTTTCCAGTGCCTGCTCCGCTTCTTTCCGGCTGGTAATATCACGACCGAACGCCAGCAACCCGATATATTCCCCATCATCATTGATAAAGGGCAGTTTACGCATCTCAAACCAGCAGTTCTCGTTGGCAACCGGGTATTCTACGTCAACATTGATCGATTGCTGGGTTTCAATCACTTGTTCATCGGTTTGCAGTACCCTTGGAATATCCTGCTCACCAAAGACTTCCTGGACCGTATGGCCAATCAGTTGTTCACTGGTTTTGCCAATGACTTGCTCAAACTTCTTGTTGCAACCCGCAAATACGCCCCGTTCATCACGGTAATAGAATAAGTCAGGGGATGAATCTACGATACTACGCAGTAACATACTCTGTTGTGCCAGCTCTTGTTCAGCTTTACGCCGCTCTGAGATCTCTTTACGCAACTCTGCTATTGCCCGGTGCTTTGCATGCAGCGCCATTTTCCGCTCGTCAATTTCGTTATTGAGCCGGTTAATGTTGTCTTTGAGTGTCTGATTGAGCAGTTTTTCTTGTTGTGTCGCAGATTCAAGATACTCTTTCGACGCATCGAGCTGACGCATTGCATAGATAGCAACAGAAAGCAGCAATGGGGAGGTTAATGCCGCAAATAACACCACAGACAGCACATTGACCAGTGTGACTTCACCGAGCGCCACGTAGTAAAACATACACGCCAAAACCAGAGACACGATAAGCACAAAAGCGTAGGCCACAACCCCCGCCCAGCGGTCTCCGTAGTTTTTAATCAAATTCGATAAAATTCGGGCCCAAGTCCCAAATGAAGAGTCAAGCATAATAAAATCACCTAGTTAACCCCTACATTATACCTGACCAAAACACAGAAGCGAGTGACCAAAGGTCGCAGGCGACATTGCACAAACTAAAATAACCTCTGTAGCGCCCGTATTCCCTGTCTTTTGTTGATGTTTAGAAAGTCGACATCAGCGTATGAATTTTTGCACACTTGGGCGATTTTTTTACCAGAAATTTTCCAGCGGGCTCGGCAAGTTGTGACATTTTGGTGTAACATGCCCAGCCCTGATAGTCGTGATTAAGAGAGTTCAAATGCCAACTTCAATGCCTGACATTGCACATTCTGCGGACGCCTTACAAGAAGGTAAGCTGGACTGGGTCGGAATGGGAAATATCGAGCTACCTTTACTGTTATCCAGCAAAGGCTTAAATGATACGCCCGTAACAACCAAAGCGGATGCGTTTGTCAGCCTGGATCAGGTTGATGCGAAAGGTATCCATATGTCACGACTATTTTTGGCACTCGACTCGCTGTCCTGTGAGCAGACGCTAACACCCGCGACAATTCGCTCAGTTCTGGATAGCTTTATCACCAGCCATGAAGGACTAAGCCACAGCGCTAAAGTGACATTTCATTTCGAATTACCACTGCGCCGTGCCTCATTATTAAGTGGCAAGCAAGGCTGGAAAAACTACCCGGTTATGATCACAGCTAATCTGGCAAATGGCCGGTTTAATCTGGAACTAGCCGTTGATGTCACTTACTCATCAACCTGCCCTTGTTCTGCCGCACTTGCCCGTCAGCTGATCCAAAATGCCTTTGAAGAAAAGTTTGCCGATCAATCACTCGATCATGCCAGTGTTCACGCCTGGTTAGGCACCACTGAAGGCATCCTGGCAACACCACACTCACAGCGTTCAGTGACGAATATCAAAGTCAAACTAGATGAGCACTGTCAGGAGTTTGACATCCTGGGCCTGGTCAACATGGTAGAAGATGAACTGAAAACGCCTGTACAGGCTGCGGTTAAACGTGAAGATGAGCAAGAGTTTGCCCGCCTTAACGGTCAAAACCTGATGTTCTGTGAAGATGCCGCCAGAAAGCTCAAAGCCTTATTTGAAGCAGAAAATTATCCAGACTACTATATAAAGATAAACCACTACGAATCTTTGCATGCACACGATGCCGTTGCGTATGCTGTAAAAGGCCTGAAAGACGGCTACCGCGTCTGATCCAGTCAAGCAATTTGCTTTTCTTAAACGCTCGGCCGTCCCAAAGCGCCGAGCGTATTTAATCTTTATCCCTCCTTAAAAGTCACTTTAGGCACGCTCTTTGCTTAATAATCTCCAAGTCAAATTGTTGTCGTGGAGTGATTTATGGAACTAACATTATTATCTATTCTGGCGCTGGTCGTTATTGCTTCCATTGTTATTTCAAAATATACGGATAACGGCGGGAACCCCTACCCGTTTAACCGAAAAGAGTCTGTATTCACAACTGTCGAAGCCTCCTTCTTACAACTGCTAGAGCGCTCAGTCGGTGACAAGTTCAAGGTTGTTAGTCGGGTTAAGCTGATTGAAATCATCGAGTGTAAACCAGGCCTCTCTAAAAAGGCACGCCGGGCTGCCATCACCAAAGCACAAAATAAGCAGCTCGATTATGTACTGGTTGACAAAGAAACGCTCAATATTGTCGCTGCCGTTGACCTGGTTAACAACGCCAATAAAAACGGCCACAAAGCGCAAAAAGACTGGTTCGTCAGTGGTGCGCTGGAATCAGCCGGGATCCCACATATTCGAATGAAGGTAAAAAGTGGTTATAAAAGCGCTGAAGTGCGGGCTGCCATTCTGTTTAAACTAGGCAAGAAGCCAGAGCCACAGGGCAAGCCACGCAATCGCAATTACAAACCTGCGGTACTTTCGCCGTCTCAGGCCAAGGCCGCGGCAACCCAACTGGCAGAAATTTAGCCCCTCCAGCTCACTGTCGGCCCGCCTCAGGGCTGACAGCAAAACCTCTTAACCTGCCTAACACCATATTTTCTAACGCCAGTTTTGATATATAATGAGCAACACGGTTAAAAAATAAGAGAAGATTATGAAAGTAGGTATTATTGGCGCGATGGAACAGGAAGTCACGATCCTGCGTGACGCAATGAACAATACACAAACCGCAACCAAAGGCGGTTTCACCTTTTATCATGGTGAACTGGGTGGTCACGAAGTCACTCTGGTTCAGTCTGGTATTGGCAAAGTGGCTGCAACAGTGGCAACAACGCTGCTTATCGACAACTACAGCCCTGACTGTGTTATAAATACCGGTTCAGCAGGCGGCTTTGATCCTGAATTGAACGTCGGCGACGTCGTGATCTCGTCTGAAGTAAGACATCATGATGTTGACGTCACTGCATTCGGCTATGAACTGGGTCAGGTACCGCAAATGCCAGCTGGATTTAGCGCGCACTCTGCGCTGGTTGAAGCCGCTCAGCAAAGTGTCGGTGAACTGACTGACATTCAGACAAAAGTGGGTCAGATCTGTACCGGTGATTCATTCATGTGCGATCCAGTGCGCATCGACAAGACGCGTCAGGACTTCCCACACATGCTGGCGGTTGAAATGGAAGGTGCCGCGATTGCTCAGGCCTGTCATGTTTTACACACTCCATTCGTTGTGATCCGCTCACTGTCGGACATCGCCGGCAAAGAATCGCCGCAATCATTCGACGCCTACCTGGAAGTTGCCTCAGTAAACTCTTCTAAGCTGGTTACTGCCCTGTTGGCAAAGCTGGATCAGGTTTCGCTGTAAGGTGTTAACTGAACATTTGCAAGCCCACATGGGCTTGCTGATTTTTCTGCTGGCAACACTCAGCGCGATAGGATTCAGAACCTCCAGCCTGTATCACCCCAATGTCGTCATGACGCTGTTGTTTACTAACCTGGCCCAAAAAGTTTATCGCCCTAAGGCGCCCAATCGCTATCAATGGCTATCCGGTAGCCTGGCATTTATCCTGCCAATGCTGACTATCCTGCTTATTCTGGCCGCTCTGGGCTATTTGTCTTTCTATCCCCAGTGGCTGGGTGGCCTGGTGTTATTTTTCTGTCTCGATATTCAACATGAACGGCGTGCCAAACGGATTGCGATTCTGCTTAAACAACAACAAAAAGCAGCCGCACGCCAGTTACTTGGCGCTATGGTAAACCGGGATGTCGAAAAACTGTCATTGATGGGCATCTGTAAGGCATGCCTGGACAGCCTGGCATTACGGGGCATGCGGCATTTCTATCTGGTGATGGTGTTCTATCTGATCGGCGGCCCTCTGCTGGCATTGAGCTATAAATTGATGTTGCTCTGCGATCACGCCTGGCGCAGTAAAATGCGACCAGACACAGCGTTTATTAAACCGCTACAACTGAGCCTGGCAATTTTAGAATGGTTACCCGTCAGGCTGTTCGTTTTAATGATGGCGCTGACACAAAACCTCGGGAAAACACTCCACTACCTAAAACACTATGGCCAATTCTACCGTCCAGCCAGCTCAGGTTGGATCCTGGCCTTGTTCGCAGCCAGTCTCAATACCCAGCTAGCCGGGCCACGTTTTTATCAGCAGCAGCGATTTGACAATATGCGCATTGGCAGCGACAGACCACCCGAACCGGAAAGCATAAGCCTGATGCTCAAGTTATTGGCAACCATGCGCTGGTTCTTCCTCTGTGCACTGTGTCTGTGCTGGCTAACTATCAATATTCTCACGCATTAAAAAGGGCAGCCAAATAGCCGCCCTTTTTCTTTATACTTGCTGATCAAGTCGTCGATTATTCAACAGTGATTTTGGCGAACTTGCGTTTACCTACCTGGTAAATCGCTGTAGAGCCTTTTTCAACGCTCAGCTTAGAGTCGGTGACTTTCTCTTCACCATTGAGCTTAACCGCGCCTTGCTTAATCATACGCATCGCTTCTGAAGTGCTGGCAACCAAGCCCGCTTCTTTTAGTACATTAGTAATGAAAGTCGCAGGCTCAGCAATGGTGATGGTTACCTCTGGAATATCATCAGGCAGGGCATTTTTCTGGAAACGCTTAATGAAATCCTGATGCGCTGCTTCGGCATCCGCTTCGCTGTGGAAACGTGCGATCATTTCTTTTGCAAACTCAATTTTAATGTCTCGTGGATTACGGCCACCAGCCACTTCTTCTTTAAGGCCTGCAATCTCTGCCAGTGACTTAGCGCTCAGCAATTCGTAGTAACGCCACATCAATTCGTCAGAAATCGACATCACTTTACCAAACATGTCATTTGGCGCATCTGTGATACCAATATAGTTACCCAGTGACTTAGACATCTTCTGCACGCCATCGGTGCCTTCCAGCAACGGCATCATCAGCACGGTTTGCGGCTTCTGACCTTCTTCTTTTTGTAATTCCCTGCCCATTAACAGGTTAAAGCGCTGATCGGTACCACCGAGTTCGACATCCGCTTCCAGTGCCACAGAATCCCAGCCCTGTACCAACGGGTAGAGGAATTCATGAATAGCAATTGACTGACCACCCGCATAACGTTTTTTGAAATCATCACGTTCAAGCATACGCGCAACCGTTTGACGCGCTGCAAGCTTAATCATGCCCGCACTGCCTAATTTTTCCATCCATTCAGAATTGAACGCCACAGTGGTTTTTGCCGGATCCAGGATTTTAAACACTTGCTCTTTATAGGTTTCAGCATTAGCCAGTACATCTTCACGAGTCAGCGGTTTACGAGTGACATTTTTACCCGTAGGGTCACCAATCATGCCGGTGAAATCACCGATCAGGAAAATAACCTCATGTCCTAAGTCTTGGAAAGTTTTTAGCTTGTTGATAAGGACCGTATGGCCCAAGTGCAAATCCGGGGCTGTTGGATCGAAACCCGCTTTGATCCGCAATTTTTTACCAGACTTCAGCCTTTCTTTTAAATCTTCTTCAATCAGAATTTCTTCAGCACCGCGCTTAATCTCTGCCAATGCCGTATCTATGTCCACAGTTGTCACGCCAACCTCACTCCAACAATATAATCAGTTAATCGCTCGATTTTAGCGTATATTTGGGGTAGTTTAAATGTATAAAAGACTGGTATTTGCGCATTATTACGTATATGCTGCACTATTATTTGCAATAATTCTTGACAGCGGAAAAGGCACGTTATGGTACATGCAGTGCACAAACTCCCAAAAAAACACAAGTTGCTGATCCTGGGCTTGCTGTCAGCAATGGTCGCTATTGCACTCATTCCGTCTGAGAAGGCAACAGCCTCCCGAGATCACGACAAAGACGCGCTCGAAGTCGGCAAGCGCTATGAGCTTCCATTGAATGTTGATGAGCAACAACCTCAACTGACAGAGCTCAGTGAAGCGCCCGAAATCATTGAACAGCCGCAGGCTCTTGACGCCCCCCAGTATGACTTCGTCGATCACCAAGTTCGCAATGGTGACAGCCTGGCGGTGATATTTAAACGCGCCGGCTTTTCAGCACAAACGCTGCATAAACTCGTCAATACCAACGCTGAAACACGTAAACTCACTAAGATCCATCCAGGTGAAGTGCTGAGCTTTGCCAGTAATGAACAGGGTGAACTGTTGCAGCTAAAATATGTACTTTCGAAAACAGATACGTTACTTGTCAGCCGCAATGAGGAAGGCAACTACGCCACGCGGATTGAAAGTAAAGAAATAGAAACAGTCGAAAAGTCAGCCGGCGGCGAGATCAAGTCCAGCTTTTGGACAGCAGGTATTACCGCAGGCTTGTCTGAGCGTCAGATCATGAACTTTGCCCACATCTTTGGCTGGGATGTCGACTTTGCCAACGATATTCGCAAAGGCGATCAGTTCTCTTTGATCTATGAATCACATTTTGTAGACGGTGAAGAAATAGGTACTGGCAAAATCATCGCTGCTGAGTTTATCAATCAGGGAGAACGTTATACTGCGGTACGTCACTCCGATGGTGACTTCTACACCCCTGAAGGCCGCAGCATGAAAAAGGCCTTCCTGCGTGCACCGGTTGATTTCAAGTATATTAGCTCCAACTTTAATCCACGCCGTCTGCACCCTGTCACGGGCCGTGTGTCGGCACACCGCGGCATAGATTACGCGGCCAGAGTCGGCACCCCTGTGGTATCCGCCGGTAATGGTAAAGTCATTAAATCGGGCTTTAACCGCCTTAATGGTAATTATGTATTTATACAGCACGGCAGTCAGTATGTGACTAAGTACCTGCATCTGCATAAGCGCCATGTCAAAAAAGGTCAGAAGGTCAAACAGGGCCAGAAAATTGGTACAGTTGGTGCAACGGGCCGCGTAACCGGTGCTCATCTGCATTATGAGTTTCTGGTAGATGGTGTGCACCGTAACCCGCGTACGGTCAAGCTGCCTAAGTCACAACCATTACCAGCAGCTGAACTCGCCACCTTTAAACCGCTTGCACAGCAAATGCTCGCCAAGCTGGAACGTAATCGCGAGCTGATGCTGGCATTGAATAATTAATCAAACGCCTTCATACGAAAAAAGCCACCGATAGGTGGCTTTTTGCTGTTTAACAACCTGGCTTAAGAGCCCGTTATTTTCAGGTTTAAGAACTTTTCAAGTGCCTCAGGATCAGCAGCCAAAGACTGAACTTGCTGAGAAAATGCGTTGAAGTCCATCGCCTCATCTACTGACACATTGACCTCCAGCGCATTAAGACCAGCCGCAAAACCACTAAGCCCCTGCTTGGCTTCTTCAGAAACCGGTACCTGCGCCAGTTGCATGGCCAGCATCTGTTGGAATTGCTCTTTACTCAGTCCCTGGTTGGTCAGTAACTCTGTCACCAAAGCGTCTAACTTCGGCTGTCCGGCAATAGCAAATGTCAGGGTCTGTGGCTGCAATGACTGTACCGCTGAGATCAACTTGCTCTGCATTTGCAGTTCCTGCTCCAGCGTCATCTCTGTGCTCTGTTGCATCTCCAGAGAGGTAGCCATCAGCTCAGCACTGTTGCCCAGATCGAAGTTGAACTCAACACCCACTACCCCATCCGCCTCAACGGAAGATTTGAACTGGCTGTTGCCGTTGTCCGGGTTATAACGTAAAGAGGACGTAAGCGCATAACTGGTACCTACCAGCGTGGCAGCTTGCGGTTCCAGTTCTGCTGCCAGCACGGGGCTCAGTGTCACATTGGCCAGCTTAACTTCAGTAAACTCACTGATCTTATCAGCTTCATAGCCCTGTAAGCTGAATTCACCAATGTTCAGCAAAACCTGTTGCTCCGCGGCGTCTTTGATCTCTAAAGACTGTACTTTTATCGTGTTGGTGAACAAGTTATAGGACGACCCCTGATGCTCAATAAGCAGCTCAGATTGTTCAGCAAATTGCGTAATTTGCTCCTGTACCACCAACTCTGCCTGTTGATTAGCATAAAAGTGTGCGCCAACAACAGCAGCTGACAGCACACCCGCCATCGCCAACATAATCGTAGATTTTTTCATTTTTGTGGATTCCCTTAAAACAAGGCTTCGAGCGCATCACTGAGGCTGGCAACGGCAACCACTTCCATTCCCTCAATGGCGTCCTTCGGTTTATTCGCGATAGGTACAATAGCACGTTTGAAGCCATGTTTCGCCGCTTCGCGCAGTCTTTCCTGGCCGCTGGGTACCGGACGGATCTCTCCTCCCAACCCGACTTCTCCAAACACCACCATCTGGCGTTCCAAAGCATGATTTTTGAAACTAGAGACCAAAGCAGCAATTAACGCTAAATCGGCGCTGGTTTCGGATACCTTGACGCCGCCGACAACATTAACAAAAACATCCTGATCGGCTACCTGCAATCCACCATGACGGTGTAACACCGCAAGCAGCATGGCCAGACGATTTTGCTCCAGACCGACAGTGACACGACGTGGGTTGGCCAGTTGAGAGTAGTCCACCAGCGCCTGAACCTCGACCAGCAGCGGCCGGGTGCCTTCCCAGATGACCATCACCAAAGAGCCGGGCGTTTGCTCCTCACCACGATTGAGGAAAATAGCAGATGGGTTACTCACCTCTTTCAGGCCCTGGCCTGTCATAGCGAATACACCAAGCTCGTTGACTGCACCAAAGCGGTTTTTGTTGCCACGCAGCGTTCTGAAACGGCTGTCACTGCTGCCTTCCAGTAGAATAGAACAATCAATACAATGTTCCAGTACCTTAGGACCCGCCAGGGAACCATCTTTAGTCACGTGGCCTACCATAATAATGGCAACCTGATTTTGCTTAGCGAATCGGGTCAGGTAAGCGGCGCTCTCACGCACCTGAGACACACTCCCGGGCGCCGACTGAACATCACTCATGTGCATCACCTGTATCGAGTCGATGACCATAATGGCGGGCTTTTCACGTAAGGCCAGCTGGCAGATGCTTTCCACATTCGTTTCGGCCAATGTACGCAATTTGTTAGTCGGCAGACCCAGTCGTTTTGCACGCATCGCCACTTGCTGCAAAGATTCCTCACCCGTTACATATAAAGTCGGCATGGACTCGGCCAGCAAACACATGGTCTGCAACAGCAAAGTACTCTTACCAGCCCCCGGTTCACCACCTATCAAGATGGCACTGCCCGGCACGACACCACCACCTAAAACGCGGTCGAACTCTTTGAATCCAGTAGAAAATCTTGGCAAAGACTCGAGGTTAACTTCATCCAATGTCTGGACCTTAGCTTCGACAACACCGGCGTATCCAGCCATCGTTCCAGCACGTGGTGCCGCTTTGACAGATGGCACCCTGAACTCAGTAATTGTATTCCAGGCTTTACATTCAGAACATTGCCCTTGCCATCGAGCAAATTCCGCTCCACAATCACTACAGACAAATGCGGTTTTCTTTTTTCCCATAAAAATCAAGGCATAGTTATTGCTTAAATTAAAACTCAATTAAGCTTAGTTCAACAGTAAGCGTTAATACTGACATAAATTTGGCAAAGGCTGAAACAATAACCGGGTAAGATCTGCTGATTTAAAATGTGTACCTATGGCTGAAGATAAATTACAACAATACCAAGACTTAATAGATGAATTAAAGATTGATCTCGGCGATCCAAATTTTGACTTTATCTTCAAGCAAAAAACGGCGCAACTCAGTAAGCCTGACCAGTTCCTGCTGAAGATGGAAATGACCCGGCTATCTCAGCCCGTAGCACGCTTTATCGACCTGCGTGGCCAGGTGTCCGGGCAGGTAAAACCCTATGAGCATGACGGGAAGCAGCATTTTATGGACGATGTTGCAATCCGGGTATTTGAGCAAGAAGTCGCACGTTATGGCGGGTATACCTTAGCCGTTTACGAAGCGGTTATGAACACCGACAATAACTTTAAGGTCATGCAAAAGCAGGCGGCCCAGCAGCAAGAAGAAGATACGCCCGGGCTGGACCTCTCTCAGTTAACTCAGTACATCCGCTTTGCTTCATACGAGAGTCGTATAGAAGAGCGGATGAATTACTCAATCAAGATCACGGTAGAATTTGGCAATCAGCGCATCGCCAATGCCAGTACGTCAGATATATCCCTCAGTGGCGCGAAAATAAAGCTGGCCCCAAACTACCACTTACACAAAGGTGATTTAGTTTCGCTGCGGCTGGTCGGTCTTGAGCAGGATTTTGAACTGGGCCTGAAAAGTGGGATCCAGTATGAAGTGGTCGCCGTTGATCCAGTCTCCAGTGAGTATAACCACGTTCGCCTCAAGCGTACTTTTGTAGAAAACAACAGTGGGTTTGATGACTTTTTACAGAGTTTTATCCATGGTAATAAACGTCGCTACAAGATCAACCTGGATAACACCATGGATGCCGTCGTGTGTAAGGGATATGAGCAATATTACCTGCCCCGTGTTAATTCACTGTTCGTGTTTTTTAGCCAGGCTAAAACTATGCTCTACCCGAGCCTGGTACTCACGAATGAAAACAACGCACACATTAACTATTACTTTGAAGATGAGAGAAAAACTTCTTCGCTCTACAGTGTGTTCAATCAGCAACGCCTTGATATGTTATTGCTTCGCCCAGAGCCGGTGAAAGAAGCCTACTGTTACACATTCACCCATGGCAAGAATGGCAAAATTTATTTTTATTCAGCATTCGACTGGGAACTTAAAAAGTCCGCCGAATTACGTGATCTTTTTATGGGCTTTGGCAGTCAAAAAGACAGCTGGCGGATCTTTAAAGTTCAGCTGATGCCCAGCCACCATGAAGACGCCTTTATACCGCTTTCTTTGCCCTCCAGCGCTGGCAAGAATGTTGAGAAGCTCAACAAACGCCCAACCCCACGGGTGCAGGGACTGATTGAAAACGTGAAATATCTGATGACGCTCAGCGATATTACCACCGAGCAGCAAACAGCATATTATCAGGCGCTGAACTATCCAAAAGAGCAAGTTAATCTCATCAAGCAATTCGGTCATGGCAAAGCCAAAGTACCTCCCCCACTAGAAGTCGTCGCACTTGAGTATATCAACCTGCGCTCACACAAACGCTATCTGTATAAGACCGCAGCGACGGTCAACCAAGAGGATGGCCTGGCGCTGCATGGTCATACCCGGGATTTCTCAGTCATGGGCCTGCAAGTCGCACTTGAAGAACCAGCGACACTGCAAAAAGGTGATATTGTGCATCTCGACCTGCCCGAGCTGCAAAAAATCACCAAGCAACACAATCTGACCAAGCTCAGGTATGAGGTCATGGCTGTCAACAAAGCAAAAACCGTCATTAATCTGAAGGTCAATATTCTCAGCAACGTGCAGCATACTGCCATCACTTTTTTTAAGGTCCTGATCGAGAGCAATAAAAACAAGCTTCAGCCATGTGAAGAAGCCCCGAGGATCCCCGGTTTATCGCACGCACTGCGCAACATGGTCACTAAGAGCATTTGTCAGTTTCCTTTATATCTGCACAAATCTTCGGCCCATTTTAAAATTGGCGCTGTTGCTCAGGGGCTCTACCCGACAGCGCTACACAAAGTGTTACTCAGTCAGGTATATCACCATAATCATCAGGAGTATGTCCAGAGCGAAGGGTTACTGCCGGGCGAGTTTATTGGTGACTATCTGGGTGAGCGTTTACGCAAGCAATCACGTCAGGATAAACCCCTACAATATACGGTGTTCCTGCGTTTTGATCCTCAGGCTACGGAACTAAAAGAAGCACTGAAAAGCCAATGTGTCGCGGCTGGTGAGTCTCTGGATCCGCTGTTTTTATTCATCAAACGGGCGCTTAAAAAAGAGTTACTGTTTGTATTTCATCTGTATATCTCCAAAACAGGCCGCCCTGATATGGATTACCTGGCCAACGAGCTGAGATATGTCAGCCACTATGCCATTCACAAAGCCAAAGGCCTGGAAGAAGCACTGTGGAATGTGGCTGGGGTATGCGATCTGATAGATGTGACAGAACAGCTCCTGTCCACACTGGATGTTCAGCCAAATCAGCTGGCGGCAATGACTGAGCGTAAACTCACCTGGTTAGCTGCTCAGCCCGGCTAAGCGTGTCCCCGACAGCGTTAACTGTCGGGTCGATTCGCTGTTAGCTCAGACCACCAAACAAAGTCAGTAGTGCTGTCAGGACCAAAAAGAATAAGATATTACGTTTAACCAAGCGCATCATGCAGGTTGCTTCATAAGTACAACCAAAAAATTGCTGCTCTATTTGCTCAGCAGCCAGTGCAATATCACTCACCACACGCCTGTTGGGGGTGTCAAAGTCCAGTAAGTATTTGAGCCAACAGCCAGTGCCTTTGGTGAAATTACCGATGATCAAATAACCAAAGCTGGCAACTCTGGCCGGCAACCAATCTATCCAGAACAGTAGCCTGGAAAACCGCTGTGTTTGCTCTCCCAATGTTCCGCGCAACAACGCAACCTGCTCAGGCAAGTCGTCTTCCTGACGTTCTGTGAGCGTTATAACCAGATATCTCACCGTTGCATACAGCACCGCACCCGGTGCGCCCAGTACGACAAACCAGAACATCACCGCACAATAGTGCTGAAAATTAATCCATACCAGCGTCTGCCCGAAAGTTTCACCATTTCGCTCTGATTCAGTCCGCTCCTGTCCCATTTGCAGCGCATACAGTGTCACCGCTTCGGAATCCCCCCGCGTCAATGCGTTAAGGTAGCCTTTATATAAGCGACGGTAACGCCCACAGCCAAAACACACCAGTAAGATCAGCACATTGAGTACCAACTGAAAGATAATAAAGTCAGAAAGGTGGTACACCATGGCAACCAGCACAGTGGGCAGTATCAGCCAAATCATCACGCCAGGATCAGAACCGAAACCCCCCTTGTTACGAAGCTGATGTTTGCTCCATGTCAGATACTTGCCCATATAGAAGTCAATCTGCCAATGTTCTGAGCGGGCACCAAGGCGCTCAATAACTAAAGCAATTATGATAGAAATTAACATCATGTTCGTTACTCTTATCTTAACAATGCGAAATACTTGTCCCAGTCGAACGCTACGCCTGGATCGTGTTTACGACCAGGTGCAATATCACTGTGTCCGACAATGCGTTCCCCGGTCAGCTGAGGGAATTGTTGCTGTAACCATAGCGTGAGCTCAGCCAAGGCCTGATATTGTGCTTCAGTGTACGACGTCGTATCAGTCCCTTCCAGCTCCACTCCGATACTGAAGTCATTGCAGTTGTCGCGTCCTGCGAACTCAGATACACCGGCATGCCAGGCACGTTTATCAAATGGCACATATTGAATGACCACTCCGTCCCGACGGATCAGGCAATGGGCCGATACCCGCACCCCTTGCAGGGAGTCAAAACTGGGATGAGCCTGACAATCCAGCGAGCCCATAAACAGATCATCTATATAGGTGCCACCGTATTGCCCCGCTGGCAAGGATATACAATGCACCACCAGTAGTGAGGGAACACACCCTATCGGGCGTTCGTTATAATGGGGCGAGTGCCGTTGATGTGCACCGGGTAGCCAATTTACCTTCATAAATAGAATCACTTAGCCACTTTGTCATGTTATTACCTTAGCAAGTTTGCCATACTTTCACTATGTTATTTTGACACCGGGGACAGACCATCGCAAAGTATGCCCTTGAGACCAACTATAAACGACATTGTCATTAACTGGCTTAACGCAGTAGAATTAGGTTATTGAATAGCAAAGCCAAGATAGTCCATGTTAAACGAACAGATCCCCCAGCTGGTTAAGCTGGCTCTTGATGAAGACTTGAATAACCAAAACGCCGCAGATGGTGATATTACCGCAGCCCTGATCCCCGCCTCTCAACAAGCTAAAGCCTATGTCATCACACGCGAAGCATGCGTGTTTTGCGGCAAAGACTTGATCCTTGAGGTATTCAGACAAGTGGACCCTACTGTTAAGGTCAATGTGCTGGTCAATGATGGCGAGACCTTGCAGCCAAATCAGCGCATTTTTGAAGCAACAGGCAGTGCACGTGCGATCCTCACCGCTGAGCGCACCGCACTCAACTTCGTACAAACCTTGTCGGGGACGGCCACAGCCACATCACATTCTGTTGCGGCACTCGCAGATACCAACACACAATTGCTGGATACACGAAAAACCATCCCGGGTCTGCGCGCATTGCAAAAATATGCTGTGACTTGTGGTGGGGGCAAAAACCACCGCATCGGCTTGTTTGATGCTTTCCTGATCAAAGAGAATCATATTGCCGCCTGTGGTGGGATTGCCAAAGCGGTTGCACAGGCCAGACAAAACCACTCGGATAAGCCCGTTGAGGTTGAGGTAGAAAGCTTAGATGAGCTGCAACAGGCACTCGATGCAGGCGCTGATATCATTATGCTCGACAACTTTACCGTTGAGGACATTCAAATTGCCGTTAAACAAACTGCCGGTAGAGCTAAGCTGGAGGTCTCGGGTAATATGACCTTAGATAAACTGGCGACGTATGCGCAGGCTGGTGTGGATTACATTTCAAGTGGTGCATTGACGAAACACCTGCAGAGTATAGACTTATCTATGCGTTTCGAGTAACAGGTGTAACGGCTTTGTAATAAAATGCAAAACCCGTTCGTTGACAAGAATGAGAAAACTCTTTTTAATACGAACAAAGAATTAGCAACTCAATACTTCTTGTGCGTTATCCCAGCCCGGCTGTGTGTGTTAACAGAGTGAGTAAGATATATGGCAACAGTGCTCGACAGTTGCCAGACAGTTGTAAATCAAAACTGTCATAGTAATGTTGTATACTGATGAGTGATTCTAGTCATGATGACTTAGGATAAAACTACGAACATCAGCTTTGATTTACAACAAACTTATTATAGGAATAAAGACCTATACTTGGTCCGATTCTGAGAGCAAAAATTTAATAAACCCCTGGTGTGAGTGGTTGCTGGCATCGGGTCTAATATCCTTTAGGAGACACATCATGACGCAAAGACAACAGGGTGGTTTTACCCTTATTGAATTAATGATTGTAATTGCAATCATTGGTATTCTTGCTGCCGTTGCCCTGCCGGCGTACCAAGACTATATTAACCGTGCCAAAGCTTCTGAGCTGATGGCTGCTTCAACCATGCCAAAAGCGTGTGTGACAGAAATTTCACAGGTTGGTGGCGCACCAGCAAATTGTGCTTCTGCCACCACTGGCGAGCAAACTGAAATGGTTGCCTCAGTTGTAGTGGGTGCTGCGGGTACCATCACCATCACAGGTCAATCAGACATGGCGGGCGTTACCGTTGTTGTAACTCCGTACAATGGCGACACTGCAGCGACTGCGGCAAATTTCACAGCTGGCTTCACTATCGCAGAGTGGAGATGTACAGCAACGGTAGACGAAGCGACTAAGACAGCCTGGTTGCCAGCAACCTGCACAGTTACTACTACAACTTAATTTAATAACAATGAATAAGAGGGAGCTCAGCTCCCTCTTTGCTTTTGGACTCTATGAACCAACCCGACAAAAACTCCGCCAAAGTCGATACCTTTATCTGGGTCGGCGTCAGCGCTCGTGGTAAACGTTTGCAAGGCGAACTCACTGGCACCAGTGTGGCCCTGGTGAAAGCGCAACTGCGCAAGCAGGGGATCACGCCATCCAAAGTTAAGCGTAAACCTAAACCTTTGTTCGGGTTCAGTAGCACACAAACAATCACCCCCAAAGACATTGCCGTTGTGACCCGGCAAATAGCCACTATGCTGACCGCTGGTGTGGCCTTGGTGCAGGCATTGGACATGATTGCTTCAGGTGCCAAAAACAAAAGTGTCAGCAAACTCATCACCCACATTGCCGATGAAGTAAAAGCAGGCCAGCCGCTGGCCAAATCCCTGCGTAGTCATCCCAGATATTTTGATGAATTATATTGCGACTTAGTTGAATCCGGTGAGCAATCGGGTGCACTAGACCGTATCTTTGACCGGGTAGCCTTGTATAAAGAAAAAGCAGAGGCACTGAAGTCGAAAATCAAGAAGGCGATGTTTTACCCGATAGCCGTACTGTCGGTTGCTCTAATCGTGACCTCCATCTTATTGATTTTTGTGGTCCCACAATTTGAAGAGATTTTCACCGGATTTGGCGCTGAATTACCGGGTTTTACACTGATGGTGCTGGGTATTTCTGAGTTTATGCAGGAGTACTGGTGGCTATTCCTTATTGGCCTGGGCGGTGCGGGCTATGCCTACAAAGAGGCCCTGCAACGCAGCCCCGCTGTTCGCCATTTTAACGACCGTATGGTACTGCGGATCCCGGCAATTGGCGAAATCCTGAAAAAGGCAGCCGTTGCCCGTTATGCCAGAACCCTGTCCACCACCTTTGCAGCAGGCGTACCTTTAGTCAATGCGCTAGATTCCGCCGCTGGCGCTTCCGGCAATATCATCTACAAAAATGCGATTTTGGATATTAAGGGCGAGGTCAGTTCAGGTAACCAAATGAACTGGGCGATGCGCAATGCCAGGATTTTTCCCGACATGGTAGTGCAAATGGTCTCCATTGGTGAAGAATCCGGAGCACTAGACAGTATGCTGGCCAAGGTTGCCAGTATTTATGAGCAGGAAGTGGATGATGCAGTCGATGGACTGTCCTCATTACTTGAACCTATGATCATGGTGATCCTGGGCGTGCTGGTTGGCGGCTTGATTATCGCCATGTATTTACCTATATTCCAGCTCGGCACCGTCATTTAACACAATAACAAAGACATTATTTATGCAAGAAGTTTGGCACCTTATGGAGCAGCAAACCTGGTTTTGGTTGCTGACAGTCGCACTGACCAGTTTGTGTATCGGCAGCTTTTTAAACGTTGTCATTTATCGCTTACCCGTTATGATGCAGCGCAACTGGCAGGCCGAATGCCGGATCATTCTGGAGCAGGCACCACAGCAAGCAGAACCTGCCACTTTTAATCTGATGACTCCCGGCTCTACCTGCCCTAAATGTAATACTAAGATTAAACTCCATCACAATATTCCCGTGCTCAGCTGGTTATTACTCGGTGGCAAATGCGCATACTGTGATGCACCAATTCCCAAACGTTACCCGTTGGTTGAGCTACTCACTGGGGCGGCATCGCTCTGGCTGGCCTGGCATTTCTCAGCCACGCCTCAGGCACTGGTGTACATTCTGGTCACCTGGGTATTAATCGCCCTGATCTTCATTGATATCGATCATATGCTGCTCCCCGATCAGCTAACCCTCCCCTTACTCTGGTTTGCCCTGTTGGCGGCCGTGGCAGGCTTAACCATTCCTCCATCCGCAGCCATCATAGGTGCGGCCGTTGGTTATCTCAGTCTGTGGAGCATTTACTGGGTATTCAAGCTACTGACCGGCAAAGAAGGCATGGGGTTTGGTGATTTTAAGCTCTTAGCCGTATTTGGTGCTCTGATGGGCTGGCAGTCACTGTTGCTCATTGTGTTGCTATCAAGTGTTGTTGGCGCGGTGATCGGCGCAACACAGCTCGCTGTGCAAGGTAAAGATAAGGCCAGCCCTATCCCCTTTGGCCCTTACCTCGCGATTGCCGGCTGGCTAACGCTATTATATGGCGAGCAACTCAGCCGCTGGTATCTGTCGTTATTAGGAGTATAAGTTATGGCCAACTGGATCTTAGGCTTAACTGGCGGTATCGGGGCGGGCAAAACAACGGTATCCAACTACCTGAACAAGTCAGGGATATGTGTTGTGGATGCCGATGTTGTGGCACGAGAGGTCGTAGAGCCCGGCAGTGAGGGATTAAATGCCATTGTCGCCCATTTTGGAGCGCAGATACTGACAAACGAGGGCACTTTGGACCGCACTATGCTGCGCGGTATCATTTTCTCAGATGAAAACGCAAAAATCTGGCTGAACGCCTTACTGCACCCGCTGATCCGTGCTCAACTGCTCGCCCAGTTAGCCCAAGCTGACAGCGATTATGTGATTCTGTCCGCCCCTTTGCTGTTTGAAAATGAGCTGGAGCAATACTGTGATAAAACCCTACTTGTTGATGTGCCTGTTGAAGTGCAACTTACACGAACCTGCGTACGAGACAACGCCCACCAGCAGCAGGTTGAACGCATTATAGAAGCACAAATGAGCAGAGCCGATAAACGCGCAAAAGCCGACTTTATTCTCAATAATAATCAGCCCCTTGAAGCGATGCAAACTGAACTTGCCGCCTTACATCAAGCGTTTTTGCAGCTGGCAGAAAAAAACCGTGCCTGATCTGTACGATGCAGGCCCACACAAAGCTGGGTTTGCGATCAATTCGCTACCCGTATCCAAGTATTTTTTGCTACATTTAGTGTAACTCGTTGAAGTCTTAAGAGCATTATGGAACATCACTCGCCGTTACTGAGAAAGTTTATTACCCTTGGCAAACTGACTGCCGAACAGGTTAAATCCAAACAAGCCGATGCACAGTCAACCGCTGAGCTCATTTGCCTATGTAGTGGTATGAGCAGCCAGGAGATGGCCGAGCAATGCCTTGACTTGTTCAGGGTACCCTATTTTGATCTGAGCGGCTTTGACATTAATCAGGTCCCTAAGGAACTGGTCAAAGAAAAGCTCATTCGCCAGCACCATTTGCTGCCGCTGGTGAAAAAGGATCGCAAACTCTTTATTGCGACCTCAGATCCTACCGATTACGGGGCTTTCGAGAATTTTGAATTCAGTACCGGTTTGCAATGTGAAGTCGTCGTTGTTGACTATAAACTGCTCGACCAGAAAATTGACCAACTGTTTGACGATAACAGCAGCCTAACCCTGAGTGAGGATGAATTTAAAGAGTTCGCCAGCATGGATGTTGAGGACGAACCCAAAGCACAAAACAACGATGAAGAAAAAGACGATGCCCCTATCATCGTTTATATCAATAAGATCCTCATGGATGCGATCAAAAAAGGCGCTTCGGATCTGCACTTTGAGCCCTATGAAAAGAAATACCGGGTGCGCTTTCGTATCGACGGTTTGCTGCATGAAATGGCCAGTCCGCCTCACGCCCTCTCGAGCCGCTTGTCGGCCCGTATCAAGGTGATGTCTCACCTTGATATAGCGGAAAAGCGAAAGCCACAGGATGGCCGCATTAAGCTGAAAATATCCGAACGCAAGAGCATAGACTTTCGTGTCAGTACCCTGCCTACCATGTGGGGTGAGAAAATCGTGATGCGTATCCTCGATTCATCCGCCGCCAAACTGGGCATTGAGGCTCTGGGCTATGAAGCAGATCAAAAGAGCATGTATCTAAATGCACTCGATCAGCCGCAGGGGATGATCCTGGTCACCGGACCGACAGGTTCAGGTAAAACAGTCTCGCTTTACACCGGCCTGAATATACTCAATAAACCAGAACGCAACATCAGTACCGCCGAAGATCCGGTCGAAATTAACCTGGAAGGCATCAACCAGGTTCAAATCAATACGAAAGCGGACATGACCTTTGCCAACGCGCTGCGGGCATTCCTGCGCCAGGATCCCGATGTGGTCATGGTCGGTGAGATCCGTGATCTGGAAACTGCGGAAATCGCCATCAAGGCTGCACAAACTGGTCACCTTGTGATGAGCACACTGCATACCAATTCAGCTGCAGAGACCTTAACTCGCTTACTCAATATGGGCGTGCCGGCCTATAATGTGGCCAGCTCTGTCAGCCTGATCATTGCCCAGCGTCTTGCGCGTCGACTGTGTCCCAAATGCAAAGAGCCTGAACAATTGCCTGAAGAGGAATTGCAGCGTCAGGGTTTTAGCGCAGAACAAATTGCAAATATGACACTCTATGCGCCCAAAGGGTGCGATCACTGCACCGATGGCTATAAAGGCCGGGTAGGTATTTATGAAGTGATGAAGATCACACCCGAGATCTCGCATGCAATCATGGAAGGTGGTAACTCACTGGAGATTGCTGAACTTGCCGCGAGCAAGGGCTTTGCAAACCTGCGCCAATCCGGGTTAAAAAAAGCTGCAGATGGGATCACCTCACTGGCTGAAGTCAACCGGGTCACGAACTATTAATTCTCCTGGTGCCAGTGACTGGCAGCACGCAGCACAGTACAATAGAGAAAATTAGTAATGCAGAGGTATGTATGTCTGTATCTGTAAAATGCCCTACCTGTCAGGCTGCGGTGGTCTGGTCAGCGCAAAGCCCGCATCGTCCATTTTGCTCAAAGCGCTGTCAGCTGATTGATTTAGGTGAGTGGTCTGAAGAGAATAACAAAATCTCGACCCCACTTAACAGTGCAGATCTGTCACCTGAAGCGGCCCGGGATATGGTGGAAGATTTAGAAGCCATGCTGGCCAAGAACGACGACAGTTTCTTTAAAGAATAAGCAACGAGCTCAGCCCGGCAATTATCCGGGCTATATACTACCAATTTCACTTAATACCTGGTCTATTTGAAGGAGCAAATAGGACGCTAACAGCGTTAAAAATTTCTCATTTAGAGCAACTAAATAGCAAAATTTTTGCCTCGCCTACATGGATGTAGGTGCCTCAGCGATAGCAGGACGCGAGAGCGGTGTTATCGACCCTATTTTCTCGCCTCAAAATAGCCCACTTAATTAAGCAAATTGGTATAACCTGGCCATAGTCGTTAAGAAGACTGATGTTGGTGGTGCTTTTTAGCCTTTCGCTTATGACGCAGCTGCTTAAGTTTGGCGCGCTGCTCTTCGGTCAGAATATGATACACCTTGTGTTGTGTTTCTAACCTTATCAACATCATGTCACGCTTTTGAGGTTGAAATTGCTCCAGTAGTACTTCCGCCTGTGCTTTATCAAACTGCTCCGCCTCTATCAGAGATTTAAATGCGTCACGATGTTCACCTTTGACTTTATCACCGCGAAGGGTCTTAACCTGCTCCTGCTGCGCGTCAAACAGGCTTTTCAATTCATCTTGCTGACTTTGAGTCAGCGCCAGATGCTTCACAGCGCGCTTTGAGAGCAACATATGACCCATGCTGTTCATCGGTTTCATACTTGTAACCCGGGGCTGTGTCTCATTCGAATCAGTATCGGCGAATGCAGCACTGCTGCCAGCCATTACAGAGGCCAGTAACACGGCTTTCAATGTGTGGCGAACTTTACTCATAGTGTGTGTCTTCATAATAGCGTCTCCTGTTAAGCTGAGTTCAACTTTAGCAACGCCAGAGCAAAGCAACGTCAAGGCTGTGTAAAGTTTTGTCAAGAGCTGTTTCAGCACCACACACTCACCGTTTTTAGCTGACTTTCTGAGCGTAAAGAAGTGTAAAGTCAGCCTCCTTACTTCTATAGTAAGGTAAGATAAACACAGGAACAGTAAAAGAGTAACAGTATGAGTGCTAATGTACTGATAATCGACGACGATCGAGGCCTGTGTGAGCTTCTTGAAGACTATCTGCACAGTGAAGGGTGTGATGTTATTACCGCCCATACAGGGCCAGGTGGGCTGGACATGGCCTTAACCAGAGAGTTTGATGTCATCCTGCTCGATGTGATGTTACCCGAACTCGACGGCTTTGAAGTGCTCAAAGCACTGCGTGCCAAGAAAATGACCCCAGTGATCATGCTAACGGCCAAAGGCGATGATTTCGACCGAATTTTTGGGCTTGAACTGGGTGCCGACGATTATATCCCTAAGCCCTTTAATCACAGGGAGTTACTGGCACGCATCAAAGCCATTACCCGTCGTGTCGCTCACCTGCTTCACAATGCAACTGAGCCCTGTTTCGAATACCATGACCTGACGCTGGATCTGTCTTCGCGTACCGCCAGTATCAAAGGCACGCAACTTCCCCTGACGGGCACGGAATACGAAATGCTGCACCAGTTGGTCAAATCGGCAGGCCACACGGTCACCAAGCAAACACTGTCACAAACGGTGCTTGGACGTCCTTTGGCCCCCTATGACAGATCGGTAGATATGCATGTCAGCAATGTCAGAAAGAAAATCGCATTATACAGCTCGCATACTTATATCAAAACATTACGTGGCTCTGGCTATATATTCCTTAAGGCATAAGATGAGGAAGTACTTACTAATACAAGTTTTCCTGTGGTTTTGGGGCACAATTGCCGCCACTTTATTACTACTGATGAGTGTCAGCCTGTTACAACCTGACATCCTGGAAACACGCCAAATCAGCCCCGCAATGTTGAAAAACCTGCAGCACCTGCAGCGTAATATTGAGCGTCGTGCCGAAAGCCGCCCAGGGCAACCCTTGTACACCCTATTACCCACTCGGCACCGCAGCCACCGACCAAAAATCTACCTACGCCACAACGACGAACAACGCAGCGTTCTGAGCCACTCAGAGCTCAAGGAGTGGGATTTGACACTACTGAACTTTACTGCCAGTGCACCAGCGCAAATTGTCGACACCGAACAGTACCGTGCTTTTGGCCCCATAGATATTGAGCTACAAGGCGAAAAGTATCAGCTTTTTCAATTGATGGACCACCGTAACCCACGTATTCTGACAAAAATCCGCTTAATGCCGACCTGGGCAAAACTACTGACTCTGATCCTGGCCAGCTTTGGCTTTAGCCTGTGGTTTACACGCGGTCTGCTAAAGCCTATACGACAACTCCAACAGGCCGCAGCGGCACTGGCACAAGGCAAGCTGGATACACGGGCCAACATCAATGCATCACGCCAGGACGAACTGGGGCAGCTGGGTAAAGATTTTGACCTCATGGCCAGTCGTCTGGAAGCGCATGTCACGCAACAAAAGCGTCTGCTGGCCGATATCTCACATGAATTAAGATCGCCCTTAACCCGTCTGCAAATGGCAAACGGCATTGCCAGTGACAAAGCGCCTGAGGCTCTGTCGCCCTACCTGCAAAGGGTCGAAAAAGAAGCCCATCTACTTGAGCAGATGCTGAGTGATATTCTGCAGCTATCCCGGCTGGAATCTCAGCAGCTAACACTGACCCCATGCCCCATTGCACTCATTGAGTTACTCACCCCTATTCTTGACGATGGTCAATTTGAAAGCCAGCAACTTGGTAAACAGCTCAACTGGAAACCCTTGCCTGAACTGACCTTAACTGTCGACGCTATGCTGCTTGGCCGCGCGTTTGAGAACATACTGCGCAATGCTATTAAATACGCGAACAAGCAGGTTAGCCTGACTGCACAGTGCCAGGACGACACCTTGATCGTCACCATCTGTGATGATGGCCCCGGTGTAAGTGAGGCGATGTTAGAGAAACTCTGCATTCCCTTTTTCAGAGCTTCACAAGCCAGGACACCACAAGGCACGACAGAGCCCGGCGGGTTTGGACTGGGGCTGGCAATTGCGCAACATGCCATAAAAGTGCATCATGGCCGTATTCAGTTTAGCAATCACAATGGCCTGCGTGTCACCGTAGGGTTACCAATAGACCAGCATGTTTTATAGCAATAGTAATCACTTACTTGATAATCTGCCTTATATAGAGGCACACTGGAAACGCTGCGACCAGGGCACTTTTGAGAGCCCGCTCGGACCACTCTTTTATGCCTGTCATATACCCGAGCAAGCACAGTTTGCGGTCATACTGGTCAACGGCCGGATTGAATCAGCGCACAAATATCAGGAGTTGTTGTGGGAGCTTGCCAATAACCAGATTGCCGTGTTTACCTTTGACCACCCGGGACAGGGTCTGTCGGGGCGGTTTCTGGACAATGAGCACATTGGCTATATACCGCGGTTTACCCAATATGGCGATTGTCTGGATGCGTTTTTCACCCAGATAGTCTTACCTAAGTGGCAGGGAAAGAGCGTCATCCTGGCCCACTCTATGGGTGGAGCTATTGCATGTGATTACTTGTCCCGGTTTAGCAGTCCGGTTGCGGGCGCATTTCTCAGCGCTCCTATGTTTGCAATCAACACGGCACCTTACCCTGACTGGCTTGCCCGTGGGATTGCTTCACTGGCTTGCAACCTGGGGCTCGGTAAACACTATGCCATTGGCCAGACAGATTACCAGCCAAAAGCCTTTACTGACAACGAACTCACACAATGCGAACAACGCTACACCTTGTTCAGACAGCTATATCAAGCGCACTCAGCATTACAGTTGGGGGGGGTCAGCTTTCGCTGGTTGCAACAGGCGCTGACATTTACCACAGACCTCACCAAGCTGCGCATTGATCTGCCATTGAGCATTGCCAGCGCACGACAAGATAGTATTGTTTGCCCTGCTGCACACACCATGTTTGCCGCTAATAATGATGCATGCCAGCTGTCTCATTACCCCGGCAAGCATGAGCTACTTTGCGAAGTCGACACCATAAGGCGAGCTGTACTAGAGCAATTCTATACCTTTGCCGCTCAGCTCGTTGCGTGTGATAAGCCTAAAGCGCGGTCACTCAGTGCAACTAATTAGTTGGTGATACCGCTAAGGACACAGGATCCTGATGGATCAGTATATCCATTTCGGCCTCAAAAGCGGCTTTAATATGTGCCACCACTTCATCACTGATCTGATGCGCCCGCGCCAATGGAATATGATCGTCCAGCTCCAGGTGCAACTGTACAAATTTCACTTTACCACTTTGGCGAGTCCTTAGATCATGAACGCCATAAACGTCTTCATGACTGGAAGCCAACAAAATAATCTCGGTTTTCTCTTCATCGGGGAGTTCTTTGTCCATCAGATGGTCCGCGCTCTCCCGGGCTATTTCCCAGCAGTTGTAAAGCAGATAAGCCGCCACCCCTATCGCAAACAATGCATCGGCATGTTGGACCTGCCAATGGCTCAGTAACAATGCAGTCAGCACGGCGAGATTGAGTAAAATATCACCTTTATAGTGCAAAGAATCAGCTTTGATAGCGATGGACTGAGTGCGCTTAACCACCTGATGCTGCACGACAACCACAGCGAATGTGCAGGCGACAGCAAACAGACTTACCCAGACGCCCAGCAGACTATGCTGAATGGTTACCGGGTTAAACAAGCGCTCAATACCATGAAACGTCAATAAGCAGGCAGAACCCGCAATAAATGCAGACTGACCAAGACCCGCCAGCGCTTCAGCTTTACCATGACCAAAGCGATGATCATCATCAGCAGGGCGCAATGCATAGCTCAGCACCAAAAAACTCATCATAGATGCACTAACATCCAGTAATGAGTCCGTCAGCGACCCCAGCATAGCTGCACTACCTGATGCCAACCAGGCCCAGGTCTTGGCCGCAATCATCAGCGCGGCCATCAACAGCGTGAAGATACTGGAAAATCGGACTAAAAAGTTATAATTATGGGCCACCTATTACCTCTACAACCTGATTAAACTTCCGAGTTAGGCTTATCTTATAGTGTAAGTCATGAAAATGAAAAATTAGTGACGCTGGCATAATAATATGAACGCACTGCCCGCCTCCTTGCAGTTCAGAAGAGCTCAACCACCACTTTTAGCCTTTATGCTGGATGCGCTATACTGCAAGCAATATTATTCTGAGGTTATCCATGTTAGACATCGTATTGTATCAGCCTGAAATTCCCCCCAATACAGGTAACATCATTCGCCTGTGTGCAAACACCGGATTTTCTTTGCATTTGATTGAGCCTCTGGGCTTCGACTGGGACGACAAACGCGTCAGGCGCGCCGGCCTGGATTATCACGAATTCAGTGAAGTGAAACGCTACCCATCACTGGAGGCCTATCTGGAGGCACGCAAACCAAATCGCGTGTTTGCCTGCACAACTAAGGGCACACGTTATCACCATGAGCCAGACTACCAGAGCGGCGATTGTCTGCTGTTTGGTCCGGAAACAAGAGGCTTACCGGAAGACCTTATCTTCTCTTTACCACCAGAGCAACGCCTGCGGATCCCGATGCGACCAGACAGCAGAAGCATGAATTTGTCCAATGCGGTTTCTGTGTTTGTGTATGAATCGTGGCGTCAGATGGGCTTTGACGGGGCTGTTTGAGCACCATTACGAATGAAGCCACTCTTAAGTGGCTTCTTTTTTATCTCTAATTCAGGTTCATTTCCTGAATAATTTCATGTGCGATTGGCGGGGTCGTACTCACAGGTTTTTCATGTTTGTTGGCCTTGAGCTGACCTTTTCTGTGTTTTAGTGCAGCATCCAGCTTTTTGGCTGCCTGTGCGATAGCCGGATACATGACGTCATCCTCTCCTTTTACGGATATCCTGGCTCCTGAATAATTGGTGTTGATCTCAGTGTAAAATTTCTTGTGTTCCTTACTGACTATGACGTCTATCGACAACAGCGACGGGAAGTGATTAGCTACTTTGGCAAACTTTTCATCAACGTGTTGCTTAACGGCTTCTGTCATATCTACATGGTGGCCTGAAAGATTAATTTTCATAAGCGCTCCCTTTTGTTGTTTACCTATATCTAAGTATTGGAGCGAAAGACACAATTCTCAAGCAGAAATTTAAGATTTTTGTCATCAAACTGAATTTATTTGTGATAGATCACGGTTAGTGGTGTGGTGACGGAAAAGTACGCAAAGAGGCTCGCTTGCTTGATACTCGATCAGGCTGTCATTAGACAGCCTGACTCCATTTGGGCTGGTTTATTTATAAGTAAGGTATGCCTCACGCAATCTGCCAAGATTTGCGTACACATAACTACCAGACAAGCGTCCCTGGTTAAAGTAGGTACGGTCCAGCGTGATAGACGTTTCTGGGACATATCCCTTTTTGTACACCAGCGCATTGGTATCCTCACCAATACGTGTACCGACACTATGACGCCATGCCTGATTACCTTTGATCTGACCGTATTCCGACACTGCCATGTCTTTTCTCGGTGTCAGTGGAATACTGAAAGAGATACCCGCTACTTGAACATCTGTATCATAGGCAAAAATTGACACATAGCTGTCACCAAACCAGAACTTAGTCTCTGCCTTGAACCCTTTGTCCTCTTGCCAGAACTCTCCTCCAGACAAGTGGAAGGTCATATCCTGCTCTACCCAGTGATATTGATAGCCCATAACATGATAATCACGATCGCCATCAAAATCCTCATAATCAAAGAAGCCGTAATTATTGTAAAGCTTATGGCGTCCAGACGGGCTTACCCAAGCTGTTTCGTTAATAATCCCCGTGTAATCATAGTATTCACGGAAAAAGCCAACCTGGGTTTGATTGTAAAAACCGAAGGGTAAGTCAAATGTTTGATAGAAAACAGCACGCTCTAAACCGTTTTGCTCACGACGAGATTCAAACGTATCGCCTGGTTCAAAGTCTTCAGTATCGGCAACCACCGTTTGTGCTGTTATATTGATGCCTGCACCACGCCACACAGGTATCTCAAGATCGGCTCTAAGTGCCAGAGAAAAATCATACACACCCAGCTCTGTAGCATACGTTGAACTCAGGGCTGGACTTAAAGTCAGGCGTGGCTTGAAATATGGGCTATTCGCAGCACCGTCGCCAATCCATGCAACACCACCAGGTACATCCATCATCCCCTGACGAATAACCAGCCCTGGTGCAGTTCCATTTGTTATAAACTGACGGTAATTGCTCACTCGTCCAGATAGCGTCAACAAAGGAATATCATGTTTGCCAAGCTGAACTGTAAACTTTGCATTGTCATCACTGATGTATTGTGCAACTCGGCCTAGTACAACGCCAATTGCATCGATGTCATTACGATTAAATACCGGATTCTCAAACTTCACGACAATAACAGGTTCACGATTGGTACCCACTTGTACATTTTCGAACCCATCCGCCACAAGCGCTTGCTTGAGTGCACGGATCTGCGTGTTCAATTCGCCAATATTCACATTTGGTGTGGCACCCTGCTCACGACTTTGGACTTGAGTATCGAGATCAGCAGCCTCAACAACCATTGGTTTGCCTGCACCAGTTGATTGCGCACCTTGTTCAGATAAGTGCGCAATCGCAGTAGCATTGTCGGGTGCTGGTTGAATTTCCTGATAATTCTGACGTGACTGTTCGGATAGAGGCATCGAAAAGTTGACACCATAATAGGTATCTTTTTCACTGTGTTCCGTATTGCTATAGAAGCCGCTGGTTAGCGTCAATGTGCCCAAATCAAATAACCAGGCACGGGGGACGGTCAAACGCGCCGCCGCGTTTACTGCTTCCGCATCATGCTCAACTTGCAACGCAAACCATTCCAAAGGTTGCCATTCAACACCTGCAAACACGCCATCCATCATACCGATGCCGCTTTTACTGGTGCTTACACCGGTAGAAAAACGAAAGTCTAACCAGTCCTTTGAGGCGACTACAAAATAGGACTCATACTTATTGGCAGCCCCACCTATGTCTTTCCCGCCAATAGCTAAGTCAAACCAGTCTTCAGGCACAAAAGGGATTTGATACTTCGCGTTGAAGGATAAATCGCGGAGCTGGTCCTCACCCAGAGCTTTGGTTTTAAACATATTATCATGCATGGTACTACTAGCAATCTGACCACTGACCTCTAGCCCAGACCAAATTCCAGCCGAGAATATATAGTTGTAACCATCTAAATATTCTGCACCTCTTAAGTTGAGTTGGTTGTTATATCCAATATCAATGACACCCGGCGCCAATACTTTTGCAGAGGGGGTATTAACTATACCTGTAGAGCCAGTAAAGTTTTGGTGATTTTTTAATATTTCACCTGCACCACTAGGAAGTGATAGAGATAACAGGCTGCTTGCAAGAATAGGGGTTAGTTTAGACATAGTCCTCTGTCCGGTTAAGATATTCAGTCTTAGAGAAAATTTAGCATTACTATAACACTAAGAGCTTTATAATTGGGAGACAAAAAGAAATAGTTAACAGGCACCTTAAAAATAAAAACGAGGTAGTGTTCAAAATTCTGTGTCATTTCACTATTAGGATTAAAACAGGAGTGACACATGACTCAAAACTTCGATATCGACAAAGCCGTTAAGGCACTACAGGCTGGCCAGGATTTGACTGGCAAAGATGGCATTTTAACGCCATTGATTAAGCAGTTCACAGAAGCGGCTTTAAACGCTGAACTCGAGCAGCACCTCGCTGAAACTGAACAGCCCAATCGTAAAAATGGCACTACCAGCAAGCGTATCAAATCCTCCTCAGGCAGTTTTGAGCTGGACACTCCGCGCGACAGAGCTAGCACGTTTGAGCCTCAAATTGTTAAGAAAAATCAGACCAAATTAACTGATGAGATAGACCGAAAAGTTTTATCTGAATTAGTTCCGACCAGACCTGACATTTCGATTTGAAAAATTGAGAGTTACCCGTTTTGATAAAGGTGTCGAATCTTTGTTCAAAACAACTAAGGAGTAACTCTCATGTTACATACTAACAATCCAATCATTAAACACAAAGCTGGTTTGCTCAATCTGGCTGAAGAGCTTGGAAACGTATCTAAAGCCTGCAAAATGATGGGGGTTTCGCGAGATACGTTTTATCGCTATCAAGAGCTCGTTGATGAAGGCGGTATTGATGCACTCATCGATAAATCGCGCAGAAAACCAAACCTGAAGAACCGTTTAGATGAAGAGACTGAAAAAGCAGTTTGCACCTATGCGCTTGAATTTCCGGCTCACGGGCAAGTCAGAGCCAGCAATGAGTTAAGAAAACAAGGCGTTTTTGTTTCTGCCAGTGGCGTGCGGTCAGTTTGGTTGCGCCATGACTTGGAAAACTTTAAAAAGCGTTTGAAAGCGCTAGAAGCTAAGGTCGCGCAAGAAGGTATTATTCTCTCGGAGTCCCAAGTGACAGCTCTTGAGAGGAAAAAGCAGGATGATGAAGCCTGTGGAGAAATTGAAACGGAGCACCACGGATACCTTGGGTCACAGGATACTTTTTATGTCGGAAACCTAAAGGAGGTTGGCCGTATTTATCAACAAACTTTTGTTGATACATACTGTAAAGTCGCGTTTGCAAAGCTCTACACCACTAAAACGCCGATTACAGCAGCGGATCTATTGAACGACAGAGTTCTGCCTTACTTCGAGCAACATGAGCTGCCTTTGCTAAGGATCCTCACTGACCGCGGAACTGAGTACTGTGGCAAGGTCGAGCACCATGACTATCAGCTTTATCTGGCTATCAACGGCATAGATCATACCAAAACTAAGGCGATGTCACCGCAGACTAATGGTATCTGCGAACGCTTCCACAAAACGATACTACAAGAGTTCTATCAGGTGACATTTCGCAAAAAATTATATAGCTCTCTGGAAGAGCTTCAAAAGGACCTAGACGAGTGGATAAATTACTACAATAATGACCGAACTCATCAAGGAAAAAAATGCTGTGGCAGAACGCCACTTGAAACATTATTAGATGGGAAATCGCTCTGGGCTGAAAAGAATTTAGCCCAAATCTAGACTGACAATCACCGATTGAAAAACGGGTAACTGTCAGGTCAAGTCTGAGCTAGTACACTATAGTTTAAGGTTAACCACCTTGCTTTCACACAGAAGTTCGGCATCCTGTCTCGCATTCCAAACTAGATCACAAATCCCATCTGTCGGGTTGAACCCAGTTGGAGCTTCCAGAAGAAGATGTCTTATCTTCTCATGATCAAAGTCATGGCAAGCTTTATCTAATGGCTCCAAGATGTTCTCTAATTCTTTTAAAGGTAACATCACTTCGTTCGCAGTCATAATCCGCTCATGAGAAGTCTGCTTAACATTTTCACCAATCAAAAGCTCTTCGTACAATTTCTCCCCAGGTCTTAAGCCAGTGCATTTAATTTCAATATCACCATGCGGATTAGACTCACTCTTCACCTCAAGACCCGACAAATGAACCATTTTTATGGCCAAATCTTTAATTTTAACTGATTCACCCATGTCTAAAACGAAAACGTCACCACCCTTACCCATAGCGCCTGCTTGAATAACCAACTGGGCCGCCTCAGGAATAGTCATAAAGAAGCGTGTAATGTCAGGGTGAGTAAGCGTAATTGGTCCACCTTCTTTAATTTGCCTACGGAATAAGGGCACTACCGAGCCAGATGACCCGAGCACATTACCAAAACGCACCATACAGAAGCGGGTTTTATGCATGCATTTTTCTTTATTTTGTGCCAAACCTTGTAAACAAAGTTCTGCCATGCGCTTAGTTGTACCCATTACATTAGTTGGCCGAACCGCTTTGTCAGTGCTGACCAATACAAATGTTTCCACCTTTGCGTTTATTGCAGCTATAGCTGCATAGTAAGTACCAAACACATTGTTACGCACACCTTCAACCACATTGTGCTCAACTAGTGGCACATGCTTGTAAGCAGCAGCGTGATAAACCGTTTGCACCCCAAAGGCAATCATACACGTTTCTAAGCGGTTGATATGCTGAACCGAGCCCATTATGGGTATGAGCTCAATATCTAACCCTCTAGATTTAATAAATTCATTAAGCTCTTTTTCAATGGAATAAAGCGCAAACTCTGTTAGCTCAAATAACACAAGCTTGGCAGGTGACTGCTTTACAATCTGGCGGCAAAGCTCCGAGCCAATCGAACCACCAGCACCAGTTACCATTACCGCTTTACCTCTAATATTGGCATCTAGTAAATCTTGCTTAGGTGTTACAGGGTCACGACCTAATAAATCTTCTATTTCTACATCTTTAATTTCATCAAGAGTCGCGCGGCCTTCTAGTACATCGGCCATTCCAGGTATTGTCATTACCTCTAGTGGTAAGTTTTCAAGCTGAGCAAGGATCTCTTTACGACGTGCTCGACTTTCGCTTGGCATAGCCAGTAATATTTTTTTTACTCTCTTGCGCTCGATTAAACTAAAAATACCATCAAACGTAATGACCGGAATACCTTGCAGTATCGCACCTTGTTTAGACTTATCATCGTCTATAAATGCACTGACATAGTATTCATCACCCGCACCAATCGCAGGCGCGAGTTGCCGACCTGCAGACCCAGCACCATAAATAACGACTGGCGTTTTATTAATAGTAGCTATACGACCTAACATAGCTCTTACGAAAATGCGCGAACCACCAACTGACAAAATAAGTAACCACGAATAAATAACTGGCATAGTTCTGGGTATTGACACGTGAGCAAAAAATGAACTAAGTACAAGTATGACTGCACTAACAATAGCACCTAGGACAATTGCGCCAATGACTTGCATACCTACGTAACGAAGAACAGCTCGATATAAACCTAAATTAACAAAGGTAAATAAGCTAATTGGCAAGATAAGAGATAAAAGTAGCCAGTTTTTAACCTCAAAGAATGGTGTTAAGCTATCTAGTAGTACAATAAGAGCTAACCAAAATGCGCTAAAGATAAAGATAGAATCTATAAGAAGCGTATAAAGGCGCTTTTTAGAGCGAGAAGCATTACATAAAGTTCGGAACCAACTATCCACTGTATACCCTTGATCAACAATACTTTGTCTTATGAACCAGTCTTAACTAGCAAACATACGCAAAAACTCAACATCAGTCACGTAAGAAGAAGATATTTTGCTAGAGAAAGGCAAAAATAAAAGAATAAAGCTACTATCAATGTTTTTCAAGTTAGTTGCTATAATTTAGGCAGAAATGGCCCCAAAATTTAGCACTCGCACTTAGATCAACAGTTGAAAAGAATTTAGCCCAAATCTAGTCTGACAGTCACCGATTGAAAAACGGGTAACTGTCAGGTCAAGCCTGGGCTAGTACAGGTTAACCTTGTAGTTTAACTTGGCCAGTTCGTCGACAATCCGTCGGCTACCCATAAATGGATACATCAGGTGCATTGCGAGATATAGTCATTTCTGGTGTATGAGAAGACATTGCGATGTACTCTGTTAATTGATCTTGGCGGATCAACAACTAACAGAGGAAGCATCGCAATGAACAAAGATAATAACGTAGTTCCACTCACCGCACCAGAGAACCCGCTAGAGCAAGTATTGAAGCAAGGTGCCCAACAGTTACTTGCTTCAGCCATTGAGGCTGAGCTAGCCGAACTTCTAGAGCAATTCTCCCATGAGCGCCTTGATGATGGCCGATTAAGAGTTGTGCGTAACGGCTTCCAGCCTGAGAGGATGATCCAAACTGGTCTTGGTGATATCCCAGTCAGAGTGCCAAAAGTGAGGGATAGAAAAGATAAAGAAGTTAAGTTTAACAGTAAGTTAGTCCCGCCTTACCTGAAGCGGACTAAAAATATCGAAGAATTGGTACCCTGGCTCTATCTACGTGGGATCTCCACGGGAGAGATGCAGCCTGCTCTTGCATCACTGCTTGGCGAGAATGCTAAAGGGCTGTCGGCAAACACAGTCTCACGACTAAAAGCGAGCTGGGAGCAAGAATACCTGGCTTGGGCTCGGCGAGACTTGAGCCGCCGCCGTTTCGTTTATGTCTGGGCTGATGGGATCTACAGCAAAGTCAGAATGGACGACAAGCTATGCTTACTTGTTGTAATAGGCGTTGATGAAACGGGCCGAAAGGAGTTGCTTGCAATATCTGACGGCGTTAGAGAATCAGAGCAAAGTTGGACAGAGGTATTGAACCAACTCAATGCTCAAGGGTTAGCAGCTGCGCCGAAGCTGGCGATTGGTGACGGCGCGTTAGGGTTTTGGAATGCCGTGACTAAGGTATGGCCAACGACTCGGCACCAACGATGCTGGGTCCATAAGACGGCAAACATTTTAAATAAAGTGCCAAAATCCATGCAGCCAAAAATCAAGTCTGGCTTGCAAGATATCTGGATGGCAGAAAGCAAGGAGTCCGCGCTCAAAGCTTATGATTTATTTGATAAAAACTATGGGGTCAAGTATCCGAAAGCAACTGATTGTTTGCGTAAGGATAAAGAAGAAATGCTGGCGTTCTATGATTTTCCAGCGGAGCACTGGCTCTCGATTAGAACAACGAATCCAATAGAGTCGACTTTCGCAACAATTAGGCTGAGAACTAACAAAACCAAGAGTTGCGGTAGCAGAAACACCACGCTGAGCATGGCATTCAAACTTGCTCAGCTAGCAGAAAAGAAATGGTACCGGTTACGTGGCTTTAAGCTGCTGGCCGATGTCATTGAAGGCATTACCTTCAAAAACGGTGAACGAATAGAACAAGATCAGACAGAGCATCAAGCGGCTTTCATACACCAGATTTGACAATAGCTCGTGCATTGCATCTATCGCCTTCATAATGTCGAGCGTTTCCTGCGATTCACCTGTAACTCCACCCAACCTAGTACAGCTCATTAGTAGAATTATGCAGCCTCAAGGTAGCCAACTGGAGTCATGTCTTCCAGCGCATCGTGAGGCCTTTCATAATTGTAAATTTCTAACCATTCATCTGTGATTTCGCGTACTTGTTGTAGTGAATCGAACAGGTATAAATCTAATACTTCTTCTCGATAACTGCGATTAAAACGCTCCACAAATCCATTCTGATAAGGACTACCTGGCTGATTAAACTCAAGCTTTATATTTTTGTTCTGAGCCCAACTTTCCAACAAGCTGGATGTAAATTCAGGTCCATTATCAACCCTTATTTGCGACGGCTTTCCTCGCCAGGCAATCACTCGTTCAAGCGTTCTGATAACCCGCTCTGTGGTCAAACTGGTATCTACTTCGATGGCCAGTGCTTGCCGATTGTAATCATCAATAATATTTAATGTTCTGAAGCGATGTCCAAAGCTTAAAGCATCGCTCATGAAATCCATAGACCAAGAATCATTGTGCTTTTCCGGCGTACTCAATGGCTCTGGGCTGCGTGTCGGAACACGGCGCTTTCCTTTTCGCCTCAAGTTGAGCTTTAGCATATTGTAAACTCGTTCAACACGCTTCTTGTTCCATGTTTTGCCCTGATGCCGCAGCCGTTTAAACAACTTAGGCAAACCCCAGCGAGGGTGACGCTCTACAAGCAATAGCAACGCATCGATTACCTCATCATCTGGTGGCCGCTTGTGCGTGTAGTAATAGACACTTCGATTTAGTCCTGCAACCTCACAAGCAAGTGCCACACTTACCCCAAACTGCTTAAGGAAATGCTCAACCCACGCTCTGCGCCTGCTTGTGCTCACAGCTTTTTTGCAACGATTTCCTCAAGCATAGTGTGTTTCAGACTCAGTGTTGCAAACATGTCCTTGAGCTTGCGATTCTCTTCTTCAAGTTCTTTCAGTCGCTTTACATCCGACGCTTCCATGCCGCCATATTTGGAGCGCCATTTATAAAATGTGCTCTGTCCTATTCCATGTTTTCGGCAAAGATCTGGAACCGATACACCCGATTCAGCTTCTTTGATCATGGCAACAATTTGTGACTCGGTGAACTTGCTTTTTCTCATCGTAAAACTTCCTTCTTTTGTTAATGGAAATTCTACTCAAGAACTGTTGCAGTTTATGGGGGAGTTACACACCCTTGGCTTGTAATAGGCAGAAACACAAGCTAATTACAAGCAAGTCACACCGGCCTTTCAACACTAGTGAATGTGCTTTGTCTAGTTTATTTTTCTTATGTGCTCTTGCTAACGAACGAGCACTTTCACCAAAAAATCACTCTCCATTGTCAGCTGGCCGATTTTGGCGTGTAACTCACCCTGGAGGGAAAATTCATATCCAAGAAAAAACCGCCTCCTATTAAACGTGAGGTGTTTTAACTTTGATTCACCAATGTAAAAGCTCTATTCATTAAGCATAGGGCTTCTTGCTCCGAATTTGACTCAGCGTAACACCTCAGCTCCGGCGCGTTGCCAGATGGCCTTAAATGAACCACATCACCATTTTCCGCAGTAATCCTTAAACCGTCTCTTTTACAAACGACCTTCGCTTCTCCTAAGCCCAAGCTATTGAGAAATTCATTAGGATTTTCACTTAGCTCCGCTATGAGCGCTTTACTTTTCTCTGTAGCAAAGTCTTTAAGCCTATCACTTACAGTAAAACGTTGTGGCAATGTCTTGTGCAAGCTTGCTATGCTATTACCCATTGTTATTACAACAAGCGCAGGTAACACAGCATCTCTTGTTGGTAGTGCCTTAAGTGCTTTACCGTTAAACTCGAGGTCACTCGCTAATAAGTAACCACCATTTGCTTCAAAACCCGCTACTCGCCTGTAAGTTTTGTTTAAGTCTGAAAAGGCTTCTATTACATAAGGCGAGCCAATTTTTGTTCTGGTCACTGTTTTAAAGCTACCTGATAACTCTATTGCTGTACTACAGCTAACCGGTGTTGCAAGCGCTTCTATTGATAGTGCTTGGCTACAAAGCAGACCTAAAATATCACCTCTCAACCACTCGCCATCTTCACCTGCAACTAGTGGTCTATCACCGTCGCCATCCGTTGAAAACAACATGTCTAAGTGATAATCACTTACCCACACTTTTGACCTGTGTTTATCTTCATCAGACACAGCCTCGGTATCTATTGGGATGAACTCATCACTACGGCCTAAGCAAATAACTTCTGCACCCAATTGTTCAAATAATGATTTATAGATATCCCTACCTGCACTGGAGTGCTCGTATATACCTACTCTTTTACCTGCTAGCGTCTCACCATTAAACAGATTTGTATACCTAGCAATATAAGCATTTTTTGCTTTGTCACTTATTGGTAAATCGATACCAGATAGGTCTAACTCAGAAAAAACAAAATCAGCAGCTAAAATAGCTAATTCATCTTGCTTAGTGATTTCACCATCAGGACGATAAAACTTTAAACCATTTCTATCAAATGGAATATGACTGCCTGTAACCATAATACAAGGCATGTTATCTTGTATCGATGTATAAGCAAGTGCAGGTGTTGGCACTACACCATAATAAACAACCTCTATATTAAATTGCTTTAGACCTGCTGCGCAGGCTTTGGCGATATCCAAGCTGCTTGGGCGATTATCAATCGCAATGGCGATTGTATTAAAAGCGAACTCGCCTGTAATACTCTGAGCGAACGCAATTGAAAATGCTGCGCACACTTCAGGTGTAAAGTCAGCTACAAGACCTCTAGCACCACTAGTACCGAATGCAATACCACTTGATTGAATCACTGATTTTGTATTCATGACTTAGCCTTTTACTCTGCCGTAACGGTCTTCAAAACGCACAATATCATCTTCACCTAAGTATGAACCTGATTGAACTTCAATAAGTTCTAAATCGACTTTACCTGGGTTTTCTAATGCATGAACAGCTGTAATTGGAATGTATACTGACTCATTCTCGGTAACAAACTGCTCTGTATTATCGATTTGCACTTTTGCAGTACCTGATACCACAATCCAATGCTCAGCTCTGTGATGGTGCATTTGCACTGATAATTTGGCACCCGGTTTTACCGTAATACGCTTAACCTGAAAACGTTCACCATTGTCTACTGAATCGTATTTACCCCAAGGACGATATACTTCGCGGTGGAATGTGACTTCTGAACGCTCATCTGCTTTTAGTTGACTAACAATTTGCTTTACTTTTTGAGACTCGTCTTTGTGTGCAACAAGCACGGCATCTTTTGTATTGACGATCACCAAGTCTTCAACACCAACGGTTGTAACTAACTTATCTTCACCGAACACAAGCGTGTTTTTTGTATCAACTGATTTAACATCACCTATGAAGGCATTGCCGTCTTCATCTTGTTCAGACACTTGCCATAATGCAGCAAACCCCCCTACATCATTCCAACTTGCATCCATTGGTACCACAACTGCATCCTTGGTGTGCTCCATGACAGCATAATCTATTGACTCTTCTGGACATGCTTCAAATGCGCCTTTGTCTACACGCACAAAGTCCATGTCACTATTTTGTACTTTAACGGCTTTTTCACACGCTTCATAAATATCTGGGCGAAATATTTTTAGCTCTTCAAGATAACGACTTGCTTTAAATAAGAACATACCGCTATTCCAGTAGTAATCACCACTTGCAATATATTCTTGTGCCGTTTTTAAGCTTGGCTTTTCAACAAAACTATCAACGACAAAACCGTGCTCAACTTCTATTCCGCGTTTAATATAGCCATAACCTGTTTCAGGCGTGTTACCAACAATACCAAAAGTCACTAGCTTACCTCGCTCTGCTAACGACTTTGCTTTGTTCACGCTTTCTTGGAATGCAGCTTGGTTTTCAATAACGTGATCTGCAGCCAAAATAAGAAGTAATGCATCTTGATTGCTTTCAACTGATTTAAAGGCTGCTAATGCAATAGCTGGCGCGGTGTTACGACCTACTGGCTCTAAAAAGATACCGCTGTGTGCAGCACCAATTTGACGAACTTGCTCAGCAGCAATAAAGCGATGTTCTTCATTGCAAATTAACATAGCTGGTGCGTGTTCAAGCCCGTTTAGTCTTAGAATAGTCTCTTGTAGCATGGTGTTCTCACCATGCAATTTTAAAAATTGCTTTGGGTAGTTGCCGCGTGACAATGGCCACAATCGAGTACCTGAGCCGCCCGCCAAAATAATTGGTGAAATCATAATCAAACCTAAAAATTAATTTTTATATATAAAAACGCTGATTTTTAATCGTCAAAACAGGAAACGAGAAAAACTACCGGGCCACTTCCCAAATAGTTTTAATAATTATTTTAACATCACCCAAAAGTGATCTATCTCTCACATAATCCAAATAATATCTCTGTTTGACAGGCAAGATATCTTCTATGTAAGTTTTTCTCGGGTCAGGAGAGCGAGACAGAATATTACTCTCTTCTCTAAACTCAATCGAAGCATTATCGGTTATACCGGGTTTAACAGATAAAACTTCCTTTCTCACAGCTTCAGGGTACTCATCTATATACTCTTTTACTTCTGGCCTTGGACCAACGAAGCTCATGCTTCCGAAAAGAACATTGAAGATTTGCGGCAGTTCATCAAGCTTATATTTCCTTAAGAAGTGCCCTAAATTAGTAATTCTTGGATCACGCCCTACTGTAATCTTCATTCCCTTACTTTCAGCATCTACAACCATAGTTCTGAATTTGTAAACGTGAAACTCGTGCCCATTTTTACCAACTCTCTTTTGCTTAAAGATTACATTGCCAGGAGAGTCTCTCTTTATCAAAATGGCGATAATCAAGTAAAAAGGTAATAGAATCAAAATCCCTAATAATGAAAAAAATATATCAAAAAGACGCTTAGCCACCTTTCATATTCTCCACCAAAATTGACCTAACTGTTTTAATTACTCTTTCAACCTGCTCATCACTCATTTTAGGGTAGTTCGGTAAGCTCACTATACGATTATAAGCATATTCTGATTTGGGAAAACACCTAGCGTCCAGTTTATAATTTTCTTTCCAATACGGATGTCTATGTAATGGTATATAGTGAACTGAAGTACCAATACCCGATTCTGCCATTAGCTCAATAAAGCGATCTCTAGAAATCGTCAGGGAATCCAAATCCAATTGCACAACATATAAGTGCCAGGAATGTACGTCCTCAGGGTTGACTAAATATGGAGTTTTTAGTGGAAGGCCTGCAAAACCTTCATTATATGCTTGCGCGATAGCTTCCCTTCGATCTTTTAATATATCTGCTTTTTTAAGCTGGTGCATCCCTATAGAAGAAGCAATATCCGTCAAATTATATTTATAACCAGGAGCAACTACATTGTAATGCCATGAAGGTTTTTTCGATGTAAAGCGATCAAAAACATCACGACTAATACCGTGCAAGCGCATACAAGACATCCTATCTCTATATTCAGCGTTATTGGTCACTATCATACCGCCTTCACCAGTCGTAATTGTTTTATTTGCATAAAAACTAAAAACGGTAATGTCCCCCATAGTACCAACCTTCTTACTATTATGCGTCGCTGGTAAAGCATGGGCAGCATCTTCAAGTATCTTAATACCATGTTTTTTAGCTATGAGCATAAGTCTATCAATATTGGCAGCTTGCCCTGCATAGTGAACTGGTATTATAACTTTTACATTCTCATGCGCTTCTATTGCGCTTTCCACCTCATCTACATCAATATTAAAGCTATCCCCTTCGATATCAACGAATATAGGATCTGCACCCAAATATCTAATAACTTCAGCAGTTGCAGTAAAAGTGTGAACGGTTGTAATTACCTTGTCACCAGGGCCGACACCGAGCGCTTCCAACGCTAAATGTAATCCTGCCGTTGCAGAGTTAACTGCAAGAGCAAATTCAGCTCCAATATAATCTGCGAATTGTGTTTCAAAATCTTTTGTTTTTTTCCCAGTCGTTAACCAACCCGACTCTAAAGTATCTACCACTTCTGCAATCTCTTCCTTTCCTATCATTGGAAGAGCATAAGGAATGAATTCCATAATATAACCTCTTACTTACTTGCCCTTTTCTTTACACTATTGAAAGAGTAAAACATAAAATTATATAACCTAAGAAGTGGGTTAAGCGTCTTTACAGACCAAAAAACTTTTAAAGTCCTAAAAGCAATAACTATTTTATTCCCACTTATTTGCCCCTTTCTAATTCGGTATTTTACGAGGGGTATATCTAACCCATGAGCTGTAAATCCGCGACTTAACAGAGTTAGCCAAAGTTTAGTATCCTGTCTAGTTCGAATATTTTCTAAACGAAAATCTCCAACAACCGCTTTATCAACAATCGCTGTAGACATTCCAATTTCCGTATTCCTCATATAGCTAATAAGATCTACTGTATTACTGACATTGACTTTACCGCTAATAACATGGTCATTCTCATCAATAAAAGTATAGCTTGCATGTACTATCGGAAACCCCCCTTCTCTCATGAACTTGACTTGTCTTTCGAGTTTTTCAGGTTCCCATAAGTCATCCGCATCAAGGAAGGCAATAATTTGACCTTGTGATTCTGCCAGGCCAGCGTTTCTAGCTACGCCAGCTCCAGCATTTTTCTCAAGCTGTATTACCCTTATCCGTTTATCATCTTTATATTGCTCTTTGATGAACTCATAGCTTCTATCAGTTGAGCAATCATCAACTAATACATACTCCCAGTCGGTGAATGTCTGATTGATAACAGTATCAATTGTTTTTGCTATAAAGCTTTCAGCGTTATAGACCGGAGTAATAATGGATACTAAAGGCATATAACCTCCTGTTAGTTATTCTCTTTTCCCTTGCTAAGCGATTCATGGAAAACATATGTAAAGTAAATTAGTGTTAATTGGACGAATGGTGTTTCACCTCGGAAGTAAATCATGGAAATAACTGCAAGATAAAATGCGATAAACGCCCCTACTCCATCTCGACTAGATAAGAAAGAATAATACAACTTTGTAAAGATGAATAAATATAAAAAAACCTCAATAACCACTCCGAAATAGTGCAATTGACTATACCCTGTGCCTATTATCGTGTATGTTCTCACAGGGTTCCTTAATGAGATATCACTCTGTGTAATCGCAACTGTTAATCTGTTGGAGAAAGAGGTAACAGGCTTATCTGCCCAAACAAACCGCGGTATGAAATTTCCAAATGAAGCCCAAAACCAACCAGTACCATATTCTAAGCTATCTACTTCTCTCGACATATAAGCATCAAGTTCATTAACATACTTATTGTAGTTGAGTTGATCTTTAACTATCTTCTCATAACTCTTTGACCCCGAACTAATGCCTGCCGTATCGATCCCATGTCGCAGGTTGTTTGCGATAACCAAATAAGCTGGAAGTATTATGGCTAATGTCATTACAAATAATGTAATGCTCTTCACACCTTTCCTATTCTTATAAAAGTAGTAAGCCGCAAAAGCTATAACAGGAATAACCAGAGATAACCGAGTATTCGCATATATTGCGATCATAAATATATAGGTAAGAAAAATTACAAAGGCTATCTTTCTTGTTCTAACATTATCAAATAAGCAACCTAGAACATAATAAAAAACAAACTGAGTTAATAGACTTATAGTCGATAGACCTCCGCCAGATAAAGTGTTACCAACCAAATAATCATCTAACCTGTTCCTAAAGAATGCTCCCACAACACCAAATTCAATTAAAATACTAACCCCTGAACTAAGAGCAATTATAAAGTGCGTAAAAAACATTAAAAAGAAGAAGTATTTAACAAACCTATTATTACTATTTTTGACTACTCTAAATGGTTTTTTAAACGAGTCAGGTACGTAAATACAGACAAACATGATTACGGATAAGCCAATATATACCTGGTTAGATACATAAATCTGAGGATCCAACAATGGAGGTAACAACAGAATCAAAAAAGCTACAAAAGCGGTAGCTGAAACTGGTGATATAAGGACAGAGTTCCCCCAATCGAGCCGTACTCTCAGGAGCAATACCGTGAAGAATATAGCCGCAAAAAATTCATGCATTGGTCTTTACCATGAATAGCTTACCTTTACTATAGCCTTCCACAATATATCCATTCTTGATGTAAAAATTGACAGCTTTAAAGTTTGAAGCTTTTACGGATAAGCCTATATTAAGTTGATACTCAGACTGAAGATCCGCTAATTTATTTACTATTGAAGTACCAATCCGCAGCTTGCTAAACTCTTTATCTGTTGTGATTGATATAAGGCGAATATTAGAATCAGAATCTAGATTATAAGTTTTTGAAAAAACCTTACTAAAAATAAAACCTGATGTTAACAAAGGCTTTTGCAAGAAAAAGCTTAGCGACATATACTTATTATTTAATATCAAACGTGATAAAACACTAGCAAAAGAGCGACCGAGAAAAGCAAATCCGACAATCTTATTTTCAAAATAGGCAACTACAATATAGTCACTTAACTCTGCAATATTCCGGTAATACTCAGCTAATAGAGGTAATGTAAAATTACTAGTTAGATGGTCATGTGGATAATTTAGCTTATGTATCTCAGCTACTCTCCATAGCGACTCTTCATCCAGCTGCTGAACCAATTTAATTTCCATAAATAACTCCCTCAAGCTGATTAGATATTTCCTCAGCTTCATATTGATTCCCAAATGAAGAAGGTTCAAGCATTGTGCTTTCAGATTTTAGTATAGTTTCGATAGTTTCTTTGATGCTGCATTTGTTGTTCTTCGCAATAAATAACGAAGGGTAGCCATTCAAGATATTCAATGCCTCATCATACTCTTTATCACATTGAGAAATATACAAAATTGGTTTTCTACAGCCTATTGCGATAAATACCTTTCCTGGAACTTGACGCCCATCTTTATTCCCGACAATAACATTAATATCACTTTCACATTGTAAATATAAAGAAGAGCTATAGTCAACTTTATCAAGATCAATAAAGTTCTTCATCTTAATACTCTGAGCATGACTAGAAAAAGCTCTAGAACGTCTGCCAGCAAGGATCAGCCCTACCTCACTACCAATACTATTTACTGCGTCTATTAGTGGTAGCAGGTTTCTATCATTAACAAAAGCAGTGCCAATGTGGGCTATATATTTTACCTTTTTTTCTTGTGGAAATTTAGAAGCGATTGTCTTGTCACTTGATGCTACCTTAATTTCCTTAGCGTTGAAACCATAACGTATCACATAACTTTTTGACTCTATTCCAAATAGCTTAGCATATTGAGACGCAGTGGAGTCTGTTGTAAATAATATAGAAGATGCACTTTCTAAAATTTTTCTTTCTATTTTTTCAAACGATTTCCGCTTTTTTGAATTGAAAATCAAAGGTGTAATGGGGTCACCATAATCACAAATCAAAGGAACGTTATGTTTTTCTGACAAAAGGTAGCCTGCTTTATGCGACTCAATACTGCCTGATGCAGATAGAATGACATCAAAATCAAAAGATGTACTACCTGAAAATCTTTTCTCCACTAATTTGTCGAACCCTTTATACATATCAAGTTTAGAAAAGCGCTTCAAAGCATTCAAATAAACAAGATATAAGTTCTGACTAATCTCTCGAAAAGATTCCAGTAGCTTCAACCTAAAGGTTAAACCGACAGGTACAGGCTTTAATCCCGGTATTGTTGAAGATAAATCATTACCTGGATAGAAAATTGAAATATCATGTGTATTACCAAGTTTCGCCAGCATATTAGATAACCTGATTGTATGAGAATCAGAATAGGCACCATAAGAAGTAGTTATTATAAGTATCTTCATTTTATCTGGTTACTCCTCTAAATAAATCATCTTCAGTTTTAAATTCAATTAGATAGTCTGAGTATTTTGTAGAAAAAAACTTAAAACCAACATTATTGTTAGTAATAACCTGCAGTCCACTCTCTAAACATGGGTAACACAGCCCGCTTTGAATCCCTTTATAAAAAGATTCGTCATAATATCCCCAAATCACATCACATTCTGTTAGATCAGAGTCAAAAGGGACCACACGAACTCCATCTATATTTAAATCGTCATCACTATAAACAACAATTTCAATATTTTTTATGTCTGCAATTTTCTTGAGCAAACTAAAGTTCTTACCAGCAACAGGTTTACCAATAAATGCAACTTTTGAAACTGTCGAAACCTTTTTGACGTTTGCTACATTTACATTCTTCCACATGTCAATGGAAATAACTTCATTATTTCTGAAAAAATGATAAGGTTCTTCTAGTGTGACTGACTTCACACCCAAAAAGCCTAGGAGATGGTATAAAAGGTTTACAACGCCTCTTTTTTTTCTAGTCGATAGATTATATTTATGCACAACATAAGAAACTCTTTTTCCCATTAATCTAGATAATAAAACAAGAGGAATATATTTATTGAGCATTACTAAGAAGACAACCTCTTTTGCAGAAAGTATCTTCATGAACAATTGAATATAATGCTTGCTACTTTCAAACTCGAACACATTTCTAGATGAAGCAATCTCTTGAATGTGATCACTTCCTTTAAGGCCAACAATCAAATCTGAACTAGAGCTTTGATTCAAGATGTACTCAATATTAAAATCTTTATGAACCCAACCTTTTGAGAATAAATCAATGACCAATTTCATTTTTTAACCTGCAAATTAAATAACCACCCAAAATAAAATGCAAAAAATAACATAAAGTTAGACCTAGCATTAAAAATTCAACATGTAGCCCTAGAACCATTATAAAATAAGATATAATTATATAATTAACACACCAAATAAGGTTATATTTAAATGTCAAAGCATACTTGTTAAAGGATGTCATGAACTGGCCTAAAGGGGAACTCATAGCCGCCAGCAACCCCGCCAATGCAGTATAAATAAATAGATTTCCTACTTCATCCAAAGTAAAAGAATAGGCTTGAGCAATTAAATCAGTGAAGAACAGTGTTAAAAATACTAAGGGAATACAAATAGCGCCATTTATAAAAATGCACCTTTTCATTAAAGATTCGCGATCATTTAATTTTTTCTCACCTAAATAAGGTAAAAGAATACGTTGGATTGCAGACGGAACAAATAACGCCCCCTAAAAATATACATTCCAATTAGATAGATAGCGACTACTTGACCACCGTAATAAACCAAAAGTGCGGAGCTAATGAGAATTTGTGGTAATGAACCAAGTACTTGAGATGCCAAGCTTAAACCAACTTTTTGCTTTAATAATGTCCAAAAAAAATGAAAATTAAAGATAAATTTAAGCTTAATATTAAGACTAACCAGATAAAGCGAAAATAAAAAGTTTGCCACAGCTGAAAAGAGCATACCAATCAAGAAACCACTTGGCACATTCAAATATGAACAAATAAAGCTAACAGACCACCCTAGGATTGATGAGATTATAAGGAATATACTTACTGGGACAATGATTTTATTGCCAATTAAGAAGCTTCTATTTATGTTATCAAAGCAATAAAAAAAAACAATTAACAAACCATAAAATACACTTATAAAGTTCAACCCGCCGAGCGGGAAATCTAGGACTAAAAACCACACCAAGAACAAGGTTAGCAATATTAAAAATAGCAACCCAAGATAAGAGTTCAAACAATTAAAAACATAGTTTCTGTTTTTTTCTTTTATCGACTGAGATTGATTTATCACAGTCCCAACCCCAATTCCAAAAACAGAACCAATTAATATTGCGTTTGAATAAATATATAAATTTTCACCAAAGATATCGGATACGAAAAAATCACTCAAAAATTTCAAGAAAATAATATTGCTTAAGCTGAGCCAAACATTAGATGCTAAAGTCCAACTGGTACTTTTAAGAATTCCAGACATATTAAATGCAGCTTCTTCAACTCAAGATTTATTAACCAGCCAGTTTAAAAAATAACTTTCTTGGCATATTATTTGATTTTTCAGCTTGTCGTAGTTAAATTGGTACTGCCTTTCAATACCGTCAAGCATATCCTTTTCGAATTGCTCATAAGAATGTGAATCCACACCAAACCCATTAGCCTCTTCCAACACCCTTTCATGTAAAAAAGTATCAGTAGAAACAATCAATGGGACCTTATAAATTATTGATTCATATAACTTATTAGGCAATGCCAATTTCACATTCTCTTGTTTAGAATCATATACTGAGTAGACGAAGTCAGTTTCACTATATATTCTTGGTAATGTACTTGTGTCAAACTTACCAAAGAACTCAACATCACCTTTTGAACAATACTTCTCATGAAGCGCTTTGAGCTTATTCACATTTTCGTCTGGCCCACCATGAAATTCAACTCTTACATGCCTATGTAAACTAGCGAACTTAATTAGCAACTCCATTTGAGATAAATAACGAATAACTCCAACAAAAGATATAGTTAATTTTTCTTTCTTTTCCAAATTTACCGGTGAAGCTGTTCCTAGTAACTTTGGTGAAGGTAAATTTTCACATTCGAAGTAATCTAATTTTTTCGGTAACTTACGCAAAAAAGCTCTTGATGTTATAACAACTCTTTTAAAGAGTATCTTCACAAAAAGATAAAATAGAACTGAATTAATTCTGTTCTTGAGCTTAGAATGAGATCTTAGAGGTAAATCTGGTATTTCATATACTAATTCTACTTTATAAAAATACCTTAATAACAGAAACTTAAAAAAGAAGCTAAGAATAATCTTAGCGCCACTAATATAAATCATTTCATACTGTTTAAGTTGGCTTAGTCGAGCTTGAGACAACGTTAAATGTTCAGTTTCTTCATTATCAGCCTGAAAATGTTGCCCCCGACAAGGATCTACATACACATCACATATGCCAAAAGCATTTTTGAGCCATGAAGCCCTTTTCCTTAACCTAGGATCCAAGTGATGGTCACAGATTAATGCTGATGCACCTGAACGAGCCATATTAGCTATTACTCTCAATTAAGAAATCACATATACGTTTACAAGCTTTACCGTCGCCATAAGGGTTATGAGCTATACTCATACTTCTATAACTTGCTTCGTCTGTCAGTAATTCATCTAGCGCATTACAAATAACTTTAACATCTGTCCCCACCAGCTTAACAGTACCCGCGCTAACCGCTTCTGGACGCTCTGTTGTATCTCGCATTACTAATACCGGCTTACCCAGACTAGGTGCTTCTTCTTGAATGCCTCCTGAGTCAGTTAAGATAATATGCGCACGGTTCATTAAGTAGACAAATGGTAAATATTGCTGAGGTTCTATTAAATAGACGTTGTTTACATCTTTTAAGATGCGATTAACTGGCTCTTGCACATTCGGGTTTAAATGTACTGGATATAATATTTGCGTTTCAGGGTGTTTTTTAGCTGTTTGCGCTAATGCTTCACAAATACGCTCAAAACCACCTCCAAAGCTTTCACGTCGATGCCCTGTAACTAGAATCAGTTTTTTTGACCCGTCTAAAAATGGAAATTGCGCAGCAAGCGTTGAAGACAAGTCTGTGTCTTGCTCTATTTGCGATTTAACCATTAGTAACGCATCAATCACTGTATTGCCTGTTACATAGACATTTTCTTCACTGTAGTTTTCAGACAATAGATTTTGTTTAGATGTTTCAGTAGGTGCAAAATGATATTTAGTTAATGCCCCTGTTAGCTTCCTGTTTGCTTCTTCAGGCCAAGGAGAGTAGATATTACCTGTACGCAAACCGGCTTCAACATGCCCTACTGCAATTTGTTCATAATACGCAGCAAGACTTGCAGCGAAAGTAGTGGCGGTGTCGCCGTGGACTAAAACCACATCCGGCTTAAACTCTTTTAAGACAGGTGTTAACTCTAACAAAATTCGACTAGTTACTTCAGGTAAAGTTTGACCTGCTTTCATTAAGTTTAGATCGTAATCAGGCTTAATTTTAAAAAGCTCTAATACTTGATCAAGCATTTCTCTATGTTGAGCAGTTACGCAAACTTTGGCGTCAAAGCGCTCATCATTAGTAAGGGCATGAACTAGTGGAGCCATTTTTATCGCTTCTGGCCTTGTGCCGAATACTGTAAGAACTTTCACAGGTGTTCCTTTATTTGTTGGATATGTTAATTTCCCTTGAAACTAGTCAAGGAAGCAATTAGTTTTTACTTTCGCGACATAAAGTCACTACTACATTTTAAAAGTAGGTTTAGTCTAAATTAATGAAGTGACTATTTAATCCTGAATCAAAGTCAGGGTCACTATTATTTATCAGATTTATATTCGTAATTGTAATAGCCATAATAGCCATAAGCGTTACTTGCCTTTTTGACTACGCCGTTAAACACGACACCTTTTACGTCTATGCCATTTTGCTCAAAGCGATTCCGAGTAACTTCCAGTTCTTTTACATGATTTTGGCCAAAACGTGTTACCAATAAGGTACTACCAGCATGTGCACTAACAATTGCAGGATCAGTTACGGCCAAAATTGGTGGCGTATCTATAACTACTAAATCATACTTAGCACTTACTTCTGCGACTAACTTTGAGAAGTTTTCATGCATTAATAGCTCTGACGGGTTAGGTGGTATTTGACCACGAGTCATGACATCTAGCCCTTCAACTTGGCTATGCTTAACAGCTTGTTCTAAATTAATTCGACCAGAAAGGTAATCACTTAAGCCATCGTCCCACTGCATACCAAATTGCGTTTGTAGGTAGCCCTTACGCATATCTGCATCAATGATGAGCACTTTTTTGTCACTTTGAGCAAGAACCGTAGCCAAGTTAACAGAGATAAACGATTTACCTACACCTGGACTCGGGCCTGAGATTGCAATTACATTATTTTTAGCTTCCATCATAGCAAAATGCAGGCTGGTGCGTAGACTTCTTAGCGCTTCAATTGAAAGATCTGCCGGATTATCTACCGCCAATATAGATTTTGCTTTTGCGGTTTTACCTTTACGAGCTTTAGCAAAGCCAGTTAACTTAACCTGGTATTCAGAATAGGGGACACTCGCATACACAGGTAGCCCAAGTGCTTCTATCTCACTAGGATCTTCGATTCCCTTGTGGATGGCTTTTTGAATTAATACAATCGCGATAGCTAGCATTCCACCAAACATAGTTGCCATAATTGCTATCAGAGCTTTTTTAGGTTTGACCGGCTTTGATCTATTTACTTCAGCAACATCAATGACTCGAACGTTACCTACTGTACCTGCACGCACGATATCTAGCTCTTGGGTTTTAGCCAGCAAAAGTGTGTAGATTTCGTTGTTTACTTCCACGTCTCTCGTTAAGCGTAATAACTCTTGTTGCGTTTCTGGTAGCACTTGAACTTCTGCCGCTAAACGTCGTTTTTGACTTTCTACAGCTTCTATTTGTTCCAGTGCAGCTTGATAGCTTGGGTGACTTTGCTTGAATTTACGCCCTAGCTCTAGCTTTTTTAGTTCAAGTTCTTGCAATTGAGTTTCTAGCTTAACTAATTGCTTTAACACCCCTTCGGTTTCCAACGTGATATCCACCGATTGCTGTTTTACTTGGTAGTCATTAAAACGCTGTTCAGCCTCCTCTAATTGTTTCTTAACTTGCGGTAACTGATACTCTAAAAAGTCTAAAGACTTTTGAGCTTCCGCACTGCTGCGCTCGACATTTCTGCGCACATAAATATTAGCCACTGTGTTAAGCACTGATTCAGCGTAATTCGGGCTTGCGTCTTGTAATGTTAAATTGATTATACCTGAGTCTTTACCTTTTTCACTTGCACCGATAGCTGCTTGCAAGTCCAGTATAGTGTTTAATCGGTCACGTTTTATCAAAATAAACTCAGTACCAGGTCGAGCAGTTAAGGTTTTAAGAGTCAAGCTGAACGTACCGTTTGATACCTCTTCTCCGACCTTACCTTGCAAGATACGCTCACCGCCATTGTGCAACAATTCAAATTTGTTGTTTGCGAGCTTTACCAGAGTAAACTCTTGACCTATTGCACTATCCGGAACCTCAAACTTAAATACATCAACTGCCTCTCCCCCCCAAGCATAGCTAGAAGCAGCGAAACTTGGCTCTGCCAAATCACCCGCTTGCATAGGTGTAAAATTACGAAACGCACGACCACCTATAATTGGATATAACTTTGGCTTGGCTACAATGTCCAATTTAAGGCTATCCACAGCCTCACCAATAATGCTGCGTGATTTAAGTAACTCAATTTCCGTGACTGCGGCAGAAGTACTTTCAAACATCCCCCCTAGCTCATCAAAACCTGGAACTGAGCCGCCTTTTTCCTCAACTTGGATCATCGCAGTCGCTTGGTAAACAGGTGTGCTAAAAATCGCAACAGCTACACCTATTATCATGAACAATGCGGTTACACCAATGATGAATAATTTACGGTCTAGTAGAGCACCTAATAGCGCCATTAGGTCGATTTCTTGCGCTTGCTGCGTGGCTTGCTTTGATTGCACCCCACTCAATAGGTTTGATTGAGCGTTCATTGACTCTTTCATCCTTATAAATACTTCTGCCAAGCGCCACACGCGCTATCGATTAAATCGTATACATGTTCGAAAGCTTCTCGGCTTTGACGGTATGGATCAGGTATCTCTCTATCTCCTAACCACTTTCCTAGTAAGAATGTTTTACCTCTCGCTTGAGGATAACGGGAACAGAGGTCTTCAAGATGACGTTGCTCCATCACTAATATGACACTATTCTGAGTGACTAGCGATGTGCTAACTTGCTGCCCTTTGTGCGCAGACATATCTATACCATTTTTCGAAGCAAGCTCTTGAGCCATAGAATCTGCCTGTTTATCAACCAAAGCGGTTAGGCCCGCGGAAGTAACTCTTATATCACGCCCTTCAAGCTTACTTCGCAGCACATATTCCGCTGTGGGGCTGCGGCAAATATTTCCCGCACATACCATTAAAACACTGTCAAACATGAATTTTCACACTATTGATTGTCGATATCTTGCAGCGCATCCACTGTGGCAAGTGAAGGCAACAAAAGGCTGATAACTTTGTTCCATCTAGCGAGAGGAGCGCTAGTAACATATACAATGTCTTGTGGCTCCAATTCAAATTGCTCCGCCAGAACCAAGGACGCTATATTTCGAGCGTGCAATTGATATACATCGGCAACAACGCCATCGTTTTCCAAATCGCGTTTACGTAAAACAAAGACACCGTTAGCATCAGCAGTCCGCTCGTTAATACCACCAACTTCACTTAGTGCCTCAGCAAGGCTAAGCCCATAACGATTAATGCTAACCTTACCTGCTTTAGTTACATCTCCAAGCACATAAACATTGCGCTTGTCATTTCGGGTAACATGGATTAGGTCGCCATGCTTTAGCAAACGATTCTGAGAAATATCCCCGTTAGCATAAAACTCGTTCAGCCTAATTTGCTCCGTTTTATCACCCCTAGTAAAATTCACTACTTGCCAGTCTGCATTCTCAGTCAAGCCACCGGCTTGATTTACAGCGTCAATCAAAGTGAGTGGAGTTTCAGTAATAGGCAAAACCTTGGGGCTGGTTACTTCCCCAGTGACATAAACTTTCTGACTTTTAAAGCCCACAACTTTTACATCAATTTGCGGATCTTCTATCACGCGACTTAGTCGCTTGACCAGGTCTTCACGTACTTCAGTCACAGTTCTACCTGCTGCAGGAACTTTTGGAGCATAGGCAAATGTAATCGAGCCATCTGACTGTACACGAAACCCATCAAATTCAGCAGTTCTTTGTACCGCAGCAGGTATAGTCAACTCAGGATGATCCCACACACCAATTGTGAGCACGTCACCGATGCCAAGTCGATATTCAAAATCAGATATATCAACCCCCTGCGAGCTCTGCATGGAGCCTGACATGGGGTTGGACGAAGTCATCTTAGATTCTTTTATGAGTTGAGCATCGATTAGATGAATATTGATATTCTCAAGGTCTTTCTGCAAGCTCGCAGCTTGTTCACTTGAACTTATTCCTTCAAAATGGCCGCCGGGAATAATCGAACAGCCAGTCATTGCAAGAAATAGAGAAGAAGCAATGATAGTTTTACAGCTAAGCGCCATTATTTTTTCCCAAAAATAGATAATTGTTTCTTTCAATTCTTATGGTGTGATATTTCGCAGCCCCAATTAAAGCATGCGTCATTGTTAATCGCAAGTGACAAATCTTCCAATGCCCACACGGCTTAACCTCCGTGCTTTTCAGTACTCACTTTTGATTCAGCCGAACTCACAATTGAGGACCTACTCACTTAGGTAGTGGCTCACTAATTTTGTATGGAAAAGGCGCTCTTTCATACTATAAGACCCCAAATATTAACACATAGAGACTATTCGAGTTGCTCCGACCTAGCTAAGCTTTTTGCTTCTATATTTAAAAAAAAGGACCTTAACCACGCACTCGTCGGAGTAATGCCACAACACACAGGCTCGAATCAATTCTGAAACCATCGATACCTATTCAACTAATCCTAAAGGACTAACATCTATACAAACATAACGTCTTATTAATTTATAAAGCGCAATAAAACATACATATTTGCCCTAATAGCAGTTATGAAAGCAACCACCTCAGACAGTACACTTTAATTGCATCTTTAGAAAGCCACTAGCTGAGTGCCTACAACTTACAAGTTGAATAGCATGTAAGCCATATAAAGCTTTATAAAATGCAACCGAGGGCAAAAGTCCTTGAGCTTGCACTATACGTAATGGATACTGTCTTTAACAGTACAGGGAATTAGATAGGATAACGAAATTTCGTACCCTTGGTTTCTGCAGAAGTCTAATCAGACTTGATACCGAATGACTATTTGCGTTCCATGCACTGATTTTCAAATTGATAACCTAACAATAATACGCCGTATTATACTAACTTTATTTTCTGAGTCTAGCTCTCAGAGTATCAAGTTTGCCCATTTGCCAAGCGACAACTGACTTTGGGAGATGGGGGTTTCCATAGTCTCTTGATACTCTCATCATCAAATTTCACACAAGCCCTACCTGAACATGCAATATAAGCTAGCACCTCGTTCGTAACTAGCTTACCTCCTACAGCAAGCTAGCGATAAACGTCTCGATACCACTCTACAACTTTTCACTTTCCCTGATTTCAGATAATAAGTGCGACATTCATGGGAACGCGTAGAAGAGGAAGCCAACTACTGAAAGTGGTACGCTCTTCTCGCCAAAGAAACAAGCAGTACCACCATGAAATATCAGCAGTTGACCGAGGGCAGAAGATACCAGATTTCCACGTTATTGGAAGTGGGTTGTTCTGCCTCTGAAATCTCCAAAAAAGTAAAATGTCATCGCTCCACCGTTTATCAGCAGTATTAACGAGCGTCAAACAGCCTGTCAGTCACGAGTGGATCTATCGCTATGTTGCTGTTGATAAACGCAATGGTGGAAAACTCTATCGTCACCTACGTCAAGGGCATAAGCGATATAGACGAGGTAGAAATGACAAAGGCCCTACGATTTTAAATGCTATGTCAATTGATGAACGACCCGAAGTCGTGAAAGAGCGAACACGGCTCGGGGATTGGGAGATTGACACCGTACTAGGGAGCAAGGAACTGATGCTCTGGTCACTGTTTTGGAGCGAAAAACACGCTTCTATCTTGTCAAAAAAGCCGCATCAAAATCAGCGGAAGATGTTGCACAGGCAACGATAGAACTGCTTTCGCCTTATAAAAAGTACGTGCACACAATCACGGCAGGCAATGGTGGTGAATTTGCCGCTCATGAACTCATTTCGACCTCTTTAGAGGCGGATTTCTACTTCGCGCATCCTTGCTCTTCCTGGGAGCGTGGGGCAAACGAAAATGCGAATGGCTTGCTGCGTCAATATATAAAGAAAGGCACTGATTTGAGAGAAGTAAGTGATGTAGACGTCGAGTTCGCGATGTCGCGGATAAATTATCGACCGAAAAAGTGTTTGGGTTTTAAGCAGCCAGCTGTAGTATTCAAAGAAATGATGCAGGCCGCTTAATTTAGGTAAGAGTGTCGCACTTCAGAGTTGAGTTCGGGCCCTCTCTCACACCAGCCTGCGATACACAATCAATTGCTCGAACAAATCATTTTTATCAGATAAGGTTTTATAAGCCCACCGGGTTACATATCCTGAGATTTTTCTTTTTAGTAATATCCAGTTCACTTGCAATCGCGTCGATGAAAACCATCAGATTGATTGGACCACCGTGTCCAATGTTACAAACACGATATGGTGCAGAGTTGCTTACCAGGGCCCTGGTTTCGATTTACCACTCTGAACGTTTGCCAGGAATTATATCAGCGATCCGAACAACTCCTTCAACAATACCGTCTGCATAAGTGGAATCTCGCCACATATCAGCGTTATTGTTGGCATTAATAGGCACCCCTTTAAATTGTCTTATTTGTAAATTTAAACTGGGCCAGGCCTGGTCTTAGCCAAGAGCACTAGACTGTGAAAAAAGCGCGACCCAGTCGTCGGTATGTCATAGAGGTGCGAATAGCTATGCGACATTAATTCATTAGATTGTTGTCGCGGCATACAAAGAAATGGAATGCTCCAAAGGTTCAGCTTTACCAAATGATATTTTGCGTTTAGCCCATATAGGGCGCCCTAAGGAGATATAGTCATTTCTGGTGTATGAGAAGACATTGCGATGTACTCTGTTAATTGATCTTGGCGGATCAACAACTAACAGAGGAAGCATCGCAATGAACGAAGATAATAACGTAGTTCCACTCATCGCACCAGAGAACCCGCTAGAGCAAGTATTGAAGCAAGGTGAGAGCTGGACCCCGTTGGTTAGACACATTCAGCCATTTTTTAGATGAACAACCTTACTTTATGCTGCGAACTTCTGCGTTGCATGGTATACCTCATCAGGCGTTTGCTTTTCCAAACTCTGATGTATTCGTTCCTCATTATAAAACACGAAGTAGTTGCCTATCTCTCGCTCCGCTTCCCTGATTGAGTCGTATGCTTTCAGGTATACTTCTTCATATTTCAGGCTTCGCCACAGTCGCTCTATCATGACGTTATCGACCCAGCGACCCTTGCCATCCATGCTTATCTTGATGTCGTTCTCTTTCAGTTTGCCCGTAAATACATCGCTAGTAAACTGGCACCCCTGATCTGAGTTAAATATCTGGGGCTTACCGTAACGTTGCAGCGCTTCGTCCAATGCTTCTAGGCAAAAATGCGTATCAAGCGTGTTCGATAGTTTCCACGACAATACCTTACGACTAAACCAGTCTATGATCGCAACAACATACACAAACCCTTTGGCCATCGGGATATAGCTGATGTCTGTTGCCCACACCTGGTTTGCATACGTTACCTCTGTATCTCTGAGCAGGTAAGGATAAATGCGATGTGCTTTGTCAGGCACAGTGGTTTTCGGTTTTGGATACAAAACCAAGATCCCCATTAAACGCATCAGTCTCGTCACCTTCTTGCGGTTGACCTGGTAGTTTAACTTGGCCAATTCGTCGACGATCCGCCGGCTACCCATGAATGGATAATTTAGGTTTATTTCATCTATCGCCTTCATAATGTCGAGCGTTTCCTGCGATTCACCTTTGGGCTTGTAATAGGCAGAAGCACGGCTAATTTCCAGCAATTCACACTGGCGTTTTAATGCCAGCGAATGTGTTTTGTCGAGTTTATTTTTCTTATGTGCTCTTGCTAACGACCGAGCACTTTCGCCAAAAAATCATTCTCCATTGTCAGCTGGCCGATTTTGGCGTGTAACTTCTCGACATCCTCATCTGATTGCTGACCAGAGTTAGATTTTCCGGTAAATAAGCTAGCGGCATTTTGTATCAGCTCGTTTTTCCAGGTAGTGATCTGGGTCTGATGAATATTGTAGTGGGCTGCCAATTCAGCGGTTGTTTTATCGCCTCTGGCAGCTGCAAGGGCTACTTTTGCTTTGAATTCTGGTGAGTGGTTTCTGCGTTTCTTGCTCATAATCTGCTCCAATTTGTATTGGTCTATTAATAACAGATTATTCATCTAAGTGCGTGTGCTAAATTTTGGGACCATTTCTTATCATCAGATATCGACTTCAACCTTGCATGGTTAAGCTCATCACTGGCGCCATTATTGATATTATCAATGCCAACAACATCAAGCTTTAACGCGAGTAATTTCTTGCTGACTGCCGCGTTTACAAACCCAGCAGCTATTACCAAATATTTGACATTACGCCGTCTTACTAATCGATTCCGAACAGGTCTCTGGTGTACACTTTATCAGCAACATCAATTAGTTCATCAGACAGTCGATTCGAAATAATGACATCTGAAACAGACTTTAGCTCTTCCACTGTTTTAACCACTTTAGAGTGGAAAAACTCACTCTTAGTGTAGGTTGGTTCATAAATAACTACCTCAATGCCCTTTGCTTTAATTCTCTTAATTACACCCTGAATAGCAGAAGCTCGGAAATTATCCGACTCGCTTTTCATTACCAGTCTGTATACACCTACAACCTTAGGGTCTTTCTTGATAATCGAATCTGCAATGAAGTCCTTTCTGGTTGTATTAGCATCTACGATGGCCTGAATTATGTTATTCGGTACGTCCTTATAATTCGCTAACAGTTGCTTAGTATCTTTCGGTAAACAATAGCCACCATAGCCAAAGGATGGATTGTTATAATGGTTGCCGATACGAGGGTCCAACCCAACACCTTCAATGATCTGCTTTGAGTTCAGGCCATGAGATTCTGCGTAGCTATCGAGCTCATTAAAGTAAGCAACGCGCATAGCTAAATACGTATTTGAAAACAGCTTAATGGCTTCTGCTTCACTCGGATCAGTGAACAAAATGTCAATATTTTCTTTTTCCGCGCCATCAGCGAGCAGCCTGGCGAATGTTTCTGCTCTTTCTGAGCGCTCACCCACAATAATTCTCGAAGGATAAAGATTATCATATAGCGCTTTACCTTCTCTCAAGAATTCAGGCGAAAAAAGAATCTGGTCACAATTAAACTTCTCTTTAATTGACTCTGTATAACCCACTGGAACGGTTGACTTGATTACCATTACGGCTTTAGGGTTAAGCTCAAGTACATCCTTGATTACACTCTCAACTGAAGCAGTATTGAAGTAATTAGTTTCTGGGTCGTAGTCTGTAGGTGTTGCGATGATTACAAACTCTGCATCTTTCAGTGCTGAGTACTTATCTGTTGTCGCAACAAAATTTAGAGGCTTATTTTTTAAATACTCAGCTATGTGCGTGTCTTTAATCGGAGACAACCGGTCCGACAACAGGTTTACCTTTTCGACATCTATATCAAGAGCTGTTACTGAATTATTTTGAGCTAATAAAAGCGCATTAGACAACCCAACATATCCAGTACCCACTACAGTAATTTTCATTCTTAAAAACCTACTTTACAGTTAAATCAATCAATTCTATTACCGGTTTCAAAATCTCATTGTAACAAACAAAGTTAAGACTGTAATCTTCTACTTCAGCTAACCCATAACGAGATTTCAGTAGTCGCTATTGAATACTCAGTCCTCGAATGATGAGCTGCAACCAAAGTTACTATCGCCCTAGACTAGTTGCCCACATTCAAAATGGCATTGAGTGTGAATCTTCCAAAATCAACTTGACTCCGTGTTTACGTATTATAGTTATAACACAGAAGAACGACACAAAGAGTGAACAAAACTTGAAATATTTGAGCCGTCGACAAGAGTGACGATGTTGGTTAACCTGTTCCTTGTACTATACATGGACGCTTCACAAGACTCACACAAATGCTAACAGACTGAGAAAAGCATGGCCCCATTGATTAAACACATTCAGCCATTTTTTAGGTGAACAACCTCCCTAGTAGTTGTTTATCTCTCGCTCCGCTTCCCTGATATGAGTCGTATGCTTTCAGTTACACTTCTTCAGGCTTCGCCACAGTCGTTTTATCATGACGTTATCGATCCTGCGACCCTTGCCATTCATGCTTATCTTGATACCGCTCTCTTTCAGTCTGCCTGTAAATACATCGCTAGTAAACTGTCATTCCAGATCTGAGTTAAATATCTGTGGTTTAAAGTAAAGTTACAGCGCTTCATGCAATGCTTCGAGGCAAAAATGCGTATCAAACGTGTTCGATAGCTTCCACGAAACCTGTCTATGACAGTAACAACATACACGACCCTTTTTACCATCGGGATATAGCTAATGTCTGGTGTCCACATCTGGTTTGCATACGTTACCTCTGCTTCTCTGAGCAGGTAAGGAGAAACACGGTGTGCTTTGTCAGGCACCTTGGTTTTCGGTTTTGGATACAAAATCAAGATCGCCAATAAACGCATCCGTCTCATCACGTTCTTACGGCTGAGCTGGTAGTGTAACTTGGTAAGCTCGTCGACGATTCGCGAATACCCATGAGTGGATACTTCAGGTTTATTTCATTTATCGCCTTCATAATGCCGAGCGTTTCCTGCAATTCCCCTGGCCTTGTGATAGGCAGAAACGAGATATAGTCATTTCTGGTGTATGAGAAGACATTGCGATGTACTCTGTTAATTGATCTTGGCGGATCAACAACTAACAGAGGAAGCATCGCAATGAACAAAGATAATAACGTAGTTCCACTCACCGCACCAGAGAACCCGCTAGAGCAAGTATTGAAGCAAGGTGCCCAACAGTTACTTGCTTCAGCCATTGAGGCTGAGCTAGCCGAACTTCTAGAGCAATTCTCCCATGAGCGCCTTGATGATGGCCGATTAAGAGTTGTGCGTAACGGCTTCCAGCCTGAGAGGATGATCCAAACTGGTCTTGGTGATATCCCAGTCAGAGTGCCAAAAGTGAGGGATAGAAAAGATAAAGAAGTTAAGTTTAACAGTAAGTTAGTCCCGCCTTACCTGAAGCGGACTAAAAATATCGAAGAATTGGTACCCTGGCTCTATCTACGTGGGATCTCCACGGGAGAGATGCAGCCTGCTCTTGCATCACTGCTTGGCGAGAATGCTAAAGGGCTGTCGGCAAACACAGTCTCACGACTAAAAGCGAGCTGGGAGCAAGAATACCTGGCTTGGGCTCGGCGAGACTTGAGCCGCCGCCGTTTCGTTTATGTCTGGGCTGATGGGATCTACAGCAAAGTCAGAATGGACGACAAGCTATGCTTACTTGTTGTAATAGGCGTTGATGAAACGGGCCGAAAGGAGTTGCTTGCAATATCTGACGGCGTTAGAGAATCAGAGCAAAGTTGGACAGAGGTATTGAACCAACTCAATGCTCAAGGGTTAGCAGCTGCGCCGAAGCTGGCGATTGGTGACGGCGCGTTAGGGTTTTGGAATGCCGTGACTAAGGTATGGCCAACGACTCGGCACCAACGATGCTGGGTCCATAAGACGGCAAACATTTTAAATAAAGTGCCAAAATCCATGCAGCCAAAAATCAAGTCTGGCTTGCAAGATATCTGGATGGCAGAAAGCAAGGAGTCCGCGCTCAAAGCTTATGATTTATTTGATAAAAACTATGGGGTCAAGTATCCGAAAGCAACTGATTGTTTGCGTAAGGATAAAGAAGAAATGCTGGCGTTCTATGATTTTCCAGCGGAGCACTGGCTCTCGATTAGAACAACGAATCCAATAGAGTCGACTTTCGCAACAATTAGGCTGAGAACTAACAAAACCAAGAGTTGCGGTAGCAGAAACACCACGCTGAGCATGGCATTCAAACTTGCTCAGCTAGCAGAAAAGAAATGGTACCGGTTACGTGGCTTTAAGCTGCTGGCCGATGTCATTGAAGGCATTACCTTCAAAAACGGTGAACGAATAGAACAAGATCAGACAGAGCATCAAGCGGCTTTCATACACCAGATTTGACAATAGCTCGGCAGAAACACGACTGATTTCCAGTACGTTTTAACGTCAGCGAATGTGTTTTGTCGAGTTTATTTTTCTTATGTGCCCTTGCTAACGACCGAGCACTTTCGCCAAAAAATCATTCTCCATTGTCAACTGACCGATTTTAGCGTGCAATTTCTCGACATCTTCATCTGATTGCTGACCAGAGTTAGATTTTCCGGTAAACAAGCTAGCGGCATTTTGTATCAGCTCGTTTTTCCAGGTAATGATCTGGGTCTGATGAATATTGTTGTGAGCTGCCGAGTCAGCTATTGTATTATCACCTCTGGCAGCTGCAAGGGCCACTTTTGCTTCAAATTCTGGCGAGTCGCTTATGTGCTCCCTGCTCATAATCTACTGAGTTTGTATTTGAATCAATAACAGATTATGTATCTAAATGCGTGTGCTAAATTTTGGGACCATTTCTACATAAGTTATCAAACAGAACCTTTACCAACTAAGATGACATTTTGGATCAGGTCAGCGAAGCATGGAATGCGTTTATCTCATGTGCTCACAGGGTGAAATCATTATGCTTTCGGGACTGGATAAATCTGACCAGTTAATTATTCAAAATGGTATAACTCTCAATTTTTCGAATCAAAATATCTGGGCTGGTCGAAACTAATTCAAATTATGGGCGGATCTCCGGGCGCCACCGGTTAGTTTCTTAGGTGTATTTTAACACATCTATTGCGGCGGCACATGTACTGTGCCACAACAGTTATTCAAAGGCTGCGACAAAGAAGATTGCGCTGACTCAGGAGGTTTTGGTCCTATGCTGAAGCACAGCCGCTGCAATTAGGAAATCAACCTCTGTGTCAATGTCAATCGAGTTTTCGTTAGACATGATATAAGGGTAATAATCTTGCTCTAAGAAGAGCTTCCCTGACTTTTTGAATTCAGCCTTATCTACCAAGTATATGGCACCATTCAATTGATAGTATGGGTCCAAATCCTGAGATCTGGTGTTAGTCAGACCTGAGATAAATTGCTTAAAATCATGCTCCTCTTTCAGGCGCGTGCTCCACAATGGAGAATGTGCGCATTCCGTCATAGAGACGATCCCTTTTGCGTTTTTCTCGACATATAGCTCGATCGCTGCATCAATATCCTTTGATGTCCGCAGCGGCGTTGTTGGCTGGAGCAAACAGATTACGTCAAACGCTATCCCGCTGTTATTAGCATACTCGACTGCATGATGAACGACATCCAATGAAGAGGCTGTATCACTCGCTAACTCCGCAGGTCTCAATACCGCAGTAGTGCGCTCATAGGTAGCAGCGATCTCCAGTACTGTTGGGCAATCTGAAGTCGCCAATGTATGGGTAATATACTGAGAGCCCTTAATCGCTTCAAATGTATGTGCGACAAGAGGCAGCTCACCGAGGACTTTGATATTCTTCTGAGGTAATCTTTTACTGCCAGCTCTAGCAGGAACAATCGCCAGTACTTTTATCATAATCAAAACAACCCTAGATCATGAATATCATTTTGTGCTCGTTTAAAATCGTCATGTCTACCTATATCTAACCAGTATTCATGGATTGGAAACTTCAGCACTCGATAACTGTCTTCTGTTTTTTTCTGAAACAAAGACGGCATGTCTAGATACTGATTTTTGGGTACAGAGCGAACGATATCAGGTGATATAACATAGATACCTGCATTAACAAAGTACCTATAAGTAGGCTTTTCAACGATATCAGTAATGACATGCCCGTCACCTTCAATTACTCCAAAAGGCACTTTAATTTCATAATCTCTGACGCACATTGTCGCATCAGATTTTTGCGATTCATGAAAGTCCAATACTTTTGTGAAATTCATGTTTGTCAGAATATCGCCATTAATCATTATTAACGGCTTATTCGGCAAATTATCTGGTAACAAAGATAGTGCTCCGGCCGTTCCAAGTGGCTCCTCTTCATTTACGTAAGTAATGTTGACGCCAAACTCTTCACCACTTTTAAAGTACTCTGTAATTACTTCTGGTAGATAATGGGTAGAAATATAAAAGTTATAAAAACCGAAAGACTTAAAATGTCGGATCAAGGTTTCCAGCATCGGCTTATCACCAACTTTAAGCATTGGCTTAGGGCAGTTATCAGTTAAAGGCCTTAGTCTTGTTCCAAAGCCGCCGGCCATAATAAAGATCGGATTGTCTTTTTTCTCAACTTCTAGCGCTTCATGCAAGGTTTTCAACCCAACAAGACTACCTCTTTCATCTACAATAGGCAGAGATAAGCTACTACTGTTGCGCATGATCTCTTTTAACTCTGAAGATGTATTGTGCTCGGAAGCCACTATCGGTGATGAATTCATCACTTTCTCGACTTGGTCCGCTAAGTCAACTCCAGACAATAACCCTCTGCGGATATCGCCATCCGTCACTATGCCTGCAAGTTTATCCCCATCAGCAATAACTAACGCGACCCGAAGCGCTTCCCGGTCAATAACTTCCATAGCATCTCTAATGCTGGTTTGTGGCGAGATTATTAAGTTTTTCCACTTGCTCGTCATTTGGCACCCTGTACTTTAACTGTTGTCTTTGGTCCGTAAGCAATACAATTTTTAGCTAGGCTTTTTGTCAACGATGCTCCAACACCAACAATAGCGTTCTCACCAATTGTAATGTTATTGATTATACTTGCTCCGGTAGCCACGTGCACACCGTCTTCAATTCGAACCTGTCCACTCATTGTAACACCTGGCGCTATATGGCAGTGCATACCAATTGAGCAGTCGTGATCAATTGTAGAGGATGTGTTTACGATTGAGTTTTCTCCAACCGAACTGCCAATACAAACCACAGCATTTTGCATGATCTGCACGCCCTCTGCTAATCGAACATTAGCAGAGATATTGGCACTGTTTGCAATCACTTGTGCAAATTTATAACCATCCTTTTTAAAACGCTTATATATTTTTTGCCTCAATGATTTATATGGCATCGCACCAATCCCATTGACTAGCTCTACCTGGTGCTTGTCGTAATTCAGAACATCCTCATCATTTGAGTGGTGCGTGAACTCTGCTAACTGTCTCAAGCTTGGGGAAAGTTCGGGTGCTACTACAGCCAAAATCTGTCGGTTTTGTTGGGTTAAGATCTCAGCTAAACCGGCAGCATGTCCTCCGCCACCGATCAATACCACTGGCACTTTATTCATCTAGCAATTGACCAACTTGATAATCTTGAGAAGCCTTGGTATTGAGCACTTTCCAGTATAATGAAGGCGGCATACCATCACCCGGACGCTTAACAGTAATGTGCTCTTGAGTGATCACTTCTCCAGCTTTTAGTGGTTGCACTACAACCAAGCTTTTTCTAGCTACTTCTTTATTCTTAATTTCCAGAGGACGAGGTCCCTTAATACCATCACCCAGCACTCTTTGCGCGATGCGGATCCCATCAACCATAGCCTTCAGCTCAACAGGATCCAGCGACGCTTTATGATCGGGTCCTGGCAAAGACTTATCTGTCGTAAAGTGCTTTTCAATCAAAACAGCGCCTTTAGCTACAGCGGAAATTGGCACAACAATTCCTTCACTGTGATCTGAGTAGCCAACGGATAGTTTAAACGCGTCTTTCATCGTATCCATAGCGTTCAGATTGATGTCATCATATGGTGCTGGGTATTCCGTGGTGCAATGCAATAGGGTCACTTTCTCTTTCAGTAGTGCTTTGCCTTGCTCTGAAAAATACGCTTCTATTAACAGCTCATCCGTTGGGTCACCATTAGGATGTAGATATCCATACGCAATTACAGATAACACATATTCTATGTCACTCAGTGTTGCCATACCTGTTGAGACAATTAGATCACACCCTGTTCTGGCATGCTCTAAAACAAGCGGTGCGTTTGTTATCTCTCCTGAAGGTAACTTGAGCCTAGTAATACCCAAATCGTTAACTAAAAAGTCAAGGCTTTCAGAGTCGAACGCTGTCGATAAAAATTCAATGCCCAGCTCCTGACAATATTTTACTAGCTTATGATGTGTTTCATAGCTCAACTCTAAACGTTTGAGCATACTAAACTGGGACTCTTGCTTTCCTGTATTGGCAACCTGGTAATCAGCTTGCTTAGCCGATTCCGTTACCAGGTTTTTAGCTTTAAAGGTTTGAAATTTTACAATATCCGCACCGGCTTCGTGTGCAGCATCGACCAGTTTAAAAGCCAATTCATCGCTACCGTTGTGGTTAACGCCGGCTTCTGCAATTATTAATGTCATAATACTCTCATTTTAAATCGTAAAACGGCTTACTTGGTTGAAAGTCAAGCTCTTTTAGCATTTTAATTGCTTGCTTGCTTGCATTGCCTGCACCATATGGGTTTGAAATTATCTCGTCTTCAGTTTGATACTCACGAGATAGTGCCGCTTTTATCGCTCGTTCAATACTCGGGGCTTGCGCACTACAATGCAGTACACTTTTCGCAGCTAAACGTCCCTTCTGCCGCACACCAATATTTATGGTTGGGACATCAAAAGAGGGCACTTCAATAATACCACTCGAAGAATTACCAATCACCGCCGAAGCGTGCTTAACCGTACTCAAATAGCGCTGTTGCCCTAAAGAGGGTATAGCAAAAACCCTCTCACTGTTCGCCTGTGCGTATTGCTCGAGAATAGGGATTATCTTTCTCCCACCATCATCAGCATTAGGATAGGTTAGAATTACCTGGTGGTCAGGATAAGCATCTAGTGCTGCTAAAATCGCATTGAAACTCTCTTCAGGAGGTTCTTCTCCCAGTGTCACAGGGTGGTAAGTTACTAAAAAATAGGGCGACTTTAAGTCAAACTGCAGAGACTCAGCAATCTCATCCACTTTCATAAAATCACTTCTTTTTAAGTGATCTAAGCCAATCGCACCAATGTTCTTAACCCGACTTGGCGACTCTCCAAGTTGAATTACACGCTGCCTATATTCTTCTGTCGAAGTACCGTGAAGATAGCTGAGTTTACTAATTGCATGCCTGATTGCATCATCGTAAGCCCCCTCTGTGATCTCACCACCATGAAGGTGCAAGATAGGAATTCTCAGAATCATGGCTGTCTGAGCAGCAGCCAATGCCTCAAATCTATCTCCTAAAATCACTAAGGCATCTGGCTTCAGTCGACTCAGTGCGTCTGTAAACCCTAAAACACCGAGCCCCATACTCTTAGCGGTACCGACCGCCGTGTCAGAAGAGAGTAAGATTTCAATTTTTTCATCAATATTAAAACCATCATCTTCTATCTGCTTGTATGTATTACCAAACTCAGGAGACAAGTGCATACCAGAGACGAGCAGCTGTAATGTCAATTCAGGATCATCATGTATGTCTTTAATCAACCAGTAAAGCAACCCGTATTCGGCACGCGTTCCTGTAAAAACAGCTATTTTTTTACTCATAATCAGACACCTAATTTAGTCGTTGGTGTACTCGGTAAGTTTACAAGACGCTCTTCAACATATTCAGAATATGTCAGATCTCCTCTCAGTGCGTTGCTGAACATGGGCAAACGGTGCATCAATTGCCAAATCGGCCTGGTCATAACCCCTTGATTATTAGTTTCCTTTAATAACTGCTCTCGCGCTGCTTTATCTTCACAAATCACCGCATTGAGCCAATAATTTGATTGCGCGTAAGCAGGTTCAGCTACAAATTTAAATTCACTGCCAACGAAAAAGTCTTGATATTGCTGTGCTAACGCCCTTTTTTGCTTAATAAAAGTAGGTAGCATCTCAAGCTGTGCACACCCTAACGCTGCATTCAGATTTGGCATACGATAGTTAAACCCAGCCTCATCGTGAAAAAATTCATATGGATGAGGAACCTTCGCAGTCGTGGTGACATGCTTAGTACGAGCGCCAGAGTCAACCGTTTGACATAAGACAACGCCTCCGCCACCAGTAGTCATAATTTTATTACCGTTAAAGCTTACGGCGCCATACTCTCCAAATGTCCCGGTATGCTTACCTTTGTAATATGAACCAAGGCTTTCCGCTGCATCTTCGACTAAATTAATCTGCCACTTTTTACACAATGCAACGAGCTCGTCCAATTCAACAGGGTGCCCAAATGTATGCATTGGCACTACAGCCTGAATACGCTGCTTAGTGCCGCGATGAATAGTGCCTTGCTCTGTCAATATTGCATTGTCTTCTAAATAGGTTTCCAACGCTTTAGGACACAGGCCGAGGCTCACTTGTGACACATCTACAAATACAGGCTCTGCACCCATGTGATGAAGGGCGTTGCAAGTCGCGACAAACGTCAGAGCTTGGGTTATAACAAGATCACCAGCTCTCACTCCCGCCATATAAAGCGCGGCATGTAAAGCGGCAGTACCATTCACCGTTGCAACAGCTTTAGCCGTACCCGTCAAGCTTTCTATTTTTTGCTCAAATTCGTCGACGAACTTACCAACACTTGATACAAAGGTGCTGTCAATAGTCTGTAAAACATAATCTTTTTCATTTCCGCTAAATGTCGGAGCATGAAGCGGTATGAAGTCATCAGTCTGATATAGAGCTCTGACAAACTCATTAATTTTTTGTGGTGTCATTACAGCCTCAAATCACATCTTGCTGTCTAGGTATTTGCCAGTTTCTTTATGACCAAAATCAGGGATCATAGTGAAAAATAGCTCAACAATCTCTTCTTTTGTCCAAGACTTCTGCTCTTTCAGTTGGCTAATTGTATTCTCAAACAATGCGATTTTTTCCGCGTCATACTGCAACTCGTTCTTTATGATCCCCAGGTTGTTAAACCTCTCCATATCCAGGGTTTCTTTATCCGTGAAGAACTCCTCAAAGTCTTTTTCACCGGTTGTATCACTCTTAGTGAACAAGCAAGGCCATTTCCCTTTAGCGGGTAGCGTCTTAACCAACTCACGCGCTTCTTCTTCGGTGCTACACAGATGCGGCTCATAACCTTTGTCGGCAAGGTATTTTACTGCGATATCAGCAAAGGTTATCAGATGTAATGACTCGCTCAACTTCGGGAAGAAAATATCTCTATTATCACCAAAAATACAAGACATTAGGCAAAGCTCGCCTGATTCCTGTGGAATTACAAAGTAACGTTTAATGTCACTTGGAGCAACTATCGGCTGCTGCTTTTCTATACGCTGGTTAAACCCGTGCAGCAGGGAACCGTCGGAGAAGGCAACGTTCGCAAATCGAGCCGTTGATATTGCTATCTCTTCACTGCGACGCATCAAAAACATTTCCATAATACGCTTCGAAGCGCCCATCATATTAACTGGGTTTGCTGCTTTGTCTGTTGAAACACAGAAGTACTTTTTAACACCTGCATCGATAGACTGCTGAATCGTTTTGTCCGTGTTAAATACATTGACATCAATCATACGCATCAAAGTATAGGGGTCTTTCTCACTGCGGACATGCTTAAGCGCAGATAAATTAAGTACATAGTCATATTGGCCATCAGCCTTGATAAAGGCATCATATTCAATTGAACCTATGTCCAGAGCAAAGGTTTGGAAATCTCCATCGATATAACCGTAGGAGCTGCGAATATCTCTAACCAGCTCCACCATATTGTTTTCACTAATATCCACAACGTGAAGTTTTTTTGGGTTGCGCTTAAAAATCTCTTTAGTCACTGCTTGACCAATCGAGCCTGCGCCACCCAGGATCAGAAATCGAGAGTTAGACACTTCTTTCTTCAGCGCCTGTTCAGCAGACTCAATATCTTGCAAAAAAAGCTGCTTTTGTCTACCTATTAAATTTAGTATTTTGCTCATTTATAATCTCGAACTTTTAATAAAACAGTAATTATCTGATATATATCACACTGTGATATTGCTCATAACAACGATATGCGTTTCAGGGGTTTTGACAGTAAGCCTTAGACATCTTTGTCTAAAAAATACTTACACCTTTATAAGGAGTAACCTCATGAAAAACCACTTTGTTTAGCCTATTGAACAAAAACGTAGTAGTCCATGTACTATTCAATTATGCAAGTTGTTTTGACAAAGGCTTGATGATGTAGCTATACGTACTACTTGTATTGTGCACTTATCTTAAAGATAAGAGTTTATGTACTAAGCGCTATGAAGGATTTTGTAGCCAAAGCCCCGAATCGTCGCATATTAGTCAACCATATGGCCCTCTTCTATTGCCTCATCAAGGCGCTTCTGCTCGTCGGATAATTGCTCACACCATTACCCTATTGCATTTAGCTTATGTATGCAGGTATCTCGAACACCATTATACTATTTTTGATAAGTGAGTCTAGCTCTCTCATCTACTGGTCACCGCCCAGTTACTGAGCAAAAATAGGCGCTATGGTGAGGTTTTTTACTGAACAAGCCTCGCCAAAATCTTCGTAGCAAACAGATAGAAAAGTAAGCTAATAATTCTTACATTTTCTGGGCTGATACTTTGGGCCACACGCTGTCCACTACGAGTATTTATATGGCACAAAAGTGCCGGAATGTCAGCATCACAGTACAAATAAACTTAGTCATCTTGTCGCAGCGTCAGATAATCAAAAATATCAACTATATAACAGTCAGGCAGGCGAGGTTGTAAACTTCTGGATAGGCGCTCAGCACAGAACATCATTAACACAATTTAAACTTCAAGAATAAACCCAAATTAGATACGCATAGCCAGAGATTGAACGCACAGCTTAGCGGCTGCGATATGTTGGGTTTATATACGGACCTTCACTGCGCTGACGAAGTAGCAGATAAAAAGATATAAAGATCTGAAAAATCCTACCTGGGGTTGGCTTCTCAGTATTTTGTAATGCCAGAGCGCGGCTTGCATTTTATTTGCAGAAAGCCCCCCCGCATGCACACGATAGCGAGCCATTGGCTCTAATATACCTACAGAGTCTGTTTTCATTAATATCTTCAGCCACATATCATAGTCTTCATGACCTATAGCTTGCTGAAATACAATATCAACCTGATCTACATCGTAAATCCCCGTTAAATTCCCAATGTGATTCTTTCTCAGCATATCCTGATAGCTAACAGTTCTAGCTACACTTTTTAGACCAAGCTCTCTATTTTGGCTATCGACTCTAAAATACGCAGTGTGGGAAGCAGCCTTACCACTTTCCTTCATCGCGGCAATTTGCATTTCCAGCTTTTTCGGTAACCATAGGTCATCACTGTCGAGAAAAGCGACATACTTACCCGTCACTTTTCTCAAGCTGTTGTTTCTTGCAGACCAGGCACCCGACGGATTTGAATTATAAAAATACTTAATTCGGTTATCAGAACTCATAAAGTGCTGAATAATTTCTTTAGTCTTGTCCTGGGATTTATCATCAGATATCAACAACTCCCAGTTTTCATAAGTTTGTGCCTGGATTGATTCAATACTCTGCGCAATTGTCTTCTCTGCATTGTATGCAGGCATAATAATAGAAACTTTAGCCATAACTTATCTGCTTAGTAAATTTAACCACTTTTCAAATACAACATCTTTCGAGTAGTTTTGTGAGTCTGACAAGGCCGCCAATTGCATGGTTTCGCGCTGCTCATCGTTATTGATAAGACATAGTAGTCGGGCCTTAAACGTCTCGTAGTCATCCTCATCGACAACATAGCCATCTACATTGTTACGTATGAGCTCTCTCGGGCCGGTCTTACAATCAAAAGAGATAGCAGCGAGCCCAAAGGACTTAGATTCAATCAGCACTAAAGGCAGACCTTCATAACGAGATGTCATAGCAAAAAGGCTAGCATTTCTGTATTCCGAAGCAATGTCTTTTGACGCTGGTTTCAACTCAATAGTGTCCTCTGCCCCTTTGTGTCTGATCAGTTGCTGCAGCGTATCTCTGTCCTCACCATCACCTACAATTCTTAATTTCCATCCGTGATGATTGGGTAATTCAGCCCAGATATCTACTAACTTTTCAAACGCTTTTTGATAAGTAAGCCTTCCAACGGCAAGAACCACTTTTTCTTTGTCTTTAAGTTCAGTCGGGCATATCGACTCAAAACTGGTCGCATTGCGAATGACAGATACTTTTGCTGATGTCTTGGAATGTAACAAGGCATAGTCATGATCAGTCAGAAGTACCAGATCGCTTGCAAGGTTATAGCTTAGTAACTTCAGCTTTCGTACCATTGATGAAGACGTTTCAAAACCCACATGCTCACTCAAGATTAACTGAGATTTTAGTCTTAACGCACGATGCACAATTGCGACTTTAAATGACAGCCGCCCCATAGAAACGGGAATAATTGCATCATATCTATTGGAGTAAAGATAAGACGCAATTTTAATCGTGTTACCACTATCAAGAACTTCTAAATTAACATCTTTATTTAAGCTGTAATACGGAGAACTCCCGCTATACAGCAGTGTCAATAATGTTACCTTATAACCAGAACTTGCAAAATTATTAGCTAAAAAAGCAGCAACTCGTTCAGTGCCACCAGAAGATGTAATATCATTAATAACAATCAGAATTGACTTTTTAAACATTTTTCATCAGGCTCAATGGTTTGGAGTAAAACTCAAGTAAATAGGGAGCTTGCATTTGCAATGTAATCACAGATTGCAATGCAATATAAGCCGGCAATATAAATAATTTAGCAACTGCGCCAATTCTATCCCTGAATACAAGTGGCAAAATAAAAACTTCAGCATGTGAGAATACAGTAGACAGCCTTCCACTCATTATCGCGAAATCAGAAAAGCCGATCCGAATGGCCAATGATAAAAATTCTAAATAAAGGAAGTACCTATATGCTTTCTTTCTACGCAATGCAGGTCCAGCACAAAGACCCACAAAGAAGATAATGAGTATCGTTTTTATTACCTGAGGATTTATAACACTCACAGAGCTGGAAAAGTTATCGCTAGAAGCATAAGCCTGCAAGCGAGGGGATAAACCAATTAAGAAATCCAATAGGAAAAACTTAAAAAAGATAATAAAAACTACTAGAAAGAAAAAGTTTAAAAGAAAAAAGTCAATCCTAGACCGCTTTGAAAAACTATCAGCAAAGTAAAAGAACACAGAGAAGACAAGCAGAAACAATGCGGTCTGATGGAATAAAAAACCAACGACAAATAGCAGAAATGAAACCAGCAGCTCTCTTTTATAAATAAAACGAACGATAGCATATAAGGTAATAGCAATAGCTAATCCCTGCCTCATCTGCATAAGCTGCTGTAAGAAGAAATACGCAGAGGGAAGATAAAAAACCAAAACAAACAAGTAGTTTACTTTTAACAATCTAGAGCTTTTATATAAAAAGTAAAAGTTCAGAATAGAGAAAATGGAAAAAAGTAAGACATTCGAGCTTGTAAACAAACTAATAGCCCAGGCATACCAACCAAAGCCAATTTCCATTCCGGTTTGTTGATAAAACACAAAAGGATTAAGCAAATCAAGCTTATCTATGTTCGCCAACACATTATAGTATATTTGAGTGTCAGGCGTGCCTCCCCTAAACCCAACGAATAAGACAAAGGGTAAAGAAAGCACTAAAAAAATCAAATTACCAAGTTTAAAACTCGTCTTCGACAAAAGAAAAACCATCTTAGTCCAGCTCTAACGTCGTGAAAAAGCCTTCATCAGAAAACTCTTTAATGCAAGACTTAAAAGTTGACGTCATTTTCTCGCTATAAATGACAAAGTTATTTACCCTAGGTATAGAGCTCAAATTTAGCTGACACGTGCTTAAAAAGCTATATATGTTAACCGTCTCGTACTCATCTAAAAGATTAGAAATATGAACCTCTGCAACCTGGCGAGAGTCCAGCATTTTAAACTTGTTTGCTACCTTAGAAGAGAACTCTCTTGGGTGCTTTACATATACAGTTTCTAAACCTGTATCATCTAGAAAAGCACATACGTTATCGATTAGAGTAGAACAATCTTCAACAAAGATCTCATTATAACAAGCACCAACTAGTACATTAATAGACTTACCATTCTTCATCCCCTCACTCTTGTAATCAAAAAGAGTAACCGGAACTGTTTTTTCTATAATATTAGAACGATTTGGGTAAATTGTGTAATGAGCTTTACTTAGTCTCTTGACCTTGCTCGCATCAAAATTTATAAAGAAAAGAAAGTAAAACAATTTAAATTTATAACTTCTTTTCTCTAAATTATAGTACACACTGCTTTTAATGACATTTGCACTCCCGTCGTCAAATGTATATAGCGAATCATAAGACGCCTTTGACAATATTAAGTGCATAAAAACGTTATCTATTGATGCAATATAAATTGAATCGGCTCTGACTTTTGAAAAGACTCTAACTAACTCGAATACTGTTTCAAGCACTTTTCCATCATAGTAATACTCATTGACAGAATAACCTCTATCCCTAAGTGTACCAATAAAGTTAGTAGAGCTGTCATAAGGTTTTTTGGTGACAAATGAAAAGACCACATCAGAAAGCCCAAGCTTCGCAACGACTCTTTCAGCAATCATCAATTGCAACGTTGTATAACAAACAAGTTGATTTTTCATAACACCCTCGATTTCACAAAGTATAGCCAAGGCATTTCAACCTTTTTTGCAGCAAGGTACCAGGTGAATAAAAACCTGAAAAACATTGAAATACTGAATGCATAGGCTGCACCTAACAATCCATACTTAGGTATAAGCATGAATAGCAATAGTAAATTACCTGCACCTACACAAATTGTCACTACAGACAGAGCTGCGGTTTGCTTAGAGAAGAATATATAGTTAGTTACAAACAGATACATACCGCTAAAAATCTGGCCTAGTACAAGCCAACTAATAATCTTACTTGCTTCTGCATACTCATCTCCTGCAACAAATAACAGTACGATAGGTGAAATTACAAAATTGAGTAATGCAAGAAAGATTAAAGATATAAAAATAAGGTAGGTTCTCCTAACAATTTTCTCTCGAATAATTGTACAACCACTAGATAGAGAGCGGTATAGCCAAGGTAGTAATGCTTTATTCAGAGAGTCAAAAACAATTGATATAGCAGAACTGAGTTGATATGCAAGTAAGTATATTCCAACATGAGCAAGCCCTAGTTCTGTATTGATAACAAAGCGGTCAATTGAAGTCAGAAGAAATATCCCAAAGATATGTGGGATCAAAGGGACACCAAAGTTCAAAGCATCTTTCAAATAAGCTTTGTTTAAAAATGAAAAACCAAGTAAATCTTCTTTGTATAGCAAGAAAGTTGCAACAAGCCCACATACCAAAAATGAAAATGCAATTCCTGCTATACGGCCCTCACTACCATTATCAGCGTATAAAACCAGGTATAGAGATGCACCTACGTTTAACACGCTACACAAGACCTGAAGCACTCCATAACTCACTGGGTTCTCTCTTACCTGCCACTGACTCAATCTAAACTGGAGCAGGAAAGAGAAAAAAGAAGACATAAGAGCAATATATAACCAACTCACCGGTAAAGATAGAAAGTCAGACAAAACCCCACTGAAAATATAAGTGATAATAAAGATCAAGAAGGTTGAGAAAAGCAGTACCCATAAACAAGCTGAATTATATTGTCTGACTGATGCATGAGAGCTATCATCATTATAGAAATGACGCGCAGCAGCGCCTACAACATTTAAACCTACAAAAGCAGATAACCCTGTAATAAACAGGGAGAACATTGCAACTTGACCATACTCTTCAGGGGTCAGAACCCTAGTTAATATTGGTAATAATAAAAAAGGGATCAGGGCATTTATCATATTTGCGATAAAATACACCAAAGAACCTTTTATAAGAGACTTTTTCATCATTCCCTTATTAGCTAGTTGATTTTTAAATGCGAATAAGTCTGCTCAGCAAAGGCTAAACAAACTCATAAATTACATAAGGCACTTGCCATATAAAGTGGTGAGTGCCTTAGTAACATGTCATATGTAGTAACAGCGAAAACACTAAAGCTCGGCTAGCGCCCCATGCCAAACAATACCGTTTTAACAGTTCTGAATAGAATGCTAATATCCAGTAGTGAAGAATGGTGTTTTATATAATGAATATCATACTTGTGCTTCCAAACCGCATCTTCAATAGAAGCGCCATATGGATAGCTAACTTGAGCTAACCCAGTAACACCAGGCTTCACTGCATGTCTGAACCTGTAATAAGGGATCTCTTCTTCCAATACTTTTATAAATATCTCTCGCTCTGGACGAGGTCCTACCAGCGACATTTCACCCCTTAGTACATTAATTAACTGAGGGATTTCATCAATTCTGGTTTTTCGAATGAATTTACCCACTCTGGTAACCCTAGAATCGTGTGCAGAGGCCCATTTTGCACCATGTTTTTCAGCATCTTGTGCCATTGAGCGAAACTTAATAATCTCGAACTCTTCATTGTACTGTCCAGTCCGCCTTTGCTTGTAAAAAATAGGCCCTTTGCTTTCCAGCTTTATTAGCACAGCAAACAATATTGAGATTGGCAGTGTCATTAACAAAATCACTAAGGAGCCGAGCACGTCTGCAACTCGCTTCATAATCTGAGTGCGCTTGTTCGAAAGAATAGTAAAGGCCTTCTGATGTAAAAAGTAACTGCTATGCAGAAGCCTGATATCTGTATAGTTGTGCCTTTCATCTAAATAACTAACTAAAGGCTCAACCCATGCTCCACGCTCCGTCGCTTTAACGAGGTAGTCTCGCTGCTCCTCTGTCAGGGCTGCACTTTTATAGTGACAGAATACCTTCTTAGATAGGTCTCTAATACTGTAGTCATTTAAGACTATTTCAAAGTTATAATCACTTAATATCGTAGCTAGCTCATCTTGAAAGTCTGATGGACAATAAACATAAATAACCTTTTGACTCATTACTTCTTTTTTAGATTTGAAGCGTTTATTAAGTACAAAAGTAGAGATATCAAGAGTGTCTTTTTCAAGACCTTCCGTTGCGTTGTTCATTTCACACATAAACCTTACTAATTATCAAACTCTTTCTGATTAAAAGCCATCACAAAGGTTATAGATACCCCAATAAATAAGCCTATCAAAAATCCAACTACACATATAACCGCTCTTTTCGGAGCGACTTTCGACTCAGGTACCAATGCTGGGTCAATTACTTTAAAAACATATTCATTTCTAACACTGGCAAACATGACCGTTTTTGCTTGCTCTTCTAGTAAGTTATTCAGAATAACTTGCATTTCAGCCACTTTAGTTACTTCAAGCTCTTTGGCAAGATATTCGCTATACTCATGACTATCTTTGATGTCCCTTTCTTTTATTTCTTTGTTAATTTCCTCTATCAATAAAGAAACCCAACGTTCCGCAACTAAGGGAGATACATGCTCGATTGAAAGAACGATCATGCCGTTATCAGGCAAGACGTTTACCCGCAACATATCACTAAACGACTCATAAGCTTCCTGATCAGAGGGTATCACTGTACGTGGGAAACTAACCTCCCTGATCCATTCTTTACTTTGTTCGTCATATAGCTCAGGGTCATATTGTACTTTGCCCGTTGACGCATCCCATGACTCAGCCGCGATTAGGTCTGGCAACAATGAGTACTTATCTACAAACTTTTTGACAAACGCTCTAGACTGAAGTGTTGCTATAGCTAACTGTACCTTAGATATCTGGTTACTTCCCAGATTAACCCCTGCAAGCGAAGCAAGCCCCCCCAATTGACCACCAAGTGATGAACCAACACCAGATTGGGCATGCTCAGCCGGTGCCAGTAGTGCCTCTGAGCGATATATATTGGGCAAGCTCAATGCATAAACCACTGCTAAGAGAGAAAAGGCAATTGTGCTCAGAAGTATTATTAATTTTCCTTGCCAAATAACTTTAAACAACTGGAGGAAATTAATTTCCTTATCATATATATCGTCATCTGAACAAACTAGGTGTCTATTATTCATCTCTATAGCTTTATGTTAATTTACTTTATTTAACTTAACAGATCTCAATTCAAACTTTCCGTTACGAATTACTGCACGCTTGGTGGTTTAACTTAAAGTGCTGCGATAGCGGCTATACCTACCCCTAACTGATAAAAGATCTGTGTTGCAGTACTCCATAAGGTCAAATTATCCATATGAGAAGAGTCCATAGGCACCACAATGGTATCACCCGCTCCTAATTCAACCCTGTTATTTACGGCAAACCAAGAGCCTCGGTTCGGTATCTGTACTTCTCCATTCGCTTTGATCACATAGACTTTATCTTCATCAGCCCGATCTCGTATTCCGCCACTCAGGCTAATATACTCATCGATTGTTCTTCCGGCTTTGAAAAGATGAGAGGAGCTATAATTAACCTCACCAATAATTGAAATTGAATCCTGCTTACCAGGTAAGTACAGCTTGTCACCTTTTTGCAGTGTTAAAGAGTCTGAACGAGACAAGATAGAAGGCAAATCAATTACTAGCCTTCCTACCGCCTCAGCTTTTGCGAGATCTCTAAGCAATTTATCCGTCTCATTATAGCTAAGTGAATTATTGACCCCTATTGACTTTTGAAAACTCCTAGCAGCTATGTCTTTTCTGAGTTCATCAGACAATCTAGATAATTGCGCACGCTCTTGCTCTCTGATCGATTCACGAGTAAATATTGCTGCATTTTCATCAGCATACTTTGTAATGCCACCGGCTCGGTTAAGTACATCTATTAGCGTATCACCGCGCTTGACCACATACTCCCCAGGAAAACGCACCTCTCCAATTAGAGAAACTTTGAAGCTATCTTGCCAGTTTGGTTGCATCAAGATATTCAGCGTATCGCGCCCTATCAGCTTAATGTTGTATTGGTCAGCCCCTTTGATCAGTGATGATTTAGCGTGGAGCACCTCGCCTTTGTCATTAATTCTTGTCACTTCTGCGAACTCAGTATAGGCAGATTCCAATAAACCGCCAGCAGCTCGAATAGCATCAATCGTACTCATATCTCGTGACACAGGGTACTGCCCCGGAAAACGTACCTGGCCGGTTACGTTGATTGTTAAATTATCTTTTACGGTAGAGGCTTGATAATCAAGTTTCGATAATACAGGAGCAAGTAAATTTTCACGTGAAAATACAGCTGGCGTATAGTCTGCGAGCTCTTCTTCCTGTTCAGTTGCAGCTGGCGGGTTCTTTGCTTTACTGATGGCCTCATCGAACGTGACTTTCTTATCAAACTGGCGACGTTCGTACAAATGCCATAGCTTCACTTTCTCCTGAAGCTCACGTTCTTCAGCAGTAATCGCTAAATTTTCTAGGGCTTTTTCTTCTTCAAGTAGAGAATTAAAACGGCTGAAAATGTAAACTTCATCGTTTCTTTCCAAAGGTACAGGCACACCAGACAGAGCTTCGCTTAGTACAAACTGCAATACTTCGATCTGCCCAGGCAGCTCTTTTTCTCGAACCACGATGGCGTAGGACAAATCGGCTTGAGGCAGAAGGTCTGTTTTCAAACTAGAAATGTAAGAGTCTAAAGTGGCTCCCTCATACCATTCATAGTATCCTGGCCTAGCTACAGCACCAATGAGCGTAACAGAGTTTACGATCTCATCATTTATAGCTTGGACATTAATTTCATCACCGCCTCTGGGTGTATAGTCGGCACTGTTATCGCTAAAGTTGATGGATGTTACCGACTTCGCCTTATTATTGAAGATCCTATTGACCTGGACATTCTCAATAAACGCATCCTCTGCAAATCCACCAAACATGTGGATCAGCTCTTTAGCAGTATCGCCTTGTTTCATTTCGAAGATACCCGGCCGTTTCACCTGGCCGGTTACTGTAACCTGAGGCCCTACGGATGGTAAAAAGACGACATCTCCAGACTGTAGGGTAACGTCATTACTGCTATCACCTCTCAGTAGTAGGTCATATAAGTCCAACACAGAAACCGTTTGCCCTTGTCGCTTGACTTCAATATTACGCAGTGAAGCAATCTGCGTTGGCCCACCGCTGGCAAAAAGCGCATGAGTAACATTCGACAAAGGTGAAAGTGTGTAACTTCCTGGGCGATAAGCCTCTCCCACAACCAACACTTGAATACTTCTCAATTCAGCAATTGATACAAATGCATTTAAACCAATCGCTTCGCTCTTAATTTTGTTTTCAATCAGATGCTTGAGTTCTGAATAGGTCAGGCCAACAACATTAATTGGTGCGAAGTCTGGAATGCTCAAACGCCCTTCTCTATCAACAGTGACGGTGTGTGTAGCTGTTTCCTTACCGTAAAAACTAATCGTGATAGCATCACCGCTAGATATAATGTAATCACTAGGCACTGAGCGCATTTCATTTGGTGCGAAGCTGGTTGGCTCGCCCGCAAATAACTCATACCCAAATGGCTTAAGTTTGGGCTTTTTCGGTGCCATAGGATCAACTTCCGCCTCATTGCTATGTTCGCTTTGGCGCGGATATACGCTAGGCGTATTAGAATTCATATCAATCGAGTTTGAAAAACTGGATTTTGACAACCCTGACAAATCAAAGCCATATTGCTTTGCCAGCGCTTGCTGCTGACTTTTTGGCAATTTTTTAAACTGTTCTATTTGTTGCGTGGTCGGTGTAAAAGCAATTGAAACCGCACTAAACACCAGCATGGTTGCTGCAAAAATACGTTTAAACGACATCCGGTTTTGATTCCTGTTTTACGATAAGCCAAAAAGATTTTGTATTTTACATAAAAATGACGCCATAAAAAAAGGGCTTATCGCCCTTTTTTTGATATATCTTTAGTTAATTATGTTAAAAGCTGTAAACTAGCGTAAGGGATGTTTCCGTATCAGTATTTTCTTTGCCTTCGTCCACTGTTGAGGTGTGGGTAATATTGTATGCCACCTTCATTTGCAAAGAACCATTGATTTTCGTCATCAATGCTGACTCAGACGTAGTTTTGGTGTTGGTATCACCGTACTCTATCCCAACCACTTGTGTGAAACGGGCGTTATCCGATACTTGCCACTCAAAATCAACCTTAGCAACACCAATCACTTCGTTATCCGTTGTGCCAGCAAGCGGGTTGCCATTTTCATCAACCTCTGCACTATCATCTTGATATTCGAAGCGTTTCATACCAGGACCAATTTCAGCATCCAGATACATTGTATCTAGATTTAACAAACGTAAGCCGTAACCCACTGACGCAACAGTTTCACTTCGATAAGCACCAAAGTAATCGGAGTCGTATGAGCCATAGATAAACAGGTGACTGTGGTCTTCGGTCAGCTTGTAGTTACCCTGCATCGACACTGAGTACTTTTCATTGGTCCGTTCGCTGATGCGCTCACCATCATCATTTTCGATTTCATCTTCCTTATAGATCCCATCCAGCTTGTACTCATTACGCCAGTTATCAAGGTTATGCTTGGCCTTAAGTGCCCCCTTGAGTGTTGTGGTCTCGGTGTTACCACTGGTAACTATGGCGCCCACCTCACTGGTGATATCCCAGGCTTTTTCCTGTTTTGGCTTCGTCGCAGGAGCTTCTTCTGCAGCAACATTCGTGCTAACCGCTGCCAATACGCACAGAGATAAAAATTTTAATTTCATTGCCTATAAACCTGTCATTAATTAGTCTTTGTGAAGATGAATATCCATTTGTGGGAATGGAATTTCGATATTAGCATCATCTAATGCTAATTTTATATTCTCTACAAGGTCAAAGTAAGTGGGCCAATAGTCAGAAGTCGCCACCCAAGGACGCACAACAAAATTGACACTAGAATCCGCCATTTCCAATACAGCGACCGTATACGCTGGCTCTTTCAGGATCCGCTGATCTTTGTCCAGCACGGATTTTAACACATTTTTTGCTTCTCTGAGATCAGCCTCATAACTTACACCGATTACTAAATCGATACGCCGTGTTTTCTCTCGAGAATAATTAACGATTGCGCCCGACATAATCGCTGAGTTTGGCATAATGATAACCTTGTTATCCGGTGTTCTGAGTTCGGTCGAGAAAATTTCAATGCGCTGTACACTGCCTCCTTTTCCGCCTGCTTCAATATAATCCCCTGACTTAAATGGCCTGAGAATAATGATCAAAACACCTGAAGCGAAATTCGACAACGAGCCTTGCAGCGCTAAGCCAATTGCCAAACCAGCTGCACCGAGAATAGCCACAAAAGAAGTCGTCTCTATGCCTACCTGCGAGAGCGCCATAAGTAAGGTCGCAGCAAAAACTATGCTGTATGCAATATTGCCAACAAACGCCCCAACAGCTTTGTCTACCTTACGCTTGTTAAACGCCTTTTCTGTGAGGTTTGCAGCAAGCTTCGCCAGCTTCATACCTATAAAGAAGATGACAAGCGCCAATAGCCCTTGCAAAAGATAGTGAATGATAAGAGAAGAGTTATCATCGACCCAATGAACGATTGATTCCATAGTGACTCCTGTGTGCACTTGAGTGAGATAGCGGGGTGAGTGTACTCCGCCAGTATGAATATTCGCTTTACAGGTTAGGCTCCTCGACAGACTTCTTTGAGATTTTTTTCAATTTAACCCTTTGCAAAGCCCGTGTTTTTATGTATTATGCGCGCCACACCAACAAAGGTGTTATCCATTTTGTGGCGGCTGTAGCTCAGTTGGTAGAGCCCCGGATTGTGATTCCGGTTGTCGCGAGTTCAAGCCTCGTCAGTCGCCCCACTTCCTTCTTTCCTTATATCCCTCACAAACGCCGTATACGCATTCATTTTTCGCTCCCAAAATCCAAGCGTCCACTTTTATCAGATTCACATAACTATTTCCTTTATGCTAGATATAGACACACTTTCGTTACATATCAATGATTATGTCGAATTTCAGGCATAAAAAATGCCACCTTACGGTGGCATTACACACGGGATTATTTCTACTTTACAGATAGAAATTCTTTTTGCTATTTCCAGCTTCTCATCTTATGACCTTTCAGGGCATAGAATAGAATAAACAGATAGCTGGGTAGCATTAAACTGTACGCACCTTGAGCACCAAGGCCAGCAACATTACCGACGCCAATCAACAGTGGTCCTAACGCGCCCCCTGCAATACCCATAATTAACAGGCCTGATGCTGTTCCGGTCAAGCGTCCTAAGCCATCAAGCGCCAAAGGCCAGATAGCAGGCCACACCATCGCATTTGCAAAGCCTAACAGAGCAATACACAAAAGCGGATCCGGTAGCTGAGGGCCACCAAATGGAACGAGCAATAAATTTGCTAGCGCAGTCGATTCATTGTCCCCTAAAACTACAGCAAAAACGGTAACAATACCAGCGATTGCAGACATGACCAGTGCATTTTGTTGTGACATAAAGCGCGGGATCAGCGCGATACCTATCGCATAACCAATCAACATACAGCCCATAGTATAAGAAGTCATTACAGAGTAATCAGCAATCCCTAACTGCAAAGCATAGGAGCCAATGGTATCTGCTGCGATCACTTCTACCGCAACATACAATGCAATACCGATCACACCTAAAGCGAGATGAGGGTGACTCAGGGCTTCTTTCACTTCCCCTTTACTAGTTTGGCCTTCCTCTTCAAATACTAAGTCTGGTAGAGGCGAAAATTTAGCAAATGCAGCAAATAGGAAAATCAACCCTGCAATCCCCAGGTAAGGTGCGATCAGGCTATTTGCCATCAAATCTTTCTGAGCCTGACTCAGTGATTCACCCTCGTTTACAACACCGCTTACAACCACAGCAGCGAATACGATCGGAACAATTACACCCGCCGATTTGTTCAACAAGCCCATGATACATACGCGCACAGCAGCGGAACGTTCTGAGCCCATTTTTACTACATATGGATTTACCGCGGTCTGCAGCACCGTCTGGCCAACGCCAATCATAAGCTGTGCGAACAAGAAGATCTCAATCATTTGCATCTTCGCTGCCGGAATATACATCAGCGCGGACAACGCCATGATTGCACAACCAATCGCCATGCCGTTTTTATACCCAACTCGTTTTATCAGCATCGCTGAGGGGATCCCCGCAACGGTTACGGCAATATAAAATGAGGAAATAATGAAAGAGGCCTGTAGCGGACTCAGTTCCAGCATTTGCTGAAGGAATGGTGTGATAGCACCATTTAACCAGGTGATACAGCCCAATATAAAAAACATTGAGCCAGCAAGTGTCATAGGTAACCAGACACTTTGCTTTTCGAGGTCATCTTTTTCCACTGTCGCTTCCATAAAACTCTTCTTGTTGCTAATTAAGATTAATACAGGTCGGATTAAAACGAATTAAAAGTAATCCGGATTATTATTTTCTGTGCTATCGGCCCAGGCAGTCGCATCATGATGACGGCTTTTAACAACTCAAAACCAAAATGACAGCGCTGACATTTAACTTTACGTTAAAATTTGACCTTTTTCTAGTTAGTTTTGTAATCAACTGTTCTCATTATGGGGAGGCAATAACACCTTCCCCACAACAAAGTAACCAGGCGATTAATCTAACTGGGTGGTACGACTGAACTTTTTATCGCCTAAACGGGTACGTAATAATACGCCATCAGCGCTGCTTACACTCATCGGAGCTGTGTAGGTTTGCCAACTCTCCCCCTTATCAAGGCTGACCTCAATCGTTAGGTACTCAAATGCACTGTTGGCATGCAGCTGACCATCTATCACTTTTGCCCCAGGCACAGGTAAATTCACATTAACACCGGCTTTATCTAACTTAGTCAGTTCTTTTAACGCCAGTGCAGCTGAAAATCCGCGCCAATCCTGAGCAAAGCGTTTCTTATCGATACGCTTTCCTTCCCAATCCGCTTTGTGCCATGCTCGCTCTGCCATCGCCAGTAATCGCGGGAACACCATTGCCTGTACCTGCGCTTCAGTACGGATAGTTTCACTCCAGACCTGACCCTGAATACCGAGGATGTTTTCTGGCTTTTCTAGCGCAGGCATCGCGCGACCGACCAGCGCCTCTAAGTTTTCAATCGGTGCACCACTGCGCGTAAAGTCGGCATTGACATAAACATCATCCGGCATGTAACTGAACGTTTTCTTGCTGTCAGTATAGCGCGCGGCCCAATAATATCCGCGTTCAGCCGGGTGCGGCTCATACGGGTGATCAAAGTACAAGTGCGTGCCATGAGATAACACCACCTGGTAGCCATCATTTGCCAGACGATGCGCCCTGTCAGCAACCCCCCATTCCCAGATATTGTCCCAAACATTTGCAGTGAAGACTTCATTTGGAAATGCATCTCGGTTAAATGGGTTAACCCTGTCATACATCAGACCGTCTTCCCATGCGCCCGGAGCAACCCCGCGCTTTGCCAACAAAGTTGCAACGCGCTGAGTAAAATAAGGTTTCAGATCGGCAGGGCCTGCAACCCCATTATTAGGATCAGCAAACATGGCCTGACAGACAGGAGAGTCCACCCAAGAGCCAGCCCCAACTTCGTCTCCGCCAAAATGCAGATTCGTCAGACGCGTACCAGCTTCACGATACATGCCTTGCAATTCATAGGTGACTTTTTCAATGAACGCATAAGTCGAGTCCTGACACACGTTCATAGAGTTATCAGTATAATTCTGTACTGTGATGTACTTTGAGGTATCCTGAGGGTCGCTCAGTAAATAGGCACGGGCCTGCTCAGGTTTACCTGCTTCCATGAGCGTATGATAACGTGCTTCCATTGCCTTGATCGATGCTCTCGCATGGCCTGGGCCTTCAATCTCAGGGATGATCTGTACGTGACGCGCTTTGGCAAATTTAAGTAATTCTACAAACTCGTCTCGGGTCAGATACCCGTTACCCGAACCTGACTTGTGAGGGCCTGTCCCAAGCTGAGTAAGTAAACACTTGCGTTCATTCAGGTCAAAGCAGCGATAAGCGCCAATGTCGGTCAGCTCAGGTAAACCTGGGATCTCCAACCGCCACCCTTCATCTTCAGAAAAGTGCCAGTGGAACTTGTTCAGTTTGTAACGTCCCATTTGTTCAACCAGCTTGAACAGCGCCTCCTTACCATGGTAGTTACGGCCGTTATCATAGTGCATGCCACGCCAGCCAAAGCGCGGAGCGTCCTTAATGTCAACGTTAGGGACGCTGACCTGGCCTTGTTGCTCAGCCGGGAATAAAGCAAGTAAACTCTGAATACCATAAAACACACCGGCATTGTCATGGCCTGTGATCACGATTTTGTCGTCGTCTATTTCCAGCTGATAGCCTTCACTGCCTAGCTCGGCTAACTCTGCTACACGCAAATAAATGGTCTTGGTCTTGCCAGCACTGATGTGATCTGGCTGAGCATCCAGCTTCAGCCCATAACCGGCTAAATCTTCTTGGAATACTGTAACTTCGCTCTGTAATCTGCCCGCATAGCGGATCTGCCATTGATCGCTGAGCTCAGCATAACCACGGTTAAAATCAACATCCATGGGTTTGGGAATAATGCGTTTCAGGGCATCTTCGCGTGAAAGTTTACCAGCCTGTTGATTTTGCTCATAACGCCATGACGCGGTTGCGCGCGGAGATAAATCCTCTGGTTCGGCATGACGATCCAACTGGTTATCACGCTCAATTGGGGCAACAAAATCCAGCATATTCTCACTGTCTGTGTTAGCGAATACAGCCGGCTTTGCGTCACCGCTAACCATAAATGCCCGGGGCATAAAGTCGGTATACGCTGCTATCCAGGCAGCCGCTTCATACGGGATTTCCAATGTTTCACCCGGCTTTAACCCGGCAAATGCTTTGGTCGGTACCAAGCGATGTAAATCACCATTCACATGTTCGAATTTCAGACCTGCGGCCTGCTGTGTGGCAACTTTTCTGATTGAGTGGAAATAGATCTGCCAGTCACTTTCACCGACCGGTAAGGCAATTTTGGAGTTGTTTTGTAAGGTAATAGAAGCCAGAAAACTACTGCTGCCATTATGGTGATTATTTTCTACCGCAAACATAAAGGTGGTGTTATCAGTAAAGGCTTGCAGTTGCGAGCTATCCCAGGCGGCTTTGGCCATCATCGGGACTAAAAGCGTGGCCGCGATGGCCCGGGTGAGCAGTTTTTTCTGTATTTTCATTCCGGCTCCTTAACCTGCGCTGAGCGCAAACTTCAAATTGTTGTAAATACCATCATATAGAAGAAAAAATGACAGCGCTATCAATTTTTCCTTACAAGATCTCTATATTCAACCTTATCAGATGGTTAATACAAAAAAGCCGCCATTGTCTGGCGGCTAAAATAGCAGTAAACACTTACCAGATTTTGACCCGCTCTTGCGGTTTAAGATACATTTTATCGCCTTCTTTGACATCAAACGCATCATAAAACGCAGGCATATTTGGTAACACCCCAATGACACGGTAGTGACTGGGTGAATGCGAATCGGTCATCAGGCGATTGCGTAGCTCTTCATCACGATATTGTCGACGCCAGATCTGTGCCCAACCCATAAAGAAGCGCTGATCACCAGTATAACCATCAATCACCGGTGCAGGTTTGCCCTCAAGGGACAATTGGTAAGCTTTTAACGCCACACTCAGGCCGCCCAAATCACCAATGTTTTCGCCCAGCGTCAGTTCGCCGTTCACATTTGCGTCTTCAAAGGGCTGATACTGATTATATTGCTCAACCAGCTTCTGACTGCGCGCCTGGAATTGCGCTAGGTCTTGCTCACTCCACCAGTTGCGCAAGTTGCCATCACCATCATATTTGGCCCCCTGGTCGTCAAATCCATGACCGAGCTCATGGCCAATAACTGCGCCAATCGCGCCATAGTTAATGGCATCGTCCGCATCCAGGTTAAAAAATGGGGGTTGCAATATGGCCGCAGGGAAGACGATTTCGTTATTCACCGGATTATAGTAGGCATTCACCGTTTGCGGCGTCATAAACCACTCACTACGATCAACGGGTTTGTCGACCTTGCCCACCATGTCCTGATAGGCCCATTCATTATATCGAACATAGTTACCCACCAGATCGTCGGCGTTGATCTCCAGCCCGGAGTAGTCACGCCATTTGTCCGGGTAGCCAATTTTAGGTGTAAACTTGCTTAACTTGACCTTCGCAGCCTGCTTTGTTTGAGCACTCATCCACTCCAGCTCATCAATTGACTGGTCAAATCCCTTAATCAAATTGTCGACCAGCTCTCCCATGCGGGCTTTGGCTTCTGGCGGAAAGTACTCTTTGACATAAGTTTTACCCAGCAGCTCGCCCAATACATCATTACTGGCATTCACCGCTTTCTTCCATACAGGGGCCTGCTCTTCCAGCCCGCGCAGCGTCTTACCATAGAAGTTAAACTTCAGGTCAACCGCTGCTTTATGTAGCAGCTGCGCATAATCGCTGGCAAAGTGGAAGGTCAGATAATCACGCCAGGCAGCGACTTCAGTAGTGCCAATCAAAGCAGATAGGCCCTCCAGATAACTGGGCTGAGTCACAACCAGCTCTTTGGTATCCAAACCAAACCCTGTCAGGTAGGCTGAAAGGTCAAAATGTGGCAGTTGTGCATTCAGCGCATCAACCTGAAACTTGTTGTAAGTTTTATCCGCATCCCGACTTTCAACCCGTGACCACTGAATTTCAGCTAACGCGGTTTCAAGTGCCATGATGTGCTTAGCCGCCTGTTCCGCACGAGGCTGATCATAGCCCATGACTTGTAACAAGCGCTCAATATACTGGCTATATTCGGCACGAATGCGTGTGAACTTTTCCGTATCCTGAAGATAAAAATCACGGTCTGGTAAACCCAAACCCGATTGCCACAGATAAAGTGTATTCACGGTCGAGTTTTTGGCATCGTTATTGGCATACCAACTAAGTGGTGTGGTGCCACCCTGAGATAAAGCGCGGGCAAATAAGGCCGGCAACTCAGATTTATTTTGTAATGCCTGAAATGGTGCCAGGTAAGACTGCAGTGGTGTTGTTCCCAACTCTTCCCGAGCCAGCTCATCCGTATAGCTGCGATAGAAGTCACCCAGTTTAGCTTCGTCCGAGCCAGGCTTGGCCTGAGCGTTGCTCGCAGCCTGTTCCAGTGTTTTGCGCAGTGCTTTTTGCGATGCATCATACAGTTCGGTGAATGAACCATAGTTCGACTTGTCTGCCGGTATCTCTGTGCGCGCTAACCACTTGCCATTAACGTGATAGTAAAAATCATCCTGTGCACGAACGGCACTATCAATATTGTTCAGCGCGATCCCTGAGTTTAGCTGACTCTCAGCTTGCGTTGCTTCTGATTGTGATTTGGTTTTCACAGGCTCGCTACAAGCTGTCAGACCTAATGCAAGTGCTACCGCGGCGGCAGTAACTGCTATATTTTTCATTTTTATATCCTTCACATCAAATTTGCTCAACGGCCGTTGTTACTGATCCGCGCCATACTGTTGCGCCAACGCTTCAAGGATAGCCACATTGGCTGCCGGGAAAGTCAATTGATTTAGTTCATTCCAGTTTGCCCACTGGCTGGCTTGCCCTTCCAGGCCCTCTGCGTGTCCTGAAAAATCTTCGACCTTATGCACTTCCAGTTTAACCTGTTTATCGCCATAGTCATGTTCAATCGTCAGTAAATGTTCAGAACTATGCACATCAATGCCGATTTCTTCTTTTAACTCTCTGGCTAAGGCCTCAGTCACCGTCTCCTGCGCTTCAATTTTTCCACCCGGGAACTCCCATAGTCCCCCCTGATGTTGCTCTTTTGCGCGTTTACATACAAAAAACTGTGCATCCCGAATGATGACACCGACCGCTACATTCACAATTTTCTTTGTCATATCTAACTCAAATATTCTGTTTTTCTGAGATAAAAAAAGCGACTCTAGGTCGCTTTTTCATAGGGTTACCGCAAGCTTATTTCAGCTTACCGCAACACTGCTTGTACTTTTTACCTGATTTACACGGGCACGGTTCGTTACGTCCAACTTTAGGCTCAGTGCGTGCAGCGACGGCAGCACCCTGTGGTGCTTCACCGCCGACAGGCTCAGACTCTTCATGCTGATACTGACGTGGAGCCTGCTCGCTACGGCGATGCTGCTCTTCAACTTTCTCAACATCTTCTTCAGCACGCACCTGTACTTTGCTTAACACCCCAACTACGTCAACCTTAAGGTTTTCGAGCATTTCAGAGAACAATTCAAACGACTCACGCTTGTATTCCTGTTTCGGGTTTTTCTGTGCGTAACCGCGTAAATGGATGCCCTGACGTAAGTGGTCCATTGCTGCAAGATGGTCTTTCCAGTGTTGATCCAGGCTTTGTAGCATCACAGCCTTTTCGAACTGACGCAGTACCTGTTCACCCACCATCTCTTCTTTTTGCTTATAAGCAGCATCAATTTCTTCACCGATACGCTCGCGTAAACGCTCTTCGTACAGCTTGTTGTCTTCCTCTAGCCATTGCGCAATCGGTAGATCAACCATAAAGTCATTCTTCAGGCGTTCTTCAAGACCTGGAATATCCCACATTTCAGCCAGGCTCTGCGGCGGAATATACTGATCAATCGCACTATTGATGACATCACCACGGATAGCTGAAATTGTTTCTGAGATATCCCCTTCTTCCAGCAGCTCATTGCGTTGCTCATACACCACTCGACGCTGGTCATTGGCAACATCATCGTACTCAAGCAGCTGTTTACGAATATCAAAGTTACGAGCTTCAACTTTGCGCTGCGCATTTTCAATCGCACGGTTAACCCATGGATGCTCAATCGCTTCGCCACGTTGCATGCCCAATTTGCGCATCATGTTAGTCATACGCTCACCGGCAAAGATACGCATCAATGCATCGTCCATTGACAGGTAGAAACGGCTTGAACCCGCATCACCCTGACGACCAGAACGACCACGCAGCTGGTTATCAATACGGCGAGATTCATGACGTTCGGTACCGATAATATGCAGGCCACCCGCTTCTAAAACAGCGTCATGTCGTTTCTGCCACTGTGCCTTGATGTCATCAATCTGCGCATCGCTTGGGTTATCCAACTTGGACACATCATTCTGCCAGTTACCACCCAGCATGATGTCTGTACCACGACCCGCCATGTTGGTTGCAATTGTCACGGTACCCGGCAAACCAGCATCTGCGATAATATCCGCTTCCTGTGCGTGGAATTTCGCATTCAGGACATTGTGTTCAATTTTTTCCTTACGCAGGAAGTGCGATAGGTATTCAGAGCTTTCGATGGAAATGGTACCAACCAATACAGGTTGACCACGCTTCTGACAATCACGGATATCAGTCAGGATCGCTTCAAACTTTTCATCCTGAGTCAGATAAACCAGATCGGCACGGTCATCACGGATCATTGGCTTGTTGGTTGGGATAACCACTGTATCCAATCCGTAGATCGACTGGAATTCAAATGCTTCTGTATCGGCTGTACCTGTCATCCCGGCCAGTTTGTCATATAAACGGAAGTAATTCTGGAAGGTAATAGACGCCAGTGTTTGGTTTTCATTCTGAATACGCACATTCTCTTTTGCTTCCACTGCCTGGTGTAAGCCTTCTGACCAACGACGACCTTCCATCGTACGACCTGTATGTTCATCAACAATAATGACTTCATTGTCTTTCACTACATAGTCAACGTCTTTCTGATACAGTTTGTGTGCACGCAGCGCCGCATAAACATGGCTAAGCAAAGTAATGTTACCTGCTGAATACAACGAGTCACCTTCTTCAATCAAGTCATTCTTGACCAGTAACTCTTCAACTTTTACCTGACCACGTTCAGTTAAATGAACCTGCTTACTCTTTTCATCTAGTGTGAAGTCACCATCACCTTCGATCCCTTCCTCGTCCTCTTTTTCCTGTAAGGTCAGTTCAGGCACGATAGTGTTGATCTTGGTGTACAGCTCAGAGCTGTCCTCAGCCGGACCTGAGATGATCAGCGGTGTACGCGCTTCATCGATCAGGATGGAGTCAACTTCATCCACAACGGCATAGTGCAATGGACGCTGAACACGCTCTTCAATGCTAAATGCCATGTTGTCGCGCAGATAGTCGAAGCCAAATTCGTTATTGGTACCATAAGTGATATCGGCCGCATACGCTTCTTTTTTCTGAGCAGGCATCATACCCGGGACGTTACAGCCTACTGTCAGACCCAGGAACTCAAATAGTGGACGGTTGTTCTCAGCATCACGTTTGGCAAGATAGTCGTTAACAGTAATGACGTGTACGCCTTTACCCGTCAGACCATTTAAATAAGCAGGCAGTGTCGCGGTGAGTGTTTTACCTTCACCTGTGCGCATTTCAGAAATTCGGCCCTGATGCAGCACAATACCACCTATCATTTGCACATCAAAATGACGCATGCCAAATACCCGTTTAGAGGCTTCTCGCACCGTTGCGAAGGCCTCAGGAAGCATATCGTCCAGGCTAGCGCCTTGCTCAAATCTTTGTCTGAATTCCGCGGTTTTAGCTTGCAGTTGTTCGTCTGACAGCGCCTTGTATTGTTCTTCTAGGGCGTTGATCAGGGCGACCGTTTTTTTCAGATTTTTAATCATTCGGTCGTTGCGGCTACCAAAAATCTTGGTAAAAATTTTCGTTATCATGTTTAAACCATTTCACTCATCTATTTGCGAGCACCTACTTGGGTAACGCGGTTATCACGCTCGCTCGTCCTGTTGGCGACAAAGTCGGACCTTGCTGTGTGCCGAGTTAAATTTGTGCCCTATCATACCAGACTATGCGCGTCTGCAAACCATCAAAAAGTAATCTGTTCCTATTTAACCATACAAGTCTGGGGAAACACACCCAAACCATCTAATGACACACCGGCAACGCCGCATTCTCGGCTTCCAGAAAAAAAAGAGACACAGTTTTCGAGGTAGTAACCCTATCTATGTGGGCTATGTCTGCGTATTTCAACCATCACCTCAGGCGCATTATGCTATCTGTAATGGCGTGCACGCGTTATACTTAAAGGGAAGTGGCCGATTGCCTGTAAGGTACACGCTAGTGAGTTGTTACTATGAGTAAAAACCGATTTGATCCTAAACCCCTGGACGAGTTAGCCGGCAGCTGGTCGGATAAACTGCATGGTTATATGCAAAAGGCACAAGGTATCGCTGAATTACAACAGCCTCTGCACAATGCGTTAGGCCCTGTGCTCAGTAAAAAATGCCGTGTTGCGAACTATCAAGACGGAACCCTGTACGTTGAAGCCGCATCAGCGACCTTGGCAACCCGGTTAAATTATCTGAAGATGGAGATCCTGAGCAATTTTCGCGCCGCAGGTTTGCACGATTGTTGCCAAGTGAAAATAGGCACAAACCCAGAGGCACAACAGCGCCTGACTCAGCCTGTGAATCAGGTAAAGACGCCACAGGCAACGTATACTGGTACTGGACGCCACATGAGTACCCAAACGGCAGACGATTTAATGGCGCTTGCTGAGCTTGCTCCGGCCGGATTAAAAGAAAAATTACTGCGTCTTGCTAAACATGGCGGACAAAAAAAATGACGCTAAAAAGCGTCATTTTTTAACTTAATTTGCGATTCAGGCTGTGACCAGAGTCGAATCCACTTCCATGCCTGGTGCTGGCATAGTTACTGGCTCGTCGAATGTTGCCCATTCCCAAGCTGATTCTGTCGCCATTACCTGGCGCAGTAACTTGTTGTTCAGACCATGTCCTGATTTAAAACACGTGATCTTACCTAAGATATTGTGCCCAGCCATAAACATATCACCAACACAGTCAAGGATCTTATGCTTCACAAACTCATCTTTATAACGTAACCCATTCGGGTTCAGCACCTTGAATTCATCCAGAACTACCGCATTGTCCATGCTGCCACCTAACGCTAGGTTGTTGGCGTGCATGTACTCGATGTCTTTCATAAAACCAAAGGTGCGTGCTCGGCTGATTTCTTCAGTAAAGCTTTGCGCTGTGATATCCAGACCAATGCGTTGACGACTGGCATTAATAGCCGGGTGGTTAAACGCAATTTCAAAATCAATATGGAAACCGTCATAAGGCTCAATTTCTGCCCACTTATCACCGTCTTCCACGCGCACTTTTTCTTTAATACGAATAAAGCGCTTCGCCTGATTCTGCTCTGCGATCCCACCTTTTTGCAGCAAGTAAATGAAAGGCAATGCACTACCGTCCATAATTGGTACTTCTGCACTATCCAGCTCAACGATCAGGTTATCAATCCCCAGTGCAGCAACGGCAGCAATGAGATGCTCCGTTGTTGACAGACGAACACCGTCTTTGTTGGTCAAACAAGTACACAATTGCGTGTCGCCCACAGCTTCAGGGGTTGTTTCAAAATCGACAACCGGGTCGAGATCCACGCGACGAAATACGATCCCCGTATTTACGCTCGCAGGTCGGAGAGTGATCGTGACCTTTTCACCTTTGTGTAATCCTACACCTGTGGCTTTAACGACTTCAGCAATCGTTCGTTGTTTTATCATAGGTTCGTCCGCTTCTGACTGGTTAATGAATAAATAGACCGCAAATTCTATCACAGATAGAAGTAGCTGCCAATCGTTTGTTTTTTAACCTGACGTTAATCAGATTGTTTGCGTAAAAACGCAGGGATATCAAAGTAATCCCCTTTTTCCTTGCCACCAGCGCTATTGGAAGACGCAGGTGTACTTGGCGATTTAGGCTCAGATGGTGCGACGCTACCTTGCTCAGGTTCATTACCTTCACTGGCTGTTTGCGTAAAGCTTGGTACAAACATATTCTGCCCTTTGCCACCTTCGCTGTCAGAGCCTACCGCCTTTTTCAGGCCATTATCAACAATGCCAAATTGCGGTTTGCGCTCACCACCGAGTCCAGTTGCAACAACGGTCACTCGCAGCTCTTCACTCATTTCAGGGTCGATAACCGCACCAACAACCACAGTTGCATTTTCAGACGCCAATGCTTTCACATGGTTCCCCACAATCTCAAATTCTTCGATTGTGATGTCCATACCAGCGGTGATGTTAACCAAGATACCTTTAGCACCCGTTAAATCAACATCCTCAAGCAGTGGGCTAGAAATCGCCGCTTCTGCCGCTTCCTGCGCCCGATCTGGACCACTGGCCGCCGCGGTACCCATCATTGCGGTCCCCATCGCCGACATAACCGTACGTACATCCGCGAAGTCCACATTGATCAAACCTGAACGGGTGATTAGCTCAGCAATGCCCTGAACCGCGCCATACAATACGTCGTTTGCTTTAGCGAAGGCATCTAATAATGTAGTGCCTTTACCCAAAACTTTAAGTAACTTGTTGTTAGGAATTGTGATAAGTGAATCTACAATTTCTGACAACTCACCGATCCCCTGATCGGCAGCTGCCATACGCTTTTTGCCTTCCAGGTCGAAAGGACGCGTTACAACAGCAACGGTCAGAATGCCAAGCTCTTTGGCAACGCGTGCTACAACGGGTGCTGCACCTGTGCCTGTTCCACCACCCATACCGGCAGCGATGAACACCATATCAGCCCCTTCTAGGCTGGCTTTGATAGCATCAACATCTTCTTCTGCTGCGCTGCGACCCACTTCAGGGTTTGCGCCTGCACCCAGACCTTGTGTTATCTGAGTACCCAGCTGCACAGTCACATCGGCTGAGGATTTGCGCAGTGCCTGCGCATCAGTGTTCGCCACAATGAAGCGAACGCCTTCAATTTCCTGCTTTACCATGTGTTCTACGGCATTACCGCCGCCGCCACCGACGCCGATGACTTTAATAACGGCTTCTTCGCCGTGTTGTTCCATAATATCAAACATCTTCACTCTCCGACTTGAGCTTAAAACTCACCTTGGAACCACTTCGTGATCCGGTTCCACCAACCATCTTCGGCATCCGCTTTTGTCCTGTGTGCATTCTTGACTTGCAGCGTTCGGCCATATTGTAACAAACCTACCGCTGTTGCGTATGCCGGATCATCAACATAATCGGTTAACCCTGTTATCCCTACAGGCTTACCAACACGAACGGGCATCTGGAAAATGTCTTCTGCCACTTCCAAAGCACCTTTCATTTTTGCACTGCCGCCGGTCAGTACAATCCCTGCGGCAATCTGATCTTCAAATCCAGAACGTCGGATCTCTTCAAGCACCAGCTCAAACAGCTCTCGAAATCTGGGCTCGACCACCTCAGATAAGGTATGTCGAGACATAATTCGCGCAGGTCGTCCCCCTACGCTGGGTACTTCAATCGTCTCTTCATTGCTGGCCATCTGGCTGCTGGCATAGGCATATTGTACCTTCAGCGATTCTGCGTGAGAAATAGGGGTACGGAAAATTTTTGCAATGTCCCCTGTCACCTGATTGCCAGCAACCGGGATCACGGCGGTATGCCGTAACGCGCCATTGACATAGATTGCAATGTCCATGGTACCGCCACCGATATCCACCACTGCCACACCCAGTTCTTTTTCGTCTTCAGTGAGCACAGAGTAACAGGATGCCAGCGCTGTAAAGGTCAGCTGATCAACCTGCAAACCACAACGCTCAACGCATTTCTCAATGTTTTTTGCCATGTCATTTGAGCAGGTAATAATGTGCGCCTTCGCTTCCATTCTCACACCGCTCATACCCAACGGGTTTTTAATGCCTTCTTGCATGTCCACACTGTATTCTTGGGGCAGTGAGTGCAACATCTTGCGTTCGGCGGACATAGGCACTGAGCGAGCAATATGGATCACATTAGCAATGTCGTCATCGGTGATTTCAGCATTGTTATTAATGGCGACTACGCCACTTTCGTTCTGGCACTGAATGTGTTTACCCGAAATCCCCAAATAGACGGAACTAATCCGACAATCAGCCATCAACTCGGCCTCATCAACTGCCCGTTTGATGGAGTCAGATACTAGGTTCAGGTCGTTCACGCCGCCCTTGTCCATGCCATGGGCAACCTGATTCCCGACACCCACAATACTCAACTGGTTGTCTGCGGTGATCTCCCCAACCGTTGCGACCACTTTGGAAGTGCCCACATCCAGTCCAATCACTAAGTTTCTCTCTGCCGACTTGGTCATGCTTTACTCTTATCTTTATTGTCTTCGTTCTGGCTGAACTTCCAGCTAACCGCCAGTCCCGTATCATATCTCAGGTCAATCACATCGACCTGAGCTCCCTCTGGCTTTTCCAACCTCGGATAAACATCTATAAATCTTTGCACACGCTGTGCTTTGTCTTCCCGACCGAGGTTAAGCCGTATACCATTATCCAACCACAGCTGCCAGGCAAAGCGCTCAGAAAGTGCCAGGCTGACCAAATTAAACTGATTTACAGCCAGCATTTCTTTTAATTGTAAAAACGTCTGCCAGGCTTCCACTTCACTGCCTTCCGGACCATAGAGCTCCGGTAAAGTTTCTGGCAGTCGCGTGCTGTTGGCCTGAAATACGCCACCAGCATGATTTAACAACAGGTCACTATTCCAGTATGCGACCGGTTGATGCTCTACCACATACACCTGTAAGGCATCAGGCCACTGCTTCCTGACTGAAACGGTAGCTACCCAAGGCAGCGCCTGCACCGCATCGTGAACCGCCTTGACATCCAGTTCAAAAAAGCTCGACAGATCCGTTTTACGGATCGCCATGACGATGTCATTTTCGGCCGTGTAATAGGGCTGACCAAGCACCGTCAATGTCTTAATTTGGGTATCTCTGTGCTGGGTTAACCAGTCTCGGATCCATAACCCTGTTTGCATCAGACCAATAAGCACAATCAGGAAAAAACCGACCCCAAACAGCAAAGACCAGTTGACACTTTGCCTTATTGCGACGATTTTTCCCAAAAGAGCACGCATATTAAAGGGTTTGCTCCAAAATGCGAATAACTAATTGCTTAAATGACAACCCGTTTTGCTTCGCGGCCATCGGCACCAGTGATTTTTCTGTCATGCCGGGGACTGTATTCACTTCCAACAAATAAAATTGGCCATTGCCATCTTGCATCGCATCCACTCGTCCCCAGCCAGTTGCGCCTACCAGCTCGAAAGCATGTTTGGCCATCACCTGTAACTGCTCAGTGTACGCCGTATTGATGTCTGCCGGGCAATAGTACTCCGTACTGTTGACCTGATACTTAGCCTGATAGTCATAGAACCCTCGAGGTGTGCGCATTTCTATCACAGGTAATGCCTCTTCCCCTAGCATGGCAACGGTAAACTCGCGGCCGTCAATCCATTGTTCAATCAGAATTTCATCATCGTACTTAAATGCTTCAGTAAGCGCGGCTTGCAGCTCCTGCGCCGACGTCGCCTGAGTCATACCTATGCTTGACCCTTCATGGCTGGGCTTAACCATGACCTTTCCGAACTTAGCCATCAGTGCCGTGGTATCGATTTCTTGTGCCGCCGTGACCACACAATAACGAGCCGTACTCAACTTGGCAGACTCAAACAATTGTTTGCAGCGGATCTTGTCCATCGCCAGTGCACTGCCCAACACGCCACTGCCGGTATAGGGCAAGCCCATAAATTCCAGCGCCCCCTGTACAGTGCCATCTTCACCACCACGGCCATGCAAAGCAATAAATACCCGGTCCACTTGCAGGCTTTTTAGCTCCCACAAATTACGCTCAGCCGGATCAAATGGCACCACGTCAACACCCGTTTCTTCCAGTGCATTGATAATTGCCTGACCTGACTTTAACGACACTTCTCGCTCAGCAGACAAGCCACCCAGCAACACCGCGACTTTGCCAAACTTATTCATAATGCACCTTGCTTCAGCTTTTCGACCGACAACTCTGTTGCAGCCAGTTGTTTTACAATTTGCCCAATATTTCCAGCACCCTGAGTGATCACCAGATCGTTGTCGCGCAGTACATCTGCCAGAACCGCTTTTAAATCCTGGCTATCCATAACATGGATTGGTTCAACACCCCGCTGCCTCAGGCTGCGACATAAACTCTTACTGTCAGCCCCTACAATGGGACTTTCTCCCGCACTATACACATCTAACAGCAACAATTGATCGACTTCACTGAGCACTTTCACAAAGTCTTCATAGAGGTCGCGGGTACGGGTATAACGATGCGGTTGATACAACATAACTAAGCGTTTATCCGGCCAACCTGCACGTGCCGCACGGATCGTCACAGCGACTTCTGACGGGTGATGGCCATAATCATCCACCAGCATCACTTCACCACGTTCGTTTTGGAATGAGCCATAGTGTTGGAAACGGCGTCCAATCCCGGCAAATTTCTCCAGGGCCGCTAAAATAGCTTCATTTCCTATATCATGATCTTTTGCCACCGCAATGGCCGCAGTGGCATTCAAAGCATTGTGCTTACCTGGCATGCTCAGCGCCACCTCGAGCTGCTCACCGGATTTATGCACCACTTTAAAGCGACTATGATTCTGCGTTTGTTCAAAGTCCACCATCCGGTAATCCGCCTCGGGGTTTTCCCCGTAGGTAATTGCAGGTCTGGCGAAACGAGGCAGTAGCTCCTTGGCTACCTCCGAGTCTGTACACACCACTACCAGACCGTAGAATGGCAAGTTATGTACAAATTCGACATAGGTGTCTTTCATCTTTTCGAAATCACCATCGTACGTATCCATATGATCCGCTTCGATGTTTGTGATCACCGAGACCATAGGCTGCAAATGCAAAAATGACGCGTCACTTTCGTCCGCCTCTGCGATCAGGTAGTCGCTGCTGCCAACCTTCGCATTGCTTCCTGCACTGTTAAGCAAGCCGCCAATAATAAAAGTAGGGTCTAACCTGGCTTCAGCAAAAATACTGGCAATTAAACTGGTCGTTGTGGTTTTACCGTGTGTGCCCGCCACCGCAATACCATGGCGAAAACGCATCAACTCAGCCAACATTTCGGCACGTCGTACGACTGGCACCCGGGCACGCTTGGCCGCCTGGATCTCAGGGTTGCTGGTGTCGATGGCACTAGAGACCACTACGACATCAGCATCCTTAATATTATTCTCATCATGGCCAATGAAGACTTCTGCCCCGGCACGAATAAGACGCTCCGTCATCGCATTCTGAGCAATGTCAGAGCCCGTAATTCGGTACCCTTCAAAGGCCAGCACCTCAGCAATACCACCCATACCTGCCCCACCTATTCCGATGAAGTGGATGGTATTGATGCGCCTCATGGCTCTGCGTCTACTAATTTCTTTCACTGTTATCTCTTTTAATTCGTTACTTCTTCGCAAATGGCTGCGACTGACTGAGTTGCAGACAGCTGAGCGCAGGCTTTTGCTTTGTTCGCTTTTTCCCATATCAGGGCATGATCACGACAATAAGGTACCAAAGTGTCACATAAATGCTGCGCAGATAAGTCAGACTGCGGGATCAACAAGGCCGCCGACTCATCCACTAAGAAACGCGCATTGGCCGTCTGATGGTCATCCACGGCATGAGGCAAAGGCACAAACACCGCCATTTTGCCTGCGGCCGCAATCTCACTGACCGTCAAAGCACCTGCGCGACACACAACCACATCGGCCCAGTCATAGGCCTTGTCCATGTCATCAATAAACTCAGCCACTTTGGCCTGCAGGCCACAGCGCTGATAATCAGTCTTAAGGCCAGTATCGTTCCCCCTGCCGCTTTGATGCCAGACTTGTAAATCACACGATGTCGCCTCAATAAGCAGTGCCATTGCTTCAGGCACGGTGTCATTCAGCACTTTGGCCCCCAAAGAGCCACCCACCACTAACACGTTAACAGCCTGACTTGGCCGCTTTGGGCTGATCTGTGCCACACTTGAGCGTACAGGATTACCGACAACCTCATGGCTGCGCTCGGCAAAAGCGTGGGGAAATGCAGCCAATACTCTGCTTGCAATACGCGCCAGCAATTTGTTGCTCAATCCGGCCACTGCATTTTGCTCATGGATCACCAAAGGGACTCCGGCTAACTTGGCGGCAAGGCCAACAGGTCCGGTTACGTAGCCCCCCATTGCCAGAATCACATCCGGGCGACGGCTGCGAATAATCGCCTTAGCCGCAAAAACGGCCCTGAGCACCATCAAAGGGGCTGTGAGCACACGCTTAATGCCATTACCACGTACACCTTTGACATCAACAAAATCGATTTCAATCCCGTGCGCAGGCACCACTTGCGCCTCCATCCGATCTGCGGTGCCGATCCAGGATATCTGCCAGCCTTGAGCTTCAAGTGCTTTGGCTACCGCTATTCCCGGGAAAATATGTCCGCCAGTTCCGCCGGCGACCACCAACAAGCGTTTGGTCATTTTTTACCTCCACGCGAGGTTGCCTGACGCGTCGACAGCTTAGTTTCAAAGTCAATGCGCTGTAATAAACCAGCAGCAATGGTCATGATCAATAAGCTCGAGCCTCCATAGGAGATGAAGGGCAAAGTCAGCCCTTTGGTTGGTAACATACCCGCACTGGCACCGACATTAACCACGGTTTGGAACGCAAACCAGATCCCGATACCCAACGCCAGATAGCCTTCGTATTCTTTACCCGCTTTGAGTGCTTTTTGCCCGATGAGTAAAGCTCTAAAGACCAGTGTCGCCAGTGTCATCAGGACACAGAAAACACCGATAAAACCGAGTTCTTCAGCGACCACGGCAAAAATAAAGTCGTTATGTGCTTCCGGTAAATACTGTAACTTCTGAACGCTGTTACCCAACCCCTGACCAAACCAGCCCCCCTGACCATAAGCCATCAGAGATTGCACTAACTGATAGCCTTTACCAAAGGGGTCTTCCCAGGGTTCCAGGAAACCCACCACACGCGCCATACGATAAGGCTCAAAAATGATCAACATCACCACCAGTAACACACCGGTCAGCATCAAAGCAAAAAACTGCCAAAGTTTTGCACCGGCCAAAAACAACAGTCCGACGGTGGTGACAAACATCACCACGACAGTCCCCAGGTCGGGTTGCATCAGGATTAAAAATGCATACACAGCAAACACAATAATGGGTTTTGCAAACCCTTTGAGGTTTTCCTGTACTTCATCCCGTTTACGAACCAGGTAGCCGGCAATATAACTGAAGAAAAACAGTTTTGCGGCTTCAGCGACTTGAAAACCAATTGGGCCAACAGGCAACCAGCGCTTTGAACCATTCACTTCGCGCCCAACAACCAGTACAACGGCCAACAGCACCAAGCCCAACAAGAGTAAATATGGATTAAACCGCTTCCACCAGGTCATGGGCACTGTGGTGCTTAGCCAGAACAACACCATTGCCATTACCAGGAACATACTGTGACGCGTCACGATATGATACGGGTTATCATACAAGCGTTCAGCCACTGGCATAGAAGCACTGGTCACCATCACAAACCCAATCCCAACCAGGCATAACATAGCGTACAGTAACGGAACATCGAACAATGAATCCGAAGGGCTTGAGGTGAAGTTGTGTCGCAGTGCGGTCATACTCAGCATGTCTGCCCCTCAACTAATCGACAGAACTCCTCGCCACGGGCCATATAGTTGGCATACATATCAATGCTGGCACAAGCTGGTGCCAACAGTACCAGATCGCCCGCTGTTGCCTGCTGAGCTGCCAGCGCTACGGCTTCACTCAGATTACCGACCTTCTGGCTTCGGGGGTGTAATGGCATAAAGTCAGCGCCATCCTTACCAAAGCAAAAAATGGTTTTGCAGTATTGCTGTAAGGGGGTCTTGAGTGGAGACAGGTCAGCCCCTTTGGCGTCGCCCCCCACGATCAACAGGATCTGGCCTTGTGATCCCGCCAGGCTTTCCAACGCCGCGACTGTCGCGCCTACATTGGTTGCTTTAGAGTCATTGAAATAGCGTACGCCCTTAACATCGGCAACCAACTGGCAGCGATGTGGTAACCCTTTAAAAGTACCAAAGGCCGCAATGAAAGCGCTATCTGGTAGTCCCAGCGGAGACAAAAGTGCGATCACTGCTAATGCATTAAACTGGTTGTGTTTGCCTGGTATTGCCAGCACCTCTACCGGACATAGCTTGTTGCCATGTAATGCAAAGTAACTCTGCTCACCTTCTTTGACTAAACAACAATCAGCCTTATCAAGTGCCACGCTCAATGCGTTGTCATGGGGTACAAAGGTGCGCGGGTCTTCAGCGTTATAGACCAGACAATCGACCTGCTGATAAATACGTAGTTTTGCTTCACAATACGCGGCAAAGTCCGGGTATCTGTCCATGTGATCTTCGGTGATATTGAGGATCATCGCACTCAGGCAGTGCAAACTGTCCGTCGTTTCTAGTTGAAAGCTCGACAGCTCCAGTACAAACACATCAAAATCCTGCTCCAGCAGATCAAGCACGGATGTACCAATGTTGCCACCCAACCCGACCTTCAGGCCTGCTTGCTGACACACTTCAGCAGCCAGACTCACAACGGTAGATTTACCATTTGAGCCTGTCACGGCAATCACAGGCTTTTCGTTCAGGCGTGCAAATAGCTCCACGTCGCCGATCACTTCGACGCCAGCGGCGATAGCCTGAGCAACGCAGGTCTCGTATAACGGCACACCAGGACTGATCACAACCAGATCGGTGGCACTCAGTGCAGCCTCAGCAAGCGGGCCAAATACCGCTTCACACTCAGGCAGATTATGGTTCATCCAGTCTGCCCCTGGCGGCACAGGTCGAGAGTCCACAACCTTAGGTGTAATCCCATGTCGCACCAAAAAGCGCACAATGCCCAGACCGGTTACACCCAGTCCGAGCACGGTAATGTGTTTGTTTTTTAAGGTTTCTAAATAACCCATATCAACACCTTAGTGTACTGCTTTAGCGGATCTTTAAGGTTGCCAGTCCCGCCAGCACTAATATGATTGAAATAATCCAGAATCGTACAATCACCCTAGGCTCCGGCCACCCTTTTAATTCATAATGATGGTGGATCGGGGCCATTCGGAAAATTCGCTGTCCCCGCAGCTTATAAGAACCCACTTGTAAAATCACCGACAAGGCTTCCATTACAAATACGCCACCCATAATGACCAGCACTAACTCCTGACGCACCAAAATAGCGATGATACCCAGTGCGCCACCTAACGCCAGTGAGCCGACATCGCCCATAAACACTTGTGCCGGGTAGGTGTTGAACCATAAAAATCCCAGCCCTGCGCCAACAATCGCGGTACAGACCACCACCAGTTCGCTGGCAGAGGCTATATGAGGAATGTGGAGATAATTTGCAAACACGGCATTACCGGTTACATAGGCGATAATGGCGAGTGCGGATGCCACTAAAATAGTGGGCACAATGGCCAGACCATCGAGTCCATCGGTCAAATTCACCGCGTTTGACGTGCCCACCAGCACAAAATAGCTCATCACCAGATAAAACAGCCCAAGCTGAGGGAGTACATCTTTGAAAAAGGGCACCACCAGCACAGTTTCAGACGGGTCCGTAGAAGTGAAATAGATAAACGCTGCCACAGAAATAGCTATCACTGACTGCCAGAAATACTTCCATCTGGCTATCAGGCCCTTGCTGTCTTTACGGATCACTTTGCGATAATCGTCAACAAACCCGACGACACCCAATGAACCAATCACAAACAAGGTGACCCAGACGTATTTGTTGCCCAAGTCGCCCCACAATAGTGTACTGGCAAAAATAGCCCCTAAAATTAATAACCCACCCATAGTAGGTGTGCCTGATTTAGATAAATGTGATTCCGGACCGTCGTCTCTGACAGTCTGACCAATTTGCATTCTCTGTAAGCTCCGGATCAATTTAGGCCCGAAATACAAAGAGATCATTAACGCAGTCAGGATCCCCAGGATCGCGCGCAACGTCAGGTAGGAGAAAACGTTAAAGCCGCTGTAGTACTGCGTAAGATATTCTGCTAACCAGGCTAACATGGTTTTTCCTCTTCACTATCAGCGTCGATGTTGTTCAATTTAGAAGTCTCGACCAGATCGGCGACCAGCAGCTCCATCCGCGCACTGCGCGACCCCTTCACCACCACAGTGCAGATGTCATCGCGCTGCGCCAGTAATTGCTGAATTGCCAGTAACATATGTTCTCGCTGAGAAAAGTGACGATTTGCAGTTTCAAACACATCGCTGGCATAGCGGCTCAGCACTCCCAGAGAAAACAGCGCGTCAATGCCTTTTTCTTTGGCATATTCACCTACTTCCTCATGATATTGCCGTGCCTCTTCACCCAGCTCGCTCATATCCCCCAACGCAAACACCCGGTAGCCCGGCATGCTGGCCAGTAAGTCTATAGCTGCTTTAACGGAGCGCACATTGGCGTTATAGCTGTCATCTATTACCCGCAACGTCTCTGACACTTCAATCAGGTTAACGCGCCCTTTCACCTCAGCCATGCTTTCTAACGCACCTTTGACATCTTCCAGCGTCGCACCTAACTGCACGGTGCAGGATGCCGCAATCAAGGCATTCATAACATTGTGCTCACCAGGCAATGGGAGTGTGATGGTGACGCGTTGCGTCCCCTGACACAGAGCAAAGGTCGCGCGGCCCAGTGTGTCCAGGCTGATTTCCTCTACCCACAGATCAAGCTGTTGTGCCATTGAAAAGCGACTGATACGCTGGGTGGTCAGCGTGTGTTCCCACATTGGCGCAAAGCGACAATCACAGTTCAACACAGCGACGCCGTTGTCTTTGAGTCCGGAGAAGATTTCTCCTTTAGCCTGACCAACGCCTTCTATCGAGCCGAAACCTTCGATATGTGCCGGTGCGACATTGCATACCACTGCCACATCAGGATTGACCAGATCGCTGGTATACGCTATTTCACCGATGTGGTTTGCACCCAGTTCAATGACCGCAAACTCATCGTCCTCACTGAGTCGTAATAAAGTCAGTGGTACACCAATGTCATTGTTGAAATTTCCGGCTGTGGCCAGCACTTTGCCCAAACGGGAAAGAATCGCCGCCGACATTTCTTTCACCGTGGTCTTGCCCACACTACCTGTAATCGCCAGAGTTTTTGGCGACACCTGACGTATGACAGCCTGACCAAGTTGTCCCAGCGCAAGCCTGGTGTCTTTTACAACCAGCTGAGGAATATCAACGTCGACTGGATGGTCCACAATAGCGGCAATTGCGCCTTTTTGTTGTGCCTGGGCAACAAACTTATGGCCATCAAAATTTGGCCCTTTTAGTGCCAGAAACACTTCGTTTTCGCTAATTATACGTGTATCTGTATTTACATTGGAAACACTGCGGTTTTGCCCGTCAAAAGGGGCCTTCAGTACATCCGCAAGCCAAGAGAGATCCATCTTGATCATGCACTTTCCCCTGATAATATTGTCTGAGCCCAGCTAATATCACTAAAAGCCAGGCGTTGGTTACCTATGATCTGATAGTCTTCATGCCCTTTACCGGCGATCAGGATCACGCTATGTTGATCAGCACCCTGAATTGCTTCGCGTATGGCAGTTGCTCTATCAGGCTGACAAAGAGCATACTCGGGCTTACTGAGCCCAGCCTTAATGTCGTTAATAATGGCGAGTGGATCTTCCCCTCGCGGATTGTCACTGGTGATCACTACAGTATCGGCATAGCGCTCAGCCGCCTGCGCCATTAACGCACGCTTACCTTTGTCACGCTCGCCGCCGCAGCCAAACACACAGGTCACTTTACCTGGTACATGCTGTTGCAGTGCCTGAAGCGCCAGTGCCAGTGCATCTGGCGTATGAGCGTAATCCACCACGCAAGTTGGTTGCCCTGCCACGTCAATGGCTTGCATGCGACCGGTTACGGGCTGTAATTGTGCTGCCCCCTCAACCAACTGCGTTAAGGGGATACCCTGAGTCAGTAACACTGCAAATGCCGCACTCAGGTTATACAAGTTAAATTCACCAAATAAGGGGGTACTGATCTCAGCGTCACCCCAGCTGGTATGCAACCTGCAGTGTATCCCCTGACTGTTAAATTGCGCCTCACTAAAGTACACAAAATGGTGTAGTGTTTCTTGTAAGCGGTCATCAGCCGGCTTGCGACCAAAGCCTACCGGATGAACGATTTTACCCGCTTGCAACCAGCGCTGTGCCCAGGAGTCATCAATATTAACCACCCCATAGTTTGGCTGGCATTCGCTAAATAGCTGCAGCTTCGCCTCGGCATAATTTTCCATTGTACCGTGATAATCCAAATGGTCGCGACTGAGATTGGTAAACACGGCTACATCAAACTGACACTGAGCCACCCGCCCCTGCACGAGCCCATGGGACGATACCTCCATGGCCGCCAGCTGATAACTGTGACGCAACTCATTTAAAATACGTTGTAAATCCACGTGAGACGGCGTGGTGTTATTCAGTGGAGTAAGCGAATCAGGCGCTCCATATCCCAAGGTGCCAATCACAGCCCCTGGTAAACCACATGCACTGGCCAGATGCGCTATCATCGCAGTTGTGGTGGACTTACCATTAGTCCCCGTCACCCCCACCAAAGTCATAGCATGGCTGGGATCGCCATAAAATAGTGCTGCCAGCTTAGCCACTTTGTCTGCCAGACCGGTGATCTGCAATACGCGCGCATCTGCCACATCAACAACACAGTTTGCATCCGCCAGCACCAGTGCAGCGCCGCGACTCAGCGCCGCAGCAACATAGTGACCACCATCTTGCTGATGACCGCGAAGTGCAATAAAGCAATCGCCCGGACCCACTTCTCGGCTGTCCAGGCGCAATTCATTAATCTCTGTCGTTGGGTATGAAACCCCGATGTTAGCCAGTGACTGGCTCAGGTCACGTGTCATTATCAGGCCTCGATAAATAAGCAACGCGCTCTTTGTCCGGCGCCACATTTAAAATCCTCAGTGCGTTAGAGACTATCTCAGCAAACACAGGCCCAGCCGTATGACCCCCGTAATACACATCACCGCCAGGTTCATTGATCATAACCACCACTGCAAGGCGAGGATCACTGACCGGCGCAACACCGGCAAAATAACCCACATACTCGTCACCATACCCGCCTGCAATGGCTTTTTCCGACGTACCAGTTTTAGCAGCAGCCCGATAACCATCAACAATCACATTGGATGCGGTGCCCCCTTTTTCAAAGACCGACTCCATCATCTCAACGACGGCCAGTGCGTCTTCTTCACGGAACAGCCGCTCGCCTGGTACTGGTTCGTCCTGCTTCATAATGGTTAGCGGCCGGGAGATCCCCCCAGCGCCAAACGTCGCATAGAGCCTGGCCACTTGTGCCGTACTGACGGACACTGCGTAGCCATAAGATAAAGTTGCAATCTCAAAGTCTGACCAACGGCGATTAGGATAGAACAAGCCTGAGCTTTCGCCAATCATCATGGTGCCGGTGTCTTCGCCAAAGCCAACCTGTTGATACAGGCCAACAAAATATTCTTTGGGCAGCATCTGGCTGATTTTAGCCACACCCATATTACTGGAAATCTTAAGAATTTCGCGCAGTGTCATTTCGCCGTGATTGCGCTCGTCCTTGACCAGTCCGCCATTGAGGCGCATCCAACCTGGGTACGTATCTATGGTGTCGTCTGCCTGGATAACCCCATGGTCCAGACCCGCTAAAACAGCCAGAGGCTTAAGTGTTGAGCCTGGCTCAAACAAGTCCGTAATGGCCCGGTTGCGACGTTTATACGGCGCAGCATCGCTCATATCATTGGGGTTAAAACTCGGACTGTTGACCATTGCCAGGATCTCGCCGCTATGCACATCGACCACCATAGCCGAGCCCGATGTAGCCTGATAGGTCAGTACCGCCGATTTCAGCGCCTGATAGGCGATAGCCTGGATCCGCAGATCGATACTCAGGTGAACATCTTCTGGCTCTACCCGTTCTTCTTCGGCCAGTACCTGAACCTCACGGCCCTGCGCATCTTTACGAATAGTGCGGCGCCCTTCGGTACCCGTCATTGCTTTATCATAGAGCTTTTCAATACCTTCGATGCCAATGCCATCGATGTTGGTTACACCCAGCACATGCGCAGTCACTTCACCATTAGGATAATAACGCTTAGATTCATCGAGCAAATGGATCCCCGGCAGGCGCATCTGACGAATGTAGTTGGCGACCGCAGGTGTAACCTGGCGCTTTAAATAGACAAAACGACGCTTGGGATTATCGCGCAGGCGCTCGTCTATCTTTTTTTGTTTGATTTGCAGGACATCTGCCAGCTCACGCCAGCGTACTTCGTCCTGATAAAATGCCTGTTTACGGGCACTCAGTTCGGCCACGTTATCGGCCAAAGCCTGAGTGTCTTCACCGTTGCGCCGGGCTTTTCTCAGCACTTTTTTGGACAACGCTTTGTCCAGCGCTTTGGGATCGGCATAGACGCTGACCACAGGCACACTGACAGCCAGTTCCTTGCCGTTACGGTCAAAGATCATACCGCGCTGCACCCGTACGGTTTCAACCCGAACCGTCCGTTTAGCATTTTCCGAGCGGGCTTTATCGGGCTCAATGACCTGTAAATAGGCAGCACGGGCGATCAGCGCGGCAAACACCAACACCAGCATCACGCTGACCAGCGCAAAACGCCAGCTGATTAAATTGACTGAGGTCTTTTTCGCCGGACTCATGGTAGTACGATCACCTGCTCTTCTTTACTGGTTGGCCGCTTCATCTGTAACTGGGTTCTGGCCACTTCTTCAATGCGTGCGTGCTGTGAGTAAAACTCTTCCTCAACCACCAAATAGCGCCACTCCAGGTCCAGCTCGTCGCGTTTTTGTAATAGCCTGTCCTGCTCTATCAGTTGTTGGCGAGTCAGGTGAGTTACCTGCACCACCGCAAGTGCCGACCCTAAGGTCACAGCCAGCAGGAAAAACGTCAGCTTGTTGGCCAGTAACAACTGGCACATCTCTATGAACAACTTCGGCTGACGCTGATGTGTTTTCATTACAGTTTCTCGGCTATTCTCAGTACCGAGCTCCGTGCTCGCGGGTTGGCATCAATTTCAGCCTGACTGGGCTTAATGGCTTTACCCACCGCCTTTAAGGTCAGGTTTTGTTTTAACTGCGCGTCTGTCAGTGGCAAACCTCGCGGTACAGCCTCCCCTTTACTTTGTTTCTTGATAAACTGCTTAACAATGCGATCTTCCAGAGAGTGGAACGAGATCACAACCAGGCGACCACCTGGTTTCAGTACTGCCAGTGCGGCTTGCAGTGCGGTCTGGATTTCTTCCAACTCACTGTTGATGTAAATGCGGATGGCCTGAAAGGTACGTGTTGCAGGGTGCTTGTGTTTGTCTTTCACCGGCACCGCTTCATCGATTAACTCTGCCAGCTGTTTGGTGGAAGTGATCTCAGTATGCGCTCGGGTTTCAATGATCTTGGTCGCAATCCGGCGGGCAAATTTTTCTTCACCATATTTTTTGATCACAAACACCATATCTTCCAGCTCGGCTTCCGCCAGCCATTGCGCAGCGCTACGACCGGCAGTCGGATTCATCCGCATGTCCAGCGGACCATCCTTCATAAAGCTAAAACCACGTTCAGCGTCATCCAGCTGAGGTGACGACACACCAATATCCAGCAAAATACCATCGACCTGGCCCAACAGGCCGGCATCACGGGCAACACTCTCAATGTGCGAGAAGCGATTGTGGGCGATACTAAAACGCGGATCGTCGGCAAATTTCTGAGCGGCCGCAATCGCTTGCGGGTCCTGATCGATGGCCTGTAATTTGCCCTGCTCGTTCAGCCGCTTCAGTATTTCACCCGAGTGGCCTCCGCGGCCAAATGTGCCGTCGATATAGGTGCCATCGGGTTGGATATTCAATGCATCCAGCGTTTCAGCCATCAGCACTGAAATATGTTGCCATTCTGTCGCCATAAAGTTTGGTTTTCACCCCAGTTATAAAGAAAAGTCGTCCAGCTCAGGGCACGCTTCCACGTCACCACTGCGCTCTATCTCGGTATCGGCCTGCATTTGCTCATACCAGCGTGCTTCATCCCAAATCTCAAATTTGTTGAGCAATCCCACCAGCATCAGCTTTTTGCCAAGACCAGCATGGGCACGCAACGTGGGCGCCAGTAAAATACGGCCATTTTTGTCCAGCTGATATTCTTCTGCATGTCCTAACAACATGCGCTGCCAGCGTCGGACTCTGGGGTTAGTGTTGGATAGCCGCTGTAATCGGGATTCTATTTCGCGCCATTCAGACAGCGGATAGAGCCACAGGCATGGTTCGTTGATCGCAATAGTACAGATCACGGCGCCCTGTTCTTCAGACAACAGCGGCTGGCGATACCGGGTAGGTATCGAAAAGCGCCCTTTGTCATCGAGACTCAGAGAGTTTGCGCCGCGGAACATAACTACCCGCTTGGCCTGTTGCGATAAGCTAATCTTTGATCCAATTTGATCCACTCTAACCCACATTTTCCCACAGGATGACAGTCTAGGGCTTGACAAGCCTTTTTGTCAAGTTGGATCACATTGCTTAACTCGCCTACAGGCCAGAAAAATCGCGGGTTTTGCGGAACTCCATGAAATCGGTGGGAAAATGTGGGCAGACAAATAATCTGGGATCTTTGCACACAAAATCGTCCCTTTTTTGATTACTAGAGAATATTTCATTCATGAAGTTTTTAGGTACTGTGGTGTTACCAAAAGGCCGAAAAATTAATAACTCTGGACTAGTATTTAGCTTAAACGGGTTGGTTAAAGCGCGCTGCGCTTGTATCATGCCGCCACCTCAAACCTAGGCGAGCTTTTATTATTAAAGAAATATCAATAAAACAGCGATTTTACCGATTGATGCTAGTACTCAGTTTGCCTGGTCTTTTGCTGATCCTGGCGTTGCTGTTCGCACAACGCAGCAATATGCTGCAACTACAAGAGCAGCAAGCCCTGATGTATGCCAATCAGGTTGCCACCTTGCAACATGCCGAAATCGCCGCGACACGTCGACTGCTGCAACAGCTGGCCTACCAGCCCAAAAATCTGCAACACCAACGCGGCCTTTGTCCACAGTTGCTGTCGAGTGCTCAGCACCTGTCGCCCAGCTTTGCTAACTTTGGCCTGGCAACACCCGATGGCACCGTCACCTGTTCTTTGTCAAAAATATCGGGTCCCATTTCGATCGCTGATCGCCCCTATTTTCAGCAGGCGATCGATGAAGGAACCTTTAGCATTGGTGAGTATCAGCATGACAGAAGTATCAACACTGCCACACTGAACTTTGCTCACCCGGTTTATCAGGATGGTCAGCTCGCGATGGTGATCATTGCAGTAAAGCGTCTATCGCACTGGAGCCGATCGCTGTCCAGGTTGACACTGCCCCAGGGCACCCGCGTGATGGTTGCCGACCACACCCGCGCCATTGTCGCCGAATATCCTTACAGCAATGAACCGCTGGGCAGAGCCGTTGCCGAAGACTGGCCTGATGGCCTGAATGAACAGGCGGCGCTGCTGAGTGATGCCAATGGTCACCACCATGTCTATATTCGCCTGCCTTTACTCGCCGCGCGCGGCGAACTGACCATCTATTTTGCATTTCCGTTTGAAGCAGCATGGCAACAAACACAACGCCACTTTGCGCTGGTCCTGAGCAGCTTTTTTGTGTTGTTATGCCTGCTTATCTGGCTGGCTCGTCATCGCCTGCACAAAACCCTGTTACAACCGTTGACCCAGTTCAGACAGGCCATAGCAGCACTAGCACAAGGACGCTCAGTCGACCTCACCAGCCATACTATGCCGCAGGAACTGGCAAAGCTGGGTGAACATTTTGAAAGCATGGCCAAGGTACGCCTGCACACCGAGCAACAGTTAAGCCATAAACACAGCGAACTGCAAACGCTGCTCTCGGCACTGCCCGACAGTTACTTACGGGTTGATGCAAAGGGCCAGGTACTCGCAAAACATGGCTCCCTGGTACAACAGGGTAATACACTGAGCGAGCTATTTCCGAACCATATCAATAAGCGGATCCGAGTTGCGCTGACACTCCTCAAAGATCAACCGCATCTGTTGCTGGAATACACTCAGGGTGACAAGCAGCAAGGGTATGAAGTACGCGTTCAGGGTATGAACCATGCTGAAGAGGCCGTTATCGTGATCCGCGATATCAGCCACCGTAAACGTCAGGAAGAAGCGCTCAATCTGGCAGCGCTGGTGTATAACAACTCCAGTGAAGGCATGGTCATCACCGATGCCCATGGCTACATCCTGGATGTGAATCTGGCATTTGAGAGCGTGACCGGATTCTCTGCGCAGGAAGCGATTGGAAAAACCACCGCGATCCTTAACTCAGGCAAGCATGATCGCGCTTTTTATCGCCAGATGTGGCATGGCCTCAACGAAACAGGTCGCTGGCAGGGTGAGATAGTTAACCAACGCAAAAATGGCGAACTGTATACTGAATGGCTCACCATAGATACGGTTTATGATGAACAAGACTCGCCCTATCGCAGAGTAGCTATTTTTACGGATATTACCGACAACAAACTGAAAGATGAGCAACTTTGGCGACAAAGTCACTATGATTCACTGACCGAGCTACCCAATCGGAATAGCCTGAAAAAACACCTTAATACTTTGTTTGCAACACCCGATACATCGCTGGCCATCCTGCTGCTGGATCTCGATCATTTTAAGGATATCAACGACACTTTGGGGCACTATTATGGTGATCAGTTACTTGCCCAGGTTGCCAAAGTATTACAATCACTGGAGCAACCCGGCGTGACCTTGTCACGGATCGGTGGCGATGAATTTGTCATTATCTGTGAACACTGCCGTACTGAAAGCGATGCCATCGCGCTGGCAGAGCGCGTGCTCAACTTGTTTAAGCAAGACTTTACCCTAGACGGTGAGCACTGTCACATAGGTGCCAGTATAGGTATTGCGCTCAGCCCCAGAGACGGCGATAGCAGTGAGCTGCTGCTGAAGGCCGCAGATCAGGCCATGTATCGGGCAAAAGCTCTGGGCCGTAATGGTTATGCCTGTTTCGACTCCGCCTTACGCCAGCAAAGTGAACAACGCTTACTGATGCTCAGAGACATGCGCCAGGCCTTATCCGACGCACAATTTGTGATGTACTATCAGCCAATTGTGACCATGCACAATCAGCAGATCCACAAAGCCGAAGCATTGATCCGCTGGCAACATCCCGACAAAGGCATGATCAGCCCGGCGCACTTTATTCCGCTGGCGGAAGAAACCCAGCTGATCCATCAACTCGGCGAGTTTGCCTTCCAGCAAACTCTGCAAACACTCAGCCACTTGCAGCAGCAACACGGTGCCTTTCAGATCAGCCTGAACGTATCACCGGTGCAATTCAACGCTAAGCATACCAGCTTACTGAAATGGCAGGATCAGCTTAACGACGCTGATTTGCAGCCCGAAGATGTGGTTATTGAGATCACAGAGGGCCTGATGATGCAGGGAGAAGGCCGCAGTCAGGCTCGGCTTGGCCAGTTGATCCAGCAAGGCTTTTCAATTGCGCTGGACGACTTTGGTACCGGATATTCTTCCCTTGCTTATCTTAAGCAGATGGACACCGACTTTATCAAGATAGACAAACGCTTTGTTGACGGCATAGAACACAACGAAGACGATCTGGTGCTGTGTGAAACCATGATCATGATGGCACACCAGCTGGGGCTCAAAGTGATTGCTGAAGGAATAGAAACCGCCACGCAACATGAACTGCTCAAACAGGCAGGCTGTGACTTTGGCCAGGGGTATTTTTATGCCAAACCTATGAGTCAGGCGGATTTAGAGGCGTTACTGTTAGACAAATCACAGCAACGATAAAGAGGCACGACTGTGACCCTCTTTAAAGCGTATCCGTGAGAACAAATGGGGAAGGGATATGAGTATGCCGCATGGCGTAACACAGCCTAAAATATGGAGCCTATGTTCTAAATTGAACTATTGAAGGGTGCGCTTCCTATAAGCCTCGAATAGCGAAAATCGTAAGTTTCATCACAAAACCCTGAAGAATAGTCAAATCCGGGTAATACGAAAGCGCATCCAAGCCTGAACTTAGATAAATCGGAACAACACTGAAGGAGAAGTGTTAACCCAGTAACCGCTCGCACTGAGTCAAATTAGCTCGTCGCCTTTTGTGAAGATGCTCACAGTAATCTGTCATCGCTTGCTTTCGCCCCACTGCACCATGAAAGACCTTTGTAAACTGCGTAGTCAGTTTGAGCCAGTTGTCTGGCTCTATTTGCAATCGTGTCAGCAATGGTTGGCTATCGCTGATGTAACCTCGCTTATCTGCACGCATGCATCGGCCTGTTAACTCAACCAGTTGAATATAATAAGTTAGCTCAAACGGTATTCCTTTGGGCCTGTGCTTTCTTGGGTTACCCGCAAAACGCAGTAAGCTTTTGGGTTGCTTACCTTGCTGTGCATGCTCAATACGCTTTTTAATGCTGGTGTAGTCTGACGTTTCCGGAGTCTCTGCCATTTTGGCTCTGACGGGGTTCAGGTCAACATAAGCCAGGCATGCTGCCAGTGCCGCTTCATCCAGTAAAGCCTGTGACTTAAATCGCCCTTCCCAAAATCGACCTGTACAACCATCTTCTTTATTCGCCTTGCGAGCAATGTCTTCATTAAGCACCCGCATAAACCAGCTGATGCTCGCAAGCCGTAGTCTGAATTCAGCTATACCAGCTGCCAGCATACTATACTCGGATGCGCTCAGCTCATCACCACGAATGAACTTGTGCGTCAGCCAGTTACCTTTAAACAGTTTATGCCAGCGAAGTACGATTGCTCTGTCTGATATCCTTTGTGCTTTTATATCATATACATACAACACAATATGTGTATGATTGCTCATAACCGCGTAGCCACACACATTAATGCAAAACACCTTAGCAAGGGTCAGCAATTTTTCCTCAACCCAGTCTCGCCGATGCTCATAAGACTTGCCCGTTACGCGGTCTTCGCCGCACAGAAATGCCCGGCGAACACACCGAGATATGCAGTGGTAATATTTAGTGTCTGATAAGCTGACCTGTCTCTTCCTTGCCATTGGCATAATTTTTCACCCTCAATCCATTGAGTATTACCTAAAGGTAGACGGCGTACAGTCGCACGCCAATTTTAGGTGGCTGTCCGTATAGCTTCGCCGCTATCTTGGAGAGTTGGACTATTGGTCTCGAGCTGAGTCTAGTAGACCTGATGGTACATGGGGGCCAAAAGGTAAGCCATACTTGGCTTTTGAACTAAAGACGGGTAAAACAGCGATCACCCCTACTCAATCAAAAAAATATGGTCGGAACTTGCCTGGTAGGACAGAGTTAGTTCATTTACTTGAAATAAACAATTAGTGGAGTTTTTAATGAAGGTTAGTCTTATCAATAGCCTGCTGAAGAGCCATGAAGGTTTAAAGGTACTATGTTCCAAGAGAGGGGTTATCTTAATAGGAAGAGATAATGCTGAACTAATCTCAAATGGTGGCTTCGTTCTTAAAAAATGGAAAAATACCTTAGATATCTCTCTTTGGATCTCTCCCGGCTTATATTTTCCTTGTATAAATGGCTATCCGTTTTCCTCTCATTATCTTAAAAATGAACAGGGTAAATTTGAGGAAGTACAGATAAACTTGGAAGAACTTAGTGAAAACGATGTCTTGCTGAAGCTTGATATGTTCATTAGGAATAATTCAGAACACCTTTATATTGGTGAAGATGTCAATGAATTATTAGGCTGGTTAGAGTTGGGGAAAGAACGTTGGCTAGATACTGAGTTTAGTATTGTACAATATGCATTGCAGATGTACTTAAGTGGTAAATCGCAAGAAGCCTTAGATATTATCTCAAGGAGCATTGGCGATATGAATGAGTTTAATCCTACAACGATCGAGAGTAAGAAATTTTTAAGTTTAATAAAAAACAGTGATAGCGAGAAAGAGGTCAATAAGTTTTTAGAATGCTATGTAGAAAAAAATAGAGAGTTCTGGCAACAATTAACATGCTAGGGCCTTAAAAGCTTAAAATAAAATCATTCCAAACTGGCGCTCAGTGAGCGCCTTTTTCTATGTAATCATGGAGGATGTTCATAATTCTGTGTCAGCCTACTGAGCTCAAAGCTAAAAAGTTATAAGGACATATATGGACGCTCCAGCGATGTCAAGCCGAGTAGGCCTGCGAGATAGCGAATTATCGTTATCTCGTTCGTTATGTTACCCGTGTTGCCATGCCTGATGTTTGGTCCAGTCCGCAGTAAATTTGTTGCTCTGACATATATCCGGGCTTAACTGACTATCCAGCGCCCCTAATGAGTTCCGAGCCTGCACACCCTAAAATTAATATACCCACTCGGTCTGTAACGACCGTGCCTTCGTCGGGTTTTGCGCAGGCAGGGTTGGACCCTTTTTTCATCGTACTTTGGCAAACAGATAAGCGGTTGTCAGTGGCTCACTACACCCACACGGGTTCAGTGACCCTTGTCCGTGCCGAGCTCACCTGACAACCTAACCCTTGATGCATTGTGTCGCCCCCGATTGTGTATATTGCGGCTGATATGGTTCATTTCTCTGTAGTAATATCCACATCAATCTGGCCAGCCGGTGGGCAGTGGCCACAATGGTTTTATTTATACCAATTCGCTCTTTCAATGTGCTGACCCAGCGATTTAAATCGTCGTCTTTTTTATGTGCGTGTGTGACCACAGTACGAGCACCGTGGATTAATTGCTTGCACAGATACCTATCTCCGCGCTTGGTGATATGGCTCAGAACGCTCTTATCGGCGGAAGCATATTGTCTGGGTGTTATAGTTTTTAAGTGACACCCACTCCAATATATGCAGGACATAGCATTACAGTCCACACGCCAATTTTAGGTGGCTGTCCATGTAACTATATTTCATAACCGCGTAGCCACACACATTAATGCAAAACACCTTAGCAAGGGTCAGCAATTTTTCCTCAACCCAGTCTCGCCGATGCTCATAAGACTTGCCCGTTACGCGGTCTTCGCCGCACAGAAATGCCCGGCGAACACACCGGGATATGCAGTGGTAGTATTTAGTGTCTGACAGGCTGACCTGTCTCTTCCTTGCTGATGGCATAATCTAGCATCCTCAATCCATTGAGTATCACCTAAAGGTAGACGGCGTACATTCCGTACGCCAATTTTAGGTGGCTGTCCATGTTACTCTGTACTGTACCATCTTTAATAACCCCCTAGGAATTCTTGGTTTAATTTCAATATAGTTTTTTAAGTGACATATATGGAGACTCATTTGATGTCCATTAAACTGCTTCTAGGGGATTAAACGTACTGTAACGACCTATCTGAGCCAGATGTTGAAAGCAAGCTGGTTTGAGAACCAAAAATTAACAGGCACTTTTCGATCATCATAGTATGAAACATCGACTGGAAGGCCCGCTACCTTAGCAGTTAACAAAGTAGAATACTTTTCTTTTCCGCCTGGTTGCTCTAAATCAAAGCAGAGTGAGGGGGCGTTTGCCTCTACGGTGAAGCAAGCGTACTGGGAAAACCCGCCACCATAGGTTCTTAGCGCTTTGACTTTGGTATTCCAGCGCCATACTTCACCGGCACTAACACTGAAAGCAGACAATGCTGTTAGCAGTAACAATATTTTTTTCATATTTGATCCAATCCTAGAAGTTACGAAATAATCTCAATGAATATTGTACCTGATATCAATAAAATAGAGTATTGCAGGAAAAATTAAAACTTTATTGCTGACTTAAAGCAGCTCATGACATCCACAAACTGGACGAACAAAAAAGGCCACAGCAATGCTGTGGCCCAATAAGATCTAGCGATCTTTTATGTTTGTTATTATGGATTATCCCTAAAAAAACCGGTGCTTACTCAGCGTCAGCCAGACCCAGCGCTTTAATCATCTTAGTGCCGATGTCAACATGGTGCTGTAACGTTGAGAACTGTGCCGTCACGCCTTCTGGACCGAAAGAATATACAGGTACTGGCGCAGCCGTGTGGGTGCCCGTACCCCATACAACGTTTTGCTGTTTCGCCACGATGCGGCCAACTTTAGCAGTGTAGTCTTCAGTGCCATAGACATAGAAGTCAGAGAAATCGTCAAACTTAGGCAGCGGTACGTTATCACTGTTATAACTGCTAAACTCGTTCATGCGAGCCGCTTCATCAAGAGTGACTTCATACGGTGTAAACTCTTTGATGGCGTCTTGCCACTCTTTATCCGTTGAGTTACTAAAGTCATAGTCACCATTTACGTGACCAATCACATCATAGAAAGTCCCTTTTTGCCCATATAGGGTATCCAGTAACTCGAGGCCGCCAAAGTTGAACTTCGGCTTGTACTGTTTGCCCTGCATACCATCACCCGGCAGGTCAACTGCTTCTGGTTTATTGTGGCTTGAGTAACTGAAACCAAAACTACCCGTTTCGTGGTCAGCCGTTACAACAACCAGTGTATCCGTGCGCTCTTTTGCCCACTCATGAACCGCTTCTACGGCTTCGTCAAACTTCAGTAGCTCATTCAGCATCCAGCCAGCGTCATTAGCGTGACCAGCCCAGTCAATCTGGCCGCCTTCAATCATCAGGAAGAAGCCGTCTTCATCTTTAGACAGAATGTCCAGGGCTTTTACTGTCATCTCTTTCAAAGAAGGCTGAGTACAGCTGTTGTCCGCTTTACAATCTCTGTATGCAATGCCATCCGCCATGCCCGAGTTTGCAAACAAACCAAGTAATTTATTGGTGTCAGCATCAGCTAGCTGCGCTTTGTCGAATGCAAGTTCGTAGCCGTGCTGCTCTTTAGCCTCAACAACCACATTGCGGTCGTCGCTACGCTTCGATTTTTTATAAACACTGGCTGGCATACCCAGGTTAGCAAGTACTTCTTGATCAGCCGCATCTTCTTTAATATCCGATGGAATAAACACACGCGCACCACCTGATAGCATGACATCCACCATGCCGCTTTCTACCATCTCTACGGCAATTTCAGGCTCGTAAGAGCGGTGTGGCTGGTGTGCAGCAAATGCAGCCGGCGTAGCATGAGTCAAACGCGTATCTGAAACCAGACCGGTCGCCTTGCCCGCTTTTTTCGCTTTTTCAAGGATAGTTTCAATCACATAACCCTTGTCGTCCAGGCCAATCATCTCAGAACCAGCCGCTTTACCGGTTGCCAGTTGAGTTGCAGAACATGCTGAATCGACAACCAGACTACCGTTTTCGCCATGTGGAGCATTTAGAGATAAACCCAGATGGCCGCCATTAGCAAGCTTAGACAGTGCAGTTTGATTGTCTTTGCTGTTGTAAGTAGAGTTTGGTGCGCGGCGTGCATACTCTTCAAGTAAACCAACCTGCTGGGCACCCATACCATCGCCGATCATCAGGATAACATTCTTCACCTGAGTAACAGGCTTAGGTGCAACTTCAACCTCTTTAACAACCTCAACTTCTTTGATCACTTCAACCGTTTTGGTGTCGTCATCGTTACATGCGGTCAATAAGACGGCAGAGACCGCCACTGCTAATAGCTTTTTTTTCATTGTAGTGTTCCTAAAACGTAATCATCTGAGCCGGGGCACAGTCTAGGGACACTTGATGACTTTTTTATTTCACCTGAGTGACACTTTTTGTTCGGACACTATTGTTTTTTCATCAAAAAAGCACCCGCAAGGTGGCCGCTCACACCGAAAATAAAGATACTCAGTAGCACAGTGGCCGTCGTGATCTTCGTAATAAAAAGACTGTGAGGGAGGTTCGAACCCAGTAGCATCAGACTAAACACAACAGAGGCCAGTCCTTTCGGTCCGAACCAGGCTAGTACCACGCGTTCACGCCAGCTCAGCCTGCAAGCCAGTAACAACAAAAGCACGGGAAAGAACCGAAATACAGCCACAGCCACAGCCACAGCCACAGCCAGTAAAGCATATGCCCATATCCGCCAGTCAAACGCAGTAAACAACAAAATACTGGCACTGATCCCAAAAATAACCCACAGGATATATGCTGCCAGCTCAGCTATCTGCTCACTTTCTTCTATCAGTTTGTCTTTAAGCGCATCTCGAAAGCCATAGTCAAACAACAAACCACTGATAAACACCGCGATAAACCCACTCCCACCGAGTAATTGCGTGACAGAAAATACCGCAATGGCAATGCCGATAAATAAAAACGGGCTGCTTTTAGCAGCAAAGAAGTGATGACGATAAGTCAATTTAATCAGGTAAACAGACACAATAGTTAACACTAATGCAACAACCAGGGCAAGGCCGACCTCGTGCAAAAATAACGCCCCCAGTGAGTGTTCAGCGGGTTGCTGGGTATACAGGCTACTGCCAAGTAAAAACAGAAAAACCGGTACACACAGGCCATCATTCAGGCCACTTTCAACATTAATCGCTTCACGAAGTTGAGCCGGCACCTGCTTTTCCTGAATAAAGCTCTGGCACAAAGCCGCATCAGTGGGTGTCAGCATAATGGCCAGAATAAAACAGCTTAGCCAAGGCAGAGACAATAACGCATGTGCGCCGAGCGCCGCAAACCCCAGAGTCAAAGGCAGTGCAAGCAGCAGTAACAGTGGCAGTTGATAGGAATGTAATAAAACCCTGAGCCGGGTTTTTGCTGCATCAGAAAACAGAAAAATAGCCAGGATCAATTCAACCAGAGGCAGAAACTCACGCAGTGTGTCCTGCTTCAGCGCCAGTGAGTCCTGAAAATACCAGCCCAGAGCACAACCAAACAACACAAACCACATCGGCCCGGTAAATTCAGCCCGTTGCAACTGACGAATGATAATGGAGTACATAAAAATGGCCAGCCCCAGCCAGGCCAGCACCAGATAGGTTGTTTCCACTCACGCCTCCTTGGCTGTGCAAAATTCTACGCCTTCATACTACGCTCGCAACTTTGATCGCGCAAAGACAATCCCCTGATTTCTGATCACCCCATCAGCCAGGATGAACAGACTACTCAGCAGATAGCATGCGGTAGATGAAAAAGCTGCGATTAGCCCAGCTTATACTGTTACCTTGTGGTTAATTTTTGCTAGAATGGCGACAAATTTTTTTGGAGAACCGTCAATGGCAATGTTTGTAGTGGGACACAAGATCCCTGACTCAGATTCAATTTGTGGTGCAATTGCACTGGCTTACCTGAAGAACCAGATCGGTGAAGAAGCGATCCCAACACGTTTGGGTGATGTCTCTCCTGAGACGCAATTTATTCTTGACCGCTTTGGCTTTGAAGCCCCTGAATTAAAGCTTAGCTATGCTGGCGAAGAAGTATATATCGTTGACCATACAGAGAAGACACAAGCACCAGACGACATCGATGAAGCCACAGTTGTGGGTGTAGTGGATCACCATAAACTGGGTGACCTGACTACCTCAACGCCGCTTGAGTGCTGGATCCGTCCGGTTGGTTGTAGTAATACCATCATTAAAATGATGTATGACTTCTATGGTGTTGAAATCCCACAAGGGATCGCGGGCCTGATGATGTGTGCGATCCTAAGCGATACCGTGATCTTCAAATCACCAACCTGCACCACCGCAGACATTAAATGCGTAGAAGCACTCGCTGAAATCGCGGGCATCGAAGATTTTAAAGCACTGGGCATGGACATGTTCAAAGTAAAATCAGCAGTGGAAGGCACGCCAGCACGCGATTTGGTTATGCGTGACTTTAAAGACTTCAACATGAATGGCAACCTGGTTGGTATTGGCCAGCTGGAAGTCATTGATCTATCAGTATTCGATGACATCAAGGCCGATCTGGAAGCCGATATTGCTAAGCTGAAAGAAGAAGGTGGTCGTCACTCAGTATTACTGCTGTTAACCGACATTATGAAAGAAGGCTCACAAATGCTAATCGCCTCTGACGACGAAAGCATTGTGGCAAACGCCTATCAGGTCACACCTGAAAATAGCCGAGTATGGCTGGATGGCGTGCTGAGCCGTAAAAAGCAGGTTGTTCCACCACTGCAAGATGCATTCGCATAAACCTTGCTGAACAACTCCTAAAAAAGCCCTGATCCAATCAGGGCTTTTTTATCGCCTAGTTGCTCGCGCAGCAGGCGATGTATGCCTTTTTGTATTACCAAACTGACACCGATAGACAAAAATCGCGCACATGATGGCAACCAGATTTATCTGAACTCGCGAGTCAAAGACTGTCGTTGCACAGTCGAAATAGCAGTCACGTCACGGGCCCTAACCACAGAATGCAAATACGCGAGTTTCTTGACCAGAATTAAGATCAGAGCAGCAATTAATACCAATTTGCTTAATTAAGAGATCTATTTTGAGACGAGAAAATAGGGTCGATAACAAGGCAGGGGTAAAACACAGGCAATAAAAAACCCAGCATGAGCTGGGTTTTTCAAATCTGAAAGCGAATTACTTGATTTTCGCTTCTTTGAAGATCACGTGCTTACGTACTTTAGGATCGTACTTTTTGATCTCCATTTTTTCAGGCATGTTACGCTTGTTCTTGTCGGTAGTGTAGAAATAACCAGTACCAGCAGTAGAAACTAGACGGATCTTATCACGCATGATTTAAGCTCCTTATACTTTTTCGCCGCGAGCACGGATATCAGTCAATACCGCGTCGATGCCTTTTTTATCGATGATACGCATACCTTTAGTAGTAGTGCGTAGAGTAACAAAGCGCTTTTCGCTTTCAACCCAGAAACGGTGTGTTTGCAGGTTAGGTAGGAAACGACGCTTAGTTGCGTTGCGCGCGTGTGAACGGTTGTTACCAACAACCGGGCGCTTACCTGTAACTTGACAGACTTTAGACATGTCTATATATCTCCAATAACTTCGCTCGAGCTTAATTTCCCCTTAGGCCTTCAAACTGTGTGCCCTGGGTAAAATCAAAGGGCGCTCTTTATACAGTATTTACAGGCAGAGTTCAAGGATCTGATGATATCCTAATCAGCTCATTGGTAAATTTGATAGCGGCCAATTATAATGATCCATGGCCGCTTAGGAAAGTAAAAACTGCATTTAAATTAAACTATTTTTAATTTATGCTGGGAAAGCGTACTGAAACACGCCAAATACGGCTCCTCTCCTACTACAACAGCCCTCTTTGCGCAAATGAAAGGCAACAGCTGCCCGCCACAATTAAGTGATCATGTACCTGAATATCTACCAGCGCCAGCGCTCGCTGCAGTTTATTGGTGATAAGCCTGTCGGCTTCACTGGGTTCGGCGACCCCGGAGGGATGGTTGTGAGCAAAAATCAAAGCAGCGGCATTGTACTTCAGCGCCGCCTTCACGACTTCTCTCGGATAGACACTGGCGGCATTAATGGTGCCGGAAAACAACACTTCATCGCGGATCAGACGATTCTGGTTATCTAAAAACAGTGCCATGAAAACCTCATGATGCAGCCCTTTAAGCTGTATTTTAAGATAATCACTGACTGCCTGAGGTGAACCAAACTGAGCATCGCGCACCACGTCTTCCAACAAATAACGCCGGCTGAGCTCCATTACCGCCTGCAACTGCACATATTTGGCTTCGCCAACACCTTTGTATTGACAAAATTCGCTACACGGTACATTCATTAACTCCTGCAAAGAACCGCTTTGATCAATCAGCGACTGAGCCAGCTCAATTGCATTCATACCCGCAATCCCGGTGCGTAAAAAAATGGCCAGTAGTTCAGCGTCGCTGAGTGCACTGGCACCATTGCTTAACAGACGCTCTCTGGGCCGTTGCATTTTAGGCATTGCCATCAATTGCATGTTTCCTCCTTGTTGGTATCCGTCACGTCACTGTGACTCTCTGAGTGTAGACAGCTGGCAGAATAATTCAAAACCCGGGGTGGGCTATGTTATCTTAGCGCTAGTTTTAATTTGCAGGGGCCGAGCATGAGCCAAACACACAAGCGTATTCTTCTTGGGATCAGCGGTGGGATCGCCGCCTATAAATGTGCCGAACTGGTGCGACGATTAAAAGACCATCACTGTGACGTCAAAGTCGTCATGACGGAGTCTGCAAAACAGTTCATTACCCCCCTGACCATGCAGGCAGTCTCGGGCGAACCCGTCGCAGATTCTCTGCTTGATCCGGCAGCCGAAGCCGCCATGGGCCATATCGAATTGGCAAAATGGGCCGATCTGATCATAGTCGCACCGGCCAGTAGCAATATCATCGCCAAAATGGCCGCAGGCATTGCCGATGATCTGCTCACAACCTTGTTGCTGGCAACCCCCGCACCGGTTGCCATTGCCCCGGCCATGAATCAGCAAATGTATGCTCACCTGGCAACACAGGCAAACCTCTCCACACTGTCAGGTAGAGGCGTTACTGTCTGGGGTCCCGGTCAGGGCGAGCAAGCCTGTGGGGATGTCGGCAAAGGCCGGATGCTGGAGCCTTATGAACTGGTGTCACTGGCGTTAGGTGCACTCACCCCTGAAGCCCCTATACTGGCCGGCAAAACGGTGACCATTACAGCAGGCCCAACCCGTGAAGCGCTCGACCCGGTGCGTTACATCAGTAACCACAGCTCTGGCAAAATGGGCTATGCACTGGCTGAAGCCGCACTGGCGCTGGGCGCTGATGTACAGCTTATCTCAGGCCCGGTCACACTCACTCCGCCACATGGCTGTACAGTGCACGCTGTAAACAGTGCACAGGATATGCATCAGGCCGCTATGTCACTGGCGCCCGGTTCAGATGTCTTCATTGGGTGTGCAGCCGTTGCTGATTATCGTGCCGCAGATATCGCCGAGCAAAAAATTAAAAAGCAGGGCGATGAAATGACCCTGACACTGGTGAAAAATCCGGACATCATTGCTGACGTTGCTGCACTAAAAGCACACCGGCCCTATACCGTCGGCTTTGCCGCAGAAACGCAAGATGTCGCGCAGTACGCGCAAGGCAAACTGAAAAACAAAGGGTTAGATATGATCTGTGCCAATGATGTCAGCCAGGAAGGGATTGGCTTTAATGCCAATAACAATGCGCTGACCCTGTTTTGGGATAATGCACAACAATCTTTACCACTGGCAAGCAAGTCAGAGTTAGCGCTTACTGTCGTTAAAGCAATTGCCGGTAAACTTAATTAAGTTCATGTTAAAAGACTGGAAAGAAGCTGAATAAAGCATTAACATGGCCAGATAATTGAGTTTAGGGCTCTGCTGTTAATTGCTCAGGCGAGCACAGTGACAGGCCACCATTGAGCCCGCTCCTACTAAAATAACGATAATGATAAAGGAAACCTCATGCCAGCGACTAAACGCAGTAATCGCAAAGAGCAAATACTTCAATCCCTTGCGCAAATGCTTGAAACCAGTCCAGGGCAGCGTATTACCACCGCCAAACTGGCGACAGAAGTCGGCGTGTCTGAAGCCGCATTGTATCGTCACTTTCCCAGTAAAGCCCGTATGTTTGAAGGACTGATTGAATTTATTGAAGACACTTTGCTGTCGCGGATCAATTTAATTCTGGAAAACGAAAAAGAAACGCAAAGTCGTATCTACAATATCCTGATGTTATTACTCACTTTCTCAGAAAAAAACCCGGGGATCACCCGTATTCTGACCGGAGATGCGCTTCAGGGTGAGCAGGAAAGATTGCGCGAGCGTGTTCAGGGATTATTCGAAAAACTCGAAACCCAATTCAAACAAGTACTCCGTGAGCGCAAGTTGCGCGAAGGCAAAACCTTTGCCAGTGATGAAGCCGCTTTGGCAAACTTTTTCTTAGCCTATGTTGAGGGTAAAATGAATCAGTTTGTACGCAGCGACTTTAAAGCCAAGCCGGCAGCCAACTTTGCCAGCCACTGGCAAGAATTACAGCGTATCTGGCTGGCGTAGCCCGCTGGTTGCAGATTATCGCGCACTTTATCAGGTGGGTACAGCCCGCCTGACTTTATCCAGTTTTTTCTCACACCCAACGCAGCACAGTTTAGTCTCTCAGATAAAAGTGTTACAAAGTTACAATCCCTACCGAACAAGAATCATATTATGACGTTTGCCAAATCTTTACTCATGGCCGCACTGTTTTCAGCAACCAGCCTCGCAGCCAAGCCCAGCCTGGAATTCAATGATGTCTTTGACTTTAAATACGCCCAAGGTCGGGTCTTGTCAGAAGACGGACGATTTGTCGCCCTCAGCGCGCAACCCTACCGGGGAGACAGCACAGGCCAGCTGTATGACCTCAGCACCAAGAAACTAATTGCCAGTGTAGAGCGCGGCACCAAAGCCCAGCTCAACCGCGCGGGAAACTGGGCTGCTTTCACTCAGGTCCCGAGCCTGCTGACATCAGAAACCACAGACAAAAAAGCGCGTAAAAAACTCAAGCGCGCACTGGTGCTGGTCAATACTCACAGTGGTGAACAACGCATCTTTGACGCTGTTAAAGACTATCAGCTGAGCGACGATGGCCGCTGGCTGGCCTATCGACAGGATGTGGAAGCCGATAAATCAGATAAAGCAGAGAAAAACACCGACAGTGCGATCCCGGCAGACAAGAAAGACAAAACCTATCCTCTGGTGATTGTGGATTTAACCTCACAGCAGCAGTATCAGTTTGAGCAGGTTGGCCGCTATGCATTGAGCCCCGCAGAATATGGCGTACTCATGAGCCAGCATAGTGAAGACGGTGCTGATAACAAAATTCAGTATTTTGATCTCAGCCGGGCACAGGCCAGTGTATTAATTGAAGAGCCGGGTGTGACTTTGTCCGCAATAACCTGGCATCCCTACTCGTCACTGGTGGCCTTTACCGAGGGCAATTATGTCAACGATGATACACGCCGCCGTGCTTATCAGGTGCGACTATGGGATGCCAAAATAGACCGTTTCACACAAGTGCCTCAGCCGCAGGGCTGGTATAGCGCAAAATCAGCCGCACTAAGCTGGTCAGAACAAGGAGAACGACTCTATTTTGAAAACCGCCCGTTACTTTCCCCAAAGCCTGCCGAGAAAAAATATCAGGATCAGGCATCACTGAGCGACCTTGACACTATCATGGCTCAGTCAGGTCTGAAGGTCTGGCATAATAAAGATGCTCAAATCAAACCCCGTGAGATTAAAACCTGGGAAAAGACCAACCGGGAACGTAACTATCAGGCTGTTTACCACCTAGAAAATCAACGTGTTGCCCAGCTAAGCGATGAGACAGCACGCGACGTTACGGTGAATCGCGAAGCCGAATTCCTGCTAGCCAGCAACGATCAGCCCTACCTGAAACAGATCATGTACAAAGGCTTCTATGCAGATTACTACGCCGTGCAGGTTGCTACTGGCGCACGCAGCTTTATCGTCAAAGAAGCACCCAATCGCCCGACGCTATCACCAACTGGTCAGCACGCAGCCTACTTCCTCAATGATCAGCTGTGGCTGAAAGATCTGCATGCGCAAAAAGAAACGGCCATCAGCAAGGCCGTCCGCGATGCGTTATTTGCAGATGACCGCCACGACTATCCAGAGCCCAATCCCGGTTACGGATTTGCAGGCTGGCAACGAGATGGCAGCACACTGTATGCCTACAGTAAGTTCGATATCTGGGCATTTGATAGTAAAACGGCTCAGGCGAAACGCCTGACACGCGGTAAAGAAACCCAGACACAATATCGAGTGATCAAACTGGATAAAGACTTTGTCGGCTTCGCGACTGATGAACACGTTTACCTGTCGGCACATAACCTCGCCAATAAGCAAACACACATTGCCAGACTCAACCTGGCCACGGGTAAACTGACCACCCTGACCTCAGGTGAAGCGAAATACAGCTTGCTCGAAAAAGCCAAACAGGCAGATACGCTGCTATTTACCCGGCAAAGTTACCATGAGTTTCCGGATCTGTGGCAAACCAACGGTACTTTTAGCCAACGTCATCAAATCACCAATCTGAACCCTCAGCTCAGCACCTTTGCCTGGGGGCAAAAACCGGAGCTGGTACAGTATCAGGGTTACAATGGCGAACCCTTGCAAGGGGTACTGATCAAACCTGCTAACTATCAACCGGGTAAAAAAGTACCTGTGGTCTTCTACTTCTACCGCTATATGAGTCAGCGCATGTATGACTTTCCACATATGGTGCTGAACCACAGGCCTAATTTACCGATGTTTACTTCCAACGGTTATGCCATTTTCCTGCCTGACATTCGCTTCGAAATTGGTTATCCAGGCCGCTCATCTACCCAAACCTTAGTGAATGCGGCGCAAAAGCTCATTGACTTAGGGATTGCCGATCCAGATAAGATCGGTCTTCAGGGACACTCCTGGGCAGGCTACCAAAGCGCCTTTGCTGTCACCCAAACGGATATGTTTAAAGCTGTGGTGTCCGGTGCACCAGTATCAAATATGACTTCGGCCTACAGTGGCATTCGCCTGAAATCCGGTCTGGCACGTCAGTTCCAGTATGAAACCGGACAAAGCCGTATCGGCAAGACACTGACCGAGGCGCCTGAGCTGTATATTGAAAACTCGCCGGTGTTCTATGCCGACAGGGTTAACACGCCAATCCTGCTGATGTTTGGTGACAAAGATGGCGCGGTACCATGGCAAGAGGGGATCCAGTACTATCTTGCACTGCGTCGTCACAACAAAGATGCCATCTTCTTACAGTATGAAGGCGAACCGCACCACCTGAAACAATTCCCGAATCAGGTGGACTTCTCGATTCGCATGAAAGACTACTTTGATCACTATCTGATGGGGAAACCTGCTGCCGACTGGATCAAGTCCGGGATCCCTTATCGCAAAGAGATGAGCAAATAAATTAAAAAAGCCGCTGTGTAGCGGCTTTTTTTCCTTTAATTTCTAGCGTTTTGCAGCGCGCCCAGAGGGCTTATTCTTGCCCACTCTGGGCTTGGTATTGGCCTGATTAAACTGACCAAAGCCGCTGTGACGTGTCAGCGCTTTCGTGCCTGGTTTTCGTCGGGTATTACCCTTACCTTCGTTACGCCCAGCCTCAGGTACCAAACACTGTGGCCCGCGACCTATCAGGTTCGCCTTGCCCATTTTCTTCAGTGCTTCGCGGATCATCGGCCAGCCAGCCGGATCGTGGTAACGCAGAATGGCTTTGTGCAGACGACGTTGCTTTGCCCCTTTAGGCACCGCCACCACTTCTTTGTTATTTTTGATGTTACGCAACGAGTTCATCTCGGTGTGATAGATGGTGGTTGCGTTTGCCATCGGTGACGGGTAGAAGTTTTGCACCTGATCCAGTTTAAAGTCATGGGCTTTTAACCACAGTGCCATGTTGACCATGTCTTCATCCGTGGTGCCTGGGTGTGCAGAGATAAAATAAGGGATCAGATACTGCTTTTTACCCGCTTCTTTGGAGTATTTATCAAAGAGCTCTTTAAACTTGTCGTAGGTGCCCATGCCAGGTTTCATCATCTTAGACAAAGGCCCCTGCTCAGTATGCTCAGGTGCAATTTTTAAATAGCCGCCAACATGGTGGGTCACCAGCTCTTTGACATAACGCGGATCTTCAATGGCCAGATCGTAACGCACACCCGAGGCAATGAGGATCTTTTTCACCCCTTCAACATCGCGTGCCTTGCGATATAGTTCTATGGTCGGGGTATGATCTGTATCCATATGCTTGCAGATATCCGGATATACACACGACAGCCGACGGCAGGTACTTTCGGCCTTTTTACTCTTACAGCGCAACTTATACATGTTGGCCGTCGGACCTCCCAAATCTGAAATCACGCCGGTAAACCCAGGAACTTTATCGCGGATCTGCTCAATCTCATCAATGATCGACTGCTCAGAGCGGCTCTGAATAATGCGCCCTTCATGCTCAGTAATAGAGCAGAAACTACACCCACCAAAACATCCGCGCATGATGTTTACCGATGTTTTGATCATGTCATAAGCTGGGATCTTTTCTTCCCCGTAGCTTGGGTGAGGGATGCGCTGGTAAGGCAAGCCAAAAACCTCATCCATCTCGTCGGTTTCGAGCGGATAAGCTGGTGGATTGACCCACACACTGCGATCGCCATGACGCTGAAACAAAGCCCGGGCACAACCGGGGTTGGTTTCCTGATGCAAAATCCTGGACGCATGTGCATATAGCGGTTTATTGACACTCACCTGCTCGTAAGCAGGCAGCTTAACATAGACTTTTTCCCAGGGTTTCAGGCGAGGAGGTTGCACCATAATGGGTTGAGCCTGGGTGGCATCCTGCGCTTTTTCAGCCTGCACAAATTCCGACTTGCTACAGCCAACATCATCAGCCCCATAGGGATTTGGAATAGGATCAATTTTGCCTATTTTATCAATAGCAGTGGAATCACTGCCACGCCATTCGGGCAACGGCTCTTTACGGATCACCGCAGTACCACGCACATCTTGTATGGTGTCAATCGATTCGCCATTAGCGATACGATGCGCCACTTCAACCAGCGGACGCTCGGCATTACCATAGATCAGCAAGTCCGCTTTGGCATCGAAGATGATGCTGCGGCGTACTTTTTCCTGCCAGTAGTCATAGTGTGCAATCCGACGCAAACTGGCTTCAATCCCCCCAATCACCAGTGGTACCTCTTTGTAAGCCTCACGACACCGTTGACTGTACACCACAACAGCACGATCAGGGCGTTTACCACCGACATTGCCCGGTGTATAAGCATCATCGTGACGAATGCGCTTTTCCGCTGTGTAGCGGTTGATCATGGAATCCATGTTGCCTGCCGTGACACCGAAAAACAGGTTCGGTTTGCCCAGACTCATAAAGGCGTCTTTGCTGGACCAGTCCGGTTGCGCGATGATACCCACACGAAAGCCTTGCGCTTCTAACACCCGACCTATCACAGCCATACCAAAGCTGGGGTGATCCACATAGGCGTCACCCGTCACTATGATGATATCGCAACTATCCCAGCCCAGCGCATCCATCTCGGCTCGGCTGGTAGGAAGAAACGGGGCTGGACCATAACATTCGGCCCAGTACTTAGGGTAAGAAAAAAGCGGGCGCTCGGCCTGTAACGCATTCATGATGACGGCTCAATGCTGAAAAAAGAAGCGGATTATACTAAAAAGCGCCATAGCTTCCCAGTACTAGCTTTTCAAATACGCCAGTAAGTCGGCTTCAGCCATGGGTCTGGCAAAGAAAAACCCTTGTACTTCATCGCACCCCAGAGCACGCAAAATATCAGCTTGCTCTTGCGTTTCAACGCCCTCTGCAATGGTTTTAAGGCCCAAATGACGACCTAAAGAAATCACCAGCTCGGCAATAGCGCCAGAGTCTTCATGCGGGATCCCTTTCACAAAGGCCCGGTCAATTTTAAGCCTAGCGAGCGGCAGCTTTTGTAAATAACTCAACGAAGAGAAGCCAGTACCAAAATCATCAATGGCGACTTCCACCCCAAAAGACTTCAACTCGCTCAGCGTATGTACCACAGTATTGATTTCATCCATCACTACACTCTCTGTGACTTCGAGCTCAATTTTTTGTGGCTCAACATCATGATCCAGAATGGTTTGTTTAACCTGCTGCGCATAGTTGGAGACCTTAAACTGTGGCACAGAGACATTGACGGCCACACTGATATCATGTCCCAGTGAACTCAGCTGCTTCTGCATCATGCATGCCTGCTCCAGTACCCACTGACCAATCTCGACAATCAGCCCGGCATCTTCGGCCAAGGGCACAAACACCGCAGGCGAAATGTAATCCCCCTTCCCGGTGGGCCATCTCAATAAGGCCTCACACCCAATCACCGTCATGGTTTGTAAACACAACTGAGGTTGATACCAGACTTCCAGTTTACGTTGTTCAAAATCTTGCCGCAGCTGGCGGATCAGGCCCAATCGCCAGGCCATTTTTTCTTCCAGATCAGAGCTATACCAGTTGAGCGTTCGACGCGCCTGTTTCGCCTGGTTCAGGGCGATATAGGCCAGCTTCAGGGTTTCAAGGCCTTGTGATGAAAAGTCGACTTGGCAACACACGCCAATATGAAAATGCATAGTCAATACGTGCTCACCAACCTGATAGGGGACAGTGAGCGCATCTAAAAACAGGGTTTCGTCAAAACTTTGCTTGGGTAGCAGCACCCCAAATACATCAGCACCAATTCGTGACAATAACTCGCCCTGCGGACACTCCTGTTGCAAGCGCTCTTTAACAGCCAACAGCAGCAAATTCCCCACTTCCTGGCCTAAGCCATTGTTGATATCCGAAAACTGCGCAATATCAATCAACACGAATAACAGCTGCTCTTGCTCTGGCTTATAATACTGGGCTATCTGATCGACAAAGTTTGCCCGGTTTGGCAAACGAGTTAGCGCATCTTTATAAGCAACGTCGCGCAGTTCATTGATCAGTTTGATATTATCGAGACCCACACTGACATTGGTTAAAAAGATTTCAGCAAACTGCATTTGCGCCGCATTGGGCGGCTCTGCCAGTTCAAGATAAATAGCGGCACGGCGATTTTTACCTTGCAGTAAAAAGGTCACATCGTGATCGGTTTGCTGATGAGCATCCATATCAAAGCAGTTTTGCACCTGCATGATCACCCGGCCATTATCCACCTGCTCCAGCCCCTGGCCAATGTGTGCAAGATAAGGCTGTGTGCCGCCGAAGACCAGCACCTTGGCGTCTTTCTCTATCGCGCCGGCCACCAGGCCATGTGGTTCTGAACCCAAGATTTTAGCCAGCTGGTTGACCACCGACAGACCAAAAGAGGGCATATCCGTGTGGCCAAGGATCGCATGAGATGCCTCCAGAATATTGGTCAGTGCCACACTTTGTTGTTCGAGCTCGCAGATTTGTTGATATGACCGAATGGCCGTCAATAAAGAGGTAACCAGTTTCCCACGGGTCAGCTCGGTTTTCATTTTATAGTCATTGATGTCGTATTCGCGAATGACTTTTTCTTCCGGTGCATAACCCGGTTGCCCTGTACGCAAAATAATTCGCACGGCGTAGTTACCAAACTCATCACGTACTTTTTTTACAACAGACAGACCCGCATCATCGCTTTCCATCACGACATCGAGCAATAAGATGCAAATTTCTGGATGTTGTGACAACACGTCGAGTGCTTCTTTGCCCGAATATGCATGATGAAACTTGAGCGCGCGCCCCCAGAACTCTACGCCGGATAAGGCCAGTTTTGTGACCGAATGGATCTCCGGATCGTCATCCACAACCAGTACATCCCAATACGCGCTGACCGTTTCTTGTGAGTCATGCGTTGAGTCTTGATCCGCAAACAAAAACTCTTCTTGTTCTGACGCCATCATCAACCTTATGTTCAACTACTTTAGTTTCTGCGCACATAGCATATTTGCCTATGTGTTATCTTTTAAATTATGATAGGTTTTTACTATCAAGATCCATACCCGTTAACACTCAAGTAATATTATAGTCGATGTTCAACAACTTGTGCTCGTTAACTAAATAATATAGCGGCTCTATGCAGGTTATGACAGCAACAATTTTTCGGACATTCACGTTCAGCATTGTTTTGATATTCGGCCTGGTTGTGGTCACCGCTTTACTTCCGTCTGACTATCGGGCTCAGACAACGCAACGGATCACCACCGATGACCTGCAAACGGTAAAAACCTATTTAAACGCCAGGCATTGGCAAGGATTATTGGCACCGCAAGCCGATTTGCAACTGACCTTTCTGACTAACGCCAGCCAGGTCGGCGGGTATGGTGAATTGCAACACCCCTGGGGGCTGGCAGAAGTCACGGTGCTAAGCCTGAGCCAACAGCACGTAACGATACAGCTCAGATTCAATGCTGAGCATGTCGCACATATCGAGCTCTTGCTCAAGTCACAAGCTGATGTATTGGCGCTACAGCTCAGCGCCAGAGGTGAAAATCACACACCGTTAGTTGGAGGGCTTTATGCGCGTTTTGCAGCCTATTATACGGAACAACAACTCAAATTAATGATGAATCAGCTGATCAGCCAGTTAAAACTGCACACACAAGGAGCGGTATGACAATAAAAAATGCCCAGGCCCGTTCCAGTTTAGCCCTTCTTATTGAAGAGAAACTGGGATATGCCATGATCAAACAGCCTAAAGCTGCGATTCAATCTGAAGACCGACGCTTTACGCAAACACCTAACCCCAATCAAAACCAATTTATTGTCCGCAGTGAACATGGCGTGCTCAAACGCGCACTGAAACGCAATCAATTGCAGCGTATTGCACAACAACGCAATATCGAGTCCATTATGGGGATGTCACTGACCTTGTGCCCGGATGTTACCAGTCGGGGGCGTCCGGACCCTGACTGGCTGGAGCATTTTATTGCCCTCGCAGAAGATATTGCCAACAGTGCCATGCAGAAACTCTGGGCGAAAATTCTAGTTGGCGAGTCAATCGCGCCGGGCACTTTTTCAATCAAAAGCCTGCAAACACTGAAACAAATGACGCAAAAAGAGGCGGATGCCCTACAGCGGTGCGCTTCCTTATGTGGCTACCTTGAAAAAGAAGACAGTTATTTAATTTTACTGGGCTTTTATAAAAAACCTTCGTTGTTTGATTTACTTCGAAAGGGTACGAAAGAATCACTTAATCTGGCTCAGGCAGGGTTGAGCTTTCCTCATATTCTGACGTTAATGGACATTAACCTCATTTATCGGCAAGAAATTGAATCTGCCAACTTGCAAAAAGGCCAATCTCTGACACTCGCCTATCAGGGAAAACACCTCGCTATCGAAGCCAACAGCAACGATCTGGTGCTGAGTTATTACAAACTAACTCAAACTGGCGATGAACTGAAAAAGCTGATTAATACACCGGTCAATAAGACCTACAGGCAATTGCTCTCAAAAGCATTGGAAGAGGAGTTTACCCTGACCTGGGGCGCCTGATGAGTGAGGAATGTATCAAAGCAATAAACAGGCCCTTGATACATTCCTGATAGACGGCGTATTTAGAAATGAACCTGCAAGCCGGCAAATGGGCCTGATGCATCGATATCTGTGGTGATATCATCAACGTCATCTAGTTCGACAACCATAGAGCGATAACCCGCACGAACTGCTACATCGACAGCCATATTATCGATAAACTCCCAGGCTACCCCAATCTGGAAGTCCTGGATCTTACTGTCATCAATTGCCAGCACGCTGCCTTCAGCAAACACACTCAACCCGGTCAGTGGCAAACCCACTTCCCCTCTAAGATAACCCAGTGGGATAAAACCTGAAAAGTCGACGGTCTCTGTGGTGGTTTCGCCATTGGCAAAACCCGTAACGCTGATCTCGCCATCAAAATGCTTAGCATTTAAACCAAAATCGAAAGAAATCAAATCGTTGTCAAACAGCTCATAATACAAGATGTAATCCATGTGGTCTAAATCACCCACGGTATTGACCGTACCGCCTACGGTGAAGCTTTTATCACCGAAGTCGAAGGTTTCATTCAGTACCGCAGAACCATCTAGTTGTAACTCGGTATATTTGAGCTTAACGTTCGGGACCAGTGGCACCGGGTGTTCAAGCGCGGCGTAGAAGCTTGAGAAGTTTTTATCAGAAAAGTTAAAGTCTTGCTGATTACCCTTGTTTGCAAAGCTACCTTCAGGCTCTGCGCCCCATGCTTCACCACCCAGGTATAAACCCAACAGAGTGTCTGCTTGTGCCGCAGGTGCGAGGCAAGCCAGAGATAAGGCTGCCGCTAAACAGTACTTTTTCATTTATTTATCCTTGCGCTAAAAGTTCACTGAGTTCAATAAGAGCCGCATTGGCTCGGGAAATATAGTTCGCCATCACCAGTGAGTGATTGGCTACCAATCCAAAACCACTACCATTTAAAATCACCGGGCTCCACACCGTTTCCTGTGTGGCTTCAAGTTCCCGAATAATCTGTTGCAGGCTCACTTTTGCATTTTTCTTCTCGAGCACATCCGCAAAGTCGTATTCTACCGCTCTTAAAAAGTGTAACAGGGCCCAGGTAGCACCGCGGGATTCATAAAATACATCATCAATCTTCCACCATGATGTTTTCACTTCATGATGATTCGCCGCATAAGTTGCCTGATTGGCTGCACTGTCACCTGCCAGGTCAGTGTTCAGCCTGTCCTGACCGACACTGGCGCTCAATCTCTGACTTAAACTCCCCATCCGCTTTTCAGCTTCTTTTAGCCAGCCTCTTAGATTATCCGCACGGGCATAAAACTGACTACTTTGATCGGTCGGGTTGGAAATTTGCAGCAGGTAATCATTTAGGTGAGCAATACCAGTGCGATACTCCCCTTCTGCACTGGGCCATAACCACGCTGTTGAACTAATATTAAATTGCGGCTGGGCTTTTTTTAGGCTGGGGTGCTCCGTCGATTGCGATTGAGAGCGACTAAAGTCTTTACGCATAGACAGGGCCATGTCGCGCACCATTTCAAGCGCACCATATTCCCATGCAGGCATATTATCCATCATCACACTCGGTGGTAATACGTCATTAGACAAATAACCACCGGGTTTATCGAGTAAAGTTTGCGAGACTGTGATTAAGGTATGTGTCGTCACATATCCTGTCACCAATTCGGTGTTCGATTGCTCTGCATGACGTTTAGCACTGCCGACCACATCGAACTGTTCGGGCTCAACACTCCAGTAAACTGCGAGACCATACCCCAATAGCAATACTGCGATCAGGCCAGCCCAAATCTTACCCATGTGATTGTGTGTGTTGTGATCCATCAATACTCCTAGTGATGCTGATGTCCATTTTTCGCGTTATGCATCTGCGCTTTAAGCGACACCACTTCAATCAAGCCATAGACGCGATTGCCATCAGCAAAATATAGTGTAAGTTTACGATTTTCGCCTACTTTTAATGGTTTTGTCGGCTCAAAGGCCATCAGATGATAGCCACCGGGCTTAAACTCAACTTGACTGTTGGGCGCAATCTCCAGTTTTTCTATCTTTTGCATGCGCATCATGCCATTAACATGTGCATGTTCGTGAACCTCCACTCGCCCAAGCCCTTCAATTTCAGCTTTGAGAAGCGTCACCGCTTGTTGGCTGTTATTGGCAAGTGTGAAATAGCCGGCAGTGGAGCTGGCCATGGGCAAAAAGTCACGCAGCGTAGCGTGTGTCAGTTGCACTACGCCCTGCTCGGCGTGCGCATGGTGATGAGATTCGCCATGCGTGTGGTCCGGATGTGCCTGTGACATCCAAGGCAATGAACACAGCATAAAAAAGGCTAAATTTTTGATCATAAGCGCTTTCCTTGTTGAGTATAGTCCGTTTACTATACCACATTGCCCTTAGTTTAACGCGCTTTCATCACCATTTCTTTACAGCCGTACAGTGTTCGTAAAGGGGCTGCTCCCTAATGCAGCCCCTCCGGCCAGACGCCTTAACACAGCGCCTGCTTATCGCTCACCAACCAGCCGATTGCAACCAGGAACAATAACGGAATGGCAATGAGAACAGAGTTAAATAGTAATGCTAACACTAGCCCAATGAGCACAACTAATATCACGCCAAGCAACCCTATACTCAGCAATGCCAGTAAGGCAAAAACGGCGATCATCGCGACAAACAGGCTAAGCATTTCAATCCCGACCCAACTTACATCCAAAACCATCTCTGGCACACTGAACCAGGCCAATGGAGAGGACACCCAGGAAAAAGCCGATAACACAACCAAGCCAATCAGTAAGATCAATGCCGCTTTCATAATGCCTCCTAAGTACGCTCCGACAGCACTACCCAGGCGATAAAATACGCCATCACAACTAACACAGGTGCTTTCAGTGCTAATAACACCGTGATTAGGCGAACCAGCCAGGTTGGCATATCCAGTCTGTTTGCCAGCTTGCTACATACCCCACCGAGCTTTTTACGAGGCGGTTGTGAGCGTGTCGTATGGTAATAAGTGTCATGTTCTGTCATCAGAGTTCTCCTCATTGCTGCTACACCGGGTGCCCTTCGGCGACCGATAGTGCCAATACCTAAGCCGGTTGATTTCTTTGTTTCAATTCAGCCAACGCCTTGTCGACCTGCTCTTCCCGAGCCAGGCTTTCCAATGCCTGCCATTGTGCTTGCTCCTTACTTACCAAGTCATAGCTGTCCACTTCAGCTTCTACTCGCTCAACTTTGCGCTCCAGATGCTCAAAGCGAGTTAACGCTGCTGCTATCGACTGCTGACTGGCCACGCTGCGCGCTTTCAGCTGCGTGGTGGCAGTGTGCTCTCGCCGAGCCAGCTGCGCCTCTTTTTGTCGCAATTGATGTATTTTTTCGCTCAGCGAGCGTGCATCCTGCGCCAACTTGTCGTGGATCTGTTGCAGCTGTGTTGCTTCTTCTTCAATGTGTTGCAGCGTCTGCTGGCATGCCTGCTTTTCCATCAGTGCTGCCCGGGCCAAATCTTCGCGGTCTTTTTGCAAAGCATACTCAGCCTGCTGCTGCCACTGCTCAACTTTTTTATTCACCACTTGCTCACGGCGTACCAGCGCTTTTTGTTCACAGATCACCTGTACCACAGTGCTGCGGCACTCAGTCAGTGCCACTTCTAGCTGAGTCAGTATCTGACGCTGGTTCTTTTCAGGATCATCCGCTTTGTCGAGCAACGCATTGAACTCGGCTTTGATTAAATCTTCAATTCGATCGATTAAGGCCATGACAGGCTCCTTGAGTAAGCTAATGTTGATTAACTTATTCCAAGGTTTATGCCAAAAACAAACAATAATTTAAAATCAATGACTTAAGGTTTTAATTTGAGAAAAGAAGAAAAAAGAAAGGAAGGGTATTTGGTCAAAAAAGCATATAATTAGCTTTTTTGACCAAAATAAGAACTATAGTTCAGGAACAAAGGTCAGCGCCTTTTCCATGACACTGATATCGGCGCTTTTACCGTGACCATTTTCCGACAAATGACGACGGAAGCCACGTGCACCGGGCTGATTTTGGAAAATCCCCAGCATATGGCGCGCAATGTGCCAAAAGTTAGCCCCCTTTGACATCTCTGCTTCAATATAGTCGTACATACTACGAACTACCTGATGACGAGTCTGGGTAAACGCAGGTGCACCATACAGAGCACTGTCAACCTCAGCGAGCATAAAGGGGTTGCTATAGGCTTCTCGGCCTATCATCACGCCATCCAGGTGTGCCAAGTGGTGCTGACACTCTTCAATGGTTTTAACGCCACCATTGATGCTGATGTGCAGATCCGAATAATCCTGCTTCAATTTGTACACGCGCGGGTAATCCAGCGGCGGAATTTCCCGGTTTTCCTTGGGACTCAGACCCTGCAGCCAGGCTTTACGGGCATGGATAATAAAATCATCACAGCCGGCTCTCTTTGAGGCCTCAATCAGGCGGGTCAAAAATTCATAGGAATCCTGCTCATCAATACCAATCCGAGTTTTTACCGTTACCGGGATAGAGACTTCGCTTTTCATCGCCGCAACACACTCAGCGACCAGCTCAGGCTCTGCCATCAAACAAGCACCAAAGCGACCATTTTGTACTCTGTCTGATGGACAGCCCACGTTGAGGTTTACTTCGTTGTAGCCGTATTGTTCGGCGCGTTTAGCACATTCAGCCAGCGCTTTGGGATCGGAGCCACCGAGCTGCAGTGCCACTGGCATTTCATGCTCACCAAAGTGCAAATAATCGCCTTTGCCAAAGATGATAGCACCGGTGGTGATCATTTCGGTATACAGTACCGCATGCTTAGTCAGTTTACGGTGAAAGGTCCGGCAATGACGGTCCGTCCAATCCAACATCGGTGCAACGGAGAAGCGGCGAAACGCTGAATCAACTGTCTTTACTGGGCTGGCGCCTGTTTTATCTGTGTTTGTCATACTACCTCTGAAACGCCCAATTACACGGCTCCAAACCGCTACCTGCGTCAATAACCTAACCACATCCCAGCCCATGCTCTGCAAATAAGGCGTCGCTTGTGGTTATCAAAATAGATAAGGAGCGAATTATACACGCTGTTGCGGGGAGTTTCATCCAGCGATAATGCAGTGAAAGGAGAGAGCGGCCAAAACAGGCCGCTTACTGAGGCTTACCCTTCATATCCGTTCGGGTTTTGGCTTTGCCAGCGCCAGGTGTCCTGCATCATTTCATCGATGCCGCGCTCTGCTCGCCAACCCAGCTCATTGAATGCTTTTTCGGGTGCCGCATAGCAGGCCGCGATGTCACCATCACGACGCGGTTTGATTTCATAGTTCACCGGCTTACCCGCCGCTTTTTCAAACGCTTTAACCATGTCGAGCACAGAGTAACCATTACCTGTACCCAGGTTAAAAATATGCGCCCCAGCCTGAGCTGCAATCTTGTCCAGCGCTTTGAGGTGACCAATAGCGAGGTCTACAACGTGAATGTAATCACGTACACCTGTGCCATCGTGCGTATCATAGTCATTACCAAAAACACCCAGCGTGTCTAGCTTGCCCACCGCAACCTGCGCAATATAAGGCAGCAAGTTGTTTGGGATGCCATTGGGATCTTCCCCTATCTTGCCAGATATGTGCGCCCCTACCGGATTGAAATAGCGCAAAATCGCAAACGACCAGCGCGGATCTGACTTAGCTAAGTCCTGCAGGATCATCTCCACCATCAGCTTAGAGGTACCGTATGGGTTAGTTGTCCCGCCTACCGGGAAGTCTTCACGAATAGGTAAGTTGGCCGGATCGCCATACACTGTCGCAGAAGAACTGAATACCAGCTGGAATACGTCAGCATCACGCATCGCATCCAGCAAAGTTAACGTTCCCTGGACATTATTTTGGTAATATTCAACCGGTTTCTGCACCGACTCTCCCACAGCTTTTAATCCCGCAAAGTGGATCACCTGGGTTACCCGGTGTTGCGCAAAAACGCGGTCGAGAAATGCTTTATCACAAATATCGCCCTGGTAAAACGTCGCGGTGCGCCCTGTTAATGCCTCTACACGCTGCAAAGACTGCTGAGAGGAATTACTTAAGTTATCGACAACAATCACATCCTTGCCTTCACTAAGCAACTCCAGCACAGTATGCGAACCAATATACCCGGCACCACCGGTAACTAAGACGGTCATAGTCATTTTCCTAAAAATATATCTGTGTCCATTGTAATTGATCCCAACCAGTGTGTCAGTGTTTTACACTCAATGGCGACCTCAGTTATGCCTGGTTACACACAAATACCAGTCGCGGTCCTTGCTTACTCAAGCGTGAAATCGTCCCTGGGCAATACGCAGACAAATTTCGCCAAAGCAAGACCTTATCAGGGTTATCCAAATGTCGGGTATAAATACGGCCGGCAATGGCATAGGCGATCGTATTGTCATCAAACCAGGTGTAATAATGTACGCTGCCTGGTAACGCAAAATGCGGCGTCACCACCTGAGTTTGTGCATCGAAGCTGGCAAACCATTGCTGACCTTGTGAGGTATATGTAAAGCTATACAGGTTCCGCGCGGCATTGTAGGCCAAGGTGCGACCGATATCACTGGCAACTAACTTAGGCAAATGTCCTTTTAAATCGGTAAATTGTAAAGTGTGGGGCTCGCCAAGAATAAACATCACCAGTTGCTCGTCCTTACCCCAGGCGTGATATCCCACCGGTGCAATATGATCAAACACGCGCCGTGGTGACTGTGTCTCTGCAAATGGATAAAACCATAGCTTTTGCGAACCATCCGCTTCGACGACCACAGCTGAAAGACCGTCATCATAAGGGTATACCGTCGGTGAGTATTCAGACACTGGCGTGTTGGTCAGATTACGGGCCTCATGGGTGGCAAAATCGTAAAAAAACAGGTCAGTCTGGCCACCCTCAGGGTTCGGTACCTGCTGGGTAAAATATACACCATTGTCGACAACCAAAGGTTGATTGTGATAACCATCAGCTGCACTGATCGGCTTCACCGACAGTGAGCCAGATTGCTCTTCGGCCAACCAAAGCTGCGAGGCAGGCATTGCATTAAGTGTTCCTATAACGCCCCATAGTAATCCAGTGACGATGATCTTTTGTAGCAGAGTCATTGTGTTATATTCCTTGTTTTTTTCGCTATCATACCGAGCGACAGCAGGAACTCAATCACCACAAAACAACTCTCCGCGAAATGCCTTGCGAATTTTCCCTTATCGAGTAACATCGAAAGGTGTTAATCGGAAGTTACGCTCAGTCCAACTGAGCCAGGTAAGGGGACAAAATGTCTGCAAAGCATCCAATCATTGCAATCACGGGAAGTTCGGGGGCCGGTACCACGACCACCACGGCCGCGATTAAGCACATTTTTCGCAGCCTGGACGCCAAAGCTGAGATTGTCGAAGGTGATAGCTTCCACCGTTATACTCGCCCGGAAATGGACAAGCTCAAACGCGAAGCTCTGCAAGAAGGTAAGCACTTGAGCTACTTTGGTCAGGAGGCTAATGACTTTGCCGCACTGGAAGCGTTATTTGCCACTTATGGTCAGACCGGAACTGGCCAGGTCCGGCGTTATTTGCATACCTTTGATGATGCCGTACCGTATAACCAGTTACCCGGCACCTTCACACCTTACCAAGAGCTGGATAGCAACAGTGATATGCTGTTTTATGAAGGTCTGCATGGCGGCATAGTGACCGAAGAGCATGATGTCGCACATCATGTCGACCTGCTGATTGGCATGGTGCCGATTATTAACCTGGAGTGGATCCAAAAACTGATCCGCGATACGCATGAGAGAGGTCATTCTCGTGAAGCCGTTATGACCTCAATCGTGCGCAGTATGGATGATTACATTAACCATATTACCCCCCAGTTCTCACGTACCCATATTAATTTTCAACGCGTTCCCACCGTTGATACTTCTAACCCCTTTAGTGCCAAAGATATCCCCTCGCTGGACGAGAGTTTTGTGGTGATCCGTTTCAGGGATATAAAAGATGTTGATTTCCCCTATTATTTGCAGATGATCCAGGGCAGCTTTATGTCGCGCGTTAACACCCTGGTCGTGCCCGGCGGCAAAATGGGCCTCGCCATGGAACTGGTATTAACCCCCCTGATCAAAGACTTACTTACAAAGAAACGGGCGTTGGAACAAATTGTCCCGCTGGACTTACCCGTTTAACGACTGCTTACACTTCACCGCTTGCGGGCTGTCCGGGGGGTCGTTACACTAGCGATTTTTCAGGGCATCGCAAATGGCAGTTATTAAGATACTTGTCGGGTCCAAAAACCCGGTTAAAATCAATGCCGCAAGGCAGATATTCACGCAGTATTTTCCACAGCACGATATTCAGTGTGAGGGGTTATCTGCGCCAAGCGGGGTTGCTGATCAACCTCTGGGTGAAGCCGATACACTGCTGGGAGCCCAAAATCGTGTACAATACCTGATTGACCAGCACGCTGCCGACTACTACTGTGCAATGGAAGGCGGTGCCCATCAATTTTCCTACGGCCCTGCCACGTTTGCCTTTGTCGTCATATCCAATGGCCAAACTGAGAGTATTGGCCGCAGTGCCAACCTGCCACTCCCACAACGTATTTATGATGCGCTGCTGGCAGGTGAAGAATTAGGTCATGTCATGGATCGTATGTTCGATACCAACAACATTAAACAAAAAGGGGGGGCGATTGGGTTGCTGACCAATCATCTGGCAACCCGGGAAAGTGCCTACACCCAGGCTCTGTTGCTGGCGATGGCCCCCTTTAACCATGTAGAGCTATACTCATGAAATACACCCATATTCTTTTTGATGCCGATGAAACCCTGTTCAGTTTCAACGCCTTTTTAGGCCTGAAGGCGCTCTTCGCGCGTTATGATGTCACGTTTAGCGAAGCCGATAACGCCGAATACCAACGCATCAACAAGCCTTTGTGGGTGCAGTATCAGAACGGCGAAATTGATGCAAAAACCCTGCAGGTGACCCGTTTTCAGTTCTGGGCTGAGCGTTTGAATGTATCCGCTGAAACCCTCAACCTGGGGTTTCTCGATGCGATGGCAGAATTGTGTAATCCGCTGCCCGGTGCCGCCGATCTGCTACATGCCCTGCAAGGCAAAGCCACGCTGGCCATCATCACCAACGGCTTTACTGCCTTACAGGAAAAGCGTCTTGCCCATACCGGGTTTAAAGACTACTTTCACAGCATTGTGATTTCTGAGCAGGTGGGGGTGGCCAAACCCGATCCAAGCGTATTCGAGCATGCTTTATCATTGCTGGGGACACCTGATAAGTCTCAGGTGCTGATGGTCGGAGACACCCCTGCCAGTGATATACTGGGCGCCAATCGCTATGGCATCGACAGTTGCTGGTTACGTCACCCGGGCGCTGAGTGCCCGCCAGAGATCACACCTACTTACGTCGTTGATAACCTGGCGCAGCTACAGGCGCTATTGCTGGACCCAGAAACACAAAAGGCAAGCTAAGCTTGCCTTTTCCACCCAATGTGTAGCCAGAAGGTTACTGTGCATTGCGCTGACGCAACACCTCAAACAAACAGATCCCGGTGGCCACAGACACGTTGAGACTGGATACAGTACCAACCATCGGAATTTTTACCAACACATCACAGTGCTCGCGAGTCAGACGGCGCATACCATCGCCTTCAGCACCCATCACCACTGCGATGGGGCCTGTAAGGCTGGCGTCAAACAGTTCAGTGTCTGTCTCACCTGCGGTCCCAACTACCCAGACACCCGCTTCTTTGATGTCCCTGAGTGTACGGGCCAAATTCGTCACCTGGATCAGCGGGACGGTTTCCGCTGCGCCACACGCCACTTTGCGGGCCGTGCCATTTAACTTGGCAGATTTATCTTTGGGCACAATCAATGCGTGCGCACCAGCGGCATCAGCACTGCGCAAACAGGCGCCGAGATTATGTGGATCCGTCACACCATCGAGGACTAAAAAGAACGGCGTCGATTCTCTGGTTAAAATCTCATCCAGGTCGCGCTCATTGAGTACACGGGCGGCTTTTACATTGGCAATGATCCCCTGATGCTGCTCACCATTGGCTTTATTATCCAACGCTTTACGCTGCATAAACTGCACGGAAATACCAAACTTACGTGCTTCATTGACGACCGCATTAAGTCGTTTGTCATCCCGCCCCTTGAGGGCATAGATCTCTAAAAAGCGCTCAGGGGTGGTGGATAGAATGGCCTCAATAGAATGGAAACCAAAAATTAATTCGTTACTCAAAGTTATGCTCCCGCACTCGATTTGTTTCTTTTACGCGCGTTTTTACCAGGACGCTTTGCCTTGGTTTTGCTGGCACTTTTCTTGGTTTTCTTTTTACCGGTCAAAGTGGCTGCTTGTTTGGCTTTTTTAGCCTTGCCTTTAGGCGTGGTCTTCTTACCCTTTTTCGGTTTTTTACCGTCGCTTTTTACAGCTGTCGCGTCTTTGCCAGCTTTGCTATCTTTTTTGTCTTTGCCCGGGATCTTGCCGTCTTTCAACTGCGCACGTACACTTTTGCCAGCGCTTTCTGTCGTCGCTTTACGACGCCGTCTGGCATACCGATCTGGTACCGCCTCTTCGGCCAGTGTCAGGTTAATGCGTCGCTCGTCCAGGCTCACGGAGTTCACGACCACACTCAGCTTATCACCGAGTCTAAAGACACTGCGGCTGTGCTCCCCGATCAGGCAATGCTTCGCGCCATCAAAATGGAAATATTCATGGCCCAGGTTACTGACATGGATCATGCCATCGATTTGTAACTCATCAAGCCTGACAAACAAACCAAAATTGGTGACGGATGAAATCACACCCGTAAATTCATCGCCCACGTGATCTTGCATAAATTCACACTTGAGCCAGTCCGCTACCTCGCGAGTCGCATCGTCGGCGCGACGTTCTGTCATTGAACATTGCTCACCGAGCTTGTCAGCCTCATCGCTTTCATACACATAAGCACCAGACACTTGCTGTCCCTGCTCCGCCAGGATCCCTTTAATCGCACGGTGCACCACCAGATCCGGATAACGCCGGATGGGCGAGGTAAAGTGTGCATACGCCTTCAACGCAAGACCATAGTGACCAATGTTATCCGGTTGATAAACAGCCTGTTTCATCGAGCGTAATAGCATGGTCTGGATCAGTTCCAGCTCCGGACGCTCACCCAGGCCAGCCAGGGCTTCAGTGATCTCCAAAGGCGTTGGCTCATGACCCAGGGTACTTTCGATCCCTAAGTCTTGCAGGAATAGCCTGAACTGGCTGAGTTTTTCCGGATCGGGCTGGTCATGCACCCGAAACAGCGCACTGGCTTCGTGTTTTTCCAGCAACCGCGCTGCCGACACATTGGCCAGGATCATACATTCTTCAATCAGTTTGTGGGCGTCATTACGTACCACAGGTACGATGGACTCAATTTTGCGGTGTGCGTTGAAGACAAAACGCGTCTCCAGGGTTTCGAATTCAATGGCACCCCGGGCCTGACGCTCAGACTTCAGTGCCATGTACATCTGATGTAACTCACTGATGTGTGGGTACAGTGCGCTATATTGTTCACGCAAGGCTTCATCGCCCTGTAACATCGCATGCACCTTAGTATAGGTCAGACGCGCATGAGAATTCATCACTGCTTCGTAAAAGCGATACCCTGACAAACGACCCGCTTCGGACACTGTCATCTCGGCCACCATACAGAGACGGTCTACTTGCGGGTTCAAAGAACATAAGCCGTTAGACAGGACTTTGGGCAGCATAGGCACCACTTGCTCTGGGAAGTACACTGAATTCCCCCGAGAGATGGCTTCTTTATCGAGCGCACTGCCTTTAGGCACGTAGTGCGACACATCGGCAATGGCGACCCATAAACGCCAGCCGCCGGACTTTTTGCGCTCACAGTAAACCGCATCATCGAAATCTCGGGCATCTTCTCCATCGATGGTGAGCAGTGGTAGATCACGTAAATCGACTCGACCGAGTTTATCCGGCTCGGCGACAAACTCACCATGCTCTGCAACCTGATCAAGCACAGCTTGTGGCCACTCATAGGGGATTTCGTGGTTTCGTAACGCGACCTCAATCTCCATCCCTGGCGCCATATGGTCGCCCAGTACTTCGGTCACCTTACCCACTGCATTCATTTGCTTGCTGGGACTTTGGGTGATCTGAACCTGAACCATCTGGTTGTGACGGGCACCATTTTCGCTGCCCGGCAGCACAATGATGTCCTGCGTCAGACGCGGATCTTCCGGTACTACGACTGCCATCCCATGCTCAACAAAGAAGCGCCCGACTATCGGTGCGCGCTCTTTTTCGAGTACCCGCACAATGCGTGCATCCACTTTACCACCGGAGCCTCTGGAGCCTGCTTTCGCCAGCACCCAATCTCCGTGCAATACTCTGTCCATCTGATACTTAGTGATAAACCAATCTTTGGCTTCGCCTTCCACCTCCAAAAAGCCAAAGCCATCACGGTGGCCAATCACCCGACCTTTGACCAGACCATCATCCGTTGGGATCACGTAACATTTGAACTTGTTGAAAAACAGCTGGCCATCACGCTCCATGGCTCTGAGGCGCCGCTTAAAGGCAATCTGTCGTTCATCTTCGAAGACTTTGAGGTCCTGACAAAGCTGATTGAAATTAGTCTTGTTATTGCTTTTTTGAATATGGTCAAGAATGAACTCACGGCTGGGCACCGGGTTGTCGTATTTTTCTTGTTCTCGGCTGAGATAAGGATCCTGTTTAGACATTCACTGAGTATGTAGAGAAGTTATACCTGTATTCTAACGCAAATCCTGCCAATGGCCCACCTAACCTTGCGCTTTTTCAAGTACTCTGGCGGTGATACGCTGATGACAAGATTGCAGTGCCGAAGCGCTTTGCTTGGCAAATTGATGTAACGCAGGCCAGTCGATATCCCGCTCCTGCGCTGTACGGCGGCGAGTATGATGCAACGCCTGACGCAATGCATATAGCCCCAGTTGCTCCACTTCATGTTCCAGCTGCAACAGCTTTTCTCGCAATGAATCATCAGACTGAATATCTGCCAAGCCACGCAACTGAGCAAATTCATAATCCAGTCGATCACTCAAATACACGAGCCGTGAGGCAAATTCAGACCGCACAGAGGACTCACTCAGCTGACGCTCGACAAAGGCCAGATCCACATAAGCCGCCTCTGTTGCTGCCAGGCCGCTGCTATTCTGTTTTACGATACGCTCCAATGCCTGTCTTAATGCTGTGACGCGTAACGGCTTTTCCAGGCAGTCGAAAATCCCGGCTTGCTGATAAGCTTGCCGAGCTTGCTGATCTACGTCACCCGTCAACGCCATCACAACAGGCGGGTGCGTTAGTCCAAGCTTCGTAAAACGTGTTTGATACCACTCTAAGCCATGACCATCCGACAAATGCATATCTAACAGCACCACATCGAACTGGCCTTGCAACAACCATTGCTCCGCATCCGCCAGGGTTTCCGCCAGCTGATAATCCAGTCCTAAATTGTCGAGATAACCACGCACAACTTCACGGTTCAGAAGATTATCCTCCACGACGAGTACAGACATATCACCTAATGTCGTTGGCTTGCTATCGAAGGTGTCAAGCTGCTCACCCAATTGCGAGTTAACCTGTATTTCAAAAAAGAATTCACTCCCCTCTCCAGGCTCACTGTGGACTTCCAGATCGACCCCCATATTTTCCAGTAGCTGCTTACACAGGGCCAGACCAACCCCGGCGCTATCAGCAATCGCGCGTGGCGATCCAAACGTGACAAAAGGCTCAAAGACCTGTTGTTGCTGAGCTTGACTCAGTCCAATACCTGTATCTTTGACAGCAACACGCAGTTGATGACGATTGGCACTCAGGGCGTAACCAAAAACAATCAGCTCAACCGTGCCGTGTTCCGTATACTTGATGGCATTAGAAAGTAGGTTCTTAATCACCAAAGTGAAGGGGTCTTTGTCTATCATGACCTGCAGGTTGGTATCAACGCCTTGTATTGTCAGGGACAATTTCAGGTGCTTTTTCTCCGCCAGAGGCTTAAAAAAGCGAATTTGTTCCTTCAGGTGTGTCGCGAGGTTGACTGGCTCCACTATGGTATTGGGCACAGCCCCCCGTGCCTGCAACAAAATCTGATTCGCCAGATCCGACATCGACATGGCGGTGGCAATAATCACATCACAAAAGTGCCCATGCTGCTGCGGCTCTCTGGGTGCCCGTTTAAGTAACTCCGCATGACCAACGATAGCATTTAAGGGGGTTCTGAGTTCGTGGCTGAGCAAAGTGAGCGAGCGCTCTTTATGCTGCGCAGCAAGTTCCGCGCGATGGCGTAATTCGTGTAATTCCTGTTCACGTCGTCCGCTGCACAGTAAACACAAGGAGAAACATAAGATCAGGGGCATAACGATAACGGACACGGAGAAAAACTGATTCACCCAGTTATTGGTGGTCAGGCTGTCATGCTGTGTGTAGTGATGGAGCATCAATAAACGCACCGTAAACACAATAAACAGGCAAACACAGGCCAGTGCAAATGCCCAATGTGCTGGCGAAAAACTTTGCCATTGGCGTCTTTGACCCAGCCACAAAGCGCGCAGGCACAGGATCATGCTCAGCGCCCAACCCATGTAGTTTAAAATCACTCTGGCAATAAAGTTGGCATCAATATACGTGTAGTACACATAGCCCGGGAAAAAGATCCCAGCCAACAGCCACCAGGGCCAACTTAAACGGGGGACTGAAAAAAACTGTTCACTGCCGCGGCTCAAACAATATAAACCAATAAAAATCAGACAATTTGAGACAAAAATGGTCCAGGTCACGGACAAAGAAAATGAGGCGATGAAGATACAACCGAATGCGGTACAAATTGAAAAGCTGGCCCACAAACGGGTTCCCAGCAAACGGCGATGGATAAACCAGTTAACCAGCATAAACAGCGCACACACGCATGACGTCAAAGCCAGGATCTGTAAAAGTTGTTTCGGGTCGCCCATACTGCATCAAACATCGTCGTTAAGAACTACTATTATAGTATTAATTTTATGCTAACCGGAAGCAAAATCTAATCCATCTGACATTACACGAGATTACACCTCATCCTTTACGCTTAAAAAATCACTGTAAGGCAAGCCGATCCAATGTACCGGGTCACCTTTTGCGACTGTCACAAAGCTTTAGCGACAACCACCTAACATGATAAGCTAATGAAAAACATGTCGAGTTCGCTATGCGTCCCGAACAATCCTCCCTCATTAATTTGCATCTGGCAGTGCTACTATTTGGTGGTACCGCGTTATTCTCCAAGTTAATTCCTCTCTCTGCACTGGACATCACTGTGTATCGCACTGCTATCGCCTTTATCACTCTGGCATGCATTCTCAAATTTAAAGGCAGTGTATTCAGACTCAGAGCAAGCAAAGACTACGCCATTGTCATACTGTTAGGTGTCTGTGTCGGACTGCATTGGGTGACTTACTTTGCCGCGATGCAAATGGCTGGGATAGCTGTCGGGGTCATTGCCTTTTTTACTTATCCGGTGATCACTGTGCTGCTTGAGCCGCTCTTTTTCAAAGGCAACATTAAGCGCAAAGATATCTTTACGGCGGCCGTGGTGATGGGTGGTATTTATTTACTGGTGCCGGACAGCGATCCGGGTAATCAAATCACTTTGGGCATCATAACGGGGGTGTTCTCCGGGGCACTCTTTGCACTTAGAAATTTACTCCAGAAGAAGCTTTTTTCCAGCTATGGTGGGCCACATACCATGTTTTATCAAACCCTGGTTGCCAGCCTCATGCTATGTGCCTTTGTTGAAGTGCCCCCTTCAGATTTAAGTACTGAAAACCTGTTCCTGATTGTCCTGGCTGGGTGTGTTTTTACTGCCATTCCCCATGCGTTATTTGCGTCCTGTTTGCGTTACTTATCAGCCACTACCGCGGGACTGATTTCTTGCTTACAGCCCTTGTATGCGACCGTGTTGGCTTATATGCTGTTGGCAGAAACCATAACACTCACCACGCTGGCAGGAGGCATACTGGTTGTCAGTGCAGCCTGCTATGAGACGTGGTCGATCACAAGGAATAAGCTATGATCCAGGTTTTTGCACACCGAGGTGCCAGTGGAAATTACCCCGAAAACTCGCTCAGCGCCATTCAGGCAGCACTGGAAGTGGGCGTCGACGGCATTGAACTCGATGTGCAAAGTTGTCTGGATGATTACGCCATTATTCATGATACCTGGCTGGATCGCACCACCAACGGCCGGGGCAAGGTTAACGAAACCAGCCGTGCACAGCTATCTCAGTTGAGACTCAGTAATAACGAGTCCGTACCGACACTGCAACAAGTGTTGAATACCATCGGCCAACAAGCCACCATTAACCTGGAGCTCAAACATACCTTCAGCCTGGATAAGTTTGTTGCCACCATAGAAGACAATGTACAACGTGGTGTAATAGCTCGTCATCAGCTGCTCTTGTCCTCCTTTGATCATCATCAGTTATTATGGCTCAAACAAAAGCTCCCCTGGGTCAGGATCGGGGCGCTGACCGCCTCCATTCCACTTACATTTGCCCAGTTTGCCCAGCAACTTCATGCCGAAAGCATCCATATGGACAAAAACTTCATTAACCATGAATTTGTTCAGGATGCCAAACAACGCGGCCTTAAAGTCCTGGCTTACACAGTCGATAAAGCAAAAGACATTGAATTAATGTTAGATTATGGCGTTGATGGCATATTCAGCAACTACCCCTGTTACGCAAAAATGGTCGTGCAGCAACAACTCAACCAGGTACCAGAGGTCGATTGACAGGGCTGACCATATGCTGGATTATGCCGCTTGCTAAAATAAATTGCTTAACCTGTAAACAGTTGCACCTGCCAGGTTTACTCTATACTGTATGCTAAACGGCACAGTGAAGAGCCTAATATGAGTTTGTACATGCGCATCTATAATTTGATCGAAGAATCTTTGTTCTTCACCCTGACCCGCAAGATTTTTGGCAATCTGGGGTTTTTGTTAGTTTTTCAAATCATCACGTTAGTGTGGCTCCACAGTGAACTGGCTGAGCACAGCGGCTCTACCGGGGTTTTCTGGTTACTGGCTTTGATATCGGTAGGCGCCTTTATCTTCACCTTTTTCTACATGCGCTACCTGATTGTTCGCCCTGTACAGGCTATGCGCGACACACTAGAACAGATCAACCGTCAGGACGGCGATCTTACTGCCAAATTGCCGCAGTTCACGTATGACGAATTCCGTGACCTCAGTGAGCAATACAACACCTTTACTCAGCATCTGAGTGAATTACTGGCTGCCACCTATCAAAGTGCCGAAGCGGCAAACCGCAGTAATCAGCAGGTCACCGACTCCATGAAGCAAACCGCTTTGCTGGGTAGTCAGCAAATAGATCAGGGCGACACCATTATCGCAGCCAGCGATCAGGTTACGCATAGCCTGCAAAGCATAGTGCACAACACCGATCAGGTGTATCAGGCCAATACGGAAAGTTTGCATTTTGTTCGAGGCTCTTCACAATCATTGAGCACGCTGGTTAAAGAGGTTCAGCAAATTACCCACTTGTTGGGCAGCTTTTCCTCCACTGTCGCCGGATTAAAAGAAAACAGCGAGAACATCCGTAGTATTTTGAAAATGGTCGAGGAGTTCTCCGATCAGACCAACTTGTTAGCACTCAATGCCGCCATCGAAGCAGCGCGGGCTGGAGAAGCGGGTCGCGGTTTTGCTGTGGTGGCCGATGAAGTGCGTAATCTGTCGGTTAAAGTCAACGATGCCACCCGTCAGATCAGTGACTTTATAAACCAAATGGATGTGTTAGTGGGCGAAACCCACCAAGAGTCGGAGCAGTTGATAGATCATTCCAGCTCTGCCGAGCAGGCCATTCGCACCACCTCTCAGGGGTTTGCCGATATGTCTGAGGACTTTGAGCGCAACCAGTCACAGTTGGAAGAAATTGTCAGTGCTGTTCATCAGCTTGAGTCGACTCAGCAGCACACCCACGAGTCAGTACACCGCATTGTCGAGCTCGGCCAATCTGCCAAATCACAGATTGATGCAGCACTACACGATTGTCAGGATGCACAGCAGCGCTCCACTCAAACCCAACAGGAACTCAAACGCTTCGTCTGAGGACCTGTTTGGGCCCCGACTTACGCCCTGTCGACGTCAAATGCTATCACTTCTTTAAGCTGTTTCTTTCCGGTCGCCAGCATCACCAGGCGATCGACCCCTAACGCAACGCCGGCACAAGCCGGTAACCCCTGTGCCAGCGCAGCCAAAAAGCGCGGATCTTTGGCCACAGGGGCCAACCCCATCGCTATGCGCTGCGCATTGTCCTCATCAAAACGTGCACTTTGTTCAACGTCGTCGGTTAGTTCGTTAAAACCATTGGCCAACTCCATACCACGATAATAGAGTTCAAACCGCCCGGCGACTCTGGGATCTTTATCGTTGAGTTGCGCCAGCGCAGCCTGAGAAGCAGGAAAATGATAGACAAAACAGGGCGCCTGCTGGCCAATCAAAGGTTCAATCTCCATACAAAACAGCAATTGCAGCAGCGTATCACGATGTTGCTCTTGCTCAGCAACGTGCGCATGGCCACGCTGGCTGGCCAATTGCCTCAATTCCTCCATCGAGGCACTCAGCGGGTCCAGACCCAGATGGGTAATAAAGGCCTGCTGATAGCTCAATGACTCGGCTTCAGGGCAATCCAGGATAGCCTGCATCAAGTCATTGACTTCCGCCATGAGTGCAAACTCATCGAACCCGGGTCGATACCATTCCAGCATCGTAAACTCAGGGTTGTGATGTCGGCCTGATTCTTCATTACGAAAGGCTTTACCAATCTGGTAAATTGCGCCACTGCCCGCCGCTAACAAACGCTTCATAGCAAACTCAGGTGAGGTTTGCAGATATAAAGGGGTGCCAGTGGCGTGACCCGGGCCAACAAAGGTGGTTGCGAACGACGCAAGGTGTACATCCGTCACCGAGGCTTGTGACAGACTGGGGGTTTCGACTTCTAATACCTCACGCTCAGCAAAGAAAGTGCGAATTTTAGCGAGGATCCCGGCACGCTGACGCAAAGTATCAATACTGGCACTGGGTGCCCAAACGATATCAGAGGCCGGATCGGGCGCTGAATGACTCATAATAACTCCAGACAAAAAATCCCGGCAAAGGCCGGGATCTGTAGGTGACTTGTCAGTCCCAGCCCGCTTAATTTAAACGCGGCCAGGCCATAAAGTATATTCGCTTACTTTACACGACTCACGTATTCACCGCTGCGCGTATCTACTTTAATCACTTCACCAATTTGTACGAACAGAGGTACACGTACCACAGCGCCTGTGCTCAGTGTCGCTGGTTTACCACCGGTACCCGCAGTGTCGCCTTTCAGGCCAGGATCTGTTTCTGTGATTTCCAGTTCTACGAAATTAGGTGGTGTGACGGCAATTGGGTTACCGTTCCACAGTGTGATAGTACATACATCATTTTCAACCAACCATTTTACCGCTTCGCCCAGTGCTTTTTCATCTGCCGCGATCTGCTCAAAGGTTTCGTTGTTCATAAAGTGCCAGAACTCACCATCTGTATACAGATAAGCCAGATCTGTGTCCATGACGTCCGCACCTTCAACCGATTCACCAGACTTAAAAGTTTTCTCTAAAACTTTACCTGAGATCAGCTTACGGATCTTAACACGGTTAAACGCCTGGCCCTTACCGGGCTTGACCACTTCATTTTCCAGGATGGAGCAAGGCTCTCCATCGATCATAATTTTTAGGCCGCCCTTGAATTCGTTGGTGCTATAATTCGCCATCGTATCCTCTAATCTTTGTATTTCGAGTAATAAACCCGCTAATGATACAAATAAATGAAGTAAATTTGCAGACTAACTGGCAAAAAGAATTGGCGAATGTCGTCACCAGTGCGGATGAGTTGCTCAGGCTGGTTGGCCTGGAGAACCATTTTGGTGAACAGGACTTAGCCGCTAAACGCTTGTTTCCACTAAGAGTTCCACGCCCCTTCATCGCTAAAATGCGTTATGGAGATGCACAGGATCCCTTGCTGCTGCAAGTGCTCCCTCAGCATCAGGAATTCCTCGCCAAAGCCGGTTTTAACAAAGATCCGCTCGACGAACAGCAGGCAGCGCTGCCCGGGCTACTACATAAATACCGCTCCAGAGTGCTGTTAATGCTGAAAACCGGCTGTGCAGTTAACTGCCGTTACTGCTTTCGTCGTCATTTTCCGTATCAGGATAATCAGCTCAACAAACGCTCTTTGCAGGCTGTTTTCGATTATCTGAATGCACACCCTGAGATCAATGAGGTCATTTTAAGTGGTGGAGATCCACTGATGGCCAAAGATAACATGCTTGCCTGGCTGCTTGAGCAACTCAGTGATATTCCCCATCTGACACGCCTAAGAATACACACCAGATTGCCAGTGGTGATCCCGGCCAGAGTGACAGATACACTGTGCGAAATCCTGAGTCATAGTCGCCTGAAACCCGTGCTGGTCAACCACATTAATCATGCCAATGAAATAGATATGCACTTTTCAGCGGCTATGAAAAAGCTGCGACGCGCCGGGGTGATGTTGTTAAACCAGGCAGTCTTATTGAAAGAGATTAACGACACTCTGGATGCACAACAAGCACTGAGTGAGGCGCTATTTAGCGCGGATGTATTACCTTACTACCTGCATGTACTGGATAAAGTGGAAGGTGCGAGTCACTTTGATGTGACGGAGCAAACCGCTATTGCGCTAATGCATGACTTGCTCGAAACGCTCCCCGGGTTTTTGGTACCCAAATTGGTAAGAGAAATCGGCGGCGAACCAAGTAAGACGCCGATTGATTTAGGACTGAGCCCAGCCTGATACTGCACATAAGCAAACTGCTTACATATTCAAGTAGGGCGCAATCTATCAGCGCCTACACGTAGACGTTGATATTGTTGCCCATAGTGGCCGTGGTTGATTTTGCTGGTGCTGAATTACCAGCAGACTCAATTAAGGCCAGGGCGGCTTGTCCATCTGCTTTTTGCTGCTTTTTGGCTAGCTGCGCGCTCATTACTTCGCCGCTTTGCCCCGTCCCAGACATAGCAGGTAGGTTACTTCCGGATATATTCATAAGCTTATACCTGACAAGATTGATGGATCCAAGTACAATATCGGCCAATTCCCGTAAGTCTTTAGGAAAAATATGCAAGCCGTTATCGAAAAGCTGAATGAAAATCTAAAACTCGTTTACCGTCAAGCACTTGATGCCGATAAAAAATTAGACGAACTACAGCAGCAAGGTCACGGAAAATTCCAGGCGCTATTTCCTGAAGACGCCGGTTTTGATTTTGCCGCCAAACGATTCAAGCCTTACGTGCTTGATGTTGCAGCGGACGTCGAAGCATTGGGTCAGGCGCAGCAGCTAGACGAGGCGCAACTGAAAAAGGCAGTCTTCAAGCTGCAACAGCTGATCCAGTTACTTGCGTCTTTCAAGTAATACCAATTTGCTTAATTAAGTGTGCTACTTTGAGGCGAGAAAATAGGGTCGATAACACCGCTCTCGCGTCCTGCTATCGCTGAGGCACCTACATCCATAGAGACGAGGCAGAAATTTGCGAACTTATACCTTAGGTAAAAGTTCTAAATGAGAAATTATTAACGCCGTTAGCGTCATACTTTCTCCTTCAAAAAGCACAAGGTATTAAGTGAAATTGGTATAATTACCACCAGCCGGGCATTTAAGCCCGGCAATGGCAGCATCACCCTTGCTCTTTTGCGGCAATTTCATTTTTGTACCACGCACTTAACAGCCGTTTATCATAATAAAACTCGCTGTCTCGTCCCGTTCGCACCCGATCCATAAACGACAAGTCTTTGAGCACCTTCTCCTGCGCCTGTGCCACAATTGCGCCGTTATTATCGGTTAGCGTATAGCTTATCTTAAGGCGTGGGAAGAAAATGGGCTTCACAATACGAATATCATGCATGCTAAAGCGCACATCTCCCGCCAGATCTATATCATCAAAGGTGATATTTAGCTGATATCCATCGGGTGCCTTGGCCATCAATTTACTCAGATGCTTTTCAAACTGTGAGGCAATCCGTTTGTGATAGCCCGCTTTGCTTTCATTGGCCGGAACCACATCACGATAATCATTAAAGTCTCGCCACGTAACATTCGCTTCTCCTGCCAGCGCTGCCAAAGGACTCAAGCAAACTAACGTAATTACATGTAAACATTTCATGGTCTTCTCCTCACGATTGCCAACCCATCTGCGGTCGCATTGATACATTCAACCTCTAAATAATCTGCATTTTTTGCTGAACGCGCAATGAAAGGTAACAATTGACGACAAATTGATACCAGTCCACTGACTTTAGCGGACTGGTATCTATCTCGTGCGTTACGACTTCACCGAAATTCGATACAACAGCGCATATAACACGGGCACAACGCCTAATGTCAGTATAGTTGAAAACAACAAACCACCCATAATGGCCAGTGCCATGGGCTCCCACATTTCTCCTCCACCCAGGTAAAGAGGTACCAAACCCAGCACAGTCGTGGCTGTGGTGAGCAGAATGGGGCGCATACGCTGTTGCGCGGCCTGAATAATAGCCAGAACCGGGTCGTCTCCCTGATCTAACTCGTACTTAATCCGCTCCAGTAATACAATGGCGTTGTTAATCACGATGCCAGCCAGTGAGATGATCCCCAGTAAGGTCATAAAGCCAAAGAAGGACTGCCCAATCAACAACCCGGCAACCACCCCAATAAAGCCCAGAGGGACAGTTGTCAGTACAATGGCCGACTTGCGCAGTGAATTGAACTGACCCATCAACAAAATCACGATAATGAAGACCGCAATGGGCATTTTCTCAGCAATAGACTGATTTGCTTTACCAGAAGATTCAGCTTCACCACCCAGCTCATAGCTGTAACCAAACGGCCATGACTTTTGTTGCTCCTCCAGCCAGGGTTTAAGTTTAGAAAAGCCTTCGTCAGCGGTGATACCGTCCAGCTGGGCGCCCACCGTGACCGACTTCAGGCGGTCGCGCCGCAAAATCTGGGCGTTTTCCCACACCACTTCGATATCTGCTACCTGCTTCAGCGGCACCGATTTACCTGAAGCCTGTGAATACACCACCATGGCTTCCAGCTTACCGATATCCTGTCTATCAGCTGCCACCGAGCGTAGAGTGACCGGAATAAGCTCATCCCCTTCCCGAAAGCGGGTGAGCTCGAGGCCACTGAGCCCAGTTTGTAGTGAACTTGCAATGTCTTTGCTGGAAACACCCGCACGTCGCGCGCGAGTCTGATTAATTTTGATCTGTAGTTTCTTGATGGGTAAACCCCAATCATCGCTCACTGCTTTCAATCCTGGCGTGTCACGCATTTGTGCTTTAAGTTGATTGACCAGTCCCGTCAGCACGTCGATATCACTGCCAGATAAGCGTACTTCAACCGGGTTATCGATGGGTGAGCCGTTTTCTATCTTACGCTGCTTGATAAGCAAATCGGGGTGACGCTGCAACGCATATGTCTCGATTTTCGCCATCAGCTCATCTATATGTCGGTATGAGGTGGTCGAGACTATCATCAAGGCATAGTTTGAGCTTGCCGGTTCTGGCGTATGCGTCAGCAGGAACCTGGGACCACCATTACCCACATACGACACCCAGTCGGTGACCCCTTGCTCACGTGTTTCGTTGACTTTAAGGTCGCGGAGCAAAAAGGCTTCCATGTCTTTAACCATAGCTTCAGTCGCACTCAAGCGCGTGCCAATAGGTAACTCCAGCTCGACTTTAAAGTAGTCTCGATCAGAAGGCGGGAAAAACAACTTCGGCACCAACTGCAACCCCTGCAATGCCAGGAAAAACATCAATACACACCCGGCAAGTGTTATCCAGCGGTGCTTAATCAGCCCCATCAGGATCTGTTTATAAGTTAAATAGATACCTGCATCATAATTGGCAGCCTGGGATTTCACCCGGGTAAACAGCACACACAGCATGGGGATCATGGTCATAGCCAGTAACCAGGAACACAGTAAGGTAATGGTCACCACTTTGAACAGGGATGCGGTGTATTCTCCCGTGGCGGATTCCGCCAGAAAAATCGGTAAAAACGCGGCACCTGTGGTCAGCGAAGACACCAGCAATGGCACTTTTAGCTCCTCTGCGGAGTCAACCGCTGCCTCTACCGCCGATTTGCCTCGCTCCATCTGCACCATAATGCTTTCTGACATCACAATCCCGTTATCAACCAGCATGCCCAGTGCAATGATCAGAGCGGCCAGCGAGATCTGATCAATGCTGATGTCAAAAAAGGACATCGCCAGTATACCGAACACCATGCTCATCGGGATCAGGCTGGCGACTATCAACCCAGTCCGTAAGCCCAAGCTAAACAGCATCACCACGGTCACCACCAGTACCGCCTGGATCAGGTTTGACACAAAATCATCAACCTTTTGCTCAACCTCTCGCGGTAGAAATGACAGGAGCTTAAAGTCCACCCCTATCGGGTAAACAGACTCAAGATAATGGATCGCATCGAGCACCTGCTCACCCAACAGTAAATTATTACCGCCGTGACGCATAGAAATGGCTATTGTCATCCCTTCTTCATCTGCCACTCGCACCTTGACCTTAGCCGGGTCGACATAATCACGGTACACCCGGGCGATATCGCTGAGCAGGATCACCTGCTCTGATCCTGTAATATTAATGATGGTACCCGCGATGTCTTCCACCGATTCAAAATTACCACTGGGCTCAAGCGCCAGCGTTTCATCATCAATAAAAATGGAGCCGCCCGGATTAACGATATTGCGGGCTGCCAACTGATCTTTCAGTTGCCCAGGCGAAATTCCAAGCGATGCCAGTTTGGCGTTTTCAAATTCAATGAAGACACGCTGCTCCTGAGCACCGAAAATATCGACCTTTGCGGCTTCCGGCAACCTCAGCAGCTCATCTCTGACCTGCTCGGCCACTTCTTCCATCTCACGATAAGAGTAACCTTCCGCAGTCAACCCGATAACAACACCAAACACATCACCAAATTCATCGTTCACTATGGGTTTTTGCGCATCACTGGGGAGGTCGTTTTCGACGGTTTCAATCTTACGGCGCAAGTTATCCCAGATAGGGCGCATTTCCTTATAGCTTTCTTTGATATTAACACTGACGATCGAGACACCGGTTTTAGAGGTACTTTTAACAAAGTCCAGCTCCGGAATTTGCTGCACCACCTTTTCAATTTTGTCGGTAACCAGTTCTTCAACCCGCTGTGGGCTTGCACCGGGAAAGTAAGTAACAACCTGTGCAGTTCTGATAATAAAGCCAGGATCATAGTCTTTAGGCATCTTATTGAACGCCACGATGCCGAAAAACACCAAGGCAAAAATCAAAACCCAGGTTGTGCGATTATTCTCTAATGCTAATCGGGTGATGTTCACTCACGACCTCCCTGAAATTTCACAACCTGCTGATCGGTCACTTTACTCATACCTGCGGTGACCACGTGTGCGCCTGCTGTCACCCCAGAGATCACAGGAAAGCCCAGCGAAGAAACCTCTCCAATCTGCACGGGCGTTTTGGTCACTTTACCTTTGTCGTCACCAAGCGAGGTAACCGTCCACACATAGTGGCCGTTTTCATCTTTAAGCACCGTAGATAAGGGCAGATACAGGCGGGATAATGCTTCACTGGGTGCACTGGCCATAACTTTGGCTGTCATACCCGGCAAAATGTTATATCCGGGAGGAGGCAGCATGCCAAGCGTGACCTCATAGGTTTTTGTCACCTCATCAGCCTGGGTACTGACCTCTACAAATGTCAGTTCAAAGCGTTTACCCTCAATCGCCGCAAATTCAGCAAATACCTGCTTCGGTGTTTCTTTGCTGACGTGGATCATAATACTTTCCGGTACATTTACCTTGAGATTAATATGCTCGATGTCCTGTAAAGTCGCCACGACTTGCTTGGCCTGTACTTCTTCGAATTGTTCAACATGTGTGCGTGCAACAATCCCCGAGAAAGACGCCCTGAGCTGGGTATAGTTCAGGTTGTTTCTGGCATTGGCCAGCTTAGTTTTGGCACTGGCAAATTGAGATTTAAGAAGATCATAATCTGACTGACTGATGGTCCCGGTCACAATCAGTTGCTCACCCCGCTTAAAATCTGCTTCTGCTTTTTCAAAAGCCGCTTGCGCTTCCTCCACCGCCAGTTTGTAGTCAGTGTCATCTACCTTTGCTATCACGTCTCCTTGCGTCACTTCCTGACCTTGTTTCACACTCAAGTGCGTCAGTTCTCCAGACACTTTGAACGACAGATCAGCGGTGCTGGCTGCATCTACCACAGCCGGAAACTCCTGGAGCGGCCCAAAATTATTAACACTGAGCTCAATTGTTCTCACTGGCCGCAGATGTGGCGCTTTCTCAACCATGGTTTGTGGCTCAGAGCACGCGGACAGGACAGTCGCCATAACAACGGCTAAAAGGAAGGTGTGCTTTCTTATCATAGGTGATCACCACTATATCGTTTTTGATTTACTGATTGCTGTAACAAAGTTGTCTATCCAGATGTCGAGTACGGCTTTAACAGCCTGGGCATTTTCATCGCCGCTTTGCTTTACGACTGACTCCACCTCTTTGTGGGCAGACATCATTAAAACAGGCTCCTGACTTTCCCCCAGATAAAACATGCTCTCCAGTGAAACTGACGTCACAACCTCCGATTGCTCGGTTGCCATCAGATAAGCACTTTTGCCGGCACTATACACCAGACGAACAGGAATAAAGTCGCGTATTTCCATTTCAGTCGGTGCAAACTCAATTTGCGTAAACGCACCGCGGATCGTCAATACATCCGGGCCAAGCTCCTTTGGTTTCGCAAGCAAAACCTGATAGTGCACAGAAAGCTTTTGTTGGAGCTGAGCCTGCATATAGATACTTAACTTGGCCAAATCTGCCGGGCTAAGCGATACTTTGGCTTCGTCATTGAGTTGTAGCCACACTTCAAAATGTGGCAGATAAATGGTGCGCACCTGTTTCAGGCCACCATTTTTAAGTTGTTCCGATACGTACAACGCGGTATCGGGATACGTGTCAGAGGGCTTTAAACGCTGATAATCGGGTAAAAACCCGGAGCGTGTTGTCTGTTGGGTGCTGGCGCAACCGGTAATGAACAGGGCCAGGATAGCCCAGATCGCAATGTGACGCATCGCCAAGTCTCCATTTGATATTCAGTCTATATTTAATACATCAGTCCCGCGCAACAGTCTGATCTAAGGTGTTAAATGATGTTTTCACAGCTGGGTCATAACCCTCTTTTAAAAATAGCAGCCTTTTGCCTGTGTGTGGCAACAATTACCAATAATGGTTCAAATTATCGCACCACTATTCCTTATCCGGGGACAAGAGATGTGGCACAGCCTTTAGCCACTTCTGTAGTCCTCACAATACGCAAAGCGCGAACCCGAAGTCCGGGACCCTATGCCTCATCCATCTGGGTTCGCGCAGCCATATTACGATTTGGATTGCCAGTTAAACGCCTTCAACGATCAAACGCGTATCTGGTAAACATGCCAGATGCGGGATCGCCAAATCCGGACGCTCCATACGATTCAGTGCATTTAGCGCCGCGGCAATGGCTCCCTCCTGCCAACCAGGTAAAGACGAAAGCTGATCACCAACGATGAAGAAATTGGGTTGTGTTTCACTGCCGTCTGCCGTTTTCACCGCACTGCCCTGCGCCAATACATTGAAATGGTGCACAGCCTGATCGCCGACCACATGCCACTGTGCCCAGCCGCCTTTGATATATGGCATATTTTGCCAGGCAATCGCCAGACCATGTTCCAGACCATCCCCAAATGCCTGGCCGAACAATTTCGCGCCTTCACGCGCTTTGTCCAGTCGCGCCTGAACCGGTAATTTACCCCACTCATAGGCAATTTCAGAGAAGTTATAAGCGCCGGTGAGTACGCCTTTTTCGTCATGGTAGGCTGTGGAGGGGTACCAGATCTGTGTAATATCGTTGTCCGTCCAGGAGATCCCACCAAAAATAGGCACTACACCAATTTCAGAATCCGGCACACTCAACACATCGACGTTAGCACAATCATCATGCACTTCTTTAACCTGACTACCCTGCCATAAATAACGATCGGCCTGCCAACCCACTTTGGTCGTACATGCCAGGAACTTAGCCTCGTAGCCGCCATGATCATCGACAAACTGAGACTGATACACAGCCTGTAATGCCGATTTAAATTCACTGTTGAGGCCCACCTGACTGTTTGGATCCTGAAGCGTTTCTGACAAGATCTCTTTTAAGAAAGGCATGGCCATGTTACTGAAGCAGTAATCCGCATATACAACGTCAAGATCGTCAGTGCCTACTTTCGCGATAGAAATCGCAAACTGCTGACGCGATGCATCCCAGTCAATCTGTTTTACCGGACTGTTCAACAAGATGGTGCCACCCAGAGCAGCTACTTGCTGAGCAAAAGCATGCTGTACCTGATCCATCCCGCCGACTGGCTGAAACAGCGTCGACTGCCAGAGGAAATCAACGGGCTGATAAAAACGTGTTTTGTCCCAAAACTCAGAGCCAAGTAAGCTGTCGAAACTCAAAGGCTCCGCAATTGTTCCGGCATCCACGCCTGGCAATTCTGTGTAACCCGCGCGAGAACGACCATTTTCCATGCCATCTTCACCCGCTGTCACGACGTATTTTCCCTCATTGGGACCGCTGGGTACCAGCTCCCCAAAACTGATCATTAACTCTCTCAGTTGTTGGGCACGGCGCTCAATATCCTGTGCGCCCACACCACATTCAGTGGTTTTGATCAGCTGCTCAGCATTTTCAAACACCATCTGAGCCAACCACCCCCGGGTATTGTGATCAAGACGGCGATACACCAGCGGCAAACCCGCAAAGCTATCTGACATCTGCACTAAATTCGACTCGCTGTTCATGACATAGACTTCCACATCCACACTGAATTGCTTCAGATAAGACAGCAGGCGTTTGTGGCTGGAGGGAATGCGACCAGGACCCGCATTGAGGTAAGGTTCTGCATCGCCTTGTGGTCTGTCAAAGCGTACCACCTGCGGCTGTCCTGGTTTGGAATGAAACAGCTGACTGTCGACATCCTCAATTAAGGTATCCCCGGTGCGCAGGCTCAAACAACGCCCCCGGTGCGGTTTTGTGCTTCCAATACCGTTACTTCCATACCCGACTGTTGCGCTAACAATTCATAAGCCGTCGTCAGGCCGGATACACCAGCGCCAATGATCACCGCTTTCTTGCCCTGATATTTGTGTTTGGTCAGGGTCACCGGACCCGGTGTGACTTTAAGCTGCTGATTAGTCGCGTCATCGAGCGCAGCATGGGCTCTGGCTTTGGGGTGCTGTTGAAAAAAACGTGCGCGTGATTGGTGTTCTGCCATGAGTTGCTCCTTAATAAACACCTGCTCCAGGCCAACTCGATACATACAACGGCAAGGTTACACTGTCGCTCCGCTGAGAGACGGCCTGGAGGTCTGGAAAAATAATTTATCCCTACTACCCACAGACTCCAGTAAGGGTGACTAGCTGTATCGCCCAGGCTAATATATTGCTGAAGGCCTGGTAGCGATCACAGCTTAGTAACTCTAGTCCAGTCCGCTCAGTTATGCTTACTCAACAGGAGAATAACTTGCCACCAGCGGCTACCAACAATATGAAGGATGCTACTTAAAATTGGCCATTTGTCGCTACAGCCCTCCCAATATGGCCATATCTATATCAGCCAAACTTGAAAGACCTATCAAATTAGCCGGTTAAAAATGGAATATGCGTTGCGCATTATTGTCCGGGCCCATCAGGCAAGGATATTGAGCTTTGGCTAGTACGCTTTGGTGATTGTGATTTTGTTGGGTCTATTGGTAAGTGTACTGTGTGTCACGGTATAGAATGGAATTTATCCCGGCCTATGTGCACGATTCCTGCCTGCTATCAGAGCCTGCCATGCCTTTTTCGGTGTCCTGCTGTTTGTGGCCGTGTTTGTTGTTACTCACTGCGTCATCAAAGTACAGCAGGTAAACCTGTGGCGCATCAAACATAGCAGCATAACAAACCAGCCCAGACGCGCTTAGGCTAAGTGCCCTGCGCGTCTGTATAGCGATTGATCAGTAGACTGGCAACCTGTTGCTTAACCGCACGCTTATCGTCCGGGTCAACGCCAAAGCGCTGAGCCAATAAAGCAATTTCTTCATCGGTGAGATTAAACGACAGGCGTTGCCTAGTTTTTTTCGATTTAACTTCTAAATCCAAAATCTTGCGGATCATATCCGACGGCGTTAGCTCTTCATCTATTGCCTGCTTTTTCAAGCTTTTCTGAACTTCTGTCGTTAAGTCAAAGGCCATTTGGGTGGCCCGCAACGCCCGTTCCTGACGTTGCCATTTGGCTTGTTTATCCGTCACGAACCTGCCCCGGGAAATAACTCCACAATATCACTGAGCGGTCGGGTAAGCGTCAGGGAAACTTCTGTCTCACCTCCGTCCCAGACTTCAATATTGATACTGTGTTTCTCATCAGGCGATATCAGCGCTATCACCTCACAGACAGCGCCACTTTCGTCCTGATAACGTGGCAATGTACGTCCGCGGTAGTCCTGTTCATAATAATAAGCCACATAAGGGGCTTCACTTTGCTGATAACTCTGTCCCAGGAAGCGCTCAAAAGCCGCCGGCTTTGAGTGTGTTTCGAGCTGCGTCAGAGATTCTTCATCGAAGATACGAGCAAACTCATCGAGGGTAAATATCGCATCCACATCATCGCGCTGGATCTTCACCGAAAAGTTAGCAAACTCTTCACCATCATCCTGCTCAATCTGCAAAAAAACCGCTTTACCAGACTCTGACTCCAGCACAAACTCATAGTCTGCACTGTGCTGGTATTGATATGTCTGCACTGCGGTGACCTTGAGTGTCTGGCCTTTTAGCCAGTCAGGATAAGCAAATGAATCAATCACCGTCAGCATATCGCCGACACGCAGATCGCGGGCATGGTCAAGCTGGCGCTCAGGGACCTTCTTAGATTTAAAAAAACCAAACATAACTCACCTTTTAGAAATTAGAGCAAGCAAAAAAGGAGGCCAAGCCTCCTTTTTTCACTCCGGCCGCATTACTTTGCTTGTTTAGCCTTAATGCGGTCCAGAATATCATTGCTCTTTTGGGTTGTACCTATGCCCGCTTCTGCCATCTTGGCTTTCAGATCGGCACCTGTTTCAGCGGCTTCCAGCTCTTTGGCAGCGGCCAGCTGGTCTTGTCTGTCCAGCTGACGCTGCTTAATACGCTCCAGAGACTGACGTGCATTGACCATAGATGACTCATTGGTGTTGAGTGTACTGTTTACCGCCATCGTGGCTTTTTGCACGCTTTCTGTGGTTTTCACCATAGTCAGTTGGCGTTGATTTTCTTTGATCGACTTTTCTGCATCCTTCACCTGCTGCTTAAGCAGAATTACATGTTTAGTAAAGCCATCCAGCACTTGCTGATGCTCTTCTTTCTCTGTTTCAAATTCACCAATTTTCTCGGCAATTTCTACCGCCAGTGCCTCATTCCCCTGTTGCAATGCCTGACCTGCATAGTCTTCATGCTCGGCAATGCTCTCGTCCAGTGCTGCCAACTTACGTTTGGTTTGCATTTCTTTCGCCATCACTTCAGTCAGGCTTTTCTTGGCTTTCGCCAGTGCGTTTTTCGCATCAGCAATTTCTTGCTCAAAAATACGGATGCCGTTGGCATCGACAATCGACTCACCCACTTCACGGGCACCGCCACGCACTGCGGTAAATAATTTCTTTAAGATACTCATCTCACTTCTCCACTATTAATCTTTTAAATACACAGTCACAGCATCCAGGGCTTCGATGGCATTGTCTGCCAACGTGACCAGTTCGTGCGTTATCTCATCGATGGAGGAGGAAACAGCCAGTGCACCAAAGATAGCGTACTGTTCATCAATTTTAGCAAACGCACTCAAAGGGATCGGCACATTGAGTTTTAACAATGCTTCATTTAACTCGTTCAATAACTCAGGCTTCACTTCATTTTCATTAAACAGGTAGCTGATACACACCAACTGCTCTTCGGTCTGAGTGACAAAGATCGGTAATTCGTCATTTCCCTCAACAATCACTTGTAATACATCCTGCTCACCTTCATTTGCGATCAGGAAGGATTCGAAGTTAGCACCTTCAGTTTCAAATGATGCCAATTTGATTGATAACTCGTTTAATTCCATCTTTCTTTACCTTTTCGTTTTGACATATTATGTCTGAGTTAAGATTTGCATGTGCGACATAATATGTCAACACTGTTGCGTTAATTTTTATACAACTCATCTTCCGTTTGCCATGCCTGACGATAATAATCGTACAGTACGCCAGTTCCTAAGCGATTGACCTCAATCTCTTTATTCCTGTCAAAAAAGTGATTTGGAAAGACAAAAGAGGACAGTAAATATTTTTTGCTGACCCAGTTGCTGGCAACCGGCAATGCTTCAACTGCTGCAATTCTTGCACTGGCTGGCTGACCGGTGGGAGTTGCAATGGTCCATCCCCACTGTCCAAATGAAGGAATATTCTGCTGATATTGTTCAACATGGCTAAATCCAGCCTGTTTCACCGTTTTTGCAATACTGATGAAGGCGTTTTTAGCGTGATAGGGAGAGGTAGACTGGATAGCCAGCGCGCCATCCGGTGCGAGCAATTGCCTGACATGGTTATAAAAGTAATCGCTATACAGTTTGTTCAAATCCGGATGATTGGGGTCCGGTAGATCAATGATGATGGTATCAAACTGCAGACCCCGATCCAGCATGCTTTCAATTTCTAAAAAAGCATCTGCCACAATGACTTCTGCTCTGGGGTCATTCAGTGCATTCTCGTTCAGCTGAACAAGCTTGGCCGTGATCTCTGGGCGAGATTCAAATTCCTGCCCCTGCAGCCCAAATAGCGACAGTAACTGACCATCCAGATCGATCAGGGTGGCACTGTGCACTGGCCACTTAAGTACATCACGCAACGCCAAGCCGTCCCCTCCACCAATGATCAACACCTTGTCGTGCCGGTTTGATGCCAGCATGGCCGGATAGACCAACATAGTATGATAGATTTGCTCGTCTATTGATGAGAACTGTAAGCGGCCATTTAAAAATAAATCATTGATGGGCGCAGACTGTGTCCGGCTGAGGCGCTCTGTGATCACCACATGCTGATACTTAGTTGACTCTGAATAAATCACTTTGTCTTTGTATAACACATTACTGAGATCTTTCATCCATCCGCTACCTTGGTGCAAGATGACCGCGAAGATGGCCAACAATAAGAGATGACAGATCAGTAATAATTTGGCAAAGCGTACAAACGCAAAGTAACGCCATAAAAAAATCAGTCCGGCCACGATATTGAATAATGCCGTCCAGGCAGCAGCTTGCATAATCGGTAAGGCCAGCATGATCGTCACCCAGATAGCTGCCCCTACTCCTGCCCCGATATAGTCAGCGCCATAAATGGTGCCCGCATTATTTTCTAGAAATCGACCGTATACCTGCTGACGGATACGCGCAATTAGTGGAATTTCCATACCGATCAAAATACCGAGAATAAGCCCAAATATATAAGGTAAAAAGCGGGCAAAATCCTGTAGTAACTGGAGAGGCCTGCCATCGAGTATGCTGTCAGGCGGCAGGTTATAAAGCGTAGAGAGCGTATGTGGTAAGGTGTAGGTCAGTGCAATAATACTGGCAATGATTAAAATACTGCTCATGCCTAATAACGCAATCACACTCTCCAGCCAGGCAAAGGCAGTGAAAGGGTCTTTAAACCAGCGTGCTAAAAATGCCCCTATCCCCATGGCCACTATCATAGTGCCAATCATGGCATAAATGGCGCTTTCCACCGAACCAAGCACCCGGCCTGCGTAATGTGAAAGCAGGTATTCATAGATCAGACCACAGCCGGCCAGAATGGCCATAACACCGATCAGTAACACATCGTGACCAAACAGCGACATGCTGCCGGTCACTTTAGATTGAGTTGGCGGTACCGATACGCTCAAGAATTACGCGCCTAACAAGGTGGCCATGGTTACACCCACAGCAAAAGAGACAGCGGCCGAGATGGTTGCCACACCAATGTTCTTTTGACGATTAACTTCATCAGAGATATCAGTGCCCGCCAGGATCACCTTGATCATCACCAGGTGCAACAAAGCAAACAACACTATGCTGCCCAGTGCAGCAATACTCCAGTAAATCAGGCTACTTGCCATATTGTCGGCAACATAGGGTGCCAGGCCAGACGCCGCAGTGAGCGCTAATGCTGCACCAATAAGAAATCCGGCATAACGGATCCCGACCGCGACATTGTTATCCAGGATAGCTTGCTGCAAACAGTCGCCGTTACGATTGGTACGCTTAAAAAGCTGCACACGATATTGGCTCACCAGCAACATACATACATTGCCAATGACAAAGGCCACAACCACGATTGGCAAGCCGTACCAGCCTTCAGTCAGCACCCAGAGTAACGCTGAGCGGATCACGATGGCGACACTGACCACATGACCAAAATCAATCAAGGCAGAGGTGATATTGCCTTTAATGATCTCGCTGTGTAGATCGACTTTACGCAGCGCCACTTTGTCCTGAAAAAAGTGGCCCAGCTTGATCAGCACAATACCAACCAGGCCATAGCCCGCCATTTGCATCGCCTCCTGGGTCAGTGTACTGGCAAAGGCGCCACTGGTGATCCCCGTCAATACAATGGCCAGTCCGGTTAGGCCACCGGCAAAGCTCAGACCAAAGGCAAAATTGTCTCGCTCGGTAATTTCATCATTGGCATGCAGGTTGGACACCCACCCTTTGATATATTTTAAACTCACGAACAGGGCAATGATCACCGCCATATCGATGAGAAGTGCCTGTAATGTCCAGGCTGTTAATCCGTTAAATTGATACATGTGTTAACTCCGCTATCTGATGCGCTACTTGCCCCGGCTCACGCCGCGAGAGGTCCGGTTTGAACTATTGCGAATTGAGCCCGAGCCCGAGCCCGACTTGGCTCTCGAGTAGCTGCTTCGCGATACTGCTGATGGGGTATGACTGGCACGGCTAAGGCCCGAAGCGCCTGCCTTTCTTTTCGCATAAGGACTGGTAAATTGTCGCCCCTGCCGCTGGTATGATTGCCGTGTACGCTGCTCTATTGCGCTTTGACGTTTATAGCCCTGATAACTGGTGTAGCGTTTACGGCCATAGTCGCTGTAATAGCTGTATTTACGACGTTTGCTCCAGCTATCATATTCAACATCTCCCACCAAATCACCAAGCATCCGGTACATGCCATACCACATCCAGAAACTGGTGCCGTTAGAGTTGGTTTGCCATTCGCCGTAGTTGGCATTACCAACCAGTTGGTTCCCTACAGCAGGTTGACCATTACTGGCAGCCTGCTCTGCAGACTGGCTAATGGCACCAACCCGAGCCAACGTCCCATTGGACATATCGGCAAGTACGTTAATTGGATCGGTCAAAGCATCATTAAACAGGCTCAAAGAAGCGGCTTCTTTGAGTAAAACAGCCTGTTCGATGATGTCATCACTGCTCATGCCCGGTTGGGGAGATTTCAGCGCCTGATAGCGAGAAAGTAAGCTCTGATACAAAGGACCACCGCTGGTTGCATCCTGTGCAACCAGCTGAGCAATATTGTTCAGTTGCGGATTTTGCTGGCCCAGCACATTGCCATACTCAACCAGGAGATTAGCATTGCGCACTTGGTTTTTATCCAGCGCATCACCTAAGGTGTTAATCGCACGGGACGCGTCCTGAAGTGAGTGGGTAATTGTCTGCTGGATGCGTTCCTCTTTCGACTCACACCCGACCATTAAAAACATGATACAGAGCAGACTTATCAGTTTCCAAACTTTAAAATCGGACATTCATTGTCACCTAATCTACCTTGATACGAATTCAGGTTTTCTATTCTACATAATTGCGATGGATAACCAAGCGACAAAATTAGTTCAGGCAATAAACAACATATCCCGGTTGCCGATAAAACCTATTTTAGTGGGCCATACCCTTGATTGGTCATATTAAAATGGTGGAAAAATGCGACAGACGAAAATGTAATATATTGGTGATAAAACACTCCGCTCGTCTTATATAGTGCGAAGCGAGCCTGGCAAACATAGTATGTGGGCACCATAATGTTGCCCACAGCTAAGGTATGTATAACATACTAGAAAGTGACCAACACCTCTACATCATCGCCTGAATACAATGCGGTATAATTGATGATTGCAGGCTTTTCACCGCCCGGACTCATCATATTGGCACTACACCAAACTTTTTGTAATGCAGTGTCCTCGGAAGACTGAGCAATCTCAGAATATTGCAAATCTTGTTGCTCAACAGCCTCATCGACAGCATCCAGCACCGTTGCCAACTCGGTTGAACGGCCTTTCACTTCAACCGCACGCTCGTATGTGATTTCGCCAGATTTACCGGCTTGTGCCAGCATCACCTCAAACAACTGTGATTTAACTTCATCTTTGACGATATCATGAACCAGTTCCATCACATCTTCATCGTCACATTGGGGTAATTCTGTCTGTTGTGAGTCGCTGCCACATGCAGCAAGTAGTAATAACGTCGGGATAGTTAGCAAAGAAGTGAGTGCTTTCATTATAGTCCTTATAATTATCTATAAAATAGTTAAATGCCTGCGGCATAACTGCCGTGTTGTATGCCGCGGGCCTGGCAATAAAACCTGTCCGTTAACAGTTATCCTCGAGCAGGTCATAAATCAGATCTTCCAGGTCCTCCAGACTATCTTCGTCGATAACCAGGCGAGCTTTAGATTCATCTAAATCGAGTGCTTCGGCAAAAAAGCCTTTGAAGCCCCGAGCTTTGCGATCAATTTCAAAAATGACTTCCAACTGACTGCCACGATTGAAAAAGACAATCTCTACTTCATCGAAACGGCCATGGAATTCGCCGGCAAAGGTTTTAAACTCCAGCTCCTGTACGAATGGCAGACGAGAGAAGGAAGCCTCTTCAATACCTTCACAGTCCGATTCATACAATTTGAAACCCAGTTCTTCCATGCTATCGATAACGGCTTGTTGCAGGGCGGTTGGAACAACGCGGATATAATCTCGGTCGGACTTATCCAGCGCCATGTCGATGTCCAGATTGGTGGCAATCCAGGTTTGAGACTCACCGACTGTGATAGGCGTTTCCAGGTCTAACTCAAATGCAAAAGGAATATGCTTTTCATCATCTGGCTCAATGGTAAAACGCTCATTAATGCGAAACTTGGCTAAGGTGTGTTGCTTAGTCACCGTTTCCGACTCACCTTCATTGTTTTCTCTTTCAATGGTGTAAGTACACATCACTTTGAGATCGATTTTGTTGATCTCCTGAGCGACTTTACCTCCATTAATTTTAACGGTGCCGGAAATTTCCTCGCCAGGTGCAACCTGATGGTGATCTAACAATGTGTCGACTTTTGCCGCGCCAATACCCACAGCGCCAAGTGCTTTTTTGAAAAAAGACATATTCATCCTTATTGATCTTATTTCCCCTCTGTCAGTGAGGGTTTTCAGCATCGATTATAGAAACGAATATAAAATCGTCAACCTCAGTTTTATTTCAAAAATTTGACCACAAAAAAACCAAAACCAATAAATACTTAATAAACAGTGACCTTCTATCTTATATTCACATAGTAGCAGTACAAACAGAGAGATATATACAACATTAAGGTGAGAAATAAACAACCCAATTTTACGCCCTCTATTTAGCTATTAATTTATTTATATTCATTTCATTTCGCATGAATCCATTTATACCTATCTATTCAGAGATATCGCACATTTAAGATCAACATTTTCTTCATGCACTTCGTCAATACAGGTGTCACTCCCCCATTACTGCACCAGCTCTTGAATAGAACTTCGATTAACATAAGAAGGAAGTTTTACGATGAGGCAAAGCAAGCTCATCGAGTCACACATTGTTGCCATGACCAAAGTAGCTGAAGCTGGTGTTTCGGTGCCTGAGAGTGCGCTTGCCTCTTTGGAACATAATCAAGAACACTGAAATACACCATTCACAGTCACAATCAGCACGACTTGAACCTAAGTGGTTGATATTTTTATACCTTACAAACAAGTCTAGTTAACTTTGCAATAAAAAATGAACTGAAAACCTTTACATAGTATGTTTTTTGATCAGCACTGTATATTTTATACCATTGACAGCGATGTCAAAAACAAACAATTTCGATACAACATGAGAGACTAACATATGCAAAAAATACATCTTCACTCTATTTATAGTGCGCTGTTGCTCAGCATAAGCACTCAAGTATCAGCAATAAAAACTATTGACTTGGCTCAATATCGCCAACTATTGCCAACTCACAATGGCAATGTGGATTACCGTATTTTGCTCGCCGACAGAATAACTGTGAATTACCATTGTGAGATCATAGAAACTCCTGACGGAGGGTATGATATTGATAGAAAAGGTTGTAATAAACCTGGTCAGTTTTACCACATTGATTGGTATGCTGAGTTTCCACACGAGATAAACCTAAGCGTACGAGGTATTCCATCCTCGAATACGATCACCGAACACAAGCTGTGGGCATTAGCCTTTGCCCATGCCAGTGCGTCGAGCCGTGTACAAATGCAATACGGCTTAAAAAAGGGCCCAAATGGTACTTTTGATTTATCCCGACCATTCGCGACAAGTGAACTATTCGGTGACTATTTTGAACGACAAATGAATCCAAACTACTTTGTATCAAAAGGCCTACAAGAGAGCTCCCTTGGTAAGGATCTGCCTGGTGGTGTTGAAGAAGATGATGGCGTGCTACAAATCGAATACCCTGGCAGCGCTTGGTCAGAATTGCAGGGCGTTGTTGGAGGAGGGTTCCCTATTCCGTTTAAAAACCTTGATCCAAAAACAGTATTAAGCTCACATGCGGGACCGGCTCGCAATATACTCGGCTCATCTTTGAGCAGTGGTTTTTATAACGGCTCTGCACTAGCAATAGTAAGTGGTTCTTTACCTTGGAACCAAGGTTCTGACTCCTCTCAAGATTCAATGCATCTCTTTTTACAACAATCTAAAGATCCTGACGCACTGTCTATGCTTATGTCTTTTATGTACAACCGAGGGCCTTATGCTGCAAAAGATCAAGTACTACGCTCACAGGACGTTTTTGATCACTGTGTGGAAATTGAACAAGACTTAGAAGACGATTGGACTTGTTTTCACAAACAAAATGACTTCGGCGCCCGCTATATTAGACAGATCCCTGATGTAACTAACACGCTTTCTCAAGCCGCGCGCCAGGGAAGCAGCTATGACACACAACTAAGTTGGATTGATATAAATAACTATCTAGAGCTATTGCAAAATTATGGCTTTTACTCGCAAAAGAACATAGATAAAGCTAAATCTGCTGCTAAGGCCATTTTTGATAACATTAGTACGGATAGCTTAATCTCATATCAAAGCCAATTCGGTAAAATCCTAGAACATATTATTACTAGCCTCCCAATTTACGAATTAGGCGAAGGCGGCCCGTACGATCAACAGGGTAAAAAACAGTTCTACCTTTACAATGAGACACAAAAAACGGTACTTGTTGTCGCCAACAATGAAGCTGGCCAATGCGATGTGAATGAATTTGTCTTGTCAAAAAATAAAATTGCTGTTGATATCAAAGGCCAATTCACGCAATTTAATGTCAGTGATGGAGCATTAAATTGTATAAATGAAGCGAATGATGCGCTTGCAAAACTCAAAGCGAGTACTGATGAAAGCTATATATCATTAAGTGCTCAACTCAAGTTTAGTATGACTGGCGGTCAGCAGTGTCAATTTGAGCAAGGACCACATACACCTCCTCCTCCTGTAAAAGATGGCTATTGGGATCCTAGCCAACTATATGACCAACCCGGTAACACCGTTATAGACGCACTCGACTGCCATGAATATAGCAATGAGTGGTACGTTGTTGGGGGACCTGCACCGAGTAGAGCTTTCGCCGAGGATCTGTGGGGAGCATGGAGGCGAATCTCACAACGCCCGAACGCAACCTGTTTGAGCGATAAATCTTAATTCAGGAACTTTTGATATTATTGTAAGTGCTTAGCACTCATCATTGAGGGGATTGTTGCATAAAACAATTAGATTGGGCCGGATTTAATGTCGTTCATATCCAAGATACGACCAAATGCTTCTTCGTGAGAGTGTCGGCTTCCTGGCACTAGGCACTAGAAGCAATACAGGGAACTTATTCGACACCCCATTTTATCCCCCTAAAATGATGAAGCTTTAGTACATTTCAGATATAAAAAAACCCTAACATCAATGTGTTAGGGTTTTTCTAAAGCGTGTAGTGCTTAGGAGATGATGTTTATCACATCATGCCGCCCATGCCACCCATTCCGCCCATGCCGCCCATGTCTGGTGCAGCTGCTGCTTCTTCCTTCGGGATCTCAGCAACCATGGCTTCTGTGGTGATCATCAAACCAGCTACAGACGCTGCGAACTGCAGTGCAGAGCGCGTTACTTTAGTTGGGTCAAGAATACCCATTTCGATCATGTCGTCGTATTGACCGTTAGCTGCGTTGTAACCATAGTTACCTTCGCCGCCTTTCACAGCGTTAACAACCACAGAGGCTTCATCACCTGCATTTGATACGATTTGACGAAGTGGTGCTTCCATCGCGCGTAGCGCAACTTTGATACCGTGGTTCTGATCTTCGTTGTCGCCAGTCAGAGATTCGATCTTGCTCGCAACGCGAACCAGTGCAACACCACCACCTGGTACCACACCTTCTTCAACCGCTGCGCGAGTTGCATGTAATGCATCTTCAACGCGGTCTTTCTTCTCTTTCATTTCAACTTCAGTTGCTGCACCGACTTTGATCACTGCAACACCGCCGGCCAGTTTAGCCATGCGCTCTTGTAGTTTCTCTTTGTCGTAATCTGAAGTGGCTTCTTCGATTTGTGCTTTGATTTGTGCAACACGGCCGTCAATGCCTTCCTGCTCGCCCGCACCATCAATGATAGTCGTGTCATCTTTAGTGATAACAACGCGCTTTGCAGTACCCAGGTCTTCAACTGTTGCTTTCTCAAGCTCCAGGCCAATCTCTTCAGAAATAACCGTACCACCAGTCAGGATAGCGATGTCCTGAAGCATTGCTTTACGACGGTCGCCAAAACCTGGCGCCTTAACTGCTGCAACTTTTACGATGCCGCGCATGTTGTTCACAACCAGAGTTGCCAGCGCTTCACCTTCCAGGTCTTCTGCGATGATAAGCAGAGGCTTGCTGGTTTTTGCAACCGCTTCCAGCGTTGGTAACAGTTCACGGATGTTAGATACTTTTTTGTCAACCAACAGGATGTGTGGGTTGTCCAGTTCAACCTGGCCTTTTTCAGCATTGTTGATGAAGTAAGGAGACAGGTAACCGCGGTCAAACTGCATACCTTCAACAACGTCTAATTCGTTTTGTAGTGACTGGCCTTCTTCTACAGTGATAACACCAGATTCGCGGCCTACTTTTTCCATTGCTTCTGCAATGATGTCACCGATTTCTTTGTCAGAGTTTGCAGAGATAGTACCTACCTGAGCAATCGCTTTAGCATCTGAACAAGGAACAGATAGCGCTTTAAGCTCTTCAACCGCAGCAATCACTGCTTTGTCGATACCACGCTTCAGGTCCATCGGGTTCATGCCCGCAGCCACTGATTTAAGGCCTTCGTTCACGATAGCTTGTGCCAGTACCGTTGCAGTCGTAGTACCATCACCCGCCGCATCGTTTGCTTTAGACGCCACTTCTTTCACCATTTGTGCGCCCATGTTCTCGAACTTGTCTTCCAGTTCGATCTCTTTTGCAACAGATACACCATCTTTAGTAATGGTAGGCGCACCGAATGACTTATCCAGTACCACGTTACGGCCTTTTGGACCCAAAGTTACTTTTACTGCGTCTGCCAGTACGTTTACGCCTTTAAGCATTTTAGTGCGGGCATCGCCTGCAAAACGAACTTCTTTAGCTGCCATGATATTTATTCCTCTAAATTCTTTCGATTAACCGTTAAATGTTGAGTGCGACGACCGGGCTTATTCTACGATGCCCAGAATGTTATCTTCGCGCATGATCAGATATTCCTGACCTTCGATTTTTTCTGTTTTCTCAACGTACGAGCCAAACAATACTGTGTCGCCCGCTTTAACTTGTAATGCTCTCACTTCACCATTGTCCAACACGCGGCCGTTGCCCACAGCAACCACTTCACCACGGGTTGATTTTTCAGCGGCAGAACCAGTTAAAACGATACCGCCAGCAGACTTAGTTTCTTCTTCAAGACGCTTAACAATAACGCGATCATGTAAAGGACGAATGTTCATGTGTTTAGTTCTCCTAACAGTTTCTGAACAATGACAGAATACATAGTGTAGATGTTTGCCCGCTCAACCTTATCCGTTGATAAGGGGCTAACTAATTAATACTTAAGTTGCTTCACTTTATGGGGATGGGCAAAACAAAACCCAAGCATTTTTTTCAATTTTTTTAGTCCTTGCGCTTAAACTCACCTTCTAATGTGGTATTCCCTTCACCACGTTCCGGCTGCACATGCGCAGACGTACGACCGGCAAACGGATCGAACTGCTGTTCCTGCTGTGCCGAGTGCTGGCTGAACATGCTTCCACTTTGCACCTGTACCGTAGCACGCTGCAACAGGGCTTTTGCCAGCTTCTGACGAATGGCAGGTGTAAGCAACATAAAGCCCAGTACATCCGTCATAATACCCGGTGTCATTAGCAATACACCGGCAATGATCACACAGATCCCGGCAAACAGATCACTGGCAGGCAGCTGACCTTGTGCCATTTGTTGCTGCACATTTGCGTAAGCACCCAGGCCTTGTTGTTTTACCAAACGTGCGCCCAATACCGCCGTCAGGATCACCAGCGCCAGTGTGGCAAATCCGCCAATGATGTCACTGACTTGCAATAACAGGGCTATTTCAGCGATGGGAATAACAATAAAGAGTAGAAAAAGGACTTTAAACATAAGATCTCCAAAATAACTGAAATAGATGTATGGGTCCTCGGGTCTTATTTCAAGCCCGTGCATCTGGCACTGTAAAGTACGCGACCAATGCGATGAAAGAGCAGGTGAAGCGCTTGGGATACCCAGCATGTTTAGTTACACTAGAGCAAATTTAGCTCAAGTGAAAGGATAACCATGGCGACGCCTTACCGATTGGTCATGACGACCTGTGGCACACAAACGCAGGCGCGTGATATTGCCCGGCAGTTGGTGACAAATAAACAAGCAGCCTGTGTGAACATTTTGCCAAGCGTTGAGTCCATTTATATGTGGCAGGGCGAGGTCACTCAGGACAGCGAGTACAAGTTGATGATAAAAACCCATGTCGACTTTGTCACTGCTGTTATGGAGACCATTCACCGCCTGCATGCCTATGATGTGCCTGAAATACAGGTCATCGAAGTTGGTGCAGGATCACGGGACTATTTTAACTGGATTGATGAGGTACTGAATTAATGCGAATGCTGACGCACGTTTTACCCAGCGGCATACTGGCCGTTTTTATCAGCCTATTTATGCTGATGAGCCCTGCCATTCAGGCGGCTGGCAATGCCACTGTGCTGGATAGCTTACTGGCGCCCAAACAGCAAACGTTTTTACCGGTCGATGAGGCATTTAAATTTGACTTCGATCAGCAGGGCAAAGTGCTCTTTACCGGCTGGGATATAGCCCCCGGCTACTACTTATATAAGAAGAAACTGGAGATCATTGCCAAAGGCGCTGACATCATTGTACCCGAATACAACCAGGGTGAAATGATAGAAGATGAGTTTTTTGGTAAAACCGAAGTGTACTTTGACCAGTTTGCGGTGATCTCCCGACTCAGTAATATCACCGACGGTGCGGTGGTCAAAATACGCTATCAAGGCTGTGCCGAAGCGGGGCTATGCTACCCGCCAGAAGTGATCACTGTTCCTTTAACTGCTTTAGTCAGTGCCGATGATGATGCAACCCCACCCGCCACCAAAGCAACCAGCCAGCCGGATGTCTCCTCTGGTAATGACGACGACCTGAGCTTCACTGAACGTCTTGCGCAGCAATCACTACTCACCAACCTGGCGGTCTTTTTTGCGGTTGGCGTGGGTCTGGCCTTCACCCCTTGTGTCTTCCCGATGTTTCCTATCCTGTCTAGCCTGATCGCCGGACAACAACATCTGTCGACCAAAAAAGCCTTTAGCCTGTCTTTTGTTTATGTTCAGGGCATGGCGGTAACTTATGCAGCGCTGGGTCTGGTCGTAGCCTATTTTGGTGGCCAGGTGCAGGGCTATCTGCAACATCCCGCGGTGTTGATAAGCTTTAGTTTACTGTTTGTGTTACTCGCCTTTGCGATGTTCGGCTGGTACGAAATCAAACTACCCAGCTCCATGATGAGCAAGCTGACTGAGATCAGTAATCAGCAAAGTGGCGGCAACTATGTCGGCGTGTTCTCCATGGGTGTGTTGTCAGGCCTGATTGCCTCACCATGTACTACGGCCCCTTTGTCTGCAGCCCTGCTTTATGTTGCTCAAAGTGGCGACTTTATGGTGGGCGGCCTGACACTGTACGCGCTAAGTCTGGGTATGGGTCTGCCACTACTGTTGCTTGGTACCTCAGGTGGTAAGCTACTGCCTAAAGCCGGGGGCTGGATGGATCAGGTTAAAACCCTGTTCGGTTTTGTCATGCTGTTTGTGCCTTTGATCCTGCTTGAGCGGATCCTCAACTTTAACATTATTCTGGGCATGGCATCGGTGCTGGCAGTGGCAACCGCTTTGTATTTGCATCACTGGCAAAGTGGACAGGCACAAGGTAAAGGTAAAACTGTACTTTGGGCAATGGCAACCAGCTTGTTTGTCGTCGGCTTGCTCACCGCAAGAAGCGTGGTTTTTCCGGATACTAACACTGCCCCGGTGAGCATTGCGCAGAATGAAGACAAGCAAGATTTCCGACTGCTGGACGACCTGGCTGCACTGAACGTTGCAATCGAGCAAGCCAACAGCAAAGGCAAAATTGCCATGGTGGACCTATATGCAGAATGGTGTGTGGCCTGTAAAGAGTTTGAGAAATACACTTTCCCAACTGAGCAGGTGCAGACCCAGTTTGCCTACTTCGATACCTTAAAACTCGACCTGACAGAAAGTAACGACACCACCATAGAGATCATGGAAGCGTTTACTGTGTTCGGTCTGCCCAGTATTTTGTTCTTTGATGCGCAGGGCAATGAGATCCCCGAACTGCGTGTTACCGGGTTCCAGGACGCTGACGAATTCGCCGCGCACCTGGAAAAAGTACGTCAATACGTCCTGTAACCTGCCTTTTTAGCGAGTGTTCCGCTACCCAGACACAGAGGCCTGAAGATTTGCCTCTGTGTCTCGTCTCTTCTTATGCTGATTAGACCAGTATTTTGCTGCTATTTACCTTGAACTCTCTATAATAGTTCGCGAACGTGAGAAATATTTGCTATTTACTGTGCATACGCTTAAGTTAACAAGGTCTTTGCTAATAAAAGTCGCTTTGTTTTCTAAATAAAGGAATTTCACGCATTATGTCTACAAATTTAAAGATTTTAGTCCTGAATGGCCCAAACCTGAATATGCTGGGCCGACGTGAGCCAGATAAGTACGGCACCCGGACCTTAAAAGACATCATGCAGGACCTCACGCAGAGCGCGGTAAATTACGATGTTGAGCTGAGTCACTTTCAAAGCAATAGCGAAGCCGAGCTGATCGATCATATTCACGCACAATATGATCGTGTTGATTGCATCATTTTCAATCCGGCGGCATTTACGCACACCAGTATTGCGCTGAGAGATGCCTTATTGAGCGTCAGCATCCCGTTTTATGAAGTGCATTTATCAAATGTCTATGCACGCGAGCCCTTTCGTCACAAGTCCTACTTTTCGGATGTGGCGCAAGGGGTAATATGTGGATTAGGTGCGCTGGGCTACGAAGCGGCATTAATGGCCGCCGTAGCCAAGCTGCGCAAACAAGATAACTCAAATTAACTAACAGGCGGGTCAAGTTATGGATATTCGCAAGATCAAGAAACTTATCGAATTAGTAGAAGAATCAGGCATTGCAGAGCTGGAAATCACCGAAGGTGAAGAGTCTGTACGTATCAATCGTCACAGCAGCGCTCCGGTTATTGCTCAGCCACAGCAGTACTCAGTACCAACCGCAGCGGCTCCAGCACCAGTAGCAGCACCAGCTGCGCCAGCCGCTGAAGCACCGGCAGCAGCAAATAACACGCCAGCTGGCCATCAGGTGAAGTCACCTATGGTTGGTACTTTCTACTCAGCTTCTTCACCAACGGCTGCTCCGTACGTAGAAGTAGGCTCAAAAGTCAACGTAGGTGACACACTGTGTATCGTTGAAGCGATGAAGATGATGAACCAAATTGAAGCTGACAAAGCCGGTGTTGTGAAGGCGATCCTGCTTGAGAATGGCGACGCGGTTGAGTTCGATCAACCTCTGTTCATCATCGAATAATGCCCCTGGAAGGTTAACACTATGCTAGATAAAGTAGTCATTGCAAACCGAGGCGAAATTGCGCTTCGCGTATTGCGTGCCTGCAAGGAGCTGGGGATTAAAACAGTTGCGGTCCATTCGACTGCCGACCGTGACCTCAAACACGTGCTACTTGCAGACGAAACCATTTGTATTGGTAAACCCGCCGCCAGTGAAAGTTACCTGGATATTCCACGCATCATTGCTGCAGCTGAAGTTACTGATGCCGTTGCCATTCACCCAGGCTACGGTTTCCTGTCTGAGAATGCAGATTTTGCCGATCAGGTTGAACAGAGCGGCTTTATCTTTATCGGTCCAAAGGGCGATACCATTCGTCTGATGGGTGATAAAGTGTCAGCGATTGAAGCAATGCGCAAAGCAGGCGTCCCTTGTGTACCAGGTTCAGATGGTCCGCTAACGGATGACAATGAGCGCAACGTACAGATCGCGAAGCGTATCGGTTACCCGGTGATCATCAAAGCTGCCGGTGGCGGTGGTGGTCGCGGTATGCGTGTTGTACGTTCTGAAGAAGAGCTACTTGACTCAATCGCACTGACGCAAACTGAAGCCCAACAGTTCTTTGGTAATGGCATGGTATACATGGAGAAATTCCTTGAAAACCCACGCCATATCGAAGTACAGGTACTGGCTGACGGACAAGGCAATGCTATTCACCTGGGTGAGCGTGACTGTTCAATGCAACGTCGTCACCAGAAGGTTGTGGAAGAAGCACCTGCACCTGGTATTACTGCAGAAATGCGTAAGTTCATTGGTGACCGTTGTACGCGTGCATGTATTGAGATCGGCTATCGCGGTGCAGGTACGTTCGAATTCTTGTATGAAAATGGTGAATTCTACTTCATCGAGATGAACACGCGTATCCAGGTAGAGCACCCGGTGACTGAAATGGTAACTGGCGTTGACCTAATCAAAGAGCAGCTGAAAATTGCTGCAGGTCAACCCTTGTCTATCACTCAGGATGATGTTGTGATCCGTGGCCATGCGATTGAGTGTCGTATCAATGCTGAAGATCCGGAAAGTTTCATTCCGTCTCCAGGCAAGATCACACGTTTCCACCCAGCCGGTGGATTGGGCATTCGCTGGGACAGCCATATTTATGCTGATTACACAGTGCCGCCGCATTACGACTCAATGATCGGTAAACTGATCACTTACGGTGAAAACCGTGACGTGGCCATTGCCCGAGCGCGTAACGCTTTGAATGAACTTGTGATTGACGGTATTAAAACTAATACCCCGCTACATAAGAAAATTCTGGCGGACGAAAACTTCCAAAACGGTGGCACAAACATCCACTATCTGGAAAAGAAACTGGGCCTGTAAGCCCGTTTACGCAGGGGCCAACGTGCTCCTGCGTGTCTCCCCCCTCTGCCCCTCACCTGGCCACTTTCAGAACCCACACTCTATTTCTCATTGCATCAGGGCGTCTGTTCAGCCACTTTAAGACTATCATTTCTTTCACCCGCAGACTGGAAGAGAACTTTATGCAATAACCAGCTTTATCCGTTTGATCTGTCTGGCAGCAATATGGGGCGGTTCATTTTTGTTTATGCGCATTGCTGCGCCGACCTTTGGCCCTGCTTATTTGATTGAATTCAGAGTGAGCTTTGCCGCACTGGCGTTGCTCGTGATAGCCTTGTATCTGAAGCAATATCTGCATTTTCGCGCCCATGCCCGTCACTATTTTATTTTGGGTTTGCTCAATACTGCGCTGCCTTTCGTGCTCTTTGTCTATGCTGCACAAACCCTGACGGTTTCGATGTTGGCAATTTTAAACGCCACGGCGGCCATCTGGGGCGCCTTAATCGCTTTTTTCTGGCATAGAACACCCCTTAGTGCCAAATCCCTGATCGGCATGGTGTTGGGAGTATGCGGTGTTGTCATCTTAGTTGGCTGGGACCAGACACTGATCTCAGAGAAGCTGATTTGGTCGGTCCTCGCAGGTGTACTTGCTGCGGTCAGTTACGAGATTGCGAGTAACTATGCTAAAAATGCGCCCCAGATCCCCGCATTTGATAATGCCCATGGCAGCATGTGGGCGGCCGTCGTCTGGCTACTGCCACTGCTTCCTTTCGTACCCATGCGGGCGGTACCAGATAGTACCGAGATCTCTGCCGTGATCGCCTTAGGTGTGATCTGTACCGGCATTGCTTACTTATTATATTTTCGATTAATTTCAGAGGTAGGCGCGGCTTCTGCGCTATCGGTTACTTTCTTAATCCCCTTGTTTGGGATTATCTGGGGCTATTTGATATTAGACGAGCAGGTTGGGCTCAATACATTAGGCGGGATGGTGCTGGTATTAACAGGCACTATGCTGGTGACGGGTTTTTCACCCGCCACCTTGCAAGCAGAGCGGACTACGCGCTCTCAGTAGAGCATACATGGCTACTGAAAGACCACGTTTTCACTGCCCGGTAAGGGCTTAAAACGACTCAGTAGCTTTTCACAGTCTTCCAGGATCTGTACTTCAAGACGCTCTTCAGCACGCCAGCGCTGAGCATCCATTTTGTAGATCTCTTTCTTACTGTACTTTTTACGCGCTTCATGGGTTGGCATTTCTTTGACTTCTTCGTACATCTCATGCACACCCGGATAACTCTGACTCAGCTCAATTTCTTCATCGAAGCTGTACTGAGACATCAGTACCCACACGCGTAAACAGCCCTCAGAGTACTCACACTGTTTCTGCTGCATCGCTTTGGCGATAAGGTTGATACTATCGGATAGCTTAGCATTTCGTTCCTGACGAGAGCGCGCCAGCTTCTCTTTTTGCTCCTGCTGCAATTTTGCTATCGTGTCTTTCTGAACTTTCAGCTGCCACAGCAGCTTGCCGGCATAAAAGGCCAAACCGGCAATGATCAACGCGCCTACCACAATCGCGGCTATCCACATAGTTTAACGCTCCTCGTCTTCGTCTGTTAACCATTCATCAGCCAGATCATTACTCATCCACTGATCCAGCTCATCTTCCTGAGCCATATCGGCTTCTTCAAACTCATCATCAATGCCCAGTAACTCGCATAACGCCTGGTGACGAGCCACCGACTTATTGAAGTACTTGGCATCTTTGCCTGTCAGTAGCTCACCACGCTCATGACGCTCTAGCAGCGCCATCAGACGCTCATCATTTTCCAGCTGCCGCAGCTCTTCTTCCGGTGTTAATGTCACCTGCGTCACTTTCTTCAGCTCCACCTGAGGCTTCAGATCACGATTTAACTTCGGCTGACTTGGTTGCTGTGACTGAGGGACCAGAGCAACAGGCTTTTTACTGCCCGCACGCGGATCCTTTTTACTGCCCGTGGTTTGATTCTCCTCCACTTTGGCTTCCTGTGCATTACGCGAGCCAGGCTTTTTACCCTTCTGCTTTTTAGAACGCTGATCTTTCAGTGCTCTGAGCTCCTGCAGCTTTTCTTTGCTGAGCCTGGGAGTACCTATATTACCCACTTTACGGGATTTTTTCTTTCTCGTCATACTAGTCTTTACTCATTCTTCGCTATCGCTTAGTCAAAATGATGACATCATTGCCGATCACTTCAACCTGGGTATTAAATTGCTCTGCAATATAGGCAAACGTCTCCCGACTAAAAAACGCAATATGGGTTTGATCGTTTTTGTAGTGCCAGGTTGCAAAGCGTGCCTGATCTATCACCAGTTTCGTCATCAATGCTAAAGGTGCACCAGGTTTCAACATGGTTAACAGCCTACGCAGCACAGTGCCTGGCTGAGCCAGATGCTCGATCACTTCACTACACGTGATAAAGTCATACTGGTGGTCCAGCACTTTGGGATCATCGGCATAGTATAAATCATAGACGGCCATCCGATGTCCTGCCTCAGTCAGCATTTTTGCCAGTAAAGGGCCAGGACCACAGCCGAAGTCCAACCCGGATTGCGCAGCTGGCAAGCGGGCACACAACGGCTCAGCCAATCGGGATAAAAACCGTCTGTAGCCAGGATCCGTCAGGCTATTTTCATGGCTGTCGTAAATGGCTTTTTCCTGCTCAGCGCTCAATCGCTGTTCGGGGGAGACAGATACCAGCTTGCAACGCTGACACTGCCAGTAGTCTCTGAATTTGTCCTGATGGTAATGCGTCAGTGAGTCGCCTTCACAAAGGCCGCAACGCCATGACTGAGGATTTTGCAACTGAGATAAACCGAAATGCCTTAAAAGCCGTATTGTAACAGCAATCAATTAGTGAACAAATATGCACGAAAAAATAAAAAAGCGGCAGAGATTGCTCTCTACCGCTTACTAATCTGAGCGTCACAAACTGGACACTTCTCCCTTCGACTTTTAAGTCATTGTTATTTTTATTGTGGTATCTTCCGTTTTGTTTTTGTTGTCACTTCCGTGAACACTTTCCATATTGTTATTGTTATCAAACTTCCAATGCATTTTTTATTGTCGGTCTTCCTGACACTTTCTTAATCATCCTGTGTATTCACAACTGAATACTTAACTCTGCCACCGACGCTTCCGATACGAATTGTCCCTGTTTTTGTATTATCTGGCGACAACGAATAATCTACGCCGATCTGAAACAGTTACAACTAAACAATAACAAAATTATTACCTGAATATTTTGAAACAACATCAAATCAATTTTATTACAATAGGTTACAACTGAACACAAAATGAAATTAAGTCAAGTCGTACAGATCATATAGGTATATATCCTACACCGTCATTGAGATATATCTCACAATCCGAGATCAAAAAAAGGCAGCTCAGTTGCTGCCTTTTTTACAATACCCAACGTTTACACTGGGTTAGTTTTTCGTCTATAAGACTTTAGTGCAGGCCACCCAAGTACTTAGATAAAACTTCGATGTCTTTGTCAGTCAGTTTCTTTGCGATATCGCTCATCATTCCGTTTGGATCGTTGTTACGATCGCCGCTGCGGAACTTTTCAAGCTGTGCCTTGATGTACTCAGGGTGCTGGAATGAGATTTTCGGGAACTTAGACAGTGACGTGCCATTACCACGTGGACCGTGACACGCAGCACAAGACGGAATACCGCGCTCTGCATCACCGGCAGTGTAAAGCTTTTTGCCAACTTCAACTACATCCTCTGGTGTAGTGCCTGAAGACATTGGCAGAGACGCAAAATATGCAGACAGGTCTTTCATGTCCTGATCAGACAATGGCATTGCCATACCGCTCATCACAGGATCCATACGCCCTTCTTTACCACCAGACGTCATACCTAGCTTGAACTCTTTCAGTTGCTTATAAAGGTAGTCGGCGTGTTGGCCGGCGATTTTCGGATACATAGTAACAGGAGCATTGCCATCCGGACCGTGACACGCCGCACAGGTTGCAGCTTTTGCTTTACCGGCTTGCGCATCGCCATCAAATGCCGCGACGTTGCTGGCTGACAAGGACCCTAGCAACATAGTTAAAGTTAATGCTATTTTTTTCATGGTAAATTCTCTGTTTCCGACCCTGTAATTTTGACCCCAGCCGAAAAAGCCTCGTTTCTTTTACTGCGTGGGCAAATCTTATTTGAGACCGACTGACCAAGCTTGCTAAATGTGCACTAATTGGCACAGCCAAAGTCAACGGACTCGAGTTTTACGTTGCAATTGCTACATTCTACACGATATTAATTTCTCTGGCACGTTTTCTGCTCACATTAAGCCCATAAATTATAGGGATTTGACCTGGATTAAGTTTCCCATCCAGGGCATAGCGTAAAAACTCACCTAGGGTGAAGATTTTATCGGCTTTTGCTTTAGCAACCAAGTATAATAAAATAGACAATAATGAGATCAATCCCCTTGAGGAGTCGAAGTGCTAAAATCCCGCATGCCGTATAACCGTGCTCAGTTTGTAACGAGTGCCCCAGATATTTCCCGATTACCCGCCGATACCGGTATTGAAGTAGCGTTTGCTGGACGCTCCAATGCGGGAAAATCCAGTGCACTGAATGCTCTGACTGATCAGAAACTGGCACGGACCAGTAAAACGCCGGGCCGTACTCAGCTCATTAATACTTTCTCGCTCGACGAAGACAAACGCCTGATTGACCTGCCCGGTTACGGCTTTGCAAAAGTACCGCTTGAAATGAAGAAGAAATGGCAAAAATCACTGGGCGAATACCTGCAAAAACGACAGAGTTTGAAAGGTATCGTGGTATTGATGGATATCCGTCACCCACTGAAAGACCTGGATATGGACTTAATCAACTGGGCCGCTGGTAGCGATATTCCGGTGCTGGCACTATTAACTAAGGCCGATAAGCTCAAGCAAGGTAAGCGTAAAGCAGAGGTGCTGCAGGTGCGCAAAGCACTGGCTGAGCTCAATGCAGATATCACCGTTCATGCGTTTTCGTCGCTCAAAGGCCTCGGGCTCAAAGAACTAGCCTGGCAGTTGGACGACTGGTTCCTGGGGCCATACGTCAAAGAAGAGGCAGAGCAGGATACCCCTTCGGCATAGTCATAAGACTCACAGGCTACGTCTCTGACGTAGCCTAGCCAATCACAAATGACGTATTTGCCGACGTCAACACAAACTCATCACCCCGAGACTGAGCCAACTCAGCCCACTGATAATAGACAGAACGACTAATGCGTGCAGACAAACCATAATTGAGCATCAAATACGGAACTGGCTGACCCTGATAGGGTTTGAGCATCAAGGGAAACTGACTGCAAACAGGCCATAACCGGCCCAGGTTATCCTGTGCAATTAAAGTCGTCGACAAGCCCAAGGTTGGGGCCAGGTTACAATACTGCCAGCTCACAATCACAAAGGGGCTATCAGCGACTTTTACCGGGCACGTCTCAGCGGGTGATTTGAGCAGGTACTGACCCTGCTCATAACACAACACACTGGCGAACAGCCTGACCAGCCCAGCTCGGCTGATCGGTGCGCCGTCGTGAAACCAGCGACCTTGTGTATCAATTTCAAACGCGCCGACGCCACATTCATCCGCATGCCAGCACCCGGTAGGGGCATGCTGCGTAACATAATGCTCGATCAGCGCCTCAGTCTTACTCACTGAACACCAGATTAAACGTGACAGGTACCGCAGTGGCAATGGTATTCAGACCGGCAACCTTGCGTAGCGCTTCAATACCCGCATCCAGACCAAAATCGCGGCTGTTGATCAGTACGGCACGCAATGGGGTCACCTGAAGTTGCTGAGCGCCTTTGTTGACCACCAAATCAACGTTCAGTATGGCAACCTGGCCATGCAAAGCGAGCGTGACGGGCACTTTGCGAAGGATCTGTGCTCCCGGCTTTAACGCTTTTAAGTACTGACTGACATTCGCCGTGATCTTGGCTTCAGGAAACTTAGCCACGTTAAACAACATTTTTTGCATGCGCTCATTGCGAATAGGGATAAGGCTTTCAATGCTGCTCAGATCTAATCGCAAATCCAGTTTGCCGGCTTTATCAATAGAGCCTGTCAGTAGTTTAAAGTGGTGGTTTTCGGCAACACTGCCCGCCTTAATTGAAGTAAAGCTCACATCGCTGTGTGTTGCATCCAGTTGCCATGCCTGGGCAAACTGAGCGGACAAGCCAAGAACAGAGAAAAGAAAAGGTTTAAGCATGACGTATTCCTTGAGAATGAAAACGCTCATATTAACTGTATATCTTGAGAAGATGCAATGGCGGTGTCCCTAACAATGGCCTGGCTTCTGGCGGGCTTATTTGCAGATTTCGGGATGAAATAAGAAAAGAAAAATCGGCTCGCACCATTCACATTGCGAGCCGTTATAGCAATCTGGGGAGAAGCTATCAATACACTGTATCTTCACTAGGAGAGATACATCATCAACAGGATGTCCTACAGGAAGAGGACGCGCGCACTGTAGCAAATCACTTGGGGGAAATAAACCATCAAAAGCAAGTTATGCGCCAATTTGATATTTTTTAAACATCAGGCTGCGCATTTTTACCTCTGAGTTACACCAGATACATTTGCAAGGCCCGCCATTACTGGGATCTTAGCAATAAAAAACACGGCCGGGGCCGTGTTTTTTTACCAAAGTTCAAGGTTAGTGGGCTTGTTCCCAGTTTTCGCCATGGTCGGCTTCTACCAATAACGGAACATCCAGCTCAGCAGCTTCACTCATCAGCTGACACACATGTTCGCTAAACTGCGCCACTTTGTCGGCTTTAACTTCAAAAACCAATTCATCGTGCACCTGCATCAGCAGTTTAATGTCACTGTCCTGCTGTGTTGCCAACCACTGAGCCACTTTGATCATGGCCTTTTTAATGATGTCTGCGGCAGTACCCTGCATCGGGGCATTAATTGCAGCGCGTTCAGCCGCTTTACGACGTGCACCATTACGGGCTTTAATATCAGGCAGATACAAGCGTCGGCCAAAGAGGGTTTCGACATAGCCCTGATCAGCAGCCTTTTCGCGTGTTGATTCCATGTACTCTAATACACCCGGGAAGCGCTCAAAGTACTTATCCATATAATGCTGTGCTTCGTGACGCGGAATATCCAGCTGTCTGGCCAGGCCAAATGCACTCATGCCATAGATCAGTCCGAAGTTCACCGCCTTGGCTTTACGACGCATGTCTGACGTCACGTCTTCGAGCGGCACAGAGAAAACCTCTGAAGCTGTTGCACTGTGAACATCTTTGCCCTCAGCAAACGCTTTCAGTAGGCCTGCATCCTGAGACAGATGTGCCATGATCCGCAGTTCGATCTGACTGTAGTCCGCCGCCATGATCACATGGTCCTGATCTGCCACAAAGGCCTGACGAATGCGGCGTCCGGCTTCGTTGCGAATTGGAATGTTCTGCAAATTTGGATCTGTCGAGCTGAGTCGGCCTGTTGCCGTCACGGCCTGGTGATACGAAGTATGCACACGTTGTGTCTGTACATTGACCATCTTAGGTAGCTTGTCGGTATAGGTCGATTTCAGTTTGGCCAGACCACGGTGCTCGATGATCAGTTTCGGCAATGGGTAATCATGGGCCAGCTCCTGCAAGACTTCTTCCGCAGTAGAAGGGGCACCTTTGGGTGTTTTCTTCAATACGGGCAGTTCAAGTTTATCGAACAAAATTGCCTGTAACTGCTTGGTAGAGCTAAGGTTAAACTCTTCTCCGGCCAGCTCGAAAGCTTCCTGTTCCAGCTCTTTTAATCGCGTTTCAATGGTGTGGCTTTGCTGCGCCAGCATATTGCTGTCGATTTTAACACCGGTGCGTTCAATCTCAGACAACACACTGACCAAAGGCAACTCGATCTCTTCAAAGACGCTAACCAGTGTCGGATGTTGCTCTAATTGCGGCCATAAGTGCTGGTGCAGTCGCAAGGTAATGTCGGCATCTTCAGCGGCATAAGGTGCCGCTTTATCAAGCTCAATCTGGTTAAAGGTCAGCTGGTTTTTCCCTTTGCCGGCAATCTCTTCAAAACTAATATTTTTATGACCTAAGTATTTAAGTGCCAGCGAGTCCATATCATGGCGTGTGCCCACACTGTTAAATACATAGGATTCCAGCATAGTATCAAAGGCAATCCCGTTAAGCTCCAAACCGGCACGTGCCAGCACACTCTTATCATATTTGAGGTTTTGTCCGACCTTTTTATGTTTGGGATCCGCCAGGATCGGACCAATCAGCTCAAACACCAGCGCCTTATCCAGCTGCTCAGGTGCGCCCATATAGTCATGACCCAGTGGCAGATACGCAGCTTCACCTGCGGCAACCGCAAAGCTCATACCAACCAGTTCAGCCTCCATATAATCCAGACTGGTGGTTTCCGTATCAAAGGCAAACAGCTCAGCGTCACGCAACTTGTCCAGCCAGCGATCCAGTTGGGCTCGCTCCAGAATAGTCTCATACTCAACTTCGATCGGTGACATCACCGATGACGCTTGCTCTGTATCAGCGGCCGTTTCTGGTGCACTTTGACCATCCAGCAACTCAGCAAGCCAGCGTTTGAACTCACACTGTCCATACAGCGTAATTAGCTGATCTTTATCCATCTCTTGGATCTTGAACTGTTCCAGGTCCTGCTCAACTTCACAGTCCAGCTTGATGGTCGCCAATTCATAGGACAATTTAAGCTGAGCTTCATTTTCGGTCAGCTTTTTCGACATGGTCTTAGAGCCACGGAAACCCAGATCCGCGATTTTATCTAGGTTAGCGTAAAGCTCGTCAATCGACCCCAGCCCCTGAAGCATCGCCAGCGCTGTTTTTTCACCCACGCCAGGCACGCCCGGGATGTTATCCACCTTATCCCCCATCAGCGCCAGATAGTCGATGATCAATTCAGGTCCGATGCCAAATTTATCCACCACCCCTTGTGGGTCCAAAATGGTGTTAGTCATGGTATTGATCAAAGTCACATGCTCATTGACCAGTTGAGCCATGTCTTTATCACCGGTGCTGATCAATACATGTCTTTGTTGCTCAGACGCCAGACGGGAAAAGGTACCAATAACATCATCTGCTTCTACCCCTTCAATACTGACCAGAGGCAGGCCCATTGCACGAATAATATCGTGGATCGGCGCGATCTGGGTGCGCAGATCATCCGGCATGGGTGGACGATGGGCCTTATACTCACTGTACATCTCATTTCTGAAAGTTGGCCCTTTGGCATCAAACACCACAACCATATGGCTTGGCTGATATTGCTTGAGCAAGCTTTTCAGCATGTTGATGACACCATAGATGGCACCTGTGGCTTCTCCTTTTGAGTTGGTCAGGTGCGGTGGCGCATGATAAGCGCGAAATAAGTACGACGAACCATCGACCAGGATCAGCGGGTTTTCAGGGATCTGAGACATAGTTATTGGGATCCTAAAATTGGAAGTTTTAAATCTGAGTTAGCATGCCATAAGGGCGAGCATAAAACGAGTCTGATACAATCCAAAACGACTCATGAAAAATGGGGATGGCCTGTGGATAACTTTGTAGATAAACAGGGGCTATCGGCCCAAATCTCAAATAAGGATCTAGGATTGAACTGTAAAACAATGAATATAAAAGGAAATTTCTTTTTACTCTTTTATATGCTTTAAGCTAAGATTGTGGACAGTGACTTTGGAGTCAGTTTACAGCCAGTGACTGAGTGGCTATAAATTCACCGCTTTTCCTCAGGCGGAGGCGTATACTAACACAAACGATCAAAGATCAAAGCAGATCCTTTATATTTTTTCTTACAAGCCAAATGACAAAATTGCATATATTGAAATTTAAAGACCTTAAAAGGAGATCCCGATGAAACAAGTAGCGATCATTTTAAGCGGTTGTGGCGTCTTTGACGGTGCTGAGATCCATGAATCCGTGCTCACTATGCTACACCTTGAGCGCCAGGGCGCCCGTTATCAGTGCTTTGCACCAGACATTGAGCAGCACCATGTGATCAACCACCTCACTGGAGAAGAGCAGGATGAGCAACGCAATGTTCGAGTAGAAGCAGCACGTATTGCCCGTGGCGATGTGGCGTCACTGGACACACTCGATGCCAGTGCCTTTGACGCACTGATCTTACCCGGCGGTTTTGGTGTAGCCAAAAACCTCTCTGATTTTGCTTTCAAGGGTGCGCAATCCAGCGTTCTGGCAGAGGTTAAAGAAAGCTGTCAGGCTTTTAATCAGCTCGGAAAACCAATTGCTTATTTATGTATTGCACCCGCACTGATTGGTCATATTCATCCCGCAGGCACGCAGGCTACCATTGGCAATGATGAGGCTACCGCTCAGGCAGTTGAAGCCTTGGGTGCCAGCCACGTGAATTGTGGTGTCGCAGATATCGTAGTCGATGATACGCACAAAGTGATCAGTACACCGGCCTACATGCTGGCAGGCTCTATCAGTGAAGCATCCACTGGCATTGAAAAGGCCGTGCAAAAGCTACTTGAGTTCGCGTAAGCCGAAGTTAGGCGGTGGCATGCCGCCTACTCTGCGCTTTATGCTTAAAAAAACAGCAAAACAGCTAAACTCTTCCTCACTTAACCCAGCGATTTTTTGCCCTAACGCAATAAATTTTATTTTTTAGTCGCTTATAATCAAGTTTACGTTTTATAAATTAGTTGGTGGCGTTATAATCGGCTTAATTCCGTCATCCATCGTGATAGATCACGTTCAATTTGAAGTGAGCAAGGTAAATGAAGAAACTTTCAGCAGCACTGTTATTGCTATCTACTGCGGCAATCGCACAGCCATTCGACAATTCTTTAACTGAAGAAGCGATTAAGAAGCGTCTTGAGCCTGTCGGCTCGGTCTACCTGGCGGGTGCCGAAGATACTGCTGCCGCGGCCCCGACTGGCCCTCGTACAGGCGAGCAAGTGTATCAGGCTTCCTGTTTTGCTTGTCATGGCACAGGCGCACTGGGTGCACCAAAAACCGCTGATGACTGGGCACCACGTCTTGCTAAAGGCAACGACGTACTGCTAGACCACGCAATTAATGGTTTCAATGCCATGCCTCCTCGTGGTACTTGTATGGACTGTAGCGATGACGAAATTGCAGCAGCCATTGATTTTATGATTAAGTAAATAATCATTCGTTGGGGGTGAGCAATACACCCCCTTCAATAAGCGTCTCTTGTCGCAAAGTTCACGACAAATATCACCATATTGCTATTAAAATTTTGCACTTGACCCCTCATTGTAAAAATGAAAATATAAGAACAATAAATAGACAATAACAACTCTTGGTTTCATCATTGGAAGATCCCAGCGTCTTAGTTCGCAAACTGACTCGGAAAAACCACCGTTTAGAGTCCTTGCTGAAAAAGTACAAACAACACTCTCACTTGCAACATGCCCTGATCCAGTTATCCGAGCAGGCCAGCACAGTTGCGGAGTTGACGCTGCTATATCCCGCTATTCATAGCATTTTAGAGCAATACTTACCGAGCAAAAGCTTTTATGTTGTGCTGCAAAACCAGTTCACTCAGGGGCTGGAACTGTCTTATTTTGTCGATGAGAAAGACGGCATCTCAGTGCCACTGCACGAAGCAAACCACTTCAGCCAGGGCATAACAGGCTACGTTTTTAAAAACCGACAAACTTTGTACCTCAAGCGTCAGCAGATGGAGCAAATGAGTGCACAAGGCCTGTTTAAAGCGCTGGGCACTCAGGCTGAGCACTGGGTCGGTGTGCCTATTTTCCGCGAAAAAACCATTATCGGCGTCATGGTGTCACAAAACTATGCGCCGGATCAGCATTACAGCGAGCAGCAGGTAGAACTGCTCGAAGTCATGTCCCTGTACCTGGCAACCGCCATTGAACGGGTAAAAAAGCGTGAGTTGTTAGAATCAGAAGTTAAAATTCGTACCCGTGCTCTAATGCAGAGTAACGAGGCACTCAATACTGAAATAGAGCAACGTAAACGGGCACTGGAGCGCCAGCAGATCCTCTTTAAGATCGCGGAATTGGCGACTCAGTTCAGTGATATCGACGATGTATATCAGCAAGTTCACCAAATCATGCGGTCCATTACCTTTGCTGATAACCTGTTTATCGCATTACATGACAAGGCCTCAGACTGGCTCAGCTTCCCGTACAGCGTGGATGAGATGACTCAGTACAAACCGCGTCCATTTGCCAATGGCTACAGCGAGTTAGTGATCACCACTGAACGCAGTCAACTGATAGACACAAAGCGTGCACAAGTATTGATCGACAATGAAATCGTCAAACGTCCGGACAATTATCAGCTACAAAACGCGGCAACCAGCTGGCTGGGCGCCCCGCTGAAAACCGCCAAAGGGGTCATCGGCCTCATTGCCTGCCAGGCATATAACCATGAGTACGAATATAATCACGAGGATGTTGAATTAATTTCATTTGTCTCGAATCAAATCGCCTCGGTGTTACAAACACACCTTGCCAACCAGGCACTCAAGGCCAGTAACCTGGAACTAGAGCATCGGGTCGCAGAAAAAACCAAAGAATTACGCCAGACCAATTTACATTTGCAAATGCAAATCGAGGAAAGAAAAAAGATTGAGCAGCAACTCTATCATGATGCCCACCATGACCCGCTTACGACGCTGCCCAACCGCTTGTTATTTTTGACCCAGCTGGAAAAAACCTTACAAAAGTACCAACGTTATCCGGACAATAATTTTGCTGTGTTGTTTATCGACCTGGATAAATTCAAGGACATCAACGATGAGCTCGGGCATCAGGCGGGTGATCAGTTTTTAATCTGGGTCAGTAAAGCATTTTCAGAATGCATTCGTGAGCACGACTTATTAGCCCGTCTGGCGGGAGATGAGTTTGTGATCCTGCTGGATCATCTGAGCGATCGCCAGCAAGCAGAAGACGTTGCAAAGCGCCTGATCAGAGTCATGCAGCAACCGTTCTGTATGAAAGGCCTGTGCATGCAAAGTGGTGCCAGTATTGGTATTACTTATAGCAACAAAGACTACAAAGATACCGATGAGATTATCCGCGATGCCGACGCCGCCATGTACTACGCTAAGAATGCCGGTCGCGGTCGTTATGAGTTTTATCACCCGCTGCTCAGCGCTGCCAGCACACAAAGCAAACAAACGGAATATCATCACCTGAGTGCCCTGCCGATCCATTTTCGCAGCACAGAAATTGTGAATATGGCCAATCATGGTCAGCATATTGTGATGCTCGAAGCCTTTGGTGAACACCCTGTTTTGGGCAGCACCAGTTTTGATATCCTCAAGAAATTTGCCGCGGCAAAAGATGAGCAGCTAAAAATAGAAATGCAGTTGCTCAGTCAGGCACTCGAACAGACCGAGCGCATAGCTAAAGCGCAAACTGCGGATGTGCTGTTTGCCTGCTCCTGTGCGATCCTGGAAAGCACCACCTTTACAGAGCTGAAACAATTATTGAGTCAACGCACCAGCCACCTGTGCCTGTTGTTTGATGAAAGCGAAATCCGCTACGCGTCCAGCATGCAGCTCGAAAACCTCAAAGAGCTATGTAGCCTAGGCATCGCCGTGGGTCTCAATGATTTTGCCAAAGACCGCTGTGATCTAGCGCTGCTCAGCCAAATTGATTTTAAATATCTGCTGCTCAGTTCTACATTCAGCAAACGGGTGCTGCAACAAAACAGCTATGATGTGCAATTGCAGGGGATCCTTGCGGTCACAGCCCTCAAAGCCATTCAGGTCATCGCCAAAGGTCCTGCGATACTGAACTTCAGAAGTTTACTGGAACGTCACGGGCTGAGTTTATTTTTTGGTAAACAGCAGAGCTTATCGGGCACTAAGCCAAGCGAAGTGCCCTCTTCACACGAATCTCTGCCGCTTTAACGTTTCAGCATCGCACGCAGGTTCGCAACTCTGGCCTGACCTTTCTCCATACGTTCAGACTGCGACTGTACGGGTTTTTTGCCCTCACTTTGAATGTCATCTTGCGGCATCTCCTGAACAAATCGGCTGAGCTCTGGTGTGATCTGCTCACCAAACTGACGACGGCTTTTGGCATAGGTCATGGTCAACGTCTGCTGTGCACGCGTTACGCCTACATAAGCCAGACGCCGCTCTTCTTCAACATTGTCTTCATCAATGCTGGTCTGATGCGGTAGTAACCCCTCTTCCATTCCGACCATAAAGACATGGGGATATTCCAGGCCTTTCGAGGCATGCAGCGTCAACAGTTGCACCGCATCGCTGTCGTCTTCTTCTTCGTTGCGCTCCAGCATGTCTCGCAGTGTTAGTTTGCTAACCACCTCAGGCAAAGTCATAGGTGGATTATCCGCATCGCCGGTCAGCATATCGCTGATCCAGCGATACAGTTCCGAGACGTTCTTCATGCGCATCTCGGCGGCTTTCGCGCTGGGCGATGACTCATACAAATAGGCTTCGTAATTGATCTCTCGCACCATATCTTTAACCGCTTCGAGTGTGTCTCCCCTGGTTGCTCGGTCACTCAATTCAACCACCCAACGGGCAAATCCCATCAGCGCATTCAGACCGCGACCACTGAGACGTTGCGGCAACTCAGGCTCAAAACACGCGGCAAATAAGCTAATGTGTTTATCGTTGGCCAGACTGCCGAGTTTCTCGAGGGTGACGGGTCCTATCTCACGTCGTGGCGTGTTGACGATCCGCAAAAAAGCATTGTCATCATCCTGATTTACCAGTAGCCGCAAATACGCCATGATGTCTTTGATCTCACTGCGAGCAAAAAACGACATGCCACCGCTGATTTTATACGGAATGCGGTTCGCCATCAGGGCTTTTTCGAACACCCGCGCCTGATGGTTACCCCGATACAGTATGGCGTAATCACGATAGCTGGTCCGCTTCATAAACTTATGAGAAATGATCTCAGCGACGACCCGCTCGGATTCATGTTCTTCATCTCGGGTTGCAATCAAGCGCAGCGGATCCCCATAACCCAGTTCACTGAAAAGTTTTTTGTCGAATTCATGAGGGTTATTGGCGATCAGAATATTTGCCGCTTTCAGGATCCGCCCGGCACTACGATAGTTTTGTTCCAGCTTAATGAGGCGTAATCCCGGAAAATCTTTGCTCAGCAGCACCAGATTTTGTGGCTTGGCACCACGCCATGAATAAATGGACTGGTCGTCATCCCCTACCACAGTAAAGCGGGCGCGCTCGCCCACCAACAATTTTACCAGCTGATACTGGCTGGTATTGGTATCCTGATACTCATCCACCAGCATATAACGAAAACGGGCCTGCCAGCGTTCGCGTACTTCGACGGAACTGTTTAGCAATAAGGTGGGGATCATGATCAGATCGTCAAAATCTAACGCGTTATACGCTCTAAGCTGGGTCTGATAGCGGGCATAAAGCTGCGCAAACAACGCCTTTTGTGCCTCTTTGGCCTCTCGGATCGCCCGCTCTGGCTGGATCAGTTCATTTTTCCAGTTGCCGATCTGCATTTTTAGCTGGTTGAGCAGATCTTTGTCACGATCCAGCTCTTTTTCTGTCAATTCGGCCAGTAACTGATTCGTATCCTGATCGTCAAACAAGGAAAAGCCAGGTTTGTAACCCAGCGTTTTCACTTCTTTTTTTATGATCTCCAGCCCCAGCGTATGGAAGGTCGATACCCATAAACCTTTGGCTTCTTGTTTACCCAGCGTCTGTGACACTCGCTCACGCATCTCTTTAGCAGCTTTATTGGTAAAGGTCACCGCCGCAATGTTACGTGCCTTGTATTCACATTTTTGTACCAGATAAGCAATTTTATTGGTGATCACCCGGGTTTTTCCAGAGCCAGCACCGGCCAGTACCAGACAGGGTCCGCTGATATACTTAACAGCTTCGTCTTGTTTCGGGTTCAGTTTCATATTCTGTGATCACCTTTAGTCAATAAGCTGCTAAGTTTACCGTAATGCTCAAGTGGATCCCAAGCGCTTTTAACCGGTGACCGCTTTAGGTAAGATAGAGACAATAATCAAGCTTAGAGGCCAGCCCATGATCAACCCAGCAAAAATCGAAGAAATCGCCAAGCAGATCTCCAGTAACATGCCACAAGGTGTGAAAAACCTTGCAGACACTTTTGAAAGCAAAACCAAACAGGCTATTCAGAATAAACTGGCAGAAATGGATTTTGTCAGTCGTGAAGAGTTTGATATTCAGAGCAAAGTACTGATCAAAACCCGTGAAAAACTCACCGAACTCGAAACCAAAGTGGCCGAACTAGAGGCTAAGCTGGCAGCACAAGACAGCGACCAGCCAGAACAGTAATACCTACAACTGGTATCGCCTGGCCAGATCGACCAGGGCCCGTTCATAGTGCGCTACCAGTTGCTCTTCCTGTTCAATCTGTGTATTGAGTTCCTTCAGCAAGCCATCCGCCAGACCATATACCCAGCCATGAATGGTCAACTTTTGCCCCCGCGACCAGGCATCCTGCACCACATTGGTTCGACAGACGTTTCTGACCTGCTCTATCACATTCAGCTCACATAACGCATCGCAACGTTGATCAGGCTGTATTTCATTGAGCATCGCCTGGTGCATCTCTTTGACATCGCCGACATGGCGTAACCAGTTATCGATCAGGCCCAGACGGGCATCTTCCAGCGCAGCACGCACCCCACCACAGCCGTAGTGACCCACGACCAACACATGTTCGACTTTCAGCACCTCAATGGCGTACTGCATCACAGACAAACAGTTATGATCGGTATGCACCACCACGTTGGCCACATTGCGGTGGACAAACAAGTCTCCCGGCATCAAATCAACAATCTGGTTGGCTGGCACCCGGGAGTCCGAGCAGCCAATCCACAGATAATTGGGATTCTGCTGCATGGATAATTTGGCAAAAAACTCCGGGTTATTGGTCTGGGTCTGTTTCGCCCACTGGCGATTATTATTGAGCAGATGTTGCAGCTGACTGTCAGACTGGCACATAGTTGTTCCTTATTTTGCTGATTGACACCGCGTAGCCTGGATCAAAATATTTCTTGGCGTCAGTGATTTATGACAAAACTCCGAGAGGCTGACATCATACCCGGCCTGTTCAAGATATAACACCCTGTCGAGCACCAGCCACACTTCTATGGCGCGACGAAACGCATGGCGCACCAGCTCTATGCGCTCAGTGATACGCTGACGTGCACGCCCTTGTACCAGGTAATAGTCAGCATCAAAGTGTGCCGGTAAGTCTAACTGCTTTTGTTCAGCTGCCCAGTGACAGAAATCAACGAACGGCCCGGAAAAAATCGCTTTATTCACAGAGGGCACACTGAGGTACTGAGTATCGCCAGTCACATCACGACGCAGCGCATCAAAAGCCAGTCGCCACTGGACCTCTCGTTTACGTACTTTCGCAACTCTCCCTGGTGCAGTAACCGTCTCCTGCAACGCCAGCTTCATGTCACTGTGTGACAATTCCAAAGTACTGTGCGCTGCAACGCCACTCATCGGCTGGTAGGTGGGCTCAGTAAACAGATGATAACAGCAAGGTGACAGGCTGATCTGCTCGCACTGTGCGGCGCTCGCCTGTTCCATAAAGGTCTGATGTAACCGACCGCAGGCATGCAATGCAACAGCCTGCTGACGTGGTCGAAAATACTGTGTGATCGGATCATTAAGTACATCGGCGCAATGAAAGGTCATGGCCAACTTTTGTTGCTCGGCACTGTGCTGCCCTTGCTGGCACAAAGCCGCCTGCAACTCAACACTGTCGACATGTTCCGCGCCCAAATAAGCCAGCAAGCGACCCAGGTGGCCTTTACCCGCGCACCACTCCAGTACCGGCAGCTTTGGCTGATATACCTGAGCAACAAAGTCCTGTAACTGAGTCAACTTGCGGCCCTTGATGCCATTACTGAGCCAAAACGGAAAGTCCGGCCGGCTCGCAACGTCCAGTGTCAGCGCCGTCAAAGTCGGGAGCGTTTGCAATGCCGGAATATAAGGTGTAAGAAATGCTATCAGTGACTCTGGGTCCCGATCCAGAGCCGTCACGTCCTCATCACTCAGCGATAACAACGCCTCTTCCAGATCTGGCCAGGGGATGTCGATATGATCGAATGCCAGTAATTGCCAGTAACGACGTGTGTCTGTGAGCAATGCATCCAGGGCTAAAAACTGAGAAGAAAAGGAACTGTGCATGCTGGCCACCAATACCGAACTAACTAAAGGGCGCTCATTGTATGCGCTTGCGCCCATCTCGCAAAGCACTGCCAGTCATTTTAAGGTAAAACGCCGGTGACGGAAGAAAATCAAATGTATGTACATGAGCACACAGATCACACCCACTATCGCCGCCAGGGTCAACATCCACGACCAGCTATCCTCTTCTTGATCCGGCTCGGCATAAATAAACTTATGTTTTTGTTCATGAAAATCAGCAAGGTCGAGCCGATAAAGCTGAGCAATCCACAACCAGCGAGCCTGAGACATAGCACCCAGTGCAATGCCTGGCGCTTTGATAAAGGGCATCAGTTTATCAGCCTCGTTTGCCAGCGCAGAAATGCTCTTCGTGGTTGCATACTCAGCTTTAGTGACCGCCAGCGCTTCATCGGGGTTGCTCATGGCATAGCGCCAGCCCTGTAAGGAAGCGCGACGAAATCGGGCGACGGTTTGCGGGCGATAATTCAGGACATCTTCCGAGGTAAATAAAATGTCCGCATAGACATTCAGACCAAAGTGCTTGGGGCAGATCTGCCGGGTCGCAATGCCCTGCTGTGCCAGCTTAAAAGGTTCGTTTGAAATATAGACCTGCAATGCATCAAAGCGCCCGGCAAAAAAATCCTTGATGGGTTCCAGCCCGGCATACAGGGGTAAGTGTGGGACATCTATCCCCGCCCGCTCCAGCATCACCACGAGTTCAGCCCCCTCGATTCGACCAAGGTGGCTGATTTTTTTCCCCACGAAATCTTTCGGGACATAGATATCACTGTCGGCACGCACCATCCAGCAGTAAGGAGAAGACTGGAAAATCGCGGCCAGGGCCACCAATGGCTTACCCTGCAAGCGCTGTTGTAAAATACCTGAGTGGGTCACGCCAAATTGCGCCTGACCTGACAACACTTTAAATTGCTCATCCGGGTTATCCGGATCGGCAGGCACGATTTTCACGTTTAATCCCTGCTGGCGATAAAAACCTTTATTGAGGGCCATGTAATAACCGGCAAATTGAAACTGATGGGTCCATTTGAGTTGTAGTGTCACTTCTTCCAATGCGCTAAGCGCACTGCTCCACCACAGCGCAATGGCCAATACAAAGTGATGATAACTCATTGTGATACGCGCCCGGAGCCTGCCCTGTTACAACTATAGAAGGCGCCGGACGGAATGCAAAACTAGCTGACGCGGCGATCCGCCTGCATCATGTCATGCTGAAGGTACTGCCTGAAACACGGATTATCGGTCTCTTCCTGATACTGATAACCCAGACGCTGCAAATGCTCATCAAACCGGGCACTGTCTTGTGAGCCCAGCTCAAACGCCGCCAGCACATTCCCCTGCGCGGCACCATGATTACGATAGTGAAACAAGGTAATGTTCCAGTTACTCCCTAAGGTCTCTAAAAAGCGCGCTAAAGCGCCAGGATATTCTGGAAACTCGAAGCGAAATAACCGCTCACTCAGTGCAACGGGCGGCTTGCCACCAACCATATAGCGGATATGTAACTTGGCCAGTTCGTTGTCGGACAAGTCAGTAAATTGGTAATTCGCTTCACTCAGGCTGGTTTTAAGCTCCTGCAACTCTTGCTCACCACCTCGTAAACCGACCCCCGCAAAGATCTGTGCGGTATCGCCACCGGCGTAACGATAGTTAAACTCCGTGATTGCCCTGCCAGACAAAGTGTGACAAAAGCGTTTAAAGCTGCCTTTGGATTCCTCTATGGTCACACCCAACAATGCTTCGCTGCGAGCACCCAGTGCCGTGCGTTCAGCAATATACCGTAAGCGATCAAAATTCAGGTTCGCGCCGGATAGCACAGCAGCCAGTGTTAAGCCCCGCTCGTCGCGCTCCTGACACCACTTTTTAAGCCCGGCCGTGGCCAGTGCCCCGGAAGGCTCTGCGATGGCGCGGGTTTCAACGAAAATATCCTGTACCGCCGCACAAATTTCGTCTGCACTGACCGTGACCACATCATCACAGAACTGCTCAGCAAGACGAAAAGTCTCACTGCCGATGCGTTTCACCGCCACACCATCAGCAAAACTGCCGACCCGCTCCAGTTCCACCGGCCGCCCGGCTTCCATCGCAGCTTTCAGGCAAGCGCTTTCTTGCGCTTCCACACCAATCACCCGGATTTCCGGACGCAAAGACTTAATATAAACCGCCATCCCTGCCAGCAAACCGCCGCCGCCCACGGGAATAAAGACCACATCCAAATGATGAAGTTGCTGCATCAATTCTCGTGCGACGGTGCCCTGACCAATGATCACCTCTTTATCATCGAACGGTGGCACAAACACGCCCCCTTGTGACTGACACAAGGACTGCGCATACTCCTGAGCAGCATCAAAGTGATGACCATGCAGCACCACTTCGCCTCCCTGATTACGCACTGCATTAACTTTGATCTCGGGTGTCGTGACTGGCATCACAATGATGGCACGATGGCCCAGGTGTGCAGCGCTTAATGCTACCCCCTGCGCATGATTACCAGCGGATGCTGTAACGACAAGACTGCCAGTAGGGAGTTTGCTCAGCTTGTTGTATGCCCCACGCAGCTTGAATGAATAAACGGGTTGTTGGTCTTCGCGCTTAAGCCAGATCTGATGTCCGAGCCGGGCCGAAAGCCCGCTCAGCTCGCTGACCTCGGTTTCCCGGACCAGCGGCGAGACATTGGCCTGCACAACAGCACGAAAATAATCGAGCTCTTTTGCCACCATAGTTAACTCAATGCCTCCAACTTTTCAAAATCGCGTACTGCACCTTTGTCAGCACTGGTTGCCAATAAGGCGTAAGCTTTCAAAGCCGGGCTGACATAGCGCTGACGGTCCAATGGCTTATAAGCCATTTTACCACGTGCTGCCTGCTGTGCTTTGCGTGCCTCAAGTTGCTGTACATCCAATAAGACGTCGATGCTGCGTGCTGGAATATCAATGCGGATGATATCGCCATTTTCGACCAGTGCCAGCGCTCCCCCACTGGCCGCTTCAGGAGAGGCATGGCCTATCGACAAACCAGACGTCCCGCCAGAGAAGCGACCATCCGTCAACAAGGCACAGTCTTTATCCAGCCCCATGGATTTGAGGTAGCTGGTCGGATACAACATTTCCTGCATCCCAGGTCCACCTTTCGGGCCTTCGTAGCGGATCACCACGACATCGCCCTTTTTCACCTTGCCACCCAGGATCCCTTCAACCGCATCGTCCTGAGATTCAAACACCACAGCCGTGCCCTCAAAGCACAGCATGTCGTCTTCTACCCCCGCACTTTTCACAATACACCCGTCCAATGCCAGGTTGCCGGTCAACACAGCTAGTCCGCCATCCTGACGAAATGCATGTTCAACACTGCGAATACAGCCGCCCTCGCGGTCCAGATCCAGCTCGTCCCAGCGACATTCCTGACTCATTGCTTGGGTGGTACGTACGCCTGCGGGACCAGCACGATAGAAAGTTTGCGCCCGCTCATTGGCCGGATCGGTCGCATCCCAACGCTTAATGACCTCACCCAGCGTGCCACCTGCAACATGTCCCACCGCCAGATCGAGTTTGTCAGCTTTAGCCAATTCATTGAGGATAGCCATAATGCCACCGGCCCGGTGAACATCTTCGATATGGTACTGCTGGGTTGCCGGCGCCACTTTACATAGGAAAGGAGTTGTGCGAGATAAGCGGTCAATGTCAGCCATATCGAACTCAACTCCCCCTTCTATTGCAGCAGCGAGCAGGTGCAATACCGTATTAGATGAACCACCCATTGCAATATCTAAGGTCATCGCATTGGTAAACGCGGCCTGATTAGCAATGTTACGCGGCAGTGCTGCCTCATTGTCTTTGCCATAATACTCATCACACAATGCCAGGATACGCTTTGCTGCGCCTTCATATAAAAAACGGCGATCGGCATGCGTGGCCAGTGTGGTGCCATTGCCCGGCAATGCCAGTCCCAGCGCTTCCAATAAACAATTCATTGAGTTAGCCGTAAACATCCCGGAGCAAGACCCACAAGTTGGACAGGCTGAACGCTCCACTTTATCTGAGTCTTCATCACTGACGCTGGGATCGGCCCCTTTGACCATGGCATCTACCAGGTCCAGTTTAATGTCGATATCAGCCAGACGCGTTTTGCCCGCTTCCATTGGTCCGCCTGAGACAAAGATCACCGGGATATTCAACCGCAGTGCCGCCAGCAGCATCCCCGGGGTGATCTTATCGCAGTTTGAAATACACACCATGGCATCTGCACAGTGCGCATTGACCATATATTCTACAGAATCAGCAATGAGATCTCGCGACGGCAAGGAATACAACATGCCGCCATGGCCCATCGCAATGCCATCATCAATGGCAATGGTATTAAATTCGCGCGGCACGCCGCCGGCTTCCCGGATAGCGTCCGCCATCAATTCGCTGAGTTGGTTGAGGTGCACATGCCCGGGCACAAACTGGGTATACGAGTTCACCACCGCCACAATGGGCTTATGAAAATCACTGTCGGTCATACCGGTGGCGCGCCATAGTGCACGGGCGCCTGCTTGTTGTCTGCCTTCAGTGGTTGTTTTGCTGCGTAACTTTGCCATGTTGACCCCTTTTCCAGTTTGCGTTGCCCCATCTGGCAACGGCTTTCCTCATTCCAAAATATGTATGCCGGACCCAGTCAGTCCGGCGTGTAAGCGTTAATGTGCCGGTTTTATTCGTTTACGTAATCCAGCCAGCCTTGCGGATCCTCACTTTGTCCTTTAACCAAATCAAAGTAAGCCTGCTGCAATTCTGCGGTGATAGGTCCGCGCTGACCATCACCCACCTGGATCTGATCAACACTGCGCACCGGTACCACTTCAGCCGCAGTGCCCACCATAAAGAACTCGTCTGCCAGATACAGACCCTCACGAGCGATTGGCTCTTCTCTGACTTCATAGCCTCGCGCTTTGGCCAGATGCATGATGGTGTCACGAGTCAGGCCCGGCAAGATACTCGCCGTGGTTGGCGGGGTATAGATGATGCCCTTACGGATCACAAACAGGTTCTCGCCAGCACCCTCACTGAGATAGCCGTTTACGTCCAGTGCGATACCTTCAACATAACCGTGACGCTTGGCTTCTGCGGTGATCAACTGAGATGACAAATAGTTACCACCTGCTTTTGCGGCAGTTGGCATCGTATTCGGTGCCAGGCGCTGCCACGAGGAAACACAGGCATCAACCCCATTTTCCAGGCTGCCTTCACCCAGATATGCGCCCCACTCCATCGCCGCGACAGTGACCTCGGCCCGGTGTGATTTTGGATGCACCCCCAAACCAACGTGACCTAAAAAGGCAAATGGACGCAGATAGGCATTGGTGAAGCCATTTTTAGCCACCGCGGCTTTACACGCCTGCATAATCTCTTCCTGCGTGTAAGGGATCTCGATGCGATAGATTTTGGCCGAGTCAAATAAGCGCTGAATGTGATCCTTCAGACGGAAAATAGCCGGACCCTTTGGCGTATCGTACGCTCGGATCCCTTCAAATACGGAGCTACCATAATGAATGGCGTGACTGAGCACATGTGTGGTTGCTTGCTCATATGGGATCAATTCGCCGTTGTGCCAAATGTATTGTGAAGTTTGTGTCATTATTTAAAACCTTATTTATTATATTGCCTGCTGTAGTGTGTGCAGATCGACTGATTGCACTTCAACAAGCTTATTTAATTGTGACGTCAATAGATAGATAGGTTTGTCACTATCTACTGTCATTTTGACGTGAAATAACTCTTCGTGGCCCTGGAGCTCCAGTTGCGTCAGGCGAAACCCGCGATGACGGGCGACGCGTAAAAAACGCTCGACTGCGATGGCTTGATTGTTTACCGCTACGGTGAGTTGATGTTTCATGGTATTCGCTCCGTCAAAGGAAATAAGTTTAGTTTTGCTGCTGCGATTGCGTCATCATTTCATGATTAGCCGCGCCTGGCGGTACCAATGGCCAGACGTTTTCTTTGTCGTCGATGCAAGCGTGCAATATATAAGGTCCCGTGGAAGCCAATAGTGCATCAACTGCACCATCGACCTCATCGGCACGGGTGATGGTCTGCCCCGGGATCCCAAACACTGCCGCCAGTTGTACAAAATCCGGATTGTCTGACAAATTGGTCTCACTATAGCGGCCATCAAAAAAGAGCTGCTGCCACTGGCGTACCATACCCAGACGTTGGTTATCGAGAATGACAATTTTGACCGGTAAGTTATTGCGCCGTATCGTTGCCAGCTCCTGAATATTCATCATGATGGAGCCATCACCAGAGACCGTGATCACCATATCATCAGGCCGGGCAACCTGAGCACCGATGGCAGCCGGTAAACCGAACCCCATAGTCCCAGCTCCCCCACTGCTCAGGTGATTACTTGGGTGACTAAAGCGCATATGTTGTGCCACCCACATCTGGTGCTGACCCACATCGCAACACACCACCCCAGTATCCGGCATCAAACGGCTCAGGCGATTAAGCAAATAAGGTGCAAACACTTTGTCGCCGGGGTAGTCGTAGCGCCAGGCGTGCTGCTCAGCCAGTGCGCTGATATGAGCACGCCACGGCGCCGGAGCCAGTTCGCCCTGTAATAAAGGCAGCGACACTTTCAAATCGGCGATCAGTGAAGCCGCAGCGGGTTTACGCTTACCAACTTCGGCCGGGTCAATATCCAGGTGGATCACTTTGGCCGCAGCGGCAAACTTGGCCAGGTTGCCGGTTACCCGGTCGTCAAAGCGCGCACCGATACAAACCAGCAAATCACATTCTTGCACTGCCAGATTGGCTGCCTGACCACCGTGCATTCCCAACATACCCAGGTCGTAGGCATAATCAGGTTTTACACTGCCAAGTGCTTTCAAGGTCGACACGGCTGGCATCTGTGTACGCTGCAAAAAAGCCATCAACTCAGCTTGTGCATCTGCACTGTGAACACCGCCCCCCACATAAGCAACCGGCTTTTTCGCCTGAGCTAACAACTCGTTGGCTTTGTCCAACTCAAAGCTCGACAGCGGAGCTGGCTGGTGCGCTTCGGCCTGCCAACCATGAACAGGGACCTGTGCCTGTTGAATGTCTTTAGGGATATCAACCAATACCGGGCCGGGGCGGCCCGATTGCGCAATGTGCATGGCCTCCTGCAACACCTCAGCCAGGTCTTCACCACGCTCGACCATAAAGCTGTGCTTGGTACAAGACAACGACATACCCAAGACATCGACTTCCTGAAAAGCATCTGAGCCAATCGCTGCGGTAGGAACTTGTCCGGTGATCGCAAGCAAGGGCACTGAGTCCATCATGGCATCAGCCAGCGCCGTCACCAGATTGGTTGCGCCCGGACCTGAAGTAGCAAAACATACACCCAGCTTACCTGTGCTTCTGGCATAGCCAACCGCAGCAAACCCTGCGCCTTGCTCGTGACGCGTCAGGTAATGCTTTAGTGGCGCACCGTATAACGCATCGTAAATCGGCATGATGGCACCACCCGGATACCCGAATACTGAACTCACCCCTTGTTTTACTAACATGTCTATTACCAATTGTGCGCCTGTCATTGTTTTGCCCATTGCCCTTTGTCTTTGAATTTGAATTTGAATTTGGCCCTAAAACGAAAAAGCCCCCCGAACTTTTCAGTGCGGGGGGCTTTTTGCTAATACTTTTCGAACAGCACTAACCAGCCCCCGCGGTAATAATAATCACCACGTTGATAATCACGACTAGTAGAGAAACTGTTTTTAACATGTCACTGCTCTTCTGAAAAAACGAATACCTTGCACGTGCGCTAAGCGCTCTGTTGTGCTCTTTTTCTATTATTAACCCGTAGCCACCCAACAAGTCAACCCTAAAAATTATGCTCATTTCCTTACTTGAATTGCACAAAAACAAAACAAAATTCAAAATAACATCAAAATAAGGATAAAAAATACCAAATATAAACACACCACCTGGAATAAACTAAAGTGAGTGTTTTTTCCCACACGATTCATTCTTGCTCATCACAACATTAAATTTTTATGATTTACTCCGGGAATTGATTATGATGTGCCCAGTTTTGAACATTTGGAGGGAACCATGCCTCACTTTATTCGCCTGACACAGTTTATCTTTACACTCTTTTTGTTACTCCTCAGCCAGATTGCTATCGCACAACCTGCACTATGGAGCGTAGAAAAAAACGGCATCACGTCTTACCTGTTTGGTACTGTACACGTTGGAGATAGCACAATGCACGGCCTGGATCCGCGTATAAAAGCCGCTATAAAAAGCAGTCAAACAGTGGTCGTCGAGCTCAATACCGAAGCCATTAGCCCCCTGGAGCTACAACGCAAAACCTTACCTTTTATGCTGCAAAAACCAGGGAATACACTTCAAACCAGCCTGTCTACGGTGACTTATAAACAAGTAAAAGATTATCTCTCTAAGCGCAAAATCGATATCGCGCTGTTTGAAAGCTATCAGCCCTGGTCTGTTATGCTCACCATTCTGCGACTCGAGTATCAACAAGCGGGATTCAGTGAAGACTATGGCATTGATAAGCAAATAATCGAGTATGCCACCCGCATCAAAAAGCCCATCATGGAATTGGAAAGTCTGGAACAACAGCTGACCTTGTTCAGTACTTTGGGCGATCAAAACGATGCCATGATTGCCGACACACTGAAGCAGGTTGAGGACTTTGAGCGATACTTCACCCAAATGATAACAGCCTGGAAACAAGGCAATTATCAGAAACTAAATACCTTTTATAAACTGAGTTTTGATGACTCCGAGTATGGCCAGCACGCCGAGCAAGTCATGCTCATTCAACGTAATAACAACTGGGTAGCGACATTGACACCCAGACTGGCCAAATCAGCGCATTTTATCGCCGTGGGTGCGCTACATTTACCACAGCAGCATGGACTGCTTACTCAGCTGACAGCACGAGGGTTCACCGTTCAACGGGTCAAGTAATGCACTTAAAAGCGACTTTATTTACATTGCTTTTAAACCTTTGTGTTTTAACCCGCGTCATACAGATATCAAAACGACAGAATGGAAGAACAACAGGATGAGAAAAAATCTGATAACTGCGGCACTGTTGGTGCTAAGTGCCACCACTCAGGCTAAAGAGACACGCACACTAACACAGACCTTTGAACTGGCCGACAGCACAGAGCTCGAGATCCAGTTTCCTATTGGTAAATTAAAAACACAAACGCATTCAGGCAAAACCATCGAGGTCACCATTGAACTCGAACCCGTCGAGCATGACATAGATAAAGTGACGGATGCACTGGAAGACGTGCAACTGGCAAGCCGCCGGGCAGGCAACGAGCTTAGCCTGAGCCTCAACAGTAAGTATGTAAAACAGGACTGGACAGTGAAAGTCCCTGAGTCAATGGAGCTAGATGTCGAGGTAGATGTTGGCAATGTTAAATTGCTCGGATTAAATAATGACGCCGATGTCGAAGTGGGAGTCGGCAATGTCACGATAGAAGCAGACGCCAAAGACTTCCGACGTGTACGATTCGATTCTGGTGTCGGTAAAACCAAGCTCTCTGACTTGCCGGGTAACGCTGAAACGGAACGCAATATGGTCGGTGAAACTTTACGCTATCATGGCCAGGGGGAGCATAGCCTGGATATCGAAGTCGGTGTTGGCAACATTAAGTTGCGTCGCTGAGGGTGAGCACTTTGTGCAGGGCGCGCTCCAATGCTCCCTTTTCAACAGGCTTAAACAAATAATCGGTCGCGCCAAGCTGCACGGCCGATTTAATTGCCTGCTCTGAGGTATTCGCAGTCAACACCAAAATTGGCGTCGACAACATCAGCGTCTGACGGATCTCTTTAATGGCTTTAAAACCATCCATAATCGGCATATTCAAGTCCATCAGGATCACATCAAAAGACTGGTGCGCCAATACCTCAATGGCCTGTCCCCCATGACTCACATGAATACTGGTTAGCTCCATGTTATCCAACATTTTTTCAATAATTTTGGCATTCAATTGATTGTCTTCCACCAGCAGCACTTTATGGTGGGTCAGTCCACTTACCGGCTCCGGCTCCGGGAGTCGCTTCAGCGGCAAACTCAAAGATGCTTTTGTACCATGCGGTTCACAGGGTAAAAAAGTCAACTCACCAGACATAATCGCCAGCAACAAGTTGCAACGGGCTAGCCCCAGTTGCAGCCCCTGATAATGGTGGCCATCCGGGCTGATGCCCGACGCAGATGCTTTGATCTGCACCACATTAAATCCGGGCCCGCTGTCTTCTACTTCACAGAAAAAACGCCAGTTGAACTCATCCTCTTCCGGATTGACAGGCTCCACGCGGGCGGACAATCTCACCGTGCCTTGCTCGGTGAATTTAACGGCATTGTCGAGTAGCTGACCAATAACCCAGCTCAGGCGTTCATGATCACAGGCAAATATTTTTTCCGTGTGGCTGCTAAAGTGATAGCTAAAATCCAGGCCTTTCTCTCTGGCCAGCAGACGATAAGTGGCCACAGGCTGACCCAGAGTATCGGTCAGCCTGGCCGGGTGACAATTTAACTCTGGTTGCTGTTCGTCAGACAAGCGGTTGTAGTCCTCCACAGACGCGATCAAGGCCTTCAATTGCTGGGCTGCTTTATTCGCTTGTGCAAGGTAGCTGTCACGCTGTGATTCCTGATACAAGTGCAGATACCCCAGCACAGCCTGCAAGGGCGTCCGCAATTCGTGACTGGCGCGAGCCAGAAACATGGCGCGACTTTGGTTGGCATGCTCAGCTTTCAGGCGTGTTTGCTGCAAGCGGTCTATCGCGCTGGCGATGCTGCGTTCCATAGGGAAAAATATCCACTTAATCTCAGCGAGCAGCAAAGCCAACCCCAGTAACCACATCAGCAGTTGCAGGTTCCTCAGTTTCTCAAGTTTTTCATTGGTAAACTGCTCAAACAACAACACCGCATGATCTAAGCCCTGCAACAACAGTTGAGAGCGGATATGGATCTCCTGGCTCTGATCTAAATCAGGCTGACTGGCAACGCCGGACAACAGCGCCAAATATTGTTTTAATTGCCTGTCCAAATCACCCGGCTGCGCGAAATACCATTGATAAAGCTCGGCATTGAGGTGCTTGTATTGCTCGCCATCGCGCATGAGCAAAAAATCATGGTTGGCTTGCATAAGCTGCAGCGCATTGTTCAGTGCCTGACGATCTGCCGTCACGTTGTGTTCGCGCATGATGATGACATACTCCAGGTGCAATGCGGCTTTTTGCGACAGCATGCGCTGCATACCTGCAACATTGATCACTCTGGCAACCTGTTTTTGCTGATCCAGCAGATACAAAGTCAGGCCAGTCGTCATCGTCAACACCAGCAACATGATCACCAGTGCGACCAGGTATTTCAGGCGATAGCGTGTAACCAGATTGTCCAAATTATCCCTCCCAAAACCAGCCGGATCATCCAAGCGCCAGACTCTTTCCCAGTTTAGATTAAATTTCAAACTTTTGCTGAGAGTGACTTGACACCCAGACGGCCAAAATGTTTCAATGCGCCCGTACCCTATTTTATCCAGACGGCCATGCATCTAAAAAGTGTGGACGTCTTAGGGCTGGAAGAGGTGCGTTATTCAGGTATTTGAATGGAGGAGAGCAAACTCCTGTGAAATTCAAAGAGGGGAATTAACGCCGAGAAGCACTGCGCTTTGCTTGCGTACTGCTTCGGGCGACTGGGTTGAATCCCAGCGACTGTCACCAACACATTTGGTGGAGAGCTTCTGGTCTTAGAAACAATATGGCCAGCAGCCTATTCTTTTTAAGTCCATTGCTCTTCGAATTTTAAACGGTTCGGAGTAGGACGCTTTCCTGACTACCGGACCAGCAAGAAGTTCGGTAGAGATGAAATCACACATTCAGTTATCTGATCAGTTATCTGACTACCCGTTATGGACGGCCCTTGTCACACCTTTTGACGCGTGCGATCAGGTCGATTATCACAGTTTACAGCAACTCGTTGCTCAGCAAGTTGAAGCCAACAATGGCATCTTGCTGCTTGGCAGTACCGGTGAAGGCCTTGCCCTGACTCTGTCCGAGCAGAAAAAAATCGTTGAGTTTGTCTGTTCGCTTGCACCTCAGGTCCCCATTATGGTTGCCGTCGGCGGCATCAATCTGGCGGCCCAGCTGGAGTGGGTCGAGTTTTGTAATACGCAACCCATCGATGCGCTGTTGCTTGGCTCTCCATTGTACGCCAAACCCGGTGTCGTTGGTCAGACCCATTGGTTTGATGCCCTGCTCAGCGCAGCAAACGTCCCCTGCATGATATACAACGTGCCAGGGCGCAGTGCCGTTGCCATAGCACCTGAAGTGCTAACGAACCTGGCACATCATGACAACCTGTGGGCGCTCAAAGAAGCCAGCGGCGATATTGCCACGTTTGAAGCATTTCGTCGTGCCTTACCCAGCCTGGCGATATACAGCGGTGATGATGCATTGCTGCCTTACTTTGCACAGGCAGGCGCGGCCGGATTGGTGTCAGTGGCATCGAATGCCTGGCCTGGCCAAACTGCCGAATTTGTCCGCCGTGCGTTAAGCGGCACCAGTCCTAACCTGTTCACTACCTGGGCCGATGCCATCAGCAGCTTGTTTGCCGTTGCCAACCCTATCCCGGTAAAGACACTGATGCATTTGCAGGGCACGCTCACGACGCCCCATCTGAGGCCACCGCTCACGCACCTGGAATTAACCAATCATGCGGCACTGAATGCTGCGAACGAACAGATTTTATCCTGGAATTAAGAGGCTCCCTATGACCTGGTCAACACTATTAGATAATTTAGAAAATGGTTCACAACGTGCTGCGAACCAAGATGAACACGGCAATTGGCACGCTAATGTCGAAGTCAAAGAAGGTATTCTGGCAGCCTTCCGTGCGGGTCAAAATACCGAATACCCGGGCGGTTTTGTAGACAAAGACAATCTTGCCCCACGTGGTTTTGCCGCCGAAGATGCGGTCCGTATGGTCCCCGGAGGCAGCAGCGTGCGTCGTGGCGCTTATGTTGCTTCTGGCACCATCATCATGCCGCCAGCCTATGTCAACATTGGCGCATATATCGACACCGGCACTATGGTCGACAGCCATGCACTGGTTGGTTCTTGCGCCCAGATTGGTAAAAATGTGCATTTAAGCGCTGCTGTTCAGATTGGCGGCGTATTAGAGCCAGTCGGTGCCAGCCCGGTAGTAGTTGAAGATGATGCGTTCATTGGTGCGGGCTGTGTGCTAGTTGAAGGTGTAGTCGTAAAACGCGGTGCGGTGCTGGCACCGGGTGTTCGCCTGTCTGCCAGCATTCCAGTGTATGACTGCGTGAATGAGCGTACCCTGGAAAAAGGGGAAGCCATTCCGCCTTTTGCCATTGTGATCCCGGGGTCGCGTCCAGCCTCCAGTGACTGGGCCAAAGCACAGGGATTGAGCATGTCCTGTGCACTGATTGTAAAATACCGTGACGAACAAAGTGATGCGTCGTTAGAACTCGAAGAGGTACTACGCTAATGACCACACTGAGTACGCCACTGCGTGAGCAACTGACTGCACTGTGCCCTGACCTGGACATCCCATTCTTCGTCTACGACCTGGATGCACTGAGCGCACATGTTAATCACCTGACCACCCAAAATGTGGTCAAGCTGTGGTATGCCGTTAAAGCCAACCCGTTATCCAGTGTCCTCAAAACACTGGACACCGCGGGCTTCAACTTTGATGTTGCCAGCCGGGGAGAGCTCACACAGGTATTGGCCCAGGACATTGCGGCCGAACGCGTACTCAACACTGGGCCGGCTAAATCCCCGGCCCAGATCCGCCATTTCCTCGATGCTGGCGTCACCACCTTCGTTGCTGAAAGCCTGAATCAAGTGCGCTGGCTGAACGACGCGGCACAACAGCGTCAACAGACGTTAACTGTGCTGCTTCGCGTTCAATTACGCTGGCCGGCAGGAGACAAAAATCCACTAGGCGGCGACAGCCTGACCCCATTTGGGCTCGGCTGTGAGCAGTGGCAACAACTGACTTTACGCGACTATCCTGCGCTGGATTTTGCAGGCCTGCATATTTTTCAATGGGGCAACATGCTCGACGCCTCCAAACTGGCCAGCCTGTGGCAACAGATGGTCCCCCCACTGACTAAGCTGAGCCAACAGCTGGGTATGCGCCTGAGGATCTTAGATCTGGGCGGGGGATTAGGGGTGCCTTACGAGTCAGGCCAGCAGGCACTCGACTGGGATCAGGTCATCGCTAGCCTGGCCAAAATTAAAGCCGAAGCGGGGGTGCAAGAATTATGGATGGAGCTGGGTCGCTTTGCCGTGGCGCAGTGTGGCTACTACCTTAACCCGGTGGTGGAACAAAAATGCAATTATGGTGAACATCAGCTCATCCTTGCAGGTGGCATCAACCACTTGTTGCGACCGGCCGTGACCAGTCAGGCTTTTCCGGTGCAGGCACTGCGTGCATCTGATACTGCTCAGCGCCAATATCATTTACATGGCCCACTATGTACAGCCCTGGATCACCTTGGTTCGCATAATTTGCCTGATGATCTCGACTATGGCGACTGGCTGGTGTTTGACCAGTGTGGAGCCTATGGCTTCACAGAAAGTATGCCGTACTTTCTGTGTCATGAGCTACCCGCAGAGTATGTTTTCACTCAGGGTCAATTGTACTGTATTCGTCACAGCGAAACCGCCGACTATTATCTGAGGTAACCATGAACACTATCACACAGCAACATATTCAGGTTGGGGAAATCGCCAATGGCCTGCCTTTGACCATCCCGGTCTATCGTTTGCAAGGTAATGACACAGGCCCGAGCGTGTACATTCAGGCCAATATGCACGGCGCGGAAGTACAGGGTAATGCGGTGATCTATGCACTGCTTGAACAATTAAAACACCTTACACTGGCTGGTGACATTACCCTGGTGCCCTATGCCAACCCGATCGGCTGTAATCAAAAATCGGGGGAGTTTACGCTCGGAAGATTTGACCCTATTACCGGCATGAACTGGAATCGCATGTATCATGATCACAGTGATCAGGTACAGCGCTGCCTTGCTGAGCACGGTGAAGCTTCAGATGCGGTACTTATCGCCGCCTTCCGTGAACAGCTGGGTCAGGCAACCGATGCGTTACTCGACGCGCCGGCACATACACTGACGACTGGCAAGCGCATTGCACTCACACTACAAAAACTGGCGCATCAGGCTGATATCGTACTGGACCTGCATACCGGCCCTATCTCAGCAAAACACTTATATTGCCCGGAATACGCCACAGACAGCGCGCGCTACTTTGACATTCCCCATGTGCTGCTGATCCCCAATGAATTTGACGGTGCAATGGATGAAGCCAGCTTCTGTCCCTGGTGGCAACTCAGCACTGCCTTAAAAGTACAAGGCCGCGACTTGGCCGTGCCCGTTGAAGCCTTTACTGTTGAACTGGGTTCACAGGAAAAAATTGATCTGGATGAAGCCGTGCATGATGCCAACAGCATTCTCAGCTACCTGACTCATAAAGAAGTGGTAGCAGATGGCAATCATCAGCCAAAGAACATCAAACGCTACGCCTGCGCACTGAAAGATTACCTGACTTTCTATGCGCCTATGGGTGGCATGGTGGAATATAAAGCGCAGCTCGGTGAACACATTAAAGCAGGGGAGTGTATTGCGCGCATTTTGCGCATGGAACAGTATTTATCCGAGACGCCTCTGCACAGCCTCACATTGGCACAAGATGCCATTGCGATACTGCATTTTGCCTCAGCCAGTGTCAACCAGGGCACTGAATTATATAAATTTTTCACCAACTACTATGAACTGTAGTGGAGCCACCTGTATTGGCCAATACTCCGGCTCGATGACATACAGAGCGAAGCAACGATTGCGTGAGAGTAGGTGAGCAAACCCTCACTTGCTAAGGTGGGGCGGCAACCTAAGTTGCCGCCGGCCTTTTTATACCAATTTGTTTAATTAACTGTGCCACTTTGAGGCGAGAAAATAAAGTCGATAACACCGCGCCCTGCTATCGCTGAGGCAACTAGGTCCATAGAGGCGAGGCAAAAATTTGCGAACTTATACCTTAAGTTAATATTCTAAATAAGAAATTTTTAACGTAGATAGCGTCATATTTGCTCCGTCAAAATGAGCACATATTAAGTGAAATTGGGATTAATCTGGCATGCAGATCTCAAAGCGGCCAGAATAACAATCTCGACCAGTCGGACATCCAAGGAACACCGCAGTATCACAACCCAGTGATTCACAAGCCGGGTGGCCCGATGCACCACCAGCTACGTTCGGTGTCTGAGCCAGGTCCAGCTGTTGGTTATTGCTCAGTTGCTTAATACTTTTTTTGTTCAGTGATATTTTCATTTCAATCTCCTTTTATGCAGTGTGCTTAATTAACCTAGCGCCAAGATGAACAAAAATCAACCAAGTACCGCTTGACCAAATATATTGCTGACAATTTTGCCCTTCTTAGTTTTTTCTTTGCCATGATACTATGGTGATAATTTGCTTTTGACTAAGGACTTCACTGCCTATGAAACTCAGGCTACTCGCTTTTTTATCTTTACTGGCCCCTTCTACCCTGCTCGCCAATGAACAAAACGCGAAGGACGATCTGGAGTTGATAAAGCAATGTGTACTGAATGAGATCATTGCGGGTGATCAACAACAAACGATTGAGCAGCTCAAACTCTACTGTCAGAAGCTGCAAGAGACCCACCTCAGCAAACTGGATCGCCGCATGGCGCGGGAAATGGTCACAGAAAACAACCGCAATGTGCTGACACCGCACAATCGCAACTATATTCTGCCAGTGACCTATGTCAAAAACCCTAACTCTCGCCCCTTTGATGGCTTAAAGGCCATTCAGGAAGAAGAAGGGGAGCCACTCGACCACATGGAAGTCAAATACCAAATATCGATGAAAGTGCCCCTTTATCGCCATTTTAAAGACAAAGATCAGGCGGTGTATGTTGGGGTCACATTGCAATCTTACTGGCAGCTATACAACAAAGATATCTCCTCCCCGTTCCGTGAAACCAATTACGAGCCGGAGATCTTCTGGGTCAACTTCCTCAATGATGACAATGTGCTGTGGGGCGATGAGATGGCCATCATTTTAGGCGCATCACACCAGTCAAATGGCCGCAGCCAGCCAAACTCTCGGTCCTGGAACCGCCTCTATGCAAACTTTATCTGGGAATATGAAAGCTTCGTGTTTAGTTTCAAACCCTGGTATCGCCTGCCAGAAGACGACAAGCCGGAGCCATTGGCGGCAAAAGGGGATGATAACCCGGATATTCACAAGTACATGGGCTATTTTGAGCTCAGCGGTGCTTATCGTCACGGCGACCATGAGTTTGGTTTTATGACCCGTAACAACTTCAACAGTGACAACCATGGTGCGGTACAGCTCGACTGGTCGTTTCCTTTGCTTGGCTCCTCACGGGTGCGAGGCTATGTTCAATATTTTAATGGCTATGGCGAGAGCTTGATTGACTACAACGCACACATTCAGCGCCTGGGCTTGGGTATTGCGGTAACCGATCTGCTTTAAGTACAGCAATGATGGCCTGCATAGGCAGGCCATCATTGCATTATTTGATCACCACAAACAACCCT